>NZ_CP026122.1:0-2195000 GCF_002902865.1 Aeromonas sp. ASNIH5 | reverse complement strand
TCACGGATTTCCGAATGGGGAAACCCACTTAGCATAAGCTAGGTATCGCTGCGTGAATACATAGCGTAGCGAGGCGAACCGGGAGAACTGAAACATCTAAGTACCCCGAGGAAAAGAAATCAACCGAGATTCCCTCAGTAGCGGCGAGCGAACGGGGATTAGCCCTTAAGCATCTTGGAAGTTAGTGGAACGGTCCTGGAAAGGCCGGCGATACAGGGTGATAGCCCCGTACACGAAAACGACCTTGATGTGAAATCGAGTAGGGCGGGACACGTGACATCCTGTCTGAATATGGGGGGACCATCCTCCAAGGCTAAATACTCCTGACTGACCGATAGTGAACCAGTACCGTGAGGGAAAGGCGAAAAGAACCCCTGTGAGGGGAGTGAAATAGAACCTGAAACCGTGTACGTACAAGCAGTGGGAGCCCTTCGGGGTGACTGCGTACCTTTTGTATAATGGGTCAGCGACTTACATTTTGTAGCGAGGTTAACCGTATAGGGGAGCCGTAGGGAAACCGAGTCTTAACTGGGCGTCTAGTTGCAAGGTGTAGACCCGAAACCGGGTGATCTAGCCATGGGCAGGTTGAAGGTTGAGTAACATCAACTGGAGGACCGAACCCACTAACGTTGCAAAGTTAGGGGATGACCTGTGGCTGGGGGTGAAAGGCCAATCAAACTCGGAGATAGCTGGTTCTCCCCGAAAGCTATTTAGGTAGCGCCTCGGACGAATACTACTGGGGGTAGAGCACTGTTTGGGCTAGGGGGTCATCCCGACTTACCAACCCCATGCAAACTCCGAATACCAGTAAGTACTATCCGGGAGACACACGGCGGGTGCTAACGTCCGTCGTGAAGAGGGAAACAACCCAGACCGCCGGCTAAGGTCCCAAAGTTCTGGTTAAGTGGGAAACGATGTGGGAAGGCTCAGACAGCTAGGATGTTGGCTTAGAAGCAGCCATCATTTAAAGAAAGCGTAATAGCTCACTAGTCGAGTCGGCCTGCGCGGAAGATGTAACGGGGCTCAAACCAGGCACCGAAGCCGCGGATTCACGCTAAGCGTGAGTGGTAGGGGAGCGTTCTGTAAGTCTGCGAAGGTGTATCGAGAGGTATGCTGGAGATATCAGAAGTGCGAATGCTGACGTAAGTAACGATAAAGGGGGTGAAAAGCCTCCTCGCCGGAAGACCAAGGGTTCCTGTCCAACGTTAATCGGGGCAGGGTGAGTCGACCCCTAAGGCGAGGCCGAAAGGCGTAGTCGATGGGAAGCAGGTTAATATTCCTGCACGACTTGTAATTGCGATGGGGGGACGGAGAAGGCTAGGTGGGCCAGGCGACGGTTGTCCTGGTGAAAGTGCGTAGGTGGTGTTTCCAGGCAAATCCGGAGACACAACACTGAGACACGAGACGAACGCACCACGGTGCGGAAGCCATTGATGCCCTGCTTCCAGGAAAAGCCTCTAAGCTTCAGATTACAAGTCATCGTACCCCAAACCGACACAGGTGGTCGGGTAGAGAATACCAAGGCGCTTGAGAGAACTCGGGTGAAGGAACTAGGCAAAATAGAACCGTAACTTCGGGAGAAGGTTCGCTCTTGATGGTGAAGTCCCTTGCGGATGGAGCTGTCGGGAGTCGCAGTGACCAGATGGCTGGGACTGTTTATCAAAAACACAGCACTCTGCAAACACGAAAGTGGACGTATAGGGTGTGACACCTGCCCGGTGCCGGAAGGTTAATTGATGGGGTTAGCGCAAGCGAAGCTCTTGATCGAAGCCCCGGTAAACGGCGGCCGTAACTATAACGGTCCTAAGGTAGCGAAATTCCTTGTCGGGTAAGTTCCGACCTGCACGAATGGTGTAACCATGGCCATGCTGTCTCCACCCGAGACTCAGTGAAATCGAATTCGCCGTGAAGATGCGGTGTACCCGCGGCTAGACGGAAAGACCCCGTGAACCTTTACTACAGCTTGGCACTGAACATTGAACCTACATGTGTAGGATAGGTGGGAGGCTTTGAAGGCGTGACGCCAGTTGCGCTGGAGCCGTCCTTGAAATACCACCCTTGTATGTTTGATGTTCTAACGCAGGGCCCTGAATCGGGCTCGCGGACAGTGCCTGGTGGGTAGTTTGACTGGGGCGGTCTCCTCCCAAAGAGTAACGGAGGAGCACGAAGGTTGGCTAATCCTGGTCGGACATCAGGAGGTTAGTGCAATGGCATAAGCCAGCTTAACTGCGAGACGGACAGGTCGAGCAGGTACGAAAGTAGGTCATAGTGATCCGGTGGTTCTGAATGGAAGGGCCATCGCTCAACGGATAAAAGGTACTCCGGGGATAACAGGCTGATACCGCCCAAGAGTTCATATCGACGGCGGTGTTTGGCACCTCGATGTCGGCTCATCACATCCTGGGGCTGAAGTCGGTCCCAAGGGTATGGCTGTTCGCCATTTAAAGTGGTACGCGAGCTGGGTTCAGAACGTCGTGAGACAGTTCGGTCCCTATCTGCCGTGGGCGTTGGATGATTGAAGGGAGTTGCTCCTAGTACGAGAGGACCGGAGTGAACGAACCTCTGGTGTTCGGGTTGTCACGCCAGTGGCACTGCCCGGTAGCTAAGTTCGGAATCGATAACCGCTGAAAGCATCTAAGCGGGAAGCGAGCCCTGAGATGAGTCATCCCTGACCCCTTGAGGGTCCTAAAGGGCCGTTGGAGACCACAACGTTGATAGGTGGGGTGTGTAAGCGTAGCGATACGTTGAGCTAACCCATACTAATTACCCGTGAGGCTTAACCATACAACACCCAAGAAGTGTTCGAAGGCTTGTAGCAAATACCAAGCGAACTACTAATTCAGTGATAGCGACCAGTCGTTATTCACGTCAGCTTTCTGGATTAAGATTTTGCCTGGCGGCAATAGCGCAGTGGAACCACCTGATCCCATGCCGAACTCAGAAGTGAAACGCTGTAGCGCCGATGGTAGTGTGGCATTCGCCATGCGAGAGTAGGACACTGCCAGGCACCCAATACAAGAAACCCCGCTCACTCGAGCGGGGTTTTTTATTGCCTGAAATTTATTTTTTAGATAATAAGTCTGGATAATGCTAAAAATTCAGTCAATTGCATCGATAAACATTGCTATTCAGCCAGTATCACTGCCTTTCAAACGGCTCAATCTCTCTTTTTCACCTGGTTGAGCGTCAAATATCTCCGGCTCAAACGCTATTCCCTTCCTTGATAATCACTATCGCCGGAAACGGGAGTGACAAGTACTTCAGGATCCATAGACTGTTTCTTTCATGTACAAGGAGCTGTGTATGTTGGGGATCCACGATCTGGCGCTGTTTATCGTTTCTGGCCTGTTGTTGAACATGATGCCTGGGCCTGACTCCCTGCTCATCATGCTGCGCAGCGGCTCCCAGGGATGGCGTGCAGGGTCCATGGCGGCATTGGGTATCGGGACAGGTACCATGGTGCATGTGTTGGCGGCGGCTCTGGGACTGTCTGCCCTGTTGAGTGCCTCCGCCGAGCTGTTTACCGTCATCAAGCTGATGGGGGCGCTCTATCTGGTCTATCTCGGCGTGTCCATGCTCTGGCAGAGGAGTGGCACTTCAACGTCTGTGGATGGGGCTGTGGCGCTGCCTGCGCTCTCTTATGGGCGCATCTTTCGGCAGGGGTTGCTCACCAATGTCCTCAATCCCAAGGTGGCGCTCTTCTTTCTCGCTTTTGTGCCCCAGTTCATCGATCCCGCTTCACCGCAAAAGGCGATGGCATTCATCGTGCTGGGCTGCATCTTCAATCTCAACGGCATGATCTGGTGCCATCTGCTGGCGTTTTCCACCGCGTTTGCAAGCCGTAAGGTACGATTGCCCGCCCGGGTGGCCACCTGGCTGAATCGCGTGATGGGGGGGCTGTTCGTGGGGCTCGGTATCAAGCTGGCGGTGGAGTGAGCAGGTAAACACCGAGCATAGAAAAAGGCGTATCCCATCGCTGGGATACGCCTTCGTCTGCACTGCAGCAGAATGACCGGGATCAGTTCATGCCGTAACGCTTGAGTTTCTTGCGCAGGGTGCCGCGGTTGATGCCCATCATCACGGCGGCGCGAGTCTGGTTGCCACGGGTGTACTGCATGATCACGTCCAGCATGGGAGCTTCGACTTCGGAGAGAACCATATCGTACAGATCAATCACTTCCTGACCGTTCAACTGGGCCAGGTAGTTACGCAGGGCCTGTTGCACAGAGTCACGCAGGGGGCGTTGGGTCGGCTCGGCAGCGTGATTGTGAGTAGTTGTTACCAATGCATCAGAAGTCAGGGTTTGTTCGAACATATTCGGTCGGCTCTTTAGTTATGCGTTAACCTAATCCATCGAAATACGCTTCGAGTGCCTCGAGTTGTGCGTCTGCACAATCCAGGGCATTGAAGTGCTTACGGAATTCTCGGCCCGCCTCTTCTTCATCCAGATACCAGCCCACGTGTTTACGGGCAATGCGCGCTCCCAGATAGGCACCGTAAAACTGGTGCAGATTGGTGACATGCTCGTTCATCAGGGTGCGAACCTCTTCCCTGTCGGGAGGCGGCAGCTTGGTGCCCGTTTCAAGAAAATGGCGGATTTCCCGGAAAATCCAGGGTCGTCCTTGCGCAGCACGGCCGATCATCACGGCGTCGACACCGGTATAGTCGAGGACATACCGGGCTTTCTCCGGGCTATCGATGTCGCCATTGGCGACAACAGGAATCGATACGGCCTGCTTAATCGCCCTGATAGTGTCGTACTCCGCTTCGCCCTTGTAGAGGCAGGCACGGGTACGACCATGCACGGCAAGGGCCGCGATACCGCAATCTTCGGCGATTCGGGCGATCTCCTCGCCATTGCGGTTATCCGGATCCCATCCTGTGCGGATCTTCAAGGTGACAGGTACTTCCACCGCATCCACCACGGCCCGGCAGATGGATCTGACCAGGTCTGGCTGACGCAGCAGGGCGGAACCTGCCAGCTTCTTATTCACTTTTTTTGCCGGACATCCCATGTTGATGTCGACGATCTGAGCGCCCTGCTCCACGTTGTAGCGGGCAGCAAACGCCATCATCTCGGGGTCGGCACCGGCAATCTGGACCGATCGCAAGCCGCCTTCAGCAGAGTGATCCATTCTCATCCGGGTTTTCTGGGTATCCCAGACATCCGGGTTGGCCAGCAGCATCTCGGAAACGGCCATACCGGCTCCCAAACGTAAACAAAGTTCACGAAATGGTCGGTCTGTTACACCGGCCATGGGGGCCACGATCAGGGGAGTTTCAAGCGTGTGGGGACCTATCTGCATTCCACGGTTACCATCGGCTTAGGGCGGCGTATATTACGCATTTTTTAGTCAGGAGAAAAGGTTAGTATTTGAGCGTCAGCCATTTTTTTCTGAAAAAAACGTCGCGCCAAGGCTTGCAAATTCAGGAGTGCTTGAAAATCGGACATATTGTCTGTGACCATGGTCAGGAGGGCGCGAGTGAGGGGGATGGTGATTTGTGAGTCTCCCTCTCAAGCCGGTTTAGGCTATGATAGCGGGCCTGAATTGAGCAAAGACTCTACACAATTTCATTACAAACGGATCGGGGATGTATGACGGCAAAGTTCATCAAATCGCTCTGCCCATGCCTGCTGGGTATCGTGCTGGGGTCGGCTCAGGCGCAGACGGTCAGCTTTACCGAGGCCTGGAGCCGGGTCATCCAGCAGGATGACGGCTTGGCGGCAGAGCAGGCCGGGGTGGAGCGGGCCCAGCAACTGCGGGAGGCGGCCAAGGCCATGTACCTGCCCAAGGTGGATGTGGGGGCAAGCTATACCCATCTCGATCAGCCGATGGAGCTGGACATGCTGGATCTCAACCCCATCGCCAATCATCCGGAATTCGGCAAGGTCCTGGGGCCCGTGATGCAGGCACTCAACCTCAGCCCGAGCGATTTTGTCACCCCCCTCACCAAGCAGAACGTGGTGACCAGTTCGGTCAAGATGCTATGGCCGCTCTTTACCGGCGGGCGCATCGATGCGGCCCAGGATATTCGTCAGGCCCAGGTGAGCGAGGCTGAGCAGTTGCTGGTGCTCAAACAGCAGTCCACCTTCGAGAGCCTCTCCCAGACCTACTTCGGGGTGGTGCTGGCGGCGCAGGTGGTGCAGACCAAGCAGGAGATCGAGCAGGGACTGGCACACCATCTGGATCATGCCAAGAAGCTCGAAGCCCAGGGGCAGATCGCCAAGGTGGAGCGCCTTTCGGCCCAGTCTGCCTATGACAGGGCACGTATCGATACCCAGAAGGCCAGGCGCAGCCTGGAGATCGCCCAGCTGGCGCTCGGCCACATGCTCAAGCTCAAGCAGGCTGAGCCCAATACCGCCCTCTTCATCAACGAAGGGATGCCAGCCTTGTCTCCATTTGTGGAGGAGACCCTGTCGGTGCATCCCGGTCTCAAGCTGTTGACGGCCAAGAAGGAGCAGGCCCAGGGGATGATCAAGCTGGAGAAGGGCAAATACGCCCCCGAGCTCTTCCTGTTCGGCAACTACAACCTCTATGAAGATGATTCCATCGTCTCCAAGACCACACCGGACTGGCTGGTTGGTGTCGGGGTCAGCATGCCGCTGGTGAGTCGTGATGGCCGCTCCGAGACGGTCCAGGCAGCCAAGAGCGCCGAACTCCAGGTCAACCTGCTGCAAGCCAAGACCCGCCAGGATCTGGAGCTGCTGGTCGAGAAGACCTGGCGCGAGGCTGCCCAGGGACTGGAGGAGTATCACTCTCTCTCCTCGACCCAGGCGCTGGCCGAGGAGAACGTGCGATTGCGTGACAAGGCATTCGGTCAGGGGCTCTCCACTTCCCTTGATGTGGTCGATGCCCAGACCCAGCTTGCCGGGGTCAAGACCCAGCGCGCCGCCGCCGCCTATCAATACGTGATCTCCCTGGCCCGCCTGTTGGCACTCTCCGGTCAGATGAACAGTTTCAACCAGTATCAGCATGGTCAGGCGATCGAGGTGAACTCATGATCGCGCTCTCTTCCATTCCGTTATTCATGTCCGTTTCGACCGCCAAGGGTCGCCCGTTTGCCGAGGTGAATTCATGAGTCATCCCCCCATCAAGAAGAAGATGAGCCAGGGCAAGCCCTGGCTGCTGCCACTGGCGCTGGTATTGCTTGTGCTCTGGCTTGGATGGCGCTTCTGGCTGGCCTATCAGCCGGAGCCGGTGCGTCTGCAGGGGCAGATAGAGGCGCAGCAGTATTCGGTCTCTTCCAAGGTGGCGGGCCGCATCGACGAGGTGCTGGTGAAGAAGGGGGATCAACTGGCCAGGGGCCAACTGGCGTTTACTCTGGCGAGCCCGGAGATCGAGGCCAAGCTGAGTCAGGCCAAGGCCGGGCAGGCCGCGGCGGGTGCCATGGCCGAAGAGGCCGAGAAGGGGGCGCGAGTGCAGCAGATCGCGGCCGCCAAGGATCAGTGGCAACAGGCCAAGGCGGCTGCCCTGCTTCATGGCAAAACCTACGAGCGCATTGCCAGCCTGCATCGGGATGGCGTGATGCCACTGCAAAAGCGTGACGAGGCCTGGACGGCCTGGCAGGCGGCGAAGTACAGCGAGGGCATGGCCTGGCAGCAATATCAGATGGCGCTGGAAGGGGCGCGGGAAGAGACCAAGATAGCGGCCCGCGAGCAGGCCAAGATGGCGGCTGGCGGCGTGGCGGAAGTGGAAGCCTATCTGGCCGATACCCGCATCGCCAGCCCACACGAGGGGGAAGTTGCCCAGGTGCTGTTGCGTAGCGGCGAGCTGGCTCCCCAGGGCTTCCCCGTGGTGACTTTGCTCGACATGAAGGATGCCTGGGCCCAGTTCCATGTCCGTGAGGACCTCCTGCCAAGGTTCCCGGTCGGTACCGAGTTTGATGCCCGTATTCCCGGCCTGGGGGATCAGCTGGTGCGCTTCAAGGTGACCCATGTGGCCGTGATGGGGGATTTCGCCACCTGGCGTGCCACCGACACCCGCCAGGGGTTCGACATGAAAAGCTTCCAGGTGGAAGCGCGCCCCTTGCAGCCGGTTGACGGGCTGCGGGTCGGCATGAGCGTGCTGGTCGAGCTCTGATGGGACGCGAATGGCGGTTGCTCTGGCAGGACCCGTTCGGCCGGGCGCTGGCGAGCTGGGTCCCCTTGCTGCTGATAGGGATCCTGTGCTGGATCTTTTCAGCCGGCCTGGCGCGGGATCTCAAGGTCGGTCTGGTGGATCTGGATCGCAGCCCCCTCTCCCGACAACTGGCGTTCTCTCTCGATGGCTCCGCCGGGCTCAAGATAGCGCAGCAGTTTGACGCCATCGACGAGGGGGCCAGGGCACTGCGAGGGGGGGACATCTATGCCCTGGTGGTGATCCCCCATCACCTGGAGCGGGATGCCCGGCAAGGCACTCAGCAGCAGGTCACCGTGTTCAACAATGGCCAGTTCATCCTGATTGCCAAGCTGGTCAACTCCGCACTGGCCCAGGTGGTGGGAACTCTCAATGGCCAGGTAGGGGTGTTGGAGGCCATGGCCGACGGCAAGACGCTGCCCGGTGCCCTGGGACAATCCGTACCCATTGCGAGCCAGGTTACCGCGCTCTACAACATCAATTCCAGCTACGCCCAGTTTCTGCTGAGCGCCCTGCTGCCTGCGGTGTGGCAGATCCTGGTGGTGCTCTATGGCCTGAACGCCCTGGCCCGCACCGATCGCCTCGGGTTGGACTGGACCACCAGAGGGGTCTGGTTCGGCCTCTGGCGTACCCTGCTGCCCCATGTGCTCATCGGCTGGGGGTGGGGTCTGGCGTGGAGTCTGCTGCTGTTCAAGGGGCTTGGGTACCCCATGCAAGGCAGTTGGCTGGTGCTGACGGCGGGGCTGGGACTGGCGTCGGCCGCTTGCGTCACCATGGGGGCCTTCTTCTACGGCATCATCCGGGATCCGGCGCGGGCGCTCTCTCTGGCCGGCGCCTACACGGCGCCGGGATTTGCCTTCATGGGGGTCACCTTTCCGGTCACCGCCATGGGGGATGTGGCCCAGTTCTGGCGCAGCCTGCTGCCCATCTCCCACTATGTGGAACTGCAGATCGGGCAAACCAACTACGGTCAACCGTTGACGGCAGCCCTGCCCCAGCTCGGGGCCCTGCTGCTGTTTCTGCTGCCCCTGCTGCTGGTGGTACACCGCTACCGGACGCCGTCGGGCGCGGCCCTGCCCCATGAGGAGTCCAGGCCATGATGGGATTCTGGGATCTGGTGCGCCTTGAGCTGCGCACCCTCTTGGCGGATCGCGCCATCATGCTGACCCTGTTTGGCGGCGTCTTCTTCTACTCCTTCCTCTATCCCCAGCCCTACCTGCACCAATTGCCCAGGGAAGAGCCCGTGGTGGTGGTCAACGAGGATGGCAGCCAGCTCTCCCGCCAGCTGGAGTTCATGGCCGATGCCACGGCGCAGGTGAAACTGGTGGCCCGTGCCGGTTCGCTCGACGAGGCCCGCCAGATGATGCTGACCGGCAAGGCGAGCGGCATCTTGCACATTCCCCGCCACTTCTATCGGGATCTGATGCTGGGCAGGAGCGTGACCCTGGGTTATGCCGGGGATGCCTCCTACTTCCTGGTCTATGGCACCATTGCCGAAGGGCTGGCCCAGGCGGGGGGCACGCTCGCCGCCCAGGTGAAGGTGGCCAGGTTGCTGAGCCAGGGCGAGGCGCTGCCCCAGGCCGCCATGGGCTGGAACGCGGTGGCCCTCAGTGTGCTGCCGGTATTCAACCCCACCATGGGCTATGTGAACTACGTGGTGCCTGCGGTATTCGTGCTGATCCTGCATCAGGTGTTGCTGATGGGGACCGGCATCCTGGGGGCGACCCAGAACCAGCGCAGCCGCCGTGGCGAGTCAGGCTACTGGCAACATGCTCCCGTGCCGGCCTTGTTGCTGGCCCGCACCCTGGTGGTGGGGGGGCTCTTCGTGCTGCCGGTGACCTACTTCTTCGGCTTCTGCTTCGATCACTACGGTATTGCCCGCACCGCTGTACCCGGCGAACTCTGGCTCTTTACCCTGCCGTTCCTGCTGGCCACCACCTGGCTCGGGATCGTGCTCGGCGCCCTGTTCACCCGCCGTGATCTGCCGACCCAGGTAGTGCTTGTCTCCTCTTTGCCGCTGGTCTTCCTGGCTGGCTTTATCTGGCCCCTTGAGCTCATCCCGGCACCCCTCAACTGGCTGGCCCAGTGGGCACCGAGCACGCCGGCCATCGAGGGATTCCTGCGCCTCAATCAGATGGGGGCCGACTTTGCCCAGATCTCCCGCTACTGGTGGCAGTTGTGGGGACTGGCGCTGCTGTATGGCGCTCTGGCGTGCTGGTTGCTCCGCTGGCGTCAACCGTGCCCTGCAACGGGGCCGGATGATGGGGCGACAGCGTCTTCCACCGACTAGGCCCCTTGCAACAGCACGGTCAGCCACTGGGCTGACCGTGTTGCCATTCACAGGGATCATGGCTGATTCAGACCCGGATCGCCGATGGCATAGATCTGGCCGCACGCCTCCTGGTCGGTGAGCAGTTGCAAACCCCGTATTGCCACATCCTGGCGCCTGACCAGGCCATGTCTCTCTTGCCCCTGGCTCAGGATGGCCTGACCCGTGGGCTCCCCATCCTGCAACCCTGCTGGGCGTAAAATGGTCCACGCAAGGGTGCTGGTCTGCAGCCAGCTTTCCGCCAGGCTCTTGAGGCGTACCTCGTGTCCGAAGGCGGCGCGAGCCCGCTCGGGCAGGTATTGCCAGCTGTCGCCACAACCGAGGGAGGTGACCAGCAGCAGGCGGCTGAGCCCGATGCGCTCCATCTCGTCGATCACATGGCGGTTGCCCTGATAATCCACCGGTGCACTCTGGCGAAAGCTGCCGAGGGTGGAGACTACCCGAGCATCCCTGCCCGCCAAGCGGCAAGCCTGGGCCACGGCCAGGGGGTCCAGGGCATCCCCGATGACGACCTCGACCCCCAGGGTATGCAGCTCGCTGGCCATATCGGCATGGCGCACCAGGGCAACGACCCTGTGGCCCAGTTGCAGTGCGTGGTCGGTGAAGGCGCGGCCCAGTCCGCGACTGGCACCGAAGATGAGTGTGGTTGGCATGACAGGCCCTCTCGAACAAAAGAGCAAGACTAGAGCCTGGATGGCTCTCTGTAAATGAGAGTGGTTTTTATTTGTGAGGTACAGGGGATATGAAGGGCCGGACATCAGGGACGCCGGCCCGACGGGATCAACCGTTGTAATGGCCGATGCTGGGACGGCGGCTGGGTCCGCTCAGGTGGATGTCCACCGGATTGAACGCCTTGATCGCCTCATAGCTGAAATCACCGATGGCCTGATGCAGGCTCTGGGGGCTGTGGTTGGTGATGATGATGACGCTTTTGGACAGGTTGCGACGACGGCGCAGCAGGTGGCCGAGGAAGCTGGACTGACTCTCGGCCATCTTGGCGCGGTTGGCCGCCACCTCGTCGATGATCAGCAGGTCCACCTCTTCCAGGGCGCGGCGGTACTGGTTGCGCTCCTCCTGATCCTGGATGACGTTGAAGAAGAGCCTGTCCACGATGGAGGCCCACTGCTGGAAGATCACCGACTTCTGGTGGCGCGCGATCAACTCGTGGGCCACGGCGCCCGCCAGGGTGGATTTGCCGGTGCCGTAATCGCCGTAGATCAGCATGCAGCCCCCGCCGCTCTTCTCCCAGTGCTCGAAACCGCTGATGAAGTAGCGGGCCGTTTCGATGGGGTATTGCAGGGCCGGGTCACCGGAATCCATCTTGTCGAAGATCCAGTCCGGATTGAGGTCGGCCTGGGCGATCAGCTTCTGGATCCGCTCCTGGCGGGCGGCTTTCTGCAACTCGCGCACTTCGGCATTGGCCTTGGCGTCGTACTCCTTGCGAAGGGTCTCGTAGTCGTACTGGCTGCCGCCGGTTGCGGCCCGCAGTCGGAGAATACGTTCCTGCAGGCTGCTGACGTGACGCTTGAGCTCGGGATCATGAGCCCGTTGCTCCTGTCTCGCCTTGGCGATTTTCTGGCGTTTGGCCTCGATCTCTTCCAGTGCCTGGCGCATCGGGTCGTGCGGATCTGTCATGGAATTCTCCTTCTGCTAGGGCTGTGGCTGGATGGGCAGGGGGTCAATAGTGCACTTCGTGGCCGCCTGGTATCAATCATTCTCCGGCTCCTGAGCTTGTGCCAGCCGTTTGGCCTCATCGATCATCTCTTGCGCCCGGCGGCTCGGGCCAGCCTCTACCGGGGCTGGCGCGACCTGCTGGTACCCGGTGACCACGGTCGCCGGGCGGCGGGCGTAGCGCCGACTCTTGAGGGCCCGAATAAATTTCAACATCCACTGGTGCTGGGAGTCGAACACCTCGGGGCGGCCGAGCCAGTAGGCGATGAACTCCCCGAGATCCTCTTCGCTGTAGCTGGCATCGATCACCCCGCACAGGCGTGCGAGAGCAGGCAGTTCTTCGTCCGGACGCCACTGCAGGTGCATCTGGAACGGGCGTGCCGGCAGGGGGCTGCGCACCCGCTGGCTCAGCAACGGCAACTGGAAAGGGCACTGGTGGTAGTGCTCACTGTCAGCCTGGGCCTCGACCTGAAGCAGTTCGGCTTCCATCAGCTCGTCGAGCAGTTCGGTCAGCTGGCGAGCGTTGACCTGATAGCTGAAACCACCGGGATTGCCCGGATCGACGACAGCCAATGCCCGGCCAAGCTCGGGATAGTTGAGTCGGGCCAGCCGATTTTCCAGCACCAAGCGGCGCAGTTGCAGGGTATAGAGGCTGCGGGCCGGATGGGAGAGTCTGGGATGGGCGAGGGCGCTGTATTCGGCTGGCGTCATGGTCTGCTTCACGATCTGGAGTGGAGGGCATTATCCCTCATGGCGGTGCCTCATACAATTCATGGTGCCGACCTGCGAGAGAACGGCTGCCGGGTGACGGTTGTCAATCATCTCTGCGCAAGGGGGCGAGCAAAATAGTCGGACCATTTCAAACGCTTGGCAGATACCAACGCCAGCCCGGCTCGCTGCTCGACAATATTGTGTGGCGGTATCCAGCGCCCATGATCTAGTCTTAATGCTCAAATAACCATTTGACTAATAAGAGCTTTGTCAAGATGTCAAAAGCCGGACTACGGATCTTGGTGGTAGAAGACGAAGCGGTTTTTCGCCACTCACTGGTATCTTATCTCGAGCACGACGGGGCCTGCGTCTTTCAGGCAGAAGACGGGATTGAGGGGCTCTCTGCCGCAGCGCTCTATCACCCCGATGTGGTGTTGTGTGATCTGAACATGCCGAACATGGATGGCCATGAGGTGATTGCCTGCCTCACCGCCCGCTATCCACAGGTGCCCGTCATCGTCATCTCCGGTCAGGATCAGATGGCTGCGATCGAGCGTGCGCTGCGGGCGGGGGCCAGGGACTTCTTCATCAAACCGGTGAATGACTATGAGCAGATCCGCCGCAGCATCGAGCAATGCCTGACAAACCTCGGGCATCAGAGCCAGCAACTGGAGCTGATGGAACACATCGACTTCTTCCGTGGCCACGATCTGGCGAGCAGCCGGCTGCTCGCCTGGTTGGCCCCCCCTGGCATGCAGGAGTGGGGGCCCTGGCAGGTCACCTTTGCCGGCATGGGCAATCTCTTCATCCCGGATACCTTCAAACTGGACGACAAGCTGCTGGTACTGGTGATGGAATTGCCCATCCTCGGTGTGGATGCGGCCTTCTGTGGTGCCTTGGTGCGCTCCCTGATGAACGGCCCCTATCGCCAATACCAGCAACAGGAGAGCCTGCTGTTGACCCAGCCACACCGATTGCTGGATTACCTCAATCTGCAACTGCTGGAGTCGGGCCTGCGTCACTCCTTTGCCATGGCGGCCCTGCTGTTCGATCAGGAAGATGGGCTGCTTTTTGCAAATGCCGGGCTCACCTCACCTCACTGGTTGATGCGTGCAGGGGGGTTGCCGCTCGGCTTGATGCGCAGCAGTCGCTACACGTTGCACAGGCGAAGCTGGCACGAGCCCTTTGATCTGCAGTTTCGCAGTGACAGCGGCAGCGCCCTGACGATGCAGGTTCGTCACCACTGACGCCGTGAAGTGAACACATGCAAACAGGGCGCCCATGGGCGCCCTGTTTGGTCTCTGCTGTCCTGACCGGTCAAACGGTCGCGGAGTGCAGTTTCTGCTCTTGTTCTTCGGGCTCTTTGGCCGGGCCTTCGGCACCGTGCATCCAGTAGACCAGGCGGTTGGCCATGGTCAGCAGGATGAGGGCGCTGATCACGGCGGCCAGTGCGATGCCACCGAAGATGGCCATGGCACCGGACTCGCCGACGAAGGAGCCGATGAAGCCGGCGGCATAGTTGGCCAGGGCCACGAAACCGAACCAGGCACCCATCATCAGGGAGGCCAGGCGCAGCGGAGCCAGCTTGGTCACCATGGAGAGACCGATGGGAGAGAGGCAGAGCTCACCCAGGGTATGGAACAGGTAGGCACCGACCAGCCAGAACATGGAGGTCTTGACGGCCTGATCACCACCTTGCTCCAGCACGGCACCGATCATGAACAGGAAGCCGACGGCCAGGAACAGCAGGCCCATGGCGAATTTCACCGGGGAGTTCGGCTCTTTCTTGCCGAGCTTGATCCAGATGGCGGCCACGACAGGGGCCAGGGTGATGATGAAGAAGGGGTTCAGGGACTGGAACCAGGCTGTCGGCACTTCGAAGCTGCCGATCATGCGGTCGGTATACTCCTGGGCATACAGGTTCATCAGACCACCGGCCTGCTCGAAGCCGGCCCAGAAGATGATGGTGAACAGGCCCAGTACCAGGATCACCTTGATGCGATCCACTTCCTGTTTGGTCAGGGGCGCTTTTTGCTCCTTGGAGCGCTGCAGGGCGGCACGCTGGGCGGCGGGCACACGGCCGATGTCGCCAAGGAAACGCTGTGCCATGGTGGCCTGCACGACCAGGGAGAGCAGCATGCCGATACCGGCGCTGACGAAGGCGGCTTGCCAGCCATAGGCGGTGGCGGCGGCGCCGCAGATCACGCCGGCCAGGAGGGAGCCCAGGTTGATGCCCATGTAGAAGATGGTGAAGGCGCCGTCACGACGGTGATCCCCTTCTTTATACAGGTCGCCCACCATGGTAGAGATGTTCGGTTTGAACAGGCCGTTGCCCACGATCAGCAAGCCAAGGCCGGCATAGAAGACGGTGTTGACCATGTCAGGGAACATGGCGTGAGGCAGTGCCAGGGTAAACTGGCCGGCGGCCATCAGCACGGCACCGAACAGGATGGCGCGTCGCTGGCCCAGGAAGGTATCGGCGAGCCAGCCGCCGATGATGGGGGTGATGTAGACCAGACCGGTATAGATGCCGTACAGCTTGAGGGCGTCGGCCTGGGTCCAGCCCATGCCACCGTTGGCGGTCAGGTCGGTCAGATAGAGGACGAGCACGGCACGCATGCCGTAATAGGAGAATCTCTCCCACAGTTCGGTACTAAAGAGCAAAAAAAGCCCTTTAGGGTGACCTAAAAAGGTCCCTTTGGACGGGTTATTCATTGGAACTTCCACCTGTGTCTTATATTTTTTTAGAAATTTTATGCAAGGGCTAGGAACAAGCCTTAATCCTTATAGAACAAGCGACTTTAAATTACAATATTATGATTTAGCGATATTTTATCTATCAATGGTTGAATATTTGTTTATAAAATGAAAAAGGGCATCGAATGATGCCCAGTTTTTTATTCTGCTTATCTTGTAAATATTCAGAGATTACAGCTCTTTGGCAAACTGCTTCAGCCAGCTGGTGAAATCTTTGCTGAGTTCCCGATGGCGCACGGCGTATTCCACATTGGCCTTCATATAACCGAGCTTGCTGCCGCAATCGTGGCTGCGTCCCTTCATGAAGTAGGCATTGACCTGCTCCTTTTCCATCAGCATGGCGATGGCATCGGTCAGCTGGATCTCGTCGCCGGCACCGGCCGGGGTTTTTTCCAGCAAGGGCCAGATATTGGCCGAGAGCACATAGCGACCGACCACGGCCAGGTTGGACGGGGCTTCATCCCGGGGTGGCTTCTCGACGATGGCCTGCATCGGCAGGGACATGCCTTCGCTCAGGGCCTCCCCCTTGATGTCGGCGATGCCGTATTTGTCCACTTCGCTCTCGGGGACGGCTTCCACCATGATCTGGCTGATCTGCTCCTCTGCGAACAGATGCACCATCTCCGCCAGGTTGTCCTGCTTCAGATCGCTGGCCACCTCGTCGATGAGCACATCCGGCAGCAGCACGGCGAAGGGTTGATCCCCGATGAGGGGGCGGGCACACAGTACTGCATGGCCCAGGCCTTTTGCTTCCCCTTGACGCACGTGCATGATAGTCACGTCTTTGGGACAGATGTGCTGAACCTCTTCCAGCAGTTGGCGCTTGACCCGCTTCTCCAGGGTCGCCTCCAGCTCGAAGCTCTTGTCGAAGTGGTTCTCGATGGAGTTCTTGCTTGAATGGGTCACCAGGATGATCTCCTTGATGCCGGCGGCGATGGCTTCGCGCACCACATACTGGATCAGCGGCTTGTCGACCACGGGCAGCATCTCCTTGGGGATGGCCTTGGTGGCGGGCAGCATGCGGGTACCCAGGCCGGCAACGGGGAGAACGGCCTTGCGAACAACGAGCGGTGTCTTTTTCATGGAGTGAGTCCGAAGATACAAAGTGGGCTCATGATACCCTAAGAAAAATAGGGCAGCCACAGGCTGCCCTCGGGATGATAGGGATTCAAACCGGTTACTTGACGATAATCATGTCCCGGTTTGCTTCCAGCGTGGCCGATCCGATTCCACTGACGTCCGCCAGTTGATCGACGGAGGTGAACTTGCCCTGCTTCTCCCTGTGGTCGATGATGGCCTGTGCCTTCTTCTCGCCAATGCCCTTCAGGGCGGTGAGCTCGCCGGCACTGGCGGTATTGAGATTGATCTTGCCGCTCTCCTTGACTTGGGTGGTGGCCACAGGCTTGGTCGCCGCCTTGTCGGCGGCCAGCAGAGGTTGGCTCAACAGGGGGAGGCAGCCCAGCAGTAGTGCGGCGATCAGGGTCTTCTTGTTCATATCGTCATGTCCTTATGTGGCGTTAGTGCCACATTTATCATTAGCTGTGTTGCGCCACTTTTTGTCTGTCAGTTTTGACACTGTATAAGTCAGTGCAAACGGCTATAAGCCGAAGATACTCACTCGGTTACACTGACCAACCCTTTGAGCGAGAACTCTTTTCCATGTATCTACCCGCCATTTCCGAACTGGAGCCCATCGCCCGCGCCGCCGGTGAGGCCATCATGTCCATCTACAGCCAGCCCTTTGCGGTGGAGTACAAGCAGGACGAGAGCCCGCTGACGGCTGCGGACAAGGGGGCCCACGAGGTGATCGTTCAGGCGCTGGCGCGTCTCACTCCCGATATCCCGGTGTTGTCGGAAGAGTCCTCCCCCGAGGTGATGGCTGCGCGACTCGGCTGGTCCCGCTACTGGCTGGTGGATCCTTTGGATGGCACCAAGGAGTTTGTCTCCCGCAACGGCGAGTTCACGGTGAATATCGCCCTGATTGAACAGGGGACCCCGCGCTGGGGGCTGGTCTATGCCCCGGTACTGGACAAGCTCTGGTATGGGGGCAAGGGGATTGGCGCCTGGCGTGTGGCCGATGGCAGGCACGAGACCATCCAGACCCGTCCTCATGACGCAGGGCAAGTGTGGCGCGTGGTGGGCAGTCGCAATCACCTGTCGCAAGAAACCCTCGAGTATCTGGCCCGTTTTGGCGAACTGGAGCGGGGCGAGATCGAGTTGGTTTCCATGGGCAGCTCTCTCAAGTTTTGCATCATTGCCGAGGGGGAGGCCGAGCTTTACCCGCGGCTCGCGCCGACCTGCGAGTGGGATACGGGGGCTGCTCAGGCGGTACTGGAAGGGGCGGGGGGCAGCGTCACCCAGCTCGATGGTTCGCCGCTTTGCTACAACAAGCCTGATATCCTCAATCCCTGGTTTGTGGCCAGGGCCTGAGTCACCATCGGATACGAAAAGGCCGGACAGTGTCCGGCCTTTTTCTTGTCAGCCTCGATGGGCTCAGAAGACTTTCTTGAACGGTTTGATGGTCACTCTGGCGTAGACCCCTGCCGCAACATAGGGGTCCGCATCGGCCCAGGCCTGGGCGTCGGCCTGACTGGCAAAGTCGGCGATGACGGTGCTGCCGGTGAAGCCCGCATCGGCCGGATCCTCGGCATCGATGGCCGGGTTGGGGCCGGCCGTCAGCAGGCGGCCCTCATCCTGCAAGGCTTGCAGGCGGGCCAGGTGGGCAGGGCGTGCCAGCTTGCGCTGGGGCAGGCTGCCCGCGACATCTTCGGAGTAGATCAGATACCACATGGAACAATCCCTTTCTGGTTGCGGTTATTTTTTCTGTTCTGCGTTCTGCTCGGCCGGCATGTGGCGATAGAGATAGACGCCGCTGAGCAGGGTGAAGACCAGGGTCATGCCCAGCAGGCCGAACACCTTGAAGTTGACCCACATCTCCTGGGAGAGGTTGAAGGCCACGTAGAGGTTGAGCAGGCCGCACAGGGTGAAGAAGCCGACCCAGCCTAGATTGACGTTGTCCCAGACCCGGTCGGGGGCTTGTAGCTCCTTGGCCAGCATCTGCTTGATGAGGTTCTTGCCAAAGCCATAGCGGCCGATGAGCAGGGCGAGGGCAAAGAGCACATTGATGACGGTCACCTTCCACTTGATAAAGGCATCGTCGTGGAAGAAGACGGTGAGGCCGCCGAAGAAACCGACCAGCACGAAGGTGAACAACTGCATCTTCTCGACCCGGCGATAGCGAAGCCAGCTGTACAGGAGTTGCAGGCCGGTGACGACCACCAGGGCGCCAGTGGCGGTGTAGATGTCGTAAAACTTGTAGACCGCGAAGAAGACGATCAGGGGGATGAACTCGATAAACTGCTTCATGCTGGGCTCTAACCTCAAAATTTCACTCAGTGTACCTGCCCGTCAGACAACGGCAAATGAATAAGACCGTCCATTCTGCAGGCAGTTCCTTCCCGGGGCGGCGGGTTACTCGAACAGCTGGCTGGCAATCTGGTTGCCAAGGCGCACCTGATCGTCCAGCAATGCGCGTATGTCTGCTTCCTCGATGAGGGGGTTGAGCAGGACGGCGCGTAGCAGCGTGAGCGGTTGCTCGCCATAGCGGGAGACTGCGCGCTGGGTGCGTGAGACGAAGCTGTGCCCTTCGGCGCGCTGGGCTTTTTGCAGGGCGACGTTGAAGAGATTGATCTGTTCGTTGGCCGCCACATCGGGCACCTGACCTTGCAGGTGGGGCGGAATGCACCGGTAGGAGAGCAGGTTCATGACAGGTGCCGACATCAGCTCGAAGGCGGGGCTGGCGTCGATGAGCGCGGCCATTCGCCGCGCCCTGTCGTAGTTGGCGTCGATGAGTTGGGCATAACCCTGCTGCCCCAGCATCTGGAAGGCGGCATCCAGATAGAGCGCGTTGGCGGGACGGGTCCCCTCCAGAGTGAAACGCCCCTGATCGAAGGAGGTGGCGCGGATGGCGTAGGGAGCCTCGCGCTTCACCGTCATCATCAGGTCCGGTTGGCGGCAGAGCAGCATGCCGGTACCGAGCGGGACCAGCAACTGCTTGTGACCGTCAAGGGTGACGGTATCGGCGTGCTCTATCCCCGTAAGCAATCCCTGATAGCGGGGCGAGAAGAGGGTCGGGCCACCCCAGGCCGCGTCCACGTGGAAGTGGATTTGCTCGCGCCGGGCGATGGCGGCCAGTTCCGGCAGCGGGTCGACGGAGCCAAAATCCGTGCTGCCAGCCACGCCGACCAGCGCCAGCACCTTGAGCTTCTGCTCCCTGCATTGTTGAAGGGCCTGTTCCAGCGCCGCCAGACTGAGCCGGTTGTGCTCGTCGGTGTCGAGACGCCAGACGCTGCGACCCCCGAGTCCCAGCAGATCCATCCCCTTGTCGAAGGAGTAGTGCATCAGCCGCGATCCCAGAATGACGGCGCCGCGATAGCCCTGCTCGGCGAGGGCGAACAGGTTGTCGCCACAGGCCCGGTTGCGGGCCAGCCAGAGAGCGGTGACGTTGGCGATGGTACCGCCACTGGTCATGACGCCGAGGGCTGCATCCTTGGCATGCATCTGGGCTGCATAGAAGGCGTCGTCCTGGCGGTAGACCAGACGGTGCAGCTTGGCCAGCACTTCCCGCTCCAGAAAGCTCAGCAGACGGGAGGACTCCATCTTCATCGGGTTCTGGTTGAGCATCACCAAGAGCCGGGAGAGCTCGGCGGTGAAGGCCGGCAGCGGTGCCGTCATGTGTCCCATGTAGCGGGGAGAGGTGAGGTGCGATGCCCCGGGTACCAGGGTGGCGAGCCGTGCCAGATAGTCCCGGGGAGAGATGCCGAAGGCGGGCATGCACGACTGATCGAGCTGGTGGGTGAAGCTGCCCCGCTGATAGGGGGCCTGACTGTCGTCGGAATGATGGAAATGCTCCAGCAGGGCCGTCATGGCCTTGCCGAAATCAGGATCCGGTTGTGTAAACAGTTCAGTGAGCTTCATCGGGTTCTCCAGACCAGATTGTCGGGCAGACGCGGCCATCCGCATGGGCGGCGTCGGCGGCAGAGCATACACCAAAGGGGCGGGGGGCACAGCCATCTCTGGCCCTCCCTCTCCTCGCCCCTTTATTTTCAGCTAACACTTGTAGCCTGAAACGTCGGCCGCTAGAGTGGGCCGGTAATGGGTTGGAGGTAATGATGGATGTGACGGGGTACTCCCCACGGGAAGAGTGGGCGAATCGCCTCAGCCATGGGCTGGGGCTGCTGCTGGGCGGACTGGGACTGGTCTTGCTGCTGCACAAGGGGTGGGATCAGGGGCCCAGGGTACTGCTGAGCTACGGCGTCTACGGTGCCAGCCTGGTATTGCTCTATCTCGCCTCGACGCTCTATCACAGCGTGAGCTCGGTGGCGGCCAGACGCTGGAGCAAGCTGTTCGATCACTGCGCCATCTATCTGCTGATCGCCGGCACTTATACCCCCTTCCTGCTGGTGGCGCTCGATACGCCGCTGGCGCAAGGACTGATGGTGGTGATCTGGGGGCTGGCCCTGGCGGGGGTCGTGTTCAAGCTGATCTTCATCAATCGCTTCAAGAAGGTGTCGCTATTTACCTATCTGATGCTGGGCTGGCTGTCGCTGGTGGTCATCTACCAGCTCTATCTGCATCTGGATGGTACCGGGCTCCTTCTGCTGGGGCTGGGTGGTCTCATCTACAGCCTGGGAGTGATCTTCTATGTGGCCAAGCGCATTCCCTACAACCACGCCATCTGGCACCTGTTTGTGCTGGGGGGCAGTCTGTGCCACTTCATGGCCATTTATGGCTACATCTGATGGCTAACCCTTAATTGGTATTTTTGTGCTCATGAAAGCCTGAATTCGTGCGGCACCCCACAGTTGCCCCCTTCGTTTGCTGACAAGCTAGTGCCAGTTCAGTTTGGAAAGGATGCAAACGATGAGTGAGATCGCGCTTTCCATCAGCATGCTGTCGCTGGTGGCAGTGCTGGGGCTCTGGCTGGGAAACTGGCGAGTCTATGGCGTGGGGTTGGGTATTGGCGGGGTGCTGTTCGGCGGCATCATAGTGGGCCACTTCGCCGGCTTGTCCGGCTTGAAGCTGGATGAGCAAACACTTCATTTTATTCAGGAATTCGGCCTGATCCTGTTCGTCTACACCATAGGCATCCAGGTCGGTCCCGGCTTCTTCTCCTCCTTGCGCAGTTCGGGTCTCAAGCTCAATGGCTTCGCGGCCCTGCTGGTTCTGCTCGGCTGCCTGGTGGCGGCAGCGTTGCACCAGCTGTTCGATGTACCGCTGCCGGTGATCCTCGGGGTCTTTTCCGGGGCAGTGACCAATACCCCGTCCCTGGGGGCTGGCCAGCAGATCCTGGCCGAGCTGGGGGCGGATCCTGGATCCACAGGCCTGATGGGGATGGGCTATGCGGTGGCCTACCCGTTCGGGATCTGCGGCATCCTGCTCACCATGTGGCTCATCAGGATGTTCTTCCACATCAAGATCGAGGAGGAGGCGGTCGCTTTCGAGCAGCAGGCTGGCAAGACCAAGGAGAGTCTGCAAACCATCAACATTGCCGTGCGCAATCCCAATATGCATGGCCTGATGCTCCGCGAGATCCCGAGTCTGGACGAGGCGGACGTCATCTGTTCCCGCCTCAAGCGTGGCGACGAGCTGATGGTGCCAAAGCCCGACTCGCGCATCGAACTTGGCGACCTGCTGCACCTGGTGGGGGAACGCCATGCCCTGCACAAGGTGCTGCTGGTGCTTGGAGAGGAGGTAGACACCTCCCTCTCCACCCGCGGGACCGATCTGCGGGTCGAGCGGGTGGTGGTCACCAATGAGCAGGTGCTCGGCAAGCGGATCCGCGAGCTCGACATCAAGCAGAAATACGATGTGGTCATCTCGCGCCTGAATCGGGCCGGCATCGAGCTGGTGCCGACCAGTCAGACCAGTCTGCAGTTCGGTGACATCCTGAACCTGGTGGGGCGGCTCGATGCCATCGAGGCGGTCACCAGCGTGGTGGGCAACGTGCAGCAGAAACTGCAGCAGGTGCAGATGCTGCCCGTCTTCATCGGCATCGGGTTGGGGGTATTGCTCGGATCCATTCCCTTCTACCTGCCGGGATTCCCGGCGGCGCTCAAGCTGGGGCTGGCAGGGGGACCGCTGGTGGTAGCGCTCATCCTGTCTCGTATCGGCAGCATCGGCAAGCTCTACTGGTTCATGCCGCCGAGCGCCAACCTGGCGCTGCGGGAAATAGGCATAGTGCTTTTCCTGGCGGTGGTGGGGTTCAAGTCCGGGGCCGGCTTCATCGACACCCTGATCAACGGCGACGGTCCCGCATGGATGATGTACGGTGTGGCAATCACCCTCATCCCGCTGCTGCTGGTGGGTGTGCTGGCACGCCATTATGGCAAGCTCAACTACCTCACGCTGTGCGGTCTGCTGGCCGGCTCGATGACGGATCCTCCCGCTCTGGCATTTGCCAACGGCATGCACCCCACCAGTGGTGCCAGCGCACTCTCTTACGCGACCGTCTACCCCTTGGTGATGTTCCTGCGGATCATCTCGCCCCAGCTGCTGGCCATCCTGCTCTGGGCCGGTGTCTGACACCTCACGAGACGGGAGCCGATGAGGCTCCCGTCTTCGTTTTGTCACAATTGATGCTATTGATTTAATTAATTTTATTCATCTTCGGCGTCCCTTCGTTTTCACCCCGAAACCCGGCTTCATTTCGGTCTGTTCATTCGATTTTTCTCACTGGTTTATGGCCTGATAAACGGGCACATTGGAGGCTGGAGCAATATGCCCTTCGATATTTCAGGAGAAACCATGAGCAATCAGCGCATCGTATTGGATCAGGATGTCGTCGTTACCCACTTGCAAGGCAAAATGTATCTGGTCGCCGCCGACGGGAGCCAGAGACTCGTTGCAGAAGGCGATGTACTGCCCAAGGATGCGGTATTGCTTGCGCCCGAAGGGGCCAGCTTCCAGGGAGGGGAGACCACGTTCACCCTGGGTTCCGGCGAGCGCCCCGAACAGGGTGACGCCGTGCTGGCGAACGCGGGTACGCCCGATGACATCGCCGCCTTGCAGCAAGCGATTCTGGACGGAACCGACCCCACCAAGGCATTCGAAGCGTCGGCGGCGGGCGGAGCCCCGGCCGCAGGCAATGCGGGCGGGGTGGCTGGTGCCAGCGGCAACGGCGGTTTCGTCACCATCGATCGTACCGGTGATGCAACCATCTCCAGCGCAGGCTTTGACAGCGCGAACCCGGCTGGCGCGGCGCCGCTGGTGGATGCGCAAAGCAGCGAAGATGAGCTGGTCGACCTCACCGCTCCCGTCATCACCGTCTCTGCCCCCGACAACACCAACGATCGGACGCCGACCCTGACCGGTACCACGGATGCCCCCTCTGGCAGCACGGTGACCCTGGTGGTGACCGATGCCAACGGCAATCAGCAGACCCTGACCGCGACGGTGCAACCGGATGGCAGCTTCAGCGTGGATGTCACCACACCGCTGGCCGAAGGGGGCTATCAGGTGACGGCTTCCGTGACCGATCCGGCCGGCAACACCGGTACCGCGACCGATGACGGCAGCGTGGACACTACGGCTCCGATCGTGACGGTTAATGCACCGGACAATACCAATGACAACACCCCGACCATCACGGGGACCACGGACGCCGCCCCCGGCAGCACGGTGACCCTGACGGTGACCGATGCCAACGGCAATCAGCAGACCCTGACCGCCACGGTACAACCGGATGGCAGTTACAGCGCGGATGTCGTGACACCGTTGCCGGATGGGGGCTATGACGTGACGGCCAGCGTGACTGATCCTGCTGGCAACAGAGGCACGTCGAGCGACGATGGTAGCGTGGACACCACGGCGAACATCACGGTGAGCCTGGATGACGTGAACGCGGCCAATGTGGCCAACACGCCCATCAGCGGCACCTCCGATGTTGGCCCGGGTCGTACCGTGACCCTGGTGATCAGCGATGCCACCGGTAAGAGCGTGACAGTCACTGCCGTCACCGATGCCGATGGCAACTACCAGACCAGCGCCGATCTGCGCGGGCTGGCTGATGGCAACCTGACCGTGGTGGCCAGCGTTACCGACGCGGCGGGCAACCCGGCCAGCGCCACCGACGACACTACCTTGCTCGACACCACGCCACCGGATGCCAGCATCACCCTGGATGGCAACATCACCCCTGACGACGTGATCAACGCGGCCGAGTCCAAGCAGGACATCGCCGTGACCGGTCGTGTGGGTGGCGACGTGAAAGAGGGCGACACCGTCACCCTGACCGTCAATGGCAAGGCCTTCACCGGTCTGGTCTTGGCCGACAAGACTTTCAGCATCAATGTGCCGGGTAGCGACCTGGTGGCCGATGGGGACAAGGTGATCGACGCCAAGGTCACCACCACCGACGCGGCGGGCAACAGCACCACCGTGACCGATACCGAGGGTTACAGCGTCGACACCCAGGGTCCGAGCGTGGTGGTCGACATCGCCGACGACCAGCTGACCGTGGGCGAAACCAGCGACGTCACCTTCACCTTCAGCGAGAAGGTGACCGGGTTCGAGCTGGGCGACCTGACCGTGGTGGGCGGCACAGTGACCGGGCTGACCACCACCGATGGCGGCAAGACCTGGACCGCGACCTTCACCCCGACCCCGGGCTATACCGGCGAGGCCAGCGTCACCGTCAAGGACGGCAGCTACACCGATCTCAACGGCAACGTGGGCACTGGCGGCAGTGACGACACCGCGATCGACACCCTGGCCCCGAGCGTGGTGGTCCACATCGTTGACGACCAGCTGACCGTGGGTGAAACCAGCGACGTCACCTTCACCTTCAGCGAGCAGGTGACCGGGTTCGAGCTGGGCGACCTGACCGTGGTGGGCGGCACCGTGACCGGGCTGACCAGCTCCGATGGCGGCAAGACCTGGACCGCGACCTTCACCCCGACCCCGGGCTTTGAAGGCACCGCCAGCGTGACCGTGAACAGCGGCAACTACACCGACCTCAGCGGCAATGCGGGCACTGGCGGCAGCGACCGTGCCCCGGTGGACACCTCGGCCCCGAGCGTGGAAGTCAACATTGTTGACGACAAGCTGACCGTGGGTGAGACCAGTCCGGTGACCTTCACCTTCAGCGAGAAGGTGACCGGGTTCGAGCTGGGCGATCTGACCGTGGTGGGCGGCACCGTGACCGGGCTGACCACCGCCGATGGCGGCAAGACCTGGACGGCGACCTTCACCCCGACGCCGGGCTTTGAAGGCACCGCCAGCGTGACCGTGAACAGCGGCAGCTACACCGACCTCAGCGGCAATGCGGGCACTGGCGGCAGCGACCGTGCCCCGGTGGACACCTCGGCCCCGAGCGTAGAAGTCAACATTGTTGACGACAAGCTGACCGTGGGTGAGACCAGTCCGGTGACCTTCACCTTCAGCGAGAAGGTGACCGGGTTCGAGCTGGATGATCTGACCGTGGTGGGCGGCACCGTGACCGGGCTGACCACCGCCGATGGCGGCAAGACCTGGACCGCGACCTTCACCCCGACGCCGGGCTTTGAAGGCACCGCCAGCGTGACCGTGAACAGCGGCAGCTACACCGACCTCAGCGGCAATGCGGGCACTGGCGGCAGCGACCGTGCCCCGGTGGACACCTCGGCCCCGAGCGTGGAAGTCAACATTGTTGACGACAAGCTGACCGTGGGTGAGATCAGTCCGGTGACCTTCACCTTCAGCGAGAAGGTGACCGGGTTCGAGCTGGACGATCTGACCGTGGTGGGCGGCACCGTGACCGGGCTGACCACCGCCGATGGCGGCAAGACCTGGACCGCGACCTTCACCCCGACCCCGGGCTATACCGGCGAGGCCAGCGTCACCGTCAAGGACGGCAGCTACACCGATCTCAACGGCAACGTGGGCACTGGCGGCAGCGACAGTGCGGCCATCGACACCGAGGCGACCGGCGCCCCGACCGTGGTCATCACCGAAGACGTGAACAACGACGGCACCATCAGCAACACCGAGATCAGCGGCAAGGTGGACGTGGCAGTGAGCCTGCCGGGCGATGCCAAGGCCGGGGACACCCTCAAGGTGAGCGGCCAGGCCGACCGCCTGTTGACCGATGCCGACATCACGGCGGGCAAGGTGGGTTACGAGTTTGACCGTCCGGCGGACGGCGTGCAGCTGACCGTGACCGCCACCATCGTGGACGCGGCGGGCAACGTCTCGCTGCCGGGCAGCGACAGCGCCACCATGGGCGACACCACCGCGACCGGCGCGCCGACCGTGGTCATCACCGAAGACGTGAACAACGACGGCACCATCAGCAACACCGAGATCAGCGGCAAGGTGGACGTGGAAGTGAGCCTGCCGGGCGATGCCAAGGCCGGGGACACCCTCAAGGTGAGCGGCCAGGCCGACCGCCTGTTGACCGATGCCGACATCACGGCGGGCAAGGTGGGTTACGAGTTTGACCGTCCGGCGGACGGCGTGCAGCTGACCGTGACCGCCACCATCGTGGACGCGGCGGGCAACGTCTCGCTGCCGGGCAGCGACAGCGCCACCATGGGCGACACCACCGCGACCGGTGCGCCGACCGTGGTCATCACCGAAGACGTGAACAACGACGGCACCATCAGCAACACCGAGATCAGCGGCAAGGTGGACGTGGCAGTGAGCCTGCCGGGCGATGCCAAGGCCGGGGACACCCTCAAGGTGAGCGGCCAGGCCGACCGCCTGTTGACCGATGCCGACATCACCGCGGGCAAGGTGGGTTACGAGTTCGACCGTCCGGCGGACGGGGTGACGCTGACCGTGACCGCCACCATCGTGGACGCGGCGGGCAACGTCTCGCTGCCGGGCAGCGACAGCGCCACCATGGGCGACACCACCGCGACCGGTGCGCCGACCGTGGTCATCACCGAAGACGTGAACAACGACGGCACCATCAGCAACACCGAGATCAGCGGCAAGGTGGACGTGGCAGTGAGCCTGCCGGGCGATGCCAAGGCCGGGGACACCCTCAAGGTGAGCGGCCAGGCCGACCGCCTGTTGACCGATGCCGACATCACGGCGGGCAAGGTGGGGTACGAGTTTGACCGTCCGGCGGACGGGGTGACGCTGACCGTGACCGCCACCATCGTGGACGCGGCGGGCAACGTCTCGCTGCCGGGCAGCGACAGCGCCACCATGGGCGACACCACCGCGACCGGCGCGCCGACCGTGGTCATCACCGAAGACGTGAACAACGACGGCACCATCAGCAACACCGAGATCAGCGGCAAGGTGGACGTGGCAGTGAGCCTGCCGGGCGATGCCAAGGCCGGGGACACCCTCAAGGTGAGCGGCCAGGCCGACCGCCTGTTGACCGATGCCGACATCACCGCGGGCAAGGTGGGTTACGAGTTTGACCGTCCGGCGGACGGCGTGACGCTGACCGTGACCGCCACCATCGTGGACGCGGCGGGCAACGTCTCGCTGCCGGGCAGCGACAGCGCCACCATGGGCGACACCACCGCGACCGGCGCGCCGACCGTGGTCATCGTGGATGATGCCAACAACGACCAGATGCTGACCAAGGCCGAGATTGGCAATGATCAGATCCAGGTACGCGCCGGGATCAATCATGCAGACCTGGTTGCGGGCGGCAAGGTGACGCTGACCATCAACAATGGCGGGGTGAACAGCACTGTCCAGTTGACGCTCAAGGCCGATGGCACCCTGCTGGCAAGCAATGGCAAGAGCTACGGCTATCAGAATGGCACCATCAGCTGGACGGAGACGACCCCGGCCAACGGCAAATCGTTGACGGTGACGGCGACCCAGACCGACAAGGCGGGCAACGTCTCCCTGCCGGGCAGCGACAACGCGCAGATCCTGAATGAAGCGCCGGAGACGGCGAACAAGCAGGCAAACGGTCAGGAAGATGCCGCCAGCATCGCCATTCCGACCCTCAGTGGCAGCGACATCGATGGCAACGTGGTGAGTTTCACCATCAAGAGCCTGCCTGCCAACGGCATCCTTTATCTGAACGGGGTGGCTGTGACGGTGGATCAGAGCATTGCGGTGGCGGACGCCGGCAAGCTCACCTTCACTCCGAATGCGAACTGGAACGGCAACACCACCTTCAACTATGCGGCGGTAGACAACGACGGCGCCGTGGATGCGAGCCCCGCAACCGTGACCATCAAGGTGGATGCGGTCAATGATCTGCCGACGCTGACCATCTCCAACGGGGCTGTCGTCTCCGAAGAGGGGCTGGCAAACGGTATTGCCGACACGGTCGGCAACCCGGATACCACCAATGCCATCAAGGCGTCCGGTACCCTCTCGGTGGGCGACATCGACAGCAGCACGCTCAGCATCTCCTTGAACGGACCGGCCGGGCTGACGTCCGGTGGGGCCAAGGTCCAGTGGAGCTGGGATGCGGGCAGCAAGACGCTGGTCGGCTACAAGGGGGCGATTGGCGGCGCCGATTACAAGGCGGTGGTTGAGGTCAAGCTGACGGCACCCAATGCCAGCGGCAAGGGAGCGTGGACTTATGATGTGACCCTTAAGGAGCCACTCGACCACGGGGATACGACCTTGGAAGACAAGCTGTCGTTCCAGCTGGACGTGGAGGTCTCCGATGGCAGCGGCGTCACCAAGGGCAAGCTGGATGTCAGCGTGGAGGACGACTCCCCCATTGCTGGCAACAGCGATGCCGTTTCCGTGGTGAAGACCGATATTCCGAACGTGCTGACCGGGTTCTTCGATCTGACGAAGTACAGTGACAACCAGAGCACCCTGAACATGGCGGGTTTTACCATCAGCGCCTTGGGCTTCAAGTCGGCAACCGATTCCTCACTGGTAACGGCGGATGTCAACGGCTCCAGCTCGGGGCTGGGGGTGGCCAGCGGTGCTGCGCCTTACCACAACCTCGCCAATGAAATTGACTTCCGCCATTTTGCTGATGGCTCTTCCGTATCCGAGAGGCTTATCGTCACGCTGGATGCGGGCAAGGTTGCCTACGGCGCCAACATCAAGTTCAGCAAGATGTTTGGCGGCGAGCTGGAGAGCGGGGTCGTGGAGTTCTACCGAGACAACGTATTGATTTCCACACTTTCATTCAGATCGGATGCAGCGGGCGGAGAGTTCAACCAGAACTTCCAGGTGCAGCAGGGTGGCTTCGATACCATGGTGATCAAGGCGACCAATAACGGCAACATCAATACCAAAGACAACAGCGACTTTACCGTCAAGTCTATCGAGTTTCTGGGGGCTGATACGCCGCAGGCAATTGCCTATGGTTCGGGTACGGTTGCACCGCAATGGGGTGCTGATGGCAAGGGGCATATAGCGCTTTTGGGATCCAATGAAGTGGGTTTGATGACAGCTACTGGTAAAGAGATCTCAATTTCCAGCAAAGCAGGTCTACCCAATACCCTGTATGGCGAAGCCAGTGACGGCACTTTGGTGTTCAGGTTGGAGTTCACCCCAGCCACCGGCAAGTGGGAGTTCTTCCAGTACCAGCGCATGTCCAAACCCCTGGGTGATGGTGACATCGACTTCCAGATCCGGGTGGTGGATGGTGACGGTGACGCCAGCATTGGCTCCTTCGCCACCAAGCCTCTGTTCACGCCGCTGGTTCAGGGTGTCTCCAGCGAGAGCGTGACTGAAGGGGGCAACCTGTTGCACAAGGTCACCTTGTCCGATGCGACCCAGGAAGCGACCGAATACGATTTCGCCATTCGCGGATCGGGCAACAACCCCGCCTCCAACCAGGACTGGGGCAATGCCCAGTTCAGCAACGGCGTGACCTACAACAGCACCACCGGCAAGATCACGGTACCGGCGGGCGTGACAGACTTCACGGTGATCATCCCGACGGTGAACGATCGCCTGGTCGAGACGAACGAGACCCTCTCGGTGACCATTGGTGGTCAGAGCGGGACCGGTACCATAGTGGACAACGATCGGGCGCCGACGGCGGCTGGCGGCCACAGCGCCGGTGCCGAAGATCAGCCCCAGGTCCTGACCTGGGCCCAGTTTGGTGCCAGCGACGATCAGGATGCGACCGATCTCGGGGTGAAGATCAATACCCTGCCGCTGAACGGTACCCTCGAATACCTCAATGCAGCTGGGCAGTGGGCTGCGGTGCAAACCGGAGCCCTCATCTCCTATGCCGAGGTGAACGCAGGCCATCTGCGCTTCGTGCCCGGTCTGAACGAATCGAGCACCCATGCCTCCAACGGCAACGGCGCCGTGGTCGGCAACATGAAGGGCGACTATGCCAGCATCGGCTATCAGATAAGCGACGGTGCCAACCTCAGCAACGGCAGCAAGCTGGTGATCGACGTGGCGGCGGTGGCCGACAAGCCCACGGTCAACGTCACCCTGATGGGGAATGGCATGCCGTCTTACAGCCAGAGTTTCCCGAGCGCGGGGATCACCACGGGCCAGTTCCAGTCCGGCAACTTCGACAAGGGGGCCCTCGGGATCACCAACACTCTGACCGATAGCACTTCTAGTAAGGAAACCGTGGTGGGTGGTGATGGCAACGACTACATCGTGAGCCAGAAGGGGGGCGGAGACCACTTCGTCGGTGGCAACGGCAATGACGTGCTGGTCGGTGGCAACTCAGTGTCGGGCGATACCCTCGACGGCGGCGTTGGAAACGACATTCTGGTCGCTGGGTTGGGTGGCGATACTCTCTATGGCGGTGCTGGTGATAAAGATATCGCTGTACTGTCCGGCAACCGTGCCGACTACGCCATCACGAAGGGCAGCGGATACTCGATCAATGATCGCTGGTTCAACTTCTCCGTCACGGAGAAGGGGGTCGGCATCACCAAGGCGCTGCACGACGTGGAGTATGTCCAGTTCGCCGACGGTGTCTACCAGATCAATCAGGATACGGGCGTGCTGACCCTGGTGCAGCCGGTGGTGGTCGACTACCCGCTGGAGGTGAGCGCCTCCCTGAGCGATCGGGATGGCAGCGAAGTGCTCGACAGCCTGGTACTGAGCGGGATGCCGAAGGGTGCTGCACTCTACAGCGGTAGCCAATTGCTGGGAACCGTCGGGGTTGATGGCAAGCTTACCCTCACCGCCAACAGCGGTCTGTGGAGTGAGATCGCGCTGGATGTGAAGTTGAGCGGACTGACGCTGCGAGTGCCGGGCAGCAGCGCCGGTCGGGTGGATCTCAAGGTGGAGGCGATCACACGCGAGTTGTATTCGGAGTCGTCAAACACCGCCAGCGACGAAGACAGTATCCGTCTGAGCTACTTCAATGCCACCGAAGGGGAGCCGGGCAACCAGGACCAGACCTATGGCAGTGAGCACAATATCGTTGTGGGGGATCTGGATGGCAGCGTTGTGCTGCCGGGTCAGAACTACAACATTGCCTTCATCGTTGATAGTTCCGGTAGTATCGGTGACGACGCAATAGAGACGATCCGCACACAACTGGAGAAGGTCTTTACCAGCCTCAAGACCAGTGCGGGCACTGACAATGCGGGTACCGTCAATATCTTCCTTGTGGATTTCGATACCACGACCCATGGCAGTGTCAGCGTCAATCTGACCGATAGCGGGGCATTAAAGACCTTGCTTGATGCCCTCAAGGGGATGTCCGCCGACGGTGGCACCAACTATGAGGCCGCATTCAGCAAGGCGGCGGACTGGTTTGCCGCAAGCACGGCGACAAGCAATGTGGATGCGAAGAACCTGGCCTACTTCATCACCGATGGCGAGCCGACCTTCTATGATCTCGGCACCACCACTAGGCTCCGTGATGTGAAGATCATCGACAGGGCTTTTGCCAATGACGACTATCTCAACGCTACTTCTTTGAACCTCAACAATTATGTGCTCGGCAATACCGTGGCCTATAGCGGTCTCGAAGTGGTCAACAGTAAAGGGGAAGTGATCAAGTGGACTCAAGTATGGGGTGGTTGGTCGGGGACCACGGTGGGAGTTATCGTCAAGGGCAGCAACGGCCAGAACCAGATCCAGCTGCTGGGCGGGGATGGGCGAAACAGCACCGATGAGGTTCGGGCCGACGCCTTGTTGGGTTACCAGCTGTTGACCGCAAAAGGGGTGACCGTCGAGGCGATCGGATTGGGTAATAACATTTCCTATAACGATCTCAAGTCCTACGACTCTGACGGTGTCATCATGACCGGCGTCAATGCTAGCGACTTGGCCAACACCATCTTGGGTAGCTCCGTCAACAACAAGCCGGGCAGTGACCGGATCGATGGCGGTGCCGGCGACGACATCCTGTTTGGCGACGCGGTACGCTTCACCGGCATCAGCGGGGAAGGGTATGCGGCCATCAAGCAGTATGTGAGCGGCAAGCTGGGGGCAGGGTCGGTGACCGATGCCCAGGTGCACGCCTACATCACGGATCATGCCAGCGAGTTCGATCAGTCGTCGACCAATGACAAGGGTGACACCCTCCTCGGCGGTGATGGCAATGACATCCTGTTCGGTCAGGGGGGAGATGACTTCCTGTATGGCGGTGCCGGCAACGACACCCTGTTCGGTGGTAGCGGCAACGACACCCTCTATGGGGAGAGCGGCAACGATCGCCTCTATGGTGGCAGTGGCAACGACACCCTCTATGGCGGTACCGGCAACGACATATTGAGCGGCGGACTGGGCAACGACATCCTGATCGGGGGGGCCGGCAACGACATCCTCATGGGGGATGCAGGTGCCGATACCTTCACCTGGCTGAAGGGGGATACCGAGGCTGGCAAGGTGGCCAAGGACTACATCGTCGATTTCAGCAAGTCGGAAGGGGACAAGCTGGATCTGAGCGACTTGCTCGACAGCGATGGTAGCAAGAGCGAGAGCTCCCTGAAGAGCCTGCTCTCGGTGTTCCAGGACAGCGAAGGGGTGCATCTGCAAGTCAAGGAGAGCAGTGCCGCGCCGGTGACCCAGGAGATAGTGCTGATGAACCACACCTTCGACACTCTGACGGGCGGTTCAGGGACGACTGCCAACCAGGTGATCGATTTCATGTTGCAAAACAACATGTTGGATATCAACAAGTAACAGCCAAGCGGGCTGGGCAAAAGCGGCAGAGCAATCTGCCGCTTTTTTTATGGGGGATTTTTGGGTGGATGGGCGCAGACGAGGGGAAGGGCAATGCAAGATGAAGGTGAAAAAAGGGCGCCCTTCAAGAGAAGGGCGCCCGGGGTAGACGGGATGATTGCCAGAGGATCAGGCGTTGACTCCTGCCAGGCGGGAGCCGCGCTGGAAGCAGTTGGCCAGCAGCAGCAAGGTGGTGACACCGACGGTGCCGAGCACCAGCCAGGGCAACCAGGGTTGCCCCTGGGCCATGGCGTAGTCGTGCAGTGCGCCGCCCCCCACGTAACCCGTCATGCCCCCGAGCGCCAGTCCCAGTCGGCTGAAGCCCATGTAGCTGCCCCGCGCCCCCGGTTGTGCCAGCTTGGTCATCAGGGTTTCCCGCGCCGGCTCGGCGATGACGATGCCGAGATAGAAGCAGGCGAGCAGCAGGAAGACGGCGGGCAAGGTGGTGGCAAAGGCCACCAGCCCGATCCCCGTGGTCATCAGCAGCACCCCCGCCATCAGGCGGTTCTCCAGCTTGAAGTGGCGCTCGCCGAACCGGGCAAGGGGGTAGAGCAGGGCCAGGGAGATGGCCGTCTCCAGGGTGTACATCCAGCCCACCGCCGTGGTGCTGCCTGCCATCTGTTTGACGAGAATGGGGAAGATCAGCATGACCTGCACCCAGAGCGCGTAGTAGCCGCTTAAGATCAGCACCAGTCGGCAGAAGGCCTTGTCCGCCAGCACCTGGCCGAGGCCGTCCCGGATCGGCGTCGGACGCACCGAAAGCTTGTAGGGGGGCAGGATCAGCAGGTTGCACAGGGCGGCGCAGACGAACAGGCCGGCACCCAGCAGGCAGACATATTCAAAATCGAAGTTGAGCAGCCAACTGCCGAGCAGGGCTCCCACCACGGCGCCGGCGCTCTCCAGCATCATCAGCAGGGAGATGTAGCGACCCCGCTCCCGTGGCCGGGTGAACTTGATCACCAGGGCGGCGCGGGGGGGATCGAACAGGCAGCCACCCAGCCCCGAGATGATGCAGGAGAGGATCAGCTCCAATCCGCTCTGGGCATAGGCCAGGCTGGCAAACCCCAGCGCCCGCAGCAGCATGCCGCAGACGATGAGGGGGCGCGCCCCGAACTTGTCGGCGAGGGAGCCGCCAAAGACCCCCAGCCCTTGCTGGGTAAGCTGACGCAGCCCCAGTGCCAGTCCCACCACACCGGCGGCCCAGCCCAGTTGGTCGACGAAGCGCAGGCTGATCATGGGCATCACCACGAAAAAGCCCAGGATCACCAGCAGGGAATCCAATGCCAAGAACCACCGCCCCAACCGCCTCGCCCGATCCACCATGACCCTGATACCTCTGTTTGCTCGCTGATATTGTTGTCTTTCTTGCCCGAACAGCGCCGTCACCAAACAGAGCCAAGGGGATGACAACTCCCTGGCTCGGTGGCGTTCAGCCGATTCATGACGATTGATGCTGCTATTCTGGTGGGGCTCCAGATATAGTGGTAGCCGACAACTGGCTATATTTCATATTGGATTTGGTTATGGCTATGACCCTCGACGATTTGCAACTGCTGCTGGATGTGGCCAACCGTGGCAGCTTCAGCAAGGTGGCCGCCATTCGCGGCTGGTCACAACCCATGGTGAGCCAGCGCATTGCCGTGCTGGAGCAGGAGCTGGGTCAGTCCCTGTTCCGTCGCCATCGTCGGGGGGCCACCCCGACCCCGGCCTGCGAGCAGTTTCTGCCTGCCGCGACCGCGGCTCTGAGCGCACTGGAAGGGGGGCGGCTGGCGATGCAGGGGGCGCCTGCATTGCCGCGGATCCGGCTTTCCTGCCTCCCCTCTCTGACCACGGCGGTGTTCGGCCCCCTGCTGCTGGCCCTGGTGGACGAGACCTTCGAGATCCGCTGCAACACGGATCACTCTGGCATCATCATGCAGGAGTTGCTGACCGGCGAGACCGACGTGGGCTTCATTCTCAAGTGCCCTGCCATCGCGGGCATCCAGCTCGAACTGCTTTACCGTTCCCCGATCATCGCCGTGGCCTGCGCCACCCACCCGCTGGCCGGGCGGCAGGGGCTGACCCTGCAGGACATTGCCAACGAGCGGCTGGCGCCCCAGCAGTGGGGGACGGGCTGCGACGAGCTGATCCTGCAGTTGCGTCTGCTGCGCCAGGTGGCGAGCCCGCTGCACGCCATCCAGCCAGCGAGTGCGGCACGGGAGCTGGCGCTGGAGCACGGCTTCATCACCCTGATGCCGGCGCTCGCCATCACCCGGGATCTGGAGTTCGGTCGCCTGGTGAAGCTGGACGTGGTGGATCTGCCACCGGATCACTGGGACGTGATGATGGCCTGGCGCAGCGGCAAGCGCCCCAATCCCGCCAAGGAGCGGGTGCTGGAGGCGGCCCGTACCCTTGCCCGGCGTTGGTCAGGCAAGCGGACATAAAAAAGCGCCGGACCAGGCCGGCGCTCTTCGCTTATTCCCCTTGATGCCCGCTCAGACTCAGTAGCTGGCCTTGAGGGTGACGCCGGAGAAGGCGCTGAACCCGCTCAGCTGCACGTGCCAGGTCCCCGCCTTGGGGGCGTTCAGGGTACAGGTTTCGGCATTGCCGCTCTTGTAGGGGCGGCAGTCATAGCTGCTGGCGGTCGGCGCGCTGCCGAACTTCACGTAGAGATCCGCATCCCCGCTGCCGCCGCTGCTGGTCACCACCAGCTGGCTTCTGCCGGCGGGCACCTCGACGGTGAAGTTCAGCTTGCCCCCCTTGGCGGCGGTGAGATTGCTCACCGGTACCCCGTTTTGCAGCACGCTGCCCGGTTGGGGCGTGGTGCCGCCGCAGGTGGCGTTGACCCCGACGGCGGTGAAGGCGGCTGCCACGTCGCTCACGCTGTAACCGAGATCCGTGGCGGCCCTGGTCACCCCGCACGCCCCCTGATCGAAGGTGGTGTTGGGGCCCCAGTAGAGGCGGTTGGCCAGCACGAACACCTCGAACGCCTTGCGGGTTTGCCAGCCGCTGGTGTTGGCCAGCAGGTAGAAGGCGCGGTTGTAGACCCCGGAACTGTGGTGTACGTCGATGCCGTCATAGTAATCGCTGGCGTGGCCGATGGACTTGCCGTCCCGGGCCGGGTCCTCGAAGTAGCGCAAGGAGCCGTTGCCCTTGAAGATCTGGGCCCCCACCAGCCAGTCGTTGCTGCCCTTCATGTAGTATTCGGCCGCTTCCCCCGCCATGTCGGAGAAGGCCTCGTTGATGCCGCCAGACTGACCGGAGTAGACCAGTCCTGAGTTCTGCTCGGTGAAGCCATGGCTCACCTCGTGGGCCGCCACATCCAGGCTCACCAGCGGATAGAAGGTGGTGGCCCCGTCGCCGAAGGTCATCTGGCTGCCGTCCCAGAAGGCGTTCTCGTAGTTGCGGCTGTAGTGCACCCGCATCTTGAGCTTGAAGCTCAGCGGCGCCGTGTTGTACCAGTTGCGGTACATGTCGAACACCACGTTGCCGAAGTAGTGGGCATCGTTGAGAGGGGAATAGGCACCGTTGATCTCCTTGACCGTGTTCTCCGGGCAGGTGAACTGGTGGATGGTGCCCCCCGTGGTGCCGTGATTCATGTTGAGGGTGTCCACGTTGGTCCCCGTCATGCGGCAGTTATCATCCACCTGCAGGGGGCCAAAGTCGGCGCCGTAGAAATACTTGCCGGTCTTGACGTTGCCCCCCGGGCCGGTGGCGTCCTTGTGGTTGATCCCCTCCCAGCGTTTGAGCTCGCTGCCGGTCTGGGCGTCGATCATCACGAAGGGGCGGCTCGGTTCCTTGCTGGCGGCGAGCCAGGAGACCAGATAGACCAGTCTGGCCTGGCCGGTCTCATCCTGCATCACGAACAGCTTGACCTGTTCGTTGCTCCCCTTGGCACCGCTGCGAGCCTGGCGTGCGGCGTCGCTGGCGGAGAGGGCAACGGCCGGGCCCGTCAGGTCGGCATCGATCTTGCGCAGCATGGTGCCGGACACCTGATTGACCTGGCCCCCCAGCGCCTGATCGGCCACCAGAACCTGGCCCCATACCGGAATCCCCTGCCAGGTCTGCTCATAGCGTATCCGCTGCTGGCCATTGGGCAGCGTCACCGCCCGCACCTTGCGAAACTCGCCATCCCCGGCGCCAAGGGCGCCAATCTTGGCGGCGCCGCTCACCGCACCGGCCAGGTCGGAGACCTGGTTCACTTCCACCTGTTCTGCCGCCATGGCGGCGCTTCCCCAGCAGGCCAGCATGACGGCCAAATAGACTTTGTTCATCTCGTCTTTCCTTAGTCGATGAAGATTACACGCCGGGTCCGTTGCCCGGCGCTCTTACACTAGTGGGAAGGGGGAAAATAACGGCCTGTCATTTGTCACAGGGCAGCGAAAACAGGTAGCACGATTCACTTTTACAGCGCCAATCATCCACAAATACTGGTAATGGCAGCATGTTGAACCGCTGCGAGGGGTGATTGATGACCTTGGGTGCAAGGTGCCCGCATGGGGATCGCCATATGGGGGTTGCCAGCGAGGAAGCCGGTTGAAAAGTCCTTGGCAAACAAGGGATTGATTGACTACATTGGCTCCCATGACGGCAGATGGCCGGAGCGGAACCGGGGAGGAGTGGCGATGTTTTCATGGCAACTGGATGACGAGCTGGCGCTCCTGTTCCTGCAACCCGACATGGCCAGCGAGCTGTTTCGCCTCTGCCAGCGCAACCGCGACTACCTCTCCCAGTGGCTGCCCTGGGTGCCCCACATCCAGCAGCCCGCCGACAGCGCCACCTTCATTCGCCACGCCATCGAGAAGTTTGCCCGGGGGGAGGGGCTGACCACGGCCATCGAGTATCAGGGGGAGGTGGTCGGCGTCATCGGTTACAACCAGATCGATCAGGCTCTCAGCAAGGTGACCATCGGCTACTGGCTGGCGGAGCGCTGGCAGGGGCACGGCATCATCACCCGGGCCTGCCAGGCCCTGATCCATCACGCCTTCGAGGAGATGGGGATGGAGAAGGTAGAGATCAGCGCCGCCCTCGAGAACGAGGCGAGCCGGGCCGTGTGCGAGCGGCTGGGAATGACCCAGGAGGGGATCATCCGGCGGGCGGAGCGGCTGGCGGACAGGGTGGTGGATCATGTGCACTACGGCCTGCTGCGGGACGAGTGGCTGAGGCTGAGGGATCTCTGATGACCTTCCTGTCCGCTTCCAACCTCCGGAGGGTGAGATGACGACGCTGCCCCACATTGCCACCCCTCGTACCCGGCTGACCGTGCTGACCCCGGAGCGGGCCTGCCTGATGGTGGATTTCTATCTGCGCAATCGCGCCCATCTCTCCCCCTGGGAGCCCAGGCGGGAGGAGAGCTTCTACACCCTCGCCCACTGGCAGACCCGCTTGCGCGACGGTTACGGCCACTATTTCGAGGGCAGTGCCGTGCAACTGGTGGCGCTCGATCCCAGGGGTGAGCGGGTGCTCGCCACCTGCAATTTCACGAACATTGTGATGGGCATGTTCAAGGCGTGCCACCTGGGCTATGCCATCGACAAGGAGCACGAGGGGCAGGGCCTGATGCAGGAGGTGGTGGCCGCCGGCATCGATCACCTGTTCCGGGAGCGGGGCCTGCATCGCATCATGGCCAGCTACATGCCCGCGAACCTGCGAAGCGGCGCGCTCCTCGAACGGCTGGGGTTCGAGCAGGAGGGGTACGCTCGGGACTATCTGATGATCAACGGCCGCTGGGAGGACCACGTCCTCACCGCGCTCATCAACCCCGCTGGCTAGCAGAGCCGTTATCGAAAGGGGGGCTGGCGGGTGACCGCCATCGCTTTTTCACTGCAAGATCTCACTATCTGTACGCCTCTCATACCCCTGGGGATAAAAGCGTGTAAAATTGCGCCCTGAATTTTCCCGGCCGGCAGACGCAGGCCGCGACTCCATACATGCAAGGCAGACATTGTGACAGAAGTAGATAGATTCGCGGACATTCGCCCCTATCGCGATGAAGAAGTACCGGCTGCCATCGAGCGGCTGATCCAGGATGACGAGTTTATCGGCGCCATCGCCAAATACCGCTTCGGTTCCCTGATGAGCTGGCTGGGTTGGGCCATTCGCCCGCTGATCCGCCAGTTCCTGCGCCACAAGTGGGCCAAGGTCAGCACCATCCATCAGGTACAGATGGGGGTGACCCGCTACATGACCCGGATGATCGCCACCTCCACCCAGGGAGTGAGCTTCTCCGGGCTCGAACACCTCAAGAAGGAGCAGGGCTACCTGTTCGTCTCCAACCACAGGGACATCGCCATGGATCCGGCGTTCGTCAACTGGGGGCTGCACACCCACGGGTTCGATACCGTGCGCATCGCCATCGGCGACAACCTGCTGCGCAAGCCCTGCGCCACCGAGCTGATGAAGCTCAACAAGAGCTTCATCGTCAAGCGCTCCGCCAAGGGACCGCGGGAGATGATGAAGGCCCTCGGGGAGCTGTCGGCCTACATCGGCCAGTCGGTGCACGAGGGGCACTCCATCTGGATCGCCCAGAAGGAGGGGCGTGCCAAGGACGGGGATGACAAGACGGATCCGGCCATCCTCAAGATGTTCTACGTGGACGGCAAGAAGCAGAAGATCGACTTCGTCGATTACATGCGCAGCCTCAACATCGTGCCGGTGAGCATCAGCTACGAGCTGGATCCCACCGACAAGGCCAAGGCGCGCGAGCTCTACGAGAAGTCGGTCAACGGCAGCTACGAGAAGGGCGAGTTCGAGGACATCGAGAGTATCGTCGCGGGCATCGTCGGCCAGAAGGGGCGGGTACATGTCTCCTTCGGCGCCCCCATCACCGAGGGCTTCAGCGATCCGGACGAGCTGGCGGCGCTCATCGACAAGGCGATCTGGAGCAGCTATCGCCTCTTCCCGGGCAACTACCTCGCGGCGGATGTGCCCGGCAAGGCCAGCACCATAGAGCAGAGTGCCTTCCTGACTCGCCAGTCCGAGGTGCCACAAGAGCACAAGGCCATCTGGCGCGCCATGTACGCCAAGCCGGTGGAAAACGCCGGCAAGGTTTGAATGGCACCGCTTTGAGCGGGTGATGGAAAAAAAACGGGAGCAGATGCTCCCGTTTTTGCGTCTGGTCAAAGTCGGGGGAGATTGGGTATTGAATAATATTGTTTCAACTGGTACGATCATCGGGTGAATGGGCGAGTATCTCTTGGCAGGGGCGGACGAGTATGCAACAGTGACTCGGCGCCATCGGCTTGGAAGCGACAGCGCCCCCGTCTGCACGGATGGCAGACGAGACGATAAAAGGACCTTCAATGGTCCTTTTTCATTGGTGCACAAAGATAGACCACAGATATATCTAAGGATGCGAACCTCATGATCACCGGCAGTCTGGATACCTTGCAACGCACCCCCTTGCCCGCCCCCCTGAACCGTATCGTGGCCGAGGTGGTGCAAAGCGTCGAACGCTGGCTGCACGCCCCCCTCGGCAAGCAGGAGGTCGACGGCCTCATGCTGTTCTGCCTGGTGAGCGAGGATCTGACAGAGCCGGTGGCGGATCGCCGGGGCGAGTTTCATGAGCAGTATCTGGACATCCAGCTGCTGCTGCGCGGCGAGGAGTGGATCGGCGTGGGCCCTCACGCCTACAGCCGGGACGGTGCCGACCATCCTCACTCCGATCTCTGGTTCGTCGATGACGAGCAGACCAGTTATCTGGCGTTGCAGCCCGGCGACTTCGCCATCTTCTGGCCGGGAGAACTGCATCGCCCCCTCTGTACCCTGACGACCCCAGGTCCGGTCAAGAAACTGGTCGTCAAGGTTCACCAGTCGCTGCTGACCGGCGCCTGAGTGGCAACCGGGGCCTGGAGTCCCGAGTGATTGGGCCAACAGAGGCCCGTTGCGAATCGCTGATTCGACGCGCGCGCCAGACGAACGGTCTGCGCCCAACGATTTGAAAAATTGGACGCACCCTCCTGCGACCATAAGCCCCCGGCAGGGGAATCCCATCCATCGCTGGATGACACGACACTGTCGGCGTAAAGCCGAAGCACAGGAAGATGTAGAACATGAGCAAGTTGGTATTGATCCTTAACTGCGGTAGCTCTTCCCTGAAATTTGCCGTAATGGACGCTGAAACGGGCGAGGACATGCTGTCCGGCCTGGCCGAATGCTTCAATCTGGATGACGCACGTATCAAATGGAAACTCCACGGGGTCAAGGGCGACGCCATGCTGGGCGCCGGTGCCGCGCACCAGGAAGCCCTCGACCACATCGTGGGCCACATCCTGCCCCAGGATCCCGCCCTGGCCGATCAGCTGGTCGCCATCGGCCATCGCATCGTGCACGGCGGCGAGCAGTTCTCCCGCTCCGTGCGCATCGATGAGGGCGTGATCGCCGGCATCGAGGCCGCCATTCCGTTCGCCCCCCTGCACAACCCGGCGCACCTCATCGGCATCCGTGCCGCCCTCAAGGTGTTCCCGGCCCTGGCCGACAAGAACGTGGCCGTGTTCGACACCGCCTTCCACCAGACCCTGCCAGAGGAAGCCTACCTCTACGCGCTGCCCTACAAGCTCTATCGCGAGAACGGCATCCGTCGTTACGGCGCCCACGGTACCTCCCACCGCTTCATCGCCGAAGAGACCGCCAAGGCGCTGGGCAAACCGCTCCATGAGCTCAACATCATCAACTGCCACCTGGGCAACGGTGCCTCCGTCTGCGCCATCAAGAACGGCGAGTCCGTCGACACCTCCATGGGGCTGACCCCGCTGGAAGGGCTGGCGATGGGCACCCGCTCCGGTGACATCGACCCTGCCATCGTCTTCTTCATGCACGACAACCTGGGTTACAGCGTGGACAAGATCAACCAGGTGCTGACCCGCGAATCCGGCCTGCTGGGCATGACCGAGGAGAGCAGCGACTGCCGCTACGTCACCGGCAACTACGCCACCGACGCAGGTGCCAAGCGCGCGCTGGATGTCTTCACCTATCGCGTTGCCAAGTACGTCGGTGCCTATGCTGCCGCCATGGATGGTCGCTTGGACGCCCTGGTGTTCACCGGCGGCATCGGCGAGAACGCCGCCATGGTGCGCGAGATGGTGCTGGCCCGACTGGCCCTGCTCGGCTTCAAGATCGACAAGGAGGCCAACAACGCAGCCGTACTGGGCGGTGAAGGCCCCATCACCGTGGAAGGCAGCCGTCTGGCCCTGGTGATGCCCACCAACGAAGAGCTGGTGATCGCCCGTGATGCCCTGAGCCTGGTCGGCTAAGGCACCCTCTGGTGACGACAACGCCCGGCCCCTGCCGGGCGTTGTCGTTTCGGCAATAGTGAGCGTCCTGTCATTTGACATGGGGGACCAGATGCGTACCCTGACCGCTGTGTGATATTGCGGAGGTAACGATGAAAGAGATGTTTTTCAACTGGTTGTCAGGCCTGGGGGTCGATGTGACCCCCATGATGGCCCTGGTGATCGCCCTGGGGTTCATCGTGCTGACCGCCATGGTGCTGCACCTGGTGCTGCACCGCATCCTGCTGGTGCGCCTGGTGGGGCTGCTTGGCAAGACCAAGCAGATGTGGCTGCCGCCCCAGTTGCAGCAACGCCTCTTCTACCGGCTCGCCTTCGTGTTCCAGGGGGCCGTGCTGCTCGGTCAGGCGGAGATCTGGCTGCCCAAAGCGTCCGAGAGCCTGGCGCTTATCGAGTTGCTGGCCCAGCTCTGGATCCTGCTGTTCCTGCTGCTGGCCCTGTTCGCCCTGCTCGACTGCCTGCTCTCCCTGAGCCGCCATACCCGGCTTGGGCGGGATCTGCCCCTGCGCGGCATCTTCCAGGGGGTGAAACTGGTGGCCAGCATCCTGGTGGGCATCCTGATGATCGCCCTGCTGCTCGGCAAGTCGCCCCTCTTCCTGTTCAGCGGCCTGGGGGCCATGACCGCGGTCCTGATGCTGGTGTTCAAGGACCCCATCCTCGGCCTGGTGGCGGGTATCCAGCTCTCCGCCAACCGCATGCTGAGCGTCGGTGACTGGCTGCAGATGGACAAGTACGGGGCGGACGGCGAGGTGACCGACATCGGCCTCACCACGGTCAAGGTGTCGAACTGGGACAAGACCATCACTACCATCCCTACCTATGCCCTCATCTCCGACTCCTTCAAGAACTGGCAGGGGATGACCGAATCCGGCGGGCGCCGCATCAAGCGCAGCGTCAACATCGACATGACCAGCGTGCGCTTCCTCACCTCGCAGGAGCAGTTGCAGCTCAAGCAGGCCAGGTTGCTGGCGCCCTACCTCAGCCGCAAGGAGCAGGAGCTCAGCAGCTACAACCAGCAGCTCAGCGATGCCATCAGCTGCCCCATCAATGGTCGCCACCTCACCAACCTCGGCACCCTGCGCGCCTATCTGGACGCCTACCTGCGGGCTCATGCGGGCATTCGCAAGGACATGACCCTGATGGTGCGCCAGTTGGCACCGACCACGGACGGCCTGCCGCTGGAGATCTACTGCTTCACGGCGACCACCGCCTGGGCCGAGTATGAAGGGATACAGGCTGATATTTTCGACCACATATTTGCGATAATTGAGCAATTCCATCTGCGTTTGCATCAGTCGCCAACCGGTTATGACATGCACAGTTGGAAAAACGGCTGATCCCGCTTATGACAAGGTGCCGCGGCGCAGCGCGGCACCGTATTTAATCACCGACCCGTCAGCACGTGGCGGTTGAAATTTGCATGGCAGAGGAGAAAAATGGCGGCCTTCTCTTCGCCCCGGGCGCGCCCGTCGCCTCCGCGCTGGCCAGAGTGCTGAACCACCCCCTTTATCACAGGAAAGTTATGAAGCTCCTCCACAACACGGCGGCCGCACTGTGCTGCTCCCTGATCCTGGCCGCCATGCCCGCCCTCGCCATCGAATATGCCCTGCCCGCAGCCAACAGCCGCCTGGTGGGGGAGAACCTGGACTACGTGGTGTCCCCGGAAGAGGCGGGCCAACCCCTGGAAGCGGCAGCGGCCAGATTCCAGCTCGGCTTGACCAACATGCTGGAAGCCAACCCCAAGGCTGACCCCCTGCTGCTGCAGGCGGGCGAGAAGCTGGTGGTGCCGCACCAGCTGATCCTGCCGGATGCCCCCCGTGAAGGCATCGTGCTGAACGTCGCCGAGATGCGCCTCTACTACTACCCCAAAGGCAAGAAGGTGGTGGAAGTGCTGCCGATTGGCATCGGCCAGCTCGGCACCGACACCCCGGAAGACTGGGTGACCAGCGTGCAGCGCAAGAAGGCGGGCCCGACCTGGACCCCGACCGCGAAGATGCACGCCGAGTACGCCGCCCGTGGCGAGACCCTGCCTGCGGTCTGGCCGGCCGGTCCGGACAACCCCATGGGGCTGTTCGCGCTCTACATCGGCAAGATGTACGCCATCCACGGCACCAACGCCCAGTTCGGCATCGGCCTGCGGGTGAGCCACGGCTGCGTGCGTCTGCGCAACGACGACATCGAGTACCTGTTCAAGCAGGTCCCGGTCGGTACCCGCGTCCAGTTCGTGAACCAGCCCATCAAGGCCTCTGTCGAGCCGGATGGCCGCCGCTACCTGGAAGTGCACCAGCCCCTCTCCCGCAACCAGGAGGAGTTCAACTCCAGCCTGCCGGCCCCGCTGCCCATGTCCACCGCCGTGACCCGCTTCATCGCCCACGCGGACAGCGACTCCCAGCTGGTCAAGCAGGCCCTGGAGCAGCGCAGCGGCATGCCCATCGCCATCAACCGCTGATCCCGCCCGTCGGTATTCCGAGCCCCGGCCACTGTCGGGGCTTTTTTATGGCGCGGGGGAGGGGATCATCAGGGTAAACCCTTGTCAGGTCGGGATAAAATCCGGCCTTATTGCAATTGAGTGGTTGCTTGGTTAGGTGTTAAACGTTTTTCATGTGTTTTTTATTTGTTAAAAGTGGTTGTGGTCCGGCGATCTGCTGATTACTCTAGGCCGGTTTTTTTAAGGAAGAGTCCGTCGCAAGAACGGGCACAGACGTCACATAACGGAGTTTTGAATGACAGCTAGCACCCCCATGCTCATCACCTTTCTGGTGTACATCCTCGGGATGGTGTTGATCGGCTTCATCGCCTATCGCGCCACCCGTAACTTTGACGACTACATTCTCGGCGGCCGCCGGATGGGGAGCTGGGTGACCGCCCTCTCCGCCGGTGCCTCCGACATGAGTGGCTGGCTCCTGATGGGCCTGCCTGGCGCCGTCTTCATCGGCGGCATCTCCGAGAGCTGGATCGCCATCGGCCTCATCATCGGCGCCTACTTCAACTGGCGCTGGGTGGCCGGTCGGCTGCGGGTTCACACCGAGAAGAACCGCAACGCCCTGACCCTGCCGGACTATTTCACCTACCGCTTCGAAGACAAGAGCCGGGTGCTGCGCATCCTCTCCGCCCTGGTGATCCTGCTGTTCTTCACCATCTACTGCGCCTCCGGCGTGGTGGCCGGTGCCCGCCTGTTCGAGAGCACCTTCGGCATGAGCTATGACACCGCCCTCTGGATCGGTGCCGCGGCCACCATCACCTACACCTTCTTCGGCGGCTTCCTCGCGGTAAGCTGGACCGACACCGTGCAGGCGACCCTGATGATCTTCGCCCTCATCCTGACTCCGGTGTTCGTCATCATCGCCGTGGGCGGCATCGACACCGCCATGGTGCAGGTGGCGGCGCAGAACGCCAGCAACCTCGACATGTTCAAGAACCTGGACTTCATCGCCATTATCTCCCTGATGGCCTGGGGCCTGGGCTACTTCGGTCAGCCCCACATCCTGGCGCGCTTCATGGCGGCGGACTCCCACCACTCCATGGCCAGCGCCCGTCGCATCAGCATGACCTGGATGGTGCTCTGCCTGGGCGGTGCCGTGGCCATCGGTTTCTTCGGCCTCTCCTACTTCTCCACCTTCACCGAGCAGGCGGGCGGCGTGACCGCCAACCCGGAGCGCGTCTTCATCGAGCTCTCCAAGATCCTGTTCAACCCCTGGATTGCCGGCGTGCTGCTCTCCGCCATCCTGGCGGCGGTCATGAGTACCCTCAGTTGCCAGTTGCTGGTCTGCTCCAGCGCCATCACAGAGGATCTCTACAAGCCCTTCCTGCGCAAGAACGCCTCCCAGAAAGAGCTGGTGTGGGTCGGCCGCGCCATGGTGCTGCTGATCGCCCTGGTGGCCATCGCCGTCGCCACCAACCCGGAAAACCGGGTGCTGGGGCTGGTGAGCTACGCCTGGGCCGGTTTCGGTGCCGCTTTCGGCCCCGTGGTGCTGCTCTCCGTGCTCTGGTCCCGCATGACCCGCAACGGCGCCCTGGCGGGCATGCTGGTCGGTGCCCTGACCGTCATCATCTGGAAGCAGTTCGGCTGGCTGGGTCTGTACGAAATCATCCCGGGCTTCCTGTTTGCCACCCTGGCCATCGTGCTGTTCAGCCTGCTGGACAAGGCCCCCTCCAAGGCCATGCAGGATCGCTTCGCAGAAGCCGAGCAGGAGTTCCAGAGCCCCATGGCAGACGCCATCGCGGCAAAATAACCCCCGCCTCGACGACAAAAGCCCCGCAACTGCGGCAATGCTGTTCACTTAAGCGGAGCCGCATTGCGATTTACCGGAAAACGGGTCTTTGATATCTTCACCGCCCTGGGTCTCGATGGCCTGGGGCGTTTTTCTATGAACATGACGCCTATGCAGCCCCGCAACTCCGCCAACCTCCGTGGCGTATGGGCTGGCGATAACGCGCCCGCCATCACTGCCATCTGGTTCGCGATGAACTGACAGGCAAACTTAAAGCTCACCTCATTGGGCGCTCGCTGATGGGCTACGGCGGCCTGGCTGGCCTCCCGCCTGACCAGATTGTATCCAAGCAGCAATCCCCACAGCTCCTGATAGACCAAGTCCACTTTCTTGCTTCTCAGCGTGATGGCGTTGTGCTGCATCGCGCTTTTGATATCCCGGTATCCCAGCTCGATTTCCCAGCGCTCGTGGTACAGGGTCGCCACCTGAGCTGCACTGAATCGCGCCACGGGCAGGGAGGTAAAGACCGTTTTCTCCTTGCCTGCCACCTCATAGGTCACTGCGCGAACTTGCCAGTGTGTCGGCAACGCCGGGTTTTTCTTGCGAGCCTGAGGCGAGACCGTCATTTGCAACAGACGGTCACCGTCGCCATAGCGCTCAAGTTCCGTGTATACCAGCCCCTTGCGTTCCGGGATGAGCCAGTGACGGTCGGTGTCTTCGGCCTGAATACGCAGCAACAGGTCGGCACCGAAGAAGCCTTTATCCAGCAGGGTCACTGACTTGTCCGGCAATGAGTGAATGAACTCGCTGGCCAGGGGGATTTCCCCTTTGCGGTACGGGCTGATGGCCGCGTTGGCAATGACATGCGAGCGGACATTCATGAGCGTGACCAACCGCAGCATCGGGTAGGGTGTCTGCCGGTTGGTTGAGGTGTTACCCGAGCCGAAATGTGCTCTGAGTTCAGGCATATCCTGGGTTCGGAACAGGGCCCCATCGATGGCAAAGACCTGTAAACCGTGCCAATGGTCTTCAGGATAACGTTCCCGCCCCCACACATCGGCGCACTGTTTGAACAGCCACTCGAGCGGCTGTTTGCCGAGTCGCTGACGGGCCTGAGACAGGGCACTGTCCGCGAGCAAGGCATCATTGGCCAACCCTTCTGCACAGATGTTGAGGCGCCGAGCGACCTCGGAGATGGGCTCATTGCGGAAAAAGGCCATCCCCACGACGAGCCACAAGACCATATCAGAAGGTAAGCGGCGTCGGCGGATAGTGGCCTTTTCAGACAAGGCGGCAGCGGCAGTAATCCATTCGTCGGGAATATGGTCGGCAAAAATGGCCAGCCGAGCCAGCATGTCGCCAGATGCCTCAACAACATCGTTCAGATCGTTTGCAATAGACATAAAAAAATCCGGAACCAGTGATTGGTTCCGGATTGTCCTACAGCAGAAGGATCGGTCAATGGATCCTTAACTGATCAGCATTGCGCAACTGCGGGGCTTTTGAATGGGCAAAACATGCCCATGGCAGGGATTAGGCGGGGCGCCTGCCCAGCCGCTGCACATCCTGGCGGGCGGCGGCCCCGGCCTGGCTGAGCCAGCGCTGGCGGGCCCCCTCATCCGAGGTGTGGACGGGCCCCAGATGCTGGCGGTGGGTCAGCCGGATACCGCACAGCCCCAGCACTGGCTTGTCCAGGGTGCGCTCCAGGGGGGCTCCCTGCCACCAGCGGTAATACCAGGGGGGGCTGTCCATGGTGAGCAGCAGGCGCGCCGTCTTGCCGGCGAGCAACTGCTCCGGGTGCGCCTTCCCCGGCTGGTAGCGAAAGGCGAAACCCGGCAGCAGGCCCCCGGTGTCAGAATAGTTGTCGCCTAATCTGAATAATCTAAATGTGAAGACCGGGGGCGGATAAAGAGTGTCGAATGGCTCGTTATTCAAGTGAGCGCAAGGCTGCTTTGCTCAAGAAGCTGCTGCCGCCCATCAATATGTCGGTGGCCGAGTTGGCTCGGCAGGAAAACATCAGCGAGGTCACTCTGTATAATTGGCGCAAACACGCCAAAGACGGAGGGTCTCCTGTGCCCGGGGACAACAAACTGACCGATGAATGGCCCGCCGAGGCCAAGTTCGCCGTCGTGCTGGAAACCGCTGCGCTTTCCGAGATTGAACTCAGTGAGTACTGCCGCCGTAAGGGTCTCTATCCCGAGCAAGTCCAGCAATGGCGCCAAGCCTGTATTCTGGGCCAGCAATCCGCTCGTACCTTACAACAGGCGGAGAAGGCACAGGCCAAAGCGGACAAGAAGCGTATCCGGCAACTGGAGCAAGAGCTGCGGCGCAAAGACAAGGCCCTGGCCGAGGCGGCAGCTCTGCTGATATTGCAAAAAAAGCTCGATGCCTACTGGAGCAACGTCGACGAGGACAACTGACCTCGTTGCCAGAGCGGCAGCAATACGTTGCATGGTGGCGCGAAGCGCTTGAAGCTGGCGCCCGCAAGCATCCTGCGGCCGAGGTGTTGGGGCTGAGTCTGCGCACGCTCCAGCGCTGGTTGGCCGGGCCTGAGCTGAGTGCCGATAGGCGACCGGATGCGGTTCGTTCCATACCTGCTCATGCATTGAGCCCAGAGGAGCGGCAGGCCGTGCTGGACGTCTGCAATAGCCAGGAGTTCGCCTCGTTGCCGCCGAGTCAAATTGTGCCACGGCTGGCCGACCAGGGGCGCTACTTGGCCAGTGAGTCGAGCTTCTATCGCATCTTGCGGGCGGCTGACCAGCAGCACAGGCGTGGCCGGAGCCAGCCACCGCGTCATGTGCCGGTACCAACCAGCCATACCGCGACTGGGCCCAATCAAGTGTGGTCCTGGGATATCACCTACTTGCCGTCACTCGTGCGCGGCCAGTATTACTACCTCTATCTGATAGAGGACATCTACAGCCGCAAAGGGGTGGGCTGGGAAGTGCATGAGCAAGAGTGCGGTGAACGGGCGGCGGCGTTGCTGCAACGGAGCATCATCCGCGAGCAGTGCTGGAAGCAGCCGCTGGTCTTGCACTCGGACAACGGCGCGCCAATGAAGTCAGTCACGCTGCTGACCAAGATGCATGACCTGGGTGTCACGCCCTCGCGGGGACGGCCTCGGGTCAGCAACGATAATCCGTACTCGGAGTCATTGTTCAGGACGCTGAAGTACTGTCCGCAGTGGCCATCAGACGGCTTTGCCAGTCTGGAAGCGGCCAGGGAGTGGGTGCGCGACTTTATGGCCTGGTATAACGAAGAGCACCGGCATAGCCGTATCCGCTTCGTCACACCCAACGAGCGGCATCGGGGTGACGATAAAGCCCTGCTGGCGAAACGGGATGCTGTGTACCAGGCCGCCCGAGCACAACACCCAGCGAGGTGGAGTGGCAAGACGCGAGACTGGACACCTATCGGTGCCGTGATGCTAAATCCGGAGCGGCCCGAGAAACCCGAGCCGGAGCAGAAAGAGGCTGCTTAAAACAGCTTTGCGCGACAACTATCTTGAAAAACGCCGCAGGGTGCGATCCAGCAGCCCCTTGAGCCGGGCTGGCAGGTGGCCCCACCAGATGGGGGCGACGATCACCAGATGGTGGGCTTGTGTCAGGCTCTGCTGCACCGCCTGCAGATCCGGTTCGAGGGGTTGCGCCTCGTCATAGCCATGGTGAAGATCCGGCGCGAAGGCGAGCTGCCCCACGTGATGCAGGGTGACGCGCGCGCCCCCTTGCTCGGCGCTGCGGGCATACTCCCGGGCGAGGGCGTGGCAGAGGCTGTCGGGTTTGGGGTTGCCGTTGAGAACAAGCAGGTTGGGGGTCATGGTATGGCTCCTTGAAGTGAGCCCCCATTACACCCCTTGTCCCATGGGACAGAGTCAAGCCACCTTTTGCCCCCGATCCGCGGCGGCGGGATGATCCCGCCCGTCGGGGGATTGCCGCGCCGGGGCGCCATAGCGGCAGGGGTGCTGCGCCAGCAGCGTGGCGCACTGGCTCAAGCCCTGATGCTGGCGTTGCAGCCTGGCGACCTCCGCCTCGATCTGCGCCAGCTTGTCCGCGATAAGCTGCTCCACCTTCTGCCAGGGGAAGTGGTCGAGGCTGGTGACGCCCGCGAGCAGGGGAACCAGCTCCCCGAGCTTGCAGCCAAGCCGCTGGGCCTCGCGGATAAAACCGACCCACTCCAGATCCTCGGCCCGGTAGACGCGATACTTGCCGCGCCGCCTGGGCTCGGGCAGCAGCCCGAGCTGCTCGTAGAGGCGGACAGCCTTTGGGGTGGTGCCCGCCAGCCGGGCAAATTCGCCGATATACATGGTGCTGCTCGTAAAGGTTGTTCGAGTAGGGGCTCACTATAGGCCAGTGGCAGGGGGGAATGCATCCCCACGGGGGAGCTGTCGGCGCAGTGCATTGCACAGCTGCGCTCTGGATGTGGCTTTGCCCCATAGAATGCGAGGGTCTTGCCCTCGACGGGGTTTCGCCCGCCCTTCGGGCCGGGGCGAGTGACTTTGGAAAGACCCACTTTTTATTGCAAGTAAGACCAAAGGTCTTTTCCCCCGGCAAGCCGTCCGCTTCGCGGATTCCCTCTCCTCCTTCATCGGGTCGGACGGATCGCCGCACACGGCACATCCCTGCGCCGCCTGCGGCTGCGCCGTCGTCCATGACGGCGCTCCTGACCCGTTGAACTCGGCTCGGCGGCTTTCAGGGGGAAACAATACCCTGCCTGTCTGCGGTACAGTGAGGTGTGTCGTAGGGGCGGGATATGGCCGAGCTGACCCGTGATGGGGCCGCAACAGGCACTGGTGGATTGGTGAGCGCCACTATAAGAGAAAATGTGGTCATCCACGGAGAACCCATAAATTACATTTATAGTGACTCTGGCGAGCCAGACAGGACCACCTGGTGGCCGAAATGGGCTCCCCAAGGGGATTTCCCGACCCTTGTTTATGTCGTGGCTGGGTTATAGACGATAGTTTGAATACGCTGAGCTATTCGCACCTGTGAACTGAACACCAACATCGGTACCGAGCAAAATTCCAGAGGTTACGAATCACTCCTTGATGCTTTGCGATGCTTTAATCTGGCGTCTATTTTATCCGAAAGATCTTGGAAACCGTCCAGATCAAAAGGGGCGTAAATACGCTTGAGGCTGTTGGTTCGAATGACCATGCAATCGATGATAAGCATTTTTCCCATGCTGACCCCCACCATCTCGGTATATGGTATGGATACTTTTCGGAAAAATCGGTTTCTACCGACCACATCTTCACTTCTCAATTCGACAGAAAACAATCTGGAAGCTTGAGCCATCATGAACAATACGATAAAGGCTGCTAGCAGTATTTTCAGATATTGGTAAAAGAGCCAGATACCCAGTTCCATGTTGAGTTGAGTTTTGAATGCACTGAGCGCAACGAATCCTACAAAAATCAATGTGATAAATATAAAGAACCGCTTGCTCATGAGGAGCAATGGGCGTTGCCAATTCAAAGAATACTTCATGATTTCTTCCTGCTAGATTGAGGCATACTGTCCAGATACCAAGCTGACAAGGTGCTATCACCAATACATATACAACAGTCATTACCACGGTTTATTAGAGTTGGTGACATCACGTGTTGAAATTTTCTATTTATACATTCATTTCCCAAAGGCCACTTTAATGATATTTCCTTGGCATACTTCATACTTTTGTTCAAGTTTCCATTTAGGGTTTTGCTGCCATTTAATACCAGTCTCTATACAAAAACCTACACCACAATAAGCTATTACACTATTTGTGATCCTAGAGCCCATAACCGTTGTGCCAGAGGCGGAAAAATCAATGTTGGTCTCACCAATAGCAAAGTTAATTTCAACGGCCGTTATTGGGAAATTAAAATCAGAGTTGTATGAAATACCAAACATAGATTGAAGTTGCTCTTTGTCTTCAACTTCAGAGAATCGTAAATATAAATGGTCTCCATTACTATAGTGTATTTCTAACTCCTTCCCTTGAGGAGGAGATCGAAGATCAACTGGATTGCCAATATTTTCCCAAGAGTTTTCATCTATTATTAGTCGCTCTTCAGCCCTTAAACTAAGCATACTAATGCTCAGTCTTTGAAAACCACTAGCATCTCGTGAAAATGATACCAAATTATGCCCATCAATTTGGACAGGTATTGGTGTCTCATAGTAAAGGTTACCACCAACGATCGATAGTAGGTCTCTGCGCAGCCAATCTAGGTTGCCTCTTACTTGTTTAGAGTGAACGCGGTTCATTTTAAAATCATGAAGTTGTTCGACTGTATATGCATTTCCATCTGCTTTTTTATGGTGTTGAGCACATAGCGCAATCATGCCTTTAGGATCATTGTGTGGTTTGATATGAATCGGAGGATCAAAATGATGGTATTCCAAGTATGGGTTACCGCAATCTTTAACTGGGCAACCAAAGCCGACCTCTTCTCTCAATATCTCTTTGACCTTTTTGGGAATAGATGCTCTTTTAGCCACCGATCTCTCCTAAATGTGTAATGTGTTCATAGCTATCGAGGCTTTACTGCGTCCAGTATCCTAAAACGGAGTAATGACCGCGAGGGCAGACGATTTATTATCAGGCTATCAGTATGATATGTCTATTCGCGATTTTTAGATTTTGCTTCGTTATTCTAACCTACTGGATATTATGCTCTTATTCATTGATTAGAAGAATTGTCTCATAGTTAGAAATCATATCATCACGAAAAGATTTAAAATCAGTCACAGATGTAATGCGACGACCTTCTTGTGTCATAATTTTTTTGAATGTGCTGGTGAAATAACTATTTAGCTCTGAGGATAAGTCGCGCAGGTATATGTTGTGGCCTTTTTTTTGAATTTCAATGGCAATTTTAAGTACTTCCTGTAGGGGTTTGTCATTACTAGCATACAGAAATTCTTTATTGCTTGGTTTTTTTTGCCAGTGTTCAAAGAACTTGTCTAACAGAAACAAATCCCAAGTCATGTTTATTAAACCTTGCTTATTTATCTTAGCTGATTGCTCTGGGGTATATTTCATTAACTTAGGTATCGGTTTTTTACCAAATAGTTTTATAGCAAAACAAGTGACAACGAGTGAAAACAAAAAATCATGATGACACCATTGCCAGAAGTATTTTAGTTTTTCTTCACCTGTAGTATCTTTCCTATAATAAAACAATTCAGTTACTTTAAGGACTAGTAAATATATTGTGTCCCACTTCTTAAGTCTTTGATACTCTACAAGTCGATATTTTAAATGAGAACGTTCTAAAGATCTTGGCTCAGGTAGTTCGATGGTATCAGTATTACCAAGTGCAAATTGGGCTAAAACGTCCATATCTGCATTGTCAATTTGACGAAACAGTATCAAGTCATCAATTAACTCATCAGGGCACTGATTTCTATAGTTCAATTTTTCATATATTGCAATTGTTGGGTCAAGAATTATATTCGTGAATTTAGCAAAAACCATCAAAGCTATAGCATTTCTGTGCAATGGTTGTTTTTTATCTTTTTTTACAGCATTTAGCACATACTGATATATGTTAAGGTCTAGATGGATTGTATATTCTACATTATTAAATTCTAAGTTATATAGGTATGCTGATGGATTATATATATCTCTCACATTTCCTAGTGTAAATGAATGAACGAACCAATCATTCTCAATCATCTTGTCGATTATGTTCCCCGCATAAAATGGGAGTTGATAAACTACGAGTGCCATTTTAAATTATTTTTCCTATAGATAGATTTTTTTATACTTACCACTTTTATTCCTTCATAGTTGCGAAGATGCTCCAAGATGGGGATCTAAATTGCTGAAGGTATGGAATAGTGTAGCTAAATAACTGATCCCAATAGTGCTACACCTTCGCTGTGCCATAGCCATTCCCCGGGAAAGGAGACACGGTATCCATGAAGTGTTTCACTCGGGCCAGCAGGTTTGCCATCCCTCTGCATTGATGATTGCGCGTGATGGTTTCATGTAACTTGTGCCATAGCCGTTCTATGTGATTAACCCAAGGGCTGTAAACTGGCTGGAACACCAGGCAGAACTTGGGATTCTTCTTCAACCATCGCTCGGTCTGTTTGCTTTTGTGAATGATGTAGTTATCGAGGATCAACGTGATGGTTTTGGCTCGTCGGTAGTGGTGGCGCAGCTTTTCCAGCATGGCAATAAACAGCGATGAGTTTTTCTTGATCCCGCTGACGTAAAGTACCCTTCCGTTGCCTGCGTGGAGAACGCCTGCCAGATAATGCTTGGCATTCTGCCCCGGTGTGACAACCCGCTTTTGCTGCGCTCTGAACATCCAGTCGGCTCCTAATTTGGGATTGAGGTCTATATCGACTTCATCCTCATAAAACACCGGATTATCGGCATCACAGCGGGCCAGCGCGGCGTCGATATTCGCCATTTTTTCCTGATAGGCTGGGTCTTTTATCCGCAAGGTCGGCACGGGCCTGCGCCAGACAATGCCCATACGAGGTAACCATCGGCGGAGCGTGGAGGCTGCCACATTGAGCCCTGTTAACCGATTGATTTTTATAGCCAATAGTTCAGTACACCAACGGCTGCGCTGATAACCAAAATCTTGCGGAGAAAACTGCATGAGCAGCACCAGTAAGGTGACAATCTTGGCGATAGGTAAGACTGGGGCACGGCCAGCCGGTAAGGCTTCTAGCGCATCTATGCCTTCATCTCGATACCACCGAAGCCAACGACCGATGGTCGAGCGCGCAGCGCCGGTAAGGTGATGAACATCGGTGATCGTGCGTCCTTCATGTAACAGCAAGATGGCCATCAAGCGACGAGCATGTCCTTTATCACGGGTGGCATGGATGATTTTGTGAATGCGGCGCCGTTGTGGTCGTGGCAGAGGTGGTAGGATAGGCATCAACTCAGTCCTTTGGGTGTGGCTTGTTTTGTTTAGCGACTAATCAGATCGCACAAACTGGACTGAGTTCCCTTCCTCCGGTGATCTACTATTCGGAACAGCTATTTAGAAAGTGATCACCACCGACCCCGCGCTGCGCTTTGCCTCGCCGTGATAGACCGCTTCGATATTATTGCCGTCCGGATCGAGGACAAAGGCGGCGTAATAGCCGGGGTGATAGACCCGCTCGCCGGGGGCGCCGTTGTCCTGGCCGCCGTGGGCCAGCGCTGCCTGATAGAAGCGATCGACTGTGGCGTGGTCCTGCGCCTGGAAGGCGAGATGATGGCGACCGGTCAGTGCGCCGAGCGCAGCCGGGCTGTCGATGGATGTGACAAACAGCTCGTCAGCCCAGAAGTAACCCTCACCCGCGCCGCCGATTGGCACATCGAGGGTGGCCAGTATGGCCCTGTAAAAGCGCTCGCTGGCGGTCAGGTCTTTCACCACCAGCTGGAGATGGTCGATCAGCCGACCCCGATGCAGTGTGTGCGTTTCCATACATTCACTCCACTCGACATGGTTGAATCAGTCATTTACCTCTTGCCGGTTGTGCCCTTTGGCGACGCTACCGCCCTGAATGTCAGCTTCCAGCTTGCTGCGATTGACCAATTGGGCGTGGTTGGCATGGCTCATGGGAGACTCCGACGAGGCGTGTGTTGCCAATTGGCTATATTAACGGCCCGCGAGCGAAGGGAAAGGAGGAAATGGCGAATTGCCGGGCAAGATCAACAAATGGAGGTCAGCCCGAAAGCCTGGCGTCCGGGCTGGATTGGCGAGAGGGGGCTGGGGATAGGTAAAAGGGGGCGAGCGGCCACCAACTGGTGACCCACTTGCTACCTGTTCGGGAGTGGTTGCCCGGCCTCTGGCCGGGCGGGGGATCAGTTGCCCGGGATCTCGCTGCAGTTAAGGGTGGGCTGACCGTAGCGCTCCAGCATGGCGTCGCTCCCCTTGGTCCAGAGGGTGAGGTTTTGCCCCTCGTACCGGGCGCCGCTGGCGCTGGGGGTCTCATAGGTGAGCACCTGCTGCTGGTTGTTACCCTCGCTCAGGTTGATCATGGCGGCGGGCCGCTTGGCCTCGTTGTAGAAGTAGGTGGAGAGGGTGACGCTCTTGCCGCACTGGTAATCGACCGGCGTCGGTACCCTCAGCTGGCCCCCTTTTATCTGCAACTCGGTGATCCGCAACTGGTAGCTCTCTTCCACGCACTGGCGCAGGTCGCCCGCCTTCCAGCAGTCGTTGCGCCCCTTGATCCAGCCGCGCTGGATGGCACGCTCGCTCTTCTGCTGCTCGGGGGAGAACCCGGCAATCGCCTTGGGATAGAGGGCTGACAGCTCGTTATCCAGCGCCGCTAGTCCGGCATCCTTGCAGATGAGGGTTTCGGCGGCGCCTTTCGCCTTGGCGCACTCGAAGGACGGGGTGGCCGCCGCGGCCAGCAGAGGGGAAAACAGCAGGGTTCCAAGCAAGATCTTGTTCATCGACAGGGCTCCAACAGGGGGCGTGATGCCCCGTGATCAGAGCACACTTTACACCCGAAGGAGGCAGGAGCACCCCGTGTTTTTGGGTGCCGGGCGGCCCTGCATGGCAATCAGACGCCGGCCAGCGCCAAGGTCTGGCGGCTGCGCCACAGCCGCTCGTGGAAGAAGAAGACGACGGTGTTGATGGCAGGTTCGATCAGTGCCATCACGCCGCCGGTGAGCAGCTCGCCACTCAGCAGGTAGGCGACACCGAAGGCCACCGAGAAGTGGACCAGGGCGAAGCTGCTGGTCTTGGCCTGCAGGCTGTGCTCAGGCTTGAGCTTGTGCCAGCCAAGGTCGTGGAAGTAGAAGGCGACCGTGTTCACGGCGGGCTCGATGAGGGCGATCAGGCTGGCGGTGAGCAGTTCGCCGGTCAGCAGGTAAGCCACGGTGAAGGCGACACAAAAGTGCAGGATGGCGAAGCTGATGGTCTTTTTCATGGTGGTGTCTCCTCTGGCGATGAAGGCAGTATCACCCAGAATTCCATCAAATGAAAACCATTCTCATCTATTGGCGAAATAGAAAATGCCTATCGACCAGGAAGGCACCACCAGATAGGGAGTTGCCCGGGACCGCAACGGCGCTAGAGTGTGCCTTTTGCCATGAAAAAGGAGCTTTCATGACCATCAACTCCAACCTGTTTGTTCTCTTCATGCTGCTGCTGATGATCGTCGTCGGCGTGGTGGCCTGGCGACTGGCCCGGCGCAAGAGCCGCCACCCGGGGCTTGTCACCTTCCTGTGCGTGTTGCTCTGCCTGGTGCCGCCCTTTGCCCTGCTGGCGCTGCTCATTCTGGCGCTCTGGCGGGACATGCCCGCAGGCCCCGATGCCAGACAAGCCTAGTCCCCCTCAGCCGCCACTGCCGCAGTCATAGAAAAGCCCCTTGCGGGGCTATTTTACTTGGAATGTCCCGCGCAGCAGGTGGCCGGTTGGAAGGGGCAAGATCGGGTGATGGCCCTACCTGCCTAGGCCAGCGATCCGAGCATGGGCCTCGCGCATTCCCTGTTCCGCCCCGTGGGGGTGCAGATCCATCCCCTCTGCGTAGACGAATTCCACCTCCGCGATGCCGATCAGGCCGAGCACGGATTGGAGGTAGGGGGTGACCGCATCCGTCGCCTGTCCCTGATGCACGCCGCCGCGGCTGCTGAACACCAGGGCGTTGACCCCCTCCACCAGCCCCATGGGGTAGGTGTCGGTGTAACGGAAGGTCACCCTGGCCCGCGCCACCAGATCGAACCAGTTCTTGAGGGGGGTCGGCACGTTGAGGTTGTACATGGGGGCGCCGATCAGCAGCAGGTCGGCGGCCTTGAGTTCGGCAATCAGCCGATCCGACAGCGCCACCGCCTGCCGGATGGCCTCATTGGCAGGTTCCGCCCCCCGCAGGGCGTGAAACAACGGGCTGTCGAGGGCGGGCAAGTCGAGGGCGGTCAGGTCGCGCACCACCACCTGGTCCTGGTGGCCCTGCTCCCGGCGTGTTTGCAGGAAGCGCTCCATCAACTGGTTGGTGCGGGATGCGGGGCCGTTGAGGCTGGATTGCAGCAGCAGGATCTGGCTCATGAGGGAAACTCCATCTGAAACGTGTGAAGAATGAAGGGAGCTTACCAGTCATTTTTTTCCGCAGTGCTGATAGTATTTCGCCATATTGGTTCCAAAAGGTATGCAATAGATGGCAAACACGCTCAACGGCATCGATCTCTTCGCCACCGTGGTGGAGGCGGGCAGCTTCGCCCAGGCGGCGGAGCGGCTTCACCTCACCCGCTCGGCGGTGGGCAAGGGGGTGGCGCGGCTGGAGCTGCGTCTCGGCGTGCAACTGTTTCATCGCACCACCCGCAGCCAGAGCCTGACCGAGGAGGGGGCGCTCTTCTATCGCCACTGCCTGCGGGCGCTGGAGGAGGTGCGTCTTGGGGAAGCGGCGCTGGCCAGCAACAAGCTCACCCTCAACGGCAGATTGAAGGTCTCCATGCCGGTGCTGTTCGGCCAGCAGTGCGTGGCCCCCATTCTGCTGACGCTGGCGAAGGCGCATCCCGGGCTGGCCCTGGAGCTGTCGTTCAGCGACCGCAAGGTGGATCTGGTGGAGGAGGGGGTGGATCTGGTGATCCGCAACGCAGAGCCGCCGGATAGCCTGGATCTGGCGGCGCGCAGGCTCGGGGAGCACGGCATGACGCTTTGCGCCTCGCCCGCCTATCTGGCCGAGCGGGGGGAACCTGTGACCCTGGCCGAGTTACCGGATCATGAGTGCATCGCCTATCTGCGCCAGGGGCGGGTGCTGTCGTGGTGGTGGCAGGAGGCCGAGGCATGGCGCGAGGTCCAGCCCAGAGGGCGGTTGCAGATGGACGATCTCAACGCCATCGCCCAGGCGGCCATCGCGGGCTTTGGTCTCGCCTGGCTGCCGACCTGGTTGGCGCGGCCCCACCTTGAGCGGGGCGAGCTGCGCGAGCTGCTGGCCCGATTGCCGGGTCGGCGCTATCCCATCAACGCCCTCTGGCCCCGTGGTCCGCATCTGCCCCTCAAGACCCGGCTCGCCATCGACTGGCTGGCGAGCCGCCTACCCGAGCAGCTGGCCAGCTTGAACGTGCCGGGTCATCAGCCCCAATGAAGAAGGGCCTGCTGTGGCAGGCCCTTTCCCATTTTCTATGGTTCCGAGGGTCAGGCTTCGGCCTTGCTCAGCCACTCCACCCTGTACTGGGCGCCGGCGCCCTGGGCCAGCTTGGCGCACAAGGGTTTCAAGAAGGCCTCGATCTGCTCGTCCAGCATCCAGGGGGGGCTGACGATGAGCATGCCGGAGCCGTTCATGCCCCAATCGGCAGTTTGGCCGGCCACTTCCAGCTCCGCTACCAGGACGTTGCCGAAGTTCTCGCGCTTGATCGCTTTGAGCATGTCGCGGGACTTGTCCGCCTCTTGCCCGAGGATGGGATACCAGAGGGCGTAGATGCCGGTGGCCCAGCGCTTCTGCGCTTTTTTAAGGGTATCGACCACGGCGAAGTAATCTTCCTTGAGCTCATAAGGGGGGTCGATGAGCACCAGGCCGCGGCGCGGGGTGGGGGGCAGCAGGGCCACCAGCCCCTCGAAGCCGTCGCGATGGTGGACGGCGACGCGGGGGTCGTACCCCATGTTGGCGCGAAGATCCTCCACCTCGTTGTTGTGCAGCTCCATCAGCGCCAGCTTGTCCTGATCGCGGATGAGGCGGCGTGACAGCTCCGGCGAGCCGGGGTAGTAGTGCAGCTGGCCATCGCTGTTCATCTCCTCGATGACACCCAGATAGGGGGCCATGGCAGACCACTGGGCCCGTTCATCCCACAGGCGTTTGATCCCGTCGGCGTATTCCGCCTTCTTCTGGGACCAGTCGCCGCGCAGGTCGTAGAGACCGCCACCGGCATGGGTGTCCAGCACGATGAAGGGTTTCTCCTTCTTCTTGAGGGACTCGATGATCAGGGCCTGGACGGCGTGTTTGAGCACATCGGCGTGGTTGCCGGCGTGAAAGGCGTGGCGGTAGCTCAGCATATGAGATCTCTGAGGGGGCCCTGCTGGGCACCCAGTAACGATAGATAGTGAAACAGGTTGCGGCTGTCGCCGCGAAACAGGGCGAGGGTGCGCAGGGTCTGCAGCAAGACCCCCTGTTGCAGCCGCTCCAGCTCCAGTTCGTGGGCCAGCATGGTCTGGTACTCCTCGGCCCCCACCCGTGACTTGGCCTGCTGGCGCAGGGTGCGCCAGGGGAGCAGCACCGCCTCGGTCTGTACCAGGGCCGGTTGCAAGTCCGTGAGATCGACCGGGATCCGGAGCAGGTCGAGGTGGTGCAGCAGGAGCGCCAGGTTGACGTTGCCCCCCATGCTTTGCACGTGGAGCCAGTCCTGGCTGCGCTGGCCATAGGCGCCTGTGCTCCATGTCCAGAACTCGGAAGGGGTGGGCAGGGCGTCGGGGCTGACCCGCTCGCTGGCCATCAAGGCTTCATCACGCAAAGAAGGCCTGCTCCATGGTTTCCAGCTCTTCAGAGAGGCTCATCCACTCCAGCTCGACGTGCTCCAGCTCCTCCTTGAGGGGGCCCTGGGACTTGAGCAGCTCGGAGAGCTTGCCCTTGGCGCTCTCTTCATAGATGGCGGGATCGGCGAGCTGCTCTTCCACCGCGGCCAGCTTGGCCTGCAGTTTCTCCATGCTGGTTTCGAGCTTCTCCAGCTTCTGGCGCAGCGGCCGGGTCGCTTGCCGGAACTGGGCCTCAAGGCGCTTCTGATCCTTGCGCGCCACCGCCGAGTTGGCGGAGACGGTGCCATCTGCCGGCTTGGCATTGGCCTCTTTCTCCTGCTCGCCGAGCCACTTGTGGTAGTCGTCGAGATCCCCATCGAAGGGCTCGACCCGGCCGCCGTGGACCAGATAGAAGTCATCCGTGGTGGTGCGCAGCAGGTGACGGTCGTGAGAGACCACCACCATGGCCCCCTCGAACCCTTGCAGGGCCATGGTCAGGGCGTGGCGCATCTCCAGATCCAGGTGGTTGGTCGGTTCATCCAGCAGCAGCAGGTTGGGCTTTTGCCAGGTGATGAGGGCCAGCACCAGACGCGCTTTCTCACCGCCGGAGAAGGGGGCCACCTTGTCGAGCACCTTGTCGCCATGAAAACCGAAGCTGCCGAGGTAGTTGCGAAGCTCCTGCTCGGTCTTGTCCGGCGCGAGGCGCACCAGGTGATCGAGGGGGCTGTCATCGAGGCGCAGGGTCTCGAGCTGATGCTGGGCGAAGTAGCCGATGCTCACCCCGGCGCTCACCTCCAGCTTGCCGGAGAGGGGCGGGTTGCTACCGGAGAGCATCTTGATAAAGGTGGACTTGCCCGCGCCGTTGCGACCGAGCAGGCCGATGCGCGAGCCCGGCACCAGGTTGAGCTTGATCTTCTCCAGGATCACCTTGTCGCCGTAACCGGCGCTGAGGTTCTCCATGGCGATGAGCGGGGTCGGCAGAGCGGAGGGCTCGCGAAACTCGAAGCTGAACTCGGAGTCGGCGTGGGCGGGCAGGATCTTCTCCATCCGCTCCATGGCCTTCAAGCGGCTCTGGGCCTGACGGGCCTTGGAGGCCTTGTAGCGGAAGCGGTCCACATAGGATTGCATGTGGGCCATCTCCCGCTGCTGCTTCTCGTACATGGACTGCTGCTGGGCCAGGTGCTCGGCCCGTTGCAGTTCGAAGTCGGAGTAGCCGCCAGTGTATTCGTTGAGCTTGCCGTTCTCGATATGGATGATGCGATTCACCACGGAGTCGAGGAAGTCGCGGTCGTGAGAAATGAGCACCAGCGTGCCCTGATAGCCCTTGAGCCACTTCTCCAGCCAGATGACGGCGTCGAGATCCAGGTGGTTGGTCGGTTCATCCAGCAGCAGCAGATCGGAGCGGCAGAGCAGTGCCTGGGCCAGGTTCAGACGCATGCGCCAGCCACCGGAGAAGCTTCTGACCGGCGAGTCGAGCTGATCGCCGCCAAAACCCAGACCGTGCAGCAGCTCGGCGGCGCGGGCGCGAATGCTGTAGGCACCTATGGTATCGAGCTTGCCGTGCAGCTCGGCCACCAGCAGACCGTTGTCATCCGCCTCGGCCCGGGCGAGCTCGGCTTCCAGGGCGCGGAACTCCTTGTCGCCGTCGATCACGTATTCCAGGGCGGAGCAGTCCAGCGCCGGGGTCTCCTGGGCCACGCCGGCAATCTGCCAGCCGGCGGGCAGGCTGAAGCTGCCGTTGTCGATGGCCAGCTCGCCCCGCACCAGCGCAAAGAAGGTGGACTTGCCACAGCCGTTCTTGCCCACCAGGCCCACCTTGTGGCCGGGGTGTATGGTGGCGGACGCGTTGTCCAGCAGCGTGCGGCCGCCGCGGATCAGTTCGATTTGACTGGCAACTATCATGGATGGGTCTGCTTGGCTCGATTGAAGGAGAGAAACTGGCGCGGATCTTACGTGAAATGACACAAATTTGCACTTGAGGGCGGGGGGGATGGCTGCCGCCGGAAAAACGTGTCATAACAGAGACATCTGGGGGGCAGGAGGCTGACCATGTTGATTAAAGAGATCATGACGACCCGGGTCGCGACCGTTTCCATGGATGACAGGCTGAGCGTCATCAAGGAGATCTTCGAGCAGGCCCATTTCCGCCACCTCCTGGTGGTGGAAGAAGAGAAGCTGGTGGGGGTCATCTCTGACCGGGATCTGCTGCGTGCCATCAGCCCCTATCTGGATACGGATGCCGAGATGAACCGGGACACCGAGACCCTCAACCGGCGCGCCCACCAGATCATGAGCCGTGAACCCATCACCGTCTCCCCCGAACGCTCCCTGAAAGAGGCCGCCGGCCTCATGCTGGAGCACCAGATCTCCTGTCTGCCTGTGCTGGAAAACGGCGCCCTGGTGGGCATAGTGAGCTGGAAGGACCTGCTGAGGGTCATGCGCGGCTGGCAGCCGGTCTGACGAGGCGGGGAACAGAGGCGGGGAGTCCGTGTCGCCCGGCAAGGCTCCCCTGCTTCTCGCTATGCGGAAGGATTAAACTGCATTAATCAGGCTTTTCAGATAACTTGTGTTGAAAATATGATTTTTTATGGTCATAAATTCTATCGGTGTCATTTCATGTGACACTATATGTCGCGGCGTTAGCTCGAATTGATGCTTTTATAATTAATCGTTCGCCGCTTCAGTTCCCATCAAGGTTTCCGGATCTACCTTAGGCCATCGGCACATCAACCGATCATCACGACCGAACTCTGGTCTGACAGAGAGTGCTTACACCTGAGGAAAGAACAATGAAAAAGACAGCATTGACGATGGCCATCTCCAGCCTGCTGCTGGCCGGTGGTGCACAGGCCGCCAACGTTTACGATCAGAATGGTACCAAACTGGACATCGGCGGCCGCGTCAACGGCATGTACTACGGCACCGATGACAACGCCACCGAAGGCGATGCCAGCTACCTGCGTCTGCACATCGCAGGTGAAACCAAGGTTGACGAGGATCTGACCGCGTTCGGCTTCGCCGAGTACAACCTGCCGGTCTCCGGTTCTGACAACGACGAGCTGCGTTACGCCTATGCGGGCATCAAGCACGATCGCTTCGGTGCCTTCAGCTACGGTCGCCAGGACGGTCTGTTCACCAAGGCGGTGAACAACTACACCGACGTGCTGCCGGAGTGGGGTGGTGATGGTCTGGGCAAGGACACCGAGGTGTTCGGCACCGGTCGCACCAACGGCCTGGCCCAGTACATGTACAACTGGCAGGGGCTGACCCTGGGTGCCCAGTTCACCGGCAACAACGACCCGCAGAACGCGAGCCGCAGCGAGCGCGTCGGCCCGAACAGCACCTGGAGCCCGAAAGGTTCTTCCGAGGGGTATGCCCTTTCTGCCAACTATGACTTCAACATGGGCCTGAGCCTGGGTGCCGCCTACAACCAGGCAGGCAAGACCGACGAGCAGGCCGAGAACGTGAGCTTCGGCGGCGACAGCGACGCCAAGCTGTTCGGGGTGGGCGCCAAGTACGCCGTCGGCAACCTCTACATGGCTGCCACCTACTCCCACGGTGAAGATCACCTCTTCGTGGACACCGGCTCCCTGCGCGGTTACGCCGAGAAGATGGATGGCTACGAAGCGGTCGTGCAGTACAACATCACGCCGAAGTTCAAGCCCTCCCTGGCCTACCTGCGTACCGACGTGAAGGACAGCGCTCACGGCATCGATGACACCGCGACCGAATACGTCTCCGTGGGTGCCTGGTACAACTTCACCGACAACTTCAATGCCTACGTGGACTACAAGATCAACCTGCTGGACGAAGTGGGTTCCACCGGCAAGAACAGCCTGAACAAGTCCACCGACGACATCGTCGCCGTGGCCCTGCAGTACAACTTCTAAGTCGTCCCGGACGCACTGCACATCCCAGGACCGGCCCATGTGGCCGGTCTTTTCGTTGCTGGCGGACCGCGCTGGATGACAAGAGCGGCACGCCGGGGTTCAGCAATGGCCCTGTGTGGTCGATACCCTTGTTGTCGGGGCCGGTGCGTGGCTGTGCTTGCCATGAGGCAGTGATGGGGCGATGATCACGCCCCGTGGTCAAGATCCTATCTTTCCTCGACGCTTTTCATTATTTCTATATAGGCTTGCGTTGTCCCGACAGGGAAAGCGGGGCTGGTTGGCATGTCGCAGCTCCGGTGCGGGGCAATTTCGGGAAATGGACGTAAGGGCGTTATATGGCGAGCATATTGGATTCAGTGGATCAACGTACCCAGCTTGTAGGGGAGAATCGCCTGGAACTGCTGATGTTCCGTTTGGGTGCCCAGCAACTGTTTGCGATCAACGTCTTCAAGGTGCGGGAAGTGGTCAAGCTGCCCCATCTGAACAAGATGCCGGGGTCCCACCACAACATCAGCGGCGTCGCCAACATTCGCGGCGTCTCCATCCCCGTCATCAACCTGCGCGGTGCCATCGGGATGCGTCCCATGGCCATCGATCAGGAGTCCAACCTCATCATCACCGAGTACAACCGCACCATTCAGGGGTTCCTGGTGGGGCAGGTGGCCCACATCGTCAACATGACCTGGAAGGACATACTGCCGCCGCCCCGTTCGGCGGGTCGTGCCAACTACCTCACCGCCATCACCCGCATCCCGGAAGGGGGTGTCGACCAGATCGTCGAGATCATCGACGTGGAGAAGGTGCTGGCGGAGATCATCACCTATGACGTGCGAATCTCGTCCGAGGTGCTGGACGAGGAGATCCTGCCCCAGATGCAGGGACGCCGGGTGCTCATCGTCGATGACTCCAGCACGGCCCGCAACCAGGTGCGCGAGACCCTCGCCCAGCTCGGGCTCGAGGTCATCGAGTGCCAGGACGGCTTGCAGGCCCTCAAGTTGCTCAAGGGGTGGTGCGATGCGGGCAAGAAGGTGACCGACGAGATCATGCTGATGATCACGGATGCCGAGATGCCGGAGATGGATGGTTATCGCCTGACTCACGAGGTGCGCAGCGATCCGCGCATGTCCGATCTCTTCATCACCCTCAATACCTCCCTGAGCGGCAACTTCAACGAGGCCATGGTCAAGAAGGTGGGGTGTGATCGCTTCATCTCCAAATTCCAGCCCGACTTGCTGGTGGACGTGGCCCAGCAGCGGATGCGGCAGATCCTGGGCCGTTGAACCCGGCACGCCGAACCATGAAAAAGCCCCCGCCATGCGGGGGCTTTTTGCTGGGCAAGGGGAAGGCCAGGGGCCCGGCCACCGGGCTATTGTGTCAGCAGAGGCTCGACAAAGCGGGCGACCTTGTCGCGGATCCGGGGCTGGGCGGCGGCCGTCGGGTGCAGTCCATCGTTCATCATGAGTTCAGGGCGCAGCACAATATCATCCAGAAAGAAGGGCATCAGCGGCAGGTCGTTGGCCTTCGCAAGATCCGGGAAGATCTGCTCGAACTGTTGCAGATAGCGAGCCCCATAGTTGCGGGGCAGCAGGATCTGGGTCAGCACCGTCTTCGCCTGGTGCGCCCGGGTGAGCTCGATCATCTTGGTCAGGTTGGCCCGGGTGATGGCGGGAGCAAAGCCCCGCAGCCCGTCGTTGGCGCCGAGTTCGATCAACACCCAGTCCGGTTTGTGGGTTTCGAGCAGGGCGGGCAGGCGGGCCAGGCCGCCCTGGGTCGTTTCACCGCTGATGCTGGCATTGATGAGGGTGTGTTCTCCCCCCTGCTGCTGCCACTTTTCATTGAGCAGGGCAGGCCAGCTCTGTTCGGCCTGCATCTGGTAGCCGGCGCTCAGGCTGTCGCCCAGTACAAGCAGGGTCTGGGCCTGGACGGACGCTGCCCAGCAGCACAGGCAACTCACGGCAAACAAGAGACGCATCATGCAGTCAACTCCCACGTTCTATTGTCATTACAGGTTCAGGCAAACAGGATACCCAAGATGAGTTCAACGCCCATTATCGCCGTCAGGGGGCTCGGTAAAACCGTTCGCCTCGGTCAGGAAAGCCTCACCATCCTTGAAGGGATCGATCTGCAAGTCAATACCGGCGAGACGCTGGCGCTGGTCGGTGCGTCCGGTTCCGGCAAGTCCACCCTGCTCGGTTTGCTGGCCGGTCTCGATCTGCCGAGCAGCGGTGAGATAGAGATCCTCGGCCACTCCCTCACCCGGCTGGACGAGGAGGGACGCGCCAGGCTGCGGGCCGAGCAGGTGGGGTTCGTGTTCCAGTCGTTCCTGCTGCTGCCCACCCTGAGCGCCCTGGAAAACGTCATGTTGCCGGCCGAGCTGCGGGGGGAGACCGACAGCGAGCCCCGTGCCCGGGAGCTGCTGGCCCAGGTCGGTCTGGGAGAGCGGTTGCACCACCTGCCGCCGCGCCTCTCTGGCGGCGAGCAGCAGCGGGTCGCCATTGCCCGTGCCTTCATGACCCGCCCCAGCCTGCTGCTGGCGGACGAGCCTACCGGCAACCTCGACAGCAAGACAGGGGAGACGGTGATCGAACTGCTGTTTCGTCTCAACCGCGAGCACAACACCACCCTGGTGGTGGTGACTCATGACCATGAACTGGCCCAGCGCTGCCAGCGACAGCTGGTGATGTCAGCCGGGCGGCTGGAGGCACAGACTGTCATGGCGGCCAGGGTGGGAGAGCTGTCATGAGTCAGTGGAGACAGAGCTGCACCAGGGGATCGCTGGCAGCAGCATGGACGGTGAGGGAGGCGTCATGAGTCAGTGGCGACTGGGATTGAAGCTGCTGCGCCGGGAAGGGTTCAGCGGCGAGCTGCGCTGGTTTGTGCTGGCGCTGGCGCTGAACGTCGCCTGCGTGCTCAGCGTGGCTCTGGTGGCGGATCGGCTGGATGCGGGGCTCAAGGCCTCCGGGCGGGATTTCATCGGAGGGGACAGGGTGCTGCGCTCCGCGACGCCGGCACCGGCAGAGTGGCTGGCGCAGGCGCATCAGGAGGGGCTGGCCGTGCAGACCACGGTCAGCTTCAACAGCATGCTGTTTCACGGTGATACCCTGCAACTGGCCTCCATCCGCGCCGTGCCCGGGGATTTTCCCTTCTACGGCAAGCTGGAGCTCACTCCCCAGCGCGCCCCGGCGCCCGGCGAGATCTGGCTCTCCGCCAGGGTGATGCAGCTGCTCGGCGCCAAGGTGGGGGAGGTACTCGAGGTCGGCAACACCCGGCTGACGGTGGCAGGGGAGCTGGGCCAGGAGCCGGATCAGGGGTTCAGCCCCTTCCAGATGGCGCCAAGGGCCTTGATCCACAGCGCCGATATCGAGGCGACCGGGGCCCTGCTGCCGGGCAGTCGCCAGCAGTGGCGCTATCTCGTCAAGGGGCCCCGTGACGCCATCACCCGCTATGAGGCCTGGCTCAACCCCAGGCTGAGCGCCGGGCAAAAGCTCGTCAAACCCGACGATCAGGGTACCCAGGTGGGGAAATCCCTGGGCAATGCCGAGCGCTTCTTCCGTCTGGCATCCCTTGCCGGCGTGCTGCTCGGCGCCCTGGCCATGGGGATAGCGGTGCGCCATTTCGCCGAGCGCCAGACCAACATGGTGGCCCTGCTCAAGACCCTGGGGGCCTCGCGGCGCACCCTGTGGCAACTGATGGGCACCCTGCTGTTCTCCCTGACCCTGGTGGGGGCCCTGATGGGGCTGGTGGCGGGCAGCGCCATGCAGTGGCTGACCCTGAACCTGCTGGGGGATCTGCTGCCTGCGGATCTGCCGCCCCCCTCCTGGCGACCCTTCGCCCTGGGCCTCGCGGTCGCCTTCTTCATCACCCTGATGCTGGCGTTCGTCCCCTTCCTGAGGCTGCTCAAGGTACCGCCGCTGCGGGTGCTGCGCCGGGAGCTGGAGGCGGGGATCCCTCCCTGGCTGACGGTGCCCGTGGGGCTCATCGGGCTGTTTGCCCTGGTGTGGGGCTTTACCGCCGACATCAGGCTGGCCTGCGGGCTCATCGGCGGCATGGGGGTGTTGATGGCGCTGCTGGCCCTGCTCGCCTCCGTGCTGCTGCGCCTTGGCAGTCGGCTCAAGGGGCCCCATGCCCTGCGCCTGGCCATCAATCACCTCTCCCGTGAGCGGGGTAGTGGTCTGTTCCAGCTGGCGGGCTTCGCCCTGGCCCTGATGCTGTTCGGGCTGCTGTGGGCGGCGCGGGTCGATCTGCTGGAGGATTTTTCCACCCGGTTGCCTGCCGACGCCCCGAACCGCTTCCTGGTCAATGTGGCGGACAGCGAACGGGAAGGGATCCTGGCCGATCTGCACCAGGCCGGGGCCATCACCTCGGACTTCTACCCCATGGTGCGCGGGCGCCTGACCCGTATCGCCGGTGAGGCGGTGGGGGAAGATGCGGCGCGGGAGGGGGTGGACAGAGAGCTCAACTTCACCACCACATCGGCCCTGCCCGCCGACAACAAGGTCACTGCCGGTCAATGGCTGGCCGGCAAGGGGGAGGTCTCCGTCGACGAGGCACTGGCGGGACGGCTCGGCATCGCACTCGGCGACGTGCTCGGCTTCACCATAGAGGGGCGGGCGTTCGAGGCCAGGGTGACCAGCCTGAGGTCCATCAAGTGGGACAACATGAGGCCGAACTTCTACATGATCTTCTCGCCGGACGTGCTGGCCCCCTTCTCCCAGACCTGGCTCGGCAGCTATCGTCTGCCGCCTGAGGGGCGAGGGGCAGAGGTGGAACTCATCCGCCGCCACCCCACGGTGAGCCTCATCGATGTGGAGGATCTGATAGGCCGCCTCACTTTGGTCTCCGATCAGGTGAGCCGCGCCCTGGGGTTGATGCTCGGGCTGGTGACGGTAGCCGCCCTGCTGGTGCTGCTGACCCAGACCCAGGCCGGCATGGCCCATCGGCGCCGGGAGCTGCTGCTGATGCGCACCTTGGGGGCGGACAGCGCCCTGCTCGAGAAGATGTTGCGCTGGGAGCTGGTGGCGAGCGGTGCCCTGGCAGGGCTCTGCGCCGCCATGGTGGTGGAGCTCTGCTCCTTCAGTCTGCAGTGGTGGTGGGAGGGGGCGCAGTGGCAGTTCCACTGGGCCATCTGGGCTGCACTCCCCCTGCTTGGGGCCGTGCTGGTGACCCTGGCCGGACAGGGCATGCGCCGCCAACTGCTGGCGGGTACCCTGAGCGACCGGCTCAGGGGACTGGGGCAGGGGCTGCTCTGATGGCTCGACACATCCCGACCTCGGTCGGGATGTGTCATTGGGTCAACGGGGTGAGTGCAGCAGATTGTCCAGAGCGCCGGGCAGAGCCGGGAAGCTGAAGTGAAAACCGGCCTGCTGCAAGCGGGCGGGCAGCACGTGCTGTCCGGTGAGCAGCAGATCCGCGGCCTCTCCCATCAGGAGTCGCAGGAGGGGGGCCGGTACGAAGAAGAGGTGCGGGCGATGGAGCGTGGCGGCCAGGGTCTCGCTGAATCGGCGATTGCTGACCGGTTGCGGGGCCGTGCCGTTGAAGATGCCGTCACACTCGCCGTGCTCGATGAGAAACAGCATGGCCCGCACCAGATCCTGCACGTGGATCCAGCTCATCATCTGGGTGCCGCTGCCCATGGGGCCGCCGAGGCCGAGGCGGTAAGGGGGCAGCATCCTGGGCAAGGCGCCCCCCTCCATGCCGAGTACCAGGCCGATGCGCAGGATGCAGACCCGGGTCTGGGCCGAGCGGGCCTGCTGGGCAAGCTGCTCCCACTGCTGACAGAGACGGTGGGTGAATTCGTCGTGAGGGTTCTGGCATGTTTCATCCAGAGGGGCGTCATCCTGGCGGCCATACCAGCCGATGGCGGAGGCATTGAGCAGCAATCTGGGGGGCGTGCTGGAGAGTTTGACGAGATCCACCAGCTGTTCGGTCAGCAGCCAGCGGCTGTTGCAGAGCAACTGCTTGCGGGACTCGCTCCAGCGTCCGGCGGCGATGGGTTCGCCGGCCAGGTTGATGACGATGTCCACGTCATTGAGGTGATCCAGCCTGTCCAGGCTGTCCAGCAGGGTGACATCGTGGCCGAGCAGCTCGTAGGCCCGGCTGCCCTGGCGGGTCAGCACTACTACTTCGTGCGCCACCTTGAGGTGTGCCACCAGACGGCGGCCGATAAACCCCGTGCCCCCCGTGATCAGTATCTTCATGTCCTGCCTCCCTGACGCTCTAGGGTCTACTCTAGAGCCTGGGTGCCCGATGGACAAGCTCCTGTTTTTATGAGCATTATGATTTTTGTCTCCCAAGACGCCGCCCCCTTTGTCCACGGGGTTGCCGGGCTTTGCGACCACGGGGGGCGCCGTGGTGCGGCGGTATCAGGGGCTCATTCCGGCTTGCCAAACGGGCGTCAGCGGGTAAACTCGAGCGCTTTTTCGCCATGTTCATGAGGGCCGTTATGCCATTTCGACGTTTGAAGGTGCGTCAATTCTATGTCCGGCTGCTCTGTGCCTTGCTGGCCGGTCTGTTGCCCATGCTCCTTGGGCTCGTCATCGTCATCTGGCAGACCGCCACCGGCGTGAAACAGGATGCGGTGGCGCGCCTGGAACATGCCAGGGTCATGTTCGACCGCACTCTGGACAATGCCCAGTTGGCGGCGTCGGCCCTCACCGGCAGCCTGGGCAGGCCCTGTCTCGAGGTGGTGCAGGGGCTCAGGGATCAGGTGGCCACGGTGCCGGATGTGCGCAGCGTCAACCTGGCCAGGGGGGATCGGATCTACTGCTCTTCTCTCTATGGCCCGGTCGATGGCGGCATCAAACTGGATGACTATGTCGGGGGCAGGCTCGACCTGATGAAGGGCAACCCGGTCACCCCGAATCGCCCCCTCATCGCCTACCGGGAAGAGGTGGGCGAGTTCAGCGTGCTGGTGGGGGTCGACGGCTACTACCTGCTCAACATCCTGGACATGCTGAGCCGCAACTCCCCACTGGGGCTGGTGGTCGGCAACGAGATGCTGCTGCGAAACAGCGAACTCACCGACAAGCTGATCCCCAAGGATCGCAATGGCTATCTCGAACAGGTCTCGACCAGGTACCCGTTCAAGGTAGTGACCACGGTGTCGGTGGATGAGTACCGTGCCCACATCTGGGACTACTCCAAGGTGGGCGTCATTATTTATCCTTTGCTGAGCCTGCTGCTCGGGGTGGCGGTCTTCTGGCTGATGGGCCGTTCGACGTCGCCGGCCCAGGAGCTGAAACGGGCACTCTCCCAGCAGGAGTTCATCCCCTATCTGCAACCCGTGGTGAACGGGGAGGACGGCCAATGGAGCGGTTGTGAGGTGCTGATGCGCTGGCAACACCCCCGTCAGGGGATGATCTCGCCGGATCGCTTCATTCCCCTGGCAGAGGACAGTGGTCTCATCGTGCCCATGACCCGGCTGCTGATGGCGCAGGTGCGCGAACAGTTTGCGGGCAAGGCGCACCATCTGCCGCGAGGGTTCCACTTCGGCTTCAACATCAGCGCCAGCCACTGCAAGGATCTGAGCCTGGTGGAAGATTGCCGGGATTTCATCAACGCCTTCAAGGGAAATCCCATCAAGCTGGTGCTGGAGCTGACCGAGCGCGAGCTCATCGTGGCGGACGAGACGACGGACCGGCTCTTTGCCGAGCTCCATGCCCTCGGGGTCTTCATCGCCATCGACGATTTCGGCACCGGCCACTCCAGCCTGACCTACCTGCAGACCTTCCAGGTCGACTTCCTCAAGATCGATCAGAGCTTCGTCGGCATGATTGGGTCGGACGCGCTCTCCAGCCACATCGTGGAGAACGTCATCGATCTGGCGACCCGGCTCGGTCTGCAACTGGTGGCGGAAGGGGTGGAGAATCAGGTGCAGGCCGACTATCTGAAGGCCCGCGAGGTGACCTTCCTGCAAGGCTATCTGTTTGGCAGGCCCATGCCCATGAAGGAGTTTGTCAGCCAGCTGGCCGGGCAGGGGCGCTGAGAGGAAAGCGCGAGGCAAAAAAAAACCAGCGACCGGGTCGCTGGTTTTTTTATGGCCGGATGGCTCAGAGCATGCGGGCCAGGGCGCGGCACAGACGCTGAACACCCTCTTCCGTGGTCGCCTCATCCACACAGGAGAAGCTCAGGCGCAGGGTGTTCTGGATCTCGGGGCGCACATAGAAGGGGGCGCCGGGCACGAAGGCAACCTTCTCCTTGATGGCCTCGTCGAACAGGGCCATGGCACTGACGCTGGGCGGCAGGGTCAGCCAGAGGAACATGCCCCCCTCGGGCCGGGTGTAGCTGACGCCGGGCGGGCAGTGGCGCGTCAGGGCGGCTTCCATGGCGGCACGCTGGCGACCATAGACCTCCTTGATCTTCTCCAGGTGAGCGTCGAGGGAGTTGTCGGTCAGGAAGCGGTGCAGCACCTGCTGGCTGAAGGCGTTGCTGTGCAGGTCGGTGGCCTGCTTGGCGATGGTGACCTTCTTGCGCAGCCAGTCCGGCACCACCATCCAGCCCAGGCGGAAGGCGGGCACCACCGTCTTGGAGAAGGACCCGAGCAGCACGGTGTTGTGGGGGGCCAGCTTGGCGATGGGAGGGAGGTGTTCCCCCTCGAAGCGCAGCTCGCCATAGGGGTCGTCTTCCACCATCAGCAGATCGTGGCGCACCAGGCGCTCCGCCAGGGCTTCCCGGTTGGCGCGGCTGTAGGAAACACCGCTCGGATTCTGGAAGTTGGGCACGCCGTAGAGCAGCCTGGCGCTGGAGCCCTGCTCCAGCAGCGCATCCAGCGCGGCCAGATCCAGCCCCTCTTCCGCCAGGGTAATGGGCTTGAAATTCGGTTGATAGACGGAGAACGCCTGGATGGCGCCAAGGTAGCCCGGCTCTTCGATGATGAGATCCTGCCCCTCGTTCACCAGCACCTTGCCCAGCAGATCCAGCGCCTGCTGGGAGCCGCTGGTGATGAGGATGTTGTCAGGATTGACGGCCATGCCGTGGCGGCTCAGGTAGCGATCGGCGATGAACTGGCGCAGCGGGGCAAAGCCCTCGGTGGTGGCGTATTGCAGCGCGGCGGCTCCCTGCTCGCGCAGCACGTCCTGGCACGCTTGCTCGATGGCCTTGACCGGGAACAGATGGGGGTTGGGCAGGCCGCCGGCGAAGGAGATGATCTCCGGATTGGCGGCAACTTTGAGGATTTCGCGGATAAAGGAAGGCTCGACCTTCTCGAAGCGCTGGGCAAAAAACGGCTGCATAGGGTTCTCTCTGACTAGGTGGCGGTCGCTCCATTCAACCGCCAGGTTATCCGTTTGTATCAGATTTCAGAAATGAGGCAATGGCTGTCACAAAAATCCATAAAAAAGGGCAGGTTTGGCACCTGCCCGAATTTTATCGTCCCGACCCCGGTCAGGGGCGCAAAAACCCCTGTCAGGGGGGCATCGGGCGGGATGGGGGTCAGAGCCCCGGCGCCTTGAGGAAGCGGATCATCAGGTCGGTATTGGCCCCGAGCTGCTGCTCGATCCGGCCCGGGAAGAGCTCGGCCATCTTGTCGAGGCGATCATGCTCCGTGTGCCAGATCTTGCCCCACTGAGTCTCGCTGTCCCGGTCGCAGGCGCTCTTGGTGGCGTCGTCGTAGCAGTCCCACAGCGCCGGATTGGTGCTCTGGGAGTAGCCGTCATAGCCATCTTCCCCGTTGATGGTGAAGTTGGTGGCCTCCACGTAGGCGATGGGCACCCCCAGGCAGGCAAAGGGGGCATGATCGGACCAGCTGCCGGTCTCCCCTTCCGGGTAGCCGCTGTAGCTGGGGTGGATGGCGAACGGGGTGGCGGTCTGCTGGGAGATGGCCAGCAGGCGATCGCGCACCTTGGGATCGAAGCTGTAGCGGCTCGGGTCGGCGCAGTTGTACTCGGCCACGTCGGAGTGGGCCGAGTGGACATAGACGATGTCACCCCCGGCGATGGTGTCGTAGTTCACCATGGCCAGCAGCTTGGCGACGGCATCGGTGTCGAGACTGGCGGCATAGGCTTTGGAGCCGTTGAGGCCGTTTTCCTCGGCGCCGAAGAAGGCGAAGCGCACCGTGTAGGGCAGGGTCTCTCCCTTGAGTGCCTCGGCAACCGCCAGCAGGGCGGCGACGCCGGCCCCGTTGTCGGTGGCGCCTTCGGATCCTTTCTTCTCGCCGGTGCTGTCATAGTGGGCACCGATGAGGATCACCCTGTCGCTCTGACCCTTGAGCTCGGCGACGATGTTCTGGGAGGTTCGGTCTGTGCCGCCCCGGGTGTAGGTGAATGGCTGGTTCTGCACCTCGTAACCCCAGCCGGCCAGATGATCCTGGATCCAGGCGGCGGCGCGGGTTTCGGCCTCGGTGCCCGTGGGACGAGCGCCTATCCCTTCTGCGCCAGAGCTCAGTTGCACCAGAAATTCATGGGCCTGAGCGGCGGGGGCAGGGGGTTGGGAGTCGTTGTCAGAGGGGTTGCAACCGGCCAGCAGGGCAGGCAGGACAAGGGCCAACAGGGTTTTCTTCATACTGCAATCCTTTGTTGTATATGGTTTTATTTTTCCGCGTCAGGATGAACCCGACGTCCGGCAGATTCTGTGAAGGGGGTGGCATTTGTCAACCTTGCCGGTGGAAGTGGGCAGTCCCGGGGGATTTGTTGTGGGAAACACTTGCGCCTTGTGCCTATCTTGGGATAATTCGCTCCCCTGTTTTTGCGAACTGATGCAATAACGAGCGATCCATTTATGTCGGCTCTGTTCCAGAGCGATGCAATAACGAGCAATTTACTATGTCTGTGACCCAAGATGTGTTTAACGAAGACGGCAAGTTCATGCGCAAGATCCGCAGCTTTGTCCGTCGCGAAGGCCGCCTGACCAAAGGGCAGGAGAAGGCCCTGGAAGAGCTCTGGCCGGTCATGGGCATCGATTTCGCACCAGAGCCGCTCGACATGGTGGCCCTGTTTGGCCGCGAGGCACCCGTGGTGCTGGAGATCGGGTTCGGCATGGGCGCCTCCCTGGTGGAGATGGCCAAGAACGCCCCCGAGAAGAACTTCATCGGCATTGAGGTGCACTCTCCGGGTGTGGGCGCCTGCCTTGGCACCGCCCAGGAGGCGGGCGTCACCAACCTGCGCGTCATCTGCCACGATGCGGTGGAAGTGCTGGAGCACATGATCCCGAACGGTTCTCTCTCCTGCCTGCAGCTCTTCTTCCCGGACCCCTGGCACAAGAGCCGCCACCACAAGCGTCGCATCGTGCAGCCTGCCTTTGCCCAGGATATCCGCCAGAAGCTTGCCATCGGTGGCGTCTTCCACATGGCCACCGACTGGGAGAACTACGCCGAGCACATGCTGGAGGTGATGAGCGCCGCCGAGGGGTACGAGAACACCTCCGCCACCGGCAACTGGGTGCCCCGTCCCGACTGGCGCCCCCTGACCAAATTCGAGCAGCGTGGCCATCGTCTGGGCCACGGTGTCTGGGATCTGATTTTCAAACGAGTCAACTGAGTCAACGTATCAACTAAGGAGCTATCATGGCCAACCGTAGCCGCCGTCTGCGCAAGAAACTGCGCGTCGATGAATTCCAGGAAATGGGGTTCGACATCAGTTTCAACTTCCCGGTCGGCACCGCCGAAGAGACCATTGATGCCGTGGTCGATGCGCTGATCGACGAGGTGATTGAGCCTCGCAAGCTGGCCTTCGCCGGCTCGGGTCACCTGGCCTGGGAAGGGATGATCTGCACCCAGCAGCTCGGCAAGTGCACCGACGAAGACCGTTCCGCCGTTCAGACCTGGCTGCAAGGCAAAGGGCTGGAGGCCGTGGTGGTCACCGAGCTGTTCGATCTCTGGTACGGCGAGCCGGCCTGATATCTGACTGCCTCCCGGGCAGATAGAAAATCCCGCCGCCGGCGGGATTTTTGTCGGTGGGCTGGCCCCGCCTCGTTTCACGTCATGGAATAGCCAATGGTGTTGTCATCCGAATTACTGGCCGGCATCCTGGAAGAGGTGCGTCCGCTGCTCGGGCAGGGGAAGGTGGCCGATTACATTCCCGCCCTGGCCCAGGTGCCTGCCGACCGGCTGGGGATCGCGGTCTGTACCGTTGAAGGGGAATTGTTCACCGCAGGTGACGCTTTCGAGCCCTTCTCCATCCAGAGTATCTCCAAGGCCCTGAGCCTCACGCTGGCCTTGACCCTCTATCAGGAGGAGGAGATCTGGGCCCGGGTGGGCAAGGAGCCCTCCGGTCAGCCGTTCAACTCCCTCGTCCAGCTGGAGTTCGAGCAGGGCATTCCCCGCAACCCCTTCATCAACGCCGGTGCCCTGGTGGTGAGCGATCTGCTGGAAACCCGGCTCACCGCTCCTCGCCAACGCACTCTGGAGCTGGTGCGCCGCCTGTGCGGCAACCCGGCCATCATGGCGGATCAGGTGGTGGCGCGCTCCGAGTACCAGCACTCCGCCCGCAATGCCGCCATCGCCTATCTGATGAAGGCCTATGGCAACTTCGAGAACGAGGTGGACAAGGTATTGCAGAGCTACTTCAATGCCTGCGCCATCCGCATGAGCTGTGTCGATCTGGCACGAGCCTTCGTCTATCTGGCCAACCGGGGCGTCCCTCTTGGCGAGAGCACGCCCCTGCTGCCGGCCCGGACCACCAAGCAGGTCAATGCCCTGCTCGCCACCTGCGGCCTCTATGACGAGGCGGGCGACTTCGCCTACCGGGTCGGCATGCCGGGGAAATCCGGGGTGGGGGGCGGCATCATGGCGCTGATCCCAGGAGAGCTTTCCATCTGCGTCTGGTCACCCGAGCTCAACAAGGCGGGCAACTCCCTGGCCGGGACGGCGGCGCTGGAGCTGCTGGCCGAGCGCCTGGGCCGCTCCATTTTTTAACTCTCTTCACTATGCATCGAGACGACATCATGAAACGAATGACTGGACTGTGGCGAAGCTGCCTGACCGCCTTGCTGATCTGGTGTGCCTGGCCCGCGCTGGCCGCCGAGCTGCCCCCGCTCTCCCTGGCGGATGCCAAGGGGAAGGAGGCGGTGATCCTGGATACCCGCCCGAGCTATTTCTACCAGGGCTGGCCCATGGACGGGGAGAAGCAGGGGGGCCATGTGGCCGGTGCCGAGCTGCTCTCCGCAGAGTGGAAATACAGTGACGAGGAGTGGCCTGCGGCACTCGCGAGCAAGGGGCTGAAGGCCGACAAACCCGTCGCCCTCTATGGCACCCCTCGCGAGGTGGCCGAGGTGGCCCGTCTGCTGCGCCAGCAGGGCATCAAGCAGCTGTTCGAGCTGCAGGGATGGAAAGAGGCGCCCCGGGAGCACCTGGCACGCTGGCAGCAGCTGGTCCATCCGCTCTGGCTGGCAGACTTGCAGGCAGGCAAGCCGGTCATCGCCGCCCCCAAGGGGGAGTGGAAGGTGTTCGAGGTGGACTGGGGATCCCCCAAGGCCTATCTGCTGAGCCACATTCCGGGAGCCGGCTACATCGATACCAACCGGCTGGAAGGGGAGCCGCTGTGGAACAAGGTCTCTGACGAGGCGCTCAAGGCGCTGCTGCTGGAGAACGGCATCCGTCATGACACCACCGTCATCCTCTATGGCCGCAACACCATGGCGGCGGCCCGTGCGGCCCATCTGATGATGTATGCGGGGGTCGAGGATGTGCGGCTGCTGGATGGCGGGCTGGAGGCCTGGTTCGTGCAGCATCTGCGCACCGAGACCGGGCTGGCCAACAAGTTCACCCCGGCCAAGGAGTTTGGTGTGGCCATCCCGGCCCATCCCGAGTACTACACCACCCTTGACCAGGCCAAGGCCCTGCTCAAGCAGCCGGACGGCGCCCTGGTCAGCGTGCGCACCTGGGACGAGTTCGTGGGCAATACCTCGGGCTACAGCTACATCAAGCCCAAGGGGGACATTCCCGGGGCCAGATGGGGTCATGGCGGGGTGGATGCCAACAGCATGAGCGACTTCCACAACCCGGACGGCACCATGAAGCCCGCCCGCGAGATCCTCGCCATGTGGGACGAGTGGAATATCGAGCCGACCCAGCAGGCCGCTTTCTACTGCGGCACCGGCTGGCGCGCCTCCGAGGCGTTCTTCTACGCCTGGTTGATGGACTGGAAGCGGATCAGCGTCTACGACGGCGGCTGGTTCGAGTGGAGCATGGATCCGGCCAACCCCACCGTCACCGGCGAGCGCAAGCCGGGCAAGTAACTAATAATCCAGAGCAGGCCGGACAGATGTCCGGTCTTTCTTTTCTTGATAGATCATTTTCAATGGCTATAGCAGGTGGATTCTTTCTGTGAATCCTGTTGCTGCAATCAAGGTAAACGGGCCATCCGGTTGAGCTAGGCTTCATCTATCACCGCCAGGGTGAGCGTGAAGAAGGGGAGAGTGATGAAAGCTGTGATGATGCTGGTTTGTCTGTTGGGATTGGCGGGGTGCAGCTCCCAATACATCATGAGCACCAAGGATGGCAAGATGATTGCCACCGACAGCAAACCCAGGTTGGACGAGACCACAGGCATGTATCGCTATTACGATGAAGAGGGGAGGGAAGTGCACATCAACAAGGACGACATCACCCAGATCATGGAGCGTTGAGGCTCACCTCAAGCAGCAGGGCTGCCCGCGGGCAGCCCTTGTTATTCTTGGCGCTCATGCCGTCTGGGGCACCTGACGGTTGACCTGGCCGGCAAACAGCTGGTGGAAGCGGGAGTGGGAGTTGGCCAGCAGGCTCACCGGCGAACCCTGCTCCACCACGGTGCCGGCCTCCATCACCACCACCTTGTCCACCGACAAGAGCGGCTCCAGATGGTGGGCGATCACCAGATAGCTGGCCTCCGGTCGGTAGCGGTAGAGCAGCTCCGCCATCTTGCGCATGCCGCCGTGATCGAGGTCCGAGGTGGCCTCGTCCAGCACGATGAGCGGTCGGCGCGACAGCAGGATGCGGGCGATCACCAGCAGCTGGGTCTCGCCGGCGGAGAGTTGCAGCCTGTCGAGATCCTCGTCCAGCCGCCCTGCGCAGCGCTCGGCGAGGCCCACCCGGGCAAGCGCCTGCTCAAGCACGGCGTCCTCATGCTCGGTCAGGGGCGCCAGATTGGCCCGCAGGGTACCGAAGAAGGTGAGCGGGATCTGGGAGACGGTGTCGTAGAGATCGCGCACCGCCTCCGGTGCAAGTCGTGACAGTGGCTGATTGCCGTAGAAGATCTCCCCCTGGGAGGCGGGATACATGGCCTGCAATACCCCCAGCAGGGAGCTTTTGCCTGCCCCGGTACGCCCGCACACACCCACCTTTTCACCTGGGGCCAGCTCGAAGTTCACCTTGTGCAGCGCCCACTGGCTGGTCTGGGGGTAGCGCAGCCCCAGGTTGTCGAAGCGCACTGCGGGGTGAGGGGTGGCGAGGGCCTCTCCCTCCTGGCGTTCGCTCTCTATTTCGCTGTATTCGCGCACCCGCTCTACCGCGTTCATCACCTGTTCCACTTCGGCAAAGGTGCGGATGAGGGAGTTGAGCATGGCGGAAGCGGTAAAGGCATAGGTGATGGCAACCGCCCCCAGCAGCGGGCTGTTGCCAAAGGCCACCATGAGTGCCACGGCCCCCACCAGGGCGGCGGAGAGCAGGGTCTGGTGCATGCCGAGCCAGCGGTTGATGGAGGTGGTGGTGTACCAGCTGCGTAGGTTGTTGTCATAGTGGTGCAGCACCTGGTCCAGCGCGAAACGCTCGGCCCCGGCCAGGCGCAGGGCGGGGGCGCCGCGGATGGTCTCGCTGATGCTGATGTAGAGCGGGGAGCGCAGCACCGAGGACTGGCGCCGCAGCTTGAGTTGCACCGCCCGGTAGCGGCGCTGCAACACATAGAGCGCCCATCCCACCAGGGGGGCGATGAGCAGCAGCAGGGGAATATTGATGCCGATCACCACCACCTGCAAGGCCACGGACACCAGCATGCCGAACAGTCCCACCAGCATGGAGAGCAGCATCTCCTGCGCCTCCCCCAGATCCCGGTCGAAGCGGTTGAGGATGCGCCCCTGGGGCACCTTGTCGAAGAAGGCCATGGGGGCGCGGCTGATGCGCCCCAGCATGCCGTCAAACAGGGTCCAGGCCAGCTTGAGGCCAAGGGTGTAGTTGATGACCCGTACCGCCATGATGCAGGCGAGGGAGCCCGCCCCCAGCAGCACATAGATGCCGAGCAGGGTCGTGACGTCGCTCACTTCGGCCTTGCCGCCGAGCCAGAGATCCGAGGCGATGCGCAGCCCCTCCTGGCCCAGGGAGAGCAGCAGGACGAGCAGGATGGCTCCGGGGGCGGCGAGGCGCTGCCACATGAAGCCAAACAGCCCCCAGTCCACCTTGCCCTCCACCATTTTCTCCTCGCTGAACTGCTCCGCCTCCTGAGGGGGCACCGGCGGGGCGGGCTGAGGATGCTGGACAAGATCCGCCAACTGGTGGGCATCGAGCTCCACCAGGCGCCCCTGCTCGATGCGGATCACCCGATCACACCTGGCCAGCACATCCGGGTCGTGGCTTACCAGGAGCCGGGTCGGCCCCGGCTTGAAGGCGATCCCCTGCTCCAGTACCTGGGCCGCGACCATGGGGTCGAGCGCAGACAAGGGGTTGTCCAGCAGCAGGATATCGGCCCGGGCGTAGAGGGCGCGAGCCAGGGCGACCCGCTGCTGCTGGCCGCCGGAGAGGCGGGTGCCGAGCTCCCCCACCAGGGTTTGATCCCCGTGGCTGAGCAGCGCGAGATCGGCCGTGAGGGCGCAGGCGCCGAGCACCCAACGATAGCGCTCGGCGTGCCAGGACTGGCCGAACAGGATGTTGTTGCGGATGGTGTCGTTCATCAGCCAGGGTTTATGGCCCAGATGGGCAACCCGGCCGTGGCGACGGATGCTGCCGGCAAACTCGCTGTCAAAGCCGGCAACCAGATGCAGCAGGCAGCTCTTGCCCGCCCCGGTGGCCCCGGTGATCCCCACGAGCTCCCCCGGTGCGATGGCGAGGTTGGCTCCCTCGAGCACCGGTTTTTGCTGGTGCAGGGCACTGACGCCTTCCAGGTGGAGGGCCCCCGCCGGCAGGGCGGGATCATCGAGTTCCCGGTGCTGCTCCGGGCTGTTCAGGAACTCGCACAGCCGGTTGAAGCCGGTGTTGAAGTTGATCAGGGTGCGGATGAGGTAGGGCAGTCGCATCATGGGGATGCGCAGCACGGTAAACAGGGCGATGGTGGTGAACACCTGGGGCAGGGTGAGGGTGTTGCCCGACGCCAGGTAGGTGGTGAAGGTGGCCAGGGTCACCAGCAGGGGAGTGCTCAGCATCAGCCCTTCGTTGATGGCATCGAGCCTGAGCACCCGGCCCAGCACCCCCAACTCCTGCTGGCGCCTGGTGTTGGCCGCCCGGGTGAAGAAGGGGCCAAGCCCGTTCTGGCGCACCAGCCGCAGCTTCTTGATGTATTCCGCCAGGATGCCGTTGCGCTCGTCCTGTTGACGCTTGAGCTGCTGCTCCTGCTGGTTCATGCGCCGTACCACCCGGGTGGAGATGAGCAGCAGCAGGGCCAGCACCGCGAAGCCCACCAGACCGGCACTGCCCACCTGCCACACCAGCAGGGCGATGGTGCCGATGAGTTGCAGCGCCATGGTGACCGGCATGGCGGGGTCAGCCAGGATCCAAGTGATATCCCACACGTCCCGGTTGATGAGGTTCTGAACCCGGCCGCCGGCCCTGTCGTCGAAGCTCTTGCCACCCTGCTTCATCACCTTGGCGAGCAGGGATTCGGCCAGCAGACGGCGGATGGGCACGTGCATCTTGAGGGCCAGTTGCAGGGAGTGCTCCGCCAGCATGCCGGCGGCGAGCACGGAGGCGAACAGGGCCAGGGCCAGCAGCAGCTTGTGGCCGGTGGTGGCATCGGTGCCGAGCTGGGTCATGCTGTGGTTGAGCAGCCAGGGGCTGGTTAGGGTGGCGAGCATGCCGAGCAGTTGCAGCAGGGTGAGCAGGCCAATCCGTCCCTTGTAATGGCGCCAGATAAAGGCGGTCAAGGGCCAGGGGCGCACCGGCTGGCGGGCGGTGAGCGCGAGGAAGGCGTCGGCGCGGCCGTCGCGCCTGTCTTCCGGCAGCAGGGGATAGAGATCGTCGAGACTGACCTGGGGCTGGGTCAGCCCCTTGCGCAGCAGCGGGCCGGTCCAGCGATAGAAGAGGCGACTCAGCCAGCCGGCCGAGATTTCCGGATGATCCAATGGGTGTCCTTGTTGTTTTGTGTTGCTTCCATGGGCGGGGCGGCTCATGGGCCGCCCTCGAACTTGTTGTCTTGCTGCGGGCGTGCGCCCGGCGGGATCAGCGATCCCGGTTCATGCGGATGAGCCGATCCAGGATCCGCTCGCCATCGACCCGCAGGCCGTTGTGTTCGTACTCGTTGGTGATCCAGGCGCGGCTGTTGCCAAGCCCCTTCAGGGTGTCGCGGCTGTAGTCAAACTCCACGTACATGTCCTCGGCATAGACGGCGCAGGCCACCGGCACAGTGTTGTGGGCCAGCTGCGCCGGGTCGTAGAGGGGACCCCAGTCCGCTTTCTGGGCAAGCAGGTGGGCGGCCTCCTTCAGGGGAATGAGCTCGCGGAACTGCTCGAACATCCAGGGGAAGATCATCTCGCCGGTAAAGGCGAAATCTTTGCCTGGCGCCCAGGCCAGGGCAGGGAACTCCCTTCTCACCCGCTCGGCCGCCCAATTGCTGGCACTCCCTTCGCAATAGATGAGCTCGTGCAGGATGGCGAACACCGGGCTGGTGTTGAACGGCTGCATGGCCTGCACCTGATAGAGGAAGGCGGGGTTGAGGCGTTCGCCGATGAAGGCGTCTTCCAGCAGGTAGTAAAGTGCCTCGAAGGCGCCGCTGGCCCCCAGATCCAGCCCCTGCTGCTGCAACTGCTCCACCGTCAGGCGCTGGCCGTTGGGCAGGCGCACGTCGTAGTGGTGCAGGTGGTTGGCCAGCCGGTTGGCCAGGGCCTGTGCATGGGGGAAGCGGGTGAAGAAGGCGCGGTTCTTGTCCGCCACCCGCTGGTAGGTGGCGCGGTAGACCTCATCCGCACTGCGCCCGATGGGTGCCACGCCGCCGGTGAGGTAGACCTCGTGCAGGCTCCGCGGGAACAACGAGAGGTAGGTGAGGCTGCAAAAGCCGCCGAAACTCTGGCCGAGCAGGCTCCAGGGGCGCCCCGGGCTCAGCACCTCGCGAATGCATTCGGCGTCGCGCACTATGCTGTCGGCGCGAAAATGGCCGAGGTAGTCCGCCTGCTCACCGGGGGTCATCCCCGCCAGGGCGTCAGCACTGATGGGGGTGGAGTGGCCGGTGCCGCGCTGATCGAGCAGCAGCACCCGAAACTCCTGCAGGGCCCGCTTGATCCAGCCGCCATCGGCGGTCGGGCGAGGAGCGCCAAAGCCCGGGCCCCCCTGCAAATAGAGCAGCCAGGGCAGGTCATCATCCAGCTTGTCCTTGCGGCAGAGGGTGCGGCCAAACAGGGTGAGGGTCGCCTCCTCATCGGGATGCTGGTGGTCGAGGGGCACGGTAAAAAAGTGTGGCTCGCAATGGATGCCATCCAGCACATAGTGCAAGGGGCTGCTCATCTGGGGTCTCCCTGAGGGTAGGAAAATCGTCGGCCTCATCATAGCCCTGGCGCAGGGGCGGGTCACGCCGGTTTTCCAGATTGTTAACAGAGATGGAGCCTGAGGTCGGTGCCGTACAAGGTGTGGTTTCGCCGCTGTTGACGGCGGGCTGCAACTGGACAAAGATGAGCCGCCTGCCGGGACGGGCAGGGATAGGTCAGCACCCCGGGTGCAGGAAACTGGATGGAGTTGGCTCGATGAAGCCGAGATGGATACGTGTTCGCAAGAGACGCACACAGAGGGATCCGGAGGGGGTGCTGCAGGCGGGTTTGCTGGTGTTCAGCGCCACCTGTGGTGCCACTCTGTTGCTGGCGGCCTGCAACGGCGGTTAGCTGAGTGAAACAGACCCGCTTGTCATGAGCGGGTTTTTTCATGCCGGAGCAGAAGGTCGGGACCTGCCTGTAGCCCTTTGCTGGCGCGGGTTTGCGGTATGCAGAGCACGGCTGCTATGGTCAATTTACGACCGGATCCACAGAGGGAGGCGATCATGAACAGTCGTGAAAAAGTCCTGGCTCATTTGGCCACAGATCACCGGGTTGCAGGATTGACCGCTGGCGAGGCACTGGCTGGCATGAGCCACTCGATGAGTTCGCTCCTGCTGCAACAGGATCAGCACTTCTTCCGCCGCCATGCGGACGACCCCTGTCACGAAGTCGCCCGTGCCTGCTCGGCTGGACACGTATGGCATGGGGACGAAAACCACTACTAGCCCCGGCATGTGAGTAAATGACAGATGCAAAAAGGCCCGCTCATCTGAGCGGGCCTTTCGAATTTGGCTCCTCCTACTGGACTTGAACCAGTGACATACGGATTAACAGTCCGCCGTTCTACCGACTGAACTAAGGAGGAATAGTTGGTGCCCAGAGACGGAATCGAACCGCCGACACGGGGATTTTCAATCCCCTGCTCTACCGACTGAGCTATCTGGGCAACGGCGCGCATCAAACCCTTTCTGGATTGAGGTGTCAACCACAGGCCGCAGATTGATGTACCGTTCGCTCGATATCCGAGCAATCTTCCCGTGATTGGACCGGTTTCCCCGTTTTAACCATGAAAAGAGGGGCGCCTGTAGGGCAGGGGGGACGGCCAGCAGAACATCATGAAGGATGGCGGGCTGCCTGACGTGCCGAGGGCTGCCCGTTGGCGCCAAGCCGGGAGAGGCGCCAGTTATCTTGGCCCATCGATTGAGCCTGCCGTGCTCTGCGGGTATGCTTTGCCGCACTCATCCCCTGGCCATGGTCCGGGCCGACGCGGCTGGCAGGGGTGACATCCATCCAACATCGCCTGGGGTTTATATGAATACCAATATGCAAGAGTGGCGCGAAGAGACCGCCGCCATCGTCAACGAGCTGCTGGCCGATGGCAGCAACCCGGATCTGGATTACGAGATTGAGCACCACTTTGCCTGCCAGAAGTTCGATCTGCTGGAGAAGGCGGCGGTCGATCTGTTCAAGGCCGGTTTCGAAGTGACCGACGCCGAGGAGATGGAGCTGGACGACGGCGCCACCATCTTCTGTTTCGACGCCATGGTGGAGTGCAAGCTGGACATCGACACCATCGTCGCCGACATCGAGAAGATGCTGCCCATCCTCAAGAAATACGGGGTGGACTACGACGGCTGGGGCACCTACTTCCAGGAGTAAGTTCGCCAGATCACACACGCTTTGCAAAAACAACAAGGCCACCCTCGGGTGCAATGCTGATCAGTTAAGGATCCATTGACCGATCCTTCTGCTGTAGGACAATCCGGAACCAATCACTGGTTCCGGATTTTTTTATGTCTATTGCAAACGATCTGAACGATGTTGTTGAGGCATCTGGCGACATGCTGGCTCGGCTGGCCATTTTTGCCGACCATATTCCCGACGAATGGATTACTGCCGCTGCCGCCTTGTCTGAAAAGGCCACTATCCGCCGACGCCGCTTACCTTCTGATATGGTCTTGTGGCTCGTCGTGGGGATGGCCTTTTTCCGCAATGAGCCCATCTCCGAGGTCGCTCGGCGCCTCAACATCTGTGCAGAAGGGTTGGCCAATGATGCCTTGCTCGCGGACAGTGCCCTGTCTCAGGCCCGTCAGCGACTCGGCAAACAGCCGCTCGAGTGGCTGTTCAAACAGTGCGCCGATGTGTGGGGGCGGGAACGTTATCCTGAAGACCATTGGCACGGTTTACAGGTCTTTGCCATCGATGGGGCCCTGTTCCGAACCCAGGATATGCCTGAACTCAGAGCACATTTCGGCTCGGGTAACACCTCAACCAACCGGCAGACACCCTACCCGATGCTGCGGTTGGTCACGCTCATGAATGTCCGCTCGCATGTCATTGCCAACGCGGCCATCAGCCCGTACCGCAAAGGGGAAATCCCCCTGGCCAGCGAGTTCATTCACTCATTGCCGGACAAGTCAGTGACCCTGCTGGATAAAGGCTTCTTCGGTGCCGACCTGTTGCTGCGTATTCAGGCCGAAGACACCGACCGTCACTGGCTCATCCCGGAACGCAAGGGGCTGGTATACACGGAACTTGAGCGCTATGGCGACGGTGACCGTCTGTTGCAAATGACGGTCTCGCCTCAGGCTCGCAAGAAAAACCCGGCGTTGCCGACACACTGGCAAGTTCGCGCAGTGACCTATGAGGTGGCAGGCAAGGAGAAAACGGTCTTTACCTCCCTGCCCGTGGCGCGATTCAGTGCAGCTCAGGTGGCGACCCTGTACCACGAGCGCTGGGAAATCGAGCTGGGATACCGGGATATCAAAAGCGCGATGCAGCACAACGCCATCACGCTGAGAAGCAAGAAAGTGGACTTGGTCTATCAGGAGCTGTGGGGATTGCTGCTTGGATACAATCTGGTCAGGCGGGAGGCCAGCCAGGCCGCCGTAGCCCATCAGCGAGCGCCCAATGAGGTGAGCTTTAAGTTTGCCTGTCAGTTCATCGCGAACCAGATGGCAGTGATGGCGGGCGCGTTATCGCCAGCCCATACGCCACGGAGGTTGGCGGAGTTGCGGGGCTGCATAGGCGTCATGTTCATAGAAAAACGCCCCAGGCCATCGAGACCCAGGGCGGTGAAGATATCAAAGACCCGTTTTCCGGTAAATCGCAATGCGGCTCCGCTTAAGTGAACAGCATTGCACCCTCGGGTGGCCTTGTTGTTGCTGGCTTACTGCTCCGGTAGCTGGTAGCTGCGGGCAAAGTCGGCCGGTGGGAGGGGGCGGCTGAACAGATAGCCTTGCAGCCGATCGCAACCGACCTGCACCAGCCAGGCCTGCTGCTCCGGCGTCTCCACCCCTTCGGCGGTGATCTTGATGCCAAGTTCATGGCCCAACCCGATGACGGAACGCACGATGGCGGTGGTGGCCTGGTTGGTGGCCAGCCCCTGGGTGAAGCTCTTGTCGAGCTTGAGGGTCGCCACCTGCAGCCTGGGAAGGTAGGCGAGGGAGCAGTAGCCGGTGCCGAAGTCGTCGATGGCGAGCTGGAAGCCCGCCTCGATGAGGCTGGCCAGGTTGCTCTCAATCTCGTCGGCATTCTCCATCAGCACCCCTTCGGTGATCTCCAGCTCCAGTTGCCAGGGGGCGAGCCCGTGGCGCGCGATGCAGTCGAAGATCTGCGGGCAGAGCTCGGGATCGCGGAACTGCAGGGGCGAGAGGTTGATGGAGAGCACCAGATCCGGGGCCGCCACCTGCCAGCGGGCAAGCTGGGCACAGCCGAGCTCCAGCATCAGCTGGCCGAGCTGGCCGATGAGCCCCAGCTCCTCCGCCAGCGGAATGAACTCGTCGGGGGAGATCATGCCGAATTCGGGATGGGGCCAGCGGCAGAGCAGCTCAGCCCCGTGCAGCCGGTTGCTGTGGGTACAGATGATGGGCTGGTAGACGGCGGTCAGTTCGGCGGACTTGATGGCGAGTGGCAACTGGGCGGCGATGAGCTGGCGGCGTTTGAGCTTGGCATCGAGTGCGGGGTCGAACAGGGTACAGTGCTGCTGCTGGCGCTTGCCCTGGGCCAGGGCTGCCTCGGCGTGGCTCAGCAGACGCTCGGCATCCTTGGCCTTGCCATGGGCGATGCCGAGGAACACCGGGATCTGGATCCTGTGTTCTTCCACCTGATAGGGCGTCATCAGCTCCTGCTGTAGGTTGCGGCTCCACGCATCCAGAGAGAGGGGGAGCTCGGGCAGCAGCAGGGCGAAGTCATCCGCCGCGACCCGACAGAGCAGGGACTGGGGCGGCGCCAGTCGTTGCAGGCGGCGGGCCACTTGGCTCAGCAGGCGGTCGGCGACCCGTATGCCGAAGCGATCGTTGATCTCGCGAAAATGTTGCAGATCCACCAGCAGCAGGCTGGCCTTGCGGGCGCCCAGATGACGGCTGGTCTGGAGGAAGTGGGAGAGCTTGAGCAGACCGGTCAGGCTGTCGTAGTGCTGCTCCTGCTGCAACTGGGCCTGGGTGGTGCGCAGCCCGGTGATGTCGCGGCTAAGGGTGAGAATGCCGAGGGAGTTGCCCTCGTCATCCGGCACCTCGACCCGGGTGACCTCCAGATGGCGCCCTCTGCCCTGGGCATCCACCACGCAATATTCCCCCTGACCCAGGGTTTGTTCGACGGGCAGCCGGGGCGGGACGCGCCGACCCAGAGCCTCGCTTGCCACCAGCCCCATGAAGTCGAGAAAGGCCTGGTTGCAGTCGATGAGCACGCCCTGGTGATCCTCGAGACGGATGAGGTCGGGAATGGCATCCAGCAGGCGGCGTTGCAGCAACTGCTGCTGGCGGAAGGTTTGCTCCAGCTCCTTGCGCTGATCGATGGCGCTGACCATGGCAAACAGGGCGATGGGGTCGCCGTGCTCGTCATACAGGGGAACCTTGTTGATCTCCATCCAGCTGGCGCCTTCGCCGCTGTGGCAATGGAGCTGCTGGTGCAGCAGGGGTTTGCCGTCGGCCAGCAGGCGGTCATCTTCCTCCCGGAATACATCCCCCCAGGGCATCTCGGCATCGCTCTTGCCAATGAGTTCGCTCGGGTCTTGCAGGCCGGCTTCCCTGGCGAATGCCTTGTTGGCAAACAGGTACCGTCCGTGCGTGTCCCGGCAGAAGATATTCATGGGTAACTGGTCGATGATCTGCTGCAGCAGCGCCAGGGAGAGCGAAGAAGTCACGAGAGCACTCACGGGGGAGACTTCGAGCAAATCTATGATAACAGGTGGGTTTTGTAAAGCCTGGGTTAAGAGTACGCCATTTGTGCGGATCCCTGCTGACAGCCTGTGTCGCGATCGCCATAATAGCCGCCGGTTGGCCTATGGCCTTATGGATGAGAGAAGCAGCATGAAGAAGATAATGGGGGGCGCCCTGGCCCTGTTGATGGTGGGTTGTGCGAGCGACAACAACGGCGGCGAGCAGTATCGCTATACCCCGCCGGTTGCCAAGGCAACCAACAACACCCAGGAGATGGCGATCCCGGTGGATCTGGTGTGGGCCCGTGCCGAGAAGTGGTTCGGCGATCACGGCCTGAACATCGAGAACAGCCAGCGTGGTGCCGGTCTGATGACCGCCAACGTGGAAAACTCGGCCGATGGTCTGGAGTGGCTGGATTGCGGTACCATGGGATCCAAGGTGGCGCTGGGCAACCCCAACCTGCAGATCAACCTGATCATCACCCAGAGCGGCAACAACAGCGTCGCCACCGTGAACGTCAAGGGCAATACCCAGCTCTACTTCGTCGAGTCCTCCGGCGAGCGAGTGCTGGCTCCCTCCATCACCCCGGTGTGCGTCTCCCGCGGCAGCCTGGAACAGAGCCTGTTCTCCACCCTCGGCAACTGATCCTGCCGGGTATCATGAAAAACCCCGTTGCGTGCAACGGGTTTTTTTATGCCTGCTCTGCGCCCATCAGGGCGTGAGGGGAGGGATGACGAGGATCAGGGGGTCAGATCGCCGTGATAGAGCACATGGTCGCCGGACTTGAGCACATACCCCTTCCAGGGGAAGAGCTGATAGCCGCCGCCCTGCCAGGACCAGTTGCCCTCTTCGCCCTGGCGGATCAGCCGGATCGGCTCGCCCTCTGGCAGGGTCAGCTCGGCCTGACTCTGATCGGCATTGAACAGCACGAAAGCGCTGACGGTCTGACCGGCATCGGTCGGGTTGAGGCGAATGCCCTGCTCGAACAGACGCACGCACTGGCCTGCCAGCGCCGACCATTGATAGCCCGCGCTGCCGATGCAGCCATGTTCGTCGCGATCCGCGCCGACCAGGGGCTCCTTCGGTGTCGTGTTGCAGGCGGCCAGCAGCAGGGTGGCCGCCATCAGGGTCAGGGTGCGCATGGTTACTCCTTGGCGTCCCGTTCAATGACGATGTTGGAGAAGCCCAGTTCCTTGAAGTAGTTCTCCCGGTAATCCTTCACGCTCTTCTTGTCGCGGCGGCACACCTGGGCCAACTGCTCTTCCATGGCGTGGAAGCGGGTCAGATCGATCCCCTCGGCGGCGGCAACGGCATCATAGATGCTGTTGAACTTGTCGTTGGCATAGCCAATCTCCCTGGCCTGCTTCTTGTAGGTGTAGGTAATCTTGAACGCCATGGCGTCACTCCTTCTCTTTGGCCTGCTTGCGCTGGACGTACAGATAGAGGCTTTCGACCTTCTCTCTGGCCCAGGGGGTCTTGCGCAAGAACTTCAGGCTGGACTTGATGCTGGGATTATCGGTGAAGCAGCGGATATTGATCTGCTGCCCCAGCGCTTCCCAGCCATAGTGCGCGACCAGGGCGGTGACGATGGCCTCTAGGGTCAGCCCGTGCAGCGGGTTGTTCTTCTGGGAAGTGGGTTGATCGCTCATACCTGCGCCGCCAGGGTGGCAAAGGGCTGACCCATGCGGGTGGTGACCCCGTTGGCCAGGTGCGGCTCGAAACCGGCCAGCATGCCCGGGCCAAACAGGCAGACGACTGTGCTGCCCAGCTTGAACAGGCCCATCTCGGCCCCCTTTTGCAGGGTGATGGCTTCATCGCCGGTGTAGTCCCAGCGCACCACCTTCTTCTCTTTGGTCGGCGCTATGTTGCCGGCCCAGATGGTTTCGATGCTGGCCACGATAGTGGCACCGACCAGCACCAGGGCCATGGGGCCGTGGGGGGTTCGGAAGGTGGCCACCACCCGCTCGTTGCGGGCAAACAGGTTGGGCACGTTCTCGGCGGTGAGGGGGTTGACGGAGAAGAGATCCCCCGGCACGAACACCATGCTCTCCAGCACGCCGTCCAGCGGCATGTGGATGCGGTGGTAATCCTTGGGTGCCAGATAGATGGTAGCGAAGTCGCCATCCTTGAACGGGGCCACCAGATCCTCATAGCCCCCCAGCAGCTCGCGGGCGCTGTAGTCGTGGCCCTTGGCCTGGATGATGCGACCTTGGCTGATGGGCCCGAGCTGGCTGACGGTGCCATCCACCGGCAGGGCCAGGGTCATGGCGTCTTCCACCACGGGGCGAATGCCGGGTTTGAGCTCGCGGGTGAAGAATTCGTTGAAGCTCTTGTAGTGGGCCGGGCTCTCGTGCAGCGCCTCGCTCATGTCGACCTGGTACTGCTTGATAAAGGTCTCGATCACTTTGGTGGTGAGGTTACCCGCTTCGGCGGCGGCAAGTTTGCCCACCAGGCGGGAGAGGGCGTGTTTGGGCAGGCAGTATTGACCGGCAATTTTCAGGTTGTCAGTGATGCTCATGATCTTCATCTGGGAATGAGTTGAACGGGTCACAGCCGCGCCTGTTGGCGACCGTGGCGGGCTTCCTGCATGGTTTCCAGGATGCGGTGGTAGTTGTGGAAGCGATCGGCGCTGATGGCGCCCGCTTCGACCGCGGCGCGCAGGGCGCAGCCGGGATCATCCTTGTGGGTGCAGTCGCGGAACTTGCAGCCACCCAGGTAGTCGCGAAACTCGACGAAGCACCAGGTGATGCGGTCGGCTTCCAGGTGCCAGAGGGCGAACTCGCGGATCCCGGGGGAGTCGATGAGATCGCCGCCGCTCGGGAAGTGGTAGAGCCGCGCCGTGGTGGTGGTGTGCTGGCCGAGCCCCGAGTTCTCGGAGATCTCGCCGGTGAGCACGTCCAGCCCCGGCATCAGGGCGTTGGTGAGGGACGACTTGCCCACCCCGGACTGGCCCACGAAGATGCTGATCTTGTCGGTGAGCGCCGCCTTTAAGGCGCCGATGCCCTCACCGCTCTCGCAGCTCACCAGCAGCACCTCGTAACCGAGCTTGCGGTAGGTCTCGAGCTGGTGCTCGATACGGGCGCGGGCCGCGTCATCGAGCATGTCGACCTTGTTCAGCACGATGAGGGGCGCTATCTCCACATCTTCTGCCGCCACCAGGTAGCGGTCGACGATGTTGGTGGAGAACTCGGGCATCACCGCCGAGACGATGATGATCTGGTCGATGTTGGCGGCGATGGGTTTGACCCCGTCGTAGAAGTCCGGCCGGGTCAGCACCGAGTGGCGCGGGTGCACCGCCTCGATGACGCCGGCAGTCGCGGCATTGAGGCCGGGGCGCCACACCACCTTGTCGCCGCACACCAGGCTGCTGATGCTGCTGCGCCGCAGGTTGCTGCGGTGGATGGCACCATCGCTTGCCTCGACATCCGCGTGCTGGCCGAAACGGCTGATCACCACCCCTTCGATGGCGGGGCCGAACAGGGTGTCATCTACCACTGTGGTGTGCTCTTTTTGCAGCCGCCGCTCGCGGTTGGCCTGGACGCGCCTTTGTTGACCCAGATTGAGTTTTGCTTTCTTTGCCACGGGGTTTGCCAGTTTATGAACAGATTCAAAGCCAGTATGATACATGCAAATTGGCAAAATTCCGCCATTCCTCCCAATAGAGAGAGCAATCATGACAGTCAGCGCGCAGAACCTGGTATGGATCGACATGGAGATGACGGGTCTGGACCCCGAAGAGAACGTGGTACTGGAGATCGCCACCATCGTCACCGACAAGGACCTGAACGTGCTGGCCGAAGGGCCGGTCATCGCCATCCACCAGAGCGAGGAAGAGCTGGGCAAGATGGATGACTGGAACGTCAACACCCACACCAAGAGCGGGCTGGTGGCCCGGGTCAAGGCGAGTGAATACGACGAGGCCAAGGCCGTTGCCGAGACCCTCGCCTTCATTCGCCAGTGGGTGCCGGAGCGCACCAGCCCCCTGTGCGGCAACAGCATCGGCCAGGATCGCCGCTTCATGGTCAAGCACATGAGCGATCTGGAAGCCTTCTTTCATTACCGCAACGTGGACGTCAGCACCATCAAGGAGCTGGTCCGTCGTTGGCAGCCTGAACTGCTGGATCAGTTCAAGAAGAGCGGTTCCCACCAGGCGCTGGACGACATCCGCGAATCCATTGCCGAACTGCAGTTCTACCGCGCCCACGTCTTCAAAATCTGAGTGGCTGGCAAGGGTTTGCCGTCGTTCGGTTGCTAAAATCAGCAGTTCGGCCAGCTTTTGAGCGAACGGCTGCAACCAGACAAAAAAGCCCTTGCAATTGGAATGTCTGCTCTTATAATTCGGCTCCCGTACAGTAGCGCAAGCAACCAAATGCTGTACGGTCTGTTTTCAGGTTTTGCGGGAATAGCTCAGTTGGTAGAGCACGACCTTGCCAAGGTCGGGGTCGCGAGTTCGAGTCTCGTTTCCCGCTCCAAAATGTTTGCTGATGACGTTCCGATGCGGGAATAGCTCAGTTGGTAGAGCACGACCTTGCCAAGGTCGGGGTCGCGAGTTCGAGTCTCGTTTCCCGCTCCAATTTATGATCTACAGACTTCCACTGGCGTCTGTAAGTCGTTGAAAAGAGGAGCTTCGGCTCCTTTTTTCATTCCAGCAAAAGCCACGGAAATCCACCGACAGCCAGCGTTTTTGAGGCCAAAAACAAGGCCAAAGAATGCGGGTGGTGCCGGTTCCGGGTTGTTGCTGGGGTTGGATCGGGATGACCAGCAGCATTGAGCCTAAGTCTCACGACTTAGGAGTTTGATGATGGCACTCTCTGATCTGACCGTGCGGCAAGCCAAGGCCGCCAAGAAAACCTACAGCATCCCCGACACCGATGGCCTCGGCCTGGTGGTCGCCCCGACCGGCGGCAAGTCGTGGCACCTGCGCTACTACTGGCTCGGCAAGCAAAAACGCATCTCCTTGGGCAACTACCCCGAGATCGGCCTGCGCGAAGCCCGTACCCTGCGCGACGAAGCTCGGGCACTTCTGGCCCAAGGCATCAACCCTCACACCGATCGCAAGCAGAAGCGACACGCGGTCAAGCTGGCTTCGGACTACACGTTCAAGGCCGTCTTCGATGCCTGGGTCGAGCACCGCGCCAAGGAACTCAAGGAAGGCAGGAACAGCACGCTGTCGCAGATCAAGCGGATCTTCGGCAAAGACGTGCTGCCCAGCCTCAAGCAGATGTCGATCTACGACATTCGCAGGCCGCAGCTCCTCGGCGTCCTGGCGAGGATTGAAAAGCGCGAAGCCTTCACCACCGCCGAAAAGGTCCGTACCTGGCTGGGGCAGTTGTTCCGCTACGCGCTGGTTATCGTCGAGGGAATGGAGGCCAATCCGGCCACAGACCTGGACGTGGTGGCCGAGCCCAAGCCCGCGGTGACCCATAACCCCTACCTGCATCTGCCTGAGCTTCCCGAGTTCCTCCAAAAGCTCAGGCTCTACAACCCGCGCGGCTGGCAAACCCAGCTCGGTATCCGCCTGCTGTTCTTGACCGGCGTGCGCACCGGCGAACTGCGGCTGGCGACCCCGGATCAGTTCGACCTCGACCGCGGCCTGTGGATCATTCCTCCGCAGATCGTCAAGCAGCTTCAGGACGAAATGCGTAAGGCCGGCAAGCGCCCGCAGGACGTACCACCCTACATCGTGCCGCTGTCCCTTCAGGCCATCGAGATCGTGCGCTACCTGCTAGGGGTGATGCGGCCCGCCCAGTGCCACCTGCTGACGCACCGCAGCGAACTCAAGAAGCGCATCAGCGAGAACACCCTCAACGCCGCCTTGAAACGGATAGGCTACGAGGACCAACTGACCGGCCACGGTATTCGCGGAACCATCTCGACGGCGCTAAACGAGATCGGCTACCCGAAGATTTGGGTGGACGCCCAGCTTTCGCACTCCGATCCGAACAAGGTGAGTTCGGCCTACAACCACGCCAAGTACGTGGAGCCGCGCCGCCGAATGATGCAGGACTGGGCCGACCGTCTCGACCTGCTCGAACAGGGCCAAGTCGAAGCGGCCAGCGCACACCTCACTATCCACATCGGAGGCGTGCCGGCGATGGCGGAGGAGGACAAGTCTGACGCCATCGTTGCAGCTTCCTCTACGACACCCGTTCCGCCGGTGGTGGCTACCCCCATCGTCGTGACGCCGAACGACGGGGGCATCACCTTCCAACGGTTGTCGCAGGTGCCGCCACCTCCGACGCACGCGCCGGAGCCCGAAGTGTCCGCCATCCAGCGCGAGCGCGAGGAAATGCTGGCCATCTACGAGTCGCCGAGCAGCCTGCCGGTGCCCCTGTTCGGCAAGCTGGCCGGAAAGTCCAAGGACCAGATCAACCGCGAATTGAAGGCCGGCAAGCTGCTCTCCATCAGTCTGGGTAACCGGGGGCAGCGTGTCCCCGACTGGCAACTGGTGCCGCTCAAGCACAAGCTGGCCCAGGTGCTCATGAACCAACGTCCGCAGGCAGATTCGTGGGAGCTGTATCGCATGCTGACCCAGCCACACCCGGACCTGGGGGATCGCGCCGCCATCGACATCGTGACCCCGGGCAATCTGGGCATGGTCGTCCGCGTTATCGCAGGGGCCCGCCAGCAGACAGGTGTGCCGGAGGCTGGCCTGCCGCCGAGGCCCATCCCCGAGGAGGTGCAGCAGAGCGTTCGTCGGCTGGTGGACAGCGCTGCGGTGTTTGAGACGGTGTAATCCGAGGTTCGACGGTGCGGCGGCCAGCGGCATGCTCCCTGTCGCTGGCCGCTGCATTCGCCTTACTGCAACGACGCGCCCGAGCGCACCACGATCGCATAGAGGTCGGCAATTGTTGCCAGCGCGGCCTCGTGCAGCGTTTCGGCTGTCACATCCACTGCGTCCGTGCGGATCGGCCGCGTCGCGCAAGCATCGGCCACGACGGTCGGCTCATTGCCGCGCAGGAATGCACCCTCGGCGGTGAAGGTGACGCACATGTGGGTCATGAACCCGATGACGATGACCTGCTTGTTTCCGGCCGCATCCAGGCGTTCGCCCAAGTCGGTGTTGACGAAGGCATTGGGCGCCGTCTTAACGACAACGGGCTCATCCGCCAACGGTGCGACGGCGGGATGGATCTGCCCGATCTCGGTGGCGAGGTCGTAGGGTGAGCCCTTGCCGCCATCGTGGACGACGTGAATGATCTTGGCACCGGCTGCGCGCGCCCGGACGAGCAGGTCGGACGCTGTTGCCAGTGCTGCCAGCCAGCCGGCCAGTTCCATGACGCCGCGCGTGTAGGTGTTCTGGTAGTCCACCAGAATCAGGGTGGAATGAGCCAGCGTAGCGGGCTTGGCGTCCAGTCCGTTGAGCTGGCGCAGAGTGGTCGAGGGATTCATGACTGTGCTTCCTTGAAATGTGAATTGACCATTCCGGGCCATTGGAATGACCGTCTTCACATACTAGGAACGCCACGGAATGTCCGCAATGTCGTCTAACATGCAAATTCCGACATTGCCCTCCGCTATTTCCAAGGGAACCCCGCATGGCCACCATCAAGCGCCTCATCGTCATCGTGTTGTTCGAGCACGTCGATCTGCTGGACGTAACCGGCCCGGCGGAGGTGTTCTCGCTGCTTCAGCGCGAGATGGACGAGCCCACGGGCTACCAGGTGGTGCTGGCGGCCGAGACGCTCGCGCCGGTCACCACCTCGGCTGGCGTGCGCGTGTTGCCCGATGCGACGTTCGACGACTTAACCCGCCGCAGGATCGACACCCTCGTGGTCCCCGGCGCGGTCGAGGTCGATGCACAGCGCCGCGTGCGCGCCGTCGTGGCGCCATCGATCGCCGCGCGGGTGAAGGCCCTCGCGATCCACACCCTCCGCATTGCGTCCGTCTGCGTGGGTGCGCACGTGCTGGCCGCGGCCGGCCTGCTTGACGGCAGGCGAGCCACCACCCATTGGTCCACCGCGCAGCAGCTCGCCGAGGAGCACCCGGCGGTCAAGGTGGACGCCGACCCGATCTTCATCCGCGACCGCAACGTCTGGACCGGCGCCGGGCTGACAGCGTGCCTGGACCTGGCGCTCGCCTTGGTCGCCGACGACTTCGGCGAGCGGCTGGCGCTGCGCGTGGCGCGCCAGCTCGTCATGTTCCTCAAACGCCCCAGTGGACAAAGCCAGTTCAGCGCCTCGCTGGAGCCGACCTCGACAACTCGGCGCATGGATGCGCTACGCCACTACGTCATGCGCCACATCGGCGAGCCCGTCACCATCGCGCAACTAGCCGAGCAGGCGCACGTCAGCGACCGGCAACTGACCCGCATCTTCAAGACGGAACTGAACATGACACCGGCCGCTTACATCGAATCGGTGCGCGTGGAGATGGCACGCAACCGGCTGGAAACCACGGACGACCCGCTGGAGCGCATCGCCGCGGCCTGCGGCTTCAACACTACCGATACGCTCAATCGTGCGTTCCGCAGGAAGCTGGATACCACACCGGCCGAATACCGCAGCCGGTTCAGGACGGTGTGCTGATGGGATTTGCCTCGCCCGCCCTTGTCATGCGCCACTTCGGGCAACCTGCATCGCTCTGCGCTCGAACCGCTCGTAAACAGCATTGGATCGTCCGTTGGGCCGCTGCAGGTATGTCACGACCTCATAGGGCCCCTCGGCCAGCGGCCGCGCGGTGATCCCCCACGCATCAGCGCGCTCGATGCACGATTGCGCAGTGAGCCCGACACCATAGCCAGCGCCGACCCATAGCGCCAACATCTCGAAAGAGGTCACGTGCTGGATGCTCTGCTGGCTCAACGGCGGGAGGGATGAAAGCCGCTGATCCAGCAGTGAGCAGCTTTCTGCTGGCCAGCGAAACACGGGGTAGTCCAGAAGCTCGGCGATCGTGAGCTTCGTCTGGGCAAGCAAGGGGGACCGCAATGGCATGGCAACAGCGATATTCTCGATCCACAGCGGTTGGCTTTTCAGGGATGAAGCACTCACGTTCCGAAGCGACATCCCGGCGTCGTAGCGGCCATCATCAAGGCCCGTCACCAGGTCGTCACTTGATGTCTCAAAAAACGCGATGGTGATGTTCGGCTCTTCCGCGCGCTGCAGGGCGAGCAACGTGGAGAAGCATGAGGACGGCACGCCAGGTGCTATGGCGAGCTTGAGATGAGAAGACTGGCTGGTGGCATCATGCATGAGAGCCCCCAAAAAGGGTTCTGGCCAAGAAGGCGAACCTGCGTCGTAGTCAAGAGTGAAGTTTAACGCCGTTATCTTTAACGTGGTTAATTTTGGCGGATTGTTTGACGCTTCTGCTAATGCAGAAATCAACCATTCAGCCAGGCCGTCCTTCTGGCACAACAACGTATGAATCCGCGGCGGCAACAGCTTTCGGACAGGCCGTGCGCGCTGCGCGCGTTGCACAAGGAATCGCGCAAGACGAGTTCGCATCTCGGGCAAGCATTTCGCGCTCGCACATGGGCAAGATCGAGCGTGGTGAGCACGTGCCCACGCTTCCCCTCATACTGAAAATTGCTACGGCGCTCGGGATAGGTGCGGCTGAGCTGATGGCGGCGACCGAACGCAATCTGCGTGCCGAAACCGATCCTTGAGAGGATATCCGCCAGCGAGGCTTTGTCAGCCGCCCGCGGAGTCACGTAGGCGAACGATAAACCGCTCCAGCGAAGCCGACATATTGCTGTTGTCCGGCCGAAGGAGGTAGGTGGTGATGACGGCGGAATCCATTGCCAAGGGACGGATGACTACATCCGGCCGCTGAGAAACCGGAATCTTGGTCGCCGTCATGAAGCCGACGCCGTAGCCGGCACCAACCAAGGTGAGCATCATGTCCAGCGAGGACACTTCTTCCACGACGTTCAGCTTGTGCTCCACCACCTGCAGAAGGCGCCCAAGTTCGCGGCAATAGCCCTCGCATGCGTGTGGGTCGCACAAGACAAGCGGATGCCCGCCGAGTTCGTGAAGTGGAACCTCTTTGTGGGCGAGCAGTGCATGTCGGGCCGGCACAGCAATCACCAGCGGGTCTTGCCAGAGCGGTTCGGCAACGATGCCCTCACCGACATCGGCCGTGTGCGCGAACCCGATTGTGAAGTCGCCCGATCGCAGGCCGCGCAACTGCTCGGCCAAAGGAAGTTCGCAGAGGCGGATTTCGATCTCCGGTTCCTCTGCACGGCAACGGGCGAGAAACGCCGCTAGTCGAGGATCGATCGCTCCGTCAGATACCGCGATGCGAATGCTTCCTCGCAAGCCCGCCCCGACGGCCTTGGCATTCTCCCGTGCCTGTTCCAGCACGGTGAACAGCCTGCGAACGTCTTGCAAGAATGTGGCACCTGCGGCCGTCAGTTCTGTTCCTCGGCGGTTCCGGTCGAAAAGGACCACCCCAAGCTCGTCTTCAAGCTCTTTGATGGCCCGAGATAGCGGGGGTTGCTCGATATGCAAGCGCTCGGCGGCCCGCGTGAAATGCAGTTCCTCAGCGAGGACTACGAAGCAACGAAGATGTCGCAGTTCCATAGGCCGCCTCCTGGCTCAAGTCGTCCAAAACCATTTCATCTCCTCTTATCGAGAAGCGTGGCTGCGACCCCATCTGACGCCCATGAAAGACTAGGTCCTAGTGGGAGACAAGATGCCGAGCCACGCAACGCTCGCCAGAACCAAGACGGCCAAGGTCGCCTCCGTGAACAGACTCTGCCGAAGCTTGATGACTGCCTGCGCGCGATTGCCTGCCTTCAAAGCTGCCTCCAGGCTCGGACTCAACCGATACCGATTGGCAGCAGCCAACGCCAGCATGCCTGCGAAAAGCAAGAGCTTTACCATCAGCAGCCGGCCATACAGCGTCGAGATGAGCGGATCAAACGATGGTCCGGCGATCAACAGGTAATTGAGAATTCCACTCACGACGAGTGCGGCCACGATCGCTGTACCTATGCGAGCAAAGCCATTCGACGTCCGACTGAGGACCGCTACCGGGTCTTGCGCGACATCCCGCTTGTGGGATGCCAGCATCAAGAACGCCACCAATGCGCCCACCCAAGCGCCCGCTGCCCAGAGGTGCGTGATATCCGACGCAAGATGGATGTAGCCGCGAACGCCGTCGTCCATCGCACCGTGGCCTGCCCACGCAAGGGTCGCCAGCGCCACGCCGGTGGAGAGCGCCATCACTGCAAATCGCAAGGTAGCGTTCAATTTCAACATTGCGACGAGCACACACACCAACAGCGCCAGGATGCGAATGCACCAGGCGATGCCCATATGCGTGCCCGTAATGAGCATGTCGAAAACGTGCGTTGACAACTCCGCGTAGCTTTGGGCGCCGGACATGGCCTTGGCCATGACCGTCATGCCCCACATCGACAGGGCAATGCCGATGGCAGCGGATGCGCCAATGAGTACGCGATAGCGGCGCGAGATCGTCGAGGATCGCTCGTCGTTGCCCAAAGCATAGAGACCGAACATGGCGACGCCAAACGCCGCCGCCAGATCAAGATAAAGCGCCAGGCGCAGGACGATGGTCAACCAATCCCCGGCCATGGGCTTACTTCACCTTGAAGGTGACGTTACCCGTGATCGGATGCGTGTCCGAGGAGACGGCACGCCATTCGACGCGATAGTCGCCCGGCTGGAGCGCTTGTGCCGGTGTGATGACCATGGTCTTGCCGTCGCCGGCACCCGCGACGCTGGCGTTGATCTTCATCGGGCCATGGCTCGCCATTCCCGGCATGCCCGTCATGACAAGGCTCGCGGCGGAGAACTGCGGCACCAGCGTTTCGGAGAACTTCAGCTCGATGGTGGCTGGCGCGGAAACCTGCGACTTGTCGGCCGGCGTTGAAGACACCAGCGAAGGATGCGCGAATGCGGCGGTGGCGAACAGGCCAGCAGCGATCGGCGCGACGAGCTTGGCGATGAAATGTGAACGGGTCATAGAGATTCCTACCTTGATGTGTGAGGGTGGTTTAAGAACGAAATGCCGAGATAAGGCTTGCACCTTCGTAACGGCGTGGAACGAAAAATGCGGTTCGCTGGGCGATAGCAGGCTCCTGTAGGTTCAGAAAGAAGATCCGGTCACAGTCGGCTCGCTCTCAGGCGCAAGGCGTTGCCAACGACCGACGCCGAACTCAGGCTCATCGCCAATGCTGCGATCAGCGGCGACAGCAGCCAGCCCGTGAGGGGATAGAGAACCCCGGCGGCGATGGGGATGCCCAGCGCGTTGTAGAGGAAGGCGAACATGAGGTTCTGCTTCATGTTGCCCACGGTACTCACCGAGAGCGTGCGAGCGACAGCGATGCCACGCAGGTCGCCCTTGACCAGCGTGACTTGGGCGCTGTTCATCGCCACGTCGGTTCCGGTTCCCATGGCAATACCCACGTCTGCCTTCGCCAAGGCCGGCGCGTCGTTGATGCCGTCTCCGGCCATGGCGACGATGCGGCCTTCTTTCTGCAGCCGCTCGATCAACATGAGCTTGTCCGCCGGCTTGACCTCACCATGCACCTCGTCGATGCCTAGGCGCGCACCGACGGATTTGGCGGTGGTCTGCCCGTCCCCGGTGGCCATGATGACCCGCAGGCCCGCAGCCTTCAACGCGGCCAGGGCCTCGGGGGTGCTGCCCTTGACCGGATCGGATACGGCGAGCAAGCCCGCGAGCTGCCCGTCCACAGCCAAGTACATGACGCTGGCCCCTTCGCCGCGCAGAGCTTCGGCCTGGGGTACGAGCGGTTCCACCGACACGCCAGACTGTTCCATCAGCACTGTGTTGCCCAACGCCAGTTGCCGGTGCTCAACCTTCCCGCGCACGCCGATGCCGGTTCCCGATTCAAAGGTCTGAGGCTTCACGAGTTGGAGGCCCTGGGCACGCGCGGCCTGCACGATGGCGTCGGCCAGGGGGTGTTCACTACCCTGGTCCAGGCTGGCCGCAAGACGCAGCACCTCATCGTTCGTAAAGCCGGGTGCTGCGACGACCTGATCGAAAGCAGGTCGGCCCTCGGTCAGGGTTCCTGTCTTGTCGATGACGAGGGTATCGACCTTGCGAAGATTCTCGATCGCCGCGGCATCGCGGAAAAGCACCCCCTGTGTGGCGCCACGGCCCGTTGCGACCATGATCGACATCGGCGTGGCCAGACCCAGCGCGCACGGGCAGGCGATGATCAGGACGGCCACCGCATTAATCAGTCCATAGACCCAGGTGGGCTGCGGCCCGAAGAATCCCCATACAACGAGCGTCGTGACCGCAATGGCGACGACGGCCATCACGAAGTAGCCGGCCACGACATCGGCCATGCGTTGCATCGGCGCCTTGGAACGCTGCGCCTGGGCGACCATCTGGACGATTTGCGACAGAACGGTGTCCGAGCCGATCCGCTCCGAACGCATGACCAGCGCGCCGCTGGTGTTGAGTGTGGCCCCGATGACCTTGTCGCCCGCGCGCTTGCTGACGGGCAGCGGTTCGCCGGTCAGCATGGATTCGTCAATCGAGCTGCTGCCCTCGTGCACGATGCCATCCACCGGCACCTTCTCGCCGGGTCGGATGCGCAGCAGGTCGCCGACGTGCACATGGCTGAGCGGCACGTCTTCCTCGCTGCCGTCCGCATTGATGCGCCGTGCGGTCTTGGGCGCCAGCCCCAGCAGCGACTTGATGGCCGCCGAAGTCTGGGAGCGGGCTTTGAGTTCCAGCACCTGGCCGAGCAGTGTCAGCGAGATGATGACGGCGGCGGCCTCGAAATACACGCCGACCCGTCCCATGGACATGAAGGAAGCTGGAAACACTTCCGGCGCAACGGTTGCCACAACGCTGTAGATGAATGCCGCACCCGTTCCCAGGCCGATCAGTGTCCACATGTTCGGGCTGCGGTTGACCACGGACAGCCAGCCGCGGGAGAAGAAGGGCCAGCCGGCCCACAGCACGATCGGCAACGACAGCACCAACTCGACCCAGCTCTGTGTAGCCATGTCCATCAGGTGCAGCCGCTCGCCCAGCATCGCCAGCGCCAGGACCACGAGCGTCAGCGGCAAGGTCCACCAGAAGCGACGCGAGAAGTCACGCAACTCCGGGTTGTCGTCATCGAGGTCGGGCAGCAGAGGCTCAAGCGTCATCCCGCACTTGGGGCAGGTTCCCGGATGATCCTGGCGGATCTCCGGGTGCATCGGGCAGGTGTAGATGGTTCCGGGCGCGGTTGGCGATGCCGCCGGGGCCGGTGAAACTGCGGTGCTGGCATGGTGATGCGGTGCATGGCCGCTGCCTGTGCCTATGCCCGCGTCACCGCTGGCATATCGCGCCGGATCGGCGTCGAATTTGGCCTTGCATCCGGTGCTGCAAAACAAGTACGTGTTCCCCAAGTGCGTGGAGCGGTGCTCCGACGCCGCCGTGACCGCCATGCCACACACCGGATCTCGCGTCGCGGCATCGGGCTGCGTGTGGCTTGAGGACCCGCCCGCGTCGTCACTTCCAGCATGGCTGGCGTGATGGTGGTGGGTATGCGGGCCGGACGTTGTGGCACCCGCCGCCATGCCTGCGTGCTCATGTCCTGAAGACTTGCTGGGTGAATTCATAGTGACAAGTGCCCTCCGCCGTTAACTGTTGGTGTCTGGTGATCGCAGCAGGCCGCAGGCGCGCAAGGAGACAAGCGCGGCGTCGCGTGCTCGCACGGTGCGAGTGCCTCGACTCATTGCTTCTGCTCCTTGGAGGCTGCGGCACCTTCCTCACCCTGACGCGCGGCATGATCGTGTCCTCCGTGGCCGTGACCACGGTGCATGAACAGGTGCATCAGCGGACAAGCCGCCAGCAGCAGGAAGGGGAGATAGCCGGCAACATGTGCCGTGTGCTCCTTGAGCAGGAAATACGCGGCGACAGCGGCGATGATGAGGAACGCCACGCCGTAGCGCGATCGCCAGAACCGGGGACGATCGCTGGGGGTCTGTGTGTGCTGATGCTGCATGGCATATCTCCACGGAAAAGAGTTGATGGATGGTCAGAGATGCGACTGATAGACCGTGCTACTACCGTTTTTCCCGATCAGCAGCACGTCGTAGGCGTCCTTGCGTCCAACATAGGCCGGACCATCCATGCCGGGCGAACCGACCGGCATGCCTGGCGCCGCGAGGCCGATGGCCTGCGGGGCTTCGCGCAGCAAGCGTTGAATGTCCGAGGCAGGCACATGACCCTCGATGGCATAGCCGCCGATCTGCGCCGTGTGGCACGAACCGTACTTCTGCGGGATGCCCAGCCGCGTGCGCGCTGCCGTGTTCCCGGTGTCAAGAACCTGCACATCGAAGCCTGCGCCTTGCAGGTGTGAGACCCAGTCCTTGCAGCAACCGCATCTCGGGTCCTTCCACACCTTGGCGATCGGTCGGCTCTGCGCCAGGCTCGGTCCTGCGAGTGCCATCACCAACAAGCCAGCGATCAATGCTTGGCGTCTCGGCACTTTGCCCTGGCTTCTGTCGTAGTGCATGTTCATAGATTGCCTCTCATCAGATGATCAAACCCACAAGGTTCTAGAACCAGAATCGCACGCCAGCCACCCAGCGCGTCTGCTGCGCGCGGCCACCTTCGGCACGCACATAGTCCGCTGTGCGTCCGAAGCTGCCCGCCCGTTCCACGCCGATGTAGGGAGCGAACTGGCGACTGAATTCATAGCGCAGGCGCAAGCCAGCAGACGCTTCGGCCAAGCCCTTGCCGATACCGCGTTCCGGGTCGTCCTTGCCATAGAACTGCAATTCGGCACGAGGCTCCAGAATCAGTCGCTGGGTCAGCAGCAGCTCGTAGCTGCCTTCGACACGCAGCGCCGTACGTCCGCCACTTCCCACGTAGCCCGTCGCCTCCAGCTCGAACCAGTAGGGGGCGAGGCCCTGGATGCCGAAAGCCAACCATTGACGGCTCGGGCCTTCTCCGTTATCCACCCGAACGCCGAGCTGGGTGTCCCAGTACGGTGCGACGGCGTGCCCCCAGAGAAGCTCGGTACGCGATTCTTCGAGCTTTCCTTTGGCGATATCGCCTTCGGCCTTCACGACGGCCTTGTTGTAGGTCGTCCCATACCAAGCCTGGAGGTCGTAGGCCGTGGAATCGTCCCCTTTGCGCGTGAAGCGGCGTTCCAGGGTTTCGCCGCGCAACGAGAAGAACCTGTGTTCGTCGGCCAGCATCAGCCGCGGCACACCGGGTACGGCGTAGTCGCCCGATCCCAATGTCAGGCCATTGGAGTAGCCATGCGGATCGCGGGCGTCAGGAGGCGCCGACCCGCCCTGCATCTGCATGTTGCCGTGATCCATGGCCGGGGCCGCAGCCGTGTCGCTCGCCGGCGCCGTGTGACCCGCGTGCGGGTCGGCAGCGGCAGGAGGTGCGGACCGAGTGGATGGCACGGCTGTCTGGGTGTCGGCCTGGCCGTGCGCTGCATGGTCGTTCTGTGCTTGTGCCTGGGCGGCGACGCTTACCAGCGCCAGGAGCGTCGTGGCCAGTGCGCGAGTGGGGAGTGCTTTGGACATTCTTGGTCTTCCTTGTGCGCTGGGTTCAAGACACCACGACTTCGCGGAACATGCCGGCATCCATGTGGAACATCAGGTGGCAGTGCCAAGCCCAGCGGCCGAGCGCGTCGGCTGTCACAAGGAAGCTGATGCGTTGTGCCGGTTGTACCGGCAGGGTGTGGCGGCGCGCAAGGAAGCGACCGTCGGGGCTTTCCAGCTCGCTCCACATGCCGTGCAGGTGCATGGGATGGGTCATCATCGTGTCGTTGTGCAAAATGACCCGCAGCCGCTCGCCGTGTTTGAAGTGCACCGGCGTGGACTTTCCGAACTCCAGCCCGTCCAGGGACCATGCGTAGCGTTCCATGTTGCCCGTAAGGTGCAATTCGACCTCCCGGCCAGGGCCTCTCTTGTCCAGCGGCCCCGACGGGGTATGCAGATCCGCGAGGGTCAACACGCGCCGACCGTTGTTGCGCAGTCCAATGCCGGGGTCATCGAGGTTGGTGCGCGCCATGTCAACGCGCATGTCCGTGCTGGCGCCATACTCGGTGCGAGCGTGGCGAGCAGTAGTGCTGGGCACGGCCAGTCCCCCCGCAGCCGCGGCGTGTTGGCTGTGATCCATCGCCATGCCACCGTGGTTCATGGCGCCGTGGTTCATGCCAGCCATCGCCCCATGATCCATCCCGGACATCGAACCCGAGCCCATCCCAGTCATCCCCGTCATGCCCGTCATCCCGGTCATCTCCATGGCCTGGCCGGACCCGCCATGGTCCATGCCCCCCATCATGCCGCCCATCATGTCGTTCATGGTCAGCCATTCGACCGGATCGAGGGCAGGCACGGGAGCTTGAAGACCTTCACGCACGGCCAGCGTGGCCCGCGCGTAGCCTGTCCGGTCCATCGCCTGAGCGAAGATCGTGTAAGCGTCATCCCGTGGCTGGACGATCACGTCGACGGTTTCGCCCGGACCGAATCGGAACTCATCGACGGTCACCGGCTCCACGTCAACACCATCGACGTGCACCACCGTGAGTTTCAGTCCGGGAATGCGTACGTCGTAGAAGGTGTTGCCCGCACCGTTGACCATGCGCAGCCGCACGCGCTCACCCGGTCGGAACAGCGCCGTCCAATTCCCGGCGGGGGTGACGCCGTTTGCCAGATAGGTCAGCGTGGCGGCAGACAGATCGGCGAGATCCGTCGGGTTCATCCGCATCTCGTTCCACATCTTGCGCTTGTCGATCGCAGCGGCCATGCCGTCGCGCGAGGCGTCCCGGAAGAAGTCGAAGACGGTAGGTTGGTTGTAGTTGTAGTAGTCGCTTTGGGACTTGAGCTTGGTGAACACCCGCATCGGGTCTTCGTCGGTCCAATCCGAGAACAGCAGCACGTGGTCACGGTCGGCGCGGATGGTCTCGGCGCCAGCGGGGTCGATGATGATCGCCCCGTACATGCCCGTGAGTTCCTGGAAGCCGGAGTGCGAGTGGTACCAGTAGGAGCCGCTTTGCTGAACCTTGAAGCGGTACGTGAAGGTCTCGCCGGGAGCGATGCCATTGAAGCTGATGCCCGGCACTCCATCCATCTGATACGGCAGGATGATCCCGTGCCAGTGGATGGATGTGGATTCACGCAGCTTGTTGGTCACGCGGATGGTGACGGTGTCGCCCTCGCGCCAACGCAATGTCGGTGCCGGCAGCGAGCCGTTGATGGTCGTAGCCACGCCTGGCTTGCCCGTGAAGTTCACGGGCGATTCGGCGATCACCAAGTCGAACTCGGTGCCCTTCAGCACCGGAGCGGCACCGCGCGTAGCGGAGCCCTGCTGGGCGAATGCCCTGAGCGCTGGCGTGGACAGGCCGGCCAGGACGCCGCCAGCGGCCAGCCCCTGAACAAAACGCCGGCGAGACAGGCCCAGGGGGTGGGCGATATGAAAGGGCGAACGAGGCGACATGGCCTGAAATCCTCCAAAGATGACTTGAAAGTCGTTCTCAGTGCCCCCGTCCTGGGCGGCACAGTTCGACGCAATGCAGGTTATGCTATGGGTTGGGCACTTTCCAGCGAATGACCCTTGAATTACATTTATGTAATGGTCGCGTCATGTTCGTGGAAGGTGGCGGCCGGTAAATTGCTGACCAGAATCAAATGGATGAATCATCGTGAGCGGACAAATTCCTTACGCCGCAGCGATTCATGGGGCATGCGATGAAGTTGCTGGTCGTCGAAGACGAGAACAAGACTGCGGATTACGTCCGCCAAGGTCTCATGGAGGCAGGGTTCGTGGTGGACCTGGCGCGCAACGGATTGGACGGACACCACCTGGCCATGGGCGAGACATACGATCTGGTGGTCTTGGATGTCATGCTGCCGGATGTCGATGGCTGGCGCATCGTGCGTGCCCTTCGAGATGCCGGTAAACAGGTCCCTGTGCTCTTTCTGACGGCGCGTGGCGGTGTAGACGACCGTGTCAAGGGATTGGAACTGGGAGCGGACGACTACCTCGTCAAGCCATTCGCGTTCTCTGAGTTGCTGGCGCGGGTGCGGACGCTGCTGCGACGCGGAAGCGCTCCGAGCCAGCCTGATCGCATCCAGGTTGCCGATTTGGTACTGGACTTGGCGCGCCGGCGCGCAACGCGCGCTGGCCAACGCATCAATCTCACCAGCAAGGAGTTCGCGTTGCTTGAGCTCCTGGCCCGTCGCCAGGGGGAGGTCCTTCCACGTTCTCTGATCGCGTCGCAGGTATGGGACATGAATTTCGACAGCGACAGCAACGTCATCGATGTAGCCATCCGCCGTCTACGCGCGAAGATCGACGATGCGTTCAATCCGAAGCTCATCCACACCGTGCGTGGAATGGGATACACGCTCGATGCGCCCGATGATGCCCCTTCGCCATAAGCCGCGGCAAAGCCGTCCAGCGTCGCTTGCATTAAGGGTCACGGCCCTGGTTGGTATTGCCACGACCTTGGTGTTTCTTGTGTTCAACTGGGTCATTCTCCGGTCGTTGGAGCACCACTTTGCTCAACAGGATGCCCACGAACTGGAGGCAGTGACAACCGCTTTGGCTCAGCCCTTGCACCAGCTTGCAAGTGACATCGCAAGCGACGAACTGAAGCAACACTTGGCCAACGCAGTCGCAGGGCATCATGGGATGACGTACGGCGTCTACGATGGGTCTGGCAATAGCATCTATGCCACGCCCGGCCCTGACCTGTCGAAACTTGCCAGTAGCAAAAAGTTGGTCAACCGCATCACCGCTGACGATTTGATCGTGTGGCAGGAGGATCAGAGGTCCTATCGAGGTGTGGTGGTACAACTGCCTGCTGACGATTCAGCGGCGTCCGGCTACCGCATCGTCGCCGCCATGGACATCGGCTTTCATCTCGACTTCCTGGCGGAGTTCAAGCGCATGCTCTGGTGGGCAACCGGCTTGGTCATGTGTCTGGCGCTCGGTGTGGCTTGGCTGGCGGTGCAGTGGGGCCACCTGCCGATTCGCAAGGTCAATGAAGAGATTCGGGCGATTCGCTCTTCAAAGCTGGATGTGAGGCTGGATCCTCGGGATGTGCCGATCGAACTGGCGGAACTGGTATTCGCCTTCAACGATATGTTGGCGAGAATCGAGGAAGGCTTCACCCGGCTATCACACTTTTCCGCAGACATCGCGCACGAGTTGCGCACGCCCGTCACCAACCTGGTCACGCAGACTCACGTGGCGCTTGGCCAGCCGCGCAGCAACGAGGAATACAGAGAAATCCTCTATTCAAATTTGGAAGAGTTTGATCGGATGGGACGCATGATTGGGGACATGCTGTTTCTTGCCCAAACGGAAAATGATCCCCGCAACTTGCGTCTGTCTACCATTGATCTGTCCGAATTGGTGCGGAGTCTGTTCGACTATTTCGAGGCGCTGGCAGAAGATAGCGGCATTACGCTTGGTGTTAAAGGGGCGATCGGCAGCATAGCGGCGGATCGGGAAATGCTCACCCGGGCGCTGAACAATCTTCTCTCGAATGCAATTCGACACACGCCTCGCGGCAAGAGCATCACGGTCTTGCTTTCGCAGGATGAGCAGTGGACAACGATCAGTGTGGTCAATCCGGGTGAGAGAATTCCTGAGCCCGATCTACCAAAGCTCTTCAACCGCTTCTACCGAGTTGATCCGGCACGGCAACGAAATACGGCGGGCGCCGGTCTTGGCCTTGCCATCGTGAAATCGATTGCGGAGGCACATGGTGGCTCCGTTGCCGTGACCTCCAGTGAGCTTGTCACCAGGTTTGACTTGGTATTGCCCCATCTGCGGCAGTAGTCCGAGGGCGCTGCGGTCCGTCCAGCCAACTGGCGTATCTCTTTGCCTGATTCTGGGATCTACCCGGCCGGCCACGTTGCTACGCGAGCGGGACATTTTTTCTCCGTGACTGCCACGTGCCCAGTCCTAGCGGCAAGCGCCGACATCATGCGCTTGTGTATCCCATCGCTACGTCCACACCGCACGCGAGGGCCTTTGCTCGGCCGCGATCCGGTCACAGTTCCGGACACCGTTCGTAGATAGCCTCCGATCGGTGCCGAACGTCTGCCTGCTCGGCACATCTGTCGCGCGCTCACTTGGCGGTGTGCGCTGAGCCCCTGAGGTGAGCTGGTCTGCTAGTTCGCTGCGCGGGGTATGTACCCCGTAGCTGGGTACAGAGAGTCTTTTTGATCAAGATCAAGGTACTGCCTTTACCTCAGCTCTATGCTGAGCTTAACAAGCCACATTTGGCACGGGTCGATCATGCTCAGAAACTATCGAGGACTTTCTAGCCCGGGGCCATGGAAATCTCCGGTGTTCAGCCCCATTCTTCTGGCATACCATGTCTCATGGATGGGCCTGATCTGCGCCCTGCACGGCACTCGAATGCGGGAATCTCGCCAATCGACAAGGGTCAACTTCACGAAGGAGCATCGCCATGAATATTCCGCCCGATCGAAGTAAGAGCACAGGAAACAGCCCGAACTGGTCTCGTATCAACCAGTGGCTGCTGTGGCTCGGCCTCGCCGCCGCCGTTGCCTGGATGTTCTACCGCCACAACGCCCATCTTCTGCAACTGCTTCCCTTCCTCTTCATCCTCGCCTGTCCGTTGATGCACATCTTCGGCCATGGCAGTCACGGCGCACATGGTGGTCATGACCATCAAGATCAGCCGCCTCGGGGCGATGAAGAGGGTTCGCCTGCGCGCCAATCAGACGACCGGAGCCGCCCGAAATCCGTCGGCCAGTCCGGGCACCACCACTGAAACCACCGGAGCATCATCATGGAAACCATCGAACTCAAGGTTGCCGGCATGACCTGCGCCTCCTGCGCGAACTCGGTCAGCAAGGCGCTCAAGCGCGTAGCTGGTGTGCAAGACGTGCATGTCGATCTCGCTCGCGGCACAGCGAGTGTCACCGGCGACCAGACGGCCCAGAAGACGCCTGAGCTGATCGCGGCCTTAGCTGCCGCGGGCTACGAGGCATCCGCTGATTCCTCGCCGGGCATTGCGGCGGGTGCCGGTGCCTCCCATGCGCCGGCCGCTGCCCGTTCAAAGGGGCATGGCGGCTGCTGCTGCCGCTGATCGACGCCATGGACGCACGCACGAACTCCCAGGGTATCGCCGCCGCACCGCTTGGGCTCTTTGCTGCCTACTGGGGCGACATGCTGTGGCGGACCGTCGCGTCCGGCGAAGCGCTGAGACAGCGCGCCAACAACATGACCGAACACGAAGCGGCGGGTATGCCGCCGCTGCTCCACTTCGAGTCAGAGCAGGTGGCTGACGGCCACGACTTGCAACCGGCGAGCAACTACCGGCTCCTGCGCGTCACTCGCTGTGGCACTGACGCCTTGGAGAAGCATGTGCGCAAAGGCGCCGCGCCGGTGCTGGTCGTCGATCCACGCGCCGGCCATGGCCCTGGCATTGGCGGCTTCAAACGCGATTCTGAAGTTGGCATGGCACTGCTCGAAGGCCATCCGGTGTACTTCGTGGTGTTCGATCCAGAGCCCGTCGAGGGACAGACGATGGGCGCGGTGGTGCAGACACTGGCTGCGTTCATCGACATCGTGGCCAAGCGCCACCGAGGAAAGGCCCCGATCGTCTATGGCAACTGCCAAGGCGGTTGGGCGATCACACTGGCACTGTCACATTGCGAGCACCGCGCCGCGTTGGCGGTGTTGAACGGCTCGCCGTTGTCGTACTGGGCAGGCGAGAGAGGCATCAACCCCATGCGACTGCTCGGTGGGTTCACGGGCGGCATCTGGCCAGCGCACTGGGTCTCGGACCTCGGTGCCGGGCGCTTCGATGGCGCCTGGCTGGTCCAGAACTTCGAGGCGTTGCGGCCCGAGGGCGTGTTCAATAAATACGACACGCTGTTCGCGCAACCGGAGATCGAGCGCGATCGCTTCCTGGAGTTCGAGCGCTGGTGGAATGGCTTCTACCAACTTGCCCGCGAGGAAATGCTGTCGATTGCAGGCGATCTTTTCGTCGGCAATCATCTGGAGCAGGGCGAGGTCGTCGTCGATGGCCACTGCCGCGCGGATCTGAGACGCGTTGGCGCGCCCCTGATGATCTTCTGCTCCAACGGGGACAACATCACGCCCCCCCATCAGGCGCTTGGCTGGCTCAAGGCAGTCTATCCAACGACCGCGGACCTGGTCGCTGCAGGCCAGCGCGTCGTCTACCTGATGCACCAGCACGTGGGCCACCTCGGGATATTCGTCTCCGCCGCAGTGGCGCGACGGGAGCATCGTGCCATCTTGCATCATGCCGATTCGATCCAGGCGCTCGATCCCGGTTTCTACGAGATGGTTCTGGATGACAGCACCTCTGCGGAGTCGGCCGCCGGCGCGCGGTTCGAGCCCCGGCGGCTGGAAGACCTGCCCTTCGACGCCATCCCCGCTGGGTTCGACAAGGTCGAGGCGCTTTCGGAGGCTACCGAGCGCTTCTATGCGCAGTGGGTGTCACCGTGGGTCCGCTTCGTCGTCACCCCCGAATCGGCCCGTGCTCTTCGTGCGCTGCATCCGATGCGCGTCAGCCGCAAGGTCTGGTCTGAACAGATGACGCCAGCTCTCGCGCTGCTACCTTGGATGCAGCGATGGCTTGAGCAGTGGGGGGCGCAGGATCCCCATCGGACGGTCAATCCCTGGTATCAGTTGGAACGCGCGGGTGCAGACGTGGTTGAACAGGCGATGCAGTCGTGGCGCCGGGTCCGCGATCTGTGGGCGGAGCTTGTGTTCGAGCAGACCTATGCGAATTGAACGATCGCGTTGCGTCGTTCTGACGCCTGCCCCGCCAGCGGCGGTGCCCCATCGCCAGGCCGATGGACTGGGCTGGTGGACCATTGTCCCGTTCTCGCTGGGTGCTGTCCTGCCTTTCCAGCGCACGCACGCAGCCAATGGTGGTGGCGTTGGCGCCGACTGCGCTGACCGGGGCTGACATGCGCGTCCTCGCCATCAATGCCGGTAGCGCGACGCTCAAGTTCGGGGTCTTCGTATCGGACTCCACTGTCTCCGTGATCGAGCCGGCGATCGATCATCCCGCAGTTGATGCTGCCGCGTTCGAGAAGATCGAGCGCCAGCTGCGCAGGGCTGGCGTGACATCGCTCGATGGTATCGGCCACCGTGTCGCACACGGTGGCCCCCTGTTGAGCGACGCAGCTCTTGTGGATGAGCAGGTCGAGCACGAGATTGGCCAGGCTGCGGTTCTGGCTCCGCAGCACAATCCCGTCGCACTGGCTGGCATACGGCTCGCGCGCGAGCGTTGGCCCGGCGTGCGCCACGTCGCGGTCTTCGACACCGCTTTCCATGACGACATGCCCGAATACGCCCATTCCTATGCTGTTCCGCCATCGTGGCGCGCGGCAGGGGTACGGAGATACGGCTTCCATGGCCTGTCCCACCAGGGTGTACTGGCCGCCGTCAGCACCGAGCTGAAACGGCCGCCGTCAGAACTTCGTATCGTGAGCTGCCACATTGGAAGCGGCGCCAGCGTCTGCGCGATCGATCGAGGAAGGTCGATCGATACATCGATGGGAATGACCGCGCTTGAAGGTCTTGTGATGGGCACGCGCTGTGGAGACCTCGACCCTGGCGTACCCGGCTTCGTCGCACGCGCACTGGGTTTGACGTTGGCGCAGATCGAGGCGGCGCTTTACAGCGACAGTGGACTCAAAGGATTGTCGGGTGAGAGTTCGGACCTGCGGATTGTGGAGAAGCGCGCGGGAGAAGGAGTCGCAGCCGCCCAACTGGCATTGCAGGTACACGCGTACCGCGTGCGCAAGTACATCGGCGCCTACGCCGCCGCGATAGGCGGTTGCGATGCTGTGGCCTTCACTGGCGGAGCTGGAGAAAATTCGGCCGCGTTGCGTCGGCGCATCGTTGATGGCCTGGAGTTCATCGGCCTGGAACTAGACGAAGAGCGCAATCGCGCCTACTCGCCCAACACTGAAGTCGCCCAGTTGCAGTCATCCCGATCCGCCGTCGCCGTGCTGGTGGTTCAAGCACGCGAGCAGTTAGCGATCGCGCGTGAGACGTTCCGAACGCTGAATGACCAGGCAAGTGGTTTGGTATAGGCAATGAACTGGGACAAGACCACGATAAGTCTTCCTCCGGGCCGGGAGCCACGCCCGTTGATGCTCGCGCCGAAGATGGTCCAGTTGCCCATCCAACCGCACGTTGAAGGAAGAAACGGAGCGGTTCAGACACCGGGCCCTTGACCCATGTGCAGCACCTGGGTTCAAACTCGCTCGAAAGTGAAGGGATTCAAGACAACCTTGCTGGAGGATGGTGATGCAACTCATTGAATGCGCCAAGGCGGCAGGCGTCACACCGGACACGTTGCGTCACTACCTTCGGGTGGGGCTTGTGGTGCCCGATGGCCGGGGCACGAACGGCTACCGCGCATTCTCGGATCGAAGCGTCGCCCGGGTGCGTTTCATACGCAATGCATTGGCCCTCGGCTTCACGCTCAAGGACGCTGCAGAGTTTGTCGAGATGAGCCAGCGGGGTGCATCGCCTTGTCCGCGCGCGCGGGCGCTGCTGAGCGAACGGCTTGACGAGCAGGCCCGGCGGCTGAAGGAGGCGACGGATTTGCATCGCCGCATGCAGCAGGCAGAGCGCGACTGGAAGCGGCTGCCGGACGGCGTCCCGGATGGCCATTCCGTCTGCGGCTTGATCGAAGGAGCGGATGCGGACGTTCAGCGCAATTCGGTGCGCGCGAAGTCCCGTCGTGTACGCGCATGAATCGCTCTGATCATCGTCGACATTCCCCGGCATCACGACGCTCTACGTACATGCGGTGCAGCGGTTGTGGTCGTGCCGATCACGCCAGCGCCAAGTGTGAGTCGTCTATCCACTTCGCAGCATCCGCTGCACACGAGCGAGCGAGGCGCCCCCGATGAGCCACCTCACGACACGGGATCGAACCGTATCGCCCGACGGATATGCCGCCGCGCTACGGATCTTGCGCCGGCTGCTGGCCGGCATCGAGCGCCCGCCGGCGTTGCGTCTGGGCGATATGCTCTTGCACGAGCTCGAATCGCACCCGGAATACACCCTGATCATCCGTGACCCGGGCCTGCTGCGTCGCTTGGTCCTGCGCCCGGATCCGCTGCTGCTGGCGGAAGCCTATTTCCGCGGCACCATCGACATTGAGGGAGACCTGTACACCGCGCTCGGGCTCAAGGCGCATTTCGAGAAGTTTTCGCTCTCTTGGCGCGACAAACTGGCCCTGTTGCGCGACGCACTGCTGCTGCGCGTGTCCGACCAGGACGGGTTGAAGCCCTCGCGGAGTCTGGCCTCGCGCGTCGCACGTCGCTTCTCCCATCGCCATTCGCGTCAAACCGATCAGGCCGCGATCTCCTTTCACTACGATGTGTCCAACGCGTTCTATGGCCTCTGGCTCGATGCCGAGAGGGTCTACTCATGTGGCTATTTCAAGGCGACGGATGACACGCTGGACCAGGCTCAGTGCAACAAGCTGGAGCACATCTGCCGCAAGCTGCGTCTGCAGCGAGGCGAACGCCTGCTCGACATCGGCTGCGGCTGGGGCGCGCTCGTATGCTGGGCGGCAAGAGAACATGGCGTCCGTGCGCACGGCATCACGCTCAGCCAACAGCAACTCGAATACGCGCGCGAGCGCATCCGCTCGGAGGGCCTGCAGGATCTCGTCACTGTTGAACTGCGCGACTACCGTGACCTCGAAGGCACGGCCGTTTTCGACAAGGTGTCAAGCATTGGCATGTTCGAGCACGTGGGACTCGCGAACCTAGCGGCCTACTACGCCGTGGTCCAGCGGGTTTTGCGGCCAGGAGGACTCTTCCTCAACCATGGGATCACCCATGACGAGGAGGGCTGGAACCGAACCGTCGCGACCGAGTTCATCAACCGCTACGTCTTCCCCGACGGCGAATTGGACTGCGTCAGCAATATCCAGCTAGGGATGGAGCGCTCCGGCTTCGAGATCCATGACGTCGAAGGTCTTCGACCCCACTACGCGCTGACCTTGCGTCATTGGGTCCAGCGGCTCGAAGCGCGCCGGGAGGAGGCCTTGCGGGAGGTCGATGAGGTGACCTTCCGCATCTGGCGCTTGTACATGGCGGCGTGTGCACTGGAATTCGAGGCCGGGGGAACTGGGATCTACCAGATCGTCGCGTCCAAACGCGACGGCGGAAGCTGGCCCGTGCCCTTGACCCGCTCTGATCTTTATGGAGAACACCAGCCATGAACGCTAGATGGCCGTGCCGCTGGCGCGCGAAAGACGATCGCAGACGCCAGCCTTCCCAATCTCGCCGTCGCGCTTACCTGCGTGCCGGCTCTCAAGGACTTTCCACATGAACCACGAGCTTCCCTGGGTCGCCGAGCGCGTCCGCGTGTTCCGCGAGTCTGATCCCGAGTTCGCCCGCTGGGCGCGCGGCCACGGCCCCATCACCCACAACGATCTCACGCAACTGCGAGTCCACGATCTCGCACAGGTGCTGGTTGCCGAAGGCAAGGCGAGCGACACAACCGCGGTGTATCGCACGCTGTGGGCGGCGGACCGCCTGGCCGTGGCAGGCATGTGGTTGACGGTTCACATGACCTATGCCGACCGGGTCTATCCCGATGGCCGGGGGATGAGAGCCGAGGATTTCAAGGAGACGCCGGAGGGGCATACCGGTGGGTCGCTGAACATCGTGCCGGCCTATGTCGGCTACCTGGCCGCGAACGCGCTCAGTGGGTTGACGCGTGGCTGGTTGATGGGCCAGGGCCATTGCGTCGCGGGCATCGATGCCTGCAACCTTCTGGTGGGCAACATGACGCCGCGCCACGCCGAGAGATACGACCGCAGCGAAAGCGGCCTCACGCGCTTTGCCCGGGATTTCTATAGCTACGCGATCGACGCACAGGGGCGTCCCGCCTCGCCGCTGGGCAGCCACGTCGGCCCGAATACGGCAGGCGGTCTGTCCGAGGGCGGCTATCTCGGCTTTGCCGAACTGCAGTACGTGCACATGCCCTTGCCCGGCGAGCGGCTGGTGGTGTTCCTCAGCGACGGCGCTTTCGAGGAGCAGCGTGGCAGTGACTGGGCGCCGCGCTGGTGGCGGGCAGAAGACAGCGGCTTCGTGGCTCCGTTCATGATCCTCAACGGTCGCCGCATCGAACAGCGCAGCACCATGCAGCAGCAGGGGGGCCGAGAATGGTTCCACCAGCATCTGCGGCTGAACGGCTTCGACCCGATGGAGATCGACGGCACCGACCCCGCCGCGTTCGCCTGGGCCGTTCACGCGATGGAGGAGCGGTTGTCGGCCTGCGCGGCTGGAGTTTCGCAGGGCACCGTTCAGTACCCGGTACCCCTCCACTACACCATCGCCGAAGCGCCCAAGGGATTCGGCTTCCCCGGTGCTGGAACCAATGCCGCGCACAACCTCCCGCTGGAGGGGAACCCCCGGGTCGACCAGATAGCGCTTCAGCAATTCAACGAGGGTGCTCGCGCTCTCTTCGTGCCGTCGCACGAACTCGACGAAGCGGTGGCACTACTGTGCCAGCACGAAGTGCAGCATCGTCCCCTGGAGCGGGACCATGCCCTGGCGCACCGCCAGGTGGCGGCCCCCAGACTTCCGGTTCCGCAGTGGCATGTTGCGGGCCAGGGCGAGGTCTCGCCAATGGCGGCACTCGACGGAGCCTTCGCGGCCCTCGTCCAAGCCAACCCACAGCTGCGTCCGCGGGTGGGCAATCCGGACGAGCTGCGCAGCAACCGCATGGGCCAGACATTGGACCTGCTCAAACACCGCGTCTTCACGCCCGAACCGGGCCTGGCGGAGGCCGTCGATGGCGCCGTGATCACGGCGCTCAACGAAGAAGCGGTGGTCAGCGCGGCGCTGGGCAACAAGGGCGGCATCAACTTGGTCGTCTCTTACGAGGCATTTGCCGTCAAGATGCTGGGCGCGCTGCGCCAGGAAATCCTGTTCGCGCGACATCAGGCGCAGGCAGGCACACCACCCGGATGGCTGTCGGTGGTCACGGTTGCGACGTCCCACACCTGGGAGAACGGCAAGAACGAGCAGTCGCACCAGGATCCGACGCTGGCCGAAGCGCTGTTGGGCGAAATGTCCGACACCTCGCGCGTGTTGTTCCCGGTCGATGCCAACAGTGCCGTTGCGGCGCTGCGCGCGGCCTACGCCTCGCATGGCCAGTTCTGGACGCTGGTCGTTCCCAAGCGGGCCGTCGCCAGCCAGTTGAGTGCCGAGCAGGCCGAACGCTTGGTCGATCAGGGTGGTTGGGTGGTGAAGCCCTGCGACGCCCCCGAGGTGTTGCTGGTTGCCATCGGCGCATACCAGCTACAGCAGGCCCTGCTTGCGGGGCGGCGCCTCGAAGCCGCTGGACATCGGACCGCAGTGACCTGCGTCATCGAGCCGGGCCGCTTCAGAGCACCCCGCGACGAACGCGAGCAGGACTTTGTGGCCGGCGACCAGGCCTTGCGCGCCCTGTTCCCGGAGACTGCCGCCGTGCGCGTCATCGTCTCGCACATGCGACCCGAGCCGACGCTGGGCCTGATGCGCCGGATCGATACAGGGGCGCGGCAGACCCGTGCCTTGGGCTACCAGGCGCGCGGCGGAACACTCGATGTGGCCGGCATGCTGTTCGCGAACCGTTGCACGTGGGCGCACGTCGCGGCGGAGGCCGCTCAAGGGCTCGGTGTCGATCCGCAGAGCTTGCTGAGCGCCGAGGAGTGGGCGGCCGTGCAGGGGCGTGGCGACCCGCGCGTCATCACGGTCTCGGCTTAACCCCCTTCCAGCACGACCCACGACCATGCGCTGATTGCGCCGACGCACTCTGCTCCTGCATGTGCGTTGCCAGGTCGCACTGGGTTCGGATGTCTGACGAATGGCTGTGGGACCGATGGCCACGTCGCGCCTGAATGTCGTCCTCCCGTGCCAAGTAGCACTTCCTTGTCCGGGTTCAGCGCGAGGCGTCAACCATTTTCCCGCGCTGGAGGGGGGATTCGCCAGGCGACAGCATCCGCGCAATCGCCAACTGAATCGCCCGTCTGCGCGCCTCGTGCTCCTGCGAATCCCTCGCCGCCGGTGCCATGCACCACGTTTGCACGACCGTCGCTACCAGTCGCACGATCTCATCAGGCGTGAAATCCGCGGTGATGCGTCCTTCCGCCTGGGCAGCGGTGATGGCCGCATGTTTGGCTTCCAGTACGCTGTGACCGGCGGGAAGCAGGAGCACTTCTTGGCCTCGCTCCAGGTGGAACCAGGTCATGAGCCGCCATAGGTGCGGCCGCTCGGTGAGCAAATCGTAGGTGCGCCCTGCATAGCCGGGAAGATCGTCCGCATCGAAGCGCTCGTCCTGCGCCGCGGCGAGGATTTCCCGGCTGAGCACGGCGTCGAAGAGAGCCTCCTTGTCCCCGAAATGGACATAAAGCATCGGCTTGCTGATGCCTGCAGCCGCCGCGATCCGGTCAATTCGTGCCCCCGCCAGCCCGTTCTCGGCAAATTCCCCCAGCGCAGCGTCCAGCAGCATTTGCTGGGTCTCGGCGGGACGTCTCTTGGCCATGGGCCGTTACTCCTCAACAACATTTCATCCGAGCACCCATCATCGCTTGACACGGGCGCCATTAACTTACAAACTAGTTGGTAAGTAAACCACAGGAGTGCATTTATGTCCAGACATTGGTTCCTCACCGGCGCATCCAGCGGCATCGGTCGCCATCTTGCTGAAATCATCCTGGCTTCGGGGGATGACCTCACGGCCACCGTCAGGCGTCCCGAGACGCTCGACGACCTGGCAGCACGCTACGGTGACCAGCTCGTTGTCGAACGGCTCGACGTGACCGTAAAGGGGGACATCGCACCCGTGGTCCAGCGCGCCGAGGCCCGCCGCCCGGTCGATGTCCTGGTCAACAACGCCGGCGGTGGCATCATCGGCGCCACCGAAGAGTTTTCCGACGCGGACATCGAAGGGCAGATCAGCCTCAACCTGCTGGCGCCGGTGCACGTCACGCGGGCTTTCATTCCCGCCATGCGCACACGGCGAGCCGGTCGGATCATCCAAATCTCCAGCGCCAGTGGCCAAGGCTCCCTGCCGACCAGCAGTCTTTACCACGCCGCAAAATGGGGTCTGGAAGGCTTCAGCGAATGCCTTCGCCAGGAACTGGAGGGGTTTGGGGTCTTCGTCACACTCATTGAACCGGGCGGCGCACGCACGAGCTTCAGCCGCAATTTGCAGTACGCGCTGGCGAACCCCGCCTATCAGGACACGCCTGCTGGACAGATTCGCGCGATGTTCGAGAACGCGGGTGACGAGTTGTACACGCTCGATCCGCAGAAGATCGCGCACCGGATCTTCGACACGGCCACGAGCGAGAAGCCACCGCTTCGGGTGGCGCTGGGCGGTGACGCCTTCGGCGTCATCCAGGCGGCGCTCAAGGGCAGGCTGTCTGCTCTTGAAGCGCAGGAGAGTCTGGCGCGATCGGTGGCCTTCGATAGCTGATCGCTGTTTCAGGTCAAGCCCAGGGCGACGGCAAAGCCAGCAGCAGCCATGGCCGCGTACGACGGCAGCACTCTCCATGCGAGCGCCCTACCGGCCAGCGACATCAACAGGACAAGTTTGGTGACCTGATTGACGGATGCGGCGATGAACAAGGCCAGGGTGGCCGAAGCGGCGGTGACGGCGCCCTCGGTCACCAGGCGGCCAATCGAGAGCGTGATCGCATCGACGTCCACCAGACCCGAGGCAGCGGCGGTCAGCATGACGCCGGCATCCCCGAAGCGATCGGCAAGAAAGCGGCCTGCCAGCATCACCGCGGCCAGGAAGGCTGCGAACTGGAGCGCGGAGCGCAGCTGCAATGGGTTGCCAAGCTGAAGTTCGGGCAAGTCGTCGGCGGGCGACCGCGCCGCCAGGAACGTCCCCAGAACACCGCCAGCCACGGCCATGGCCACGAAGATGACCACCGGGTCCCAGCCGATGCCGGGGGCTGCGATGGCGACGAGAGCCGCCATGCGCGCAAACATGGCTGCGCAGGCGAGCGCCGCCCCCGCCGCTGCCAGTGGACGCCAGCCTGGCGTCTGCCCGGCCCAGCGCGCCAACGTGGCCGTGGTGGCGGTGCTCGACACGATCCCGCCGAGCAGCGCTGTGAATACCAGCCCTCGTTTCCTGCCGAGCGAGCGCATCAGGACGAACCCAGCGAACGACAGCACTGCCAGCAGGACAACGGCCCACCAAAGGCGATAGGGATTCAACGCCTCATAGGGGCCAAAGCCACGATCAGGGAGTACGGGCAGTACGACCACGCTGATCAACAGCAACTGCGTGCCGCTGCTGATCTCCGCCTCGGACAGCTTGCCGACGCCGGCGTGCAAGAGCTGCTTGAAACGCAGCAGCGCCAGCACGACCACGGCGGCGACCGCCGAAACGCGCCAAGCGCCACTGGTCGCCAGCGCCCCGATGGCGAAAGTCGCAAGGGCGGCGACGGACGTGGTCAGTCCCATCACGGCATGCATATGCGCCGTCACCAGGTAGCCCACCACCAGATACACCCCGACGAGTACGAGCAGCGCGATGAGCATGCCGGCTCCCCAGCGCTGGGCCAGCAGCCCGCCAAGGCCGCCGAGCAGGCCGATCAGCGCAAAGGTGCGAACGCCCGCGACGCGATGTCCCTCGGGCCGCTCGCGTTGCTGCCATCCCCGTTCCAGGCCGATCAGAAGTCCCGAAGCGAGTGCCAGCCCGAGCCCGACCAGCGCGGGATCATCGAATTCACTCATCGTCGAACCTGGACGCGGTCGCGGATGAAATCACGCTGCAGTCCCAGCGAAGCATCGGTGCGCGCCATCGACACCTGGGGATCGGTCTCGATGCCGCTCAAGGCGCGAATGGCATCGATGGTTTCGGGAATCACGATCGCCTGGTTGAAGACCTGGTAGGTGTAGTACGCCTGATCGCCTTCGACCGAAAGCACGTCCTCCCACAACGCGACCTCCCACAGGTCGCCGCGCGGGCGGCCGAGATCGGCCATCAGTTCCACCGTGCTGTTGAGGGCCACGAGACCATCCGAGGATCGCACGAACGCGATCCGTGGCGCAGCGCGAAAGGCCGCCAGCACCTCGTCGCGCGTGGCCGGCCTCGTCAGTTCGACCCACCAGGTGTGCAGGTGGCTGCTGTTGTGCGGCGCCTTGACCGCGATCGTGACGACGTCCAGGTCCGGGATCACAGTGCGCGCGTCCGGTCCCTGATGGCTGGGGATCGTCTTCTCCGGCACGAGCGTGTTGATGATGCCCTCCGCATGCGCCTCCCACGGGTCGGAAGCCCGGCGGATCAGCGTCCCGCGGGCTCGCTTGAGCAGGCCCGCTGTCCGAAGCGCCCCGAGGGTGCGCACGATCGACGTCGTGTTGCAGGACACCACCCGGGTGGAGGTGCGGCCGATCGCGGTTGCGTAGTTCTCCTGCGCGACGAACGAATGACCGGTCAACGCGTGGGACTCGCCGCCATGGAAGATGGACTTCACACCGGCAGCGTCGTACGCCCTCTTGTTGACCGCGGCGACTTTCTTGGGTGTGCAATCGACCACGACGTCCGCGTTGGCGAGCAGGTCGGCCAGATCGCCCGCGACAGGAAGCCCCGCAGCACGCATCGATTGTGCGGCTTCAGCGGTCGCCGCGTAAATCGGGAAAGCGCGCTGCGCGGCCACCTGCAGGCGATAGTCGTGCACCACATCCGCGACGCCGGCTAGCGCCATGTCCTCCTGGAGTGCGACCGCATCCGCCACCCGCTTGCCGATCACACCGTATCCGTTCACCGCCACTCTGACCTTGTTCATGCCTGACTCCTTGCTTGATGAGGCGCCTCAGCCGCGGCTGCGCGCGATGGAAAACGTGAACCGGATCGCCAGCGCATAGCCCAGCAGCGCGAGTACCGGCATGTCGCCCCAGCGCGGGCCCACGCCGTGCTGCATCAACAAGCTCGATGCGATGTACAGGCCGAGCGTCACGAGCGCCAGCGCGACGCGACGGCCGAGGCGGTCGATCCCGCTCAGCATCCTGGCATCCGGCTTGATCGACAGTTGCAGCAGGTCACCCTGCCGCAAGACGCTGTGCAGACGCCGCGCCAGCAGGGAGGGCAGGGCGTGGGCCGCGTTCCCCAGTTCATAGGGCAGACGCTGCGATGCCGCAGACTTGGGCTCGTCGAAGACGCCCGTGGTCGTGTGGCGAGAGATGGCTTCGATGATGGAAAACTCGGGTGCCAGCAGGCGCACCGTCCCTTCGAGCAACAACAGGGTACGCGTGAGCACGAGGAGGTCCCTGGGCAGCCGGACTTCCTGGGTCCGGCCCGCCGCCACGAGCTGCGCGAGAGCACCTGAGAGCGACCAGTCCTTCAGCGGCCTCTGTGCGCAGTCTGCGACCAGGGCACGCACGACAGGCACGAACACGGCCCGATCGGTGCCGTCGCCGAGCAGGCCCAGGTCGAGCCAGGCATCGACCACCCATTCGGCATCCTGCTCGACGAAGGCCAGGGCGAACGCCACCAGCGCCCGCCGCATGTTGCCGTCGACCCGGCCCACGATGCCGAAGTCGTGCAGGCATATGCGGCCATCGTCCATCACGAAGACGTTGCCGGGATGGGGGTCGCCGTGGAAGAAGCCATCGCGGAAGATCTGGGCGACGTAGCTGTCCACGAGTTTGCCCGCGGCCGCCACCGCGGTGGACGAAGGCAGACCGTGCAGGTGAGCTCCGTGGCTGAACTGCTGGACCATGACGGTCGGCGTGCACAGGCCGTCCACCACGTCGGGGATCACGATGTCGGCAGAGCCGCGCCAGGCGTCGGCGAAACGTCGCACGGAAGCTGCCTCGCGCGACAAATCCATCTCGTAGCGGAAGTTGGCCGCAACCTCGTCCACGATGGCTGCCAGCCCCCAGCGACGCAGCGAGGGCACGAGCCCCTGCATGACCAGGACGATGCGGCGCAGGATGCGCATGTCGGTCTCGGCCTGCTCGGCCGCGCCAGGGCGGCGGATCTTCACCACCACTTCCGTCCCGTCCGGCAGGGCTGCACGATGAATCTGGGCGATCGAGGCCGCGGCGAGCGCGTGCATGTCGAAGCGTGCGAAGACCTGCTGCCATGGGCGGCCGAGCGCCGCCTCGACCTCCTGGACCGCCTGCTCGGGAGGAAACGGCGCCACATTGGCCTGCAGGCTGGCCAGAGCCTCTTGCGCATCGGGCGCCAGAATGTCGGCCCGCAGGCTGAGATGCTGGCCCAGCTTCACGAAGGTCGTGCCCAATCGCTGCAGCACTTCGGCGAAGCGGTCGGCCGCCCGGTGGGTATCGCAGCGCATCAGGCCCCGGTGCCAGGCCACCCAGAGCAGGAACCCGCTCAGGGCCATAGCGATCTGCGTGGCCCGGCGCAGCGCCGAGCGTTGCGTTGGGCGGCCCGCAAGACGCACGGTGGAAACGGGGCGGTTCGGTCGCGTCATGGCTCATCCAACCTGTTGCGCAGGCGGCCCGCATGCCAGGCTGCGATGTTCGAGATGGTCTCGTCGAGGATGCGCGCGATCGCCTCCGACGTGTTGAACCCGACATGCGGTGTCACGAGCACACGCGGATGCGTCAGCAGTGGGCTGGATGCCGACCAGCCGGTATCGCAACCCAGTCCGCCGCAGCCCGTGGGCACTTCGGGAGACAGATCCCCTTCCTGTTCCAGCACGTCCAGTCCTGCTGCGGCGACGGTACCTGCCTCCAGTGCGTGCAGCAGGGCGGCCTCGTCGATGAGCGCACCCCGTGCCGTGTTGATCAGTACCATGCCCGGTTTCATGCGCGCGAAGGCCTGGCCATCGAGAAGGTGGTGCGTGGCCTGCGTGGCCGGAACATGAAGGCTCAGAACATCGCTGCTTTGCAGCATCTGCTCCCACGTCACCACACGGACGCCGGCGATGGGTGCTGCCGTGATGTCGAGCGATGGGGCGAGGGCCGGGTCGTACGCGAGAACTTCCATGCCGAAGCCCAGGGCGATACGGGCCACGTGGCGCCCGATCCGGCCCAGCCCGACGATGCCCAGCGTCTTGCCTTCCAGCTCGAAGCCGGTGAGGCCGCGGTAAGCGAAAGAACCTTGGCGCGCCCGCTCGTGGGCTTGTGTCAGATGGCGAGCCACGCCCAGCAGCAGCGCGAAGGCATGTTCGGCGACGCTGGCAGACCCATAGTCCGGCACGTGGCACACGGCAATGCCGCGTCGGCGGCAAGCCTGCAGGTCGATGTGATCGAAGCCCGCGGAGCGCGTTGCCACGAGCCGCACGCGCGGCAGCAACCGGAGCACTGATTCGTCAACGCGCGTGCGCACGAAGACGCACAGCACCTCGGTGTCTTCATCGCCGACATCGGATACCACCAGGCGTTCGTTCTGGACGAAGTGCGCGTGCCAGTGGGTCGGAAGCCTTTGCTGCAGCGCGGCCTGGTCCGCCGGTGCGATGTCGGAGAACAGAACGGACAGACGGTTTTGTGCGGTCATGAGCCCTCCTCGATTACCCGGTGCAGGGACAGGATGCAGAACGCGGCGATGAAGTGCCCGGTCTTGGTGCCTTGCGCGAGTTCCGCTTGCGCGAATACCGTCGGCAGCCGGCCGGCGACCGCATCGCGCATGGTCTCGAATCCGTCGAGCAACTGAACCGTGAAGAACGCCGCGCGGCGCATCGGGCCCTGCGTGCGGCCGCAGTCCGCGTAGGCCAGTGCGGGCTTGAATCTGGCCGGAGGATTCGTCATGGCACGGCCAGCCTCGCTCGGGGCTCACGGAACTGCCACAGCACGATGAAGCTGAGCACAGCGGCAAAGAAGCACCACACCGAGATGAACCAGGTTGCATAGAACATGTAGGCGGCGATTGCGGAGACAAAGGCGGCCACCCCAAAAGCCGCCACGCGCCGGTGGCTAGAAACCATCAGGCTTGCGCAGGTGCCGATCAGATACAGGGCCATCGTGGTCATCACGTAGAAGTGCGGAGAGTCGTAGAGGATGTGCTGGCCGACCACGCGGGCCGTGATGGGCAGCTTCACCAGCATCGCCAGCAGGTACAGACCGACGAGCGCGCCCGCGACTGCAATGGCCACCAGAACCCGACGGCGCCAACGGACGCTCTCCAGCGCCAGCGCAGCCAGCGGGACGTAGATCGGCCACAGGACGTGCGAGAAGAACGAGTAGAGATGCGTTAGCGCCACGTTCAGCAAGGGCGCGCGGTCGGGGAACGTCAGCCACAGCATGCCTTCGAGCAGTTGCTGGACCCCGAACAGCAGCGGGATGGCGGCATACGGCAGTTCGCGCCGTGAGCGGGCCCGGCGCATGGTGACGGTCCCCAGGCCCAGCAGAACCGCTGCGGACGTGAAACTGGCGGGTGCGGAAAAGCACATGGGCAGTCATCTCCCCTCGATCGTGAGCGTCATGGCGAGCGCGGCGCAGCGGCTCATGGCGCGCCGGCTTCCATCAGTTCCTGCACCGCTGTCGCCAGCGGTGCCACCACGCTGATGCCGTTGGAGACATGCGGCACGGTGTCGCAGGTCACCACCCGCTGGGGTCCTGCCGCAAGAAGTGCGTGGTACGCGTCGGCGGCGAATAGGGCGTGCACCCCGATGCACACCGGTGGCGGCAATCCCACGCTGCGCACACTGGCGATTGCCTGGATCATCGTGCGCGCGCTGGACACGATGTCATCGATGAGCACGGGCTGGCGGTCTGCCAGGGCCGCGGTGTCGGGAAGGCTGACCTCCACGTCCTTGTCGCCCCGGCGGATCTTCTGCAACACCGTGAACGGCGCGCCAGCCAAGCGCGCGACTTCCTGGACCCATTGCTCGCTTTCCGCATCGGGTCCGATCAACACGGGACGGTCCACATGGGCTGCGACCCAGGCCGCGATGGCGGGCGCGGACTGGACCACACGGGTCGGCACCCGGTAGACCTCGCCGAGCGAGCGGTAGCGGTGCAGATGGGGATCGACGGTGACGATACCGTCGAACACCGTCGACACCAGCGCAGCGAACGTGCGGGACGTGATGGCTTCGCCCGTGTTGAAGCGCCGGTCCTGACGCAGGTACGCCAGGTACGGGGCAGCCAGCAACACGCGGGTGGCGCCGAGGTCGCGCGCTGCGTCCGCGGCGAACAACAAGGGCAGCGCCTTGGCGTCCGGCTGGGCCAGGCTGGCCACGATCACGACGGTGCGGCCGGTGACGTCGGCGTCCAGCCGCACCAGCGACTCGCCGTCCGGGAACCGGTGCAGTTGCAGGGCAGCCCGCTGCGCGCCCAACGCCCGGATCAGTCCATCGGCGAAGTCTTCGTCGCCCGGCAGGTGAAAAACGAGAGGTTTCATAGGTTCTCCGAAATCTGGAAGATCGGTGGGCGCGAGCGGACGAACTGCAGCGCATAGGCCAGTTCGCCCGGCGCCTGGGCGTGCAGCGTGAAGAGCGGCTGTCCCGCTTCGACCTGGTCGCCCAGGCGCGCATGCACGTCGATGCCGGCGGCAGCGGCGGTCGGTGCTCCGGCGAGCTTGGCCGCCCGCGCGAGCAGCCGGTTGTCGATTCGGGAGACCCGTCCCGTGGACGGCGATGCGACGGTGTGCCGATGCGTTGCCACCGGGATGCTGCGCAGGCCGCCCTGCTCAGCGCAGATCGCCTGGAACGTGGCCCAGGCGCGGCCGTCGGCCAGCACCTGCGCGGCGAGCGTCAGGCCGCCGCCGGCGGGCGCTGCACCGCCCATTTCGAGGATGTCCGCCGCCAGCCGCAACGCTCGCTCCCGCAGGTCGGCCGGGGCCTCGGGCGTCCCTTGTAGGACGGCCAGCACGTCGCGGGCCTCCAGTGCCGGGCCGATCCCGCGGCCGACCGGCTGCTCACCATCGGTGACGCGCAAGGCCACGTGCAGGCCGATGGCGCTGCCCACCTCCTGCAGGCGCCGACCGAGCGCCGCCGCGGCCTGCGCGCTGCGCACTTTGGCGGTGGCACCCACGGGCAGGTCGATCAGCACATGGGTCGAGCCCGCGGCGGCCTTCTTGGACAGGACCGAGGCGACGAGCTGGCCCTCGCTGTCGAGGTCCAGCGGCCGCTCGACGCGGATGAGGATGTCGTCGGCGGGGCTGAGCCGTACCGAGCCGCCCCAGACGATGCAGCCGCCCGTGCGTTCGACCACGCGCCGCATGCTCGGCACATCCAGGTTCACCGGCGCCAGCACCTCCATCGTGTCGGCCGTCCCGGCCGGCGAGGTGATGGCGCGCGAGGAGGTCTTGGGCATCGTGAGGCCGCAGGCGGCCACGATGGGCACCACGAGCAGGGTCGTGCGGTTGCCGGGCAGGCCGCCGACGCAATGCTTGTCCACCACCAGCGGGCGCCCCCAATCGATGCGGTCACCGACGCCAATCATGGCTTTCGTGAGCGAGACTGTCTCCGCGAGGTCCAGGCGATCGCCGGCGCAGGCGGTGATGAAGGTGGCCAGATGCAGGTCCGAGTAATGGCCCGCCGCGACGTCGGAGATGATGGCGCTGAACTCGGCATCGCCCAGGGCATTGCCGTAGACCTTGGCCCGGACATGGCTGAGCGAATCCAGCGGCGGTGCATGGGTCACCGTGACCAGCTGGCCCGGCTGCGCCCCCAGCGACGCCCATGCCGATTCGGACAGGCCAGCGACGTTCTCGGCCAGCCAATTCCCATCGACGACGCTGAGCGTCGCCACGATGCTGCGGCGGCCGGCCGTCAGCTGCACGCGCGCCTGGGTCGTGAAACCCTCCGACCGGCAGACAGGGCAGTCGCGCCGCATGTAGACCACCGGCTCCTGATGGGTGTCGATGCCGGTGCGCCACGCCTGCAGCGTGTTCACGCCATCCTCTCCGGTGCCGGTCTCGTGCAGGTGCGCCGTCATACCAGATCCACCGTCTGCAGGTACTCGGGCACGGCAACCGACCAGCCCAGTTCATGGTCGATCCGCGCGCGCAGCGCATCGGCCGCCTCCGGCTCGCCGTGGGTCACGAAGGTTCGGCGCGGTGTTTGCGTGAAGCCGCGCATCCACGCGAGGATCTCGTCGGCATCGGCGTGGGCGGAAAGGTTGTCGAGCGAGGCCACCTCGGCGCGGATCGGCACGTCCTGGCCATGGATGCGGACGGTGGACGCGCCGTGCACGATCGCGGCGCCACGGGTGCCGCCCGCCTGGTAGCCGGCGAACAGGATGGTGTTGCGATGGTCGGGCGCGAATGACTTGAGGTGGTGCACCACGCGTCCTCCCGTGGCCATGCCACTGGCGGAGATGATGACCATCGGTCCACGACCGGCGCTGAGCGCCTTGGAATCCTCGACCTTGTTGACGATCTTCGCGGCATGGCACATGCCCTCGCATTCCTCGGGCGAGAGCCGGTGCTCGTCGCGATGGGCGTGGTACAGCCGTGTGGCATCGATGGCCATCGGGCTGTCCAGGTACACGGGCAGGTGCTGGTGGATGCGCCCTTGCTTCTTGAGCTGGTAGATGCCGTACATCAGGCTCTGCGCTCGGCCGACAGCGAACGCGGGGATGACCACGACCCCTCCACGGGCGGCCGTCTTGTTGATGACAGTCTCCAGCTGCGCCAGTGCGTCGGACGCTTCATGCTTGCGGTTGCCGTAGGTGGATTCCACCAGCAGGTAGTCGGCGCCGGGGACCTGCACCGGCGAGCGCAGCACCGGGTCGTTAGGCCGGCCGATGTCGCCGGAGAAGAGCACGGATCGCCGGCCGTCGTTGAGGTGCACGAAGGCCGAGCCGAGCATGTGCCCGGAAGGCGTCAACCGCGCGGTGAGTCCGGGCAGCGCCTCGAAGTCCTGAGAGAACGGACGTGGCGCGAACAGCTTCAGGCAGCGCTCGGCGTCCTCACGGGTGTACAGCGGCAGCGCGGGCTGGTGTTTGGAGAAACCGTGCCGGTTGGCGAACTTCGCCTCTTCCTCCTGCAGATGGCCGCTGTCGGTGAGCAGGATCTTGCACAGCTCGTGCGTCGCGGACGTGCAGTAAACCCGGCCGCGAAAGCCTTGTCGCGCCAGCAGTGGCAGGTAGCCGCTGTGGTCGATGTGGGCGTGGGTGAGCACGACCGCGTCGACGGTCTTGGGCGCGACCGGCAGCGGCTCCCAGTTGCGCAGGCGCAGCTGCTTGAATCCCTGGAACAGACCGCAGTCCACCAGAATGGTCGCGTCGCCATGGCGCAGCAGGTATTTGGAACCGGTCACGGTGCCGGTGGCACCCAGAAACTGAAGTTGCATGGTAGGTCTCCAAGGATGTTGTCGTTCAAAGAAGGACCGGCCGATCCGGCAACTCGTTGCCGTGGTCCGCGCCCCGCGGAAAGTGCTGCACCAGCAGGTGGCTGACGGCCACGATGCCTTCCAGGGCTCCGGCCTCGAAGCGTCCCTGCGCAAACTGGGCTTCCATGCGCTGGCACACAGACGACCACCTTTCGGCACCGCAACAGGCATGGATGCCGCGATCGGCCACGATCTCCACGGCCCGGTCGGCCAGCAGCACGTAGATCAGGACACCGCTGTTGTGCGCCGTATCCCACACACCCAGGCGTGCGAACAGGTCCAGCGCCCGCTCGCCCGGCGATTGGTTGCGCCACAGTGGCGATCCGTCCAGCGCACCCTCGACCACGAAGCGCAGTTGGCCCCCATGCTGGAACTCTCCCGTGCGGATGGCCTGCTCGATCGCATCCAGGGCACGCGGGGGGAAGGCGCGGCGGACTGCGCGATCCGTGGTCGCAAGGTGGCGAAGAAGTCGTTGCATGTTCATCTCACCACCGTCCTGACGCGCCGCCGCCACCGAAGCCGCCGCCGCCGCCGCGGAATCCACCGCCACCACCGCCCAATCCTCCGCCCGGCCAGCCGCCTCCCCGGTGGCGCCCGTGCAGGCCGCCGTGGCCACCCATGCCGATGCCCAGCAGCGTGACGAGGAATCCCGCCAGTCCAGCCACCGCGGCCACCGCGAAGGTGCCCACCAACAGCCACGCAGCGGCACCCAGCACGCCAGCCGTGACCAGGGAGCCTGGAAGGCGACCGAGGGCGTTGCGCAGCACTCCGCCCAGCATCAGGGCCGCGACGAACAGGAAGGGCCAGGCCTGCCCGATGTCGTTGGTCTGCCCCTGGCGCCGTGGGTCCGCCGCAGGCAGGGCCTCGCCATCGATCACCCGCATGATCTGTTCGGCGCCTGCGGCGATGCCGCCGTCGAAATCGCCCTGGCGAAAGCGCGGCGTGATCACCTCGTCGATGATGCGCCGCGATACCACGTCGCTCAGCGCACCCTCGATGCCGTATCCGACTTCGATGCGCAGGGTGCGGTCGTCCTTGGCCACCAGGAGCAACGCGCCGTCGTCCACCTTGCGACGGCCGAGCTTCCATTGCTCTACCACCCGCAGGGCGTACTGCTCGACGGGTTCGGGCCGCGTCGAGCGGACCATCAGCACGGCGATCTGCACGCCCTTGCGTTGCTCGAAGGCCCGAAGCTGCGCATCCAGCGCGGCGACACGATCGGCGGCGAGCGTTCCCGTGAGATCGGTGACGCGCGCCTGCAGCGGGGGAACGGCGACCAACTCCTGCGCGGACGCGACCGAAAGGAACAGGCTCAGCAGCAGCCAGGCCAGAGCGTGGGCCAGCCGAAGAGGGGCCGCCGGAGAGAGCACCGCTGTTCTGGGCGTTCTCATGTCAGGGGCGCGCCGCCGGCGCCGAGGCGCCGAAATCGACCTGTGGCGGCGCCGCCATGGCCTTCTCGTCGGCGACCGAGAAATTGGGCTTGACGTCGTAGCTGAACAGCTTGGCCGTGATGTTGGTCGGGAAGCTGCGCGTGAGCACGTTGTAATCCTGCACCGCCTTCACGTAGCGCCCACGCGCCACGGTGATGCGGTTCTCCGTGCCCTCAAGTTGGGCACGCAGGTCTTGAAAAGCCTGGTTCGCCTTGAGTTGCGGGTAGTTCTCGCTCACCACCAGCAGCCGGCTCAGCGCGCCGGACAGTTCGCCCTGTGCCGCCTGGAACTTCTGGAACGCCTCGGGGTTGTTGACGAGTTCCGGCGTGGCCTGGATCGAGGTCGCCTTCGCGCGGGCCTCGACCACCCTGGTCAGCGTCTCCTGCTCGAAGTTGGTCTCGCCCTTGACGGTCGCGACGATGTTCGGGATCAGGTCGGCGCGCCGCTGGTACTGGTTCAGCACCTCGGACCAGGCGGACTTGGTCTGCTCGTCCAGCCGCTGGAAGTCGTTGTAGCCGCATCCGCTCAGCGACAGGGCAAGCGCTGCAAGCAGGGACATCAGGATCAGTCTCATGGTTCGGTTTCCGTGGAAGTGAGAAAAGTGCGGGACGGTGAAGCGCTCACCAGGACGGGGTTGGCTGGCCACCAATGCCGCGGAATGAGCAGCAGCGCGAGTGTGGCGGCCAGTGGAATCGACAGCCACGCAAAGGTGCTCTGCATCACAGCGCCGAAGAGCCATCCGGTGGCGGCCGATCCCAGTGTTTGTCCGAGGCCGGCTGCCGCGGCGAGCCCTCCCATCGCGATACCGAGCCGCCGCGCCGAGGTGCCGGCAGCGAGGTAGGCCAGGGTGGGGAGCACAAGACCCGTGCCCGCAGCCGTGAAACTCACGCCGACGTACAGCCACATCTCGCTGCCATGGCGGGCCAGCATCAGGAGCCCGGCGATGCCCAGGACCATGCCGCAGGCCAGTACGCGGCGTGGGTCGGCGCGCTCCAGCAGGCCGGTGAAGAACAGCACCGCGTTGACGCCCAGCATCACCAGACTGCACTCGGCGAACATCAACGACACCTCTCGGGAGGAGAGATCGGGGTGGCGCTGGCCCTGCAGCACGATGCCGAGTTCAAAGCCGGCAAGCACGAACATGACCACACCGTTGAGAATCCAGAGCGCCAGGGAGCGGCTCCGGGGTGCTCCGTCGTGATCGGCTGCGTCCGCCTCTCCAAGGGAGGAAGGTGCGGGAAGCGTTGCGGCCAGGCCCAGCATCATCAGCGCGCCGAGCGCGGCCGAGAGTGCGATCACGAGCGTGGTCGATGAGCCCTGTACCAGCACGCTCAAGAAGCCCAGGCCGACAAGCCGTTCTGCAGCGGCGTTCAGGCCGGGGCCGAACAGGAACCCGAGCAGCGACATCGCACCCAGCCATGCAAAGCGCCTGGCGCGAATCGATTCTGCGGTGTACTGCGCGACGAGCGCCGGCACCACCGGCACGACCGCGGCCACAAAAAAGCCCGTCGCGCCGCGCAGCGCATAGATGCCGATCACGCCCAGGGACTCGGGGCGCAGCAGCGGGAGCAGGCTGGCCACGTAGCCGATCAGGCCCACCAGCAACACGCGGGCACGCCCCAGCCTGTCCGCCAGCATGCCCCACAGGGGCGCACCCAGCAGTATGCCCGCCGTGTAGATGCCGCTGAGGTAGCCGACATGGCGCGCAAGCGTCGCAGGATCCGCGTCGCCCATCAAGGGCCGCAGCCAGTCGGGGATCAAGGGCATCAGTGCCCCATATCCGGCCGAGACGACGAATACGGCCGCAGCGAGCCAACCCAGCTGCGCGACGCCGAGGTCTTGCTGGCGGGTGGGCCCGGATTCGCGCGGTGATCGCATGGCGCGGCTCTCTACCATGGTGGCCCGCCGCTCAGGCTGACGCGGCCGCTGGGACACTGGCACGCGACGTCACGCGCTTGATCCCCGGCAGGCGCGTGCGCTTGAGCATCAGCGCATTGATCGCGACGATCGCGGAACTGCCCGACATGGACAATGCAGCGACCTCGGGCGACAAGGTGAACGGATACAGCACCCCGGCGGCCAGCGGGAAGGCGATCACGTTGTAGGCCACGGCCCACCAGAGGTTCTGGTGCATCTTGCGCAGCGTCGCCCGGGACAGTTCGATGGCCCCGACCACGTCGTAGGGGTCACTCTTCATCAACACCACCTGGGCGCTTTCCATCGCAACGTCCGTCCCCGCGCCAATCGCAAAGCCCACGTCGGCCTGCGTCAGCGCCGGAGCGTCGTTGATGCCGTCGCCGACCATGCCGACCTTGTGACCCTGCTGCTGCAGTTCCTTGATCTTGGAAGCCTTCTGCCCGGGCAACACATCCGCAAGCACGATGTCGATACCCAGTTCCTTGCCGATGCGCTCGGCGGTCGCCTGGTTGTCCCCGGTCAGCATCGCGACCTTCACGCCGCGTGCCTGCAGCTTGGCGATCGTCTCGCGCGAGGTCGGCCGCACGGCATCGGCGATCGCGATGAGGCCGATCAGCCGGCCACCGCGCGCGACGTGGACCACAGTGCGCCCCCCGCCTTGCAGCCGCGCCGCCTCGCTGGCAAGGGGGGCCAGATCCACCTGTTCCGACTGCATCAGCAGCCGGTTGCCCAGGAGCACCGTCTCGCCCCCGATAGTGGCCCGTGCGCCTTGCCCATCGATGTTGGTGAAGTTCTCGGTGACCTCCGTCGGCATGTCTCCCGCACGCTTGAGCACTGCGAGCGCGAGGGGGTGCTCGGAGAACTTCTCCACTGCGGCGGCCGTCGCCAGAAGCCGCGTCTCCTCGACACCGGGCGCGGCCACCATCTCGACGACATCGGGCTGCCCCAGTGTCAAGGTGCCGGTCTTGTCGAACACCACGACCGTCAACTTGGTGGCGTTCTCCAATGCGGCCGCATTCTTGAAGAGAATGCCGTTCATTGCGCCCAGCCCGGTCCCGACCATGATGGCCATCGGGGTGGCCAGCCCCAGCGCATCAGGGCATGCGATCACGAACACGGTGATGGTCAGGGTGAGTGCGAACAGTAATGTCTGTCCCATCACCCAGTACCAGACGCTGAAGGTCAGCAGGCCAATCACGATCGCCGCCAGCACCAGCCACTGGGATGCGTGGTCGGCCAGCAGCTGGCCGGGGGCCTTCGAGTTCTGGGCCTCCTGGACCAGCTTGACAATCTGCGCCAAGGCCGTGTCCGCGCCGACCTTCGTGGCCTTGTAGCGAAAGCTCCCGCTCTTGTTGATGCTGGCGCCTACGACGGTGCTGCCCACGCCCTTCTTGACCGGCATGGACTCGCCCGTCAGCATCGACTCGTCCACTTGCGACGCGCCCTCGACGATCTCGCCATCCACCGGGATCTTGTCGCCGGGCTTGATCACGACCAGTTCCCCGGCTGCAACCTCGGCGGTCGGTACCTTGGTCTCCACCCCGTTGCGCACGACCGTGGCCATGGGTGGGGCGAGATCCATCAACGCGCGAATCGCGTCGGATGCGCCCGCGCGGGCGCGCATCTCCAGCCAGTGCCCCAGCAGGATGAAGACCAGCAGCACCGATGCCGCTTCATAGAACACCTCACCCTCGTAGAAGAAGGTCGCGCCGATGCTGAACAGGTAGCCGGTGCCCACCGACAGCACGACCAACGTGGCCATGTTGGCGACGCCGTTGCGCAGCGCGCGCCACGCCGCCACGTAGAAAGGCCAACCTGGATAGATGATCGCGGCACTTGCGAGGAAGAAAAGAAAGAGCTTGTCGTCCAGCCCGAACGGCGTCTGGAAGTCGCCGAACATCTTCCCCATCGGGGAATAGAAGAACACGGGAATGGCGAAGACCAGGGCCACGAAGAAGCGATTGCGCATGTCCCGAGCCATGTCCTGCATCGAGCCCGACCCGTGGCCCATGTCGTGCATCATGTCGGCCATCGCAGGGTCGCCTGCGTGGGCCTGGTGCGCAGCATGGGCGGCGGGCGTCGTGGCCGCAGCCTTCGCGCGTGCGGCCGTGGCGGGGGCATGCGCGTGGTGCCCCTCATGCCCCATCTCTTGCGCCTGACGTGCGGGTGCGCCGTGATGGCCGTGCACCGCATGGCTGGGGTCGGCAGAGACGCCAGCGGCGGGCGCGCACACGTGCTTGGGCGTCTGCTCGCCACGGCAGTGATAGCCGCATTCGGCGATGCGCTGGCGCAGATCCTCGACACTGAGTTGTCCCTCATCGAGATGGACCGTTGCGCTTCCCGCAACATAGTTGACATCTGCATGATGGACGCCGGGAAGCTGCAGCAGCTTGCGGCGTACTCCCTCCGCGCTCAGGCTCGATACGAGCCCTCCGACTTCAACGTTGATCGACTTCATGGCTGTTCTTCCTGTTCGCTGTGTTCGTGGTCTCAACGAGCGAGTCGGCCCGAGTCCAGGCAGTCCTGCGAGAACTCGAAGACGATCTCCCGGTCGGGAGCGATGACCTTGTGCTTCTTGCCGGCGTAGTGCAGCCGGGAGAGGATGTCTCTGATCAGGTTGAGCCTCGCCAACCGTTTGTTGTCGGCGTGCACGACAGACCAGGGCGCCGCGGCCGTATGGGTGCGCATGAACATCTCGTCGCGCGCCCGTGTATAGCCGTCCCAGTGCTTCAGCGCGACGGCATCCACCGGGCTCGACTTCCACTGTTTGAGGGGATCACGGCGGCGTTCCCCGAGCCGGCGGCTCTGCTCCTTCTTGCCGATGTCGAGGTAATACTTCAGCAGCTTGATGCCGGAGTTGACCAGCATCTCCTCGAACTTGGGCACTGAGTTCATGAATTCCTCGTGCTCCTCGGCGGTACAGAAGCCCATCACCGGTTCCACGCCCGCACGGTTGTACCAACTGCGGTTGAACACCACGAGCTCTTCGCCAACTGGCAGGTGCGGGACGTAGCGCTGGAAGTACCAGCCCGTGCGATCCCGGTCGGAGGGCTTTCCTAGCGCGACGACCCGTGTTTCCCGAGGACTCAGGTGTTCGACCAGCCGCTTGATGCTGCCGTCCTTGCCTGCGCCGTCCCTTCCCTCCAAGAGGATCAGGATACGGTCGTTGCATTTGATGAAATGCCGCTGCAGTTTCACCAGTTCGATCTGCAGCATGTGCAACTGTGCTTCGTAGTCCTCGCGGCCGATCGAGCGTGTCGCTGTCTCGTCGCGCGCTGAGCCGTGGGCAGTGCCGGTGCCGTCCACATCGGCCTTGTGCTTGGCGCCTTTGGCACCCTTCTTGTTCTTTGCCATGGGTTCTCCGTTAGGTCTGGTCGCAGGCGATCAGCATTGCGTGTGTCGACGCCCGGCGGGGCGCGGCGCTCATGTCCGCATCCGAGCGGGAGCCGCAGCCATCGCCTAGTCCGTAGGCTGCAGCCAGGTACGGTCGATTGATGCGCTGACGCCAGCGGGTCTTCTTCATGTCAGCCTCGCTGGCGCGTGTCCGAGAGGGAGGGAAGGAAGCGCGGCGTGCGCGCGGCATAGGCGTCGAACTCGGCGCCGAACTGCTTGCGCATGTCCTTCTCCTCGTTGACTGCCAGCCTCGAATACATCACGACGAGGAAGGGGAACATCAGCAGCGTCAACAGCGTCGGCCACTGCAGCAGAAAGCCGAAAAGGATCGCCACGAAGGCCACATACTGCGGGTGCCGAATCCTGGCGTATGGGCCGCTCACGGCAAGTTGGGCGTGCCGTTGCGCGTGGTAGAGCACCGTCCAGGCGCTCGACAGAAGCCAGAAGCCGCCCCCGATGAAGATGTAGCTTGCGATATGAAGCGGGCTGAAGTGAGGGTCGCCGCTCTCGCCCAGCAGGGTCGACCAGAGATGGCCGCTGTTGTGCGACAGCAAGTCCAGACTGGGATACTTGGTCTGAAGCCAGCCGGACAGCACGTACAGCGTCAGCGGAAAGCCGTACATCTCGACGAACAAGGCAACAATGAACGCTGCGAATGTCCCGAAGGTTCTCCAGTCGCGCGAGGTCTGCGGTTTGAAGAAGCTGAAGGCGAACATGATGAAGACCGCCGAGTTCACGAGGACGAGCAGCCAAAGCCCATAAGCGGGCGCATCGTGGTTCATTTGCGCTCTCCCGGGTACGGTGAATTCGCCTTGCTACCGTCGCCTGGTACGGCATGGCGATGCATCAGCACATGAGCGATGACGCAAGTCGCCAAGAGGACCAGTGGCAGCGCGGCCAGGTAGTGCCCGCGGTGTTCCGTCAGCAGCATGTAGATGCTCACGGCCAGGAAGACCAGAAAGCCCAGGAACCATCGCGAGCGCGAAAACCTTGGACCGGTGCGGTGAGAAGTTGTCATGGTTGTCCTCCTCACATCGCCGGCTCAGGCATCCGGTCCATCATCATCTGCATCATAGATTGGCACATGTCCATGCGCATTTCGAGCATTTGCTGCCGCTCAGCTGTCGGCGCCGACTCGGCTCCATCCTTCATTGCGCCCATCATCGCCATGCCAGCCCGCATGGCCTGCATGTGTTCGGCCATGAGCGCCTTGCGCTGCGCAGGCGTCTTCGCAGCCACCATCCGTTCGTGCATGGCCTGCATCGACTTCAGTTGCGCATCCATGCCCTCGGTGGTCGGCGCCCTTGGCGTCTCGGCCGCAGTCGGACTCGCACCTGCGGGGTGATGGGCCTGATGGTTGTCCTGCGCGAACGCAGACAAGGTGACCAGTGCGGCGCCAACGATGGCCGCGATCGAATGCGTGAATTTCATTTCTCTCTCCTTTAGCCGCGGGTGCCTGCCATTGGGGCGAAACCGATGTCGCCGCAAGCGGACAAAGCCCTATGAAAACTCCGTAGTCGGGTACAGAGTCAAGGCTTATGAGTTGTGCGCCGGCTGTGACCGACACGGCAACTCAAAAGGAGGCGCTACAGCGCGAGACGCTCAAACAGCAGCCAGGAAGGCTGCTTTGGAGGAGGCCGCTCGTGACCCCTCGATGGGATGGCTCGCAGAGCCAACGTCGGAGCCAGCAGCTGGTCTCCATAGGCGGGAGGCGCCAAACCGACGAGGTCGAACGCGAAGGTTGGTGCTTTCTGAATGGCGGACTGGTTGACGTCGCCGCAGAGCTTCAGGCACGGGGCCTTCGACGGGTCGTGGGAACCTTCTTCGTGCTCACCATGGAGGCCTTCATGATTTCCATGCCCGGACGATGGGACATGCTCATATCCGACAGCATGCCGATGTTGCTGCGGAGACTCCAGAAGGCAGGCATTGGCCACCCCGGCCCCGAGCGCAAACAGCCATACCCCGAGCACCATCCACGCGATGGCGCGAATCCTGCGGTGGTTGAGAAGTGTGCGCATGTGCGGCCTATTGACCCATTGACACCTGTGATCATATTCCCAACTGAGCTGCGGGAAATTGATTTGGATCAAATGGAGGCAAGGGTCAACTACGCGGTACTGCGTTATCCTGTGTTGCTCGTGAATAGACAGTGGATCGCTCGATGAACGAAGGTTTGGGTGATTGGATGACGGTCGGCAGGCTGGCGAAGGTCGCTGGCGTCGGCGTGGAGACAATCCGCTACTACCAGGGACGTGGCCTTTTGCCGATTCCGAAAAACGCCGGCAGCTTCCGGCGCTACCCCGGTTCGATGATCCAGCGGATCGGCTTCATCAAGCGCGCTCAGAGCCTTGGGTTCTCGCTGGACGAGGTGAAATCGCTCTTGGACCTGGAGGATGGGCGGAATCGCCGTGCTATTCAGACGGTGACACGGCGGCGCCTTGACCAGATCGATGAGAAGGTCGGCGATCTTGAGCGCATGCGAGGCGCTCTGCGGGACATGCTGGTGAGGTGCGAAGAGACGGGAGAGGCGCTGCCTTGTCCCATCATCGCTGCGCTGATGGCGCCTTTGACTCCCTCCGAATGAAGGTATGGCGTGGGAGCCAGTCCCGGCGAAGTTGAGAAGTTCATGTTGACCCTCGTCACCTTCCTGAAGTCTCGTCGCCGTGTTTGGTGTCACCCAACAGGCATAGATAGGGATTGCTCGGAGGCGTTTCCGGGAAAAGCAGGCTCGAATCTTCCAGAAGGTATCCGTGCAGGCGGCGGGACTTTCTTGGCCCGGTGACTTCGCACGTCCAAATGTTCAGGCCATTGGGGTGCTTGACGTGTAGTTGGAGCTTTTCAAAGCGCTTCTGCACCCACTGCCAATCCTGTTGCTCTTCTTGCCTGGCCAGTGCGTCCACTTGCGGATGCTCCTGCGCATAGCGTTGGAAGACGCCTGGGCTGACGAGATAGGCGGTGCCGCTCACGGTATGCACGAGCGCCTTCGCGTCGTTGATGATGAGCCGGCGGGAAGCGATGCCCTGTTTCAGCCACGCTATGAAGTGCTCTCCGGATGGCTGCGTTGTCCTGGGCGTCGGCGCTGGGGACGAACGCTGAGGGGTGGTCAAGGGTGGCGCTTCGGTACGCGCGGCAGACACCAGCTCAGAAAGTGCTTCAGCATCCTGCCGGGTCGCGGGTGAATCCCCCATGCCCACCATCGAAAGCATGTCTTCCATCGCGTCGGGCAGCGGCTCACCTTCCGTTGAAGGAGAGGAGTTACCTTTCTCCCATGGCGGAACCTCTTGGCCCTCCGAAGCGGACTGCGCTTCTGCCGGCGGAATGGTGGCGGACACATCGGCCTCTTTGGCCGTGGCCGCCGCGTCGATCGACACCGTGCCGGTAAACGGCGCCGGCCTCTCGCGTGGCTCCCAGATCAGCGCGGGCGCGAGGCGCAACAAGGTGAACGAGTGGGACCAGCCGGTGGAACTGGTCACGGTCGCACGCCAGATCGCCTTGCCGTCGGGCGTGGGCCACAGCATGCCGTGATCCTGCAGGACGTTGAACACCGCGGTGTTGTTCGCGGGGATGCCATCGACACCTTGGGACAACAGATGCGCACGCAATTTGTCCGATACCGTCTTGCTCACCAGCCACAGCGTGTCCTCGGTGAGCCAGCCATCGGAGGCTTCGGGCTGGTTCAGCTTCAGCTCTTCCTTGAGCAGGTAGCGCAGTCCGTTGACCAGCTTGCGTTGCAGCGAGTGCTTAGGCGCGGCCATGGCGCGCGCGGGATCGCCGCCCAGTTCCTGGGCCACGGAAGCGCGGTCGGCCTGTACGACCAGTTCGCCCAGCACACCGGCGTGCTCGTACTGGCCGGCCAGGACGTAGAGCAGCGGTCCCCACAGGTCGGGATAGCCACTGAGCCAGTCCAGGGCATCACGGTCGAGCAGTTGACGGTAGAGTAAACCTGTCGCGGCGCTGTGGAGCCGATATTCCCGATCGTCGCGGTAGCGGAAGCGGTATGGCTGGTGCAGCGGGCCGTGCCAGGGGTGCCACAGCGAGCCGTCGGACAGTTCGACGTGCAGATCGACGGCGATCTTGCCGATGTCGTGCAGCAGCGCGGCATAAGCGACTGCGGCAGTCCAGGCTTCAGACTGCGCCGCCTGGTCTTCGGGACTGCCGCCAATGGGCAGCAGATGGGACTGCCGCAGCTTGAGCGCATAGGCGACGATCTCCAACCCGTGATCCAGCATGCCGCCGGGGTAAGCGTGGTGATGGCTTTCCGATGCGGGGAATTGTTGGACCAACTCGGCGTAGTGCTCCAGCGGCGTGCGGTATAGGGTGGCGAACTGCCGCCGCGACAGCGACGTGCGCTGCCAGATGTGTTCCAGCAGCTTCTGCCGGCGCGGTGTTGCCAGCAGCGATGCGGCCGATTCGGGCCGCAGCAACCCTTTCGGGAGGTCGGTGGCGGGCGCTGGCGACGGGGCAGCGACCGGGGGCCGTTTTCGCTGGAACAGGGAGAGCATGCGGGTGTCCTCTGGGGGGCCGGCCGGGAGGCCTTTTCGCCTTTTCGAGGTAGGGCCTTTCCCCTTGCACCCCATTCCCTTGCCGTTTCGGCCCTTTGGCCTTTAACCGTTTCGGTATAGCCGGGCCTGGGTTGCGTCTCCAGCGTCAATGTGGAACCCGCACGAATGGATTGGACGGAGACCTGGCGCTGGCCCCTGCCTATGCTGCGGGGACGCTACCCCCGGCAGGTAGGCTCTCGCTCAGGAGACTAAGTTGACAAATGCGACAAGGGCGACTAGAGTGAATCCTGTCTCAAACCTGCTTGGGAGATGACCATGCCCACCGCCATTGAATTCATTGCCGATCGTCTGCCGCGCGTCACCGTGGAGGACGTGCGCCGTTTCGCGGATACCGTTGAAATCCGGGATGCGCCGGCTTTCGCGGCCGAGTTGCAGGCGTTCATTCACGAGCGCGTGGAGGCGGTAAAACTGCCAGCCAACCTCGAAGGCGAAACGGTGGAGCAGGCCCTGGCGCGCAAGGCGGCCGCGCTGCGCACCGAAACGCGCTGGACCCCGACTGAAACCGACGTCCAGCGAGGCCGCGCCGTGTTGCTGGAATCCTTCAACCAGCCGCACAACCTGCCGATCCCCGAGTACGCCAAGCTGGCGGACAAGTCGCGCCAGCAGATCTACAAGGACATCCTCGCGCGCCGGCTGCTGGCGCTGAATGTGGGGCCGCGCGGCCAGAAGCTGCCCGACTGGCAGCTCGACCCGGTGAAGCAGCAGTTGACCCAAACCGTGCTTCAAGAGGTCGAGGGCATCGACCACTGGACGATCTACCGCGCACTATCCGAACCGCTCGAAGGCTTGGGCGGACGCTCGCCGGTGGATGCGGTGACGCATGGCACAATCGATGACGTGGCCGAAGCGGTGTTCAACGTGCTGGGCGTCCAGGTGCATTGAGGCAAGACCGCCATGAGCCGCGAACTGCCCTTGTTCTTGATCGATGCGGGTGAACTGCTCCAGCATGTGAGCCGCGTCGTCTATCGGGGCAGCCCGCTGTACTATGGCCGCAGCGGCACCAATCGCTACGACGACCCGGCGCGGACCTACGGCGTGCTCTACCTGGGCCGCGACCTGTCCACGGCGCTGATGGAGTCGGTGTTTCACAAGCACCAGTGGCTGGCGGACGAGAAGCGCTCGATTGCGCTGAAGGAAGTCGAGAGCCGGCTCGTGCGGGCCGTGGGGGTCCTGGACGACGTGCGCTTGGCCGATCTCACGGCCGAGGGTGTCATGGCGGGTTACTTCGGCCTGAACCTGGAACAGTTGGCCAGCCGCGACTACACGCACACGCAGCAGGTGTCCGCCCAGGTGCATGCGATGCTCGGCGATGATGGCCAGCCGCTGTTCGACGGGGTGCTCTATCCGTCGCGCAACAACTATCCCGCCAAGAGCATCGCCCTGTTCGAGCGTGCGGCAGCAAGAGTCGGCGTTGTCGATGACATCGACCTGGTGGACCATGTGGACTGGCCGCGCTTCGTTGCCACGTATCGCGTCGGCGTGGAGCCTGATCCCGGGCCGGTGGAACCGGATGACGAAGCGTCCTGAAGCGGCAAGAGAGCACATTGAAGCCCCAAACAGAATGAAATGGACCAAACTGGAATAGGCATCCCTCTGTAGCAGGAGACGACCATGAACACCACGACCCGCATCAGCACCGCAGAACGCCTCGGCCGCACCTTTGGCCGCGGATGGCGCGCCTACGCGCGCGGCGAACGTCGGGCGTCGAACTGGTTGGTGTCCAAGGGGGTGCCGGCGGCCGTTGCCACCGCGCTCGTGTGGGTGGTCAAGCTGTCTGTGGTGGGATTGCTGCTCTACGTTGCTTTTTGGTTCGCACTCGTGTTGTTGGGCGTCGTGGCGGCGGCGTGGGCTGCTGCTGCCAATACCTCTGACGAGGACGAGTGGCCTTTCACCGATCTCACAGAACTGCGCAAGACACCGGGCTACGATCCCAATCTGTACAACGATACGTCGCACGAGTTGTACACCGACGACTGACGGACTCCGGGCTACTTCAGCTTGCCTCCCGTGAGTGCCCCAGCCCCCTTGCCCCCGGCTTGGCCGGCGCTCTTGCTGCCGTCCGACAACCCCTGAATGGCATGTCCCGCCCGAATTCCAACCCAGGTCAGGCTTGCCAGCCAGAATCCTGGCAGCACCAGGAACATCGTGCCCGCGACGAACATCAAGAGCATGTCGCCGAACGCATTGTTCAGCCCCACCAGCGGGTCGAAGTTCGTGTGTGGCCGGTTCCAGCCAAAGCCCCAGCCATAGAGCGCATCGAGGATAGTGCTGTCGATCCAGCGAGCGAGCTGGAACCAGAAATCCACGAAGAACAGCGCGAATTGCACGACGCTGACCGTGACGACCGTCTTCAGGTCATAGGTGCCCACGACCAGCACGAGCGGGATGCAGATGACCAGCGCCATCTTGAGCAAGGCGAGGACCATGGGTAGAGACTGTCTCACGACGTCCATGGCGGGAAACGCGGCAATCGCGCCGACGGCCATCCCAACGTCTCCCGTGGCCCGTGTCACGATGTTCGGCAAGGTCTTGTCGATCTGGCCTCCGTAGTCCGTATAGACGCTGCCCTGGTTCAACTTCTGCTGCCGCGGTGACGCGATGGCTCGGATCACCGAGTCGTCCACCTCGGCCCGGCTCAGGAACCCGGCCCAGCCCGCCAGGCGACTCAACAGGCTCGGGTCCACCTGACCCAGCAGGCGTGCCCGCAGGCCGTTACTTCCATCGCTCCACCACTGGCGGCAGGTCGGGTAGCCGCCACCGCTGGCCACCTGCGCAAGCCCTGCGTCGCGGGTGCTGTCATAGGGCCAGTCCTCGCGTGGGGTGCTGGAACGGTATGTGTCGTAGTAGCCGTTCGTGTCGGTGAAGAACCGCGATCCGATCCAGGTCACGTCGTGCATCTGCTGCTCATCGAGCTGAGGGCGCTGCATGAACAATTTGGCCCGTGCAGGCCCATAGCAATCCCGCGAGAAATCCGCTACTTCCTGAGCCAGCACCGGGTCATCGATGCGCGTAGCGTCGATCTCCATGCGCATCTGCCGCAGGTCCGTGCCGCACGGGATCGCTGCCACCGAAGCGCCCGTGACGGCGCGCGAGAGCGCGTGCATGAACGCCCACCACACCGGCACCTTCGCCGACTGGTTGTTGATGGTGCTGAAGGACTGCGACCAGCCGGTATCCCCGGGCTGCGCCACGCTGACCTGGCACTGGGCCGAGCGCGAGCTGTCGTACTGGATGGTGTTCAGGTCCACGTCGATGAACGGAATGCCGGCGAACATCACCACCACGATGGCGACGAAGACCCGGTTCTCGATGCGGGCGGCGCTCAGCACGCCTTTGTTGCCCTCGTCGGCGCCTTCCGCACGGGCCTTCAACCACTCCTGCACGATGATGGCGACGAAAGGCAGCGCGAATACCCCGCTGGATACGAGGACCGCCCAGATGCCGTTGTTGACGATCCAGGACACGAGGGTTAGGTAGTACTCCAGGTAGTCGGTCGTGAAAAGCGTCATGGCCTCGATCCCCTCAAGCGGCCTGCATCAACAGGCTGGCTTCCAGCGCCACGATGGCAACAATGCCGGCGACCTCAGCGCGAATCAGCCGGCGTCGGGCCAGCGTGCTGTCCTCGCGCGCCAGCAGCCGCCGCCGCATCCAGACCCAGCCGCAGGCCGTCGCCCCGTACAGGAACAACCGCCACACGAAGAAGTAGCCCGATGCGGCCGCGAGCCACCGCTCCCAGCCGGCCACGCTGCCAACGAGATAGATGCCGGCGATGTTGGCGCCCACCGCAGCGGCGACGATCACGGCCGCCCACAGCAGTGCTTTCGCCGCACGCCGGCTGATGAGCCAGCGCAAGGGGCGCCAGGCCATGCGCTCCGCGCTCATGGCCGGCCTCCCGGATTGCCCTTCTGCAACTGGTCGAGGCGGTCGGGCACCGGATCGCCCTCATAGATGCCGCGCGAGCCTGCCGCGCGCGTGCCATGGCGCTGGATGATGGCCATCGGCGAGTTGTTCGCCAGCTCGCGCCGCAGTTCAAGTTCGGTCTTGAGGTTGCGGATCTCCCGGTCGAGCGTGTCGCTCTCGTGGTTCACGGCCTCGACTGCCAACTCGTTGGCTGCCACGTTGGGCTCTTTCTTGCCGGTGAGCAGCGTGCGCTGGAGCAGCAGTGCCTTCTCCAGCACCGACGAAAGCGCCACCTCGGACGCGAGGCGCCGCGCCAGCAGGTCCTGGTCCGGCTCGTCGCGCAGCGCCTCGATGACGCCGCGCGTGATCGGCAGCGACGTGCTGCCGGCCTCGCGCAAGTTCTCGAAGGTGGTGTTGCGCACGCCGGAAACCAGTTCCTGCAAGACTTCCAGCTTGGCTTCGTACTCCTCCTGGATCAGCGGCGTCAGCCCGACGCCGGGCACCGTCTCGGTCTTGGTGCAGGAATCGCACGTGCGCTGCACCTGTTCCCCGAGGACCCGGGTGGCCCATTCGGTCGCCTGCTGCGGCGACGTCCAGGTCTGGCAGGACAGGCTCGCGCAACTGGTGGACGCGATGGAGGATGTGTCCGTCACGCCGCGCCCGTTGACCAGGTTGTAGCCCGCGCGGGTGACGTCGCCGACCACGCGGATGGCGGACTGGCCTGCGCCACCGGCATTGCTGCCGCCCACCCAGGGAAGGCCGTCGTTGCCGCGGCGCGTCTCGGCCTGCTCGACGGCCGACACGGCATCGTTGCTGCCAACCGCGTCACGCAAGGCCATGCCTTCGGCCATCTGGCTCCAGCCAAGCTGGCCACCCGCAGTCTCGGCCATCTTCTCCGCCATGGCGCGGCACGTCAGCTTGGAGCGGTCGAAGTCCAGCCGCGCCTGCAGCACGCCGTTGGTCAGCAGGTTGTACAGGCCCGGATCGGCGCGCTGAATGATCAGCGCCGGCAGCGATGCAACCGCGCTGGTCGCGCTCTGGATCACGTTGCTCATGATCTGCTGAAAGCCGTTCGTGATGCCGTTGAGCTGATTGCGCAGCGTGGTCTGGATGCTCATGTCGCCGCAGATCAGGTTGCTGTTCCACCCCACGCCGACCCCGATGGAGCGCATGCCGGCCGCGCGGCCCATGGACACCGCACTGCCACCGCCGATCGAGTACATGACGTCATCGCCGAGGACGGGGCCGCTGTTCTGGTATCCGACCTGCGCCCACGCCAGGCCGCAGACCAGAGCGAGCGGGCCGGCCAGCGCCTTCGGGCGCAGCAGGCGGCACGCCTTGGCGGAAAGGTTCATCGATTCAGGACGCTTCATCGTGGCACCTCAGAGGAAATCGACGCTGCCCAGGAACACCTGCCCGCGGCGTTCGCAGCACGCATAGGGACGCCACAGCGCCCAGGCGTAGTCGCCTTGTTGGGCCTGGGTCAGCGTGCCGCTGTGCGGGAACACCACGCAGGTGTTGGACAGGCGCGGCGTCAGCTCCTGCCACTTGCCCGTAGAGGCATCACCCTCCATCAGCGCGCCGGCCGGCCAGTAGCCGTCGCGGGCGTTGACAAGCAGCGGCTGGTACACGTGGATCTGCCCGCGGCGCGTGACGACATCACCGGCGCGCTGGGCCACGACGGCCCCGGATTTGTAGTCATCGGTCTGATGCAGGAAGCCGCCGCGCGGATAGACATTGCCCCAGAGGTTCATCGTGGTGCGCGCACCGACCTCGCGCATGCCCGGAATCAACGCCTCCGGGTAGGCCATTTCAGGCACGTTGTAGCGCCAAGCCAGCGTGTCCAGGGTGCTGAGTAGATACGGCATGAAGGCCGTGCCCGCGCCTTGGCAGAAATAGCCCGACGACGATGCGAACTGGTTGAATACCTCGCCGCCAGGATGGCCGATGACATCGCTGTTCTTGAATTTGGCGAGGTTGTTTTCGTGGTCTTCGTTCGTGGTCCCATCCCCACCTGCCTGTGCGGATGGGTTGGGCGTGCTCATCGCCTGCACCTCGACCCAGGGGTTCTCTCCGGTGTTGCTGTAGCTGGAGACGACCGCATCGGGCACGTAGTGCCGGACCTTGGTGGATGTGCGCACCGTGCAGCCCGTCCAGGTGCAGTAGAGCCAGTAGCAGATGCCCACCACCCGGTACTCCAGGCAGTCCGGCGACATGACGGAGGACACGATGGTGGCGGTGTTCAAGGCGTAGCTGCCCGTGGCGCTGATCAGCAGCAGCGAGGCCACGGCGACGCGCAGGCGGCGCAGCAGGTCGAATGGGCGATGGGTCACGGCTGCGTCCTCCGGTGTTGCTCGATGCGCGCGACGGCCCGGGCCACGTCCGGCTCGCCATAGACCACAAAGCGTTGATCCACCACGACGGCCGGGATGGTCGTGACACCCAAACTCCATGCGTCGGTGACGCCCTGGTAGGCGGTGCCGATGCGGCGCTGAAGATCGGTGCCGCCTTGCTTCAGGCGTTGCCGGACGATGGCTGCTGCCCGCTCAGGGTCGGCTGGAAGATTCGCGGAAAGCTCGGCCTCGATCCGGGGCGTTTCGCCCAACTCGATCAGTCGCTCGCCGCCCATGGTCTTGACCGGGTGGCGGCTGTCGGTGACGACCACCACGTCGGCGGCGAAGGTGGCCGGGCTGAACACCGCCAGAGACGTCGGCAGCGCCACGGCCAGGCCAAGGGTTCGCCAGCCTGGTGCGAACCGGGTAAAAGCTGCTGGCATGTCATGTGCCCCGGAAGTTGATCAGGGCCATAGTCAAACGCCGAACCCCAGGCGGCCCCAACAAACAATGCGCATCGCGGCCACCCCGCATACCTGCTTGCGTCGCCGCAAAGAAAAAAGCGGAGGCCGAAGCCTCCGCGCTGATCAACGAAGCAGTGCAACCCTTACAGCAGGCCGGACTCCGCAAAGGAGAACGGGGCACCCTGGCCGACGATGATGTGGTCCAGTACCCGCACATCGATGAGCGCCAGCGCGGCCTGCAGTTGCTGGGTCAGCATGCGATCCGCGCTCGACGGCTCGGAAATGCCCGAGGGGTGCTGGTGCGCGAAGACCACCGCGGCGGCCTTCAACTCCAGCACACGCTGCACGACGACACGCGGATAGACCGAAGTCGAGTTGATCGTGCCCCTGAACAACGGCTCGTAGGCCAGCACCTGGTGCATGCTGTCCAGGAACACCGCGGCGAATATCTCATTGGGCTCGGCGACCAGCTTCACGCGCAGGTAGTCGCGCACGGCCGTGGGGTCGAGGAGTTTCGCACCCGCTTTGAAAACCCGCTTCTCCAGCAGTGCAATGGCTTGCTGGATGATCCAGTCCTCGTGTTGGGCAGCGATGGCGGAAAGCGACTCCAGGCAGGAGTCATTGACGACGAAAGACATGGCGAACCTCCAGACGGTGAGATCGGAGGGCGCGCGCCCTGGGAGGGCAAGCCCTCCTGGGGAACGAACAAGGTGCATCCATCACCGCGGCAGCGGTGATCGTTCGCGGCCAGGATGCGAGGCGAACGGGTTTCGGTCAGCGCAGTGGACTGCGCCGTAGCCTTGAAGACCGGGGCTACCTGGGCATGTCGCCGACGACGTCGGCAGGCATTTCCGATGTAGTAGGTGTGGCGGCGGGATCGCCGGCCGCGAGCATGTCCATGGCCGACAGCAAGGCATCGCCCTCGATCGGACCCTGCAGTAGGATCGCCTTGCCGGTTTCGCGATCGTGCAGCCGCAGCGACGGCGTGGCGGTCACGCCGCTGCTCGTGGCTTCCGCCGTCTGGGTGCGGATCGGCGCCTCGGGCCGTTCGCTCGCCAGACACTGCTCGATGGCTGGCGTAAGGTCGGGGTACCGCAGGTCCTCGGGCAAGCCCTGGCCGTCGCTGCGCGTGTGGGCATAGACCCACTCGACAGCCTGCCAGAAGGCGGCATGGCCGCCAGATTCGCCGGCGCACTCCGCCAGGCTCGCTTCGGCAGACGCGGCCGGCTCATGCGCGGCCAACGGGAGGTGGTGCCATTGCAAGGCCACGTCCGCGTTGCCGGCCACCCAACGCTTGAGCACTGGGAAATAGGATCGGCAGAACGGGCATTCGAGGTCCGCGTAGAGCGTCAGCGTGAAACGCCCTTCCGGATTTCCCATCTGCCACGGAGGCCCGGCCACCTGCGTCACGCTGACCGGCGTTGAAGTCTGGGGAGTGGACTTGCCAGAATAGCGGGACACGAGCCAGATCAGCAGCAGCGCTACCAGCACGGCGGCCAACACCCAGGGCCAGCTGAGCCTCCAGCGCCGACGGCGGAACGCCTGTACCTGCATCGGAATGGATGGGCGTTTCTGTTCCATGGCGTTCTCCGGTGTACGGCAGATTCAGGGCAGGTCCAGGGTCGGCGACTCGATGCCACGTGCCCGGTCGATCTTCTCAGCCACCTTGAAGGCGGCATCCAGCTCGCTGACGCCGTGCTGCTGCATGAGCTGGTAGCGTTCTGCCTTCTCCTCGGGCTCGGTTTGCGCGAGCGCGAGGTAGAGACTTGGCGGCACGGCGCGGAACAGCACTTCCATGCTCTTGGAGAGGATGACGCCCTCGGTGAACTTGCCCGCTTCCTTGCGTGCGGAGAGCATCAGCGCCTTCTGCGCCGGCGAGAGTTCGCGGAACCTGGCGATCTTCTCCACTTCGTCCGGCGGCATCGACAGGCACACCCACCACTCGATCATGTTGAGCATGGGCTCTGCGGCGCGCGGCAGATCGTCGATGTTTTGCGTCGCCAGCCAGAACCAGGCGCCCAACTTGCGCCACATTTTTGTAATTTTCACGACATAGGGCGCGAGCAGCGGGTTCTTGGTGATGATGTGACCTTCGTCGGTCACGTTGACGATCGGCCGGCCCAGGTACTGGTCGCGCTCGGCGATGTTGTTCACCGTGCTGATCAGGCTGATGTAGGCGATGGAGAGCTGCGCGTTGTAGCCCTCGCGGGCATAGGTCGCCAGATCGACCAGCGTGATGTCGGCCTCGGGCCACGGCGTGCCGTCACGGTCGAACATCTCGCCGTCCGTGCCTTGGCAGAACATGTCCATCGCGTCCGCCATCTCCAGCAGCCGCACGCGCCGCATCTCGGGCAGCGTCGGGTCCTGGCCACGGGCGCGCAGCGCGTTGCGCACGTCGCGCGTGAGCACGGTGCGCTTTTCGGCCACGCAATGTTCGGCGGCGTCGAGGATGCACTGGCGGATCAGCGAGCGGTCGGCCCGCGTCATCCGCGCTTCTTCCTTGTCTTCGCCGCCCGTGATCATCAGCCGCGCTGTGATCTCCAGTTCGCCCAGCACGTCGCGCTGCTCGTCCGCTTCCATGGCCGAGGCATCGGGGGGCAGGTCTTCGTCCAGCGCGTCGGCATCGAGCGTCTGTACGTCGCTGGGCGTTTCGATCAGCCGGCGTGCGTCGGCGAACGGCGCCAGGCTGATGCCCGATCCGGGGGCCAGCTTGACCCGGTTCACGGTCAGGCCCAGGCGCCTGGCGAAGTCGCTGAACAGGCCGAAGCTGTTGCCGGCTTCCACGATGAAAAGCCGCGGCCGGTAGATGGCCGTCACCTGGTTCAGCAGGTTGTTGAGCGTGGCGGACTTCCCCGAGCCGGTGGGGCCAAATAGAAACAGATGGGCATTCATCTGCCGATCCAACCTGTTCAAGGGGTCGAACGTAATCGGGCCGCCGCCGCGATTGAACATCGTGATGCCGGGATGCCCCGTGCCCTGGGCGCGGCCCCATACTGGCGACAGGTTCGCCGCGTGCTGGGCGAACATCAGTTGCGTGTACCACCGGCGCCGGTCCTTGCCGGGGTTGTAGCAGCACGGCAGCCAGCGCAGGTAGCTGTTGAGCGGCGCCACCTCGTCGTCCTCGCGCACCGGCTGCAGGCCGGCGTTGAGCATCACGTTCGCGAGGTCCAGGCCGCGCCGATCCAGTTCCGCCTCGTCGCGCCCGCGTAGGTAGAACGCCAGAGTGCCCCGGTAGAGCTTGTGCGCGCTGCCGATCAGGGAGCGGGCTTCATGCACGTCCTTGAGCGTCTGCTCCGACGCCAGCGTCTCGCCCACAGCTTTCTTCGCCAGATGGTTGAGGTCCGATTCGAGGACGTCCTGCGGCGTGGCCACCATGGTGAGACACATCAAGGTGTCCTCGGGCATCTGGTCGAACAGCGTGTTGATCGCGTCCCCCTTGCGGGTCTCGCCGGTCAGGTGCCCGGTGCCGGACGGCATGCGCAGCCGGTCGGTGATCAGCACGCGGTGCGGCATGCCGTCGAAGTACCAGGCCCCTTGCGCCACGTCCGAGCGCGGCTGCCCAAAGAACAGCCGCTGGCTGAAATCCCGCCCGCTCGCCAGCTCGATCTCGCCGGCCTCGCTTTCCTCGGTACTGTCCGGATAGCGCGCCAACGCGTAGAAGCGCTCCCGGTCCTCCACCCCAGGCCCGAGCAGCGTGGGGCGCGGGTTGAACCACCGCAGCAGCCAGTCGTGGACGTCGGCCGCGACCATGCGCCGGGCCTGGATGCCGGCGTTCGCCAGGCCGCCGCACAGGCGGTCGCAGACGATGCCCAGCATCTGCTCGGGTGTCTGGCCGCGGCGGTTTGCCTGTCCCTGTCCGCTCGCGCGGCGGTACACCACCATGCGCACGCGCCGCGTCTGGCCGCGCCAGCGCAGCCGCGTGACCACCGTGTCCTCGAACAGGCCGCCGGGCTTGGCCACAGCGCGCAGGTGGTGGCCGAAGAAGCGCAGGTAGAACTCGGTGAACGCCGAGCCGCGCGCACGTGGCTGCACGTAATCGCGCAAGGTCTGCATGTACTGGTCGAAGCTCGGTTCGTCCTGGGCATAGAGCTGGAGCACCCACGGGTTCTCGTCCAGTTCATCGAAGCTGTCCTGAAGCGCGTTTTCCAGGGCGTCGCGGGCATGCGCGAGCCAGCCGGGTTCCCGGCCTTCGGTGCCCAGCGGCACCAGCTCGTAGAAGGCGGCCACCGATTGGCCGTCCTCCAGGAGCATCGATTTCGACTCGGGCAAGAACTCCACCCAGGGCAGCAGTTCCACGAAGGACGGTGCGACGTCGTACAGCGCCTGCTCGTCGACCACGGTCGCCGGCTTGCGGCCCTGGACCGCGGCGCCGGGTTCGGGGATGCCGGCTTGCTGCAAGGCCTCGACGTGGCGCTGCCAGCCGTCCGGCTGCTCGTCGGCGGCGGTGTCTTCGGCGCTGACGGCAGCCAGCTTCGGCCATGGAAGTTTCCACCGCATCAGTAGTCCTCCGTCCTCTCGCCAGGCATCGCGTACTGCACGCGCTGGTACAAGGGGAAAACCGTCGTGTAGCCCGGCACGGGAACGGGGTCGGTGCCGGCCAGGTGCGGGTACACGTACATCACGAGATCGGGATTGGGCAGACGCTGGAACTGGCGGTGAACCTCATTGCGCGCGGTGCGCGTGTAGCGCATCTGCTCGACAGGTGCGGCCTGCACGTCGGCGTCGGTCAGGGGCCGACGCAGGCTCTGGCGCGCATCGAGCAACTGGCGGCCGGCGTTCCGTCCGGCTGCGCCACCGCCGTCGCCGGCCTCCTGCTGCCAGATGTCCATCATCGTGCGGTCACCGTGGGTCAACAGCTTTTCCTTGCTGGTGGCGCAGCCGGCGAGCACCGCGACGGCGAGGGCCAGTGCTAGGCCACGGGCCAGGTTAGTCAAGTTCAAGGGCATGGCTTTCTCCTGCGCGGTGATCGACCTTGCGGCCTTCGGGATCGAAGTCGATGGCGAGCGGCTTTTCGAGGTGGACGGCAACCTTGGCGCCGGGTTGGACATAGACGGCGGCGAAGGCTTGGCCGTAGAGCTTGTTGACCCAGGCCGACATGTCCCGGACACCGCCCGCGAGAATCTGGCCGACCGCTTCTTGGCCGGTGATGCCCACGGTGCCGATGGAGCCGTCCGAGCCGACATAGGACATGCGGCCGCTGCCACTCTCGATGAGCGAGGCCACACCGGCACCGGCCGCGGTGATCAGGGCCTGCGAGCCGAGGTATTGCTGGGCGTTGCTGCGCCGCTCGCCGCTGACGCAAGGAATGCCGTGGGGATCGCTGATCCAGCCCAAGCCGTCGCGCTGTTGGTTGTTCTGCTGGTTGCCCTCGCGGTCTTCGGGGATCGTGCGAATCGTGCCGTCGTTGAAGACGAACGTGATGCTGCGCACCTGACCTCGCACGCACGAGAGCGTCCAGTCGCCCGAGGCGGTGCCGCTGAACACGGCGCCGGCCACGTCGGGAATGTCGATGCCATTGGCGGTCAGGTTGTCCGGCCCGACCAGAACTTTGAACGGATAGGGATCGTTGACCGTGCCGTCGATCGGCACGCGGCCGATCAGGGCCGTCATCGCCACCGATCCCATTAGCGTCGAGTTGGTCGGCACGGTATAGACCGGCTTGGCATTCTTGACCCCGGCGGCGCGGGCGCCCGCGTTGGCCACGGTTTCAGCGGTGGTTTCGAGCGTGCTCTGCGCCGGGCCGAAGCTCGTGGGGAAGCTCATGCCGCCGCTCGCGCCACGCCCCCCGTTGCGCCCCTCGGCGGGCTTTGCGTCGTCCGGCTCGACCCACCGCACGCCGCCCTCCATGCCGGCCTCGTCGCCGCCCTGCAGCCCCAGGCCCACGGGCAGGTCCGCATGGCCGCCGCCGCGCCCGCCGATGCTGTCCAGGCGCCGCTGCAGGTCGGCGAGCAGCCCTTCGGTCTGCTGGCGCGCGCTGGCCGCCTGCTCTTGGTCGCGGCGCAGGTTGGACCGCTCGGATTCGAGCGCCGAGTTGATGCGCTGGTCGATGGAGTTCTCGCGCTGGCGCAGCCGCTGGTTCTCTTCACGCTGCGACTTGTTGTCCGAGAGCGCGGTCTGAAGCTCGGTGCGCAACTGCTTCACTTGGGCAACGAGCGTCGCCACGGTGTCGCGCGGGGTGTCGCCTTCGATGCCCAGCGCCTTCATTTCCTCGGGCGTGAGCTGGGCGCCGTTGTCCGCCGCGGGTGGCGCCGTGCCGCCTCCACCCGAGAACAGCCGGATACCGGCGAACAGCACCAGGATGGCGACAGGGATCATCAGCCACTTGAGCAGGCCGTTACTGCGCATGGCGGGCCTCCTTGGCGTTCTCGTCGCCGTCCGGCTGCGGCAGATGCACGGCAGGGTCGAAGCGGTGAATCGCCGGCAGCAGCGACTGCGCGAGGCCGCGGCCGCGCGTGACCAGGTACAGCACGGTCGTGTCCTCGGTCGTGCCGCGCGGGCCCAGCGCCTCGTGCTGGAAGGTGGCGGTGAGGAAATCGCCTTGCAGCACGCGCGGGTCGAGCGCGACCCAGTCGGCGCCGGTGTTGGTGAGGCGCACGGCAGTCACCCATTGGTCTTCCAGGCGCCACGACGCGAGCACGGCCGCGCGCACCGGCAGCGTTGGCATCAGTGTGTCCAGGTCGAGGTCGCGGGGAAGGTTGACCCGCATGACGCCCGGAAGCGGCTCGACGGTGCGCAGCGGTGCGTAGAGGTTCTGCGCGGCGAAGCGCGTCAGCACGACAGGGACCGGAGTTTCGCGCCGCGCGGTCCGCGCACCTGCCTGGCCCTGGGCGCGTGCCGGGGCCTCGGCACTGTCGGCCTGCTCGCCATAGCGTCCCGGTGCGCTGTCACCCTCGACGATGCGCACCGGCTCCAGCTCGGCTTCCCCGTCCTTGGGCGGTTCGGCTGCGATGTCCAGCAGGATCAGCGCGCCCGTGTCGGCGTCCTGCAGTTGCAACCGCGTGGGCTCGATCGGCTCGCTGGCACGCAGGTACACCGCGCCGCCCGCACTCTGCACGCGCAGGCGTTTGCCCACGCCTGCGGGCACGCCCACGCGCACGTTCCGGTCGATGAATACGATGCGTTCCTGACCGACCTTCAGCGGCACTGCCAGTGGCATGCGTTCCCAACGCAGGATCTCCACCGCCTGGGCGACGGGTGCCGCGGCCACGGCCAGTAGCCCCAGCAGCGCGAGTACAGGATGCTTCATGGGGTGTTTCCTCCTTGAGGCGCTTGCGGATTCAGGTCACTCGGCGCCGGGCGCGCCGGCTCCGGTGCACTGATGCGCTGGGGCGCGCCTTCGTAGCAGTCCAGCGCCAGGCCGAACGGGTTGCGGGCGGGATCGACGTCCACCCGCGTGACCTTGATCGGATAGCGCACCAGGGCGCGTTTGACCTGCTCGGCGCCGTAGTACTCGTCCGCCGTGATGTCCAGCGTCACCACCCAGTCGCGATCGGATACGGTGCGCACGCGCGCCGTGGGGTCGTCGCCATAGCCGCGGCCGGGAATCTCGTAGATGCCGCGCACGCGCTGACGCAGCTCGCCCGTGGAGCGGCGGTAGTCATAGTCCGCCCGCAGGAAGGCCTGGCAGGACGGGGTGAGGTACGGCGAGAGCGTATGGAGGTTGCGCGAGTAGTCTTCTTCGCCATTGGTCGGCCAGCGGTTCAGCGTCTGGAACACGTAGAACGTGAACGCATAGACCGATTCGGGCGGCACTTCCCACCACTTGCGGGTACTGCCAGAGCGCAGGTCGGGCGGGACGTGGATGGTCAGGTCGCGCGGCGCGCTCCACCAGCCGCCGCCCATGACCAGGGCGACAATGACCAGCGCGCCCGCGCCCAGGCGCAAGGTCTTGATGTGCGCCTGCAGGTGGGCGATCTCGTTCTTGAAGCGGCTCATCGCATGCTCCTGCGGGTGGACCAGAAGCCCGAGCGCGAGATCAGCACGTGGCCGCCCACCCAGCCGGCCATCAGCGGATGGCGCGTTGCGATGCGCCACTGCAACTGTCGATACAGCCAGGTGTCGGGGCGCCCACGCTTGAGGCGGCGCAGGATGCCGCCGCCGATGAACACGCCCAAGGCCACGCCCAGGACAACGAACGTCGGTGCGATGGCGATCGTGCGGAACACCCACGAAAGCGGCGCGCCGACCAGCAGGCCGGCCGCGCCGGACAGGCCGCAGCAGATCCACAGCTCGTCGGCGGTGAGGCCGCGCACGACCACGGGATGGCGGTTGAGCCGGTGCGGAAGGAACGTGACCGTCCCGTCCGCACGGACGTGCTGCTGCTCGGACATACCGGCCTCGCTTACAGGATGCCGGTGGCTTCGGTGAGCAGCCAGATGCCGATCACGAGCAGCACGGCGCCGATGGCGACCGTGAGGCCGAATTGGCCCCACGTCTTGCGGCCGGTGTGGATCTCCGCGTAGGTGCCGTAGGCGTGGTAGCAGACGCCGATGAACATCGACGCCACCACCAGCAGGGCCACGAGCATGATGATGTCGTAGCCGTAGTTGCGGATGGTCTCCATGATGCCGTTGCCGGTGCCGCGCGTCGGGTTCTCCAACTGCGGCAGACCTTGCGCGAACGACAGTGCGGGCAGCGCGGCGGCGCCCAGGGCCACGGCGGCGCGCTGGGCAAAACGGGAAGTGAGGTTGCGGTTGTGCATGGTCGGGCCTTTCATGTCAGGACAGGAGGAAGAAACTCAGGACGAGGTACATCGCGACGAAGCGGATGCAGACGCCGAGGAACTGGCGCTGGTTGAGGCGGCTCTCGGACCACCCCACATAGGCCGTTCGGATGGCCCAGACGCCCCACACGAGCAGGACCGCGAACACGACGCCGACCAGGACGGTCGCCATCGCGGAAGGCGCGATACCGCTGTTGGCTTGAAATGCCGAGACCTGGGCGCCGTTCATTGCTCGCCCTCCGCAGTCGTCTTCGGCGATGGCGAAGCGGCCCGCTCGGTGCGGTAGTCGCCGGCCAGTTCGGAGGGGTCGCGCGGCTGAGCGCGTGATGGCGTCAGGTGGAACTGGATGCCGGCGCGCACGCGCGCCAGGTCAGCCAGCAGCCGTGGGTAATCGAAGTGGTAGCGCTCGCCCGGCTGGATGGGGGCATGCGCGGCGCTGTCCGCGACGGTGCGTTCCAGCGCGTCGAGCTGGCGCAGCGCGGCGACCAACTCCTGGCGCTGCGCCGGGGACTCGGCCAATGCCATCGGGGACTGGCCCAGCACGAGGGCCGTCACGAAAAAAGTGGGCACGCCGCGATGCGCGGCGCGCAGCCAGATCGAAGCCACCATCGCGCCATTCCTGTGTGATCAGCAATGGGTTGATCGTGGAGATCAGGGCTGTTTCAGGCCGCAAACAATAGGAACTGGCGGACGACCGGATTGGGCATGCTGCGAGCGAACCTACAAAAGCACGGGTCGCGCTTCGATTATTGCGTTTTTCGAGTATTTCGAATATGATCGGCTCTGCAACCGTTTTCGCTTAGGAGCTACCCATGACCACCGCCACTGCCCAATCCAAGATGACCCTTCCCGCCGCGGGAGAGGTGAAGGCAGCCGTCCAGGGTCAACGTGCCTTGGCGGCTTACCTCGCAACCCAGTTCGAGACGCAGCACATCCAGATCTTTGATGACCACAAACAGGCTCATCAGGTGGAACTGCCTACCTCGGCTTTACGCCTGCTGGTCGACATCCTGGCCGAGTTGGCCGATGGCAATGCAGTAAAGGTGGTGCCCGTCCATGCAGAGCTGACGACCCAAGAGGCGGCGGACTTGCTCAACGTGTCCCGTCCCCATTTCGTCAAGCTGCTCGAAGATGGGGTGTTGGCATTTCATCGCACCGGCAAGCACCGCAGGGTGAGGTTCGCCGATCTGATGCAGTACAAGGAAGCGCGCGAGCGCGCCAGTGAGCAGGCGATGGCCGAACTCGCTCAGCAGTCGCAAGAGTTGGGAATGGGATACGAATGAGGCATTCCCCATTCACCGCCGTCTACGACGCGTGCGTTCTATATCCCGCGCCACTGCGGGATTTCCTGATGTGGCTCGGCCTGTCTGGCCGCTTCCGGGCGCGGTGGAGCCAAGCCATTCATGAGGAGTGGAAACGCAACCTGTTGATCAACCGCCCCGATCTCACCCGGGTTCAGGTCGACAGGACGTCGGATCTCATGGACCGGGCAATTCCGGACGGCTTGGTGGAGGGCTACGAAGCGCTCGTGGCAGGCCTGACATTGCCCGATCCGGACGACCGGCACGTCCTGGCTGCGGCGATTCGCTGCGGTGCGAGCGTGATTGTGACGTTCAACGAACGGGATTTCCCGAACGATCTGCTGGCTCCGTACGGCATCGAATCGCAGCACCCCGATGAGTTTGTGGACAACCTACTGGATCTGGACGCGGCCGCCGTGGTGTCGGCTGCGCAGCGCCAGCGTGCCCAACTCAAGCATCCGCCGATCGAGGTGGACCGCTATCTCGAAATCCTGCTGCGCCAGGGCCTTGTGCAAACGACCAAGGTGCTGGCGACCTATCGCACCATTCTCTGACCCGCCGAGAGCCACGGATGACCAAGAATCCTTCATCAGACGCCACTTTGCCGAAAGGCATCCATCGAAGCTGGAAGCTGCCGGACACGTCGCTGGGCGCCCTGTGGGATTCCATCGTCATGGACGAAGCTCTCAAGAAGCAGTTGCTGTCACAGGCGATCGTCAACTTCACGGTGCGCCCCAAGGTGGAGCGCACGGTACTCCCCCTGCACGGCGTGATCTTGTTGGTCGGCCCGCCGGGGACTGGGAAGACCTCCTTGGCACGGGGCTTGGCGCATCGTGTGGCCGAATCTTTTTCTTCTGCGAAGTTTCGATTGCTGGAAGTAGAGCCTCACACGCTGACGAGCTCTGCAATGGGAAAGACTCAACGCGCCGTGGCAGACCTGTTCTCGCAATCGATCGCAGAATCCGCAGCGGCGGGCCCGACGATCGTCCTTCTGGACGAGGTCGAAACGCTTGCGGCTGATCGAGCCAAGCTCAGCCTGGAAGCCAACCCGGTTGATGTGCACCGGGCCACCGACGCGGTGTTGGTGCAGTTGGACATGTTGGCCGAACGCAACCCGCATCTGCTGTTCGTGGCCACCAGCAACTTCCCACAGGCCGTCGACAGTGCCTTCCTATCTCGTTGCGACATGGTGATGGAGGTGCCACTGCCCGGCAAGGATGCCTGCAAGCAGATCCTGGTGGACTGCCTGAATGGCCTGGCAAAGACATTTCCGGGGATTGGCAAGCTTTCCTCGGCTCACCAGTTCGACGCGTGCGCTGGCGAGTGCGTCGGATTGGATGGTCGGGCCATTCGCAAGGTCGTAGCCAACGCCCTCGCGGCCGACCCGCAAGTGGCTATCGATCCGAACAAGCTTTCCGTAGAGCACCTGCGCAGTGCGATACGACAGGCAACGCAAATGCGCCTTCAAGGAGGGAAGCAAAAATGACCACCGTTGTCAGCCGGACGTTTCGCAGCTCGCCGCACCGCGATGCGTTGCAGACGTGGGATGCCATTGTCGAACTGCTCACTCAGGGCAAGGACGGCACGGCTCGCTCTGAACTCAGGGCCGTGGCGGGCGTGGCCGCCAGCTTGATCGCCGACCAGGCACCCAAGAGCGCGCCCATCGTTGCGACATGCGATGGACCACGGACCAGGATCTACTGCCTCTTCGACGAAGACGCGATCGATGGTGATGATGCCAACGAAGAAGTCTTGGGGTTCGAGCCGTTGAAGGGAGACTGGGGAGTCTCGCTGCCGTGTCCGAAGGAGCAGCTCGGCTGGGTGCAAACCGCGCTCAAAAAGCACAGTTCTCGCATCATTGCACGGGACTTGAGCCAAGGAATTGCCACGCAGGCGCAGGCCGATGCTGGACAAGCGCTGTCGCTCGACCTCGGAGGTTTCCTCAAGTCATGAGCACCGTCGCCACCTACTCGTACACGCACTCGGTTACCTATGTGACCGACAACATCCTCAAGAGCTTGAAAGACATCATCCTGCTCAGTGGGCTGGACCCCGAGCACTTCGCGGATCGCTGGGAGAGCAATACCCGAGCCATCAAGACGTGGCTCGGGACCGGTGATCTGCGCAAGGTGATTCTGGAGATCTACAACCCGGCAACCGACAAACTCGTGACCCGATGGGATATCGACATCGTGTATGGGTGGTCCGATGGCGACGGCAGCTTCTGGACAGATACCGAGCAGTTGAAGTACGCGATCAAGAAAGCTGGGCTGCTGCCATCGCAGGCCAAGTACAAGTTAATGCTCGATACAAAGCCAGGGCGGCCTGATGTGGAGGGGTGGAGCAAAGGAAGTTATCGCTCGACGGATGGAATGGTCAAGCAGAGCCTAGGCTCGACTGTCGAACACAGCGGCCTGGCGGGTCAGGCCGGATATTGGAGGCAACGCTGATGCTGTCGATCGATGAAGCTTTTCGCAAGTTCAAGTCGCGTCTGGAACTCAACGAACGCGAACAGAAGAATGCCTCGCAACGCCAGAACGAAGTGCGGGACTACCTGCAGACCAAGTTCGGCATTGCGCGCAGCTTCCTGACCGGGTCCTATGCTCGATACACGAAGACGAAGCCGCTCAAGGATATCGACATCTTCTTCGTGCTGAAGGACTCGGAGAAGCATTACCACGGCAAGGCCGCATCGGTAGTGCTGGATGATTTCCACTCTGCATTGGTGGAGAAATACGGTTCGGCGGCCGTGCGCAAACAGGCGCGCTCGATCAACGTGGATTTCGGTGTTCACATCGACGCGGAGGACAACACGGACTACCGGGTGGTCAGCGTGGATGCGGTGCCCGCATTCGACACCGGCGACCAGTATGAGATCCCCGATACGGCGTCCGGAAAGTGGATCAAGACGGACCCGGAGATCCATAAGGACAAGGCGACCGCAGCGCACCAAGCCTATGGCAATGAGTGGAAAGGTCTCGTGCGCATGGTGAAGTACTGGAACAACAATCCCAAGCACGGCGATCAGAAGCCGGTGAAGCCCTCGTTCCTGATCGAGGTAATGGCCCTTGAGTGTCTTTACGGCGGCTGGGGAGGATCGTTCGATCGCGAGATCCAGTCGTTCTTTGCCACGCTTGCCGATCGTGTTCATGACGAGTGGCCGGATCCCGCCGGACTTGGCCCGGCGATCAGCAACGATATGGATGCCGCGCGCAAGCAGCGCGCGCAGCAGCTGCTGTTCCAGGCGAGCCAGGACGCAAGCATCGCCATCGACCACGCGCGTCGTGGTCGCAATATCGAAGCGCTTCGCGCCTGGCGCGCACTGTTTGGCCCCAAGTTCCCACTGTCCTGATTCCATCGGCTTCCATACACGTCCCATCGAGGTACAGCATGTCCCAGTGGTCGCTTTCCCAGCTCCTGTCGTCCCTGCATGAAGACATCCAGCAGCGCTTGTCCGTAGTACGCAAGACCTTCGGTCACCCGGGTACGAAGGGGGATGCGAGCGAGAACGTCTGGATCGACATGCTGGATACCTATCTGCCCAAACGGTACCAGGCGGCGAAGGCGCATGTGGTGGACAGCCTGGGGAACTTCAGCCAGCAGATCGATGTGGTGGTGTTTGATCGGCAATATTCGCCTTTTATCTTCACCTACGAGAACGAGACGATCATTCCAGCCGAAAGCGTGTACGCCGTGTTCGAGGCCAAGCAGACGGCTGACGCGGGGCTTGTGGCCTATGCCCAGGAGAAGGTCGCCAGTGTGCGCAGGCTGCACCGCACGAGCCTGCCGATCCCGCACGCTGGCGGGACCTACCCAGCGAAGCCGTTGATTCCGATTCTGGGTGGCTTGCTCACCTTCGAGAGCGAATGGAGTCCTGCATTGGGCCCATCCATGGACAAGGCGCTGAACGCAAACCTCACCGAGGGGCGTCTGGACATCGGATGCGTTGCCGCCCACGGGCACTTTTTCTATGACCAAGCCAGCGGCGCGTACAGCTACACCAACGAAAACAAGCCGGCGACCGCGTTTCTTTTCAAGCTGATCGCGCAGCTTCAGTTCAGTGGAACGGTCCCCATGATCGATGTGGAGGCTTACGGTCAGTGGTTGACCAAGTGAGGGGTCGCTGTGGCAAGCATACGTTCGGAGTACCACCGGTTCCTGGCGCACTTGACGCAGCGGCACGTGCACGACGACGTGCGCCGGCTGGCGCACCTGGTGCTCGATCACCTGCAGCCACTGGCCGAGGTCGGTGCTGCACGCCGGGGGCGCTCCACGCGCTTGGCGCCGCTGGCCATCGCGCATCTGGCGCAGATGCCTGTCGCCTACGACGGGGACGCGCGCGGCCCCGAAAACGGGCCGGCGCTCGGGCGACTGCACCAGCTCGAAGTCGGGCCGTTTCGAGGATTCATGCGGCAGGAGACGTTCGACCTCAGCCATGACATCACCTTGGTCTACGGTGCCAACGGCACCGGCAAGAGCAGCTTCTGCGAAGCCTTGGAAGTGGCGATGCTCGGTTCGATCAGCGAAGCGCAGGCCAAGCGGGTCGACCAGCGGACGTACTGCAACAACGCTCGCCTGCGCCGCCACATCGCGCCAGTCCTGTCGTCTACGGCGGCGGGCGAGGCGCAGGCCGTCCAGCCCGACGAAGCTGAGTATCGCTTCTGCTTCATCGAGAAGAACCGCCTCGACGATTTCGCCCGAATCGCCGCGCGGACCCCGAGCGATCAGCGCCAGCTCATCGCCACCCTGTTCGGCGTGGACCAGTTCAGCGAGTTCGTGCGCGGCTTCAACCCCTCGCTCGATCAGGACCTGATGCTTGCCGGCGTGCAGGCGGCGCAGCTGGCGCAGCGTCGCCTGCAGTTGGCGAACTCCGAACAGACCATCGCCGCCTACCCGCAGAAGATCGCAGCGGTCGAGGGCCTGGAACAAGCTTTGGCGCAGCGCATGTCACCTGGCGCGACCTATCAAACCTGCGTGGACTGGCTGCTGGGTACGCCGCAGCAGCAAGGACGGCTACCGTATGTCCAGGCTCAGCTGGACGCCAACCCGCCTGCCATTCACGAGGTGACCCAGGCCCGCCTGCAAGCGTTGCTGGCAGAGGCCTACCGCGTCCAGGGACTGTGGCAAGCGTCTTCCGCGCAACTCGCGGCCCGCGCCGGCGAGGTGTCGTACGCGAAGCTCTACGAGGCCGTGCAAGCGTTGGCGGACGGGGCGACCGCGTGTCCGGCATGTGGAACCGAACTGGCCGCCGTGGCGCAGGACCCGTTCGCCAGGGCGCGAATGGGCCTGGAGCAGCTCGCGCAACTGGCCGTCCTGCAGCAGCAGGAGGCCGGGCATCGGACGCAGTTGAGCGAGGCGGTCCGAGCGCTGTGTGACGAAATGCGCCGCGTGGTGGCGGCGGCTGGGGTCGCTTGTCCTGCCGAATCGCAGGCCGCGGGCCTGCCACTGCTGCCTCCCACGTCGGCGGGCAATTGGCTCGGCGGCGGGGTGAATGGGGACCAGCGCGCCTGGCAAGCCCTCTTACGGATCGCACAGATCATCGAAGGCTTCGACGCGCAGGCGCGCGACGTGAATGCCCAGCGCGGCGCGATGGCCCAGGAGCGGGACCGCCTGCAACAGCATCAGCTGGAGATCGAACGGCTGCGGACCATGCGCACGACTGCGGATCAGGAGCTGGCGGCCGCCCGCCAAACCGTGGCCCAATTCGACGACGCGAACCGCGGCCTGATCCAGGCGGCCACGGACGAAATGCCGGTGGTGGTGCACCATCAGCGGGTCAAGGCCGCCTACGACGGCTTCCTGCCCGAGATTCAGGCATACCTGACCGCTCTGCCGGGGGTTCTGCTACAGGGGCTGGGAGACCAAGCCCGCCATCTCTACAACGCATTCAACCGGGCCGATCCGCCCGGCGATCTGCTGCACGCGCTGTGGTTGCCCGTGGCCGAGAACGGCAAGATCGAGGTGGAGTTCGCCGGCGAGCCGGGCGCGCGCTACGACGCGTTGATCGTCTTCAGCGAAGGGCACATCAAATGCCTGGGCCTGGCGATTCTGCTTGCCAAGAACCTCGCGCAGGGCTGCCCCGTGGTCATATTCGATGACGTCGTCAACGCGATCGACGACGACCATCGCGATGGCATCTGGCGTACCTTCTTCGAGGACGGTTTGCTCCACGGCAAGCAGGTTATCCTCACCTCGCACGCAGAGGAGTTCCTGCACCGCATCCAGCAGGAGTTGGGCGTGCGCCGCGCCGCGGCCATTAAGCGCTACAAGTTTCTCCCGCATCAGGGAGAGCACGAACTGCGGGTCGACAGCGACCCGCCAGCGAAGAACTATGTTCTTCTGGCCCAGCAGGCGTTGGCGGCTGACGAGAAACGCGAGGCACTGCGTCAGGCCCGGCCGGCGCTGGAGAGTCTGACGGACCGCCTGTGGACGTGGCTGGGTCGGCGGGCGGACGGCCGGATCGACATCAAGCTGAGCGGGCCCCGCGCGCCTTGGGAGCTGAACAATAAATGCACCAAGTTGCGGTCGGCCGTCGAGCGTATCGCGGCGCAACATGCGGGTGCGCCGGATGCCGTAGGGGCGTTGGTCCGGCTGCTCAATGTCAGCGGTACGAGTATTGAATGGGGTTACCTCAATAGCGGTGTGCACGACGCTCAGCGCGATCATGAGTTTGATCGGGCGACGGTAAGAACGGTCGTCGAGGCGGTTACGGCGTTGGATGCTGCTCTTGATACCCTGCAGAACCGATGAACGGCACACGGCTTTGCAGAGCCGTGCCGCCCGTGTCACCTCATAAGTACTTCTTGAAGCTGCCTGCGGTCAGGCTGACTGCCATCCCCAGCAACGCCGCGCTGGGCAGCAGGATGACCAGAGGATGCACCGATATGGGCAGAGCGAGATAGGTGACCCAAGGCAGCACGGCCAACGGCATCAGGCTGGCCTTCGCGCGGTGGTAGATGAAGCCGGATTCGCGGCCCGCGCCGAACCGGCGCACATCCCGTCGCACCAGGCCGTCAATCAGGCCGACGAATGCCGCCGTGAGGATCAGCGGCAGCGTGAGCACCAGGACCAGCAGGCGCACCAGGAAGGTGAGCGTCGTGAAGGCCGCAGCGATCAGGTAGCTTTCGGCCCAGACATAGACTTGGCTGATGTAGTAGCGGAAGTTGCGGCTCTGCCCGTGGCTGGGCGCGCGGACGCGCTCGGCGGTCTGGCTCATGCGCTCCAGCAACCCCGAGCGCACGAACACCCACTCGTACCCGGTATCCACCAACTCGTGCGCCGTGCGCCCGGGCTCCTGTACCACCACGCTGCGCGTGAAGTGGTTGGACAGGTGCCCGAGTTCGTACCGCAGCATCTGCTGGGAGTGGCGCCAGCCCTGGTCCTTCCAGAACAGGTGCATGCCGGCGCACTCCACCACGATCGAGAACAGCAGCGAGCCAATGAGCACCCCGAGCAGCCGGAACGGTAAGGTGATGGTGCCGACGATCAAGCCTTGGCGATGGTTCTGCTCCCGCTGCGCGGTCGAGGCGGCATCCTTCATGGCACGGCCTCGTTGCCCGCGCCATCGTCGGCGCCGGTGGCCACCGCGCCGGGCTCGGCCGCAGCGGCATCGTCCAGCAGGTCGTCGGGCAAGGCCGCATCCTGCAAGGCCGACGAGCTGGTGAACTCCCACCACTGCGTGGCCTCGCTGTAGCTCTGGCGCATGTACCCGGCCAGTTGCTGCAGGTCCGCCGGCATCACTTCATCCGGGTCCGGCGCCGGCAGCGGCATACGCACCTTCCAGAGCTGGCCGCCCTGCAGCAGCGCGAAGCACTGGCCCTTGGGCAGGCCGACGACGTGTGACGGCTCGATCATCGGCACGCTGGCCATGCTGATGCGGTCCTGGGTGTTCGACGTGAAATCCGTCGCGCCGCGGATGTCTGAGCTGTCCGTCGCGCCCGAGACGATGGTGGTTGTATAGACCTCGACCTTCGGCAACTGCCTCGTCAGCAGTTCCGCGGTGGCCGTCTCGCGCACGCGCAACATGAATAAATTGTTGAAATTCCCGATCACTTGGCCGGCCTTCGCGCGATTTCCGATGCGGGCCTCGATGTCCGAGAGCGTCTGCGTGTACGCCGTGACTTGCAGGCCGGCACCGCCGCCCTTGTTGATGAGCGGGATGAATTCATCGCCCATCAGTTCATTGAATTCGTCCGCGTGCACGTTGATCGGCACGCGAGCGCCAGCCACTGCGCCGGGCAGGCCATCGTCGATTCCGTGCTTGTAGATGTGTCCGGCCACCGAAACCAGGTCAGAGAACATCGAATTGCCGACCGCTGCGGCGACCTCGGCGTCAGACAACGCATCCAGACCCACATAGACGATGGCCCGCTTTCGGATGACCTGCATCCAGTCGAAGATCGGGCGCGGGTCGGCCAGGTCGGAGTAGTTCGGCGCCAGGAGCTGGGCGATCTTGCCGCTCGTGAGCTTTTCCAGCAGCGGCAGCAGCGATGCAACGATCTTGTCGAAGTAGGTCTTGTCGTAGCGCACCGCCGAGCGCAGGCCATCGAGCACAGGGTCGTAGTTGCGCGCCTGGGAGAGGTATTGCTCCAGCGCCACCACACGCTTCTCGCGCCCGATCATGTTCCTTGGGATGTTCTTCTCGTTGAGCTTGGCCTCGATCTGGACGATCACCTCCCAGGCCTTGGGCTCCGTCTTGGCAAAGTAGTGCTGGGCGTACTCAATGAACAGCGCGTCGATGTTGATGACGTGGCGCTGGATCAGCATGTAGTCCGGGCGCTGCCCCAGTTCCACCAGGGCGCGGGCGATGATGTTCACGAAGCGCCATGCGAACTCGCGGAACGCCGCGCTGTTGCCTTCGCCGGAGAGCTGCCCCGCGATGCGTGTCGCCACTTCCGAGATCCGACCGAAGCGGCCCACGGCGTTGTAGCGGGCGCTGATTTCCGGCCAGCCCAAGTGGAAGATGTAGAACTCGCCTTCGCGGCCAGCGCGCTGGGCTTCGACGTACATCCGTTTCAAGAGATCGGCATCCCCCTTGGGGTCGATGACGATGACGACCTCATGCTCGCCGGCAGCATTCCTGCGACGGATGTCCTGCGTGACGAACAACTCGGCCAGGCGCGTCTTGCCCACCCGCGTGGTGCCCAGCACCAGCGAGTGCCCGACGCGCTCGCCCAGCGGCAGGCTGACGTCCACTTCGTCGGGCTCGATGCCGTGCAGCCTTGGCAGGCCGCCGACAGGCGGCAACGGGCGCACGGGGTTGAAAGGCGCGTCCCAGCCGGTGAGCTTCGGCAGGCGCGAGAGCGGCAATGGCGCGAACTCCAGCCGTTCCTCCAGGCGCCTGGTCAGCCGGTAGGCCGGCGTCGGCTCGACGTAGCGGCGGAACTCGGGCCGGTACGTCTGCATCAGCCGATGCGTGTGCTTCTGCTCCCAGAGAAAGCCGCGCCCCACGAATAGGCGCTGCTGGCTGACCGGCACGTCCTTGCTGGTCATCACGTAACGCGGCAGACGGCGGATGTTGCGCCGGTAGCGCAGGATGATGCGGGCATCGCGGTAGCGGATCGCGCCGTAGGCGCCGAACGCCAAGGCGCTGCCGATGCCCATGGCCGGGCTCAGCGCGAGCGACCATGGGGCCACCAGGCACAGAAACGCGGCGCCTGCACACGCCGCGACGGTGTATAGCTCCACCGCTGGGCGTAGCAGAACCTCGACCGGCTGTTTGCCCGACATGGCTTCATTGCTCGATGCCGGTGGCCGTGATCAGCGCCGGGTAGTGCCGCAGGCCCAGGCGATCGGCCAGGTCGTCGCCGGCCACGGGCGCGAGCGGCACGCCCGGCACCAGGGCGCGCAGCCGCGCCAGGCCCTGCGCGGTCTCGACGTTGACGACCAGGCCGACCGCGCCACGTTCGCGCAAAGCGGCGGCGCGGCGCTGCAACCAGGCCCGGGAAGCCTCGTCGTCGCCGATGACCACGAACGGCCGCAGGCCGGGCGCTTCGATCACCCGTCGCGCGACGGTGCCGGGCGTGAGCTTGGCGCTGCGCACCGGCAGCATCGCGGCTTCGTCCGCCCGTGTGGCAGGAACCTGGGGCGTCGGGATGGACGGCCGCGCCGGTGCGTTGGCGCGCGGCTGGAGATTCAGGGCTTCGTAGTACGGCAATGCCGACGTGCCGCCACGGTCCTCGACAACGATCAGTGGCTCGCCGGCACGCGAGGCCAGCGGCAGGCCTGACAGCAGCATGAGTAGGCCCGTGAACGCGAGATGGGCGGGATGGGGTTTCGTCATGGGGAGGTCTCCTGGCGCGCCGCGAGGACCGCGGCGGCTGGTCGCGTGCCCTGCACGCGGGCAAGGTGGCGCGACACGCTGCGCCGATAGCGGGCGGCGGGCTCGCCGCCTGCGGGGCGGTGGTAGCGGCCGATCGCCAGCAGCCAGTCCTCGCCGGGGGTGTGCTGCTCCTTCAGGATCTCGGCGGCAACGGCCAGGTTGCGATACGGATCCAGCAGGTCGCACGCGCCGGTAAAGCGGTGCTTGTGGTAGCCGAGGTTGATCTGGCCCAGGCCCGCATCAATGCGCGTGTGCGGCGTGGCGCGCATCGCCTGCTGCAGGCCAGCGCAGGCGTCGGCGCGCGTGGCGAAGCGGCGCGACTGGCCGGCGACGTTGAGGGACCACGGCCACGGCACCAGGCGCCCGTTGCGCCGGATGCCGCTCTCCTGCAAGGCCACGGCGTAGAGCACGGTCGAGGGGATGCCTGCGCGCTGGGCGGCAAGCTGGTAAGCCGGTGGCGGAACCTCCTGGGCCAGGGCGGCAACGGCATACAGGCCGGCAGTGAGCACCAGTGCGCGCAGGGGCATGGCTACGGCTGGCGCTGCCATTGGCCGTTCACTTCGCGCACGGCGGCGGGCAGATCGCCGGGCAGGCCCAGTGACAGCCAGCGGCCGCCGTCGTGGTTGAGCGTGATGCTGCCGGCGCGCACGCGCGCCGGGTCGATCTGCGCGCGCTTGGCCCAGTCGCGGATGCGCGCGTCATCCTGGCGGCTGCCCACCATGTACAGGTCGAACTCCGCGCCCGAGGATTGCAGGCGCTGCACGAGCTGTCCGCAGGCTGCGCAGCCGTCCTTGACGAACACCGCCATGCGGCCGCTGCCGCGCAAGGGACTGCTGGATGGGCCGGCGCCCGGCTTGTCGTCGGGCAGGTTCACGCGCTGCATCCCCGGATTCAGGCGCTGCCAGGCCTCGTCGTAGGCGCGCTGGTAGGCGAGCAGCTTCTCGACGCGGCGCGCTTCCACCTGCACCTGCAGTTCCGCATAGCGGCGCCGTTCTTCGTCCGTGCGAGCTTCGATGCCCAGGGCGGACAGCGGGTCCAGGTTGGGCGAGTAGATACCCAGCGGCCCATCCATCAGCTCGCGGTAGCGTGCCCATTCTTGTGGCTGCAAGCCCCATTCGGTTGCCACCCGGTCGTCCAGCACGCGGGCGGCCAGCGGGCGCTCCTGGCTCTGTGCGTTGCGCGCCGAGGTCGTTGCGGGCTGCTGCGCCCAGGCGGGCCATTGCGACGACGCCACCAGGACCGCGAAAAGGAGGATCGACGGCTTCATGGGGTGCTCCGGTCAGGGAATCGCCACGCGGCGGGTCTGGTTGCCGGCCTGGAACACTGCGGTGTTGCCCTCGATCGCCTGCAGGCGCCACGGGCCGACCGCATCCCCGGGCAGCAGCACCTGAAGTTGGGCGGGCGTGAAGTCCCCGATGCTCGGCGCGACGGACACGCTGCGCTGGCCGGCGCGCAGTTCGGCGCCGACGACGCGGAATGGCAGCGGCGGCAGCTCGGTCTTGGAGGCGGCGGACGTGCGCGATGCGCGCCGCTGGGCGGGTGCGGTGGCACGCGCGGCGGCTTGGCGCGCCTTGATCTGCTCGACCTCCGCGCGCAGCGCCTGGAGGTCGTCGGCCGCTGCGTAGCCACTGAGAGATTTCTCGACCTGGGCCGCGCGTGCTTCCAGAATCTGGCGGGTGTCTTTGAGGTCAGCGTCCGTCGCGACGGCCGGGCGCTGCTGGATGGCCTCGATCGTCTCGGCCAAGCCAGTTGCCTGCGCTTCCAGGCGTTGCAGGCGGGAATCCAGCCGCTCCTGGTCGGCCTGGTCGCTGAGGGCCTGGTAGCCCAGGGCCGCCAAGACGCTGAGGAAGATCAACCAGAGCCACATCAGGCTCTGCACCACCACGGCGGCGGTCGATCGCTGGGCAGGTTGCGGGGCGTTCATGGCTGGCCTCCCGAAACCATGGGTGCCAGCGGGAACGTCTGCACCGCCTCGGTGGCGGGTGGCTCGGATGGGGACTCGGCGACCGCGCGATCGCCGGGCCGCTCGAAGCAGATTTGCCGTGCGCGGTCATCCGCGTGCAGTTCCCAGGCCGGGCCAGCCAGCGTGAGCAGCGCATCGCGCAAGGTCATGGGGCCGAGGTGCAGGTGTACCGCCGGCAACGGCAGCGCGTACAGCTCGATCACGGCATGCGCGGTCTGGCACAGGCCATAGCCGCTGCGTTTGAGCACGTGCCGAAGCCCATCCCCGACCGTGGCGCGGGCATCCTCGGGCATGGACACGTCGATGGTCTGCAACAACAGGTCGCGCTGCGCCGCCATGGGTGCCAGTTCGACCAGTGTGTAGCGGGCGTAGCGCACGACCGGGATGTACTCGGAAGCCTCGGGTTCAGGCGCGGCCAAGACTTCCGCGATGGTGTCGGGCGCGACCGGCGCAGTCGTCGTCGCGCAGCCACCGGCCAGCACCGACCACAGCAGGCCGAGAAATCCCGCCAGAAGGCGGCGTTCGGGATAGTGAAACCACGGTGGAGAGGGGCACATAGCTCGGCGTCCTGAAACATCCAGCCCTCACCATCGCCGCTCAGGCCGCGAGCGGCAGCAAACAATGCGAACCAGGCAGCGTCCGATTTACCGGGAGCGGCAAAAAAAACGGCCCCGAAGGGCCGTAAGTGGAACGTGTCATGCGGCGACAAGCTGCCGGGCCAGTGCGACCTCGACGGAATCACCGTCCTGGTTCAGGACATCGAGCCCGGATTCGGGCACGTCGCCCGAGGTGGACTGCGAGACCATGATCTTCTTGGCCATCAGCTCCAGGCAGGTCATCTGCGAGGAACCGGCGTAGCCGAGGTAGATCACACGCACGGGCTGCTTCTGCCCGATGCGCCAGGAGCGGCGTGCCGCCTGCTGGAGCGAGTACACGTTGTAGCCCGACTGCATGAACACGATCGTCGGGAACTCCAACAGGTCCAGCCCCGTCTTGACCAACTCGGGGTTGGTGATGAGCACGTCGATGCCACGGTCCAGTTGCTCGGCGATCCAGTCTTCGCGGCGGCTGGCATCCACGCTCGCGCGCAGCACCGCCACCTTGAAGCCTTCCTGCTCCAGCAACACCTTCAGGCGCGACGTGGTGTCGCGCGTGCCGGTATAGACCGTGTAGGCCAGGACCTTGCGGCCCTGCGCCTTCTCCTCTTTGCAGATGTCGATCAGCTCACGCTCCTTGGGGCTGATCTCGAACTCGTTGAACTGAGCCGGGACAAACGCCAAGGTGTTGCGCGTGCGCGGATGCACCACGGTCTCCGACCGGAAGCAGCAATCCGGCCAGGCCAGCAGCACGTTGAGGACCACACCCAGCAAGGTCGTATCGCGTCGCGCCAGAGCCTGTTTCAGCTCGGCGGTCAGCCGACCCGCCAGATCGCGGTAGGCCGCGGCTTGCGCCGTGTCCATCGCGACTTCACGGAACTCCTCGTCATACGGCGGCAGGACGTTGCCGCCGATGTCCTTGAGCTTGAGGAAGATCGTGAATGGCAGGATGCAGCGCAAGACGCCCTTGGGGCCGAAGCCCGGGGCCTTGACCGTGCGCACCGATACCTTGGTGCCCTTGGCCGTCTTGTGCGCCGTGCCGGTGCTCTCGGAGTAGATGTCCTTCAACACCCCGTGATCGCGCATGAACGCCATCGCAGCCGAGGTCATGCTGCCGCTCGTGGTCGGGCGGTAGCCGTCTTCGATCATCCGCCCCGGAAGGGCTCGGAACAGCAGGTGAAAAAGATCATCACCGTAGCCGCCCATCAGCGTGCCAGTCAGCAGCAAGGTCTTGCGAGCCTTCGCCGCCAGCACGCCCATGGCCTGGCCCTGGGCACTGCCCCCGTTCTTGTACTCATGCGCTTCATCAGCGATGAGCAGGTCGAACGTACCTTGCGGCAAGTACCTCTTGATGAACTCCGAGGGTTGATAACCGCCCTCGCCAAAGCCGAACTCCATGTTGGCCATCGCACGTTCCATGCGCGTGGCTTGACGGTCGGAAAACACCAGCTCGCCGTTGCCATCCATGAGGTTGATGAACTCGTGGATGTTGTCGCCCAGCATCGAGGCCAGGAAGCCGTCACCGAACTTCTGCATCAGCTTCTGCGCAGTGACTTCCCCGATGGTCGGGATGCGCTTCAGGGCTTTGAGGACGGCCGAGGACTGGTCGCTGCCGGACAGGCTGCGCGGGCGGATCAGCGTCCACAGGGGCGCAGCGCAATGGCTGCACTTCCTGCGGTACTCCTCGGCTTCGAGCGCGACCGGGTTGACCGGCTCGCCGTCGAGGTCGGTGATGACCGTGCCGCAGTCCGGGCAGGCCGCCACGTCGCCGTGGCGGGTGCGCCGCTGGGTGAAGACGGGCTTCCAGTGGAAACCCATCCGCATCCTGACGCGCCCCAGGACGAAGAACTCCTGGCCCGTGGGCTGCACGCCCAACTGCTCACGCAGCTTGAGGAGCTTGACGAGCGTATCCGGCCCATTGAGCACCCATACCTTGGCGCCGGCCACCGTCTCCTGGATCTCCCGCCGCCACTTGTAAACCAAGTGCGGTGGCGACAGGACCAGAGTGCGGCGGTAGCCTTCGGCGTTGAGCACGGCGGCCGCGGCGATGCCAACGGTCGTCTTACCACAGCCCATCTCGCCATTGACGATCGCGGCGCGTTCGCCACGGTCGATCAGCAGCTCGGCGGCGGCGTGGACGACTTCGGCCTGGGCCGGGAACAGCTTGCGTTTGAGGCTGGCGACGATGAGCTGCCGGTGCGCCTGCGGTTGGCCGGTATAGACAGGCGGGTTGGCGCTGTTGAGGGCGTCGAGCAGTTCGTCGCCGAACTCGCCGACGAAATCCTGAAGGCTCAGGGTCAGAGGGGATGATTCCGCGTCGAGCAGTTCGCCCTGTACGGGCGCGGCGTCAGCGGCAGTGGTTTCGAGATCGAAGGACATTGTGATGCTCCAATGAAAAATGGGGCATGCACCACCCCCAGCGGGGCAATGGCATGCCCCGTGGTGGGAAGGAAATCGGCGCGCGGCCGAAGGTGGTTGAAGATGCTGGCCTGAGTGGCCTGCGGGTGAACCGTGCTCAGTCTTCGGACGGCAGCACGATGGCAGTGACGCTGCGCCCCGCATCGGTGATGATGCGAATGGCGAGTCCCGGGTGGATCACATAGTGCGATTCCAGCGACGCGCCCGATTGAAGTGCAACGCCGTTGGCGTGCCATTGGCAGACGTTGACGTCACCCCAGTCGCCACGGGTGTGGCGCCTGAAGTACGGAATCGGGTCCAGGCGACCCGCGCGGACAAGGCGATCAATGCCTCGGCTGAAGATGAGCGCCCCGATGGGGAACGCCAGCCTCTGGCAGTAGGTTTCGATGCGATGCGATGCCATGGGCTCCTCCTTGAAAGGCTATTGAGCCACGACACCCCTGGCGGAGTGAAGTGGCTCCGTCAAGTGGATGGGATGACGAGGCGGCGCCTTCAGATCAGGTCGCGCTCTTCGGGAAGCTGGACCACCGTGGTCTGGTGGTCTTCGCTGGTCTTCACGAGCAACACCAGTTCCGGCGTGATCCGGTACTGGGAGATCATCAGGTTGTCCTGTTGGATTGCGACGTCGTTGGCTTGGCGGGTGGCCTCATCGATCTCGCCCCAGTCCCCGCGCACATGGCGCTGGACATAGGCCAAGGGGTCGATCAGGCCTCGCCGAGCCAGCCAATGCACCTTCTCGCTCAACTTCAACGTACTCGGTGCGAACAAGGGTTGCTTGCGCGGCGCAGGCCGCTTGAACGGATTGGGGAACATGGTGTTTCTCCTTCGATGTGGTACAGCAGGACGGCAGCGCGTCCGGTGGATCAGCGAATGGTCAGCACCTCGCCCCTTGTCGGGGAGCCAGGCGTCATGTCCCACGCGCGGATAACGGGCACAAACTTGTCGGTGAGGATGCGTGTCTCGGCGATGGAGCCGTCTTCGCGTTCGGTGAATTCCCGCTGGAGCGTCTTGTCCTTGTGGGTGTCACCTTTGACGACGAGCACGCGCCCCGTCTGGGAGCGCACGACGCCGGAGATCGCGCCCGCGGCCAGAGCCAGGGCGAGATGCCAGTGGGACAAGGCCCGCGCCGGTGGACGCAGCGACTGCTGCGCGGTCCCCAAGTGCGTGTCCAGCGACGGCCAAAGGCCTTGCAGCCGGCCAACCTCGTCGGCGAACTGTTCGGGCTCCATCGTCACGCGGAAGAAATGCTCCGGCTCGGCCGGACTGGCGGGGACGATGTACGGCAGGAACGGCCATTCGCTCGGCAGTTCCTCGGCTTCGACTTCGCCAAGCCCAACCTGCAGCAGCAGATTGCGCACGGCCTTGACGCCATCGGGTGCCAGCTCCCGCTGACGGACCCGGCGGCCGAAGATCACCACCTGCTTGAACTGCGTTTCCACCGCTCGGTAGATACGCAGATCGGTGTAGTGGCGCGTCAACCAGCCGACCAGCTCCGCGTCGAGCACGTAGCCGGGGACGATGAAGACCAGCACGCCGCTGTATTGCAACAGCGACAGCGAACGCTGATAGAACAGCTTTTCGAGGCGGGCACGGCCCTGGCCCTGATAGCCGATGTTGCCGTTGACGTCCTTGGACAGGTCGCCATACGGTGGATTCAGCCACAGTAGTCCGAAGGACTGCTTGGAGATCATCGTGTCCATCAGGTCCGCGTGCAGGCAGTGATCGACCAGGCCGCGGGCATGGCGCGCCCGCTCGGCGTCGAATTCGACGGCGAACGCCTTGGCCTGTTCGCGCCCGAGGGCATGAGAGGCTTCGGCGATTGCCACGCCTTCACCGGCGCAGGGATCGAGGATGCACATCGGCCCGTCGCTGGGCATCAGTGCGTTGAGGGCTCTTTCGAGCGTGGGTTCGTCGGTCGGGTAGTACCCATTTTTGGCGAAATTGCGGGCGAGCCGCGGGAACATGAGAGCCATGGAAGTCTCCTGGTTGGCGGGGATGAATGACGGAAGCACGCCAAGGCGTGCCTCCGAGGGTGGGTCAAGCCGCCACCGCTTCCGGCGTCCAAATCTTGGCCGGATAGGGATAGGCGGTGAGCGCGTCACTGCGGATCAGGGAGCCCAGCGCCAAGCTCAGCGCCGGCACGTCGATGGCGAGCCGATGGCCTTCCAGCGGCCCGAGGGCGGACGGAAGGCGGGCCAGCATCTCGCGGCTTTGCAGCAGTTCCAGCACGGTCTCGCGCCAGTGGTCGAGCAGCGGCAACGGGCAGGTGTCCCGCACCAGCATCCACAGGCGGTCAAGCCGGTGGGCGCTGTCACGTGGCAGCAGTGCCAATGCGCTGGCGTTGGCCTTGTCGGGCTTGACGCAGCGCCGGTCGAACAGCCACACGTTGGACAGCGAACCGAACAGCGTTCGCCGGTAGGCGCGCGTGATGCGCTTTTCCAGGCGATCGACGTTGCCGATGAATACCGGGACGCTGCCGCCCTGGTCGGTGATGACGTGGAACTGGTCCAGTCCCTGCTCGTCGCGCCCGAGGGTCAGGCGTGCAAGGAACTGCTGGACGGCGGTGTCGCGCGCCCAGATGGACAGGAAGATCAGGTTGCCCTGGTCATCGCCGACGCAAGCGTCGGCCATAACGTCCGGGCATTCGTCGATGTGGAACAGCGTGGTGGATGAAGTGTGTGCGTGCATGGTGGTGTCCTCGATGAAATGAGGGGCAGCACCGCCCGCAGGGGCAGCGAATGCCCCGTTAGGGATGAAGGAATGCGGATAAGGTGTTCGATCCGCTTGGGCGTTCAGAACGTCTGTTCGGTGAACGAGCCGTCGGCCTGATGCTTGACTACACGGTTGCCAACGTTGCCCTCGCAGTCCTGTTGGACTTCGGTGAACATGCTTTCGGGCACGTCGATGTGGAAATGGCGCAGGACCACTCAGTAGTAGTCCAGGTAGTGGTTGAACGGGTCGCTCTCGTGCAGGTTGCTGTACAAGAAGTCGTCGCTCTCGACCTTCGCGGTATCGTCGATCAGCTCGGCCGGCTTTTCGATGAATAGGAAGAAGTAATTTGCCGGCCGGTCCCAGCCCAGTACGACGGTGATGGGAAAGCCCTTGTGAACGGTGTCGAAGTAGTGCCGACTCATGGTGATGTCCTCGGTGAATCGGAAACAGCACCGCCCCTGAGGCAGGTGCTGCCCCAAGGGGTGGAGAAAAGCCGCGCAAGCGGCGATGACGTGTGCCGGACCTCAATAGTCCGAATCGCAACCGGACGGGCAATAACCCAGTTCGATTCCGTGCGAGCAGTAGCCGTTTTCGGCGTTCCAGTCCTGGGTTTCCTGCCTTTCGGCCGGTGTGGCGTAGCCCCATTCCTGTGCGATCTGCAGCGCCTGTGCGCGTTGCTCTTCCGGCAATCGACTGGCTTGCGCGTCGATCTCCGAACTGAAAAGCGTGACCCAGTGGTCCCAGGACAGGCCACAACCACGCTGGGCGTGCTCGGCGGCTGTCTTGCAAACAGCTCGCCACGCGGGTTCACCCAGCGAAGAACGGGGTGTATCGCAATCGATGGTGGACATGATGGAGACCTCCAGAAGAAAGCCGGGGGCCTCCCCGCATAGGGAAAGAGCCCCGGCGGGTGGATGAAGAACACCGCGCATGCGGTGTCTGCGATCACGCAGGTTGCAGTTCGGCCTGGCGGCTCCACTCCTGCGTTTTGAAGTCCAGCGCGTAGCCCAGATCGCCCAGGCGGGCGATCTGCGCGCGCAGGGCGCGGCGGTCGATGGTCGAATCCAATTTCACGGAATCGCCCAGCGGCCAGAGCAAGCCGAACAAAGCAACGTCGCCCTCTTCGGTGCTGCCAGGGGCAGCCGCCGCAGCGGGCGTCGGTGCATCCACACCGAAGGGCGTGGTATCGACCAGCGGGTCCGCCGAGGCCTGCACGGGTGCGGGCTTGGCGGGTCTGGAGGCCTTGGCGGGCTTGGCCGGCGTTTCCGCAGGCTGCGTCCCCAGCTCTTCATCGAGTGGATCGACTTCCTGGGTGGCGAAGCTGCGGGCCTCATCACGACTCAGTTTGTCGATGCCGTTGAGCGTCATGCCGTCGAGGTTTGCGCGCACTTCAAACCGCGCGCCGCCCGCGACCGGATAGGACTTCGCGAAGATGTAGCGAATGACGAAATCCCCGTCGTACTTTCCTTCGGGGTACTGCTCCAACTCCGCGTCTTTAACCGCGAACTCGCCGATGGGGGTAGAAAGGCGCCCAACCGTGAACGGGCCGTTCTTGCCCCGGATGGTCCGCAACGTGAGCTGGCCCGGGACGACGATGGGTAGGGCTGATCTCGTAGGTGCCGATGTGGCTGCCATGATGGTTCTCCTTGGACGAATAGGAAAAAGGCAAGGCCCCGTGAGGGGCCGTGCCGGATCAGAACGAAGCAGCCAATGCCGGCTCCTGCTCCTCGACTGCACATTCGGGCTCGCGCTCGGCGGGCTCGGCAGATTGGTAGGAAACGGCGTCGGCGGCAGTGTCGATGGCGTTGGCGGCTTCGGACGCGGGTGCGTCCTCCGCTGGCGCTGCCTCGGCATGCGCCTGGCTCGTCGGATAGACCTGGGTGCCGTCGATCTTGATCAGACCGATGTGGACCAGCGTCGATTCCAGGCTTGCGGCCGGTTCCCCAGCGTGCTCGCCCTTGGTGCGGATGTACGGATCGATCTTCATGTCGTTCAGACGAAAGGCGATCAGCACCTTGCGATCCCCTTCGATGGCCTGCACGCATCGGCGAACCAGATGCTCGGCTTCAGGGGTGGCGACGATCGTGTCGAAGTACCGATATTCCGGTTCATCGACAGGTCCGGCCAGCGCGGCGATGGAGCACGACAGGAACGGGTCACCATCCTTGGGGGTGACGTCCTTCGGACGGTTGAGGTAGCCGATGCCACGGGTGATCAACTCGTGCTGCTCGATCGAAGCCAGTTCGGCCCGCTCGATCAGCTCGGCCTTGAGCAGTCGCGCCTTGAGGGATGCGGCGGCCTGGCCTTTCTGTTCGCCCTTGTCGCGGATGTAGGCATCGCCCCAGAGGTCGCCGAGGCGAAAGCGCACCAGCGGTCGCTGCTTGGAATCGTCAACGCCGATGTAGCGCTGAACGAGCTTCTTGGCCTCGGCACCCGAGACCTTGACGTCGAAGTAGCGGTAGCTCGGGTCCCTGGCGGGGCCGACCAGCGCGGCGATGGTGCAGGCCAGGAAGGGCTGCGCACGGCGGCCGCCCCTGACGGGCACCTCACGGACACGCTGGAGGTAGCCGATGCCCGAGGTGTGGAGGTCGAAATACGATTTCTCGTTGGAAGTGGTGTTCATGGTGAATCTCCATAGGGAAAAGCGGAGACACACCGAGCCCACGCATGCGGGGAAAGGTGCGTAACCCCGCGGTGGGTTGATAAGGCGAAAGCATCCGCCACCAGGGACTGGTGGCCGCTCGCGGATGGATGCGGTGCGAGCTGGCTCGGTCACGCAGTGGAAACTGCGCCGCAACCTCGAAGACCGATGGTTGCCTGGCATGTCGCTGACAGCGTCAGCAGGCATGGGGTCAGCATGGCCGGGCCTCGCGCGCGCGACAGCAATCAATTGGCATCCGCGCGTTTCCCTTTGTCCACGCAGCCCGGCTCAGCGCAAAAGAAAGCCCCCGGTGTGGGGGGCTGCGAGAGTCGAGTGGCGGTTGCCGCGCTATGCGGGAGGCACCACCTCCAGCGACAGATGTGTGGCGGTGGCCGACAGCATCAGGTCGTCTTCGGTGTGCAGGATGCGCGTGAATACGCCGTCCTTCGGGTCGAAGTACTCCCCGAAGTCGTCGCCGCCCAGTTCGGCGCGCGCCAGTTCCCACCAGTCGTCGAACGGGTCGGTATCCGGGTTGCAGCCGACGGCATAGGCCAGCAGCTTCACACGCCCATCCGGGCGGCGCTCTCCCTGCTCGGCGAGAAAGTACACGCCCTGGTCCTTGACCAGGATGACGCGGCATTGGCTGGCGATGGCCTCGGTCAGCACGGGGCGCAGGTCGGAGCCTTTGAATCGCAGTGACATGGTTGAAATCTCCTATGTGGAATAGAGAAAAGGCCCTCCATCCGCATGGATGGAGGGCCTGTGGGCACATGGCCCATGGGCGAAACTTCGTGGCGGGACCCACGGGTCAGCCGTAGAACCGGCAGGATTCAGTTTCCGGCGTCATGCCGGCACCGCCTGGCGCTGCCGGGTAGCCTTGGCGTCGATCACGCTCACATCGATCAGGCGCCAACGTCCGTCGTCGATGAGTCGCTCCAGCACTTCGCCGAGCATGTCGAAATACACCTCGTCATGCCGATCGACCAATTCGCCGTCGCGATGCAGCTCCACCACGTAGGTGTCGCCGCCTCGGTCGTACAGCACCGTCACCCGGCCCTCGAACTTCGCGGTCGAGACCGTGAAGCTGATCGCCGGAGGCGTCTCGATGATCTTGGACGGCGTCGGATCGACCCAGGTGAAATCCCGGGCACCCGCATCGACCAGCATGTGGGTGATGCGCCGGAAGCCATCGGGCGCCGGCATTTCCTCCAACTGCTGGATGAGCTGACCCAGCTCCATGCACTGCGGCTCGGGAATGGGCAGCTTGGCCGGCGCGGAGCCGAGGATGTGCGTCTTGACGGTGTAGGGAATGCCGTCGGACGTCATCTCGGTGCGCTCTTCCGGCGTGTCCGCCCGCAGCCCATCGAAACGGCGCCGTGCGTAGGGTTGGACATGCACCTTGGCGCCTTCGTCGGGGACGGTGGTCACCAGCTTGGAATCGAGCACAGCGAACTCGCTCGGCTTGAGCTTGACGACGATGGCATCGTCGGTGATGGCGACTACCTTCCCGTCGAAGGGCTGGGGGTCGACGGCGAAGCCCAATGTCGAAGATTGCGGCTGATCGTCGAACACGCGGTACTTGAACGACCGCACGTTGCGGGGCACGTGGCCTGCGACTAGCGAAGGCATCATGGATTTGATGAGGGAACGGTCCATGGGAATCTCCTTGAGGAAGAAACAAGGGATTCCCCGCCCGCAAGGGAGAGGTCCCTTGTGGGTGGTGTGGATGGACGCGGTACGTCCGTGGAAAACATCGACCAGCACGGCTTCCCGTGCTTGCAGCCTTGAAGGTCTTGGCTGCCTGGGCATGTGTCGGCAACGCCGACGAACATGGGGCAAGAATGGCCCGGGAGTAAGCGGCCCGCTTGCAGGAAACGGCACCCCATCGCACCCGCTTTCCAGCGCTGCGGGCGAGAAAAAGCCCCTCGAAAGGGGCTTGGGGGTCAGGCTTCGTACACGAAGTAGTGTTCTCGCTGACGCGGGAAGAACACGTGCTTCCACGTGTCGCCGCTTGTGTTGCCACCGTCGAATACGACCATTTCGTAGTCGTCAATGTCGGTGTCCACCAGATCGGCGCTGTCGATATGGCGCATGTGCAGCGTACCGCTCATGCGCTCGAACACCAGGATCTGGCCGATGGCGTCGTCCTGGCTCATGGCGTTGACGCAGGCTCCAAGCTGATTCTCGAAGTCGGGCGTGGGCAAGATGAGATCGGGGAACATGAGATTGCTCCTATGGAATTGAACCAGCCCGGCTCCTGGTGGGAGGCGGGCTGGCATATGGGGGATAAAGGGGAAGGCTTGCGCGTCGCGTGTCTGCTAGGTCTCGGCCAGTGGCAAGCCCAGTAGCGCGGGTGCGTCGGCATCGAGGATGAGGATGCGCACATCTGCCTGGCCGGCCAGTTCAAGGATGTTCGCCAGGTCGTCAGGCATGCCCTTGTCGCGGTGCTCCTGTCGAAGCTGCTCAGCACTGATGCCCTCGGCATATTCCAGGTTCTTGTCTGTCCAGGGCGTGGAGATCAGCTTGACGCCAATCGCCGGGCTGTACGGAACCCGAAAGGCGATGAACAGAAAAGCCTCCGGCGTGGCGAGGTCTGCCAGGTTGGCGAGGTACTGGCCGGTTTCCTGGCAGATGTGCGCGCTGCTGACTTCCCAGCACCGGCTGTAATAGCCGGTCTCGAAACTCAACCGCTGCACCACGTCTCGCGCGGCTTCGGCCGAATAGGTATCACCGACATGGACCGGGCGGCCGTCGAGGTCGTCGCCATGGATGGCATAGACCACGGCGCCCACCACGCCTTCGCCGTTGATGCCTTCAACAGCATCACATTCAGCAATCAGCTCGTCGCTGATGGCGTCAGTGCCGCTTTTGATCAACGCGAAGTCGCTGGTGACGATGCAAGGCGATGAGATCAGGTCGTTGTCGGAAAGATGCGCTTGGCTCGTGTGGATGGATCGCCAGACATGCGGGCTTCCGTCCCCGTAGCAGATGCACAGCGTTCGGACGACTCTCAGATTCCAGTAGCCGCGTACAAAGGGATTGGGATTCTGGGTCATGGAATTTCTCCAGATTGAATAATGGAGCCAATTCCCGCCACCGGGAATTGAACCCCGGTGGGTTGAAAGTGGAAAAAGCGTCAGGCGGCACTGATCGAGGGCTTTGGGCCAATCGGCGCAGGCTGACGGAAGAAAAATCGAGGGACATGGCCGCGTGGACGCATGTCCCTCATGGGCAGTGAACAAAAAGACGGTGGTATGCCGCAGACCGGCTCACCAACCGCTGTAGTTCACCAACAGATCGGCGATGACCTTGCGGCGTTGCAGATCGAGACCATCGAAGTCCGACAGTCCTTGGAAGTGGCAGCGCTTGAGCATGGCACCGCCCTCGCGCGCGTTGTAGAAGCTGAACATGGCGGACAGGAACATGCGTTCCCCGCTGCTCAGGACGCCGAGTGCGTCGTTGGCACGCAGCATGTCGGGACGCAGATCCCACTTGCTCTTTGCCTGGTTCAGGCCTTCGCGCGTGCCGTCGCCAAACCATTGCGGGCCTGCGATCTCGACGCCGCGCTTCCAGACCTCGAAGAAGGCTTGGGGCGCGGCGGCGAAATGCTGCTCTTCCCGCATGATCTGATCGACGACTTCCTGGGGCAAAAGCTGGTTCATGACGTGGTTCCTCCAGTTGGATCAGGGTGTGGCGAGCTGGGACCAGCCGCCTCTTTCGAGGGCACGTTGAGCCGCGGCATAGCTGCGGAAGTACTGGCAGGATTCCCGCGAAACGGGACCTTCTGTATCGCGCGTGCCGATGTAGTGGCCGGCGGCGCTATGCAGGATTTCGAGCGGCAGGAACTTGCCGCAATGGATCAAGGCCAACTGGCCGAAAGAGGCTTGCTGGGACATGGACGGGCTCCTTGGAAAAAGCGGGGCCTCGTCCCTCACGGGATGGCAGCTCCCGCACGCGGTTGAGAAAAAAGCATCGGCGTCACGGGTGACGCGCGTCCGCAGACTCGATGCGATGGCGGACTGGCGGGTAGCGCGGAAAGAATCCGCGGCAGCCTGGAAACTCTGGCTGCTGGCATGGTGCTGACGAATCAGCGACACATGCGGGCAGCTTCATGCGCGAGGCGAGCCGCGTCAGCCGGAAATCGGCATTTGCAACAGCCCCGATTGGCGAACGCGGAAAAAAGAAAGCCCCGCAATAAGTGCGGGGCTGTCAGGAGGATGAGGCGAAACTGGGTCAGCGAGGCCTGTCGCCCAGTACATGCTGCTTCCACAGGGCGAATGCCTCGTCCGGTCCCAGCTCTGCGAGGATGACGATGGGCTGGCCCCGACGGGCACGCAGCGATGCGAAATACGCTGGCCGGTCGGCGATGGCGTTGAGCTTGATGCCCTTTAGGAACAGCAACTGGCGGGGGCGAACTTTGGTGGTAACGCAGGCATGATTGCGCTTGTTTGGGGCAAAAGGGCCAGCGAAGCGGGCGGACACGGCCAGAAAACCGCGACGAACTACTTGTACTTGCCAGGCGAGGCGAACGGGTGACATCAGCATATCGCTATGCGGTAAAGAAGACCGTCCTAAAGCTTGCAGGATCCCGGCATAGCTTCATCATCACCTCTCCGTGACGGCTCATTGGAACGAAAAAGGCCAGCATCGCCGTGATGGACTTTCATAATTGCCAGGTCAACTGGCTTGCGTGCTGTTTATTCACAGCAAGGCATTGCGACGTCGTTGCAGCAATCGCCGCCATCGCAACAGGGCGTTGCAGCAAAAGCGGCGGTGGGCGCTAGCATGAGGGCCAAGCCGCGGCCGCTCATGCTGGGGGCCGTTCTCTTCAGATTGGTGTCCTGCACCGTGTGCATTGCGAATTTCCGGATCGTCCCAATGTCACTGGGACTCCTTTGTGGCGGCCGGGTTCTCCACGCTCATGAACGACTGGGCCACCAGCGCGATCGCCCCGCCCACGATGGTCATGTCAGCGATGTTGAAGGCGGGCCAGTGCCAGCCGTGCAGGTGAAAGTCGATGTAGTCGATAACGTGCCCGCGCGTGGCGCGGTCGAACGCGTTGCCCAATGCGCCGCCCAGAATGAGGCTGTACGAAAGGCCTTCCGTTTTGCGCAGCGGCCGGGAGAGCAGCCATGCGAGCCATGCCGATATTGCGAACGCGATCGCCAGAAAAAACCACCGCTGCCAGCCGCCCGCGCCAGCAAGGAAGCTGAACGCCGCGCCGGGATTGAGAGCGTGAACTAGGTTGAAGAATGACGCCACCTCGTGCGACCAACCCAAGGGAGTTGTCGCGTCAATGTAGCTCTTAGCTGCCTGATCGCCGGCGAATATAACGATCGCGAGTGAGTACCACTGCGTCTTGCGAAGAGATGGTTCATCCATTGTTCATGCCGCCTTGAACTTCAGGAGGCGCAGCCCATTGACGACAACCAAAAGACTTGCCCCCATGTCAGCGAACACAGCCATCCACATGGTGGCATGCCCTGTGAACGTCAACGCAAGGAACACCGCCTTGATGCCAAGGGCCAGAACGATGTTCTGCGTGAGGATCGCCGCAGTGCTACGCGACAGCCGGATGAAGGCGGGGATCTTGCGCAGGTCGTCGTCCATCAGGGCGACGTCGGCTGTTTCGATCGCGGTGTCGGTGCCGGCCGCGCCCATGGCGAAGCCGATGTCGGCACGGGCGAGCGCGGGCGAATCGTTGATGCCGTCGCCCACCATGCCCACCTGGCCCTCGCCGCCGACCAGGCTTTCGATGGTCTTGAGCTTGTCTTCGGGCAGTTGGTCACCACGGGCTTCAGAGATTCCGACCTGGGCAGCGATGGCCGCGGCCGTGTGCTGGTTGTCCCCCGTCAGCATCAGCGTGCGCACACCCAGCGCCTGCAGGTCGGCCACCGCCTCACGGCTGGTTTCCTTCACGGTGTCGGCCACTGCAAAAATGCCGAGCACGGTCGCATCGTCCATCAGCAGGATCGCTGTCTTGCCTTGGCGCTCCAGGGTCTCCAGCCGAGCCTGGAGCGTCGCTTCGCTCAGGCCCAGCTCCTGGGCGAGCCTGTGGTTGCCCATGTGCAACATGCGCCCGGCGACGCGGCCGCGCACGCCGCGGCCAGGCAGCGCCGCGAAGTCGTCGACCTCGTGCAGCGCGATGCCGTCACGGTTCGCCTTGCGGGCGATGGCCTGAGACACAGGATGGTCCGAGCGTGCCGCGAGGCTTGCGGCCCAGGCGGCAACTTCCTGCGCCTCGCCGATCAGCGGCACGAAGTCGGTCTGCTCGGGCTTGCCATGTGTGAGTGTGCCGGTCTTGTCCAGGGCCAACGCCTTGAGCTTGCGCCCGCCCTCCAGGTAGACGCCACCCTTGATCAGGATGCCGCGTCGGGCGGCAGCGGCCAAGCCGCTGACGATGGTGACCGGCGTGGAGATGACCAGAGCGCAGGGGCAGGCGATCACCAGCAGTACCAGGGCCTTGTAGACCCAGTCAAACCATGCGCCGCCGAAGGCGAGCGGCGGCACGACGGCAACCAGCACGGACACCGCGAACACCGCCGGCGTGTAGACGCGGGCGAACTGGTCGACGAAGCGCTGCGTGGGCGCACGGCTGCCCTGCGCGGACTCCACGGCATGGATGATGCGCGCGAGCGTCGAGTCGCTGGCGCCTGCGGTCACCTTGTATTCGAAAGAGCCGGTCTCATTGATGGTTCCGGCGAAGACCTGGTCACCTTCGGCCTTCTCGACGGGCAGGCTCTCGCCGGTGATGGGCGCCTGGTTGATGGCCGATCGACCCGAGGTGATCAGGCCGTCCAGTGCGATGCGCTCGCCAGGACGCACGCGGACCACCGCGCCCTTTGCGACCTCCTTGGCCGGCAGCTCTGTCCATGAGCCATCGGCCTGCCGCACGGTCGCGGTCTCGGGCGCCAAGTCCATCAGCCCCCGAATGGCGTTGCGGGCGCGGTCCAGCGACTTCGCCTCGATCACTTCCGCCAACGCGAACAGGAACATGACCATGGCGGCCTCCGGCCAGTGGCCGATCGCCATGCCGCCGGTGACCGCGATGGCCATCAGGGCGTTCATGTTCAGGTTGAGGTTCTTCAGCGCGATCCAGCCCTTCTTGTAGGTGCTGAGGCCGCCGGTGAAGATCGAAACCAGTGCCAGCACGATCACGGCCCAATGATTGCCGTCGTTGACCCAGTACACGCCTTCGGCGGCCACCGCCGCAACGCCCGAAACCGCCATCGGCCACCAATTGGTCTTGTGCGCGGCCACCGGGGCATCGCGCGGCTCATCAGTCCTCTGGACCTCGGCTTCCATGCCCAGCGATTCGATGGCTTCGACTGCCGGCTTGATCGCGTCGGGTGTGTGCCGAACCGTGAGCGTGCGCTGCATCAGGTTGAAATCCATTCCCTGCACGCCCGGCATGCCTTGCAGCTTGCCGCGGATCAGACTTTCCTCGGTCGGACAGTCCATCTTCGCGATGCGAAGTACCGTGGTGGCTGTCTGCATGTCCTGCCGCGCAGCCTGCATTCCAATGGAAGCAAGCGCCTTCTCGATCGGCGCTGAGGTCGCCAGCGTGTGCTGGACTCCCAGCACACGCTGCATCAGATTGAAGTCGAGCGCGGTCACACCCGGCAGCTTGCCCAGCCGGTCGCGGATCAGCGCTTCTTCCGTCGGGCAATCCATGTTCTCGATCCGGTACGTCACCCGCTCGCCGATCGGCGGCGCGGAAACGGCAGCGGTTGGTTGCTGCTGCAGGGCCGAGGATGGGATCACAGCCGCGGCTTCGATCGGCCCCGTGTGGCCGAAGGTCTGCTCCTTGGCGCGCATGCCGATCGAGGCCAGGACCTGCTCCATCTGCGCGCGTGCCTGAGCGAGGTGTTTCACCGACAGGGTGCGCTCAGCGAGGTCGAAGTCGAGGTCCTGAATTCCCTCGACTGCCCCGAGGTGCGAGCGGATGAGTTTCTCCTCGCTCGGGCAGTCCATGTTCTCGATGCGGTAGGTGGTCGACACGGCGGCGTCTCGGACAGCCTGAGCCTTCATGCCCACCGAATTCAGCGCTTGCTCCAAGGCATCGGCCGAGACTTCGCGGTGCGAAATGGTCAACAAACGCTGCGGAAGATCGAACAGGAGCCGCTCGACACCGGGCATGCCCTCCAGCGTTCGCCGCACCAGTGCTTCCTCATTGCGGCAATCCATGTTGCTCACGTGGAAAACGGTGGTTTCAGTGCTGGCCTGCTCACTGGCGCACGCCGTCTGTTGGCCATTGCCGCCGGAGCAGGCGCATGGGCTGGAAGGTTCTTTGTTCATAGATCGCTCTTCATTGACAAGGTTTTCCCCGGATGCCATCATTAGAAAACCTCTAGTAGATATAGAGTCAAGTTTTTTATAGGAAGCAACCATGATGCGGATCGGTGAACTGGGCAAGAAGGCAGATTGCTTGGTGCAGACCGTGCGCTTTTACGAGTCAGAAGGCTTGCTGCCCGAGCCTGCACGTAGCGAGGGCAACTTCAGGCTCTATGACGAAGTCCATTTGCAGCGCTTGCTGTTCATCCGCCGCTGCCGGGCGAAGGACATGACGCTGGATGAGATCCGTCAACTGCTGAACTTACGGGATCGGCCAGAGTTGGGCTGCGGCGAGGTGAACGCGCTGGTCGACGCTCATATCGCGCAAGTGCGGACCAAGATGAAGGAATTGCGCGCCTTGGAGCGCGAGTTAATGGATCTGCGACGCTCCTGCGATAGCGCCCGAACCTCGCGCGAGTGCGGCATTCTCAACAGCTTGGCCGAGCCCGCCTGAAGCTCGAGCGTGTCATCGGTGCTGGAAGTGATCGGGTCCAGTTCTGAGAGCCACGTGCCGCGCTCCATCATGCGAAAGCGCGCGGTTCTGACGTTTTGAGACGGCGTGCGACCGAGGGCGTGGCCCACAGGAGCCAGCGCGAGCCGGACGACCTGCGCGCCGCAATCTCCGCCACCTTACGGGTTCTCCAGGCCAGACCGAGCATCGCGGCGTGGCTGCGCAGGTGCAGGTGCAGGCCAAGGTAGCAGTGCGCCACGACGCGGCCCGACTCATGGGCACGCCACGCAACTCGCGATCGCTTCGCAAGAAGCCGCAAGGCCCGACTCGCGCAAGAATGCGACGTGGGCAAGATCGTATAGCCAGCAGCGCAAGCGTTTGCCGCTGCTGGCCGGCTCCGGAAGGGATAGACAAGCTGCGGGCCGTAGTCCATTGGAAAGTCCATCTTTCTTGAGTGTCACTCTTTGGCGCCCAGCGTGTGCTTTTGCGACCGGAAAGCGCTGAACAAGTGGCCCCCGGGCATCCAGAAATCGCCGTAGTTGACTTGGGCGTCTTCGTGCTCACGCTTGTGATGCCAGCGATGGGCTTCAGCCACCCCGATCAACAATCCCAACGGCCCGACCCGGTATCCCAGATTGGAGTGCTGGAAGGCCAGATGCACGACCAAGAAGCCGAGCCATGCGCCGACGGCCAACCACAGCTTGGAACGCCGCTACTGGCTCAACGGGGAGTGGAAAGGCCGCCCGCCCTCTAGCAAGGCGGCACAAGCGAGCGCGACGATCACTGTGAGTAGCTCCGTCGGAAAAGACGGCCGGCCGGTCGCGAGCTCGCCGAAGAGCACAACCGCAGTGGCGCCACGGATCAGTGGATAGCAGCCATACCGGATGACAGTCGCAATGAAGGGGGCGCATTGGTGCTCATCTGTTCTGTCCTAAAGCTCTGACTGGATTGGAAAACCTTCTAGCTACGGTAGAGTCAAGGGCGTCCGGGAAGACCCTGTGGCAAGTTCGTTGCATCTGCGCCTTGACTCTCCAGCCGCTACAGGCTTCAGCATCCATCGATTTGGAAGGAACAATGCATGGCTGAAAACCACAGAAATCACGAAAACGACGAGTTGGGCCGCCTAGATGCGAGCGATGCGAAGGACCGAAAGATTCTTCTGACTGTGTTGCTGATCAACCTGACGCAGTCCGCCGCCGGCATTGCCCTTGGCATCTGGGCTGGCTCTACGGCGCTGATGGGCGCCGGGTTGGACAACCTCGCCGATGCGTCGGTCTATGCGGTTAGCCTGTATGCCGTCGGTCGTGCGGCAACGGTCAAGGTGGGCGCGGCCCGCTTGTCGGGTTTCTTGCTAATCGGCCTGGCCGCGCTGCTGCTGTTGGAAGTCCTACGCCGCTTCGCTGGAGGGGAAGAGCCTGTCGGCCCAGCCATGATGGCCATGGCCGCGCTGAACGCGGCTTTGAACCTAGTGTGCCTCAGACTACTGCGCCGCCATCGCGGGGAAGATGTGAACTTCAAGGCGTCAGCGATCTTTACCAGCAACGACTCCATCGTCAATGGTGCGATTGTGCTGTCCGGGGTGCTGGTGATGGGGTTCGGGTCGAACATCCCGGATCTGGTGCTGGGCGTCATCGTGGCCGCAATCGCAGCGAATGGGGGGCGGGAAATCCTGCGCGAAGCATCGGAAACAGCTCGCCGTAAGGCGGGCACATAAGGCATGTTTTCGCCCAGTTCATCCCGAGGTTTACCTCTGCAAAAGAGGTAGTCCAGCCTTTGGGCTACGGCCTCGGCTGCAGCCGAGCGTACCATTGGCGATGGCCGCGCGATAGGCGGGCATGCCGTTCTCGACCTCCGTCTGCCGTACAGCAGCGGTGCGCAAGGTTGAGGGTGCATGTCGTCTCTCCTGTTCGTGTGGCCCAGGCCAATGGCCGGGCCGGGACGTTGATGGGCAGGAGAATGGCGCCGAAGGCCCAACGGCCTTCGGCTCGGGAGAAAAGAGGAACCACCCGTGGGCTGATTGGCAGGCCCGGTCGTCGCTAGAACCGTCTGCTCATCAAGCAATCACACCCGGCCCATGTCGTGGCTGGGGCCGGCATCGTCTGGCGCACATCCGCGCACAAAGGGAGCCCGTTTTTGCACCGGCGGGCACCGGCACCGATTACCGCTGACCACGAAGGGTCTCCCGGTGGCTCGTGCAGCCTGGCAAGCCACCGGGAGACCCTTCGCAGAGGGCGGAAGAAACGCAGATCAACAGAACGCGCGTGGTGCGGCTCGCAGAGAAGCTACCTTCAGGTCCCGCGGCCGGGGACGGCTGGGCGGGACGCGCACACGGATCAAGAAGGCGTTGCGCGCTGGGCGTCCCGCAGGGCATGCGGCGGAGTGCGGGACAGGGGCCACGCCGCCGAAGGCGGGCACGGCTCACGGGGAACGGGGGCGGTCAGGAGCCTTTGCGGCCGCTACGGCGCGGGCGCGAGGCGCCGCGCTTGGAGCTGCCGGATTCGACTGGCAGCGTGCCTTTGCAGTCCGGGTAGCGGCTGCACGACCAGAACGGGCCGCTCTTGCCGCTGCGCTGGCGCGTGGGTGCGCCGCACTGCGGGCATGCCGGCCCTTGGGGAACCTTGATGGACAGGGAGGCGCTGCCGTACTGCGCAATCAACTGCGAAATCCACGCGGCCTGCTTGCCGATGAACACGTCCAGGGTGAGCTGTCCGGCCTCGATCATGTCGAGCGCCTGTTCCCAGACGGCGGTGGTGCCAGGGTCGGCAATCGCCGCAGGCACGGCATCGATCAAAGTGAAAGCCGCATCCGAGGCGCGGATGGCGCGCCCCTTCTTCACGAGGTAGCCGCGAGCGATCAGGCCGCCGATGATGTTGGCCCGCGTCGCTTCGGTGCCGATGCCAACCGTATCCTTGAGCTTCTGCTTCAGGCGGGGATCGGACACCAGCTTGGCGACGCCTTTCATGGACTTGACCAACTCGCCTTGCGTGTACGGTTTGGGCGGCAGCGTCTTGAGTGCCTTGAGATCGACGTCGGCCACCTGGCATGCCAGGCCCTCATACAGTTTCGGCAGCGCGGGCAGCACCTGGGCGCGGACCGCAGTATCGCCCTCGCCATCACCGTCTTCGGCCTGCGGCTCGGCGAGCACCTGGCGCCAACCCGGGATGACAACCTGCTTGCCCGTGGCCGCCAGGTTCTGCCCCCCGCACGAAAACTTGGCCACAGTGCGGTCGAACTCGTGGTGAGGGAGGAACTGCGCCAGGTAATGCGACCGGATGAGCCTGTACACGGCCAGTTCCTTCTCGCTCATGGCGGAGAGCTTCGCCGGTTCGAGCGTCGGGATGATGCCGTGGTGCGCCGTGACCTTGCCATCGTTCCAGGCGCGCGAGCGCTGCGAGCGGTCGAGCTGGCCCATGATCGAGCGCAGCGAGGGATCGGTCTTGAGCAGGCTGTCGAGAACGGTGGGCACTTCGGCAAACATGCTCTCGGGCAGGTAGCCGGAGTCCGAGCGGGGGTACGTCGTGGCCTTGTGCGTCTCGTACAGGGCTTGGGCAATCTCCAAGGTTTCCTGCACGTCCAGCCCAAGCTGCTTGGAACACACTTCCTGCAAGGTGCCCAGGTCGAACGGCAGCGGCGGGCCTTCGCGGACACGCTCAGTCTCCACCGACACGACGTGGGCACTGCCCGCAGCGCGGATCTGCTGCATGGTCTGCTGTGCGACCGGCTGCCGCAGGCAGCGGCCTGCGTCGTCGGTGCACGCATCGGGTGGAACCCATTGCGCGGCGAAAGTCGAACCGCCTGCGAACAGGGACACGGCGATGGCCCAGTATGGTACGGACACGAAGCGCGCGATCTCGCGGTCGCGGTCCACAACGAGCTTGAGCGTCGGGGTCTGTACGCGGCCGACCGACAGCACGCCGTCGTAACCCGCCTGTCGCCCCAGCACCGTGAACAGCCGGCTCAGGTTCATGCCCACGAGCCAATCCGCACGGGAGCGCGCCAGCGCCGAGTGGTACATCGAAAGCGTCTCGGCCGAAGGCCGCAGCTTGCCCAGTGCCGCCCGAATGGACGCATCGTTGAGCGCCGACAGCCACAGGCGTTCGATGGGGCCGCGGTAGCCGCAAAGCTCCACGATCTCGCGGGCGATCAATTCGCCCTCGCGGTCGGCATCGGTGGCGATAACCAGGTGAGTCGCCTTCGCCAAGAGCGCCTTGACGACCTTGAATTGCGTGGCGGTCTTCGGTTTGACCTCGACCCGCCAGTGCTGGGGAATGATGGGCAACTGCTCAACGGACCATCGTTTGAGCTGCTCGTCGTAGGCCTCGGGCGGCGCCGCCTCCACGAGATGGCCGATGCACCAGGTGACCGTGACGCCGGAACCGTTGAGGCAGCCTTCACCGCGCTGCGTGGCGCCGAGAATCCGGCCAATGTCTTTGCCCTGGGAGGGCTTCTCGCACAAGAACAGCCGCATATCCGTCCATCCCGATTCCTGTTGTTCATGGAGTTGCTGGGATCGAGGATGCCGAGCGCAGCCCCTGGCAGCAGCAAACAAGCCGCATGCGGCAGCGACCGCTTTCACGCCGATGAAATGGCGAGTGCGGGGAAGGTGCGTGGCCGGAAGTGTGCGGGCCGAGAGCCGCGATTTCCGGGAGCGCGCGTGGAACTCGGTGGACGTTGGTGGAGCTATCCCCTGGGGATAATTCGCAGCGCATGGAGGGCGGCGAAGCACTGCGGCAGCCGCCCTCCATGCCCGATCACTTCCTGCGCTTGGTCTCTTTCGGCGCCGTCGATTCCTGGGTGGCCTGGGGCTTCGGCTCTGCCTCCTGTGGCTTCGGGCTGAGGGCCACAGACTCGATGCGGTACGGCAGGATGCCGACACTGCGCGCGTTGACCTGCCAAGTCTCACGCGGCTGATCTTCGTTGTCCGTCCAGGGGTCGCGCTCCATGCGGCCGACGACCAGCACCCGCATGCCCTTCTGGTAGAGCTGCTGCCAGCGGTCGGCGTCGTGGTGCCAGAGTTCCACCGGCGCCCAGAAGCCGCCGCGGTCCTCGAACTCGCCGCCCTTGGTGGGGACGGGGTTGTCGAAGTACACGTTCAGCCGGAGCAACCGGCGAGGATCGTCGTTGCCATTGGGGAATTCGCGGTACTCGGGAGGCGATCCGATGTTGCCCTCGCCGATGAATTGTGTGCTCATGTTGGAATCTCCGTGGTGGTTGAAATACCCGTGCCTCGTTGGGCTCGGGCGCGTGCTCGGATGGCAGGCGCAATCACCGATCGCGCACTGCGGCAGGAACGGACGCGAGCCGGCGCAGGTAGGTGTTGTCCGCCTGCGCGGCCTTGCTGGCGCATTCCTGTGCTTGCCTGCCCAGGGTGTGCAGCAGGCTGATCTGCATGTTCAGCATGACGCGCTGCAGTTCGATCTCGTGCAGGTCGTGCAGCAGGTTGACCGGCGTGCTGGGGCTCGCCATCAGCTCCTGCCACAACGCCACGCCCATGGCCGATCGATCGTGCTTGCGCCAGCGAAGAAAGGTCGTGCCTGCGCCAGTGGTCTGCTGGGCCAGCTCGACGGGAAGCAGGTGGAAGGGATGCCCGCACGCCTGTGGCAGCACCTGTCGCTGCGCCAGGGCAATCAACTCGTCGCGCATGGCGAAGCACTGGCTGGCCCAGGCCTCGAAGTCCCCTTTACCTTTAAAAGGCTTTAAAAGGCCTTTTAGAGAGGCCGCGTGTTCCAGCCGCATGAAGGCTGGCTGTTCCAGACGACGGAAGTAGCGCGGTTCGCGGTTCGGGTCGCTCATGCCGGTTCGTCCTCGCCGGCGGCTGTGGACTTGGCCTCGGCCGAATCGGCGGCAGCGCCTTCGTCGGTGGGAGATGCGGCTGCGGCAGCGCTATCACCACGCTGTTGCAGACCACGGCGCACGACGGGCGGCGCAAACTTCGAGCGGCGCATGCCTTCGAGCACGTCCTGCGGCAGTTCGCCGAACTTCTCCAATGCTGCCCGAGCTGCGGCGTTCTTGGCCGCGAAGTCGTCGCGGGTGCAGCCCGAGTAGCGGTATTGCTGGGCCAGGCTGAACAGGCTGCGCAGCGCGTGGGCACCTTCGTTGAGCCAGCGCTCCAACGTCGAGCGATCGATCAGCGCGGTGTGGTGGGCGAGGATCAGCTTGCGCGCGATGTCGTCGTAGTCGGCCAGGAGATAGACGGCGGCAAAGCCCAACTGCGCATTGACGAACAGCGGAAGCTTGACGGGCTGCACGTTGAGGTTCTCGCCCAGGGTCAACGCGGCGGGCACGCCGGCCAGGGCCTGGTCCACCTGGTCGCGCAGCGTCTGCAGCGTGGTCCTGGTCTGGTCGAGCTTGTCTTCGATGCGAAGCATCCACCAGTCGCTGTATGGATCGTCCTGCTCCGAGCCGCGCTTCATCTTGTTCATGACGGCGATGTAGCCGTTCAGGCCGACGATGCCCGGTCGCCCCTCGGCGGCGGCGCGGCCATGCCAGATGCGCGAGGCGTGGTGGGTGTGCAGCGTCAGCGACATCGCGCTGCGCAGGGAGCCGAGGTTGAGTTGCAATGGTTCGTTGCTGGTTGCCATGGTGATCGCTCGCTGGTGGACAGGGAGCCGCCAGCATCCGCATGCAGCGGAAGGCAGTCAGTCAACAAACCGAAATGAGCCGACCCCCGGTTCTGTGCGCGCTGGCGGCGCAGCGCGCAACGGTCCCCTGGGGACCGCTCCGCAGATGGGCACTCACATCGGCGTTCCCGTCCTCGGTTGTTGACGGTATGCGTGCTGCACCGCACGTCGCGCTGCCGTTCGACACGATCCTTCGCCGCGCAGCCGTCCCCAGGGGACCGTTCCGTTGAGCGCCATGGAGGTCTGCTTCATGGTCTTGCATGCGCTCTACTCAGGTTTTGCGCAGCATGTCGCGCCGTCGCCCGGCGCTTCACCGCACAGCCGTCCCCAGGGGACCGTTTCTGCCGACCGCCATGGAGATCTACTTCACGGCTTTGACAAGCCCTGTGCTCAGGATTTGCGCAGCAGATCGCGCAGGCGCTCGATGTGCTGCCGGGCCACCTCGGGCGGCACGACGTTGCGCGGCGGCTCGGTTGGTGGCGCTCGCGCCGCCGATGGTGTTGGCGGTGCCGGGCCGGTCTGCTTGGCCCAGGCATTGAACTCGCCGCGCATGGCGCGCTGGATGATGCCGAACAGATAACCGGCGGGGTTGCGGATGCCATGCTTGCCGCACCGTGCGGCCCATTCGTCCAGCACGGCCTGCCGCAGGGCAGCGTCCACCTGCTGCAACGCCATCTTGGCTCCGGCCTGCTGTTCCGCCTTCAGTTCCGCGAAGCGCTTGGGCCATTGCAGGTCGCCCAGCGCACGCGCCTGCGCGGTAGTACGTACTTCATCAATACGACTACTACGTACTGTACGGTCCTGCTTCGAATTCCGAAGAGCGCCGTCTGGCGCGGGTTTCGGCCCTGCTTCGGATTCCGAAGATGGGCGATCGCCATTCCGAAGAAGGCTCGCGGGCCCTTCTTCGGAATCGTGGACCGCATCCTCCTGTGGATAACTTTCGGAGGCGGTGATGCCCTGGTCGGCCAGGCGCTCGGCGAGCACTTGCAGCCGCGACGGCAAGGTGCGTCCGGACAGCATCGGGTCGTCCGCGATCTCCTGGAGGGTGTTGAGTCCCACCACCTGGACGGCCTTGGCCGAATGCCCCAGCGACTGGCTGACCAGGGCCAGGTAGTCGGCGTCGAGTTGCATCGCCTCGAACGGCGTCAGCGGTTCGTCGTGCAGGACGTAGAGGTTGCCGAGGATGCGACCGGTCTTGGGGTCGCGCCGTCGTCGCACGAGGCTCAGCCAGCGCGTCAGGCGCAGCAGCGTCAGCGCCCGCGCCACGGTCTCATGGGAGGCCTGGCCTGCGCAGGGCATCGACGCCAGCCAGGGGCGCAACTGCTCATAGGTGGGAAATGCCGTGACGCCATCGTCGTTGAGCATCAATCGGAACACCTGCCAGGCGTTGCGCTCCAGCGGTGTCAGGCGGCGGTCGAGGAACAGCCGCCGCGGCACGCTCTCGTGCCGATTGCCACTGAACAGGAAGGCGTCGCCGGACGTAGGAGGCGTGGGCGTTGGAGCAGGCAGGGACGCGGGAGCGCCAGAGCTGGACTTGGGCGCGAGGTCCTTCAGCGCAGCGTCGAACAGGTCGGCGAGTGCGATGGGGCCAGGGCGCTGGGCTCGTGGGGCGGTGTCGTCCACGGCCATGGCCTAGCCCAATCCCTGATCGACCCAGTTCCTGATCGCGGCCCAGACCACCGAGAGCGGCAGCGACATGCCCTCGGCCAGGTCCATGGCCGCATCGAGAATCGAGGTCTCGTCCTCCAGATCGACGTTCCTGCTGCTGGTCACGGCTTTCCATTGCCGCCACAGTTCGGTGTCCTGGGTCTCGTCCAGGACGGGGTGGCGCCCCTTGCGCTTGGGCAGGCCGAGGATCTCCCGCCGCAGGGCGACTTCCTGATGGGTCAGGCCATAGAAGCGGCTGACCATCTCCGTGCTGGCCCCCAGCCGCAGCATGCGATCGACCGTGGCGATTTCCTTCTCCACGTCCTGTGCCTGGTTGAGCAGGCGCTGCAGCACTTCGCGGTTGACCGTGACCGAGCACCACGAGACGCTGGCGTTGGCCAGCACGCTGATCAGCGCGGGGTGCTTGAGCGCATCCAGCTCGGCCTCGCCGAAGCCCATGGCCTTGCAGCGGCGCAGTTGGCCGTTGCGAAGGTCATACAGCGCCTGGGCAATCACGGCCTGGTTGAGCGGATGCGATGTGGACATGCGGCCTCCCTCGCTCACGTCCCGGGCGCCGTGGTGCCGGCTTCCAGGTCCAGCAGACGCCGGGCGAGGCGCAGCAGCCGAAAGAGCTTGACCAACGCCGTGTCGCTCAAGCGCCTTGCGCCGCTGCCATGGCCTTGGCTCTGGCCGTGCAACAGGGTCGGCAGGTCGGCGGCGAGCTGCGCGCCGTCCAGGCCCGCTTCGGCGACGGGCTGACCCGTCAGGGAAGTGAGCAGCGTCAGCACCGCGCGGCCGAGCGGCGACGGGGCTTGGCCGCGGGCGCGGCACGCAAACCCGATGCCATCGGCGCGATCCTCGATGCACTCGTCCAGGCCTGCCTCCCCGGCGATCTCGCGCGCGAACTGCGCGATGTGGATGCGCAGCCGATCGGGCGTGTCCAGGCCGGCGTCGATGTACCAGACGTCGGAGATCGGATAGAGTCCGCCGGCTTGCACCGGGATGGACTGCAGCACGCTCGCCGAGAAGTCGGGCGGCAGCGCATCGCCCAACTGGTCGGCGACCATGCGCTGGATCGATTGGAGCCGTTCTGTCGTCGGTGCTGGCGAGACGATGTGCTCGCGAAGCAGATCGCCCGGTGCGGCCGGCTGGCTTCCCGTGGCCGCTTCGCCAACCGCCGTGTCGTCGTGGCGCAAGGTGGGCTCGGACGCCGGAGGGCTGGCGGGTGGAGGACCGGCCGCCGCTGCAGGCGTGGCGATGGACGATGCTGCGCCCGGCGGAGTCGGCGTGCCGGCGGTGGGCGAAGGCAACGCCGGCTGCGCCGCAGGTGGCGTCGGGTCACTGACCAGCGCCCGGTGGCGGCTTTCCGATTCGGTCAGGTCCAGCGCCAGCACGTCGTAGCCGATGCCCAGCAGCTCGGACATCTGGCCGATCAGCTCGTCTTGCACGCGCTGCGGCGCGAACTCGTCGCCCTGCGTGTCGAACTGCGCCAGCACCTCCTGAAAGAAACTGTCGAAGTCCAGCGGCAGCGAACGGTCCTTGGCGTAGTGCTCCCAGGTGCGTTTGCAGGCCGTGCGCATGACCGACAGCCGCTCGACCTGGTGGCGCCCCAGGCCGCCATAGAGCACAGTGGGAATGGCGGGCAGCAGGTAGCGCACCGCGTCGGCCATGCGGGTGATGTGCGACCGCTGGACGGGGAAGCCATCGGCCGCCAGGCGGCGGGCCAGTTCCGACTGGCTCAGGGCGGCGCCGCTCTCCTGCTCGTAGAACTCCCGTGCTTTCTCGACGCCGAGCGCGCGCTCGATGAACGTGAGGCCGCCGCGCAGTTCGTTCTCGGCAAGATGCCCGGTCAGCGCGACGATTTCACCGCGCTCCGGCCATGGTCGGAACAGGCACGATATGCGGAAGAAGCGTTCTTCCTTGGTCTCCGACCAGAGTTCGCGCAGGATCGCCAGTCGCGTGTTGCCGCCGTTGCGGATGATGTAGTGGTCCTCGCCGGGCCTGCGCGTGATGGCCGGCGCCGCGTCCAGGCCGCGCTCGCGGATGGATGCCTTGATTTCCTCGTAAGCCGGGTTGCGCTTCATGCGCGGGTCATGGTCGTAGGGCCGCAACTGGTCCAGCGTCACGACCATGGGCGTGTCCGCGATCGGGTCGCTCAAGGCCGTAGCCGCTGGGCCGCTGCGCTCGAAGCCGGCCGCGAGCAGCTTGCCTGCCATGTCCTGCGAGGTCATGTCAGCCATGGCCGCACCCCTCGCAGTCCCCACGACCGCCGGCCGGCGCCATGCGGGCCTCTCGCTCGGCGCGGCGGATCTGCGCACGGGCGTTCAATTCGGCCCGGTGGTCACTCGCTGTCGAACTCGTGTAGATCGCCGCGCAGCCGGCCTTGGTGAACTTGAGGTGCCCGCCCGGCGTGCGCTTGACGTGCCAGCCCTCACCGACCGCGAACTCGATCAGGGCGCGCAGCCGCTTGTGGCCGCGGGCCAGCTCATGTGCGTTCGCCATGGGGCCTCCCAGGATCAAGAGGTCGCTGCGGGCGGCCGGATACTTGAGCCAGTCGGTCCTGCCATTGCGGGAACAACTCGCTGGCGAGCGCGCGCATCGTGTCGAGCGCGGCAGGGGCGACTCTGCCGGGCGGCTGGCGGTGCTCGACCCGATGCACCGGCAGGCCGCGCGTTGCGGCACGTGGATACGCTTCTATGGCCGGCACGTCGGTGGCGAGCACGCGGATGCCGGCGCTGTCCTGGAACAGGTCGCGCAAGGCCTGCTGGATCAGCCGTGCGTTGGCGGACACCGGGTGGACGCGGTTGATGAGCAAGTGCAGCGGCGGCGGTTCGATGCCCAGGTGCCGGTACGGCGCAATGTCTTCGAGCAACTGCATGGTGCCGCGCCGCAGCTCGCGTGCCGCGAGGATCTCCGGCGTGACGGGCGACAGCGCGAGATCGGAGGCGAGCACCGCCATCTCCAGCAGCACGGAACGCGCGCCCTGGGTGTCGATCAGCACCAGGTCGTAGAGGGGAGCAAGTGCTGGCAGCAGATGCCGCAACCGCAGGCGGCCATCCGGCGCATGCAGCAACAACGTGTTCAGCTCGCCCCGGTGGTCGTCGGACAGCACCAGGTCCAGGCCCGCGATGATCGTGCGGGACACGAGCTGGCCAAGGTCGCGCTCGTTGAAGGCCAACAGCTCATAGATGCCGCCCGGCGCGCGCTGGGTCAGTTCGTAGTAGGAGGACAAGGTGGGCTGCACGTCGAGATCGAGCAGCAGCACGCGCAGGCCCGCGTCCGCGGCGAGCCCGCCCAGGTTGGCGGCCGTCGTGGTCTTGCCGACGCCGCCCTTCGTTGAAATGATGGACACGACCTGCATGGCGCTCTCCGGCTGGGAATGGGAAGTCCGCGGGAGAGCGGGTCAGGTCCGGTGGTTGAGGCGCTCGGCGATCCACTGGTCGATTTCGATCGAATCCCAGCCGACAGCGCGCACGCCCAGGCGCAGCGCCTGAGGGAACTGGCGCTTCTTCATCAGGTTGTAGATGTGGGCGCGTTTGAAGCCGGACTTCGCTTCGACTTCATCGAGCCGCAGGATGCGGCGCTCGTTCGGCGGGAGTACAGGGGTCTGCGACATGGCGGTCACTCCTGAACGCTCGGTGGCGTTTGTTGGCGTGACCTCTATTCAATAGACCTGGCTGCGGAAAGACATTGCAAATGCAATCTCCGCGATTGCACATACAAGCTGGATAACCTCATGCGCTTGCGCTACGAACGTACCTCTTAGCGTTGGCGAACTTTCCGTTTAAGGTGCGCTCAGTGATGCCCATGGTGCCGCCGTAGTGGGCGACCAATGCAGAGACAAGGGCCTCCTGCGTTTTGAAGCTGGAATAGGGCACGCCTGAAGGCGACTGGCTCAGCATCAGCGTCAACATCCCTCCAATGATGTTGAGATAGGTCGTTTCCGCCCGTTCGCTGATCTCGCATTGCTTGGATGCCAACAGCACCGAGGATTGCTTGAGTAGCGTGTCGTGCTGCTCCTGCAGTTCTCGCATCTCACGTCGGGCTTGTTCAAGCGCGGCCTGAAGGGCCAGCCGCTCCACGAGGATCGCCTGTCCTGTTTCCATGGTGATGAAAGGATGCGCCATGCGTTCGCCACGGCTGAACAGAAATCCTGGCCGGTGCTCGGGATAGTGGGTGCGCATCCAGCGTTTTAGATCGACATGGCGAACAGTCAGATCCAGAGAATTGAGCAGGTTCGGATCATTGAGCGTGATCCCGTTCTTGCCGTAGGGCAGCTCTCCGTTGAGGATGCCGTCATAGATACGTTCCGAGTGCAGCCGGCACTCATTCCATCGAGGGCAGTTCAGCGACCGAGGCAGGACACGCGGTGACGCGATCGTGGCCAGGATCATCGGGAGATACCGCAGCAACCCAGCCCATCGGATGGCCGCCTCGATGGGACGATAGAACACCTTTGATGTTGAAATGTCCTTGTGCATGTCTTCGTCTCCTTTCGGGTGCGCTACATCACCGGCTCCTTTCTTGCCCAAGGGCTGTTGTGTCGTTATGGCCTGCGACGGACGCTTGAGGCGATGCCCTAAGCGAAGGCGGAGGAGGCCATTGGCGTCCGCCGCAGGTGGCCTTGTCTTGCTTGATATGCAAGAATCGATCAGTTGCCGGCCCATCGAGCGATGAGGACGCAAGCTCGATATTGGCGCTCACGGTACCAGCGTCATAGGTGGCGCAAAGCCCATCAAGACCGATTTGGTATGGTCTGATATCCAGACGGTTCAAGACCAGCGAGTTGAAGCGTTCGACGCCCCTACGTCCAGTTGGGGACTGGAAATCAGCGGTTAGTGATGCATCGCTCCACATGCTGATATATCGACAAAGTATCTGCCGCAGTACCAGTGACCCTGCCAGGTTGCCCCAGCACATAGGAGACGGAGATGGCTGAACATTCCCATGAACATCAACATCACACATCCGGTCAGATGGGTAAGCACGGCCGACCATACGCCAAGTTCTGGGTGAACATGGTGTTGGGCCTCGTCGTCATGTACTTCGTAATGTTCAGCATGATCGACGGCGCCAGGGACTTCAGAAACAATCTCAACATGCTCTACATGGCGGTCACTATGTGGGCGCCAATGGGCATCTTCATGCTAGCGACAATGCCCGGCATGTTTCCAAACCGGCGGCTCAATCTCGTGCTGTACGGCTTGTTTGCCGTTCTCACACTCGGTTCTTTTGCCGCTACCCGTGCTCAAACCGGAATCGGCGATCGACAGTTCATCGCGTCTATGGTCCCGCACCATTCGGGAGCGATCCTCATGTGCCGCGAGGCGCAGCTCTCAGATCCGGAACTCGTCAACCTATGCCAAGCGATTTCCGATGGCCAGCGCGCGGAGATCGAGCAGATGAACCGGATTGCTGCACGCCTTCGTTGAGGCTGGCTGCCACTACACTGGCGCCGCGTTGCGCTCCGGCGAAGTTAGCCGCAGCGATGTAAAGATGAGGACTTGCGGTGTTCCGATGCCGGCGGTTGTGTCCTACAGCCGTCCAGGTGCCAGGTAGTCCACGCGACACCACCCCGCGCTGCCTGCGGAGCGAGCGCAAGTCATGATCGTCGCAAGTTGGAGTTCGATAGCGAACCCGCTCAGCAGCTGGACGCATCAGGCGTAACGACGGGTGGATGGATCATCCTTGGACGCTGGTGGAAGTGGTTGGATGAACTTTGTTGCCGAGGGCGAAAAACAAGGCTATAATTGAGTTCTTCGCTGATCACCACAGTGGAGAAAGTGATTGGGAAACAGAGACTTAGCGCTCTAGTGCATGACTCGTTTCCCGCTCCAATCATCAGCACAGCCTCAAGACAATCCATGTTGCGGGAATAGCTCAGTTGGTAGAGCACGACCTTGCCAAGGTCGGGGTCGCGAGTTCGAGTCTCGTTTCCCGCTCCAATATGCAGTGCCGGAGTCACCGCGTTGGTAGAGCATGTTGAGTGCTTGCCAAGGTCGGGGTAGCGAGCGCGATTCTCGTTGCTGGCTCCAAAAATATGTAAGTGATATTCCGATGCGGGAATAGCTCAGTTGGTAGAGCACGACCTTGCCAAGGTCGGGGTCGCGAGTTCGAGTCTCGTTTCCCGCTCCAATCACTTGCAGATGACATTCTGTTGCGGGAATAGCTCAGTTGGTAGAGCACGACCTTGCCAAGGTCGGGGTCGCGAGTTCGAGTCTCGTTTCCCGCTCCAAACAGTGTCCGGTAGATATGTGTAAGTGACATTCCGTTGCGGGAATAGCTCAGTTGGTAGAGCACGACCTTGCCAAGGTCGGGGTCGCGAGTTCGAGTCTCGTTTCCCGCTCCAATCACTTGCAGATGACATCCTGTTGCGGGAATAGCTCAGTTGGTAGAGCACGACCTTGCCAAGGTCGGGGTCGCGAGTTCGAGTCTCGTTTCCCGCTCCAATCTCTCTTCGAACCCTTCGAATTCAATCTCTCCCCCAAGTACACGAATCCAGTTTCTCAGTACCATCACTGCCGCGTCCTGTTGGTAGAGCATGATCCGCGCTTGCCAAGGCTGGGGTCGCGAGTTCGAGTCTCGTTTCCCGCTCCAATCTCTCTTCGACGTCCTCATAATCCCTTTGAATTGCCCATCACATCGCGCCGCGATGATTTGTCGTATCCGGCGTTTGCCTGATTTCTCTCTTCCCCGCACATCCCAAGTCATAAGACCAAGATGTATTGCTTGCTAATAGCCTCCCGGAGATCGGGCACAACCCTTTGCGGTCGGCTAACAGGCTTGGCAGGGCCTGAATGACAGACAGTGGCTCGGTGTAAGTTAAAACCGGGGCATTTAACCAAAACTCATCATTTTGATTTATAGCGGCTGGTGGCGGCCATAAACGGATTGCAGGTGGGGATGGCAAGCCCGGCAAGAGCTCTGCCGATCGGGGAGGGGAAATCGCGGGCAAAAAAATAGGAGGGGCGATGGCTCCTCCTACGGGTTCACTGGCGCTGGCTCAGATAACGGTGACGTTCTCGGCCTGAGGGCCTTTTTTGCCCTGGGTCACAGTGAACTGGACTTTTTGACCTTCAGCCAGGGTCTTGAAACCGGCGCTCTGGATGGAGGAGAAGTGAACGAAAACGTCCGGTCCCTGGGATTGCTCGATGAAGCCAAAACCCTTGGTTTCGTTGAACCATTTTACTTGGCCGGTGCGAATGTCAGACATGTGGTAAGTCCTATCTATAACAAAATGAAACTAAGCCTGGTTGGGCAGCATTTGCCTGGAAGTCAGGGGTTGAAGCATGACTGACCACGTCTCTTTGTCCCAGTAGCATGTAGCACAATCCCTGTCTAAAGCCTGACCGATTGTACTGGAGCCCGATCCCTTGTCAATTTGGCACTTTTCATTTTTTGAGCGAGCTAAAAGTATTGTGAAGTCAGCAGCTTGTTTCATGCTTCACATCAAAAAAAACGGGAGGCCATGGCCTCCCGTCTGCATAAGGGGGGGGTGGTCGAGCCCCCTATTCCTTGAGGGCGAACCCTTCCCCCTGGCGGTCGTAGCGGTAGCTGACCTGACCGAGAGAGCGGACCTCGACCCGCTGGATGCGGCGGCTGGTGTCCACCAGGATGAACACCGACTTGCCCGACTGCAGCCGGGTCAGCGGCCTGTCCGGCCCTTCGATGGCGATGAGCCGGCTGAGCTCGGCCCCCGGCAACTCGAACTTGCGGAAGATGGAGTAGAGGGTTTCACCGGCCTGCACGTCGTGCTGCAACCAGGTGCCATCCACTTTTTCCTCGACGGGCTTGGCGGCCTGGGGCTCACCGGCGTTGCCGACGGTCAGGGCCTGGGCCGGCACGGCCAGGGGCACAGCCAGAGAGCCTGATGGCGCCGTGGTCGGGGCGGCGGGGGCGGGCTCCCAGGCCAGCACCAGCAGCCAGAGCGGGATCAGCACCAGCAACCCTATGGTGTGTTTGCGGGGCAGGGGGCTTGCCAGCTTGAACGAGGCCGCCTTCGGCTCCTTGTTGCGCTGACCCAGGCCACTCATGCCCTGGCCGAGACGCTGGCGCAGGGGCAGGGTAGCCGCGTTGATACGTTGGAGCAGGGTTCCTTGTGATTCGTCTTGGCGACGCTGCTGGGCTCGTCTGTTATGGCCACGTGGGCGACGGTCCGGGGTGGGCACGGCATTTACCTCTCACTACATTGCCTGCCATCAGGCAAATATGCCGCCTATGGTAAACGGACTCGCCCCCGAGGGGGAGAGTCCGGAGCATGAAAATTATCAGCTGAGACGAAACTGACCCAACAATTGCTGCAAACGTTCCGCCGTCTGACGCAAGGCCTGACTGGCGTTGGCCGTGCTGGTGGCGTCCCTGGCGATGTCGTTGGCCAGTGCGCTGGTTTTTGACAGATTGCCGGAGACGGTCTCGGAAACCGAGCTCTGCTCCTCGGCGGCGGAGGCGATTTGGTAGGTCATGTCGTTGATGGTGGCGATGGCCTGGAAGATGCTGCCGAGGGCTGCCTCCGCCTGATCCGCTTCCCCCACCGCCTGATGGGTCAGCTGCTGGCTCTGCTGGATGGCGTTGACCGCGTTGGTGGAGCTGTGGCGGATCTTGTCGATCAGCTCCTGGGTATTCTGCACCGCCTGCTGGGTGTTGCCCGCCAGCTTGCGCACCTCGTCGGCCACCACCGCAAAACCGCGCCCCTGCTCGCCGGCCCGGGCCGCCTCGATGGCGGCGTTGAGTGCCAGCAGGTTGGTCTGATCGGCGATCCCCTGGATGACGGTGAGGATGCTGGTGATCTGCTCGCTGTCGTGAGCCAGCCCTTCCACCACCTCGGCGCCCTTGCCCGCCTCGGCAGCCACCTTGTGCATGGAGTGGATCACCCGCTGGAAGCGTACCTTGCCCTCGTCCGCCGCGCCCTGGGCCTGCTTGGCGGAGTCGGCGGTGTTGTTGGCGTGGGTGGCCACCTCCTGGCTGACATAGGACATCTCCTGCACCGCGGTCAGCATCTGCTCCATCTCCGCCTGGTGATGCTGCAGGTTGCTGTCGGTCTGGCCGGCGATGCGATCGGTGTCCCCGGCGTGGCGATGGACCTCGCTCGCGGTCTTCTGCACATCCCCGAGCAGGGCCTGCAGCTTGTCGATGAAGCGGTTGATGCCCCGGGCCAGGGCCCCCAGCTCGTCCCTTGAGCGGCTCTCCAGACGCTTGGTGAGATCCCCGTCGCCGTCGGCGATGTCATCCACCAGGCTCACCATCTGGCGGATGGGGCCCGTGATGCTGCGGGCAATGACCAGCATGGTGCCAAGGGCCAGCGCCAGTACGATGAGGGCACCGATGAGCTGCTGGGTCATGGCGGCGCGGTTCATGTCGGTGAGCTGGCGTGCCAGCTCGTCCGCTCCCGCCAGCACCACCTTGTAGGGCAGGGTGACGATGATGGCCCAGTTGCGGGCCATGCCGGGCACCGCGATGGGCACCGAGATACGGAACGCGTCGGTGAGCTCCTGGCGCTGCACGTCCGGTTTGAGGTACTGCTGCCAGCCGTTGCCGAGCACCTTGTCGGCGCGGCTGCCGAGCAGGCTGGCGTCGCCGCTGGTGCCGGTGATGACGCCGGCGGCGCTGACGATCAGGGTCTCCCCCTTGCCGTCATAGATGTTGCTGTTGAGGGACTGGGCCTGGCGGCTGATGGAGTCCACCGCCAGATCCAGCGCGGCGATGCCCTTGAACCGGCCATCCACCAGGATGGGGGTGGTGATGGTGCTCACCAGCACCTGCTGGCCGTTGATGTCCACCTTGAAGGGATCGATGAGGCAGGGGCGCCCCTCCCGTTTCGGGCAGGCGTAGTAGTCGTTGGCCGGGTTGCCGAACTCGTCCGGATCGCTCTTTTCGATGGAGAGCAGCAGATCGCTGCCGATCTGATCCTTGTCGCGGTAGAAGTAGGGAACGAAGCGCCCCTTGTCGTCGCTGCCAAGGGCTGCCTGTCCCGCGAAGCTTTCGTCCTGGCCGTCGAAGCCGTTGGGCTCGAAGCCCGCGAAGGCGCCATAGAGCTGAGGCTCCAGGGCAAGCTGGGCCTTGAGCAGATCGGTGGCTTGCTGGCGATCCAGCGGCAGCTTGCCCTCCTGCTGGCGGGCGAAGACGCTGGCCATCTGCTGGGTGTAGGAGAGCCCCTTTTGCAGCAGCTGGGTGATGGTGGCGGCCTCGGCACGGGCGTTGGCACTCACCTTCTGCCACGCCTCCTGTTGCAGGGCGGCGCGGCTGGAGTCGATGGTGAGCTGCTGGGTCTGCCGGCCTGAATACTGGTTGAGCAGGATCAGGATGACCAGGGCCGTGGTCATGGCGACACCGGCCAGTACCAGGATACGATTCTGGATAGAACGAAACTGCATCGCGCGTTCCTTGTATCGTTGAGGGTTCGTTGACGGGGTGACTGAAGTATCGGCTGTGCGGGAGATCTCTCCAGCGACCTCGCCTAGCTAAGCGGGAAAAAAGGGAAAATTCTGAGACATCACTCTAAAACAGCGGTTTTTGCGGGAGTAGACCATATTTTCCCCTCTGCCTCGCCATGGTTTTCCCATCCGTCATTGTCGGTGCTAAAATGCGACGGTTTTTTTAACGAATTGGCCCAAGGCCCTCTACACAAGGCTTAAAGATGAAAGTCAAAACCCGTTTTGCTCCCAGCCCGACCGGCTTTTTGCATGTCGGCGGTGCCCGTACCGCACTCTATTCCTGGTTGTTTGCAAAGAACCAGGGCGGTGAGTTTGTGCTGCGTATCGAGGATACCGATCTGGAACGTTCCACTCAGGAGGCCATCGACGCCATCATTGAGGGCATGGAATGGCTGGAGCTGAACTGGGATGAGGGCCCCTACTACCAGACCAAGCGCTTCGATCGCTACAACGGCCTCATCGACGAGATGCTGGCTGACGGTCGCGCCTACAAGTGCTACTGCTCCAAGGAGCGGCTGGAAGCGCTGCGCGAAGGCCAGATGGCCAACGGCGAGAAGCCCCGCTATGACGGCAAGTGCCGGGATGGCGCCCACGATCATCCGGCCGATGCGCCGCACGTGATCCGCTTCCGCAACCCGACCGAAGGCTCCGTGGTGTTCGATGACCACGTCCGTGGCCGCATCGAGTTCGCCAACACCGAGCTGGACGATCTGATCATTCGCCGTACCGACGGTGCGCCGACCTACAACTTCTGTGTTGTAGTCGATGACTGGGACATGGAGATCACCCACGTGGTGCGTGGCGAAGACCACATCAACAACACCCCGCGCCAGATCAACATCTACAAGGCGCTGAACGCGCCGGTACCGGAATTTGCCCACGTCTCCATGATCCTGGGTGACGACGGCGCCAAGCTCTCCAAGCGCCATGGCGCCGTCTCCGTGATGCAGTACCGCGACGACGGCTACCTGCCGGAAGCGCTGCTGAACTACCTGGTGCGTCTGGGTTGGTCCCACGGCGATCAGGAGATCTTCAGCCTGGACGAGATGATCAAGCTGTTCAGCCTGGACGCCATCTCCAAGTCGGCTTCCGCCTTCAACACCGACAAGCTGCTGTGGCTGAACAACCACTACATGCGCAGCCTGGATCCGGCCTATGTGGCCAAGCACCTGGCCTGGCACATGGAACACCAGCAGATCGACACCAGCAATGGCCCGGCGCTGGCCGACGTGGTCACCCTGCTGGCCGAGCGCTGCAACACCCTGGTCGAGGTGGCTGCCCAGAGCCGCTACCTGTTCGAAGAGTACGAGGCCATCGACGAAGCCGCTGCCAAGAAGCACCTGCGCGGTGTGGCTGCCGAGCCGCTGGCGCTGGCCAAGACCAAGCTGGCGGCCCTGGAGACCTGGACCACCGAGGCGCTGCACGAGCTGATTGAAGCGACCGCCGCCGAGCTGGGTCAGGGCATGGGCAAGGTCGGCATGCCGCTGCGTGTGGCCGTCACCGGTCTGGGCCAGTCTCCTGCCATCGATGCCGTGATGGCGCTGGTGGGCAAGGAGCGGGTCCTCGCCCGTATCGACCGCGCTTTGGCGTATATCGAAGCGCGCATGGCCGCCGAGTAAGCTTGCCGCCGCACATTGCCGTCACCGGTCTGGGGTAATCTCTCCCCTGCCATCGACGCCGTGATGGCGCTGGTGGGCAAGGAGCGGGTCCTCGCCCGTATCGACCGCGCTTTGGCGTATATCGAAGCGCGCATGGCCGCCGAGTAAGCTTGCCGCCGCACATTGCCGTCACCGGTCTGGGGTAATCTTTCCCCTGCCATCGACGCAGTGATGACGCTGGTGGGCAAGGAGCGGGTCCTCGCCCGCATCGATCGCGCCCTGGCGTACATCGAAGCGCGCATGGCCGCCGAGTAATTCAGAACGCCGGTACGGGCCAGTCCCCTGGCATCGCCGACGCCGTGATGGCGCTGGTGGGCAAGGAGCGGGTCCTCGCCTGTATCGATCGCGCCCTGGCGTACATCGAAGCGCGCATGGCCGCTGAATAAACATCGGCCATGGCATGAAAAGGGCCCCCTACGGGGCAATGCTGTTCACTTAAGCGGAGCCGCATTGCGATTTACCGGAAAACGGGTCTTTGATATCTTCACCGCCCTGGGTCTCGATGGCCTGGGGCGTTTTTCTATGAACATGACGCCTATGCAGCCCCGCAACTCCGCCAACCTCCGTGGCGTATGGGCTGGCGATAACGCGCCCGCCATCACTGCCATCTGGTTCGCGATGAACTGACAGGCAAACTTAAAGCTCACCTCATTGGGCGCTCGCTGATGGGCTACGGCGGCCTGGCTGGCCTCCCGCCTGACCAGATTGTATCCAAGCAGCAATCCCCACAGCTCCTGATAGACCAAGTCCACTTTCTTGCTTCTCAGCGTGATGGCGTTGTGCTGCATCGCGCTTTTGATATCCCGGTATCCCAGCTCGATTTCCCAGCGCTCGTGGTACAGGGTCGCCACCTGAGCTGCACTGAATCGCGCCACGGGCAGGGAGGTAAAGACCGTTTTCTCCTTGCCTGCCACCTCATAGGTCACTGCGCGAACTTGCCAGTGTGTCGGCAACGCCGGGTTTTTCTTGCGAGCCTGAGGCGAGACCGTCATTTGCAACAGACGGTCACCGTCGCCATAGCGCTCAAGTTCCGTGTATACCAGCCCCTTGCGTTCCGGGATGAGCCAGTGACGGTCGGTGTCTTCGGCCTGAATACGCAGCAACAGGTCGGCACCGAAGAAGCCTTTATCCAGCAGGGTCACTGACTTGTCCGGCAATGAGTGAATGAACTCGCTGGCCAGGGGGATTTCCCCTTTGCGGTACGGGCTGATGGCCGCGTTGGCAATGACATGCGAGCGGACATTCATGAGCGTGACCAACCGCAGCATCGGGTAGGGTGTCTGCCGGTTGGTTGAGGTGTTACCCGAGCCGAAATGTGCTCTGAGTTCAGGCATATCCTGGGTTCGGAACAGGGCCCCATCGATGGCAAAGACCTGTAAACCGTGCCAATGGTCTTCAGGATAACGTTCCCGCCCCCACACATCGGCGCACTGTTTGAACAGCCACTCGAGCGGCTGTTTGCCGAGTCGCTGACGGGCCTGAGACAGGGCACTGTCCGCGAGCAAGGCATCATTGGCCAACCCTTCTGCACAGATGTTGAGGCGCCGAGCGACCTCGGAGATGGGCTCATTGCGGAAAAAGGCCATCCCCACGACGAGCCACAAGACCATATCAGAAGGTAAGCGGCGTCGGCGGATAGTGGCCTTTTCAGACAAGGCGGCAGCGGCAGTAATCCATTCGTCGGGAATATGGTCGGCAAAAATGGCCAGCCGAGCCAGCATGTCGCCAGATGCCTCAACAACATCGTTCAGATCGTTTGCAATAGACATAAAAAAATCCGGAACCAGTGATTGGTTCCGGATTGTCCTACAGCAGAAGGATCGGTCAATGGATCCTTAACTGATCAGCATTGCCCCTACGGGGGCCCTTCGTATTTTGGCCTCAAGCGGATTTGCGACGTAAAACAGCGACATAGCGACGAGGTTGGCGGTAAAAACAGCTAACTGCCTGAATTTTGACTAAACGCTCCAGCGGGCGAGAATTTTGGGTTGACAGCAAAGCGGGTGATGCCTATCATGCGCCTCCGTTGCCAGAGATAACTTTGGTAGCGCCGAGGTGAGTTGGGGTTATAGCTCAGCTGGGAGAGCGCTTGCATGGCATGCAAGAGGTCCGCGGTTCGATCCCGCGTAGCTCCACCAAATTCTCCTCGAACAATCTGGAGTCCAAGGGGTTATAGCTCAGCTGGGAGAGCGCTTGCATGGCATGCAAGAGGTCCGCGGTTCGATCCCGCTTAGCTCCACCAGGTTCCCGATTGACATGAAGTACCCAGGGCAGTGCGGTGTGTATCACCCAGGCCGACCTTTGTGGGGTTATAGCTCAGCTGGGAGAGCGCTTGCATGGCATGCAAGAGGTCCGCGGTTCGATCCCGCGTAGCTCCACCATTATTGAGGATGAATGGCCGCCAGAACCATTCATTCAGTACCGAATTTGGGGTTATAGCTCAGCTGGGAGAGCGCTTGCATGGCATGCAAGAGGTCCGCGGTTCGATCCCGCGTAGCTCCACCAAATTCAGAGTGATTCAGCGTCACTCACACACATCGGGGTTATAGCTCAGCTGGGAGAGCGCTTGCATGGCATGCAAGAGGTCCGCGGTTCGATCCCGCGTAGCTCCACCATCTTTCGCAAGAAAGCACCAAGGCCACCGCATCGCGGTGGCCTTTTTGTTTGCCTGTCATTTGGATTTCCCATGATCTCGCCCTTTGCATTTGTCTGGCAAATGGCGCTTCACCCTGTCCGCGAGGGCATCAGCGGCTCTGGCCGCCGCTGACGGGGGTGAGGGTGGAGATTGGCGCCGATGCCGCCATGGCCACGGCGCGGGCTGCACGATGCCATCCTCTGCCGTGTGGCGGTTGGTTCGTTCGGCAGCCTGTGATGGTGCTTCACCCTGTCCGCGAGGGCATCAGCGGCCCTGGCCGCCGCTGACGGGAGTGAGGGTGGGGATTGGCGCCGATGCCGCCATGGCCATGACGCGGGCTGCGCGGTGCCATCCTCTGCCGCGTGGCGGTTGGCTCGTTCGGCAGCCTGCGGGATATGCTATCCGGCCCCTGGTGTCAGCACCGGGTTTCCCCGTCGGCAGGGTGCCAGCCCCCTGGGAAAGGGGTGAGGCGGGGCAACAGGGCATTTATTCATCCCATGATGTGGCCTTTTACATTTGTTTTTCAAATGGCCCTGGCACAAAAAAGGTTCTTCGCGGGATCTTGGGGAAGTGGAAGTTGACAGACAGGGTGCTGGTAAACTGGCTGTCTCCAAACACACCACCACCATCACCCTGCTGTCGCCGTGCATCATATTGATATTGCCTCCTTCTGGCCAGGTTATACCGTCATCGCCCAAGCGCTTTCTGCCAACCATCACACCCTGTTTACCCTTGAGCCTCGCGCCGACCTGTTGCCCCGTTGTCGCCGATGCCTGCAACCCACGCCATTGATCCACGACCAACGTATCCGCCGGGTGCGTGAGCGAGACCTATTTGACCGACAAGTCTGGTTACAACTGCCTGTTCGCCGCGTCGACTGTCTGCGCTGTGGTCGCGTCAGTGAACATATCGACTGGCTCCCCTCTGGCTCCCGCCTCACCCGGCGCATGCAGTGCTGGATTGAAGCGCTCGTTCAGTACCTCCCCATCCGCCATGTCAGCCAGCTCACCGGGGTCGGTTGGCACACCATCAAGGAGATCGACAAGCGCCGTTTGCAGACCAGTGTGGGCACCATCGAACTTGGGGAGGTGCGGCGGCTGGTGATGGATGAGTTTGCCCTGCACAAGGGACACCGCTATGCCACCGTGATCATGGATGCCGAGCGAACCCGCGTCCTGTGGGTGGGGCACGGCAACAGCCGGGCCGCTATCCGTCCCTTCTTCGAGCAGCTCGGCGAGCGATGCCAGCAGATTGAAGCGGTGGCGATGGACATGAACACGGCGTTCGACCTGGAGGTGAAGCAACACTGCCCGCAGGCGGAGGTGGTCTACGACCTGTTCCACGTGGTGGCTCGCTATGGCCGAGAGGTGGTGGACCGGGTGCGAGTGGAGCAGGCGAATGCACTGAAAAGCGATAAACCGGCGCGAAAAGTGGTCAAAAGTGCGCGTTGGTTGCTGCTACGTAATCGGGCGAAGTTGAGTGAAAAACAGGATGTGAAGTTGCAGGAGCTGTTGGCGGCGAATCAACCGCTGGCGATGGTGTACGTGCTGAAAGAGGGGTTGAAGGGCATCTGGTATGCGCCGAGCGTGTGGGAAGGATGGCGACGATGGCGGAGCTGGATGCGGCAGGTGAAGGAAAGCGGGCTAGCGCCGCTGCAACGATTTGGTCGAAATTTATCGAAATATATGCGGGGGATCCTGGCGAGTGCAAACTACCCGATGCACACGAGTGTGCTGGAAGGGGTGAACAACAAGATCAAAGTGATAAAGCGTATGGCATATGGATTTAGGGACTCAGAATACTTTTTTCTGAAAATCAAGGCGGCCTTCCCCGGAAAGCCGCGATGAACCACAAAAAAGCCCGCGATCATCGCGGGCTTTGCACCTGGCATCGAGGATGCCGCGTCTTAGCGACGACGCCGCCAGGCGAGCGGCAACAGGGCCAGCAGCAGGGCGCCCATGGCGCCGCCACCCCCCTTGCTCGCTTCCTTGAGCTTGAGGTCGACGATGACGGGGTCGTGGTCCGAGGCGCTGAAGGGGTTGTCCGATTTGATGAGATCGCCGGTGTAGGCGCTGCCATATTCGAACAGGTTGCTCTCGAAGGAGTTGATGTGCCAGTCGGCCACCGCCACCACCTTGTCAGCCAGCGCCGGGTTGGCGAGGGCGTAGTCCAGGGTGCCGAGCTCGGCCTCGTAGCTGTAGGAGATGGCCTTCTCCTGGTTGAACTTGACGTTCAGATCCACCAGGCCGTAACCCTTGGCCACCGTCTGGCCCATCTGTTCATAGGGCTTGTCGCCGATGTAGGTGTGGGAGGCGGAGCGGATCTGGCGCTCCCCCGCGACCGGCGCATAGTCGGTCAGCACCCGGATGGGATCCTCCTTGGCGTAGGAGTTGAAGTCCCCCACCAGCAGCACCTGGCCCGGCATCTTGCTCACCGCCTCCCCCAGCACCTTGGCGGCGCTCACCCGAAACTCGGTGCACTTGCCCTGCAGATCCGCAGGCTCCGTCTTGCCATCCCCGTTCTCATAGCAGCCCGACCCCTTGGACTTGAGGTGGTTGACCACCAGGGTCAGGGGGGCGTCGCTGCCCGCCACGGTGAAGCGCTGGACCAGGGAGTCCCGCTGACCGGCGCTCTTGGTGACGCCGCCCGTGGTGTAGCGCTGCTGGGGCAGGGGGATGACGTCGGCATCCCCGCTCGGGGTGAGCAGGGCGGGGCGGTAGATCATGGCCACCATGATGGCGTCGCCGCCAAAGAAGCGATCCTCCGTGAGCAGGGCCTTGGGCAGGGTGACGAAGGCGTAGTGCTTGCTCGCCTCCTTCTGCCTGGCGTTGAGGCTCTCCACCAGATCGTGGAGGGCGGCGTGCTCGTCAAAGCCGTTGTTCTCCATCTCCATCAGGCCGAGCAGGTCGGCGTCCATCTCGGTGATGGCGTTGACGATCTTGGCGCGCTGCAACTGGAACTCCTCCAGGCTCTTGGCGCCGCGGTTGCAGCCCTTGGTGCTGTCCGCATCCGCCTGATCCGCGCAGAGCACGTTGAGGGCACCCCCCACGCTGGAGTGGCTGGTGAAGTAGTTGAGCACGTTGAAGCTGCCGATGCGAAGGTCAGTGCCATCCAGGCGGGCCGGGGCGCTCTGGCGGTCGTTGTCGCTGGTGCGCAGCAGATCCCCCGCGGTGATGGTCTGATCCCGGGGCACGATCAGGCGGTACTCGTTGTAGCTGTAGCCGACCATGGCCTCCAGATTGATCGGGGCATCGCCGATGCGCAGGTAACCCTGCTCCGGCTCCCAGGCGGGCAGCCAGGGGAGCTTGCCGTCCCCCGCCTTGAAGTCCGACTCGAGGAAGACGCGGTTGCTGGCGTTGGCCTCGGCCAGCGCCACGGCCTCGGGGCTGCTCGCCACATGGAGCTGGGTCGGCTTCATCAGCGGGGCGCCGTGAGCGAGCACCAGGTTGTTGCGCCGGGCGGCATAGTCGTAGCTGAAGTTGCGGCTGATCTTGAGGGCGCTGTCGGCGTCAAGGCGCACTCGCATCCCTTCGTGACGCTCCAGGGCCCGGGCCAGGGTTTCCCCCTCCAGTACCCGCAGCGCCGTGGCGGCCGGGGCGGCGCCCTGGGCCAGGGTTGTCAGGCGCGGCGTGCTGCCGTCAAACAGGGGCTTGAGCTGGGTGTGGCCGTAATACTCCTCGACCTTGGCCTCCAGACAGACCAGGGCGCCCGGCTGGATGTCCGGGTACTTGCTGGCGAAGTTCTTGTCATTGAGGTAGACGAAAATGCCGTCCGACGTCTCGGGGTTGCCGTCCCCCTGCACATCCAGCAGGTAGAAGCCCTTGTTGAGGCTTTCCCCCAGACCCGAGACCACCGCCTTGACCGAGACGCTCTGGGCGCTTTCGAACTGATCGTCCGGGACGAGGGGGCTCTTGTCGCCACTGCCCTGGATGGCGGGGATGGGGGTGAGGGCACTGTCGGCCGGGCAACTGAAGCCGGCGGCGTAGAGAGAGGGGGACGCGAGCGCGAGCCCCACGGCCAGCGACAGCAGGGTAGGTGTTCCTTTCATGGGTATTCCTTTTTTTATTTTTGCCAGTGTTTCCATAGCCTTGGCATCGTGGCCAAGGGCGCGCATTGTCACATTTCTGGCAGCTCTGACCAGTGAACCAACGCACATTATGAGGAGACAAAGGAGCCCATCTGCCATTTTTTGACGTGGCTAACAGTTTGATATTGATGATCTATTTGTCATCAGGTGGGAGCGAAAAGTGTGAGGCCGCCAGCATTCACATATTTTCCTTCGAGAATAAAGATTGAGCAGTGGTCACTTGCTTCCTATACTCGAGCCGTTCCTCACGGAACCCAGGCAAAGGGCAAACCGGCAGTGATGCCGGGACGCAAAGCCTCCGATCTGTCCCATCCGGGCCAGACAGCGGGGTTACCCAGGGTGACTTGAGGGTTTGTGGCCCGTCCATGGCCTGTTGTCGCTCCCTTGTTCCCTGTTGCGATTGCGCTTTTCCCGGTATTGAAGCCAAGACAAAACAAGGAAGATAACAATATGCAACAGATCTTGAGGCCCAGCAGGCTTGCCATGCTGGTCGCCCTTGCGGCCGTCCCTGCCTGGGCGCAGGCCGCTTACCCCGCCTATCAGGCCGGCACCGCCTACAAGTCTGGCGACATCGTCAGCAACGCAGGCGCCCTCTATGAATGCAAGGAATTCCCTTACTCAGGTTGGTGCGGCGCGTCCCCCTATCACTACGCCCCCGGGGTGGGGGTGGTCTGGGCCGATGCCTGGAAGCTGTATGGTGGCGAGGTGCCGCCGCCGGCCCTGGTCGTCGCCATCGGCTCCCCCGCCGTGGGTGCCAGCGTCAGCGAGGGGGCCAGTGTGGCCCTGGCGGTGACGCTGAGCGGCCCGGTCACGGCGCTCGCCCGGGTGGAATACCTCATCGACGGCACCCTGGTCGCCACCGCCACGGCTTCTCCCTGGAGTGCCAGCTGGTCTGCCGCCGGTGCGGGCAATCACGCCCTCAAGGCCCGGGCGCTGGATAAAGACGGCAAGGTGCTGAGCGAGGCGGATTCGAGCTTCAAGGTCGCCGCCGTGGTGGCCCCGGAGGCGCCCAGGGTGAGCATCGCAAGCCCGGCCGCCGGTGCCAGGGTGACCCTGGGCCGCGCCCTCACCGTGAGCGGCAATGTCACCGACGCCAATGACGACGTCGCCAAGGTCGAGCTGTTCGTGAATGGCCAGAAGGTGGGCGAGGACACCAGCGCCCCCTGGCAGCTGAGCTGGACGCCCCAGAACAAGGGGCTGACCGGCCTCAAGCTGGTGGCGACCGACAAGAGCAACCTCTCTGGCGAGTCGGCCCAGGTGGACGTGCAGGTGGAAGAGGCGGCCCTGCCCCCCACCGGCGGCAACCTCTCCTGCGACGTGCGCCAGATCTACCGCGCCGACGGCAGCGAGTGCATGGGGGATGACCACGGCCGCCGCGTCATCGGGTATTTCACCTCCTGGCGCACCGGCAAGAACGGCCTGCCCGCCTACCTGGTGAGCGACATTCCCTGGGACAAGATCACCCACATCAACTACGCCTTCGCGGCGGTGGACGAGCAGAGTCACACCATCAAGGTGGATGACGCCGCCACCAAGCTGACCTGGAACGGAGTGCCGGGCGCCGAGATGGATCCGGAGTTCGCCTATCAGGGTCACTTCAACCTGCTGTCCAAGTACAAGAAGCAGTACCCGGACGTGAAGACCCTCATCTCCGTCGGGGGCTGGGCCGATACCCGCGGCTTCTACGCCGCCACCACCAAGGGCGACTGCTCGGTCAACACCGCCGGCATCAACGCCTTTGCCGACTCGGCCGTGGGCTTCATCCGCCAGTACGGCTTTGATGGGGTGGATATCGACTACGAGTACCCCACCTCCATGAAGGATGCGGGCAACCCCAACGATTTCCCGCTCTCCAACCAGTGTCGCGGCAAGCTCTTTGCGAACTATGAAGTGCTGATGAAGACCCTGCGCAACAAGCTCGACAGCGCCGGCACCGAGGACGGTCGCAAGTACATGCTGACCATCGCCTCGCCGGCCTCGGCCTACCTGCTGCGCGGCATGGAAAACTTCCAGGTCACCCAGTACCTCGACTACGTCAACCTGATGACCTATGACTTCCACGGTGCCTGGAACCACTTCGTCGGTCACAACGCCGCCCTGTTCGACAACAAGGCGGATCCCGAGTTGTCCCAGTGGGGTGTCTACACCCAGGCCCAGTTTGGCGGCATCGGCTATCTCAACTCCGCCTGGGCGGCCCACTACTTCCGTGGTGCCCTGGCGGCGGGCAAGATCAACATAGGGGTGCCCTATTACACCCGTGGCTGGCAGGGGGTCACCGGTGGCACCCACGGTCTGGGTGGCAAGGCGGCGCTGCCGAGCCAGAGCGATTGCCAGCCGGGCACCGGTGGCAGCACCATTCCGTGCGGCAACGGGGCGGTGGGCATCGACAACATCTGGCATGACCTTGACAAGAACGGCAAGGAGATTGGCGGCGGCGCCGTGCCCATGTGGCATGCCAAGAACCTGGAGCACGCCGCTAGCCTCGGCATCACCACCTTGCCGAGCTACGGCCAGGCCTGGGGTCTGGATCCCAACAACCCGGCCCACGTGATGCAAGGCCAGTATGTGCGTTACTACGACGACAAGGCCCATGCGCCCTGGCTCTGGAACGAGCAGAAAAAGGTGTTCCTCTCCACCGAAGATGAAGAGTCCATGGGTCACAAGCTCGACTACATCGTCAAGCGGGGCCTGGGGGGCGTCATGTTCTGGGAGATGGCGGGGGACTATGACTTCGATGCCGCGAAGAACGAGTACGTGATGGGCAGCACCCTCACCAGCCTCGCCTACGAGAAGTTCAGCAAGGCCGACAAGGCGGCCCTGAAGCAGAATGATCTGCCGACGCCGGCTGCCCAGCTCGACATCGGCGTGAGCCTCTCCGGCTTCAAGGAAGGGGACTCCAACTACCCGATCAACCCGACCCTCAAGCTCACCAACAAGTCGACCCAGACCATTCCGGGCGGCACCCGCATCGAGTTCCTGGTCCCCACCTCCACCTCAGACACCATCACCGACCAGAGCGGCATGGGACTGAAAGTGGTGGAGAGCGGTGGCAACCAGAACTCGGACGGCATCGCCAATGAGAAGGACTTCCACAAGGTGGCTCTGACGCTGCCGGCCTGGAAAGCCTGGACGCCGGGCACCGACGTGGAAGTGGCCATGACCTACTACCTGCCGGCCGCCGGCGTGCCGAGCGGCATGCGCCTGATTGCCGGCAGCCAGACCATAGGCCTGAAGTCCGACTTCCCGGCCCTGGCCGAGGCGGTGCTGGGCAGCAGTGGTGGTGGTGACGGCGGCAGCGGTGGCACCACCTGTGCCAGCCAGAACGTCAACCCGGCGGACTACAATGCCTATCCGACCTGGCCGCGCGGGGATCACGCCAATGGCAACGACCGCATGACCAACGGCAAGGCGGTGTGGCAGGCCAACTGGTGGACCAGCAGCGAGCCCAAGACGGGCGATGGCAGCTGGAAGCTGGTGTGCAGCTACTGAGTTGTCCCGGCTGCTGTACCAGCCGCGAGCTCAGAGCGGGCGACGGCAGCTGGACGCTGGTATGCAGTGACTGATGACCTGTTGAAGGGGTTGCCCCCTCCCAACGCAACGACCCAATCCGGAGCCCAGGCTCCGGATTTTTTTGTGCCTTGTATCAGGAGAAGGAGGGGGAAAAGGGCAGGGGCGGTGCCATAAAAAAGACCGCTCCGAAGAGCGGCCAATTGCCACCAAGGCAATCTGCGGGGTGACCCCCTTGTCGATGTGTCGCGGCCCGGATGCCGAGTCGGGGAGATCCCCGCCCCGCCAGCCGGGCCGCGCAGCTTTATTGGGTGACGGCGCCGCCCTGCTGCTCTTTCAAGAAGCTGATCCAGGGGGAAGCACGACCACTGACGTTGCCGTTCTGGGCAGCCTGAGTGAAGGCGGAGAGCGCCTCCTTGGGCTTTTGCTGCTCAAAATAGGCGACCCCGGTCAGGAACTTCAGATCCGCCCGCTGCTCGCCGCTGGCGTTGGCGGCAGGCTTGGCGGCGAAGGCAACCAGATCCTGGTAGCGCTTGCTCTGGATCATCATGCGCGCCATCTTGAGCTGCAGCTCGGCATTGGGGGCCAGCTTGTAGGACTTGGCCAGGGTGTCGATGGCCGGGTCCAGCTCCTTGGCCTGATGCCAGTAGTTGGCGAGCGTCTTGTAGTTGGCCGCGGTGCTCTCGATCTGCCCCTCCTTCATGGCTTTCTCCATCACGCGGGCGGCGCGGTGGGGAATGCCGGCGAAGGCGAGGTAGTTGGCGAGCCGCTGCAACTCGTTGGCTTCGGTCAGCATGCCGAGGTTGTAGGCCCCTTCCAGTGCCGCCAGGGCCTTGGCATCGTTGCCCGCCTGCATGTGCATGGCCGAGAGCTGGGTCCAGTACTTCTTCTTCTCCGGGTAGCGGTCCACCAGGGCGGTCAGCACCTCGGTAGCCGGCTTGTACTGTTTCAGCTCGTAGTGGGCCGCCATCTTCAGCAGGTACCAGGACTCCGGCGCCTTGCCCGCGGAGAGCTTGATCGCGTTGTCCACTGCCGGAATGGCTTCCCTGTACTGCTTGAGCTGCACATGGGCGTTGGCCAGGGTGATGTAGGCGTGCGGGGTCGGCTTCTCGTCCTTGCCGAGGTTTGCGAACCACTCCTTCATGGTGTTGATGGAACCCTTGAAGTTCCCCTCCGCCATGTAGAGCTGGGCCAGGTTGTAGCGCACCTGCTGGGCCACCGGGGGCGGCAGGCCGCCGGTGGCGATGGCGTCGGCGAAGTACTTGGTCGCCTGACCGTACTTCTCCTGCTGCGCCGCCACGAAGCCCAGGGTCTGCAAAATGACCCCCTTGTCGTAGACCCGCTCGCCAGCGCCGGACAGCGCCTCCTGCAGCTTGGCATTGGCCTCGCCGTATTTCTTCTCGGTGATCAACGCCTGGGCCTTGTTGACCGCGCGGTAGGCGCGGTCAGACAGGGCGGGTTGTTCGGCGGCCCAGGTGGCGGTGCTGAGCAGCACCGCCATGGCCACCGGGGCGAGGATCAGGGTATGTAACTTTTTCATCGCCACCCTCCTTAGTTGGTCGCAAACTCGATCTCTTGCTGCATGCGACTGGCCTGCGGCTTGCCGTCCACCATGGCCGGCTTGAAGGTCCACTTGGCGATGGTCTGGCGCGCCGCCTTGCCGAGGTCATAGCTGCGGGGCTCTTCCTTGACGATGCGGATGTTGCTCACGGTACCGCGCTCGGTGACGGTGAACTCCACCAGCACCTTGCCGGACGCAAGACCGGCCAGGGCCGCCTTGCGGGGCATCATGGGCTCGAAGGTCGCCATCGGGATGGCGCCGTTGTTGCCACCCATGCCGCCGCCACCGCCGCCGGTGCTGTAGGCACCCAGGGCGTTGCCGCCACCGATGTTGACCGGGATGTCGAGTTTGGGCATGTCCATGGGGGAGCTGTCCATCTTCGGCCTGTCCGTGCTCGCCACCTCCATCTCGGGCGGGGGCGGCGGGCGTTTCGGGGGCGGCGGTTTGGGCAGTTCCCGTTGTTTCTCTTGCAAGGTCTCCTGAGGCTTGAGGCGGATGAAGTCGGTCATGGTGACGTCCTCCCGCTCCGTCAGCTCCCGGTGATCCGGCGTGATGAGCTTGTTCATTCCCAGGAACAGGAAGAACACCACCACGCAGGAGACCGCTAACGATATCAGGTATCTCATGGCATTCGCTCCGGCATCAGCTGCTCTTGTCGGCGGCGATGGAGATGTTCTGGACACCGGCCATGCGGATCTGGTCCATGACCTGCACCACCAGACCGGAACGGGATTCGCTGTCGGCCTGGATCACCACGGCGCTTTCCGGGTTCTCCGCCCGCAGCCGCTCGATGTTGGCACGCACGGCACCCACTTCGACGATGCGCTTGTCGACCCAGACCTGGCCGTTCTCGCGGACCGCGACCATGATGTTCCCCTTCTTCACCGTCTCGGCCGTGCTGGCGCTCGGGCGGTTGATCTCCACGCCGGACTCCTTGACGAACGAGGTGGTGACGATGAAGAAGATCAGCATGATGAACACGATGTCCAGCATGGGGGTCAAATCGATGGCCGCCTCGTCAGCACCGCTGTCGCTGTGACGTTTTCTCATGGCAAAAACTCCTTGCTTGTTCTGTGCCCCGGCGGGCATGGCCCGGCCGGGGATGTGCATCCTGCATCAGCCGTGTTTCAGGTTGTCTTCCAGCTTCTGCACGGCCAGCTTGGCCTTGTGATCGAGCCGGCTGACAAAAAACAGGCCGGAAAGGGCGGCAATCATGCCCGCCATGGTCGGTACCGTCGCCTTGGAGATCCCCGAGGCCATCGCCCTGGGGGAGCCGGTGCCGGTGATGGCCAGAGTGTCGAACACCTGCACCATGCCCACCACGGTCCCGAGCAGCCCCATCAGCGGGCAGAGGGCGATCAGCACCTTGATGACCGGCATCCCCTTGTCCACCGCCATGGCAACCCGGGAGACCAGCTCGCGGCGGATCTGCCTGGCGGACCAGGAGAGGTGATCGGTGCGGGCCAGCCAGGCCGCCTTGGTCTGCTTCACCTGCTGGGGATAGACCGCCATGAAGTAGAACCAGCGCTCCAGCAGCAGGGCCCACATCATCAGGGTCAGGAAGAACAGGGCGACCAGCACGTCGCCCCCCAATCCCAGAAACCGGCGGACCGACTCGACTTCTTCAATCAACCAGAACCACATGGGTGACTCCTTAGGCTGCGGCTTTGGCGGCGTGCAGACGTTCCTGATAACGGGCAACGAAACCGGCGCTCTGCTCTTCCAGTACCTGGATCAGACGGCGGCTCTGGGTCTGGACGATGGTGTAGAGGAACAGCATGGGCACGGCCACGACCAGACCCTGCATGGTGGTCACCAGGGCCTCGGAGATACCCCCCGCCATCAGCTTGGGATCACCGGTACCGAACAGGGTGATGGCCTGGAAGGTGGCAATCATCCCGACCACGGTACCCAGCAGGCCCAGCAGCGGGGCGACGGAGGCGATCAGCTTGATGAGGCTGATGCCCTTCTCCAGCTTGGGCACGTTGCGCAGGATGATCTCGTCGAGCTTGGATTCCAGATCCTCGATGTTGTCACCCCGGTGATCCTGGTAGGCTCCCAGCATCTCGCCGATGGGGTTGCCCTTGATGATCTGCTCGGATTTCAGTTGCTTGCGCATGGCACCGCCGATGAGGGAGAGACGGGCGCCGCAGAACAGGGCCAGCAGGGTACCGATGACACCCAGCGCCAGGATCACGTAGCCCACGGAGCCACCCTGATCGATGCGCTCCTTGAGGGTCGGCGACTGCACCAGCAGGGAGAGGATCACGCCGCGGGACGGGTCGATGAAGATGGGTTCGACGCTGCCGCCACCCTGTTCAAACTTGGCGACCGGTTCCAGCACCGCGTTCTCGGGCTGGCGGGAGAGTTGCTCGAACTTGCCGGTCTCCGGCACGAAGGTGAGGTACTTGCCTTCGGAGACGGTGTTGAACTCGCCTATCTGGGTCACGGTCTTCTGGGCCTGGTTGCCCTCGCCGTAGACCACGGTGGCCGGGATCTGGCTTACCTTGCCACCGTCGACCATGCGGCTGAGGGTGGTGGTCCAGAAGGCGGTCAGGTCATCGCTGGAGGGCAGCTCCTTGCTCTCGGCCAGGCGAGTCAGCAGGGCGGTCTGCTCGGGATGTTCGACCCGGCGGGCGGAGGCATTGAAGATCCCCTTGAATTCACCGGCGAACTGGCGCAGCACGCCAAACATCTCGCCCATGTTGCCGGAGCGCTGGCGCAGGGTTTCGGTCAGCTCGGTGAGCTGCTTGTCGTTGGCATCGAAGGTGGCCTTGAGCTTTTCGCCCCTGGCGACTTCGGCGGCGAGATCCGCCTTGGCCTTGGCGAGCAGGGCCCCTTGTTCGTTCTTGTCAGCCAGGAAGCGGGCTTCCCGCTCCTTGTTGAGCTGGGATTCGCTGGTGCTGGCGGCCTTGACCTGATTGAGCAGGGCGTTGAGATCCACCGGCTTCTCGGCGGCGGTCACCGGCAGGGTGACCAGGGTAGCGCCCGCGATCAGCGAGGCGATGGCAAGTTTGATTCCTTTCATGATGCTTTCTCCGCAGTTTGAACCGGCAGCTTGATGAGGGCGGGGGGCGCCTGCTTCTTCGCGATGCGAAGGCCTTGTTCAACCGCACTGCGATACTCCTGGGGCAGTACTTCCCACTGGCGGGTCTTCTTGTTCCACATGCCGGTCTCGTTGCCATCCGGGGACTGGTAGAGCAGGGCGATGCGGCCTACGCGCAGGAACTCGTAGGTCTTCTCGTCCCCATCCTTGTCCAGGCTTGCCTTGTAGGCTTCGATGGTGCGGCTGAAGCCCTCCTCGATCTGGTAGGCCTCGAGGATCTTGCGGTACTTCTCGGAGATGGTGACGTCGGCCCGGTTCATGAGATCGGTCAGGGCCGCCACGCGGTCCTCACGCTCCACCTTCTGGAACGGCAGGTCCAGGGAGACGAACTGCTCGAGGGAGTCGATCATCTTGAGCATCAAGGGCACCACTTCGGTGCTGGTCTGGTCGATCTGGGCGATCTGCTTTTGCATGGAGGCGAGTTCGGCGCTCTGGGAGTCGACCATCTTGCCCACTTGCTCGTTGTAGGCGCGCAGGCTGTCTACCTGGCGCAGGGCGGCCTTGTACTGGGCCAGGGCAGACTCGGCAGATTCGGCGTAGCTGTCGATCTTCTGCTGGGAAACTTTGGATGCATTGTCGGTGGCGGCTTGAGCGTCCACGGCCTGACCGGCGGTGGCGGCACTCAGATTGAAGCTGGTCAGCAAGGCAGCCGAAATCAGGCTGCCGAGGAGCGCTTTCTTCATTGTAATTGTCCTTGTTTTCATAGGATTACCCTATCTCCGTAACTTCCTTGGGACCTTGGGCAAAGCCGGCCCGAACGGGCCGGCTTGTGGTTTGCTGGTGGATTAGAACTTCTGGCTGTAGTCGAGGTAGTAGATGCGACCGTCGATGCTGTAGAGCTCGTCGTCATAGGTGAAGCCATCGCTCTCGAGGGACGGGCCCACGTTGAACATGTTCTTCACGCCGACCTGGATCTTGCCGTTCCAGGGCGCTTCCACGCCGACGTTCAGGTTCCAGGTGGTCTGGGACGCGATGTGGCCCACTTCCTCACCGGTATCGGCGATGTAGTCCTGGCTCTGGGAGTCGATGTAGTTCGCGCTCAGGTAGGTATCCATGTTCCACCATTGGGGAACGTTGACACCCACACCGGAGCTGAAGCGCATCTGGGGCAGACCGTTCTGGCCGATCTTGTCGATGACGGGACCACCGGCGTACAGACCTTCCTTGTATTTCAGGATGTAGGTACCGCCCAGGTCATAACGCACGGTGGCGTAGTTCAGGTCGTAGGTGTAATCCACTTTCAGGTCGAGGCCGGAGGTCTCGAGGGTCCCCAGGTTGACCATGGGAGCGATGGCGCTACCGATCTTGCCCTGGCTGTTGCGGGTGATGCTGCTGGAGCTGCCGCTGTTCAGTTCGTCATAGATGAGAGACTGCAGGGAGTTCAGCTGGATCACGTCCTCGATCTTGATGGTGTAGTAGTCCAGGGAGAGGTTCAGGTCATCCACCGGGCTGTAGGCCACCCCGAAGTTCCAGGTGTCCGCGGTCTCTTCCTTCAGATCCTCGTTGGAGGTACGGGTGGTGGTGTACTGGCGGTTCGGGCAGTCTGCCGCGGAGATGCCGTTGGCCTCGCAGTAGACGTAATCCTTCGCCCAGTCGGCGGACTCGGAATCAGCCGAGTAGAGATCGCTCAGGCTGGGGGCGCGGAACGAACGGGACCAGGAGGTGCGCAGCATCAGGTTGTCCAGCGGCTGGTAACGCAGGCTCGCCTTGGGGGAGAAGGCGCTGCCGAAGTCGCTGTACTTGTCGAAGCGACCGGCCACGTTCAGCTCGATCTGCTCGGTGATGGGCACCAGGGACTCGATGTAGGCGGCAGTCACGTCACGCACGCCACCGGAGGAGTTGCCTGCGGAGCCGATGATGTTGCCTGCTTCGGACTGGGCGTCGTACTTGTCGGCATAGACCCAGTCGTTGTACTCGGCACCGGCGTACCAGCTGACCGGACCGGCCGGCAGTTCACCCATGTCCCACTGGACACCGGCGTACCACTGGTAGAAGTCCATGGTGGCGCGGCGGCTGGTGTCGGCAGCCATGGAGGCCGTGCTCTGGGGGTCGAACTCACCACCGACGAACTTGCCGTCGGCGATCGCCTGCTGGGCGGCGGACTTCAGCACGTAACCGGTGCCGTTCTCCTTGTTGTCGGTCTTGGAGTACATGTAGCCGGCGTTCCACTGCATGTCGCCGACGCTTTCGGTGGCGATGGTGCCTTCGAAGCCGAGGTTCATGCTGCCGGTGGTGTCGGTGACATAGTTGTCACGGGGACCGACGTTGCTGAAGCGGTAGTAGGCGTAGGCAGCCTCACCCAGACCCTGGGTGGCGGCGGCATCCAGGCCGTTGTCGGTGAAGAACTGGGCGTTCTTCGGGTTGGCCGGGTCAATGGTGAAGGCACCGGCGGCCGGGGCGAAGCGGCCGAAACTCTCGACCCGGGAGCCGATGATCTGCGGCACGAAGTCCACGTTGTCGTTGATGTGGTAGCGACCGTTTACGTACAGGGTGTCACGGCTGCGGGAGGCCGTGGTGGCCGCGACCTGGCCGTAGTTGAAGTTACAGCCGCCCTCGAAGCCGACGAAGGGCTCCTTGCATGAGCCGTCGGCATTGGTGGCGCCGGCCAGGGGGCCGTATTTCCAGATGGGGTCGCCGTTGGCGTCAAGACCCGTGATCCCCTCCACGTTGCGGCCGTAGGGGCTGGGGGAGTCGTTGCCCTGCTTGGCAAGATAGTCCCGATCGCGACTGTAGATGACGTCCTTCTTGTCGTGCTCGTAGACCGCCATCAGGGAGCCCTTCTCGCCGGCCACCCCTGCCACGATGGAGCCGCTCTTCTCGTCGCCGCCCTCTTCGCTCGGGGAGCCAATGCGGCCCTGGAAGTCCAGCCCTTCGTAGCCCTCTTTGAGCACCACGTTGATCACGCCACCAATGGCGTCGGAACCGTAGATGGCGGAGCCGCCGTCCAGGTTGACCTCGACCCGCTCAACGGCGGCCATGGGGATGGTGTTGAGGTTGATGGAGGTGCCGCCCATGGTGGGGGAACCCGCTACCCGCTTGCCGTTCAGCAGAACCAGGGTACGCTCGGAACCCAGGCCGCGCAGGCCGACGGTGGATTGGGACTGGAAGGAGCTGCCGGAGGCAGGGGAGACGCCGCCAAAGGAGTTGTAGGAGGCTTGCTTGAGGTAATCGGCGACGGTCTGCTGACCGGATTGCTCGATTTTCGCCTTGGTCACGGAGACGACCGGGGTGGAGCCTTCCACATCGACCCGGGAGATCCGGGAGCCGGTGACCTTGATTTTTTGCAGTTTTTCTACGTTCTGGCCCTCTTCGGCCAGGACAGGGGTGGCCACAACTGCCGCGCTCGCCAAGGCAAACGCTACGGCAGCAGAGAGTCTGCTTTTCCTAAGCATCGCTAGTATCCTTCCTGATTGTTTATTGTTTGCTTCCATTACCGCCCTCGTTGGAGCGGTGCGTAAGGCTTATCAAGGTTTGGTGATGGACGTCAAATGGAGCGGCGGGGATGGGGGCGGCAGGGGGAATTAGATGGGAATATGCACTTGATGGAATATTTTTGGCGTTTTATTCCGTAAATGCCGCATCAACTTATGTAAAGATGTTGTTAAGTTCGATTTTTACAATTTTATTGATTATTTTTGAACTTATCGATAAGTCGCTTGTCACTCCAGTGTCGATATCGAGAAAACGGTTTTTTGCAGTATTTTCATCTGCTTTTATGGCGAGAGCGTTTTCCGGGGAACGGAGGGTGGGGGCGGCTATCCCTCTTCTTTTATAGGTAAATGAGAAAATAACCCGACTTGTTCTTAACTTGTTGATTTTGTTCTGCTTGGTATGGATTAAAACACCTGTGTAATTAATTTTTTAATAATTAAAATCGAGTTTGACGGGTCGGCGTAGCAGTTTTTTATATTGAAGTTGGGTTTTTTGGAAAAAATCATCCGCGGGATATGCTGCGGGGGGACATTCCCGGTCGCAGACCGGGTTCTACTTGATTTTTGTTGCAGAGCTTTTACAGTGACCGAGCCGGATTGTCTGTCAATGCCAGTCAATTCAGTGAGTAATGCCAGGTAAGGATAGGCCCGTCACCGGATGTGACTGGCCATAAAAGAACAACAAGGACGAGGTTCCACCATGCTGTCGTATTTCCTACGTCGGATGCTTTTGATCATCCCGACGTTTCTCGGTATCACCCTGCTCGTCTTCACCATCACCCGCTTCGTGCCGGGCGGCCCGGTCGAGCGCATGCTGCTGCAGGCGCAGGTCTCGCAAAACGAGTCCGGCCGCTCCAGTGGCAGCAAGGGGGCGCAGGCACTCTCCGACGAACAGATTGAAGAGCTCAAGGCGTTCTACGGCCTCGACAAGCCCATGCTGGTCGCCTACTGGGACTGGTTGCAGAAGCTGGCGGTGCTGGATCTCGGGGAGTCGACCCGTTATTACGAGCCGGTGTGGGATCTCATCAAGGAGAGGTTGCCGGTGACCGCCTTCTTCGGGCTCGCCACCTTTCTGCTGAGTTATGCCGTCTCCATCCCGCTCGGGGTGGCCAAGGCGCTCAGGCACAACAGCCGCTTCGATTCCTTGAGCTCCATGCTCATCTACATGGCCTATGCGCTGCCCGCCTACGTGGTGGGGATCTTCCTCATCACCGTCTTTGCGTTCCATCTGGAGTGGCTGCCCATGGGGGGCTTCCCGGGGGACGAGTTTGACGGGATGGAGAGCAGCTGGGATCAGATCCGCACCGTCTTCGCCCACGCCCTGCTGCCGCTCATCGCCTACGCCATCGGGGATTTCGCCATCCTCACCATGACCATGAAGAACAGCCTGATGGAGAACCTGTCGGCGGATTATGTGCGCACCGCCGTGGCCAAGGGGCTGCCGTTTCGCAAGGCGGTGACCGATCACGCCATGCGCAACAGCCTGATCCCCATCGCGAGTCACTTAGGGTCGGTGCTCACCGTCTTCTTCGGGGGCTCCTTCCTCATCGAGACCATCTTCAACATCGACGGCATCGGCCTGCTCGGTTACGAGGCCATTGTCGAGCGGGATTACCCCACCGTCATGGGCATTCTGGCCATCACCTCCATGCTGATGCTGGTGGGCAACATTGTCTCCGACATCTGCGTTGCCCTGGTCGATCCCCGCGTGCGGTTTGGAGAGTGAGCATGAACCTGAATCCGGTAACTCTGAAAAAACTCAAGCGCTTCAAGTCGATAAAGCGCGGCTACTACTCCTTTGTCATCTTTTCGGTCCTGGTGGTCATCTCTCTGCTGGCGGAACTGCTGGTCAACAGCCGGGCCCTGGCGGTGAGCTATCAGGGGGAGCTCTATTTCCCCACCTATGGGGACGTGATCCCGGGCCAGCACTTCGGGCTCGACTACGAGTACGAGACCAACTATCGCCAGCTCAAGAGCCAATTTGCGAAGGAAGATAAGGGGGACTGGGTGTTGCTGCCCCTGGTCCCCTGGAACCCCTATGAGCAGGACTTCAAGGAGGAAGCCTACCCGCCCTATGCCCCGAGCCTGGCGGAGCGCCATTTCCTCGGCACCGACACCAGCGGTCGCGACGTATTGGCACGGCTGGTCTACGGCTTTCGCATCGCCATCGGCTTTGCCTTCATCGCGCTGGTGGCGAGCTATGTCATCGGGGTCAGCATCGGCTGCATGATGGGGTTCCTCGGCGGTCGGTTCGATCTCCTGATGCAGCGTTTCATCGAGATCTGGTCCCAGGTGCCCTTCCTCTACGTCATCATGATCCTGGTCTCCCTGGCCAAGCCGAACTTCGGCCTGTTCGTCGGCATCAACGTGCTGTTCGGCTGGATGGGGATCACCTGGTACATGCGCACCCTCACCTACAAGGAGCGGGCGCGGGACTACGTGATGGCGGCGCGGGCCCAGGGGGCGAGCACCCGGCGCATCATCTTCAACCACATTCTGCCCAATACCCTGATGATGATCGTCACCCTGGCCCCGTTTGCCGTGGTGGGCAACATCTCCACCCTGACGGCGCTGGACTACCTGGGCTTTGGCCTGGCGCCGCCGACCCCGAGCTGGGGGGAGCTGCTCTCCCAGGGGATCAACAACCTCGACGCCATCTGGATCGTGAGTTCGGTGGTGGCGGCGGTGAGTCTGGTGCTCATCATGGTCTCCTTCATCGGGGAGGCCATCCGGGAGGCGTTCGATCCGCGCAAATTTACCCGTTATCAGTGAGCGGTGGCGCCTTGCCAGGGCACATCGACAGGACCCTTAATGAAGACGCCCCCAGTGCAGGGGCATGACCAGGAAGTCAAACATGAACAATAAAATCAAATGGACAGGTGCTCTCTTTCTGCTGTTGAACGGATCCTGGGTGTGGGCGGCCAGCCTGCCCGCGGATCTGACGTGGGAAACCAACGACACCGACCCCGTGTTCGCCTCTCCCAAGGCGCTGCCCGGCGGCAACCTCAATCTCTTCGTCGACAGCTTCCCGCTGACGTTTCGCACCGTGGGGCCGGATTCCAACGGCTCGTTCCGTTCCTTCATCCTCGACAACCAGATGAGGCTCATCAGCTTCCATCCCAACACGGGCAACCCCATTCCGGCCCTGGCGAATGCCTGGGCCATCGCGCCGGACAGCCAGACCGTCTATTTCAAGCTCGACCCGCGCGCCAAGTGGTCCGACGGCAAGCCGGTCACCGCCGATGACTACACCTTCGGCTACGAGATGATGCGCTCCAAGGACATCAAGGGCCCCTGGTTCAACAACTACTACACCACCGAGGTGGTGGCGGTGGAGAAGATTGACGACCACACCATCCTGGTCAAGGCGGGCAGCCGCAAGGCCAAGCTCGATCTCCTCAACACCACCGAACTGTGGCCCCAGCCCAAGCACTACTACAAGATGGGCCCGAACTGGGTGAAGCAGTACAACTGGGCCGTGGTACCCACCACGGGCCCCTACGTGATGAGCGACGTAAAAAAGGGCAAGTCCGTCACCTTCAGCAAGCAGAAGGAGTGGTGGGCAAAAGACGATCGCTACAACCAGCACAGGTTCAACCTCGACACCATCAAGGTACAGGTGATCCGCGACCACAACATCGCGTTCCGCCACTTCCTCAAGGGGGAGCTGGACACCTTCGAGATGATCCTGCCCAACTGGTGGCATGAGAAGGCGGTCACCCCGGAGTACAAGCAGGGATACGTGCAGAAGGTGATGGCCATGACCGACACCAAGCAGGGGGGGCAGGGGGTTCACCTCAACGTGGCCAATCCCAAGCTGGCGGATCTCAACGTGCGGCTCGGCATCCAGCACGCCTTCAACATCGACAAGATGATAGAGACGGTGCTGCACGGCGACTATGACCGCGCTACCACCTTCGGCTCTGGCTTCGGGGCCTTCACCGACATCGCGCTCCCTGAGCGGGCCTACGACATCGCCAAGGCACGGGAGTACTTCGCCAAGGGCGGTTACGGCAAGCAGGGACCGGACGGCATCCTGCAAAACGACAAGGGAGAGCGGCTCACCCTGGCCCTCACCTACACCAGCCAGGAGCACTCCAAGCGGCTGACCGTGCTCAAGGAAGAGGCCAAGAAGGCGGGCCTGGATCTGGAGCTCAATCTGGTGGATGGCGCCACCGGCTTCAAGGTGATGCTGGAGAAGAAACACGAGGCGGCCTGGCTTGGCTGGGGGGGCGGCGGTCTCTATCCGCAATACTGGGAGTCCTTCCACTCCGACAACGCCAACAAGCCCCAGACCAACAACCTGTTCAACGTGGCTGACAAAGAGCTCGACAGCCTGATCGACGCCTACAACGTCGAGTTCGACATGGACAAGCGGGCCGCGCTTTCCCACCAGATCCAGCAGCGCATCTATGATCTCGCCATCTTCGTGCCCGGGGTGCAGCTCAACTACGTGCGAGCCAGCAGCTGGCGCTATGTGATGCTGCCGGAGGTGCCCGCCACCCGCAACACCCCGGATCTGCTCTACTGGCCCATGGATGGCTACCCCCACAGCAGTGGCGGCCTGCTCTGGCTCGATCCCAAAGTGAAGGAGGAGACCCAGAAGGCCAAGGCTGACGGCAAGTCGCTGGCCCCCATCACCCTGATCGACAAGACCTATGCACATCATTGATGTGGCCCAGAAGGGAGCAGCAGTCATGCCCAACACACAGGCCACCGCCCCCGGCACCAGCGATCATGAGGGGCAGTCTCTGTCCCCCATCCTCGAGGTGCGGGATCTCGAGGTGGAGTTCGCCGTCGACGACGGCAAGATCAAGGTGCTCGACGGGGTCAGCTTCCAGGTCGCCCCGGGCAAGACCCTGGGGATAGTCGGCGAGTCCGGCTGCGGCAAGAGCGTCACCTCGCTGGCCATCATGGGGTTGCTGCCAAGGCCTCACGGTCAGGTGGTAGGGGGCTCCATCCGCTTTCAGGGGGAGGAGCTGCTCAATCTGCCGCCGGAGCAGATGTACAAGGTGCGCGGCAACCGTATCTCCATGATCTTTCAGGAGCCCATGACGGCCCTCAACCCGGTGCAGACGGTCGGCGATCAGCTGATGGAGGTGTTTCGCCTCCACCGCCCCGATTACAGCAAGGCCCAGCGCCGTGACGCCGCCATCGCCATGTTGAAGAAGGTGGGGATCCCCGAGCCTGCCCAGCGTTTCGCGGCTTATCCCCACAATCTTTCCGGCGGCATGCGCCAGCGGGTGATGATCGCCATGGCGCTGGCCTGCGAACCTGCCCTGCTCATCTGCGACGAGCCGACCACGGCGCTCGATGTGACCATCCAGGCCCAGATCCTGGATCTGATGAAGGAGCTGCAAGCCCAGACCGGCATGGCCATCATCTTCATCACCCACGATCTCGGGGTGGTGGCGGAGCTGTGCGACGAGGTGGTGGTGATGTATGCCGGGCGTGCGGTGGAGCGGGCCGATATCTATGAACTGTTTGACCACCCGCGCCATCCCTATACTCATGGTCTGATGGCCTCGATCCCGCGTCTGGAAGATGTGCCAAAGAGCCTGCTCAAGACCATCAAGGGTCAGGTGCCCGCCCTGCACGAGATGCCGGCGGGGTGCCGTTTCTCCAACCGCTGCCCCCATGCCACGCCCCTTTGCGTGGAGACCATACCGGTGACCGAGCAGTTGAGCGAACGCCACGGGGTGGCCTGCCACCACTGGAAGGAGGTGAGCCTATGAACGGCCTGGTGTGGGTACGGGGTGTCGCAGGGCAGCCTGGCGGCGGGAAGGCGACCAGGTCGTCTGCTGCCATGAATCGTCGGGGATGGAAGTCATGACCAGCTTGTTGTCGGTAAGCAATTTAAAGCAGCATTTCAAGATGGGTGGCGGTTTATTGCGCAAGCAATACACCGTCTACGCGGTGGATGGCATCAGCTTTGATCTCAAGCAGGGGGAGACCCTTGGCCTGGTGGGGGAGTCGGGATGCGGCAAGTCCACCCTGGGGCGTTCGTTGCTCAAGCTGTTCGAGCCGAGCGCCGGCTCCATCACCTTCGAGGGGCGTGACATCACCCACCTCTCGCCCAAGGAGATGCGATCCCTGCGTCAGGAGATGCAGATCGTGTTCCAGGATCCCGCAGAATCCCTCAACAGCCGCCACACGGTTGGGCAGATCCTGGAGGAGCCCTTCATCATCCACGGCAAGGGCAACGCCGAACAGCGTCGGACATGGGTGCAGGAGCTGCTGGAGAAAGTCGGCTTGCCCGGCAGCGCGGTGGATCGCTACCCCCATGAGTTCTCTGGTGGCCAGCGCCAGCGCATCGGCATCGCCCGCGCCATCGCCCTCAAGCCCAAGCTGCTGGTGTGTGACGAGGCGGTGTCGGCGCTCGACGTGTCGGTGCAGTCCCAGATCGTGAACCTGCTGCTCAATCTGCAGCGGGAGATGAACCTCGCCATCATCTTCATCGCCCATGACCTGTCGGTGGTAAAGCACATCTCGGACAGGATTGCGGTGATGTATCTGGGCCGGATCGTCGAGCTGGCCGAGGCCCAGGCACTCTACCTGGCACCACGCCATCCCTATACCCAGGCGCTCATCTCCGCCATTCCGGTGCCGGATCCACGGCGGCGCAGCCAGCGTATCCTGCTGACGGGGGATGTGCCGTCCCCCATCTCGCCGCCGAGTGGCTGCCATTTTCACCAGCGCTGCCCCCATGCAACGGATCTGTGCCGCACCCGCTCGCCCGCCCTTGAGGCGTGCGGCGGGCAGGGGCATCAGGTGGCCTGCCATTTCCCCTTGCCCGTGCAGGAGGCGGTGCCACTGGGAAAGGCGATATGATGCCGGCGCCCGCCACGTCGCGACCGGCATCGCTGCAAGGTGGCACCGAGGAGGCGCAATAAAGGCGGATACGGGATAAAAAAATGGGGCCTGCGGGCCCCATCTTCATGGTTGGAGTTCAGGTTTGGCCGTGGAAATTCTGGCCCGGGCAGGACAGCGCCCCGATGGGGTGGCTGTTGTGTGGATTGCTGAGTTGTTTTGTAGTTTTATTACGTTGCTAATTTCAACTTCCGGACAGGCGATATCAGGCGCCATAACGGAAGTAGTAATTGCGGGTTGCAGGCGCATAAGTGTCTTTCTCTTCAGCACCTTTCTTGCTGGTTGCACCCTTCAGGTGGAACAGCACTGCCAGATTCTCGAACATATGATGACCTCGTTTCTCTGTGGTTCATGGGTTGTGTGACCTTGGTCACGTTCTGATCCTAGGGGGATATGTGAGCTGGATCAACTTTTTGTGTTGTAAATTTACATAAATCATGGAAAAGGTTTTCAAATGCAGACCTGTTCATGGATACGATTTCAAGCCAGGGCCGCGTGTGGAATCGGGGGTATGAGAGAGGTGGCCGAGGAGGGAGCACAAAAAAGATGCCCCGCACTGGGCGGGGCATCGGTATGGTCGTGAGCTGGCTTACTTGGCCGGGATATGTTCCAGCACGTGAACCAGCAGTTGCCAGAAACGCTCGACCGCCGGGATGTGTACCTTCTCCCCCGGTGCATGGGCGCCACGGATGGTCGGGCCGAAGGAGACCATGTCCCAGTCCGGGTAGGCGCTCTTGAACAGACCGCACTCGAGGCCTGCGTGGATCACCATGACGTTCGGCATCTCGCCAAACAGGGTCTGGTAGCTGCTTCGCACCAGTGCCATGACCGGTGAGTCAACGTTCGGGGCCCAACCCGGGTAGGCGCCGGTGAACTCGCAGCTGGCGCCGGCCAGGGTGAACAGGGAGCGGGTCATCTGCTCGATGTTCTCGCGACCGGAATCGATGAGGGAGCGGATCAGGCACTGCACATAGACTTCCCCCTCGAGTGTCTTGATGACACCCAGGTTGGTGGAGGTCTCGGTCACGCCCGGGATGGCGTCGCTCATGCGCATCACCCCGTTCGGGCAGGCCATCAGGGCATCCAGCAGGCGGCTTTGCAGGGACTCGCTCATGAGCTGGGCCGGTTTCTCCCGGGCGGTGAGCAGCACGGTGAGGTTGGCCTCGGTGGCGGCCAGCTCGCTTTGATAGATGCCGGCGTAGCGGTCCACCAGGGCCTTGAAGTCAGCCACGCTGGCGGCGGGCACCAGCAGGCTGGCGCGGGCCTCGCGGGGGATGGCGTTGCGCAAGGTGCCGCCGCTGAGATCGCCAAGGCGCACCCCCAGCGGTTCGGCGGCCTTGAGCAGACGGACCAGCAGCTTGTTGGCGTTGCCGCGGCCGCGATGGATGTCGACCCCGGAGTGGCCGCCGCGCAGGCCCTTGACCTGCAGCTCGAAACCTTCACCCTCGGTGGCAGCAACCAGCTCCAGGGGGAAGCGGATATTGGCATCCACCCCGCCGGCGCAGCCCATGTAGACCTCGCCATCCTCTTCGGAGTCGGTGTTGAGCAGGATCTCGCCTTCCAGCCAGCCCGCTTCCAGACCGAAGGCGCCGGTCATGCCGGTCTCTTCGTCGGTGGTCAGCAGCACTTCCAGCGGACCGTGCTTGATGGTCTTGTCGGCCAGCACGGCCAGGCAACCCGCCATGCCCATGCCGTTGTCGGCACCCAGGGTGGTACCGCGGGCAGTGACCCATTCACCGTCGATGTAGGCATCGATGGGATCGGTGGTGAAGTCGTGCTGGGTGTCGGCGTTGGCCTGGGGCACCATGTCGATGTGGGCTTGCAGCACCACGGCCTTGCGGTTTTCCATCCCCGGTGTGGCCGGTTTCTTGATGATGATGTTGCCGACGGCATCTTGCTTGACCGCCAGGCCTTCTCCCTGGGCCCATGCGACGATCCAGGCGCTCAGTTGGGCTTCGTGCTTGGAGGGGTGGGGGATGGAGCAGATCTGCTCGAAGAATTGCCAAATCAACTTGGGAGACAGAGAACTGAGCTGTGCCACGTCGGGACTCCTTACCAGCATGGAAAATGTCGGGCCCCACTCTGCGGGCCGGGGAAGAGGATAACGATAATACAGTCAATCACGCAAAAATGTGAGCGATCAGCGCAAATGACGCTCTGCTTGTGCTGGGAAAGGGAGCATGGATGGCGAACTTCACTGCCTGCCTTATTCGTGTCAGCACAACATCAGTTATGTGATGTTTGTCACAAAAATATTGTCTTTTTGGCGCCGGGTGGTAAATTAGCCGCCGTGGCCAGCCCACTTGTCAGGATGACAATCAATGCCTCCAGGGAACCGAAGCAAAGCAAGTGCGCCTCCATGGAACCGAGTGTCAGTTCAAGGATGTGAACCCGCATTAAGGTACGTAACTTGTTAAGCAATCAGGAGTTTATGATGTCAGGCAGCAATTCAACCTATTGGTTTGCCCAATCTCTCTATACCCAGGGCTTCAACTACCCGAATCCCTACGCCACCCGCCGTTAAGGCTCGCAGGCGTCACAGGTAACAGCAGCAGGCGTGTGAGGATCCTCTCCTCCTCCTGCTATTTTTTTGCCCGAATGTCATGGAATGTGTGTCAAACGGCTAACCTGTCGGTGTCGCCGGAGCCCTCCGAAAAGGGCGACAGAGCGGGAGATGGCGGACATTTCCTGTTTTTCGCATACGTTTGCCGCTCAATTTATCCATAAAGAGTGCTATCATACCGGCCCAACAGCCGGCCCGAGATCGGGAGTCCACCCGAGATGGCCGCCAGCTACACCCCATCCCTGTTCGCATTGCATCCGTTTTTGCCGCCGAGGCGTCAGCCCCGAGGCCGAAAAAGTGCAAGCAAAATTCGGGAAACGGGGTGCCAGAATTGACCTGAACCCGTCTCTTTGCCGGGTTCTCGCCTCATAAGTGATTGCTTTATAACTCGTTGAGATCGATAGCATGCCAAAAAAGTTCTATGTATCGTGGGATAACCTGCAACGCGAAGCGCGCCGTCTGGCCCGTCGTCAACTGCCTGTCAGCCAGTGGAAAGGGATCATCGCCGTCAGCCGCGGTGGTCTGGTGCCTGCGGCCCTGATGGCCCGCGAACTTGGCATTCGCAATGTCGAAACCCTCTGCATCTCCAGCTATGACCACGACAACCAGCGCGAGCTGGTGGTGGTGAAGGCCGCCACCACCGCAGGTGACGGCGAAGGCTGGCTGGTGGTGGACGATCTGGTGGACACCGGCGGCACCGCCAAGGCGATCCGCGAGCTCTACCCCAGAGCCAAGTTCATCACCATCTTTGCCAAGCCCATGGGCGAACCCCTGGTGGATGACTTCGAAGTCGCCATTCCGCAGGACACCTGGATTGAACAGCCCTGGGACATGGCGCTGGAGTTCGCCAAGCCGATCTGCGACGAAGCGTAATCGCCCCACCGGTCGCGACCAGTGACTCCCCGGCATTCGGGAGCGGACTGATCCGTCGTGATGCAAGGTTGACCACATTGAGCCCCTTTTGGGGCTCAATGCGTTTCTGGTGTGGCTGCTCGATGTGAAAAGTGGTTAAGATGGGACATTGTTTGAGACAGAAGAGCCACCATTTTGGAACCAAACGACGATACCAATCTGACGGAAAAGCTGTTTACCCGGGTCAAAAAGGTATTGGAAACTTCCGAAGTCTCCAACTCGAGCCCCGTCGACGAGCAAGACAGCGCACTGTCTGACAGCTTCATCGATGGCGCCCTGTCGCCCCGCTGGTATCGCCTGCTGCGCAGACCGACCTGGGCCTGGCAGGGGGCCGATCCCGTCGAGGTGGAGCAGACCCTGGCGCACATCGCCATGGGGCAGGGGGAGCGCAGTCACGAACGCTATCTGGACACCATCAAGGGCTATGTGCCCGGCAACTGGGTCTATGAGTGGAGCCAGCTCGCCGGCCGTTATTTCAATACGGGGCGGACGCTGCTGGGGGAAGGGGATCGCGCCGCGGCGCTGAAGAGCCTGCTCAAGGCAGTGCGCTACTACTCCATCGCAAGCTACCCCCACCTCAAGCACGACGAGCTGGCGGATCAGGCCCAGTTGCTCGGCAACATGGCCTATCGCGAGGCCGGACGCCTGTTCAAGGTGCCCCTCAAGGAGCTGCAGGTCCCGTTTCGGGGCAAGACCATCCAGGGCTACCTGCATCTGCCCACCACCGAGAAACCTGTGCCCCTGGTCATCGTCAGCGGTGGCATCGATTCGCTTCAGGTGGACTTCCTCAACTTCTATTTCAAGTGTCTCGAGCCCCACGGCATCGGGATGCTCTCCCTGGACATGCCGGGCACCGGCTATGCCGAGCACTGGCCCCTGGTGCAGGACACCAGCCGCCTGCACCAGGCGGTGCTCAACTACCTCTCGGAGGTGGCCTGGGTCGATCACCAGCGCATCGCCATGGTGGGGTTCCGCCTCGCCGGCAATGTGGCGGCCCGCCTCGCCTTCGTCGAGCCGTTCAAGCTTCGGACCGTGGTCTGCATCGGTGCCGGCATCAACCAGGTGTTCACCAATCAGGAGATGTTCGCCCGCTGCCCGCGCATGATGCGCGACGGGCTGGCGAACCGGCTGGGGGCGGACGCGGCCCAGTGGGATCTGCTGCGCACCAAGTGTCAGGTCTTCTCCCTCAAGACCCAGGGATTGCTGGGGAGTCGCACTTCCGTGCCGATATTGAGTATCGGGCACAAGAAAGATTTTATTTGTCCCGAGCAGGATGTCCGGGCATTGGCCGCTGCGAGTCGCAACGGCAAGGCGGTGGTGTTTGACAAGCAGCCACTGCTCGAGGTCTATGACGAGGCACTGAAAGAGACGGTAGATTGGCTCAAAAAGCACTTATGTACATGATATAAAACTAAAAATGTAACATCACCATGTGATGGTATGGCTTGTTCAACAGGGAGGTTAGCATGTCAGAAAGAGTGACTTACAAGCGATTGCTGCGGCAGTTCGCGGCCATTGGCCCCTATTTGCGTGAAGACCTGTGCGAGGAGGGCCGCTACCGCTTTGACTGCCTGTCCGTCTGCGTCAGCGCCAAGCCTGCCCCGGACAAGCGGGAGTTCTGGGGCTGGTGGCTGGTGCTGGAGCAGGCGGATCACAGCTTCAGCTACCACTATCAGACGGGGTTCTACAACGCGGACGGGGAGTGGATCGACAAGGCGCTGCCCAAGAAGCATCAGGCGGAAGTAGAACGCACCCTGCAACATTTCTACAAGCTCATCAGCGGCAAGTTGACCCAGCTGGAGTGCACCCTCTCCCCCGCGAAGCAGGTGACCGCCGAACTGAGCGTGACGGCAGCCTGATCCCCAAGCCCCGCATCTTCCCGGTGCGGGGTACCCCGATGCTTTGTCACCGAGCCCGCAACTGCCTGGCGAGGCTTAATTGCCTTGCAGGGCAGGGGGGGCGTGGGTATAAAGGGATTCCTTACTTTTCTAACCCTTCGTTCCCATGGAAAACAGAACCATAGTCGTCAAACTGGGCACCAGCGTGCTCACCGGGGGATCTGCCCGCCTCAACCGTGCCCACATGGTCGAGCTGGTCAGACAATGTGCCGCCTTGCATCGACACGGGCACCGTGTCGTGCTGGTCACGTCGGGGGCCATCGCCGCCGGTCGTGAGCATCTGGGTCACCCTCCGCTGGCGCCTACCCTGCCGAACAAACAGATGCTGGCGGCGGTGGGTCAGACCCAGCTCATCCGGGTATGGCAGGACCTGTTCAACCTCTACGGGCTGCACATCGGCCAGATGCTGCTGACCCGCGCCGACCTGGAAGACAGGGAGCGCTACCTCAATGCCCGCGACACCCTGCGCACTCTGCTTGATCACCGCATCATCCCCGTCATCAACGAGAACGACGCCGTGGCCACCGCCGAGATCAAGGTGGGGGACAACGACAACCTTTCCGCCCGTGCGGCCATCCTGGCGGATGCGGACTTGCTGATCCTGCTCACCGACCAGAAGGGGCTCTTCACCGCCGACCCGCGCACCAACCCGGATGCCCAGCTCATCGAAGAGGTGCAGACCATAGACGACACCCTGCGCTCCCTCGCCGGTGACAGCGTGAGCGGCCTTGGCACCGGTGGCATGGCCACCAAGTTGCAGGCCGCCGACGTGGCACGCCGCGCCGGGGTGGACGTGGTGATCGCCACCGGCCAGATCCCGGAAGTGATCGGCCGCCTCGCCGCCGGGGAGCGGGTGGGGACCCTGTTCCCGGCCCTGGCATCCCCCCTGGAAGGGCGCAAGAGCTGGATCCTGGCAGGGCCCCCCCCTCACGGCGAAGTGCAGGTGGATCAGGGGGCCGTGGCCGCCATGCAGGAGAAGGGCTCCAGCCTGCTGCCCAAGGGCATCGTCGCGGTGAAGGGCGATTTCGTGCGTGGCGACGTGGTGCGTATCCTGGATCCCAAGGGGAGCGAGCTGGCTCGCGGCATCTGCCGTTACGACCATCTGGAGCTGGATCGGCTGCGGGGTGTCCACTCGGATCAGATTGAACAGGTATTGGGTTACGGCTATGGGGCCGTGGCCATCCACCGTGATGACATGGTGCTGCTCTGAACAGGGCGGCACCGCATGAACAAAAGGGAACTGTGATGAGTCTGGAGAAAATGGGGCAGGCGGCCCGTGAAGCCGCCTATCAACTGGCCACCGTCAGCACGGCACAGAAGAACCGGGCGCTGGCGGCCATCGCCGATGAACTGGAAGCACGCAGTGCCCAGATCCTGGCGGCCAACGAGAAAGACATTGCCGCCGGGCGCGAGGCGGGGCTCACGGAAGCCATGCTGGATCGCCTGCTGCTCAACCCGGCGCGCCTTGCCGGCATAGTGGCGGATGTGCGCAAGGTGATCACCCTGGATGATCCGGTCGGGGCCGAAATCGACAGCCGGGTGCTGGAGAATGGCCTGCGCCTCTCCCGTCGCCGGGTGCCCATCGGGGTCATCGGCGTCATCTACGAGGCGCGCCCCAATGTCACCATCGACATCGCCAGCCTCTGCCTCAAGACCGGCAACGCCAGCATTCTGCGCGGCGGTCGCGAGACCTTCCACTCCAACCTGGAGCTGGTGCGGGTGATCCAGCATGCCCTGGCGGCGTCCGGCCTGCCCGAGGCGGCGGTGCAGTACATCGACAATCCGGACAGGGCGCTGGTGGCCGAGTTGCTGCGCCTTGACCGTTACGTGGACATGATCATCCCCCGCGGCGGTGCGGGTCTTCACAAGATGTGCAAGGAGAACAGCTCCATCCCCGTCATCATCGGCGGGTTTGGTATCAGCCATATCTTCGTGGACGAGAGCGCCGATCTGGCGCGTTCCCTGGCGGTCATCGAGAACGCCAAGGTGCAGCGCCCCTCCGCCTGCAACGCCCTCGATACCCTGCTGGTACACGAGAAGGTGGCGGCCACCTTGCTGCCGCGACTGGTGGCTCTGATGAACGAGCGCAAGGTGACCCTGGTGGGCGCGCCCAATGCCATGGCGCTGCTGGCTGGCAGTGACAACCTGTGCGACGCGGGGCCGGAAGATTTCGACACCGAGTGGTTGGGGTTGACCCTGGGGGTCAAGGTGGTGACGGACGTCAACGAGGCGCTCGCCCATATGCGCGAGCACAACGCCGGCCACTCCGATGCCATCCTGACCAACTCCCTCGCCAATGCCGAGCGTTTCGTCAACGGGGCCGGTTCGGCGGCAGTCTATGTCAACGCCTCCACCCGCTTCACCGACGGCGGCCAGTTTGGCCTCGGGGCTGAGGTGGCGGTCTCGACCCAGATGCTTCACGCCCGTGGCCCCATGGGGCTGACCGAACTCACCAGCTACAAGTGGGTGGGGCAGGCGGATTATCTCAGCCGTGCCTGATCCAGGCACGCTCAGCAAGCAGGACAATGCCGACTCAGGTCGGCATTTTTGTGCTTTTTTATTGCCCGCAATCAATGGCTTGCATATAACTATCCAGCAGGATGCGGTGTCACCCGGGGCATCAGGCCAGCGACAGCAAGGGGAGCAACTTCAAGGATGAAGGGACAGGATAGAAGTGCGTGGTGGGGCAGCCTCTGGCTGAGCCTGCCACTGCTGCTGGGGGCGCTCTGTTTCAGCGGCGCCAGCCACGCCAGCTGGGACCAGGATCTCTATCGTCAGCTCGGCCTGGCTGGCAAGCTCGACAGCCGCGTGTTTCGCAAGGCCCTGGACGGTTACCAGAGCGTGCGCCACAAGCGAAAACCCATTCTCACCATCATCGACTACAGCAAGCCCTCGACCATGCGCCGGCTGTTCGTCATCGACGTCAAGCGCCACAAGCTGCTCTACCACACCTGGGTCAGCCACGGCCGCAATTCGGGGGAGCTGGCCGCCCGCCAGTTCTCCAATCAGATGAATTCCCGGCAAAGTTCCCTGGGGGTCTACCGCACCGCCGAGACCTATCAGGGCAAGCACGGTTACTCCCTGCGTCTCGACGGCCTCAGTCCCGGCAAGAACAGCAATGCCCGCAAGCGCGCCATCGTGGTGCACGGGGCGGACTACGCCAGCCCCAGGCATCTGCAGAAGTTTGACAAGCTGGGGCGCAGCTGGGGATGCCCGGCCCTGCCAAGGGAGCAGTCCAGGGCCATTATCGACACCATCAAGGGAGGGAGCGTCATCTATGCCCATGGCTGAGACCCTGCCCGCGAGCCTGCTGCGAGGGCGTCACCAGGACTGGTGGGCGGCGCTCTACCTTGCCGACGACCTCTCGTTATCCCTCGTGCACCGGTTCTGAGATGAGCATCCCATGGCAATGAACAGCAAAAAGGCCAGCATATGCTGGCCTTGGCGCATCAGGCGGGGATTATTTGCGGACCACCAGCACAGGGCAGGGAGCGTGGCGCACCACGGATTCCGCCACGCTGCCCACCAGCAGGTGGGTGATGCCGGAGCGGCCATGGCTGCCCATGACCACGAGATCCACCTTGTCTTCCTTCGCCTGGAGGACGATTTCATCGGCGGCGCGGCCAAAACGGACCTCGAACTTGGCCGGAATGGGCAGGCAGGCGACCAGTTCCTTGAGCTGGCTCTTGGCCTGGCGTTCCATCTCGTGGGTGATCTCGATGGCCGTCATGTGCAGGATCTTGTAGCTGTCGAAGCCGTGCAGCTGATCCACCACGTGGACCAGTTTGAGCTCGGCCTGGTGGGTGTTGGCCATGAAGACGGCGTAGTCGAGTACCGCTCTGGACATCTCGGAGAAATCGACGGGGCAGAGCAGGGATTTGATGGTTGGCATGAGAATCTCCCCTCAAGTTGGGCTACTAATGAATCTTGTTTGCCATGATACGCTGTGGGGCGACAATAACCCTCGACCCGCTCGCAAAATGGGGAAAATGTCGGCCGGGACTCTGTTTTTCTATGCTATCTGTATGCCTGAACGGGCCGTCCGGCGGTGAGCATCTGCCGAGTGCCATATCACTGAGGATATTCATGGTTCGTCTTTTTCTGTTCTGTTGCCTGCTGATCACCTCGTTCGTGCGGGCAGACACCATACACGTCTATTGCGACGACTGGCCCGGCTTCTGTCACCGGGACGGCAAGGGGGTCTATCTGGATGTGGTTCGAGCCATCTATGAACCCCTGGGGCACGAGGTGAAGCTTCACATGGTGCCTTACAAACGGGCACTGGCGGTGGTGTCGCAAAAGGAGGGGGACATGGCGATGGGGGTCTATCGGGGAGAAGTGCCCGGGGTCCATCAGCCCGACTACCCCGACTCGGCGGACTACGTGAGCGTGGTGATGCAAAAGCGCTGGCTGCCGCACTGGGCAGGGGAGCACAGCCTCAAGGAGCAGGAGGTGCTCTGGCTGAGGGGGTGGGCCTTTGACAAGTTCATCCCGGAGCCGATGCGCTGGTTCGAGATAGACAGCCACGAGATGGCGCTGCAATTGCTGATCAAGGGGCGTTACCGCTACTACCTGACCGACGGCGCCCTCTACCCCGAAGGCTCCCTTCCCCCCGAGCTGGTACAGGTATTCCTGCGCTGGATCCCGACCTACCCCATCTTCGCCGATACCCCGAAGGGCAGGGAGTTGCACGGGCTCTGGGATCCCGGCATGCGTACCCTGATAAGGCAGGGCAAGCTGGCGGAGATCTATCGGCAGAACAAGCTCTACGACTACTACCAGGACTTTCTCAGGGAGCAGGTGGTGCGGGCGAACAAGCCACAGCCCTAGCTGTCGGGCCTGATGCCGTCATCGGGCCCCTCTTGCCCCGCCCTTAGTCTTTGGCTCTGAGCGTCTTGGCCAGCCGGTCGTAATAGATAACGTCTTGCCCCGCCCTCAGTTTTTGGCTCTGAGCGTCTTGGCTAACCGGTCATAGAGGATGACGTTGACCGAGGCGGCCAGGTTCATGCAACCCTGAGTCGGCACATAGATGACCTCCTTCACCGCCGCGAAGCGGGCGGGTTCCAGGGTGCCATCCTCCGGGCCGAAGATGTAGAAGGCTCTCTCGGGGTGCACGTAATCCGGCAGGGGCGTGGCCCCCTCGATCAAATCCACCAGCACAGGGGTGCAGCCCTCGGGCACGAAGTCCAGCAGCTCCTCGACCCCGAGCAGGGGGATCTTCTCCACCATCTGCTTGGTGTCGGTGACAAAACGCCTCGCCAGCTCGAAGCGCTGCCCCGTGTAGTAGACTTCGTCCGCCCCGTAGCAGCCGGCGGCCCGCATCACGGCACCCACGTTCTCCGGGGATTTGGGATTGACCAGCCCGATGGCGCAATAGTCCCCTCTCTCCCGGGCATCTGCCCGGTGGCGCCTTCATCTGACACTTTCATCTCTCTCTCCTGTGTGGCGGCGCATTATACCCCCGGTGGGCCCCTTGCCCAGCGTGCGGGGCGGATTCCCGCAAGGCGGGCCCAACAAGGGGGCGGCTGCACCGTGGCGGCGCAGCCCGACACCCTGATGCGCAATGGCGGCGCCCCTTGCATCCTGGCGCGGGGTTTGCAGTCACTTCCCCATACAAGACGATGAGGCATCCGGACAAAGGCGTCCGTCCCCGCAGGGGGGCGGACGCTTTTTTTATGGGCCCCTCGTCAGACACATGACAAGGAGCAAGGGAATGAAGACCACCTGTGCCTATTGCGGAGTGGGGTGCGGCATCCGGCTGAGCCGGGAGGGCGACAACTGGCAGTTGCAGGGGGATGAGCAGCATCCGGCCAATAGCGGCGCCCTGTGCGTCAAGGGAGCCAGCCTGCTGGAGAGCCTGGCCTTTCCCGATCGCCTGCTCTATCCGCGCTGGATGGGGCAGCGCATCGGCTGGGAGGAGGCCCTGGACACCCTGGCGGAGCGTTTTGCCGCCATCCTGGCCGAGTCCGGGCCGGATGCCATCGGCATCTATCTGTCGGGCCAGCTGACCACCGAGGATTACTACGTCGCCAACAAGCTGATGAAGGGGTACCTCGGCAGTGCCAACGTGGACACCAACTCCCGGCTCTGCATGTCGTCGGCGGTGGTGGCCCACCAGCGCGCCTTCGGGGAGGATCTGGTGCCCGCCTGCTACGAGGATCTCGAGCTCGCCGATCTGGTGGTGCTCACCGGTGCCAACACCGCCTGGACCCATCCCGTGCTGTTTCGCCGCCTGCAGCAGGCCAGGGCGCGGCGCCCCGAGCTCAGGCTGGTGGTGCTGGATCCCCGCCGCACCATGACGGCGGAGCAGGGGGATCTGCATCTGGCACTCAAACCCGGCAGCGACGTGACGCTCTGGAACGGCCTGTGCCGCTACCTGCTCGATGTCGATGGCTGGGACAAGGCCTATGTGGCGCAGCACGTGAGCGGCTTTGAGGCGTTGGCGGGGGCGCTGGACGATCCCGCCTGGCAACTGGACGAGGTGGCCCGCAGCTGCGGCCTCTCCCGCAGCGATCTGCTCGGGTTTTACCAACTGTTCGCCCGCACCCCCAAGACCGTCACCCTGTTCTGCCAGGGGATCAACCAGTCCAACCAGGGGGTGGACAAGGCCAACGCCATCATCAACGCCCACCTGATGTGCGGTCGTATCGGCAAGCCGGGGGCGGCTCCCTTCTCCATGACGGGGCAACCCAACGCCATGGGAGGGCGTGAGGTGGGGGGGCTCGCGACCCAGCTCGCCGCCCACATGGGCTTTGGCGAGGCCGAGTGCGATCGGGTACAGCGCTTCTGGGGAAGCCCGACCATGGTGCGCGGACCGGGGCACAAGGCCGTCGAGCTGTTCGAGGCGGTGCACCGGGGGGAGATCCGCGCGCTCTGGGTGCTCGGCACCAACCCGGCGGTCTCCCTGCCGGACGGCAACCGGGTGCGCGAGGCCCTGAGCCGCTGCGAGCTGCTGGTGGTCTCCGAGATGACGGCCAACACCGACACGGCGCGCCTCGCCCACCTGCTGTTGCCTGCCGCCGCCTGGGGGGAGAAGAACGGCACCGTCACCAACTCCGAGCGCACCATCAGCCGCCAGCGCGCCTTCCTGCCCTTGCCGGGGGAGGCCAGGCCCGACTGGTGGGCCCTGACCCGGCTCGCCCGTCGGCTCGGCTTTGGCGAGGGGTTCGCCTATGAGCACGAGCACGAGATCTTCTGCGAGCATGCCGCCCTCTCCGGGTTTGAGAACGACGGATCCCGCCAGTTCGACATCTCCGGGCTGGCGGGTCTCACCCGTGCCGAATTCGAGGCCCTTTCTCCCCTGCGCTGGCCCGTCAACGCCGACTGGCCCCGTGGACGGGATCGCCTGTTCGAGGACGGGCGCTTTGCCACCCCGGATGGCCGGGCCCGCCTGCTGCCCCTGACCCAGCGCTTCCCCGAGCAGCCAGAAACGCCCCCGCTTGCAGGGGCTGTCTCCCTGCTCCTCAACAGTGGCCGCCTGCGGGATCAGTGGCACACCATGACCCGCACCGGCCACGTGCCCCGGTTGCAGGAGGCCGAGCCCTGGCCCAGGGTGCGGATGGGGGCCGCCAGCCTGCTGGCGCTTGGCGTGAAGGAGGGGGATCTGGTGCGCCTTTGCAACGGGCTAGGGGAGGCGCTGCTGCTGGTGGGGCTGGATGAGGGGCTCAGGGAGGGGGAGGCCTTCCTGCCCATGCACTGGACCGACAGCCAGTGCAGCCAGGGGGCGGTCAACCGCCTCATCGCCCCCGTGGTGGATCCCCTTTCCGGCCAGCCGATGTTCAAACAGGGGCGGGTGCAGGCCAGGGCGCAGCTCACCCGCTGGCAAGGGATCTGGTGTGGCCGTGGTGAGTGGCGCGAGCCGGTGGACTGGTGGGCCAGGCGTCCCCTGCCCGAGGGGAACTGCACCCTGCTGGCCTCCTGGTCAGAGAGCACAGAGAGCCTGTGGCAACGGCTGGGGGCCGAGGGGCACTGGCTCAAGCTGCCCATGAAGGAGGGGTGGCTGGCCGTGGCCCTGGCCGGAGATCGTATCGAGGGGATCCTGCTGGTGGGGGTGCGGCGCCCGGACATCAAGGTCGACCTGCTGGCCAGTCTGCTCGGCACGCCGCTCCAGGCGGGGGCCCTGAGCCAGACCCTGAGCCAGGCCCTGGCCGGGGAGAGCCGGCTGGTCTGCTCCTGCCTGCGGGTCTCGGAGCAGCGCATCGTCGATGCCATCACCCGGCAGGGGGTGAGCGAGTTGGCGGGGCTGCAGGCCCTGCTCGGCTGTGGCAGCAACTGCGGCACCTGTCTGCCCGAAATCGACAAGCTGTTGATCAAACATGTTTTCCTGGCATCCGCTTAGTGCGGTGCCAGGACACAAGGAGCCTGAGATGAGCCAAATCAGTCTGGTGGGAGCGGGCCCCGGGCCCCTCGAATTGTTGACCCTGCGCGCCCTGCACCGTCTGGAGGCGGCAGAGGTCGTGGTCTATGACCGCCTGGTGGGGAGCGAGATCCTGGCCCGCATTCCCCACGGGGCGGCCCGCTTCGACGTGGGCAAACGCTGTGGTGAACCGAGCCCGACCCAGGAGGAGATCAACGCCCTGCTGCTGGCCCTGGCCCGCACGGGCAAGCGGGTGGTGCGCCTCAAGGGAGGGGATCCCCTGGTGTTCGGGCGCGGTGGCGAGGAGGCGCTGCACCTGGCCCGGCACGGCATTGAGGCCGAGCTGGTGCCGGGGATCACGGCGGCCCTGGGGTGCGCCGCCAGCAGCTTCATTCCCCTGACCCACAGGGGACTGGCCCGCTCCCTGACCCTGGTGACGGGGCACCTGATGGACGAGCGCGACTATCAGGGCTGGCAGGGGTTGACCCGGGCGGGCCACACCCTGGTGTTCTACATGGGGCTGGAGCGGGCGGCCCGCATTCGGGAAGGGATGTTGAGGGCGGGGGCTCCGGGCGCGCTGCCGGTGGCCCTGGTGGTGGCTGGCTGCAGCCCCCGCCAGCAGGTGCACGAGGCCACGCTCGATGGCCTGGAGCAGGCCGCCCGTGCCCTGCTGGGCCAGAGCCCGGTGCTGATCATCATGGGGGAGGTGGTGCGGCTGCGCGCCGAGCTGCAGGGGCTGCTGACGGAGGCCCTGGAACGGGTCGCCTGAGGGGCGATTTTCCCTCTACCCCCACTACCTCCTGATAGATAAAAAGGAGGTAGATTCAAAGAGTTGGCCTTCATGTTGCGGCATTTTCGCCAGACAGAACGCGATCGTCGCCGGCAAGGAGCGCCATGACCACTTTTTCCACCCGGGGCCAGGACGGCCCCGCTTCCCGGCTGTTGATCCACGCCGATGACCCGGGCCAGGCGAACCGCCTGGCCCTGCTGGTCAGTCACTACGGCCATCAGCCCGGGATCCTCGATACCCGCCAGTTGCTGACTCCGACGCAGAGGGGGGATGCCCTGCTCGTCAGTTGCCGCCAGTTCAGCGCCGAGGTACGCCTTGGCCTCTCCCTTTGGCCCGACATGCCGCGGCTCTTGTTCTGCGAGCGGCTGGGGGGCGATACCCAGCTCGCCCTGTTGCAGCAGGGGGTGTTGCTGGTGCCCCACCCTTGCGGCGAGCGTGAGCCGGTGGAGCAGTGGCTGCGCCTCGCCCGCAGTCAGCTCGCCATGGTGCAGGCCCTGATGCAGACCGAGAGCGAGCTGCGCCAGAAGCTGGAGGATAGGCGGCTCATCGAGCAGGCCAAGGGACGCCTGATGCGCCATCAGGGGCTGGACGAGGACGAGGCCTATCGCCTGATGCGCAGCACCGCCATGAGCCGTCACCTGAGCCTGGGGGAGCTGGCGCGGCAACTGCTGCAGGCTTTGCCCGCCTGAGCGCCCCCGTGGCCAACCGTTTTGGTGCAACTGCGCCTAATTGAGGCAAATTTGAGGGAGGATCAGGGCACCACAGACCGCAAAGGGCCGCCTGATGCACCCTGGACGAGCTGGCACGGAAAGTGAATAACAAAAACACGATAGCAATGAAGTAACGATGCGCAGTGAGGGGCCGGTCAGGTCACTCACCCGCAACAGGGCAAAGAAGCCCCGCCGATCCCGGATCGGCGGGGCTTTTTTTTGGTCGCGACGCACCTTGGGTCGCAGTGCTGCAACGAGGTGGCACTGCGATTCCAGGCAGCCTGGCGCCATGGCCCTGACCCGGAACCGAGGGAGGAGATGCAATGAACGGACGACAAGGATGTGCGGGGCTGCTGCTGGCGGCGTTGTCGCTGCCGGTGCTGGCACTGGGAGCCCCGGAGCAGGAGGAGCTCAGGCTCGGCTTCATCAAGCTGACCGACATGGCGCCGCTGGCGGTGGCCTACGAGCGGGGCTATTTCGAGGATGAGGGACTCTACGTCACCCTCGAAGCCCAGGCGAACTGGAAGATATTGCTGGACAGGGTGATAGACGGCGAGCTGGACGGTGCCCAGATGCTGGCGGGCCAGCCCCTGGCGGCCCACATCGGCATCGGCACCCAGGCCGAGCTGGTGACGGCGTTTGCCATGGATCTCAACGGCAACGCCATCACGGTGGCCAACAGCGTCTGGGCCGCCATGGCGCCCCAGTTGCCCAGGCCGCAGGCGGGCCAGGTGCCGCCCCCGGTGAGCGCCGCCGCCCTCAAGCCCGTGGTGGCGGAGTATCGCCAGGGGGGCAAGCCCTTCAACATGGGGATGGTCTTCCCCGTCTCCCCCCACAACTACGAGCTGAGGTACTGGCTGGCGGCAGGCGGCCTGCACCCCGGTTTCTATGCACCCCGGCTCGGCGACAACTCGGGCCAGCGCCAGGCGGACGTGCTGCTGTCGGTGACGCCGCCCCCCCAGATGCCCGCCACCCTGGAGGCGGGGACCATCGCCGGCTACAGCGTGGGGGAGCCCTGGAACCAGCAGGCGGTCGCCAGGGGTATAGGGGTGCCCGTCATCACGGATAACGAGATCTGGCGCAACAACCCGGAGAAGGTGTTCGGCGTCACCCGGCAGTGGGCCGAGCGTCACCCCAACACCCATGTGCGGCTGGTGAAGGCGCTGCTGCGGGCGGCCTGGTGGCTGGATGCAGACGACAACGGCAACCGGCGCGCGGCGGCCAAGCTGCTGGCCAAACCCGAGTACGTGGGGGCGGACGAGCAGGTGATCGCGAACTCCATGACGGGCACCTTCGAGTACGCCAGGGGAGACAAGCGTCAGGTGCCGGATTTCAACGTCTTCTTCCGTCACCACGCCACCTATCCCTACTACTCCGACGCCATCTGGTACCTGACCCAGATGCGGCGCTGGGGCCAGATCCCCGAAGCCAGACCGGACGCCTGGTTCGAGCAGGTGGCCAAGGCCGTCTATCAACCGGACGTCTATCGCCAGGCCGCCGAGGCCCTCATCGCCGAGGGCAAGCTCAAGGCCAGTGACTTCCCGGACTTTGCCAGCGAGCAGGGCTATCGCGGCCCCCAGGATGGCTTCATCGACGGCCTCATCTACGACGGCCGCCACCCCAACGCCTACCTGCAACAGTTCGCCATCGGCCTCAAGGGCGATGAGCGGGTGCAATGAGCAAGGAGATCCCGATGAAACGACACACATGGCCCCTCATCCATTTAAAAGCCATCAACTGGAAAATCACGGTGCAGCCCCTGCTCGGCGTGCTGATCTTCCTCGGCCTCTGGCAGTGGGGGGCGAGCCAGGTGCAGACCAGTCTGGGCACCCTGCCCGGGCCGCTCGCCACCGCCAGCCAGCTCTGGTCCCTCGGGCAGGAGCATCTGCAGGAGCGGGAGAAGGCGGCGGCCTTCCTCGAACGCCAGCAGGTGCGCAACGCCGAGCGACTGGCGGCGGATCCGGCGGCCGAGGTGAAGCTGCGTCCCTACACAGGACGTCCCACCTTCTTCGATCAGATAGCCACCAGCCTGCTCACCGTGCTGTGCGGCTTCGCGCTGGCGACCCTGATCGCCATTCCGTGCGGGGTGCTGCTCGGCATGAATCAGGGGCTCTATCGCGCCGCCAACCCGGTGATCCAGCTGCTCAAGCCGGTGTCGCCGCTGGCCTGGCTACCCCTCATCACGCTAGTGGTGAGCGCTCTGTATGCAAACCCCACCCCCTGGCTTGCCAAGTCCTTCCTCACCTCGGCCCTGACGGTGACCCTCTGCTCCCTCTGGCCGACCCTGATCAACACGGCGGTGGGGGTGGCGGGGCTGGATGGGGATCTGCACAACGTCAGCCGGGTGCTGCGCCTCTCTTTTGTGACCCATGTGCGGCGCATCGTGCTGCCCGGGGCCCTGCCCATGATCTTCACCGGGCTGCGGCTCTCCCTGGGGGTGGCCTGGATGGTGCTGATCGCGGCGGAGATGCTGGCCCAGAACCCGGGGCTCGGCAAGTTCGTGTGGGACGAGTTCCAGAGCGGCGGCTCTGCGTCTCTGGCCCGCATCATGGTGGCGGTGATCACCATAGGCCTCATCGGCTGCGCCCTGGACAGGGGCATGCTGGCCCTGCAGCAGTGGTTGTCCTGGGACAAGCGCCAGGTGCTGCGTTAATCACATTTCTATTCAGGCAGGAGAAGAGCCAATGAAGAGTTATCTGGAGATAAGCGACGTCGGCATCTCGTTCGAGACGGAGCAGGGCAGCTTCGAGGCCTTGAGCCGGGTCAACCTGCGCATCGAGAAGGGGGAGTTCGTCTCCCTCATCGGTCACTCGGGCTGCGGCAAGAGCACCGTCCTCAACCTGGTGGCCGGGCTGCTGGAGCCGACCCTGGGGGGCATCATTCTCGATGGTCGCGAGGTGGCAGGCCCGGGGCCCGAGCGGGCCATGGTGTTCCAGAATCACGCCCTGCTGCCCTGGCTCAGCGTCCAGCAGAACGTGGCGCTGGCGGTGGCCCAGGTGGAGTCTGACAAGCGGGCGGTGGCGGAGCGGGTGGACTACTACCTCTCCCTGGTGCAGATGGATCACGCCAGCCAGAAGATGCCCCACGAGCTGTCGGGGGGGATGAAGCAGCGGGTCGGCATCGCCCGGGCCCTGTCACTCTCCCCCAAGGTGTTGCTGATGGACGAGCCGTTCGGCGCCCTCGATGCCTTGACCCGGGCCCATTTGCAGGACGCGCTGATGGCGATCCAGGCGGAGCTTGGCAACACCGTCATCATGATCACCCACGACGTGGACGAGGCGGTGCTGCTCTCCGATCGCATCGTCATGATGACCAATGGCCCCAGCGCCACGGTCGGAGAGATCCTGACCGTCGACCTGCCAAGGCCCAGAGACAGGGTCGCCCTGGCGGACGATCCCCACTACCACAAGCTGCGCCAGCAGGTGCTGCGCTTCCTCTACGAGAAGCAGCGCAAGGTGACCCCCCTCAAGGCAGCCGGGCAGGTGCGCAGCAAGCTGCGCGCCTGAGCCCGCCGGATTCAAGGAAGAGAGACATGACTGACAAAGAACAACAGTGGTTGACAGGGGGCAGCATGGGCCTGCTCGGTCGCCAGAACAGTGGTTCCGCCGACACGGCCGACAAGCAACGGCTGCTGGTGGTGGGCAACGGCATGGTGGGTCACCACTTCGTCGAGCAGCTGGTGGCGGCGGGCGGCCTCGAGCGGTTCGACGTGACGGTGTTTGGCGCCGAGCCTGACGCCGCCTACGACAGGGTGCACCTCTCCGAGGTATTCGGCGGCAAGGCGCCCCAGGCCCTGCGCATGGCGGATCCTGCCTGGTATGAGGAGAGCGGCATTGCGCTGCGGCTGGGGGCCGAGGTGGAGGTGCTCGACCGGGCCACCCGCACCCTGACGCTGGCCAACGGCGAGCAGTTCCCTTACGACCGTCTGGTGCTGGCGACCGGCTCCGTGCCCTTCGTGCCCCCCATCCCCGGCCATCAGCGAGAGGGCTGCTTCGTCTATCGCACCCTGGGAGATCTTGCCGCCATCCGCGATGCCTGCGCCCAGGCCCGCAGCGGCGTGGTCATCGGTGGCGGCCTGCTGGGGCTGGAGGCGGCCAACGCCCTGCGCCTGCTCGGACTCAAGACCCAGGTGGTGGAGTTCGCCCCAAGGCTGATGCCGGTACAGCTCGACGAGAGCGGCGGCGCCGTGCTGCGCGACAAGATCCAGGCCCTCGGGGTCGAGGTGCTGGTGGAGAAAGCCACCGAGTGCATCGAGCAGGGGGAGCAGGCCCGTCATCGCCTGCGTTTCAAGGACGGCACTCACATTGAGACTGACGTGCTGCTGTTCTCGGCGGGGATCCGCCCCGCCGATACTCTGGCCCGGCAATCCGGGCTGGAGGTCGGGGAGCGCGGCGGCATCTGCATCGACGACGGCTGCCACAGTTCGGATTCCGCCATCCTCGCCATCGGCGAGTGCGCGCTCTGGCAGGGCCGCATCTTCGGCCTGGTGGCCCCCGGCTACCAGATGGCCCGGGCCGCCGTGGCCAGCCTGTGCGGCGGCGAGAGCCGCTTCACGGGGGCCGACATGTCCACCAAGCTCAAGCTGATGGGGGTGGACGTGGGCTCCATCGGCGATGCCCACGCCAGCACCGCCGGCGCCCAGGAGCTGCTGCTGCTGGACAGGGTCAACGGCATCTACAAGAAGCTGGTGACCGACGGCGAGGGCAATCGCCTGCTCGGCGCCATCCTGGTGGGGGACGGGGCCGATTACGAGCGGCTGCTGCAGTACTACCAGAACGGGGTGGCGCTGCCCCAGCCGCCGCTCTCCCTGCTGGTGGGGGAGGCAGGGACCGCTCCGGCACCCCTGGTGCTGCCGGACAGCGCCATCCTCTGCTCCTGCCACAACGTGAGCAAAGGGGACGTGGTGGCCGCCGTTCGGGCGGGCAATCACGAGCTCTCGGCGGTGAAGAGCTGCACCAAGGCCGGCACCGGCTGCGGCGGTTGCAGCAACCTGCTCAAGCAGGTGGTGGATCAGACCCTGGCGGACCTTGGCGTCGAGGCGGACAAGGGGTTGTGCGAGCACTTCGCCTACGGCCGTCAGGAGCTCTATCACCTGGCACGGGTGGGCGAGCTGAAGAGCTTCGAGGCGCTGCGGGACAAGCATGGCCAGGGGCTGGGGTGCGACATCTGCAAGCCGACGGTGGCCTCCATCCTGGCGTCCCTCTGGAACGAGCACGTGCTGGAGAAGCCGCACCGTGGCCTGCAGGATACCAACGACGCCTTCCTTGCGAACCTGCAAAAGGACGGCACCTATTCGGTGGTGCCGCGCATCCCGGGGGGGGAGATCACCCCGGAGGGGCTCATCACCATAGGGGAGGTGGCGCGCAAGTACGGCCTCTACACCAAGATCACCGGCGGCCAGCGCATCGATCTCTTCGGCGCCCGGGTCGACCAGCTGCCCGCCATCTGGGGCGAGCTGGTGGCGGCGGGCTTCGAGACCGGTCAGGCCTACGGCAAGTCGGTGCGCACCGTGAAGTCCTGCGTGGGCTCCACCTGGTGTCGTTACGGGGTGCAGGACTCCATGACCCTGACCCAGACCCTGGAGCACCGCTACAAGGGGCTGCGGGCGCCACACAAGCTGAAGTTTGCGGTCTCCGGCTGCACCCGGGAGTGCGCCGAGGCCCAGAGCAAGGACATCGGCGTCATCGCCACCGAGCGGGGCTGGAACCTCTATGTGTGTGGCAACGGCGGCATGCGGCCGCGCCACGCCGACCTGTTCGCCACGGATCTCGACGAGCAGACCCTGATCCGTTACATCGACCGGCTGCTGATGTTCTATGTGCGCACCGGGGACAGGCTGCAACGCACCTCGGTCTGGATGGAGAACATGGAAGGGGGGCTCGACTATCTCAGGTCGGTGATCATCGAGGACAGGCTCGGCATCGGTGCCGAGCTGGAGGCCATGATGGAGGGGATAGTCGGCACCTGGCAGTGCGAGTGGAAGAGCACATTGGCGGATCCGGACAAGCTCAAGCTGTTCGAGGCCTTCGTCAACCGGCCCGAGGACGAGACGCCGCCGCGCCGTGAGGAGCGGGGGCAATGGGTGCCGGATATCGCTGTCAAGGAGGTGGTATGAGCGGGGGCAACGGGTTGCACGCCCGCCATCAGTATCAAGGAGGTGGTATGAAGGATGACAAGGACGGTACACAGCTCTGCGGGCAGTGGCACCGGGTGTGCGAGCTGGCGGCGCTGCCGGAGCAGGCCGGGCGCAGCGCCTGGCTGGAGGGGCGGGTGCTGGCGCTGTTTCGCCTCGGGGAGCATGTCTATGCCCTGGACGGGGTGGACCCCCTGGCCGGCGTCGCCGTGCTGGGGCGTGGCCTGGTGGGGGATGCCGGTGGGGAGCCCGTGGTGGCCTCGCCGCTGTACAAGCAGCGCTACGCCCTGATGGACGGTCGCTGTCTGGACGATCCTGCCCTGAGCGTCGCCTGCTGGCCGGTGCGGCTGGAGGGGAGCGAGGTCTGGGTACAGCTGGGGTGAGTGGCCCATCTGAAAACCATGTTGTGATCGCCGGGCACTGCCCGGTGATTTTTTGTGCGCGACCCGACATTTCTTGTACGAGAGGATGGCGGGAAAACGTTTTTCGGAAATAATAGACAAACGTTTGCAACTGGATGTTTGTCTATGACGGAACGTGAGCAAGAGATCCTCGCCCTGCTGCGCCAGGATCCCATGATTGCCCAGCAGGAGCTGGCGGACAGGCTCGGCATCAGCCGTTCCGCGCTGGCGAGCCACATCTCCAGCCTGATGCGCCAGGGCTATGTGCAGGGGCGCGGCTATGTGCTGCGCGAAGGCCCCTACGCCGTGGTGATAGGCGGCGCCAACATGGATATCTGTGGCTGCAGCCACGACAACCTGCGCATCGGCGACTCCAACCCGGGCCGAGTACGCACCTCCGCCGGCGGGGTAGGGCGCAACATCGCCGAGAACCTGGCGCGCCTTGGCACCGACACCCGGCTACTGACCGCGGTGGGCAACGATCAGTACGGCCATCATCTTCTGGAGGTGAGCCAGCGCGCCGGGGTCGATGTGCGCCAGGTGCTGGTACTGGAGGGTCAGTCGACCTCCTGCTATCTCAGCCTGCACGATGGCAGCGGCGAGATGAGCTGCGCCGTCAACGACATGGGGATCATCGAGCAGCTCACCCCGGCCCGGCTCACCCCCCTGAGCGGTTTTCTCGGTGCGGCCCGGCTCTGGGTGCTCGACACCAACCTCGCCACCCACACCCTGGACTGGCTGTTCGAGCGCCAGGGGGAGCACATCATCTTCGTGGACACCGTGTCGGTGGCCAAGGTGGAGAAGATCCGCCCCTGGCTGCACCGCATCCACACCCTCAAACCCAATCGCACCGAGGCGGAGCAGCTGTGCGGCTTCACCATCGGCGGGCCCGACACCTGGCCCATGGCAGCGGCCTGGTTCCACCGCGCCGGGGTGCAGCGGCTCTTCCTGAGCCTCGGCGATCAGGGGATCTTCTATAGCGACGGGGCCTGCCAGGGCCATCTGCCCGTGCTCGGCAGCCCGGTCGTCAACGTGACCGGCGGCGGCGATGCCTTCATGGCAGGGCTGGCCCACGCCTGGTTGCAGGAGCAGGGCATCATGGAGACAACCCGGTTCGCCCTCGGTTGCGCCGCCCTCACCGTCAATTGTTCCGATACCGTCTTTTCTGGCCTATCCAAGGCCGCCGTTGAACGCATGCTGGAGGAGTACCCATGTTGAACGCTTACCTCGATATCCAACCTGAAGTTGCCGCCGCGCTGGCTGCCGGCAAGCCGGTGGTGGCCCTGGAGTCCACCATCATCTCCCACGGCATGCCCTATCCGCAGAACGTGGAGACGGCGCGCCAGGTCGAGCAGGTGGTGCGCGACAACGGCGCCGTGCCGGCCACCATCGCCATCATCGATGGCCGCCTCAAGGTGGGTCTGGATGCGGGGGCCCTGGAGGCGCTGGGCCGGGCCGGTCATGCCGCCACCAAGTGCAGCCGCCGCGACATCCCCTTCGTGCTGGCCAACAAGGGGCTGGGGGCGACCACGGTGGCCTCCACCATGATAGTGGCCGCCATGGCCGGGATCCGGGTGTTCGCCACCGGCGGCATCGGCGGCGTGCATCGCGGCGCCCAGGAGACCTTCGACATCTCCGCTGACCTGCAGGAATTTGCCCAGACCCCGGTGGCCGTGGTCTGCGCCGGCGCCAAGTCGATCCTCGACATCGGTCTGACCCTGGAGTACCTGGAGACTCAGGGGGTGCCGGTGATCGGCTACCAGACCGAGGAGCTGCCCGCCTTCTACACCCGGGAGAGCGGCTTCAAGGTGGATTACCGCCTGGAGAGCCCGGCGGCCATCGCCGAGGCGCTGCGTCTGAAGTGGGAGCTGGGGCTGGCCGGGGGCGCCGTGGTGGCCAACCCGATCCCGACCCAGTTTGCCATGCCCAAGGCCGACATCGACGCCGCCATTGCCCAGGCACTGCGTGAGGCGGACGAGCAGGGAGTGAAGGGCAAGGAGTCCACTCCCTTCCTGCTGGCCCGGGTGTGCGAGCTGACCGGTGGCAACTCCCTGGCAGCCAACATTCAGCTGGTGCTGAACAACGCCGCGCTGGGGGCGCGCATCGCTGCCAGCCTGTGATCGGTCGTCCGGGTGTGCGAGCTGACCGGTGGCAACTCCCTGACAGTTAATAGCCAGCGGGTGCTGAACAGCACTGCCCTGGGGGCAAAGATTGCCGCCAGCCTGTAAACACCTTTGCGAAAGATGCAAAAGAGGGCCAACAGGCCCTCTTTTTAGGTTCATCGCGGCTTTCCGGGGAAGGCCGCCTTGATTTTCAGAAAAAAGTATTCTGAGTCCCTAAATCCATATGCCATACGCTTTATCACTTTGATCTTGTTGTTCACCCCTTCCAGCACACTCGTGTGCATCGGGTAGTTTGCACTCGCCAGGATCCCCCGCATATATTTCGATAAATTTCGACCAAATCGTTGCAGCGGCGCTAGCCCGCTTTCCTTCACCTGCCGCATCCAGCTCCGCCATCGTCGCCATCCTTCCCACACGCTCGGCGCATACCAGATGCCCTTCAACCCCTCTTTCAGCACGTACACCATCGCCAGCGGTTGATTCGCCGCCAACAGCTCCTGCAACTTCACATCCTGTTTTTCACTCAACTTCGCCCGATTACGTAGCAGCAACCAACGCGCACTTTTGACCACTTTTCGCGCCGGTTTATCGCTTTTCAGTGCATTCGCCTGCTCCACTCGCACCCGGTCCACCACCTCTCGGCCATAGCGAGCCACCACGTGGAACAGGTCGTAGACCACCTCCGCCTGCGGGCAGTGTTGCTTCACCTCCAGGTCGAACGCCGTGTTCATGTCCATCGCCACCGCTTCAATCTGCTGGCATCGCTCGCCGAGCTGCTCGAAGAAGGGACGGATAGCGGCCCGGCTGTTGCCGTGCCCCACCCACAGGACGCGGGTTCGCTCGGCATCCATGATCACGGTGGCATAGCGGTGTCCCTTGTGCAGGGCAAACTCATCCATCACCAGCCGCCGCACCTCCCCAAGTTCGATGGTGCCCACACTGGTCTGCAAACGGCGCTTGTCGATCTCCTTGATGGTGTGCCAACCGACCCCGGTGAGCTGGCTGACATGGCGGATGGGGAGGTACTGAACGAGCGCTTCAATCCAGCACTGCATGCGCCGGGTGAGGCGGGAGCCAGAGGGGAGCCAGTCGATATGTTCACTGACGCGACCACAGCGCAGACAGTCGACGCGGCGAACAGGCAGTTGTAACCAGACTTGTCGGTCAAATAGGTCTCGCTCACGCACCCGGCGGATACGTTGGTCGTGGATCAATGGCGTGGGTTGCAGGCATCGGCGACAACGGGGCAACAGGTCGGCGCGAGGCTCAAGGGTAAACAGGGTGTGATGGTTGGCAGAAAGCGCTTGGGCGATGACGGTATAACCTGGCCAGAAGGAGGCAATATCAATATGATGCACGGCGACAGCAGGGTGATGGTGGTGGTGTGTTTGGAGACAGCCAGTTTACCAGCACCCTGTCTGTCAACTTCCACTTCCCCAAGATCCCGCGAAGAACCTCTTTTTATTGCGCGAATCGGTGAGATAACCCCCTTATTCCAGCACCAGTCGCCCGTTGAGAGGTTGGACGGGGCGGTTGTTGGGGTGGTGCATCACCGCCTTGAAGGCATCGATCTGGGCCTGGCTGGCCTGGACCGGCTCCTTCATCACCAGCCAGCGCACTCCTTCCGAGCAGGGTGGGGTGGTCAGGGACCCGCTGAAGCGGTAGTAGTCGTGCTGGGCGGGCAGCAGTTGCTCTGCCGAGATGGGTTCCTTGAAGGCATGGATCTCCCCCGCCTTGGCTGGCAGCACCTGCCAGGCCTGGCTCAGTGCCCCATTGGCCTGGCCCGGCTCGAACATCACGGCGACCACCGCCAGCTCCCCCTTGTCATTGGCATGGACCAGGTGACCCTCCAGGGGGTAGGACCTGCCTTCGATGAGGTTTTCGCTGGGGGCGTGGAAGTGGAACTGCTTGAGCTCGAAGTGCATGCCGTCGAGCTCAAGGGTGCTGCCGGGGGCATAGTTGACCTGCACCGTGTGGCCGTTGTGGACCAGCGTCTTGCCACCCGCCTGATAGTGGAACTGCAGGGGGGCCAGATCGGCCTTCACCAGACCTGAGAGGTTGACCGGCGACTGGTTGCTGCCGGCACACTGGCCATATTCCGGGGTCAGGCTGGCCCATTTCGCCGGGCCGGCCTCGCCGCTGTATTCCCAGTGTGTGGTGGCGGCAAAGGCGGCAGGGCAGAGCAGCAGGGCGCCAGCCAGCAGGGACTTTTTCATCATGCATCCTTATCCTGATTGAAAAGCACGGCCATTCCTGGCCTTCCGGCAGGAAGGCCAGGAATGGCATCGTTGGAAACGCAGGGTACGCGGTGCCAGACCGGATTAATTGTTATGAAAGGTCTGTCGTCATCGTTATTTGAAGCGTGGCATGAGGCGGCGTCATGATGTATTCCGGCAACGGGGCATGCTTATTCATGAAGGAGAAATCCTGCGGGCATTTTCGCAATGAACGGCCCCCTTTCATGGCGCCCCAAATAGATGACGGGCTGATTCTAGAGGGCTTTTCATGGCTTCGTTTGATCTCGAGCAAACAAGCGCGGACTAATTATCGGGCTTGAGGATCCCTTATTTCGTTGGGTTTTTTCGATATTCCCTGACCCGGCCAGGGGCGTGCGTGGCGGGAGCCGGGCGCTGCGCTGACAGAGTGCCTCGGTGTTGACCCCTTATCTCTCTGATAGTGCTGGAGAAATTCCCCCCTCAGCACAGTGACGGCGGGATGACAATCCCCCGGTTGGCGGCGCCTTGTTTGCGGTTTTGCCGTCCTCTTCACATTTCCGGATTGCTCGCTATTTGTGCGATTGCCTTACTCATCCGACCTGGTGTCAAATCACTCCGCCTAACATAAGGAGTGGCATAATAATGAATAATATCAATAAATTAGTTCTGGCTATCGGATTCACTCTCACCACTTTCCCGAGCCTGGCGGCGGGATTCCAGTGCGGGGAGCACGTCACCCTGGGGGTACCCGGTCAATCCAGTCAGCTGTTGTGCCGGGAGGGCTATGCCGCCGGGTACAACTACGACACCAAGGTCTCTGACTGGGTCTCTTACCGGATGACGGCGACCAGCGCCCAGGGTCAGGTGCCGCGCAAGGATGCCTTCGCCGAGGACAAGGAGGTGCCGGTGCAGTTTCGCGCCACCCTGTCGGACTACAAGGGCTCGGGCTATGACCGCGGCCACCAGGCGCCGGCGGCGGACATGCGCTCCACCGCCAACACCATGAAGCAGAGCTTCCTGCTGACCAACATGACCCCGCAACTGCCGGCGCTCAACCAGGGGGCCTGGCGCATCCTGGAGGAGAAGACCCGGCAGTGGGCCATCACCTACAAGAGCGTGCAGGTGATCACCGGCCCCATCTTCACCCACTCCGATGGCGCCATCGGCAACGGCGTGACCGTGCCCCACGCCTACTACCGGGTGGTGATGGATCTGGCGGGCAAGCGGGCCATCGCCTTCATTCTGCCGCAAGAGAACGTCTCGGCCAGTCGGCTGGCGGACTATGTGGTGACGGTGGATGAGGTGGAGGAGCAGACCGGGCTCGACTTCTTCACCGAGCTGCCGGATGAGCAGGAAGAGGCCATGGAGTCGCGGCTGTCGGCCATGTGGGGCGGTTAGCGCGTCCGGCAGGGGTAACGGGCCTCCTGCCATTGTCATGGCCCCTGGTACAGGGCCAGTACAGCTTGGGTCTGGCATCGGGTCCTTATCATGACTCCTTTTTTCAGGAGGCATCATGTCAGCGCTGTTTTCCCTTCACTCCTCGTCCACTCTTGCCCGCGCGTTGCGCATCTGCGTACCCATGGCGTTGCTGGGGGCTGCTGTTCCCCCCGCCATGGCCGACGAGGATATCCGCTTGGGGCAGACCATTCTGCTCGGGGTCGGCGATCATCCCGCCATCATTCCCATGCTCGCCTGCCGGCCGACCAAATCCATCATGGTCAAGGCAGGGCGGGAGTTGACCCTGGAGCGGGTCAAGGTGTTCTACGGCAACGATCGCAGCAAGACCCTCTATTTCGACAAGGTGTTGAGAGAGGATCAGGAGTCGGGGTGGCAATCCCTCGGCAGCCGACTCTGCATCAAGCGCATCGAGGTGTACGGCAATTCGGAAGGGAGCAGGGCGGGGGTCAAGGTGTACGGGCGCAAATGAGCAAAGGGCGGGGGAAATCCCCGCCCAGTGCTTATTTCTTCGGGCGGAACGGTTTGATGATGGCCTCGTCGCACTCGAGATAGGGCCCTTCCATCAGGTCGATGCAGTAGGGGATGGCGGGGAAGACCGCATCCAGGCACTCGCGGATCGATTTGGGCTTGCCCGGCAGGTTGACGATGAGCGAGCTGCCGCGCAGGCCGGCGGTCTGGCGCGACAGGATGGCGGTCGGCACGAACTTGAGGGACTCGGCCCGCATCAGCTCGCCAAAGCCCGGCATCATGCGATCGCACACCGCCTCGGTGGCCTCCGGGGTCACATCCCGCCTGGCCGGCCCGGTGCCCCCCGTGGTAACGACAAGGCAGCACTGCTCCTCGTCGACCAGCCGAACCAGGGTCGCCTCAATCTGATCCTGCTCGTCGGGGATCACCTGATAGACGGGCTCCCATTCCGAGGTCAGGTAGGCGTTCAGGGTGTCGATGATGGCCTTGCCGGAGAGATCTTCGTAGATGCCTGCACTGGCGCGATCGCTGACGGTGACGATACCGATTCTTGCCTTGCTCATGGTCTGCCCTTGGTTGCCGCAATAAAGTGGTAAATAAAATAACATAATCAGTGAGATATGTTAAACCGCCGGATGGGACAAGGGGAGGGCGTCGAGCTTGGGGGAGAGTCGAATGAAAAACAATTTTGAGGAAAGTCCCTTAATAAGGCATAAGGCCGAGAAAAATGGCGCTGAAATTTTATAAAAAAACTGACGCAGGCCGGATTCGGTTAATTTCATGAATCATAAGGAATAAATGATTTTTTCCGCCAACGATGCGCAATCCGTGCCAAAAACCGGACTCCTGTGGCTCGGCGGTGAATGGCCCAAAATCGCCACCATCCTATATAACCTTCCCTAGGGACAGTGAAATAGTGATGTGCCCGGCGTCGTTCCATTCCATGGGCGAGGTCCGGCCAGGAGGGTATATGGAGCTGCCTGATTTCGATACCCTGAAGTACTGGGCGCTGGCCGAGCCGGAGCGACTCGACGCGCTGCTGCACCAGCAGATAGAGACCTTGATCGCCCAGGTGGGGCCAGAGCGGCAACGTCGGTTGCGAGGTCTGCAATTTCGCATCGACTGCCAGCGCCGCCTGGCAAGAAACAACCTCGACAGCTGCATCCGGATAGCCAACATGATGCATGACTCCGTCTACGCCATGCGCCAGCACATTCTGGATCTGCAGAACGAATCTTGTCAGGAAATGGCAGAGCCCCCGCTGCCGGATAATGTGATAGCGTTTTCCAGTTATCTGAAACGGAAATAATTCACGGCCCTGTTCAAGATATAAAAAAACAGGGTATTTATTAATTTGTTTCACCCCTTCTCAAACAAGTTGTTAAGCAAGTTGGGTAAATTGTTTTTTATTTGCTGCAAATGTTCCCCGGGCGGCTGAATAATAGTGACCAGTGCCCGCAGTCCGATAGAGATGGATGAAGGTGTATTTATTTTGGGGTAATATCCAGACACATTTCATCTTGCTATGACTCAAAGGGATCATGAGAAGCATCACACCAGGAAGGGTGCTGTCGCGAGAGCAGCAGACGGAGATCACCCGGATCATCGTCAAGGCGGGCCAGATGCTGGCCCAGTTTGGGGCGGAGAGCCGCATCATCGAGCAGACCACGGTCCGGCTCGGCATGGCGCTCGGGCTGGAGAGCGTCGAGATGGCCATCTCTTCCAGCGCCATCGTCCTCACCAGTCTCTACCAGGGCAGTTGCGTCACCACCACCCGCCGGGTACGGGAGCACGGCATCAACATGCAGGTGGTGTGCGAGATCCAGCGCATCTGCATCATGACGGAAAAGTCGCTTATCGGCGCGCGCGAGGTACGTCAGCGCCTCGAGGCCATCACGCCGTTCCACTATCACCCCTGGCTGGTGGTGCCCATGGTGGGGCTCTCCTGCGGTGCCTTCAGCCTGCTGTTTGGCGGTGACTGGCCCATCTTCCTGGTGACCTGCTGCTCGGCCTCGGTCGCCATGCGGGTGCGCCAGCTCATTGCCCGCCATCACCACAGCCCCCTCATCAACTTTGCCGCCACCGGGTTTATCGCCACCCTGCTCGCTTCCAGCGCCACCTTCTTCGGCTGGGGCGAACAACCCTATCTCGCCATGGCCGCCAGCGTGTTGCTGCTGGTGCCGGGGTTCCCGCTCATCAATGCGGTCTCCGACATGGTGAAGGGTTACTTCAACATGGGGCTGGCCCGCTGGGGCACGGCGACACTGCTGACCATCAGCGCAGCCATAGGGATCATTCTCGCCATGTCGGTGACCGGTATCTGGGGGTGGAAGGTATGATGGAACTGCTCTGGCTGCTGGCCAAGGATGCCTTCTGGTCGGCCATTCCGGCGGTGGGCTTTGCCATGCTGTTCAACGTGCCGCCACGGATGTTGAAATACTGCGCCATGGGGGGCGCGTTGGCCCACAGCCTGCGTACCCTGCTCATCCACTACGGCATGCCCATCGAGTGGGCCACCCTGGCAGCGGCGACCACGGTCGGCTTTGTCTGTGTCTACTGGTCGCGCCGCCTGCTGGCACCACGCCCGGTGTTCAGCGTCGCCTCCATCATCCCCATGATCCCGGGCAGCTACGCGTTCAAGACCATGATCGCCATCGTCGAGCTCAATATCTCCGGGGTGACCATGGAGCTGCTTCAGAGCGCGGTGGAGAACGGCCTCAAGGCGCTCTTTATCGTGGGGGCCCTGAGTTTCGGTTTGGCGATCCCCTCTCTGGTCGTGTACCGTAACCGCCCCATTATCTGACGACGGTGCGAGAGGTTGACCCCATGATGATTTCCATGATTGCCGCCATGGCCCACGATCGGGTGATAGGGCTGGACAACCAGATGCCTTGGCACCTGCCGGCGGATCTGGCCCACTTCAAGCGGGTCACTCTGGGCAAGCCGGTGCTGATGGGGCGCAAGACCTTTGAATCCATCGGACGACCGCTGCCCGGGCGCCGCAATCTGGTGATCAGCCGCAACCCCGACTACCGGGCCGACGGCGTGGAGGTTATCGACTCGGTGGAGGCCGCACTGGCCCTGCTGGCGGATAGTGACGTCGCGGAGCTGATGGTGATCGGGGGCGGTCATCTCTACGGCCAGCTGCTGCCACGGGCCGACAGGCTCTATCTGACCCGCATCGATCTGGCGGTGGAAGGGGATACCCGCTTCCCGGCCTTCGATGAGAACGACTGGTCGTGCATCGAGCGCGAGTCCCATCAGCCTGACGAGAAGAACCCCCATCCCTACTGTTTCGAGACCTGGCAGCGGCGCTGAGCCCTCTGATGCCATGAAGAGCCCCTTGCGACAGCCGGGGGCTTTTTTGTGCCCTGTTACTGCAAAGAGAAGGGGGCTGAACCGGCATGGTTGAAGGTGCCTGAAGCAATATCCGGAATGCGTGACATTAAAATGATTAGTTATGTAATGAATAAGCCATTCATCGCCCCGATGGGCGCCGTCGTCCCCGCCCTCTCTTTTCGCCTGCTGCTAACGCCCTTTAATCATTAATAAAATGTGCTGCAAGTGCATCGCTACTGTGGCGACCCTGTCTGTTATAGGCGTTTTTATCGTGATTTAATGGATTTTTATGAATAAAAATAACCAATAAAAATCAATTACTTAAATTTAACCTTTCCAGGGTGGCTTCAATTGGTTCTTTTATTTGGGTGTATAATTGCTTAGTGTTAAAAGTAATTGGCTCACGTTCGACGGTTTGCCAGGCAAGGCGTCGGCCAAGAAAAAAGGACAATATGACAGTCAAACTCGAGGTCAAATCCCTCTACAAAATCTTCGGCGATCAGCCGGATAAAGCGTTCAAATTGCTGGCGAAAGGGCATGATCGCGCCAGTATCCTGAAAAAGACCGGACAGACCCTGGGGGTCCAGGATGTCAATCTGTCCATCAACGAAGGGGAGATCTTCGTGGTGATGGGCCTCTCCGGTTCGGGCAAGTCCACCCTGGTGCGTCTCTTCAACCGGCTGATCGAGCCGACCCGCGGCCAGGTGCTGATCGATGGCGAGGACATCGCCGCCATCTCGGAGCGCGAGCTGCGCCGGGTGCGCCGCAAGAAGATCAGCATGGTATTCCAGTCTTTCGCCCTGATGCCGCACCTGAGTGTGCTGGAAAATACCGCCTTCGGGCTGGAGCTGGCCGGTGTACCGCTGGCGGAGCGCCAGCAGAGCGCCCGTCAGGCGCTCCATCAGGTGGGGCTGGGGCAGTGGATAGAGGCTTATCCGGATGCCCTCTCCGGCGGCATGAAGCAGCGGGTCGGGCTGGCCCGGGCCCTTGCCAATGACCCCGACATTCTGCTGATGGACGAAGCTTTCTCCGCGCTGGATCCCCTGATCCGCACCGAGATGCAGGACGAGCTGCTCAAGCTGCAGGCCAGTCAGCAGCGCACCATCGTCTTCATCTCCCACGATCTGGACGAGGCGATGCGCATCGGCGATCGCATCGCCATCATGCAGGATGGCCAGCTGGTGCAGGTGGGCACCCCGGACGAGATCCTCAACCAGCCCGCCAACGACTATGTGCGCGCCTTCTTTCGCGGGGTGGATCTGGCCCATGTGTTCAGCGCCCGCGACGTGGCCAGCCGCAAGCAGGTGCCCCTCATCAAGAAGCACACCACCGACGGGCCGGGCAACGCCCTGCGCCAGCTCAAGGAGCTTGAGCGGGAGTTCGGGTACGTGGTGGATCGCAGCCGCCGCTTCCTCGGGGTCGTCTCGGTGGAGTCGCTCGGTCAGGCGGTAAGGGCCAAAGGCAGCCTGGAGCAGGCGTTGCTGGCGGACATTCAGCCCATTCTGGCGGACACCGCCCTCAATGAACTGATAAGCCAGGTGGCGGCCGCTCCCTGTCAGGTGCCCGTGGTCGAGGAGGATGGCACTTACCTCGGCCTCATCTCCAAGGCCAATCTGCTCAACACCCTGGACAGGAGTACCCCGGCATGAAGCTGATGAATCCCCATTTCTTGCTGAGCGGGCTGCTGGCCCTGGTGCTGCTGGCGAGCCCTTCCCTGCGGGCCGATGAGGTGGCGGCAGACCCCTGGAGCGCGCCTGCGTCCACCGAGGTGTCCGATCCCTGGGGCAGTACCGACACCCAGGCCACCGACTGGCAGAACCAGATCGAAGCCGCCGACACCACAACCGCCATCGACTGGCTGGATCCTTTCCAGCAGGCGCTGGTGCCGCTGGATACCTGGGTGGAAGGGGGCATCGGCTGGCTGGTGGAGAACCTGCGGCCGCTGTTCCAGCTGATCCGCGCACCGGTGGAGCTGACCCTGAACGCCATGACCCATCTGCTGCAGACGGTGCCCTCCACCCTGATGATGGGGCTCCTGGCCCTGCTTGCCTGGCAACTGGTGAACGGCCGCATGGCGCTCGGCACGCTCGCGTCTCTTGTGGGGATCGGGCTCATCGGGGCCTGGTCCGATGCCATGGTGACCCTGTCCCTGGTGCTGACCTCGCTGTTCTTCTGTGTGCTGCTGGGGTTGCCCACCGGCATCCTGCTGGCCCGCAGCGAGCGGCTCTCCACCTGGACCCGGCCGCTGCTGGATGCCATGCAGACCACCCCGGCGTTCGTCTACCTCATCCCCATCGTGATGCTGTTTGGCATCGGCAACGTGCCCGGGGTGGTGGTGACCGTCATCTTCGCCCTGCCGCCCATGATCCGGCTCACCATGCTGGGCATTCGCCAGGTGCCCACGGATCTGGTGGAGGCGGCCCACTCGTTCGGTGCCAGCCCCTCCCAGTTGCTGTTCAAGGTACAGCTGCCGCTCGCCATGCCCACCATCATGGCCGGGGTCAACCAGACCCTGATGCTGGCGCTCTCCATGGTGGTGATCGCCTCCATGATCGCGGTGGGGGGCCTCGGCCAGATGGTGCTGCGCGGCATCGGCCGGCTCGACATGGGGCTCGCCTCCATCGGCGGCCTCGGCATTGTACTGCTGGCCATCGTGCTCGACCGCCTCACCCAGGCGATGGGGCAACCGGATCGCACCCGTACCGGCCGCTGGTATCAGCACGGCCCCGCCGCCCTGCTGCTGCGCCTGGCCGGTCGTGACAAGAAAATCGATTACAAAGGAGTAAATGCATGAGACCGATCACCAAAGGATTGACCCTGGGCACATTGCTGCTGAGTACCCAACTGCTGAGCCCGCTCGCCATGGCCAGCGCCGAGTTGCCGGGGGAGGGGGTTCGCGTTCAGCCCCTGCAGAGCTCCTTGCCGGAAGAGGCCTTCCAGAGCCTGCTGGTGAGCAAGCTGATGGCGCGTCTGGGTTACGATGTCCAGCCCGCCCAGGAGGTGGACTACAACGTGGCTTATGCCTCGGTGGCCCAGGGAGACGGCACCTTCCTCGCGTTCAACTGGGTGCCGCTGCAGGACAACAAGTACGAGCAGGCGGGGGGCGACAAGGTGTTCTTCCGTGAGGGCACCTATGTGGCCGGTGCCGCCCAGGGGTACCTCATCGACAAGAAGACCGCGACCCAATACGGCATCACCAACCTGGGCCAGCTCAAGGATCCCGAGGTGGCGGCGCTGTTTGACGGGGATGGCGACGGCAAGGCCGACCTCATTGGTTGCAACCCCGGCTGGGGCTGCGAGGGGGCGATCAACCATCACCTCGACGCCTTTGGTCTGACCCCCACGGTGGCCCACAAGCAGGGCAACTACGCGGCGCTGATCGCCGATACCCTGGCTCGCTACCAGGCCGGCAAGCCGGTGCTCTATTACACCTGGACCCCCTACTGGCTCAGCAGCGAACTGGTGCCGGGCAAGGATGTGGTGTGGCTGGAAGTCCCCGCCGATGCCCCGGATGCGGCCAAGACCCGTTTGCCGAACGGCAAGAACTACGGCTTTGCGGTGAACACCATGCACATTGTTGCCAACAAGCGGTTTGCCGAAGCCAATCCGGCCGCCGCCAAGCTCTTCTCCATCGTCAAGCTGCCGCTGAATGACATCAACGTGCAGAACGGCCTGATGAACAAGGGGCAGAACAAGCCGGCGGACGTGGAACGTCATGCCGATGCCTGGCTCAAGGGCCACGAGGCGCTGGTGAACGACTGGCTGAATCAGGCGCGCGCCGCCGCCATGTAATGAGGGGTGGAACGTCGCCCTTTTGCGCAAAGAAAAACGCCCGGCAGTTGCCGGGCGTTTTTTTGTGGGCGGGGCGCAGCACATGGCCGGACCGGGGGATCAGATGCCGGAGCCGTCGCTCTCGCCACCTTCCTCATGCAGGCCACACTCGCGCTTGAGGCCGAAGAAGCGGGTCTGCTCCTCGCTCATGCCGGGCTCCCACTTGGCGGTGGTGTGCACGTCGCCGACCGAGAGGTAACCCTGCTCCCACAAGGGGTGGTAGGGGAGGTCGAACTCCTTGAAGTAGTAGAAGACGTCCTTGTTGCTCCAGTCGATCACCGGCAGGAACTTGAAGCGACCGCGCTGGATGGCCAGCACCGGCAGCTTGCCCCGGCTGCCGGACTGCTCACGGCGCAGGCCCGAGAACCAGGTGCGGGCACCCAGCTCGTTCAGGGCGCGGTCCATGGGCTCCACCTTGTTGAGCTGGTTGTAACGGGTGATCCCCTCCACCCCCTGCTCCCACAGGAGGCCGAAGCGGGCCTCCTGCCAGGCCGGGCTGAGTTCGGCCCGGTAGATCTTGAGGTTGAGCGCGAGACGCTCGGTCAGCTCGTCGATGAAACGGTAGGTCTCGGGGAAGAGATAACCGGTGTCGGTCAGCACCACGGGCACGTCGGCCCGCTCGCGGCTCACCAGGTGCAGCATGAGCGCCGCCTGGATACCGAAACTCGACGACAGCACATGCTCCCCCGGCAGGTTGGTCAGGGCCCAGCGCACCCGCTCGGGGGCGCTCATGGCGTCCAGCTCCCGGTTGAGGGGGGCCAGCACCTCGACCTGCTCCTCCCGGCCCAGGGCCAGGAGGGCGTCGAGGTCGAGCCGGCCGTCGGCGGTGCGCGCCAGCCGGGCTGTATCAGTCTGTTCAGGCTGCATAGAAGTCCCTCGCGGAGTCGATAACCGGGGCGATGATGCCGGCGCGAATGACAAAATCGCCGAAGCACTCGTCCGGGTTGCGTTCGCTCGCCCAGCGGCCGATCAGGGCGTCCAGTTCGGCCAGGATCTGCGGCTCGGTGATGTTCTCCAGGTGCAGGCGCGGGATGCGGGTCCCCTCGAGGTTGCCCCCCAGGTGCAGGTTGTAGCGACCCGGCGCCTTGCCCACCAGACCCACTTCCGCCAGCATGGCGCGGCCGCAGCCGTTGGGGCAGCCGGTGACCCGGAAGATGATGGCGTCATCCGCCAGGCCGTGCTTGGCCAGCAGCCCCTCGATGTCGGTGACGAAGGCAGGCAGCATGCGCTCGGCCTCGGCCATTGCTAGGGGGCAGGTGGGCAGGGCCACACAGGCCATGGACTGCTTGCGCTGCTCGCTCACGCCGTCATCCAGCAGACCGTACTGGCGCGCCAGCGCCTCGATGCGGGCCTTCTCGCCGGCAGGCACGCCCGCGATGATGAGGTTCTGGTTGGCGGTGAGGCGGAAGTCCCCCTGATGCACCTTGGCGATCTCCAGCATGCCGGTCTTGAGGGGCTTGCCCGGGAAGTCAAGCAGGCGGCCGTTCTCGATAAACAGGGTCAGGTGGTGCTTGCCGTCGATCCCCTCCACCCAGCCGAAGCGATCGCCACGACTGGTGAATTCATAGGGGTGAACCGGCCCGAACTGGATGCCGGCGCGGTTCTCCACCTCGGCCTTGAAGGCCTCGACCCCCACCCGTTCAAGGGTGTACTTGGTCTTGGCGTTCTTGCGGTTGACCCGGTTGCCCCAGTCGCGCTGGGTGCTGACCACGGCGGCCGCCACCTCCAGCACGTGGGAGAGCGGAATGAAGCCAAAGTCGCTCGCCTTGCGCGGGTAGGTGGTGGTGTCGCCGTGGGTCATGGCCAGACCGCCCCCCACCAGCACGTTGAAGCCTACCAGCTTGCCGCCATCTGCGATGGCCACGAAGTTGAGATCGTTGGCGTGGATGTCCACATCGTTGTGGGGCGGGATCACCACGGTTGTCTTGAATTTGCGCGGCAGGTAGTTGGAGCCCAGGATCGGCTCCTCGTCACCCCCCAGCTTCTCGCCATCCAGCCAGATCTCCACGTAGGCGCGGGTCTTGGGCAGCAGGTGCTCGGAGATCTTCTTGGCCCACTCGTAGGCCTCCTGGTGCAACTCGGACTCCACCGGGTTGCTGGTGCAGAGCACGTTGCGGTTCACGTCCCCCGCGGTGGCGATGGAGTCGATACCGGTGCTGTTGAGGGTCTGGTGCATCAGCTTGATGTCGCGCTTCAGTACCCCGTGGAACTGGAAGGTCTGGCGGGTGGTCAGGCGGATGCTGCCGTACATGCTGTGTTCTTCGGCGAACTTGTCGATCACCTGCCACTGGGCCGGGGTGATGATGCCGCCGGGCAGGCGGGCGCGCAGCATGACGTTGTGCAGGGGCTCCAGCTTCTGGGCGGCGCGCTCCGGGCGGATGTCGCGGTCATCCTGCTGATACATGCCGTGGAAGCGGATCAGCTGGAAGTTGTCGCCGTTGAAGCCGCCGGTGAGCGGGTCCTGCAGATCTTCGGCGATGGTGCCGCGCAGGAAGTTGCTCTCGCGCTTGAGGCGTTCGTTGTCAGCCAGCGGCCCTTCGACCGGTCCCGGAATAAGTTGTTTGCTCATCAATAGACATCCCTTTGATAACGTTTGGCACGACGCAATTCGCTCAGATACTCTTCTGCTTCCTCACGGCTCTTGTGGCCGTGTTCCGCAATCACTTCCAGCAGGGCTTCCTGCACATCCTTCGCCATGTGGTTGGCGTCGCCACACACATAGAAGTGAGCGCCTGCTTCCAGCCACTGGTAGAGCTCAAGCCCTGCCTCGCGCAGACGGTCCTGCACATAAATCTTGTTGGCCTGATCCCGGCTGAAGGCCAGGGAGATCTTGGACAGCAGGCCCGATTTCACATAACGCTGCCACTCCACCTGATAGAGGAAGTCCTGGGTGAAGTGGGGGTTGCCGAAGAAGAGCCAGTTCTTGCCCTCTGCCCCCTGTGCTTCCCGCTCCTGCAGGAAGGCGCGGAACGGGGCAATGCCGGTGCCCGGCCCCACCATGATGACGGGGGTGTCGGGATTGGCGGGCAGTCGGAAGTTGTCGTTGTGCTCCACGAACACCCGGACCTCGGCATCTTCCGGCAGACGGTCCGCCAGATAGGAGGAGGCGCCGCCGCTTCGCACTGTGCCATCTTCTTGGCGGTAGCGCACCACGCCGACGGTCAGGTGCACCTCTTCTTCCACCTCGCTCTGGGCGGAGGCGATGGAGTAGAGGCGGGGAGTGAGGGGGCGCAGCAGTGCGATCAGTTGATCGGCACTCAAGGAAGCCGGGAAGCGTTTCAGTACGTCCACCACTTGAGCAGAGGCGACCAGGGCGTTGACCTGGGCCTTGTCACCGGCCAGATCTTTGAGCGCCGCGTTGTCCGTGATCTCGGCGAGGCCCGTGATCAGGCCCCCGTGCAGTCGGGTCAGCTCGTAGTGACGGGTCAGCGCCTCGCGCAGGCTGCCATGGGGGGTGGCCTCGTCACCGGTGAGACCGGTCAGGGCCAGCACTTCCCCCACGAGATCGGCGTCGTTGTCGAACCAGATGCCGAGCGCATCCCCCGGTTGATAGGTGATGCCGGACTCTTCCAGGTTGATCTCGATGTGACGGATGTCCTTGGTGGAGTCGCGGCCGGTGATCTTCTGGTTCACCGAGAGTCTGGCGGGGAAGGGGTTCTCCTTGTTGTACTGGTTGTGGCCGACGGCGGCCTGCACCGAGCCCGCCACGCTGGCAGTCGCGGCGCCGGCAGAGAGGGTGGCGGCGACCGCCGCAACGGCCTGCTCGCCCCAGGCCTTGGCGGCATCCTGATAATCCACATCGAGGCTAGCTAGCTCATGGATGCGCTCGGCCCCTGCCTTGGCGAGAAAGGCATCGAAATCCTTGCCGGTCTGGCAGAAGAACTCATAGGAGCTGTCACCCAGCCCCAGCACGGCAAACTTGAGCCCTTCCAGCTTGCCGACCTTGCCCTTCTTGAGCTGCTCGAACAGATCGACGGCGCTCTCGGGGGGCTCCCCCTCCCCGTAAGTGCTCACTACCACCAGCAGGTGGCTCTCTTTCTTGAGCTGCTTGGGTTTGTAGTCTGCCATGGAGGTGAGGGTCACCGGCAGGCCGCGGGCCTCGGCCTGGGCCTTGATGGCGCTGGCCACGCCCTTGGCATTCCCGGTCTGGGAGCCGTAGAGAATGGTCAGGCTGCCGCCGGGTGCCGCGACTTCTGCGCCTGCGCTCGCCACGGGCTGGACGCCCGCCTGAGAGAGGCCGTAGAGATAACCGCTGACCCAGGCCAGTTGCTGGGTATTGAGGGTGGTGAGAACTTGGTTGAGCTGGCGCTGCTGTTCGTCAGAGAGCGGGCTCAGGGTGGGGGCTGTCAATGGCATCACACATGTCTTCCATGGTCTGATTTTTGGTCAGGGTAAGGGGTGAAATGAATAACAACAAAGAATAAAAATATCTTCTTTATGCGATTTATGAATTTATAAAGCCAAAATCCATCTCAGCCCCGGGGCGCCCGTGATATAAAAATGGCCTTGCCGAGCCCCCTGTCCCGGGGATCTCTCATGCCTCAAGGAGCAACCATGTCCCGTCTCTATCATGTCAACGCCTTCAGCCATCACCCCTTCGGAGGCAACCCCGCCGTGGTGGTGCTGGGGGAAGCGCGGCCCGACGCCGAGCTGCAGGCCATGGCAGCGGAGTTCAACCTCTCTGAGAGCGCCTTTCTGACCCAACTGGGAGAGGGGCATTACGGGTTGCGCTGGTTCACCCCGCAAGTGGAGGTGGACTTGTGCGGCCATGGTACCCTGGCGGCGGCCCATGTGCTGTGGCAGACGGGGGAGGTGTCAGGGGAGCTCCCCATCCGCTTCGTGACCCGCAGCGGTGAGTTGGTGGCCCGGCGGGAAGGGGGAGTGGATCTGGCTCGATTTTCCGCGCATTGCCCTGGCGCCCCTCGAGCTGGACCCTGCCTATGGGACGGCTCTTGGCTGCCAGCCGCTGCGCACACTGGCGGCCGGGGCCAAGTTCCTGCTTGAACTCGGTAGCGAGGAGGCGGTCCGCGCGCTCACCCCCGATTTTCACGCCCTGCGGGCGCTGCCGGGCCGGGGGATCATGGTGACGGCGCTATCGAGCCGGGGAGAGGACGACTTCGTCTCCCGCTATTTCGCCCCCTGGGTCGGGGTGGACGAGGATCCGGTGACCGGCTCCAACCACTGCGCCCTGGTGCCCTTCTGGGCCGAGCGGTTCGGCAAACGGCAATTGCGGGCACGCCAGGTCTCGGCCCGAGGCGGGGATCTCAGGCTGGAATTGCAGGAGGAGCGGGTGCTGATGGCGGGCCGGGCTCTGACCCTGTGGCAGGGGGAGTGGCTGCTGCCCCCTGTCGCACCAGCGGACCGATGACCGTTCGTCACTGTGTGACTTCTGCATAAAAAAACGCCCCGCAATTGCGGGGCGTTTTGATTGCCATGGACGGCAGCGTTTTGCTGCGGCCCTGTTTCTGAGGCTCTTACTTTTGTGGACGCAAGGCCGGGAACAGGATGACGTCGCGGATGGTGTGGCTGTTGGTGAACAGCATCACCAGACGGTCGATACCGATACCCTGACCGGCGGTCGGCGGCAGACCGTGTTCGAGCGCGGTGACGAAGTCGGCGTCGTAGAACATGGCTTCGTCGTCCCCTGCGGCTTTCTGGTCAACCTGGGCCTGGAAGCGCTCGGCCTGATCTTCCGCATCGTTCAGCTCGGAGAAGCCGTTGGCCAGCTCGCGGCCGCCGATGAAGAACTCGAAGCGGTCGGTGACGTCCGGGTTCTGGTCGTTGCGACGGGCCAGCGGGGAGACGGCGGCCGGGTACTCGGTGATGAAGGTCGGTTGCAGCAGCATGTGTTCCACGGTCTCTTCGAAGATCGCGGTGATCACGTGGCCCAGCTCCCAGCTCTTCATCAGCTCGATCTTCAGACCCTTGGCGACGGCGGTGGCCTTCTCCAGGGTGGCCAGATCGTCACGGGTCACACCTGGGTTGTACTTCAGGATGGAGTCGACCATGGAGAGGCGCTGGAACGGCTGACCGAAATCGATGGTCAGGCCCTCTTCGCCCTCTTTGGCGTAACGGATCCTGGTGTCGCCCAGGATGTCCTGTGCCAGGGTGCGCAGCATCTCTTCGGTGAGATCCATCAGATCGATGTAATCGGCGTAGGCCATATAGAACTCGAGCATGGTGAACTCGGGGTTATGGCGAACGGAGATGCCTTCGTTGCGGAAGTTGCGGTTGATCTCGTAGACACGTTCGAAACCACCGACCACCAGACGCTTCAGGTAGAGTTCCGGAGCGATACGCAGGTACATGTCGATGTCCAGCGCATTGTGGTGGGTGATGAAGGGACGTGCGGAGGCGCCACCCGGGATGACTTGCATCATGGGGGTTTCCACTTCCATGAAGCGCTTGTCGTTCAGGAACTTGCGAATGCCGGCCACCACCTTGGTGCGGGTCACGAAGGTCTTGCGGGACTCTTCGTTGGCGATCAGGTCCAGGTAACGCTGGCGGCAGCGGGCTTCCTGGTCGGTCAGACCCTTGTGCTTCTCGGGCAGCGGGCGCAGGGCCTTGGTCAGCAGGCGGATGGTGGAGACGTGTACGGAGAGCTCACCGGCGTTGGTGCGGAACAGGGTGCCCTCGACACCGACGATGTCACCCAGATCCCACTTCTTGAACTGCTCGTTGTAGAAGCCTTCCGGCAGATCGTCACGGGTCACGTAGATCTGGATCTTGCCAGCCATGTCCTGCAGGGTCGCGAAAGATGCCTTGCCCATGATCCGGCGGGTCATGATGCGACCGGCAATCTTCACCTGTTTACCCAGGGCGACCAGCTCGTCATTGCTCTTGTCGCCGAATTCGGCATGCAGATCGCCGGAGAGGCTGTCACGACGGAAGTCGTTGGGGAAGGGGTTGCCCTGGGCGCGCAAGGCGGCCAGCTTGGAGCGACGCTCAAGCATCTCGTTGTTCAGTTCGAGAGTCTGGTCGACTTCCGGGGTGGTGGTTTGTTCAGACATGGTGATTCCTGCTGCTCTGTTTACAGGCCTGATTTCAGGCTGGCTTCGATAAACTTGTCCAAGTCGCCGTCGAGTACCGATTGGGTATTGCGGGTTTCGACGCCGGTGCGCAGATCCTTGATACGGGAATCATCCAGTACGTAGGAGCGGATCTGGCTGCCCCAGCCGATGTCGGACTTGGTCTCTTCGAGGGCTTGCTTCTCAGCGTTCTGCTTTTGAATTTCCAGCTCGTAGAGCTTGGCCTTCAACTGCTTCATACACTGATCTTTGTTCTTGTGCTGGGAACGGTCGTTCTGGCACTGCACCACCACGCCGGTCGGCACGTGGGTGATACGCACCGCGGACTCGGTCCGGTTGACGTGCTGACCACCGGCACCGGAGGCGCGGTAGACGTCGATGCGAAGATCAGCCGGGTTGATCTCGATCTCGATGTCATCATCGATCTCGGGGTAGACGAACACGGAGCAGAACGAGGTGTGGCGACGGCCGCCGGAATCGAACGGCGACTTGCGTACCAGGCGGTGCACGCCGGTCTCGGTGCGCAGCCAGCCGAAGGCATACTCGCCGGTGAACTTGATGGTGGCGGACTTGATGCCGGCCACGTCGCCTTCGGAGCATTCGATGAGCTCGGGCTTGTAGCCGTGGGCATCACCCCAGCGCAGGTACATGCGCAGCACCATGTTGGCCCAGTCCTGGGCCTCGGTGCCACCGGAACCGGACTGGATGTCGATGTAGCAGTCGGAACCGTCGTGCTGACCGGAGAACATGCGACGGAACTCGAGATCCACCAGCTTGGCCTCCAGCTCGTCCGCTTCGACCACGGCTTCGTTGAAGGTCTCTTCGTCTTCGCCTTCGACGGCCAGGCTGACCAGCATCTCGACGTCATCGACGCCCTGGGTCAGGGTATCGATGGTGCTGACGACGTTCTCCAGGGAGACGCGCTCCTTGCCCAGCGCCTGTGCGCGCTCGGGTTCGTTCCAGACATCCGGCTGTTCCAGCTCGGCATTGACCTCTTCCAGACGCTCTTTCTTGGCGTCATAGTCAAAGGTACCCCCTAAGCAGCTCGGTCCTCTCAGACAGCTCCTTAAGCTTGTTTAATACAGGATTGACTTCAAACATCGTGAAAACTCTCGGGGTCGATGTGATTTAAAAACGGGATATTCTAGCCAATTGCAGAAGGAATAAACAGGGTTGGCTGGCCCCGCTCTTTTTCCTGCTCCAATTTTCCGCAGCATTTTTAAAATTTCCGCGTAAAATATCGTCACTCACGCCATTCTCCGCTTCAGTTTTACGCGGATTGGCCGCTAACAACACACAGTGCCACGCACTCCCGATTGATCCTGTTCCCGACCCCCACAAGAAGAAAACACGATGAAAAACCTATCACTCAAGCAGAAGATACTGTTGTCTGTGGTCATCGCCTTGTCACTGGTGATCCTGCTGCTCTCCTGGCAGAGCTACACCAGCCAGAAGTCCATGCTGCTGCAAGGCAGTCAGGAACAGGTGCAGCGCCTTGGCAGCCAGCAGGCCGCCAGCGTCAGCGACTGGCTTGCCGCCCGTCGTGACGTCATCCAGGCCCTTGGCAACAAGGCCGGTGCCGAGCCCCTCAACGCCCTGCAACAGGCCCAGGTGTCCGGCCGTTTCCAGCTCACCTATTTTGGTGAGGGCAGCGGCAAGATGAACGACTCCGACCCCTCCATCAACCGTGACGGTTACGATCCCCGCTCCCGTGGCTGGTATCAGGAAGCCATGGCCAAGGGCGGCATGATCGTCACCAAACCCTACCTCGACGTGGCCTACAACATCCTGGTGGTGACCCTGGCCCAGCCTGCCCAAGGCGGCGTGGTGGGGGGGGATCTCTCCATCGCCTCCCTGGTGGATGACATCACCAAGATGAAGCTGCCAGCGGACGGCTTCGCCATCCTGATGCACAAGGATGGCACCGTCATCGCCTACAAGGATGCGGCCAAGGCGATGAAGCCGGCCAGCGAGATCGACAACGATCTGACCAATGCCCTGATCGAGCAGAGCAAGGCGAGCAACAGCCTGGTGCCTGCTTTCTTCGACAACGAGGGGCGTGACAAGCTGCTGTGGGCGACGGACATTCCGGACACCGACTGGGAGCTGGTGCTGGTACTGGACAAGAGCACCCTGGAGGCGCCGCTCTCCTCCCTGCTGATGACCCAGCTCGGCCTGGCCCTGCTGGTGCTGGTGGGCAGCATCCTCGCCATCTCCTGGCTGGTCAGCCTGCTGCTCGGTCCCCTCACCAAGGTGTCCCAGGCCCTGGCCCGCATCGCCGACGGTAACGGCGATCTGACCCAGCGCATCAAGATCGACGCCAATGACGAAGTGGGCCAGCTCGCCGGCAGCTTCAACCGCTTCGTGGGCAGCCAGCATCAGCTCATCGCCAACATCCGTCAGCTTGCCAACGAGCTGAACGCCGATGCCGAACGCAGTCTGGTGACCAACCAGGCCGCGGTGGAAGAGCTGCAACGCCAGCAACAGGAGGTGACCATGGTCGCCACCGCCGTCACCGAGATGGCGAGTGCCACCATGGAGATCGCGGGCAACGCCGAGAACACCGCTGCCGCCGCCCAGCAATCCGCCCAGAGCAGTGAACAGGGCAAGATCCTGGTGAACCAGACTCGCCAGTCCATCAACAACCTGGCCGAGGAAGTGGGGCAGGCGACCGGCGTCATCGGTGAGCTGAGCCGTCACGCCCAGGCCATCTCCGGCATCCTCTCCACCATCCAGGGCATCGCCGAGCAGACCAACCTGCTGGCGCTGAACGCGGCCATTGAAGCGGCCCGTGCCGGTGAACAGGGTCGCGGTTTCGCCGTGGTGGCGGACGAGGTGCGGGTGCTGTCGCGCCGTACCCAGGATTCCACCCAGGAGATCCAGTCCACCATCGAAACCCTGCAACAGACCACGGCCCGCGCGGTGAGCCTGATGCAGACCAGCCAGGGGTTGGCGGACAACAGCGTGAAGGATGCCGACGCTGCCGCTGCGGCTCTGGAGGAGATCACCCAGGCTGTCAGCCTCATCTCCGACATGGCGGGCCAGATCGCCACCGCCGCCGAGGAGCAGACCCAGGTGACCGGTGAAATCACCCAGAACACCACCGCCATCAAGGATGTGAGCGACGAGATCACCGCTTCCGCCATGCGCGACCTGGATCAGGCGCACAACCTCAAGGGGCGTGCCACCAACCTGAACCAGCAGGTGTCGACCTTTATTTTGTAAGGAAGGTCAGGCCGCAGTCCTACCGTGGCGTCAGTAAAAAGCCCCGCACCTTGGTGCGGGGCTTTTTGTTGCCTGCCGTCGGCCCCTTGGTGGGGGTCGGGGCAGCGTCCAGGGGCCAGCAAACAAAGAGCCCACCGCAAGGTGGGCTCTGTCATACGGGGCCTGCGCCCGGGATCACAAGAAGGGCAGGGCCAGGAACAGCTTGATCACCACAGCGTTGATAATGTCGATGAAGAAGGCTCCGACCATGGGCACCACCAGGAAAGCCAGGTGGGAGGGGCCGAAGCGCTGGGTAATGGCCTGCATGTTGGCAATGGCCGTGGGGGTGGCGCCGAGGCCGAAGCCGCAGTGACCCGCCGCCAGCACGGCTGCATCATAGTTGCGCCCCATGACCCGGAAGGTGACGAAGATGGCGTAGAGCGCCATGGCCACCGTCTGAACGGCCAGCAGGATGAAGATGGGCAGGGCCAGGCTTGCCAGCTCCCACAACCTGAGGCTCATCAGCGCCATGGCGAGGAAGAGCGACAGACTGACGTTGCCGAGCAGGGAGACCTCGCGGTCGCTCACTTCGTGCCAGTTGAGCAGGGTGAGCAGGTTGCGCAGCAGCACGCCGACAAAGAGCACGCAGACGAAGATCGGCAACTCGAAGACGCCGCCCTTGAGATAGAGGGCCAGCATTTCGCCCCCTTTCAGGCTGATGGCGATGAGTGCCAGGGTCTCGATCAGGCTGAAGGTGGTGAGCGGGCGCTCCATGTCCGGCATTTCGAAGCCCTGGGGGGCGCCGTCACGGTTGTGCTCCTCACCGGGCACCTGCACCTTCTTCACCAGATAACGGGCCACCGGGCCGCCGATGAGGCCCCCCAGCACCAGGCCGAAGGTGGCACAGGCTATCGCCAGCTCGGCGGCGGATTGCACGCCGTACTTCTCGGTGAAGATGGAGCCCCAGGCCGCCCCGGTGCCGTGGCCGCCGGAGAGGGTGATGGAGCCGGCCAGCAGCCCCATGTGGGGATCCAGCCCCAGCAGGGTGGCCAGACCCACCCCCAGGCTGTTCTGCACCAGCAGCAGGCCGGTGACCACCAGCAGGAAGGTGGCCACCGCCTTGCCGCCGCGCTTGAGGCTGCCCAGATCGGCGGAGAGGCCGATGGAGGCAAAGAAGGTCAGCATCAGGGCCGTCTGCAGGCTGGTATCAAATTGCAGTTCGATCTGCAGGGTGGAGCGCAGCACCAGCAGTACCAGGGCAACCACCAGGCCACCGGCCACGGGTTTGGGGATGTTGAAAGTGCGCAGGGGTCCTATCTTGTTGACCAGCAGGCGGCCAAGCAGCAGCACCAGGGTCGCGGCGACCAGGGTGGCGTAGGCATCAAGTTGTAGCATTCAGTGCTCCCATGTTGATCGGCTGTGTCTTTGGCGAGAAAGACTCACGGATCCAGCCGGGATGAAACAGAGTGGCGAACGCGCCAGTGACAGAGGGGCCGCAGCCCCGTCCCTCTGCAAAAGAGGGGGTCGACACGAGCCCGTGTTCGTCGGGCGTCCAGATGAGATTTGTGAAAAATCCGCCGGATACTAGCAAAAAACACCAAGTACATCCACATATGTCACATTAATGATTAAAACATGGTGTTAACATGGCATTTAAAACTGCCTCGCCGAGTGTGCTCCGGATCGCAACAATGCTGCTGCGGCTGTCATTTGCAGCGGCACTCTTTATAATTCGCCCGGTTCCGCCCCCACGGGAGGACACAGACCCTCAAGAGGTCTGCTGATGACCGATATTGAGCCCGCCCGCACCATCTGAAGGACGGGGGCTGTATCGGTTGAGCCCTGTTTGATTTGCCGGTTTCCAGTCCAGAGAGAGGAGAGGGTGTGAAGAAGTCCATCTACATTGCCTACACAGGCGGCACCATAGGGATGCAGCGTTCCGACCACGGTTATGTACCGATGGCGGGCTTCATGGAGGACTGTCTGGCACGGATGCCCGAGTTCCATCGACCGGAAATGCCCGATTACCATATCCACGAATATGCCCCCCTCATCGACTCTTCCGACATGACGCCGGCAGACTGGCAGCGCATCGCCGAGGACATCAAGGGCAACTACGACAAGTACGACGGTTTCGTCATTCTGCACGGCACCGACACCATGTCGTTCACCGCGTCTGCGCTCTCCTTCATGCTCGAAGATCTGCACAAGCCGGTCATCATCACCGGCTCCCAGATCCCCCTGGCCGAGCTGCGCTCGGACGGTCAGCAGAACCTGCTCAACGCCCTCTACATCGCGGCCAACTACCCGATCCACGAGGTGACGCTCTTCTTCAACAATCAGCTCTATCGCGGCAACCGCAGCAAGAAGGTGCATGCCGACGGCTTCCACGCCTTCGACTCGCCCAACTACCCGCCCCTGCTCAATGCCGGTATCGCCATCTCCCTGGAGGCAGGTGAGCTGGGCGTGCCGTGCGATCGCCCCCTGGTGCTGCACGACATCACCCCCCAGCCCATCGGGGTGGTGACCCTCTACCCGGGGATATCGGCTGAGGTGATAGCGAACATCCTGCAACAGCCGGTGCGTGCGCTGATCCTGCTCTCCTTCGGGGTGGGCAATGCGCCCCAGAACCCGGCCATGCTGGCGCTGCTCTCAGAGGCATCTGCCCGGGGCGTCATCATCGTCAACCTGAGCCAGTGCCTGCACGGCAAGGTCAACATGGGGGGCTATGCCACCGGCAACGCCCTCTCCCGTGCGGGAGTCATCTCGGGCTTTGACATGACAGCCGAGGCAGCGCTCACCAAGCTGCACTTCCTGCTGAGCCAGGATCTGCCGGCGCCGCGCATCCGTGAGCTGATGCAGCAGTCCCTGCGCGGGGAGTTGACCCCCTGACTTTCCCTCTCACCCTAACCCTCTCCCAGCGGTAGAGGGGATAGATCGAGGTGGCGAGGTTTGCCATGAAGATCGCCGGCAGGTGGCCCGCTGACTGCTCGCAGGTGCGTGCCAGCTCCCTTCTCCCCTGGTGGGAGAAGGGCCGGGGATGAGGGGATGAGTCATCCTGCATAGAGAGGAAAAAAGAGGGGAGCCATTATGGCTCCCCTCTTTCGTTTCGTTACCGCGATAGGTGACGTGCGGCCTGCCTCAGTGGCTAAGGTCGACCCGCACTATCTCTTCCTCATCGCGATACTGACGCTTGAGCTCGCTCTTGCTTTTCATCACGATCTCGCCGTCACGGCCGATGTTCATGTGCTCGGGGTTCTCAAGGTGCATCGCCTGCCAGGCCATCACGGCCTGCAGGGAGGTGGCCTTCTGCTCCTCGGTGAGGGGCTTGCCATCCGGCCATTTGCCGAGCTCGACCGCAGTCTTGAGCCGCTCGTACACCTCTTTGGGCATCTGCGCTATCGCTTGTTGAAACGTCACTTGTTGAGACGACATCCGGCCTCTCCTTGAAAATTGAGCCATGAACGCGGGGTCAGGCGGGCAGATCCTGTCGGACTATACCGGCAGATCCTGGCGGACTACGCCAGCCATCTGCTCCATCACCCGGACTACCTGACAACTGTACCCGAACTCGTTGTCATACCACACGTAGAGCACGCAGTGATCCCCCTCGGCGATGGTGGCCTGGGAGTCGACGATGCCCGCAAAACGGGAGCCCACCATGTCGGAGGAGACCAGCTCGGTGCTGGCACTGAAGTCGATCTGGCGATGCAGGGCCGAGCTCAGTGCCATCTGCTGCAGATAGGCATTGAGGCTCTCCCGATCGGTGGTTTGTTCCAGCGAGAGGTTGATGATGGCCAGGGACACGTTGGGTGTGGGCACCCGGATGGCGTTGCCGGTCAACTTGCCCTTGAGCTCCGGCAGCGCCTTGGCCACCGCCTTGGCGGCGCCGGTGCTGGTCATCACCATGTTGAGGGCTGCGCTGCGACCGCGGCGCTCGCCCTTGTGATAGTTGTCGATGAGGTTCTGATCGTTGGTGTAGGAGTGGACCGTTTCCACGTGGCCGTGGCGGATGCCGTACTTGTCCTGCATCACCTTGAGCACCGGGGTGATGGCGTTGGTGGTGCAAGAGGCGGCGGAGACTATCTTGTCATCCGGGCCTATCACCTCGTGGTTGACCCCGAACACCACGTTCTTCATCTCCCCCTTGCCGGGGGCGGTCAGCAGCACCCGGGCGGCGCCGCGGGCCTTGAGGTGCTCGGACAGCCCCACTTCGTCACGCCAGACGCCGGTGTTGTCAACGATCAGCGCATTGTCGATGCCGTAGGCGGTGTAGTCGATGTCGGCCGGGCTGTTGGCGTAGATCACCTGGATGAAGGTGCCGTTGGCGATGATGGCGCTGCGTTCTGCATCCACCTCGATGGAGCCGTTGAAGGGGCCGTGCACCGAATCGCGGCGCAGCAGGCTGGCACGCTTCTCCAGATCCCCGTCGCGACCGCCGCGCACCACGATGGCGCGCAGGCGCAGGGAGTTGGCGGCGCCGGTGCGCTCGATGAGCAGACGGGCCAGCAGGCGGCCGATGCGACCGAAGCCGTAGAGCACCACGTCGGTAGGGGCGGGCACGGCACTGCGGTTCAGGGCCGGTGCCAGCTTGGCGCGCAGATAGTCCTCGATGCCGGCTTCATCCTGGTGATCCTGCCAGTAGCCCACGGCCAGTTTGCCGAGATCGACTTCGGCGGCGGTCGGGTTCAGGGCCAGGATGGCTTGCAGCAGGGGAAAGCTCTGTTGGATAGGGAGGGGGGCTCCCTGGTGGCGGCGAACGACCCGGTGGGCCTTGAGGATATCGATGGTGGAGGCGTTTTGCAGGGGGCGTCCGTAGAGGGTGATCTCTATCCCTTGCTGTCGGTAGAGGCGACCTATCAAGGGTTGCATGGCTTCGGCGAGCTCCTGGCTCTCCTGCCACGCCTGCAAGTAGTGCTCGTGGGTCATTAACCAGATCCTTTTATTTCACGTTGTTGAAGCAAGTTGCCTGGGCAAATTGAAATTCGTCGAAGGCAGATCAGTGTAGGGCTGATGGTTTCGTTATATTATTCTGCAATCGCGGCCTTATACGGCGCGCGCATTGTAATGGATATGTAGCCTGTTTGCTAGTTGGCGGTGGCCGGTGCGGGTTGCGATTGTTATCAACCAGATGTGAACCATGACCCTATTCTCACAGCGTCCGTTACTGCTTTCCCTCGCTTGTTGCCTGACGTTGACGGCCTGCGACGACGACAGGATCCACAACATTTGCTCCCAATATCCCGCCCTGTGCGCGGACCTGGTGGACGATGGCTGGTGTCGCTATGAGCGCAGCGACGTCATTCGCGGTCGTTACTATCTCCAGGAAGAGGGGACGGACAGGCGCAAGTACGATCTGATGCGCGGCCTGGAGCGTTATCTGCAATGCGCCGAGCACTCCACCAACATCGAGTACAAGCGGGCCAGGGAGCAGAAGAGCCCCAGAGTGGAAGGGATGCTGGCCGCCGGCCGTCAACTGGAGCAACTGGATGCACAGACCCGGGGCTCCCGGGATCCCTACCTGCTGCTCTGGCACTGGACCAACAACACCAGCCCCGAGGCCCGCGCCAGCTTCCTCGCGCAGGAGGGGACGCCGAGCCTCGAGGAGCCCGAGCTGCAACTGGCGCTCGGCGGCATTTATGCCAAGAGCGAGCCCGAGAAGGCCATCAGGCTGATGCACCATGCGCTCTCCCTCTATCGGGAGGGGGACAAGGTCAACAGCCGGATCCTCACCGCCCTCAGCACCCTCTACATGGGGCAGAAGCGATTTGATCAGGCCTATCTGTGGGGCAAGGTGAGCGAGTCATTCCAGGAGAGCCCCGAGGTCTCCGCCACCCGGCTCGGCATTTACCATGCCATCGGCAAGGAGGAGCAGGAGACGCTGGACGACCAGGCGGCCACCATCGTCGATGCACTCAGGCAGGGGAGCTACCGCACACCATGAATTCGACCCTGACAGAGGTCCGGGAGTGGGCCCATCCCTTCGATATCCGTCTCGTGCACGGCCAGATCCGCGGCGAGGACAGGGTGCTTGAACGGGCCACGGTGAGGGCCGTGGTGATGCGTGGTGATCGACTGTTGCTGGTGCACTCCCGCGTCAACGGGGATCTCATGTTCCCCGGTGGCGGCATCGAGCACGGGGAGGCGCACGATGCGGCCCTGGCCCGGGAGCTGCGGGAAGAGTGTGGCGCCGAGCTGGTGGCCGTGGGCCCTCTGCTGGGAGAGACCCGGGAGTATCGTGCCGCGCGCGAGCCGGATTACGATGCCTACTGCATCCGATCGTCCTATTACCTCTGCCGGGTCGGGGAGGACTGGAGTGCACCGCGCCCCCAGCCCTACGAGATCCGCCTCGGCTTCACGCCGGGCTGGTTCCCCTTGGCCGAGGCCCTGCAGACCAACAAGACCCAGCTGGCGGGTCCCTGTCCCCAGTGGACGGCGCGAGAGACCCGGGTGCTGGCAGAGTTGCACCGCTGGCAAGCGTCCGGCTTGCTGACCTGACAAGGCCGCTTGCCCCATAAAAAAACCGCCTGTCGGCGGTTTTTTTATGGCTGTCCCCGGCGTCAGGGGAGACAGACCGGGCAGAAGGCGTAGGTGCCCTGGGGATCGTTGAAGCGGGTCAGCGGGTCCAGACCGCGGTTCATCTCCAGCAGCGCCTTGCCAAGCCCGGCGGGCAGCCAGCTTTGCAGGTGCGGGGCCAGCGCCTGGGCGCTGCTGTCAAACAGCTCGCGCAGGAACTTGTCCCTGGCCGACTCTTCCGGTGCGATGGGGGTGACCTGCCAACTTTTGAGGTTGGCGAGATCGGCGGCCGCCTTGAGGGCGTCATCCAGATTGCCGAACTCGTCCACCAGCCCCAGTGCCTTGGCATCCTGCCCGGTCCAGACCCGGCCTTCGGCGGCTTTTTCCGCCTCTTCCGGGCTAAGGCCCCGGCCCTTGCCCACCAGGCCGACAAAGCGCTGATAGGTGTCTTCCACGCTCAGTTGAATGGCTTCACCCACGTGATCCGGCAGGGCACGGGTCAGCCCGACCCCCACGAAGTCGGTGGTGCCGACGCCGTCGGTGTGTACCCCGTACTGGGAGAGCGCCTTGTCGATGGTGGCGAACATGCCGAACACCCCGATGGAGCCGGTGAGGGTGGTGGGGGAGGCGAAGATCTTGTCCGCATCGGCGGAGATCCAGTAGCCACCGGAGGCGGCGTAGCTGCCCATGGAGATGACCACCGGCTTGCCCGCCTGTTTCAGGGCCAGCAATTCGGCGCGGATCTGCTCGGCGGCGAAGGCGCTGCCGCCCGGGCTGTCCACTCGCAGCACAACGGCTTTCACCTGATCGTCACGGCGGGCCTCGGCCAGCAGATCGGCAAGGCTGTCGCCGCCGATGGTGCCGGCAGGCTGGACGCCATCCATGATGGCGCCGCTGGCAGTGATGAGGCCTACCTCATCCTTGCCGCTCTGGGGGTACTGTTCCGGGATGGCGGCCAGATACTCTTTCAGGCCCACGCCCTTCCAGCCGTGATCATCGGCCTCGCCCACTTCCTTGATCACCGCCTGGGTCATTTCGTCGCGGGTGGCGAGCTGATCCACCAGACCGTTGTCGAGGGCGTAACTGGCCGCATTGCCGCCGGCCTTGCGCAGCAGTTCGAGGAAGTGATCCTTGTTCGGTGCGACGGCATCCGGCTCGATCTCCCGCTGCTCCGCCACGTCGGCCACATAGGATTGCCATAGCTGATCCAGCCAGCGCTGGTTCGCCTCCTTGCTCTCGGGGGACATCTCGTCCCGGGTGTAGGGCTCGACGAAGGACTTGTAGGTGCCGACCTTGAAGACGTGCGGGGTGATATTGAGCTTCTCCAGCGCCGACTTGAAATAGGTCTGGTAGACACCCAGCCCCTCGATCAGCACGGCACCACTCTGGTTGAGCAGCACGTGGTCGGCGTGGGCGGCGAGCAGATAGGCCCCCTGGCTGTAGTAGTCCGCCATGGCGATGACCGGCTTGCCGCTCTCCTTGAAGGCGTCGATGGCGGCCGTCACCTCCTGCAGTTTGGAGAGGCTGGCCCCTTGCAGACCCTGGGGTTTGATCACCAGCGCCTTGATGCGATCGTCATTCCCCGCGCTCTTGATGGCCCACAGCAGATCGGAGAGGACGATTTCGCTTGGCTGCTCGTCCCCCTTGTCCATTTGCCTGAGCAGTTGCACCGTGGGATCGGTCTGGGTGCGCTGTTCTACCAGCACACCGGAGAGATTGAGGGTGAGCGCCCCCTCGATGGGAGTGCTTGGGGTCTCGCTCTGGCTGACGCTGAAGACAATGACCAGCACGACGAGAAGAAACAGCAGGTTGACCAGCATCAAGCGGGTAAAGTTGAGCAGGCGCCAGAGGCTGCGAAAGAGCCATCCCAGACCTTTGAAAATAGACATAGCTGCGTTGTCGCCCTGTTAATGGGTTGAGAGCAGCCATTATTAACCAGTTGCGCAGCCAATTGCCATTTCCCCTTGAGTCGACTGCCTCCCCGCCACTTCGGAACACGGCTGTTCGCTGAAAAAATGTCCAAACATTTGTTTGAAAAAGAGTTTTCGATTCTTTACTCTAGTTCCAGTTTGATAACAAAAAATTAACTGAAAGGCCCGATGAGCCGGCCCCACCTCCACCCACCGCTTCTTTTTACTGCCCGTCACCCGAGGCAGCCAGGAAGGCTGGAGCATGACCCCGTGCACATCGACCTCGACAAGGAGTGCATCATGAGCCGTTATCCCACGCTGCTGACCCCCCTCGATCTGGGTTTTACCCAGTTGCGCAACCGCGTACTGATGGGGTCCATGCACACCGGCCTCGAGGAGGAAAAGGGGGGCTTTGACAAGCTGGCCGCCTTCTATGGTGAGCGGGCCCGTGGCGGGGTCGGTCTCATCGTGACCGGCGGTATCGCCCCCAATTTGCGGGGGCGGCTGGTGCCCCACGGCTCCCAGCTGAGCTTTCCCTGGCAGGTAGCCAAACACCGCAAGGTGACCGAGGCAGTGCACCGGGAAGGGGGCAAGATAGCGCTGCAGATCCTTCATGCGGGCCGCTACGCCTACCATCCGTTCAGCCTGGCGCCGAGCGCCCTCAAGGCTCCCATCTCCCCGTTCAAGCCGCGGGCCATGAGCGAGCGGCAGATCCGCGGCACCATTCGCGACTTCGCCGCCACTGCGGCGTTGGCCAAGGCGGCCGGTTATGACGGGGTCGAGGTGATGGGCTCTGAAGGCTATCTCATCAACCAGTTCATTTGCGAACGCACCAACAAGCGCACCGATGGCTGGGGCGGCAGCAGCGAAAACCGCATGCGCTTCCCGGTGGAGATTGTCCGCGCCATCCGTGAGCGGGTGGGCACGGATTTCATCATCATCTTCCGCCTCTCCATGCTGGATCTGGTGGAGCAGGGCTCCTCCCTTGAGGAAGTGATCGCACTTGGCCGGGCACTGGAGCAGGTGGGGGTGACCCTCATCAACACCGGTATCGGCTGGCACGAGGCGCGCATTCCCACCATCGCCACCAGCGTGCCGCGCGGTGCCTTCAGCTGGGTGACCGCCGAGCTGAAAAAGCACCTCAAGGTGCCCCTCATCACCACCAACCGCATCAACACCCCCGAGGTGGCGGAGCGCATCCTGGCGGGCGGCGAAGCGGACATGGTCTCCATGGCGCGCCCCTTCCTGGCAGACCCCGAATTCGTCATCAAGGCGGCTGAAGACAGGGCGGACGAGATCAACACCTGCATCGCCTGCAACCAGGCCTGCCTCGACCACGTGTTCAAGCAAAAGCGTGCCTCCTGCCTGGTCAATCCCCGCGCCTGCTTTGAGACCGAGTTGACGTTTGGCCGGGTGCCCCAGCCCAAGAAGCTGGCGGTGGTGGGCGCAGGTCCTGCCGGGCTGGCGTTTGCCTGCTACGCCGCCGAGCGGGGCCATCAGGTAAGCCTGTTCGATCAGGCGAGCGAAATCGGCGGCCAGTTCAACTTTGCCAAGCAGATCCCGGGCAAGGAGGAGTTTCACGAGACCCTGCGCTACTTCGCCAAACGGCTGGAGAAGTGCGGCGTCGAGCTCTATCTGGGCCAGCGCCAGAGTGCCGAGAGCCTCTTGGGCGGCGGTTTTGACGAGGTGATCCTCGCCACCGGCATCCGCCCGCGCACTCCCAACATCCCGGGTATCGAGCACCCCAAGGTGTTGAGCTACCTCGATGTATTGCGTGATCACAAGCCGGTGGGCGAGAAGGTGGCGGTCATCGGCGCCGGCGGTATCGGCTTCGATGTGGCCGAATACCTGGTGGAGAAGAGAGGCTCGCCGGATGCTGAAAGCCATCGCGATCACTGGCTCAAGGAGTGGGGTATCGACAAGCAACTGGGTGAGCGCGGCGGCCTGACTACCCCCGAAATCGATGCCCCCGAGCGCCAGATCTGGTTGCTCCAGCGCAAGGAGAGCAAGGTGGGCGACGGCCTTGGCAAGACCACCGGCTGGATCCATCGCACCGTGCTCAAGAATCGCAAGGTGCAGATGCTCTCCGGCGTCCAGTACCTGCGTATCGACGATGCCGGGCTTCACATCCAGGTGGGCGACCAACAGCAGTGCCTGCCGGTGGATCAGGTGATCATCTGTGCCGGACAGGAACCCCTCAAGGAGTTGCAGGCTGGTCTGCAGGCTGCTGGCAAGCCGGTGCACATCATCGGCGGGGCCGACGTGGCCGCCGAGCTGGATGCCAAACGCGCCATCCGGCAAGGGGCGGAGCTGGCTGCCGTCATCTAGCCTCCCGACCCTTTCGTATCCTGACAAACCCCTGAACCCCAGGGGTTTTCTTCATCCAGTGCTGTGCTAAGGTAGCGCCATCATCGCCTTTGACAAGGAACTGCCCCATGGATGCCCTCCATCTGTTACTCAATCGCCACTCCTGTGGTCGTCTGGCCGAGCCTGCCCCGAGTGGCGAAGTGCTCGACAATATCCTCAAGGCCGGGCTGCGGGCGCCGGATCACGGCACTCTGACCCCCTGGCAGTTCATCCTGTTTGAAGGGGAGGGGCGTGAGCGCCTGGGGACATTGCTGGCCGATGCCGCCCATGCCCGTGGCGAGGATGCGGACTGTGTCGAGAAGTGCCGCGCCGCGCCACTGCGTGCTCCCCTGGTGATCGCGGTGGCGACCCGTTATCAGGCGCACCCCAAGGTACCGAAACTGGAGCAGGAGCTCTCTGCCGGTTGCGCCCTGATGGCGATGCAGATGGCGGCCCAGGCCCAGGGCTTCAACGGCATCTGGCGTTCCGGCTGGTTCATCTTCGACGAGCAGATCCATGGTGCACTGGGGCTGGCACCGGAGGATCAACTGGTGGGCTTCCTCTACCTTGGCACCCCCATGCTGGAGGCCCGCAAGCTGCGCGAGTTGCCCATCCAGGACTTCGTGCGCAGCTTCTGAAGCACAGAATGCCAAAAGCCCTGATTATTCAGGGCTTTTTTGTTTTCTGACAAAGCCGTCAGGCTGTACTGATAAATGCGCACTTGCCAAGAGGGGAGAAGGGGGTTGGCCGGACATTTTTTGAATTGTGAGAGATTCTTCTCACTCCTGGTTTATTACGCTATGTAAAACGTTTGCGCCACGTTATTATCCCACTGCCAGTTTAGAAGGTGACCCCTTCTAATTTTCTGCGATGAGAGTCGCAATTCCGTAGCACCTTTTTAGAGCCCAACGTCTTGATGACATTGGGCTTCATTTTTTGTAGGGCTGGCACGTCAGCGTTCTTTCTCCTTTGCCTCTTCTCTACCTCACCCGGCCTCTTTGTGGCGATCTTTTGCACAGTCATTGGTGTGGCCTCGATTGGAATCAGGATCAGGGTCAAATATCCTGCATTTGCAGGTGAAATCCGGCCCGGGATCCGCCAGCATCGGAAGAGACAAGAGAGTCAGAGGCTTCCCTTTGACATCGACTGTCCGCACCTTTGCCATCCGGAGGCCATATGTGGTTCAACCGCAAGCTTGAAAAAGAGAATCAACAGCTCAGGGAGGCGATGCTTCTCAAAGAGCAGCAGCACCAGAGCGAGCTGGCCGAATTGCGTGCCACCATCGGTGAATACGAGCACATGCAGCGCACTAGCCGGGAACGTGGCGATCTCTTCAATCAGGTGATCTCCTGCCAGAACCAGGGAGGTGAGATGCTGCAGAGCGTGCGGGAAGCGCTGGCTGGCAGTGCCGAGCACCTGATGGCGGAAAAGGGAGCACTCTGCGAGCTGGATCAGCTCTTTGCCCAAACCCGGGGCGCCATCACCCGTCTCTCCGATCGCGCCCATGCCATCACGGATGAGGCGGCTCGCAGCCTCGCAGCCGTCCATCAGCTCGATGCCAGTACATCCGCCATCAACCAGTTCGTGACCGCCATCCAGGGCATTTCGGATCAGACCAACCTGCTGGCACTCAATGCGGCCATCGAGGCGGCCAGGGCCGGTGAAGCTGGTCGAGGATTCGCCGTGGTCGCCGATGAGGTGCGTCAGCTGGCGAGCAAGGCTCATGAAGCCAGCAGCCAGATCGAGGTGCTGGTCAGACAGATAGTGGCCCAGGCGCAGGAGATCAAGTCCATCATCGATGACAACCAGGCCAGTGCCGCCGAGGTGGCGACCTCCTCCTCCCAGATCGATGTGGTGGTGACCCAGGTGCTGGCACAATCAGGCCGGATGCAGCAGGTGATCCACAGTGCGGCCTCCACCTCCTTCCTCAATACCACCAAGCTGGATCACGCCGTCTGGAAGAACACCATCTATCGGCTCATCGATCAGCAGCATTTTCACGAGCCGGTGAGCGACCACGCTCAGTGCAGGCTGGGTAAATGGTATTTCGAGGGGCAGGGCGCAGAGCTCTTCGCCCACAAGCCGGGCTTTCGTGAACTGGACGGGCCCCACAAGCGGGTCCACGAGAGCGGCAAGGCCGCCCTGCACGCGCGCGAGCAGGGGGATATCAAAGGGATGGTCGAGCAGCTCAAGACCATGGAAAACGCCAGCATGCAGGTGGTGCACTGTATCGACCGCTTGCTGGAAAGCGCCTGAGCGAGCTTCGGGCCTTCCGCTCAACCTTTGACTGGCAGCAGCCGTGCCGGGTTGCCTGCCACCCTGGCACCGGCCGGTACATCTCTGGTCACGACCGAGCCCGCACCCACGACGGCTTCCCGCCCTATGGTGACGCCGGGCAGCAGAATGGCGCCGCCGCCTATCCAGACCCTGTCTTCGATGGTGACCGGCAGCGCCGTCTCAACCCCCTGAATGCGCTCATCGGCGTCCAGCGCATGGGCGGCGGTGTAGATCTGCACGTTCGGCCCTATCATCACCTCGGCACCGATGTGAATGGGGGCATTGTCCAGCAGGGTGGCCCCCATGTTGATGTAGCTACCCTTGCCAAGGTGGATGTGGCGGCCATAGGTGCAGTAGAAGGGTGGGCAGATGAAGGCACCCTGTGCCAGCTCGCCGACGATCTGCAGCAGCAGCGCCAGCTGTTCATCCTCCTCGTCGCTACGATTGAAGCGGCGGTAGCGGCGAGCCGTCTCCCGGCGCAACAGCTCCAGCTCTGGCGCTATGCAGTTGTAAGGCTGGCTGGCGATCATCTTCTCGTATTCGGTCATGGCTGGGCCTCGATGGGGTGGAGGAAGAGAGGATAAGCCATCGGAGAGCGGAGAAGCGTGAGGCTCTCCCCAGAGTGGGCAGAAGGAGAACGGCGTCCGGAAACGACAAGGGCACCCTGGGGTGCCCTTGTCGTTCAGCGACCTAAGTGTTGCCGCTGTGGCCTGTTGCTTGTCAGCCGAGTGTGCGGCCGATGGGTTGGCAACTGCCGTGGCTTGTTGTTTATCAGCCGAGTTTGCGGCCGATGGGTTGGCAGCCACCGTGGCTTGTTGCTTATCAGCCGAGTGTGCGGCCGATGGGTTGGCAACTGCCGTGGCTTGTTGCTTATCAGCCGAGTTTACGGCCGATGGGTTGGCAGCCACCGTGGTTTGTTGTTTATCAGCCGAGTGTGCGGCCGATGGGTTGGCAACTGCCGTGGCTTGTTGTTTATCAGCCGAGTTTGCGGCCGGAGAGGCGGCACCACTCTTCTTTCACCGCAGTCGGGTCCATCTCGAACCACTGGCCGTAGATGGTTTCCAGCTCCGGGGCCTGACTTTCCAGCACGCCGGAGAGAGCCATCAGGCTGCCCGCTTTGCCGTGGCCGGCGATAAGCGGCGCCAGCTCCCGCAGCGGGCCGGCCAGGATGTTGGCCACCACCACGTCCGCTTCGACGTCTTGCGGCTGATCCGCTGGCAGGTAGAGTTCAATCTGGTCGGCGACGCCGTTGCGCGCGGCGTTGTCGCGGCTGGCCTGAATCGCCTGCGGGTCGATGTCGATACCGATAACGCGGGCGGCACCCAGTTTCAGGGCGGCGATGCCGAGGATGCCGGAGCCGCAGCCAAAGTCCACCACGGTTTTACCGGCCAGGTCCAGCCCGTCCAGCCACTGCAGGCAGAGTGCCGTGGTGGGGTGGGTACCGGTACCGAAGGCCAGACCCGGATCCAACATGACGTTGACCGCATCGGGGTTCGGCACGTCGCGCCAGCTCGGGCAGATCCAGAGCCGCTCGCCGAACTGCATGGGGTGGAAGTGATCCATCCATTCGCGCACCCAGTCCTTGTCTTCCAGTTGCTCGACCTTGTAGCCCACGTCTTCACCGAAGATCTGCTGGAAGAAGGCGATGGTGGGAGCCGGATCGGTTTCGGCGTCGAACAGCCCCATCACTTCGGTCTCGCCCCAGAGCGGGGTTTCACCGGGCATGGGCTCATAGACGGGCACATCCTTGGCATCCATAAAGGTCACCGCCTGGGCCCCACGCCCCAGCAGCATGTTGCTCACCTTGTCTGCGGTCTTGGCAGTGGCGTTGATTCGAATTTGTATCCAGGGCATGGCGTCGGCTCTTCATAAATGTGAAACCGCGGGATTCTATCATCATGGGCCCGTGCTGTCGTGGTTTGACCATGGCCTCATGGGGAAGGGAGGTAACTCTGCCAAGTTGGCACGGTTAATGTATTCCTTCATGGGTGACGGGAAGCAACTTGTTCCCGCTGAATGCTTTGCTCTATGAAGTTCCGTCATCTTTTTTCAGCCACCTTCGGGTGGCTTTTTTTATGCCGGTGCGCTGAAAAGCGGTTAATTGGGAGGGAAAAGCAGAGATTGGCACGCTATCTGCAAAGTTACAGATGTCCTGCATAAGGATATGTGTGTGATTGTTACCCCAACGTTCAGGTTTTTAGGGCCATCCCGACGGGATGGCCTCTTTTTTATGGTTTTTTCGGGGGAGATGCCCCGTCAGGGACAAAGGTCACCTGCGGGGCTGTGCACTCTTGGGGCTTGTCACTGGTGATTTCACCCCATGATGGTGCATTTATTTACCTACAAGGGAATAGGCTGGACGGTAAGGCCCGCTTGGGCTGTGCCTCAGCGATGGAAGCCGCTCATGTCGATCACCAGCTTGCCCACCATGCGACCCGCTTCCAGCTCGGCATGAGCCCGGGCCAGGGTGAGGGGGGTCAGTTCGGGCACCACCTTGCTGAGGGTGGTCTTGAGCACCCCTTCATCGATCAGGGCCGCGACCCGGCCGAGCAGGTTGTGCTGCTCTATCATGTCCGGGGTCTGGAACAGGGAGCGGGTAAACATGAACTCCTGGCTGAAGGTGACGCTCTTGGGTTTGAGCAGACCCAGATCCCAGGGTTCACTGGACTCGGCGATGGTGCAGATGTGACCAAACGGACGGATGAGGCTGGCCATGGTGTTCCAGTGCTGCTCGGTGGCGTTGGTGCAGAAGATGGCATCCATCTCGCTGATGCCGAGAGCCTTGAGCTCCGCCTGCAGATGGTGATGGCTCACCACCTGGTGGGCCCCCATGTCCAGGCACCACTCCCGTGTTTCGGGGCGCGATGCGGTGGCGATCACCTCCATGCCGGTAAGCTGGCGGGCCAGCTGGATGGCGATGGAACCGACCCCGCCGGCGCCCCCGATGATCAGCAGTCGCCCGGTGCTTTCGCGGGTAAGGCTCATGCGCTCGAACAGGGTTTCCCAGGCGGTGATGGCGGTGAGCGGCAGGGCGGCGGCTTCCAGATCGGTCAGGGTGACTGGGGCGATGGCGGCAATGCGCTCGTCCACCAGTTGCAGGGCGCTGTTGCTGCCCGGGCGGCTGATGTCGCCGGCATACCAGACCCTGTCACCGGCCTTGAACAGGGTGACGTCGCTACCGACGGCGATCACCTCGCCCACGGCGTCCCAGCCCAGCACGCGGGGGCTGCTTTCGACCTTGTCCTTGGGGGCGCGTACCTTGGTGTCGACCGGATTGATGGAGGTGGCGTTGACCCGTACCAGCAGATCCCGCGGGCCCGGTGTCGGATCGGGCAGATCGCTCTCGATGAAGCAGTGGGGGTGGTTGCTTGGCAGATAGTGAGTCAGGGCGATGGCTTTCATGGCTTTTCCTTTCAAATAGCAGTGTTCGGGATTGCCACTCACTCTAGTCTGGATGATTATCAAGATTAAGATGGGTAATTGGTAAAGACTGTTTGAATATATGAACAATGTCGAACTGGAGTTGATGGGGCTGTTCGCCACCGTGGTGGAGCAGGGGAGCTTCACCGGGGCGGCCGAGGTGCTCGGCATGCCCAAGTCCTCGGTGAGCCAGAAGATCTCGCGCCTCGAATCCCGGCTCGGGGTGAGGTTGCTGCAACGCACCACCCGCAGGCTCAGCCTGACGCCCCAGGGGGAGGTCTATGTGGCCCATTGTCAGGAGCTGCTGGCACTGGCGCGCAGCGCCAATCTGGCGATGGCGCGGTTGCGCGCGGCTCCTGGAGGGCGGGTGCGGATCACTGCTCCCGAAGCCACGGGAACCTTGCTGCTTGGTCGGATACTGGCCGAATTTCGCGCCCTCTACCCCGAGGTGGTGCTGGAGCTGACCCTTTGCGATGAACAGCTGGATCTGGTGGGGGAAGGTTACGATCTGGCGCTGCGGGCGGCGCCGCTGAAAGATTCCAGCCTCATCTGCCGGCGCATCGGCCAGGTGGCGCGCCATCTGGTGGCATCTCCCGGTTACCTGGCGGCCAACGGGACGCCGCTCCAACTCTCGGAGCTGGCCGGACACGCCTGCCTGGTACATGGCTCCTTGCCGGTGTGGCCATTGCAGGAGGGGGGCTGGCGCCCTCGCGGGGCCTGCCAGAGCAACAGCCTGTTGGCGCTGCGGGAGCTGGCACTCCATGACGGGGGGATTGCCCTGCTGCCGGCCCATGTCTGCGGCGACGATCTGGCGGCGGGGCGACTGCTCAAGGTGCTGCCGGATCTCCTGGTTCCGGTGAACCCCTTCTATCTCATCTACCCGAGCCGGGAACACCTGGCCCCCGCCCTTCGCAGCCTGATGGACTTCGTGGCCGAACGTCTTCCCTTCGCCTGATCACTGGTGCTGGCCAAGGGGAGCCTGAGCCGGTTCGAGACCGAGCGGGACCGACTGGCGTTCCGCCAGCATGCGGATCTGCCCTTCGATGAGGCCGGCATGGGGGCCGAGCACCAGCACCAGCTGATGTTCGTTGAGCACGATCCAGGAGAGGCAACCCAGTCTGGCCAGGCAGGATTGATCCACCAGCGCCATGTCGCGAACCCGCAGGCTGAGGCGGGTCAGGCAGACGCTCATGGCCTGCAGGTTGTCCATGCCCCCCAGCATCTTGAGGTACTGGATAGCCAGCATCTGGGGATCGGTGGGGGCCACGGTCGCGAGCCGGGAGAGATCCTCGGCGATGGGCTTGCCCGGCAGACTGAGGGGAGCGTGTTCCAGCAGCCGGGAGAAGAGCAGGGCATAGACGACGAAGAAGAGGATGCCCAGGGGGATAAGCCAGAAGCTGTGCAGACCGGCGTGGTAGCTCAGCACCAGATCCAGCAATCCGGCAGAAAAGTAGCTGCCCACCTGGATGTCGAGCCCGCTGCAGATGGCCAGCGACAGCCCGGTCAGCAGGGCATGGGCCAGAAACAGCCAGGGTGCGGTGAAGGCAAACAGGAACTCGATGGGCTCCGTGATGCCCACCAGTGCCGAGGTGAGCGCCAGGGTGAGCAGCAGCCCCCCCTGGGGCAGCTGCTGCATCCGCTGGCGATGGATCCAGATGGCAAAACAGGCACCGGGCAGGCCGAACATGATGACCGGATAGAGCCCGGCCACATAGCCTTCATGCAGTGGCTGGGCGGTCGAGAGGGCTTGCAGGTTGCTCTCCCCGAGCCCGATGAGGCTGCCCAGCACCTGGTGCAGACCGAGGGGGATCAGCAGCCGGTTCAGCACGCCGTAGCAGAAGGCGCCAAATGGCGTGGTGAGCAGATCGGAGGCGAGCAGGGTGAGCCCCTGTTCCAGCAGCGGCCAGAGGATGGAGAGGGGGATCACCAGCAGCAGGCAGGCCAGCGCCGAGAGCAACATGCCCGGCAGATCTTCCTGCAGGGGGCGCAACCAGCCCGGCAGCCGCAGAGAGCGGGCCCGGGAGCAGACCATGGCGGTGACGAGCCCGGCCAGCAGGCCGCAGATCATGTCCGCATGCAGCCCGGGCACCAGGGTGCCCAGCGCCGAGCTCAGCAGCAGAAAGTTGACCGCACCGGCGAGCGCCTGGGCTCCTTGCCCCTGGCGACTCAACCCGAAGGTGATGGCCACCGCATAGATGAGCGGCATCTGGCTGAAGAGGGCGCGACCGGCGAGGGAGAGCACGGCGAGATCCAGCACGTCCGGTTGGCCGAGCCGGTGGAGCAGGGCGGCCAGGGGCAGGATGGAGACGGGCAGCAACAGGGCATAGCCGAGGCGCTGCAAGGACTGGGTCAGGATCTTTCTGGCGTTCTGGACTGGCATGGGGGCACGGTATTTGTGACGTGGCGCACATTTTACCCGTGAGCCCCCATTTGGGAATAGGCGAGCCTTCCTTTATTGATCCTTTTCTTAATTTTGATCAAACAATCGACGGACACGCTGATCCGGGGCAGGAGTGAGCAGGCTGACCAGGACAAAGGCCGCCAGGCCAAGGGCCAGGCTCGGGACGATGGCGTGCAGACCGGCCACCTTGATCCCCCACTGGCTCAAGGTGCCGTAACAGAGGATGCCGCAGACCATGCTGGCCAGGGCTCCCGGGCCGTTGGCCCTGGACCAGTAGAGGCCGAGCACCAGGGGCCAGAGGAAGACCGCCTGCAGGCCGCCGAAGGCGAGCAGGTTGAGCCAGATGATCATCTCGGGGGGCTGGAGCGCCGCCAGCAGCACCAGGGTACCCAGGATCAGGGTGCAGAGCAGGGAGAGGCGCGGCACCCGGACCTCCAGCTTCTCCTGCCTGGGGTTGAGGTAATTGAGGTAGAGATCTTTCACCAGGGTGGCGGAGGCCTGGATTAGCTGGGAGTCGATGGTGGACATGATGGCCGCCATGGGGGCGGCCAGGAAGACCCCGGCCAGCCAGGGGGGGAGCACCTCCATCATCAGGGAGGGCATGATCTTGTCCGGGCTGTCCATGCCGGGCAGGATGGCGCGGCCCAGTGCCCCGGCCAGGTGCATGCCGAACATCAGCAGGGCGCAGACGATGGTGCCGATGAGGATGCCCCGGTGCAGCGCCTTGCTGTCCCGGTAGCCAAAGCAGCGCAGCGCCGAGTGGGGCAAGCCCACCACCCCGATGCAGACCAGCACCCAGAAGCTCAGCATGAAGGGCTGGGTCAGCATGTCGCCGGCCCCCTGGGGGCTCACCAGCTTGGGATCTATCTCCTTGAGCTGGTGGACAAGATTCGGCAACCCGTCACCGGCGATGAGGATGCCCGCCAGCAGGGCGCCAGTGCCGATGAGCATGACGATGCCCTGCAGGGCATCCGTCATCACCACGGCGCGAAAGCCGCCTATCACCGTGTAGAGCAGCACGCAACTGGCAAACAGGAAGAGCCCCTGCTGATAGCTGAGGCCGGTCGCCGTTTCCAGCAGGCGGGCGCCGCCGATGAACTGCACCACCATGGTGGCGATGAAGGCGAGGATGATGGTGACCGAGCCCAGCACGACCACTGCCCTGCTCTGGTAGCGGGCCCACAGCATGTCGTTGATGGTCACCGCGTTGACCCGGCGGGCGATGATGGCGAACTTCTTGCCAAGCACCCCCAGGGTGAGCCAGACGGTGGGCAGCTGGATCATCGCCAGCAATACCCAGCCGAGGCCTACCTTGTAGGAGGCCCCCGGTCCGCCGATGAAGGACGATGCAGAGGTATAAGTGGCCACCAGGGTCATGGCGAGCACCAACCCCCCCATGCTGCGGTTGCCGATGAAGTACTCCTGCATGAAGTTGCCGCCGGTCCGGTGGCGGCTGGCCCAGAAACCGACCCCCAGTACCAGCACCAGGTAGATGCAGAGCGGCAGCATCAGCTCAAGATTCATGGGGTGGTACCTCGCTATCCAGGGGAATATCGACGAACAGGCGATCCACCATGAGGGCGCAGAGGCCGATGAACAGCAAGGGCATCAGGATGCAGCTGAGCAGGAACCAGAGAGGCAGGTCCCACAGCTCGAGATCCTCGGGGATGAAATAAGCCGAGCCATACCAGGCGACAAAGTAGAGCAGGGTCAGCAGCAGGCAGAAGGCTGCTTCCCGACGAGCGAGTGCGAAACGGTTCACTGTGGCCTCCGACGAGTGAGCGGGGCGCAAGAATAACAAAAAAGGGCCATGTCGCCATGGCCCTTTTTTACGTTGGCGATCCGGGTGGATCGCGCAATATCCCGATGAAAGGGGTCTTTGCAGACCCGACTTCTTGTGCAGGTAGTGGCTGTTCTGTGTTGCCAACGTGCTCAATGGGTCGGGCCTCAAGCCATTACAGACCCGACTTCTTGTGCAGGTAGTGGCTGTTCTGTGTTGCCACCGTGCTCAATAGGTCGGGCCTCAAGCCATTACAGACCCAACTTCTTGTGCAGGTAGTGGATGTTGGTGCCACCGTGCTGGAAGTTTTCGTCCTTCATGATCTCTTTTTGCAGGGCGATGTTGGTCTTGATCCCTTCCACCACCAGCTCGTCGAGGGAGTGGCGCATGCGGGCGATGGCCACGTCGCGGTTCTCCCCGTAGCAGATCAGCTTGCCGATCATGGAGTCGTAGTAGGGGGGGACCTTGTAACCCGCATAGATATGGGATTCCCAGCGCACACCCAGGCCGCCCGGCGCGTGGAAGCGCTGGATGAGACCGGGAGAGGGCAGGAAGGTGGCCGGATCTTCGGCATTGATCCGGCACTCGATGGCGTGGCCACGGATGCGGATGTCCTGCTGGGTGATCGACAGGGGCTGACCGGCGGCAATGCGCAGCTGCTCCTTGATGAGGTCGACGCCGGTGACCATCTCGGTGACCGGATGCTCCACCTGGATACGGGTGTTCATCTCGATGAAATAGAACTCGCCGTTCTCGTACAGGAACTCGAAGGTACCCGCACCGCGGTAGCCGATCTCGAGACAGGCGCGCACGCAGCGCTCACCGATGAACTTGCGCATCTCGTCGGTGATGCCGGGGGCCGGCGCCTCTTCCACGACCTTCTGGTGACGGCGCTGCATGGAGCAGTCCCGCTCACCCAGATAGAGGGCGGTACCCTGACCGTCAGCCAGCACCTGGATCTCGATGTGGCGCGGGTTCTCCAGGTACTTCTCCATGTAGACCATGTCGTTCTTGAAGAACTGGCCCGCTTCGGATTTGGTCAGCGCGATGGCGGAGGCCAGTTCGGCCTCGTTGCGCACCACGCGCATGCCGCGACCACCACCGCCACCGGCGGCCTTGATGATCACCGGATACCCGATCCGCTTGGCGATGGCGGCGTTGCGCTTGGCATCGTTGTCCACCGGGCCGTCGGAGCCGGGTACGCAGGGCACGCCCGCCTTCTTCATCGCCTCGATGGCGGAGACCTTGTCACCCATCAGGCGAATGGTCTCGGCGCGCGGACCGATGAAGATGAAGCCGGATTTCTCGACCACTTCGGCGAAGTCGGCATTCTCGGAGAGGAAGCCGTAGCCCGGGTGGATGGCGACGGCACCGGTCACCTCGGCGGCGGCGATGATGGCCGGCACATTGAGGTAGGACTCACCGCTGGCAGGTTTGCCGATGCAGATGGTTTCGTCCGCCAGGAGCACATGCTTGAGCTCCCGATCGGCAGTGGAGTGAACGGCCACTGTCTTGATCCCGAGCTCTTTGCAGGCGCGCAGGATCCGCAGGGCAATTTCACCGCGGTTGGCGATGACTACTTTGTCCAACATGGGTGGCATTTTCCCTTATTCGATGATGAACAGCGGCTCGTCAAACTCGACGGCCTGACCATTTTCAACCAGGATCGCTTTGATCACGCCGGCCTTGTCAGACTCGATTTGGTTCATCATTTTCATGGCTTCGACGATGCACAGGGTGTCGCCGACATTGACGTGCTGACCGACTTCCACGAACGGCTTGGCTTCCGGGCTGGAGGAGCGGTAGAAGGAGCCCACCATGGGGGAGCGCATCAGATGACCGCTCGGGGCGGCATCGGCAGCAGGCGCAGCGGCTGCTGCCGGAGCAGCGGCAACCGGTGCGGCAACCTGAGCTGCGGCCTGGGGCATGATCATCTGCGGGGCAACGCTAACCTGGCCGGAGAAATTACGGCTGATGCGAACGGACTCTTCCCCTTCGGAGATTTCCAGCTCGGCGATGCCGGACTCTTCAACCAGTTCAATCAGCTTCTTGATTTTGCGGATATCCATTAGCATTCTCTTTCTTCTTTATCTGATCAGTGATTATCAAGCCGCGCGCAACTGATGCACGGCCGCGGTTAAAGCGAATTGGTAACCATCGGCACCCAACCCGCAGATCACCCCCTTGGCGACATCAGACAGATAGGAGTGATGACGGAAGGGCTCCCTGGCATGAACGTTTGACAGGTGAACCTCGATAAAGGGGATGGCCACACCCAGCAGGGCATCGCGCAGGGCAACGCTGGTATGGGTGAAGGCGGCGGGATTGATGATGATGAAATCCACCTGGCCCATGGCCTGATGGATGCGGCCGATCAGCTCGTGCTCGGCATTGGATTGCAGATGTTCCAGGGTGACACCGAGTTCGCTGGCGCTGCGCGTCAGATCGGCGACGATCTCATCGAGCGTCTTGCTGCCGTAGATTCCCGGTTCCCGCTTGCCCAGCAGATTCAGATTGGGGCCGTTAAGCAGGAGGATTCGGTGATGTTGCGACATATTGAGTACATCCTCGATGATTATGCTGCTATCTATCAGCTATCTTTGGACTACCAAAAATCTAGCCAATTTTTGCACAAATCGGTGTGCCCTGACACACAGATTTCGCAATTATATTGATTTCGTGAAAATTAGCAGCATTTTACTGGTCTAATCTCTACATCTGGCTATTTATTGGTCTGGTTTGCCCGCAAGCCCGGCCTGCCACCGAACTCTGCCCTGTCCGGATCCCGAAGACAACAAAGCCGGCACGTGGCCGGCTCTGTTGACGTGGGGAAGAGACTCACGCCGCTTCCGACTTCTCGCGGATCAGCTTGTCCACGACCCCCGGATCCGCCAGGGTGGAGATATCCCCCAGGCTGTCGGTTTCGCCGGTGGCGATCTTGCGCAATATGCGCCGCATGATCTTGCCGGAACGGGTCTTGGGCAGCCCTTCGGCCCAGTGGATCACGTCCGGGGTCGCGATGGCGCCAATCTCCTTGCGCACCCACTCCTTCACTTCCTTGTGCAGCTCGCGGCTCGGCTCTTCCCCGGCGATCAGGGTGACATAGGCGTAGATGCCCTGTCCCTTGATCTCGTGGGGAACACCCACCACCGCCGCTTCGGCGATCTTCGGATGGGCCACCAGAGCGGACTCGATTTCGGCGGTGCCCATGCGGTGGCCGGAGACGTTGAGTACATCATCCACCCGGCCGGTGATCCAGTAGTAGCCGTCCTCGTCGCGACGGGCACCGTCGCCGGTGAAGTAGCGACCCGGGAAGGTGGAGAAGTAGGTCTGCTCGAAGCGCTCGTGATCGCCGAACACGGTACGCATCTGGCCGGGCCAGGAGTCGGTGATCACCAGGTTGCCCTCGGTGGCGCCCTCCAGCGGCTCACCCAGGTTGTCCACCAGAGCAGGCTGTACTCCGAAGAAGGGACGGGTGGCCGAGCCGGGCTTGAGGGCGGTGACGCCGGGCAGCGGAGTGATGAGGATGCCGCCGGTCTCGGTCTGCCACCAGGTGTCGACGATGGGGCAGCGCTCGTCGCCGATGGTGCGGTAGTACCACTCCCAGGCTTCCGGGTTGATGGGTTCACCCACCGACCCCATGATGCGCAGGCTGGTGCGGGAAGTGCCTTCGACAGCCTCCTTGCCCTTGGCCATCAGTGCACGAATGGCGGTGGGGGCGGTATAGAGGATGGTGACCTGGTGTTTGTCCACCACCTGACTCATGCGGTTGGTGGCCGGGTAGTTGGGCACCCCTTCGAACATGACGGTGGTGGCGCCGTTGGCCAGCGGCCCGTAGACCAGATAGGAGTGACCGGTGACCCAACCCACGTCGGCGGTACACCAGTAGATGTCCTCTTCGTGGTAGTCGAACACGTACTTGAAGGTGAGGGCGGCATAGACCAGATAGCCGCCCGTGGTGTGCAGCACACCCTTGGGTTTGCCGGTGGAGCCGGAGGTGTAGAGCACGAACAGGGGATCTTCGGCGCCCATGGCTTCGGGCGGACAATCCGGGCTGGCGGCGTTGACCGCATCATGCCACCAGATGTCTCTGTGTTCGTGCCAGGCCACGTTGCCACCGGTGCGCTTGAGGACGATCACCTTGCTGACCTTGGTATCCGGGTGGGTAAGGGCCTCATCCACGTTCTTCTTGAGGGGGATGGGGCGACCGCCTCGCAACCCCTCATCGGCGGTGATGACGACGGAGGCGCCGGAGTCGATGATGCGGCCCGAGAGCGCCTCCGGCGAGAAGCCGCCGAAGACGATGCTGTGCACGGCCCCGATGCGGGTACAGGCCAGCATGGCGATGGCCGCCTCCGGCACCATGGGCATATAAAGGCAGACCATGTGGCCACGCTTGACCCCCTGGGCTTTGAGCACGTTGGCAAACTTGCATACTTCGGCGTGCAGTTCGCGATAGGTGATCTTGCGATCTTCGGCCGGGTTGTCCCCTTCCCAGATGATGGCGACCTTGTCGCCGCGCTCGCTCAGATGGCGATCCAGGCAGTTGGCCGAGACGTTGAGCAGGCCATCCTCATACCACTTGATGGAGACGTGGCCCGGATCGTAGGAGGTGTTCTTGACGCGGGTGTAGGGGGTCATCCAGTCGAGGATCTTGCCCTGCTCCCCCCAGAAGGCGTCCGGATCCTGCACCGACGCCTGATACATGGCTTCATAACCTTCCTTGTCCAGCAGGGCGCCGTTGCCGATGTGGGCCTTGACCGGGTAGACCTTGCTCTCGCTCATCTCTCACTCCTGTGAATACATTTTCTTAATGATTGAGTAACAACTTATACCTTTGGTTCCCGAGGGCAATTAGACTTTTGGATAGCGACGAAGATAGCGGGCGGGAAGCCATGATGATGAAGCAGAAGGGAGCCATGGGCTCCCTTCTTTGCTTGCGTGGTGGCGCGGCCAAGGCTCAATGGCGGAGGGGGAGCAGGGGAGGCAGGCTGGGTTCTGGCAGGGGATGGCTGAACAGGTAGCCCTGTCCCTCTTCGCAACGCAGGGATTGCAGGAACTGGCGCTGGGGCTGGGTTTCTATCCCTTCCGCCGTGACGGCCATGCCGAGGGAGCTGGCCAGCTGGACTATGGTACGGCACAGCTCGCGGCTGTGCTTGTCGTCGGGCAATGCCTGGACGAAGGCCCTGTCTATCTTGATGCGATCGATGGGCAGGCTCCTGAGCAGGCTCAGGGAGGAGAAACCGGTGCCGAAGTCGTCGATGGCGATCTGTACCCCCAGCGCCTTGAGACGGGTGAAGAGCCGCAGACTGTGATCCACGCTCTGGATGATGCTCTCGGTCACCTCGATCTCCAGCCGCTCGGCAGGAAAACCGGTCTCGGCCAGAATGGCTGTCACCCGCTCCACGTAGTCGTGGGAGCGCATCTCCCTGACCGACACATTGACCGAGAGCCGGGGCACGGCGCGCCCTTCGGCCAGCCACTGCTGCCCTTGCCGGCAGGCGGTGCGCATCACCCATTCGCCCAGTGGTTCGATGAGACCGCACTCCTCTGCCACCGGAATGAAACGGTCCGGGGATATCATGCCAAGGCTGGGATGTTGCCAGCGGATCAGGGCCTCCAGGCCGCTGAGATGACCATCCGCCAGATCCGTCATGGGTTGGTAGAGCAGGCGAAACTCTTGCTGCTCAATGGCCTTGAGCAGTCCCTGCTCCAGCAGCATCCGCTCCCTGGTCTGTGCCGTCATGTCGGGGGAGTGGAACAGATAGCCGTTGCGGCCACGGCGCTTGGCTTCATGCATGGCGTTGTCCGCCGCGCTGATGAGGCTGTCCGGGGTCTGGCCATGCTCCGGATAGAGGGAGACGCCGATGCTGGCGGAGAGCCTCACCCGCTCCTGGTCGATGTCGGCGGGATCGTGCAGCCTGCGTTGCAACCCCTCGATGAGACCCAGCAGATCCTGGGTCTCCCTGATGGCGGGCAGCAACACCAGAAATTCGTCTGCCCCCAGCCGGATGGCGATGTCTCCGGGGCGCAGACAGTGGCGAATGCGGTCTGCCGACAGCTTGAGCAGCAGATCGCCGGCACTGTGCCCCAGGTTGTCGTTGATGAGCTTGAAGCCGTCGAGATCGATGAACAGCAGCGCCAGGACGTGGTGGTTCACCCTGGCCGTCTCTATCTCCAGGGTGAGGCGCTCTTGCAGCAGATGGCGATTGCCGAGATCGGTGAGGGGATCGTAATAGGAGAGGTGCTGCAAGCGGGCTTCGGCCTGATAGAGGCGCAGTGCATGGCGGTGGGCCATCTCCTGGAGGCCGGGGGACGCGGGTGCGTCGAGGCGGGGGCCTGTCTGTACGGACTCCCTCATCACGAGGAAGATGCCGCTGAAGGTGCCCTCCTCATCCAGCACGGAGCTGACGCTCACTTGCCAGCGTGCCGGGGAGGCCGCGCGGGAGAGACCGACCATTTCCACCTCAAATGCGCATCGGGGGGGACCTTGCCGCAGTTGCTGAAACAGCGGGAGCAGCTGGGGAGTCTGGGCAGGGACAATGTCGAACAGCGTCTTGCCCGGGTGCTCTGCCCGCGCGAGGCCGGTCAGTTCGGCAAAGCGTCCGTTGACGTCGCGGCACCTGAATTCGTGATCGAAGACTCCAATCCCGACGGGCGCCTGGGCGAACAGCTGTTGCAATTCGTAGGGAGAGAGCGGGCCTGACAAATGCCGTGTCGGAACCGATTCGGGCAGCACTTTTTCCATGGAGGCTCCTGAATTGATTGCTTTGTCATTTGGACGACTGTGTCAGTATGGCAGGAAGTGTCAGGAGAGAAAGAAAGTGTGAGAAGGGTGTGAAATCAACGAGATGTCAGCCTTTCTGGCGGCCAAACGCCTGGATCCCGCGAACAAATACCAGCCAGCCCACCAGATGAAACGGCAACGCCATGGCGTAGAGCACCAGCCAGTGGCTCTCGGTGCCGCTGCTGTTGATGAAATCTGTCCAGGCGGCGAGCAGGGCCAGCATGCCCGCTATCTGGAAGCGGCGACGCAGCACCACTTCCACCCCGAGATTGGCGAGGTAGAGGGTCAGCAGGATGCCGGCAAAGCCGGTGAGCTGGGCGGTGCCGTAGAGCGCGCGGTCTGGGTTGAACAGCAGCGTCACGAGGGGAGTGAGACCCTGATCCAGCGGGATCAGGGCCAGCAGCCAGCATGCGATAAGAAGCAGGGCTGTCTTCATGCCGGGCTCAGTCGGCGGACGGTGCCGGTTTGACCAGGGAGAGGTAGTTGGCGTCCATCTTGAGGAACACCCCCAGCAGGCGGGCACTGGCACCGTAGAAGCCAAACGTGTCGGCGGCCCGGCAGGCCTGCTCGAAGCGCTCGAACCACCCCAGCAGGTGGCCGTGCAGCAGGGACTCCTGCTCGCCAAGCCACGCCTCGCGCTGGTCGGCGGTGGTCGACTCGGCGGCGCGGATGATGAGGCTGCCCATCAGGTCCAGCTCGATGGCCAGATGATCGGCAGGCTCATTGTATTTGTCGCTGACATTGATGCCGAGGCGATCGAGGCGTGCCTGCATCTCGGTCATGGGGGCCTGCATCAGCTGCTTGTTTTCGCCCCGGTAGAGGGATTCGTAGGGCAGGGCACCCTGCCCGGGAGCGCTCAGGAACAGGCCGGCGAAGTCGGCGGCGAGGGCCGTCTGGCGCTCGGGGCGCACCAGCAATCGGGCGATGGCGTCGTTGAGCTCAGCCACGGCTTCGCGCATGGGATCGAGAGTAGAGAGGCTCTTCAAGAAGCTGCGTACGTCATAGGTGTCGTATTCAGCGATCTGTGCATCACTGAGTTCGGCAGCAAACAGGGTGGAAAACCACCAGTAAAGCTCGGCCCGGCGTTCGCTGGTCGCCATGAATTCCTGCATTTTTCCTCCGTGGATGACAATCGGGAGCCTTGATGGCCCCCGATTCTAACGACTTTAAAAATAAAGGAAACTCATGGGGTCTTTTGGCCGGATAGCGCCAGGAGAGGGGGGCGCTATTGCGGGATCACCGTGGGCGACGAGGAGACCGACCTACTCCTCGACGCGATAGAGCGCCTGCTTGCAACGGGGGCAGATGTGCTGGCGGCGATAATCCACCTGGTGCACCAGGCCGACCTCCCGCTGCTGATGGTGACCGCAATGGATGCAGAAAATGAGATCCCCGTCGGCGGCGCCGGGATGGGCCGCCAGGTACTGCTCCCGGGTGGGAAGTGTCTCCCAGTTGGCGGTGCAGGCACCCTTGCGGCTGGCGGTGTAGTAGACCCAGTAGAAGAGAGCGAAGACCGCGACAATCACGAACAGCATCAGATGATCCATCATGGCGTTTCCCCTTGTGTTCCGGGATGGCAGGGAGCGACACCCACTCGTGCAGATGTCCCATGGCCTAAAGATGTTATCTGTTAGTAAATGCTATATCCATGATCTGGCTCTGGTTTCTATCGCCTTGCCCGGGAAGCGGGGACGATGGCTGGAGCCGGATTGCGGGTGTGGGGAGGCCGGGGGGATGAGCGAAGCCAGGGGGCGGGATTCGAAATTTGCGACGTATTTTACATTTTATAAACAATTTTTTGGGTGGTTGGACTGTCTCTTTGATCCAGCTCACGTTACAATGCTCGGGCCCACTTCACCTATCGCGCAAACGATTTTCAGGAGATAAACGGATGTTGAAACGTGACATGACCATCGCCGGCTATGATCCAGAGCTGTGGCAGGCCATCACAGACGAGACCCGTCGTCAGGAAGAGCACATCGAGCTGATTGCGTCCGAGAACTACACCAGCCCCCGCGTCATGGAAGCCCAGGGCTCCCAGTTGACCAACAAGTACGCCGAAGGCTACCCGGCCAAGCGTTACTACGGCGGTTGCGAGTATGTGGATGTGGTTGAAACCCTGGCCATCGAGCGTGCCAAAGAGCTGTTCGGTGCCACCTACGCCAACGTGCAGCCGCACTCCGGCTCCCAGGCCAACAGCGCCGTCTACATGGCCCTGCTGCAACCGGGCGACACCGTGCTCGGCATGAATCTGGCCCACGGCGGCCACCTGACCCACGGCTCCCCCGTCAACTTCTCCGGCAAGCTGTACAACATCATCCCCTACGGCATCGACGAGTCCGGCAAGATCGACTACGACGAGATGGAGCGCCTGGCCGTTGAGCACAAGCCGAAGATGATGATCGGCGGCTTCTCCGCCTACTCCGGCATCGTCGACTGGGCCCGCATGCGCGAGATCGCCGACAAGATCGGTGCTTACCTGTTCGTGGACATGGCCCACGTGGCCGGTCTGATTGCCGCCGGCGTCTACCCGAACCCGGTGCCCCACGCTCACGTGGTCACCTCCACCACCCACAAGACCCTGGCCGGTCCGCGCGGTGGTCTGATCCTCTCCGCCGCCGACGACGAAGATCTGTACAAGAAGCTGAACTCCGCCGTCTTCCCGGGTGGTCAGGGCGGCCCGCTGATGCACGTCATCGCCGGCAAGGCTGTGGCTTTCAAGGAAGCGCTGGAGCCCGAGTTCAAGACCTACCAGGCCCAGGTCGTGAAGAACGCCAAGGCCATGGCGGCGACCTTTATCGAGCGCGGCTACAAGATCGTCTCCGGCGGTACCGACAACCATCTGATGCTGGTTGACCTGATCGGTCGCGAGCTGACCGGCAAAGATGCCGACGCAGCCCTCGGCAAAGCCAACATCACCGTCAACAAGAACTCGGTACCGAACGACCCGCGTTCCCCGTTCGTGACCTCCGGCGTGCGTATCGGCACCCCGGCCATCACCCGCCGCGGCTTCAAGGAAGCCGAGTCCATCCAGTTGGCCAACTGGATCTGCGACGTGCTGGACAGCCACGACAACGAAGAAGTGCTGGCGACCGTGCGCGAGAAGGTGCTGGATATCTGCCGCCGCTTCCCGGTCTACGCATAATCAGCCTGACCTTCAGGTTGAAGACCAATGCCACCCTCGGGTGGCATTGTTTTTTGCAGCGCCTGGCAAGATGAGACAGAGGTGACCATGTGCAATGACATGAAAGAGGACGTGCTGGAGGCGTCACTGCGGCAGACGGTTCGCGCCCAGTACCACTTTCGCGCCAGCGAACAGGGGCTGCTTGCCTGGGATGTGCGCCGCTTGATCCGGCTGAGCCGCAACCTGCCGGTGCAGGCGGTGGCACTCGGCGAGATTGCCGAGCTTGACCGCAACCACTGGTACGGCCATGGCGACGCCACGCCCACGGTGCGCAGCGTGGTGGCGCACTGCCAGCTCATGATGGCGGCGGATCTCGCCTATCCCATCCTGCTGGACAGCGCCGGTCGGGTGATGGATGGCATGCACCGGGTGGGCAAGGCGCTGATGCTGGGCCACAGCCATGTGGCTGCTCGCCGGTTCGCGGCGGATCCTGCCCCCGATTACCAGGATTGCGACCCCGAGGCGTTGCCCTATGACGACTGAGTCCTGCCCGAAGGCCTGGCAGGTTGTCCCTTGTTTTCATGGGCTTTTACCGGCTCTGGATGGCCGTGTTACACTGGCCGGCCTAGCGCCAGCCCCCGGGGCCTGCGCCCATTTTCATCCACGCCGGAGGTCAGATGCATTGCCCTTTCTGTAGTGCCGTTGATACCAAGGTGATCGATTCCCGTCTGGTGGCCGAGGGCCATCAGGTGCGCCGCCGTCGCGAATGCCTGCTCTGTCACGAGCGTTTTACCACCTTCGAAATGGCCGAACTGGTCATGCCCCGCGTCATCAAGTCCAACGGCTCCCGCGAGCCCTTCAACGAAGACAAATTGCGGGCCGGCATTCTGCGGGCGCTGGAGAAGCGGCCGGTGAGCATGGAGGCCATCGAGAAGGCGGTCAACCACATCAAGTCCCGCCTGCGGGCCACCGGCGAGCGCGAGGTGGCCTCCCAATTGGTGGGCAATCTGGTGATGGATGAGCTCAAGAGCCTGGACAAGGTGGCCTACATCCGCTTTGCCTCCGTCTACCGCAGCTTTGAAGACATTCGCGAATTCGGGGAAGAGATCGCCAAGCTGGAGAAGTAACGCCGGCCTGCCGCTCCCTACGTGAATAAGAGAGGGCCTGCCGTTGCGGCAGCGCCAGTTGTTACACCAGTGAGACATCCAGATAGCGCATCGTTGCACTGGTGAAAAAATATGAGGGCGTGCGGCCGCATCCTGCGATGTGTGTGCCCGTCGCCATGGCGTCAGATGCCATGGCCGATCTGCCCGAGAAGGCGTGCGGCAAGCGCGTACACCCTATTTTCTTGTCCCATCGGATGGCCGTGCCACCGGGGACAGGTTGCTGGACACAGGAGCCCGGATGTTTAGTCAAGACGATTACCAATGGATGAGCCGGGCCCTCGAACTGGCCCGGCGCGGCCGTTACACCACGGCTCCCAACCCCTGCGTCGGCGCCGTGCTGGTGAAGGCCGGCGTGGTGGTGGGGGAGGGCTGGCACAAGCGGGCCGGTGAGCCCCATGCCGAGGTCTATGCCCTGCACGCGGCAGGGGAAGAGGCCCGCGGTGCCACCGCCTATGTGACCCTGGAGCCCTGCTCCCATCATGGTCGCACGCCGCCCTGCGCCGAGGCGCTCATCAAGGCCGGGGTGACCCGGGTGGTGGCTGCCATGGTGGATCCCAACCCCCAGGTGGGCGGGCGTGGCCTGCGGATGCTCTCCGAGGCGGGGATCAAGACCGATTTCGGCCTGCTGGCCGCGGAAGCCGAGGCCCTCAACCCCGGTTTCTTCAAACGGATGCGCACCGCGTTTCCGCTGGTGACGGTCAAGCTGGGGGCGAGCCTGGATGGTCGCACCGCCATGGCGAGTGGCGAGAGCCAGTGGATCACCTCTGCGGAGGCGCGCCGGGACGTGCAGCGACTGCGGGCCCGTCACGATGCGGTCCTCTCCAGCGCCGAGACCGTGCTGGCAGATGGCGCCTCCCTCACCGTGCGCTGGGACGAGCTGCCTCCCTCGGTCAAGGCGGTCTATCCCAAAGAGACCCTGCGCCAGCCACTGCGGGTCATCGTGGATTCGCAAAACCGGCTCACCCCGGATCTGCCCCTGTTCCAGAGCGAGAGCCCGGTACTGCTGGCCCGCCACAAGGCATCCGGTGAGTGGCCCGCCTGGGTGCAGCAGCTGGAGGTGCCGCTGCTGGATGGCAAGCTGGATCTGGTCAGCCTCTTCATGCTGCTGGCCAAACAGAACGTCAACTCGGTACTGGTGGAGGCGGGGCCACGGCTGTGCGGCGCCCTGCTGGAGAAGGGGCTGGTGGACGAGCTTGTGCTCTATCAGGCGCCCAAACTGATGGGGGATGAGGGGCGCGGCCTGTTCCATCTGCCGGGGCTGACCCGGCTGTTCCAGGCCCCCAAACTCAACCTCAAGGATGTGCGCATGCTTGGCCAGGATATTCGCATCACTGCGAAAATAGCCTGATTTTTCAATGTTCACGGGGGCATCCGTCGCCCCCGTCATCAGCAAGGTGATCTGCATGTTTACCGGAATTATCGAAGCGGTGGGAACCCTGGCCGAGCTGCGTCGCCAGGGGGAGGACATGGCCCTCACCGTGCACGCGCCGACCCTGGACTTCAGTGACGTCAAGCTGGGCGACTCCATCGCCACCAACGGCGTCTGCCTCACCGTGGTGGCGCTCGGGGATCACAGCTACACCGCCGACGTCTCCCTGGAGACCCTCTCCCGCACCGGTTTTTCTGCCGCCAAGGTGGGGGATCCGGTCAACCTCGAGAAGGCGTTGATGCCCACTTCCCGCCTCGGCGGCCACCTGGTCTCCGGCCACGTGGACGGCATCGGCGAGGTGAAGAGCAAATCGTCCAGCGGCCGCGCCATCGAATACTGGATCAAGGCGCCGGGGGAGCTCTCCCGCTACATCGCCGAGAAGGGGTCGATTGCGGTGGATGGAATCAGCCTCACCGTCAATGCGGTTCAGGGGGATCTGTTCCGGCTGACCATCGTGCCCCACACCGCCCAGGAGACCACCATCGCCCGCTGGAAACCCGGCTACCGGGTCAACCTCGAGGTGGACCAGATAGCCCGCTATCTGGAGCGGCTGATGACGGGCAAGCGCGAGCAGAGCAGTGCCTCTACCCTGACCCTGGAAAAGCTGGCCCAGTCCGGATTCTTGTGAGCCGTTTTGACGGGAAAACGCGGTTCTGTGATCCCGCGCGGATTGAAACGGGGCCGCGTGCCCCCATCTAGAGCACAATACGCAGTATCAAGTCGAGCCGACTGGCTCAATCCCCAAGCATGTTGATGGAGTAGCCCATGGCGCTGAGCACGACCCAGGAAATCATTGCCGATATCAAGGCTGGCAAGATGGTGATCCTGATGGATGACGAAGACAGGGAGAACGAAGGGGACCTGATCATGGCCGCCTCCTGTGTCCGCCCGGAAGACATCAACTTCATGGCGCGCTACGGTCGTGGCCTCATCTGCCTGACCCTGACCCGGGATCGCTGCAAGCAGCTGGCGCTGCCGCTGATGGTCGATCGCAACAATGCCCAGTTCTCCACCGCCTTCACCGTCTCCATCGAGGCGGCGGAAGGGGTGACCACCGGCATCTCCGCCGCCGACCGCGCCGTCACCGTGCAGGCCGCGGTGGCGCCCCATGCCAAGGCCGCCGATCTGGTGCAGCCCGGCCACATCTTCCCGCTGATGGCGCAGGATGGCGGTGTGCTGACCCGCGCCGGCCACACCGAAGCGGGCTGCGATCTGGCCCGGTTGGCCGGCTTCGAGCCAGCCTCCGTCATCGTCGAGATCCTCAACGAAGACGGCACCATGGCCCGGCGCCCGGATCTCGAGATCTTCGCCGAGCAGCACGGCATCAAGCTCGGCACCATTGCCGACCTTATCGAATACCGCAACCAGCACGAGACCACGGTAGAGAAGGTGGCCGAGTGCAAGTTGCCCACCGAATACGGCGAGTTCGACCTCGTCACCTTCCGCGACACCATCGACAACCAGGTGCACTTCGCCTTGAAGAAAGGGGACGTGAAGGCCGACCAGCCGACCTTGGTACGGGTGCACCTGCACGACGTGCTGAGCGATCTGTTGCTCACCGACCGCCACAGCGCCCGCAGCTGGCCGCTGCCCAAATCCATGGCCCGCATCGCCGACGAGGGCGGGGTGCTGGTGATCCTGGGGGCGGAAGCCCATGGCGCCGAGCTGCTGGCCAGGGTCAAGGGTTTTGAAGCCGCCGACAAGGGGCTGGCACCGGAAGGGGCCAAGTGGCAGGGCACCTCGCGCCGGGTCGGGGTCGGTTCCCAGATCCTCAAGGCGCTGGGGGTCGGCAAGATGCGCCTGTTGAGCTCCCCCAAGAAGTACCATGCCCTCGGTGGCTTTGGTCTGGAAGTGGTGGAGTACGTCGGCGAGTAAGCGCTGCGTACGGTTGAATTCATCACCATGGCCGCCCGTTGCGGCCATGGTTTTTTGTCGCGGCTCTGTTGTGCTAGAATGCGTGCACTTTTGAGCCCGGCCCCTAATTGATTGCACAGAGACAGGATTTCCAATGAAGATTATCGAAGGAAATATCGCCGCTCCCGAGGCGCGTGTTGCTATTGTCGTTGCCCGTTTCAACAGCTTCATCAATGACAGCCTGGTGAACGGCGCGCTGGACGTGCTGAAGCGTCAAGGTCAGGTCCAGGAGAGCAATCTGACCCTGGTGCGCGTACCGGGGGCCGTCGAAATTCCCCTGGCGGCCAAGAAGCTGGCCAAGAGCGGTCAATACGACGCCATCGTCGCACTCGGCACCGTCATCCGCGGCGGTACCTACCACTTCGAACTGGTAGCGAGCGAGAACGGCAAGGGTCTGGCCCAGGTAATGATGGAATACGACATTCCCGTTGCCTTCGGCGTGCTGACCACCGAAAACATTGAACAAGCCATCGAACGCGCCGGTACCAAGGCGGGTAACAAGGGTGCAGAGGCTGCACTGAGCGCGCTCGAAATGATCAACGTCCTGAAACAACTGGACGTGTAACGAGGAGAAATGCATTGAAACCGTCCGAGCGCCGTAAGGCCCGCCATTGCGCCACCCAGGCCATCTACCAGTGGCAGATGACCCAGGCCAACGTGGGCGACATCGAAGAGCAGTTCAAGATCGATCAGGACACCAAGGGTGTGGACCTGAACTATTTCCGCGATCTGCTGTTCGGGGTAGCGGTCCACTGCAACGAGCTGGACAAGGTGTTCGCGCCTTTCCTCTCCCGTCCGCTGGAAGAAGTGGACATGGTGGACAAGGCGATCCTGCGTCTGGCGACCTACGAGCTGACCCGTCGTGAAGATGTGCCGCCGCGCGTGGTGATCAACGAAGCGATCGAGCTGGCCAAAGCCTTCGCCGCCGATGACAGCCACAAGTTTGTCAACGGCGTCCTGGACAAGGTGATCAAGACGCTGCCCAAGCGCTGATCCTGCTGTCCGTCAGCAATTAAGAGAGGAGCCAGCTTATTGCTGGCTTTTTACTGTATGGGTGAATTTGAGCTGATTGAGAAGTACTTCAAGGTCCCCCACGCCCGCAAGGACGTGGTGATGGGCCCTGGAGATGACTGTGCCCTGCTGACCCTGCCCCCCGACGCCCAGTTGGCGGTGAGCACGGACACCCTGGTGAGCGGCGTGCACTTCTTCCCCGACATGGATCCGGTGGATCTCGGCTACAAGGCGCTGGCGGTCAATCTCTCCGATCTGGCCGCCATGGGTGCCGAGCCGCGCTGGGTCTCCCTGGCCCTGACCCTGCCCGCCATCAACGAGCGCTGGGTCGCCGGTTTCGCCGAAGGGTTCCTCGAGCTCGCCGAGTACTACAACGTGGCGCTGGTGGGGGGGGACATGACCCGCGGGCCCCTCTCCATCACCGTCTCGGTGAAAGGATCGGTCCCGGCAGGTCGCGCCCTGCTGCGCAGCGGCGCCAAGGCCGGTGACGGGGTCTACGTGACCGGTACCCTGGGAGATGCCGCCCTGGCGCTCTCCCACCTGCTGGGCAAGCGCACCCTCAACGAGAACCAGCTGGCGGCCGTGCTGCCGCGCCTCGACCATCCCCATCCCCGCATCCTGGCCGGTCAGGCCCTGCGCGGGCTGGCCAGCAGCGCCCTGGATCTCTCCGACGGCCTGGCGTCTGATCTCGGCCACATCCTCAAGGCGTCCGGCGTGCGGGCCCAGATCGATCTCAATCTGCTGCCCCTCTCCCCCGTGTTGCAGGATGCAGTGCCGGCCATGGATGCCTGGCAGCTGGCCCTGGCCGGGGGCGACGACTACGAGCTCTGCTTCACCGTGCCCCAGGAGCATCACGGCGCCCTAGATACGGCGCTGGCCAATTGTGGCGTGAAGTTCACCCGCATCGGTCGCATCCTGGCCGGGGAGCCTGGTATCGACTACCTGCAGGACGAACAACCCGTCGAACTGCACCTCAAGGGCTGGGATCACTTCGCATGATGTCTTTCAAGATAAAGCCCGAGCTGACGCGGCTGAGCCTTAAAAACCCGCTCCACTTCCTTGCGGTTGGGTTTGGCTCCGGCCTCTCCCCCCAGGCGCCGGGCACCATGGGGACCCTGGCAGCCATCCCGCTCTATCTGTTGGTGAGCGGGCTGCCGACCTCCTGGTTCATCGCCCTGCTGGTGGTGGGTTTCGTGGCGGGCATCCGCATCTGCCAGAGCGCCACCGACGCCATCGGGATGCCGGATCACGGGGCTATCGTCTGGGACGAGGTCATCGGATTCGGGGTCACCATGATTGCGGCCCCGGCCGGCTGGGAGTGGGTGATGGCGGGTTTCGTGCTGTTTCGCCTATTCGACGTGCTCAAGCCCTGGCCCATCTCCTGGTTCGATCGCCGCATTCACGGCGGGCTTGGCATCATGCTGGACGATCTCATCGCCGGCCTGTTTGCCCTGGCCTGCATGCAACTGCTTGCCCACTGGTGAGGGGAGGCGGCTCCCGAACGCCCGTCTCGTTGTTTTTTCACTCATCTCCTCTTGCAAAGAGGTCGGATATACCGCACACGCAGGCCCTGAGGGGCCTGCGTTTTTTTGTATGCAATCCCTCCCGGCTTGCCGTGCCGGCGGGCCTGTGGCCCAGGTTGATCCTTCTGCATTGTCCCTATTTAGCTCTGCCTATTTTTCCTTACTCCGGATATGCTGCCGTCAAAAAATCATTTCACATAAATATTCACTACTCATTCGAAGCTGGTCAGCATAATGCTGATAGTGAATAAGATGGTTTGTTGCTATTTTGTTGAAACATAATTGGTTTATGGTCTCGCATTGCCAGCGTAATCTCTGGTAATGTGACTTTTATCGACATTTTAACCCCAGGGTGTCGGCATTCTCTGGGCAAAGTATTGCGAAATTGTATAACTGGATCATTTACACCCGCGGGCAAACCGACTAACTTACTCGCGGGTTATTCCAAAAAAATGCAAAAAACCCGCCCGGATCGCTGGTTTGGCTGCCTCATGGATTGAGCGTTAATTACACAACAACGGCTCTCGAGCAGTACCAAGGCACAACCAGCATCTGCGGCTGATTTACGGACGAATTATTTGGGACGGATGTCCCCCGCAGAGGTAACCATGTCCTTGCTTGAAGTCAAAAACTTGCGGATCGAGTACCCCTCCCGCTACGGGGTGCTTGCCGCGGTCAAGGATCTCTCTTTTTCTGTTGAAAAGGGCGAGATCGTCGGCGTCGTCGGTGAGTCCGGCGCTGGCAAATCCACCATCGGCAACGCCGTCATCGATCTGTTGAGCCCGCCCGGTCGCATCGCCCGTGGTGACATCTACCTCAACGGCGAGCTCATCTCCGGGAAGAGCCAGAACGAGATGCGGGCCATTCGCGGCTCGCGCATCGGTTTCATCTTCCAGGATCCCATGACCTCCCTCAATCCGCTGTTCACCGTGGAGCAGCAGCTGGTGGAGACCATCCTCGCCAACACCGACCTGTCCCGCGAGGCGGCCTTTGCCAAGGCCCTCGAGCTGATGGGGGCGGTGGGGATCCCGAACCCGGACGTGCGCATCAAGCAGTATCCTCACCAGTTCTCCGGTGGCATGCGCCAGCGGGTGGTGATCGCCATCGCCCTCTCCGGGGATCCCGAGCTCATCATCGCCGATGAGCCGACCACGGCGCTGGACGTCTCCATCCAGGATCAGATCCTCCAGCTCATCCGCAACCTGTGCAAAGAGCGCCAGGTAGGCTGCATGCTGGTGACCCATGACATGGGGGTGGTCTCCAACGTTACCGACAAGGTGGCGGTGATGTACCGCGGCGATCTGGTGGAGTTCGGCACCACGGAACAAGTGCTGGGCCGCCCCAATCACCCCTATACCCGCAGCCTCATCTCGGCGGTTCCCCGCTCGGATGTCAAGCTGGTACGCTTCCCCCTGGTCTCCTATATCGAGGATGCCGGTGCGGCGGATACCAGCATCGATCTCAAGACCCACTGGCTCGGCCAGAGTCAGGACGAGCGCACCTATGAAGGCGCGCTGTTGCGGGTGGAGAACGTGGATCTGAAGTTCGTCACCAAGGATTCCATCTTCCCGAGCCGCCGCCAGTACGTGCGCGCCTGCAACAACATCAGCTTCGAGATCTTCGAGGGTGAGACTTTCGGTCTGGTGGGGGAGTCGGGCTCCGGCAAGTCCACCATCGCCCGTGCCATCACCGGGCTCTATCCGCCCGACACCGGCAAGATTGTCTTCGAGGGGATCGATCTCACCGCCCTGAAAGGGGAGCACGAGCGTCGCCCCCTGCGCCGCCAGATGCAGATGGTGTTCCAGAATCCCTACTCTTCGATGAACCCGCGCATGAAGGTGCGTGACATCATCGCCGAGCCGATCCGCTTCCACCGCCTCGCCGAGAGCGAGCGGCAGATAGAGCAGATCGTCGGGGACCTGCTGGATCACGTGGGCCTGGGCCGCGGCGCCGGGGTCAAGTATCCCCACGAGTTCTCCGGTGGCCAGCGCCAGCGCATCTCCATTGCCCGCGCCCTGGCGACTCGCCCGCGCTTCCTCATCTGCGACGAGCCCACCTCGGCGCTGGATGTCTCGGTGCAGGCCCAGATCCTCAACCTGCTCAAAGACTTGCAACAGGAGCTTGGGCTCACCATGCTGTTCATCAGTCACGATCTGCCGGTCATCCGCCAGATGTGCGACCGCATCGGTGTGATGCAGCACGGTCATCTGGTGGAAGTGGCCGAGACCGAGAAACTGTTCACCAATGCCGAGCATGAGTACAGCCGCAAGCTGATCTCCCTCATGCCGGAATTCAAGGGAATGTCCCGCGAGGGGCTGGAAATCGCAAGCTAGGAAAGCACCGGTTCGCCGGTTTGTCTGTCAATAAAAAGCCAAAAGCATGGAGAAAGACATGAAGAAAGGATTATCCAAGATCGCCATGGCGCTGTTCGCCGCTGGTCTCGCGTTCAACGTTTCTGCTGCCGACATCAAGGTCGCCGTCGCGTCCGACGCCACCTCTCTGGACCCGCAGGAGCAGCTCTCCGGTCAGACCCTGGAGATGTCTCACCTGGTGTTCGACCCCCTGATGCGTTACACCCAGGATCTGCAGTTCGAGCCGCGTCTGGCCGAGAAGTATGAGCGCATCGACGACAAGACCGTCCGTTTCCACCTGCGCAAGGGTGTGAAGTTCCACTCCGGCAACGACTTCACCGCCGATGACGTGGTATGGACCGTCAACCGTCTGAAGGCCTCTCCGGACTTCAAGGCGATCTTCGACCCCATCGCCGAAGCCAAGAAGGTGGATGATTTCACCGTGGATCTCGTCACCGCCAAGCCGTTCCCGCTGGTGCTGCAGACCGTCACCTACATCTTCCCGATGGACTCCAAGTTCTATAGCGGCAAGACCGAGGCGGGCAAGGACAAGGCCGAGATCGTGAAGAACGGTGACTCCTTCGCCTCCACCAATGTCTCCGGTACCGGTCCGTTCAGCGTCAAGTTCCGCGAGCAGGGCGTGAAGCTGGAATACGTGCGCAACGCTAACTACTGGGACAAGGCCTCCAAGGGCAACGTCGAAAACCTGACCGTGGTACCGATCAAGGAAGACGCCACCCGTGTTGCAGCCCTGCTGGGCGGCGACGTGGACATGATCTACCCGGTTGCCCCGAACGATCTGGAGCGCGTGAAGAACGGCAAGGATTCCCAGCTGGTCACCCTGTCCGGTACCCGTGCCATCATCATCGAGCTGAACCAGAACACCAACCCGGCGCTGAAAGACAAGCGCGTGCGTCAGGCGATCAACTACGCCATCAACCAGGTGGGCATCGTCGACAAGATCAACAAGGGCTTCGGTACCCCGGCCGGCCAGCTGAGCCCGAAAGGCTACGCAGGATACAACGAGGCGCTCAAGCCCCAGTATGATCTGGCCAAGGCCAAGGAGCTGATGAAGGAAGCCGGTTACGAGAAGGGCTTCAAGATGAGCTTCATCTCCCCGGCTGCCCGCTACGTCAACGACGTCAAGATTGCCCAGGCCGTCTCCGCCATGCTGTCCAAGATCAACATCAAGGTGGATCTGAAGACCATGCCGGTGGCCCAGTACTGGCCGGAGTTTGACAAGTGCGCCGCTGACATGCAGCTGATCGGCTGGCACTCCGACACCGAAGACAGTGCGAACTTCTTCGAGTTCCTGACCTTCACCAAGGATGCCAAGACCGGCATGGGTCAGTACAACTGCGGCGGTTATGCCAACGCAGAAGCTGACAAGATGGTGATGGAAGCCAACACCGAGACCGATCCTGCCAAGCGTGCCGCCATCCTGCAGAAGGTGGAAGCCATGCTGATCGACGACGCTGCCTATGTGCCGCTGCACTGGGAAGACCTGGCCTACGGTGCCAAGAAGAACGTCGACATCAAGCCGGTGGTCAACGTGATGAACTTCCCTTATCTGGGTGACCTGGTGGTCAACAAGTAAGCGAAGCGTTTAAGGAAGGACCCGGCGGGGCACCCATGGTTGCCCCGCCATTAACAGAAGCCTGTGCCAAGACACAGGCCACGTAGAAGGACAAGCATGTTTACATTCCTGCTGAAACGGTTCTATCAGGCCGTGATAGTGATGTTCGTCATCAGCCTGGTCGCCTTCTCCATCCAGGACAACCTGGGGGATCCGCTGCGCGAGCTGGTGGGACAATCCGTCTCCGAGTCCGTGCGCCAGGAGCTGCGCGACAAGATGGGACTCAATGATCCCTTCCTCGTGAAATACAGCCGCTTCTTGAAGAACGCGGTACACGGGGATCTGGGCACTTCCTATTTCTTCAAGCGACCAGCCCTCGAGGTTATCCTCGACAAGCTGGTGGCTACCCTTGAGCTGGTGTTTGCCGCCGCGCTCATCATCGTCGTGGTCTCCATTCCGCTGGGGGTTTATTCGGCGATAAGACCGCGCAGCATCCTCACCAAGGTCATCATGGCGGTGAGCAGCATCGGCATCTCGATCCCGGTCTTCCTGACCGCCATCATGCTGATGTACCTCTTCTCCATCCAGCTGGGCTGGCTGCCGGCCTATGGCCGTGGCGAGACCTACAACCTGCTGGGCTGGGAGTCGGGCTTCTTCACCTGGGACGGTATCCTGCACCTGGTGCTGCCTGCGGTCTCCCTCTCCTCCATCATGCTGCCGCTGTTCATCCGGCTGGTACGCTCGGAGATGCTGGAGCAGCTCTCCTCCGAGTACGTCAAGTTTGCCCGTGCCAAGGGGTTGGACAACAACAAGGTCTACTACCAGCACGCCCTGAAGAACACCATGCTGCCGGTCATCACGGTGGGTGGTGTGCAGATCGGGACCATGGTTGCCTACACCATCCTGACCGAGAGCGTGTTCCAGTGGCCGGGGACCGGCTTCCTCTTCCTTGAGGCGATCCACCGGGTCGATACGCCGCTGATCACCGCCTACGTCATCTTCGTCGGCCTCATTTTCGTGGTGACCAATACCCTGGTCGACCTGCTCTACGGGTTGATCAACCCGACCGTCAACCTGACCGCCAAGGGGTAACAGATGACTAATGCTGTAACTGCAAGCCCGAGCCGTTGGGCACGCTTCAAAAATTCCGACATCGTCTACTACTTCCTGCGGGACAAGGTAGCCATGTTCAGCTTCGCGGTGTTTGTGGTCTTCGTGCTGGCGGCCCTGCTGGCACCCTGGATCGCACCGCACAACGTCTATGACCAGACCAGCTTCGATCTGATGGATGCGGAGCTGCCCCCCTCCTGGCTGGAAGGGGGCGAGGCCCGCTTCTGGCTCGGGACCGACAACCAGGGACGCGACATCTGGAGCACCATCCTCTATGGCGCCCGCATCTCGCTGACCATTGGTCTGTTCGCGGTGGGGCTGCAACTGGTGCTCGGTATCGTCATCGGTCTGATGGCCGGTTACTTTGGTGGTCGCATCGACAACCTGCTGATGCGCTTTGCCGACGTGCAGCTGTCGTTCTCCACCATGATGGTGGCCATCATCATCTCCGCCATCTTCCAGGCGACCTTTGGCTCCGAGTTCTACTCGAAGTTCGCCATCCTGATGCTGGTGGTGATCATCGGTATCGCCGAGTGGCCCCAGTATGCCCGGACGGTGCGCGCCTCCGTGCTGGCGGAGAAGAAGAAGGAGTATGTGGAAGCGGCTCAGGTGATGGGGTTCCGCGCCCCGCGCATCATGTTCCGCCACATTCTGCCGAACTGCCTGTCCCCCATCCTGGTCATCTCCACCGTGCAGGTGGCGAACGCCATCATGAGCGAGGCGGCCCTCTCCTTCCTGGGTCTGGGGATGCCGGTTGATCAACCGTCCCTGGGGTCGCTCATCAGCGTGGGCTTCAACTACATCTTCTCCGGATCCTGGTGGATCACCGCCTTCCCGGGCCTCTGCCTGGTGGTGCTGGTGCTGGTGATCAACCTGCTGGGTGACTGGCTGCGGGATGTGTTCAACCCGAAGATCTACAAGGGCTGATAAACCTATCCACGAACTGGCTGCGAGGCCGTGATCAAGGTTCATGTGCTGCTCGCTTATGTGGAATCAGGAGTGCTCATGTATGTCTCGGTTCCTGAGCGGCTTGTAACCTTGTTGACGGCCTTCTCGCGACAGTGTGTGAGCAGGTTTGGTCTGGCACAGTGAATAACAAAAAAAGGGCGCCATCAGGCGCCCTTTTTATTGCTTGCAATAACCCTTGTCAGGCCTGCAGCCAGCTCTCGATGCGGGTCTGAATGCCCACGCTGTCCAGCCCCAGCAGGGCGTAGATCTCATCCTGGGTGCCCTGCTCGATGAAACGGTCCGGCAGGCCGAGGTTGAGCACCGGTTTGCACTGCTTGCAGCCCATCAGCAACTCGTTCACCGCAGAGCCTGCACCGCCCATGATGGCGTTGTCCTCGAGGGTGACGAACTGATCGTGGGAGGCGGCCAGAGAGAGCACCAGCGCCTCGTCCATGGGTTTGACGAAGCGCATGTCCACCAGGGTGGCATCCAGCGCCTCGGCGGCTGCTCTGGCCTGTTGCAGCAGGGTGCCGAACGCCAGGATGGCGGTCCCCTTGCCCTCGCGAACGACACGTCCCTTGCCGAGGGGCAGGGCCTGCATCTCGCTCTCGGCCTGGATACCGGTGCCGCTGCCACGGGGGTAGCGCACCGCCGCTGGCCCGTTGCACAGATAGCCGGTGTAGAGCATCTGGCGGCACTCGTTCTCGTCGGACGGGGTCATCACCACCATGTTGGGCACGGTGCGCAGGAAGCTGATGTCGAACGCACCCTGATGGGTCGGGCCGTCGGCCCCCACCAGACCGGCCCGGTCGATGGCGAAGAGCACCGGCAGGTTCTGCAGCGCCACGTCGTGGATCAGCTGGTCATAGGCCCGCTGCAGGAAGCTCGAATAGATGGCGACCACGGGTTTCTGGTCGGCGATGGCGAGACCGGCGGCGAAGGTGACCGCATGTTGCTCGGCGATGGCCACATCGAAGTAGCGATCCGGATATTGCTGGCTGAATTTCACCAGACCGGAGCCTTCGCGCATGGCGGGAGTGATGCCGACCACGCGCTCATCCTTGGCGGCGATATCGCACAGCCACTGACCGAAGATGGCGGAGAAGGTGGGTTTGCCACCGGCGCTCTTGGGCAGGGCACAGTCATCCGGGTTGAATTTGGGGACGGCGTGATAGCCGATGGGATCTTTTTCCGCCGGCTCGTAGCCCTTGCCCTTCTTGGTCTTGACGTGCAGCAGCTGGGGACCCTTGAGGTTGCGCATGTTGCGCAGGGTTTCGACCAGGGCATGGATGTCGTGACCGTCGATGGGGCCGATGTAGTTGAAGCCGAACTCCTCGAACAAGGTACCCGGTACCACCATGCCCTTGAGGTGCTCCTCGGCCCGCTTGGCGAGCTCCTTGACCGGCGGCAGACCCGCCAGCACCTTCTTGCCCCCCTCGCGAATCGTGGTGTAGAGCTTGCCGGACATCAGCCTGGCGAGGTGATTGTTCAGGGCCCCCACGTTCTCGGAGATGGACATCTCGTTGTCGTTGAGCACCACCAGCATGTCCTTGTGGACGTCGCCGGCGTGATTCAGGGCCTCGAAGGCCATGCCGGCGGTGATGGCGCCATCACCGATGACCGCGACCACCTTGCGGCCAAGCCCTTCGCTCTCCGCCGCCACCGCCATCCCGAGCGCCGCCCCGATGGAGGTGCTGGAGTGGCCCACGCTGAGCACGTCGTACTCGCTCTCTTCCCGCCAGGGGAAGGGGTGCAGGCCATCTTTCTGGCGAATGGTGTGAATGCGCTCCCGTCGTCCGGTCAGGATCTTGTGGGGATAGGCCTGGTGACCCACGTCCCACACCAGCCGATCGAAGGGAGTGTTGTAGACATAGTGCAGGGCGACCGTCAGCTCGACGGTGCCAAGGCCGGAGGCGAAGTGGCCGCTGGAGCGGCTCACCGAGCGCAGCAGATACTCGCGCAGCTCGTTGCACACCACGGGCAGCCGCTCGAAGGGGAGGGATCGCAAATCGACCGGCGTGTCCGCGAGGGCCAGGTTGGGGAAATCGCTAATATCAACGCTCATATTGTTACTGTTATCCAGCGTTTAGTGGGTTCGCTCGATGATGTAATCGGCAAACGCTTCCAGAATGTCGGTATTGTAGGGCAAGGATTGCAGGGCTGTTAAGGCCTTGTCATGCAGTTCGCGAGCCAGCTCACGGGCATTGTCGAGTCCGAGCAGGGCCGGATAGGTACTCTTTTCCAGCGCCAGATCCGAGCCTTGCGGCTTGCCCAGGGTGGCGGTATCGCCCGTGATGTCGAGGATGTCGTCCTGCACCTGGAAGGCGAGTCCGATGGCGGCGGCATAGGTTTGCAGGGCGGTGAGGGTGGCGGGTTCCACGTCAGCCTTGCACAGGGCGCCGAGGGTCACGGCGCACTCGATGAGGGCCCCTGTCTTGTGGCGGTGCACCTGCTCCAGCTCGGCGAGGCTGATCCGGCGCCCTTCGGCGTCCAGATCCAGTGCCTGACCGCCACACATGCCTAGATAGCCGGACGCGCGGGCCAGGGCACTCAGCATCCGCACCCGGTTGGCCATCAATGTATCGGGCATGGGGTGGTCGGCCAGAATGGAAAACGCCAGGGTCTGCAGGGCATCGCCCGCCAGGATGGCTGTGCCTTCATCGAAGGCCTTGTGTACGGTGGGCTGACCACGACGCAGGTCGTCGTCATCCATGGCGGGCAGGTCGTCGTGCAGGAGGGAGTATGCGTGAATGCACTCCACGGCGGCGGCGGGGCCATCCAGCAGTTCGCTCTTGACGCCCAGCATCTCGCCGACGGCATAGACCAGGAAGGGGCGCACCCGTTTCCCACCGAGCAGCAGGCCGTATTTCATCGCGTCCCGCAGACGTGGCGCCATGGCGGGCAGGGCGTCAAGCTGTGCCGAGAGGCAATCGTCGATGCGGCGCCGATGCAGGCGGGAGAAATCGTCCAGGGTCACTCACTCCTCTCCTTGTTCTGCTCGAAAGGGGACCGCTTGCTCGCTGCCATCGGCCTGGGTCAGGAGGATCTGGATCTTCTGCTCGGCCTGTTCCAGCTTCTGCTGGCCGGCGCGCACCAGATGGATGCCCTGTTCGAATTGTTTGAGTGCCTCCTCGAGGGGGAGCGAGCCCTGTTCGAGTTGATGCACTATGGTTTCCAGCTCTTCCAGGGTGGCATCAAAACTCAGACGGTCGATTTTTTTACTGGCCATGTCCATCCTCGGGGATTGAAAAAAACGGCTCATCTTAACATCGACCGGCCACAGGGGGGAGGCAGAAAAACGCGGCGTCCTCAAACTATCCTGACCCTGGCCGATAAGAACGGGCATGCAACCACGCATTGCCGATCGGCGATTGCGGTGTACCGGGCTTGCTGCCGGGGGCGCAATAGCAGAAAATTCAACGCAATATAATTAGACGGCACGTTCGGCGACAGGAGTAGGGATGTGGATTTAGGGAGTCTGATAGGCTTAGTGCTGGGGTTCGGGGTCGTGGTGTACGGCATGTTGCTGGGCGGCCCCATGAGCATGTATGTGGACATGCCATCGGTCTACATCACCATACTGGGGTCCGTGTTCATCTGCATGATGAAGTTCAACCTCGGTCAGTTTCTGATGGCCTTCAAGGTCGCGGGCAAGGCCTTCATGTACAAGGGGGACAAGCTCGACGATCTCATCACCAAAGCGGTGGAACTGGCGGATGCGGCCCGCAAGGGGGGCTTTCTGGCTCTGGAGGCGGCGGAGATCCCCAATACCTTCATGAAGAAGGGCATCGACATGCTGGTGGACGGCCATGATGCCGACGTGGTGCGTGCGGTGATGGAGAAGGACATCGAACTGACGTCCGAGCGTCACGCCACGGCCATCAAGGTGTTCCGCTCCCTGGGGGATCTCGGCCCGGCCATGGGCATGATCGGTACCCTGGTAGGGTTGGTGGCCATGCTGGCCAACATGAGCGACCCCAAATCCATCGGTCCGGCCATGGCGGTGGCCTTGCTGACGACCCTGTATGGCGCCATCGAGGCCAACATGATTGCCATCCCCATCGCGGACAAGCTGGAACTGCGCAGCGGCGAGGAACAGTTGAGCCGCACCCTGATCCTCGACGCCATCATGGGGATCCAGGATGGACAGAACCCGAGGGTGATCCAGGCCATGTTGCAGAACTACCTGAATCAGTCCAAACGCAACAACGGGACCGAATAGGAGCACGCAGATGGCAAAGTGCAAGTGCCCGCCTCCCGGATTGCCCGGTTACATGGGAACCTTCGCGGATCTCATGTCTCTGCTGATGTGCTTCTTCGTGCTCTTGCTCTCCTTTGCCGAGATGGATGTGCAGAAGTTCAAGCAGATCGCCGGTTCCATGGAGAAGGCGTTCGGGGTGCAGAACATCCTGGAGGTCAAGGATATCCCCAAGGGAACCTCCGTCATCGCCCAGGAGTTTCGTCCTGGTCGCCCCGAGCCGACGCCTATTGACACCATCATGCAGCAGACCATCGACATGACCCAGACCGAGCTGGATTTCCAGCCTGGGGATGCGGACAAGGCGGGTGGACATGACAAGACCGAAGGCCAGCAGAGCGGTGGCGATACCGCCCAGGAGGCCCAGAAGGCGCAGGAACAGTCCAACACCCTGGCCAAGGCACTGGCGGAGCAGATGCAGGCCCAGATCCAGGATGGGGCCATCGAGATAGAGGCGCTGGGTCAGCAGATCATCATTCGCATTCGCGAGAAAGCGGCGTTCCCGGCGGGATCCGCCTTCCTGCAACCCCAGTTCTGGCCGGTGATCCGCAAGGTGGCTGCGCTGCTCAAGGATGTGCCGGGGGAGATCACCGTCTCCGGCCACACCGACAATGTGGCCACCGAGGACGAGTTGTTCCAGTCCAACTGGGAGCTTTCATCCCAGCGGGCGGTGGCGGTTGCCCACCAGATGATCAAGGTGCCCGGTTTTGACGGCAATCGTCTGGTGGTGCAAGGGATGGCGGATTCACAGCCGCTGGTGCCCAACAACAGCCCGGAGAATCGGCGCATGAACCGACGTGTCGAGATCGCCATCATGCAGGGCAAACCGACGGTGTCGGCTCCGCTTGGCGTCTCGGAATCCAAGTAACGCTGGCCCAAAGCGGGATCCCGCTCGCAGGGGCTGACATGGATTTTGTGGCGGCTTCATATTAAGATGCCCCATCCGAACCGACAGCTGCGGCTCTCTTTTGATTGCCGCAGCTTCTCTTTATAAAGCAACCCAGGTTTCGACTATGAATCATACTCCGATGACTGTTCGCGGCGCTGAAAAGCTGCGTCAAGAGCTCGATTATCTCAAGACCGAGCTGCGTCCCCAGATTATCGAAGCGATTGCTGATGCCCGTGAACATGGCGATCTGAAAGAAAATGCCGAATACCATGCCGCCCGCGAGCAGCAGGGTTTCTGTGAAGGCCGCATTCAGGAAATCGAAGGCAAGCTCTCCAATGCCCAGATTATCGATGTCACCAAGATTGCCAACAATGGCCGCGTCATCTTCGGCGCAACCGTGACCCTGCTCAAAAGTGAAACGGAAGAGGAAGTGGTCTACCGCATCGTGGGAGACGACGAGGCGGACATCAAGCAGAACATGATCTCCGTGAACTCCCCCATTGCCCGCGCCCTGATCGGCAAGGAAGTGGATGACGTTGCCATCGTCAAGACGCCGGGTGGCGATGTGGAGTACGAGATCCTGGAAGTTGCCTATCTCTGATTGAACGTCGGGGAAAGAGACAGGGGAGCCGGGCTCCCCTGTTGTCTTTAGTCACCCTGATAGGCCTGGACGAAGGCGTCCTGGTGGCGCTGGAAGAGCCAGTCCCGCAATTGTTCCTGATCCTCCTTGCCCAGCCGGAACTGGACGGCCCAGTCATGGTAATGTTGATTGGCATCCACGTGCCTGACGAGGGTGCCTGTCATTGCCAGGGGAGGGAGATCCTCGATGCGAAGGTATCCGCCAAGTGGATCTCCCTTGGCAGAGGAGTCCGGCAAGCCGGCCACGATGAGACCGCCAAGGGAGAGGCTGTATACCTCGTACTCCGCGTCTTCGGTGCAGAGCACGGCCTTTTCGTCGAGTCGCCAGGCGCGCAGATGGGGCGAACCCAGCTCGGTAATGGTCGGCGCGGCGATGCGCAGCTCGGTGTGGCCCTCCTCTGCCTGGGTGCAGTGGAGCGGGAAACGCAATTGGTAGCCGGCGATGCGGGCTTCGAGTGTCAGAGGCTTGGCTCGCTGCAACAGGCTTTGGAGAGGAAGGGGCAGGGTGCCGCGCAGGTATTGGCTGGTGGCAATGTCTTCATCGTTTCCCAGGTCCCGCAGCATGGCCAGTTCTTCATCGGTGAGGAGCTGATGCTTGTCCATAGTGGGTGTCCACGGCTATTCATCGCAGGTTAAGGGCCTGGCAACTATTTTGGCAAGCGACTTGGGAAGAAGGGAAATGAAGGAAAGAGCGAATGCTCTTTCCTGTTACTTGCGCGGCAACTGGATCTTGGGCTCTTTGGCCTGACGGTAGATGGTCAGTACATGGCCCATGCTCTGTACCTTGATGGCGCCGGTCTCGCGAACGATGGCATCCATCACCAGCTGTTTCATCTCACGATCTTCAGACGCAACCTTAACCTTGATCAGCTCGTGGTGGTTCAGGGCCAGATCGATCTCGGCCAGCACCCCTTCGGTCAGACCGTGTTGTCCCAGCAGGACGACCGGCTTCAGACTGTGGGCCAGGCCCTTGAGGTACTGTTTCTGTTTATTGTTGAGAATCATGGCAATTTCTTCATAAGTCAGGGTTGAAAGGGGCGTATTCTACCCCCACTTAGCCCTTAATACTAATAACCCTTGTGGTTTTTTAAAGTCGACAATCATGACCCAGAAAAAACGTTCCCCCAGTTCAACCCGCTGGTTAAAAGAACATTTCGACGACCAATACGTCAAGAAAGCCCAGAAGTTGGGACTGCGCTCTCGCGCCGTTTTCAAGATCGACGAGATCCAGGGCAAAGACCGGCTGCTCAAGCCGGGGATGACGGTAGTGGACCTGGGGGCTGCTCCCGGTGGCTGGTCCCAATTTGCCATCGACCAGGTCGGTGACAAGGGGCGCGTCATTGCGTGCGATATTTTGCCGATGGATTCCATTGCCGGTGTCGATTTCCTGCAAGGGGACTTTCGGGAAGAAACTGTACTCGGCGCCTTGCTGGAGCGAGTCGGCCCCGACAAGGTGGACGTCGTCATGTCGGACATGGCGCCCAACATGAGCGGTACCCAGCAGGTGGATCAAGCCCGTGCCATGTACCTGGTGGAACTGGCGCTGGACATGTGCAATCAGGTCCTGAGCAGTAATGGCAGTTTTGTAGTCAAGGTGTTCCAGGGGGAAGGGTTTGATGCCTATCTCAATGAAATACGTAGACTTTTCTCTGCCGTCAAGATTCGAAAACCAGACTCGTCCCGTGCTCGTTCACGAGAAGTCTACATTGTGGCTACCGGTTTTAAACTGTAGTACCCTAACCCTCATCGTTAACTGTCAGTCTGCGAGGTCATTGATTTGAGTGACATGGCGAAAAACCTAATCCTGTGGCTGGTCATCGCCGTCGTGCTGATGTCGGTGTTCAATAGCTTCAGCCCCAGCGATACCACCAGTCGCCAGCTGGACTATTCCAGCTTCGTGAAAGAAGTGACCCAGGAGCAGATCCGTGAAGTGCGGATGGATGGCAAGGTCATCAATGGCGTCAAGCGCACCGGTGAACGTTTCACCACCATCATTCCTGCGCCGGATCCCCAACTGCTCAACGACATGCTCAACCATAACGTCAAAGTGATGGGTGAGAAGCCGGAAGAACCATCTCTGATCACGTCCATCTTCATCTCCTGGTTCCCGATGCTGTTGCTGATCGGTGTCTGGGTCTTCTTCATGCGTCAGATGCAGGGCGGCGGCGGCAAGGGTGCTATGTCGTTCGGCAAGAGCAAGGCTCGCCTGATGAGCGAAGATCAGATCAAGACTACCTTCGCCGACGTAGCCGGTTGTGACGAGGCAAAGGAAGAGGTCAAGGAGCTGGTCGACTATCTGCGTGACCCGACCAAATTCCAGAAGCTGGGTGGCAAGATCCCGACCGGCGTCCTGTTGGTAGGTCCTCCTGGTACCGGTAAGACCTTGCTGGCCAAAGCCATTGCAGGCGAGGCCAAGGTGCCGTTCTTCACCATTTCAGGTTCGGACTTCGTGGAAATGTTCGTGGGTGTCGGTGCCTCCCGGGTGCGTGACATGTTCGAACAGGCCAAGAAATCCTCCCCCTGCATCATCTTCATTGATGAGATCGATGCGGTCGGTCGCCAGCGTGGCGCCGGTCTGGGTGGTGGTCACGACGAACGTGAGCAGACCCTGAACCAGATGCTGGTTGAAATGGATGGTTTTGAAGGCAATGAGGGCATCATCGTCATCGCCGCCACCAACCGTCCCGACGTACTGGATCCTGCGCTGCTGCGTCCAGGTCGTTTCGACCGCCAGGTCGTGGTCGGCTTGCCGGATGTTCGCGGTCGTGAGCAGATCCTGAAAGTGCACATGCGCAAGGTACCGCTGGCGGATGACGTCAATCCGGCGCTGATTGCCCGTGGTACCCCTGGTTTCTCCGGTGCCGATCTGGCCAACCTGGTGAACGAGGCTGCCCTCTTCTCTGCTCGCGAGAGCCGCCGAGTGGTCTCCATGCTGGAGTTCGAAAAGGCGAAGGACAAGATCATGATGGGGGCGGAACGTCGCTCCATGGTGATGAAAGAGTCCGAGAAGGAGATGACGGCCTATCACGAAGCGGGTCACGCCATCATTGGTCGCGTGGTGCCGGATCATGACCCTGTCTACAAGGTCTCCATCATTCCGCGCGGCCGTGCGCTGGGTGTGACTATGTACTTGCCGGAGCAGGACCGCTGGAGCCACTCCAAGCAGCATCTGGAGTCCATGATCTCCAGCCTGTATGGCGGTCGTCTGGCGGAAGAGTTGATCTACGGTGCCGAGAAGGTATCGACCGGTGCATCCAACGACATCGAACGTGCCACCGACATCGCTCGCAAGATGGTCACCCAGTGGGGCATGTCCGAGCGTCTCGGCCCCATGCTCTACGCAGAAGAGGATGGTGAAGTCTTCCTCGGCCGCAGCATGGCCAAGGCCAAGCACATGTCTGACGATACCGCCCGCATCATCGATGCAGAGGTCAAGCAGGTCATCGATCGCAACTATGATCGTGCCAAGCAGATCCTGCTGGACAACATGGATGTGCTGCACACCATGAAAGATGCATTGATGAAGTACGAGACCATCGATGCCAAGCAGATCGATGATCTGATGGCGCGTCGCGAGGTCCGTGCTCCCAGCAACTGGCATGATGAGCATGGTGACACCCCGCAAGGTGGTGCCAGCGTGAACAACGGGCCGGAGGCCAAGGCGCCGACTGAAGAGGGCAGTGCACCTCTGAGTGACATCGACAAGGCGAACGATGTCCCGGCCAAATAAGTTGCCATGATACAAACCCCGGGCTTGCCCGGGGTTTTTCTTTGCACGAAGAGTTTGCCGCTCTTGTTGGAGGTAGTTGAAGCAATGCAGTTAATCAGCAAGGGACGTCCCCTTTCTCTCGACCGTCCCCATGTCATGGGCATTCTCAATGTGACGCCGGACTCCTTTTCAGATGGTGGCCGCTTCAAGCAGATCGATCTGGCGTTGAGTCATGCCCGCGACATGGTGGCCGATGGGGCCACCCTTATCGATATAGGTGGCGAGTCGACCCGCCCGGGCGCCCCCGACGTGAGCGAGCAGGAGGAGCTGGACAGGGTCATCCCCGTGGTGGAGCGCATGGTCGCCGAGCTGGATGTGATGATCTCCCTCGATACCTCCAAGGCGATTGTCATGCGGGAGGGCTGTGCTGCAGGTGGTCACCTCATCAATGATGTCCGCGCCCTGCAAGAGCCGGGAGCGCTGGGCGCGGCGGCCGAGGCTGGCGTACCGGTATGCCTCATGCACATGCAGGGGCAGCCCCGTACCATGCAGGTGGAGCCGCACTATGACGATCTGGTGGGGGAGGTGAGAGCCTTCTTTGACGAGCGGATTGCCGCTTGTCTGGGGGCCGGTATCCCGCGTGAGCATCTGGTATTGGATCCAGGCTATGGCTTTGGCAAGACGCTGGCGCACAATTATCAGCTGCTGGCACAGCAGGCGTCACTGCTCGATTACCAACTTCCGCTCTTGGTGGGCATGTCACGAAAGTCTATGATAGGCAACCTGCTTGACCGCCCGGTAGCCGAGCGGTTGGCTGGTAGTCTGGCCTGTGCCCTGATCGGGTTGCAACATGGCGCCAGGATCATCCGGGTGCACGACGTGCGGGCCACCATGGATGTCTTGCGTACAGGCTGGATGACCATGACGGGACAAGATTTCATATCCAAATAGAAAAACGAGAAACAGACAATGACCAGAAAGTACTTCGGCACCGACGGCGTGCGCGGCAAGGTGGGTGAATACCCGATCACCCCGGATTTCGTCATGAAACTGGGCTGGGCCGCCGGCAAGGTGCTCTCCAAGAAAGGGACCAAGAAGGTGCTGATCGGCAAGGATACCCGTATCTCCGGTTATATGCTGGAGTCGGCACTGGAGGCGGGGCTCTCCGCCGCCGGTCTCAAAGCCATACTGATGGGACCCATGCCCACCCCGGCGGTTGCCTACCTGACTCGCACCTTCCGTGCCGAAGCCGGCATCGTCATCAGTGCATCCCACAACCCCTATTACGACAACGGCATCAAGTTCTTCTCCGCCGACGGCACCAAGCTGCCCGATGATGTCGAGCTGGCCATCGAAGCCGAGCTCGACAACGAACTCAAGTGCGTGGAGTCCGCGGAGCTTGGCAAGGCGCAGCGCATCGATGATGCGGCTGGTCGCTACATCGAATTCTGCAAGAGCACCTTCCCCTCCAATCTGAGCCTGGAAGGGCTGAAAATGGTGGTGGATTGCGGTCATGGTGCCACCTACCACATCGCCCCTTCCGTCTTCCGCGAGCTGGGTGCCGAAGTCATCGCCATCGGCTGCAGCCCGGATGGGCTCAACATCAATGACGGTGTCGGTTCCACCGCACCGGAGGCGCTGGCCGCCAAGGTCCAGGAATGCAAGGCAGATCTCGGCGTCGCCTTCGACGGTGACGGCGACCGTCTGGTGATGGTGGACAGCACTGGTTACATCATCGACGGGGATGAGATCCTCTACATCATCGCCCGGGATGCCCTGCGCCATGGCCGCCTCAAGGGCGGTGTGGTGGGCACCCTGATGGCCAACATGGGGCTGGAGCTGGCGCTTCAGACCCTGGGCATCCCCTTTGCCCGTGCCAAGGTGGGTGACCGCTACGTGCTTGAGATGATGAACGAGAAGGGCTGGCGCATCGGGGGCGAAAACTCCGGTCACATCATCTGCCTGGATCAGACCACCACGGGGGATGGTATCGTCGCCGCCCTGCAGGTGCTGACGGCCATGCGCAGTGCCGAGATGCCGCTGGCCAAATTGCGTTCGGGCATGAGCAAGTTCCCGCAAGTGCTGGTCAATGTGCGCTTCGCCGAAGGCAAGGATCCGCTGACCTCCAGTGCCGTTCAGCAGGAAGTGGCGGCAGTGGAGCAGGAACTGGCCGGCCGTGGCCGGGTGCTGTTGCGCAAATCTGGCACCGAGCCCCTGATCCGGGTCATGGTCGAAGGTGAACACGAACAGCAGGTGCGCGATATGGCAGAGCGCATCGCCAAACAGGTCGAATCGGCGTTTTAATGAACAACCAAGGCGGCTTTTTAGTCGCCTTGGTTGTATCTTGTTCAAACGATTCGAAAATTTGAAAATAGCACTTGTCAGCTGAGCATCCTCTGGATATTATCAGCCCCGCTTTCGCAAGGGAGTTGCCGATGGGACATCGCAAGCCGTTTGTAGCAGCCAACTGGAAGTTACACGGTAGTAGGTCGCAGTTAGAGCAGTTTACGAGTCAGTGCACAGAGTGCATTGATGAAGACGTAGATGTGGTCTTGTGTCCATCCCATGTGCATCTCGGTTTCACGGCCGAACTGCTCGGTGAGCAGGGAAGAGTGAAGCTGGGGGGTCAGAACGTGAGCCAGCACAGACAAGGCGCTTATACGGGTGAAATCTCGTGTGAGATGCTGGTCGAGGCAGGTTGCCGATATGTACTTGTTGGCCACTCCGAGCGCAGGCGTCTCTTTGGTGAGACCAGTTTCATCGTCGCAGAGAAGTTTGCGGCAGTCAGAGCAGCAGGTCTGATACCCATACTTTGTCTGGGTGAGTCAGGCGCGGCGAGGCAGGCAAGACGAACCTTTGAGGTGATTGCCGAGGAACTGGATATCGTCATAGAGAAAAATGGCGCGATGGCTTTCGATAATGCTATCATCGCCTACGAGCCAATCTGGGCTGTAGGTACAGGTAAATGCGCCACACCCGAGCAGGCACAAGAGGTTCATTCCTTTATTCGCGGTCGCTTGGCGGAGGATACTCCGGTAATAGGTGAGAAAGTCAGAATCATCTATGGTGGGAGCGTGACACCGGCCAATGCACAAGATTTGTTTGCGCAGCCCGATATTGATGGCGGTCTGATAGGCAGGGCAAGTCTTGATGGCGAGGCGTTTTTAGGAATAGTTGAAGCGGCAAAGGGTGCAAGTTAAATGTACGAGATTCTTTTGGTCGTTTATCTGCTGGTATCGCTGGCTCTGATTGGTCTGGTGATGATTCAGCAAGGTAAAGGGGCTGATATGGGCGCCTCCTTCGGCGCAGGGGCATCGAATACAGTGTTCGGCTCCGGTGGTTCAGGCAGCTTCCTGACCCGCACAACAGCGATTTTGGCTACTCTGTTTTTCTTGATTAGTCTGGTTCTGGGTTCCATGTCCAGCAACAAGGTCAAACAGGGTAGTGAATGGGAAAATCTGCAACAGACTCAACAAGTTGAGCAGAGCAAAGCGCCAGTGAAGAAAGATACTGACGTTCCCGAATAAGAGTTTTGCCGTGGTGGTGGAATTGGTAGACACGCTATCTTGAGGGGGTAGTGCTCTAGGGTGTGCGGGTTCGAGTCCCGCCCACGGCACCAATTAAGCAGTGAACCCGGGTAACCGGGATGTTATAGTCGCTGAGTCTTGTCTCACGAGAGCGAAGTGGCTATAATCTCGCACGATTTCGGACGCGGGGTGGAGCAGCATGGTAGCTCGTCGGGCTCATAACCCGAAGGTCGTCGGTTCAAATCCGGCCCCCGCAACCAAATTTCACGCATTTCCTACGCTCAGGAAGGCGGTCGCTGCGAGGCGACAATCAGGGTAAAGCGCCAAGCCCCGATTTGACATCGGGGCTTTTTGTTATGTGCAATTTACTCTGAATCTATTTCTATCTGGGCTATATGCCCTTTTTTCGTTTTTCGGAGGGTGACTTTGGCTACGTTGGAACAACGTTTGACCGATCTGCTCGAGGCTCCGGTCGTTGCCTTGGGTTTTGAACTGTGGGGTATCGAGTTTATCCGTGCGGGTAAGCACTCGACCTTGCGCGTTTTCATCGACTCGGAGCAAGGCGTGACGGTGGAAGACTGTGCCGAGGTGAGCCGCCAGGTCGGCGCCATCATGGATGTCGAAGATCCCATCACCGAGGAGTACTACCTTGAGGTGTCTTCCCCGGGTCTGGATCGTCCACTGTTCAAGGTCGCCCAGTTCGAAAAATACGTTGGCCAGGAGGCGGCGGTAACGCTTCGGATGGCAACAAACAACCGCCGCAAGTTCAAAGGCGTAATCAAAGCCGTGCAGGGGGATATGATCACTCTGACGGTAGATGGTAAGGACGAGGTGTTGGCTTTCACCAATATCCAAAAAGCGAACATAGTGCCGAACTTTGGTTAACGAGGCTATCGGATATGAATAAAGAGATTTTGCTGGTCGTTGACGCTGTGTCCAACGAGAAGGCTGTCCCCCGCGAGAAGATTTTCCAGGCTCTGGAGACTGCGCTGGCGACTGCGACCAAGAAAAAATACGAAGGCGAGATTGAAGTGCGTGTCGAGATCGATCGCAAGACCGGTGACTATGACACCTATCGCCGTTGGGTCGTGGTGGCCGATCAGGCTTCCATGGAGAACCCGTACGGGGAAATCACTCTCGAAGCCGCTCAGATCGAGCAGCCGGATATCCAGATCGGCGACTATGTTGAAGACCAGATTGACTCTGTGACCTTCGACCGTATCACCACCCAGACCGCCAAGCAGGTCATCGTGCAGAAAGTGCGTGAGGCCGAGCGTTCCCAGGTCGTTGACCAGTTCAAGGACAAGGAAGGCACCATCATCAGCGGCGTGGTCAAGAAGAGCAACCGCGACAACGTGATCCTGGATCTGGGCAGCAATGCCGAAGCCGTGATCTTCCGTGACGACATGCTGCCCCGTGAGACCTTCCGTCCCGGCGACCGTATCCGTGGCCTGCTCTACGCCGTGCGTCCGGAAGCCCGTGGTTCCCAGCTGTTCGTCAGCCGCTCCAGCCCGGACTTCCTGAAAGAGCTGTTCCGCATCGAAGTGCCGGAAATCGGCGAAGAGATGATCGAAATCATGGGCGCCGCCCGTGATCCGGGTTCCCGCGCCAAGATCGCGGTCAAGACCAACGATCGTCGTATCGACCCGATCGGTGCCTGTATCGGCATGCGTGGTGCCCGCGTTCAGGCCGTCTCCGCCGAGCTGAGCGGTGAGCGTGCCGACATCGTGCTGTACGATGACAACCCGGCCCAATACGTGATCAACGCCATGGCGCCAGCCGATGTGGCCTCCATCATCGTCGATGAAGACAACCACACCATGGACATCGCCGTGGAAGCCGCCAACCTGGCCCAGGCCATCGGCCGCAACGGTCAGAACGTGCGTCTGGCCTCCCAGCTGACCGGTTGGGAACTGAACGTGATGACCGTCGAGGACATGCGTGCCAAGCACCAGGCCGAGAACGACCGCATCCTGACGCTGTTCACCAGCACCCTCGATATCGACGACGATTTCGCCGGCCTGCTGATGGAAGAGGGCTTCTCCACTCTGGAAGAGATTGCCTTCGTCCCGGTCAACGAGCTGCTGGCCATCGACGGTCTGGATGAAGACATGGTCGAAGAGCTGCGCAAGCGTGCCAAGGATGCCCTGACCACCAAGGCCCTGGCCAAAGAAGAATCCTTTGAAGGCGTCGAGCCTTCCGAAGAACTGCTCAATCTCTCCGGCCTCGGCCGTGAAATGGCCTATGCCCTGGCCGCTCGCGGTGTCGGCACCCTAGAAGATTTGGCAGAGCAAGGTATCGATGACCTTGCCGACATCGAAGAGTTGACCGCCGAGAAGGCTGGTGAGCTCATTATGGCTGCTCGCAATATCTGTTGGTTCGGAGAAGAGCAGTCTGAATAAGGTCAAACGGAGGAAAATGAATGGCAGAAGTATCAGTTAAGCAACTTGCCACTGACATCGACACGCCGGTTGATCGTCTTCTCCAGCAGTTTGTCGATGCCGGCATCGTGAAGAGCAAGGCCGACGACATGGTCAGCGAGTCTGAGAAACAGACTCTGCTGGCACATCTGAAGAAACAGCATGGAGGTGACGAGGTCACCGCACCTGCTCGCATGACCTTGCAGCGCAAGACCAAGAGCACTCTGAGTGTTCAGGGGACTGGTGGCAAGAACAAGGAAGTGCAGGTAGAAGTGCGCAAGTCTCGCACCTATGTAAGACGCTCGGCGCTGGAAGATGAACAGCGCCAGGCGGAAGCCGAGGAAACAGCGCGTTTGGAAGCAGAAGAAAAAGCTCGTCGCGAGGCCGAAGAGAAGGCCCGCCTCGACGCTGAAGAGAAGGCTCGCCGTGAGGCTGAGCAGGCTCGTCGTGAAGCTGAGGAAAAGGCGCGGATCGAGGCACAACAGAAGGCTCGACAGGCTCAACAGCCCGCCAAAGCAGCCGGTAGCACAGCTCAGCAAGAGGCAGAAAAGATGGCCAAGCGCGAAGCAGAAGAACTGAAGCGCCAACAGGAACAGACAGCTTTGCAAAAAGCTGAAGAACTCGCCGCGAAGAAAGCCGAAGAGGCTCGCATCATGGCGGAACAGAATGCGGCCCGCTGGGCTGAAGAAGAAGCGGCTCGCGCCAAAGAGAGCAGCGATTACCATCTGACCACCAACAAGCACGCGCAAGCGGCCGAAGATGAGTTGGATCGTAAGGAAGAGACCAGCCGTCGCACGGCTGCCGCTGCCAAGGCGCCGAAGAAAGTCGGCCGTCGCGAAGACGACCGCAATGACCGCAACTCCCGCGATCCGCGTGCCCGCAAAGGCAAGCGTGGCAAGATGGCCATGCCGAACGCCATGAAACACGGCTTCAACAAGCCGGCTGCCGTGGTCAACCGTGACGTCGTCATCGGCGAGACCATCACAGTGGCGGAGCTCGCCAACAAGATGGCCGTCAAGGGCGTTGAAGTCATCAAGGTGATGATGAAGATGGGTGCCATGGCCACCATCAACCAGGTGATCGACCAGGAGACCGCTCAGCTGGTCGCCGAGGAGATGGGTCACAAGGTAGTGCTGCGCCGTGAGAACGAGCTGGAAGAGGCGGTACTGTCCGATCGTGACGAGACCTCCGAAGCCAAGCCGCGTGCGCCGGTCGTGACCATCATGGGTCACGTCGACCACGGCAAGACCTCGCTGCTGGACTATATCCGTAAAGCCAAGGTCGCCGCGGGCGAAGCCGGTGGCATTACCCAGCACATCGGTGCGTACCACGTACAGACCGACAGCGGGATGATCACCTTCCTGGATACCCCGGGTCACGCGGCGTTTACCTCCATGCGTGCTCGCGGTGCCAAGGCGACCGACATCGTTGTTCTGGTTGTTGCAGCTGACGACGGCGTGATGCCGCAAACCATCGAAGCTATCCAGCACGCCAAGGCGGCCGGTGTGCCGCTGGTTGTTGCGGTGAACAAGATCGACAAGCCTGAAGCGGATCCGGATCGCGTCAAGACCGAGCTGGCCCGTTACAACGTCATGTCCGAAGACTGGGGTGGCGATTGCCAGTTCGTGCACGTCTCCGCCAAGTCTGGCGAAGGCATCGACGACCTGCTGGAAGCCATCCTGATCCAGGCCGAAGTCCTGGAGCTGAAAGCGGTGGTTGACGGCATGGCCAACGGCGTCGTGATCGAATCCTTCCTGGATAAAGGTCGTGGTCCGGTTGCCACCGTGCTGGTACAGGAAGGTACTCTGCGTCAGGGCGACATCGTTCTGTGTGGTCTTGAGTACGGCCGGGTTCGCGCCATGCGTGACGAACTGGGTCGCGAGATCAAGGAAGCAGGTCCCTCTCTGCCAGTGGAAATTCTGGGTCTGTCCGGCGTTCCCTCTGCCGGTGACGAAGCCACGGTCGTGCGTGACGAGAAGAAAGCCCGTGAAGTGGCGCTCTACCGTCAGGGCAAGTTCCGCGAAGTCAAGCTGGCCCGCCAGCAGAAGGCCAAGCTGGAAAACATGTTTGCCAACATGACCGAGGGCGAAGTGTCCGAAGTGAACGTGGTGATCAAGGCCGATGTACAAGGCTCTGTGGAAGCGATCTGCGATGCGCTGGTCAAACTCTCCACCGACGAAGTGAAGGTGAAGATCGTGGGTTCCGGCGTAGGTGGCATCACCGAAACCGACGCGACCCTGGCCGCGGCTTCCAGCGCCATCCTGGTGGGCTTCAACGTCCGTGCCGACGCTTCTGCGCGCAAGGTCATCGAATCCGAGAGCCTGGATCTGCGTTACTACTCCGTCATCTATGACCTGATCGACGAAGTGAAGCAGGCCATGAGCGGCAAGCTGGCTCCTGAGTATCGTCAGGAGATCATCGGTCTGGCTGAAGTGCGTAGCGTCTTCAAGTCGCCGAAGTTCGGCGCCGTTGCTGGCTGTATGGTCACCGAAGGTGTGGTCAAGCGTTCCAACCGCATTCGCGTTCTGCGTGACAACGTGGTTATCTATGAAGGCGAGCTGGAATCCCTGCGCCGCTTCAAGGATGACGTCAACGAAGTTCGCAACGGCTACGAGTGTGGTATCGCGGTCAAGAACTACAACGACGTGCGCGAAGGCGACCAGATCGAGGTGTACGAGACCGTTGAAATCCAACGGACTCTGTAAGCCGAGAGTTAGACAAAATAGGGGGCCGCGGCCCCCTTTTATCGCAGGATAGAATATGGCCAGAGAATTCAGCCGGACCCGTCGGGTCGGACAGCAGATCCAGCGTGAAATCGCGCTGATCCTGCAGCGCGAGGTGAAAGACCCGCGCATCGGCATGGTGACCGTCTCCGACGTGGAGGTCTCCAAGGACCTCAACTATGCCAAGGTTTATGTCACCTTCTTGCAACTGGAGAATGACGCCGAGCGCATCAAGGAAGGGCTCAAGGGCCTGACCGAGGCTGCCGGTTACATCCGCAGCCTGCTGGGCAGCGCCATGCGTCTGCGGGTGGTGCCCGAGCTGCGTTTCTACTACGACCAGACCCTGGTCGAGGGGATGCGCCTCTCCAACCTGGTGACCAACACTGTGCGTGAAGACAAGCGTCGCATGACTGAAGCCGGTCGTGACGAAGAGCAATCCGCACCGGATGACACGACTGAGGATAACGCCTGAGATGTCTCGTAGACGTCGTTTCAAAGGCCGTGACGTACACGGCATCCTGCTGCTGGACAAACCGACCGGCCTGACTTCCAACGATGTGTTGCAGAAGGTCAAGCGGATCTACAACGCCGCCAAGGCTGGCCATACCGGCGCCCTGGACCCCCTGGCCACCGGCATGTTGCCGATCTGCCTCGGGGAGGCCACCAAGTTCTCCCAGTATCTGCTGGAAGCGGACAAGCGCTATGAGGTGACCGCCAAGCTGGGCGAGCGCACCAATACCAGCGACTCCGACGGCGAGGTGGTCTCCACCCGCCCGGTGAACGTGGCCGTGGGTACCCTGATCGAGGCGCTGGACCAGTTCCGCGGCCCCATCATGCAGGTGCCGTCCATGTACTCCGCCCTCAAGCACAACGGCCGCCCGCTCTACGAATATGCCCGTGAAGGGATCGAGATCGAGCGGGAAGCCCGTCCCATCACCATCTTCGAACTCAAGCTGCTCGGCTTCGAGGGGAACGAGGTGAAGCTGGAAGTGCATTGCAGCAAGGGCACCTATATCCGCTCCCTGGTGGACGATCTGGGGGAAGTGCTGGGCTGTGGCGCTCACGTCACCCAGCTGCGTCGCACCCAGGTGGCGAGCTACCCCTACGAGCGGATGCTGACCCTGGAGCAGCTCGAGTGCATCTTCGAGCAGGCCAAGGCCGAAAGCATTCCGCCACGGGAGCAGCTGGATCCCCTGCTGCTGCCGATGGACACCGCCGTGGCCTCCCTGCCCGAGGTAAACATGCTGGTCGCCGTGGCCGCCTATGTGAACCAGGGTCAGGCCGTGCAGGTGGCAGGTAGCCCCCAAAGCGGCCAGGTCCGCATGACGGTTGGCCCGGAGCGCGAATTCATCGGGGTTGGCGAGATCGATGACGAGGGGCGCGTGGCGCCCAAGCGTCTTGTTCGCTACCACGACGAGGAGTGATCCTCAGGCGGTATCGGTCTGTCACGCGTCTTTCCCGTTGCGAAAAGGGGCGGGGACGATTATGATACCGCCCTCATTTCACGGCTGAATTAGAGATTGGCTGTGAACCTTTAAACACTCTACTGGAGTAATACCATGTCTCTAAATGCTGAGATCAAAGCTCAAATCGTTGCCGACAACGCTCGTGGTGCCAACGACACCGGTTCCCCCGAAGTGCAAGTTGCCCTGCTGACTGCCCAGATCAACCATCTGCAAGGTCACTTCAAGGAGCACGCCAAGGATCACCACGGTCGTCGCGGTCTGCTGCGCATGGTTTCCCAGCGTCGTAAGCTGCTGGACTACCTGAAGCGTAAAGACGTTCAGCGTTACGCTGCTCTGATCGCCAAGCTGGGTCTGCGTCGTTAATCGACCATCAGATTTCGCAAAAAAGGGGAACCGCGAGGTTCCCCTTTTTTATTGCCCGTTTCAAACAGGATGCAGGCCGTTGCCTGCCTCACAGAATTGACGTCCGCGCTTACCTTTTGATGCGAATCAAGTATACTTGCACGCGAATTTAAAGCGCCAAATTGTTAAAAGGAAATTCACGTGAATCCTATTGTAAAGTCATTCCAGTACGGTCAACACACCGTCACACTGGAAACCGGTGTGATGGCCCGTCAAGCCACTGCGGCCGTCATGGTCAGCATGGACGATACCTGTGTCTTCGTGACTGTCGTTGGCAAGAAAGAGGCCGATCACGGCCGTGATTTCTTCCCGCTGACCGTCAACTATCAGGAGCGTACCTATGCTGCTGGTCGTATCCCGGGTGGTTTCTTCCGTCGTGAAGGCCGTCCGAGCGAAGGCGAGACCCTGATCTCCCGTCTGATCGACCGTCCCATCCGTCCGCTGTTCCCGGAAGGCTTCCTCAATGAGGTTCAGGTGGTTGCCACCGTCATGTCCGTGAACCCGGCCGTTTCTCCCGACATCGTTGCCATGATCGGTGCCTCCGCGGCCCTGGCCATCTCCGGCATCCCGTTCGGCGGCCCGATCGGTGCAGCCCGCGTGGGTTACATGAACGGCCAGTACGTGCTGAACCCGACCACCACCGAACTGCCCCAGAGTGATCTGGATCTGGTAGTTGCCGGTACTGCCAATGCGGTGCTGATGGTGGAATCCGAAGCGGCCATCCTCTCCGAAGAGGTGATGCTGGGCGCCGTGGTCTACGGTCACGAGCAGATGCAGACCGTGATCAGCGCCATCAATGAATTCGCTGCCGACGTCGGTACCAAGCCCTGGGACTGGACCCCGCCTGCCGTCAACGAAGCGCTGAAAGCCAAAGTTGCCGAACTGGCGACAGCTGAGCTGGGTGAAGCCTACCGCATCACCGAGAAGGCTGTTCGTTACGAAACCATCGCTGCCATCAAGGGCCGCGTGGTCGAGCAAGTCATCGCATCCGGCGTGGAAGAAGATGCCAAGAAGATCGGCGAAGAGTTCCACAGCCTGGAGAGCCGCATCGTCCGTGGTCGCGTCGTACGTGGTGAGCCGCGTATCGACGGTCGCGATCCGGAAATGATCCGCGCCCTCTCCGTCGGTACCGGCATCCTGCCCCGTGCCCACGGTTCTGCCCTGTTCACCCGTGGTGAAACCCAAGCCATCGTGGTGGCCACGCTGGGTACCGAGCGTGACGCCCAGAACATCGACGAGCTGACCGGCAACCGCGCTGATCGCTTCATGCTGCACTACAACTTCCCGCCCTACTGCGTCGGCGAGACCGGCATGATGGGCAGCCCGAAGCGTCGTGAAATCGGTCACGGCCGTCTGGCCAAGCGCGGCGTTGCTGCCGTGATGCCGAGCGCCGCCGAGTTCCCGTACGTGGTGCGCGTAGTCTCTGAAATCACCGAATCCAACGGTTCCTCCTCCATGGCGTCTGTCTGTGGTTCCTCCCTGGCGCTGATGGATGCCGGTGTGCCGATCAAGGCCTCCGTTGCCGGTATCGCCATGGGTCTGGTGAAGGAAGAAGAAGGTTTCGTCGTGCTGTCCGACATCCTGGGTGACGAAGATCACCTGGGCGACATGGACTTCAAGGTAGCCGGTACCAGCGAAGGTGTGACCGCGCTGCAGATGGACATCAAGATCGAAGGCATCACCAAAGAGATCATGGAGATTGCGCTGAAGCAAGCTCGTGGCGCTCGTCTGCACATCCTGAAGGTGATGGACGAAGCTATCCAGGCTCCCCGTGCCCAGATCTCCGATTTCGCACCGCGCATCCACACCATCAAGATCAATCCTGAGAAGATCAAGGACGTGATCGGCAAGGGTGGTTCCGTGATCCGTGCCCTGACCGAAGAGACCGGCACCAACATCGAGCTGGATGATGACGGTACCGTTCGCATCTCCGCCGTGGCCAACGAAGCCGCCATGGAAGCGATCCGCCGCATCGAGGCCATCACCGCCGAGATCGAAGTGAACCGCATCTACGAAGGCAAGGTCGTGCGCCTGGCTGACTTCGGCGCCTTCGTCAACATCCTGCCGGGTAAAGACGGTCTGGTGCACATCTCCCAGATCACCGATGCCCGCGTGCAGAACGTGGCCGACTTCCTGAAAATCGGTGACGTGGTGAAGGTGAAGGTACTGGAAGTGGACCGTCAGGGCCGTGTGCGTCTCTCCATCAAGGAAGCGAACGCACCGACCGAAGCGGCTGCTGCTCCTGCTGCCGTTGCCGTCGAAGAGCCGGCTGCCGAATAAGGCTGCCGTATGTGAAAGAGCCGACCCTTGGGTCGGCTTTTTTGTGCCTGTCGCCCGGCATGGCGCAGATTGTCTCCTTGTTCCTTTTGGCGCCCCTTGATATAAGGGACGACCCCGCTTCGTTGGCAAAAGGAATTGCAGCATGTCATGGGCCTACCTCAGGCAGTTTCCTTCCCTGGTCTGGATCGTCATCCTGGGCACTTTCATGGTGCGTACCACCTTCTTCATGGTCTGGCCCTTTCTCTCGATCCTGCTCTACCGTGACTACGGACTTTCGGCGACCCTGATAGGCCTGATCCTGGGGGCCACGGCGGCGCTTTCCACTCTCGTCAGCTTCTATGGCGGCTGGCTCTCGGACAAATGGGGGCGGCGCAACATCCTGCTGTTCGGCTGCCTGGTTTCCGCCGCCAGTGTGGCCCTGCTCGGCCTCTCCCACCAGGTGGGCTGGCTGGCACTCGGGGTGATCGGCAGCGGACTCTCCTACGGGCTCATCGACTCACCGGGCAAGGCACTGATGGCCGACAATCTGGCCGAGCCCAAAGCCCGTGAGCTGGCGCTGCACCTGCGCTATTTCCTGCTCAACCTGGGGGCGGCCATCGGTCCTCTGCTCGGCGTCACCTATGGCCTGAGCGCGCGTCAGGAGACCTTCCTGTTGCTCAGTGCCAGCTATCTGCTGCTTGGCATCGTCTTTGTCATCGGGTTCAGGCTGGCAGGTTGCCACACCAGCCAGGCGGCCGGGCCCGGCATGCGTGCCGTGCTGCGGGTGCTCTGGCAGGACAGGGGATTTCTGCTGCTGATCATGGCCAATCTGCTGCTGATGCTGGTCTATGCCCAGTTCGAGTCGCCCCTCATCCAGTATCTGACCCGCGCGGGGACGCCGGAGGTGGAGCGGCTCATCGGCTGGCTGGTGACGACCAACGCGCTGACCATAGTGATGCTGCAGTTTCCCCTGCTGCACCTGACTGCCCGCTGGTCCACACGGCGCAAGCTGCAACTCGGGGTGGCGCTCTTTCTCGGCGCCCAGTTGCAGTTTGCGCTGGGGGATACCGCCATCTGGTGGCACTGGATAGTGGCGGTGATCCTCCTGAGCGTCGGGGAGTGCATCCTCTTCCCCTTGCTCAATGTGCTGATCGATCAGATGGCGCCTGGTCATTTGAAGGGGAGCTATTTCGGGGCGGCCTCCATCTCCGGACTCGGGGTGGCCATGGGGGCCTTGCTGGGAGGCTGGGTGCTGGCCCACTGGGGCGGGAGCTGGCTTTACGCCCTGATGGCGCTGCTCTGCCTGGTGATCCTGATGCTCTATGGTCTGAGTACCCGGACCTCGCGCACTGCGCTGGTCCGGGCCGGGCCCTGACGGCTAGAAGGTCAGCACCTTGTCGGCGGCCAGAGTCCATTGGGCCAGCAAGGGGAGGGTGCCTATCTCTATGCCCTCGACAAGGGGTAGCGGGGTGATGCCGCGCGCATCGGTGCAGCTCTTGCAAAGCCGGATCCGGGTGCCCTGAGCCAGCAGTATTTCCAGCATCTGGCGCAGGTTGTAGCCCTCGGCCGGAGCCTGCCCGGCGAGGGCCGCAGTGACGGCATCCGACATCAGGAAGAGGTTGAGGTCTACCTTTCCCTCCTCTTTGAGGGCGATGCCGAGGCGCAGGGCATTGAACAGGGACTCGCTGCCATAGGGGGCGCCGTTGGCAATGATGAGAATGTGTTGGGTCATGTGGCTCTCCTGATTGAAAGGGCCATTGTAGCCTCGGCGAAAGCGGCCCGGCATGATGTAGAGCACACTCTGTCGTAGCCCGGCCCCGTGTGTCTTGACCTCACACAGGGAGTCAGGTCTCATGGTCGGCCATCCAGTATGACAGAACAAAGAGGTTGTTATGTGGAAGATCGCCGGAATAGGCTTATTGTTGTTGGCCGGACAAGCCTATGGTAGTGAAAACATCGGCTGCAAGGCCAGACAGCAGGCCGTGACGGATCAGCTTGCGTTCGCCAGGGCGCACAACAACCAGGAGCAGGTAGCCGGCCTTGAGCGGGCACTGCGCAACCTGGAGGCCCATTGTACCGATGCCGGGCTCCTTGAGGAGCAGCAACGCAAGGTGGTCAAGCAGAGGGAAGAAGTGGAAGAGCGGCTGGCCGAGTTGCAGAGCGCACGGGTATCGGGCAAGCCGGACAAGATTGCCAAGAAGCAGTCCAAGCTGGAGGAGTCCCAGGCCGAGTTGCTGGAAGCCCAGCGCGAACTCGAGGCGCTGCAAAAACTGGTCAAACCCTGAGGGAAGGGCAGCGCAATAGAAAAAGCCGGGCATGCCCGGCTTTTTCTATTTTTGGATAATGCACTCCGCGCGTGTCAGACGCGGACTGCCTGTGCATCCGCACGAATTTCTCCATCAACTGATCTTCGGTTTCCACCCTATGGACGGGATCCCGGAGGATGCCGTCCATGGGGCGCAGACGCTGATACAGGCTTACTGCCTGTACATCCGCACGAACTTCTCTATCAACTGATCTTCGGTTTCCACCCTATGGACGGGATCCCGGAGGATGCCGTCCATGGGGCGCAGACGCTGATGCAGGTGCTACAGCTACTGCCTGTGCATCCGCACGAATTTCTCCATCAGCTGATCTTCGGTTTCCAACCTATGGACGGGATCCCGGAGGAGGCAGTCCCTGTAGAGCAGACGCTGATGCAGGTGTTACTGCTACTGCTACTGCCTGTGCATCCGCACAAACTTTTCCATCAGCTGATCTTCGGTTTCCACGTGGGCGGGATCCCAGATGATGCAGTCGATGGGGCAGACGCTGATGCAGGTCGGCTTCTCATAGTGGCCGACGCATTCGGTGCAGCGATCCGGGTCTATCTCGTAGATCTTGCTCCCCAGGGCGATGGCCTGGTTCGGACACTCCGGATCGCACATGTCACAGTTGATGCACTTGTCGGTGATGAGCAGTGCCATCTCAGGCCGCCGAGTGAGGTTGACGGGTATCCTCGCGCTCGCCGAGGTTGCGCAGCAGGATGCCGTAATTCACGTCGATCTCCTTGGGAACCGGCACGTAGACCACGTGGCCGTTGCCCGGTGCGGTGTCGATGAGCTCGCCCTTGCGGTTCTGCATCTGCTCCAGGTTGAAGCTGAGGTTGCCCTGGGGGGTCATCAGCTCCAGGCTGTTGCCCAGCAGGAACTTGTTCTTCACCTCGACCTCGACCATGTCACCGTTGCGACCGGTGATCTCGCCGACGAACTGCTGGGTGTCGGAGACGGAGTAACCGTAGTCGTAGTTCTGGTATTCGCTGTGGTTGTGACGGCGCAGGAAGCCCTCGGTGTAGCCGCGGTGGGCCAGGTTCTCGAGGGTGCCCATCAGGGTCGGATCGAATGGACGGCCAGCCACCGCATCGTCGATGGCCTTGCGATAGACCTGGGCGGTACGGGCGCAGTAGTAGAAGGACTTGGTACGGCCTTCGATTTTCAGCGAATGAACGCCCATTTTGGTCAGGCGCTCGACGTGCTCGACGGCGCGCAGATCCTTGGAGTTCATGATGTAGGTGCCGTGCTCGTCTTCAAACGCGGTCATGAACTCGCCCGGGCGGTTGGACTCCTCCAGCAGCACCAGGGCATCGGTCGGCTTGCCTGCGCCCAGGGTCGGATCCACCTTTTGCACGGCGATGGGCTCCTGGCGGTGGACGATCTGGCCCACGTCATCTTCCTTGCCCTCGTGCACCTTGTACTCCCAGCGGCAGGAGTTGGTGCAGGTGCCCTGATTGGGGTCACGCTTGTTGATGTAGCCGGAGAGCAGGCAGCGGCCGGAGTAGGCCATGCACAGCGCCCCGTGGACGAAGACTTCCAGTTCCATCTCCGGCACCTGCATGCGGATCTCCTCGATCTCGTCGAGAGACAGCTCGCGGGAGAGGATGGCACGGGTCAGGCCCATCTGATGCCAGAACTTCACCGTGGCCCAGTTGACCGCGTTGGCCTGCACCGAGAGGTGGATAGGCATGTCGGGGAAGGCTTCGCGCATCATCATGATGAGGCCGGGGTCGGACATGATGAGTGCATCCGGCTTCATATCCACCACGGGGCGCATGTCGCGGATGAAGGTCTTGAGCTTGGAGTTGTGGGGCTGGATGTTGGCCACCACATAGAACTGCTTGCCGAGGGCATGGGCCTCGTTGATGCCGAGCTGCAGATTCTCGTGATCGAATTCGTTGTTGCGCACCCGCAGGCTGTAGCGCGGCTGGCCCGCATAGACGGCGTCTGCGCCATAGGCATAGGCGTAGCGCATGTTCTTGAGGGTCCCGGCAGGGGAGAGCAATTCTGGTCTGAACATGTTGGACTCTTTTATCTGATTGCAAATCAGGACGGCGCCACCTGATGGCGTCGTGTGGGTTCATCGGTGGCGCGACCGTCTTCGACGCACGCCCATCCGATGGGGGTACATCGGAGCAGGAGGTGACTCGATACTCCGGATATACGGGGTGCGAGATTGTACTCGTGACCGCCTCGTCATGCAATTTGGGACGGTCTTGGCATGCCTGCGCCATGTTCATTTTACGCTCAGACTGGGGTTGCTAGAGTGCAAGGGGTGAAAGATGCCCCTGAGTTGGCTGTGAAATGGATCTTTTCGGCGAAAAAGACCATCTCCAAGTTGAAATTTTGCCCTGCTCGGGAAAGAATGCGCGCTCGGTTGTTGGTCCCCGGTGACGGGCCCACAAGAGACCGATGATGAGCAGGGCAAAGGCCCACAGGAACAGGAAACCATACAGGAATTTTATGAATCCCCTTCGCATTGCCGCTTCGGCTCTTTTATGTACGCTGGCGCTGGTCAGCCAGCAGGCCGCCGCCGTTGAATACCAGCTGCCTGCAGCCAACAGCCGCCTGATCGGTGAGAACCAGGAATACGTGGTGCCCGCAGACAATCGTCCGCTGGAGCAGATCGCCTCCGACTTCCAGCTGGGTCTGACCAACATCATGGAAGCCAACCCGGGCGTCGACCCCTACCTGCCCAAGGCGGGCAGCACGCTGATCATTCCCCATCAGCTGATCCTGCCCAACGCTCCCCGCGAAGGGATCGTCATCAACGTGGCGGAGATGCGTCTCTACTACTACCCGAAGGGCAAGAACGTGGTGCATGTGCTGCCCATCGGCATCGGCCAGCTCGGGGTCAACACCCCGGAGAACTGGATCACCAAGGTTGAGCGCAAGCGTGCCAACCCGACCTGGACCCCGACCGAGAATATCCGTCGCCGCTACGCCGCCCAGGGCAAGACCCTGCCCGCGGTCTGGCCGGCCGGCCCGGACAACCCCATGGGCCTGCACGCGCTCTACATCGGCAACCTGTACGCCATCCACGGCACCAACGCCACCTTCGGTATCGGTCTGCGGGTGAGCAGCGGCTGCGTGCGCCTGCGCGCCGACGACATCAAGTACCTGTTCGATCACGTGCCGGTCGGCACCCGCGTCCAGTTCGTCAACCAGCCGGTCAAGACCACGGTCGAGCCGGATGGCGGCCGCTACATGGAAGTGCACGAGCCGCTGTCGCGCACCGAGGAAGAGTTCAACTCCACCGCCTCCGTGCCGCTGCCCATGACCCCGGCTACCACCCGCTTCATCGCCCACTCTGACAGCGATTCCAACGTGGTCAAGCAGGTGCTGGAACAGCGTACCGGCATCCCGACCCGCCTCAATCCAGAGGCGTAATGGCCGGCAAGTGCAGTTAAACAACAACGGCGACCATCAGGTCGCCGTTGTTGTTTCTGCGTATCCGGACGTCAGCTGGCTGGTGGGGCATAGAGGGCCAGCCAGTTGCCTTCGGTATCCTCGATGATGACCCGGGAGCCATGACCACTGCCGATGCTGTGCAGAGGCTCCAGCACCCGCCCGCCGAGCCGGGGGACCAGCAGTTCCGCTTCCTGCAGCCTGTCACCGAGGGAGAGATAGATGAGGGGACCGGCACCGCCGGGCTGGTGATATTTGTCCATGGGGCCGAGACAGGCCGCCGCGTTGCTGCCGTCGTGGCGCAGCATGGCAAAGCGCATGGTCTCTTCCTGGATGGGGGTGACCTGCACATCGAGCAGGGCCGAGTAGAAGTCCATGGCGCGATCCAGATCCCGTGTCGGAATGTCGGCCCAGACCAGGGTGTTGTCCATCGTCGTATTCTCCAGAGTTCCCGGCCAACGCGGTCGGTGGCTCTTTGAGGTTAGAAGTGGCTGTCGGGGGGTGCCATGGATAAAAAAAGCGGCGCCTGATGGCGCCGCTTGAAGGGGGAAGAGCCGAGTAAGGCTCCCCCTCTTATTTGCCGGCAATGCTGAGCCCGCCAAAGCGGATCAGCGGGGCATAGAAGTCCTTGCCATCGTCGTGGTGCAGCTGGTTGCCGACCGCTTCCAGCTCCCCGAGCAGACGATAGAAGTTGCCCGCCACCGTGATGCCGCGTACCGGTGCCACGCGCTCGCCATTTCGGCAGAGGAAGCCGGAGGCACCGAACGAGAAGTCGCCGCTCACCGCATCGGCCCCGGAGTGCAGGCCGTCCAGCTTGACCAGCTCCAGGTACTCACCGCTTTGTACCTCGGCCTCGCCGTGGGGGCCGAGCCCGAACACCAGGTGACGAGGGGCTACGTCCAGGGCACTGCGGGCACTGCGGGCGGCTGCACCGTTGCTCGTCACGCCGAAGTGGCGGGCGGTGGCGCTGTTGTGCAGCAGGGTCTTGAGCTCCCCCTCGCCGATGAGCAGGAGATCCGAAGTGGCGGCCCCTTCGCCGTCAAACGCCTTGATCTTCATGCCCCCCGGCATATAGGCACGACTCTCCAGGGTAAGCCAGCGAGAAGCCACGCTTTGGCCCAGCTTGTCGCGCCAGGGGTTGATCCCCTGCTGGGCCCACTTGCCAGACAGGGCGGACTGGAAGCAGCCAAACAGGCTGGCAAAGCAGTGGGTGCTGAAGATGACGCTGTAGCGACCGCTCGGCACCGCCTCACCCATCAGCAGGCCATCGGCCACGGCGTGGATCTGGCGGATGAGAGGCTGGCTCTCCAACTCGTCGAAGCGCCGTGCGTACTGTCCCTGGTAGTGCATGGACTGGCGGCCCTCCCGCTCGATGAGAGCGGAGCTGTGGCAGCCGACGCTGAACTCCTGATGTTCGCAGAGGCTGCCCTGGCTGTTGGCAAGCCAGAGGCGGCTCTCCCCCTCGAAGAAGCCGTTGTAGGGGGCGCCGGTCACGTCCGGCAGGGCCAGCATGTCGGACTCGAGGCGCAGGGTCAGGGCAATCTTCTCTTCCACCGCCGTGGTGTCGGCCTGATGTATCTCGGCGCAGTCGGTGATGAGCCTGCTCTGCTGCACTGTGATGCGCTGATCCGGGTCCACCTTGGCGAAGCGGCTCGCATCGAGCGCATCCTGCACCATGGCGTCCAGGGCCGACGCGTCGAGGGACTCGGAATAGGCGATGCCGACCCGGCCTTCCTTGATGAGGCGAATGCCGATCTGCTGGCTGCTGGTGACCTTGTATTCACTGAGTTCGCCCTTGTCGGCCTTGAGGGAGAAGGCCTTCTCCTGATTGGCGATGACGTCCGCCTCGGCACCCAGATCGGCGACCTGGTCCAGCAGACGGGCAAGCAGTTGGTTCATGTCGAGCTGGCTCATCAGGCGTTCCCTCCGACCAGGATATTGTCAACCTTGAGCGGCGGCTGGCCGACCGAGGCGGGAATGGATCCCGAGACCGAGCCGCACATGCCGGCGGAGAGGGCCAGATCGCGCCCCACCATGGAGATCTCCTTCAATACCTGCGGGCCGGTGCCGATCAGGGTGGCTGACTTGAGGGGTCGGGTGATCCTGCCCCCCTCGATGAGGTAGGCCTCCTGCACGTTGAAGTTGAACTCGCCGGTACCGGGCTGCACAGAGCCCCCCCCCATCCGCTTGGCATAGATGCCGTGCTCCACGGTTGCCAGCATGTCGTCGAGGCTGTGGTTGCCCGGTTCGATATAGGTGTTGCGCATGCGGGAGGCGGGGGCGAACTTGTAGGATTCCCGGCGCCCGGAACCGGTGCGGGCGTAGCCGGTGCGAAGGGCCCCCATTCTGTCCACCAGGAAGCCGGTCAGCACGCCGTCCTTGATGAGCTGGGTGTGCTGGGTCGCCATCCCCTCGTCATCGACGTTGATGGAGCCCCAGGCGTTGCCCTGCAAGCCCTCGTCCACCGCGCTGACCGCCGGGTTGGCGATGAGCTGACCCATCTTGTCGTGGAACACGGATGCCTTTTTGGCCACCGAGGTGGTCTCCAGCAGGTGACCGCACGCCTCGTGGAAGATGACGCCGCCAAAGCCGCTCTCCATGATGACCGGCAGCTTGCCGCTCGGGCAGGGGGCGGCTCCCAGCTTCACCAGTGCCTGGCGGGTGGCGGTGAGAGCCAGCTCGCGGGGATCGATGCTCTCGGCATGTTCCCATCCCTTCATGGCACCGGGGGCTTCATAACCTACGCTCTGCTCGCCCCCGTCCAGGGCGATGGTCTGGGCCATGATGCGGTTGTAGTGGCGGCGATCGCTCACCTGGACCCCTTCGCTGTTGAAGATCTCCACCTCCTGCTCCCAGCCGAGCACGTTGCCCGAGAACTGGCTCACCTTGTCGCTCTCGGCGCGGGCCGCAGCGTCCATGGCATGCAGGTAGGCGATCTTCTGCTCCAGCAGCTTGTCGGCCGACAGCGGCAGAGCGATCGGGTTGCGGTCGGTCAGGCGGGTGAAGTCAAAGGCGGTGGCGGTGACCACGGGGTCACGCCTGTCCTTGGCCGCCAGCAGGGTAACGATGCGCAAGAGCTCGTTGCGATCGGCCAGGTTGGTGTAGCCGTAGAGCACCTTGTGGCCGTAGCACAGGCGAACGCCGATACCGAAGTCGAGACCACCGCTGATGTTCTCTATCTGGCTGGAGAGCAGGCTGAGCTGGCTGCGGCGCTTGCGCTCCACAAACAGCTCGGCGAAGTCGGCACCCAGCGCCAGCGCGTGATCGAGCACGTCGCGGGCGATGGCGGGGGCCAACAGGGAGAATGAAGTCATAGAATATCCTTTTCTGGTCTGTCCGTTTGCTTCCGACACCCGGCGTTGTGTTGTTATGGGGTGTCGACCTCATTGTTGCAGACCAGAAGCAAAAAGTCGCTATAGCGTCAGCCGATGATACCGAACGAGAAAATCGGTGCGATTTATGCGCCCGGCAGCCCGAGCGCAGGCTACCGACAGGGGAGGTTGGCGCCGCTCATGGCGCTCGCTTGATATCTGGTCGACCCACTGCTCGATGCGGGGTCGATCTGGTCGTCCATTGGCTGGCGTCGTCGAACATCCAGGCGATCAGGATCAGAGCAGTTCGTGGATCTCGCTCAGGATCTGGTCGACCCACTGCTCGATGCGGGGTCGGTCTGGTCGTCCATTGGCTGGCGTCGTCGAACATCCAGGCGATCAGTATCAGAGCAGTTCGTGGATCTCGCTCAGGATCTGGTCGACCCACTGCTCGATGCGGGACTCGGTCTGGTCGTACTGGTTGGCGTCATCAAGGGCCAGCCCGACGAAGTGACGGCCATCGTCGATGAGCGCCTTGGAGGCGTCAAACTCGTACCCCTCGTTGGGCCAGTAGCCCACCAGCTTGACCCCCTTGGGGACCAGCTGATCGTGCAGCAGGCCGAGGGCATCCTGATACCACTCCCCATAGCCCAGCTGATCGCCCATGCCAAACAGGGCGATGATGCGTCCCTCCAGATGCAGGTCGGCGATGTCTTCCCAGCGGGATTCCCAGTCCTCCTGCAGCTCGCCGAAGTCCCAGGTGGAGATGCCCAGGATCAGGATGTCGTACTCCTGCATGCGGGCGAGGGGCACATCCTTGATGTTGTGGAGATCGACCAGCTCGGGGCCGATGAGGGCGCGGATCTTCTCGGCGGCCATCTCGGTGTAGCAGGTGGTGGAGCCATAAAACAAACCTATCTTCATCGCTCTTCTCTTGATCGCAGTCGGCAAGGGGCGTGACCGGCACAGCGGCGCCCGGGGGGAGGGCGCCAGTCTAGCAGATTGCGCCGGGCTCTTCACCGCCTGAGGGGATGTGCAGCCTTGCCTTGCGGCCCGGGTGGGTCGGCACGTTACAATGGCGACCTGTTTCCCTGAGCGCGGCGCACCATGAGCAAAGCAGAATCCCATCCCCTGATCGAGCCGTTTCTCGACGCCCTCTGGCTGGAGCGGGGGCTCTCCGACAACACGGTCAGCTCCTATCGCACCGACCTGGAAAAATTTGCCCTCTGGCTCGATGAGCAAGGCGGTTCCCTGCTGCTGGCGGGGCTGGACGACATCCAGCACTACCTCGCCTGGCGGGTGGACCACCAGTTCGCGGCCAGCAGCACGGCCCGTTTCCTCTCGGCCCTGCGCCGCTTCTACCAGTACCTCAATCGCGAGAAGCTGCGCAGCGACGATCCCACCGTGCTGCTGGAGGGGCCAAAGCTCCCCAAAAAGCTGCCATCGGATCTGAGCGAAGCCGAGGTGGAGGCGCTGCTGCAAGCGCCCCTGGTGGACGATCCGCTGGAGCTGCGGGACAAGGCAATGCTCGAGCTGCTCTACGCCACCGGGCTGCGGGTGTCCGAGCTGGTGGGGCTGACCGCCGAACACGTCAGCCTGCGCCAGGGGCTGGTGCGAGTGGTGGGCAAGGGCAACAAGGAGCGCCTGGTGCCCATGGGGGAGGAGGCGGTGCACTGGCTGGAGCGCTACTACCGGGAGGGGCGCACCCTGCTGCTGGGTGGCACCAGCTCGGACGTGGTGTTCCCCTCCAAGCGGGCCCGGATGATGACCCGCCAGACCTTCTGGCACCGTATCAAGCTCTATGCCCTGAGAGCCGGCATCAGGGGGGAACTCTCCCCCCACACCCTGCGTCACGCCTTCGCCACCCACCTGCTCAATCACGGCGCCGATCTGCGAGTGGTGCAGATGCTGCTGGGCCACGCGGATCTCTCCACCACCCAGATCTATACCCACGTGGCCAACGAGCGGCTCAAGGTACTGCACGGCCAGCACCACCCCAGAGCCTGATCGCCTCACCTGCCCTGCAACAAAAAACCGCCCGAAGGCGGTTTTATTCAGCACACGACAGGGAGGAAACGGTTATTTCCCCTGCTGGGATTTCAGCAAGTCGCGGATCTCGGTCAGCAGCTCCTGATCCTTGGTGGGGCCGGCCGGGGCGGCGGCTTCCTCTTCCTGCTTCTTCTTCAGGGTGTTGATGGCCTTGAGCCCCATGAAGATGGCGAAGGAGATGATCAGGAAGTCGATACAGGTCTGGATGAACTTGCCGTAGGCGATGACCACGGCAGGGGCATCCCCTTCGGCGGCCTTCAGGGTCACGGCGAGATCGCTGAAATCCACGCCCCCCAGGATCAGCCCGATGGGGGGCATGATCACGTCTCCCACGAAGGAGGAGACAATCTTGCCAAAGGCGGCACCTATGATGATACCGACCGCCATGTCGATCACATTGCCTCTGGATGCAAAGGCCTTGAACTCTTGAATCAGACTCATTTTTCCCCCTAGAAATGGACGGCGTGCCACCTGAGCGCACATCGATTTGAATAATAAAACATCAGCAAAACAGAGGGATGACTAAAGATGTCTCCCGTCGTCCTGATTAGCTTGCGGGGCTCAAGCCCGATTGGCAACCTGTCATCCCGTGATTTTTTCTTGCGGACGTTATTAATCGATCACTAATTAAGGTCTTTGGGAGAGGGAATTGTCTGGGTTACCTTATGAAACCCTTCAATCATGCCAAGTGAATGAGCTGATGCGATATTTACTGCTGGGAATGATGCTGCTGTGCGCTTTTGCGGCCAGCGCGGGGATGGACCCCCATGTGTTGAAACAGACCATAGAGCAGCGCCTCGGTGTGCAGGTCTACCTGGTGGACGAGACCCCCATGCCGGGCCTCTATCTGCTGGGCACGGCCCAGGGACTGCTCTACAGCGATGCCAGGGGAGACTATGTGCTGCAGGGCTCCATGCTGGATCTGGCCCACGATATGAGAAACCTCACCCGGCTCAGCCAGCAGCAGCAACGCAGGCTGGCGCTCTCCCAGATAGGGGAGGCCCGGCTCTGGCTCAAGGCCACCCCTGAACGCCACCGCCTCACCCTGTTTACCGATCTCGCCTGCGGTCCTTGCCGCATCGCGCTGGAGGAGTTGCCCCGCTTGCAGGCGAGGGGCGTGAGCGTGCAACTGCTGCCTGCGCCTGTCGCCGCATCGGATCAGGCTAGCTGGTGCGATCCCGGGCTGCTGCGCGAACTCAACTTCAGCGATCGTTTGCCTGAGAGCGGTTGTAATGCGATCCTTGCCCATCATATCGGCCTGAGCCAATGGCTCGGGATCAAGGCGTCACCGAGCTGGGTCCTGCCCAATGGCGACCTGGTGCGCGGTTACCAGAGCCCCGAACAACTGCTCAAGATACTGGATCACATCAATGCCCCTGCAAATCCGTCGTCGTCCGCGAGTTGATGATTCCCATCTGCCCGCCACCCTGCACCCGCTGCTTCGCCAGATCTTCGCCAGCCGCGGGGTAGAAGACCCTGCCCTGCTGGAGCGCAGCGCCAACCAGCTGCTGCCGCCCCAACGTCTGTTCGGCATGGCACAGGCGGTGCCGCTGCTGGCCGAGGCGCTGACGGCGCAAAAACGCATTCTCATCGTCGGTGACTTTGACTGCGATGGCGCCACCAGCTCGGCGCTGTGCGTGCTGGCCTTGCGCGCCATGGGGGGGCACCACATCGATTTTCTGGTGCCCAACCGCTTCGAGTTCGGCTATGGCCTCACCCCGGAGATCGTCGAGCTGGCGGTGGCCCGCGGCGCCGAGTTCCTGATCACGGTGGACAACGGCATCTCCAGCATCGCCGGGGTGGCGGCGGCCAAGGCGGCCGGCATGCAGGTACTGGTTACCGATCACCATTTGCCGGGTCAGGAGCTGCCTGACGCCGACGCGATAGTGAACCCCAACCAGCATGGCTGCGACTTCCCCTCCAAGTCCCTGGCCGGGGTCGGGGTCGCCTTCTATCTGATGGCGGCCCTCAACACCCATCTGCGCCAGAGCGGCTGGTATGAGCGCCAGGGGCTGCGCGCCCCCAACGTGGCGGATTACCTCGATCTGGTGGCCCTCGGCACCGTGGCCGACGTGGTGGCGCTGGATGGCAACAACCGCATCCTGGTTCATCAGGGGTTGCAGCGGATCCGGGCCGGCCGTTGTCGCCCCGGCATCCAGGCGTTGGTGGACGTGTCGGGCCGCGACGGGCGTCGCCTGTGCGCTGCCGATCTCGGCTTTGCGCTGGGGCCGCGCCTCAACGCGGTGGGCCGGCTCGATGACATGTCACTCGGGGTCGCCTGTCTGCTCTGTGACGACATCAACCTGGCGCGCCAGTTCGCCTCCGAAATGGACAGCCTCAACCAGGAGCGCAAGGAGATCGAGCAGGGGATGCAGCAGGAGGCGCTCGCCACTTTGGAGCAGATCCGTTTTCGTGACGGCGAGGTGCCCTCCGGCATCGTGCTGCACCGAAACGAGTGGCATCAGGGGGTGGTGGGGCTGGTGGCCTCCAAGGTGAAGGAGAAGTACTACCGCCCGGTCATTGCGTTTGCCGAGAGCAGCGAGACCGAGCTCAAGGGCTCCGGGCGCTCCATCCCTGGGGTGCACCTGCGCGATGCGCTGGAGCTGCTCGACACCCGCCACCCCGGCTTGATGGGCAAGTTTGGCGGCCACGCCATGGCGGCCGGGCTGACCCTGCCCAAGGCCAATATCGAGGCCTTCGGTCGGGCCTTCGAGGTGGTCATCGGCGAGCTGGTGACCCCTGAGCTCTTGACCGGGGTGCTGCTCACCGATGGCGAGCTGTTGCCCGATGAGCTGAGTCTGGAGCTGGCAGAGCTTATTCGCGCCTCCGGCCCCTGGGGTCAGGCCTTCCCCGAGCCGCTGTTTGACGGGGAATTCGTGCTGGTGCAGCAGCGGCTGGTGGGGGAGAAGCACCTCAAGATGATGCTGACCACGGATTCCGGCCACGCCGTGGATGCCATCGCCTTTGGCGTCGACTTGCAACGCTGGCCCGATGCCTCGGTGAAGCGGGTGCGGCTGGTCTACCGGCTCGACGTCAACGAGTGGCGTGGCAACCGCAGCGTGCAGTTGCTGGTGGAGCATCTGGAAGCCGCCGGTCTCTGATTCCCGCGAGTCTCTCTTGCTGCCGATGACGGCCACCTCAGGGTGGCCGTTTTTTTATGGTGTGAACTCGGATGTTGTCGTTGACCCGTCTATTGCTTCACAGTTTAAGCTTCCCTTCATCGGGTCACGGACCCCTCAGCGAGTGGTTGTCATGAAAATATCTGAACTGGCCCGGCGCTGCGGCCTGGCACGCTCCACCCTGCTCTATTACGAGAAACTGGGGGTGATTGCGGGCACGAGGGGCGCCAACGGCTATCGCCACTACGACGATGACGATCTGCAGCGGCTGCGGATGGTACAGGCCCTGCAGGCCGGCGGGCTCAGCCTCAAGCAGTGCCTCGCCTGTCTGGCGGGCGAGCTGGAGCAGGCAACGCTGGAAGCCCGGGTCAGGGAGCTGGATGAAGAGCTGGCGCGGATGCAACGCGCCCGGGATCTGCTGGCGGATCTCGCCGGTTTGCGTGCGCACTCCGGCGACGAGTTCAAGGCCTGGCAGCGGCAACTGCAGCATCAAGCCCCGCAGGCTTACTTTGCCTGGGTGATGAAGCAGGGATTCAGTGAAAAAGCGCGTTACCACCTGCAGTGGCTCAGCAAAGACATGAATGAACATGAGCGCTACATCCGGGATTTCAAGCTGCTGCTGGATGGCATGAGCTATTGGGGGCCGGGCGATAGCCTCTTCACCCAGCAGCAATTTGCCGCGCTGCCCAGCCAGCCTCGCCGGATCCTCGACATGGGCTGTGGGCGCGGCGCCGCAACCCTGGCGCTGGCACAGGTGACGGACGCCACCATAGTGGCCATCGATCTGGACGAGGAGGCGCTGGCCGCCGTGGCCCGTTGCGCCAGTGCGGCGGGGCTGAATCAGGTCACTACCCTGTGCGCCAACATGGCGGCGCTGCCGGCGGACCTTGTCCCCGCCGATCTCATCTGGGCCGAGGGGAGCGCCTACACCATCGGGGTGGCCAACGCCTTGCAGACATGGCGGCCGTACCTTGCCGATCCTGATGCCTGCCTGGTGCTGAGCGACCTGGTGTGGCTGACGGACACGCCGCCAGAGGAGGCACTGGCGTTCTGGCAGCGGGATTATCCCGCCATGCAGACCCTGGCGGGCCTGCTCAAAGCGGTGAAGGAGGCGGGTTATCGCTGCCTGTGGCACACCCCGTTGCCGCAAAGGGCCTGGGACAACTATCTGGATCCCATCGAGCGCAATCTGGCGCGCCACCGTGCCGAGCTGGGGGATAGCCCAGCCTGGCAGGATCTGAGCCGGGAAGTGGCCATCCACCGCCAATACCTGGATAGCTATGGCTATGTGATCTGCTGCCTGCAGGCAGTCTGATCAGGTCATCCATTGAAAGAGAGCAAACGGAGAAAACCTATGAACATCATCATTCGGCCCGAAACAGGCGCCGATCACGACGCCATTGAAGCGCTGACCGTGGCCGCGTTCCTCAATGCCCCCCATACCGATCACAACGAGCAGCTGATCGTGCGCGCCTTGCGCCAGGCCGGGGCACTCAGCCTGTCGCTGGTGGCGGAGCTGGAGGGGCAAGTGGTCGGCCACCTCTGCTTCTCGCCGGTGACCATCAGTGATGGCAGCCCGCACTGGTATGGCCTTGGCCCCATTTCGGTCTCCCCTGCGCTGCACGGCAAGGGGCTGGGGTCACGGCTGATGGAGGCGGGTCTGGCCGAGCTCAAGGGGATGAGTGCGGCCGGCTGCGTGGTGCTGGGGGATCCCGGCTTCTACGGCCGTTTCGGTTTCGTGCCCGAGCCGGGGTTGACGCTGCCCGGCGTGCCGCCCGAGTACTTCATGACACGCTCGTTCGGCGCTGCCATGCCCAGTGGTGAAGTGCGCTACCACCAGGCCTTCCAGCAGGGGTGAGCCCTCACCTTGAGGAAGATGCAAGTCGCTTTCTCAAGGTGGTGCAACCTTGTCGGTTTTAGGGAATGGGGCGGTGTTTAATATCAACCTTTCTGATATCTCATGGTGGAAAATGCAATAAGTGACGGTATTGTGATATATTCCACCTGTAATTTTTCTTGACGGACAGCCCCCTTGTCATCCTCTCGCCGCCCCTCGTCATGGCCGATGGTGCTTGCCATCGCCTGCCTTCTCTGGCTTGCCGCTGCGGCGGCGGCAGGGGTCGTTGCAACTAGGGGAATGGAGACGCAAGGGCAGGAGCGGCCGATGCTGTTCCATGAGCCAGCGAACCCGGGGCTTGCCGACAACGTCAGCCTGCCGCCCGCCTCCCAGTGGCGGCTCGGTTTCGAGCAGGGACGGCGACTGGAAGGGGCTGCTCATACCGAGCTCTACCAGATGCTGCTGGCCTGGTTCCAGCACGAGATCCTCGGCCTGCTCTGCGGCCTGCTGTTTTTCCTGCCTCTCATCTATCTCAGGCAGCGGCCCGACTACTTCGGCGCTCTGCACACACGGCGGCTTCGCTGCCACCACCTGCAATATCGCTTCTGCCAGGGCGACTAGATTCACCAGCCGGGCGCCCGCCCGTTTGATCCCCGTCATTGAGTACCGCTGACCGGGCTGCTCGGCAGTCTGGCGGCTGCTGTGGTCATTACCGGGTGCTGCGCCAGCTCTCTCTGTAAACGTCATCCGTGACGTCATCTTCGCGACTGGCCGTTGGCCGGGCGCGGACGTGCTCTTATTGCAACCAAGTGGTGAACTCATTCATGGACTATTACGTCAATCTCTTCATCCAGTCGATCTTTGTGGAAAACCTGGCGCTGGCCTTCTTCCTTGGCATGTGCACCTTTCTGGCCGTCTCGAAAAACATTAACACCGCCTTCGGTTTGGGCATGACGGTGCTGGCGGTCATGGTGATCGCCATCCCCCTCAACAACCTGATCTACCGCCATATCCTGCGTCCCGAGAGTACCTTCCTCGGCGAGTTTGATCTGGGCTTTCTCGATTTCATCGTCTATATCGGGGTGCTGGCGGCCCTGGTGCAGGTGATGGAGATGGTGCTCGACAAACATTTCCCGGCGCTCTATCACGCGCTCGGCATCTATCTGCCGCTGCTGACGGTGCATTGCGCCATCTTCGGCGGCGTCATGTTCATGGCCCAGCGGGATTACGACTTCATCGAATCCGTGGTCTACGGGGCGGGCTCAGGGCTGGGCTGGCTGCTGGCCATCGTCGCCATTGCGGGATTGCGCCAGAAGATGAAGTATTCGGATGTGCCCGAGGGGCTGCGGGGTATCGGCATTACCTTCATCGTGGCCGGGCTGATGTCCCTCGGCTTCATGTCCTTTTCCGGCATCTCGCTCTGAGCCATGGGCCGGGTGGTGGCCCAATGAAGGTGCTCAATCCAGACGCTTTGCCATGTTGTAGCCGGTGATGGTGAAGCCCAGCGCCTGATAGAGCGCCAGTGCCCTCGGGTTGTCATGGGCCACCCTCAGCTTGATCTGGTGGATGCCTAGGGGGGCGAGCTGCGCCTCCAGGGCGGCCATGGCTGCCTTGCCGAGGCCGCGACCACGATGGGGCGGTGTCACATAGAAGTCGTAGATGAAGGTGGTGCCGGCGGCGCCGTCGATGGCGTGCCAGAGATAGCCCAGAGGCTCGCCCGGCGCGTTCGAGGCTTCAGGTACCATGGCGAGCAGGTGATGACCCGGGGTGGCGACACCCAGTGGCAGGAGCTGCTGCAACGAGGCGTCGGCCTGACGGTGGGCGTCAGGCCGCGCCATCCCGTGGTTGCTGGCAAGATCCTGGGCGTAATCCTCGATGAAGTAGTCGCGATAGGCGGGAAAGTCTGCGTCACGCAGGGGGATCAGGCGAACGGTGAGAGTCGGCATCCGGCACAGCACTCCAGAGAAGGGGAGTGGCCACGTTACGCCAGAACGGCGTCAATCACAAAGGGACAACCGCTGCCTGCGAGGTGACGGCGATAAAAAAAGAGCGCCCAGGGGCGCAATGCTGATCAGTTAAGGATCCATTGACCGATCCTTCTGCTGTAGGACAATCCGGAACCAATCACTGGTTCCGGATTTTTTTATGTCTATTGCAAACGATCTGAACGATGTTGTTGAGGCATCTGGCGACATGCTGGCTCGGCTGGCCATTTTTGCCGACCATATTCCCGACGAATGGATTACTGCCGCTGCCGCCTTGTCTGAAAAGGCCACTATCCGCCGACGCCGCTTACCTTCTGATATGGTCTTGTGGCTCGTCGTGGGGATGGCCTTTTTCCGCAATGAGCCCATCTCCGAGGTCGCTCGGCGCCTCAACATCTGTGCAGAAGGGTTGGCCAATGATGCCTTGCTCGCGGACAGTGCCCTGTCTCAGGCCCGTCAGCGACTCGGCAAACAGCCGCTCGAGTGGCTGTTCAAACAGTGCGCCGATGTGTGGGGGCGGGAACGTTATCCTGAAGACCATTGGCACGGTTTACAGGTCTTTGCCATCGATGGGGCCCTGTTCCGAACCCAGGATATGCCTGAACTCAGAGCACATTTCGGCTCGGGTAACACCTCAACCAACCGGCAGACACCCTACCCGATGCTGCGGTTGGTCACGCTCATGAATGTCCGCTCGCATGTCATTGCCAACGCGGCCATCAGCCCGTACCGCAAAGGGGAAATCCCCCTGGCCAGCGAGTTCATTCACTCATTGCCGGACAAGTCAGTGACCCTGCTGGATAAAGGCTTCTTCGGTGCCGACCTGTTGCTGCGTATTCAGGCCGAAGACACCGACCGTCACTGGCTCATCCCGGAACGCAAGGGGCTGGTATACACGGAACTTGAGCGCTATGGCGACGGTGACCGTCTGTTGCAAATGACGGTCTCGCCTCAGGCTCGCAAGAAAAACCCGGCGTTGCCGACACACTGGCAAGTTCGCGCAGTGACCTATGAGGTGGCAGGCAAGGAGAAAACGGTCTTTACCTCCCTGCCCGTGGCGCGATTCAGTGCAGCTCAGGTGGCGACCCTGTACCACGAGCGCTGGGAAATCGAGCTGGGATACCGGGATATCAAAAGCGCGATGCAGCACAACGCCATCACGCTGAGAAGCAAGAAAGTGGACTTGGTCTATCAGGAGCTGTGGGGATTGCTGCTTGGATACAATCTGGTCAGGCGGGAGGCCAGCCAGGCCGCCGTAGCCCATCAGCGAGCGCCCAATGAGGTGAGCTTTAAGTTTGCCTGTCAGTTCATCGCGAACCAGATGGCAGTGATGGCGGGCGCGTTATCGCCAGCCCATACGCCACGGAGGTTGGCGGAGTTGCGGGGCTGCATAGGCGTCATGTTCATAGAAAAACGCCCCAGGCCATCGAGACCCAGGGCGGTGAAGATATCAAAGACCCGTTTTCCGGTAAATCGCAATGCGGCTCCGCTTAAGTGAACAGCATTGCGCCCAGGGGCGCTCTTTTTTCTGCCAGCAGGAAAAGAGGCCTATTTGACCTCTTCCCCCTTGGCTTGCAGGTCTGCGTGGTAGGAGGAACGCACGAAGGGACCGCAGGCGGCGTGGCTGAAGCCGAGATCCATGGCCACATCCTTGAGTTCGTCGAACTCTGCGGGCGGCACATAACGCTTCACCGGCAGGTGGTGGCGGCTCGGTTGCAGATACTGGCCCAGGGTCAGCATGTTGACGCCGTGCTCGCGCAGATCCTTGAGTACCTCGACGATCTCCTCGTTGGTCTCGCCAAGGCCCATCATCAGACCGGACTTGGTCGGCACGTGGGGGTGCATCTCCTTGATGCGGCGCAGCAGCTCCAGGGACCACTTGTAGTCGGCACCCGGACGGGCAACCCGGTACATGCGCGGGGCGGTTTCCAGGTTGTGGTTGAAGACGTCAGGCGGGGTCTCGCGGAACACCTCCAGCGCCTGCTCCATCCGGCCACGGAAGTCCGGGGTCAGGATCTCGATGCGGGTCTGGGGGCTGTGCTCGCGGATCTGCTTGATGCAGTCGGCGAAGTGCTGGGCACCGCCGTCCCGCAGATCGTCGCGGTCCACCGAGGTGATCACCACGTATTTGAGCCCCATCTCCTTGATGGTCAGCGCCAGCTTCTTCGGCTCCTCCGGATCCAGCGGCAACGGACGGCCGTGGGCCACGTCGCAGAAGGGGCAGCGGCGGGTACAGATGGCGCCCATGATCATGAAGGTCGCGGTGCCGTGGTTGAAGCACTCCGCCAGGTTGGGGCAGGAAGCCTCTTCACACACAGAGTGCAGCTTGTTTTTGCGCAGGGTGCTCTTGATGTGCTCGATCTTCTGGCTCGACGGCGGCAGCTTGATCCGCATCCACTCCGGCTTGCGCAGCACTTCCTCGTTGGGATCCGGCATGAATTTCACCGGGATCAGGGCCATCTTGTCGCCATCGCGCAGCTTGACGCCCGGCTCCATACGAACGGGTTTGCTCATGATTCACTCTCGGTGTTTGTTATTGTCTGGTTGATAGCCACCAGGGTCATCTCTGTGCCCTCATGGCCAGGCAGCATGGGCTTGCTCATGCCGCCTCTTCGGTATTCGTGATCTCTTGGTAGCCAATCAGGCGGGCCAGCTCCGTCACCAGCAGGGACTGTGCCTCGGCGACGCTCTGCGGGCCGCCCAGGGCGCTGGTCTGGGTCATGGCCATACCCGCATAGCCGCACGGATTGATGCGCAGGAAGGGGGTCATGTCCATGTTGACGTTGAGAGCCAACCCGTGGAACGAGCACCCCTTGCGAATGCGCAAGCCCAGGGACGCCAGCTTGGCCTCCATGCCCAGATCGCTCTTCACGTAGACGCCCGGGGCATCGGCCTTGGCGTAGGCCTCGATATTGCTTTTGGCGAGCGTGTTGATGATGGCGGTTTCGAGGCAGGTCACCAGCTCCCGTACAGAGAGCTTGCTGCGGCGCACATCCACCAGCACGTAGAGCACCAGCTGGCCCGGGCCGTGATAGGTCACCTGGCCACCGCGATCACTCTGCACCACCGGGATGTTGCCGGGGGCGAGCAGGTGTTCGGCCTTGCCGGCCTGACCCTGGGTGTAGACGGGGTCATGCTCCACCACCCAGAACTCGTCCGGGGTGTCGGGGGTGCGATTGTCGGTGAACGCCTTCATGGCGTCCCACACCGGCTGGTAGGGGCGACGGCCCAGCTGTCTGACGAGCAGTTGGCCGGCTGACGGTTGTGGCTCGGCGGGCGTTTCGAGTGACATCTTTCCTCACTGGCGGCGCGGTGTCGGTACGGTCGCCGCTGCGACCGGGCGGCAAATAATCAGTCGCCCCGGTGGCGGGGCGAGAGAGGCAACTTACAGGACGTAACGAACCAGCTCGATCTTGCCAAGGGCGGTATACATGGCCTCGATGTGTTCCTTGCTCTGGGCGGTGACCGTCACCCGTACCGAGTGATAGTTGCCCTTGGAGCTCGGTTGAACGGTCGGGCTGTAGGTGCCGGGAGCATGTTGCTGCAGCACTTCCACCACCATGTCGGGCAGGGCGGGATCGGCCACGCCAAGCACCTTGAACGGGAACTTGCAGGGGAACTCCAGCAGTTCATCAAACTTGGTATTCATCTACTTCACCTTTCTGGGTCGCCGGGACGCGACGTCATCTTTACGTCTTTGAGGGCCGCCGAAACGGTCCCCTCATCTGCCCCCAGGGGACAGTTCCCAGTCTATATGGGCATGAGCCGCCTCGGGATCAAGACCTGGCGGTGCGGCAAGACGTGGAAATGCTGCTTTTTACCACAAATCGTCAGTCGGCGGAACCTGCAGATTACAGGGTTATTGACTGGACAGACCGCAAAAGACAGCAGCGGCGCCTGTTGGCGCCGCTGCTTGAGGAAGGGTCTGTTACTTGAACCAGCTGGAGACCAGCATGACCAGGTAATCCCACAGGCGGCTCATCAGGCCACCTTCCTGCACCTCTTCCAGGGCAACCAGGGGAACCTGCTTGATCTCCTTGTCCCCTTGCTTGAGGTACACGGTGCTGACGCGCTGGCCCTTGGCCAGGGGCGCCTTCAGCTCGCTCTCCAGCTGGAAGTCCGCCTTGAGGTTGTTGCCCTGGCCACGGGTGACCAGCACGGAGACGTCCTTGTCGACCCCCAGCTTCACTTCCGGCTTGTCGCCCATCCAGATCTTCTGGGTGACCAGTTCGGTGCCCGCCTTGTAGGGGGTCAGGCTCTGGAAGAAGCGGAAGCCGTAGGTGAGCAGCTTCTTGCTCTCGGCAGCGCGGGAGGCCTCGCTGTTGGCCCCCATGACCACGGCGATCAGGCGCATGCCTTCGTTGTTGGTGGCGGAAGAGACCAGGTTGTAGCCGACCTGGCTGACGTGACCTGTCTTGATGCCGTCAACCTGCAGGGATTGGTCCCACAGCAGGCGGTTGCGGTTGTGCTGGGTGATGCCGTTGAACACGAAGGACTTCTGGGAGTAGATCTTGTACTCCTCCGGCTGATCGTGGATCAGGGCCTGACCCAGGCGGGCCATGTCGCGGGCGGTACTGTAGTGGCCCTCTTCATCCAGGCCGTGGGGGTTCTTGAACTGGGAGTCCTTCATGCCGAGCTTGGCGGCCCAGGCGTTCATCAGGCTGGCGAAGGAGTCGGTGCTGCCTGCCAGGTGCTCGGCCATGGCGACGCAGGCGTCGTTGCCGGACTGGATGATGATGCCCTTGTTGAGATCATCGACGGAGACCTGCTTGCCCACCTCGATGAACATCTTGGAGGAGTCGGAGTAGTTCTTGGACCAGGCGTTCTGGCTGATGGTCACCATGTCGGTGCCCTTGATGTTCCCCTTGTGCAGCTCGTCGCCGACGATGTAGGAGGTCATCATCTTGGTCAGGCTGGCGGGGGGCAGACGTTCGTCGGCGTTCTGCTCGGCCAGCACCTGGCCGGAGAAGTAGTCGATCAGGATGTGGGCCTTGGCGGAGATCTCGGGCGCGGCAGGCACCACCATGGGGGCGCTGTTCAAAGTGGGGACCGGCTGGGCACTCGGCAGGGCCGAATCCGGGGTCGGAACAGGCTGGTTGGCCTGAGCGGTGGCGCTTAACAGGGAGGCCAGAATAACGGAGCGGGCAAATTTGGACATCTTGAAATTCCTGGTGCCTGGATGGGATGTACCCAAGTTGAAAAAAAGCGGGCCCCACTATACCAGATGTGCGTGTCGGTCATAGTCCGAGATGCGACCTGGACGGGATTTTATGGGATGGCCCCCGACCTCGCGTCGTATCCCGGCGCGAGGTCGGGGCGGGTATCAGGGCACGATGAAGGCCTGCTCCAACCCACCCTGGCGTATCTGCTCGAGCAGGGGGGCCTGCTTGTCGCTGGCCACGGGCCCGAGCAGGACGCGGAAGACGGCGCCATGTGCCACCACCTGGTACGGCACGCCATAGCGCTGGGTCATCACCTTGCCCATGGCCTCGGCCCGCGCCTGCGAGCCGCTGGCAAGCACCTGGATCATCTTGCCCTGGGTCGCACCGGCCCTGGGAGGGGAGACGGTGGTGGTCGCCGTGGCGGCAGGAGCAGGAGCAGGAGCAGGCGCGGCCTTGGCCGGTGCCGTGGGGGCCGGCGTCTCGTTCACGAAGGAATTGGCTGCTGGCGCCGCAGGCTCCATGGGCGTCATCGGGGTCATGGGCACCATCTCCACCATCTGATCGGGCTGATCGGTGATGAGTTCGAGGCGCACCCGGGCCTCACCCCCTTCCACCATCTCCAACTGCGCGGCGGCGGCGTGAGAGAGATCGATGAGGCGATCGCTGCCGAAGGGGCCGCGATCATTGACGCGTACTATGGTCTCCAGACCGTTGTCCAGATTGGTGACCCGCACGTAGCTTGGCAGGGGCAGATTGCGGTGGGCTGCGCTGAACAGGGTGCTGTCCTGCACGTCACCGTTGGCAGTCTTGTTGCCGTCCAGATCCCGGGAGAGCCAGCTGGCAGTGCCTTCCTCGCTGTAGTGCTTGATGTCGCGCCACACCTCAAACTTCTGCTTGCCGATCCAGTAGTCCCGGTTGCCGCTCTCGCTCATGGGTTCGGGGCGGGGAATGGCGCCGGTCGCCTGGGGGATCTCGATGACCTGGGGCTTCTCCTGGGGGACGGGCTCCGGGGGCAGCGGCTGGGGTTCGGGTTGGCTGCTACAGGCGGCCAGCAACAAGGTCAGGCTGAGGGGAAGAAGTTTGTGGCTGTAATGCATAAGCGTCCTGGATTGCTTGACTGAGTTGATGCACCGCCATCGCATAGAGAGGGCTGCGATTGTAGCGGGTGATCACGTAAAAATTGTGGCGCGCGACCCAGTATTCCGGTCCTTCGGCCTGCTCCATCGCCAGCAGTTTTACCGGCGTCTCGGGTGACGGCGGTGTGGCGACTTCTATGCCCGCAGCGGCCAGCTCTGTCCAGCGGTGTCTTAGCTCGGGCTCGGGTGCAAGCAGGGTACCTACTGGCGCCAATCCGATCAAGGCGGGCTCCACCACCGGCTCGCCCCAGCGCCAGTGGTGCAGGGCGAAGTAGTTGGCCACGCTGCCGATGGCATCTGCCGGGTTGGCGAAGAGATCCCGCTTGCCGTCTCCGTCGAAGTCGACCGCGTAGTGGCGGTAGCTGGAGGGCATGAACTGGCCCATGCCCATGGCGCCGGCATAGGAGCCCTTGAGATTGGTGAGCGGCCACTTCTCTTCCCGGGCAAGCAGCACCAGCTGGGCAAACTCCTTGGCGAAGAAATCTGCCCGTTCTGGGTAGTGGAATCCCAGGGTGTAAAGGCTGTCGAGCACCGGATGGCGGCCCATCTGTCGACCGTAAAAGGTCTCGATGCCGATGATGGCGACGATGAGGGAGGCGGGGACCTGGTAGGTCTGCTCGGCCCGTGCCAGGGTGGCGGCATGGCGCTGCCAGAATCCCACTCCGTCCCGGATGCGCTCCGGGGTGACGAACAGCGGCCTGTAGCGGTGCCAGGGCTTGGCTTCCCAGGGGCGGCGGATGGTGTCCAGCACCTCCTGGCGCAGGCTGGCCTGGTCGGCGGCGGCCTGCAATTCTGCCAGCGGCACCTGCTGCTGCTCGGCCAGCAGGCTGAGCCGGGCCGGCGATACGGCAGCACCCGCCGTCAGGGTGCACAGAGATAGAGCCAGCCAGCCGAGCCGCATCAGGCGAGCAGCCGCCTGTGGGTCTGGATGGACATCAGAACGCCGAAGCCCGCCATCAGGGTCACCATGGAGGTGCCGCCGTAGCTCACCAGTGGCAGGGGAACCCCTACCACCGGCAGGATGCCGCTTACCATGCCCATGTTGACGAACACATAGACGAAGAAGGTCAGGGTCAGGGCGCCCCCCAGCAGGCGTTCGAAGCTGTTCTGGGCCTGCATGGAGATAAACAGGCAGCGGCTGATGATGTAGAGGTAGATGACCAGCAAGAGGGCCACTCCCACCAGACCGAACTCCTCGCTGAAGACGGCGAAGATGAAGTCGGTGTGGCGCTCTGGCAGGAATTCGAGCTGGGACTGGGTGCCTTGCAGCCACCCCTTGCCGAACACGCCGCCGGAGCCGATCGCAATCTTGGACTGGATGATGTGATAGCCGCGACCGAGCGGGTCCTTCTCCGGGTCCAGCAGCATCAGCACCCGCTGGCGCTGGTAGTCGTGCATCAGGAAGAACCAGAGTACCGGCATGAAGGCGCAGATGAGCAAGACCGCGAGCCCGATGAGCCACCAGCTGATCCCCGCCAGGAAGATGACGAAGAAGCCGGAAGCTGCCACCAGGATGGAGGTGCCGAGATCGGGTTGGGCCGCGATCAGCAGGGTGGGCAGCAGCACCATCACCAGGGCGATCATCACATGGCTGAACTTTGGCGGCAGGGAGTGCCGGCTGAGCCAGGCGGCCACCATGATGGGCATGGAGAGTTTCATCACCTCGGAGGGCTGGAACTTCATGAAGCCGAGATCGAGCCAGCGCTGGGCCCCCTTGCCGATATGGCCGAACACGTCCACCGCGATGAGCAGCAGCACCACCACCGCAAACAGGGGCACCGACCAGCGGGCATAGAGGGAGGGCGGCAGCTGTGCCATGCCGATCATCAGACCGAAGGCCAGGGCGCCGCGCACCAGCTGGCGCACGATGGAGTCGAGATCCTGGCCCGAGGCGGAGTAGAGCACCACCATGGAGAGGGCCATCAGGGTCAGCAGGCCGAGCAGCAGCGGCAGGTCGATGTGCAGCTTGTACCAGATGCTCTGCTGGCGGGCAGAATTACTCATTGGGAAACGACCTCACTCGGTTGGGACGGTTTTTCCGGTGCCGGTGGCAACTGGGGTTCCGGCGGGAGCAGATAGGCATCCAGCATGTGGCGGGCGACCGGTGCCGCCATGGCGCTGCCGCCCCCGGCGTTCTCCAGCACCAGGGCGACGACCGCCTTGGGTGCCTCGAAGGGGGCGAAGGCGACGAACAGGGCGTTGTCGCGGTGCTCCACCTTGGTGGTGGCCGCGTTGTAGACCTGGTTCTCTTTCAGGCCCACCACCTGGGCGGTGCCGGACTTGCCCGCCGCCTTGTAGGGGGTATTGGCGAAGGCGCGGCGCCCCGTCCCTTCGTGGCCGTTGATGACGCGCCACATGCCGTCCTTGGCCACCTGCCAGTAGGTATCGCTCTTGGCGGCGATGGCCACGTTCGGGTTGATGGGGGCGTTGACCACGCCATCGGAGGAGGCGGTGCTCTTGAGCAGGTGCGGCGTCACGTCGTGACCGTTCTGGGTCAGGATGCTGATGGCCTTGGCGAGCTGGATCGGGGTGGCGCTCCAGTAGCCCTGGCCGATGCCGATGGAGATGGTGTCCCCCTGGTACCAGGGTTGACGCCAGCGGGCCATCTTCCAGTCCCGGGAGGGCATGACGCCCCGGGTCTCTTCATAGAGGTCCACGCCGCTGTACTGGCCGAAGCCGAACTTGGTCATGTAGCTGTTGATCTTGTCGATGCCGACCCGGTAGGCGAGATCGTAGAAATAGGTATCCGCCGACACTTCGATGGCGCGATAGACGTCGAGCCAGCCGTGGCCCCAGCGGCGCCAGTCCCGGAACTTCTTGGTGGTGCCCGGGATGGAGAAGCTGGGCCCGCCGAAGTAGCGGTAATTGGGAGTGATCGCCCCCTCGTTGAGCCCCATCACCGCCATCATGGGCTTGACGGTGGAGGCGGGGGCATAGATGCCCTGGGTGGTGCGGTTCACCAGCGGCCGGGCGGGATCGTTGAGCAGCGCCGAGTAGTTGGCGCTGGAGATGCCGGTCACGAACAGGTTGGGGTCGTAGCTCGGGCTCGACTCCATGGCCAGGATGGCGCCGGTGTTGGGTTCCATCATCACGATGGCGCCCCGGCGGCCGGCCAGCAGCTCCTGGGCTTTCAACTGCAGGCGGATGTCGATGTTGAGGTAGATGTCCTTGCCGGGCTCGGGGGGCTGGAATTTCAGGGTGCGCACTACCCGGCCGCGGTTGTTCACCTCGACCTCCTGATAACCCGCCACGCCGTGCAGCTGATCCTCGTAGTACTTCTCCACCCCCTGTTTGCCGATGTCCTTGGTGGCGGCATAGTTGGCGAGCTTCTCCTCCTTCTCGAGGCGCTCCACGTCACGGGTGTTGATCTTGGCCACGTAGCCCAGGGCATGGGTCAGGGTATCGCCGAACGGGTAGTAGCGCTTGAGGTAGGCCTCGATGCTGGCCCCCGGGTAGTTGTGCTGGTTGACCGAGAAGAGGGCGACCTGGTATTCGGTCAGCTTCTCGAACAGGGGCACGGGCTTGAAGCGGCGCTGACGCTTGACCTCGGCCAGGAACTTCTCCTTGGTCCCCTCCGGCAGGGCCAGCAGGGTGATGAGGTCGTCCGCGGTCTTCTCCAGGTTCTCGGTCTCTTCGGGCACGATCTCCAGGCTGTAGACAGGGCGGTTTTCCGCCAGCAGGACACCGTTGGCGTCGTAGATGAGGCCACGGGGCGGCGCCACCGGCACCACACGGATGCGGTTGTCGTTGGATCGGGTCTGATAGGTTTCGTAAGACTCTACTTGCAGGTAGTAGAGGTTAGCCAGCAGCACCAGCATGAGGGTGACCATGCCGATGTAGGCGACCAAGGTGCGCCGGAAGAACAGACGTCCCTCGGCACTGTGATCGCGCATTTCAATGCGATTCTTCAGCATGCCGTTACCTTGTGGCTGACGTGCGGGTGAGAGAGGAGAAATGCATGCTCAGGGTCGGCATGGGTCACTCTCTGTGATAAGGGTGATTGGTGGTGATGCTCCAGGCGCGATAGAGGCTCTCGGCCACCAGTACCCGCACCAGGGGATGGGGCAGGGTCAGGGGCGAGAGCGACCAGCTCTGTTCCGCGGCAGCCTTGCACTCGGGGGAGAGCCCCTCCGGGCCACCCACCAGCAGCGCCACGTCCCGGCCATCCAGCTTCCAGGCTTCCAGTTGCACGGCGAGTTGCTCCGTGGTCCAGGGCTTGCCCGGAATGTCCAGGGTCACGATGCGGGAGCGGCCGGCGGCGGCCAGCATGGCTTCCCCTTCCTTTTGCAGGATGCGGGGAATGTCGGCATTCTTGCCGCGCTTGCCTGCGCCGATCTCGACCAGCTCGAACGGCATGTCTTTGGGGAAGCGGCGACGGTACTCTTCGAAGCCATGCTCTACCCAGGCAGGCATCTTGGTGCCCACGGCAATCAACTGGATCTTCATCTTTGGTTACGCTGTCGCCCTTTATTGCGAATTGACCTGGGCGGCGCCGCTCCAGAGTTTTTCCAGCTGGTAGAAGTCGCGGTACTCATCCTGCATCACGTGGACGATGACCGACCCCATGTCCACCAGCACCCACTCACCGGTGAGTTCCCCTTCCACGCTCAGCAGGTCGAGCCCCGCATGACGGGCCTCGCTGGCGAGGTTGTGGGCGATGGCACTGACGTGACGATTGGAGTTGCCGGAGCAGATGATCATGGTGTCCGTGATGCTGGATTTGCCGCGCACATCGAGGGTGATGATGTCGCGGCCTTTCATGTCATCGATCTTGTCGACGATAAAGGCGAGCAATTCTTGGCCTTGCAATGTCTTCTCCTATCTTCCGGCGCCAGAGGGCGGCGGATTATATCATGGTCACTCCCGTTTCCCAGCCTGGCAAAGGGAGCGTCGCCCGGGGAGCCGTCCCGTAGGGGAGGGGCCCCTTGACGATCACTATAGTGTGCAACCCGGCCTGGCAATAGTCAGGGCCGGGCCCGGTGCGCCCGGACGTGTCGGCTGACCCGCCTGCGTGACGCCGTTTACTGCGTTGCCGATGAGCGGTAGAGCCCGTGGTGCCGGATATAGTCGGCGACCGGGTTGGGCAGCAGGTATTTGGGATCCTGGCCTGCCGCGAGCAGGGCACGCAGCCGTGTGGCCGACAGCTCGACGGGCAGGTTGTCACAAAGCCAGACATGACCGTGGCGCTGGCGATGGAGATCCTGAATGTCCCGGGTCTGGTGGCGGGCCAGCAGCTCGGCAACCTGGACGGGATAATCCGGTTGCCAGCCTGGGCGGCAGCTCACCACCAGATGGGCGTAATCGAGCAGCTCCTGCCAGCGGTGCCAGCCCGGCAGGCCGAGCAGGGAATCCATCCCCATCAAAAAGCAGAGCGGGGTGTCCGGCAGCTCGCTCCTCAACTCGACAAGGGTGTCGATGGTCCAGGAGGGAGTGTCGCGCCTGAGCTCCCGCTCATCCACCACGAATCCCGGGTTGTCCGCCGCAGCGAGCCGGACCATGGCGAGTCGCTGATCGCTGGAGCAGAGCGGATTGGCCCGGTGGGGCGGGATATGGTTCGGGAGCAGGCGCACCTCGGCCAGACCCAGGGCGTCCCGGGCCTCGATGGCGGGCCTCAGGTGGCCGATGTGAATGGGATCGAAGGTGCCGCCGAGGATCCCGATGGGCGGTGTCAGCATGATTCCGTCTCCAGCAGGGGGAGCGGGGTTCCGTCACGAAAGCCGAGGGCGATGGTTTGCAGCATCAGCCAGGCCTGCTCGGTGTCGAAATGGCGCTGGGCATGGTCCAGCTGAGCCATCAGTTGCCAGAGCTGTCGGATCTTGGGGAAGGGAAGCCGGGTCAGCGCCTGCTGGATGAGTTGCTGGCGACTCTGCCAGATGCGCAGGCGGCTGAAATGCTCCACCAGGGGCTGTCCGGCGCGGGCGGCCAGCGCCAGCTCGGTGAGCTGCTCCAGCTCGCGGCACAGGGTCCAGGCCAGCATGCCGGGTTCGGTGCCCTCGGCGCGCAGGGCCAGCAGGATGCGCTGGGCCCGGTTCACTTTTCCTTCCAGCAGGGTATCGACGAGCTGGAAGGGAGTGAAGTGGGCGTGGCGGATGATGGTCTCCTGCAGATAGGCGACGCTGATGGGCTGGGGCGGCGAGAGCAGGGTCAGCTTCTCTATCTCCTGGCTGGCGGCCAGCAGGTTGCCCTCGTAGGCGTGGCACATGAAATTGACCGCATCCGGCAGTGCCTTGAGGCCGAAGCGCTGAAAGCGGGCGCTCATCCAGCGCGGGAAGAAACGGGGCTCGGGGTGGTTGACCGGTACATAGGTGCCGCTCTGGCTCAGCTTGTCGAACCAGGACGCCTTCATCTGGGTCTGGTTGAGGCGGGGGCCCGAGAGCACCAGCAGCAGGTCGGGGTGGAGCTGCTTGCCAATGTCGCTGATGCGGGCGGCGAGATCCTTGTCGATCTTTGCGGGCAGCTCCAGCTCGATGATCTGGCGGGCCGAGAACAGGCTCATGGCCTGGCAGGCATCGTAGACCTGGTTCCAGTCCAGCCCCTGTTCCACCACGAAGCTGTGGCGTTCATCGAAGCCCTGTTTGCGTGCCACCTGACGCACGGCGTCGATGGCTTCCAGCTTGAGCAGGGGCTCGTCCCCAAAAATGAGATAGCAGGGCTTGAGCCCTGCCTTGAGATGATCCGCGAGTTGTTCAGGGTAAATCCGCATCAGAACCTGGCCTGGTTGAGGGGGAAGGATGCACGGTCGATGGCTTGCTCATTCTTGAACAGGAAATCGTCCCCAAAAATGAGATAGCAGGGCTTGAGCCCTGCCTTGAGATGATCCGCGAGTTGTTCAGGGTAAATCCGCATCAGAACCTGGCCTGGTTGAGGGGGAAGGATGCACGGTCGATGGCTTGCTCATTCTTGAACAGGAAATCGTCCCCGAAAATGAGATGGCAGGGCTTGAGCCCTGTCTTGAGGTGATCCGCAAACTGCTCGGGATAGACTCTCATCAACACCCTCTCATCAAGATACGCGCATCAGAACTTGACCTGACTGAGCTGGCGAATAACCAGGTTGGCGGCCTGTTCCTGCATCTCCTTGCCCAGCTGCTCCTGCTCGCGGGAGGAGGCGAGTGCCGCATCCGGCTTGTTCAGGAAGCTGCGGTTGAAGGTGATGGGGAAGACCTGGGTCGGTTTGCCCGGCATGACCACGGTGAACTGGGTGCTGTAACTCAGCAGGTATTCGCGGTCCTGGCCGATGGAGTCGACGGAGGCGACCTGGCTGCGGCTACGAACCCCGGCCAGGGTCAGCACCGGGATACCCTCCTTGTCGGCGAGTTCGACGCCAGCGGCCTTGAGACGGGTGGTGACCAGTCGGTAGAAGTCGCTCTTGTTGTCACCGACCACTTTCATGGTCATCAGCTCGGGGGGAATGGCGGTGCCCCGCATCTGAAAACCGCAGGCCTGCAGCAGCAGTCCTGCCAGCACGATGGCCATCCAGCGCGTGAAGATGGTGCCCATAAAAAATCCTCTTTGCATTAAGGGAAGAGCGGCGGGCGCAGGGCCCGCCGTCATCATCCGTGTGTCGTCAGCCCCTGGCCCGGACCGTCGGCCGCCGCCAGGGGAGGCGTCATCAGTTGGCCACGATGTTGAGCAGCTTGCCCGGCACGTACACGACTTTGCGCACGGTCAGACCGTCGGTGAACTTCTGTACGGACGCATCGGCCATGGCCAGCTTCTCGACGTCGGCCTGGCTTATCTCGGCCGGTACGGTCAGTTTGCCGCGCATCTTGCCGTTGATCTGCACCACCACCAGCTTCTCGGTCTCGACCATGGCCGCTTCGTCAGCCACCGGCCAGGCCGCGACATCGATTTCCCCTTCCTTGCCCAGCATCTTCCACAGCTCGAAGCCGATGTGCGGGGTGATGGGGTAGAGCATGACCACGACCGCTTCCAGCGCTTCCTGCATCAGGGCGCGATCCTGAGCGTCGCTGCCCAGTTTTGCCAGGTTGTTCATCAGCTCCATGATGGCAGCGATGGCGGTGTTGAAGGTCTGACGGCGACCCACGTCGTCGCTCACCTTGGCGATGGTCTTGTGCAGCTCGCGGCGCACGGCTTTCTGGTCGCTGGTGAGGGCGGCGACGTCCAGTGCGGCAACGGCGCCACCGGATACGTGCTCGAAGGTGATGCGCCACAGGCGGCGCAGGAAGCGCTGGGCACCTTCCACGCCGGAGTCGGACCACTCCAGGGTCATCTCGGCCGGAGAGGCGAACATCATGAACAGACGGACGGTATCGGCGCCGTAACGCTCCACCATCAGCTGCGGGTCGATGCCGTTGTTCTTGGACTTGGACATCTTGGTCATGCCGGAGTGCATCACTTCACGACCCTCAAGGTCGACAGCCTTGGTGATGCGGCCCTTGTCGTCGCGCTCAACCTTGACGTCGAGGGGGCTGACCCAGACGTTGCCGCCCTTCTCATCCTTGTAGTAGAAGGCGTCGGCCAGCACCATGCCCTGGCAGAGCAGGCGCTTGAACGGCTCGTCGCTGTTCACGAGGCCCGCATCACGCAGCAGCTTGTGGAAGAAGCGGGCATAGAGCAGGTGCATACAGGCGTGCTCGATGCCGCCGATGTATTGATCCACCGGCAGCCAGTGGTTGGCAGCCGCCGGATTCAGCATGCCCTTGTCGTAGTCCGGGGAGCAGTAGCGGGCGTAGTACCAGGAGGACTCCATGAAGGTGTCGAAGGTATCGGTCTCGCGGAACGCTTCCTGGCCGTTATACGTGGTCTTGGCCCACTCGGCGTCGGCCTTGATGGGGCTCTGGATACCGTCCATCACCACGTCTTCCGGCAGCAGTACCGGCAGTTGATCTTCCGGGGTCGGCACCACGGTACCGTCCGCCAGGGTCAGCATGGGGATGGGAGCGCCCCAGTAGCGCTGACGGGAGACACCCCAGTCGCGCAGGCGGTAGTTGACGGTGCGCTTGCCCTTGCCGAGCCCTTCCAGCTTGTTGGCGATGGCATCGAAGGCACCCTGGAAGTCGAGACCGTCGAATTCGCCGGAGTTGAACAGTACGCCCTTCTCGGTATAAGCCGCTTCGCTCACGTCGACGTCGCCATCAACCGGCTTGATGACAGGCTTGATCTCGAGGCCGTACTTGGTGGCGAATTCGTGGTCACGCAGGTCGTGACCCGGTACTGCCATCACGGCGCCGGTGCCGTAGTTCATCAGCACGAAGTTGGCGACCCAGACGGGCACCTTGCGGCCATCCAGCGGGTGAATGGCGTAGAGGCCGGTGGCCATGCCCTTCTTCTCCATGGTGGCCAGTTCAGCTTCGGCCACCTTGGTGTTCTTGCACTCTTCGATGAAGGCGGCCAGCTCCGGATTGTTCTGGGCTGCTTGCAGCGCCAGCGGGTGACCGGCGGCGATGCCCACATAGGTCACACCCATGAAGGTGTCCGGACGGGTGGTGTAGACCTCGAGGTGCTCGGCCTGACCGTCGATATTGAAGCTGATGTTGACCCCTTCGGAGCGGCCAATCCAGTTGCGCTGCATGGTCTTGACCATTTCCGGCCAGCCTTCCAGATTGTCGATATCGTTCAGCAGCTCTTCGGCGTAGTCGGTGATCTTGATGAACCACTGAGGGATCTCTTTCTGCTCCACCGGGGTGTCACAGCGCCAGCAGCAGTTGTCCACTACCTGCTCGTTGGCCAGTACGGTCATGTCGTTCGGGCACCAGTTGACGGAGGAAGTCTTCTTGTAGACCAGGCCCTTTTCGTAGAGCTTGGTGAAGAACCACTGCTCCCAGCGGTAGTAGTCCGGCTTGCAGGTGGCCAGCTCCCGATCCCAGTCATAGCCCAGACCCAGCATCTTCAGCTGGTTCTTCATGTATTCGATGTTTTCGTAAGTCCAGGGGGCCGGCGCCGTGTTGTTCTTGATGGCGGCGTTTTCTGCCGGCAGGCCGAAGGCATCCCAACCGATGGGTTGCAGCACGTTCTTGCCATTGAGGCGTTGATAACGGGAGATCACATCACCTATGGTGTAGTTGCGAACGTGCCCCATGTGTAGACGACCAGACGGATAGGGGAACATGGAGAGGCAGTAGAACTTTTCCTTGTCTACTTTCTCCACCGCCTTGAAGGTTTTCTTGGCATCCCAGTGCTTCTGCACTGCTGGTTCTATGGATTGGGGAACGTATTGCTCTTGCATTGGTGACATCCGGATCTGTGAAATGAATAGATAAAACGGCTGGGAAATCCCGATAGAATACCCATATCCTGCGGCGGCAACAACCGCCAGCATCCGCCCGGTCTCGGGCCAGGTCCGGTACCCGCGAGGATTTGCAGCGCCGCAAGAGCCGCGAGAGTCGCAACGAAGTGAGAATGGCAACCGCCGCCCGTATCCGCCGAGCCCGAGGTCAGGGTCTGGCTCGATCGGGATTCAGCAGAGGAGTGATGGCCATGGACAAACGTCGACAAGGGTATGAAGCCTTTATCGCCCAGCTCAAGAAGCAGTGGGAAGAGACGGAAGCGTTTCAGGGAGAGCGCCTCAACCGGATGATCGCCAAGGTGCAGGCCTATCTGGAGGCGGCCGGGGATCTGACCCAGGACGAGCTGGCGCTGATCGCCGAGTATGTGAAGCGGGATCTGGGCAACTATGACGAAGGGCGCAAGGATGAGCAGGTGGAGGAGTCCGCCTTCATGCTGGCGCTCAAGGACACCGCCTGGTCCTGGCTGGCGGACGTGACCGACCGAACCCAGGTGGAGTGGCAGGAGTTGGCGGACGAGCTGGAACACAAGGGGGTCTACCGGGCGGGGGACTGGGTGGGACTCGGGGTGCTGGTGTGCGACCACTGCGAGTGGCGCCATACCGTGCTGCACCCGGAGCAGCTTGACACCTGCCCGGAGTGTGGGGCCGATGAATATCATCGCGAGCCGCTGTCTCCTTGAGCCGCCAGACTGTGCCAAGCCATAAGCCAAACCATAAAAAGAGGCGCCCAAGGGCGCCTCTTTTGTTTATCGGCGTTGTGTGGTCTTAGCCCTTGCGTGCCCAGGGGTGGGCACGTGGGCGCAGCCACAGGGCCAGCCCCAGCAGGGCGGCGGCCAGGCCATACATGGGCCAGCTGCCAAAACGCAGATAGGGGGTCTGGCCGTGGGCGGGGCGTACCTCGGCACGCAATACTCCAGCCTCGAACTGCGGGATCTGGGCGATGATGCTGCCGTCTATCTCGGTGACGATGGTGATGCCGGTGTTGGTGTCGCGCAGCAGCGGGCGGGCCAGCTCGAGGGCGCGCATGCGGGCGATCTCCATGTGCTGCCAGGGGCCGATGCTGGTGCCGAACCAGGCGTCGTTGGAGACGGTCAGCAGAAAGTCGGTATCCGGCTGCACGTTGCGGCGCACCTCGTCCGGGAAGATGATCTCGTAACAGATGGCGGCGGCAAACTTGAGCCCCTTGGCGATCAGGTTCGGCTGCACCTCGTCACCCCGGCTGAAGGAGGACATGGGCAGGTTGAAGAAGGGGGCGATGGGACGCAGCAGATCTTCAAAGGGCACGAACTCGCCGATGGGCAGCAGGTGGTACTTGTAGTAGCGGTTCTTGTGCTCGTAGTAGTAGGACTCCTTGCCCTCAGCATCCTGCACCCCCATGCCGAGCACGGTATTGAAGAAGCGCTGCTGTTTCAGATCGTAATGGATGATCCCCGCCAGCAGGCCGGTGTCGTTCACCTTCATCGCCTTGTCCAGGCTCTCCAGATAGGTACCCATCTCCTTCTCGATGGCCGGGATGGCGGACTCCGGCCAGACGATGATGTCGGCATCCTGGTTCTCGCGGCTGAGATCCTGATACTTGCGCACCGTCGGCACCAGGGCCTCCGGATCCCACTTGAGGGACTGCTCGATATTGCCCTGCACCAGCGCGACCTTGACCGGCTCACCCCGGGTCACCCAGTTGAGCTGCATCAGCCCCTGGGCGGCGCCCACCAGGGCGACGGGGAGCAGCAGCCAGGCCGGCTTGCGGTGTTGCCATACCAGCCAGAGGGCGGAGGCGGTGAGCAGCAGGGCAAGGGTGATGCCCTGCACCCCGAGAAGGGGAGCGAAGCCCTTGAGGGGGCCGTCTATCTGGGTGTAGCCGAACCAGAGCCAGGGGTAGCCGGTCATCACCCAGCCCCGCAGCCAGTCGGCCATCAGCCAGAGCGCCGGGAAGGCGAGCAGCCAGCGACTCCAGTGGCGGCCGGCAAAGAAGCGGGCGAAGAGCCAGCAGGCCAGGGTCGGGTAGAGGGAGAGATAGGCGCAGAGCCCGGCCAGCAGCACGAAGGCGGCCGGCAGCGGAATGCCGCCAAACTCCGTCATGCTGACGTGGATCCACCACTGCCCGGGCAGGAACAGACCCATGGCGTAGCCGAAGCCGCGCCAGGCTGCCTGTTTGGGGGTGGCCTTGTCCAGCAGGGCGTAAAGGCCGAGCAGGGAGGGGATCACCAGGGGCCAGTAGCCGAAAGGGGAGAAGGCCAGCACGGCGATGGCGCCGCTGGCAATGGCAAACAGGCTGGTCAGGAGTTTCGATTTCACGGGGGATCGGGGCTCGAATTGGACTGAATGAAAACACAATGGCCGACATCTTAACCGCAAACCGGGTCAACGGCGAGCCTCGCGGTCGGCGTGGGCCAAGTGGCGGTAGCGCGGCGGGAGGGAGGCAAAAAAAGCGCCCCTGACGAGAGGGGCGCGGGATGTGCGTGGTGCTGGGCGGGATCAGGACTCCGGCTGCGCCGCCGCATGATGCTCGGGGATCTTCACCTGCAACTGTTGCAGGCGACGGCGATCGGCGTGCATCACCTTGAACAGGTAGCCGTCGAGTTCGATCTCTTCCCCCTTCTTGGGCAGGTGGCTGAAGGCGTGCATCACCAGACCGCCGACGGTGTCCACCTCTTCATCGCTGAACTGGGTGCCGAAGAAGTCGTTGAAGTCCTCGATCTCGGTCAGCGCGCTCACCGAAAAGACCCGCTTGCTGATGCGGCGGATCTCTTCCGGCTCGTCCTCGATGTCGTCGAACTCATCGTCAATCTCGCCGACGATGAGCTCCAGAATGTCCTCGATGGTCACGAGACCAGAGACACCGCCAAATTCGTCCACCACGATGGCCATGTGGTAGCGTTCTTCCCGGAACTCCTTGAGCAGGCGATCGACCCGCTTGCTCTCCGGCACGATCACCGTGGGACGCAGGATCTTCTCCAGCTGGAGCGGTTCGCTGGCATGCTGGCCGCCAAAACCGAACGGCAGCAGATCCTTGGCGAGCAAGATGCCCTCCACGTGATCCTTGTCTTCGTTGATCACCGGGAAGCGGGAGTGGCCGGATTCGATGATGACCGGCAGGAACTCGTCCACCGGCTGGGACTTCTCGATGGTCACCATCTGGGAGCGGGGGATCATGATGTCACGCACGCGCAGCTCGGCAATTTCGAGCACGCCCTCGATCATGTCCTTGGTGTCCTGATCGATGAGGTCCCGCTCTTCGGCATCGGCGATGACCTCTACCAGATCATTGCGGTCTTTTGGCTCGCCCTGGAAGAGTTGGCTGAGTTTGTCGAGCCAGGTTTTCTTCGGCGAGCCGGTACTAGGGTGATCGTCGGTCATTTTCTCTCTTGGTTACTCGTATGAACACACTTGAAATCGTTGTGGCTATATGAGGATGGGCATCGGCTGTTTCAAGACGATGACCATCCAGTTCGTTACTCTTCGTCGTTCAGATAAGGATCGGCGAAGCCCAGTTCCTGCATGATGTCGCGCTCGAGCTGCTCCATCTCCTCGGCTTCCTCGTCCTCGATATGGTCATAACCTAGCAGATGCAGACTGCCATGCACAACCATGTGAGCCCAGTGGGCCATCAGGGGCTTGCCCTGTTCGACGGCTTCGGCCTCGACCACCTGGCGGCAGATCACCAGATCCCCGAGCAGGGGCAGCTCGAGACCCGGCGGCGCCTCGAAGGGGAAGGAGAGCACGTTGGTGGGCTTGTCCTTGCCGCGATAGGTATGGTTGAGCTCGCGGCTCTCCGCCTCGTCCACTAGGCGCACCGTCACCTCGGCCTCGGGCTGGAAGCCCAGAATGGTGCCGTCGAGCCAGCCTTGCAGCTGGGCCTCGGTCGGCAGGCCGTCGTTGCTGGCACAGGCCAGTTGCAGATCCAGGGTCACGCTCATTGGGCACTCTCTTTGCTGGTGTTCTCTTTGCGGGGAGTGGCTGCGCTCTTCTCGGCCGCCTGCTGGGCATCGAATGCCTCGTAGGCCTGGACGATGCGGGCGACCACGGGATGGCGCACCACGTCCTTGGACTCGAAGAAGTTGAAGGATAGGCCATCGACCCCCTGCAACACCTCCAGGGCGTGGCGCAGGCCGGACTTGGTGCTGCGGGGCAGGTCCACCTGGGTGATGTCGCCGGTGACCACCGCCTTGGAGTTGAAGCCGATGCGGGTCAGGAACATCTTCATCTGCTCCGTGGTGGTGTTCTGGGCCTCGTCCAGGATGATAAAGGCGTCATTCAAGGTTCTGCCTCGCATGTAGGCGAGCGGCGCCACCTCGATGACGTTGCGCTCCATCAGCTTCTCCACCCGCTCGAAGCCCAGCATCTCGAACAGGGCGTCGTAGAGGGGGCGCAGGTAGGGGTCCACCTTCTGGGAAAGATCGCCGGGCAGGAAGCCGAGCTTCTCACCGGCTTCCACCGCCGGGCGAGTCAGCAGGATGCGGCGGATCTCCTGGCGCTCCAGGGCATCCACGGCGGCGGCCACGGCGAGATAGGTCTTGCCGGTCCCGGCGGGCCCGATGCCGAAGCTGATGTCGTGGCGCACGATATTGGCGATGTACTGGGCCTGGTTCGGGCTGCGGGGCTTGATGAGACCGCGCTTGGTCTTGACCGTGACCTCCTTGCCATACGGCAGGGAAGGGGCGGGTTCGTCGTCCTGCTCCAGCACGCGGGACTCCTGCACCGCCAGGTGCACCATCTCGGGGGTGATGTCGCTCACCTTGCTCCCCTTGAGGGGCTGGGTTTCCACATAGAGGTGCTTGAGGATGACGGCAGCCGCCTCCACCTGGGCCTGCTTGCCGATCACTTGGAAGTGGTTGTCCCGGTAGCTTATCTCGATGCCGAGACGTCGCTCCAGCTGCTTGAGGTTGTCGTCAAAGGGTCCGCACAGGCTGGCGAGGCGCTGGTTGTCGGCAGGTTCCAGATGCAGATTCAGGGTGGAGATGTGTCGGCTCAAGGTGTCCTCTTATCGGTTGTTCCCCCGCCACGGGGCGGGGGAGAGAGTCATCAATGGGGTCTGAAGGCCGCAACGCCCAGATCATCGGGCACGTTGTCAGGACGACGGGCGAGGATCTCGCTCGGGGCCGTGGCGATGCGCAGGTTCATTTCGTCCTCGCCGCGGATGAAGCGGCCGCGCAGGGAGTAGGGGCGTACGTCGGTGATCTCCACGTCGGCGAAGCCGCCGATGAGGCGGTGCGGCCCTTCGAAGTTGACCACCCGGTTGTTCTCGGTGCGGCCACTGAGCTGCATGGGATCCATCTTGGAGGGCCCCTCCACCAGGATGCGCTGCACCGAGCCCAACATGGCGCGGCCGATGAGCATGGACTGGTGATTGATGCGGTTTTGCAGTCGGGTCAGGCGGGCCTTCTTCACTTCCATGTCGACGTCATCGGGCAGGTCCGCGGCCGGGGTGCCGGGGCGCGGGCTGTAGATGAAGCTGAAGCTCATGTCGAAGTTGATCTCCTCGATGAGTTTCATGGTGGCCTCGAAGTCTTCGTCCGTCTCGTTCGGGAAGCCGACGATGAAGTCGGAGCTCATGGTGATGTCGGGACGCACGGCGCGCAGGCGGCGGATCTTGGACTTGTACTCCAGCACGGTGTGCGGGCGCTTCATCATGGTCAGGATACGGTCGGAGCCGCTCTGGATGGGCAAGTGCAGGAAGCTGACCACCTCGGGGGTATCACGATAGACCTCGATGATGTCGTCGGTGAACTCGACCGGGTGGCTGGTGGTATAGCGAATGCGGTCGATGCCGTCGATGGCAGCCACCAGGCGCAGCAGCTCGGCGAAGGTGCAGACCTCCCCGTCGAAGGTCGGCCCCCGGTAGGCGTTGACGTTCTGGCCGAGCAGGTTCACTTCGCGCACCCCTTGCTGGGCGAGCTGGGCGATTTCATAGAGCACGTCATCCAGCGGTCGGCTCACCTCCTCGCCACGGGTGTAGGGCACCACACAGAAGGAGCAGTACTTGGAGCAGCCTTCCATGATGGAAACGAAGGCGGTCGCCCCCTCGGCACGGGGTTCGGGCAGGTTGTCGAACTTCTCGATCTCGGGGAAGGCGATGTCCACCTGGGCACCGCGCCCCTCCTGCACCTGCTTGATCATGGTCGGCAGGCGGTGCAGGGTCTGGGGTCCGAAGACGATGTCCACATAGGGCGCCCGGCTGCGCAGGTTCTCCCCTTCCTGGGAGGCGACGCAGCCGCCCACCCCGATCACCAGCCCCGGTTTTTTCGCCTTGAGCTTCTTCCAGCGACCGAGCTGGTGGAACACCTTCTCCTGGGCCTTCTCGCGGATGGAACAGGTGTTGAGCAGCAGCACATCTGCCTCTTCCGGCTCCTCGGTAAGCGTGTAGCCATTGCTGGCATCCAGCAGGTCCGCCATCTTGGACGAGTCGTACTCGTTCATCTGGCAGCCCCAGGTCTTGATATGAAGTTTCTTGCTCATTGCTTCTCGTGACTGGTTTTGAAATCGGCAGGGTCAAAGGACCGGCCATTTTACTCCGCAATCCCGGTGCTGACCAGTCTGGGGCCGCCCGCCGCCATCAGGGCCGGCTTGTCGTCGGCAATTGCGCATCCCTCTCACTGTTTCTACCGCCTCCTTGCGTTATCATGCCCCATTCGGTTCGGCCCTTGCCCCTTATCGCGGGGACTCCTTGCAGGAATCAAGTTATGGAACAGTGTGATATCGCCATCGTCGGCGCCGGCATGGTGGGCGCCGCCACCGCCTGCCTGCTGGCGGCAGAGGGGCTCTCGGTTCGGGTCATCGAGACCCGGTTGCCCGAGCCCTATGCCCCCGAGCAGTCGCTGGATCTGCGGGTTTCCGCCATCAGTCAGGCCTCGGTGGCGCTGCTGACCCGGGCCGGTGCCTGGCAATATCTGCAGCAGATGCGGCTGTGCCCCTATCGCCGGCTGGAGACCTGGGAGCTGGACGGCTTCGCTACCCGCTTCGACGCGGTGGATCTCGGGCTGCCCCAGCTCGGCTACATCATCGAAAACCGGCTGATCCAGCTCGCCCTGCTGAAAAGGATGGAGGATTTCCCGACCATCCAGACCCATACCCCGGCGGCGGTGACGAGTCTGCGCCAGAGTGCGGATGACGCCGTGCTGACCCTGGATGACGGCACCGAGCTGCAGGCGCGCTGGGTGCTGGCCTGCGATGGTGCCGAATCCCACACCCGGCGACTGGCCGGCATCGGGGTGTCGCGTTTCGAGTACCGCCAGCACTGCATGCTGATCAACATCGACACCGATTTTGCCCAGGAAGACATCACCTGGCAGCAGTTCACCCCGAGCGGCCCGCGCGCCTTCCTGCCGCTGCCGGGCCGCCATGGCTCCCTGGTCTGGTATGACAGCCCGGCCCGCATCCGGGCGCTGGCCGCCATGAGCAACGAGGCCCTGGCCGTCGAGGTGCGCCGCCACTTCCCCAGCCGCCTTGGCGGTTTCACCGTGACGGCCAAGGGGAGCTTCCCCTTGGTGCGCCGCCACGCCAACGACTATCACGCCGGGCGAGTGGTGCTGCTCGGGGATGCGGCCCACACCATCAACCCGCTGGCGGGGCAGGGGGTCAACCTCGGTTTCAAGGACGTGGCCTGCTGGGCCGGGTTGCTCGGCAAGGCGGGGGCACAGTGGCATGAGCTGGCGCTGGCCGGGCGTTACGAGGGGCGACGCCGCCCTGACAACCTGCTGATGCAGTCGGGGATGGATCTCTTCTACGGGGTCTTCAGCAACGAGATAGGCCCCCTCAGGCTTGCCCGCAACCTGGCGCTGAATCTGGCGGACAAGGCGGGCCCCCTCAAGGAGATGGCGCTACGCTATGCGCTTGGGCTGGTATGAGGCAGTGCGTGGCACTGCCAGGTGCCAATCGGGTGGCATATCAATCCGTGTGATGGTGCCAGCCGGTTTTTTATATGGCCGCGAGGAGTGATCCAGGCGGCGCAGGGGCAAAACGGCCTCAGGCAAGGGGGGAGCACCATGAACAAGGCATTGCTGGTGATCGATTTCATCAACGACATCGCCCACCCGGACGGGCGCATCGCCGCCTCGGCGGCCCAGGTGATCGAGCAGAACGCCATTGTGCACGCCAATCAGGCGCTGGCTCATGCCCGCGCTCACGGCTGGCTGGTGGTGCTCATCAAGGTGGGGTTTGACGAGGGCTATCTGCTGCAACCCAAGGGTTCCCCCATGTTTGGCCGTGCCCGGCAGTTCGGGGCCCTCTCCCTGGCGGACAGCGGCACCGACTTTCACCCGGAGCTCGATGTGCAACCCGGGGATCTGGTGCTGACCAAACCCAGGGTCAGCCCCTTCTACGGCACGGCGCTGGAGCCGGCGCTACGGGCCAATCGCATCGAGCATCTCTATGTGTGCGGCGTGAGTACCAGCTGGGCCATTCAGGGGGCGGTGCGAGATGGTCACGATCGGGACTACGCCATCACCATCCTGGAGGATGCCTGTGCGGCGGCGGATGCCGCAGAACATCAGGCTTCCCTGCGCATGCTCGGTCGCATTGCCGAGATCATCAAGGTCGCGGAGCTGCTCTGACCACTCGTATCTAATCCACTCATTTTTCATGCCAATGCTCTGTTGAAACCGAACCAATTTCGGGCAACATGAGTGGAACCGTACTGGCCACAAGGATGAGGACATGCGTTATCAGGGCAGGATCGCGAGCTGGAATTCACAACGCGGTTTCGGGTTCATCAAGCAGGAGCAGGGCGGTGCCGATCTTTTTGTTCACATCACCACCCTGCAATTCGATGGCAGGCCGCCGGAGGTGGGGGAAAAGGTTTCCTATCTGATCGGGAGCAGCAAGGATGGCAAGCCTTGTGCCGTACAAGTGTTCTTTCCCGACCGCCCGCTCTCGCTGGCTGGCGGACCTATGCCATCCATGCCGGATCGTGGGAGCAGGGAGGATTTGAGCCCTCGGGCACCACACGCCACCACATATAGAACCCGGGAGTATCATGCTCCTCGTCGCAAGGGGAGCTGGGGTGGCAAGTTAATCCCCCTATTGGTGCTGGCGGGGTTGTTCTCCCTCTATTCCCGCTTCTCGGCCGAGTTTGCCTCACTTCCATCCTTTCCCTCTTTTAGCCAGGAGGACAGTACTTCGAACAGTACGGTTCAGGTTCCGACTTTTGTTCGTCAGTGCGATGGCCGTCAGCATTGCTCCCAGATGACTTCCTGCGAGGAGGCGACCTGGTTTTTGCAAAATTGCCCCAATACCAAGATGGATGGGGAAGGAGACGGCATCCCCTGCGAGCGGCAGTGGTGTGGCCATTAGCCAGCCGTTATGTACTTCAGGATTCCGGTTTGGGCTGTGCTCCTCTCAGAGGCTGTGGCTCTGCGGATATGCCGCCCTGACCAGGGCCAGAAAGCGATCCCGGATGGGATCGGCAAATTCCGGGTTCCACACCAGGCTGATTTCCCATTCCGACCAGGGGCCGGAGAGAGGGTAGAGGGTCACCTCCTTGCCCGCGATGAACCCCACGCTGCGCGGCAGGATGGCGTTGCCGATACCGGCGGCCACCAGGGCGACCAGGGTCTGGATGTCTTCCGCCTCCTGGATGAGACCGGTCAGCCGGTTGGCGCCGAGAAAGCGGGCGATCTGCTGGCTGAGACCCGGGCAGCGATGGCCCACCATCTGCAGCAAGGGATCGCGGATCAGCGCCCGCTCCAGGTCGAAGTCCGGCCCTGCCACCTGGGTGGGGACGGCCAGGACCAGTCTGTCTGTCAGCAACCTGTGTTCCCTCAGCTGCGGCGCATCAGGCCGTCGCATGAAGCCCAGTTGCAGCCGACCCGCCAGCAAGTGCTCCTGCTGGATGGCGGAGGTGGTGTCCCGCAGGTGAACCAGCACGTCGGGGGCCTGCTGCTTGAAACGGGCCACCAGGGAGGGGGCCAGTGCGAAGCTGGAGAGCCCGAACCCGATGTTGAGGCGTCCGGCGGCACCGCTTGCCAGCGCCAGGGCATGCTGCTCGAATCCCTTGCCGTGATCCACCAGAGCCCTGGCCTGGGGCAGCAACTGGAGGCCGATGGCGGTCAGCTCGGCCCCGTGGCGGCCCCGGTTGAACAGGGTGCTGCCGAGGGCCTGCTCCAGCCCCTGGATCTGCTTGGTCAGGGCCGGTTGCGTCACAAAAAGCCGGCTGGCCGCCTCCCGGTAGTTGGCACTCTCGGCCAGCATGACGAAGGCCTGCAATTGTCTCAGGTCGAATCTCATTCCATTTGGTTATCCAATGTGGCGGTTTATTGATTATAAATTATCTAATCTCCTTGTTCTAATGGTCTCGAAACGGGCCTGCTTGCCCGCTGTTCAGCCACAAGGAGTCATGTCATGTCGAGCGAACGCTATCTGTTTTTGATCAAGGGGAGCCTGGTGATGGCTCAGCCGCTGGCCGCACCGGAGACCGGGGAGCTGCTGACCAGTCTGTTGCAGCAGGGGTTCGTCGTCGCCCCCTTGCCGGTGTGGGCCAGCAATGCGGAGCAGGCGCTCGCCTGTTACGAGGCCGCTGCCCAGCGGCAGGTCTTCGCCGATGCGCTGGCGGGGAGAGCCCTGTGAGCGCGGTGCGCGTGAAGGCCGCGGCCCTGCTGCTGGACATGGACGGGACCCTGGTCCACTCCACCGGCGACGTGGAAGTCGTGTGGCGGCGCTGGTGTCAGCACCATGGGCGGGATCCCGCTCCCGTGCTCGCCATGTGTCACGGCGTGCGCTCACGGGAGGTGATAGGGGCCCTGGCTCCCCAGCTGGACATGGCAGTGGAGGTGGCCCTGCTCGACGATCTGGAGATGGCATACGCTGCGGCGCCGATACCTCTGGACGGTGCCCGGCGACGGCTCGCACAACTGCCGCCGACGCGCTGGGCGCTGGTGACTTCCGCAAGCCGGAGGGTGGCAGAGCACCGGCTGCTGCACGCCGGATTGCCGCTGCCCCGTCTCCTGGTGTGCGCCGGGGATGTGGTACGGGGCAAGCCGGATCCCGAGCCTTATTTGCTGGCTGCCAGCCGGTTGGGACTGGCTCCGGCCGATTGCCTGGTGTTCGAGGATGCGCCAGCGGGCATCGCCAGCGCCCTGCAGGCGGGTTGCCAGGTGGTGCAGATGGGGGGAACAAGGCGGTATGACGACAGGCTCAAGGGCTGGCTGCGGGACTGACGCGGGATCGAGATCGAGGTGGCACCGGACGGGCTCCATCTTCATCTGCCCGCCCCGCTGCCGGCAGAGGCAGGATGATGACGACAAGGGGCACGCCATTCAGGCGCCGCAAGATTGCCCGATGCTGGGGGAAGCCTGCTCGGCCGAATAACGTTCCACCCGGTTGCGGCCATTGTGCTTGGCCAGATAGAGCGCCTGATCGGCGCGAGAGAGCAGCTCGTCCAGATTGAAGGGGCCCTCTCTCTGGGAGGCGATACCGATGCTGACCGTGATGCAGACGGCGGGCTCGGCTCCCTTTTCTTCCCCTGGCTGCGCGACGATTTTTCGCAGCCGCTCGGCCACCGCCATGGCCTGCTCCTCGCTGAGGCCGGGCCAGATGGCCACGAACTCCTCTCCCCCCAGGCGACAAAAGAGATCCCCCGGTCGAAGCTGGTCGCGCACCCGGGCCGCGAAGTTGCTCAACTGGTTGTCACCCTCTTCGTGGCCGTGACGATCATTGATGCGTTTGAAATGATCGATGTCCAGCATGCAGATCGCCACAGGGTAGCGCTGCACCGTGAGGTGCTGGAGCAGTTCATTGGCGGCCGACCAGAAGCCGGCCCGGTTCAGCGCACCGGTCAGGTGATCGTGGTGGGCCAGGTGTTTCATCTCCCGCAGCAGGCTGTTGCGGGCCGCCATGATGCTGGCGGCGGTCAGGGGGGTGAGAGCGATCAGCATGACCCCTATCCGGACGGAGAACATCCAGTACTGGGTCTGGACATCGTGATTGATGACGAGGTGGCCGTTTGAAAGGGCGATCAGGATCAGGGTGCTGTAACTCAGGGTCAGCAGGCTGGTGGCGAAGACGGAGTAGGTGACTGCGCACCAGAGCAGCGCCGGTACCGGGAAGGCGATGGATCCCGGCCCCTCGACGAGCAGGGTGAGCAGCAGGGAGGCCACCAGGCTCAGCAGCGGCATCAATCTGGTCCAGGAGAACTCGGTGCGGTAGAGGAGGGTGCGCCAGGGGGGCACGCTGTCATGGGGAGGCAGTGTCAGGAGCACCGGCAGTATGGTCATGTAGTTCACCAGCTCGCTGGCAAACCAGAAGCCCAGCCCGTAGAGCGGGGGGCCCAGAGACAGGATGGGATTGATGATGGCGCCGACCACGCCGGCGGCGAGGGAGGCGGCCAGGGTGTTTCGCAGCAGGAGCACGAGGGAGGTGGGGCGCCTGAGGAGCTTGTCGGCAGGCGCGAGCCGATGCATCAGCAGATACCCGACGCCGATGCCGGCCAGGTTGCCGCAGGTCAGCAGGATGGTTTTGAACAGGGGCTCGCCGGTGAAGAGGGCGGCAAGAAAAAAGCCCAGTATGCCGCCGGCCCAGCCCGCCGGGGTGGCCAGGCGTGGATAGCGCACCATGCAGCCGAGCAGGACCGCATTGGCAGGCCAGAAGGCCGCCAGCAGGTTGGGGGGGCGGGTGAAGATGCCGATCAGCGAGAACAGCAGTACCAGGGCGGCGACACACAACAGAGCGGACAAGGGCGTCAATGTGCATGAGGTACGTTGGCGTGCGATGTCCCCCATGGGGACCTCCTGACAAGAGAGCGTTTGTTCAGAGTATGGCTGGCACGTGACAAGGGTGAACGAGGGGGAGAGAAGAAAACGCCCCCTGGTGGAGGGAGCGTGAAGGCTTAATTGAAGACCCGGAAACGCACGTCGTCGTCGATGAAGGTCTTGTCGCCGGCAGGTTGCTCTATGCTGCCAAAAGGCATCTGGGCACGAAGCAGCCAGCTGGCGGGCAGGTCCCACTCCTTGCGCACCGCATCGTCGATGAGCGGGTTGTAGTGTTGCAGGGAGGCGCCGATGCCCTCCTGGGCCAGGGTGGTCCAGACCGCGAACTGGGCGATCCCGGTGGCATGTTCGGACCAGATGGGGAAGTTGTCGGCATAGAGAGCGAATTTCTGCTGAAGATCCTCGATGACGGCGGTGTCTTCGAAGAAGAGCACGGTGCCAGCCCCGGCGCGGAAGCTGCCGTTGATCTTGGCTTCACTCTGGGGATAGGCCTCCGGCGGCACTATCTTCTTGAGCTCCGCCTTGACGATGTCCCACAGCTTGTGGTGCTGCTCGCCGAACAGGATGACGGCGCGGGAACTCTGGGAGTTGAACGAAGAGGGGCTGTGCTTGACGGCATCCTTGATGAGGGCGGTCAGCTGGGCCTCGGAGTGGGTCACCCGGTTGCCCAGGGCATAGATGGTACGACGTGCTTTGATCTGTTCGATAAACGGACTGCTCATAACATCTCCTTGGTTGATGAATCATCACCGCCAGCGTTGCCGACAAAGGTCATCTGGCTCCGATTTCTCGAGTCATCGACTATATCACCTTGCGGGCAATAAACCGTCAACGAGGAGTAATGACTGTTTCTACTTTTTATGGATATTCACATGACGGATGTGAATATGGCCGTGAGACACCTTGATATCTTTTTTACCATTAGCAGTGGATGTTAATGACTTCAATCAATATCTTTTGCAGATTTTTAATCTATAAAATTCATCCAATATGACATTTTATAGAGATTGACATGACGGCGGCGCTGATCAAGGAACGCTATTACATACTGACTCCGCTGTCGTTTCTCCTGGGAGGGCTGGTGCTGATCGCCACCCTGTTGCTGGCGGCAGCCAGTTACCTGAGCAGCATCGACAAGACGGTGGCGGGTTACGGTCACATGCTGGCCGCCCTCGACGCCACCCTGCTCCAGGACATGGCGCAGGACAACCGCCGCCAGCTTGGCGTACTGGAGGCGTCCCTGGACAAGCAGGCCATCGCTGCCGGGGCATCGGCCATCAATCCCATCTGGGCCATTGCCCATCAGTTCAAGTACGACGCCCACTTCCTCTATTTCTACAATGCGCGCACCCATCGGCTCGACGGCTATCCCGACTGGCAGCAACCGGAGGGCTACCGGGCACAGGCGCGGCCCTGGTACCAGACCCTGTCCGGCGAGGGCGATGATCTCGTCTGGTTCGGTCCCTACCCGGAGTTCGATTCGGTCCGGCAGGTACTGACCCTCATCAAGCGGGTCAAGGATCATGAGGGGCAACTGCTTGGACTGCTGATGGTGGACATGTCGTTCAGCGCCTTGCAGAGGGCGTTGCACCGGGCGGTGGGTGAGGATCCGGTGGCTCTTTATATCACCGAGCGCAAGGGCGGCAAGCTGGTGGTGGGGCACAATTTGTCGCTGTTGCCGCCCCGCCTAGAGCGGGAGACGCAGGCGGCCGGCCTGGACGGGTTCTGGGAAGGACGCCACCTGCAACACGCTCTGGAGGGGATGGAGTGGGATCTCAACGTCTATCTCCCCCCCTCCCATTTTCATGAAAACCTGCAAGACACCCTGTTGATGGTGGTGCTGCCCGCCCTGGCATTGCTCTGCATCTGGCTGTGCAGCCTGTGGTTTCTGGTGCGGATCTTTCGCCAGGAGCAGGCGCTGGTGCAGGGCTCGCTCAGCGGCCTCATCCGGGATGAGGCGCGAAAGGAGATCCAGCGGCGTCAGCGAACCTGGTTCGTGCACGGCAGCCTGGGGGAGATAGAACAGGTGCGAAACAGCCTGCTGCAAGGGCAGGATGCCCTGCTCCACGACCCTCTTACCGGCATCCTGAACCGGCGAGCCTTCGATCAGCAGCGGGCCGGGCTGGAGCAGGCGGGGAGGCCCTACTGGCTGGTGCTGTTCGATGTGGACAACTTCAAGCGCGTCAACGACAGCTGGGGACACGGTGTGGGGGATGCGGTGCTGTTTCGGGTAGCCACCATCATGGCGAGAACCCTGGGGGATGAGCAGGTCTACCGCATCGGGGGCGATGAATTTGCGGCCTTGCTGCCCTGGGAGCAGGCGGAGGTGGAATGCCGCCTGACCCACCTGCTCGGTCGGGTGAAAGCCCTGAAATGGCGGGAGTTTGCCGACGCCATCACCCTGAGCGCCGGCGGCGCGCGCTATCCGGATGATGCCCTGACGCTGCTCGAGCGGGCGGATGCCTGCCTGTACGAGAGCAAGCACCAGGGGCGGGATTGCTGGCATCTGGCGGCGTCGTCGCCCGTTGACGGGGAGGTTGTGACAGTATCTGTCTGACGGTGATCGCTGCAAAAAAGGGCCTTTGGGCCGGGAAAAGGGTCATGACGGGGATGATTTCTCGTGTGACCTTTTTTTTTGATGTGGTTTCAGGTGGTTAGCCTGCTTTCTTGCATCGTGTCGCGAACCGGAGACAGGGAGGGCTGGCCGTGAGGTGCCCATTGCGGCAGTGGCGCAGGTCAGGGGGCTTTGTATAGTGCAGGGAAAAATAATCAATCATCAGGTTTGACAGGAGTACCCCATGAAAATGAAACCGTTTGGCATGAGCGCACTGGCGCTGCTGGGGGCGTTGCTGTTGGGCACAGGACAGGTGCAGGCATCCGAGACCCTCAATACCATTCTCGGCGGCGGAGCCGGCGGGGTGGCGGGCACCATGATCGGCAAGGAGCTGGGTGGCGACACCGGCGCCCTGGTGGGGGCAGCCCTGGGGGGCGCGGCCGGTGGTGCGGCCACGGCCAATAGGGGCAACAAGAACGAAGCTGCGCTCGGCGGCGCCGTCGGTGCCCTGGGCGGGGCTGCCATCGGCAAGAGCGTCGGTGGCAGCACGGGCCAGCTGATCGGCGCCGGTATCGGTGGTGCCGGTGGCTCCGCCATCGGAGCCAGGACCGGGGATGGTCACGAGAGCCGCGGCGATCGCTATTACGATGACAGGCGCTATCACAAGCACCACAAGAAACACAAAAAGCACCGCAAGCACAGATGGCATGACGACTGATGCTGCGGCAAGCTGACCGACAAAAAGGGGCCCTTGGCCCCTTTTTTGATCCCGCTGCCGGCCCGTGAGGGGCGGCGAGCGGCCTCTTACACCAGCCGGTGCTGGCGCCTGCCAAGGGAGAAGGCGTTGATGTTGTCGATGAGCTGATCCGCGAGGCGCTGCATCGACTCTTCGCTGGCCCAGGCCACGTGGGGAGTCAGGATGAAATTGGGGTAACGCAGGGCCTGCATCAGGGGGTGATCCGGAGGCGGCGGCTCGACGCTCGCAACATCGAAACCGGCGCCCCCCAGACGGCCGTTGCCGAGGGCTTCGAGCAGCGCCTGCTCGTCCACCAGGCCGCCACGGCCCACGTTGATGAGCAGGGCGCCCGGTTTCATCAGGGCCAGCTCCCGCTCCCCGATGAGATGGCGGGTGTAGGGGGTGAGCGGGCAGTGCAGGCTGATCACATCCGAACTTTGCAGCAGGGCATCCAGGGGCAGCCTGTCGTCATCCCCCGGGGAGCCGACCTGGCTCTGGGCATAGTAAACCTCCATCCCGATGGCGCTGGCCCGCTGTCCCAGTGCCTGTCCCAGGGTTCCCTTGCCGATGATCCCGAGGCGCTTGCCATGCAGATCCGTGATGGGGTGGTCGAAGAAGCAGAACTGTCCGCTTTGTTGCCAGCGCCCCTCCAGCAGGGACTGGCGCCAGGCGAACAGGTTGCGCGACAGGGCGAGCATCAGGGCCATGGCGTGCTCGGGGACGGAAGGGCCCGAGTAGTTGCGGATATTGCACACGGCGACATTGGCGGCGCGGCACGCCTCCAGATCCAGGTTGTCGCTGCCGGTGGCGGCCAGGGCGATCAGGCGCAGTTCGGGCAGCTGGGCCAGTTCATCGGCCCCGATGCGCACCTTGTTGATGATGGCGATGCTGGCGCACTTGAGCCGCTCCACCACCTGATCCGGCGCCGTGGTCGGGTAGCTTTGCCAGTGATGGGGAAAATCGGGGCGGCGCAGATTGATGCCGGTGTCCAGGGTGTCGCTGTCGAGAAACACGATTTGCTGCATGAAGCCTCCTGCCATTGGTTCGGACATGATGCCAAACATGGAGGGCGGCTGACCAGCGCGGTGGCATCGGGTCAAGTCCGATGGGGAAGGCAAAAGGCGGGTGGCTGTGCCTCGGAGGGCCTCAGATCCAGCCCAGGTGCGTCAGCCAGCCCTGGATGCGCCCCGGTGTCTCCTCCAGATCCATCAGGGCATAGGGGCGGTAGTTGAGCTTGTGGCTGCGGCGGCTCTCGCTTCTGCGGGCTTCGGCCGCCAGCAGGGGCCAGCGTCCTCCCTCCTCCTGATAGAGATCCAGGGTAGGGATGCTGCCCTGGGCTATCTGCTTGGCGAGGGTCTGGTTGCTCAGCTGGTTGGGGAAGAAGCCGTCGAGCAGCACCAGGGCATCGGGGGCGGGCAACTGTTCGCTGGCGATGAGGTTGGCGGCCCAGGCGGCGCTGGTACCCTGGGCCAGCAGCAGCTTGAAGCCCCCCTCCTGCAGCTTGGCATCCCCCAGCTTGCTGATGCGGGAGGCAAACTGCTTGCGAAAATCGTCGATGACCTGCTGTTTCTTCTCGGCGGCGGGGTCGAGCTCGGTCTGCTGCGGCGAGGGGAGCAGCAGCAGGGTATCGAAACCGAGGCGCCCCAGCTCCCGGGTCAGTTGCCACAGCTGGCCGCTGCGCTGCCAGTCGGGCAGCAGGATGACCAGACCCACGTAGTTGTCGCTGTCGTGCTTGGCAAACAGTACCTGTTGCTTGTCCACCCTGGTGCTGTCGGGTATTCCCTGCCAGTCGCTGCTCTGCCAGTAGTCGGGGGGAACCAGGGGGGCTGGATCCGGGGCGGCGCCTGACGGTGCCTGCCCGGCGCCGTGGGCGGCAAAAGCAAGCAGGGTCAGCAGCAGATAGGGGCGAAATGTCATGGGGGATCCTCCAGCACTCCCTCATAGCGGCCTCGCCGGGGGTTTCTTTAGGGCAAGGGGGCACATCGGCATCGGCGGTGGCGAAGAGGGTCTGACCGGCGGGCCGGACACGGGGCCGGGATTGTTCCAAATGGCAAAGCATTCCCGGTTTTGATTGTTCCATCCTGTGACCCATACATGGTTCAGTAAGGGCAGGCAGACAGGGGGCCGGGGCATGTCGTCACTGGCCGCAGGCGGAGAATTCTCCCCCCCTGTCTCGTCAGAACGAGAGATTCACCCTCACTTTCCATCGACAGGGAGCGTTATCGCCATGAGCACCTTGGTTCACTTGCCCATCCTCGACCTGAGGCAGCTGGATGCCTCGCCCGACGCCCGGGCCGATTTTCTGGCATCGTTGCGCGATGCCGCGAGAGAGACGGGATTTTTCTACCTGACCGGCCACGGCATCGATCCCGAGCTGCAACAGGAGGTGCAGCAGCTGTCGCGGGCCTTCTTTGCGCTGCCTCTGGCGGCCAAGCAGCAGGTCGCCATGATCCACTCTCCCCATTTTCGTGGCTACAACCGACCGGGGGCGGAGCTGACCCGGGGTCAACCCGACTGGCGAGAGCAGTTTGATATCGGTGCCGATCGCCCTGCCTTGCCGCGCGCGGCGGGCGACCCGCCCTGGTGGCGGTTGCAGGGGCCGAATCAGTGGCCGGAGGCGCTGCCGACACTGCAACCCGTGCTGACGCGCTGGCGTGGGCAGATGACCCGCATGTCCCGTACCCTGCTCGGGGCTTTTGCCGAGGCGCTCGCACTGTCGCCAGATGCCTTCGATGCCCTGCACGGAGAGCGTCCCAACGAACATATCAAGCTGATCCGCTATCCCGGTGAGCGGGGCGCCACCCAGGGGGTCGGTCCCCACAAGGATTCGGGCTTCCTGAGCTTCCTGCTGCAGGATGACCAGCCCGGCCTGCAGGTGGAGGTGGCGCCGGATCACTGGATCGACGCGCTCCCGCTCCCCGGCACCTTCGTGGTCAACATCGGTGAGCTGCTGGAGCTCGCCAGCAACGGCTACCTGCGGGCGACCGTGCACCGGGTGGTGCCGTCGGCGCCGGGGCAGGAGCGTCTCTCCATCGCCTTCTTCCTGGGGGCCCAGCTCGACGTCGTGGTGCCCGTCTATCCGCTGCCCGAGGCACTGGCCCGTGAAGCCAGGGGACCTGCCACCGACCCGCACAATCCGCTGCTGCGGGAGGTGGGCTGGAACTACCTCAAGGGGCGGCTGCGTTCCCACCCTGATGTGGCATTGCGCCACCATGCCGATCTGTTGCCGGCGCCCCGGGCGCTGGCGGTCGGCGAAACCACCCATTGATTGCATGGCAAGGAGCACAAGATGAACAAGCACGGACTGTTTTCCCTGAGCGGCCTGGTATTGGCCCTCGGACTCTCTCTCTCCGCCCAGGCAGCCCAGGCGCTGCGGGTTGCCGCGGATCCACTGCCCCATGCGGATATCCTCGGCGAGGTGAAACGCCAGGACCCTTCGCTGGATCTGCAGGTGATCGAGCTCAGCGGCGGCATCAATGCCAATGCCCTGCTGGTGGCGGGTGATGTGGATGCCAACTACTTCCAGCACGTCCCTTACCTGCGGGATCAGGAGAAGGCGCTCGGCACCGAGCTGGTGGTGGCCGCGACCGTACACGTGGAGCCTCTTGGCATCTATTCGAAGAAGTTCAAGCACCTGAGGGAGGTACCGGAAAAGGCGGTGATCGCCCTGCCCAACAATGTCACCAACCTGAGCCGGGCCCTCTATCTGTTGCAGCACGAGGGGCTCATCACCCTCAAGGCCGGCCATGAAGATCCGGCGCGGGATCTGGCGACGGTGCACGACATCGCCACCAACCCCAAGGCGCTCAAGATCCTGGAGATCGAGGCGCCGCAGCTGCCGCGCTCCCTCGACGACGTGGATCTGGCGGTGATCAATGGCAACTATGCCCTGGAGGCGGGGCTGGAGCCTGCTCGCGATGCCCTGGGGCTGGAGAGCGCCCAGAACAATCCCTACGCCAACATCCTGGTGACCACCCCGGCGCTCAAGGATGATCCGCGGATCCGCCAGTTGGCGCGGGATCTGGAGTCCAGGGCGATCGCCGACTTCATTCGCAAGAGCTACAAGGGGTCGGTGATCCCGGTGGCCGGGCGGCAGTCATGATAGTGCTGGAGGGGCTCGGCAAGCAGTACCCGGGGCACGGGCAACCCGCTCTGGAGGGAGTGTCGCTCGAGATACCGGATGGAGCCATCTACGGCATTCTCGGGCGCAGCGGCGCGGGCAAGAGCACGCTCATTCGTTGCCTCAATCTGCTGGAGCGGCCAAGCCGGGGCCGCATCCTGTTCGATGGCCGCGACATCACGGCCCTGGAGGGGGCGGCCTTGCGCCGCCACCGTCAGGGGACCGGCATGATTTTCCAGCATTTCAATCTGCTGCACGCCCGCAGCGTGGAGGAGAACGTGGCGGTCCCGCTGGAAATCGCCGGAGTGGCGCGCCGGGAGCGGGCGGCCCGGGTCAGCGAGCTGCTGGAACTGGTGGGGCTTGGCGAGCACCGTCGCGCCTTTCCCTCCCAGTTGTCGGGAGGGCAGAAGCAGCGAGTGGGCATCGCCCGCGCCCTGGCCGCCAATCCGCGCCACTTGCTCTGTGACGAGGAGACCAGTGCCCTGGATCCGGAGACCACGGAGTCGGTGCTGGCGCTGCTTGCCGACATCAACCGCCGCCTCGGGATCACCATAGTACTCATCACCCACGAGCTGGAGGTGGTCAGGGCCATCTGCGATCACGCGGCATTGCTTGAACGGGGTCAGCTGGTGGAAAGCGGCGCTCTGGGCACCCTGCTGGCCAACCCCGACTCCCGCGTGCGGCAGGCCCTGTTGCCGGATCCCGAGATCCTGCGGCGTTTCATGGCGCGTCACGGAGTCACAGAGGAGGTGCGTTTATGCAGAGTCGCCTGAGTGTCGATGCCTTGCTCGAACTGATGTATCAGGGGTCGCTCGAAACGCTCTACATGGTGGGAGTGGCAGCCGTGTTCACCCTGTTGCTGGGGCTGCCGACCGGGGTGCTGCTGGTGGTGACCCGTCCCGGGGGCGTGCTGCCCTTGCCCCGTCTCAACATGGTGCTGGGGATCGGTATCAACATCGGGCGGTCGCTCCCCTTCGTGGTGCTCCTGATCGCCCTGATCCCCCTGACCCGGCTGGTGGTCGGCACCTCACTGGGCAGCACTGCCGCCATCGTCCCCATCACCCTGGGGGCCTTCCCCTTCTTTGCCCGGGTGGTGGAGAGCGCCCTCGATGAGGTGGACAAGGGGCGCGTCGAAGCCGTGCTCGCCATGGGGGGCAGCGGCTGGCACGTGGTCGTCAAGGCGCTGCTGCCCGAGGCCTTGCCGGCGCTGCTGGCCGGACTCACCCTGACGGTGGTGATGCTCATTGGCTTCTCCTCCATGGCGGGGGTGGTCGGTGGCGGCGGGCTCGGGGATCTGGCGATCCGCTACGGCTACCAGCGCTTTGACGACAAGGTGATGGCAGGGACAGTGGTCATGTTGCTGCTGCTGGTGCAACTGGTACAGGGGGTGGGGGACAGGCTGGTGCGGGCACTGGCCCATCGCCGCTAGGGGCACGGCTTCTCATCAGGCCGGCCGTGAGGTGCCAGCCAATAAAAAAGCGAGCCTTGGCTCGCTTTTTTTGCAATCACATCAAGGGGTCAACTTAGTTGACGCGACGCTTGAATTCACCGGTACGGGTGTCGATTTCGATCTTGTCACCGATCTCCACGAAGGCGGCAACGGCCAGCTCGTAGGAGGTGCCCTTCAGGCGGGCAGGCTTGGTCACTTTACCGGAGGTGTCGCCACGGGCGGCCGGCTCGGTGTACTCGACTTCACGCACGATGGTGGTCGGCAGTTCTACGGAGATGGCTTTCTCGTTGTAGAAAGTCACTTCGCAGAGGTCTTCCATGCCGTCTACCAGGTAGTTCAGGGCATCACCCAGGTTGTCTTTCTCGACGTCGTACTGGTTGTACTCGGTGTCCATGAAGACATACAGCGGGTCGGAGTAGTAGGAGTAGGTGCACTCTTTACGCTCCAGCTGAACGACTTCCAGCTTGTCGTCGGCCTTGAAGACGGTCTCGGTGGCGCTGCCGTTCAGCAGACCCTTCAGCTTCATCTTGACCACGGCGGAGTTACGGCCGGATTTGTTGAATTCAGCCTTCTGGACCACCATCGGCTCGGTGCCGATCATGACTACGTTACCAGCGCGGATTTCCTGTGCGGTTTTCATGTAAAAAATTCCTGTTCGTGAAACGGACGGATAAAAACTGCCAGATTATATACGGCTTTCTAAAAATTTCACCAACCTCGTGACGAGATCCCCGTCCGCCAGCAGCCTCTGTGGCCAGGTGCGCCCATGTTGCTGCCATATGGCCGCGTATTGCGGCCATTGTGCCCAGAGTTCACCCGTATGCTCCCCCCGGTTGAGGGCATGGTTGAAGCGGCGCAGCCACTGACCGGCCGGCGCTGGCAAGGGGGAGAGGTAGTGGTCGAGAAAACCGTCCAGCTTGACCATGTGGGCATCCTCTTCCTGCTGGTAGATATGCCAGAGGAAGGGGCGCCCCGCCCACTGGGCCCGCACGAAGGAGTCCTCCCCGCGCACCAGGTTGAGATCGCAGCTCCACAGCAGGCGATCGTAGCCCCTCTGATCGGTCATCGGCAGCAGCTTGATGGTGAGGTTGCCCGCCTGGAGCAGATCTCCGGCCCGGGCACCGGGAATGGCCTCTGCCAGCCCTGCGCCGATGAGCACGTCGTCGAGGGAGCGCCCCAGCGGCAGCAGCAGGGTGACGGGGGTGACGCTCTGGCGCCAGCCCTCGGCCAGGCTCCTGAGCGCCTCGCTCTCGTAGGTAAAGAGGCTGACCCGCAGCTCGTCTTCTCGTTGGGGTGGCAGGCCGAGGCTGGCCCAGTAGGCGGCCAGTCCCGCAACATCCTGTTGCCAGCGCTCGCGCTCGACGATGAGGCCGTGCTCGCACAAGAGGCCGCCGGTTCTGGCGGTGAAACCCGGGAAGAAGAAGTACTTGTCGAGGCGCCGGCTGCCGACCTGCTGGGGCGAGGCGAGGCCATGGCAATCCTCGACCCAGCTCTCGGCCGAGAGGTACTCCAGGTTGATCCAGCAGGGGGGCGTGGTCTGCTCGGCCATGCGTTCGATAAAGGGGGCGGGCAGCTCGCAGGCAAACGCCTCGATGACCACCCTGGCCGGGGTCATGTCGGCGGGGAGGCGCTCGTGCCAGTGCTGGACATAGATGCCATCGACCCACTGACCGTCCTGTGCGGGGTCGAGCGCCGGGCAGATGCGCGCGAAGCTGGCCAGATCGTCCACCCAGAGCCGCACCTGCACCTCACTCTTCTGCGCCGGGAGCGCGCCTTCCTGTTTGAGCTGGCGGGCGAGTCGCCAGGTGACGCCGATGTCACCGAAGTTGTCGACGACGCAGCAGAAGATGTCCCAGTCGAAGGGGGGGAGAGGGCTTGTCATGGCGCGGGATCCCAGATGCAAAAAAACCGGTGCGCAGGGTAGCACACCGGTTGGCTGGCTTCTAACGGTCGGCTCGGGGCCGAAGGAGGAACTTACTCTTTGCCGTAGACGTTGTTCTCCTGCTCGCGCACCCGGATGAAGGTGGTGCGTTTGGTGAGCTCTTTCAACTGGCTGGCCCCCACATAGGTGCAGGTGGATCGCACCCCGCCCAGGATGTCGCGCACCGTGTTCTCCACCGGGCCGCGGTAGGGCAGCAGCACGGTTTTGCCTTCGGAGGCGCGATACTCGGCGACGCCGCCGGCGTGCTTGTCCATGGCGCTGGCCGAGCTCATGCCGTAGAACTTCATGAAGGGCTCGCCATCGACCTCGACGACTTCGCCGCCGCACTCTTCGTGAGCGGCCAGCATGCCCCCCAGCATCACGAAGTCGGCGCCGCCGCCAAACGCCTTGGCCACATCCCCCGGGCAGGTGCAGCCGCCGTCGCCGACGATCTGGCCACCCAGGCCGTGGGCCGCATCGGCACACTCGATGATGGCGGAGAGCTGCGGGTAGCCGACCCCGGTCTTGACCCGGGTGGTGCAGACCGAGCCCGGGCCTATGCCCACCTTGACGATGTCGGCGCCGGAGAGGATCAGCTCCTCCACCATCTCGCCGGTCACCACGTTGCCAGCGAGGATGACGTGGTTCGGGCAGGCCTCGCGGATCTTGCGCAGAAACTCGACGAAGTGCTGGGAGTAGCCGTTGGCCACGTCCACGCAGATGAAGCGCAGGGCGCTGGACATCGCGAGGATCTGGCGGGTCTTGGTGAAGTCCTCCTCCGAGGTGCCGGTGGAGACCATTACGTGGCCCAGCAGGGCCGGGTCGGTCTCATTGACGAAGGTTTGCCACTGCGCAAGGCTGTAGTGCTTGTGCACCGCCGTCATCATCTCGAAGCTGGCCAGGGTACGCGCCATGGCGAAGCTGCCGACGGTATCCATGTTGGCGGCGATGACGGGCACGCCCTGCCATCGGGTCTGGGTGTGCTTGAAGGTGAACTGGCGGGTCAGGCTGACTTGGGAACGGCTCTTTAGAGTAGAGCGCTTGGGGCGAAACAGGACATCCTTGAAACCGAGCTTCAAGTCTTCTTCGATACGCATTGCGAATTCCTTATTGAGCCTTGTGTGAGAGGTCACTTTGCAGTGGCAACTTTTCGGCAGGCGCAAAAAAACCGGTGGTTTTCAGGCCCTCCGGTTTACAGCAGTGTAGGCAAAAATCCCGTCAGAACAAGACTGATAATTCACGCACCGCTGTGGTAGCCTTTGGCGTCACAACCTGAGGATGGCCGCCAGCGTCATCCAGCACCCTGTTCTCCCCTCGTTTTCCTGCTGCATTCCCCACTCACGCACCGTGCCCGGCATGGATTGTCGCCTGTTGGCACCGCGTCCAGAGCCTGCTCCCCTGCGCGCCAGAATCCGGTTGACCCGGCAGTTGGCTGTGATACATCTGGGCGCAAGACTGACAAGGCGAGAGAGCAAGATGGGCAAGAGAATGGTGGCGGCAGCCATGATGTGGGCGCTGTGCGGCAGCGCGATGGCGGCCCAGACCAGCTATGGCTGGATCGAGAAGGGGGTGCTGATGCCCTACGGGGTGGCGGTCAAGATGAAGCTCGATACCGGTGCCCTCACTTCGTCGCTGGATGCCCGCGACCTGAAGCATTTCAAGAAGGATGGCAAGCCCTGGGTGCGCTTCAACCTGGTGCTGACCGATGCCAATACCGACAAGGTGGTGCGCCGGAGCGTGGAGCGGCCGGTGGAGCGCAGCGTGACGGTGCGCGGGGCGGGCGGCATGGAGGAGCGCCCGACGGTGACCATGTCCGTCTGCGTCGGGGACCAGGTCTACAAGGAGTGGTTCACCCTGCGGGATCGCAGCAAGATGATCTACCCGGTGCTGCTGGGGCGCCGTCTGCTGGCGGAGCTGGGACCGGTGGATTCGAGCCGGACCTTCACGGTACAGCCCACCTGCGACTAGGGTGGTGCAGCCATGAAAAACGGGGGCCTGGCCCCCGTTTTTCATGGCGTGCGCAAAGGCTGACCCGTCATGCCTGGCGCGAGGCGGGCAGCAGCACGCTCACTTCGAGCCCCCCTTCAGGCCGATTGTGAATGTCGAGATCCGCTCCGTGAAGCTGGGCGATGCGCGAGACGATGGCCATGCCAAGGCCCACGCCATCCCCCTGCTGGGGATTGACCCGGAAGAAGCGCTCGCACAACCGGGAGAGGGCGGCGGTGGGGATGCCGGGGCCGTTGTCCCGCACATCCACCCGGATCCGGTTGCCCACCTGGCTCACCACCACGGCGACCTCGCCGCCCACCTGGGTGTAGCGCAGCGCATTGTCGATGAGGTTGCCGAACATCAGCTCCAGCAACATCGCCTGTCCCATTACCTGCACCTGTTCGGCGCCCTCCAGGGACAGCTGTTGATCCTTTTTCAGGGCGATGGGGGCCAGGGTCGCCAGGGTGCCCTGCAACAAGGGGAACAAGGGAAGGGCGGTGAGGGCCGGGCTCTGCTGGTTGTCGATGCGGGCCTGGGTCAGCAACTGGCGGATCAGCCGATCGCTGCGATCGAGGGCCAAGAGCATCTTGCGCAGGGCCTGCTCCCGGCTCTGATCATCCTCGGCCGTCATGGCGTTCTCGCTGTGGATGCGCAGCACCGCGAGGGGGGTGCGCAGCTCGTGGGCGGCCTCGTTGGTGAACTGTTTCTCCCGATCCAGGGTGTCAGCGAGGGCGTGCATCAGCCGGTTGATCTCCCCCACCAGCGGCGTCAGCTCCTCGGCCTTGATGGCGAGATTGAGGGGGCTCAGGTTGGCGGGATGACGCTCGCCGATGGCTTGCGCCAGCTGGTGCAGCGGTGACAGCCCCCGGGTGATCAGCCACCACAGCAGACCGAGCAGGAAGGGCAGGGTGATGAAGAGGGGCAGCATGGTGAGGGTGGCCATCTTGCTGGCCAGCTCGCTGCGTTCGTCATCCCGCTCCGCCACGATGAGCCAGGTCTGTTCATCTTCGTTGTAGAGGGTAAAGGTGCGCCACTCGTGATGATCCTTGGTCTCGCTGTTGAAGCCCCGCTCCAGGGTGGTCAACGGTTGGGCCGGGGCATTGGGCGAGCGCAGCAGCACGGCGCCCTGCTCGCTCAGCAACTGGAAGTAGAGGTTGTGTTCGAATTCATGGCCATAGGGGGTGAACTCGTTGTCCTGGCCGAACTGGAAGAAGCCGCCCTTCTCGATGTGGGGCGTCTCGGGGACGGCCTGCACCCACTCCTGGTACACGGTGCCGTTGCGCGGCAGCTCGCCGCTCTGCTTGAGATAGCGGCTGAGCAACTGGTTGGTGATGCGGGCGGACTGGGCGAGACGGGCATCAAACAGCTCTTCCATCTCGTGGTTGGCCTGCAGGTAGCCGATAAGGCCGCTGATGGCGAGGCTGAGGCTGACCAGGGCCAAGATGCCGGAGAGCAGGAAACGGCGGATGGAACGGACACGGCTCATGGGGCTGAGGCTCCTCTTGCGCCCTGGACGTCGAGCTGGGGCACGATGTAACCGACGCCGCGAATGTTGCGGATGAGCTCGGGGAAGAATTTCTTGCGCAGGTGGTGAATGTGCACCTCCACCGCGTTGCTCTCTGCCCCCTCGTCCCAGCCGTAGAGGCTCTGTTGCAGTTGATCCCGGCTCAATACCCGGCCGCTCTGGGTGATGAGCTCCTGCAACAGCTTGTACTCGTGGGGGGTGAGCTTGACCGGCTCGCCCCGATAGGTGACCTGTTGTGACGCGGGGAAGAGCTGCAGCTCCCCGTACTCCAGCACCGCCTGGGCCTGCCCCTTGCTGCGCCGCACCAGGGCGCGCAGCCGGGCGTTGAGCTCCTGCAGGGCGAAGGGTTTGACCATGTAGTCGTCGGAGCCTGCATCCAGCCCCAGCACCCGGTCATCCAGGGCATCACGGGCGGTCAGGATGAGCACGGGCAGGGTCTGCCCCTCCCGGCGCAACTTGCGCAGCAGGCTGATGCCGTCGATGTCCGGCAGGTTGAGATCCAGGACAAGGGCGGCAAACTCCTCGCTCTTGAGCGCCGAGAGGGCCGGCATCCCCTGCTGGAGCCAGTCCACCGTGTAGCCGCTGCTGCGCAGGGCATCCACCATGCCGTCTCCCAGCATCACATCATCTTCCACCAACAGGATCCGCATTGTTCTCTCCCTCAAACGACACTGCCCACCAGTATGCAAGCTGGTGGGCAGAGTTGAAATAGCGCACTGTGCTGCTTGTGTTTACAGCTTGGCGAGACGCTCGCGAATTTCCATTCTGCGGCCCTCGTCCGCCACCTCGCGACCAGGGCGGGCCGGGGCGGCCAGGGCCTTGTCCAGATAGACCTTCGCCTGTGCCTTGTCACCCTGATCCAGCAGGAAGTCGCCGTAGAAGAAGTTGGGGTCGATGCCGGTGGGATTGATGGCCAGCGCCTGCTTGAGCAGCTTCTCCGCCTTCTCGTCGTCACCAAAGCCCACCGGCCAGCCCGGTACCTGGTAGTAGAGGGAGCCCAGGCTGGTGTAGGCCGAGCCTTCCAGCGCCTTGGGATCCTGCTTGATGGCGATCTCGAGCTTGGCCTTGGCCTCCTTCACCAGACCAAGGGCGCCGAGGCCGCCCTTGGCCCCCGCCCAGGTGCTCTTGACGATGGCGGACCAGATCAGCAGATCGGTGCGAAATGCCTCCTTGGCGCTCGCCTCATCGGCCTTGGCACTCAGGCTCTCCAGGCAGCTCTCCTTGGCGTTGCCGGTCTGCTGGTACTGGCAGTGGGCCCACTCCTGCTGAATGGTGGGCAGGGCATCGGCGGCCTGTGCCAGACCGCTTGCCAGCAGGCCTCCCAGGACGAGCAACAGGGGGCCGTGACCAAATCGGGGACGGAAAGTGGTGTGCTTCATCTCAATGTTCCTTCTCGTTTGTCGCACAGGCGGGATCGCTCCTGTGATCGGGGGCAGGGGAGGCGGTGCGGCGGGCGTGGCGCTCGATGATCGGGCGCTGCTTGGCCAGGGCCATGTCCACCAAGGCGGGCAGCAGGCCGTTGAGCCGCACAAAGAGCTTTTCCGGCCAGCCGAGCCAGCGGCGGCGCGTTTCGTTGCACAGGGCGATGACGGCCTCCTCGGCCACGTCCTGTGGGCTGTCGGTCCGGGTGCCAAGCTCGGCATTCATGGCATAGGCCGCCTCGGAGTTGAGGTGGGTGCGGGTGGCGCGGGGGGCAAAGTGCAGCACCTTGATGCCGGTTCCCTCCAGCTCCCGCCCCAGGGACTCGCTGAAGCCGCGCATGGCGAACTTGCTGGCGCAATAGACGCTGTAGCCGGCAAAACCGATGGCCCCGAGGCTGGAGCCGATGTTCATGATGATGGCGGGCTTGCGCAGCCGGGGCAGCAGGGCCCGGGTGAGCTGGATGGGCGCCTCGACGTTGAGCAGCAACTGGCGTGTCACCTGCTCGCTGCTCTGATCTTCCAGCCAGGCGAACTGGTTGCAGCCCGCACTGTTGATGAGCACGTCCAGCCCCTCGTCCAGGGCCGGATGTTGCAGCAGCTGCGCCCGCTCATGGGGAGAGCCGAGATCGGCCGTCACCGTCTGGTGGCGATCCGGATGAGGCAGCTCCCGGCGCAGGCGCTCCAGGGCGCTGGCCCGACGACCGTGCAGCAGCAGATGGGCACCCTGGGCCGCCAGTTCATGGGCCAGGGCTTCACCAATGCCGCCACTGGCGCCAGTCAGCAGTATGCGTTTGCCTTCAAGCTTCATTGGTAGGATCCCGTGAGCTGATAGAGCATGTCGCCATAGAGGCGGTAGACCACCTTGGCGGCGTGAATGATGGCGGCCTGATCGGCGGCATCTTCCACCCGGTTCATCAGGGATTCGAAGAACTTGAGGTGCTCCTGGTCCAGGGCCCCGTGGGAGCTCAGGTAGCTCATGGCCTGGGGCGGCAGACCCAGACCGCTCTTGAGCTGGTCGGCGACGGTCAGGGCGATGGCGACGCTGGTGCCTTCCAGCACCTGCACCATGCCGAAGAAGCCCATGGGGTTGCCGCGCTGGATCTGGTCGTAGAGGAAGGCCACCATCAGCTCGATGGGCAGGCCCGGCTGGCCGTGGCGCACCGCCTCGGCATCACCGCCGCAGGCACGGATGTCGTTCAGGATCCACTCCTGATGGCCGTACTCCTCGTCGATGTACTCCCTGATGGCGCCACGCACCCATTCGTACTCCTGCCCCAGCTTGCCGCCGGTGGCCATCAGGAGCGGCACCGTGTGGCGCACGTGGTAGTAGGCCTGTGCCAGGAAGGCGAGGTAGGTGTCACGGCTGATGTCGCCGCGGCGGCAGGCCTCGATGATGGGGGCGTTGAACAGGCGTTCGCGCTCGCAGGCGGTGGCTTGTTGCAGGGTCTGGTAGAAGCTCATGAGGTCTCTCCTGTGAGGCATTGGCTGATCTGCCGGGAAAAATGGTGATAAATCTCGTTGCGACGGGGGCGCCCGTTGGCCGTCAGCAGGCCGGGGAGCTGATCCAGGGCGACCGGCAACCAGTGATGGATGCGGGCGTAATCGGGCAACTGCTGGTTGAGCCGGGCAATCTGCTCTGGCAATTGGGACTGGCTGCCCGGCAGCGGCTGGATGAGGGCCACGTTGGCGGGCTGACCATCACCGAAGATGACGATGCGGGCGATGGCCGGGCAGAGCTGGGCCTGGGCTTCCACCCACTCCGGGGAGAAGTTGCGACCAAAGGCGGTGATCTGCACGTTCTTCTTGCGCCCCGTGATATGGAGATAGCCCTCCTCGTCGAGCCGACCCAGATCCCCTGTGGCGATCTGTGTTAAGGAAGAGGTGCCTGTGGCGATCTGACTGCCCGTCTCGCCCTCTTCCCCCAGGTAGCCCAGCATGGCGCTGCCGCTGACCATGACTTCGCCGTCTGCGGCGATCGTCACCTGGCAGTGGGGCAGGGGCAGGCCGACGCTGCCGGGACGATCCCCGTGGGGGCCGTTCAGGGCGACCACGGAGCCGCATTCGGAGAGACCGTATCCCTCGTAGACCGGCAGCCCCGCCGCACGGGCGTGAGCGATGAGTTCGGGGGCGACCTTGCCGCCGCCCACGGCGACGAAGCGCAGGGTGCCGAGCTGTGTCGCCAGGGCAGGGGTATTGAGGCACAGAGCCAGCAGCAGGCGCAGCAACTCGGGTACCAGCACCAGGCTGTGGCTGGGCCAGCGCAGCAGTGCATGGGCCAGGGCCGCAGGATCCAGCTTGCTGGAGCCCGAGAAGCCGAGTTCCCCCAGGGAAGGGATGCGGCTGCAGGCGCCGGTCAGCAGCGGTACATACAAGCCGGTCAGGTTCTCCAGCAAGGTGGTGAGGGGCAGCAGGGTCAGGTGTTTCTCAACCCGGGCAGGGGCCACCCGCAGGGCAAGGGATCCGCAGACCGCCGTCATCTGTTCCAGCGACAGGCAGACGCCCTTGGGTTGCCCCGTGGTGCCCGAGGTATAGGTGATCTTGGCGGTGCCTGCTGGCAGCTCGGAGAGGCGGGCCGGGATGCGGCGCCACAGGGGCACGGCCTGCTCATCGGGCCTGCCTGCCATGAGCACGAGGGGTGAGGCGGCTTGCCACCCCTGGTGCTCCGGGCCGACCAGGGCGTCTGCTCCGCTGCTTTCCAGCAGCCACGTCTGCTGCGCCGGACTGAAGAAGTGGGGAACCGGGATGACCACGATGCCGGCCCAGGTGCAGGCGAGATCGATCAGTGCCCAGGGCAGGCCGTTGTCGAGTTGCAGGGCCAGGCGGCGGATGCCGGCCCCTTGCAGCACTCCAGCCAGTTGCTGGATCTGCTGCCACAGGCTCTGGTAATCCAGCTCACTCTGGCTGCCTAGCAGCGCAGGCTGGTGCGGGGTCTGGCTGGCATGGTGGGCGATGGTGTCGAACAGCGTCATTGCGCGCACCTCCTGTCGATGTCGGCATGGTTAAAAAGGCGGGGCATGGGCCCCAGCAGGTTGAGCAGCAGGCTGCTCTGTGCGAGCACCTCGCGCCCCTGGTTGATGTCGCCTGCCATCACCTTGGGCTGGCAGCGGTAGTATTCGCCCCAGGCACTGGCATCCTCTCCCACCTGATGGGCCTGGGCGGGGGCCAGCTCCACCGGGTTGAGACGCAGGCGGGTAAAGCTGTTGCGCAGCTTGGCGGTACCGGTGAACACCACGTAGTCCAGGGCGTTGTCACACAGCAGACGACACAGCGCGGCAAACATCAGGCGGGCGTGACCTGGTTCGCTGCAAGCAAGATTGCCCACTTCGATGATGCGGTGGCGGGCCGGACGTACCCCGAGACGGGTCTCGATGGCGGCCTCGACAGGCTGCTCCAGATATTGCTCCAGATAGAGTGGTTGCTCGTGCTCGCCATGGCAGGCCTGATTGAGGCCGCAGGCACCGACCAGCACGCCATCAGCTCGGTAGAGCCCGAGCAGGCAGGGCAGAAAATGGGGAATGCGGGCATTGAACTCGAGGGTGTAGGCGGCCTGGATATAGGTTTGCAGCGCCATGACCTGCTGCGGGGATTCGGCCAGGATCAACCGGTAGGGGGCTTGGATCTCGATGGTCATGGTTGGCTCCTTCTCTTGCGATGGGATGAGAGTAAAAGGGCAAACTTAAGAAACCCTTAAGGCGCAAAAAAAGACGAAAAAAACTGGCGGGGGGTGAACGGGGGTCGATGGGGGCTCCAGACAAAACAGTTGCCAGCAGCGGGCGTGGCAGGCAATCTGCCCCGCTGTCGCCACCCGAGGAGCTGCCATGTCATCCCCTGTTCACTGTCCCCTGTGTCTCTCCCCTCGGCACCATGCCCTGCCGGTGGCGGGCAAGGGCTATTACCGCTGCCTGGCGTGCGAGCTGGTCTGGATGGACGAGGCGGACCACCTGGACGAGGGGGCCGAGAAGGCGGTCTATGACGGGCACGACAACCGGGTGGACGATCCCCGCTACCGGGCCTTTCTGATGCGTGCCTTTGGCGAGGTGCTGGCCCGGGTGTTGCCTCCTGCCAGCGGCCTCGATTTTGGCTGCGGCCCCGGGCCTGCCCTCATCGCCATGGGGCGGGAGGCGGGCTTCGAGATGGCGGGCTACGACAAGTTCTATGCCGACGACCCAGAGTGCCTGACAAGGCAATACGACTTCATCACCAGCACCGAGGTGATAGAGCACATCGCCACCCCCCGCGCCGTGCTGGACACGCTCTGGGGCTGTCTCAAGCCCGGCGGGGTGCTGGTGTTGCAGACCCAGCGGGTGCTGGGGGACGAGCGCTTCAAGACCTGGCGCTATCGCCACGATCCCACCCACATCGTCTTCTTCGCCGAGGCCTCGTTCCGTGCCCTGGCGGTCCGCTGGCAGGCAGAGGTCGAGTTTCCTCATGCGGATGTGGCGGTGTTCACCAAACCCTGAGCCGGGCGTTTTCATTTGGCCATGAGTTGGGCATGCTGGTGGCCTGATACCCAGGAACGGATGCCCCTATCTCCATGTCGATCCCCCACCTCTCATTGCAAGACGCCCGCCACCTGCAACTGGCGGCCCAGGGGCTGCTGACCCCGCGCCGCGCCAGAGCAACCCCCGCCGACCTGCTCGCCTGCATTCGCCGCATGGCGTTGCTGCAGATAGACACCATCTCCGTGGTGGCCCGCAGCCCCTATCTGGTGCTGTTCAGCCGCCTTGGCCACTACGATCCGCGCTGGCTGGAACAACTGCTGGCCGATGGTGACCTCTTCGAATACTGGGCTCATGAGGCCTGTTTCGTCCCCCGGGAAGATTACCGGCTGCTGCGCCATCGGATGCTGGATCCCGCCGCCATGGGCTGGAAGTTCTCCGCCCAGTGGCTCAAGACCCACGGCGGCGAGATAGCGCAGATAGTCGAGCGCATACGCCAGGATGGCCCGGTGCGGGCGGCAGACTTCGAGCGCAAGGGGAACAAGGGCAACGGCTGGTGGGACTGGAAGCCGGAGAAGCGCCATCTGGAGGTGCTGTTTACCGCAGGCCAGCTGATGGTGCGCGAACGGCGCAATTTCCAGCGGGTCTACGATCTCGCCGAGCGGGTCATGCCGGAGTGGAATGACGAGCGGGATCTGCCGAGTCCTGATCTCGCCCGGCGGGACATGGTGCGAGCCAGTTGCCGGGCGCTGGGGCTGGTCAAGACCGGCTGGGTGGCGGATTACTATCGCCTTAAACGGGGGAAATACGACGCCCTGCTCCACCAACTGGCGGACGAGGGGGAGCTGTTGCCGGTACGAGTGGAGGGGTGGCAGCACGGAGCCTTCGTTCACGCCTCCCTGGCCGATGAGCTGGTCCGGGCCCAGGCGGGCACCCTCAAGGCGCGCCACACCGCCGTGCTCTCGCCCTTTGACCCGCTGGTGTGGGATCGCAAGCGGGCCAGCGAGTTGTTTGGCTTTGACTATCGTATCGAGTGCTATACCCCGGCCCCCAAGCGCCAGTACGGTTATTTCGTGCTGCCGTTGCTGCATCGCGGCAAGCTGGTGGGCAGGATGGACGCCAAGGCCCATCGCAAGGAGGGGGTGTTCGAGGTCAAGAGCCTCTATCTGGAAGACGGGGTCAGGGTGACCCGGACCCTGGCCCAGGATCTGGGCAAGGCCATCCAGAAGCTGGCGGAGTGGCACCAGACCCCGCTGCTGCGTTATGGCAACGTTCCTGCTCCCTTGTTGGCCCAATGGCAGGAGGTGGCACGCTGAGGAAGGACGCCTACCCTCGCATCAAGCCGGGCAGCACCAGCGCAACGGCCGCGGTGATGCGCGCGCGGATGTCGCTGCCCGGCGCCAGCAAGCCGAGCGCCATCTGGCGCAGCGGCTCCGCCATGGTCATCGCCAGCAACAGATCGCTGGTCTGGGCAGCGTCCAGCTCGCGCAGCCAGCCCAGTTGCTGCTGGCGCTGCAGCCAGCTGGCCAGGGTCGCCCTGCCGCGGGCAATACCGTTCTCCTGATAGGCCACCAACAGGGCATCCCGCCCCGTGAACTCATGCTGCAGCAGCCGGAACATGCCCACCGCCGGTGCGCTCAGCACCTGATCTGCAATCGCCTGCAAGCCCTGCTCCAGCATCTCTCCCAGTGCCTCGGGGTGGGTTGCATCCTGCTCGAAGGCCGGCTGGAAGGCATCGGTCCAGCTGCGCACCGCCTGCGCTACCAGCTCGTCGCGATTGGCGGCGAAGCGGTAGAGGGTCTTCTTGGCAACCCCCGCCTCTTTGGCCACCGCATCCACGGTCGCAGCGTTGTAGCCCCCCTTGAGCAACAAAGTCAGCGTCGCCTCGGCGAGGGCGGCGCGAAGGTCGGCTTCCGGGGTGACCGGACGGCCTCGTGAGCGTGTTTCTTCATCGTTCTGGTGCGACATATGGGCTCCTGGAAAGCATTGACAGACCCAGCATACAGGCATAGCGTAATTTAAGAAACGAACTTCGTTTCCTAAATTTATGGGAGTCATATCATGCATCCTTCTGCCCTGTTTGCCCCCTGGGGCGTCAATGACATCAATGAGTTGCTCAGTCCGCAACCCCTTCGCCTGGAAATGGGTCTGACCCGCAGCACCGACGGCCTGCTGACGGTCGCCATCCGCACCGATCTGCACGGCTGCAAGGGGCGCATGCTGGATTGGTGGTTCACCTTCTTCGAGACGACCCAGCACATCAGGTGGTGGCACCCCCACGATCATGTCGAGCACCGGGGCTGGGATCATCACTGGAAAAAAGGGGAGCGCTTCGTGGGAGCCAGCATAGCGGCGGTGGAGTGGCTTGCCGAGCTGCCGCCGGTGGCAGCTCGCCTCAAGTTCCACGGTGCCGAAGAGGTGTTCGCCCCGCAATCGCTACACGAGGCGCGGGAGACGCAGGCTCTCTCTGCCGCCATCTGCGCCCGTATCGGCTTTGGCGACGAGGTGGCGCTGGATGAGCAGGGGGCGCCACTGGATGGCGAGATGCTGCACCTGGCGCGGGATACCCCCTATGGCTGTGTGCTGCGCAGTCGTTTTCTGCTGGGCAAGGCCTGCGCCAATCCGTTTGACGAGGTGCCGGACGAGGTAGGTTTCAACCTGATGCGCCACTGCTACAGCGAGTTCAGCTATCTGGCGCAGTTTCTGCCGTCGCTCTACTACGCGGAAAACGGCCGTGAACCGGCACCGCGACTCTGGTGACGGATGCCGAACGAGCGCGCAGGCCAGCTGCCGGGTGGAGATGAACCGCGGAAGATGGTCATAAAAAAACCGGGCACTGGGCCCGGTTTGTCATGCAGTCAGGATGTGCTTACTGGAGCACCAGTACCATCAGCAGGCCGACGGTGATGGCGGACACCAGGAAGGCGAAGCCATAGAACACATAGTGGTGCAGCTTGGTGGTGTGGATCCCCAAGTCATGCAGGCCGTGGTAGATGCGGTGCATGCCGTGCCAGACGGGCAGGGCGATGATCACCAGCAGGATGCAGGCACCCCACCAGGAGCTGGCGAATGCCAGCACGCGCTCGTAGCTCATGGTCTCCACGTCCATGATGCCCATGGGCACCAGCAGACCTGTGATGAGGACAATGACCGGCAGCAGCATGGCAACCACCATGCCACCCGCACCAAACAGACCCCAGTAAATTGGCTCGTCAGAACGTCTCATATTTTTTCCTCAAATCATGATTGAGTGATCGTGGCCAACGTTTCTGAGTGAGAGCCCGGTACCAAACAGACACCAATAACCGGGTTCGTCAGAACGTCTCATGGTTTTCTCCTCAGGCCACGATGATCAGGACAAGCAGGGATACCACCGCCAGCGCCACATACTGGGCGATGACGATCGGCTTCTCCGGCACCAGGTCTTCGCCACGGAAGATGCGCATGGCTTTCGGTGCCAGGGCGAACCAGGTCTTGGCGTGGAACAGGCAGGCTGCCAGGGCGATGACGTGGAACAGGATGGCAATGGGGCTCTGCAGGGATTCCAGCCAGCCGTTGAATGCCTCCTGACCCTGTACCAGCCGCAGCAGACCCCACATCAGCACGACGGCGTAGATGGAGACGAAGATGCTGGTGCCTTCGCGGATCATGTAACCGGTGTAGAAGGCATTCTTCAGCCACCAGTCTTTTTTCATCTCGCGCACGTAAGGCTTACGTTTGCTCTCAGTGTTGTTCATGGTCTCACTCCTGGTCTCAGTCCGGCTTGAACATGGCGATCATGTAGTCCTTGGCGCTCTCGACCTTGCCAAGCTGGATGGCGGCGGCCGGATCCACGCCTTTCGGGCACACTTCGGAGCAGTAGCCCACGAAGGTACAGCCCCAGACGCCCTCGTCCTGGCTGATGATCTTCATCCGCTCCTTGGACGCGCTGTCGCGGTTGTCGGCGTTGTAGCGATAGGCCAGCGCCAGTGCTGCCGGACCGGTGAACTTCTTGTTGATGCCATATTGCGGGCAGGCCGCGTAGCACAGACCGCAGTTGATGCACATGGAGAACTGGTGATACTTCGCCATGTCAGCCGGCGTCTGGGTGTACTCGCCATCGCACAGGCTGCGCGGCTCGGACGGGATGATGTAGGGCTTGATGCTCTCCAGCTTCTCGATGAAGTCGGACATGTCGACCACCAGATCGCGCTCGATGGGGAAGTTGTTGAGCGGTTCGATAGTCATCTTGCCAGGCAGGTAGTCGCGCAGGAAGGTCTTGCAACCGAGTTTCGGAATGCCGTTGACCATCATGCCGCAGGAGCCGCAGATCGCCATCCGGCAGGACCAGCGGAAGCTCAAGGTAGAGTCCAGATGATCCTTGATGTATTGCAGCGCATCCAGCAGGGACATCTCTTTGAGGTAGGGCACCTGGAAGGTCTGCATCCAGGGCTCGTTATCCTGCTCGGGACGGTAGCGCAGGATTTCAATTTCGATCATCTCAGCCATTCTTCTTAGCCTCGTCTTGTTTCTCACCCTCGGAACCGTACACGCGCTTGGCCGGTTGGGATTTAGTGATCTTCACATCGGAATAGTCGATGGTCGGGGCCCCTTCGCCGTTGTAGAAGGAGAGAGTGTGCTTGAGGAAGTTGACGTCATCGCGCTCCTCGTAACCGTCCAGACGCTGGTGGGAACCGCGGGACTCTTTGCGGTTGATGGCGGAGTGCGCCATGGCTTCCGCCACGTCCAGCATGTAGCCCAGCTCGATGGCGTACAGCAGGTCGGTGTTGAAGACCGAGGACTTGTCGTTGATCTTGATCTTCTTGTAACGGGCTTTCAGCTCGTTGATCTTGTCGATGGTGCCCTGCATCAGCTCTTCGGTACGGTAGATACCGACACCGGCTTCCATGGACATGCCCAGTTCGTTGCGGATATCCGCCGGGTTTTCGGTGCCGTCGATGTCGAGCAGGGAGAGGTGCTGCTTGATGAGCGCCTCGGCCTTGGCGACCAGCGCCTGGGTGTTGCCGTGTTGCTGGGTGGCGGCAAACTCGGCTGCCTGCTCACCGGCCACCTTGCCGAAGACCACGATCTCGGACAGGGAGTTGGAACCCAGACGGTTGGCGCCGTGCAGACCAACGGAGGCACATTCGCCAGCGGCATAGAGACCGGCCAGACGAGTGGCGCACTTGCCGTCAGTTTCTATGCCACCCATGGTGTAGTGGGCGGTCGGACGTACCGGAATCGGCTCTTTTACCGGATCCACACCCACATAGGCCTTGGCCAGTTCGCAGATGAAGGGCAGACGCTCTTTCAGGTACTTCTCGCCAAGGTGGCGCAGGTCAAGGTGAACCACGTCGCCCATGGGGCCCTGGATCACGCGGCCTTTTTGCTGCTCCTGCCAGAAGGCCTGGGAGAGACGGTCGCGGGGACCCAGCTCCATGTGCTTGTTCTTTGGCTGGCCGACCGGGGTTTCCGGGCCCAGACCGTAATCTTGCAGGTAGCGATAGCCATCCTTGTTGAGCAGGATGCCACCCTCACCACGACAACCTTCGGTCATCAGGATGCCGGTGCCCGGCAGACCGGTCGGGTGATACTGGACGAACTCCATGTCCCGCAGCGGTACGCCGTGGCGGTAGGCCAGGGCCATGCCGTCCCCGGTGACGATGCCGCCGTTGGTGTTGTAGCGATAGACACGACCTGCGCCGCCGGTGGCCAGCACCACGGACTTGGCCTGGATGAAGCGGGTGATGCCGTTCTGGATGTCAAAGGTGACGACACCCTGGACGCGGCCATCTTCCACGATGAGATCCAGACAGAAGTGCTCGTCGAAGCGCTTGATGGTCGGGTACTTGATGGAGGTCTGGAACAGGGTGTGCAGGATGTGGAAGCCGGACTTGTCGGCGGCGAACCAGGTGCGGGGGATCTTCATCCCGCCGAAACGGCGAACGTTGGCCTTGCCGTCCGGTTTGCGGCTCCAGGGGCAACCCCAGTGCTCCAGCTGGATCATCTCGTTGGTGGCGTTGTTGACGAAGTACTCGACTACGTCCTGCTCACACAACCAGTCACCACCGGAGACGGTGTCGTTGAAGTGGTTTTCCAGGGAGTCGTCATCACGGACGACGCCTGCGGCGCCACCTTCGGCGGCCACTGTGTGGCTGCGCATCGGATAGACCTTGGAAATCAGGGCGATTTCCAGCTCCGGGTGGGCTTCTGCAATGGCGATTGCGGCACGCAGGCCACCGCCACCGGCACCGATGATGGCAACATCGGTCTTGATAATATCCACATCTGCCTCCTTAGGGATAGATTTGCTGGGCACGATTTTGCTCTATGAAAAAAATTCAGGCTTGATGCAAGTCAAACTGCTTTGTTTTAGTGCTTGGCAACGGTGATTTTTATTACAACCACCCCATTCCTTGGATGAAAATGCCGTCATTATCGCCATCCATCAGTGATCTGGATCAGCCGTACTCGCTACTCTGGTGATTTTAACTCCAAGATTATACGTAGTTTTCTTTCAAAAAAATGAGAAATGCCTCTCTTTTTGGGTATTACCCATAAAGTTTTTAAGTTTTTTATCAAAACAGTTTAATGATAACTATTATCACGATGACATATCGAGATTAGGCATCAAAAAAGTAATGCGAATATAGCCATGACAGACTGGGCCCGTCTCCCACACATGGGCAAAAGGAGATGTCGATCACAGGGTTTAGAGTCTCGAAAGGGGATTATAACCGTTGAAACAAAAAGGGTTTATAAAAAAAAGGGGCCTGAACGGCCCCTTTCTTCCCATGGTCGATCAGATGCGGAACATGCCGACCTGATTATTCAATTCACCTGAAATATTTTTAAGCTGGGCCGACAGATTGCGGGAGCTGTCCGCATCCACTGCCAGCTCGTCCGAGACATCCTTGACCGCCTGGATGTTGCGGCTCACCTCGTCGGTGACGGCACGCTGTTCCTCGGCGGCGCTGGAGATCTGGGTCGCCATGTCGGAGATCTGGTTGATGGAGGTGGTGATCTGCTCCAGCGCCTGGGTCGCATCGTTGGCATCTTCCACGCTGTTCTGGGCCAGCAACTGACCCTCGTGCATGGTACTGACGGCGCCCTGGGTGTTGCGCTGCAGGGTCTCGATCATGCTGCGGATCTCGACGGTGGAGCTGTGGGTGCGCTGGGAAAGCACCCGCACCTCGTCGGCCACCACGGCAAAGCCGCGCCCCTGCTCGCCAGCCCGGGCGGCCTCGATGGCGGCGTTGAGCGCCAGCAGGTTGGTCTGCTCGGCGATGCCCTGGATGGTGGAGAGGATGGTGTTGATCTCCTGGGCGTTCTTCTCCAGTTCCTGAATGATGCCGGAGGCCTGCTTGACCTGGGTGGCCAGATCCGTGATGGAGCGCTGGTTGCGGGCAATCACCTGCTTGCCGTGCTCGCAACTGCTGGAGGAGCTGCGGGCCGCTTCCGCGGTCTGCTCGGCGTTGCTGGCCACTTCGACGGCGGTGGCGGACATCTCGTGCACTGCGGTCGCAATCTGGGAGATCTCGTTTTGCTGGCGGGCCAGCCCCTGGTTGGATTTCTCCGCCATGTCGTGGGAAGACCTGGCCTGCTGGTTGAGCTGGGTGGAGGAGTTGGAGATGTCCTGCACCATGACGTGGATGCGCTCGATGAAGGTGTTGACGTGCTTGGCGACGGTACCGACCTCGTCTTCACGCTCGATCTTGATGCGACGGGTGAGATCGCCGTTGCCGCGGGAGAGATCGGCAATTGCCTCGCCCAGGGTTTTCAGCGGTGCCAGGGAGCCGTTGATGGCGACATAGGAGAAGCCTGCCACGATGAGGATGGTCAGCAATCCCTGGAGGAGGGCGGAGGTGACCATGCGGGAGACGGACTGGTAGGCGACCGCTTCGTCCACCACGATGCCGAAATACCAGTTGGTGTTGGGGATCTCGGTGAGGTCGAATACGCTTGCCTTGCCGCTGATATCCATCTCGGAGATGGTGTTGTCATGGGCCAGCTCGTTGACCTTGGCTGCCGTCAGCTCCGGGGAGATGGCGGTGGCGGGTTTGAGGGTCAGATCCTTGTCCGGGTGGGCGATGATGGTGCCGTTGCTGTCCACCAGAATGGCATAGGTGCCTTCCGAGTTCATGGCGAGTACGTCTTTCACCAGACCGTCGATGGAGACGTCACCGGCGATGACGCCGTCGGTGTTGCCACGACTGAAGGGCTCGGCGATGGTGATGATGAGCTGGCCGGTGGTGATGTCGGCATAGGGGGCCGTGATGGCGAGCTTGCCGGCGGCCATGGCGTCCTTGTACCAGGGGCGCTGGCGCGGATCATAGCCGGCCGGCAGATCGGTCGGCTTGCTCTGGATCATCCGGCCATCCTTGGTGCCCACGTAGACGAGATCGAAGTTGCCCGCATTCATGGACTGGGCCAGGTGGCTGAGGGGCTCGTCTTCCTTGGCGAAGGCTTCCTTGGTGGCGGTGACGAGATTGATGCGGGCGTCGAGCCAGCGGGAGATCCCCTTGACGTTGGCGACCGAGCTGTCGTCGATGAAGCTCCAGATCAGCCGCTGGGTTTCACTGCGCAACTGGGAGGTGTTGTACCAGACCTGCAGGCCGGTGATGACCAGAATGATGGCCCCGATGGAGAGGACCAGCTTGTTCTTGATGGATAGGTTCATGTTTACATCCTTGTGAGCGTCAGTCAGAGATCCATGGTGTTTGTTATTGTTATGAGCCAACTCTGTATCGGCTGGCTATGGACTTTATGTATCCCGGTGCACCGCATTTTTTCAATTCTTTTCACCTCCTTGTGGCCTGCCAGGCCGCGCCGATACTCAGCTGAATCGATCTGGTCGGTTGGTGAAGATGCCATCGACACCCATGCTGGCGAGGGCGCTCCCATCACTCACTTCGTCGACTGTATAGACCAGGATCTTGAGCCCCCGGCGATGGGCATCCGCCACCAGGGTCTCGTCGACGAAATCCACGTCGCAGTTCAGTGACCAGGCCCCCAGCGTTTCGGCGAAGGCGGCGCCGTCGAGGGGCAGGCTGGCCGTGAGGGCGCCGATCCTGATTTCCGGTCGTAGTCCCTTGAAGCGTAACAGCTCGGGATGATGAAAGGAGGAAACGATCCAGTGCGCCTGGGTAAAGCCAAGCTCGGCCTCGGCCCGCCTGGTCAGGGCGGCCACCGGCTCGGCGGTGTGGGCGCCCTTTAGCTCGATGTGCAGTTCGCAGCGCCCCGCCACCAGTGCCATCACCTGCCACAGGGTCGGGATCCGCTCCTCGTCCCCCGCATCCAGGCTCGCCAGGTACTCCCGGGATTGCCCGGTCAGCACACCCTGGCCGTTGGTGCAGCGCTCCAGTCGCCGGTCGTGGAAGACCCAGAGCTCTCCGTCGGCCCACTGCACGTCCAGCTCGATGGCTTTGGCACCCAGATCCAGCGCCAGGCTCATCGCCTTGAGGGTATTCTCCGGGGCCAGGCCGCTGGCACCGCGATGGGCAATGATCTGCATGATGGCTCCTGTTGTCGTCTTTGGGGGCTTCATCCCCGGCTCATCCGGATGTCGATCTGCTGATGTGGCAGATGCATGCCGACCTGGCCGAGTTTCTCCAGGATCAGAGAATGTACCTCGTGCGTAATGGGCATCCGGTGATCCATGTTGTTGACGTAGAGCCGGATCTCGTAGATGAGGGCCGAGTCGGTGAACTCGATGAGGAACACCTCCGGGGCGGGCGTATCCAGCACCAGGGTGGACTCGCGCACGCTCTGCTCCAGCAGTTGCTGTACCTGCTTGGGATTCTGGGTCAGGCCGATGCGAATGCGCAAGCGGACCCGGGTGATGGCATCGGACAGGGACCAGTTGATGAACTGCTCGGTGATGAAGGCCTTGTTGGGGACGATGATCTCTTTCCTGTCCCAGTCCACTATGGTGGTGGCGCGGGTTTTGATCTTGGTGACGGTGCCGGTGAGATCCCGGATGGTGACGGTGTCACCCAGGCGGATCGGTTTTTCGAACAGGATGATGAGGCCGGAGACGAAGTTGGCGAAGATCTCCTGCAACCCGAAGCCCAGCCCCACGGAGAGTGCTGCCACCAGCCACTGGGTCTTGGACCAGTCGATGCCGAGCATGGAGAAGCCGGTGAGGGCGCCAATCAGCAGTACCAGGTACTTGCTCACCGTGGTGAGGGCGAAGCCGGTGCCTGGGGAGAGGCTCAGGTGCTGGAGCAGGGTGAGCTCCATCAACCCTGGAAGGTTGCGGGCGGTGACCACCGTCAGGATGAAGGCGAAGACGGTCAGCATCAGATCCTGCAGGGTGATGGCGGAGAGCTGCTCGATGCCGGCCACCTTGCTGCTCACCTGCCACACCTCGATGCTGCTGAGGAAGCTGAATGCCGAGTTGAGATCCGACCATTGCACCACCACCAGCATGGTGAAGCCCAGCATCAGCAGGGTGCGCACCAGGCCGAGGGACTGGGCGCTGATGGTATCCAGATCCAGCTCGGGCTCCTCCACCACATCGGGGATCTCGGAGCTGAGATCGTCCTCTTCCCGCTCCCGCTGCGCCAGGATCTCGGCCCGCTTCTGCTTGGCGCGATCGAAGGCGAGTCGGCGGCGCTGGATCAGCATCCAGCGGTGGGCCAGATAGTAGACGAGCAGGCAGCCGAGCCCCGCCAGCAGGCTCAGCTCCAGCTGGCGCAGCAGGGTGCGGGAGGTGTAGAAGTAGCCGAACAGGGCGCCCAGCACCGCCAGCAGCGGGGCCAGCATCAGGCTGTTCCAGATGAAGTGGTGCAGCAGATGGGGCTTGGTCATGTCTGCCTGACCCCAGGTGAGGGGCAGTTTTTCCCGGTTGAGGCGGGCAAAGAAGAGCAGCAGCCAGAGGGCCCCAATGATGAAGGCGAGGCGTCCCAGGGAGTCGTAGAAGGCGTGTTCCTGATAGCTGCTCGCCATGCCCTGTACGAAGAAGCTCGGGATCAGCACCAGCAGCAGGGTACGAAATTGTCCCCATACTCGCTGCACCCGCTCCTTCTGCCAGCGGAAGTGGAGGATGAGGATCCCCTTCTCCAGAGTGAGGTGGCGCGCCACCAGCAGGGCCAGCAGCAGGAACCAGATTTCACCCAGGCCCCGGGCCACCGCCACCGCGAAGGGATATTGCCAGGCGCCGTCCAGCAGGCCGTGCACCATGAGCACCATGGCGGGCAGCGGCAGGGCGGCGAGCACGGAGCGCACCAGCAACCGGCTGGTGAGGCTGAACTTGTCCTGGGTTACCTTGCCGATGCGCGGGGCAATGTACTGGCTGTATTGAATGAGGTGGCGGGCCAGTTTCAGCCAGCACCAGGCCAGCCCCAGCAGCCCGAGGCCAGCCAGGGTCAGGCTCAGGGGGTTGTTCTCGGCGATGGCCCTGGGCAGTTGCAGCCAGTTGGCCGGGTTGAAGGCAAGGCCGAGGGCGGCCGGGACGCCGAGCAGCACCGCCGGGCTCAGGGGGCGCACGTCCGGCATCCAGAACAGATGGCTGGCGCTGAGTTCGCGGATCTCGTCGATCTTGCTGTTCTGACGGCTGTAGAGCAGCTTGAGGCGGGTCTGCTCCTGAATGAGGGTATCGGAGGCATCGTTGAGCCGGGTAAGCAGTTGCCGCCTCGCCTTGAGCAGGTTGTCCAGCACGGCGCGCTGGGCCCTGTCCAGGGTGATGCCGTCTCCACTGAGCAGGCTGTTGCGCAGCTGGACCGGATCCTTCAGGGCATCCTGCTCGGTCTCGTACTGGTATTTGGCCATGCGCGCCTTGACGATGGCTGACTCCAGCCGCTCCAGCGGGAAGTAGGCTGGCAGATCGGCCAGCTTGCTGCGCAGGTTCTCGCCGTAGGCGTTGCTTATCTGCAACCACTCCAGCTGTTCGCGCACCGAATTGACCAGCTCGTTGAGCCCGGAGAGGGAGGTGTCCACCCCCCGTTGCTCGTCCTGCACCCGTTCAATCTGGTCCTCGAGGGCCCCCAGTTGGAGGGAGAGGGCCTGGTTTTGCTGCTGTTGCTCCTGCAAGAGGGGGAGGTCAGAGGTGAGCTGGCGGCGCAGGCGTTCACTCTCGGCCAGGGCCTGCTCGGTCTTGTCCCGGCGCAGCTGGTTCTGCTGGGCAAGCAGACTGGTCTGCCACTCATCCTCGTCGGTGATGGCGAGGTTGAGCTCCTGCAGCTTGAGCTTGCCCAGATCGTTGCGCTGCTGGGCGGAGAGCTGCTCCAGCTCCAGCATCTGGATCCGGTCGGAGAGGCTCTGCTCTTTGAGTCGGGTGGCCAGTTGCTGGGCCTCCTGCAACCTGTCCGACTCGTTGCTGAAGCTCAGGCGATCGAGCAGGGAGCGGGTCTGGAGCAACTGCTTGCGCAACTCGTCGACCCGCAGGTGATATTCCTGGCCCGTGCTCTCAAGCTGGTTGAGGCTGTCGGTCACCGCCTGACGCTCCTTGCGCAGGTTGAGCTGGCGGTTGCTGCTCAGGCTGATGGCCTGGCGCAGGGCATCCTCCTTGAGGGAGGAGAGGGACGGGCGGGACTGGGGCTGATAGTTGTGCAGCCCCTCCTTGAGACGGGCGGACTCCTTGGGGTAGTCGATGAGGATCTGCTGGTAGGCCTTGCCCTGTTCCCGGTAGCGCTGGGCATCCCGGGCATATTGCAGCGCCTGCTGGTAGCTCTCCCGCAGTTGCTGGTTTTCCGGGGTATCCGTCTTGGGGATGCTTTGCAGCAGCTCCTCTACCTGAGTGATGGCATCATCAGCCTGGACAGCGGAGAAGGGGAACAGGCTGAGACAGAGCATCAGACAGAGCAGGCGTTGCAACATGGCGCACGTTTCCGTTCAGGAGAAGTCGCCCTAGCCTAAAGCAGGGGCCGGGGCGGGTAAAGCCCTCAAGATGAATGATCCACGGCACAAATAACGGGTGATCCGGGTCTTGTTTGGCTATTATTCTGGCCGTTCCCCTTCATTGAGCAATTTATGTCCTCCGTCGATCTGGGCACGGCCCCCCTTTCCCGCCTCTTCTTGCGTTACGTCACCCCCACGGTGGCCGCCATGCTGGTCACCGGCATCTATGTCACCATAGACGGCATCTTCGTCGGCCATATCCTGGGCCAGGACGGGCTGGCCGGCATGATGCTGGCGTACCCCATCTGCGCCGTGCTCTACGCGGTGGGTGCCCTGATCGGCATGGGATCCTCGTCGCTGGCCTCCTTCTATCTAGGCAAGGGGGAGCAGGCCAGGGCGCGCCACATCGTCGGCAATGCCCTGGTGATGGTGCTCATCGCTTCCGCGCTGCTCGCCTTCATTGGCATTCGTTACGGCAAGGCCATGCTTGTCTGGATGGGGGCGCAGGGGGTCATCTTCGACGCAGGCTTCGCCTATCTGCAGTGGTACGCCTGGCTCGGGGTGTTCGCGGTGCTCTCCATGGCCTTTACCGCCCTGCTGCGCAACGACGGGCGACCCGGCCTCACCACCTGGATCCTGGTGGGGGGCGGCGTGCTCAACGTGCTGCTCGACTACCTGCTGATGGCGGTGATCCCCTGGGGGCTGGCGGGGGCCGCCATCGCGACCATGCTCTCCCAGGCGGTCACCGGAGGCCTGTGCCTGTGGCACTTCTTTACCCCCCGCAGCCAGTTGCGCATTCGCTGGGATACCCTGGTGCCCGACTGGCGGCTGATGGGGGAGACATTGCGACTCGGGGTGTCGAGTTTTCTGATGTACCTCTACCTCTCGGTGGTGCTGGCGCTGCACAACAAGGCGCTGCTCTCGGTGGGCACTTCGCTGCACGTTGCCGCCTATGGGGTCATCAGCTACAGCGAGGCCTTCTTCTATCTCATCTTCGAGGGGATCGCCATGGGCATCCAGCCCATCGCCAGCTTCAATGCCGGGGCGGGCAACTGGTCGCGAGTGCTGCGGGTGCGCAACCTGGCATTGGGAGTGACCATGGCGGTGGCACTGTGCGGGATGATCCCACTGTATCTGTGGCCAGAGGCAGTGGTTTATCTGTTTGCGGGGGACAATGCTGCCCTGTTGCCGGTGGCGACCCTCGGTATCTGGCTCTACTTCTGGGGGCTGCCCATGGAAGGCTTGCTGCTGGTGGGGGCCACCTACTTCCAGGCCATCAACCGGGCCCGCATCGCTTCCCTGCTCACCGGCGGCAAGCTGGTGCTGATCGGCGGTTTCCTGTGGGGCTTCTCCTCCCTGTGGGGAGTGGCCGGTGTCTGGCTGGCGCTGCCCACTTGCAGCACTCTGCTGGTCCTGGTGATGTGGCGGGCGATGAACAGGGAGGGGCGCCAGCACAGCGCTGCCTGAGATGTGGTCATGCGTCCATGAAAAAGGCAGCCTCGGCTGCCTTTTTCATTTTGAGTGCCCCTGCCTGTGGGCGGCAGGTCGCCGGCCTCAGGGCTTGAAGGCGCCGATAAAGATGGCGGGGTCGACGCGGGCATCGTTGAGGCTGACGTTCCAGTGCATGTGGGGACCGGTGGCGCGGCCGGTGGAGCCGACCCGGCCGACGATGCCGCCGCGGGGCAGGCTCTGGCCCAGTTTCACGTCCACCTTCGACATGTGACAGAACATGCTGATGAGGCCCTGGCCGTGGTCGACGAACACCGTATTGCCGTTGAAGAAGTAGTTGCCGATGAGGATGACCTTGCCAGCGGCTGGTGCCTTGATGGGAGTGCCGGCTCCGACCGCGAAGTCGAGGCCGGAGTGGGGGTTGCGCTCCTCGCCGTTGAAGAAGCGGCGCAGCCCGAAGGGACTGGAGAGCGGGCCCTGGACCGGCTTGTCAAACAGCAGGTTGCTCGGCTGAGCCGGGCTGAAGGTCTGGTAGGCGCGGGTCTGTTCGGCAAGCTCCCGGTTGATGCGGGTCATGTCTTCGGCCAGCGGATTGACCTGGCGGCTGTTCTTGAGCTTGATGTGCTGCTCACGGTAGTGCTTGGTGCCGACCGTGAAACTCAAGGTGCGGCCATCGCTGGTGGTCACCTGATGGGGGCCGGGTGCGCTCTTGAGCGGGATGCCGACGATGGCGATCCACGTCTTCCCGTCTTCCTGTACCACCAGCACAGGCTTGTCCTGATAGCGCACTGCGGGTGCCTTGGCCCCGCTTCCCAGTGGTACCACGGCCACGCCCCCCGGCACCGGGTGGTTGAGCAGGCGGCTGATAAACCCCGGTTCGGCGTGAAGCGCAGGGCTGCCGAGCAGCAGGAGAAGAAAGAAGAGGCGGCGCATGATGGCTCCATCGGATCAGGGGGAAAGCAAGAGGGGGGAGATGATGCCACATTCTGGCGGTGCTGTCCGTCAACCGTGGCCGATAAACTCATCGGCTGCGGCCCAGAAGGACGCAACGGACACGCCATTGCAGCGAGGTGAATGCTCTGGTTGCGGGGATCCGCTTTCCCTTCGACCTTGCCAGCCTGAGCAGGGGGCCGCTGCGCTACCGCATCTTGGGGGCGCTCGCGAGCGACAACCGTTTCATCACCACCAGCCTGGTCGGGGTCGGGGTGGGCATGGCCGGACAGGGGCCCTGACCCCTATTCCATTCGATACCGCCATCGCGGTACCCTACTCGGCGGCGACCCAGGTCACCGACTGCAAGATGAGGCTCTCCCCGACCCGGTTGCCGGGCCAGGTAGTACGCACCGGCCCCATCATGGTCACGGTGAGCGTGTCCTGAGGAGACGCCGCTTCGCCCCTATTTTTCGACGAGGTCAATGATGAACAGTGACAGGGCCCTGCGCCACGAACCCAAACGCCATGGCATAGGACAGGGCTGGATCTGGATCCGTACCGGATTCGACATCTTCAACAAGGGGATGGGTGCCAGCGTGGCCATGATAGTGCTCTGGTTTGTGGTGGGCATCGTGTTGGATCAGCTGCCAGCGGGGGGCTTGATCTCCCAGTTGCTCTATATGGTGTGGGGGGCTGGCTGGGTGGCGGTGGCGCGGCGGGGTCACCAAGGCGAGGCGCTGCAATTTGGCGACTTCTTTGCCGGTTTCCGCCATCGGTTGACCCCCTTGATGCTGGGGGGCCTGATGGTGCTCGGCCTCATCATGGGGATCCTGATGATCTGCGTATTCCTGCTGCACCAGTGGGGACTCACCGGCCTGTTGTCCGCGGATCCGGGCTCCCTGGCGCTGACCCCGGAGCAGGCACAGGGCTTCCTCGTCTGCGCCCTGGTGGGATTGGCACTGTTCGTTCCCGTGCTGATGGCCATCACCTTCGCCCCCGCCCTTATCCTCTTCCATCAGGTCGGGGTCTGGCAGGCAGCCAGGCTCAGCTTCAAGGGATGTCTGCGCAACATGTGGCCCTTCCTCTGGTGGGGGCTGCTCGGGGCCGTGCTGATCTTCTTTGGCGCACTCCTGATGCTGGTGGGCCTGCTGGTGGTGCTGCCTGCCATCAACTACTCCATCTATGCCGCCTATCACGACATCTATCTGGAGGATCAGGAGGCCGAGGAGGGAGAGACCCCGGTCAAGGCATTCGGTTTCGAAGCCTGACCGGGCACAGGATGGAGCAAAGAGGGGCCGCGAGGCCCCTTTTTTGTGCGGCTCGCAGGGATCAGAGAGAGGGAGGGGCTTCCTGCCACAGGGGATCGTCCGCCATCCGCTCCACGAGAAAGTCGAGGAAGCTGCGCAGCAGGGGGGACATCTGTTTGCGGGTGCCATAAACGGCATAGACGCCGAGGCGCTTGGGCTGCCACGGGGTGAGCAGGGGGACCAGGGCGCCGCTTGCCAGATGGGGCTGAACCGAGTAGGCGGGTTGCAGGCTGATCCCCGCCCCGTCCAGGGTGGCGGCCAGCAGCAGGTTGGAGATGTTGGCGCTGAGGTTGCCACTCACCGGGACGGATTCGGGACCATCGGGCCCCAGAAACTCCCACAGGCTCTTGCCGAAATAGGTGTAGGTGAGGCAGTTGTGCAGTGCCAGATCCTGCACCTGCTGCGGCGGAGCATGGCGGGCCAGGTAGGCGGGGCTGGCGCACACCACTGAGTGGCAGGTGCCGAGCCTGCGGGCCACCAGGTTGGGATCGAGGTCGTTGGTGATGCGCAGGGCGAGATCGATTCGCTCCTCCACCAGATTGACCGTCCGGTCCAGCAGCAGGATGTCGATCGCCGTGCCGGGGTAACGGGCCAGGTAGTCGTTCGCCGCCCCGACCAGCAGGGCTTCGGAGAGAGAGTAGCTGCAGGTGATGCGCAGTTGCCCCTTGGGGGCCTCGTCATGGCGGATGGCCAGGTGTTCCATCTCTTCCCCCAGGGCCAGCATGGCTCTGGCCCGGTTCAGCGCCTCTTCTCCCGGCCCGGTCAGGCTCAGCCGGCGGGTGGTGCGGTGCAGCAATCTGGCCCCCATCCAGCGTTCCAGCTCGGCAAGGTAGCGCGACACCATGGCGCGGGACATCTCCAGTTTCTCCCCGGCGCCGCTCAGGCTGCCCTGTTCCACCACGCAGACTAAGACCCGCAATGCGGTCAGCCTATCCATCTTGTGCCCCTATATGCTCGATTTGTGCAACAGTGATGCGCCCATTATGCGGTATTTGTATCGATGGTGATGCAATAAACTGCGCTCATTCCATTAATCCACACCGATGAGCGTTATCTGATGAACAACACACTGCGTACCCTGACCCTGACCAGCCTCCTGATGACGGGTTCCGCCCTGGCGGCCCCCCTGACCGTGACCGTCTACAACCCCGGCGAGAAGGCGATCTTCCCCGTCTCCTCCTCACTGGTAACCGGTGACAAAGAGGCCATCCTGATCGATGCCCAGTTCGACGTGCAACATGGTCAGGCGCTGGTGGACATGATCAAGAAGAGCGGCAAGAAGCTGACCACTGTCTATATCAGTGCCGGTGACCCCGACTTCTACTTCGGTCTGGAACCCGTCATGGCGGCGTTCCCGGATGTCAAGGTGTTGGCCGACCAGCATGTGGTCGACCATATCAAGCAGACCAAGGATGCCAAGCTGAGCTACTGGGGCCCGATCCTGGGCAAGGATGCACCCAAGAGCCTGACCGTGCCGCAAGTGATGACGGCCAGCCACCTGACGCTGGATGGCGAGAAGATTGACATCAAAGAGATGAACACCCCGAATGCCTACCTCTGGGCCCCTTCCATCAAGACGGCCTTTGGTGGTGTGCCGGTCTACAGCGGCGTGCATGTCTGGATGGCGGACAGCCAGTCCAAGGCCGCTCGCAGCAACTGGGTCAAGGCGCTGAACAACCTGCTGGCCCTGAAACCCGAGCGTGTGGTGCCGGGTCACTTCCTGGGAACTGCGCCCAAGGGTACCGAAGCCGTGACCTTCACCCGTGACTACGTGCAGCGTTTTGAGCAGGAGCTGGCCAAGACCAAGCACTCCGGCCAGTTGATTGAAGCGCTGAAGAAGGCTTACCCCTCCCTGCCGGTCGACGATGGCCTGGCCATCGGTGCCAAGGTCAATACCGGCGAGATGAAGTGGTAACTCCCTGACGCCTACATCCCTGTGTTTTTTTCCGGGCCCGAGGGCCCGGTTTTTTATCCAGCATTGAAGCGAGAATGATGATGAACGAAGCGCAAACAACCCTCCATTATGTCTATGACCCCCTCTGTGGCTGGTGCTATGGCGCCGCCCCCCTGCTGAAAGCCGCTGCCGAGATCCCGGGCCTTCGCATCGAACTGCATGGGGGGGGCCTCTGGATGGGCGCCAGGCGCCAGGCCATGGGACAGCCCCTGCGGGACTATGTGCGCCCCCATGACGAGCGCATCCATGCCCTCACCGGACAGCGCTTTGGTGAGCGCTACTTCAACGAGCTTCTGCTCAACGAGTCACTGCTCCTCGACTCCGAGCCGCCCATACGCGCCGTTCTGGCGGTGAGCGAGCTTGGCGGCGACGGCCTTGCCTTGTTGCACCGCATCCAGGAAACCCACTACCGGGATGGGGAATGGGTCGGTTCCCCGACACGGCTGGCGGCGCTCGCGCGGGAGCAGGGGCTGACACCGGAAGCATTCGCCCTGGCCTTTGGTCGGGTCGATCTTGTGGGCCATCTGGCCACAAGCCAGGCGTGGCTGCGCCGGCTCGGCGGGCAGGGGTTCCCGACCCTGGGATTGATGCAAGGGGAGCGCGTCGTTGCGCTGCCTGTCTCCTCCTATCTGGGAGAGCCAGCGGCGTTCGCGGATCACATCACCTCCCTGATGGGGTGAGTCTCTCGCCCATCGCCTGCGGCTTGTCAAAGGAGAGGGAGAGGGCAGACCCGTCTGCGCGCCTCCCTTGTCCCCCGCACCGTTCTTGTGCATGCTATCGGCCTCATTGAACGGCAGGATGCAGTACCTATGAACCTTCGCGATCTCGAATATCTGGTAGCGCTGGAAGAGGAGAAACACTTTCGCAAGGCAGCGGAGCGCTGCTTTGTCAGCCAGCCGACCCTGAGTGGCCAGCTGCGCAAGCTGGAAGATGAACTGGGAGTGATCCTCATCGAGCGCACCTCCCGCAAGGTGCTGTTCACGCCCGCCGGCGATGCCATGGCCCGTCAGGCGCGCAAGGTGCTCAAAGAGGCGCGAGAGCTCAAGAGCATAGGCCAGCACTTCGCCGAGCCCATGTCCGGGGAGATCCACATCGGTTTTATTCCCACCGTGGGCCCCTACCTGCTGCCCCACATCATCCAGGATCTGCGTGAACACTTCCCCAAGCTGGAGTTCTACCTCTACGAAGATCAGACCCAGGTGCTGCTCAAGCGGCTGGAGGAGGGGGAGCTGGATTGCCTCGTGCTGGCGGAGCTGGAAGGGATGGAGGGGTTTGGCGCCATCCCCCTCTATCAGGAGCCCATGTGGCTGGCCGTGCCTCAGCATCACCCGGAGGCGAGCGCCAAGGCGGTGCCCCTGCACAATCTCAAGGGCAAGAAATTGCTGATGCTGGCCGACGGTCACTGCCTGCGGGATCAGGCGATGGGTTTCTGTTTTGCCGCAGGCATCGGTGAGGATCAGCGCTTCAAGGGCACCAGTCTGGAGACCTTGCGCAACATGGTCGCCGCTGGCAGCGGCATGACGCTGGTGCCCAGGCTCGCCGTGCCCGCCAACCCGGAGGAGGGGGGCGTCAGCTATCGCCCGGTAATCAACCCCGTGCCGGGGCGCACCATCTCCCTGCTCTATCGTCACTACTCGGTGCGCCGCCCCTGCTTCAATGAGCTGGCGGCCCGCATCTCGAGTCTGATGAAAGCCCTGCTGGGCTGACGCAGCCCGCTCGTCATCCCGAAACAAAAACCGGCGCCTGGTCGCCGGTTTTTGTTGTTTCCAGGGGGACCTAGAAGATGTCGTCGGTGGAGACGGGGCCGTCTGTGGTCGCATCGTCACCGCCATACACCTGGTTGCCATCGGAGATCTGGCTCGCGTAGCGGGTGGGCTCTGTGCCCTCTTTGAAGAACTCCTCCGTGGTACTGCCATCGGCGCGATTGGTCAGCAGACCGGTTTCACGATCGATGCGGACCTGCATGATCCCTTCGGGGACCGGCATCTTGCGTTCGGGCACCTGGTGCAGAGCCGTCTTCATGAAGTCAATCCAGATGGGCTGGGCGGCACCGCCGCCAAACTCGGCCCGGCCCAGACCGCGCTGGTGGTTGTCAAAACCGATCCAGGAGGTGGCCACCAGATTCGGGGTATAGCCGGAGAACCAGGCATCCCGGGATTCGTTGGTGGTCCCCGTCTTGCCCGAGATGTCGTGACGCTTGAGGTCACGGGCTGCCCGCCAGCCGGTACCACGCCAGCCATTGCCACCCCAGATGGCGGTGGTCAGGGTGTCGGTGATGAGGAAGGCGCTCTGGGCACTGATGGTCTGCGGTGCCATGTTGTTGGGCACGACAGGATCGATGGGGCACTGGGCCTTCCAGTCTGCCGTGGTATTGGCATAGGCATCCGCGCTGTCGAGACCGGCGGCGGCCAGCACGCCGCAGTCGCGGCAGGCGGCGGCCGGGTTGGCCTCGAAGAGGGGGGTGCCGAAGCTGTCGGTCACTTCGGTGATGAAGTAGGGGGTGACCTGGAAGCCGCCATTGGCCAGCACCGAGTAGCCGCGCACCACTTCCAGCGGGGTAAACTCCGCCGCACCCAGCGCCAGGGATTCGTTGGCGGAAATGTGATCACGGGCGAAGCCGAAGCGGGTCAGGCCGTCGATATAGGTATCCAGCCCGATGGCGCGCATCAGGCGGACCGACATCACGTTCTTGGACTTGGCAAGGCCGAGGCGCAAGGTGGTCGGCCCTTCATAGATGGCGGGCGAGTTCTTGGGCTGCCACATGGGGCCCTTGGCAGGATCCCACTGGTTGATCGGTGCATCGTTGATGAGGGACGCCAGGGTATAGCCCTGCTCCAGCGCGGTGGCATAGAGGAAAGGCTTGATGTTGGAGCCGACCTGACGACGGGCCTGATCGACCCGGTTGAACTTGGAGAGCTCGAAGCTGAAGCCGCCGACCAGGGCCTCGATGGCGCCGTCTTGCGGGTTCATGGCCACCAGGGCGGCGTTGACGTCGGGGATCTGGGAGAGCAGCAACTCTTCCCCTTTCTCCCTGACCCAGATTTGGGTGCCGACTTTGAGTACATCCCGCGCCGATTTCGGGGCAAAACCCTGGCGATCGTCGGTGATGAAGGCGCGCGCCCACTTGATGCCATTCCAGCCCAGTTCGGCCTGTTTGCCATTCTTGAGCACCAGGGTGGCGCTCTTGTCGCCGAGCTGGGTGACCACGGCGGCCATCAGGGGCTGATAGGTCGGCTGCTTGGCCAGATGGGCCATGATCTGCTCGTAGTCCCAGGCCGTTTCACCGGCTTTCCACAGCAAGGCGGTCGGGCCACGGTAGCCGTGGCGGGTGTCGTAGTCGAAGACACCGTCCAGCAGCGCTTGATGGGCGGCGCGCTGACGCTTGGCGGTGACGGTGGTGTAGACGTGCAGCCCCATGGTGTAGGCATCTTCACCAAACTGCTCCACCATCTTCTGGCGTACCATCTCGCTCAGATAAGGGGCGTTCAGCGTAGTTTCGGCACCGTGAAAACGGGCCTTGACCGGCATCTTGGAGGCTTCGTCATACTGGGCCTGGGTGATCTTGCCGGTTTCCAGCATGCGACCCAGTACCACGTTGCGGCGAGCGAAGGCGCGCTCCGGGGAGCGGATCGGGTTCAGCATGGAGGGGGCCTTGGGGAGACCCGCGATGATGGCGATCTCGTCCAGGGTCAGATCCTTGACCTCCTTGCCGAAGTAGACCTGGGCGGCCGCGCCGACCCCGAATGCCCGGTAGCCGAGGGGGATCTTGTTGAGATAGAGGGTGAGGATCTCGTCCTTGGAGAGGTTCTGCTCGATGCGCCAGGCGAGGAATACTTCCTTGATCTTGCGTACAAGAGTCTTCTCGTTGCTCAGGAAGAAGTTGCGGGCCACCTGCTGGGTAATGGTACTGGCGCCCTGACGCGCCTGGCCGGAGACGGCCCAGACGGTGGCGGCACGGATGATGCCAATGGGGTCTATGCCCGGGTGCTCATAGAAGCGGGCATCTTCGGTGGCGAGTACGGCATCGATCATGGACTGGGGAATTTCGTCCAGCCGCAGGGGGATGCGACGAATTTCGCCAAACTGGGAGATCAATTCCCCGTCCCGGCTGTAGACCTTCATGGGGGTAGCCAGTTTGACATCGCGCAGGGCGCTGACGTCCGGCAACTGGGGCTTGATGTAGAAGTAGATGCCGATGAGGCTGGCAACGCCCAGCACAGCACCCAGCATCATGACAATAAACAGGCGAACGAGCCATTTCAGCATGGAAGAACTACCAATCGTCTTAAAATTAGCCAACGGGCGCAGAGTATAGCCTTTTTACCCTCGCGGATTCGAGGTTTTCCTGTCCGCAAACAGGCGACCCCGAGAAGAGGCGGGAGGGTAGCACTCCAGGGCACAATTACCAAGGGGGCGGCAATCAAGGCCGAAAGGAGAGGGGCGTCAACTTTTGACACAAACTTTATGACATTGATAGATAGAGCATTATATTGAGTTAAGCCGTCACATCATGACGCGCTGTCCTACAATAAGTCCGAAAACCCAATAACGCATGGATGTGTATATGTTTGGGCTATTAAGTAAGGGATCCCTCGTCTCCATGGCGGGCATTGATTTTGGCAGTCAAACCATCAAGGCCGTCACCATTAGCGGACGTCCCGGCAAGGTGCACCTCGGTTCGGTTGCCGAGATCCCCATGCCAAGAGGAACGCTGGTCGACTATCAACTTCAGGACATTGAACGGGTCAGTCAGTCTCTCAAGTCGCTCAAGCGGCTCGTGCAGGGGGATTGCCAGAACGTGGCCACGGCCGTGACCGGTTCCAACGTCATCACCAAGATCATTCAGGTCGATACCAACATCAACGAGAACGAGCTGGAGAACCAGGTTCACCTGGAGGCAGAGCAGCTCATCCCCTTTCCCCTCGACGAAGTGAGCCTGGATTTTGAAATCCTCGGCATGGCGGGCGACAACGGGCGTCAGGAGGTCCTGCTCAGTGCCGCGCGGACCGAGAGCGTCAGTGGCCGGGTCAGTGCCCTGACGGAGGCAGGCATGACGACCATGGTGGTGGATGTGGGGGCCCATGCGCTCGGACGCGCCGTGCTGGCTTGCCTGCCCGACCTGCAAACCTCGGAGAAACCGGTTGGCATCGTCGACATCGGTGCCAGCGCCCTGACTTTCGCCGCCCTGTTACGGGGCCAGGTCATCTATTCCCGGTTGCAGAATTTTGGTGGTGATCAATACAGCCAGGCATTGGCCTCTTTTTACAGCATGAGTATGGAAGAGGCGGAACTGGCCAAGCTCCAGGGCTCCTTGCCTGCGGATCATGAGGTGGATGTCCTGTTGCCTCACCTCAGCACCCTGGTGTTGCAGATACGGCGCAACGTGCAGCTGTTTTGCAGCTCCTCAGGGAACAAGGAGCTCTCCAGGCTGGTGCTGACCGGAGGGGGGAGCTTGCTGCCGGGGCTGGCCGGACAAATCGGCAGCGAGCTCAACTGCGAGGTGCTGCATCCCGATCCCTTTGCACTCTTTGGCAAGCCGCAGGGAGAGGGGGGGCTGACTCATGGAGCCAAGTACATGACGGCGCTCGGGCTGGCACTGAGGAGCTTCACACCATGTCAAATATAAACCTTCTGCCCTGGCGGCAGGCTCGGGCGCAGCGTCAGAAGAAACAATTCGGCATCCTGTTCGGTCTGTTCCTGGCGGGGACGGCAGCCATCGCCTTTGCCGCAGACTGGCTGGTGCAGCAGCAGATCGGTTACCAGCAGCAGCGCAATCAGCGGCTGCAGCAGGAGATGGCAACCCTGGACACCCAGCTTGGGGAGATCAGGCTTCTCAAGGAGCGGCGCAAGGAGTTGATTGACCGCATGCAACTCATCGAGCAGTTGCAGATGCGCCGCAACATCCCTGTCCGTCTGTTCAATCAGCTGCCGGTGCTGGTCCCCAATGGGGTGTATCTTGATAGCCTTGCCTTGCAAAACAACAAGATAGATGTGAAGGGAAAGACCGAAGCCTATGGCAGGGTTGCCAGCATGATGCGCCGAATCGACGGTTCCGGCTGGCTGACACAATCCCAGCTCAGCACCATCTTCACGGCCGAGGTGGCCCCCATCGCCCTGAGCCAGTTCTCCATGATGTTCCAGATTGCCACGGCGCTACCCAACGTGGCTAAGGGGCAAAAATGAACCTGCAACAACTCAACGACCTGGATCTCAATGACATTGCCCGCTGGCCGCCGATCGCCAAGGGCATCTTCGTCTTCTTCTGCTGTGCTCTGCTTGGCGGGGCACTCTATTACTACGTGATTGCCAATTCCCTGGCGGCCCTGGGTCGGGAAGCCGCAAAAGAGACTGAGCTCAAGGGACAATTCGAGAGCAAGGCCATGCTGGCCGCGAACCTGGAAGCATACAGAAAGCAGATGGTCCAACTGGAACATCTGGTCGACACCCAGCTCAAACAGCTGCCCAACACCCACGAAGTCGCCGGTTTGCTGGATGACATCAGCTTCATTGCCACCGACAACGGTTTGACATTGAACAGGATCAACTGGGAGCCAGAGGTGAAACACGAGTTCTCCACCGAGCTGCCCATGCGCATCGAGGTCGTGGGCACCTATCACGAACTTGGCAAGTTCACGGCGGACATGGCTGCTTTGCCCCGCATCGTGATCCTGGATTCTTTCCAGCTCAGCCAGGGGAAGGGGGGTGAGCTGATCGGTATGTCCATGCAGGCCAAGACCTACAAGTACAACGGCAAAACCGTGGAGAAAAAGCCATGAGCATGAGAGCGGGCGTACTTCTCTTGTCGGCGCTGCTGTTGACGGCCTGTGGGGGACAGGAGGACATGGATGAGTATGTCAAACAGACCAAGGCCAGAAAGCCGGTACCGATCGAATCTTTGCCGGAGATAAAGCCCTTCTCGCCCATGGTCTATCAACGCAGCGATCAGCGTAGTCCGTTCATTGCACCCCAGCCGGAAACCAGTTCCAGGCTGGATGCCAAGGCCAAGCCGGACTGTGCCCAGATAGTGGCCAATCGGGAAAAGGAGGTGCTGGAACGCTACTCGCTTGCCAGCCTGAGCATGAAAGGCTCCATCGGCAAGCAGGGGCAGTTGTGGGCATTGATCAAAACCCCGGACGGGCAAGCCGTGCGCGTCGGGCTCAACCAGCACATGGGGCTGGATCAGGGCAGGGTCATCAAGATAACGAACACGCATGTTGACTTGATGGAGACGGTACCGGATGGCAAAGGATGCTGGGTCACCCGAGAAACCCAGCTGGCCATGGCCAATCTCGACGCAAAACTATGATCAGGGATGAGCAGAGATGAGAACAACAATAAGAAGGATGACCGGTGTGGCGCTGCTGTGGCTGGGCGGATGCACTCAGGTGTGGGCAGTACCCGCGTTGCAGGAGGTCAAGGTGAATCCCCTGCTGGCCGATCAACTCCTGCTGGAGCTCAGCTTCAGCGAACCGGTCAGCGGTTTTACGGACAGGTTGACCTATGAACCCAATCAGCTTCTGCTGCACGTACCCGGGGCCATCGGTGCCCTGACGGTCAATCCCCTGCCCATCAAGCAGCAAGGGGTGAACAACCTCCTGGTGGAGGGGAAGGGGCAGGGGCTCGACATCAAGATCGCCCTCGATCAGCTCACCCCCTATCAGGTCCATCAGCAGGGCAATAAATTGCTGGTGGCGCTGGGAGACAAGGCCGGGCAGCCGGTCGCTTCCTCGGCGGCGCCTGTTGCAGCCAGCCAGTCTGCGCTCGTCAGAAGCCAGCCGGTGACTCAGTCTGCATTGATTGACACCCAGCGGGTTGCCCAGAACCAGTCCCAGTATCAGGCTCAGCCGGGCATGGCTTCCACACCTACTGTGGCTCCTTCGCCCGTTGCCCCCGGCAAGCCGGTGTTGTCCGTGTCTCAGGCAAACATGGGTGGCGCCTACTTCAACTCGGTCAAGGGCGTGGATTTTCGCCGTGGCAAGGAGGGGCAGGGGGAATTCCTCGTGACGCTGGACAACAGTTCGGCGGCGGTGGATGTCAGCAGCCGTGGTCAGAAAGTGCTGGCCAAGTTCCACGGTACCCGGGTGCCTGATGATCAGCTCAACCTCATCAATGTGCAGGACTTTGCTACCCCGGTCTCCCAGGTGGAGGTGTTCCGCCAGGGCAATGACACCCTGTTCGAGCTCTCGGTGAACGGCCAGTTTGACTACCGTTATGATCAGGCCGACAAGATGTTCATCATCGAGGTGAAAAAACGGGTGGCCACCACGGCGGCGAAGCAGTACCAAGGCAAGCCCATCTCATTGAACTTCCAGGATATTCCTGTTCGTACCGTGTTGCAGATCATCGCCGATTTCAACAATCTGAACCTGGTGACCACGGACTCGGTCTCCGGCAACATCACGCTGCGTCTCGATGGCGTGCCCTGGGAGCAGGCGCTGGACATCATCCTCAAGGTCAGAGGGCTGGACAAACGGCTGGACAACAACATCCTGCTGGTGGCGCCGGCGGACGAGATTGCCGCTCGCGAGAAACAGCAGATGGAGAGCCGCAACCAGGTGGCGGATCTCGCACCCCTCTACACCGAGTATCTGCAGATCAACTATGCCAAGGCATCGGAAGTGGCGGCCCTGCTCTCCTCCGAGAGTACCAAGCTGCTCTCCCCCAGAGGGGCGGTCAGCGTGGATGAACGTACCAACGTGCTGGTGGTCAAGGACACGGCGGATGTCATCAGCAACGTCAAGCGGATGCTGGATATCCTCGATATCCCGGTCAAGCAGGTGGTGATCGAGGCGCGCATGGTGACCATTGATGATGGTTTCGATGAGGCACTGGGGGTGCGCTGGGGTGTGACCAAGACAGACGGTCATGGCAACGGCACCTCGGGCACCATAGAGGGTAATGATGGCGCCGGAAACAATGATGGCAGTTCCACCATCACTCGCCCCAACGTAGAAGACAGACTCAACGTCAACCTGCCGGTGACCAACGCGGCCGGCACCCTGGCGTTCCAGGTTGCCCGTCTTGCCAATGGCACCCTTTTGGATCTTGAGCTCTCGGCGCTGGAAAAGGAGAGCAAGGCCGAGATCATCGCCAGTCCGCGTGTCACCACGGCCAACCAGAAGCCGGCCCTGATCGAGCAGGGGACCGAGATCCCCTATGTGGAGTCCTCTTCGAGCGGGGCGACCTCGGTCACCTTCAAGAAGGCGGTGCTGAGCCTCAAGGTCACACCGCAGATCACCCCGGACAACAGGGTGATCCTGGACTTGACCGTGACTCAGGATACCAAGGGTGAAACCGTGCCGACCGGAACCGGGGATGCGGTGTCCATCAACGCCCAGTCCATCACCACCCAGGTGTTGGTCAACAACGGTGAAACTCTGGTGCTTGGCGGCATCTATCAACAGACCATCAAGAGCGATGTCAGCAAGGTGCCGCTGCTGGGGGATATCCCCGGGTTGGGCTATCTGTTCAAGAAAACCACCAGTGAAAACAAGAAGCGTGAACTGCTGATCTTCGTGACCCCGAGGATAGTGACCGACGCCCTCTGAAAACTTTACTTGTGAGAGTAAAACACATATAACCTTACGCCCCGATGAGGCTGGGGCGTAAGGGCTGCGGTTGCCAGTCCTGGTTTCTACTGAGATAATCCCCCTCCTGATCCAACGCAAGATAAGGTTCATAGGTACCCCGGTCGAGTGTTTACCGGGGCCATACAGTTTGTAATTACTAACGAAAAGACATGGCTGAGAAACGCAATATTTTCCTGATAGGTCCCATGGGTGCGGGCAAGAGCACCATAGGTAGACATCTGGCAGAACAACTGCACATGGAGTTTTTCGACTCAGATCATGAGATTGAGCGCCGCAGTGGTGCCGATATCGGCTGGGTGTTCGATGTTGAAGGCGAAGAAGGCTTCCGGATCCGCGAAGAGAAGGTGATCGGTGAGCTCGCCGAACAGCAGGGTATCGTGCTGGCAACGGGTGGCGGTGCCATCAAGAGCCGTGAAACCCGCAACAAACTCTCCGCACGCGGCATCGTGGTCTACCTCGAAACCACCATTGAAAAGCAATTGGCGCGAACCCAGAGAGACAAGCGTCGTCCCTTGCTGCAAACCGAAGAGCCGCCCCGTGAAGTGCTTGAGCGTCTTGCGCAAGAGCGCAACGCCCTGTACGAAGAGGTTGCCGATTTTGTCATCCAGACGGATGACCAGAGTGCCAAAGTTGTCGCTAATCAAATCGTCAAGTTGATTGGTATGTAATTCATTAGAGGACGTCCATGGAAAGGTTGAAGGTCGAACTGGGTGAACGCAGCTACCCGATAGAGATAGCTGCCGGTCTGCTGCAACGCCCCGAGGTACTGGCGCAGACGATCAAGGGCAAGCGGGTCATGATAGTGACCAATACCGTGGTCGCGCCCCTGTATCTTGAACAGATCATTCAGTTGCTGTCCGGTTTTCAGGTGGAACACCTGATCCTGCCCGATGGCGAGGCCTACAAAACCCTGGCGACCTTCGAGCGGATCATGTCTGCTCTGCTGGAAACCAGCCATGGTCGTGATACCACTCTGATCGCTCTGGGGGGCGGTGTGATAGGCGATGTTGTCGGCTTTGCTGCGGCAAGCTACCAGCGAGGCATTCCGTTTATTCAGGTGCCTACCACGCTGCTCTCCCAGGTTGACTCTTCCGTCGGCGGCAAGACCGCCGTCAACCATCCCCTCGGCAAGAACATGGTGGGTGCCTTCTATCAGCCCAAGCATGTGATCATCGATACCGACTGCCTCAAGACCCTGCCTGCCCGGGAATTTGCCGCCGGCATGGCCGAGGTGATCAAATACGGCATCATCTGGGATGCCGCCTTCTTCTCCTGGCTTGAAACCAACATGACCCGCCTGCAGCGCCTCGACGGTGATGCACTCTCCTATGCCATTCGCCGCTGCTGCGAGATCAAGGCCGATGTGGTCGGTCAGGACGAGACCGAGCACGGCGTGCGCGCCTTGCTGAACCTGGGACATACCTTCGGCCATGCCATCGAGGCGGAGAAGGGTTATGGCAACTGGCTGCACGGTGAAGCCGTGGCGGCGGGAACCATGCTGGCGGCCGAGACGGCCCTGGCCCGTGGCGACATGACGGCGCAAGAGGTGGCACGAGTCCGCGATCTGCTGTTGGCCGCCGATTTGCCGGTCAAGGCACCGTACGATATGGATTTTGCCGCCTTCATTCGCCATATGCGCCGTGACAAGAAGGTGCTGGAAGGCAAACTGAGGCTGGTGCTGCCGATCGGGATCGGACAGGCCCAGGTCGTGGCCGATGTGACAGACGAGCAATTGATGGCGGTGATCGAGTCTGGTCGTGACCACTAATAAATTGCTCAAACTGCCTTCTCAGCGGCAGTTGGTTGACCGGCTGCTGCACCTGATCGAGTTCAACCACCCCTTTGTTTTTCTCTCCGGCAAGCCAGGCAGTGGCCGTGGCACACTGTGCGAGTCGTTGCTTGCCCAACTGCCCGATGCGGTGCGGGTGGCCAGCCTCATCGGCAGCCCGTCCATGAAGATGGCGGATGTGCGCCAGTTGCTGTTGCAGCAGGTGGTGGCACGTCCCCTGTTCAACGCGCAGGATGCCCTGGCGGACAGCTTCTTTCGCATGGTGGGTGACAAGCCTGCCAGACTGCTGCTCATCATCGAACGTGCCGATACCTTGCCTGCCGAGCTAGTGGGGGAGTTGTGGGCGCTCTGTCGTCACAACGATACCCTGGCATCTCCTCATAAACTGGCCATCCTGCTCTCGGGTGATGACGCCTGGTGTCGCAACCAGAAGGCGCTCCTCAAGGGACGAGCCATGCCAGCCCTCGAGCTGGAAGTCGTGCCACTGAGCGCTCCTGAGCAACGTATCTTCTTGTATGAGAAGGCCAAAGAGCTCAAGATCCCGACAGCCCTCTTGCCCAAGCCGAAAGTGGAAGAGATCCTGAATGGGGCGGGCGGACATCCGTCAGCCATCATGCAGTTACTGGAGGATACCATGACCGACAGAAGGCCCAAGAAACGTCAGGCCGAGTTGCCCGTCAAGAAGATAGCGATCGTGCTTGCCCTGGTGGCGGGCGGGTTGCTGGCCCTGAGCTATCTGCCCCTGTTCGACAGTGCAGGCCAGGACCCCGCCCAGGCTCCGTCCCAGGGGATGGCGTTGCCCGATCCCGTCTCAAGCGATCCTGTGAACGTCGGTGCGGCGAGCGGGGCTTTGGGTACTCAGGCGAGCAGTGGCGCCGCTGCCATCCCGTCAGGGAATCAGGTTGCCCGCGATTGGCAGTCCGATGCCAAGCCCTTGCCCAAGAAGGTCGAGAGCGAGACGGTCACCACGGAGTCAACCAACTATGAGGGGCGCCGGGTCGTCATCTCCGACGAAGTGGTCGAGAAATTGATGAACCAGCCGAACGTCAGCGGCGCCTTGCCCACGGCCGTGGTGGATGAGCTGGTGGGGAGCGGTTCCCGTGCGGTCCCGACCGGAACGACGGCCCAGGTCAAGAATCCGGCCCCGAACAGTGTCCCGGCCCGGACAGAGGCTCAACCGGCCAGTGGCGCGCAGACAGCGCTGGTCGCGGCCCCAGCGGCCAAGGTGGCGTTGACGCCGGTGGCGACTCTCAACAAGAAGCCGAAGAATCACTACAGCATCCAGTTGATGGGGGCGAGCAACACCAAGGCGGTAGACAGCTTTGTGGCCGAGCATGGCTTGGCGGGCAAGGTGTGGGTTTACAAGACCCGTTTCCGTGGCAGTCCCTGGTATGTAGTGGTGCAGGGAGACTACGCCAGCAGTGCCCAGGCCAAGGCGGCCATTCGCAAGCTGTCGCCTGCCTTGCTCAAGGGACAACCCTGGCCCAAGTCATTCGCCCAGATACAAAAAGAATTGAAGCAATAGCCAGCCACCCGAGGAAGGGGGTAGAATCACCCCCCTTTTTTGGGCATAGCCTTGTCAACACCGGACTTCCATGAAAAAAACACGCGCGTTTTTAAAATGGGCCGGGGGAAAATACTCCCTGGTCGAAGAGATCGCCGAGCGTTTGCCGGCCGGGCGTGTGTTGCTGGAGCCCTTCGTCGGGGCGGGATCCGTGTTTCTCAACACGGATTACGACGCCTATGTGCTCAACGACATCAATCCGGATCTCATTGGCCTCTACAACCACCTCAAGCAGCAGCCGGACAGCTTCATCAGCGAGGCCCGCAAGCTGTTCGTGGCCGAGCACAACCACAAGACCGCCTATTATCGGCTCCGTACCCAGTTCAACCAGACCGCGGCCGGTTTTGAACGGGCTCAGTTGTTCCTGTTTTTGAATCGCCATGGTTTCAACGGCTTGTGCCGTTACAACAAGAAGGGGGGATTCAACGTTCCCTTCGGTTCCTACAAGAAGCCCTACTTCCCGGAGAAAGAGCTGTGGGCGTTTGCCGAGAAGGCGCAGAAGGCGACGTTCATCTGCGAAAGCTATGCCGACGCCATGGCCCGTGCAGAGGAAGACTGGGTGATCTACTGCGATCCGCCCTATGCCCCCCTCTCCACCACGGCGAGTTTTACCACCTATTCGGCAGGCGGTTTCACCCTGGACGATCAGGCGCTGCTGGCCAGGCTGGCTCGCCACACCGCCGCCCATAAAGGGGTGCCCGTGCTCATCAGCAACCATGACATCGAGTTGACCCGCGAACTCTATCGCGGCGCCCGGCTCGACGAAATCCTGGTCAAGCGTACCATCAGCCGTAACGGCGGTGGTCGCAACAAGGTGGCCGAGCTGCTGGCGCTCTATCCGCCCGGCATCGAGCCCGAACAGGGCTATTATCCCGGTGAGGCGGAGCTGGTTGCCGTCGGCTGAGTGAACAACGGTCCCTGAGGGGGCCGTTGTCATTTCTGATGCTGCCGCTGGTATTCCGTGAGCCGCGCCTGGCATCGTGTGCCAGCCATGGTGCCGGAGCGGCGTGTTCTGTAGATGCGGGTCGTTTTCATCGCCCTTTTGCGATAAAATTGCGCCGTTTTTTCTGCCACGCTGCCAATGGATGACGCTGATGAAAGACTTTCTGATTGCCCCCTCTATCCTCTCCGCCGACTTTGCCCGTCTGGGTGAGGATGTGGCCAAGGTGCTGGCCGCCGGGGCCGACGTGGTCCATTTCGATGTGATGGACAACCATTATGTCCCCAACCTGACCATAGGCCCCATGGTCTGTCAGGCGCTGCGCGATTACGGCATCGAAGCGCTCATCGACGTGCACCTGATGGTCAAGCCGGTGGATCGCATCGTGCCTGATTTTGCCAAGGCCGGTGCCAGCTTGATCACCTTCCACCCGGAAGCCTCCGATCACGTGGATCGCACCCTGGGCCTCATCAAGGAGCAGGGTTGCCAGGCCGGTCTGGTGCTGAACCCCGCGACCCCGCTCACCTGCCTGGAGTACGTGATGGACAAGCTGGACGTGATCCTGCTGATGTCGGTCAATCCGGGCTTTGGCGGTCAGAGCTTCATCCCCGGCACCCTCGACAAGCTGCGCCAGGTGCGCCGCCTGATCGACGAGAGCGGCCGCGACATTCGCCTGGAAATCGATGGCGGGGTCAAGGTCGACAACATTCGCGAGATTGCCGAGGCGGGTGCCGACATGTTCGTGGCGGGCTCTGCCATCTTCGGCAAGCCGGATTACAAGGCGGTGATCGACCAGATGCGCGCGGAGCTTGCCCATGTCCGTCGCTGATCGCCCCTTTGACCTGGTGCTGTTCGATCTGGATGGCACCCTGATTGACAGCGCCCCGCAACTGGCGCTGGCGGTCAACCGTACCCTGGCGGAGCTGGGGTTGGCCGAGGCCGACGAGGCCGTCGTGCGTACCTGGGTCGGCAACGGCGCCGACAAGCTGATCCAGCGGGCTCTCGATTACCGCGACGCCCCGGAGCAGTTTGCCAAGGCCCGCCCCCTGTTCGACCGTCACTATCAGGCCTGTCTGCTGGAAGGCCTGGCCATGTATGACGGAGTGGCCCGTAGCCTGCGCCGTCTGCAGGGGCTGGGTTACCAGCAGGCCGTGGTGACCAACAAACCCAGTCACTTCGTGCAGCCCATTCTGGAGGCCCTCGGCATCAGCGACTGTTTCGCACTCTGGCTCGGGGGCAACTGCGTACCCGTGAAGAAGCCGAGCCCGGAGCCGCTGCTGCACGCCTGCCACGAGCTGGGTGTCAGCCCGTCCCGCACCCTGATGGTGGGGGATTCCGAAAATGACGTGCTGGCCGCCCAGGCCGCCGGTATGAAGGTGGTGGGGCTCACCTATGGCTACAACTATGGCCGCCCTATCGCAGACTCCCGCCCCGACTGGGTTTGCGAGCAGTTTGCCGAACTCGACGCCCTGCTGGTCTGATCCAGACCGGGCTGGCGGATAACAAGGATTACTACTCTGATGACTAAACCAATCGTATTGAGCGGTGCCCAACCCTCGGGCCAGCTGACCATCGGCAACTACATGGGAGCCCTGCGTCAGTGGGTCAGCATGCAGGATGACTTCGACTGCCTCTATTGCATCGTCGATCTGCACGCCATCACCACCCGACAGGATCCGGCCGCCTTGCGCAAGGCGTGCCTCGACGCAGCCGCCCTCTATCTGGCGGTGGGCATCGACCCGGCCAAGAGCACCGTCTTCATCCAGTCCCACGTGCCCCAGCACGCCGAGCTCGGCTGGATCCTGAACTGCTACACCCAGATGGGCGAGCTGTCGCGCATGACCCAGTTCAAGGACAAGTCCGCCCGTTTCGAGAACAACGTCAACGTCGGCCTGTTCGGTTATCCGGTGCTGATGGCGGCCGACATTCTGCTTTATCAGGCCAATCAGGTGCCGGTTGGCAATGACCAGAAGCAGCATCTGGAGCTGACCCGCGACATCTGCACCCGCTTCAACAACCTCTATGGCGAAGTCTTCACCCTGCCGGAACCCTTCATTCCGACCGAAGGGGCCCGGGTGATGAGCCTGCAGGAGCCGACCAAGAAGATGTCCAAGTCCGACGACAACGAGGCCAACTTCATCGGCTTGCTGGAAGATCCCAAGCAGATCGTCAAGAAGATCAAGCGGGCGATGACCGACTCCGACGAGCCGGCCGTGGTGCGTTTTGATCCTGAAAACAAGCCGGGGGTCTCCAATCTGCTGACCCTGATGTCCGGTGTGACCGGCCGCTCCATCCCGGAGCTGGAGCAACACTTCGAAGGCAAGATGTACGGCCACCTCAAGAGTGAAACGGCCGATGCCGTGGTCGCCTTGCTGGAACCCGTCCAGGCGCGCTTCCGCGAGCTGCGTCAGGATGAGGCCCATCTGCAGGCCATTTTGGCGGCTGGCGCACAAAAGGCGCGTGAAAGGGCTGAAAAAACCCTGATCAGCGTATATGATGTCGTCGGCTTCGTTCCTCGAGCCTGACATACTGGGAAGGTGTAGTAGAAGAGAGCTGGGTGGATGCCTGGCTTTCTTTGTTTTACACCTTCCGGTTTGTCGCAACCTCCCCAATGTCAAACACGGGCTTTGCCCCAAGAGAAAGCATGTCTGTCGAATCACAAACCCTGAGTGAAGAGTTGGGTGACAAGGGTCACTGGCTGCGCAAGTTTCGCAAGGCCAAGAGCCTCAATACCTTGCAGTTGATGGTCTCCAACGCCATCGACAAGCACCACAAGACCCCGGCCATCGCGGCTGCCATCTATCTGGCCGAGTGCCAGCGGGAACGGGAACTGGAACAGGGCCGTTATCTGGACCGCTGAGGTCCGTTGCCAGCCCTTGCCAAGGTGACTCCTTCCCATCTGCCTGTCACGTCCTGTGCCCTTTTCCCGGTCGCCTCCCGTCTCTTTTACCTTGCCATCCTGACATGGAGCGGTTGATGCTGCCCGGTCGGGGACAGGCCCACCGCCGGGTGGGGTCGACAGGCCCGGATCGCCATTGAAGAGCGGACAGACTGCACAGCAGGTGAGGTGATCGCCGGTTTATTAACGCAAAGAGACATGCCAGAATGCGCGGCGTTTGTCTGCCCGCGCTCGCAACGGGTTGTCCGCTCACCGTCTCTGTCTTATTCCCAGGGTGTTTGCATGCTGCTACTCATCGACAACTACGACTCCTTTACCTGGAACCTGGTGCAATACTTCGGCGCTCTGGGGCAAGAGGTGGTGGTCAGGCGCAACGATGAGCTGAGCCTGGAGGAGATAGCCCGGCTTGCCCCCCGCCATCTGGTGATCTCTCCCGGCCCCTGCACGCCAAACGAGGCGGGCATCTCTTTGGCCGCCATCTCCCGTTTTGCCGGCGAGATCCCCATCCTCGGCGTCTGTCTCGGCCATCAGTCGCTGGCACAGGCCTTTGGTGCCCGGGTGGTGCGTGCCCGTCAGGTGATGCACGGCAAGACTTCTCTCATTCGTCACAAAGGGGAGGGGGTGTTCAAGGGGCTCAACAACCCGCTGCGGGTGACCCGCTATCATTCTCTGGTGGTGGAGGCGGCGTCGCTGCCCGACTGTTTCGAGGTCACCGCCTGGAGCGAACATGCCGACGGCAGCCAGGACGAGATCATGGGGCTGCGGCATAAAACGCTGGCGCTGGAGGGAGTGCAGTTCCATCCGGAGAGTATTCTGAGCGAACAGGGGCACCAGTTGCTGGCCAACTTTTTGGCCGTTTCCTGAAAAAATTGCGATGTTTGTCTCAAAACCGTCATGAGGCAAAAAAAAATTACCCTGAGACTTTATTCACCCTCCTCCCTGTCCAAATTATCTCTTGCCAACACCCCCTGAGCCGTTATGCAATGCGGTTGCCTAAAATCTCAAAGGCAATCGAACATTGTTCCTTATAGGCGGTTAAGTTACAGACTTTTTACTTTTTTTCTGTGATAATTCCGCCACGTTTACACGGATTTAACTTTTGGGCGGTGGATTATTCTGCCGCGAGATAGCAGGAGAGCAATATGTCAGAGTTGTTGGCAGTGACACGTGAAGTGTTTGATGAAGTGATGGTTCCCAACTATGCGCCGGCCAAAATCATCCCGGTGCGCGGCGAGGGGTCACGTGTCTGGGATCAGGAAGGCCGCGAGTATGTGGATTTCGCGGGCGGGATCGCGGTCAATGGTCTGGGCCATTGCCATCCCAAACTGGTCGAGGCCCTGAAATCCCAGGGTGAGAAGCTGTGGCACCTCTCCAACGTGATGACCAACGAGCCGGCCCTGCGCCTGGCCAAGAAACTGGTCGCCGCCACCTTCGCCGAGAAGGTCTATTTCTGCAACTCCGGCGCCGAAGCGAACGAAGCGGCCCTCAAGCTGGCCCGCCGCTACGCCATCGAGAAGTTCGGGGCCCACAAGACCCAGATCATCGCCTTCCACCAGGGCTTCCACGGCCGTACCTTCTTTACCGTCAGCGTCGGCGGCCAGGCTGCCTACTCCGATGGCTTCGGTCCCAAGCCTGCCGACATCACCCACGTCGCCTACAACAACCTGGAGGAGCTGGCTGCCGTCATCTCCGACAACACCTGCGCCGTGGTGATGGAGCCGCTGCAGGGCGAGGGTGGCATCATCAGCCCCACCGACGAGTTTGCCAAGGGTGTGCGCGAGTTGTGCGACAAGCACAACGCCCTGCTGGTTTATGACGAGGTGCAATCCGGTGTCGGTCGTACCGGCGAGCTGTTTGCCTATATGGGTCTGGGCATCACCCCGGACATCCTCACCAGCGCCAAGGCGCTGGGCGGCGGCTTCCCCATCGGGGCCATGCTGACCACCACCGAGATCGCCTCCCACCTGAAAGTGGGCACTCACGGCTCCACCTACGGCGGCAACCCGCTGGCGTGTGCCGTGGCCGAGGCGGTGATCGACGTGGTCAACACCCCGGCAGTGCTGAGCGGCATCAAGCAGCGCGAGCAGCTGTTCCGCGAAGGGCTGGAAGCCATCAACGCCAAGTACCACTGCTTCAGCGAAGTGCGCGGCAAGGGCCTGCTGCTGGGCGCCGTGCTCAACGATGACTTCAAGGGCCGCTCCCGAGACTTCCTGCTCGCCTCCATCGATCAGGGCCTGATGGCGCTGGTTGCCGGTACCAACGTGGTGCGTTTTGCCCCCTCCCTGGTGATCCCGGAAGCGGACATCAAGGAAGGGCTGGCACGGTTCGAGAAAGCGGTCGCTCAGGTGGTCAACGCCTGATCCAAATTGAGGTGGGGAGCCCTCCCGGCAGGAGCCGGGACCCCACCTGTCGTCAATGAAAGGGAGTTGTCATTTATGTTGGTTATCCGTCCTATCGAGCAGCGCGACTTCGCCGGCCTCAAGACCTGTGCCATCGAATCCGGCACCGGCATGACATCCTTGCCGGTCAACGACGAGCTGCTGCAACGCAAGATCGATGCCTCGACCCAGACCTTCCTGGACAAGCCCGCCGGCAAGGGCGAGTGCCTCTATTTCTTCGTGGCCGAGGATCTGGAGACCGGGGAGATGGTCGGTACCTGCGCCATCGACGCGGCGGTCGGCCTGTCCCAGGCGTTCTACAACTATCACATCGGCAAGGTGGTGCACTCCTCTCCCAAGCTCGGCATCTACAATGTCGTGGAAACCCTCACCCTCTCCAACGACTACACCGGCAATTCCGAGCTCTGCACCCTGTTTCTGCGTGAATGCGCCCGCGAGGGGCTCAACGGCCGTCTGCTCTCCAAGCACCGTTTCCTGTTCATGGCCGAACACCCCGAGCTGTTTGACAGTACCGTCTTTGCCGAGATGCGTGGTGTCTCCGATGGCAACGGCCACAGCCCCTTCTACGAGTGGCTGCAAAAACATTTCTTCTCGATGGATTTTCCCACCGTCGACTATCTGACCGGCATCGGCAAGAAGCGCTTCATCGCCGAGCTGATGCCCAAGTACCCCATCTACGTCAATCTGCTGAGCAACGAGGCGCGCGCCGTCATCGGCAAGACCCACGAAAAGACCCGGCCTGCCCTCAAGATGCTGCAGGATGAGGGGTTCGTGAATCGCGGTTATGTCGACATCTTCGACGCCGGCCCCACCGTCGAATGCGAGGTGAAGAACATTCGCAGCGTGCGCCGCAGCCAGAAGCTGGCGGTGCTGGTGGGTGAGCCCATCGGCGGCCATACCTACCTCATCTGCAACACCAGGTTCGAGCAATACCGCGCCTGCTACGGCAACATCCGGGTCGATCTGGACAAGCACGAAGCCATCATTCCGCCCAAGATGGCGGCCGCCCTCAAGGTGGAAAATGGCGACATGGTGCGCGTCGTCGATCTGGATTGACCCGCCCCGCACCACAGCATTGAGACAGGCTGCCGAGGCGGCCTGCGTACCCACAGGGAGTGAATTGATGATGTCTTTAGTCCAGTTTATCGATGGCCAGTGGCTGGCCGGTGAAGGCAAGCCGTTCGAATCCATCGACCCGGCCAAAAACGAGGTGATCTGGCGGGGTGAGGCGGCAAGCCAGTCCCAGGTGGATGCGGCCGTCAAGGCGGCCCGCACGGCCTTCTACCATTGGTCCGATCTGGCCCTTGAAGAGCGCCTTGCCATCGTGCGCCGCTATGCCGACCTGCTCGGCGAGCACAAGGAGGCGCTGGCCCTGACCATCGCCCGTGAAACCGGCAAGCCCCTGTGGGAGACCCGCACCGAAGTGGCGGCCATGCAGGGCAAGATTGCCATCTCCATCCGCGCCCATGACGAGCGTACCGGCACGGTGGAAAATCCCATGCCGGGCGCCAAGGCGTTCGTGCGCCACAAGCCCCATGGCGTCGTGGCCGTGTTCGGCCCCTACAACTTCCCGGGCCACCTGCCCAACGGCCACATTGTGCCAGCGCTCATCGCCGGCAATGCGGTCGTGTTCAAGCCTTCCGAGCTGACTCCCATGGTGGCTGAAGCCATGGTCAAGGTGTGGCAGGAGGCGGGGCTGCCCAAGGGGGTGCTCAACCTGGTGCAGGGGGAGGTCGACACCGGCAAGGCGCTGGCCGGCAACCCGGACATCGACGGCCTCTTCTTCACCGGCTCCTCCCGTACCGGCCACTTCCTGCATCAGCAGTTTGCCGGCCAGCCGGGCAAGATCCTGGCACTGGAGATGGGTGGCAACAACCCGCTGATCGTGAAAGATGTGAGCGACATCGACGGCGCCGTCCATGCCATCGTGCAGTCCGCCTTCATTACCTCCGGCCAGCGCTGCACCTGCTCGCGCCGTCTGTTTGTCGAGCGCGGCGAACGGGGCGATGCCCTGGTCAAGCGCCTGGTGGAGGTGGTCGGCCAGATCAAGGTCGGCCTCTATGACGCCGCCGAGCAGCCGTTCATGGGCGCCATGATCAGCGAGAAGGCCGCACTCGGCATGGTCGAGGCGCAAGCCAACCTGCAGCGCCTCGGTGGTGAAAGCCTGCTTGCCCTCAAGCACCTGGAAGCGGGCACCGGCTTTGTCTCCCCGGGCATCATAGACGTGACTGCGGTCAGCGCGCTGCCGGATGAAGAGTACTTCGGCCCGCTGCTGCAGCTCATTCGCTACGACGACTTCGATGCGGCCATCGAGAAGGCGAACGCCACCAGTTTCGGTCTCTCGGCAGGCCTGCTCGGTGACAATGAAGCGGACTGGAACCACTTCTTCAAGCGCATCCGTGCCGGTATCGTCAACTGGAACAAGCCCATTACCGGTGCTTCCAGTGCCGCCCCCTTCGGCGGCATCGGTGCCTCCGGCAATCACAGAGCGAGCGCCTACTACGCCGCCGACTACTGTGCTTACCCGGTCGCCTCCGTCGAAGACAGCAAGGCTGCTATGCCGGATCAGCTGTCTCCCGGTCTGACCTTCTGATAACAAGAAAATAAAAGAGGGGCACTGAACAGGTGCCCCTGTCTGTACCCGCAATCAAAGGAAAGAGAGATGCAAAAGGATATCGACACCCTGTTTGGCCATCTGTGGGACAACTACATTCAGGTCACCCCCAGTGCTCACAAGGTTCATCAACTGCTGGGCGGCGGTGCCCCCATCATCAACGATCACGTGGCGTTTCGGACCTACAACCTGCCCAAGCTCGGTCTCGAGAAACTGGCGGCCCATTTCCGTACCCTGGGGTACGAAGAGAAGGGCGAGTATGTGTTCAAGGCCAAGAAGCTCTATGCCAAACACTTCGAGCATAAAGATCCTGATGCGCCCAAGGTGTTCATCAGCGAGCTGAAGGTGGAAGAGCTCTCCGAAGGTGCCCAGGCCATCATCCACAAGCTGGTGGATCAGGTACCCGATCACCTCACCGACCCCCCGGCTTTCCTCTACGCCGGCGCGCCCTGGCAGGTCTCCCACACCGACTACCAGACCCTGCTGGCAGAGAGCGAGTATGCCGCCTGGATGGCCGCCTGGGGTTATCGTGCCAACCACTTCACCGTCAACATCAACCGCCTGAAGGACTTCGACACCATCCAGCAGGTGAATGCGGCGCTCAAGGCGGCAGGCTTCGTGCTCAACACCGTTGGCGGCGAGGTGAAGGGCGATCCCGAGGTGATGCTGGAGCAATCCTCCACCATGGCAGACAAGGCCGAGGTGCCCTTCAGCGACGGCGTGCGCACCATCCCGAGCTGCTTTTACGAGTTTGCCCTGCGCTACCCGCAGGCCGATGGCGTGCTCTACCCTGGCTTCGTCGAAGCGTCGGCCGACAAGATCTTCGAATCCACCAACGCCATGTAATGGCCGCCATGAAAACAACGCCCCGTCTGGGGCGTTTTTTATAGATTTACGCCGACCTGACACCTCTTTACCTCCCCTTAACCCATCAGTTCGCGGCGATTCGCTAGCATGATACCGCCCGCTGCCGTGGGCCATCGCCGCACCGTGCCGGTGTATGCCACCCGTTTTGGAGTCATGCCATGAAGATTGTTCTGCCTTTGCTGTTTTCCCTCACTACTCTGACCGCCGCAGCGGGCGATCAGGGCAGCCGTACCCCACCCAAGCCTCCGCGCGAGCTGTCGGCCGAGATGAAAGCGGCGTTTGAGAGTTGCAAGGAGCATGGCAAACCGGGGGAGTCGGAATTTGACAACTGCATGTCAGATCTGGGATTTGAGCGGCCGGACGGCCCGGCACCGGCAGGTGGGAAGCAGGGGGAGAATGAGGCCGAGTAAACTGGTGCGGGCCAGTCGGTTAGGATGGGCCCGCACCGCTCACACCCGTTGCAGTGCCCCTTCGGTGGCCAGCAAGGTGGTCATGCCGGCGGCCTTGCCCGCCTGAATGCCTATCCGGGTGTCTTCAAACACCAGGCAGTTGGCCGGGTTGGCGCCGAGCTGCTCGGCCACTTTCAGGAAGGTGTCCGGGTGGGGCTTGTGATTGACCACATCATCGGCACTCACCAGCACGGAGATGAAGGCATCGAGCCCGGTCTGACGCAGGATGTGCGCCGCATGTTCCCGGGTTGAGCCGGTACCTATGCCCATGGGCACCTTGTCGTGGTACTGCCTGACCAGCTCCCACATGGCGGGAAACACCCGGACGTCGTCGATCCGTGCCAGGTAGAGGGCCACCTTGCGCCGGGCAAAGGCTTCCACGTCGATGGTCATCCCGTGCTGCTCTGCCAGCATGGTCACTATCTTGCGGGTGGGGATGCCGCCGTACTCGTTGAGCTGTGCCCGATCAAACGGCAGGCCGAACTCGGCACTGGTGATTTCCCAGGCATCCAGGTGCAGAGGCATGGAGTCCACCAGGGTGCCATCCATGTCGAAGATCAGGGCGTCGTACTCGTCGAATCGGGGCTGTTCACTCTGGTGATGATCGCAGGGGGATGACTGGGGCATGGGGGGCGTCCTCTTCGGCAAAGACTCACCCTAGCAGATCCGGCTCGCAGATGTCGCGACCTTCATCATGGTTGGCAGTGGTTTTGACCATCGGCTAATGATTTATGAGACAATAATGTGCCTTGTACCCCCTGTGCCGATATCTCACATGAGCGAGCCTGCCTATGTCCCCCAAAACCGTCTTCTCGAGCGTGGCCCTGGTGATCGCCCTGGGCTCACTGGAAAAGAGCATCGTCACCACGCCCTTGCCCATCATAGGGGTTGAGCTGAACGCCGGTGCCGCCCTCACCTGGGTCGTGACCGCCTATCTGCTGGCGGCCACTGCGGCCCTGCCCATCTATGGCAAGTTGAGCGACATGTTCGGCCGGGTACGCATGCTCAACATCGGTATCGGCCTGTTTCTGGCGGGATCCGTGGCCTGCGCCCTGGCCCAGGATCTGCCAACCCTGCTGGCCGCCCGCGTGCTGCAAGGGTTGGGGGGCGGGGGGCTGATCGCACTCGCCTTTACCGTGATCGCCGACTGTATTCCGCCACGGGAGGTGGGCAAGTATCAGGGGTATATCTCGGCGGTCTATGCGGTCTCCAGCATCGCAGGCCCGCTGCTCGGTGGCTATTTTACCGAGCAGCTCAGCTGGCGCTGGATCTTCTGGATCAATCTGCCGCTCGGCGCTATCGCCCTCTGGCTGGTGAACCGCAATCTGGGTCACCTCAATGTGCGCCGCTACAGCCGCTTCGACTGGAAGGGAGCGGCACTGCTGATTACGGTCACCACCCTCACCCTGTTGCTGCTCTCGCCGGAGGCGGCCTTGCCCGCCGTCTGGCTCGCGGCTGCGCTGGGGGCGGCCTTGTTGCTGCTGATCCTGGTGGAGCGGCGGGCCCACGACCCCATACTGCCGGCCCACCTGGTGCGCCTGCCGGGTTATCTGGTGAGCGTGCTGCTGGCGCTGGCCTCGCAGCTGCTGATGTTTGCCGTGCTGGTCTACCTGCCGTTGCAGATGCAGTGGCAAAAGGGGATGAGTGCCAGTGACAGTGGCGGGATCATGGTGATCTTCATGGTCTGCATCACGGCAGGGGCCTTCGTCGGCGGCAAGCTCATCGGTCGCACCGGTCACTACAAGCGTTTCGTGGTGGCAGGTTTTGCCCTGGCAGCGCTGGCCCTGTGGCAGATCCACTTCGACGTCTGGGCCAGAGTGGGACTGGGGTTTGCCGGATTGGGGCTGGGTCTGGTGCTGCCGGCGCTGTCGGTGGTGGTGCAAAATGCCCTGCCGCGGGAAGATCGCGGTATCGGCATGTCCCTGTTCAACTTCTGCCGGGAGCTGGGTGGGGCGGTCGGTGTCGCCATCTGCGCCGTGTTGTTCCATGCCGCCCTGCCAGCAGGCAGCAGCCCCAATCTGGTCAGCCTGAGCCCGGCCGAACTGGCACCCGGTTTCAGCGCCACCTATATCGGCATGGCGCTGATCGCCACCGCCGCCCTGCTGGTCACCTTGCTGGCATTGAAGCGCCACGAGCTGGCCAGCAAGCACGTCTGATAGTTGCTATCGGATACAAAGAGGGCTCCCCGCGGGGAGCCCTCTTCATGGGATCAGGCTGGTGCCTTTCCTTCCGTGTCGGGGCCTTGTGCCACTCAGCCCGCTCATCGGGCGTCGGGGCGGGAAGGTGACCTGACAGGCTCGGGTTGCTGGCGCTCGGCCTGGGCATCGAGTTCCTTGCCGAGGAAGTAGTTCAGGAAGGTGCGGATGACCGCGATGATGGCGAGGCGCACCAGCTCCTCCTTGCTCGGTGCCACTGTGGTGGCCAGGATGTCGGCGGCGAGCTGGAACTCCAGCGCCAGGATGAGCCAGCTGCCGAAGCAGAGGCGGATACGGGGAAAGCCGGGCTCGTGATCCCGCACTCTGGCCGCCAGCCAGAGGGTCTTGCCAAGGCCGATGACCACGCAGGCGATGGAGATGATCTCCAGCAGCAGCTGGAACAGCTCCACCCCGTGCATCATGCCCTCTTTCAGGCTCGCTATCTCGAACACTCGGTTACCTCCATGATTCAAAAGAGACACTTTTAACACGGCTTGGGGGCCGGTTCCAACTCAGAGTCTTCTGAGCATCATGGCTATCTGGTCGATGAGCTGACGAGCGGCAGGGCTGATGGCCGCCAGTTGGAAGTAGCCATGAATGACGCCATGCTGCCGCTGGCAAGTGGCATCGACGCCAGCCTGCACCAGCTTGCCATACAGGGCTTCCCCTTCGTCGCGCAGCGGATCATATTCCGCCGTGACGATATGGGTCGGCGGCAATCCTGACAGGGCGGGATGGTGGAGCGGGCTGGCTTCGGGATGGCAGGGGGGCTGGCTGCCCAGGTAGGCGTGAAAACCGCTTGCGAGCATGTCCCGGGTGATGAGGTAGTCGTCACCGAGATCGCGGTAGCTTTGGCTCTCGCAGAGGGCATCCAGCATGGGATAGAGAAGCAGCAGGGCCTTGGGCAAGGGGGCGCTGGCAGCCTTGAGCCGCAAGGTGGTGACCAGGGCGAGATGACCCCCTGCGCTGTCGCCGGCAATGGCGAGACGTGCCGGATCTCCATGCCATTTCTCCACCTCGGCCATGATGGCCCGCGCGGCGGCCAGCGCATCGTCGTGAGCCGCAGGATAGGTGTGTTCCGGGGCGAGGCGGGTGTGTACGGCGAAGATCAGGGCGCTGGCCCGGTTGCACAGCATCCGCATCTGGCGATCGTGGGTCTCGAAATCCCCGCTGACAAAACAGCCGCCGTGAAAATAGATCAGCACCGGATACGCGGGGTCCGGTTTGTCTGCGGGCCGATAGCAGCGGATGGCGTGGTGATCGGCCTGCCACTCTTCGATGGCGCCCACCTCTTCCCGCTCACCGCCCAACAAGGCAGAGGCAAGGTAGCCGTCACGGCGCGCCTGCCAGCTCAGCTGGCTCGCCTTGGGACGACCTGCGGCGATGAAGTCTGCCACCATGGCTGCGATGGCCGGTTCGAGTTGTTTTTCCATAAGACACCAATGACTGTATATAAAAACAGTTATTGTGCGCTTTTGGCCCGTGAGCGCAACCGGCGTTAGCTGAGGCAGCTCACAAAATCAGGCTTCAATCAGCACGAATTCAATCACATAGAGGGGCGGCAGTGCGGGGTAGATATCGCGGATCACATCTTTAAGCTCGGGGAGGGTCATGTTCTCCTGACGGGCGTGCTCGTCGCTCAGCGCCTCGAAGGCGACCGCCTTGACCGAGATGACTTCAATGGTGCCAAAAGGCTGGTGTTCCGGGTTGGTGAACAGGGCCAGGCGCTGGCCGGGCCGCCAGTTTGCCTCGCTCTCGTCGCGGATGGTGATGGTCTTTCGGCCAGCCTGGATGTCGGCGACAAAGCGGCTGAAGAAAGTGAATTCCGGGTAGGCCGGGGTGTGCTGGGTCATGTCGTCTCCGAAGGGCAAGGGGGAAGAGTGCGGCTCAGGCCGCGGCGGGCCCATTTTAGGAGGGGCGGGGGGAGCGTGCAGCACTTTTTACCCCGACATGTGAAGGGCGACCGACTGCGTTCACGGACCGGTAAAATGGCCGCAACTGAACCTGAATGTGAGATGATGCGGCCTCCTCTTTCTTGATATGTAACAAATCAGGGGGACGGGCTCTGTGGTCTGATGGCGTCCGAGGCCGGCCGTGGTTGACGTTGAACAAAAGGAGCAAGTGTGAATTCCGAGTTGATCTGGGTGCTCAGCATGCTGGTGGGTGCCATTCTCCTGTTTATTACCAACAAGGTACGCATGGACGTGGTCGCCTTGTTGATCATCATCCTGTTCGTGTTGAGCGGCACCCTGACCCTGCCGCAGGCGCTGGCAGGATTCAGTGATCCCAACGTCATTCTGATTGCCGCCCTGTTCGTGGTGGGGGAGGGGCTGGTGCGTACCGGCATCGCCTATCAGGTGGGAGATGCCCTGGTGAAGGTGGCCGGCAGCAGCGAAACCCGCATGCTGGTGCTGCTGATGGTGGCGGTGGCGACCCTGGGGGCCGTGATGAGTTCGACCGGGGTGGTGGCCATCTTCATCCCCGTGGTGCTGAGCGTGGCGAACCGGATGGGGATCCCGGCGGGCAGACTGATGATGCCGCTCGGCTTTGCCGGCCTTATCAGCGGCATGATGACGCTGGTGGCAACCCCTCCCAACATGGTGGTGAACAGTGAACTGATGCGCCACGACATCCAGGGGTTCGGCTTTTTCGGCTTCACCCCCATGGGGGTCATCATTCTGGGGATGGGGATCCTCTACATGCTGCTGATGCGCACCTCCCTGGTGCGTGAAGGAGAGGAGGGCAAGGGCAAGCAGATGGGACGCAGCACCATGCGGGATCTCATCCGTGACTACCGGCTGGCCGGGCGAGCACGCCGACTGGCGATCCGGCCCGATTCCCCCCTGATCGGCCAGACCCTCGACGAGCTGCAATTGCGTGCCCGCTTCGGGGCCAACGTCATCGGGATGGAGCGCTGGCGCAAGTTCAGGCGGGTGATGGTCAGTGTCACCGGAGTGACCGAGTTCCAGGCCAAAGACGTGCTGCTCATCGACATGTCGGATCCCGAGGTGGATGTGCGGGAGTTTTGCAGCGAGGCGCGGCTAGAACCCATGATATTGCGCGGGGAGTATTTCTCCGACCAGGCGCGGGAGGTGGGCATGGCGGAGGTCTCCCTCATCCCCGGCTCCCGGCTGCTCGGCAAGAGCATCCGCGAGGTGACCTTCCGTTCCCGTTACGGCCTGAGCGTGGTGGGGATCCGCCGGGATGGAGAGGCGCTGACCGGCAAGCTGGTGGACGAGGCGCTGCAGATGGGGGATACCCTGCTGGTGGTGGGGAACTGGAGCCTCATTCGTCAGTTGCAGACCCATCATCGCGATTTTCTGCTGCTGGGCCTGCCTGCGGAAGTGGACGAGATGGCGCCGGCCCGCAGCCAGGCCATCCACGCCCTGATTGCCCTCGGGGTCATGATAGTACTGATGGTGACGGATCCCGTGCCCAACGTCATCGCGGCGCTCATCGCCTGCCTGCTGATGGGCAAGTTCCGCTGTATCGATCTGGAGAGTGCCTACAAGTCCATCCACTGGCCGACCCTGATCCTCATCGTGGGCATGTTGCCCTTTGCCCTTGCATTGCAGCAGACCGGCGGGGTGGATCTCATCGTCGGCGCGCTCATCTCGGCGGTGGGGGAGATGGGCCCCAGGGTGATGCTGGCCAGCCTCTTCGCGCTCTGTGCCGTCATCGGGCTCTTCATCTCCAACACGGCGACGGCGGTGCTGATGGCGCCCATCGCGCTGGGGACGGCCCATCAGATGGGGGTATCGCCTTATCCCTTTGCCATGACCATCGCCATCGCCGCCTCGGCAGCCTTCATGACGCCGGTCTCGTCGCCGGTCAACACCCTGGTGCTGGGCCCGGGCAACTACAAGTTCATGGACTTCGTGCGCATTGGCGTGCCCTTCACCTTGCTGGTGATGGTGGTGAGCGTCATCGCCATCCCCTGGTTCTTCCCGTTCTGACGACAGCAAACGATATGGCGGCCTGCGGGCCGCCTTTTTATTGCCCGCAGCGCTCTGCGAGATGAAAAGGGCGGCATCACGCCGGAGCAGGGCATAGCGCCGTTAGAGGAGAGCACAAGGCGCAGCCGTTGAGACATGAGGTGGCGTTGCAGGCGTGCGATGGCGTGGAGAGGGGAAGAAGAGCGGCAAACGCCGGATACAAAAAAACCAGCCTGAGCTGGTCTGTTTGGTACTGCTTTCGATGGTGCGGAAGGAGAGACTCGAACTCTCACGCCTAGGGCGCCAGAACCTAAATCTGGTGCGTCTACCAATTTCGCCACTTCCGCAAGAATAATGGTGGCTATGACGGGATTCGAACCTGTGACCCCCGCATTATGAGTGCGATGCTCTAACCAACTGAGCTACATAGCCGTCTTGTGCACGACTTGCGTCGAATACAAGCAAAAATGGCTGGGGCACTAGGATTCGAACCTAGGTATGGCGAGATCAAAACCCGCTGCCTTACCGCTTGGCGATGCCCCAACAGTGTTCTTTGCAATCGGATGATTGAAGGAACGTTTTTCAAACATGGTGGCTATGACGGGATTCGAACCTGTGACCCCCGCATTATGAGTGCGATGCTCTAACCAACTGAGCTACATAGCCGTTTGTTGTCAACCACATAGGTGGAAGAGAACACAAAAATGGCTGGGGTACTAGGATTCGAACCTAGGGATGGCGAGATCAAAACCCGCTGCCTTACCGCTTGGCGATACCCCAACAGCGATGCCCGACAGAGACTGTCACACATCATTCAAAAATGGCTGGGGTACTAGGATTCGAACCTAGGGATGGCGAGATCAAAACCCGCTGCCTTACCGCTTGGCGATACCCCAACGACGATGCCTGACAGAGACCATCAAACATCATTCAAAAAATGGCTGGGGTACTAGGATTCGAACCTAGGGATGGCGAGATCAAAACCCGCTGCCTTACCGCTTGGCGATACCCCAACTAGAGATGGTGGCTATGACGGGATTCGAACCTGTGACCCCCGCATTATGAGTGCGATGCTCTAACCAACTGAGCTACATAGCCAACCGTGCTTCCAGTGAGTCGTTGCCTCGTCACTGTGCGGCCGGAATTATGCGTATCTGGCTCTGGGGCGTCAACCCTTTTTTTGTTTGAAAAAACGAATTTGGGTGCGTTTGGCGAGTTATTGGTCGCTGTCGTGCAAAAGCCCAACAATCTGGTTTTTTTTACGACATTCGCACCCAGATCGCGCCTCTGGCCAGATAAAAAAGAGGCCAGCAAATGCTGGCCTCTCATGGGGTTAGACGTTGAAACGGAAGAGTCACACGTTGAACCTAAAATCCCCATAAAAATCCAATTCTTGCGGGGCGTTGCGCAACGGATCATTCTACCGCGCACATAATATACCCCCAAAGATACCCCCATTCTACGACGATACCCCAAGACACTCGCAGCAACCCCTCAAACTGCGTGCCGGCCTGCCGTGAGCGCGGAAGCGTGCTGCTGGTCGGTGATCAGCCTCAGGGAGTAATTGTACCGCCCGCGTCACAAGTAATGGGCCGACCAAGGGATCGACTCTCGCCATTACGGTTTGCAAAGTGAACCGTGATGGCATCACGTTGCAAACCAATCGGCTTTGCCTTTGTTAAGGCAGCGGAGGCAACCCCAACTCAGCCAGATACTGATTGTGGCGCGCCTTGGCGTCTGCAATCTTGTTCTCGGCGGCAACCAAGTCGGCATGAACCGCTGCCAGGTCGATCTCTTCCTCAGCTTGCGCGGTGCTCACATAGCGCGAGATGTTCAGGTTGAAATCGTTCTTCTCGATTTCTTCCATGCTCACCCGGCGCGAGTAACGCGGCGCTTCCTTGCGGTAGCGGTAGGTGTCGATAATTTGGTCAATGTGCTCCGGCAAGAGCTGGTTCTGGCGTTTGCCCTTCTCATAATGCTCGGCGGCATTGATGAACAGCACGTCGTCCGGCTTCTTGCACTTTTTCAGCACCAGGATGCACACCGGTATGCCAGTGGAGAAGAACAGGTTGGCTGGTAGGCCGATCACGGTGTCGATGTGCCCATCCTTGAGCAGTTTGGTGCGAATGCGCGCCTCGGCCCCACCCCGGAACAGCACACCGTGGGGCAGGATGATCGCCATCACACCGTCTTGCTTGAGGAAATGGAAGCCATGTAGCAGGAAGGCAAAGTCAGCGGCGGACTTCGGTGCCAGGCCGTAATTCTTGAAGCGCACGTCTTCGCCCAGCGCCTCGCTTGGCTCCCAGCGGTAGCTGAACGGCGGGTTGGCCACCACCGCGTCGAACTTCGGCATTTTGGCCGGATTGGTCTCGCGCAACATATCCCACTCGTTGAGCAGGGTATCGCCATGGAAAATCTCGAACTCCGAGTCCTTCACCCCGTGCAGCAGCATGTTCATGCGAGCTAGGTTGTAGGTGGTGATGTTCTTTTCCTGGCCGTAAATCTTACCAATGCCGTGCGGCCCCATCAGGCGGCGCACGTTGAGCAGCAAGGAGCCCGAGCCGCAGGCAAAGTCGAAAACGCTATCCAGATGCGAGCGCTTGCCGGTGGCTGGCTCCTGGCTGTCCAGCGTGACGATGGCCGACAGGATGTCTGAAATGCGCTGCGGCGTGTAGAACTCGCCGGCCTTTTTGCCCGAGCCTGCCGCAAACTGGCCGATCAGGTACTCGTAGGCATCACCCAGCGTGTCACTGTCAGTAGAGAACTGCCCCAGCCCCTTGGCGATCTCGGCGATGATCTTGCACAGGCGGGCATTGCGCTCGATGTAGGTCTTGCCCAGCTTGTCCGACGCCAGATTGATCTCTGAGAACAAGCCACGGAAGGTGCTGGCGAAGGATTCTTCCTCGATGTACTTGAAGCCCTTCTGCAAGGTATGCAGCAGCTCGGCATCCTGCGTGCGCGCCATCTCGGCGATGTTGCCCCACAGGTATTGGGGTTCGATAACGTAATGCACCTTGCGGCGCATCTGCTTCTCGAATTCGGGTACGTCGTCCAGATTTTCCTCGTACCACGCTTGAAGCGGCGTATTCACGCCGGTCTGCCTCAACACATCGGAAGGAAGGTCTGGATAGTCCGATCCCAGCTCCTTCTGCGCGGCGGCCTCGTAGTTGTCCGACAGATAGCGCAGGAAGAGAAAAGCCAGCATATAGTCGCGGAAGTCGTCCGCATTCATCGCGCCACGCAGCTGGTCGGCGATGGCCCAGAGGGTCTTGCCCAGTTTTTGTTTTTCGAACTCAGTCATGGGGTACCTGCTGTTGCAACCTCAGAAACTTGAGGGAACAAATCGGGATTGAAGGGGTAGCGATTCAGGAAATCGTTCAGAATCTTCTTGAAGTAAGCCTTGTTCTCATCGAGCATCTGCTGCGGCTCATACAGCGAGTAGTTGCCGTGGCTGAGGATGTTGATCAAACGGGCGTGCAAAACGCCGTCCGGATCATCATCGTCTTGCTTGATGCAGGCCGAGAAGTACTTGTGCCCGTGGAAGCTGGCCGTCTTTTCCAGAATCGTGCGCAGCATGTTGAAGTGGTGCGTGAACAAACGGTCTTCCTGCACGGCCTGATAGAGTTCCGCCAAGGCCGCAACGTGGTGGAAGAAGGGCGTATCGCCCTCTTCGGGCCGCAGCAGATAGCCGCCGTTAGCCGGGTGCTTGTTAATCACATAGCGGCGCGCCTTGCCCAGCTCGTTACAGAGCACATTGAAAAACAAGGTGTGGTGCGTGGAGAGCACTGTCCTGAGCCGATTGTCCTGCCGCTTGAGCAACTGCGCCAAGTGATTGGCGACGGCGATGGCGTTGTGTTCATCCAGCGACGAGATCGGATCGTCGATATACAGGTACTTCACCCATTGGTACGCCTCGATATCGGCGTCCATCGCCAGTTCCACCACCGCCAGGAAAAAACACCAGATGAAGATGTTTTCCTCGCCGCGTGACACCTTGATGTTGTCAACGGTCTGGCCATCCGCCAAGCGCGAAAAGCGCACCGCCCACTCTGGGCCCTCGGTGTCGATCCGGAAGTCGAAATCCGCGTAACGCCGCAGCAATGGGCGAATGCGGTTATCCATCTCCAGATCGAACAGCCCCTGAAAGAATCGCGAATCCCTGTTGAGCAGCAAGCGCCTGTCCGCATCGCCTGCCAGATCGTTGTTCCAGTGAAACAGGTCTTCAGTGAAGGCGTTGAAATACAGGGTATCGCGGGCCTCGGCCTGTTTGCCCATGTCCTTGAAGGCCATGGACAGCCGCGTCTTGCCCGTGCCGTTGTAGGCATAGAGCAGGATGGTCTTCTTGTTCTCCAGCTCGCTGCGCAGATGAGCGGCCAGCGCGGGCAGGTCGGTGAATGGCTGGCCCGGCCTCATGCAGGCACCTCATCGAGCACCGGGAACAACTGCTGTATCAGGCCCTTCTTGTGGATCTTGATGGCGTCGATTTTCTGGCTTTGGGCGGTAATGAGGTCGTCGAGGGAGGATAGACAATCGGAAACGGCCTGTTGCTCATCATCATCTTGTGGAACAGGCACTGGGATCGTATCGAGCATCGCGCGGTTCAGTTTGGGCTGGGCCATACCCGTTAGATAATCCTCAAGGGAAATCGAATTCAGGTAATCCTCGACAATCTTCTGAACGCACTTACTATCAAATCTCAAGACATGTGCATGGTTATTAACCCATGTTTTCCCTGAGATGGAAAATGCAATCGGTGCCGTCCTTGCTCGCAAATTAGCCCCATCCTCTGAGATGCAAAGTAGGTCTTCGTCGAAGATAAAGTCGCGAATGTAATCAACTATCCCAGAGGCTCCGTAATAAGGGATATTTCCCTTGGTGCGATCTTTTTCGGTTACTGGGACCCGGCGATTATCCAAGTTCTCTGCTAGTTCTGCCAATGTCTTAGTCGCCCACTCCCCCGCCTCCCGAAACTCCGGAAACCGCAGCCGTGGCACGGCTTCGCCTTCGCGGGGGAAAAGCTGCTGCATCAGGCCCTTTTTGTGGGTCTTGAGGGTGTCGAGCTTTTGGGTTTCCGCCGCGATCAGATCATCCAGCGAAGACAGGCAGTCAGCGATTTTTTGTTGTTCTGCATGGCTTGGCACTGGAATTGCCACGCCATAAAAAGCCTCCTTACTGATATTGAGCAGTCCATTGCTCCTTGCTCCGCTTGTAATGTGCTTTCTCAGCTGGATGCCATGCACATTCCGTTCAAAGCATTGACGATAAAAGCCATTCTCGTATCCATTTTTCAAGCGAAAGCAGATAAAAACATTAGGTGCTGCAACTTCACCCCAACCTTGAAGATCGTATACGCAACCTTGTGGGAACTTGAGAGAGTTCCCCTTGTTATAAACAAAGTCACCATCACGCACTACGGTGTATAGCTTGTATTGGCTCCCGGAAATATCCCGTCCAAATTTCTCTGCCTGTGGTACAAAACCAATTCCGGCAGAGATACTCACCGGCGTGAGTTTTCGCTCGCCCACCCGTTCTTCAACCGGTTCAGATACTTCGCCCAATGTAGGACTTTGCCACTCGGCTGTATTCTTGAACTCAGGAAACCGTAACCGAGGCACCAAGGGCTGTTTTTTATTGCCACTCATGCCGCTTGCTCCTGCGGCCGTTTCACGATGGCCTTGAACAGATTCCCCGCCCGGTCGTCGATGAGTTCAATCTGCGGCCAGGCCCGCAAGGCGCGCAGCAGGCCGCTGCCCAGTCCGCGATAGGGCAGCAGCTTGGCGGCAAAGGACGCCAGAATCGGGTTGCGCATATTGGAGTTGCCCGCCTTGATGTTTTCGATGGTCAGGTTGTTGGGCAGATGACCAGGGCTGATGATCTCGACCCGATCGGCAAACACCAACACGCGCACCGGCGCGCTGATGAAATAGTCGCGGTGGATGAGCGCGTTAGCGACCAGCTCCTCCCAGACAATGCGGGGAATCTCGGCCTGCCCTTGTGAGTTAAAGCCCTGCTCGCCCTGAGTGGCGCGCGTGTTGGCGATGATGAAACCCAGCGACTGCTGGAACACATCGGCTAGCTTGCCGGTGATGTCGCGGCTGTCGATATAGCGCTGGTCTTCGATCTCATTGCCGACAAAAGCCACCGCCCTGACGATGAAGGCAGGCAGTGCGTACTGCGGCGCTTTGGCAAACAGCAGGCTGCCCGCCACATTGAGCTGCCCCTGGTTCATCAGGTTCATGTTGGTCAAGAGCTGCGGCAGCGGTTGCTTGTGCTGGGCGAGCGGTTCGCCGAATTGCTGTTCGAAGAAGGTTTCGAAATAGGGCAGGTCCACATCGCCCGCGCTCAAGCCCGCCACAGGCGTCTCATCCGCATGCACCAGACCCGCCTGCTGGAACAGGCGCTGGATTTCTTCACGCGAGGTGGCTCGGCGCTTGTCCGAGCCGTTCTTTACCCAGATGGCGCCGTTCTTGTCCATGTAGGGTTTGCTGACGCCTTCCACAACGGTGACCACCATTACGGTGCCGTTGGGGTGCGGCACATTTTCGGCGAGCGGGTTCACCGCAGGCCGCACGTTTTGTGAGGCACTGTTGGAGATGAGCTGGTTCAGGCGGTCAATGTCCGCGTGAGACAAGCCCAGCACCGTGCCGTCGTTTTGCACGCCAATGAAAATCTGCCCGCCAGCGGTGTTGGCGAAGGCCACGATCTCCGCCGCCAGCGCGTCGGCATTGGTGAAGTTCTCTTTGAACTGATGGCGGCTGTCTTCGCCACGGCTCAAGCAGTCGATCAGTTCTGTGGTTTCCATAGGTTGTAAACCTCTTTGCGTCGGTTGAAGGCTTCCTGGCCTCCTTCCATGATGTTGATGATGGCGTCCTGCACCGGACGAGCGTCGATGCTGCCGCTTTGTACGGTGACTTGCTCATCCTGATAGCGGCAGGCATGCACTTGCTCCGCATCACCCAGCACCGGAAAGTTGGCGTTGTGGGTAGCGAAGATGAATTGGGCGTGAGGCTTCATCTCGCGCAGCAGCTTGATCACGTCGTCGTAGATGGTCTGGTTGTCCAGATCGTCTTCCGGCTGGTCAATGATGATCACGTCGTTCTGGCGCTGGCTGAGCACATATAGCAGCAACGCGGAAGCACGCTGCCCGAGCGAGTGGTGCTTGAGTTCCTTGCCGCGATAGCGAATGACGAAACGGTTAGGCACCTGATAGACCACGAACTCCATCAGGTTTTGCATGAAAGTCTTTTCGAAAACCTCCGGCGTACTGCCCGCTTTTTTCAAGGCGTTTGGCAAATCACGCAGCAGCCCGCCGAAATCGGCGTAATCCTCCATCACTGCGCGCAGGGTGGTTTCGCGGATGTTGCTGCCCTTGAAGAGCTGCTGCATGAAACTGATGGCGGCCTCCTTGTCGCCCTTGAAGTCGGCTTCGATCTGCAAGGCGGTATGGCCAGCGTTCACCCGATCCAGTTCGGCCTTGATGGCGTTGAACTCGCGCAGCCACAGGCCGTTGAGCTTGTCGATCTCGGCAAACAATGCGTCGCGGATGCTGCTTTGCTGGCTTTCCTGCTTGGCGAGCGCCTCCAGCATTTGCTCCGCCTTGGTTTTGCGCTGCTGCTGGGTCAGGAAGTCATCCGGCTGGATGGCCGTCATGCCGGTCTGCTTGAGTTCCTGAGCCAGCTGACGTTCGACCTGGGCAAACTCTTCCTGAAGACTCTGGCGCGCGGCATCGAACTCGCCTTGTTTGAATTGAAGCCGGGAGGTAACAGCGCGGGCCTCCTGCTCGATTTGCTTGAGCTGATCGACTTTGGCAACGAGATTGGCAAATTCGGCGTAATAAGCCGTGAAGAAGTCGGGGTTCTGCTTGGAGACGTAGCTCGTGGCATTACGCAGATCGTCTTCGTGCTCGGCGATCAATTGCCCGAGGGCGAGCACAAAGCTGTCTGCCCGCTCCTTCATGCGTGCCAGTGCACTGGCATCCTGCTGGAAGCCAAGGCGCTTTTGCAGCTTGTCGGCAACCCCGTACTCTTCAAATTTCTTCAGCCGGAAGTTGGCATCGGTGAGCTGGGACTGGTAATCACGCCTGAGTTCGGCAGTATTGCTGAGCTTGAGCCAGCGTTGCGCAGCATCACGCACATGCTGGCGTTGGGTTTCGATTTCGTCTCGCAGTGTGCGGAGCTTTTCGCCCACCAGCTTTTCCACTAGATCGGTCTCGAAACCTTCGCCGGTGCTGGAAAGGTCTTTCTGCCCGAAGTAGATCGGACGGCGCAGCACGGTTTCCCGGATCGATACACCGGGCTGCAATTTGCCGTCCAGATAGACGTTCGGCGCTTCGCGGAAAATGCGGGAGATGGAGAATTCCTGTCCGTATACGTCACAGGCCGTCAGCGTCACCTTGCCGCCGCTGCCCAGAGTGTGGCGGATCAGTTCATCCTTGTACTTGGTGTCCTGCGCCTTCTCCCCGCGAGGAATATCGAGGGCGTAGCGCACTGCTTCCAGAATGGAAGACTTGCCGCTGCCCCGGATGCCGATCAACGTGTTCAGTTCAGGCGAGAAATGCAGCGTTTTCCCGTCAAGGATGCCCCCGTCAAAGTGAATGCTGCGGATGTGCGATGCGAGATGCTTGGGCGGCTCCGTGACGACCCGCGAAGCAGAATCGCTCAGAGCAAACTTGACCGCCTCAAAGGACAGTTCACCCAATTTGAGGTAACAGGCTTTGCCCTGACCAATCTCTTCGATGCATTTGGCGTCGCAGCCTTCCAGTTCGGCGGGGTACCAGCCACCTAGATGCTGCTGCGTTTTAGTCCGGCAGGGTTTGCTTTTCTCTTGCAGCTTGTTGTACGTGCGTACCTTTTGGAAGCCCAACGTGCGACGGCGGAAGAATTCGTTCTGGCCCAGTTCGGCAAGACGCCCCCCGTCCAATTCGGCCCACAGTCCGCTCGGTGCTTCGACATGGGCAAAGACAAGGAAAAAGTCGCGGTGATAGCTTTCCAGCTTCTTGATGGTTTCCAACAGCGACAGCGAGGAGCGCCCGTTTTCCTGCTCGTACTGGGCAGGGACTTTTCCTTCAAAGGCAACACCCAGGAAGGGGTTGATATGGTCATGACCATCGGCCAACCAGTCGTCGGAAAAAACGACCAAGGTGTGGATGCCATTGGCCCCGTCATTGACCGACAGCTCGACGCCGGGCAACAGCGCAATATCCTTCTTCTGCGCTGTCTTGCGCAGCGCTTTGAACTCCTCAAAATCGAACTTGTTGTGATTGGTGATGACGCCCAGCTGGATACCTGCTTTCTCCAGCGCGTTCACATAATTGCTGTTGTAGAAGTTGTCATCGCCTGTGTACTTGAACTCACGATCTGCGCGGGTGTGCAGATGGAAGTCCGCACGAACCCACTGCGCCCCCTGTGTAAAGACGGTTCCCATCATCGCCCCTCCTCATAGGCAGCCAAACCAGCAATCTCTCGACCCTGGGCGAGCTTGTGCAGCAGTGGTGTCAGCTCTTCCATCAGGGCCAACTCTTTCTGCGTGCGGGCTTTCCAGCCAAGTTCCAGCGGGGCCATCAACTCGGAGAGGCGTTCGCCATCGAAAATGCGGCGGCGCAAAATGTCATCGACAAAGGCTTGCAGCGCTGATGCGTCCAGTGTGTGGCGGTTGGCGAGATCGGTGAGTTCCCGTGTTTTTTTCTCTGCCTTGAAGCGGTCGAATCCGCTGCGGATTTGCTTTTCATCCAATGCTTCGTTGACCGGTAAGCCCCGGATGTACTCGGCAATGTCCTCACGCTCGTCGATGAACTTGGCATCGGACTGGATCAGGCCGATGAGCTGCTCACGGTTCATGGTGAGCTTGCCGGGCTTCTGCTGGGTCAGCTTGGCGATGAGGCTCATGATGTAGTCGTAGTCGATCACGCTTGAGGCGAAGAGCACGAATTCGAAATCAAGCTGCTGCACTTCTGGCGGGGTCTGGTCGCGATCCTGCTGTTCCTTCAAGCGCTTGGCCGTTTCGAGGTACACACCTTTGAAGCCCTGCATCTGATCGGGTGGCGCAATCTGGGTGATCTGCGCCTTCTGCTCATCCGAGAGATCGGTATATTGATCGAGCTGGGTCTTGAGGCGCTGTACTTCCTTGAACAGATTGACGAACTGCGCCCGTGCGGCATCGCCTTTCAGGTTGGCCACTTCTTCCGGCGCATTGCCCACGCCTTGCGACTGCATGAAGTCGGCCAGCTTCTGGGTGGCGGTTTGCAGGTTATCGATGACCTTGGGCGCAGGGTCTACCAGCCAGATTTCACGCGGGTTGTCGATCTTCTCGCCAGAGAACAGTGCAATCGCCTCTTCGACCGGCCTTTGCTGCTGACGGAAGTCGAGGATGTTGCCATAGGGCTTGCTGTCGTTCAGCACGCGATTGGTGCGCGAAAACGCCTGGATCAAGCCGTGATGCTTGAGGTTCTTATCCACGTATAGGGTATTGAGGTACTTGGAGTCGAAACCGGTGAGCAGCATGTCCACCATGATGGTGATGTCGATCTTTTGCGCGGCGGGGAGATCGCTGTTGGGATACTGCTGATCCTTGATGCGCTTTTGCACATCCTGGTAGTACAGGTCGAACTCGCCAATGCGGTGGTTGGTACCGAAGCGGGCGTTGTAGTCGGCCACGATGCGCGTGAGCGCAGCCTTCTTGCCCTCGGGGTCTTGCTGGTTATCTTCTTTCTCTTGCGGCAGGTCTTCCTGAATCTGTTGTACGTCCTTATTTCCCTCGGCAGGTGGAGAGAATACGCAGGCAATGTTCAGCGGACGGAACTCAGGATCTTGCTCGGTCTTTTGTTTTTGAATCTCCGCGAACAGTTCGAAATACTCGATGGCATCGTTGATGCTGGCCGTTGCCAACACCGCGTTGAACTTGCGGCCATTGGTCGCTGCATCGTGCTTGGCGAGAATGGTTTCAATGACCTTGGGCTTGGCCACACCTTCACCAGGCTTGGGAGGATTCTTGCCTTCGGGCTTGAAGTAATCCACGTGAAAGCGCAGGACGTTGCGATCCTCGATGGCGTGGGTGATGGTGTATTGATGCAGGCAACGCTGGAAGAGGTCGTCGGTCGTGCGGTAACTGGCCTGCTGACCTTCGATCTGCTGGTAGCTGGCGTTCTTCTCGAAGATGGGTGTGCCGGTAAAGCCAAAAAGCTGGGCGTTGGGGAAGAACTCCTTGATGGCTTTGTGGTTGTCGCCAAATTGTGAGCGGTGGCATTCATCAAAGATAAACACCATGCGCTGGTTGCGTAATGGCTCCAGCCGCTCCTTGTAGTTGCGTCTGTTGGCCCCATCCAGAGCCAGGCCCAGCTTCTGAATGGTGGTGACGATGACTTTATCGGCGTAGTCATCCGACAGTAGGCGGCGCACCAGGGTCTCGGTGTTGGTGTTCTCTTCGACGCAGCCCTCCTGAAAGCGGTTGAATTCCTCGCGAGTCTGGCGATCCAGGTCTTTGCGATCCACCACAAACAGACACTTGTCGATGTCCGGATTGTCTTTGAGCAGGGTGGACGCCTTGAACGAAGTCAGCGTCTTGCCTGAGCCGGTGGTGTGCCAGATGTAGCCGTTGCCGCAATTCTGGTGGATGCACTCCACGATGGCTTTGACGGCATAGATTTGGTATGGCCGCATCATCAGCAGCTTCTGCTCGCTGGCCACCAGCACCATGTAGCGGCTGATCATTTGCCCTAGAGTGCACTTGGCTAGGAACTTCTCGGCAAAACTATCGAGCAGCGTGATTTTCTTGTTGTCTTCGCTGGCAAACTGGTAAACCGGCAAGAAGCGCTCATCTGCGTTGAAGCTGAAGTGCCGTGCGTTGTTGTTGGCGAAATACCAAGTGTCAGTGCGGTTGCTGACGATGAAGAGCTGCAGGAAGCACAGCAGTGTCTTGCTATAGCCATTGCCGGGGTCAGTCTTGTAATCAACGATCTGCTGCATGGCCCGGCGCGGGCTGACCGCCAAGGTCTTCAGCTCGATTTGCACCACCGGTACGCCGTTGATGAGCAGCATCACGTCGTAGCGGTGATGGCTGTTGTCAGTGTTCATGCGCAACTGGTTGACGACCTCAAAGTCGTTCTTGCACCAGTCCCGGATGTTCACCAGGGTGTAGTTCAGCGGCGTACCATCGTCGCGCTCGAAGCTGTTGATGTTGCGAAGCCGCTGGGCAGCGCCGTAGACATCGGGCGTGATGATGCCGTCGAGCAAGCGCTGAAACTCGCTGTCAGTCAGATGCACGCGGTTCAGCGCTTCGAACTTGGCTCGGAAGTTGGCTTCGAGCGCGGCGCGGTCGCGAATGTCGGGGCGATAGGTGTACTTGAGGTCGCCGAGCTTGGCGATCAGATCGAGTTCGATTTGTTGTTCTGTGGTCGTCATGAACCTTGCCTCAAAGACCCAAACGGTTTACTGCCGCCGTTGTTCTGGCGGGGGGAATGCCATGGAGCTCATGTATGCCGACTCCCCGGCTCACCGACATCTTCATCTGCGCCGCCTGCACGCACCCATTCATCCACCTCGGAGAGCTGGAACTTCCACAGCCGCCCCACGCGGTGTGCGGGCAGACCCTTGCGCTCGCGCCAGCGGTACACGGTGTCCTTGGCCACGCCCAAGTGCTGGGCGACGTGATCGGCGGTAACCCACGGTTCTGTGCTCATGTCGATGGCGCTCGAAGGTTGCAGTTGAAAGTCGTCTTAAGTCGTTTGGAGTCTATCATTTGAATGCTGCGGAAGCAGCAAGATTGTTCTTGGCTACTGCCCTTGTGAGTTGAATGTGGTAACAAGGGGCGCAGTGCCGCACTGTCACCACCATGGTGACACGCTGCCACCACAAGGTGACCACATTGTCGCCACCATCCTTGCCACTCTTTCAACACATTGTTCGCACAAGATTGCCACGTTGTTGCCAACATGCCGCCACACTGTTTACACAGTCGGCCGGCAGCCCGATCTGATCGCACAGATATTTTTTGCTGGTCACAAAGGCTCTTGCCACGTTACTCCCTCGCCTGGGCACAAGATAAGCAATAACAGTCGAGGGATTTGGAATCTACGTTGGGCAACTATGGAATGTACGTGGACGGAAATAAGTTTTTCGCTGCCTGATCATGTGCCCGAACAACAGAGCATTGGAAATAACGTTGCGCCTTGTTGGGAACAACGTAGGGCCAGATAGGGAGTAACGGGGCATGTGACCAGCTAAAAGTCATGCGATCAGCGCCGCAGGATTTGGAAACCCGACGACTGGAAACAGCGTATTTTTTGCCTACCCAGTTGGCGGCATGTCCGCATTGCCGCCGCTGCGGAAATGGGCGTCAACCACGCTGGCGATGTCAGCAGGCTGGGCTCCTGCGTTGAATGCAAAACGCAGCGCCTGCTCCAGTTGTTGCCAGCCCTGCGCTGAAGAGACATGACTGCCCACTGTTTCAGCTAGGCGAAAAATCAGCCCTTCCAGCAGCTCTTCGTCACCCACGTTCGCTGCGGCCTGCTCCGCCAGCGCCAAGAGGACGTTGTGTGCTGATGCCATCGAGTCGATTGGCACTCCTGCCAATGCCGCAGGCGTGGTGATGACACGATCCACTCTGACGACTGTCGCCAGATCAAGGGCCTGAGCGACGCCCGGCTCGATCTCCATGCGGATCAGCACATCGCCTGCCAACAGAAAGCGCGTCTTGATCAGCCCCGGCTGTTCATCCTGAAACAGCCACACCGGCTGCGTGTTGGCCAGTAGCGTACCCAGCACGAGCCTGCTGTCATCCAGTCCCCCGCGATCCTGCCACTGATGCAACACGTCGGCACGCAGGCGGCCGCCTTCCATACCGAGATGATGTAACAGGCCGACCAAACGTTTGGCGGAGATCACCTGCTCCTTGCCACGCAGCCAGACCGAGAGGTTGGCGGTGCGGATACCGGTGGCTTCGGCGATCCTCCCCAGCGTTTCTCCGCGCAATCTTATCAAGGAGGCGGCAAGGGCTGGCAATTGTTCAGGAGTAAGGCTTGGCATATCGGGCTCTGCAAATTCACTGTAAATCACTATAAGACTTATTGGCCGACAAGACGAGCGCGCGGAGTTTGGCGATTCGCGCAAAGTTTTGTTATAGTAAATTATAGTTACAACACTTCGGAAGCCATCATGCGTAAGCCAAAGCAAGCCCGTCCGTTGCGCCTGCGGGAATACGAAGCTGCCATTACTGCACTCAAGGCGCAGCATCCCTGGCTTGCCCGGCAGATCGTCGAACCCGCGCCGGGTCATCTGCCCGTGGTGGCACATCTGTTTGCCCAGGTGGAATGCCTGCTGCCGCCCACAGTGCTCGCGCGCAAGGGCTCACTGTCAGTGAGTTGCAACCGGGATCGCCTGGCCATTCATTACCAGCCGCCACGACGCCACAGCGAACGTGCAGCAGCAGTGTTCGATCTGATTGCCCAGACCAAGCACGTTTCGCTGCAACAATGCCCCGTCTGCGGCGCACAGGTTATCGGGGACGGCATCCGTCCCCAGCGCTGCCCGCAACATGACGGCATCCAAGGGTTGTTTGCCGAAGAAGTGCGCCGCAGCCGCCAGCTCATCGTCGAACAGGGGGTACAGCAGGTGGTGCACGATCTGGGCAAGGTGACGACCGAAGATGTACGTGCCGCCGTGGCGGCTGAAAATGAGCCGGTCTTGAGTGAAGCCGAACCGGAGCAGGTTCAGGAGCAGCCGACAGAAGCCGCTAAATCAGCGCCCTTGCCGAGCATCGTCTTTCTCGATGAAGCCGGGCTGGAGGCGTTCGTGGATCGCCACCGACCAAAAGGCGACGACAAGTTCAAGCGCGCACAGGCGATGGCAGAGCGGATCAAGCGGGCGGGCCATGGCAGCCGCCAACTGGGCCTGCTACCCCCGGACTGGAAAGCCCTGCTGGATGAGTTCGCGCAGGCTTTCCCAAACTTCCATGAACTGGCCGAGCTGCTGCGTGATCACTTCGCCTTGTCCAGTCTGGGCGATGGCCGCGTGTCCTGGCCTGCCGTGTTGCTGGTCGGCCCGGCGGGCATTGGTAAAACCGAGGCGGCACGCTGGCTGGCCGATCAGCTCGTGCTGCCGTTTCGGGTCTTCGATATGGCGAGCACGCAATCGAGTTCGCCGCTCGCAGGTTCCGAATCGTTCTGGAGCAATTCCGAGCCAGGCCAGCTTTTCGAGCTGCTGGCCTACCAGCCGCTGGCCAACCCGGTGGTGGTGCTCGATGAGCTGGATAAGGCCAGCAACGGGCGACCGCAATACGATCCGCTGGCGGCGCTCTATACCTTGCTGGAACCGCGCAGTGCGCGGAATTTCATCGACCTGTCGATCCGTGATTTCTCCATCGACGCCAGTCATGTCAATTGGATGGCGACCGCGAATGAGCTGGAAGCGATTCCAGGGCCGCTGCGCTCACGGCTGACAGTGCTGCACATTCAACCGCCCAAGCCGGAGCAGGTCAGAAGCATTGCGCAGTCGATCTACAACCGACTCCGCGACGAGTCGAGCTGGGGCACGGCCTTTGCCGAGCGACTGGATGATGATGTCCTGTCCCGCCTGCAAGCCTTGCCACCGCGCAGTGTGCGTCTGGTTCTGCAGCGGGCCTTGGGTTCGGCAGCTCGTGATGACCGAGGAATCGTCCAGGTGCAAGACATCAGACCGCTGGTCGAGATCAGCCGCCGTGGCGTTGGCTTTGTCAGCGAGGGATGGAATTGAGGTTGCTCAGCGTTGTCCGGATAGCCAGGCCGCACCGGCGGCCAGTGCATCGGCCTCGCTGGGGTAAGTGGTCGATGGGCCGCTGATGATGCAGGGCTGGGTTTCGCCGTCGCCTTCCACCGTCCACAGCTCCCAGGTTCCATCGTTTTTCCAGCTGGGGATGGCGGTGTAAGGTTTGTCTTTCAGCGCAGCCAGCGCGGCATCCACTTCGGGGCGAATCTGCAACTCACCCGAGTAGATATAGGGTGTCGCGCAGCGGGCATCAGATCGGCTCATGTTCCTTGCTCCAGAAAAGATCCAGTAGCGCGCTCGCCTGCAGGTAAATACCGGGGTTGCGTGCTTCACTCGGGCCAGCAATGTTGAGAATAGCGACGGGATGGCTAAGCAACCAGTCTTGCCATGCCGCCAACAGCTCTTCTGCAGGGTCATGCAAATCGCACAGCAGTAGCGGCTTGCCGTGTCCCGTCGCCAGATCGCGAGTGAGCAGGCTGCCACCTTCGATCCTGTCCCGGTAAATGATCAGTGTGGCATCAGCGTCCAGCACATTGCGTTTGGTGCGCTGGCGATAACCGCTGGATTCGGTCTCCATCAACTGGTAGCGAGCATCCAGTACGCCATCAGCGGCCCGTCGGCCTGCCGGGCACCAGCCGCCGTGCGGAATCTGCCGGGCAATGGCGAAATCAAGCGCCGCCCGGTCTACGCCGGTCTGGCCGCCGGAGAGGATGCGCTGAATGCTCACCCTTGCTCCGTTGCGGCGACCGTGCAAGTCACTTGAACCTCTGCGCTGGGCTGATCTGCCGAGAGCTGGCCGATGCGCCCGCGCTGGCTGGCAAGCTTCAGTTGCTTGCGCACCTGTTCCAGGCTGCGTTTTTCAATGACGGATGTATAGCTCGCACCCAATTCACCATCCGGGTCGATGAACAGCTCGATACGCGTCACCGGCAACCCGAACACTGTGAAGCTGCGTGCCGGTGTCAGCGACCAACTGCCGGGAGCATTGGGCGCAATGCCGTCCAGTACGTGCAACGGCAAGGCTTGACGGCATTCCACGGCGGCGACGATGGCTGGCTCGATCCGCAACCAGTGGTTGAGGTCTGGGGCAGTGCCATCCATCAGCACCACCGGCATGGCTGCCAGTAGCAACGCTTTCATCCCTTGATGTTCCTGATCCAGAAGCGGCGGTCATCGACCGTGAAGTTGGGGTCATAGCCGACCAGCGTCAGCAACGAACCGACATAGTAAAGGCCGAACTGATTCATCAGCCAGCGCTCCATCGCCGGGTCGCTGGGCAGCTTGCTGTACGGTGGGGTTGGCCCGTCGCTGCGAACCTGACCGCTGGTCTTGCCGGAGATGGAAAAGCTCTTCCAGGTCAGCACGAAGTTGTTTGACTGTTTCGGCAGCTCCGGCGCGCAAAGCGACAGATTGCTGAAGCGCTCGGAGCGCTTGGCGTCGTGCCAGAGCACTGCGTCAAAGTGAATGCAATCGCTGGCTTTGAGCGTGAGGCTACGGGTCAGGGTCATCTGATCAGCCGGAATTTGCAGATTGCTGATCACCACCTTGGGCCACTCCGGGGCGCGACCGTCGGTAGACAGATTCTGGCGCAAGGCGTTATGCAGTGGAGTGCCAAGCAAGCTGTTGCGATTTGCTGCGCTTGCGGGCGTAGCCGCTTGCGAAAGGCTGCTCCCAATCGATTTTCCCAAGCCGTTCATGGAATCCAGTGCGCCTTGCATGTCGGGTGTGGCACAACCTGTCAATACAAAAGGCAGAAGCAGCAAGCTCCGGTAGTGTTTCATCGCAGTTCCTCGCGAGGTTATCCGTTAAAGAGGGCATTGAGCCGGGCGCACCAGGTTTCCGCCGCCCGACGGCTCATGGGGAAACTGAGCACTGGTCGTTGCGGATCGGCGGTTTGCAGCTCGATGGCGAAGTTTTTGGCGCGTACCGTGCGCTCGAAGGTCGGCACGCTCATGCCGCTGGCGTTGACCTGACGGCTGCCGCCGTTCATCTCCATGCTCTCGACCTCGCGCCAGGTCATCCGCCAACCAAGCAGCCAGGAGAAGTCGTGGATTCGCCAGGTTTCATCCACGATTGAACAGACAGCCAGTTTGCGATGCTGCCGGTCAAACACCAGAAAGGCCGGCGCGGGGTAGCCCAAGAGTTGTCCAGCATCGAATGACAGGCCCTGCTGGGCGTTGATTTTGGCGACAAGGGCCTGACAGCGAGCCTGCAAACGTGCCAGAAAGCGGAAGGACAGCGTGAAGATCGCCAGCGAAATCAGCAGATAGAGCATCAACTCACCGGTCAACAGCCCCCACAGCGATGGCTGTGACAGGCGCGCAGGCCCCACGCCGAACATCGCCAGTACAAGAATCAGTGCAAAACCAGCGGCAGCGAGCCCTGAAAGCCCAGCCACCGGAACAGCCAGCCCCGCAGCCGCTCCCATCCCAGCAGTCTTCCAGACGCTTGCCATACGTCATCACCTCCATGTTGTTACTCATAGAGGTCATTCTATGGCGCTTGCATTCAATTGTCACTTATAGTGCGGGTACTTATCGGGCGTAGCCCTATAGAGGGGGTACTCATAGAGTCATTTCTCTTTAAGAAGAGAGAAATATGGCCCTTGATCCCCGACTACGCTTCGGCCTGAAGCTGATAGAAATCAGAAAGACCAGAGGGTGGTCGCAAGAACGCCTGGCACTGGAAAGTGGCTTGGCGCGCAGCTATCTGGGGGGTGTTGAGCGTGGGCAACGCAACATCGCCTTACTCAACATCTTCAAGCTGGCCGAGGCGCTGGGGGTGGAGCCTTCAGTGCTGCTGGAGGCACCGGCGGCTGGACAGGAACCTGCACCCTAACATCGTAGCGTTACGATGCCAGATAGTTGTCTCCTCAGGCCACATGGTGTAGCACCGTGAGTGCGTGGAGGTGGAGTCGTCTTGCCAATCGCTGACTGCAGGTGGTTGATGCGTCCCAGATTCCGGTTTTTCCACAGAATGCAAGGCTTTTATAGGCTACTCATTTAAAGGAAAAGTACTAAAGGCAAGAACTACAGGTTTTGGGGGGTGCCGATTCAGCATGGTGCAGGGTTCCGATTCGGCACGCTTTCTGGGGGGCTTGGGGTTCCGATTCAGCACGCGACAGGGGTGCCGAATCGGCATGAATAAGTGCGTTATCCACAGGCATATCTGGCTCCTTGCTCACAACCTTTACTGCGCGGCCACGTTGTCGTGCAGGTATTTTTCAAAACTCGTTCTCTCTGATTTTCGTCTCCCGCCACTACTGTCGCCTCATTGGTTATTCAGGTTCAGTGGGGAGCACGATGGACGATCAGCAAGGGCAAGAGGTTGCCATTCTTCGCAGGCCGCAGGTTGAGAAGAGAACCGGCCTTACCAAATCAGGCATCTATTTTCTAATCCGGGAAGGGGACTTTCCTCGCCCTGTACGACTGGGGAAGCGGGCTGTCGGGTGGATTGAGTCGGAGATCACGACTTGGCTGCGCGAGAAGACCAGCCTCCGCTCGATTGTCGTTCGGGGTTGAGTTGTTTCCGTATGCCGAACCCATCCTCCAACAGTGCTCGTCTTGCGCTGGCAGAGCTACGACGGATTGTTGATCCGAATCCCAGTGGTCAAGTAGCGAGGATTGTGCCTTCTGGATGCAGCAAGGAGTGCGTCCTCTCGATTCGTGACCGCAAGCTGCTTGACTCTGCCGCCGACATTGCTCTCGGCTCAACGTCTGAGAACGCGGTGTTCATGCACACTGTTCTCTGCCAAGTTGGCTTGCCGCGCCGTGCTGTTGATGGCACTTCATTTGAGCGGCGATCTGGAGGGGCGGCACTCCTTATCGAGGCTGGGAAACTGTGGGATGGCGAAAAATTTGTGCAGCAGCCGGTTCCGTATGGCGCAAAACCCCGGCTCATACTTGCCTACTTGAATACCTATGCAGTTCGCCATCGAACGAGGGAAATCGATGTGGGGAAAAGTGCGTCGGCATTTCTCAAGATGCTTGGAGTTCAAGCAAATGGGGGAAAAAGAGGCAGCTACACCGAGTTCAAGAAGCAGATGACTGCGCTGGCTGCCTGCAAGATGACTCTGGGATTCAATGCGGGGAATACTCCTACTACACGCTATGCGAAACCGATAAATGAGTTTCAGGCGTGGGCATCGAATGATGGCTGCCAAAACAGGTTATGGCCAAAAAAAATCATCCTATCGCCAGAATACTTTGACGCTCTGGTAACTGATCAGCACGCCGTCCCTATCGACATTCGAGCTTTTCACGCGCTGTCAGGCTCCGCGCTAGCGATGGATATCTATGTCATGCTCGCGGAAAGGCTGCACAGAATATCAGGAGGCAGACCCGTGAGGTTGAATTGGGCAAATTTGCGTGAGCAGTTCGGGCAGGAATATGCGGCCGACGCCAATGGAAAGAAGAACTTCAAGACGAAGTTTTTGAAGGCGCTTGTTTCTGTTTTGGCTGTCTATCCCAAGGCGAGAATCAGTCAGGTTACGGGCGGGATTCTGCTGTTTCCTTCGCCGCCTCCGATCCCCAAGCTGGTATAAATTACGCCTGCCCAAGGCTGATTTCCAGCTCTGGGTAGCGCTTTCTCAGGGTGGCGTATGAAGCCATCAACTTCGCATGTTCACGCTGCTCAATTGCTTCCAGTGCAGAGAAGAAGCTCTGTTTGGCTGCATCGAGCAAGGCAAAGCACTTCCCAGACGGCAAAACCTCACAGAAAGCCTCCCACGCGTTGACCTGCGACCAAAGCGGCATCAAGACCATTTCATGTCTTAGCAAGGCCCTGACTAGTTGTCGGCCACGATTCTGCTCGTCATTGATTCTTGCTGCCTCTTCAAGTGCCTTTTGAATGAGTATCGCAGACCAGCGCTTTACTATTTCCCGCAATAATCCAAAGCTCATGGCTCGGCCATCATGGGGTAGCGCCTTCATCAACGGTCGATTTGGCTCGGAGGGGGGCGGCATTGATGGCGCGGCTTCCGTCGGTGGCAGCGGCGGAGCCTGAATGCCGAAGGCGTCGTCCGCTTGGCAGGGAGGGATCGCATCCTTCTTTCCGTGCCGTCCGTACCATGTTCGCCACAGCCTTTTCTCCGTGACGCTGCGATGTCGGTGAGCCACGTAAGCGCGCCATTCTGCGCCTGCGTGGTCGCTCCCGAGCAACATCCGCTCCAGTTCATGCTGAGAAGTTCCCGCCATCGAATTCTCGATATGTCGAAGAACTTCGGCAACCAGCGCTCCGGGTACGCTTTTGTGCAGTCGGCTGCGGCCTTCGTTCAATAGGGCCTGCCCATAGCGCAAGCCCTCAAGGAACCGCGCATCGTCATTTCCCATCATCGTCTGCGCTCTTGATGCCATCAGCAGCACTCAGATAATCGGCCCATGCCTGCATGATCTCGCGCCGCTCATTCAGCAGCAGGGCCTTGTTGTAAGTGGCTCGCACCTTGTTGCTTTCGACATGTGCCAGTTGCCGCTCAATGGCATCCGGCCTGAATCCCTGCTCGTTGGCCCACGTCGAGAAAGTGGTGCGCCAGCAGTGAGGTGTTGTGCGTTCTCCAAGCTTCATGTCGCGCATGGCGTACGTGAGCCGATTCGGCGTCGTGAACCCTTCTCCGCTTCGGTGAGGGAAAAGATACTGACCCGCTCCTGTGATTGGTCGTAGGGTTTCCAGCAGTTCCAAAGCCTGCTCTGACAGCGGTGATACGTGGTCGCGGCGTGCTTTCATCTTGGCCGCAGGCCGCCGCCATAGCTTCGCCTCGATGTCGAACTCGCTCCACTCGGCATCTGCAGCTTCTCCGGGGCGGCAGGCTGTGAATGCGATCAGGCGCAGGCATATAGCGGTCTCGGGGTAGCCGCGATAGGCGCGAAGAGCGCGGTAGAAGGCGCGGATTTGATCTGCGGTCAGTACTGCTTTGCTTTTGCTGACCGGAATTTTCAGCAGGCCGCGAAGGCCTGGAATCGGGTTGGAATCGACCAATCCGCGGATGACTGCATACTGGAAAATTGCCGATAGGTCGCCTTTGACGTGGATGCCTGCCCACGCCCCGTGGTCTTCGCACGCTTCTAAGATCGGGCGGATTTCCTTGGGACCGATCTCGGTGATCGGGAGCGTGTCGAGCTTGGGGGACAGGTACTTTCTGATCCGTGATTCCTTCGACCGATAGGAGCCGGGGGTGTAGTCGGGCTTCACCTTGGCCAGATAGGCTGCTGACACCTTGGCGAAGGACAACTCCTGAGCCAGTGCCTCTGCATGCTTTCGCGCTGCTGCGGCCTTGATGTTCCGCTGCCGTTCATCTTTCCGGTGCTGAGAGGGATTGATTCCTTGCTTGACGAGTTCGCGTGCCGCATCTCGGGCCGCTCTGGCTTCAGCAAGGCTTACTTCGGGGTACGAACCGATGGCAAAAAGGTTCTCTTTTCCGTCGAGTCGGAATTTCCAGCGCCAGAGCTTGCTACCCGTCTTTTCGACGGAGAGAAAAAGCCCGCCGCCATCGCCGAGTTTGTATCGGTTGGCTGCGGGCTTGGCTGTCCTGATCTTGGCGTCAGAGAGAAGGTCTTTGGGCATCTGGGTATCCTGCTAGCGAGCGGGATACCCCCACTCATAACATCACATACCCCGAATCCTACCCCATGTTTTTCTGGAATTCCATGAACTCTACTGAACCACCATGAGCAACACGGCATTCCTCAATCCCTTGTACGGCCTAGGAAAATCATTGGCTGCGGCTTGTTGATGGTTCATTATGGTTCAGTGAGGTTCAGGCGGATAAGTCAGACGTTGAACAGGAAGTTCATGATATCGCCATCCTTGACGATGTAGTCTTTCCCTTCCGCGCGCATCTTGCCTGCTTCCTTGGCGCCTTGCTCACCCTTGTAGGTGATAAAGTCGTCGAAGGCGATGGTCTGGGCGCGAATAAAGCCTTTTTCGAAGTCGGTGTGGATCTTGCCAGCGGCCTGCGGGGCGGTGGCGCCTACGGGAATGGTCCAGGCGCGCACTTCTTTCACACCGGCGGTGAAGTAGGTCTGCAACTTGAGCAGCTCGTATCCGGAGCGGATCACCCGGTTCAGGCCCGGCTCCTCGATGCCCAGATCCGCCATGAACTCGGCGCGGTCTTCGTCGTCCAGCTCGGCGATGTCCGCCTCGATGGCGCAGCAGACGACCACGACAACGGCGTTCTCGGCGGCGGCTATCTCACGGACCTGATCCAGATAGGGATTGTTCTCGAAGCCATCTTCCGCCACGTTGGCGATGTACATGGTGGGTTTGAGGGTCAGGAAGTTGAGGTGGCTGACGGCGTCCAGCTCATCCTTGTCCAGCTTCATGCCGCGGATCATCTGGCCGTTTTCCAGGGCAACCTTGATCTTCTCCAGCACTTCCACTTCCAGCTTGGCATCCTTGTCGCCGCCCTTGGCACGCTTGGACTGGCGATTGATGGCGCGCTCGCAGGCATCCAGGTCGGAGAGGGCCAGCTCGGTGTTGATGACCTCGATGTCGTCGGCCGGGGAGACCTTGCCCGCCACGTGGACGATGTTCTCGTCCTCGAAGCAGCGCACCACGTGACCGATGGCTTCGGTTTCACGGATGTTGGCCAGGAACTGGTTGCCAAGGCCTTCGCCCTTGGAGGCACCGGCCACCAGGCCGGCGATGTCCACGAACTCCATGGTGGTCGGCACGACACGCTGCGGATTGATGATGGCCGCCAGCTGGTCGAGGCGGGGATCCGGCATGGGGACCACACCCGTGTTCGGCTCAATGGTGCAGAACGGGAAGTTGGCGGCTTCGATGCCGGCCTTGGTCAGCGCATTGAACAGGGTGGATTTACCTACATTGGGCAGGCCCACGATACCGCATTTAAAACCCATGAATTGTTACCTTGTTGATGGATGCTTCAAGGGGCCGCGCGGGCGGCCCGTGTCGTGTTGCTTGACCCCGAGGCGAGGGATCTCGCCAGGGGCCGGTCATCTTGAACTGCCTGGCGATGCAGGCTGAAGGCCTAGACTTTCTCGGCCTTGAAACAGTGCAGGCGATTCATGGCCTTGGTCATGTCCTGCTTGAACAGGATGTCGGTGGCGCGTAGGGATTCGTCCAGCGCGGCCTCGATCAGACTCTGCTCACTACTGGGCGCCTTGGTCAGCACGAAGCCGGCGACCAGCTCCTTGGCGCCCGGATGGCCGATGCCAAGGCGCAGCCGGAAGAAGTTATTGTTGTTGCCCATCCTGGCGATGATGTCCTTGAGGCCGTTATGGCCGCCGTGACCGCCCCCTTGCTTGAACTTGGCGATGCCGGGAGGCAGGTCCAGCTCGTCGTGGGCCACCAGGATCTCCTCCGGGGCGATCTGGTAGAAGCGCGCGAGCGCCGCCACGGCCTTGCCGGAGAGATTCATGTAGGTGTTCGGGATGAGCAGCCGCACATCCTGCCCGTCCACCAGGAAGCGGGCGGTGTGGCCGAAGAACTTGGGCTCTTCGCGCAGGCTGACATTGTGCCAGCGTGCCAGTTGCTCCACATACCAGGCGCCCGCATTGTGGCGGGTCTTGGCATATTCGGGGCCGGGATTACCCAGCCCGACAATCAGTTTGATTTGACTTGTCACGCTTGATGTCTTCACTCGCTACTTGCCATGGGCGGATGACCCGGGGCAATGGGACGCAATATTCTAGCCGCCGAGTGGCGATCACTCAACCAAAGTGCGGCAAGGTCGGGGAAAAGCCGGACAGAAGGGCTCGGGTGGGGTGGCTCGTCCGAGGTTTTCGTCTCTTGCCGAGTGGAGGCTGGCGGCTGGCGCCAGGCACCCAAAAAACAAAAACCGCCATTCGGCGGTTTTTGTCACAACAGGGTCTATCAATGCTCGAACATGGCAGAGATGGACTCTTCGTTGCTGATGCGGCGAATCGCTTCGGCCAGCACGGAGGAGAGGGTCAGCTGCTTGACCTTGCCGACGGCCTTCATCTCCGGGGTGAGCGGGATGGAGTCGGTGATGATCAGCTCGTCGATGACCGAATTCTTGATGTTTTCAACGGCGGTGCCGGAGAAGACAGGGTGGGTCGCATAGGCGAACACGCGCTTGGCACCACGCTCTTTCAGCGCTTCGGCCGCCTTGCACAGGGTGCCGCCGGTGTCGATCATGTCGTCGACGATGACGCAGTCACGACCAGCCACGTCGCCGATCAGGTGCATGACCTGGGAGACGTTCGGACGGGGACGACGCTTGTCGATGATGGCGATGTCGGTGTCGTCCAGCAGCTTGGCGATGGCACGGGCACGGACCACGCCGCCGATGTCCGGTGACACGACCACGGGGGATTCGAGGTTCTTGGCCTTCATGTCTTCCAGCAGCACCGGGCTGCCGAACACGTTGTCGACGGGGACGTCGAAGAAGCCCTGGATCTGCTCGGCATGCAGGTCAACGGTCAGCACACGGTCCACACCTACGCTGGAGAGGAAGTCGGCGACGACCTTGGCGGTGATGGGCACACGGGCGGAGCGGACGCGGCGGTCCTGACGGGCATAACCAAAGTAGGGGATAACGGCAGTGATACGGCCAGCTGAAGCACGACGCAGTGCATCCACCATGACGATCAATTCCATCAAATTGTCGTTGGTCGGGGCACAGGTGGATTGAATGATGAAGATATCGCCACCGCGTACATTCTCGTTGATCTGTACGCTGATCTCGCCGTCGCTAAAGCGACCTACGGCAGCATTGCCGAGTTTGATAAACAGGCGATCTGCGATCTTCTGGGCTAGTTCCGGCGTTGCGTTACCAGCAAACAGCTTCATGTCAGGCACGGTTTGAAACCTCGGGGTTGCATCCAGTATGTGGGGAGTCTGATTTTAGACCCGTATCGTTTGGGGGCAAACGATTTAGCAAGATGACGGACAAGGTCTCTGGGCGATGTCGAGGATGGCGTCTCATCACCCGCAGGGTGGGTGGACGGGAATCCACCTTGAGCGCCATCGCGTCAGATTGGCCCAAGACACATCGACGAGGTCAACACCTCCCGATACGGCCTCAACAAGGAGAGAGTTGGCTGGGGTACTAGGATTCGAACCTAGGAATGGCGAGATCAAAACCCGCTGCCTTACCGCTTGGCGATACCCCAATCACTCACTTGTTGCAAAGTGACGAAGAGTGGTGATATGTTCTCGCCCTTGGCGACAAACCCATCCCAGCCTTCCGGCACTCTTGCCAACACCTTCCGAGCAGCCATTTCGTCTTCAAATCGAGCAAAGACGCAGGCGCCAGTGCCCGTCATTCTTGACGGCGCGTATTCTAGCAACCAGCCGAGCGCATTGGCAACCTCGGGGTGGCGCTTTTTCACCAGCAGCTCGCAATCGTTTTTCCACTCTCCTGCCAGCAGATTGTCCAGGGTCATCTTGGGGGTGTTGCGGGGCAGGTCGGGATCCTGGAACACGGCGGCGGTGGCCACATGGCAATCCGGCTTGAGTACCAGGTACCAGGCATCCGGCACCTCGATCTGTTGCAACCGCTCCCCCACGCCTTCGGCGAAGGCGGCCTTGCCCCGCACGAACACCGGCACGTCGGCGCCCAGCTGCACGCCGAGCTCGGCCAGCTCGTCTTCACTCAAGCCGGCTTGCCAGAGGTGGTTCAAGGCCACGAGGGTGGTGGCCGCGTCCGACGAGCCGCCCCCGATGCCACCGCCCATGGGCAGTACCTTCTCCAGCCGGATATGGGCTCCCTGCGGACTGGCCAACCGGCTCTGCAACAGTCGCGCAGCCCGGATGATGAGGTTCTGTTCATCGGGCACGCCGGGAATGGCCGGGCTCAAGGTGAGCTGGTCGCTGCCGGGGATCGGCTCGAATTCGAGCCAGTCGCCGTGGTTGAGGAAGATGAAGAGGGTCTGCAGTTCGTGGTAGCCATCGGGGCGGCGGCCATTGACGTGCAGGAAGAGGTTGAGCTTGGCCGGGGCGGGCCAGCGGATCGGCGCCTGGTCGTGCATCATGGTGCCAGGGTCCACTCGTTGATCTGCAGCTTGAGACGGCTCTCCTGCCCGGTCATGGTGAGCAGGTGGGGCAGGCGATAGCCGTCCTGATCCCGATAGTCCCCGTAGACGATCTGCCACTGGCCGTCGCGCACGCTGGCGAGGCTGGCATCGGGGTTGAGCTCGAATTCGGCCTGCCCCGGCAATCCCTTGATCCACTCAGGCAGCCCGGCCACCGGAATGTGCCAGCCGGTGAGCTGATAGACCAGGAGCTCGGCATCCTGGCTCTGGTGCTGTTTTCCGTCGTTGTCGAGCAGAGTCACCTCGCCGCCGGTGCGGGAGAGTTCCAGAATATGGGTGCCGATGAGGCTGGTGAGGTTGAGGCGATAGTCGTCGCCGTTCTGCTGCCAGTTGAGGCGGGCGCTGCCCTTCTGGCGGGCGGTGATGATGGCCATCTTGCCCGACAACTGCCAGTGTGTGAGGCGTTCGAGGCGGGCGCGCTCCTGCTGCCAGTTGACCTGATCCCGCTGGGGTTGGGTGGTGGTACAGCCCGCCAGCACCAGCAGGCAGGCGAGGGAGAAGATACGCAACAACAAGGTGGAGCTCCGCAGATGAGGTTTGCGACAGTATAAGGGGCGGCCGTATTGCTTTTAAAGACTTACCCTTTCTCGTACAATTGTCGGCCTCTACACCCTGTGCATGAAACGATCATCACCCACCCATGAGTCTGCTTGCCCTCGGAATCAACCACAACACCGCCAGTGTCGCCTTGCGGGAGCGGGTCGCCTTTGGCCCGGACCGCATCGATCGCGCCCTGCGTGAGCTGGTGGAGCAGCCTGGCGTCAGCGAGGCGGTGATCGTCTCCACCTGCAACCGCACCGAGCTCTATTGCAGCCTGGAGCAGGGGCAGGGGGAGCAGGTGCTGAACTGGTTGCAGCGGTTCCACGCGCTGGAGGCGAGCGAGGTGCTCTCCGCCATCTACCGGCACCAGGACGAGGAAGCGGTGCGGCACCTGATGCGGGTGGCCTGTGGCCTCGACTCCCTGGTGCTCGGGGAGCCGCAGATCCTGGGGCAGATCAAGCAATCCTACGCCCACGCCCAGCAGGCGGATGCGGTGAAAGGATCCCTGGAGCGCCTGTTCCAGAAATCCTTCTCGGTGGCCAAACGGGTGCGCACTGACACCGAGATCGGCGCCAGCGCGGTGTCGGTGGCCTTCGCCGCCGTGAGCCTGGCCCGCCGTATCTTCTCCGATCTCTCCCAGACCAAGGTGCTGCTGGTGGGCGCCGGCGAAACCATCGAACTGGTGGCCCGCCACCTGCGCGAGCAGAGCGTGACCCGGATGATGGTGGCGAACCGCACCCTGCAACGGGCCCAGTTGCTGGCAGAGGAGTTCGGTGCCCAGGTAATGACCCTGGAGGAGATCCCGGACTACCTGCACGAGGCGGACATCGTCATCAGCTCCACGGCAAGCCCCCTGCCCATCATCGGCAAGGGCATGGTGGAGCGGGCGCTCAAGGCGCGTCGTTTCAAGCCCATGTTCCTGGTGGACATCGCCGTGCCCCGCGACATCGAAGCCGAGGTGGACGAGCTCTCCGATGCCTATCTCTACACGGTGGACGATCTGCAGGGCATCATCGAGCAGAACCTGGAGACCCGCAAGCGGGCGGCCGCCGAGGCGGAACTCATCGTGCAGGAAGAGCGCGACGAGTTCATGGGCTGGTATCGCAGCCAGCACTCGGTGGATCTCATTCGCGATTATCGCCATCAGTCACAGCAGGTCGCGGACGAAGAGTTGCAGCGGGCCCTGCTGGCCCTGCAACAGGGTGAAAATGCCGAGCAGGCGCTCAAGGCCATGGCCCATCGCCTCACCAACAAGCTGATCCACGCACCGACCCAGGCCCTGCGCCAGGCCGCCGCCCAGGGGGACAGCCACAAGCTGGCCCAACTGCGTCAGGTGCTGGGATTGTCACAAGAATCATAGTGTTGGGACGGCCCTTTGCCGTCCCGTCCTCCATCGAGAATCCAAGAGTCATGAACCCCTCATTGATCAGAAAGCTGGAAGGCCTCATCGAGCGCCATGAAGAAGTACAGGCCCTGCTCGGGGAGCCCGGGGTCGCCTCGGATCAGGACAGATACCGCGCCCTGACCCGGGAATACGCCCAGCTGGAAGATATCGTTCACGCCTTCCAGCGTTTCCGCCAGGCCGAAGAGAACCTCGAGACCACCCGGCTGATGCTGGAGGAAGAGGATGCCGAGCTGCGGGAGATGGCGCAAGAGGAACTGCCGCTCGCCAAGGCGACCTTCGAGGAGCAGGAGCAGGCGCTTCAGGTGATGCTGTTGCCGCGCGACCCCAAGGATGACAACAACTGCTATCTGGAGATCCGCGCCGGTGCCGGTGGCGACGAGGCGGCCATTTTCGCGGGGGATCTGTTCCGCATGTACTCCCGCTACGCCGAGCGTCAGGGGTGGCGTGTCTCCATCGTCAGCTGCAATGACGGCGAACACGGCGGCTACAAGGAGGTGATCGCCAAGGTGGACGGTGAGCACGTCTACGGCCGCCTCAAGTTCGAGTCCGGCGGCCACCGGGTGCAGCGAGTCCCCGAGACCGAATCCCAGGGCCGGGTGCACACCTCCGCCTGTACCGTGGCCGTGCTGCCGGAAGTGCCGGAAGCCGAGCAGGTGGAGATCAACCCCTCCGAGCTGAAGATCGACACCTTCCGCGCCTCCGGTGCCGGCGGCCAGCACGTCAACAAGACCGACTCCGCCATCCGCATCACCCACCTGCCCACCGGGCTGGTGGTGGAGTGCCAGGACGAGCGCTCCCAGCACAAGAACCGCGCCAAGGCGATGTCGGTGCTCTCCGCTCGCCTGCAGGCGGCCGAGGACGAACGCCACCGCGCCGCCGAGCAGAGTACCCGCCGCAACCTGGTGGGCTCCGGGGATCGCTCCGAGCGCATCCGCACCTACAACTATCCCCAGGGGCGTCTCTCCGAGCACCGGATCAACCTCACCCTCTATCGTCTGGGCGACATCCTGGAAGGGGATCTGGACTGCGTGATCACCCCCCTGGTGCAGGAGTATCAGGCGGATCAGCTCGCCTCCCTGGCCGAGAGCAACTGATGCAGATCCAGCAGGCCCGCGCCCATATCATGGCGACCCTGGCCTCCGGGGAATCCCCCCGTGCCGACGCCGATGCCCTGCTCTGTCATCTGCTGGATTGCCGGCGCAGCTATCTGATGACCTGGCCGGAGCACGAGCTCGATGCCGCCCAGCAGGCGACCCTGGCGGGCTGGCTTGCCCGTCGCCTCAATGGAGAGCCCATTGCCCACCTCATCGGTGAGCGGGAGTTCTGGTCGCTTCCGCTGAAAGTGAGCCCGGCCACCCTGATCCCGCGCCCCGATACCGAGGTGCTGGTGGAACAAGCGCTGGCCCGCCTGCCGGGTGGCCCCTGCGCCCTGCTGGATCTGGGCACGGGCACCGGTGCCATCGCCCTTGCGCTCAAGTCTGAGCGACCGGATGCCGATGTATGGGCGGTGGACAGGATGCCGGCCGCGGCCGCGTTGGCCCGCACCAACAGCGCCGCCCTGGGGTTGCCCATCGAGGTGCGCGACGGCAGCTGGTTTGCGCCGCTCTCGGATGCACCGCGCTTTGCGATGATCGTCTCCAACCCGCCCTATATCGACGGGACGGACCCCCATCTTCACGAGGGGGACGTGCGCTTCGAGCCGCGCTCCGCCCTGGTGGCGGAGGAGCAGGGGCTGGCGGATATCCGCCTCATCGTCACCCAGGCGCCCGCCCATTTGGTGCCAGGTGGCTGGCTGTTGCTGGAACACGGCTGGGATCAGGGGGAGGCGGTGCGTCAACTCCTGCTGCAACAAGGCTACGTCCAGGTGGAAACCGTGCGCGATTACGGCGATAACGAGCGGGTGACCCTGGGGCGCCTGGCTCAGTGATATGACGGGCGGGCCCGGTCTGCCCCTGTTCAAGGAAATCTTATGTATGTTGTGCTCAAGCATCTGCACCTCACCCTGATTGCCGGGGCCGTGCTGATGTTTATCCTGCGCTTTTACTGGTTGCAGACCGGCTCCGCGCTGGCAGGGGGCGCCCGCACCCTCAAGATCAGCGGCTGGCTCAACGGCCTGGTGGTGCTCTCCGGTGCGCTGCTCTGCATGGTGCTGGGTCTCAACCCCCTCAACAACGCCATCCCCTGGCTGGCCGAGAAGCTGACGTCCATCCTGGTGGTGGCGTTTCTGGCCATGATGGCGCTGCGCCTGGCCCGCAGCAACGGCATCCGCTGGTTTGCCTTCCTGGGCGCACTGGGGTGGATCTTCTTTATCGCCAAGCTTGCGGTGCAAAAGCAGGCCAGCCTGTTCGGCTAGGAAGGATGACGATGATACGTGTGGATGAGTGGACCGACTTCGAGGCTCACGATCTGGCCGAGCTGGCGCTGTCGGTGAGCGACGAGATCCGGGGCCATGGCGGCACGGGAGAGGCCGAGCTTGCCCGCCTCGATGCCTGGCTGGACGAAACGATTGCCGAGGGAGACTGCGACGAGGTGCGCCGTCAGCTGTTGCAGGGTTTCTACCAGACCCTGGGCTTTCGTGGCGACTGGCAGGATTACTTCTCGTCCGCCAACTGCGATCTGGACCAGGTGCTGGCAAGGCGCAAGGGGATCCCGGTCAGTCTCGGCATCCTCCTCATCCAGCTGGGTCGCAAGATAGGGCTGGATGTGGAGGGGATCTGCTTCCCCGGCCATTTCCTCCTGAGTTTTGCCGGTCTGGACGGGGAGGTCTATGTGGACCCCTTCAACGGTGATGAACTGAGCCGGCACCGCATCGAACTGCTGCTGCGCGGTGCCCTCGGCAACCTGGCGAGTCTGAGCGATGATCATCTGCAGCCATCGGGGCAGTGGGAGATCATCGAGCGCTTGCTCAATGTCAGCAAGGGCGCCCTGCTGCGCGAGGAGCGCATGACGGAGGCGCTGCGCTGCAGCGAGCTGCTGCTGCGCATGAAGCCCGGCGATCCGCTGGAGACGCGGGATCGGGGCTTCATCTATGAGCAACTCGATTGCCCGCGCTTTGCCGCCGACGATTTCGAATACTTTATTGAACAATGCCCTGATGATCCCGTGGCCGATGTGCTGAAAACCCAGCTGGCCACCCTGGACCTCAGTCCCAAACCCCTCCATTAAGGATCCCTGAGATGGAACAGAAGAATATCAAGGTCAACCAGATCGACGTCGCCAACGACAAACCTTTCGTGCTGTTCGGCGGCATGAACGTGCTGGAATCCCGCGACATGGCGATGGCGGTGTGCGAGAAGTACGTGGAAGTGACCAGCAAGCTCGGCATCCCGTTCGTGTTCAAGGCGAGCTGGGACAAGGCCAACCGCTCCTCCATCCACTCCTATCGCGGCCCGGGTCTGGAAGAGGGGATGAAGATCTTCCAGGAGCTGAAAGCGACCTTCGGCATGCCGGTGATCTCCGATCTGCATGAGCCCCATCAGGCCAAACCGGTCGCCGAGGTGGTCGACGTCATCCAGCTGCCCGCCTTCCTGGCGCGCCAGACCGATCTGGTGGAGGCCATGGCCCGAACCGGCAACGTCATCAACATCAAGAAGCCGCAATTCCTGAGCCCAAGCCAGATGAAGAACATCACCGACAAGTTCGAGGAGTGTGGCAACGATCGCCTGATCCTCTGCGAGCGCGGTGCCAACTTCGGCTATGACAACCTGGTGGTGGACATGCTGGGTCTGGGCGTCATGAAGAAGAGCACCGGCGGCTATCCGGTCATCTTTGACGTCACCCACTCCCTGCAGTGCCGTGATCCCCTGGGAGCGGCCTCCGGTGGTCGCCGCGAGCAGGTGACCGAGCTGGCCCGTGCCGGCATGGCGGTGGGCTTGGCCGGTCTCTTTATCGAATCCCACCCGGATCCGAAAATTGCCCGCTGCGACGGCCCGAGCGCTCTGCCGCTGGAGAAGCTGGAAGGCTTCCTCAAGCAGATGAAGGCCATCGACGATCTCGTCAAGGGCTTCGAGCCCCTCGATACCTCCGCCTGATCGCGATTTTTACTATCAAAAATGCCCCGCCATGCGGCAATGCTGTTCACTTAAGCGGAGCCGCATTGCGATTTACCGGAAAACGGGTCTTTGATATCTTCACCGCCCTGGGTCTCGATGGCCTGGGGCGTTTTTCTATGAACATGACGCCTATGCAGCCCCGCAACTCCGCCAACCTCCGTGGCGTATGGGCTGGCGATAACGCGCCCGCCATCACTGCCATCTGGTTCGCGATGAACTGACAGGCAAACTTAAAGCTCACCTCATTGGGCGCTCGCTGATGGGCTACGGCGGCCTGGCTGGCCTCCCGCCTGACCAGATTGTATCCAAGCAGCAATCCCCACAGCTCCTGATAGACCAAGTCCACTTTCTTGCTTCTCAGCGTGATGGCGTTGTGCTGCATCGCGCTTTTGATATCCCGGTATCCCAGCTCGATTTCCCAGCGCTCGTGGTACAGGGTCGCCACCTGAGCTGCACTGAATCGCGCCACGGGCAGGGAGGTAAAGACCGTTTTCTCCTTGCCTGCCACCTCATAGGTCACTGCGCGAACTTGCCAGTGTGTCGGCAACGCCGGGTTTTTCTTGCGAGCCTGAGGCGAGACCGTCATTTGCAACAGACGGTCACCGTCGCCATAGCGCTCAAGTTCCGTGTATACCAGCCCCTTGCGTTCCGGGATGAGCCAGTGACGGTCGGTGTCTTCGGCCTGAATACGCAGCAACAGGTCGGCACCGAAGAAGCCTTTATCCAGCAGGGTCACTGACTTGTCCGGCAATGAGTGAATGAACTCGCTGGCCAGGGGGATTTCCCCTTTGCGGTACGGGCTGATGGCCGCGTTGGCAATGACATGCGAGCGGACATTCATGAGCGTGACCAACCGCAGCATCGGGTAGGGTGTCTGCCGGTTGGTTGAGGTGTTACCCGAGCCGAAATGTGCTCTGAGTTCAGGCATATCCTGGGTTCGGAACAGGGCCCCATCGATGGCAAAGACCTGTAAACCGTGCCAATGGTCTTCAGGATAACGTTCCCGCCCCCACACATCGGCGCACTGTTTGAACAGCCACTCGAGCGGCTGTTTGCCGAGTCGCTGACGGGCCTGAGACAGGGCACTGTCCGCGAGCAAGGCATCATTGGCCAACCCTTCTGCACAGATGTTGAGGCGCCGAGCGACCTCGGAGATGGGCTCATTGCGGAAAAAGGCCATCCCCACGACGAGCCACAAGACCATATCAGAAGGTAAGCGGCGTCGGCGGATAGTGGCCTTTTCAGACAAGGCGGCAGCGGCAGTAATCCATTCGTCGGGAATATGGTCGGCAAAAATGGCCAGCCGAGCCAGCATGTCGCCAGATGCCTCAACAACATCGTTCAGATCGTTTGCAATAGACATAAAAAAATCCGGAACCAGTGATTGGTTCCGGATTGTCCTACAGCAGAAGGATCGGTCAATGGATCCTTAACTGATCAGCATTGCCGCCATGCGGGGCATTTTTATTTCCGTCATTTTCATTTGGTGCTCTTCGGCGTCCATTGCGACCATGTTTCCGTGGTGTTAATGATGTTAAATATGTTGTGTGATTGATATCTCTTATTTGCTTCTTATGACATGCAAAAGTAGCGACCGTCAGGATGGCAAAAAGGTATGAAGCGGGTGAGATAACCCTATTTCTCGCCGCAGACTGCTGCATGCGTTATTTGCTGTCAGTGGAGTCACACTTATTAACAGGACGTTGAGCATGCACAAGAAAATTGTCAGTAGCCTCTATTTTCAGGTGATATTGGCAATCACCATCGGAATATGTCTGGGACATGTCTATCCGAGTCTGGGCGCAGATATGAAACCCCTTGGTGATGGCTTCGTTAAATTAATCAAGATGATCATCGCCCCCGTCATTTTCTGTACCGTGGTCACCGGCATTGCCGGCATGGAAAGCATGAAGGCGGTGGGCAAAACCGGTGCCATTGCGCTGATCTATTTTGAAGTGGTGAGCACCCTGGCCCTGATCATCGGTCTGTGCGTGGTCAACGTGCTGCAGCCGGGGGCCGGTATGAATGTGGATCCCTCCTCACTCGACGCCAGCGCCATCTCCGTCTATGCGGATCAGGCCCAGTCCCAGGGGATAATTCCCTTCCTGCTGGATGTGATACCGGCCAGCGTCATCGGTGCCTTTGCCGGCGGCAATATACTCCAGGTGTTGCTGTTTGCCGTCCTGTTCGGATTTTCCCTGCATCATATCGGGGAGAAGGGAAAACCCATCTTCAATATCATCGATGGTTTCTCCCAGGTTATTTTCGGCATCATCAACATGATCATGAAACTGGCGCCGATCGGGGCATTTGGTGCCATGGCATTTACCATAGGGAAATACGGTATTGGTTCTTTGGTGCAGCTGGGGCAATTAATTGCTAGCTTCTATCTGACCTGCCTGCTGTTTATTTTCCTGGTGCTCGGCAGTATCGCCAAAGCCAATGGCTTCAGCATTGTGCGCTTTATTGCCTATATCCGGGAAGAGCTGTTGATCGTGCTCGGAACATCCTCGTCGGAATCCGTATTACCGCGCATGCTGGTGAAAATGGAGGCGCTGGGCTGCAAGAAATCGGTGGTGGGTCTGGTGATCCCGACCGGTTACTCATTCAACCTGGACGGTACCTCCATCTATCTGACCATGGCTGCCGTCTTCATCGCCCAGGCGACCAACACCCCGCTGGACCTGTTCCATCAGCTCACCCTGCTGGTGGTGCTGCTTATCTCCTCCAAGGGGGCGGCCGGAGTCACGGGGAGTGGCTTCATCGTGCTGGCAGCCACCATCTCGGCGGTAGGGCATCTGCCGCTGGCCGGGCTGGCGTTGATCCTCGGGATTGATCGCTTCATGTCGGAGGCGCGCGCCCTGACCAACCTCATCGGCAACGGGGTGGCGACCCTGGTGGTGGCCCGTTACTGCGATCAGCTCGACGAGGCCACCATGCAGGACGCCCTGGCGAAACCCGTGGCGGTCATGCCGGTGGACCTGCGAAGCTGACCCAGGTTCCGGCGGCGATCATCACCCATGAAAAAACGGCCCGAGGGGCCGTTTTTTCATCTCTTTACGCAGGGCGCCTTACAGGCTCTGGGTGAAGGTGCGGGTGACCACGTCACGCTGCTGCTCCGGGGTCAGGGCGTTGAAGCGCACGGCGTAACCGGAGACGCGGATGGTGAGCTGCGGGTATTTTTCCGGGTTGGCGATGGCGTCTTCCAGGGTCTCGCGGCGCAGTACGTTGACGTTCAGGTGCTGACCCCCTTCGACCACAGGCTCTTGCTGAACCGGCAGTTCACGGTATTCGAATTGACCCAGGTCGGAGAGGCTGACTTCCTGATCGGCGGCAAAGCTGTCGCCCTTGGCGCAGATGCAGCGAGCCTGTTGTTTCTCTTCGTCCAGCAGCCAGAAAGAGTTCAGCAGAGCGGCGTTGGCGGACTGGGTGATTTGGATGCCCTTGATCATGGTATGACTCCTCATAGGAAAGCAGATTCAACGGTAAGCACATTACCCTGATGTTTTTAAACCACCTCTTGGAAGGAATGATTTAACGGGGCCTTGCCTTACACCTTTACTTCGTTGGGGCCATATATACCACGACGGTAATATTACGAAAATTGATCCAAATCAATAAAACCCCATTTTGCGCGCATTGAAAGGGATTAAATCATTGAGTTGAATCAAAAACAGATCATTTTTCTGTTTTTGTAAGATATATGAATTATGCATTTTTTATTATTCATATCTAGTAATTTAACTACACCTTTAGGGTTTATTGCTGGCGTCAGCGAAAACCGGCCTGCCCATGAGGCCTGTCCGAAGGACGTCCTGTTATTCCTGTGTCGACGCAGCCCCGGTCATTGCCCGTGAACGCCGCCGCCACTTCCCAGGCTGGCCAGGCTGAGCCTGACCTCCATGCGGTTGCGTCTTGGGGGCGAGGACCCTATCCTGAGCCCCTTGCTCTATTGACCGAGGAGATAGCGGTGCCAAGCTGGACAGAAGGCGGGGAGTGGGGAGAGGCTGGCATGCCAGCCAGGATGGAAGGAGTGGATTCGCAACGAGAGGAGACGGGTGTGCTGACCTGGAAAGATGTGATTGGTTCGGAGAAAGAGCAGGCGTATTTCATGGATACCCTGGCCACCGTCAGGGCCGAGCGGGAGGCGGGCAAGGTGATCTATCCCCCGGCGACCGAGGTATTCAATGCCTTCAAACTGACCGAGCTGGATGACGTCAAGGTGGTGATCCTGGGGCAGGATCCCTATCACGGCCCGGACCAGGCGCACGGCCTCTGCTTCTCCGTCTTGCCCGGAGTGCGCACGCCGCCGTCCCTCGTCAACATCTACAAGGAGATGCAGCGGGATCTGCCGGGTTTTGTCACACCCCATCATGGCTTTCTGGAGTCCTGGGCCAGACAGGGAGTGCTGCTGCTCAATACGGTGCTGACGGTACAGGCGGGCATGGCGCACTCTCACGCCCACCTGGGGTGGGAGACCTTTACCGATCGGGTCATCGAGCGGATCAATGCCCATTGCCAGGGCGTCGTCTTCCTGCTGTGGGGCGCTCATGCCCAGAAGAAAGGGCGCTTCATCGACCGGTCGCGCCACCATGTGCTGAGCGCCCCCCATCCCAGTCCGCTCTCTGCCCATCGCGGTTTCATCGGTTGCGGCCACTTCTCCGAGGCCAATCGCCTGCTGGTCCAGCAGGGACGCAGTCCCATCGACTGGCTCTCGGTCTGCGCCGATCCGGCGGCCTGACGCCGTGCATGCACAGGGGAAATGGTGTCCCCTGTGCCCCCTGTGGTGAGAGGCTGGTGCAGCCGCTGTCTGCATCCGACTTGATTGAGTGCAAAGTTCAGGCAATAAATGACCGTATACTCGAGACAGACGTTTTCTCATTTCAGTGCAAGGAGTGCCCATGTTATCCAGTCTGCATAAGGACCATCTCAACATCACCCGGTTGCTGACGCTGCTCAAGCAAAAGCTGGCGGCCATTCGCAATGAGCAGCCGGTAAGCTACTTCCTGCTGCGAGATGTGGTGGATTATCTGCGCGAGGTATCCGACAAGTACCACCACCCGAAGGAAGACATGATTTATGACTACTACCTGAAATACAGGGTGGTGGAGGGGGAGGTGGCCAACCGGCTGCACGAGGAGCACGCCCGTCTGCTGGATGCAGGGACCGAGCTCAAGGAGATGGTGGAGATGATCCTGATGGACGCGGTCATCCCGCTGGATCAGTTCGTGGCCCGTCTGGAGCAGTTCATCGAGCAGCAGGAGGCGCACATGAACTATGAGGAAGGGGTCATCTTCCCCCATCTGCGCGACTCCCTGACCGAGGATGACTGGCGTCATCTCGAACAGCTCTGGCAGAACCGGGCCATCAATGATCCCCTGTTCGGGGCGGAGGTGAGCCAGCACTTCCAGGCGCTGGCCAAACAGCTCTCGCTGCCTGCAGCCTGACAGGAGGTTCACCCATAAAAACAGCGCCCCGGTCAATCCGGGGCGCTGTTTTTATGGCTCCACTCGCTGGAGTGAAACATGGGCGATGTGGGCGTATCAGAGCTCCAGGTCGTCCGATCCTTCATAGGCGATGTCGATGGCCTGCAGCTCCTTTTGCAGGCGGTGCTTGTCTTTAAGCGCCTCAATCTCACGCCATTTGCGTTTTTTTCCCGTTGTCCCGCGGCTACGTGAACCCAGCTCAACGACCTCGTCAAAATCGAAGTTGAACATGTCCATGGCTCCCTCCTTGGTTTTATGGTTTTCACCATCCGTATAACACGACGCCTTTGAAAATAAAACGTTTTTATGACGAAGTTGTGACAACCGGAAACAGGCACAAAAAAACCGGGCTGCCCTTTCGGGAGCCCGGTTTTTGCGGCGCCACTTCGCTCTGTGAGAGCCGTGTGGCGAGCGGCCTTACAGGTGGCTTGCCAGCATGGTTTCCAGCTTGCCCTGGTCGATGGCGAACAGGCGGATGCCTTCCCCCAGTTTCTCGACGGCCATGGCGTCCTGGTTCAGCTCCCAGCGGAATTCGGCTTCGGTCATCGGGGCCGGTTTGGCTGTGCGCTCGCCGGTGTAGTCCAGCTTGCGCACCACGGTGCCTTCAGCCTTGCTCAGCTCTTCCAGCAAAGCGGGGCCAATGGTCAGGCGGTCGCAGCCGGCCAGTTCCAGGATTTCGCCGGTGTTGCGGAAGCTCGCGCCCATGACCACGGTCGGGTAGTCGTGCTGCTTGTAGTAGTTGTAGATGGCGGTGACGGAGACCACGCCCGGATCTTCACTGGCGGTGTAGTCACGGCCGTTCTTGGCCTTGTACCAGTCGAGGATGCGGCCCACGAAGGGGGAGATGAGGAAGGCGCCGGCTTCGGCACAGGCGCGGGCCTGGGCGAAGGAGAACAGCAGGGTCAGGTTGCACTGGATACCCTCTTTCTCCAGCACCTCGGCGGCACGGATGCCTTCCCAGGTGGAGGCCAGCTTGATCAGGATGCGATCATTGCTGATACCGGCTTCGTTGTAGAGGCGGATCAGCTTGCGGGCCTTGGCGATGCTGGCGTCGGTGTCGAAGGAGAGGCGGGCGTCCACTTCGGTGGAGATGCGACCCGGGACGATTTTCAGCACTTCGAGGCCGATGTTGACCGCCAGCTTGTCGCCTGCGTCGATGATTTGCTGTGCCTTGTCCTGGCTCTGGGATTTGGCCCAGGCAATGGCGTCCTGGATCAGGGCTGCGTACTCGGGGATCTCGGAGGCCTTGAGTACCAGAGAGGGGTTGGTGGTGGCATCGATGGGCTGGTAGCGCTTGATGGCTTCGATGTCGCCGGTATCGGCAACCACTGTGGTCAGGGCTTTCAGCTGGGTCAATTTATCGGCCATGGCAAATATCATCTCTTTATGAGGGAGCAATCCCAGGGTGGCGGGCATGAGACGGCAGTTCTGAAATTAAATTACAAGATCCCGGCGGCTCAGGCTCAGAAAGGGGCGATGGGCAGGCCCCATCGTCATTGCCTGCCTAATTAATACGGATGTGGCGCATCCTGCAATAGGGGGGCTTGTATGCGAATCAGCCAGGTGGTGAAAGCGGTACCGGCTGTCTGGTGAAAGTGTTTGATAAAAAACGAGTTTTATTCATGGTGTGGCGGCTGGCTCCGACATGGAAAAGCGCAATTATTTTGGTGGATTCATGAATTTGTGCGGGAGGTCACATAAATAGTTCTGTCAGCTACTTGAAATTTAATTACGTGTAAAACGTTTTGCGTTACAACCCCTTGCCGATGAGGCATGAGAGGCAAACGCTTGTCTCCCTGGTTTTGTTTCACTCAGCGGTTTTTACCCCCATGGGATGAGTTGTAAAATGGTTCTCTATTGGATCTAATTTGTAAGGGCGCTGGGTAGCGCATCAATTTTTGTTGATTTATTGCGTGCTAAATGAAGCTTTTTTGCATCAAATTGCTCGTTTTTTGTCTCCCCAGTGAGCCCTGTCACTATTCTGAATTCCCTCCCTATGCTAGATTCCGCCCCTTCGGCGCAATGCTGGTTCGGTAATTGACAGAGAGCGGTCAGCGCAGACTGGCCATGGATGTGATAACAACGAGAGAATTATGGACACCTTGATTGCAATGATTAACGACCTGATGTGGGGAGCCGTGCTCATTTACCTGCTGATCGGGGTCGGTATCTTCTTTACCTTCCGTCTGGGCTTTATCCAGATCCGCCACTTCGGCCACATGTTCTCGGTCCTGCGCAACAGTCGCAAATCCGACAGCGCCGGCATCTCCTCCTTCCAGGCTCTGTGTACCAGCCTGGCGGCCCGTGTCGGGACGGGCAATCTGGCCGGTGTGGCCGTCGCCATCTATCTGGGTGGCCCTGGCGCCGTCTTCTGGATGTGGCTGATCGCCTTCATCGGCATGGCCACCGCCTTCGTGGAAAGCACCCTGGCCCAGCTCTACAAGGTCAAGGATGAGGATGGCAACTACCGCGGCGGCCCCGCCTACTACATGGAGCGCGGCCTCGGCATGCGCTGGATGGGGGTGGTCTTCTCCCTCTGCCTGCTGCTGGCCTTCGGTCTGGTGTTCAACGCGGTGCAGGCCAACTCCATCAGCCTGGCCATGAACGTCGCCTTCGGCATCCCTGACTGGGTGAGCGGTCTGGCCCTGGTGGTGCTCTCCGGTCTCATCATCTTCGGCGGCATTCGCGGCATCGCCCGCTTTGCCGAGCTGGTGGTGCCCTTCATGGCGCTGGCCTACATCCTGATGGCGCTGTTCGTGGTGTTCATGAACATCAGCGAGCTGCCGAGTATCTTCGCCCTCATCATCAAGTCTGCGTTCGGCATCGAGCAGGCAGGTTCCGGCGCCATGGGCTATGCCATCTCCCAGGCGATGATCAACGGCATCAAGCGCGGCCTCTTCTCCAACGAGGCGGGCATGGGCTCTGCCCCCAATGCTGCCGCCACCGCCACCCCCTATCCGCCGCACCCGGCCTCCCAGGGTTATGTGCAGATGCTGGGTGTCTTCCTCGATACCATCGTCATCTGTACCTGTACTGCCGCCATCATCCTGATGTCCGGCCAGTTCGAGCCGGGTTCCGGCGTGACCGGTGTCGAGCTGACCCAGCGCGCGCTCTCCTCCCAGGTGGGCGGCGGTGGCAACATCTTCATCGCAGCGGCCATCTTCTTCTTCGCCTTCACCTCCATCGTGGCGAACTACTCCTATGCGGAGACCAACCTGGTGTTCCTCGAGCACAACCACAAGGGCGGCCTGATGCTGTTCCGGATGTTCGTGCTGGGCATGGTGATGTTCGGCTCCGTGGGCGAGCTGCCGACCGTGTGGGCTCTGGCGGATGTCTCCATGGGGCTGATGGCCATCGTCAACCTGGTGGCCATCCTGCTGCTCTCCGGCGTCGCCATCAAGCTGGCCAAGGACTACAACGATCAGCTCAAGCTGGGCCGCGTGCCGACCTTCGATGCCAACAAATACCCGGAGCTGCGCAGCCAGCTGGAAGAGGGGATCTGGGACAACCCGGGCAAGAAATAAGCCCGCGTTGCAAGGTGATTGAAGGGGAGCCATGGCTCCCCTTTTTCATGGGTAAAAAGAGGGGGCGGCTTCACACTGACTTCACAGAGCCTCATCGGCAGCACACCTCGCGGGACTATGCTGGGTTCATCACTCGCCGCCATGGCGATACCTTGCTAACGACAGTCAGGAGACATGCAATGCAACAACGACAATCCATCCTGTGGGGCGCTCTGGCCACCCTGATGTGGGCCGGTCTGGCTCATGCCGGTGACAAGGCGGCGACCGATCCCCTGCGCCCCGTGGTGGATGCCAGCATCCGGCCGCTGCTCAAGGAGCACAGGATCCCGGGCATGGCGGTGGCCGTGCTCAAGGATGGCAAGGCCCACTATTTCAACTACGGTGTGGCCGATCGGGAGCGCGCGGTCGGTGTCAGCGAGCAGACCCTGTTCGAGATAGGCTCCGTGAGCAAGACCCTGACCGCGACGCTGGGGGCCTACGCCGTGGTGCAGGGGGGCTTCGAGCTCGATGACAAGGCGAGTCTGTTCGCCCCCTGGCTCAAGGGATCCGCCTTTGACAACATCACCATGGGGGAGCTGGCTACCTACAGCGCGGGCGGCTTGCCGCTGCAATTCCCCGAGGAGGTGGATTCGCTCGAGAAGATGCAGGCCTACTACCGCCAGTGGACCCCAGCCTACTCGCCGGGTTCCCATCGCCAGTACGCCAACCCCAGCATCGGGCTCTTTGGCTATCTGGCGGCGAGCAGCATGAAGCAGCCGTTCGATCGCCTGATGGAGCAGACGATCCTGCCGGGGCTTGGCCTGTACCATACCTACCTCAATGTGCCCGAGCAGGCCATGGGACACTACGCCTACGGCTACTCGAAGGAGGACAAGCCGATCCGCGTCACTCCCGGCATGCTGGCGAACGAGGCCTACGGCATCAAGACCAGCTCGGCGGATCTGCTGCGCTTTGTGAAGGCGAACATCAGCGGGGTGGATAATGCGGCCATGCAGCAGGCCATCGACCTGACTCACCAGGGCCAGTATGCGGTGGGGGAGATGACCCAGGGACTGGGCTGGGAGCGTTACGCCTATCCCGTCAGCGAGCAGACGCTGCTGGCGGGCAACTCCCCGGCGATGATTTACAATGCCAACCTGGCGGCGCCCGCGCCCGCTGCAACAGGGCACCCTGTGCTCTTCAACAAGACCGGCTCGACCAACGGCTTCGGGGCCTATGTGGCCTTCGTGCCGGCCAAAGGGATTGGCATCGTCATGCTGGCCAATCGCAACTACCCCAACGAGGCGCGCATCAAGGTGGCTCACGCCATCCTGACGCAACTGGCCAGGTAATGGTGCGCCTTCGCTGAGCCTTGAGGGCTCGTCGCATCGCGGCGTGCCCGTTACCTCGGACCCGACCCCTCAAGGGCGACCTGGCAGGGGGTGGGTCGATGAGCATGCCAATCCGGGCCTCTCCTGCGGGAGATGTCCGGATTGGCATTCACCGAGTGCCATCTCGTCACTAGGCCCCGGCAGGCCGCCCGCTCTATAGTGCCCGGCATCTTCCTCTGCTTTTGCAGGATTGAGTTGTCCATCTCGCTGACAGCGCACCTGTGATGGTGAAACCTGCTGCTATGGAGCCTTCATGGGTATGTTTCTGCTGTGTACTTTTCTGATGATCATCCTCTATCCCCTCGGGATCGATCTCTATCTGGTGGCCGTCCCCCGCATTGCGCAAACCCTGCAGGGGAGCGAGGCGCAGATCCACACCGCTTTTTCCATCTATCTGCTGGGCATGGCGGCTACCGTGCTGCCGGGGGGCATGCTGGCGGATCGCCATGGCAGGCGCCCCGTGGTACTGGGGGGCGCTCTCATCTTCGTGGTCGCTTCCCTGGTGGCGGCGGAGGCGACCGGCATCGCCCAGTTTTATCTGGGGCGTTTCTGGCAAGGGGTGGGCGCTGGAGCGCTCTACATCATGACCTTCACCGTGCTGCGGGATGTGCTGAGCCAGGCGCGCCTCGCGATGGCCCTCTCCCTCATCAACGGCGTGATCTGCGTCATTCCGGTGCTGGCTCCCGTACTCGGTTATCTCATCCTGTCGCACTTCGAGTGGCGCGGCATCTTCGTGGGCATGGCGCTGGTGGCCGCCATCAGCGCCCTGGTCAACCTGCGACTGCTCAAGGAGACCCGCCCCGCCCGCCAGCCTGCGGGGGCATCGCCGCTGGCCCTGCTGGGCACGGCCCCCTTCATGCAGCGCGCCTTGCTGACCAGCGCCAGCGTGACCGCCATCCTGGTCTATGTGAGCGTCTCGCCCCTCGTCCTGATGACCACGTTCGGCCTGCCTCCCGAGCAGTACACCCGGCTGATGATGGCGATGGCCGGGGTAAGCATGTCCGCTTCCTTCCTGACCCCCTTGCTGCTGCGCTGGCTCGGCAAGGCAAGGGTGCTGGCGCTCTCCCATCTCGCCTACCTGCTGGCCTTGCTCGCCCTGTTGTGCAGCAGCGGGCCCGAAGGCGGCCTGTCCTGGCTGCTGGCGGGGTGTGCCCTGGTCTGCATCGGGTTTTCCTGCGGGTTCGGGGTGGCGATGGGGGAGGCGCTGGATGTGTGCGGGGATCAGGTGGCATCGGCCAGTGCCCTGCTCTGCATCATGCAGATAGGGTTGTCCGGGCTCTTCATCTGGGGGATGGGCCATCTGGGGATGCCTGCGCTCTGGATGCTGATCCTGGCACTCCTGCTGGCGCTGCTCGGTTACCTGGTGGTCAAGGTGCTGCTACCATGGCGTGCGGTACGGCGAGTACGGGCTCGGGGATAGGAGAGACGCGATGCGCAATCTGGGTGAACTCGATTTGAACCTGCTGGTGGTCTTCAGGCACCTGATGCAGGAGCGCAGCGTGGCGGGGGCGGCCAAGAAGCTGTGTGTCACCCCGTCGGCGGTGAGCAAGGCGCTTGGCAAGCTGCGGGACTGGTTCGGGGATCCCCTCTTCGTGCGCGTGCGCCAGGGTTTGCAGCCGACCAATCTCTCCCTGACCCTGGCGGAGGAGCTCAAGACCTGGTTCCAGCTCACCGAGAGCATCAGCACCCTCAACAGCGAGGCGATCCCCGAGGGGGCCCGCTTCAGTCTGGTGATGGAGTCCCCCTTTGGCATCAGCTTCCTGAGCGAGCTGCCCACGACCATCTACCAGAAGTACCCCCACTCCGTGGTCAGGATGCTGGGCTGGGATCACCACTCCCTCAACGACATCGTCAACGGGGAGGCAGACCTCGGCTTCTGCGCCCGGGAGACCCACGGCCGCTCCCATGCCAGGGTCAACCGGCTGCCCTATTACATCGATCACGAGGTGCTGTTCTGCGATCGTCCCGTGGTGTTCCTGCGCAAGGATCACCCCTTGCTCGGGCAGACGTGGTCGCTGACCCGCTTTCTGGCCTGCCCCCAGGTGAGCGTGGTGTGGGAGGCCAGCGACAGCTGGGCACTGGATGATCTGCTGGAGGACGAAGGCCACAGGCGGCAGGTGCCCATCATGGTGGCGAGCTTCGAGCAGGCGCTGCACATCGCCGCCCAAAAGAGCCACGAGCTGATCGCCGTGGTGCCCTCATATTGCGCGGACTATGCCGCCAGACATCACCCCGACCTCACCCCCATGCCGTTGCCGCTGGAAGAGTCTCTCTATGCCCAGCTGGAGATCGCCTTCATCCTGCTGTGGCACAAGCGCCACAATCAGGATGCCAAGGTGATGTGGTTGCGGGGGGAGATCCGGCGGCTCTATGGACTGGCCGCGGCGGGGAGGACGCGTTTTGCCTGGGGCGGGCCCATGGAGAGCGGGGCGGCGAAAGAGAAGCAAGGGGGAGGAGGCACCCCGGTTTAGTCGTACTGCTCTTCCATCCAGGCTTCGACGATGAGCTGGGCGGAGACGCCGTCCACGCTCCCCTTGTCCAGCGCCTTGTAGCCGCCACGTTCAAACAGGCGGGCGCGGGCATCCGTGGTGGTGAGCCGCTCGTCCTTGAACTCCACCGGCTTGCCGAAGCGACCGTGCAGGCGATTGCCGAACTTGCGAGCTCGCACCGTGATCTCCTGGTCCGTGCCATCCATGTTGAGCGGCAGACCGACGATCAGCAGATCCGGTTGCCACTCCTTGATCAGCTTCTCTATCTCGTCCCAGTTGGGGATGCCGTCGTTGGCCTTGAGGGAGCGAAGGGGGCGGGCGCTGCCCGTGAGCTCCTGGCCGATGGCGACACCGATGCTCTTGGTGCCGTAGTCAAAGCCCATGATGCTGCGTGATGACATGGGGTCTCCTCGAAATGGATGGATAAATGAAGGGGGAAGCCCCCTCCCTGTCTCCCCTGCTTGTGAGGGGGGAGCGTGCCGCCTCCCCCGGAGGGGAGGGCCGGGGTGTCAGCTATGGCCCACCTGGCTGGAGAGGTGCAGAGGGTTGACCCCAATGCTCGCGGCGGCTTGCTGCCAGCGCAGGTGGATGGGGGTATCGAAGACCAGCTTGGGATTGGGGGGGATCACCAGCCAGGCGCCATCCACCAGCTCCTGCTCGAGCTGGCCTGCACTCCAGCCGGCGTAACCGAGCGCCACCAGCCAGTGGTCCGGCGCCTCGTCGGTGCCCAGGGTCTCCAGAATGTCCTTGGAGGTGGTGACCATCATCTCGTCGCTCACCTGCAGGGTGGAGTTGAAGCCCGGGCGGAAGCTGTGCAGCACGAAGCCGCGATCCCCGTGCACCGGGCCCCCCTGCAACACCGGCTGTTTCATCTCGGCGGTGGCGGGGGGATTGAGGTTGAGCTTGGTCAGCATGGCGTCCAGGGACATGTCGACCGGAATGTTGACCACCAGTCCCATGGCGCCTTCGCTGCTGTGTTCGCACAGATAGACCAGGGAGCGCTGGAAATAAGCGTCTGTGAGGCTCGGCATGGCGAGCAGAAAGTGATTTTGCAGTGTTTGCATGGAGCGTATGTATCTCTTAGCGTGCAAAGGTATTTGGGGTGATTATGGCAGTTGATGGCGGCGGGCAAAACCGCTTTTTGCCGGCAGTCAAAGGGGCCTTCACGGCCCCTTGTGTGTGTTTCCTCGCCGCGGCAACGGGTCGCTGGGCAAGGGGTCAGCGGCCCAGTCGGCGCTCGATGGCGTCCATCAGCATGCCGGTAATGGAGACGTCGAAGGCCGCCTCAATCTCGCGGATGCAGGTCGGGCTGGTGACGTTAATCTCGGTCAGGCGATCGCCGATGATGTCGAGGCCGACGAAGATGAGCCCCTTCTCTTTCAGGGTCGGGCCTACCGCGCGGGCGATGGCCCAGTCCGCGTCACTCAAAGGGCGCGCCTCACCACGGCCGCCGGCCGCCAGGTTGCCACGGGTCTCACCCTGGGCCGGAATGCGGGCCAGGCAGTAAGGTACCGGCTCGCCATCCACCACCAGCACCCGCTTGTCGCCATCCTTGATGGCGGGCAGATAGGTCTGCGCCATGCAGTACTGGCTGCCGTGAGAGGTTAATGTCTCGATGATGACGCCGACGTTGGCGTCATCCTCCTTCATGCGGAAGATGGAGGCGCCGCCCATGCCGTCGAGCGGCTTGAGGATGACGTCCTTGTGCTTGGCGTGGAAGGCACGCAACTTGTCGGCTCTGCGAGTGACGAGTGTGGTCGGGGTGTGCTCGGCAAACCAGGCGGTGTAGAGCTTCTCGTTGGCGTCGCGCAGGCTCTGGGGCTTGTTGACGATGAGGCAGCCCTCATCCTCGGCCCGCTCCAGCATGTAGGTGGCGTAGATGAACTCGGTGTCGAAGGGGGGATCCTTGCGCATCAGGATCACATCCAGGCTGGAGAGCGGCTGATCCACCACCTCGCCGAGGCTGTACCAGTCGGCATAGTCATATTTGACGGTGAGCGGGCGCATGGTACCGAAGGCGCGACCGGCCTCCATGTAGAGATCCTTCATCTCCAGATAGAACAGCTCGTAGCCGCGCTTTTGCGCCTCTTCGAGCATGGCGAAGCTGGAGTCCTTCTTGATATTGATGGCCGAGATGGGGTCCATCACGATGCCGAGTTTAATGGTCATCCGAATATCCTTCTTGTGGCTCGATTGGATGTGATGACCCCCTCCCTGCCTCCCCCTTCACAAGGGGGAGGGGCCTGATGCTCCCTCCCCTTCGAAGGGGAGGGCCGGGGTGGGGTCGGCTGTCAGGCCAGATCGCCAAAGCGGCACTGAAGCGCAGTAATCGCCGTCAGGGCGGCGGTTTCGGTGCGCAGCACCCGCGGCCCCAGCAGCATCTCCTTGAAATCTTCCTGCACGGTACGGGCGATCTCGTCGCTGGACAAGCCCCCTTCCGGGCCGATCAGCAGGCGCACGCCGTGCTCGGGGATGGGCAGGGTGTTGATGCTGTAAGGGGCGCGCGGGTGCAGGTTGAGCTTGAGCTCCTGAGTCTCTTCCGCCAGCCAGGCGTCCAGCTCCATCGGCATGCGCACCTCGGGCACGGTATTGCGGCCGCACTGCTCGCAGGCGCTGATCACCACTTTTTGCCACTGCTCGCGTTTTTTCTCCAGCCGATCGGCGGGCAGCTTGACGCCGCAGCGCTCGGAGAAGAGGGGCGTGATGCAGGTGACGCCGAGCTCCACGGATTTCTGGATGGTGAAGTCCATCTTGTCGCCGCGGCTGATCACCTGACCCAGGTGGATGGCCAGCGGTGACTCCACCGAGCGGGTCTCGCAACTGTCGATGGTCACCTCAACGGACTTCTTGCCCACACTGGTGATGGTGGCGGGGTACTGGTGGCCGTCGCCGTTGAACAGCTCGAGCTGCTGGCCCGGCTGCATGCGCAGCACGCGGCCGATGTGATTGGCACCGTCTTCTGACAGGGCGAGGGTCTGGCCAACCTGCAGGCTGGCCGGTTCATAGATACGTGGAATGCGCATGGCTGATAGTCAGTCTCTTGCTTGGAAACCCTTCAATACCCTACTGCACGGCGGCGAGCAAGGCTCGCGAGACAGAGAGTGAAGGGATTCAGGAGGAGGGGGACGCTCCCCCTCCCTGGTCAAATGGGGTTATTGGCACTGCTTTTCAATGAAGGGATTGGTATTGCCCTGCAGCTTGCCGATACGGCGGTTGCGCTCGCACTCCCAGCGATCAGCCGGATACTGCCTGTCCCAGGCTTCGTAAAGCTTGCGCTGCTGGGCCGCCAGACGCAGTCCGTACTGCTGGCTCATGTAGAGGTAGGCGCGGGCGATCTGGCCACGCACCGGCCCCTTGGGCGGCTGCACCTGGCGCTCCTTGAAGTCCACCAGCATCTGGCACTTGCCGTACTGGTTGGGTTTGCCGTTCCAGTCGCTGAAGCGGAAGTTCGCCCGATCGCCGTTCACCTCGCCGATGGCAGGGAAGAGGTTGTGCATGTCTCCCTCCATCCTGTTGAACTCGTCGCTCTTGCCGCAATTCTTGCGACCTCCGTCCTGCCAGCACTGGAGCTGGTGGCCGAACTCCCAGGCGGACACCACGTGCTCCCATTCGATGCGGGAGGCCCGCTCGGCCTGCTTGCGCGGCAGGTAGCCGCAGCTCTCCCAGTCGGGGGCCATCTTCTTGCCGCTGAACTTGATGTTGCAGCCGCAGTAGAAGGTGACGGGGTGGCTCTGGTAGAGCTTGTTCAGATCCTGCTTGGCGGCGCGAAAGGTCTGGATGTTGTCGGCATGAGCCGGGGCGCTGACCAGCAGGGCCAGGCAGAGGGAGAGCAGAGGGCGAAACATGAATATCCTTGGCAATGAGACAGTTGAATGAAGTAAGCGCGCACCCTATCACAGGAGCGCGACACGGGGTGACTCAATCCGCCGTCGTGTCGCGCTGCCACACCAGGGGCTGGCGACAGCGGCGGCAGTGATAGCGGGCCTCGCCGCGCATCACCTTGTTGTGGCGGCGCACCGAGAGGGGATGCTGCTGGCAGGCGCAGGCATACACGAAGGTGCGCTGGGCCAGCACCCCCAGATCGAAGCTGTGGGTGGTGCTGGGTACGAGACCGAACAGCTCCCGCATCACCGACTGCCACTGGCGACCGTGGGGCAGTACCCGGCTCTTGCCGCGCCCCTCTCCCCAGAGCGCATAGACCAGCAGGTGCGCCACCTCGTGGGGCACCACTTCCCTTAAAAACGCCTGCTGATTGGCCTGATAGAGCGCCGGATTGAAACGCAGCTCCCAGGTTTGCAGCCGCGCAGACCCTGCCGCCCGGCCCCGCATGTTGCAATGGACTTGCGGGCGGGGAAAGGTGCGGCCAAGGCGCGTTTCAGCCTGCACAAAGCAGGCCTCGACACGCGCGAGCAGCGTCTCGATGAGGGCGGGGTCAAGCCGGGTGGCAGTGGCAGGCATGGGATCCTCGGGACAGGACACAAAAGCAAAAGGGGAGCCAGGCTCCCCTTTTATCACAACCTCGAGCCTTACAGGCCGGCGGCAGCGCGCAGCAGCTCGGCCTTGTCGGTCTTCTCCCAGGGGAACTCGTCGCGGCCGAAGTGGCCGTAAGCGGCGGTTGCCTGGTAGATCGGGCGCTTCAGATCCAGCATCTCGATGAGGCCATAGGGGCGCAGCTCGAAGAACTCGCGCACCAGCTTGACTAGCAGGGCTTCGGCCACCTTGCCGGTGCCGAAGGTTTCGACGCTGATGGAGGTGGGCTCGGCCACGCCGATGGCGTAGGAGACCTGCACTTCACAGCGATCCGCGAGGCCTGCGGCCACGATGTTCTTGGCCACGTAGCGGGCGGCGTAGGCGGCGGAGCGGTCCACCTTGGACGGATCCTTGCCGGAGAAGGCGCCACCACCGTGACGGGCCATGCCGCCGTAGGTGTCGACGATGATCTTGCGACCGGTCAGACCGCAGTCACCCATGGGGCCGCCGATGACGAAACGACCGGTCGGGTTGATGAAGTACTTGGTGTCCTTGTTGATCCACTCGGCGGGCAGCACCGGCTTGATGATCTCTTCGCGCACCGCTTCCACCAGATCGCTGTGGCTGATGGAGTCGCAATGCTGGGTGGAGAGCACCACGGCATCGACACCCAGGATCTTGCCTGCGTCGTCGTAGGCGAAGGTCAGCTGGCTCTTGGCGTCCGGACGCAGCCACGGCAGGGTGCCGTTCTTGCGCACTTCAGCCTGACGCTTCACCAGCAGGTGGGAGTAGGTGATGGGCGCGGGCATCAGCACGTCGGTTTCGTTGGTGGCGTAGCCGAACATCAGGCCCTGGTCACCGGCACCTTGCTCCAGCGGGTCGGTACGGTCGACGCCCTGGTTGATGTCCGGAGACTGTTTGCCAATGGCGTTCAGCACGGCGCAGGAGTCGGCGTCGAAGCCCATGTCGGAGTGGGTGTAACCAATCTCGCGCACGGTGTCGCGCACGATCTGTTCGATGTCGACCCAGGCAGAGGTGGTCACTTCGCCGGCTACCATCACCATGCCGGTCTTGACCAGGGTTTCGCAGGCGACGCGCGCCTTGGTGTCCTGCTGCAGGATGGCGTCCAGCACCGCATCGGAGATCTGGTCGGCGATTTTATCGGGATGGCCTTCGGAGACCGACTCGGAAGTAAACAGCTTTGCCATGTTTGGTTCTCGATTCGTAAGGGTTATCGCCTTGGCCATAACCGGATAATGACAGGATGACTGTAGAGGTATCTACATCTGGACGTCTATTTTAAATAGGTCATCCGGTGATTGCCAGCACTATTTGGGGGTGGAGCCGCCCGGGGCGGGGTGGGGAAGGGATCCACCTCCATGGAGGTAAGGCAGGGGGCGGATTGAATCGTTTTCCCCGCCCAGAAAAGCGATTGTGCTCCCAAAGCCACTTTATTCGCCCAGATAATATTTGCACGCCGCGCCCCCTGCTGGGACAATAACGCGCCTTAATCTTGGCCATCAAATGAAGCAATCGCAGGAGATACAGATGCCTTCTCGTAAAGAGCTTGCCAATGCCATTCGTGCATTGAGTATGGATGCCGTTCAAAAAGCCAACTCCGGTCACCCGGGCGCCCCCATGGGAATGGCGGATATCGCTGAAGTGCTGTGGCGCAGCCACCTCAAACACAACCCGAACAACCCCAAGTGGGCCGACCGCGACCGTTTCATTCTCTCCAACGGCCACGGCTCCATGCTGCTGTACTCCCTGCTGCACCTCTCCGGTTATGACCTCTCCATCGACGATCTGAAAAACTTCCGCCAACTGCACTCTCGCACCCCGGGTCACCCGGAGTACGGTTATGCGCCGGGCGTTGAAACCACCACCGGTCCGCTGGGTCAGGGCATCACCAACGCCGTGGGCATGGCGATCGCCGAGAAGGCCATGGCCGAGCAGTTCAACCAGCCGGGTCACGACATCGTTGACCACTACACCTACGCCTTCATGGGCGACGGCTGCCTGATGGAAGGTATCTCCCACGAAGCCTGCTCCCTGGCCGGCACCCTGGGTCTGGGCAAGCTGATCGCGTTCTGGGATGACAACGGCATCTCCATCGACGGTCACGTAGAAGGCTGGTTCACCGACGACACTCCCAAGCGCTTCGAAGCCTACGGCTGGCACGTCATCCCGGCCGTTGACGGTCACAACCCGGAAGCCATCAACGCTGCCATCGAAGCCGCCAAGGCCGAGACTGGCAAGCCGACCCTGATCTGCTGCCGCACCATCATCGGCTACGGTTCCCCGAACAAGTCCGGCTCCCACGACTGCCACGGCGCACCGCTGGGCAACGACGAGATCGCCGCCGCCCGTGCCTTCCTGAAGTGGGACCACGCGCCGTTCGTCATCCCGTCCGACATCGCCGCCGAGTGGAACGGTCAGGAGAAGGGCGCCAAGCTCGAATCCGACTGGGCTGCCAAGTTCGCCGCCTATGAAGCCGCTCACCCGGCCCTGGCTGCCGAATTCAAGCGCCGCACCACTGGCGAGCTGCCGGCCAACTGGGCTGCTGAATCCGCCAAGATCATCGAAACCCTGCAGGCCAACCCGGCCAAGATCGCGACCCGTAAAGCGTCCCAGAACTCCCTGGAAGCCTTCGGCAAGCTGCTGCCGGAATTCATGGGCGGCTCCGCGGATCTCGCGCCGTCCAACCTGACCATGTGGTCCGGCTCCAAGTCCCTGACTCCCGAGAGCGCCGCAGGCAACTACATCCACTACGGCGTGCGCGAGTTCGGCATGTCCGCCATCATGAACGGCATCGCCTTGCACGGTGGTTTCATCCCCTACGGCGCCACCTTCCTGATGTTCATGGAGTACGCCCGCAACGCCCTGCGCATGGCCGCCCTGATGAAGCAGCGCGCCATCTTCGTCTATACCCACGACTCCATCGGTCTGGGTGAAGATGGCCCGACTCACCAGCCGGTCGAGCAGATCGCCTCCCTGCGTCTGACCCCGAACATGAGCACCTGGCGCCCGTGTGACCAGGTAGAGTCCGCCATCGCCTGGAAACACGCCATCGAGCGTACCGACGGCCCGACCTCCCTGATCTTCTCCCGTCAGAACCTGGCCCAGATGGACCGCACCGCCCAGCAACTGGCCGATGCCGCCAAGGGTGGTTATGTGCTGAAGGATTGCGCCGGTACCCCGGAGCTGATCCTGATCGCCACCGGTTCCGAAGTGGAGCTGGCCGTGGCTGCCTATGAGCAGCTGACTGCCAAGGGCCGTGCCGTGCGCGTGGTCTCCATCCCGTCTACCGACGTGTTCGATGCCCAGTCTGCCGAGTACAAGGAGTCCGTCCTGCCGGCCGCCGTCACCAAGCGTGTGGCCATCGAAGCCGGTATCGCCGACTACTGGTACAAGTACGTCGGTTTCGGCGGCAAGATCATCGGCATGCGCACCTTCGGTGAGTCCGCCCCGGCCGAGCTGCTGTTCAAGGAATTCGGCTTTACCGTGGAAAACGTGGTTGCGACCGCAGAATCCCTGTAACAGCCCCTGTAATCGCTGAATATTGGGCCGCCCAGGCCCAATAGCCAGAACGATAAAACGCCCTCCATCGCAAGATGGGGGGCGTTTTTTATATTTTTTTCGTTGTTAACTTGAATGAGATCGGACTTTTAAGTAAAACGCATATTCTGTAAGCAGAATTGCCTTTATATCAATTAACTCATTGAATTCATAAATTAATATTTTTCTCCATGAAATACATTTCAAATTCTGTGATTATGGTCACCATTGAGTCTTTTGGGATGGAGTAGTATTCCTGCTTATTTTATCAAGGAGAGATATATATGATTCGTGAATTGATTGATGCAATAAATAGCCGAAAAGAAATAGAGTTTACATATAGTGGTTATGTTCGAAAAGCTAAACCTGTTGCTGTAGGGGTGTCCCGTAAAGACAATGTCGTATTACGTTGCTACCAAACTGAGGGAATGCATGTAACTCCAGGGCATGAGTGGGATTTATGTCTGGTCGATGACATATCTAATCTCGTAGTTACAAACAATGTTTTTCATGTCGACCCTCCCGGCTATAAGAAAGGAGATAAGCACATGAAAGATATATACGCTGAGTTATGACACTATCAGTGTGCATGTGTGCATGAATGGGGAATAGAAAAAGACACCGGCCTGAAGCCGGTGTCTTTTTTATGTACAGATCTAGTTATCACCTGACACCGGCCTCAAACCGGTGTCTTGTTTACGCTACTTTAGTGCGCACTTCCTTCGGTATCAATTTCAGACCCTTTTTGAACATGCTGTAGGGAGTCTGTCCTTCCATCATCCTGCCTTGATGTGGCCGCTGGGTGTTGTAGTGATCCAGATAGCTGTCCAGGTCTGTCTGCATCTGCTCTACCGACTCATACCAGGTTGTCCTCCCCTTGATACGGAAGTGTTCATCCAGCAGGGTGCGATGTAGCCGCTCGATAAAGCCGTTGCTCTGCGGCCTGCGTACCTTGGTGGTCCGGTGCTCAATCCCCTCCAGTTGCAGGAACAGCTCGTAGGGATGATGGTCAGGGCGGCCGCAGAACTCGCGCCCGTTGTCCGACAGGATGGTATAGACCCGCGCCTCATGGGCTTCGAAGAACGGCAATACCGTTTCATTGAGCACATGAACCGAGGTCACCGGCAGCTTGCTGGTGTAGAGCCGTCCCCAGGCGTGGCGGCTGTAGCAGTCCAGTACGGTTTGCAGATACACCTTGCCCACCCCCTTGAGTGCGCCGACGAAGAAGGTGTCGACCGCCACCAGTTCCCCGGTGTAGTGGACCTCAATCTGGCGTTCGCGAAACTCGGGGCTGAAGCGTTCTAACAGGCGAATCTGCTCGTCATTGAGCTCAATGGTCTGCTCCCGGTGGGTTTTCTCGAGGCGCAACAAGCGGTCGTGTTTGGAGAGCAAGTCGTGACGTTGCCACACGCCACGCACACCACCCGCACTGACATTGATGCCTTGCAGAGCCAGTTCTTGGGCGACCCGCAGCGGGCCATGAGTTGGTCTGGTGAGGGAGTAATCGAGGATGGCCTGTTCAATCTCAGGAGCGACCCGATTGGGATGAGCCCCTTTACACCCGGGCAATTTGTCGAGCAATCCCTCGGCGCCATAGGTCTGGTAGTTACGGCGAATTTCGTAGAACTGCTGACGGCTGTAGCCGATGAGCTTGCAGGCTTTGCTGACATTATTGAGCTCTTTGGCGAGCTCTAGCAGGCTGAGTTTGCGACGTGCTACTTTCTCGTTGGTGGTCATACGGTGACTCCGGATAACACGGTAGGGGTACCGTTTTGTTATCCGGTTTGAAGCCGTATGACCACTCCCTTTTGTGGGCAACTGTCAGGTGAATACCATCTCCATACATTTTTTACTATTAGCAACAACCCTTACACCTGCGGCGGGGTGCTTTCGGCGTTGGACATCACCGCATCAATCTGCACCAGGGCGCCGGCGGGCAGCTCGCTCACGCCAATCACGGTGCGGGCAGGCAGATAGGCCGGGAAGTACTTGGTGTATATGGCATCCACCTCCGCCAGATCCGCGATGTTGGCAAGCTGGATATTGACCTTGACGATATCGTCCATCACATGGCCGATGCTCTCGACGATGGTCTTGATATGGCCGAGGCACTGGGCGGTCTGCTCACGGACGCAACCGGTCAGCACCTTGCCGGTGGTCATGTCGAGCGGCAACTGGCCGGCGATATGGTTGTAGTGGGAGAAGGCGACGCTCTGGGTATGCAGCGGGCTGCGCGGCGCCTTGTCGGTATTGCGGGCACGGATCACCAGGTTGTGCCTGTCTTCCACCAGCTGGGGCGGGGTGCCGTCACCGTGGGAGATGACCGCATCCATCTGCACCCGGGCACCCAGCGGCAGGGCAGAGGCCGCGATCACGCTGCGGGCCGGCAGATAGGCGACGGCACGGGCGATGGCGGAATCCGGGAAGAAGGTGGTGTAGACCTCGTTGACGGCGTCCAGATCGGCGAGGTGGGTCAGATAGACAGTCACCTTGACGATGTCGTCGAAGGGCACGTCGATGCTCTCCAGCACGGTTTTGATATTGCGCAGGCACTGGGCCGCCTGCTCGCGAATGCCACCGTCAACCAGAGCGCCGGATGCGGGGTTGAGGGGCAGCTGGGCACCGATATTGTTGTAATGGGAGAAGGCGACGCTCTGGCTGGAGAGCGGATCCTGCGGGGCGTGGTCGCTATTGCGGGCGAGTTTGAGCAGCGGGCAGGGAGCCTGGGGGAAGGTGCCTTCCCCGTTGGAGAGCAGGGCGTCCATCTGCACCCTGGCGCCGAGCGGCAGACTGGCGACGGCGAGCACTGTGCGGGTCGGCAGCGAGTGGGGGAAGAATGCCCGATAGACGGCGTTGACGGCATCGAGGTCGGCGATGTCCGCGAGGAACAGGGTCACCTTCACCATGTCCTCCATGCCGTGGCCAATGCTCTCGACGATGCCCTGGATATTGGTGAGACACTGTCTGGCCTGCGCCTGGATATCCCCTGCGACCAGCGCGCCCGTTTTCGGATCGACCGGGAGCTGGGCGGCAATATTGTTGTAGTGGGAGAAGGCCACGCTCTGGGTATAGGGCCCCAGATCCTGAGGCGCATTGGGGGTATTTCTGGCTGACTTGATGATGGTACCACTCATGGCGATACTCCTTTTTCGTTTTTGATGTAGGGTCCGGGCCGCATTGTTCTTCCCTGGCCGAATACGGCACGCTGATGACTCGTGATATTGCGGCAACAGTTAGTTGCCCGTTCCCGCCGCAGGGCGACGGAGAAAAGGAGAACGATCATCACAGTGTCGAGCCCTGTTTCGATGCAGACAGCGCGTGCAACAGACAAGGGAGAGAAGTTGGCCTGGTGATTCAGACGGGAGAATTCTAAATAGCTGTTCCGAATAGTAGATCACCGGAGGAAGGGAACTCAGTCCAGTTTGTGCGATCTGATTAGTCGCTAAACAAAACAAGCCACACCCAAAGGACTGAGTTGATGCCTATCCTACCACCTCTGCCACGACCACAACGGCGCCGCATTCACAAAATCATCCATGCCACCCGTGATAAAGGACATGCTCGTCGCTTGATGGCCATCTTGCTGTTACATGAAGGACGCACGATCACCGATGTTCATCACCTTACCGGCGCTGCGCGCTCGACCATCGGTCGTTGGCTTCGGTGGTATCGAGATGAAGGCATAGATGCGCTAGAAGCCTTACCGGCTGGCCGTGCCCCAGTCTTACCTATCGCCAAGATTGTCACCTTACTGGTGCTGCTCATGCAGTTTTCTCCGCAAGATTTTGGTTATCAGCGCAGCCGTTGGTGTACTGAACTATTGGCTATAAAAATCAATCGGTTAACAGGGCTCAATGTGGCAGCCTCCACGCTCCGCCGATGGTTACCTCGTATGGGCATTGTCTGGCGCAGGCCCGTGCCGACCTTGCGGATAAAAGACCCAGCCTATCAGGAAAAAATGGCGAATATCGACGCCGCGCTGGCCCGCTGTGATGCCGATAATCCGGTGTTTTATGAGGATGAAGTCGATATAGACCTCAATCCCAAATTAGGAGCCGACTGGATGTTCAGAGCGCAGCAAAAGCGGGTTGTCACACCGGGGCAGAATGCCAAGCATTATCTGGCAGGCGTTCTCCACGCAGGCAACGGAAGGGTACTTTACGTCAGCGGGATCAAGAAAAACTCATCGCTGTTTATTGCCATGCTGGAAAAGCTGCGCCACCACTACCGACGAGCCAAAACCATCACGTTGATCCTCGATAACTACATCATTCACAAAAGCAAACAGACCGAGCGATGGTTGAAGAAGAATCCCAAGTTCTGCCTGGTGTTCCAGCCAGTTTACAGCCCTTGGGTTAATCACATAGAACGGCTATGGCACAAGTTACATGAAACCATCACGCGCAATCATCAATGCAGAGGGATGGCAAACCTGCTGGCCCGAGTGAAACACTTCATGGATACCGTGTCTCCTTTCCCGGGGAATGGCTATGGCACAGCGAAGGTGTAGCACTATTGGGATCAGTTATTTAGGGGGCGGTTATCCGGGGATGCAAACCGGGATCCTGTTTCTATGAAGTGGCTCAACAGAGTGAAATATATTCATTTTGCGATTCAATTCATGACGGGTATGGCAAATAAAGGTGATGATGATCCCGCTTTACCATGAAAGTGGAACCAGATAGCGCCATATTGTCGCGCATCAGGGTTACAGCCTGTGAATCCTCCGTTAATACTTTTGGCGAAATTGCAGCTTATTCTCCCGGTTTTGCATAGCTATCTATTTATCGCTCTCTCGACGCCCTGTTCAGCGCCGCCAAAATATGCTGTGGCGAGCACACTGAAATAACATTCACCCTCTTTGCATGGCCACAGGTCATGACATAAATACGGGAGAAAGAGAGGGCGCATTTTAGCCCCTGCGGCGGAGGCTGACATGGGCGGGTCGCCACATCGCCTATGCCATATCTTTTCAGCGGCGCGAACGCACCCCGCCAACAAGGCTCATAAGCAAGGGGAGGGGGCCTTCCCCTTGCCTGCCCCGACTTGCCGCCCCCCGATGCATATCACTCCTGTCATGACCCTCCCTGTGAGGGGGCCCCGGAGTCCGCCCTGCTTTGCCGCCCTGACGTATCCCGCACTCCTTGCGATGCAGCCAGCTCATCTTCCCCGCACCACCCTTATTTGTGCTTTTTGTCATCAACTGCCGTTATTGCGACCTGGGTCGGGGTTTGGGTGGATTATTAACTGTATGATTAATAATGAAATCAGGGACCCTGCCGACGAGCAGCACGGATCGGCACTCATCTGCCCGGGAGTGGCACATGCGATCGCATCGCGATCCCCGTCATCTGACTTCGGAGGTTTTATGCTTGGATTCATTCTGGGTGACATGTACAGCCGCACCAGCGGGTTTCGGCCACCCCCCCCGCCTAGGCAAGCACTTCCCCCTCGCCCCCGACTATCAACTGCGCGGTCGCACCGGTGCCGCCATCCTGACCATGGAGACCCTGCTCGATACCCCCTATCCCCAGAAGAAGTTCAGGGCCCTGATCTATGGCGCCTTTATCGAGCGCCAGCGTCGCCTCTTTGCCGAGCAGGTGGTCATCGGCCGGATGGAGGAGGGCCAGGACCTGGCGATCGCCATTGACCTCGCCTTTATCAGCACGGCGGTGCCCATCGGTCTGCTCGCCATCTCGGAGGAGATCGCGCTGCTGACCACCCCCCGTCCCACCCAGACCCATCCCCATCAGGCGGCCTTGAGCCAGGCGCTCGACTGTACCGCCATGCTGATGTTCTATGCCAAGGTCATTCGCCAGCGCAATGCAGTGCTTGAGCACATCGGCCACCAGTTCGGCTACAGGCCGCAGGCCGGGCTGGTGGCCAGGGTGGGCCACGGCGGGGAAGATGACTATGCCGCCTTCATGGTCAATGTGATGACCTGCATCGCCCATTCGGGCTCCTTCAAGGAGGCGCTGGAGAATGGCGTCAGGATGGGCATGCACGAGCCCGCTTTCTTCTGTATCGTCGGCGCCCTGGCCTCGACCCTGTGGGGAGTCCCCAAACCCTGGGCCCATGAGATCTCTCGATTCATCCAGCGCCAGCACCCCCACTATCTCCAGATCCTGCTGCGGGGCGAAGCCAGGGTGGGCCGCAGACAGATCAACCTGGAGCCTCCCAAACCGCCGCTCTGTGCACCGGTCAAGCGCCAGGTAAACCGCTTCCTGAAGTGGGCCTTCTAGGGCCATGGGAGTGCTCTCGAGGGGCGGGCCTATGGCGCCATCCCATCGGCCCGCCCCTCCTGAGGGTCATCACGGGGCTGTAATCTCACTGACCCCTGATCCCCCGGCTACCTTGCCCATGAGAGGATGGCCAGAAAAGCCAACGGCTGCACGGGGGACAAGGGGTGGATAGAAGGTGATCCACCTCGCCTTTTGATGTGAACGTCTTTTGATGTTTGGCGCCATACGATACCATGCGCAGCGTGTGTTCCTGTTGGGGGAGGTGCCGCCCATCACCCCGTGGCTGGCTGCTGGTCCGTCATGATCATGGGATGCACAATCCGGGGCCGCCACGGCAACCCCTTATCGCCATAGCCAACAGGACGGAGTATCAGGATGGCCATTGCCATTGAACAGTCGGACAACACACTGAGGGTGAACAAGGATCGCTACGATCTGGACCGCATCGTCGGCGTGCAGGTAAAAGCACTCGGCTGGATGGATAGGCTCAAGAAGACCTTGTTGCTGGGGGTGGTCACCTCCAGTGTGCTCTTTTACTTCACCCCTTCCTACGAGCAGGCGGGCAACTGGCTCATCGTGCTCTTCCTGCCCCTGGTGGGTTTTCTGTCTGGTGCGCTGATGGGGCTGCTCTCCAGCGCGAAATATGAGTTTTGCATCGAATTTTCCCACGCCGACGAGACGGGCGTGCAGTGGATCACCGCAGCCAGGAGCCGGCATGTCGCCGATTATGAGACCTTCAAGGCGCAGGCGGCCAGGTTGAAAGATCGGCTCGGGTAGGGAGCACAGAGTGACGGGTCTGCGCCATCTGGCGCCAGGCATAACAACAAGCCCGATCAGGTGCACCTGTTCGGGCTTGTTCCATTAGAGGGGAGGGCGCTCGGGAAGCGGCTCAGGCGGGATAGAGGGCGCCCAGCACCGCCGGGCGGCTCGCACCGGTCACCGCAGGCAGGTTGCCCGGCTTTCGCTGGATAAAGCGTTGTGCCAGCCAGGCAAAGGCGGCCCCTTCCACCCAGTCCGGTGCAAGGCCGAGCTGGGCGGTGCTGGTCAGATGCCAGTCGGGCAGCAGGGCAGCAAGCTCCGCCAGCAGCGGGGCGTTGTGGGCGCCGCCGCCGCAGACAAACAGCTCGGGCCGGGTTGGCGCATCACGGTGGGTGGGCAACTGGCGGGCGATGCTGTGGCAGGTGAGGGATTGCAGGGTACGCTGCACATCAGCGGGGGCGTATGCGCAGCCGTCCAGCTCGCCGTCGAGCCAGTCGAGGGTGAACATCTCACGCCCCGTGCTCTTGGGGGCGGGGGCGGCGAAGTAGGGGTGAGCCAGCAACTGCTCCAGCAGCGCAGGAATAAGCTTGCCGCTGGCGGCCCACTGGCCACCGGCATCATAGCTGTCACCGTGTGGATGGTGGCGGCGATACCAGCCATCGAGCAGGGTGTTGGCGGGGCCGGTATCGAAGCCATATACCCCTGAACCCGCCCCCCCGTCGGCCTGGCCGGGCAGCACCGAGATATTGGCAATGCCGCCGAGGTTCAGCACCACCCGCAGGGCACCGGGGCGGGCAAAGAGCGCCTGATGGAAGGCGGGCACCAGGGGCGCCCCCTGACCGCCGAGGGCTATGTCCATGGTGCGAAAATCGGCCACCACGTCGATGCCGGTCAGGGCCGCCAGCAGGGCCGCGTTGCCAATCTGCAGGGTAAAACCGAGGGCTGGGCGGTGGCGTATGGTCTGGCCGTGACTGCCGATGGCGCGAATCTCCTTGGGAGTCAGCGCCGCCTTGGCGAGCAGGGCCTGGGTGGCGGCGGCAAATTCGCGGGCCACCAGGTTGTCGGCGACCCCCATGCGGTCGATTTCGTTCTCCCCCGGGGTGCAGAGGGCGTGCAGCTCGTGGGCGGTCTCCGCTGGCCAGGGATGGCACAGCGCCGCCTCTACTCGAAGCGCTTCCCTATCCATCGTCACCAGCACGGCGTCGATACCATCCATACTGGTACCGGACATCAAGCCTATATAGCGTTCAGTCATGACAACCCCTTTCAATGATGCGGGGGAACGGTTCGATACCATGCCCCGCTCTGGTACCGGACATCCAGCCTATATAGCGCTCAGTCATGACAACCCCCTTTCAATGATGCAGAGGAACGGTCTGATACCGTGTTCCGCCTTGGTCGACAGCGGTCAGCTGTCGTCACCGTTGCCCTTGTTTCTGGCCAGTTGCAGCTCGGGGCTGTCCAGCTTGGCCAGTTGGGGCATGGCCTGGGCCTTGAAGCTGGCCAGCGCCCGCCCGCTGAGAGACTCCGCCTGGGGCAGGTTGAGGGTGCGCGGGTTCTTGTGTACGCCGCCCACCACGAACTCATAGTGCAGGTGCGGGCCTGTGACCCGGCCGGTGCCGCCGAGCAGGCCGATGGTCTGGCCCTGCTTCACTCGCTGCCCCTTGTTGACGGTGCGCTTGGAGAGGTGCAGATACTTGGTCACGTAGTTGCCGGCGTGCTTGATGAAGACGTAGTTGCCGTTGAACTGGTTGTAGCCGGCGGCCACCACGCTGCCGCCGCCCGCCGCCATGATGGGTGTCCCCACCGGCGCCACGTAGTCGATGCCGTTGTGGGGACGCACCTTGCCGGTGACCGGGTGAAGGCGGCGCGGATTGAAGTTGGAGCTGATGTATTTGAAGTTGACCGGCGCGCGCAGGAAGCTCTTGCGCATCGCCTTGCCGTCCGGGGTGTAGTAGTTGCCATCCGTGTTCAGCACGGCACGGTAGATGGCCCCCTGGTTGACGAACTCGGCGGCCAGGATGTCGCCGGAGGCAACCCGCTCGTCATCCTGGTATTTGTCCTGGTAGACCACCCGGAAGCTGTCTCCCGGTTGCAGGTCCTGGGCAAAGTCGATGTCCCAGCCGAAGATGGCGGCGAGATCCATGATCTGGTCTTCCGTCATGCCCGCTTCGACGGCGGCGCCCCAGAAGCTGGAGCGGATTTCCCCCTGGGCCACCTGTTCGCGGGTGTCGAGCTCGATCTTCACCGGCCTGGCCACGAAGCCGTCATCCCGGCGGTTCACCTTGAGCGCCTGCTCCAGGCTGTGGGGGTAATAGAGGCTGTGCAGCTCGCCGCCCTTGGTGAGCTTGAAGGTGAGCTCCTGACCGGGTTTGAGCAGGCGCAGGGTATCCGTGCCCTCGAGCTGGTCGATGAGGTGCAGATCCGTGGTGCTGAGGCCCAGGCGCTGGAAGATGACCCCCATGTTGTCGCCGCTTCGCACCTTCACCTGTCTGGTGACGTAGTGCGGTTTGGGCGGGATGACGGGCTCGGCCCGTGCCAGCTGGGCCTCCTCGTCGACCTGCTGCTCGACGGCCAGTTCGTTGTCGTTGACATCGACCCGGGTGGCGACTGCCTGTTCGCTCGGCCAGGCCGCCAGCATCATCACCATGATGCTCAGGATAAGCACCATCTTGCGGTGCCAGTGAGGGAGAGAGTTGAAGGCGTGCCAAAGGACCATGAGAAGCAGACAAAGTTGAACCCGGAAGAAGGTCGGAGTTTACCGCCTTTCCAATTGGCCCGCCATTCCAGTAATATGTCTGGCCCTGTGGAATCGTGATTGGAGAGTCAAAAAATGTCCCAGCTCGAGGTGGCGCTAGCCGAGATCAAGCGCGGAGCGGAAGAAATTCTGGTTGAAGAAGAACTGATCGCCAAGTTGAAGGAAGGGCGCCCCCTGCGCATCAAGCTGGGGATGGACCCGACCGCGCCGGACATCCACCTGGGTCATACCGTGATCCTCAACAAGCTGAAGACCTTCCAGGATCTGGGCCATGAAGTGATCCTGCTGATCGGTGACTTCACCGCCATGGTGGGTGACCCCTCCGGCAAGAACGCCACCCGTCCGCCGCTCTCCGAAGAGGCCATCAAGCACAACGCCCTCACCTATGCCGAGCAGGCGTTCAAGATCCTCGATCCCGCCAAGACCCGCATCGAGTACAACTCGACCTGGCTGAGCGAGCTGGGCGCGACCGGCATGATCAAGCTGGCGGCCAAGCAGACCGTGGCCCGCATGATGGAGCGCGACGACTTCAAGAAGCGCTACAGCAACGGCCAGTCCATCGCCATTCACGAATTCCTCTATCCGCTGCTGCAAGGCTATGACTCGGTCGCGCTGAAGGCGGACGTCGAGCTCGGCGGTACCGATCAGAAGTTCAACCTGCTGATGGGCCGCGAGCTGCAAAAAGATGCCGGCATGGCGACCCAGTGCGTGCTGATGATGCCGCTCTTGGTGGGCCTGGATGGCGTCAAGAAAATGTCCAAGTCCGCTGCCAACTACATCGGCGTGCACGATGCCCCGGGCGAGATGTTCGGCAAGATCATGTCCATCACCGACGATCTGATGTGGAACTACTACGAACTGCTCTCCTTCCGTCCGCTGGCTGAAATCGAAGAGTTCAAGGCGGGCATTGCTGCCGGCACTCTCAACCCGCGCGACGTGAAGATCTGGCTGGCCAAAGAGATCATCGCCCGTTATCACGACGAGGCGGCGGCCGAAGCGGCCCACGAAGACTTCACCCAGCGCTTCTCCAAGAACGCCATTCCGGACGAAATGCCGGAAGTCGAGCTGGCTTTGGAAGGCGAAGGGCTGGCCATCGCCAACCTGCTCAAAGATGCCGATCTGGTGGCCACCACCTCCGAAGCGCTGCGGATGATCAAGCAGGGCGCGGTCAAGGTTGACGGCGAGAAGCTGGAAGATGGCAAGGCACTCATCGGTGCCGGTACCGCCGTCTACCAGGTCGGCAAGCGCAAGTTTGCCCGGGTGACCGTCAAGTAAGTCGCCATCTCCGGTGCCGCCATAAGAAAGGCCTCCCTTGCGGAGGCCTTTTTGTTGGCTCATTCCTGCAAAGAGGGATCAACCCTCTGTTTTCAGGAAGTTGCGGTAGAGCATGTAGAGGTGGGCCGAGCTCCAGCTGAAGTTGCTGGCCCCCTGCATGGCGCCGGTCTCCGGGTTGTAGTTCTCGCGGATGGGGCCGCTGCCCGCCAGCCCCTCGGCGTTGGCAAACAGCTTGTTGACCAGCGTCTGGGCATCGCTGCGATAGCCGTAGTTCTCCAGTCCCTTCACCCCGAAGTAGAACTGATCCAGCCAGACCCGGCCGCGCCAGTAGATGTCGGGATCGTAGGCCGGGTTGGTCAGCGCCGCCGTGCCGAGCGGCACCTTGGTGTTGAACTCCTGGGTATTGAGCATCACCTCGCGTACCCGCGCCGCCTTCTCCTTGTCCGCCACCTCGGCCCAGAGCGGGCTCCACCCTTCCGGGCCACGGCCGCGGGCGGTCAACAGCTTGCCGACGCAGCCGTTGGCGTCGGGCAGATCCCCCTGGGCTATCTGGCGGTCGTAATAGAAGCCGGAGGCCTCATCGAACAGGCAGCTGTTGATATAACCGGCCAGCTGGGTCGCCCCTTCGCGATAGCGGCTCGCCTCGTCCGGCTTACCGAGCAGTTCGGCCATGTCGGCCAGGATGCGTTTCTCCTTGGCGAGGAAGGCGTTGAGCTCCACCGACTCCTGATCGATGGAGAAGCCGATGAGGCTGCCGTCGTCCTGATGGTTTTCGAAGAAGAAGACGTTCCAGTCCTGGCGCGCCTTGGCCATGTCGCCGCCATAGGTCTTGTCGGCATAGCGCTTGAGCTGATCCGGCTCGATAAAGCCGAAGCGGGCGGCGTTGTCCATGCCGGACTCCCAGCCGGCGCCGTGCTGGGCGCCGATATCCATGTCGGCGTAGCCGCCAACGCTCAATACCTGCTGATAGAGCGCCATGCCGGCGCAGCCATACCAGCCATCTCCCTCATCGGTACAGCTCGACAGATCCAGCCCGGCCGGTGCCCCCGTCGGGTACTGCACCTTGAAGGTGATGTTGCCGAACTCGTCGTTGTGCTCGACGTGGCGGGTGGCGCCATATTCGATGATGCCGTTGCGGTTGTTGTCCCGCGCTCGGTACCACCAGTCGTGATAGGCCTGGATCTTCGGATACATCTCGGCGATGAAGGCCTTGTCCTGGGTGGCGCTGTAGATCTCCCAGATGGCCCAGGCGGAGAGGGGCGGCTTGGTGTCCCGCTCGTTCCAGTTGCCGCCGTCGCCACCGCGATCGGCGAGCTTGTTGTAGAAGACGGCGTCGATCACCATGCCGGCATCCTGCGGACGGACCGGGTCATCGGCCTGGATCTGGTAGTCATACATGGCGCGCACGTTGTTCTTGGCTACCTCGGGGTTGAAGTGGGCCATGGCATAGGCGTGCTTCCAGCTGTCCCAGGCCCAGACCCCGTCGAACCAGCGGGCGGTGTTGGAGGGAGTCACCCCGTCGTGCAGGATGGCACCGGCGGGGGAACGCCAGTTGCCGTTGAGGGTCTCCATCGCCTTGACCGCGATGCGCCGCTCCGACTCCGGGATCCCCTGATTGGAGAGGCCGCGCGCCAGGTAATCCTCCCAGCGGCGGATGGCGTCGTCGAAATGGCTGGCGGGGTCGGCCAGCAGCGCCTGGCGGCTCTGCTCGAAGCGACTCGCGTCAGCACTGCTGTGGACATAGCTCTGCAGGGTGTAGATATCCTGCTGGCCCTTGGCTGCCAGGGTGAGGCTGGCCTCGCTCACGTAGCCGAGCCCCTGCTCGTCGAGGGTGGTGCGACTGGGCAGGGTGCGATCGATGCGGTAGCTGGCGCTGCCGCTTTGCATGATGTTCCAGGTGCTGCGCAGTTTGCCGAACTGGAATGCCACGCCGCGCTCGGTCTGGCTGATGGTGCGGGTCCAGGCGGGGTACTGTTCGGCGACCGTCTTGTTGGCATCCCACTGGTTGAGCAGCTCCCCCTGCCAGTTGAGCTTGAGGGTGAGGGGGGCGTCAGTGTGGTTGATGAGGCGGGTGCGAACCAGCGCAGTGCGGGCATCGCCGTAGCGCAGCTCCAGCTCCAGGGTGAAGGGGTCGAATTCGAAGCGTTGCACCAGCGCCCCCGGGATGGCGTACAGCGCCTGCTTGCTGGCGCTGGTGAGCGGAAAGGCGCGGCCGCTCTCGTCGCTCAGGGTCAGCTTGTCCAATTCGCTTGCGAAGAACAGGCTGTACTCCTCGGCGATGACCATGGGGCCGGTAAAGCCGCCCCACTCGCTGTCGCTGGCGGGCAGCAGGAAGCCGTGCCAGGCGCCGAGATCGAGCAGCGGGTTGTATTTGAGGTTGGCGTAGCTGTCAAAGTCACGGAACTGGAGCGGGGTGCCGCTGCGGTCGATCACGTTCTGATACTGGTTCGCCAGGGTGGCGCTGGGGGCGGCCGGGCTGCTGGAGTCATTGCCGTTGCAGGCAGTGAGGCCGAACAGGGCGACGCTCAGGGTGATGGAAAGTAAATTTTTACGAAACATCTCTCGCTCCAATGGCAGTTTTTGTAGGTTAAGGAAGGTGTTTTTTAGTGATTATTTTAGTGAAAGCGTTTGCGAGAGCCATTATAGGGCGATTTTGACGGGATTATTGGCGCTGTGTCACAGTGCAGGAGGGGCGAGTGTGAGCCGGATCACCCAGTTACACGAGGTTACATAGTCTTATATTTTAGTAATTATTTACTTTTGTGGTGGCAGTCAGCGAGAGAGAGGAGGGGCAGGTACGCAGGTATTGGTGGGGGGTCAGGCCGAACTCCTCCTTGAAGCGCGCGGCAAAGCGGCCGGGGGAGTCGTAGCCACAGGCGAGGGCGGTCTGAAGCGGCGTGAGCCCCTGTTGCAGCAGGGTGAGGGCGTGCCCCAGGCGTACCTGGGTCAGCACCTGGCGAAAGCTGCGTCCCTCGGCGGCCAGCTTGCGGACCAGGGAGGCGCGGCTCATGGCGAAGTGGGTCGCTACCGTCTCCAGCCGGTGATCAAGACCAGGCTCCACGCTGAGGTAACGGGCCAGCCGTTCCCCCAGGGTCATGGTGGTGGCAGGAAAGAGCAGGCCAAGGCCCCCCGCTTCCCTGAGCTCGCCATAAAACCCTTGCAGCAGCTGGGTCTGGGCCGTCTCGCAGAGCTGCCGCTGCGCCATGGTGGTGACGAGATCGAAGCAGAAGGCGAGGGCTGACGTCACCCTGATGGCCGGTGGCTTGAGGAGATCGAGGGTGCTCTCTGCCAGCCACTCGGCCGGTGGCGGGGCCAGCAGGGTGAGCGCCTGGGAGCGAAACGAGCCCTGCTCCGGCTGGTTGACGAAGGTGAGCCGGTGACCCGCCGGGATCAGCAGCCAGCTCTCCTTGTCAAAGGAGAGGCGCTGCTCCCGCCACCACAGCTGCTTGCGGCCCTGCTGCACCCAGATGAGGGTCGGCGCGTAGATGAGCACCCGGCGCAGGGGCTGCTGGCGGATCCCGAAGTAATGATTCAGTTGCAGCAGGGGCGTGCTCATCGGGCGGGCTCCTAGGGGGTGGTGAAAGTGCGGTCAGGGTGGCCTTGCCAAGGGCGAGGCTGTTGAGCATGTAGCCTACCATGGCGGGCGGGGTGTTGGCCTTCACCTCCAGCGCCTTGGGCAGGGCCCAGACGGTGAACTGGTAGCGGTGCATGCCGTGACCGGCGGGCGGGCAGGGGCCGCCATAACCCTGGATACCGTAGTCGGTGCCAAGCTCCAGCCCCTGCTTGATCTTGCCGGAGGCATTGCTCGGCAGCTCGCTCTGGCTGGCCGGCAGGTTCACCACCAGCCAGTGCCACCAGCCGCTGCCGGTGGGGGCGTCCGGGTCATAGGCGGTGATGGCGACGCTCTGGGTGCCGGCGGGCAGGCTCTGCCAGCTCAACTGGGGGGAGCGGTTCTCGCCGCTGCAACCAAAGCCGTTGAAGCTGAAGACCTTGTCCATGGATTCACCCTCGCGGATGTCGGTACTCTTGAGGGTCATGGCGCCGGCGGGCAGAGCCGCGAGGCAGAACAGGGGCAGCAGCGGGATAATGGGGGATCTCATGATGGGCACTCCTTTGTGTGAATATGGCATTCACTCTAAGGGGGCTGGCTCAAAACAGAGTGCCCGTATGGCTCAAATTATGCCATAGAGGTGGCTTTTGTGAGCTGTTCGGGGCTTTTGAGGGGCATAAAAAAACCGGCATCCTGGGATGCCGGTTTTTGGGAGAGGCGAGGGGCCTTAGCGCAGGATCATCTCGTCACGGCCCGGGCCGACGGAGACCATGGGCACCGGCACGCCCAGCAGGGCTTCGATGCGCAGCACATAGTCCTGGGCAGCCTTGGGCAGCTCGGCGAAGGTGCGGCAGGCGCTGATGTCTTCGCTCCAGCTCTCCATCTTCTCGTAGACGGGGGTGAGGGCGGCGGTCTGCGGCCAGATCGGGTTCTCGGTGTGGGCACCTTCGTAGGCCACGCAGATCTTCAGATCCGGCAGACCGGTCAGGCAGTCCAGCTTGGTCAGGGCCACTTCGGTAGCAGCCTGCAGCTCGACGCCGTTCTTGGTGGCGACGGCATCGAAGTAACCCACGTCACGGGGACGGCCGGTGGTGGCGCCGAACTCGTTGGTGATCTTGCGGAACTCGTCCTGGTTCTCCATGGCGGTCAGCAGGGTGCCGGTACCGACGGAGGAGCTGAAGGCCTTGGCCACGGCGATGACGCGCTCCGGGCGCAGGCCCGGCAGACCGCCACCGATGCCGGCGTAGGCGCCGGAAACGTGGGAGGAGGTGACCCAGGGGTATTCGCCGTAGATGAGATCACGGCCGGCACCCAGCTGGGCTTCGAACAGCAGGGTCTTGCCTTCGGCTTGCAGTGCCTTGAGGGGCATGCTGACGTTGCAGACGGCGTCCAGCCAGGGAGCGGACACTTCCAGCAGCCAGTCGGCCATCTCCTGGGCGGTCTGGGTGAATTCGAAGTCCGGATAGAGAGCCTTCATCTGCGGCAGTTTCCAGTCCAGCATGAACTGGATGCGCTCGACCAGCACGTCCGGCTGTTTCAGCCAGCCCACCAGGATCGCCTTTTTCATGACCCGATCACCGTAAGCCGGGGCGATGCCCTGACGGGTGGAGCCGTAGGCGCCGTCACCCAGGCGTTGCTCTTCCAGGGTGTCTTCCAGTGCGTGCAGCGGCAGGCAGAGGGTGGCACGGTCAGAGATGGCGAGCTTGGGCATGACGCCGGAGGCCTTGACCTCTTCCAGCTCGACGGTGAGCTTCTCGGGGCTGATCACCATGCCGGGGCCCAGCACGACCAGGCAATCCGGGTTGAAGACGCCGCTCGGCACCTGGTGCAGCTTGAAGGTGCCCAGATCGTTGACCACGGTGTGGCCGGCGTTGTTGCCGCCCTGGAAACGAATACTGGCGCCAGCCTGGCCTGCCAGATAATCGACGATGCGGCCTTTGCCTTCATCACCCCAGTTAGCACCTACGACTACGATAGACGACATGACTCTTTCTCCTAAGACGTTAGGCGTCCATCCTAGGAGCCCCGTGAGGATTAGAAAAATTAATTATCTTTATAATTCCAATAAGAAAGCCATATAATTCCGGTGCCATTATCGACACCGCACTCCCTTTCGTGGTGCCCGTGCCCTGGCGGCGCTGGCCCTGCCATCGACCCGGGAGAAGAGGACCCCCATGCTGGACATTCACTGGCTGCACACCTTCGTCACCCTGGCCCGGTTGCAGCACTTCGGCCAGACGGCCACCGAACTGCACATGACGCAACCCAATGTGAGCCTGCACCTCAAGAACCTGGAGCAGGCGACCCGGGTCAAGCTGGTGGAGCGCAGCCCGTTTCGCCTGACCCAGGCGGGGGAGCGGCTGCTGCAAAGCGCCGAGCGCGCCATCAACGAGCTGCAACTCTGCCAGTCCGATCTCAATGCCCTGAGCCAGTTGAGCCAGGGTACGCTCGCCATCGCCGCCAGCGACATCATCTCGCGCCTGCTGCTCATCCAGCCGTTCCAGCGCTTCAAGCAGGCCTTCCCCGGCATCGACCTCACCCTGTTCAACACCACCTCGGATCAGGCGGCGGATCTGGTGCGGGCGGGCAAGGCGGATCTGGGCTTCGTGATGGCACAAAAGCGCAGCGAGCCGCTCTTCTACACCGAGTTGCAGCAGGTGACCTGGTGTGCCCTGGGGCACGGCCTGGCCCGCTGGCAGGCGCGGGCCAGCTCGGGAGAGAGCGATCCTCTGGACGAGCCCACCCTGATCCTGCTGGGGCACGACACCCGGACCCGGGCATTGATCGATCCCTCCCTGCCCCTGCTCGGCCTGCCGAGCTGCCGCATCATGGAAGTGGGGAGCGTGGATGCCCAGCTCGACTGGGCCGAGGCGGGCTTTGGCGTCGCCATCGTGCCGGATTTCTCCCTTCACCCCAGGCTCAAGCTGACCGCCCCGGTGACCCGGCTCACCGATTTTCCCGGTACCAGCCTGGGGTACGTGGTGCGCCAGAACCAGGTGCTGTCGCGGGCCATCAAGCAACTGCTGCACTGGGTGGAGGAGGAGATCCAGAATCCGGCGCTGCTGCTGGCGCCGTGACAGGCCAGGCGCCCGTTCCCGATAACCAAGAGGCCACCCCTGGGGTGGCCTCTTGGTTGGTGTTCATTGCCCGGCGGGGGCTGTGGTCCCCACCGCGTGGCTGGGCGGGCTGGCCGACATGGCCTCCGGTGATGGCGCCTCCAGCGGCGTTGCCGCCGAGGCGGGCGCCTCAGGCGGGGTCAGGGGATGGCCTGGCGCCAGGGTTGCGCTGCCCGGTGTGGGCGGCTCGGTCAGGGCCGGGGCCTGGTTGGTGGAGGCCGCCCCCGAACTGGTTGAGAGGGTCGCGGCGGCCGGCTGCTCCGGCAAGGTGTCGGACCCCTCCAGTGGCGCGGTGCCTTCCAGGGGGCCTGTCCCATCGGTCGGTGTGGCCGCGCTGCTCGCCGGGGACAAGGTCGGCAAGGCACCCGATGTCGCCCCGGCACCGGATGCCGTGAGGGTGTCCGCCGGGATGGTGGGCACGGCATCCAGCATGCCGGGATGGAGCAGGGCGATGCTGCCCGCCTGCATGCCTTCCCAGGTGAGGGTGGTCAGTGCCGGATGCAGCCGGGTGAACTGCTTGAGCCGCTCGTTCAGAACGTCCCGCAGGGTGCGCACCTCGCTCTCGGGCAGACTGGCCAGCGCCACCAGTTCGGCGGTGACGGCGAAGGTATTGACGCCGCTTGTCTGCCCCGGATAGAGGTTGGCGCCGATGCGGCTGCGATCATAGTAGGGGTGCTGCTTGAGCAGCTTGTCCACCTGTTCCCCCTCGATGGGAATGAGGCGGGCCTGACAGCGGCCGGTGAGATCGCCGATGGCCTGATTGGGGTGACCGGCGACCACGAAGGCGGCATCCAGGGTGCCGTCACAGAGCCCCTCCAGCCGGTTGCCCGGGGAGATCACGGGCGGGCGGCTGAAGTCGGCGATCCGCCACCCCATGGCATCGAGCAGGGCCCGGCTGGTGACCCTGTCCCCGGAGTTGGGGGCGCCGACATCGACCCGCTTGCCCTTGATGTCGGCCAGGGTGGTGATGTTGCTGGTGGCGCTGGCAATCAGGGTCAGGGACTCCTTGTGGAGCCGCAAGAGGCTGCGCAGCTGATCGTCCGGGGCCTGGCCCGCGAAGGGGCCGCTGCCGTGCACCGCATGGTAGAGCACATCCGACTGCATCAGGGCGAGCTGTACCTCTCCCTTGGCGAGCGCCGCCAGATTGGCGATGGAGCCCGAGGTACTCTGCACCGTGCAGTGCAGGCCGTGGCGGGCACTCTCCTCGTTGAGCAGGCGGCAGATGGCGCCTCCTGTCGGGTAGTAGACGCCGTTGAGGGCCCCCGTGCCGATGGTGACATAGGCGGGGGAGGCGAAGAGGGAGGGCGCCAGCACGGCCGCGAGCCAGGGCAGGGCGGTACGTGACAGACGCAACAGGGCAGAGAAGGCGAATGGGCGCATAGTGGACCGAAACCGTGGCTGAACATGAGGAGGAGGCGGGCTCATCCCGTGATGAGCCTCATCTTATCCGTATCAGACGGGAAGCTGAACGGATTTTACCGCTTTTGCGCGCACCGGGCGGCCTGGGGCCGCCGCCCGGGACGGTTCGCTAGCGGGTCTGGAGAATGGCTTTCTCCATGCGGGCCAGGGCCTCGGTGAGACGGGCCCGGGTGCAGCCAAAGTTGAGCCGCACGAACTGGCCGTTGCCGAACTGGGCACCGGGGGAGAGACCCACGCCCGCCTGTTCGAAGAAGGCGACGGGATCGTCCAGGCCCAGGGCGCTCATGTCGATCCAGGCGAGGTAGGTGGCCTGGTTGCGGGCCAGCTTGACGCCGGGCCAGCGGGCCACGGCCTGCTCGATCAGGGCCAGGTTGCCGGCCAGATAGTCGAGCTGTTCATTCAGCCACTGCTCGCCCCCCTCATAGGCCGCCTCGGCCGCCACGAACCCCAGCAGATTGACGTCGGCGCTGATGCCGCGCATCGCGTGTTGCAGCTTGAGCCGCAGGCGGGCATTGGGGATCACGGCGAAGGAGCAGCACAGCCCCGCGATGTTGAAGGTCTTGCTCGGCGCCATCATGACGGCGGAGCGCTCGGCCGCCTCCGGGCTCAGGGCACCATAGGGGATGTGGCGGGCATCCTTGTCCAGCAGCAGGTCGCAGTGGATTTCGTCGGAGCAGATCACCAGGTTGTGGCGCTCGGCGATGGCGTCGATGGCCAGCAGCTCTTCCCGGGTGAAGACGGTGCCGCCCGGGTTGTGGGGGTTGCACAGCAGCAGCAGATCCGCCGAGGGGGCCTGACGCTCAAGCTCTTCGAGATCCAGCACCCAGCGGCCTTCTTCCTCTACCACGGGGACGGTGAGCAGGGGGCGGTCATTGAAGCCCGGCGCCTGCAGGAAGGGGTAGTAGACCGGCTTGGGGGTGATGATGCCGCGCCCGTGCTGGCTCCAGGCCTTGCAGGCGAGGTTGAGGCCCGGCACCACCCCGGGCAGGAAGACGAGCCATTCGGGCTGGATGGTCCAGCCATAGCGGCTGGCCAGACGCGATACGATGAGTTCGATGAGCCGGGGAGAGGGGCGCGAATAGCCGAAGATGCCGTGGGCGACCCGTTTGGTGAGGGCCTCCAGTACGGCGGGGGGAGAGACGAAGTCGGTGTCTGCGACCCACATGGGCAGGACATCCTGATCCTTGTATTTGTCCCATTTCAGGCTCATGGTACCGCTGCGATCTATTTCCCGGTCAAAATCAAACATGTTAAATCCTTGTACTGGCGCTGGATGGGCTTCCAATGTACGGACTTGGACGCCCCCCCGCAACCCTTGAGGTGGCTGTTGATAATGGCATAAAATAGCCGCCGCCATACGCCAAGCCCGCCCGCATCTGGCTCCTTTTTTTCTTCCATATCAATGGTATCTCTATGAGTTTGCTGTCTGCTGCCCGCAAGAGGCCGGATCCCGTCTCTCTCTCGTTTCTCGCCGTGACCTTCATGACCGGGGTGGCGGTGGCGCTGCAGGTGCCGACCTTGAGCCTGTTTCTGGCCGAGGAGGTGCAGGTGCGCCCCTTCCTGGTGGGGCTCTTCTACACGGTGAACGCGGTGATCGGCATCCTCATCAGCCAGTGGCTCGGCCACCGCTCCGACAACAAGGGGGATCGCAAGCAGCTGATCCTGCGCTGCTGCTTCGCCGGCATCGTGCTCTCCCTGCTGTTTGCCTGGAACCGGCAGTACTGGTTGCTGGTGAGCCTGGGGGTGCTGCTGGCGAGCCTGACCGCCACCGCCAGCCCGCAGCTGTTCGCCCTGGCGCGGGAATACGCCGACAGCCGCAACAAACAGGCCGACATGTTCAGCTCGGTGCTGCGGGCCCAGTTCTCCCTGGCCTGGGTGATCGGGCCGCCCATCGCCTTCGCGCTCGCCATCGGCTACGGCTTCAAGGTGATGTATCTGGCCTCGGCGCTGGCCTATGTCATCTGCGCCTTCGTGGTGTGGCGCTGGCTTCCCTCCCTGCCGCTGCCGGTGATGGACAGCGAGGTGGAGCGGGTGAGCAGCTGGCGGGATCCGTCGGTGCGGGCGCTCTTCATCGCCTCCACCCTGATGTGGACCTGCAACAGCATGTACCTCATCAACATGCCCCTCTACATCACCCGCGAGCTGGGGCTGGAGGAGAAGCTGGCCGGTTTGCTGATGGGCACGGCGGCGGCCCTGGAGATCCCCTTCATGCTGCTGGCGGGCTACTACACCCGGCGCTTCGGCAAGCGGCCCATGATGCTGCTGGCGGTGCTGGCCGGGGTCGGTTTCTATGGCGGTCTCGTGACCCTGTCGAGCCAGCATGCCCTCATTGCGCTGCAACTGCTCAATGCCATCTTCATCGGCATCGTGGCCGGCATCGGCATGTCCTATTTCCAGGACTTGATGCCGGGGCGCGCCGGGGTGGCGACCACGCTCTTTTCCAACAGCATCCGCACCGGCTCCATCATGGCGGGGGCCATCGCGGGGACGGTGGCGGAGCTCTGGAGCTTCCACGGGGTCTTCATGGTGGCGGCGGCCCTGGCGCTGATGGCGCTGGCCGCCTGCTGGCGGGTCCCCAACGTATAGGGGATGCAAAGGGGAGCCGATGCCCGGATGTGCCGGCACCAGTGCCCGGTCGTGCGGGGAAGAAGCGGTCTTACCTGGGGTTGTCTCCCTGGTATTCGATGCGCAGGCAGCGCAGCAGCAGCTCTGCCGCCGGCCCCAGCGCCTCCACTGAGGGGGTGAGCAGGTAGGTGTAGAGATAGCGCTCGCTGCCGCCGGTGAGATCGAGCTGCACCAGCGAGCCCTCGGCGAGCTCCTCCTGCACCAGGTGGCGGGGCACCCAGGCGTAACCCATGCCAAGGCGCACCATGTTGAGCACCTCATGATAGTGGGTCGCCTTCCAGCCGGTGTCGTCCGCATCGTTCCAGTCCACCGAGCGGTGGATGGGGGGATGCAGGCTTATCTGGTTGTGGCTGGCCAGCACCTCGGCGGTGATGGGCTCTCCCTGCTCCGCAAGGGGGTGGCCCGCTGGGCACAGAGGAAGCAGACAGACTTCGTCCAGCGGCAGGCCGGTGCGATCCTGGGGCAGGTGCTCGGAGAGCATCAGATCTCCCGCCTGCAGCGCATTGAAGTGGCAGTGGATCCGCTCGTGCAGGTTGATGCGGCAACCGCGGCTGCGGGGGTAGAAGTGGGCCAGCGCCCGGTAGAGGCGCTCCCGCGGCTGCACCACGGACACATAGAGGTTGATCTGCGGCTCCCACTGCCGCTCCAGGTTGTTGGCCAGGTTCTCCAGCTCTTCCACCTGCTGGCTGAGCTGGCGCGCCCGCTTGAGGAAGATCTCCCCCGCCGGCGTCAGCACCGCCTTGCGTCCCCGCACCTCCAGCAGGGCCACCCCCAGACTCTGTTGCAGCTTGGCAACCGCATGATTGAGGGAGGATTGGCTCTTGTTCAGCGCCTCGGCAGCCTGGGCATAACCGCCGCAGTCCACCACCGCCTGAAAGATCCGCCATTGCTCAAACGTGCTCTTGGGACGAAACATAGTGCAACCTGTCTGGGGCCGATGGGATTCAACAGGGCGCGCCTTGGCACCCCCTCTTCACTGTAATCCCATCCGGTTGATTTGTTGATTTATTTGGGCTGGGCCACGAAGGTCTTGCCGCTCTGGCCCTGACTGTCACGCCCCATCAGGTAGAGATAGAGGGGCATCAGATCGGCCGGGGTCTTGAGGGTTTGCGGATCTTCCGCCGGGAAGGCGCTGGCCCGCATCCTGGTGCGGGTGCCGCCCGGGTTCAGGGTGTTGACCCGCACCCTGGTGTTCTCCAGCTCGTCCGCCAGCACCTCCATCATGCCTTCGACGGCGAACTTGGAAATGGCATAGGTGCCCCAGTAGGCGCGTCCTTTGCGGCCCACGCTGGAGGAGGTGTAGACGATGGACGCCTCGTCGTGCTCCTTGGCGGTCTTACGAATGAGGGGCAGCAGCGCCTGGGTCAGCAGGAATTCGGATTTGACGTTGACCTGCATCACCTCGTCCCACTCCTGCTCCTGAATGTGTTCGAACGGCGACAGGGTGCCGAGCAGCCCGGCGTTGAACAGCACGCCATCGAGGCGGCCGAACTGCTGGGCGAAGGTTTCCGCCATACCGCGGTAGTGGGCGGCAGTAGCCCCTTTCAAGTCCACTGGCACGATGGCGGGCAGGGGGTGACCGGCCGCTTCAATCTGGTCGTAGACCGCCTCCAGCTTGGCACTGGTACGCCCGAGCAGGATCACGGTGGCACCGTGGGCCGCATAGGTGAGGGCCGCTTCGCGGCCGATGCCGTCACCGGCACCCGTCACCAGAATGACCTTGTCCTTGAGCAGATCACGGGGGGCCTGATAGTCGAGCATGTGGACTCCTGTTAACAATGCCTGGCGGCTTGGCGCAACGAATCGAGTGGGCAAGTGTACTGATCCGGCCCGGCAGTTGACCAGTATGAGACGGCAAAAATGTGAATAAAACAGGGCGATAGCGTCGATCCCTCCGCCCTTGGCACGGAAGATGGCAGAGTTTTTGCGCGAGGGGGGCAAACTCCTTACTATGTGAAAAAACCGGACATAGCGCGGAGCATCAAGTGGCATTTTTGACCGAATACGGCCTGTTTCTGGCCAAGACCCTCACCTTCTTGCTGGCCATCGGCGCCGTCATCCTGATGGTGGCGAGCAGCCGCCAGCCCAAATCCCGCAAGGGGGAGCTGGTGGTGACCGATCTCTCCGGCGAGCTGGAGCAGGGGCGCCATCAACTGCAGGCAGCCCTGGCGGGCAAGGCCGAGCGCAAGCAGATGGAGAAGACCCGCAAGGCTGAGCACAAGGCCAAAGCCAAGGGGGAGGATGAGCGCAGCCGGCTGTTCGTCATCGACTTCAACGGCAGCATGGATGCCAAGGAGGTGGCCTCCCTGCGGGAAGAGGTGAGTGCCGTGATAGGCGTGGCCCGGCCCGGGGACGAGGTGCTGCTGCGCCTCGAATCCGGCGGCGGCGTGGTGCATGGCTACGGCCTGGCCGCCTCCCAGTTGCAGCGGCTGCGGGACAAGGACATCACGCTGACCGTGGCCATCGACAAGGTGGCGGCGAGCGGTGGCTACATGATGGCCTGCGTCGCGGACAAGATCCTGGCGGCGCCGTTCGCCATCGTCGGCTCCATCGGTGTCATTGCCCAGATGCCGAACTTCAACAAGCTGCTCAAGAAGCACGACATCGAATTCGAGATGCACACCGCAGGCCAGTACAAGCGCACCATCACCATGTTCGGCGAGAACGACGATCAGGGGCGGGAGAAGTTTCGCGAGGAGCTGGGGGCCATCCACGAACAGTTCAAGGCCTTCGTGGCCGAGCACAGACCCGGTCTCGACATCGACAAGGTGACCACCGGCGAGCATTGGCTGGCGAGCCAGGCCAAGCAGCTCGGACTGGTGGATGCGCTTTGCACCAGCGATGACTACCTGCTGGCCCAGGCCAGCCATCACAAGGTGGTCGGCATCCGCTACAGCAAACCCAGGAGCCTGACCCAGAAGCTTGGCAAGCAGGCGGCACTGGGGCTGGAGGGGGCCCTCGGCCGCCTGTGGCAGCAGAGCCCCTGGCGCTGAGAACCTGTTTCGAGCTTACTGCGAGGTCGTGATCAAGGCTCATGTGCTGCTCGGAATCCTCATGTGTATCTACACACTCCGGTTCCTGCGCTGCTCTTCACCTTGCTGACGATCTCTCGCTACAGCTCGTGAACAGGTTTTATAGCTCAGTGCAAAGGACTAAAAAGAGAGCCGGGCATTGCCCGGCTCTCTTTTTTTATTGCGTCGGCTCTGCAGGCCGATGGCGCACCTCAGCGTTGGAAGGGATAGACGGAACCCAGTTTCAGGATCTGGGTCAGCTCGTCCAGGGCGGTGCGGGTCTCCAGCACCAGGGACGGGTCGCGCAGATCGTCCAGCGCCAGGCTGTCGCGATAGTGCTTCTCGACCCACTGATCCAGGCGGGCAAACTGGCTGTCGGTGATGAGGCAGGCAGGGTTGACCGCGGCGAGTTCGGTGTCGTTCATGGCGACCCGCAGGCGCAGACAGGCGGGGCCGCCGCCGTTTCTCATGCTCTGCTTCACGTCCATGTAGTGGACGTCCTTGATGGGGGTGCCCAGGGTCACCAGCCTGGCCAGATAGGCGGACACCGCCGGGTTGTCGCGGCATTCGGTGGGGGCGATGATCGCCATCTCGCCGGATGGCAGGGTGAGGATCTGGGTGTTGAACAGGTAGGATTTCACCGCATCCTGCACCGACACTTCGCTGGTCGGCACTTCGATGAAGTGCAGTTCCCCGTCGCCGAACTTGGTACGCACCTCGGCCAGCGCCGCCTCGGTATGGAGGAACGCCTGCTGGTGGAAGAAGAGCACGTTCTGGTTGCCCACCGCGATGACGTCGTTGTGGAACACCCCCTGATCGATCACGTCCGGGTTCTGCTGGATAAAGACGGCGCTCTCATCCCCAAGGCCATGCAGGCGGGCGATGGCCTGGCTCGCTTCCAGGGTCTGGCGGGCCGGGTAGCGTTTGGGGGCGGGCTGGGAGACGTCGAAGGCGCTGCGGCCATAGACGAACAGCTCGACCCCCGCTTCGCCATAGGCGCGGCACAGCCGGGTGTGGTTGGCGGCGCCTTCATCACCGAAGTGGTCGTTCTCCGGCAGATGCTGGTGGTGATAGAAGTGGCGATCGTTGTTGAACACGGCCCGCAGGATGCGTCCGGTCACCTCGGGCTCCAGGGAGCGGTGGAACTTGTTGGTCAGGTTGGCGGGGGTGAAGTGGATGCGGCCATCCTGGGTGTCGGCGCTCGGGGAGACGGTGGCGGCGTTGGCGGTCCACATGCTGGAGGCGGAGTAGCAGGCGGCCAGCACGGCGGGGGCCTGTCTGGCCGCCTGGGCCAGGACGCTGGCATCGTTGCCGGTGAAGCCCAGGCGGCGCAGGGTCGCGAGATCCGGTCTCTCCTGGGGGGCCAGCACGCCCTGCACCATGCCGAGGTCGGTCAGCGCCTTCATCTTGCGCAGCCCCTGCTTGGCCGCTTCCTTGGGGTTGGAGGCCTCTTTGGCGTTGCTCTGGGAGGCGACGTTGCCATAGGAGAGGCCGGCATAGTTGTGGGTGGGGCCGACCAGGCCGTCGAAGTTGACCTCGAAGTGCTTCATGATCACATCCTTTCGATTTTTATATGGGGAGCGGTTCCTTCCGCGCACAAAGCTGCGGTGTGCGGCCATTATAAAGAGATTTCATCCTTTGTAACAAGCTGATAACCAGAGTGGGTTTTTATGTCACAAGGGTGGCTGGATATGTCATTTCCAATCTAAAAAAGGGGGGGATATAGCATAAAAACAAAAAAGCGGTTGCTTCCCGCGCCCCAGCTTCGCATTAATAAATAAAGAAGCAGGGCGGTTCGGGCTGTCGGGCAAATTGACCCGCAAGATTGCTTTTTCCCGTCAAATCTCTTATACAGCCCCACAAAACCGCACGCCAACCCCGTCGGGTGCAATGAGGATAATAGTTACAGCATGGGCAAATCACTGGTCATCGTGGAGTCTCCGGCCAAGGCCAAGACCATCAACAAATATTTGGGCAAGGACTACGTGGTGAAATCCAGCGTAGGCCACGTGCGCGATCTGCCGACCAGCGGCAGCGCCAGCACCGAGCCCAAAAAACCTGTCATTCGCGGCATCAAGCTCAGCGAATCCGAGAAGGCGGCCAAGGATCGCAACGCCCTGTTCTCAAGGATGGGCATCAACCCGACCGCAGGCTGGCAGGCCAACTACCAGATTTTGCCCGGCAAGGAAAAAGTGGTCAGCGAGTTGCAAAGTCTGGCCGCCAAGGCCGACACCATCTATCTCGCAACCGACTTGGATAGAGAGGGGGAAGCGATCGCCTGGCACCTGCGCGAGATCATCGGTGGCGACGACAGCCGCTACAAGCGCGTGGTGTTCAACGAGATCACCAAGAGTGCCATCCAGGAGGCGTTCGCCCAGCCGTCCGAGCTGAACATTCATCGCGTCAACGCCCAGCAGGCCCGTCGTTTCCTCGACCGGGTGGTGGGCTACATGGTCTCCCCGCTCTTGTGGAAGAAGCTGGCCCGCGGTCTCTCCGCTGGTCGAGTGCAGTCCGTTGCGGTGCGTCTCATCGTCGATAAAGAGCGCGAAATCAAGGCGTTCGTACCGGTCGAGTTCTGGGATCTCAATGCCGACCTGCTCACCGCCGACAAGAGCGATCTGCGGATGGAAGTGGTCAGCCGCAATGGTGCCGACTTCAAGCCGGTGACCCAGGCCGAGACCTTCGCCGCTGTTGCAGCCCTGGAAGGGGTCGACTACAAGGTCGTTAACCGGGAAGACAAGCCGACCGGCTCCAAGCCGTCCGCGCCGTTTATCACCTCCACCCTGCAGCAGGCAGCCTCTACCCGTCTGAGCTTCGGGGTCAAGAAAACCATGATGATGGCTCAGCGTCTCTATGAAGCGGGTTACATCACCTATATGCGTACCGACTCCACCAACCTCAGCAAAGAGGCGGTTGAGGCGGTGCGTGAATATATCGGCGAGCAGTATGGCGCGGCCTATCTGCCGAGCGAGCCGAACCTCTACGGCGCCAAGGCCAATGCCCAGGAAGCGCACGAGGCGATCCGCCCCTCCAGCGTCCAGGTGACTGCCGAGATGCTGGAAGGGATGGAGCCGGATGCCATGCGTCTGTACGACCTCATCTGGCGTCAGTTCGTTGCTTGCCAGATGACCCCGGCTCAGTACGACTCCTCCACCCTGACCGTCAAGGCGGGTGAGTTCGAGCTCAAGGCCCGTGGTCGTACCCTGCGCTTCGCCGGTTGGACCAAGGCTCTGCCGCCGATGGGTCGCAAGGGCGAAGACAGCCAGCTGCCGGCGGTGACCGTGGGTGAGGTGCTGAAACTGGTCAAGCTGGATCCGCGCCAGCACTTCACCAAGCCGCCTGCTCGTTTCACTGAAGCAGCGCTGGTGCGTGAGCTGGAAAAACGCGGCATCGGCCGTCCGTCAACCTACGCTTCCATCATCTCCACTATCGTCGACCGTGGGTATGTGCGGGTCGAGAGCCGCCGCTTCTTCGCCGAGAAGATGGGGGAAATCGTCACCGACCGCCTGGTGGAGAACTTCGTCGAGCTGATGAACTACGAGTTCACCGCCAAGATGGAAGACAAGCTCGACGGCATCGCCGAGGGGAGCCTGGAGTGGAAGAAGGTGCTCGACGCCTTCTACGCCGAGTTCACCCAGGAGCTGGAGCAGGCCGACAAGCCCCATGAAGAGGGAGGCATGCGTGCCAACCAGATGGTGCTGACCGACATCGACTGCCCGGATTGTGGCCGCAAGATGGGTATCCGTACCGCCACCACCGGCGTCTTCCTCGGCTGCTCCGGCTATGCCCTGCCGCCCAAGGAGCGCTGCAAGAAGACCATCAACCTGGTCAGTGCGGACGAGTTCGTCTCCGCCACTGACGGGGACGAGGCGGAAACCGATGCCCTGCGTGCCAAGCATCGCTGCGGGATCTGCGGCACCGCCATGGACGCCTACATCATCGACGACAGCCGCAAGCTGCACGTCTGCGGTCGCAACCCGGATTGCGATGGCTACGAGGTGGAGCAGGGGCAGTTCAAGCTCAAGGGCTACGAAGGGCCGAGCATCGAGTGCGATCGCTGCGGCTCCGAGATGCAGCTCAAGAACGGCCGTTTCGGCAAATACATGGGTTGCACCAACGAGAGCTGCAAGAACACCCGCAAGATCCTGAAAAATGGCGACATTGCGCCGCCGAAAGAGGATCCGGTACCCCTGCCCGAGCTGAAATGCACCCAGTCCGACGCCCACTTCGTGCTGCGGGACGGCGCCGCCGGCCTCTTCCTGGCCGCCAGCAACTTCCCCAAATCCCGCGAGACCCGTGCGCCCCTGGTGGAGGAGCTCAAGCGCTTCCGCGATCGCCTCTCCCCCAAGCACCAGTACCTGGCGGACGCCCCGGCGTCAGATCCTGACGGAAACGCCTCCGTGGTGCGCTTCAGCCGCAAGACCAAGGAGCAGTACGTGATGACCGAGGTCAACGGCAAGGCGACCGGCTGGACAGCCCATTACGACAACGGAAAATGGCAGGAGAGCCTGCCCAAGGCGAAGAAAGCCTGATGGCGACGCCGCTCACAGCATGATGAAAGAGGCCCCTTGCGAGGGGCTTCTTTGTTGGTGGATGGCGATATACTGGAATGGCTGCATGGATGGCAGCGCAAGACAGGGAGTTGTCATGGAGATACATGAAATACGGCCGGGCATGACCTGCCTGACCCGTGAAGGGACAGCCTATGTGCTGGAGGTGGACAGACAGAGTCTGCTGGTGCTCTTGCAACGGGAGGATGAGACCATCCCGGTACAGGTGCGCAGCGATGACATTCTGGGACCCATTGCCAGCGACTAGGGAAGAGAACGTGACGGAGGGCGATCACAGAGGCCCTCCCTTTGTTGCAAGAGCCCCCATCCCTTCGGGACGTGCCAGCCTCGTCAGAAGGGAACCAGAAAGAGCAGTTCGGCCAGGTCGGGCTGCCACTGCCACTCCCGCATCCTGACCCGCCCGCCAATCACGGGCACCCCCTCCTCCTGCAGCAGCCCCGCTTGCCTGTCAAAGCCTGCAGATCCTTTTGGCAGCGAAATGGTGCCTGCCGCCCCCAGCACCCGGTGCCAGGGCAGCACCTTGTCGGTCTCCCGCAAGACTTTTCCCACCAGTCGTGCCCGTCCGGGCAGGCCCGCGAGGTCCGCCACCTGGCCGTAGCTCACCACGCGGCCGGGGGGGATCAGGGCGAGGATCGCCTCGATGCGGGCCGTCTTGTCCAGAGGGGGCGCGTTCGTTCTCATGATGATGGCTCGTCAAAAACAGCAGAAGCGCCATTGTGGCGCTTCTGTCATGGGGCTTGCAATCTGTCAGCCGAAGGTCTGGCTCAGTCCCCTGAGCTCGCGGGCCCGCCTGAGCAGCTCCTGGCTGGAGTCGTCCACCGCCTGGATCTTCTGGCTGTTGGCGCGGGAGTATTCGGAGATCTGGTGGATGTTGCGGCTGATCTCCTCCACCACCACCTGCTGCTGCTCCGCGGCGGCGGCGATCTGGGTGGAGAATTCGGTCACCTGATCGATTTCCCCCAGCACCAGGTGCAGGTTGCCTGATCCCTGGCGGGTCATCTCGACACATTCCCGGGTCTGGGCCAGGTTGTCCTGCATCATGCCCTGCCAGCGCTCCAGGGTGTGCTGGATCTGGCTGATGCTGCCCTGGATCTGCTCGGTCGCCTTGTGGGTACGGGTCGACAGGGTGCGCACCTCGTCCGCCACCACCGCAAAGCCGCGCCCTTGCTCGCCGGCACGGGCGGCCTCGATGGCGGCGTTGAGGGCCAGCAGGTTGGTCTGCTCGGCGATGCCCTGGATTTCACCCATCACGCTGCCAATGCGCTCCGACTCGCTGGCGAGCTCCACCGCGGAGTGGAAGGCCTGCTCCGCCTGGCTGGCCAGCCTGGTCATCTGCTGCTGGGTCTGGTCCAGCTGTTCCACCGTGCTCTGGCAACTGCTGCGCGCCTCGGTCACCTGGCCGTTGGTGTCCTGGATGTTGCGGGCAATCTCGTGGGCGGTGCTGGCCATCTGGGTCATGGCGGCTGCCATCTGCTGGGTCTGGGCATCCTGCTCGTTGATGTCGAGGAAGGCGCGGTGTGAGGAGTCCTGCAGATCGGTTGCCAGGGCCTGAAGCGGATGGGTGGCATCGTCGACCCGCCCCAGCACGGTGCGGATCCGGGCCTGCAGCATCTTCAGGTGAAAATCGGCGATGGCACCCGGTGCATCCCCCGAATAGACCAGCCGGGTCAGGCTGTCATATTGTTGACCGAGCTGCCTGAGATAGCGGGGCAAGGCGATGAGCTCGCGCCAGTAGGCGCCCGCAATGACGAGGGGGGGAAGCAGCATCAGCAGCGCGGTGAGGGGGCCCTGGGTGAGGGCGGCCCAGACCAGCAGCGCCAGCAGCGGCAGGCCGAGCATCAGCGGCCTGAAACGGCGCAGCGAGGGGCGGGCCGGGGTGCCCCGTTGCTCGGCCGAAAGCAGGGCCCGATAGGCCTGGGCGGCAGCCTGCTTGAGCTGGGGGTCGGGCTTGCAGCGCACCGACTGGTAGCCGCTTATCTTGCCGTGCTCGTAGATGGGGGTGACGTAGGCGTCGACCCAGTAATAGCGGCCATCCTTGCAGCGGTTTTTCACCACCCCCCGCCATGGGTTGCCCTCCTTGAGGCGATCCCAGAGGTCGGCGAAGGCGGCTTTGGGCATGTCGGGGTGGCGAACCAGGTTGTGGTTGTGGCCGACCAGTTCATCGACCTGGTAACCGGCGATGCGGCAGAAGGCGGGGTTGGCGTAGGTAATGACGCCGCGCAGATCCGTGGTGGAAACGAGTTGCACGTCGGCGGGAAATTCCACTTCACTGTCCACGACCTGGGCGTGTTTGCGGGCCATAAGGGTAAGCTCCGATCTGTTTGCTGATTGTTATTGTGGCGGAACCGCAGGGAGGTGCATCCCCTGTCTGGTTTCATCGGGGGCCTTATTTTGCCAACAAAGGCAGATGAAAAGTAGGGGCTAGGTTGGGTTTTTGTTGTCGATGGGTAAAAAAACGGCGACCAAAAGGTCGCCGAAAAGAAAAAGATAACACTACCTCTGTGGCACCCGGTAACGCACTTGCAACTGGTCGAGGATGTGCAGCTGGCCGGGCAGACGGGCGACGAAGTGCTCCCACACCTTGCGGGCGGGAGTGCTCCAGGCCACCTCTGCCGTGGCCAGCATGCGCGGGAACAACATGTAGTCGAGACGATCGCGAGAGGTGATCAGTTCCGACCACAAGGGGCTCAGCACCCCCAGGATGTTATCGTTGGCATGGAAATCGGCCGGGGCAGGATCGCATGCATGCACCTGCGCCAGGTTGAGGGTACCCGCCCAGTAGAGTCCCGGCTCGTGGATGTCCTGACTCCAGGCGAGATCCAGATAGAGGTGCTGGGCAGGCGCCATCACCACGGGGTAACCGGATGCGGCGGCATCCAGGCCGGCCTGGAAGCTGGTCCAGGCGAAGACGGTGGCCTCCCGGCTCACCTTGTCACCGTGAAGTATCTCCTCCCACCCCAGCATCTGCTTGCCCTTGCCAGCCAGGTAGTGCTGGCAGTGGCGCAGCAGGTGGCCCTGCAGCTCGCGGCAATCCTGATACCCTTGCTCGGCCATCAGTTGCTGGCAGGCGGGACTGTCGGTCCAGACGCCGGTGGGCACTTCGTCCCCCCCCATGTGAACCTGACTCCCGGGGAAGAGATCGCACACCTCGTCCATCACGGCGTCCAGGAACCGGTAGGTGCCGGGCAGGGCCGGGTTAAGCACGTTGTCGTCGAAATATTGCACCGAGAGGTAGCGGGAGCGGTCTGCCTCTTCCACCAGCAGCTCGGGCAGCGCCTTGATGGAGGCGTGACAGTGCCCCGGGATGTCTATTTCCGGAATGATGGTGATGCCAAGCCCGGCGGCGTAGGCGACCAGCTCGCGCACCTCGCTCTGGGTGTAGTAACCGCCATAAGGGTCGGGGCCGCCGCTCAGCTGGGGCCCCACCGCTAGGCCATGGCCGCGCCAGGCTCCCACGGCGGTCAGCTGGGGGAAGGCCTTGATCTCCAGGCGCCACCCCTCGTCATCGGTCAGGTGCCAGTGGAAGCGGTTGAACTTGTAGAGGCTCATCTGCTTGAGCAGGCGCTTGAGGGTGGCGATGGAGTGGAAGTGGCGGGCACAGTCGAGGAAGATGCCGCGAAAACCGAAGCGAGGTGCATCCCGCACCGTCAGGCAGGGCAGGCTCTCTCCGTGTTGCAGCGCCCACTGGGCCAGGCTCACCAGCCCGTGGCGCCAGCCCGCCTCGCCGGCGGCCCGGATGACGATCTCCTCAGGGGTGATGGTGAGCTCATACCCCTCGGGGGGAAGTGTCGCCTCGACGAGGTGGATCTCCGCATCGTGATCCTGGGTCAGGGCCAGGCCTGTCAGCTCGTTGAAATGGGCGAGCAGGGAGGCGAGGGGAACGGGGCCGTCGACGTGGGCCCGCTCGGCCAGCCGGAAGTTGCCTTCTGTATAAATCAGGTGGGCGGGCTGGGGCACGAGGCCGTTGACGGCCTCCACCTGTGGCAGGTCGGGTCCCGGGGAGGGCGGGTTGGTCAGGCCAAGGTCTTCCCCCTCCAGCACCAGGGGTTGCAGCTGTCCCTTGCTCTCCAGGCTCAGGAAGAAACCCTTGGGCATATCGGAGTCATGCTTGAGCGGGGTGTTGCGACAACAGAAGCGCAGCTCGCTCACCCCCTCATGGGGCACCATGACCTTGTAACTGCCGCTCTGGCGCTCCAGGGAGCCCCCTTCGATCGAGTGGGGATCGATCTGGCGGGCGAGGCAGAAGTGGAGTTTCCAGGGGGCTGCTGGCAGTTGGCTCAGGGTGAAGCGAAACCAGACATCGTCACCGTCACGGTGATCGACCCGGGTGTGGATCAGGGGTGCGGACATGGGAATTCCTCTGATGGGGTGAAGGAAACGGGAGCCTGTCCCGTAGGTGTTGTCGGCCCGGCAAGGCTCAGGGATGCAGACATGGCAGCGCCTCCGTCCTGGCAAACAGGATGGCCCCCTCCAGCGCGTCGCGCTTGGGGGCGACCAGATGGAAGTGGCCCAGACGGGGGGCGAGGCGCGTGCCGATGCCGCCCAGCAGGGCGGTCCGGTCTGCCCCGAGCTGGGTCATGCCCTCCAGCAGCATGCCGAGCTGGGCACAGGTCTCATCCAGCAGGGCGGTGGCGAGATCGTCCCCGTCGCTCGCGGCATCGAACACCCAGGGGGCGAAGCGGCCATAGTCGGCCGGGATGGCGCGCGCAGCCCAGCGCACCACCTCGGCCTGATCCCGCTTGAAGTGATCCATCAGGTGCACCGCCAGGGTGCTGGGGGGCAGGATGCCGTCGTGGCAGAGCAGGGACTGCTGGATGGCGCGCAGCCCGAGCCAGGCGCCGCTGCCGAGATCCGAGACGGGGAATCCGCGACCCGAGCAGGTGCGAAGGCGTCCCTCCCGGTAGATGAGCCCCGCCGAGCCGGTGCCCGCGATCAGGATGGCCCCCTCCTGGCCGTCGAAGGCGCCGAGGCAGGCACCAAAGGCATCGGAGGTGAGCTTCACCCGCGCAAACGGGAAAGGCATGGTCAGCATGGCGTGGTAGCAGTCGGCGAGCTCGGCGGAGGCGAGTGCGAGCCCGACTCCCATCCGCTGTTCGCTCTCCCTGGGCAGACCCGCGTCGATGCGGGCCTGATCGATGGCAGCCAGTACATGGCCGTGGGCGAGGGCGATGCCCAGCTCCAGATTGGAGCCGGCGGCGCGCCCCTCGCCGAGCAGCTTGCCTGCGTTGTTGCGAATGCGGGCCCGGGTGTGGGTGCCGCCGCCATCCACCCCGACCCAGAACTCAATCATGGGAGCCTCCCTGCGCGCTTTGCCAGGTGATGGCCAGGGTAAACCTGGCTGGCGGTATGGAGGATCCAGGGCTCTCCCCGGTGCCAGTGATGTGTGAACCGCTCTCAATCATGGTGGCCTCCTTGTGCGCTCTGCCAGGTGATGGCCAGGGCGAACCAGGCGGCGTGCGGGATCCATTGCTCCCCCCAGCGCCAGTTCTGATCCAGCCGATCCTTGTACGCCTCTGGAATAAAGGCCACGTCATTTTCGTCATCGAAGCCTGCGGTGATGCCGTTGCAGATCCCCCCCTGCGCATTGGGGTAGCCGGCGGTGTATTCCGGGTTGTTGATGCCCTGACCCGCCAGCATGCAGGCGTTGAAGGGGTTTCTCCCCAGGATCCAGTCGAGCTGCTGCTGGCCGAAGGTGCGCAGCAGTGCGCTCTGCCCGGGCAGGTGCTGTGCGGCAGCAAATGCCATGGTGGCGAGTGATGCCAGCCGGGCGTTCTCCCCCTGCCACCAGTAACCGGATTCGTTGTGGTGGGGCATGAAAAAGCTCACCCGGGGCGCCTCATCGACCCCTTTCACATACTGGCGGGCGAGGGCGAAGGGATTGCCTGCCCGGGCCGCGAGGGCCAGCTCGGCCGCCAGGGCCTGCTCGGCGACGGTCCGGGCCGCCCACTGGCGCGCCGGATCCGGCTCGATGGCGAGATACTCCAGCAGCGCCAGCACCGGCAGGCCCGCCTCGGCGGCGTGGTAGTAGGGGCGAGAGCCATCGTCGTTGGCGGCCCAATGGTGGCCGAGATCGGGGTGGGCGCGCTGGCGGGCGCACAGCCGGCCGGCCCGATCCCGTGCCTCGGCGAGCCACTCGGCGCCCAGCGTTCTTGTGAGCTCGACCGCCGCCAGCAGGGCGCAATAGTCGTCGATGATGTTCTCGACCCCGTCGTCCAGGTAGGCGAGGTTGTGCTCGCGCAGGTGCAGGTAGCCGCGTCTGGCCGCGTCGGCGTACTGGCTTGTGTCAAGGTCGCCGCCACTCGGTTCCCGGGCGGCGCGGGCCAGGGCGGCGATGGCCATGCCACCCCCCTGGCGAAAGCCCGCCTGCCAGTGGGCGGACTTGATCCCCTGCTGGGTCGAATAGGCGCACAGCTCCCGCTGCTCGGGATCCTTGCTCCACTTGTCGAACAGGGTCATGTAGAAGAAGCCGCTCTCGTCCTGCATCCGGCAGAGAAAATCTGCCCCGTGCAGCCCCTCGTCATTGAGCCGTTTGCACAGGTTCATCCCGTCGATGTCGTGACGTGTCGCCAGGAGTTCTCGGCACTTGAGCAGGGACCAGACCACCATGGGGGTCTGCTGGGGATTGAGGTAGTTGGCGTAGGAGAGGTGACTCAGGTACTTGCTCATGTCGCCGCTGGCGTCGAACCAGCCGCCATGTACGTCCCGGTGCTGATCGGTGCCAAACAAGCGTGCCCTGCGGTCCGCCCGGTCGAAGGTGCCGCTGGCGCGTTGTCCCTTGAAGTAGTGGATGACATCGGAGAGGCAGCGGCGCGCCAGCAGCCCCCGGCCGATGGCAAAGGGGGGGGAGCGCACCAGGCGCTCCTGCGCTCCCGTGGTCACGACGGCCTCCAGCCGGTAGTGGCCGGGCTCGGTGAAGGCGGAGAAATCGGCCCGCCAGTAGTGGCGCCCCTGCCAGCCGGGGACGCATCCCGCCGCCACCAGCGGCGTCTCCAGCAGGAGGTGGTCGTCCTGCTGGCGCAGCAACCTGACGTGGCCGCGGATATCGAGGTCGGCGCCGCACTGCAGCAGGGCGCTCTTCTCCCCGTCACATTCGTAACCCACCTGGTTGATCAAAAGTTCCATCAAGGTCTTACTCCGAAGGCTCGCCCCTGGCGGGCGAGGCTCATTGCGGGGCCTTGCGGCCCCGACGCGAGGCATGGCCAGGCGACGGCGCCCGGCCGCGGGCCTGCTTACCCCTGTTCGTGGAGGTAGCAGCGCACGAAGTGGTTGTCGGCGAGCCGGGTCACCGGGGGCAGGCTCTCCTTGCAGCGGGGCATGGCCTGATGGCAGCGCCCGGCAAAGGGACAGCCACGGGATTCCGGGGTCCAGAGCGGGATTTCCCCCTTGCGGCCTCCCTCCAGCTCGGCGTGGATGCTCTTCTCGGGGTCGGGCACCGCCGAGATGAGCAACTGGGTGTAGGGGTGCTGGGGGTGGTGCAGGATCTCGTCCACCTCTCCCCACTCCACCATGTGACCCACGTACATCACCGCCAGATCTTCCGCCACGTAGCGGGCGGTGGCGATGTCGTGGGTGATGTAGAGCATGGAGACGCCGAGCTCGTTCTTCATCTGCTCCATCAGGTTGAGGATGCCGATGCGAATGGAGACGTCGAGCATGGAGGTGGGTTCGTCCGCCAGCACCACTTCCGCCTCCACCGCCAGGTTGCGGGCGATGTTGACCCGCTGGCGCTGGCCGCCGGAGAGCTGGTGCGGGTACTTGGCCGCGGTCGCCTTGGCGGGGGTCAGCCCCACCTTTTCAAGGAGGCCATAGACCATGTCGGGCAGATCCCGCTTGTCGCTCACCTTGCTGTGCAGCAGCAGGGGGCGGGCGATGTGGTGGTAGATGGTGTGGGTCGGATTCAATGAACCGAACGGATCCTGCCACACCATCTGCACGCTCTGGCGATAGTCCAGCAGGGCGGTGCCCTTGTTGAACTCCTCGAGGTCGCGGCCACGGTAGAGGATGCGGCCGTTGGAGAGCTTGTACATCTTGGCGATGATCTTGGCGATGGTGCTCTTGCCGGAGCCGGATTCCCCCACCACTGCCAGGGCGCGCCCCCGGTGCAGGTTGAAGGTGATGTCGGACAGTGCCCGCATCTTGCCGCTCTTGATGGCGTTGGAGTTGACGGCGAAGTCCTTGTAGAGGTGCTGGACCTCAATGATGGGCGCGTCGGTTTGGGCGATTTGCATGACAGACATCCTTAACAGCCAGCGGCCTTGTCCAGATGGATCGGAAGATCCGGTTGTTCCTCTGCTGCCTCATGAAGGTGGCAGGCAGCCTGTTGGCCGGGCCGGATCTCGGCCAGCCGGGTGTATTCCTGGCGGCAGCGCGCGTGCACCTTGGCGCAGCGTGCCTGGAAGCGGCAGCCCACCGGCACCTCCAGCAGGTTGAGGGGGCTGCCCGGTATCCCCTCCAGCACGGTCTTGGGCCCGTGCAGGGGGGGGAAGGAGTTGCCAAGGCCCCGGGTGTAGGGGTGCAGGGGCGCGGTCAGGATCGCCTTGGCCGGCGCCACCTCCACCAGTTCCCCCGCGTACATGATGCCGATGCGATCACAGAACTCGACCATGAGCGAGAGGTCGTGGGTGATGAAGAGGATGGAGAAGTTGAACTTCGCCTTGAGCGCATAGACCTTCTGCAAAATCTCCCGCTGCACCACCACGTCGAGCGCCGTGGTGGGCTCGTCCATGATCAAGAGCTCGGGGTTGAGGGCCATGGCGATGGCGATCACCAGCCGCTGGCGCATGCCGCCGGAGAACTGGTGCGGGTAGTCCTTGAGCCGGCTGGGGTGGATGTCGACGATCTCCAGCAGCTCCTGGGCGCGCTTGATCGCCTCATAGCGTGTCATGCCGGGGTTGTGGGCCAAGAGCACGTCGCAGAACTGCTCCTCCATGCGCAGCACGGGGTTGAGCGCATTCATGGCGGACTGGAACACCACGCTCGCCTGGCGCCAGCGGTAGCTGCGCAGTCGCTCGTCGTCGAAGGCGAGGATGTTCTCTCCCTTGAACAGGATCTCGCCGCCGCTGATGTAGGCGGGCGGCTTGTGCAGGCGCGCCACCGAGAAGGCGACCGTGGACTTGCCGCAGCCAGACTCGCCGGCGAGGCCGAACACCTCACCCGGCATGATGTCAAAACTGACCGAATTGACGGCGCGCACGTCGCCGCTCTCGGTGATGTAGTCGACGCAGAGATTGCGCACCGACAGCAGGGGTTGTTGCGGCTTCATGCTGTCTTCTCCTGAGCAGTGATGGGAGTGGCAAGCTGCTTCCAGCGACGCAGGCCCTTGTGGGAACGAAGCTGCGGGTTGGCGATTTCGTCGATGGCGAAGTTGAGCATGGCCAGACCCGCCCCCAGGGTGGCGATGGCGAAGCAGGGGGCCAGGATCTCCCACCAGGCGCCCACCAGGATGGCGCTCGAGGTCTGGGCGTTGTAGAGCATGATGCCCCAGCTGACCACGGTCGGGTCGCCGAGCCCCAGGAACTCCAGGGTCGCCTCGGTGACGATGGCGTAGATGATGGACCCGATGAAGCTCACCCCGATGATGGAGATGAGGTTGGGCAGTATCTCTACCAGGATGATGCGCCAGGCCGGTTCACCCAGCACCTCGGCGGCGATGACAAACTCCTTTTCCCGCAGGGCCAGGGTCTGGGCGCGGATGACCCGGGCACCATAGGCCCAGGAGGTCAACCCTATGATGAGGGCGATCACCATGGGGGAGGCCTCTCCGATGAAGCTCGCCAGCACCAGCAACAGGGGGAGGTTCGGGATCACCAGCACCACGTTCATCAGGAAGGTGAGGCACTCGTCCACCACGCCGCCGAAGTAGCCGGCGGTGATGCCCACCGTGATGGCCAGGGCGCACACCAGCAGGCCTGCCCCGAAGCCCACCATCAGGGAGATGCGGGCGCCGTTGGTGAACTGGGCCCAGAGATCGTGGCCCATGCGGTTGGAACCCATCACCAGCTCCATGCTGGGGGGCTGGTGGGGGCGGGCGACCCGCTTGGTGGGTTCGTTGCTGGCGAGCAGCGGGGCGAACAGGGCCATCAGCACGAAGGTGACCACGATGGCGAGGCCGAAGGCGGCCTTCTTGTTGCCCAGCAGGATTTTCAAGATAGTCGGCATACGCATCTTATTTGCCTCCTGTACGCAGACGGGGATCCAGGAAGACGTAGAGCACGTCCGCCAGGAAATTGAAGCTGAGCATGGTGATGGTCATGATGAGCAGTTGCCCCTGGATGAGGGGGTAGTCACGGGCCAGGATGCCCTGATAGAGGGTCAATCCCAGGCCGGGGTAGTTGAAGATCACCTCGGTGATGAGGGATCCGCCGATGACGAAACCGAGCGCCATGGAGAGGGCGGTGACGCTGGGCAGCACGGCGTTGCGCGCGCCGTAGTTGAAGATCACCCGGTTGCTGGAGAGCCCCTTGGCCTTGGCCATGGTGATGTAGTCCTCGCCCAGGAGATTGATCATGTTGTTGCGCATGGTGATGAGAAAGCCTCCTACCTGCACGGCGGCCAGGGTGCCCACCGGCATGATGGCGTGCAGCAGGATGCTCTTGATGTGCTCCCAGCCAAAATCGGCGGGGATCTCGGGGCTGTAGGCGTAGCCGATGGGCAGCCAGCCGAGGCTCACTCCGAACAGGAAGAGGGCGAGCAGGGAGACCACCACGGGGGGGATGGCCTGCATCACCAGGGTGAGCGGGGAGAGGATGCTGTCCATGCGTCCGCCCCGGTACCAGGCGGCGAAGATGCCGACGATGGAGCCGATGGAGAAGCTCAGAATGGTGGAGGTGCCCACCAGGAACAGGGTCCAGCCGATGGCGCGGCCGAGGACGTCGGCAACCGGTTGGGGGTAGTAGCGCACCGAGGTGCCGAGATCCCAGGTGAAGACGCTCTTCACATAGGTGAGAAACTGGGTGCCGATGGGGCCGTCCACGAAACCGAAGGTGGCTTTGAGGGCTTCCAGCGCGGCGGGTTCCATCATGGCGCCGGCCCGGGCAAACATGACGGAGACGGGGTCCCCCGGCATGGCTCTGGGTAGCAGGAAGTTGATGGTGGCGGCCACCAGGAAGGCGACCAGATAGAAGGAGAAGCGTCTAAGTATAAATCCCATGGTGATACCTTTTACTGCAAGCCTGCCCCGCGCCGGGCAAAGCTCCCCCAACCCCGGCAGGTGCGGGGGATGGAAGACATGGCGGGGAAGAGGGCCCCCCGCAGGGGGCCGGGGTGATTAGCTGTTTGGCTTGAGTGACAGCACGTGCAGCAGACGCTCCGGAGTGTCCGGGTGAACCTGCGGCTTGGCGACCGGGTTGTCGGCACTGAACCAGCCGTTGAAACGCTTGGTGCTGTATTCGTACCAGGTCGGGTTGTTGAACACCGGGATGATGGTCTGGTTGGCCCCGACACGCTCCTGGATGGCGAACATGATCTCCTTCTGCTTGGCCGCATCGGCGGTCTGGGTGAAGTCGTCGATCAGCTTGTCGAGCTCGGGATCCTTGTAGCGGGGCGCCGCGAAGCGGTTGCCGCGCTCACCCATGTTGCGGGAGTGGAAGGCGGTCTCGAAGTACTTGTGCGGGTTGGCACCGGCAAAGTAACCCTGCAGGGCGACGTCGAAGTCACCGGTGATCAGGGACTCGGTCCAGACGGTGGCTTCCGGGGTGGCGGTCTTGGCGTTCAGGCCCAGGGCCTGCAGGCCTTCGACCCCGATCTGGACGGTGTTGACCCAGTCGGTCCAGCCGTTCGGTACCAGCACCTTGAACTCGATCTTCTTGCAGCTCGGGGTGTCGAGGAACTTGTCGCCGTCACAGTCCTTGTAGCCCGCCTGTTTCAGCAGGGCCTTGGCCCCTTCCAGGTCGAACTTGTTGTACTTGCCGTACTTCTTCTCGACGTCCGGGTTGTCCCAGGAGGCGAATGCCTTGCCAAGCCCTGACGGGTACTCGTTGACGGTGGGGTAGCCGTAGCCCGCGATGTCCACCATGGACTGGCGGTCCATGGCCATGGAGAAGGCGCGGCGGAAGTTTATGTCGTTGAAGGCTTCGTGGTTGCCCGGGTTCTTGCTCTGGAAGTTGACGTTGAACGCCACTGTGCCGGAGGCGGGGAACCAGTACTTGTTGTTCTTGGGATCGTTGCCGACGTAGAGACGCTCGATGTCCGGCACGAAGGAGCCGAACCAATCCACGTCACCCTTCATCACGGCGGCCAGTACCTGGTCGTTGGTGGCCATCTGCGGCATGCGCAGGCAGTCGATGGAGAGGCTGGCGTTGTCCCAGTAGTGCGGGTTGCGGCACTGGGTGTAGAGCTGGGCGGAGAAGTTGTCCACTTCGGTGAAGGGACCGGTCCCGACCGGCTTGTCGTTGGTGAAGGCCACGGGGTCTTTCACCGACTTCCACTGATGCTCCGGCACGATGGGCACCAGCACCAGGTCGTTCACCACGTTGGTGTTGATCTCGGCCAGGTCGAATTTGACCTTGTGGTCACCCAGCTTCTCGACACCCTTGATCTGAGTCCAGATGGAGCGCTCGTCCAGCGCCTTGTTGGCCTTGACCAGGTTGAAGGAGAAGAGGATGTCGTCGGCGGTGAAGGCTTCACCATCGGACCACTTGACCCCTTCGCGCAGGTCGAAGGTGACGGATTTCAGATCATCGCTGAAGGCGTAGTGGGTAGCCAGACGATAGACGGGTTTACCACCCTGCATATCGTTGAAGATCACCAGCGGCTCATAGATGAAGTGACGGGTGGTGTGGAGCAGACCCGCTTGCAGGAAGGGGTTGAAGTTCTTGACCCATGCGGTTTCCTGCTGGGCAACCAGGGTCAGCACCGTCTTGTTGTCGGCGGCCATGGCTGTACCGGTGGCACCGGCGAGCAGAGTTCCCAGCATGACTGAGGTCGCGATTTTGGATACTTTGGCAAGCATATTTTTTCCTTTCTTATTGGTCTTCCATGGTTTTGGAATGGAGCACCGACATCGCATGCTTGGATACCGGCCCTCGCTGTTGGTCAGGTTTTGCACCCTTGTAGTTGTGTCGTCCAACGCCCTTAGAAAAGCAGAATTAACAGGAAAACAACAACTCTTCATTTCGTCGATATCGTAAAAATTGCACGGCGCACGTCATTATCGTCAAAATGAATTTTAAATCCTTTTAAATTATAAAGTTGCATTAATTCTCACAAAGTAAAAAGTCACCTTGCCACTCCCTGTGGCAACGATAATGTGAGCTGGATCGTGCTCGTTTTTTCCCCGTTGACACGGCTTATTTTTGCGCAGGAAACAAGCGACTCATGTGGCAGGAGAGAAGTGTGCGCTGGTTCACGGGCGCGTGCGAAAAGAGGGAGGGGAGGGAGACCGGTGATGAGGGGCGGGACAGGGGATGACAGGGGGGCATGCAAGAGCCTGACGGGCGGCGGACATTAAAAAAGCCAGTCGGTGAGACCGACTGGCTTTGAGGGGGAGTGGCGTGATTATTCCACCAGGCTGGCCCAGAGGTCGTACTCGTCCGCTTCGTCGATGCGGACCTTGACCATGTCGCCGGGCTTGAGGCCGGTTTCACCATTCAGGTAGACCAAGCCGTCGATCTCGGGGGCATCGGCGGCGGAGCGGCCGGTGGCACCTTCTTCGTCCACCTCGTCGATCAGCACCAGCATCTCTTTGCCCACTTTACGGGCCAGCTTGCGGATGGAGACCTGCTGTTGCAGTTCCATGAAGCGCTGGAAGCGCTCTTCCTGCACCTCGGCCGGCACCGGATCCGGCAGCTCGTTGGCCTTGGCACCCTCGACCGGGCTGTATTTGAAGCAGCCAACCCTGTCCAGTTCCGCCTTGTCGATGAAGTCCAGCAGCATCTGGAACTCTTCTTCGGTCTCGCCGGGGAAGCCGACGATGAAGGTGGAGCGCAGGGTGATCTCGGGGCAGATCTCGCGCCACTTCTGGATCCGCTCCAGGGTGCGCTCGACGGAGCCGGGGCGCTTCATCAATTTGAGGATGCGCGGGCTGGCGTGCTGCAGCGGGATGTCGAGGTAGGGGAGGATTTTGCCGTCGCGCATCAGGGGGATGACGTCATCCACGTGCGGGTACGGGTAGACGTAGTGCAGGCGCACCCACATGCCGAGCTTGGCTAGCTCTTCGCACAGGGCCACCATGCTGGTCTTGACCGGCATGCCGTCGTAGAAACCGGTGCGGTGCTTGACGTCCACGCCGTAGGCGGAGGTGTCCTGGGAGATCACCAGGATCTCCTTCACGCCAGCCTCTTTCAGGCGCTTGGCTTCGGCCAGCACTTCGCCGATGGGACGGCTCACCAGATCCCCGCGCATGGAGGGAATGATGCAGAAGGTGCAGCGGTGGTTGCAGCCTTCGGAGATCTTGAGATAGGCGTAGTGGCGCGGGGTCAGCTTGACACCGTGGGCCGGCACCAGGCTGGTGAAGGGGTTGTGGGTGGGTTTTTCCACGTATTTGTGGACGTGGCCCAGCACCTCTTCATAGGCGTGGGGACCGGTTATTTCGAGCACCTTGGGGTGGATCTCGCGGATCTGGTTCTCTTTGGCACCCAGGCAGCCGGTGACGATCACCTTGCCGTTCTCGGCCAGGGCCTCACCGATGGCTTCCAGGGACTCTTGCACCGCGCTGTCGATGAAGCCGCAGGTGTTGACCACCACCAGCTCCGCATCGTCATAGCTGGGCACCACGTCGTACCCTTCGGTACGCAGCTGGGTCAGGATGCGTTCGGAATCGACCAGGTTTTTGGGGCAACCCAAGGAGACGAATCCTACTTTGGGGGCCTGTTTTGTGTTGGACATCGCTCAATCACTCTTAGGTGGCTCTTATTCAAGGGCGCGGATTTTACCGGAATGGCTAACCAAAAACTATACAGCCGACACGTCGGAAGCGAACAATCTCTTTGCCCGGGGAAGCGGGGTGGGGCGGGCGTGACATGACCACGGGCAGGGAGGGGGCCGTCGCCGGTGCGGGCGGGATCACGATCCCTGTGCGCCGTCACCATTTGGCAGGAGGGGCAAAACGGGTGTCACTATACTCCCAACAGGCCTATCAGAAGGATGTGCGGGATGGAGAGTTCATTTGGTGAGAAAGTGCAGAATGTGCACGCCACCCTCAGGCAGCGGTTTGACAAGTTGAGCCGGGTGGCGATTGCCATCTACGACCCGCAGACTGACCAGCTCAAGACCTTTGCCCACAGCACGGACGGGGGCTCGCAGCTGTTGCAGTACGAGGTCAGGCTGAGCGAGGTGCCTTCCCTGCGCTACCTGGCCGAGCACCAGCGGCCCAGGGTGCTCGACACCCTGGATTCCCTGCTGGGCTCCCCCTCCGAGCACAGCCGCAAAGTGCTGGCGGCCGGTTACGCGTCGAGCTATACCGAGCCGCTGCTGCTCAACAGTCGCTTGTTCGGCCTTCTGTTTTGCGATGCCAAAGAGCCCGGTTACTTCGATGGCGCCATTTGCGGTGAGCTGGCGGCCTATGCCCAGATCCTGGCGGCCATCATCGCGGTGGAGTTCTTCTCCATCCAGACCCTGAACGGGGCCCTGACCACGGTGCGGGAGTTCAGCCGCTACCGGGACGAGGAGACCGCCAATCACCTGCACCGCATGTCGGCCTATTCGCGGCTCATCGCCAGGGAGGTGGCGGCCCATTACCCCTTGAGTGACGAGGAGGTGGAGTTCATTCACCTCTTCTCCGAGCTGCACGATATCGGCAAGATTGCGGTGCCCGACGCCATCCTGCTCAAGCCGGGCAAGCTCACGGCCGAGGAGTACGGGGTGATGAAGAGCCACCCCTTCAAGGGGCGGGAGATGATCGCCCTGATGATCCGCGAGTTCGGCCTGGACGGTATCCATCACACCGACATGCTGAAGAACATCATCGCCTACCACCACGAACGTTTCGACGGTCAGGGCTATCCGGAAGGACTGGCGGGGGAGGCGATCCCCCTGGAAGCCCGCATCGTCGCGGTGGCGGATGTGTTTGACGCCCTTACCAGCGAGCGCCCCTACAAGCAGGCCTGGCCCCTCGAAACGGCCTTTGAATACCTCAAGACCCATGCCGGCAGCCAGTTCGACCCTGTCTGCGTCGCGGCGGCGCTGCAAAGCCGGGAGGCGTTTTGTGCCATCCACCGGCAATATCGGGATCACGTGATCACCTGATTGCGCCCCCCTCTCTCCTCCCCGGCTTCTCCCGGATTCCCCAGGCCCCGTCATCTGATGGCGGGGCCTGGGGCCCTCTCTTGTTTCATCGCCTTGAGGTGCATCCGGCGCCGTGGGGCATTGCGGCTTTGCGGCGAGGCAGGGCGCCGCGGTGAGCGGGGCGGCCAACGGGAGGATTATCCGGGGTAAGGTCATAAGAGTGCCTTATAAAGAGAGGCCACATATTAGCCGTATGACTGACATGAGGCCGCTGGCGGGCACGACATGGCCGGGGCGGCGCTTCTGGCGGCCCGTCCCGTCGCGATGTCGGCTCGGTGGTGACACTTTAATCATTTCAATAATTCTTGTATAGTTGAAATAAAGCATCCAAGGGGGGAGATCCATGAACAAAGAGACGGCCACCAAGGTCTTTGAATCGCTGGCATCCGGGATCCGGCTCGAGGTGTGGCGGCTGCTGGTCAAGGCCGGGCTGGAGGGGCGGGTCGCGGGGGAGCTGGCCGGCGAGCTCGACATCGCCCCCAATACCCTCTCGTTTCACCTCAAGGGGATGCTCAACGCCGGGTTGCTGTCGGTGGAGCAGGAGGGGCGCTTTCTGCGCTATCGCGCCAACATCCCCCTGATGCTGGGGGTGATCGCCTACCTCACCGAGGAGTGCTGCGCCGGTCATCCCGAGGCGTGCGGCCTGCTGCCCGCCGGGCCCGGCAGCGCCTCCCGCGCCGAGGGGTCGTCGTCCTGCTGCGGCGAGTCGTAACGGGCCATGCCGGGCTGTCTATGCCCATGTGCCGTGCCATTCATCTATTCAACCTGGGGTGCGAGCGTGGATCGCACCGGGAGTCATCATGTCTGCAGGCTGTGAGGCCAAGGCAGCCCCTGCCATCGGCTTTTTTGAACGTTATCTGACCGCCTGGGTCGCCCTCTGCATCCTGGTGGGCATTGGCCTCGGGCAGGGGTTGCCGAGTCTCTTCAAGGCCATCGGCGCCATGGAGGTGGCCAGGGTCAACCTGCCGGTGGGGCTGCTTATCTGGGTGATGATCATCCCCATGCTGCTCAAGATAGATTTTGGCGCCCTGCACCAGGTGAAGGGGCACCTCAAGGGAATCGGGGTCACCCTCTTCATCAACTGGCTGGTCAAGCCCTTCTCCATGGTCTTCCTCGGCTGGCTCTTCATCCGCGTGCTGTTTGCCGACTGGCTGCCGGCGGATCAGCTCGACAGCTACGTGGCGGGCCTCATCCTGCTGGCGGCAGCCCCCTGCACCGCCATGGTGTTTGTCTGGAGTCGCCTCACCAACGGCGATCCCTACTTCACCCTGTCGCAGGTGGCGGTGAACGACCTCATCATGGTGTTTGCCTTTGCCCCGCTGGTGGCGCTGCTGCTCGGGGTCTCCAGCATAGTCGTGCCCTGGGATACCCTGCTCACCTCGGTGGTGCTCTACATCGTCATCCCTGTCATCCTCGCCCAGCTGCTGCGCAAGGCCTTGCTGAGAAAGGGGAAGGCCCATTTTGACGGCGTCATGACGTGCATCCAGCCCTGGTCGGTGGCGGCCCTGCTGCTCACCCTGGTGCTGCTGTTCGCCTTCCAGGGCAACGCCATCATCGAGCAGCCGCTGGTTATCGCCCTCCTGGCGGTGCCCATCCTGATCCAGGTGCTGTTCAACTCCGGGCTCGCCTACTGGCTCAACCGCAAGGTGGGGGAGAAGCACTCGGTGGCTTGCCCTTCCGCCCTGATCGGGGCCTCCAACTTCTTCGAGCTGGCGGTGGCCGCCGCCATTAGCCTGTTCGGCTTTCATTCGGGCGCGGCGCTCGCCACCGTGGTCGGGGTGCTCATCGAGGTGCCGGTCATGCTGCTGGTGGTGCGCGTGGTCAACGCCAGCAAACCCTGGTACGAGGCGGGACAAAAGCGCTAACGGATGGCCACTAACCCATTTCTATTCACTTGAGTCATGAGAGACAGGCAAATGAGTGCAATCACCCTCTATCACAACCCGGAGTGCGGTACCTCCCGCAACACCCTCGCGCTGATTCGCAACAGCGGCGTGGAGCCCACCATCATCCACTATCTGGAGACGCCCCCCTCCCGCGACGAGCTGGTGGCCCTGATCGCCGCCATGGGCATGCCGGTGCGCGATCTGCTGCGCAAGAACGTGCCCCCCTACGAAGTGCTGGGGCTGGCAGAAGATCGCTTCAGCGATGATGAACTGATCGACGCCATGCTGGCCCATCCCATCCTCATCAACCGGCCCATCGTGGTCACGCCCCGCGGCACCCGGCTGTGCCGCCCGTCGGAGGTGGTACTCGATATCCTGCCCGACCCGCAGCAAGGAGCGTTTGCCAAGGAGGATGGTGAGCAGGTGGTGGACGGTCAGGGCAAACGGCTTCGTTGAGCCCCTGCGCGTCAGCGTCTGACCCGCGCCGGGGGGATGCCCTTAACGGGCAGGTGCCAGATCTGCTACTGTGACCTTCGACTCATCACAGAGGGTGGAAACAATGAAGATTCGATTCCTGGTGATAGCCACGGCACTGGCGCTGGCCTCAACCCCCGGTCTGGCCGACTGGGCAAAGCTGAAGGAGGCCGCCTCCGAACTCGGTACCGCGGTGAGCGATACCAGCAAGGAGGCGTGGAAGGGGATCACCGATTTCTCCAAGGAGACCTGGGAGTCGGTGTCCAGCTGGGGGGCCGAAGCCTACAACAAGGCGGGGGCCTGGACGGCAGAGAGCGCGGCCACCGGCAAGGAGTGGCTGACCGCCGCCGACAAGAAGCTCGACACCATGCTCGAGCCCAAGACCCCGGAGGAGGCGAGAACCGCCCTCGATACCATGGCCGATACCGCCCTGGTGCGGCTGTTCAACGAACAGCCCTCTGCCAAGTTGCTGTTTGACAAGGCTTATGGCTATGTGGTGTTCGACTCGCGCAAGTTCTCCCTGATGATCCACACCAATCAGGGGGCCGGGGTCGCCGTCAATCGCACCAGTGGCAAGCACACCTACATGAAGATGTTCGGTGCCGGTCTTGCGGCCGGGATCGGCGGCAAGTTCTACCAGCAGGTGATCCTGTTCGAAGACAAGGCGAGGTTCGATGCCTTCGTCAGCAAGGGGTGGGAAGCCACCTCCGAGGTGGGCGCCGTGGCGGGCAAGGAAAGCGCCGAGCTCACCGCCAAATACAATGGCGGCATGGCTATCTACCAGATTGGCGAGAAGGGACTGTTGCTTGACGCCAACATCTCGGGCTCCAAGTACTGGCTGGATGATGACCTGAACAAGTGATCCCTGCCAATCTGACCCGGCATTTCATGGATGGCTAGAGATGCACCCTGTTTACTTGTCGGGATTTGCAGTAAAAAGAGGGCCCAAGGCCCTCTTTTTCATGGGCGCCGCACAGAGTCCGGCGACCAGGAGAGCAAGATGACCCATGAGGCCGAGCAGGATCGGATGGCTGCCCACCGCCGGGAGTGGGACAAGCAGAGCATCTACCTGCGGCTGCTGCTGGGCGATCCCCCCGGATCTGCGACCTGATCCCCGGATGGCCGGTGCCCGCCGGCCTGATCGCGCCCCGCTTTTATCCCTGATCTCGAGATCTCGCTCTGGTTGGCACCTTTATTGCTTCAAGCCAGTCAGTGTCAATGATTTGTCTGGGAAGGGAAGATGGAAATTAGCGCAAGCAGCCTGATGCAAGAGATGCAGGCCCTCAAGGTGGAAGCCGGTGCCACGCCGTTGACCCAGCCCGGTCGTCCGGTCAGCTCCGATTTCGGCCAGATGCTGCAACAGGCCCTGGACAACGTCAACGAGTTGCAGGGCACCGCCAACGATCTGCGTACCCGCTTCGATCTCGGCGACAAGTCGGTGGATCTCTCCCAGGTGATGATCGCCGGCCAGAAATCCTCCATCGCCTTCGAGGCGACGGTGCAGGTGCGCAACAAGATGGTCGATGCCTACAAGACCATCATGAACATGCCGGTGTAACTCGGGCCCATGGCGACCGAGCATCATGAAGATGTCAGCAACAAGGACATAAACCGTGGCAACTGATCAAAACGGCGATCTGCTGATCAACAACGAGGGGGCGGCCGCCCTCGACGAGCACGAGCAGAAGAGCTCGGCGCTGGGCTTCCTGTCCAACACCGATGTGTTGCGCCAGATCACCCTGATCCTGGGGCTGACCATCTGTCTGGCCATCGCCGTCTTCATCCTCTTGTGGGGCAAGGAGCCGGAGATGCGTCCCCTCGGCACCTTCACCACCCAGGAGCTGGTCTCCACCCTGGATTACCTGGATCAGCAGAAGATCCCCTATCAGGTGGATGGCAAGAGCGTGCTGGTCAGTGCTGAAAACTATGCGGACATCCGGTTGCGCCTGACCCGCGCCGGTCTGGCCAACAACAGCGACGCCAGCAACGACGGCGAAGCCATCCTGCTCAAGGACTCCAGCTTCGGCGTCAGCCAGCGCATGGAGAGCGAGCGCCTGAAACTGAGCCGCGAGCGCCAGTTGGCGAGCGCCATCGAGCAGTTCCAGAACGTCGCCAAGGCCCAGGTGCTGCTGGCTATCCCGAAAGACAACGTGTTCGCCCGCAACGAACGCAAGCCCAGCGCCACCGTGGTCCTGAGCCTCAAGGGCAACGCCCTGGGCCAGGGTGAGGTGGACTCCATCGTCGACATGGTCGCCTCCGCCGTTCACGGTCTGGAGCCGACCCGCGTCACCGTGACCGACCAGAACGGTCGCTTGCTCAACTCCGGCTCCCAGGATCCCCTCTCTGCCCAGACCCGCAAGGAGTTTGCGATGCAGCAGAAGCAGGAGCTCGAATACAAACAAAAAATTGACGCCATCCTGATCCCGGTGCTGGGGGCCGACAACTATACGGCGGAGGTGGATCTCTCCCTCGACTTCTCCCAGCAGGAGCAGACCCGCAAGACCTACAACCCGGACCTGCCGGCGGTGCGCTCCGAAATGACCATGGAAGAGAACAGCGCCAGCGGCAGCAACGGCGGGGTGCCCGGCGCCCTCTCCAACCAGCCGCCCGCCGCGTCCAACATTCCCGAGCAGGCAGCCGGCGCAGAAGGAACCGCCTCTTCCGGCCGTTCCCGCAAGGAAGCGACCCGCAACTTCGAACTGGACACCACCGTCAGCCACATCCGGCGCCAGCAGGGTGGCATTCGCCGCATGACGGTGTCGGTGGCGGTGGATTACAAGGCCATCCCCGGCGCCGACGGTGCCGTGACCCGGGAAGCCCGCAGCCAGGCCGAACTCGATACCCTGCGCCGTCTGCTGAGCGGCGGTCTGGGCTTTGACGTGACCCGGGGGGATACTCTGGAGGTGGTCGCCATTCCGTTCAACCGCCCGGAACTCGAGACCGTGGCCGACATCCCCCTCTACGAGCAGCCCTGGTTCTGGCGCGCGGTGCGCATCGCCGCCTCCGTGCTGGTCATCATAGTGCTCATCGTCACCGTGGTGCGGCCCATGCTCAAGCGCCTGCTCTACCCGGACGCCAAGCCGGAAGGGGAGCTGGACTTCGACAACCACACCGTGCTGGGTGGCGACGATGAACTGAGCCTGCTGGCCGCCCAGGCCGAGGCCGAACCGGTATTCGGTCTGCGGGATGGTCAGCTCAAGCTGCCTGACCTGCACCGTGACGAGGATCTGCTCAAGGCCGTGCGCGCCCTGGTAGCGAACGAACCTGACCTGGCCGCCCAGGTCATCAAAGAATGGGTAACCAAAGATGCCTGAAGAGAATAAAAGCCAGGTCACCGGCAACGACATCACCGAAAGCCAGCGTTTGATCCTGGATCAGATGGGCGGCATGGAGATGGCGGCGGTGCTGATGCTGAGCCTCAACGAGGAGGATGCGGCCCAGATCTTCCGTCACCTCGAGCCCAAGCAGGTGCAGCGGCTCGGCATGTCCATGGCCTCCATGTCGGATTTCAGCCACGATAGGGTGGCGGCGGTGCATCGTCAATTTATCGACGACATCCAGAAGTACACCAACATCGGCATCGGCAGTGAAGACTTCGTGCGCAAGGCCCTGGTGGCGGCGCTCGGGGAGGACAAGGCCAGCAACCTGGTGGATCAGATCATCCTGGGCTCAGGCGCCCGTGGCCTCGACTCCCTCAAGTGGATGGATGCCCGCCAGGTGGCCAGCATCATCCAGAACGAGCACCCGCAGATCCAGACCATCGTCCTCTCCTATCTGGAGCCGGAGCAGTCCGCCGAGATCCTGAGCCAGTTCCCGGAGCAGGTGCGCCTGGATCTGGTGATGCGCATCGCCAACCTCGAAGAGGTACAACCGGCGGCGCTGCAGGAGCTCAACGACATCATGGAGAAACAGTTCGCCGGTGCGGCCGGTGCCCAGGCGGCCAAGATGGGCGGCCTGAAGGCGGCGGCCAACATCATGAACTACCTGGACACCAACATCGAAGGGCAGCTGATGGACTCCATCCGCGAGTCGGACGAGGAGATGAGCCAGCAGATCCAGGATCTGATGTTCGTGTTCGAAAACCTCATCGACGTGGACGATCGGGGCATCCAGACCCTGTTGCGGGAAGTGCCCGGGGATCTGCTGCAACGGGCCCTCAAGGGGTCGGACGACCAGATGCGGGAAAAAGTATTCAAGAACATGTCCAAGCGGGCCGCCGAGATGCTGGCGGACGACCTCGAGGCCATGGGGCCGATCCGGGTCTCCGAGGTGGAAGCCGCCCAGAAGGAGATCCTCTCCACCGCGCGCCGCCTGGCGGATGCGGGCGAGATCATGCTGGGGGCGGGTGGTGGCGAAGAGTTCCTCTAAGCCATGGGCCATGGAATGTGCGATGATGTCGGCCCCTGTACCCGGCCCTCGATAGGAGTCTCTTCGGCACATGAATGACAAGAACAGCAAACTGCGCGGCTATCTGAGGCCCGAGTCCGACACGGCGCAGATTGAGACCTGGGGCTGGCCAGAGATGGAGACCGAAGCCGAGGTCGAGACCAATGCCCTGGGGCTGGCTCCTGACTGGTATCGTCAGGAGCAGGCCGATGCGGCCCTGCCGGAAGAACAACCCGAAGAACCCGCCCCCAGCATCACCGCCGAAGAGGTGGAGGCGATTCGTCAGGCCGCCTGGGAAGAGGGGATGCGCGATGGGCGCGAGGCCGGTTTTGCCAAGGGGCTGGAAGAGGGCAAGCTTGAAGGCTTGCAGCAGGGCCACCAGGCCGGGCTGGAGCAAGGCAAGGAAGAGGGCCTCGCCATGGGGCGGGAGCAGGTGGAGCTGGAGATAGCCCGCTGGCAAGCCCTGGTCTCACGCCTGGCCACTCCCCTTGGCGAGATGGACGAGGCGGTGGAGCAGCAGCTCATCGCCCTGGTGCAACAGCTCGCCCGCGCCCTCATCCGCCATGAGGCGCAAACTTCCCCCACGCTGCTGCTGGAGGCCCTCAAGCAGGGGTTGGCCCTGCTCCCTGCCGCCGAGCAGGGGGTCACCCTGATGCTGCACCCGGAGGATGTGACCCGGGTAGAGGCCGCCTTTGGCGCCGAGGAGTGCGCCAGGCGCCACTGGCGGCTGCAAAGCGAGCCCACCTTCTCCCTCGGCGATCTGCAACTGGCCACCGAGCTTTCCAGCATCGATCTCACCCTCTCCGGGCGCATCGATCAACTGCTGCGCAATTTCCTGCGTGACAACGCGAGCTGAGCCATGGCCCGGTTCGAACCCGTCGTGCAGCGCCCTGCTGACGGCATCATCAGGCAATCATCGTCGGAGGCGACATGACGGCACCCCTTCTTGATCGGCTTAAAGGCTACCGGGTTCGCGAGCAGGCCCCTATACCGCCGGTGGCGGGCAAGCTCACCCGGGTGGTGGGGTTGACCCTGGAAGCCATTGGCTGCCGCGCCGCCATCGGCTCCCTGTGCCGCATCGATACACAGGATGGGGCCCTGGAGGCCGAGGTGGTGGGGTTTGCCGGGGATCGCTTGTTCTTGATGCCGAGCGAGCAGCTCAAGGGGGTCATTCCCGGCGCCCGGGTGGTGCCCGTCACCGAAGATCACGGCATCCCGGTGGGCATGAGTCTGCTTGGCCGGGTCATCGACGGTATCGGCCAGCCCCTTGACGGGCTCGGCCCCATCCTCTCGTCCCAGACGGTGCAGTTCGCCCAGCACCGCATCAATCCCCTGGCCCGTCGCCCCATCCATCAACCCATGGACGTGGGGGTACGGGCCATCAATGCCGTGCTCACCGTGGGCCGGGGTCAGCGCATGGGGTTGTTCGCCGGCTCCGGTGTCGGCAAATCCGTGCTGCTTGGCATGATGACCCGGGGCTCGGTGGCGGATGTCGTCGTGGTGGGCCTCATCGGCGAGCGGGGCCGGGAGGTGAAGGAGTTCATCGAGGAGATCCTCGGCGCCGAGGGGCGCGAGCGCGCCGTGGTGGTGGCCGCCCCTGCCGATGCCTCGCCTCTGATGCGCCTCAAGGGGTGCGAGACGGCGCTCGCCATCGCCGAGTATTTTCGGGAGCAGGGGCTCAACGTGCTGCTGCTGATGGACTCCCTCACCCGCTACGCCCAGGCACAGCGGGAAATTGCACTGGCGGTGGGGGAGCCGCCGGCCACCAAGGGCTATCCCCCCTCGGTGTTTGCCAAATTGCCGGCGCTGGTGGAGCGGGCCGGCAACGGCAGCGACGGCCAGGGCTCAATCACCGCCTTTTTCACCGTGCTGACGGAGGGGGACGATCTGCAGGATCCCATCGCCGACGCGGCCCGGGCCATCCTTGACGGCCATATCGTGCTGGCGCGGGAGCTGGCGGATGCAGGCCACTATCCGGCCATCGACATCGAAAAATCCATCAGCCGGGTCATGCCCATGGTGACCTCACCGGAGCACATGGAGCTGGCGCGCACCTTCAAGCAGTTCTACTCCCTCTACCAGCAGAACCGGGATCTCATCACCATCGGCGCCTACAGCCAGGGATCGGATCCGCGCATCGACCGGGCCATCATCCAGAAACCCTATCTGGATCAGTTCTTGCAGCAGAAAATGCGCGAGGTCATTCACTACGATGAAGGCCTGCAATCCCTGCAACTGGTGGCCATGCCCCTGATGCGTTGACCGGTGGAGAGCCCTTATGAGTAAAGGATTGACGTTGCTGGCGAGTCGGCTGGAGGAGGCTGAACAGCAGGCCGCCATGGCGCTGGCCAAGGCCCAGCAGGATCTCAAGCTGTTCATGGATCAGCAGAACGCCCTCAACCAGTACCGCCAGATCTACCACCAGCAGTGGACGGAGCGCGGTCTGCAGGGGATCAGCCCCCAGCAGAACAGCCAGTATCACGCCTTCATCAACAAGCTCGAAAACGCGGCGACCCAGCAGTACCAAGGGGTGTTGCAGGTGCGCGAGGCACTGGCCGAGTGCCGCACCCAGTGGCTCGAAGCCCAGCAGCGGCGCAAGGCGGTCGAGCTGCTGCTGGAGAAGAAGGCGGACAAGGTGCGCCAGAAGGCCCAGCGCCAGGAGCAGAAGATGCTGGATGACTACGCCATCCTGCGTCGTTATCACCAATCTGGCCTGTAATTTGCTTTCTTCCGGTCATGCGAGGCCGATGGGCCAAGCCATGACCGCACGTGCGGCCGTCACCGAATCGTCGTCAGGGATCCCAGCATGATACAGACCCCCTTGATTAGCACTCTCCCCCAGGCGCCTTCTGCCGATAGCAGCGCCACCCTGCTGGCTCCCACCGTCGGGGGCGAAGGGGGCGTGCAGCCGTCAGGCGAGGGCAAGGCCGCCTTCTCGCAAGCCATGGCCATGGCCCAGCTGATGGGCAAGGCGCCAGCCAGTCAGGGCAATCCACCACTCCAGGGCCCCGCCGAGGGCGCCCGGGAGGGGCTTGCCCCGGCTGCCAAATCTTTGGCGTCTGACGAGCCCGCCACCGAGTCTGCGTCTTCCTTGAAGGGAGCGGACGACGAGGGCGAGCTGCCTCCCGACGACTTCCTGCAACAGTTGCAAGCCTCCCTGCGCCAGGATGTGAGCCTGGTGGTGCCCCCGACATCGCCCGCCATGGCCGGTGAGGCGGCGGTGCCTGTGGACGGCAACCCCTTGCCGCCTGGCGCCGCTGCGCCTGGGATGGCAGAGGGGGTGGGAATGGCAGAGGATGTGGGGATGGCAGAGGGCGTGGAGGCGGCAGAGGGGAGCGCCTCCCTGCCGCAGATGGCGCCAGAGCGTCAGCATGAAGAGAACAAAACGAAGGCAGCTCCCGGTGCGGCCCAAGGCGCCAGCGCCGTGCCAAGCGGTCAGGGTGCTCTGCCGCTGGGGGCCGAAGAGCCCGCCTTGGCCGATGACATTGCCGTGGCCGACCAGGGCGGAGCGACCCGCCAGCCCATGGCAGGCAAGGGAGCGGAGCCGGATGCCAAGGGGACCGAACCCCCTATCTCGGGTCAGGAGCGTGCCGCCCTGCTCGCCAAAGTGGTGGCAGGAGAAAACGCCCAGGCTCCCACTGTCACTCGGGCTGACTCATCGCAAGAGGCACGGGTGACCAATCCCCTGGCGTCGGCCGGGCAGGGGGCAACCGCTTCCCGTGCCACCAGCGCCTATGGCGATGGCGTGATCCGGACGGTGGCGCAGGGGCCGGCCCCTGTGGCCACACCGGAGTCCGCCCCGCCAGCCACTGCGGCAGGGGCAGAGAAGGACGCCCCTGTCGCCGGTGAGGCCAGACAGGCTGAGGCCGCGAGCGGGCAGGGAGCCCGTGCAGGGGCCGAGCCTGCGGTGAATGCAGGGAGCAGCCAGCCCGTGACGACGGAGGACACGGCCCCCGTGCAGGTGGCGCCGCAGATCCTGGCTCGTCATGAATCCCAGGGGGCACAGGCCCCTCTGACGGCCCTCTCGGCGGGTCTGGACCAGATGGAGAGCGCCCCCGTGGTGGCCGCCGGCGCTGCCGTGTCGGTGAAGCCCGCGGTGGACAAATCCCGGCTCGATGAGCTGGGCAAACAGCCGGGGATGGAGGTCAAGGGCAGTGAACCCGCCGAGAGGAGCCAGCCTTTGCATCAGGCACAGAGCCAGGTCGGCGAGAACAGACCGCTGGCAGAGGCGACCGTCAGACGGGAGCCCCAGAGCCTGCCCCACCTCAAGCTGGCGACCCCTGAGGCCCCCGAGCAGCTGCACCACAAGGTGAACCTGATGCTGGCGGACAAGCTGCAACAGGCGGAGATCCAGCTAGACCCCCTGGGGCTTGGCAAGATGAAGATCCAAATCCAGATGGATGCCTCCAGCCAGGCCAGCGTGCACTTCGTGGTGCAGCATGGCCAGACCCGTGAGATGCTGGAGCAGGCCATGCCGCGCCTGCGCGACATGCTGGCAGGGCAGGGGATCCAGCTCGGCCAGACCGTGGTGCAACAACAGGCGCAGCAGCAAGCCTTCCAGCAGCAGGGGCAGTCATCCTCCCAGGGTCAGTCCGGTTTCGGTGACCAGGGGCGACAGGGGGGAAATGGCGGCGGCAGCGATGGCAGAGAGGCCGAGGGGAGCGCTCGCAACCTCACGCTGCTGGTGGAATCGGCAAACGATGCCGGAATCGATTTCTATGCTTGATGCATTCTTAAGTAAGTTTATGATACCGAACAAGTTTGAGACTAGGGTGGACAAGGGATGGCAGACGATAACGAACTGACGCTGAAGGATCCGGCGGCAGGCAAGAAAAAGAAGCTGATCATGATAGTCGCCCTGGCCGTCGTGCTCCTTGGCGGGGGCGGCGCCGGCGCCTGGTTCATGCTCGCCGGTGGGGATGAGCCCGCCGCCGAAAAGAGCGAGGCCAAGCCGGAGGCGAACACGCCCCAGCCCTCGCTCTATGTGGGCATGCCCCGTCCCTTCGTGTTCAACGTGGCGGGAGGCCAGCGGGATCGGCTGGTGCAGATCAAGATCCAGCTGATGGTGCGCGGCACCGCCGACGAAACCCTGGCCAAACAGAACATTCCCCTGATCGAAGGCACCTTGCTGCGGGTCTTCAGCTCGGCGACCGCTGAACAGCTGATGACCTTCGAGGGCAAGGAGAAGCTGCGTCAGGATTCGCTGGAAGAGTGCCGCCGGGTGCTGAACGACCTGGTCTCTTCTCCCGTAATCGAACAAGTGCTGTTTACCGGCTTTGTCATGCAATGAAAGGTGAAGCGTGAGCGATCTGTTAAGTCAGGACGAGATTGATGCCCTGCTGCACGGCGTCGACGATGTCGAGGAGGAGGAGCTGGGAGCAGCCGGGGATCCCGGTATCGCCCAGTTCGACTTCTCCTCCCAGGACCGCATCGTCCGCGGCCGCATGCCGACCCTGGAGCTGGTGAACGAACGGTTTGCCCGCCACATGCGCATCAGCCTGTTCAACATGATGCGGCGCACCGCCGAGGTCTCCATCAACGGCGTGCAGATGCTCAAGTTCGGCGAATATGTCCACACCCTGTTCGTGCCCACCAGCCTGAACATGGTGCGTTTCCGCCCCCTCAAGGGGACGGCGCTCATCACCATGGAGGCGCGGCTCGTCTTCATCCTGGTGGAGAACTTCTTTGGCGGTGATGGCCGCTACCACGCCAAGATCGAGGGGCGGGAGTTCACCCCCACCGAGCGGCGCATCATCCAGATGCTGCTCAAGCTGGTGTTCGAGGACTACAAGGATGCCTGGGCGCCGGTGATGGATGTGGGCTTTGAATACCTCGACTCCGAAGTGAACCCGGCCATGGCGAACATCGTCAGCCCCACCGAGGTGATCGTGGTGAGCTCCTTCCACATCGAGCTGGACGGCGGCGGCGGTGACTTCCACGTGGCCATGCCCTACTCCATGCTGGAACCCATCCGCGAACTGCTGGATGCCGGCGTGCAGAGCGACAAGGGGGATACCGACGTGCGCTGGAGCAAGGCCCTGCGCGACGAGATCATGGACGTCAAGGTGGAGCTCAAAGCCAAGCTGCTGGAGACCGAGCTCTCCTTGCGTGAGCTGATGGAGCTCAGACCAGGGGACATCATCCCGGTGGAGATGCCGGAGAACCTGCTGGTCTTTGTGGAGGATCTGCCTACCTTCCACGCCAAGATGGGGCGCACCAAGGAGAACGTGGCGCTCAAGATCACCGACAAAATCAAGCGCCCTGACGGGGTCAAGACAGAGATGCATCTGGTGACCCGCGGGGGCGTGCGCATTGATGGCGAAGCCGAGCTGGAAGAGCTCGAGCGAAGCATCTCTGACAAACACCCTGATTGATCCTCCCCCAGGGGAGGTGTTGCAACACTGAGGAATTGAAGATGAGCGGAACCGATGACGAGCAGGATTTGATGGCTGACGCCTGGGCGGCCGCACTGGAGGAGCAGGTCACGGCCGAAGCCAAGCCTGCCCCCCTGGAGGAGTTGAAGGACGAAGCCCCCATCAGCGCCGAAGAGCGGCGCAAGCTGGACACCATTTTGGACATCCCGGTGACCATCGCCATGGAAGTGGGCCGCAGCCAGATCAGCATTCGCAACCTGCTGCAACTGAACCAGGGCTCGGTGGTGGAGCTGGATCGGGTGGCGGGTGAGCCCCTGGACGTGCTGGTCAACGGTACCCTGATCGCCCACGGCGAGGTGGTGGTGGTGAACGACAAGTTCGGTATCCGCCTTACCGACGTCATCAGCCAGATTGAAAGGATCAAGAAGCTCAAATGATCCGTGTGCTCCCGTTGTGGCTGTTTTCCCTGCCAGCCCTGGCCAACCCGGGGGTAGGGGCGAATCCCCCCAGCCTCACCTCCTGGCTGCTCTCCAGCCTGATGGTGATCGGCCTCATTCTGGTGCTGGGCTTCCTGCTCAAGAAGAGCAAGCTTTCCCAGGTGATGGGAGGGGGCCAGATGAAGGTCATCGCCACCCTGCCCCTTGGCTACAAGGAGAAGCTGATGGTGGTCAAGGTGGGCGGCCAGCAGCTACTGGTCGGGGTGACGCCGCAGCAGGTCAACTTCCTCTATCGCCTGGAGGAGCCGCTGGACGAGAGCCAGCCTCAGGCGTTCTCCGAGCAACTGGGCAAACTGATGGGCAAGCATGAAAAACGTTAACTGGACCCGGTGGCTGGCACTGCTCTCCTTGGTGCTCTCGCCCCTGGCGATGGCCCAGGACGGCATGTCGGCACTCACCGTCAAGACCATGGCGGATGGCAGTCAGGAGTACAGTCTGACCCTGCAGGTGCTGGCGCTGATGACCGCGCTCTCCTTCCTGCCGGCCATGGTGATCATGATGACCTCCTTCACCCGGATCATCGTGGTGCTCGGCATCCTGCGCCAGGCCATCGGTCTGCAGCAGAGCCCCTCCAACCAGGTGCTGATCGGCATCGCCCTCTTCATGTCGTTTTTCATCATGTCGCCGGTGCTGGATCGCATCAACAACGAGGCGCTGCAGCCCTATCTGGCCGAGACCATCGGGGCCAAGGAGGCCCTGGAGAAGGCGGAGCTGCCCATTCACCAGTTCATGTTGGCCCAGACCCGGGTCAAGGATCTCAATACTTTCATGGAGATAGCGAACGTGCAGGTGGCCGAGCCTGCTGACGTGCCGCTGCGGGTGCTGATCCCGGCCTTTGTCACCAGCGAGCTCAAGACCGCTTTCCAGATAGGCTTCATGCTGTTTCTGCCCTTCCTGGTCATCGATCTGGTGGTCGCCAGTATCCTGATGGCCATGGGGATGATGATGCTCTCCCCCATGCTGGTCTCCCTGCCGTTCAAGCTGATGCTGTTCGTCATGGTGGATGGCTGGAACCTCATTCTGGGTTCCCTGGCCACCAGCTTCGGGCTGGGCTCGGGTGGTTAGGGGAGGGCAGACCCTCCCCCCGGCTCTCCCCTTCACTCGGGGAGGAAGCGAAGAGGCCTCTCTTTCTTTCGAAGGAGGAGGCCAGGAGGATGCGGCCCTGGGCAAACCCATCAAAAGGAGCGAGCAATGAGTCCTGAAACCTTCGTCGACGTCTTTCGCGAGGCGCTTTGGCTGGTGACCATCATGGTGTGCGCCGTGATCCTGCCGAGCCTGATGGTGGGGTTGGTGGTCGCCATCTTCCAGGCCGCCACCTCCATCAACGAACAGACCTTGAGCTTCCTGCCCCGTCTGGTGGTCACCCTGCTGGCCCTGGGAGCGGGTGCTCACTGGGGATTGCAGAGTCTGATGGACTTCTTCCAGCTGATGGTGAGCCAGATCCCCGAGGTGGTGGGCTGATGCCAGCCAAGGGCCACCCTTTCGCTCTGGCCGAGGCAGACCGGGGCCTGCGTCCTCCCGTTGGCTTGCCCCTGCCGGGAGTGCCGCTGTCATGACCTACACCACGGCGCTCATCATGGAGTGGCTCTCCTCCATCCTCTGGCCCCTGGCCCGGGTGAGCAGTCTCCTGATGGTGATGGCGGTCTTCGGCAGCCGGCTCGCCCCCGCCCATATCCGTATCGGCCTGGCGCTGGCGATCACCCTCATCATCGCCCCCCTGCTGCCCCCGATGCCGAAGATCGAGCTCTTCTCCCTCGGCAGCTTCCTGGTGCTGGGGCAGCAACTGCTCATCGGCATCGCGCTCGGCCTCATGACCCAGTTCCTGCTGGAGACCTTCGTGATGGCGGGTCAGGTCATCGCCATGCAGACCAGCCTGGGCTTTGCCACCCTGGTGGATCCCATGAACGGCCAGTCGGCTCCCGTGGTGGGCCAGTTCTACCTGATGCTGGCGACCCTGGTGTTTCTCGCGGTGGACGGCCACCTGCTGATGCTGCGCATGGTGGTGCTGAGTTTCGAAACCCTGCCGGTATCTGACAGCGGGCTCACCCTGCCTGCCATCCGCAGCCTGGTGAGCTTTCTCGGGGTCATGTATCAGGCTTCTCTGGTGATGGCGCTTTCGGCCATCATCGCCCTGCTGCTGATCAACTTCGCGTTCGGGGTGATGACCCGTGCGGCCCCCCAGCTCAACATCTTCAGCATCGGCTTTGCGGTGAGCATGATGTCGGGCCTGTTCATCCTCTGGCTCACCATAGGTGGCTTCATGGGGCACTTCGACGCGCTCTGGGAGCGGGTGCAGGAGACCAGCTGCGAGCTCATCAACGTCCAGTGCTTCGGGGGCCAGCATGACTGAGGCCCTCCGGGTTGCGGCCCTTTTGCTGCCAGTCTGGCGGGCCGCCAGTCGGCTGATGCCGGCAGGAGGCCAGCATGGCTGATACTGATCAGGAACGCACAGAACAACCCACGGGCAAACGACTGCAACAAGCCCGGGAAAAAGGGCAGATTGCACGTTCCAAGGAGCTGGGTACCGCCAGCGTCCTGCTGGCGACCGTGTTCGGCCTCCTGATGATCAAGGAGAGTCTGGCAGGGGCCATGATCAAGGTACTCACCATGGGCTTTACCCTGGACCGGGATCAGGCGTTCGACCCCAATGCCATGGGGGCCATGGTGCCTGCCCTGCTGGGGGAGCTGATCCAGCCTCTGGGGCTGCTGTTCATGCTGGTGATCATCGCCGCCTTCGTCGGCAACACCCTGCTCGGCGGGATGAATTTCTCCTCCGAGGCCATGTTGCCCAAGTGGAGCAAGCTGAGCCCCCTGAGCGGCATCAAAAGGATGTTCGGGGTGCAATCCCTGGTGGAACTTGTCAAATCCATCGCAAAAGTGGTGTTTATTAGTCTGTTCGCCTGGTGGATGCTGTCGAGCCAGTTCAACCATCTGCTGAATCTCTCTCTTGAGGGCTTTCCCGGCGGCATCGTCGATGCCCTGGACCTGCTGCTCTGGATGCTGATCATCCTCTGCTGCGCCCTGATCCCCATTGTCGCCATCGATGTGCCGTTCCAGAGCTGGAACCACAATCGCCAGCTCAAGATGACCAAGCAGGAGATCAAGGACGAGTTCAAGGACAGCGAAGGCAAGCCCGAGGTCAAGGGGCGGATACGCCAGTTGCAGATGCAGATGGCCATGCGCCGCATGATGGGGGATGTCCCCAAGGCCGATGTGATCATCACCAACCCGACCCACTACTCGGTGGCGCTCAAATACGATGCGGGCAAGCCGGGGGCGGCGCCCAAGGTACTGGCCAAGGGGGTCGACGAGGTGGCGATGAAGATCCGGGAGATCGGGCGCGAATACGACATCCCCGTCATGTCCTCCCCGCCGCTCACCCGGGCCCTTTACCACGCCACCGAGATTGGCCAGGAGATCCCGGAGGGGCTCTTCGCCGCCGTCGCCCAGGTGCTGGCCTATGTCTATCAGCTCAAGAAGTTCCGCCGTGGCCGCGGCCGGCGCCCGACCCCCATCGCCAAGGATCTGCCCATTCCACCCGAGTTTCGCAAATAACGCAGTGGAGGCAGCCTGATCCCGGGTGCTCTCCCTTGTGCCCCCCGCGTTTCGCAAATAAAGCGGTGGGATGGCCCCACCATCCGATCTCTCCCTTGTGTCGCAAACAAGGCCGCAATCTCCCTGTCGAAGCGCGTCGCCTCGCCCCATGGCCTGGGCTGGCCTTTGGCCGGCTTGGTGAAGGCAGCTTCCCCCCTGTCACCATTCCCCGTGACGCCAACGACGGACTTCTGACAGCGTTAAAATAAAAACCATATAAATCAATATATTGAATCCTTGGCTTGATATTTGCTTTAATCCGCTATTGGCAGTTTATCATTGAGATGCACGATGGGATTCAAAGCGGGACTGGGCCGTTTCAAAGAGTACAAGTGGCTGCTCAGCAGAGGGGTAGGGACGCCGCTGCTGGTATTGGCCTCTCTGGGGATGGTGGTACTCCCCATTCCGCCCCTGATGCTGGATATCCTCTTTTCCTTCAACATCGCCCTCTCCATCGTGGTGCTGCTGGTGGCGGTCTATACCCGCCGCCCCCTGGAATTTGCCGCCTTCCCCACCGTCTTGCTGATCGCCACTCTGCTGCGGCTCGCCCTCAACGTCGCCTCCACCCGGGTGGTGTTGCTGGAAGGCCACAACGGCAGCGCGGCGGCAGGCCATGTGATCGAGGCGTTCGGCAACGTGGTGATCGGCGGCAACTATGCCGTGGGCATCATCGTCTTCATGATCCTGGTGATCATCAACTTCGTGGTGGTCACCAAGGGTGCGGGCCGGATCTCCGAGGTGAGCGCCCGCTTCACCCTTGACGCCATGCCCGGCAAGCAGATGGCCATCGATGCGGACCTGAACGCCGGTCTCATCAACCAGGAAGAGGCCAAGAAGCGCCGTCAGGACGTGACTCAGGAAGCGGACTTCTACGGCTCCATGGACGGTGCCTCCAAATTCGTGAAGGGGGATGCCATCGCCGGCATCATGATCCTCTTCATCAACATCATCGGCGGCTTCATCATCGGCATGATGCAGCACCAGCTCACCTTCGGCGAAGCGGCCCAGGTCTATACCCTGCTCGCCATCGGTGACGGTCTGGTCGCCCAGATCCCCTCGCTCCTGCTCTCCATTGCCGCGGCCATCATCGTTACCCGTCAGAATACCGACCAGGACATGGGGACAGCGGTACTCGGCCAACTGTTCGAAAATCCCAAGGCGCTGGTGATCTCCGCCGGCATCCTGCTGATGATGGGCAGCGTACCCGGCATGCCGCACCTGGCTTTCCTGAGCCTGGGGGCGGTGGCGGCGGCGGGCGCCTGGTGGCTGCTGCGCCGCGAGAAGCAGAACAAGGCGAAGGCGGCGAGCGGCGAACTCATGCCGGCCCAGGGGGATGCCCCGGTGGAGCAGAAGGATCTCAGCTGGGACGACGTCATGCCGGTGGACATCATCGGCCTGGAGGTGGGTTATCAGCTGATACCTCTGGTGGACAAGAATCAGGGGGGCGAGCTGCTCAACCGGATCAAGGGGGTGCGCAAGAAGCTCTCCCAGGAGCTGGGCTTTCTGGTGCCTGCCGTCCACATTCGCGACAACCTGGATCTTGCCCCCAACCAGTACCGCATCACCCTGATGGGCGTGAGCACGGGGGAAGCCACCGTCTATCACGACAAGGAGATGGCCATCAACCCGGGGCAGGTGTTCGGCCAGATCCACGGTATCGCCACCCAGGACCCGGCGTTCGGGCTGGAGGCGGTCTGGGTCGCCAAGGAGCAGGTCTCCCAGGCCCAGACCCTTGGCTACACCGTGGTCGATGCGGCCACCGTGGTGGCTACCCACCTGAGCCAGATCCTCTCCAACCATGCGGCGCTGCTGCTGGGTCATGACGAGGTGCAACAACTGCTCGACATGATAGGGAAGCATCAGAGCAAGCTGGTGGAAGGACTGGTTCCCGAGGTGATCAGCATGGGCAACCTGGTGAAGGTATTGCAGAATTTGCTCAATGAAGGCGTGCCAATTCGCGATATGCGCACTATCCTGCAGACCCTCGTGGAATATGCGCCCCGCAGCCCGGACCCGGAAGTGCTGACCGCAGCCTGCCGGATCGCCCTGCGCAGATTGATTGTGCAGGAGATTGCCGGCCCCGAGCCCGAGCTGCCGGTGATCACCTTGTCACCAGAACTGGAACGTATATTGCATCAATCCCTGCAAGCAGGTGGGGGAGATGGCGCCGGTATCGAACCGGGACTGGCGGAGCGGATGCAACGCTCCCTGGTGGAAGCCACTCAACGACAAGAACTGGAAGGCCAGCCGGCCGTGCTTCTGACATCGGGGATATTGCGCAATACCCTGGCGAAATTTGTCAAGAATGCCATTCCTGGATTACGCGTGCTGTCCTATCAGGAAGTGCCTGACGACAAGCAGATCCGCATCGTCAGTGCGGTGGGACAGGGCTAGTTAGCGGAGATGACGGGTGAAGATTAAGCGGTTTTTTGCCAAAGACATGCGCACGGCGCTGGCCGAGGTCAAGGAGACTCTCGGACCCGATGCCGTCATCATGTCCAACAAAAAGGTCACCGGTGGGGTGGAGATAGTCGCGGCCGTCGATTATCAATCCCAGGTACCGGGACCCAAAGACGCGCCGGTTCGCCGTCAGTTGAATGAAGAGAGCGTCAATATCTCGTCTGCGGGCAAACAGATGACGAGGTCGGCGCCACCCAAGGAACAGAACGAATACTACGCCGATACCCTGGCGGCCCTGCTGGCACGCCAGCAGAAGCTCAATCCGGCCAACCCGGCGGGTGGCAATGGCGCCCCGGGATCATGGTCTGGCAACGGAGGTAACGGTCAGCCAGCTTCGGCCTCCTGGCCCGCCAATGGCGCTGCCGGCACCCAGTCCGCCGGACTGGCGGGCGCGGCCAGTGCTCCCAGAACCCTGGCCGAACAGGGCCAGTGGGGCGCCGCTCCCGAGCCCGCCAAGCCCAAGGCCCGTCCTGCCGCCGCCCCGCGCCAGGCCCAGTCCGGCCAGCGGGATCAGGAGATGGAGGGGATGCGCAAGGAGATGGCCAGCATCCGCAAGCTGCTGGAGCACCAGATCTCCGGCCTGATGTGGCAGGAGGTGGAGCGCCGCGAACCCATGCGCGCCCTGCTCATCAAGGAACTCAAGAAGATGGGGTTCGACGACGCCTTTGCCGATCAGCTGGCGGGCCTCATCCCCGAAGACATGCCGATCCATCAGGCCATGGCCCAGCTGGCCGAGGTGCTGACGGCCCAGCTCAAGATCAGCGAGGACGAGATCCTGCGTCAGGGAGGGGCGGTGGCCCTGCTCGGACCGACCGGGGTGGGCAAGACCACCACCATCGCCAAGCTGGCGGCCCGCTTTGCCATGAAGTATGGCGCCGAGCAGGTGGCACTCATTACCACGGACAACTACCGGATCGGGGCCCACGAACAGCTGCAGACCTATGGTCGCATCATGGGTTGCCCGGTGCGTCAGGTGCGGGACGCCGAAGAGCTGGCCAGTGCCCTCTATCAGTTCCGCCATCGCCGGCTGGTGCTCATCGACACCGCCGGGGTGGGTCAGCGGGATATCCGCCTGACCGAACAGCTCGACACCCTGGTGAAGAATGCCAAGGTGCGCATCCGCAGTTATCTGGTCATGTCGGCCACCTCCCAGCGACGGGTGATGCAGGAGGCGGTGGATCACTTCCGGCGCATTCCGCTCTCCGGCTGCATTCTGACCAAGCTCGACGAGAGCCTGAATCTGGGTGAAGTGATCAACGTGTGCATTCAAAACGCCCTGCCCATCAGTTACATCACCGACGGGCAACGGGTGCCGGAAGATATTCAAGTTGCCAACGCGGCGCTGCTGGTCGGTGCCGCCATGGGGTCGCTGGAACGGGAAGCAGAAGATCCCTATTTCTGGGGATCGGGTTTTGGCGAATCCGAAGATTCGGAGTTTTATGAGTAACATGTATATGGATCAGGCGAGTGGTCTGCGCAAAATGCGTCAAAACAATCGAGTGAAAGTGATCGCCGTGTCCGGAGGCAAGGGGGGCGTCGGCAAGACCAACGTGACCCTGAACGTGGCGGGAGCCATGGCCGCCCAGGGCAAGCGGGTGTTGGTGCTGGACGCCGACCTTGGTCTGGCCAACGTCGACGTCATGCTGGGGCTGAGGGTGCATCGCAACCTCTCCCATGTGCTGGCCGGGGAGTGCACCATAGACGACATCATCGTCGAGGGGCCCTACGGCATGATGATAGTGCCGGCCACCTCGGGCACTCAGTCCATGGTCGAGCTCTCCCCGGTACAACATGCCGAGCTCATCCGCGCCTTCAGCGAGATGAAGACCCAGGTGGACGTGTTGCTGGTGGACACGGCGGCGGGGATTTCCGACATGGTGCTGAGTTTCACCCGTGCCGCCCAGGACATCATGGTGGTTGTGTGCGATGAACCCACCTCCATCACGGATGCCTACGCGCTCATCAAGATCCTCTCCAAGGATCACGGTGTGTTCCGCTTCAAGGTGGTGGCCAACATGGTCCGCTCCCTGCGCGAGGGGCAGGAGCTGTTCGCCAAGCTGACCCGGGTTACCGACCGCTTCTTGGATACCTCCCTGGAACTGGTGGCCTGCGTGCCTTACGACACCAACCTGCGGGCCGCGGTGCGCAAGCAGAAACTGATAGTTGAAGCGTTTCCAAAATCCCCTGCCGCCCTGGCATTTCGTGCCCTGGCGAACAAGGCGGCGAGCTGGCCCATCCCGAATCAGCCGGGCGGCCACCTCGAATTTTTCCTGGAAAACTTGTTGCAAAAGCCGGTCATAACACAGGAAGACTCCCGTGAATAAAGCCCAAGCATACTTGCGTCATCAGGATTCCTACGTGCTGGTCGAGCGACACGCTCCGCTGGTCAAGCGGATTGCCCAGCATTTATTGGCTCGCCTGCCAAGCAGTGTCTTGCTGGATGACCTGATCCAGGCAGGTATGATTGGGCTGCTCGAAGCTTCCCGCAACTTTGACGGCAGCAAGGGCGCCAGCTTTGAAACCTATGCCGGCATCCGCATCCGTGGTGCCATGCTCGACGAGATCCGCCGTGGGGACTGGGTGCCCCGCTCGGTGCACCGCAACAGCCGTGCCATCGCAGAAGCGATCGAGAACGTGGAGCAGGCCCATGGCCGGGATGCCAGAGACACCGAGGTGGCCGCCAATATGGGGGTGTCCCTCGGGGAGTACCATGCCATGCTGCAGGATGTCTCCTGCGGCAAGATCATCGGCATCGAGGATCTGGGCGTCAGCGAAGATGTCATCGGTCATCCCGATGAAGGCAACGGTCAGGGAGGATTCGACGATCTGGCAGCCGAGCGCTTCCAGGGGGCCCTGGCGGAGCACATCGCCCGCCTGCCGGAGCGGGAGGCGCTGGTGCTCTCCCTTTATTACGATGAAGAGCTGAATCTGCGCGAGATCGGTGAAGTATTGAGTGTGAGTGAGTCTCGGGTGAGCCAGATTCATAGTCAGGCCATGCACAGGCTGCGCGCCCGTTTGCGAGATTGGAATTTATAAGTGGTTGTACTGGCTACACTGGAGCACAACTCTAAGGCATAATCCGCACCATAAAACCTGCGATCTGCATCATGTAAGTGAGCCGTCTTGGCGGCTATTTAGGAGGAACTTTGGACAAGAACATGAAAATCCTCATCGTCGATGACTTTTCAACGATGCGCCGGATTATCAAGAACTTGCTGCGTGACCTGGGATACAACAATACCCATGAAGCAGACGATGGCAACACGGCGTTGCCGATGCTGAAAAATGGCGACTTCCAGTTCGTGGTCACCGACTGGAACATGCCCGGCATGCAGGGCATCGACCTGCTCAAGGCGATTCGCCTCGACGACAAGCTCAAGCACCTGCCGGTTCTGATGGTGACTGCCGAAGCCAAACGCGAGCAGATCATCGAAGCCGCCCAGGCCGGGGTCAATGGCTATATCGTCAAGCCGTTCACCGCTGCCACCCTCAAAGAGAAGCTCGACAAAATCTTTGAACGTATCGGCTAAGGAGCGGCAGGGATGAAGGCCAAAACGAGTGCCATGATCTCGCTTGACCAGGCAAGGATGCTGGTTGCCCACCTGGAGCGGGAAGAGTTTGAACAGGCCGATACCATCCTCGCCGATGTGTGCGCCCCCAATGCGGCGGCCCTGTTTGACAAGGTGGGGCAGCTGACCCGCCAATTGCACAACTCATTGCAGGATTTTCGCCTGGATCCCAGGATCCCCGACCTGGCCACCCATGAGATCCCGGATGCCCGGGAGCGTCTGAGCTATGTCATCGACATGACGGACAAGGCGGCAAATCGCACCATGGATGCGGTTGAGGCAAGCCTTCCCATCGCCGATCGACTCAACGACAACATTCAGCTGGTCATGCCCAACTGGAATGCCCTGATGAGCCGGGATCTCGAGCTGGGTCAATTCAAGGCGCTGTGCCATCAACTGAATGATTTTATTAAGGCTTCTGAGACGGATGCCGATAAGCTACGACAACTGCTGACGGAAATTCTGATGGCTCAGGATTTCCAGGACCTGACCGGTCAGATGATCCGCAAGGTGATCAAACTGGTGCAGGAAGTTGAAACGAAGTTGATAGAGATGCTGACCATGTTCGGTGAGGGCGTTAGCGACAATTCGGCACGTAGCCTGCCTGTGAGCGGCATCGAGGCGGAAGGCCCCATCATGAACCCGCAGACCCGCTCAGATGTGGTCAATGGTCAAGATGATGTGGACGATCTGCTGTCTAGCCTGGGATTCTAATGGAGTGACGCATGGCCTTCGAAGTTGATGAAGACATACTGCAAGACTTTTTGGTCGAAGCATCAGAAATATTGGAACAGTTGTCTGAACAACTGGTCGACTTGGAAAAGCGGCCCGATGACAAGAACCTGTTGAACGCCATCTTCCGCGGCTTCCACACCGTCAAGGGGGGAGCGGGCTTCCTCTCCCTCACCGAACTGGTGGATGTCTGTCACGGTGCCGAGAACCTGTTCGACATGCTGCGCAACGGCAAGCGGACCCTCAGTGCCGAGCTGATGGATGTCATCTTGCAGGCGCTGGATGCCATCAACGTCATGTTTGCCCAGGTCCAGAACCGCGAAGAGATAAGCCCCGCTTCTCCCGATCTGCTGCACGATCTGCACGAGCTGTGCAAGCCGGAAGGGCAGGAGCAGCTGCGTACCGCCAGCGTCGTGGCGGCCCAGCCAGAACCCGAGCCTGAGCCTGAGCCCGAACCCGCACCAGAACCCGAGGTCATCGCCGAGGTGGCGCCTGTCGCCGTCAATGGCGGTGGCTCCATCGACGAGATCTCCGCCGACGAATTTGAACGCCTGCTCGATGAGCTGCACGGTGTCGGCAAAGCGCCGACGGTCTCTGCCGCCCCCGTGCTGAGCGGGTCAGGTGACATCACAGACGACGAATTCGAAGCCCTGCTCGACCAGCTCCATGGTCAGGGCCAGCACGGTGGTGCCCCCGATCTGGCACCTTTGCAGTCGGTCCAGAAAGAGGTGGACGAGCTCATCGACGACGATGAGTTCGAGCGCCTGCTGGATGAACTGCACGGCCGTGGCCAGGCGCCCCAGCACAGTCTGGCACCTGCTCCTGCTCCTGCGCCCGCTCCCGAACCCAAGGCCCCGGCACCCGCTGCCCCGGTGACGCCGCCCAAGGCGCCAGTGGCCGCCAAACCCGCGCCGGTAGAGCCCCCAGCGCCAGCCAGGGCCGCCCCTGCCAAGCAGGCCGCTCCCGCCGAGAGCAGTGCGGTACAGAGCGATACCACGGTGCGGGTGGATACCAAGACCCTGGACGTCATCATGAACATGGTGGGCGAACTGGTGCTGGTGAGAAACCGCCTGGTGAGCCTCGGCATCGCCAGCAATGACGAAGAGATGTCCAAGGCTGTCGCGAACCTCGACGTCGTGACCGCCGATCTGCAGGGCGCGGTCATGAAGACCCGCATGCAGCCTATCAAGAAAGTATTCGGCCGCTTCCCGCGTGTGGTGCGCGATCTGGCTCGTACCCTCAAGAAGGAGATCGAGCTGGTGATGGTGGGTGAGGACACGGATCTGGACAAGAACCTGGTGGAGGCCCTGGCCGACCCCCTGGTTCACCTGGTGCGCAACTCCTGCGACCATGGCGTCGAGATGCCGGACGTGCGCGAGAAGGCGGGCAAGCCCCGTCAGGGCACCATCACCCTGAGCGCCTCCCAGCAAGGGGACCACATTCTGCTCTGCATCGAGGATGACGGCGCAGGGATGGACCCGGAGAAGCTCAAGTCCATCGCCATCAGCCGTGGCGTGCTCGATGCTGACAGCGCGGCGCGCATGAGCGACAACGATGCCTACAACCTGATCTTCGCCCCCGGCTTTTCCACCAAGTCGGAGATCTCCGACATCTCCGGCCGTGGAGTGGGCATGGACGTGGTGAAGACCAGCATCGTCAGCCTCAATGGCTCGGTGCACATCGATTCCACCTGGGGCAAGGGCACCCGTCTCGAGATCAAGGTTCCCCTGACCCTGGCCATTCTGCCGACCCTGATGGTGGAGGTGGGTCAACAGACCTTCGCCCTGCCCCTCGGTTGCGTGAATGAAATTTTCCACCTGGATCTGAAAAAGGCCAACGTGGTGGATGGCCAGCTCACCATTATCGTCCGTGACAAGGCGATTCCGCTGTTCTACCTGCACAAGTGGCTGGTACGCGGTGCCGGGAAGACGGCCCGCCAGGACCAGGGCCACGTGGTCATCGTCCAGATCGGCACCCAGCAGGTCGGCTTCGTGGTAGACAACCTCATCGGCCAGGAAGAGGTGGTGATAAAGCCCCTGGACAACCTGCTGCAAGGTACCCCCGGCATGGCCGGCGCCACCATTACCAGCGACGGCGGCATCGCCCTCATTCTGGATGTGCCCAGCCTGCTCAAGGCCTATGCCCGTCGCCACTGAGCGCCAGGCTCAAGGAGTTAAAAGAATAACAATGGCAGTCAAGGTATTAGTGGTCGACGATTCGAGTTTCTTCCGCCGTCGGGTCAGCGAAATCATCAATCAGGATCCCCTGATGACGGTGATCGACACGGCCCAGAACGGGCGGGAGGCGGTAGACAAGGCGCAGCAGTTGCGGCCCGACGTCATTACCATGGACATTGAAATGCCGGTGCTCGACGGCATCAGCGCCGTGCGCGAGATCATGGCCAAGTGTCCGACCCCCATCCTGATGTTCTCTTCCCTGACCCACGAGGGAGCCAAGGCAACCCTGGATGCGCTGGATGCGGGCGCCCTCGATTTTCTGCCCAAGAAGTTTGAAGACATCGCCCGGGACAAGGACGAAGCCGTCAACCTGCTGCAGCAGCGGGTCAAGGAGATCGCTCGCAAACGCTTCCTGATGGCGACCCGGCCCCGTGCCCCCGAGCCTGCCGCCCGGCCCGCCGTCACGGGGACCCTGAATCGCCCCTTGGCCGAACGCCAGCCCGAGCCTGTGCGGGCAGCGGCGGCTCCCGCCGCGTTCAAGCGCAGTGGCAAGAGTTACCAGCTGGTTGCCATCGGTACCTCCACCGGCGGGCCGGTGGCACTGCAGAACGTGCTGACCAAGCTGCCGGGGGATTTCCCTCATCCCATTCTGCTGATCCAGCACATGCCGGCCACCTTCACCGCTGCCTTTGCCGCCCGCCTCAACGGGCTGTGCCAGATAGGGGTCAAGGAGGCGCAGGACGGCGACGTGCTCAAGCCGGGTCAGGCCTATCTTGCCCCCGGTGGCAAGCAGATGCTGCTGGAAGGGCGCGGGCCCGGTGCCCGTCTTCGCATCATCGATGGCAATGACAAGGTCAACTACAAACCCTGCGTGGACATTACCTTCGCCTCCGCTGCCAAGACCTATGGCGACAAGGTGCTGGCCATCGTCCTGACCGGCATGGGTGCGGATGGCCGCGACGGTGCCCGTCTGCTCAAGGAGCAGGGGGCGACCATCTGGGCGCAGGATGAAGCCTCCTGCGTGGTCTATGGCATGCCCCAGGCCGTTGCCAAGGCGGGCATAGCAAGCGAATCCCTGCCGCTGGATCGGGTGGCCCAGCGCATTCTGGTCGAGTTGGGTCGCTGACCATGGGCATGCTCGGCCTGGTGCTGGCGCTGGGGGCCGTCGCCATCGCCCAGTGGTGGCATGGCGGGAGCCTGCTGACCCTGCTGGATGGCCCGGCCTTTGTCATCGTCGTCGGGGGAACCTGGGGAGCGGTGATCTTGCAGACTCCCCGCAAGTACCTGCTCAGTGCCCTGAGGCAGGCAACCTGGATGCTGTTTCCGCCGCAGCTGGATCTTGCGGAGCAGGCCGAGCGCCTGAAGGCGTGGGCCCAGTTCGCCCGCCAGCAAGGCTTGCTGGCGCTGGAAAACCAGGCCGAGGCCGAGCCCGATCCCTTCACCCACCAGGGGCTTTCCATGATTGTGGATGGCGTCTCCATCGAGGATATCCGCAGCTTGCTGGAGGCGGACATCGACATCGAGCAGGAGCGCAACGAGCACTCGGCCAGGGTGTTCGAGTCCATGGGGGGGTACAGTCCCACCATCGGCATCATCGGGGCCGTGATTGGCCTCATCCAGGCCATGTTTCATCTGGAGGAGCCAGGCACCCTGGGGGCGGGCATTGCCGTGGCCTTCGTCGCCACCATCTACGGGGTGGGCTTTGCCAACTTGCTCTATCTGCCGATTGCGAATCGGCTGCGCGCCTTCCACTACCATTACGGCCTCTATCAGGAGATGACCCTGGAGGGGCTTCTGGCCATCGCCCACGGGGAGAACGGCCCGCAGGTTGAAAGGCGGTTACGGGCTTATCTGAAAGGGGAGTAGCCATGCGCAAGCGCTATCGTTTGCACCTGCAAGGGCGAGAGCATCTCGATCGCTGGCTGGTCTCCTATGCCGATTACATGACGCTCATCTTCGCCCTTTTCGTGGTGCTCTACTCCGTTGCCATCGTCAACAAGGAGGAGTACCGCGCCGTCATCGAGGGCATGACCCAGGCCTTCAACCAGGCGCCGCGCAGCGATGGCCTGCTGGAAGGGCGGGGTAATTCCTTGCTGGACAACTCGGTCTCGGCCGCCCCCAGCCTGCTGGAGAGCCAGGCCTCTGCGTCCCCCTCGCGTGCCCCCATCACGGGTACGCCCGTCTCGCAAGATGGCACGGCTCTTGCGCAGATCGACATGCAGATCCAGGAGTCCATGGGCGCCCTGGTCGATGCGGGGGTGGTGAAGCTTGCGCAGGATGACAACTGGCTGACGGTGGAGCTGAGTTCAGGTCTCCTGTTCAACAGTGGCAGCGCTTTTCTGGGTAACAATGCCGCCCCTGTGCTCGATACGCTTTCAGGTATTCTCAAACCGGTCGATAACTATGTCAGGGTGCGGGGCTACACGGATAACCAACCGATAAACAACGAAATTTTCCGCTCCAACTGGACATTGTCAGCGGCCCGCGCCGAGGCAGTGCTCAATGCCCTGGTGGGCAAGGGGGTGGCTCCCGGTCGGCTCGCCTACGAGGCGTACGGAGAGTTTTCCCCCTTCGTCGACAATGGCACCGAGCAGGGACGATTACAGAATCGCAAGGTGGTGGTCGCCATATCCAGGTTCGCCTGGGTGCCACCAGCCCCCGTCAAACCGCTGACGGTGGCACCGGTGCAGGACGCACCGCAGAGTGTCGACAGTGAAAAGATCAGGGTGATCGCGCTGCCCGGTGGGGGCATACGCATAACAACAAGGCAGGATTGATACAGTGATTGTTTGGACGGTTGCCAATCAGAAAGGTGGAGTCGGTAAAACCACCACGGTCGTCTCCCTGGCGGGCATTCTGGCCCAGCGTGGCCAGCGGGTACTGCTGATCGACACCGACCCCCACGCCTCCCTGACCTCCTATCTCGATTTCGACTCGGACAGGCTGGAAGGCACCCTGTACGAGTTGTTCCAGGCGGCCAAACCCAGCGCCGAGCTGGTCAACCGGATGACCCTCAAGACCCGATTCGAGAACATCAGCCTGCTGCCCGCCTCGATTACCCTGGCCACGCTGGATCGGGTGATGGGCAACCGGGAAGGGATGGGGCTGGTGCTCAAGCGCGCTCTGCTGCGGGTGCAGGATCAGTTCGACTACGTGCTCATCGACTGTCCGCCGGTGCTGGGGGTCATGATGGTGAACGCGCTGGCGGCCTGCGATCGCATCCTGGTGCCGGTACAGACCGAATTCCTGGCCCTCAAGGGGCTGGAGCGGATGATGAAGACCTTCGAGATCATGCAGCGCTCCAAGCGGGAGAAGTTCCGCTACACCATCATTCCGACCATGTTTGACAAGCGTACCCGCGCCTCCCTGATGACATTGCAGTCCATCAAGGAGCAGTATGGGGAGGCGGTGTGGAATGCGGTCATTCCCATCGACACCAAATTCAGGGATGCCAGTCTGGTGCACATTCCTCCCTCCATCTATGCACCGGGCAGCCGGGGCACCTATGCCTATGAGACCCTGCTCAACCATCTCGACGCGCTGGAGCGTCAACGGACCCAGGAGGTGATGCCGTGAGAGAGACCACCCAGGTTCGGGCCATGGACGACTATTTCCACTCCCTGCTGCTGGACGATGCCCTGCTGCGGGAAGATCCCGAAGACGAAGCACCGGCCCCTGCGTTGCAACGTCAGACCGTCGCCGTGCCGGAGGTGGCTGCCACCCCCTATCTTGAAGCCGATACCCGACTGGCCCAGCTGAGCGAGCTGCTTGCCCAGGTGGGACAGGTCCAGTTCGAGATGGATGCCCTGAGCCACGAAGAGGTGCATGTCGAGCCATTCCAGCTCGAGGCGGAGGTGGTTGACAGTGAGCCTCTGGTCGCCCTGGCAGAGCCGATGGTGGAAGCCGTGGCGGAGGAAGTCGAGCCCGTCGCCCTCGCGGTGGCAGAACCCGCGCCCGCCCTCGAGGCGGCGCCCGCACCGTCGACCTGGGAGAACCTGGATACCGGCAACGAGTTTCAGGCGCTCTTCTTCGACGTGGCCGGGGTGACGTTTGCGGTGCCTCTGACCGAGTTGGGGGGCATCCATCAACTGGGGGAGGTGACCTCTCTCTTCGGCCAGCCGGGCTGGTACAAGGGGATCATGACCTCCCGCGAGCAGAAGATGAACGTGGTGGACACGGCCCAGTGGGTCATGCCGGGCCAGCATCTGGAGATGGACGATTACAAATATCTGATTATGCTGGGAGAATCACCCTGGGGATTGGCCTGTCACCAGTTGAAGGGCACAGAACTGCTGCACCGGGACCAGGTGAAGTGGCGCCATCAGGAGGGCAAGCGCCCCTGGTTGGCCGGCATGGTCAAGGAGAAGATGTGTGCCCTGCTGCACGTCAGGGAGCTCTTGCTGCTGCTTGGCCGGGGCGTGAACATCGAAGGCCGCTGACAACATCGGCATCGCCATGGTTTTATTGCTAATTTTACCCGTTGACGGGTTCATACAAGGATCAAGAAGATGACAGAGAAGCGCAATATTGCACAGAATCTGGCCGAAGACGAAGTGCTGCAGTGGGTGACCTTCCAGTTGGAAAACGAGACCTATGGCATCAACGTGATGCAGGTTCAGGAAGTGTTGCGCTACACCGAGATCGCTCCAGTCCCGGGTGCACCTGACTACGTGTTGGGTATCATCAACCTGCGTGGCAACGTGGTGACCGTCATCGATACCCGCTCCCGTTTTGGCCTGCCGGCCGGGGACGTGAGCGAGAACTCCCGCATCGTCATCATCGAGGCGGAGAAGCAGGTGATCGGCATCATGGTGGACAGCGTGGCCGAGGTGGTCTATCTGCGCTCCTCCGAGATCGATGCCGCCCCGGCGGTGGGCACCGAGGAGAGTGCCAAGTTCATCCAGGGCGTCAGCAACCGTGACGGCCAACTGCTGATCCTGGTGGATCTCAACAAGCTGCTCTCCGACGAAGAGTGGGAAGACATTGGTTCCCTGTAACAGGGACGGGAACGTGCGGACGGGGGCGATGGCACCTGTCCGCCTCCCTGTGACGGTAAGGTGATGGTTTGATGATTGAATTTGCAGCCTTGGGGTTGTCCTTGCTCGCACTGGTGCTGGCCCTTTACGGGATCCTGGGGCACCGTCGTCGCCAGCGAGAGTCCGAGGCCAGGGTGGAAGCGCTGCAGGGGCAGCTCGAGAGTCTGCGCAAGCAGATGATGGAGTTGCACACGGGCGCCATCGGCATGGGTCAGCGTCTGCAAGCCGCAGAAGGGGCCATGCAGAAGATCCACGACAGCCAGCAGGAGCTGACGTTGCAGGATCCGGAGCGCCGCCTCTACAGCCGCGCTGCCAAGATGGTGGAGCTTGGTGCCGATCTGGACGAGGTGATGAGCGAGTGCGAGTTGCCCCAGGCGGAAGCGGAGCTGCTTATTTCCCTGCGAAAGGGACGCAGCTGACGGATGTGTCGCGGGGAGGCCGGTGCCTCCCCGCTTTCTGTTCGACCCGTGGCCACCTCTTTTTCGATGCCGGGACGGTGATAATCCTTTGGCATCAATCTCTTTGGTGGGGGCGCGATCTTCCCCACAAATCCTGTTGATTATTGGCATCTTTGAAAAGACGCCTCCGGATCCTGTGTTAAGATGCAGGCCGCCTCATTTTCAACGATTACATCCCCATGCTGCTTCAAGCGAACAATCTGAGCTGCGTGCGTGAAGATCGCACCCTGTTTGAACATCTCTCCTTCGCGGTGCGTGCCGGGGATTTGATGCAGATTGAGGGTCCCAACGGGGTGGGCAAGACCAGCCTGTTGCGCCTGCTCACCGGCCTCTCCCAGCCCTTTGCTGGCGAGGTGTGCTGGAATGGGGAGAATATCCGCCATTGCCGGGATGAATACCACGCCAGCCTGCTTTACCTGGGCCATCAGCCCGGCGTCAAGGCGACCCTGACCCCCCTTGAGAATCTCTCCTTCTACCAGAAGCTCCATGGCCCTGCCGGGGAGGGCGTGGATCTCTGGCGGGTGCTGGCCCAGGTCGGCCTCGCCGGTTTCGAAGACTATCCCGCGGGGCAGCTCTCCGCCGGGCAGCAGCGACGGGTGGCGCTGGCCAGGCTGTGGCTGAGCGAGCGACCGGCGCTCTGGATCCTGGACGAGCCCTTCACCGCCATCGACAAGCAGGGGGTCAGGGTGCTGGAGCAGTTGTTCCTCGCCCACGCGGACAGGGGGGGCATGGTGGTCCTTACGACCCACCAGGATCTGACCCTGATGCAGGGACGGCTCAAGACCCTCTCTCTGACCTCGCTGTTGCAGGAGTAGCCCATGCTGCGCGCCGTCATACACCTTATTCACCGCGAGTTGCTGATGGCCCTGCGCCAGCGCGCCGACATCTTCAACCCGCTCTGGTTCTTCCTCATCGTCATCACCCTGTTTCCGTTAGGGATCGGGCCCGAGCCCCAGTTGCTGGCCCGCATCGCTCCCGGCATTATCTGGGTGGCGGCCCTGCTGGCAGCCATGCTCTCCCTGGAGCGGCTGTTTCGTGACGACTTCAGTGACGGCGCCCTGGAGCAGATGATGCTGATGCCCCATCCCCTGGGGTTGCTGGCCCTGGCCAAAGTGATCGCTCACTGGTTGCTGACCGGTCTGCCGCTGTTGCTGGTCTCCCCCTTGCTCGCCATCCTGCTCTCCCTGGAGCTGAAGACCTATCTGGCCGTGGTGGCCACCCTGGCGCTCGGTACGCCGGTGCTGAGCCTGCTCGGGGCGGTCGGAGTGGCGCTGACCGCAGGGCTGCGCAAGGGGGGCGTGCTGCTCAGCCTGTTGCTGCTGCCGCTCTATATTCCGGTGCTTATCTTCGCCACGTCCGCCATCGACGCGGCCAGCATGGGACTGCCCTATGCCGGTCAGCTCGCCATCCTGGGGGCCATGCTGGTGGGGGCATTGACCCTGACGCCCCTGGCTATCTCGGCGGCGTTGCGGGTGAGTGTCAACTGATTGATTTGGTGAAAAGATTTTCGTTTGAAGCCTAGTTAGGGGCGAGATAGTTGAGATAGATCAAGGGGATGGCTGCTTATTGCTTTCGGGGGATATGATGTTTTTCCCCCATGGGTATGGTAGCCCTCGCCACTTAAAAATTAATAACTGAAAGGTTTCGTGAGCTATGTGGAAATGGTTGCACCCTTATGCCAAACCCGAGCGCGCCTATGGGCTGGCCGGCACCCTGCTGCCCTGGTTTGCCGTGACAAGCCTGCTCGCCTTCATCATCGGCACCGTCTGGGGGCTGGCTTTCGCTCCCGCCGATTACCAGCAGGGTGACTCTTTCAGGATCATCTATATCCATGTGCCCTCCGCCATCCTTTCCATGGGCGCCTACTCCACCATGGCGGTGGCCGCCTTCATTGGCCTGGTGTGGCAACTGCGCATGGCAGACATGACGGTGGCGGCCATCGCCCCGGTGGGGGCCGTCTTCACCTTCATCGCCCTCTTCACCGGCGCCGCCTGGGGCAAACCCATGTGGGGCACCTGGTGGGTGTGGGATGCCCGGCTCACCTCCGAGCTCATCCTGCTGTTCCTCTATCTGGGTGTCATCGCCCTCTACAACGCCTTCAGCGACAAGGTGGTGGCGGGCCGCGCCGCCGGCATCCTGGCGCTGGTCGGGGTGATCAACCTGCCCATCATCCACTACTCGGTGGAGTGGTGGAACACCCTGCACCAGGGGGCCACCATCACCAAGTTTGACAAACCCTCCATCTCCCCCGAGATGCTGTGGCCGCTGCTCATCATGATCCTGGCGTTCGCCGCGTTTCTCGGTGCCCTGACCCTGATGCGTTTTCGCAATGAGCTGCTGATGCGGGAGTGGCACCGCCCCTGGGTCGCCGACATCGCCAGGCAGGAGAAGTAAGCATGCACTTTGCCTCGTTCAGTGATTTCATGGCCATGGGAGGCTATGCCTTCTACGTCTGGCTCTCCTTCGGTCTGACCCTGCTCTGCCTGGTCGGCATCGTCATTTCCACCCGGTTGAAGACCCGCAGCCTGCTTGGCGAACTGCGCAACAAGCAGGCTCGGGAGGCACGCCGCAAGGCGGCCCAGCAGATGGAGAACACCCTATGAACCCGCGCCGCAAGAAACGCCTCACCATCATCCTGGCCATCAGCCTGGGCCTTGCCAGCGTGACTGGCCTGGTGCTCTATGCCCTGAGCCAGAACATCGACCTCTTCTACACCCCGAGCGAGCTGGTGGAAGGGAAGGGGCCGGAGAAGGTCAAGCCCGAGGAGGGGCAGCGCCTGCGCATCGGTGGCCTGGTAGTGCCGGGGTCTGTGGTGCGGGATCCCCAGAGCCTCAAGGTAGCCTTCAAGCTGGTGGACAACGGCGGCCATCTGGTGACGGTGGAGTTTGACGGCATTCTGCCGGACCTGTTCCGCGAGGGGCAGGGCATTGTCGCTCAGGGCACCCTCAAGGATGCCACCACGGTCGCCGCCTTCGAGGTGCTGGCAAAGCACGACGAGAACTACATGCCGCCGGAAGTGGCCGACGCTACCAACGGCATGCACTTCAAGCCCGAATACACAGAGGCGCAGTTGCAGGGAGCCAAGCAATGATGCCGGTATGCGCCAAGAATTCACTTCTTTATACCGCCAAATCGGCAGGTTTCTCCGTGCAATCGAGAGGGAATAGTCAATGATCCCGGAATTAGGGCAGTTCTCACTGATCCTGGCCTTCGCCACCGCCCTGCTGCTGGGCAGTTACCCGCTGATCGGGGCCCATCTCGGTCGTCTTGGCATGATGTCGGCGGCCCGCCCGCTCGCCTACAGCCAGTTCCTGCTGCTGCTGCTGTCGTTTCTCTGCCTCACCTGGGCCTTTATCGACAACGACTTCACCGTGCAGTACGTGGCCACCAACTCCAACAGCCTGCTGCCCCTGCAATACCGCATCTCGGCGGTGTGGGGAGCCCATGAAGGCTCGCTGCTGCTCTGGGTGCTGACCCTGGGGGGCTGGACGGCGGCGGTGGCCCTCTTCAGCCGTCGCCTGCCGCTCGATGCGGTGGCGCGGGTACTCGGGGTGCTCGGCCTTATCTCGGTGGGCTTCACCGCCTTTGTGCTGTTCACCTCGGATCCTTTCACCCGCACCCTGCCGTATTTCCCGGTGGACGGGCGGGATCTCAATCCGCTGCTGCAGGACCCGGGTCTCATCTTCCACCCCCCCATGCTCTACATGGGCTACGTGGGCTTCTCGGTGGCCTTCGCCTTCGCCATCGCCTCCCTGATGACGGGGCGTCTGGACGCCACTTGGGCGCGCTGGTCCCGTCCCTGGACCATGGCGGCCTGGGTCTTCCTGACGCTGGGCATCGTGCTCGGTTCCTGGTGGGCCTATTACGAACTCGGCTGGGGCGGCTGGTGGTTCTGGGACCCGGTGGAAAACGCCTCCTTCATGCCCTGGCTGGCGGGCACGGCCCTGCTCCACTCCCTCGCGGTGAGCGAGAAGCGCGCCACCTTCAAGGCCTGGACCGTGCTGCTGGCGCTCTCGGCCTTCTCCCTGAGCCTGCTCGGCACCTTCCTGGTGCGTTCCGGCGTGCTGGTATCGGTCCATGCGTTTGCCTCGGACCCGACCCGGGGTCTGTTTATCCTGGGCTTCCTGCTGGCGGTGATAGGCAGCTCCCTGCTGCTGTTCGCCTTCAAGGGCTCCCAGGTGAAGAGCCACGGCAAGCATGAGCTGTGGAGCCGCGAGACCCTGCTCCTTGGCAACAACATCCTGCTGGTGGCGGGTCTGCTCACCGTGCTGCTCGGCACCCTGTTGCCCCTGGTGCACAAGGAGCTGGGGCTTGGCAGCATCTCCATCGGCACCCCCTTCTTCAACCACATCTACAGCTGGCTCATCATCCCCTTCGCCCTGCTGCTGGGGGTGGGCCCCCTGTTCCGCTGGCGCCGCCAGGATCTCGGTGAGCTCAAGGGCAAGGTGATGCTCGCCCTGGTGCTGAGCCTGGCCGCGGCTCTGCTGTTGCCCAAACTCTTTGCCGAGGCGTTCAAACCCTGGGCTGCGCTCGGTATCGGCCTTGGCGTCTGGATCATCGTCACCAGTGTGCAGGAGACCTGGGCGCGGGCCACCCACAAACACGGTTTTGCCACCGGCGTGCGCAAGCTTGGCAACAGCCACTGGGCCATGATCCTGGGGCACGTGGGGCTCGCGGTCAGCATCATCGGCATCGCCTGCACCCAGAACTACAGCATCGAGAAGGACCTGCGGATGCAGGCCGGCGATCGCGTCCAGTTCGCCGATTACGAGTTCGTCTTCACCGGCATCAAGGAGAAGAACGGCCCCAACTACGACGGTTTCAAGGGCGTGCTGGAAGTGCACCGGGATGGCAAGCAGGTAGCCCTGCTCAAACCCGAGAAGCGGATGTACACCGTGAGCCGCATGCCGATGACCGAGGCGGCCATCGATGCGGGTGTTACCCGGGATCTCTATGCGGCGCTCGGCGAGCAGCTCGACAACGGCGCCTGGGCGGTACGGATCTACTACAAGCCCTTCGTGCGCTGGATCTGGTTCGGCGGCGTCTTCATGGCCCTCGGCGGCGTGCTGGCCATGCTGGACAAGCGCTACCGCTTCGGACGTCGTGACGAGGAGGCCAAGGCATGAACAAGAAGACCTGGCTCTATCTGCTGCCCTTCATCATCTTCCTGATGGGGGCCGTGTTTCTGTTCAAGGGGCTCTACTCCGATCCCACCAAGCTCGAATCCGTGATGGTGGACAAGGAGGTGCCCGTGTTCACCCTGCAGGACATCTATGACCTGGGCAAGCAGCACGACAGGAGCATCCTCAAGGGGCGCCCCATGCTGCTCAACGTCTGGGCCACCTGGTGCCCGACCTGTTACGGGGAACACACCTACCTCAAGGAGCTGGCGGGGCAGGGGATCTACATCGTCGGCATGAACTACAAGGACGAGCGTGACAAGGCCATCAAGTGGCTGGCGGAGCTTGGCAATCCCTACCAGGTCAACCTCTACGATCCGGACGGCATGCTGGGGCTGGATCTCGGTGTCTATGGCGCGCCCGAGACCTTCTTCATCGACAGCCAGGGCATCATCCGCTATCGCCACGTGGGGGACATCAACCCAGACGTCTGGGCCAGTACCCTCAAACCCATCTTCGATGCCATGAAGTGAGGCCTCCCCGATGAAAACACTGATTGCATCCCTGTTGCTGCTGGCCGGTCTCGTCTGCGCCGGACAGGCCCGCGCCGCCATCGATGTCTACACCTTCGAGAGCGACACCCAGGAGCAGACCTTTCGCGAGCTGACCCGCGAGCTGCGCTGCCCCAAGTGCCAGAACCAGGATATCGCGGACTCCAACGCCGGGCTCGCCAAGGATCTGCGGGACAAGACCTACCAGATGGTGCGCGAGGGCAAGGAGAAGCAGGAAGTGGTGGACTACATGGTGGCCCGCTACGGCAACTTCATTCTCTATGATCCCCCCCTGATGGCCTCGACCCTGATCCTCTGGCTTGGCCCCTTGCTGGTCATCGTGATTGGCGTCGTCACCGTGGTGGTGCGAAGCCGCCGCCATGCCCCTGCTCCCTTTCAACAGCCTGAAGGCACCCTGAGTGCAGAAGAGCAGGCCAGGCTGTCCGCCCTGCTCAAAGAGGAAGAGAAACCATGACCCCATTCTGGATACTGGGTGCGGCCCTGCTGGTGCTGGCGAGCCTGGCGCTGATCGTGCCGCTGTGGCGCGGCGAGGGCCGGCAGAGCATCAGTCGCTCGGCCCTCAACAAGCAGCTTTATCGGCAGCGCCTGCTGGAGATAGGGGAAGAGCGGGAGCAGGGGATACTGGCGGAGGAGCCGGAATCCCTGGTGGAGCTGCAGCGCAGCCTCCTGGACGATATTCCCGACGTGGAGCAGACCGCCCGTGGCGGCAAGAGCCTGATCTGGATCCCCGGTGTGCTGGTGCTGGCGGTGGTGAGCATCGGCCTCTACGCCAAGCTCGGCGCCTGGCAGGAGGTGAGCCGCTGGCAGGATGCCAGCAGCCGGTTGGGGGAGCTCAGCAATCGCATCCTGGTGGAGCGCGACACCCGGGTGACCGAGCAGGATCTGCTGGACTTCACCCTGGCCCTGCGAACCCGGCTGAAAGAAGAACCGAACGACTACCGTGGCTGGCTGCTGCTGGGGCGCCTGACCCTGGATGGCAATGATCCCGAGATGGCCCGCGAGGCGCTGGAGCGTGCCTACGCCCTCGCGCCCCAGAAGGCCATGGTGGCGGTGCCCTATGCCCAGGCCCTGATGATGACGGGGGAGGAAGCCCGTGCGGATCAGCTGTTGCAGGCGGTCATTGCCGAGGACCCGGCCAACATCGAGGCCCGCTCCGTCCACGCCTTCATGGCCCTGCAAAAAGAGGATTTCCAGACCGCCCTCGACCGCTGGCAGGGGATGTTGCCGCTGCTGGAGCCGGGCTCGGCCCGCTACACCATGGTGGAGCGCTCCATGGAGTACGCCAGGCAGCAGCTTGGCCAGCGTGGCATCGCCGTGACCACCCCGTCTGCCGAAGGCCAGGCACAAGCCGAGGTGCTGGCGGTGAAAGAGGGGGAGTTCCCCCTGCACATCACCCTGGCGCCGGGCATCAAGATGCCGGAAGATGCCCATCTGTTCGTCTTTGCGGTGATCCCCAACGGTCCGCCCATGCCCATCGCGGTCAAGCGCATTGCAGACCCGCATCTCCCGCTCACCCTCTCCCTGGGGGACGGGGATGCCATGATGGAGGGGAGCAAGCTGGTGGCCCATGCCGAGCTGCAGTTCAAGGCGCGCCTCTCCCGAGGTGGCAACGTCATGAACAAGGAAGGCGCCTTTGAAGGGGTTTCGGTCACCGTGCCGACCAGCACCATCCCCACAGCGCCGATTGACATCCGCATCGATCACGCCCTCTAATACGCTTTTGGCCCACCCCTTGGGGTGGGCCCCCTGTATAATTCATATCAATACCCAAAAAAATCTTAGGACTTTCATATGTATCTGCGTTCAGGAGCATTGGCGGTGGCATTGCTGCTCGCGGGCTGTGCGGGCGGCCCTCCCAAGCCGGGCCCGGAGAGCCTGGATCTCGGCGAGACCCCGAGCCGCCCCGGGGCATCCAGCACGGCCAGCGATCCTCGCGACCCCTTCCAGGGGCCCAACCGTGCCATGTGGGCCGTCAACTATGACGTGCTGGAGCCCTATGTGGCGCGCCCCGTGGTACACGGCTATGCCCGCTATGTCCCGCAAGGGGTGAGGGACAGCATCGAGAATTTCGTGGACAACTTCGACGAGCCGAGCAGCATGGTAAACCACCTGCTGGTGGGTGATCTGAAAGGGGCCGGTACCAACCTGGGCCGCTTCACCCTCAACACCACTGTGGGCCTGCTCGGTCTGTTCGACGTGGCCAAGCATGCGGGCCTGGCTCGCAACACGCTGGAGATGGATACCGTGCTCGGCAAGGCCGACATCGGGGATGGCGCCTATCTGATGGTGCCGGTCTACGGTCCCACCACCACCCGGCAACTGGTAGGGGATACCATCGATACCATCTACTTCCCCTATGCCCTGCTGACCTTCCCGCTGAAGGTGGTGCACTGGGCACTGGATGGCCTCGGTACCCGCTCCAAGCTGATCGATCAGGAGCGTATCATCGACAACGCGCTGGATCCTTACGCCCTGACCAAGGACTTCTACTTGCAGTACAACGATGGCAAGGTGACGGGCCGCAAACCCGAGCTCCAGGAGCAGAAGCCAGAGGCGGCGGATGATGGCAACCTCGACGATTACATGGACGAGATAGACCAGTAAGCACGGTCATCTTCCACAAGGCGCCTGAGGGCGCCTTTGTTGTCGATGGCAGGTATTCGACATAAAAAAACGCCCCGCAAGTGCGGGGCGTTTTGGCAAGAAAGGCTTATCAGGCAGCCAGGTTCTTGGCCACGAATTCCCAGTTGACCAGGGCCCAGAAGGTTTCCATGTACTTCGGACGCAGGTTGCGGAAATCGATGTAGTAGGCGTGTTCCCACAGGTCGACGGTCAGCAGCGGGGTGGTACCGGCTTCGGTCAGCGGGCAACCGGCGTTGGAGGTGTTGACGATGGCCAGGGTGCCGTCAGCCTTTTTCACCAGCCAGGTCCAGCTGGAGCCGAAGTTGCCGATGGCAGACTTGGTGAACGCATCCTTGAACTCGGCGAAGGAGCCGAAGGCCTTGGTGATGGCATCGGCCAGGGCGCCAGTGGGCTCGCCACCGCCGTTCGGGGAGAGGCAGTGCCAGTAGAAGGTGTGGTTCCAGATCTGGGCAGCGTTGTTGAAGACGCCACCAGTGGAGGTCTTGATGATCTCTTCCAGAGACTTGCCTTCAAACTCGGTACCCGGCACCAGGTTGTTCAGGTTGACCACGTAGGTGTTGTGGTGCTTGCCATGGTGGTATTCCAGGGTTTCCTGGGAGATGTGCGGTTCCAGAGCATTGATTGCATAGGGCAGAGCGGGAAGTTCGAAAGCCATTTTCTACTCTCCATTGGCTGGTCCGTGCGAAGGCGACGGTTGCAAGACATTGCGTACTCTTTTCTATCTTGAAAAGAATTGTTCTTGAAATGAGGGGGCCAGACGGCCCAAAGCCCGTCGATTGTAGCAGTATCAAAGATGGGCGAACAACCCTTGATTCTTGCCATGATCCGGATCAAGCTGCGGCGTATTGATGCATGACTTCTTTCATTCGCAACGGTTTGCCAGTTTGTGGTCTGCCCGGATTGCAGTAGAATGGCCGCCGAAATCGCTCCAGTGAGGCATTTATGGAAACTATTGAAAAGATCAAACAGCAGTTGGCTGAGAATCCCATCATCCTCTACATGAAGGGATCCCCCAAGCTGCCCAGCTGCGGTTTCTCTGCCCAGGCCTCCCAGGCCCTGATGTCCTGCGGCGAGCCTTTCGCCTATGTCGACATCCTGCAGAACCCGGACATCCGCGCCGAGCTGCCGAAATTCGCCAACTGGCCCACCTTCCCGCAACTGTGGGTCGAGGGCGAGCTGGTCGGTGGTTGCGACATCATGATCGAGATGTTCCAGGCCGGCGAGCTGCAGACCCTGATCAAGGAAACTGCCGCCAAGCACAAGCAGGATGACGCTGCCGCCGAATAAGGCCGCATCCATACCATGCAAAAAGGGGAGCCACTGGCTCCCCTTTTCTTTGTGCCCACGACAGACATCAGGCGATGCGTTCGAGGCGCGCCATGTAGAAGCCGTCGAAGCCGGTCTCGGCCGGGCTGACGTTGTGATCGCCGATCAGGCGGAAGTGCTCGTTGGCGGCGAGGAACTTGTCCACCTGCTGGCGGTTCTCCTCGGGCAGGATGGAGCAGGTGGCGTAGACCAGCAGGCCGCCCACCTTCACCATCTGGCTGTAGCGCTGCAGGATCTCCTCTTGCAGGGCGACCAGCACCGGCAGGCGCTCGGCGGTGTCGCGCCACTTGGCATCCGGGTTGCGCTTGAGCACGCCAAGGCCGGAGCAGGGGACGTCCAGCAGCACGCGATCGGCGCTTTCTTTCAGGCGCTTGACGGTCTTGCTGCTGGTGATGACCCGGGTCTCCACGTTGTGGGCACCGGCGCGGCGGGCGCGCTGCTTGAGGTTCTCCAGTTTCCACTCTTCCACGTCCATGGCCAGCAGACGGCCCTTGCCCTGCATCATGGCGGCCAGGTGCAGGGTCTTGCCGCCGGCACCGGCACAGGCGTCGATGACCCGCATGCCGGGCTTGACGTCGAGGGCCGCGGCCACCAGCTGGGAGCCGGCATCCTGCTGCTCGAAGCAGCCATCGGCAAAGGCCTGGGTACGGAACAGGGCGGCGTCCGAGGTCACTTGCAAGGCAGTCTCCACTCCGTCGACGGGCACTGTGGTGACATGCTCTTTGGCCAGCATGGCTTGCAGCTCGTCCCGGGTGCACTTGAGGGTGTTGACCCGCAGGTAACGCTTGGGCATCCAGGCCAGGGCGGCACGCTCGGCCGGCCAGGCGTCGCCCAGTTGCTCGCTGCCGAGTTTTTCCAGCCAGGCAGGGCAGCCGTCCATCAGCACCGGGTTCTTCTTGGCTTCGGTCAGGCGGCGGCGGAAGGCCTCCTCGTTGAAGCGATCCAAGGTCGGGTGGTTGGGCTGATCTATCTTGTGGAAGGCGTGCCAGCTGTGCAGCAGCGGCCAGACATTCTTCTCCGCCTGACGGACCTGGATGCCGGTGAGGAAGCAGTAGAGGCTGAGGCGGCGCAGCAGATCGCCGGTGACCAGGGCAATCCTTGCCTGTTCTTGCGGTTTGAGTTCGATGCCGGAGAAGTGACGTGCATAGGCGCGGTCGAGGGTAAGACCCTGACCCAGCACATCGTCAACGATGGCAACGACCAGATCCCCGAAACGGGGCAACAGTGGGGACTTGAGCATGAGATTAACCTTGGCCAAAGAAAGAGTGAACCGGCCCCGTCGAAGAGGGGTTCTGGAACGGACAAATCCGCGCCATGATAGGGGCTAGTCTGCATTGGTGCAACCTTCCCCATTCGGGGAATGTACAGAGGATGTTGCTGGACTAATCGGACCAGCGGGCAAATGATGCCGTGGCAGTTCAGGTGAATCCGTTTAAAAAGGAATTAAAAAGATGCAGTTGATGAAATATTCTCCGCTGGCGGTGCTGGTGGCGGGTCTGATGACGTCCGGCAATCTGATGGCCGGCGAGTGGCATACGGTCACGGCGCGGGCCACCGCCGCCGATGGGTACGAGGTGAGGGCCAGCCAGTATCGTATCGTCACCGTCTCCACCGATTACCTGGCTGCCCTGAAGGGGGGCGAGCGCCGCCTGACTCTGCCCCTGCCGGATGGCAAGGAGGTGACCTTCAGCCTGCAACCCTATGATCTGCTGCCGGCGGATCTGGCCGCCAAATATCCCGATATCCTGGCCTTCAAGGGGTACAACGAAGCGGCGCCGGGCGAGACCGGGCGCTTCGATCTCGGTCCCCAGGGATTCCACGCCATGTTCAGCCATGAAGGGAAGATGGTGTTCGTCGATCCCCTTCGCAACGGGGAAGGCTATGCCGTCTATTACCAGCAGGATGCCCACAGCCGGCTGGAAGAAGAGGCGGACAAGGTGATTGGGGGCGAGGCCAAAAAGCTGGCCCGCCAGGTGCTGGTGGATGGCAACGAGCGCAAGCGTTATGTCATCGCCATCTCGGCGGCGGGGGAGTATACCCAGTATCACGGCGGTACCGTGGAGGCGGGTCTTGGCGCCATCACCACCCTGCTCAACCGGGTCAACGAGGTCTACCAGCGTGACGTGGCGGCCGAATTCCAGCTGGCCAGCGGCAACGACACCATCATCTTCACCGACGTGGCGAACGATCCCTTCAACAATGATGACGGCGATGTCGATGCCAACATGCAGGTGCAGGCCGATGCCCTGACCAAGGGTCTGGGGGCCTTCGACATCGGCCATGTGGTCAACACCGGTGGCGGCGGCCTGGCGGGACTGGGCGTACTCTGCACCCCTGACAAATCGGCGGGGATGACGGGCTCCTCCGAGCCGGTGGGGGATGCCTTCTTCATCGACTACGTGGCCCACGAGATTGGTCACCAGTTCGGGGCAGACCACACCTTCAACGGCACCACAGGCAGTTGTGGCGGCGGCAACCGGGAACCAAGCCAAGCCTGGGAGCCGGGCAGCGGCAGCTCCATCATGGCCTATGCGGGGATCTGCGGAGACGAAGATCTGCAGCCCCACAGCGAGCCCTATTTCCACAGCAAGTCCATCGAGCAGATGCGGGCCCACATGGCCACGGAGCCAAATTGCGGCACCCCGTTGGCGCTGGTCAACAATGCGCCCCAGGTGGCGGCAGGCAATGACTACGTCATCCCTGCCAACACCCCCTTCGTGCTCAAGGGGGCGGGGGCCGATCTTGACAGCGATCCGCTGAATTACACCTGGGAGCAGATCGATCTGGGGACGGAGTCGAGCAGCCTGGCCACCATGGTGGACGACGGCAGCCGCCCGCTGTTCCGTTTCGTGGCGCCGACCAGCGTGCCGGAGCGCACCCTGCCGAGTCTCACCTCCCTGCTCACCAACACCCTGGCGATAGGGGAGGCCTGGCCTGCCACCAACCGGGACCTGAACTTCCGCCTCACGGCGCGGGACGGCAAGGGCGGTGTCGCCAGCGATGACATGAAGATCCAGGTGGTCAACACCGGCAAGGCCTTCGCCCTGACCAGCCCGGTGGTGACCCCCCTGGGGGCGGGCAAGACGCAGACCATCAGTTGGGAAGTGGCCGGCACCAATGCCGCCCCCATCAACTGCAGCAAGGTGGATCTCTTCATGACCCGGGACGAGGGGGCAAACTGGACTCCCCTTGCCAGCGGCAAACCCAACTCGGGCTCGGCGAGCGTCACCATCCCGGCGGGCCAGGATGGCACTGCCCGCTTGAAGGTGGCGTGCAGCGACAACATCTTCTTCGCCATCAGTCCCCTCAAGCTCTCGGTCACCCAGCGCGGCGAAGAGGGGGGAAGCGGTGGCGGCGGTGCCCTCGGCTTCTGGACCCTGGCCCTGGCGTTGCTGGGCTGGCAGCGGAGGCGGGCATGAGACTGCTCGGCACGCTGCTGCTCGCCCTGCTCGGCGGTTGTCAGGCCGATGCAGACACCCTGGAACAGGCGGTCAGCGCCAGCCTTGCCAGGCAGGATTACCGGCTGATCGTGCGGGCCGGGCGCGGCGAGGTGGCGCCCGGGATCGCGGCGGATCAGCAGGCGGCGGCCAAGGCGCGCTGCGGCGTGCGCTATCTCGATGGATTCGGGGATGTCATCAAGCCGGATCAGAAGGAGGCCCATGCCAGGCTGAGCGCCTATGCGGCGGACTACAACCGGCGCATGCTGGCCCATTGCCCGCCGGTTGACGGCAAGCAGTAGGCTGACGGTCATCGGCATAAAGAGGGAGGCATGAGCCTCCCTCTTTTTTTGCTCCGCCATTTGGCCGCCCCGAGGCTTGTACCCATGGCGCGCTCGTCGCACAATGCCTGCACCCATCGCCGCACGGGCGGCAGAGAAAGAGAGAAGGAAAATCAAGATGATGGATGTGGCTGATCTGCGTCGCGAATACACCAGGGGTGGACTGCACCGGGCCGATCTGCCGGCCGAGCCCCTCGCCCTGTTCGAGAAGTGGCTGGCCCAGGCGTGCGAGGCCAAACTGACCGATCCCACCGCCATGGTGGTGGGCACCGTGGATGCCGATGGCCAGCCCTGGCAGCGCACCGTGCTGCTCAAGCACTACGATGCCGAAGGCATGGTGTTCTACACCAACATGGGCAGCCGCAAGGCGCATCAGCTGGAGGGCAACCCCCGTATCAGCCTGCTCTTCCCCTGGCATACCCTGGACAGACAGGTACACGTGACCGGTCGGGTGGAGAAGATGAGCACCTTCGAGGTGATGAAGTATTTCCACAGCCGTCCCAAGGACAGCCAGATCGCCGCCTGGGTCTCCAAACAGTCGACCCGCATCTCGGCCCGTGGCGTGCTGGAGGCCAAGTTCCTCGAACTCAAACAGAAGTTTGCCAATGGCGAGGTGCCGCTGCCGAGCTTCTGGGGTGGTTTCCGGGTGCGCATCGACACCGTCGAGTTCTGGCAGGGCGGGGAGCACCGTCTGCACGATCGCTTCTATTACACCCGCGAGGGGGACGGCTGGCACATCGCGCGCCTGGCACCCTGATGAACATCGCCCGGCTCAAGAACTTCACCGAGATAGTGAAGAACAACTTCAACATCTCGGCGACGGCGGAGAAGCTCTATACCTCCCAGCCGACCCTCAGCAAGCAGATGAAGATGCTGGAAGAGGAGCTAGGGCTGGCGCTGTTTACCCGCAAGGGCAAGAACCTGTCGGGCCTGACCCCCATGGGGGAGCAGGTGATGGAGCTGGCCAGGGGAGTGGTGGCCCAGGTGGAGCAAATTGGCCAGCTTTCCCTCGGGGATCAGCTGGCCACCAGCGGGGTGCTGCGCATCGCCACCACCCACACCATGGCCCGCTACAAGCTGCCGGCGGTCATTACCGAATTCTCCCGCCGCTACCCCGAGGTGAGCATCCAGCTGCATCAGGGAGCCCCTGCCCAACTGGCGCAGATGGCGCAAAACGGGGATGTGGAGATGGCCATCGCCACCGAGTCCATGCACCTGTTCGACGAGCTGGCGACCGTGCCCTGCTATCGCTGGGGGCGCAGCGTGGTGGTGCCCCACGGCCATCCGCTGCTGGACTGCCAGCCGCTGGCCATGGCGGATCTGGCCCGGTATCCCCTCATCACCTATGTGTTCGGTTTCACCGGCCGCTCCAAGATGGACAAGGCGTTCGGTCGCCATGGCCTCAGCCCCCGCATCGTGCTGACGGCCACCGACAGCGACATCATCAAGCACTATGTGCGCCTGGGGATGGGTGTCGGGGTGATCGCCACCTCGGCGTTCGACGAAGGGGACAGGGAGAGCCTGGTCTGCCTCAACATCGATCATCTGATCGCCTCGAGCGTGGCCCATGTGTGCCTGCGCAGGCACGCCCACCTGCGGGACTACATGTACGACTTCATCCACCTCTATGCCCCCCATGTGAGCCGGGAGACGGTGCAGCTGGCGCTGCTCAACCAGGGAACGCCCGCCCCGTCTGCGACCCTGCCCTGGCTCTGAAGGCCGTCAGGGGGAGTCAGATGTGCTGCATAGAGGCAAAAAAGAGAGGCCAATGGCCTCTCTTTTTTGTGATAAGTGGTGTCCTGCGCTGCCTTTTCCCGGTGATCCCTCTCTCCCGGCTATCGTGGTCACCATATTGACGGCGCTCCGGGTGCCGAGCAGCAGATCGCCATCATCCAGCAGGGCTTCGGGGTGCGGCAGCCCCCTTGCTGCTTAGGGGGTTCGGGTCGCCAGATTGACGAGTATCTGGGCACCGATCAGCAGGCAGTCATCATCCGGGTAGTAGGGGATTGACGTGGTGCTGGTAGTGGCAGATCCCCCTGGCCCGTCAGTCGACCCTGGTCGCCAGATTGACGAAAATCTGGGCTCCCACCAGCAGGCAGTCATCATCCGGGTAGTAGGGGATTGACGTGGTGCTGGTAGTGGCAGATCCCCCTGGCCCGTCAGTCGACCCTGGTCGCCAGATTGACGAAGATCTGGGCTCCCACCAGCAGGCAGTCGTCGTCCAGGTAATAGGGGTTCGCGTGCAGGTAGTTGCAGATCCCCTTGGCCTGATTGCCGCTGCCGAGGAAGAACATGGCCCCCATGCGGCTTGGCGTGGCGTTGATCATGTAGCTGAAGTCCTCGCTGCCGGTCATGGGCTGGCCCTTTGCGTTGATCCCGTCGCTGGACAACACATCCGAGGCGGCTTGTTGCAGGCGCTCGCAGGCCTGGGGGTGGTTCTCCACCGCCGGGTAGCCGGCATGGACCATGGTGGTCTTGAAGCCGCGCAGCTCGCTCTGGGCGATGATGTCCCTGAAGCTGTTTTTCAGGATCTGGTCGGTTTCGGCATCCATGGCGCGGATGGTGCCACGGGCCTGCACATGATCGGCGATGGCGTTGGGAATGGTGCCGCCGTTGATCATGCCGCAACCAAAGACCGCCGGGCTGAACGGGCTGGTGCGCTTGGCGACGATGTAGTCCATGTCCTCGATGATCCGCACCGCCTCCCGGATGGCATCCAGCCCCTTGTGGGGGGTGGAGCCGTGGGCGGAGATGCCGTGCACATCGAGCGTCCAGGCAGATCCCCAGGAGGACATGACCCCCTGGTTGAACTTGATGGTGCCCGTCTCCATGGCGCCGTCGTTGTGCAGGGCATAGACCTCGTCCACCCCCTTCATGCAACCAAGCTCCACCATCTTTTCGGCCCCGGGGACGCGCATGTCCTCTTCCGCCATCTGGAAGATGAAGCGGACGTTGTACCGCAGGCGCTCGCGGTTGGCGGCCAGAAAATTGGCGGCGGTCAGAGCGATCGCCATGTGGGAGTCGTGGCCGCAGTTGTGGGCCATCCCCTCATGGGTGGATTTGAACGTCACCTCGCTCATGTCGTGCATCTCCAGGCCATCCATGTCGGCACGAAAGGCAATGGTGGGCAGGGCAGGGTCGACCGCCAGATCCCCGTGAAAACCGGTGAAGCCGGGATACAGGGTGATCCTGTAGCCGAACTCTTCCATCAACCCACGGCAGTAGGCAGAGGTCTTGAACTCGGCCCCGGAGTATTCCGGGATGCGGTGCAGGTGGTGGCGCACTTCGTAGCTGAAGTCGCGCAGGGCCAACAGGTCAGGTTCGATATGGTAGTGGTTCATCAGATGATCCCTTGAATGGAGAAACCGAGCTGGGCAACCAGGGAGGCGCCAAAGAAGCAGCAGGTGGAGACGATCATGAAGATGAGGATCACCTTCCACGACATCTTCTTGAGCTCCTCCAGCTGACCGCCCACCGAGAGGCCGGCGAAGGCCAGGAGCGGCACGCAGCAGGAGAGGAAGGAGATCTTGGCCACGGCATCGATGAAGAGGCCGCGCACCGGGGTCTCGGGCAGGCAGATGAGAATGCCGATGATGGTGGCATAGGCAAAGGCCGGCAGGGAGGAGGGCAGATAGCGCTTGGTCACCAGGGAGGCGAACACCACCAGGGACATGGCGACGAAGCTGTCCCCCATCTGCCACAGCGGCAGGCCCGAGGTCAGGGTCTGGGTGAACATGGCCAGCAGGATCGCCAGGAAGACGAAGCGCATATCCATCACGATGCTTTTCATGCTTTCTCTCCTTTGGCGGTCAGGGCATAGATTTTTTCAGCGAGCGGCAGACCCAGATAGGTGAGGGAGAGCGCTCCCAGGGCCGACGAGAGCAGGTTCGAGGCGGCGGCGATGCTGAGCACCTGCTGGGCCATCGCCTCGTCGAGGCCGTTGATGAGGGCACCGGAGGCGGCGCTCAGCATGGAGCCGGATCCCACGCCGGAACCGGCGGCCAGGGCCAGGGGGTGCAGCCCCGTGAGGGGGGCGATGCTGCCGAGCACGCTGAACCAGAGGGTGCCGATGACGGAGCCGCACAGGTAGATGGCGAGCACGCCGATGTACTCCTGGGAGCCGGTGCCGAACTTGCCCTGGATCACCGCGACCGAGGGTTCACGGCTGATGGAGGAGCAGGCCCCGATGGCGCGGCGGCCAAAGCCGAACTTCACCGCCAGCGGAATGGCGATAAGGATGGGCAGGAGGTTGCCTATTTCCTGCAGGAAGAGCGGTACGCCGACGCTCAGGATCATCTTGAGGTTGGGGATGATCATCCCCGCATACTGGGTCCCGAGGATCAGCAGGCTGAAACCCACCATCTTGCCGCAGAAGCCCTCTTCTCGCTCGGTGAAGAGTCTCTTCCAGCCGGGAATGCGATCCTTGACGGGCTTGGCGGAGACGATCATGCCGATGATGACGGCAAAGAGCATGGGCAGGATGGGGATGATGGCGATGCCGAGTCTGATCTCCTGCTTCCCGATGAGGGATTGGGCCACGAAGATCAGCAGGGCGGTCGCCAGGGTACTGACTACTACCGTTTTGAGTGGGCTGGTTGGCTGCATAGTGTGTTCTCTTGTTATCCGTTGTCCTTCATGGGCGTCTTTGGTCACGCCATGATGGGGGCATGATAGGAAGCGAAGAGAGGAAGGAATGTGACCGCCATCAAGTCAGCCATATGGCATTTTTTCATGGGGTATGCCGTTTAACCATGGTAAACATATGGTTTAACAACTCATTGGCAGCTGCTTATGCTGCCTCAGACAGGAGTGTGGTGCCGCCCGGGCACCCGGTGCCTGATCCGGGGGGGGATGTGGGGGAAGGAATGGATCTGTTGATAGAGGGCGCGCTCTGGCGCCCCTCCTGGCAAGCGGCGTTGCAGGCCTGGCAGCACCAGGGAAACCGCTGGTGGCTGCTGCTTGGCAAAGGGGAGGCGAGGGAGATGGCACCTTGGGCGGCCAGCCCGCCAGATGGCATTCTCCTTGCCCGCGACCTGCTTGCCGCCTGGCTGGGTGAGGCCGCCTCCCCGCTGATGGTGACACAGCCGGACCGGCAGATCCTGATCGCTGCCTCCGGCTCCCTGCTGACCCTGGCCAGAGAGAGCGGCTTGCTCACCCTGGGGCCCGCGGGGGCGGATCACCGCCTCGGTGCCGATGACGACCTCGGGGTTGCCCTGCAACGCCTGCTTGCCCGCCGCCTGATGACCCTGGTACTGCGCGAGCCTGGCGGGCAGGACGCGCTGGTGCTGCGCCCCCTGCTGCCCGGCGATGAGAGCGCCATCCTGCGTTATTGTTCGGATGCGGCGCTCGCCCGCTATACCCTCAACATCCCCCACCCCTATTCGCCGGAGGCGGCGCGGGACTGGCTTGCCCTGAGCGGGCGCAAGGCTGCTCTCGGGCTGGGATGCACCTGGGCCCTGACTCTGCCCCAGGGGCGTGAAGACGAGCCCGCTCCCCTGGTCGGCACCCTCTCCCTGCACTGGCACGGGGAGCTGGCATGGTGGGTCGGCGTGCCCTGGCAGAACAGGGGGCTGGCCACCCGGGCCGCGAACCTGGTCAGGGCGTTTGCCTTCGAACAGTGGCACCTGCCTGCCCTCACCGCCCGCCACATGCCGGGCAACCTCGCCTCAGGCCGGGTGATGGAAAAGACTGGCATGCACCATGACGGGCGTCGGCCAGATCCGGCCGATGGCGCCCTCGAGCTCGATCACTGGCGGCTGGATCGCCCGGCGCGCCTGACGGATGCACGCAAAGAGGCGCTGGCCCCCTGGCTGGATGACGAGGAAGTGGTCGTGGCCATACTGCACGATGAGGGGGTGGCGCTTTTCATGGCGGGGGAGGCGACAGGGGGCGAGCAGACACTCAGCGGGCTGACGGTGCGGCGCTATCCCCTGGCCATGCTGGCGCCAGAGGCGCCCGGGGTGCAGGCCCATGGTGGTGGCGCCCTGCTCAAGGAGTGCGGGGATCTGGGCCTCGCCTATCTGCGGCGATTGCGACAGCCTGACGACGGTCGCTGATGGCTTGCCCAGGGGCGGTCATCGCGAAGCCTGGTGCGGGGTCTGTCAGGTGTTTTCCTGAGTCCGTCCTCCCATTTTCAGACAAAGGCAGTGAAGTGGCGCACCACTTCTGTGGAATAATGGCCGCCCTGCTGTACGAGGAGTAACGCTGTATGTTGAGAACCGAGCGTCCCGGCGACATGCTGCCAGTCTATGAGCTGGTGAGTGCCGCCTTTGGTCGTCCCGACGAGGCCGAACTGGTCAACCGCCTGCGAGAATGTGGGGCCGCCGTGGTCACCATGGTCGAGGAGGAAGAGTACGAGTTCATGGGGCACCTGATGCTGAGCCCGATCACCATTGAGGGACAGGAAGGGCCCTGGCTGGGACTGGCACCCGTGGCCGTGCATCCCGACTGGCAGGGGCAGGGAATTGGCTCGGATCTGGTGCGGGAAGGGCTGGACACGGCACTGGAGATGGACTGGAAGGCGGTGGTGGTGCTCGGGGATCCCGCCTACTACGCCCGTTTCGGCTTTCGGCCTGCCAGCGACTTCGGCCTGCACTGCATCTACGAGGTGCCGACGGAGTGTTTCATGGCGATGGAGTTGCAACCCGGCGGGCTCGACGGGGTAAGGGGCGAGGTGCTCTATCACCCCCTGTTCGATGAAGAGCCGGTGGAGTGACCGCCTGCCCATCCATGAAAAAGGACCCTGAGCGGGTCCTTTTTCATGCCATGCCCATCGCTTGAATGGACGTCACTGGGCCAGGGATTTCAGCTGCTGCTTGCCCGGCGGGTTGTTCCAGTCGATGGGGCCGTGGGTGAAACGGTACTGAAGCCTCGGCAGACTCAGTTCCAGCCACTCCTCCCGGAAGTAGGCATAACCCTGGTCCCAGTCCGGATCCTGCGCCCAGCCGGTCTGCAGGAAGTGGAGTCGGGTGCCCTGGCCCTCCGGCACGAAGCGCAGGCTGACCTGGGTCTTCTGCTGACGAATGTGGGGAAACTGGGGAGGGAAATTCCAGCTGAAGCTGAGCAGATCATGGGGCATGACCGCCATCACCCGGCACCCTTCGCTGCCACGCTCGCCGAGGGGAGCATCGGGTCTGAAATAGATCTCGAACGGTCCGTTGGGTTCCGGGACCATGAGGCACTCCGGCGCCAGAAAACTGCGCAGCCCGCTCTCCGTGGTCCAGGCCCGCCAGACATCGTCAATGTGGGCGGGTACCAGAATACTGCCTTCAATTTGCTTGTTATCCATAAATCAGTGAACCTCAAACCAGTCATGGACGGGACCTCGGCAGTATAGCCCCTGAGGCGATAAAATAGGCAGCCCTGTGTCACACGGTTACGTATTCAAGAGGGTCCACATTGCCGATTTGACAGCACGGCGGGATCCATCGAGAGTGGGAAGCGACAAGCACGCAACGCAAGGATGGTGTCATGATCAGAATGATGACGGAAGCTGACGAGCCCATGCTGGCGCAGCTCTTCCTCAAGGGAAGGCGCCAGGCCTTCCATTGGGTTGATCCCGCCCTGTTCCGGCTCGAGGATTTTGCCGAGCAGACCCGGGGCGAGGAGATCTGGGTGGCGGAGAAAGGGGGCAGCCCGTGCGGATTCGTCTCCATCTGGGGGGCCGAGAGCTTCGTGCATCATCTCTACGTGGTGGCGGACTGGCATGGGCAGGGCATGGGGCGGGCCTTGCTTGCCGCAGGCTTGGCCGGATACCCCTCCCCGGCCTCCCTCAAGGTGGCCATGCGCAACACCACGGCGATGGCTTTCTATCATCGCCTGGGCTGGGAGAACACCGAAGAGACGGGTCACTGCGACATCACGGGGCCCTGGCGCAGGCTGGTGTTGACGCCCGATGACGCAGGGGAATAAGCCGCTGGCAGACTGCGGCAACCGCACCGCACATTGATCTCCAGCCCTTGCAGGGCTTAAAAAAGCCACTTCGCGGGAAGTGGCTCTTCAACACATCCGGGGGAGGGCAGACCTTCCCACGCTCAACCGATGATCACAGGGCCGCCACGGCCTCTCTTACCAGGGCGGCCAGCTCTTCCCATCTGCCCTCGTCGATGAGCTTGGCCGGCACCATCCAGGTGCCGCCGCAGGCGATCACGGCATTCAGCCCCAGATACTCCTTCAGATTGGCCGGCGTCACGCCGCCGGTGGGCATGAAGCGCACCGGATAGACGGCGCCCAGGGCCTTGAGCATGGCGGTGCCGCCAGACTGCTCGGCCGGGAAGAACTTGAGGTGGCGCAGCCCCATCTCCATGGCCTGCTCCACCAGGCTGGGGTTGTTGACCCCGGGGATGATGGTGACGTCCTTGTCCAGACAGTACTGCACCGTGGTCGGGTTGAAGCCGGGGCTGACGATGAAGTCGGCGCCCGCCGCCACGGCCGCATCCACCTGCTCGCGGTTGAGCACGGTGCCGGCCCCGATCAGCAGATCCGGGTAGGCCGCGCGCATCTGGCGGATGGCCTCGGCGGCGGCGGGGGTGCGGAAGGTCACCTCGGCGGCGGGCAGGCCATTTTCCACCAGCACCCGGGCGAGGGGGACGGCCTGGGCAGCATCTTTCAGCGCGATGACGGGGATCACCTTGAGGGCTTCGAGGCGGGTGATGAGATCAGACATGGTGCGTTTCCTTGAGTGATGGCATGTGGGAGGGGGGAATGATGGCCCCCGGATACTGGATGACGGCCGCCGCCAGGCGGTGGCCTGCCCGGGCGGCGTCGGTGACGTCGGCCCCTTGCAGGCGTGCGGCGAGATAACCGGCGCTGAAGGAGTCGCCCGCCGCCGTGGTGTCGATCACCTGTTCGGCGGACAACCGCAGGGCGGCGATTTCGATCCGCTGCGCTGCCGTGACCACCAGGCAAGGCTCAGAGCCGCGCTTGACGACGATCTCGCCCACCCCGAAGCCCTGGCTGCGGGCGAGGCAGGTTTCGACCTCCGCGTCGCCCCAGAGTGCCTGCTCGTCATCCAGGGTCAGCAGGGCGATGTCCGCCAGGCGCAGGATGGCGGTGTAGGCCTCTTTGGCGGTCTCCTTGTCTTGCCAGAGGCGGGGGCGGTAGTTGTTGTCAAAGGCAATTCTGGCCCCCCGGGCGCGCGCTGCGGCGAGTCCTTCCAGCAGGCGCTGGCGCGAGGCGGGCGGCAGTATGGCCAGGCTGATGCCGCTCACGTAGACAAGATCGCACTGGCCCAGGGCGGCGAGAATGGCCTCGCCCTCGGGTTGCGCCAGCCAGTAGCGTGCGGCGGCGTCGCTGCGCCAGTAGGTGAACGAGCGCTCGCCGTCGGCCGCGGTGTCGATGAGATAGAGACCAGGGGCCTTGTCTGCCAGGCGCTGCACCCAGTCGGTATGGATGCCCTCTTGCTGCCAGGCGGCCAGCATCTGGCTGCTGAACCCGTCCTGGCCGAGGGCCGTGACGTAGTGCACCGCGAACGCCTGGCTCCCCAGGCGGGCGAGATAGAGGGCGGTGTTGAGGGTGTCGCCCCCGAAACCTTGTGCCAGCAGGCCTTGCCCGGCTCGGCGCAGCTCCACCATGCATTCGCCGATGACGGCTATCTGTCGGGTCATGGTTTCGACTCCTTGCAATCGTTACAGGGGGTTCGCCAGGGGATGACGCCACATGCGATACATGGTGTGGCAGTTGACGAACAGGAAGGTGGTCTCAATCAGGCTGCCGCCGATGGAGCCGATCAGTATGTTGTGGCTGGTCCAGCACAGGCCGCCCGCCAGCATGCACAGCCGCAGCGCCAGCCCGCGGGCCCGGAACAGGCCCCAGGTGCCGATGGTGGTGCCGATGATGGGGAGCCACTGCACCGCACTGGTGATCCCGGGGATGCCCAGTACCCACACCAGCACGAGGAAGAAGAGCATCACCCAGGCGTTGCGGGTGCGCCCCGAGGCGATGGTGCGACCACAGCTGAGGGCGGCGCTGAGAGCCGCCGTGCTGGCACCCATTAGCAGGAAGTGGACCGCGATGGCTCCCTGGTAGAGACACAGCCGCCAGCGAAAGCGGCTGTCATCCCGTTGCAGGAAGGCGCTCACCCCGACCAGCATGGCGGCAAGGCCGATGCCTTGCGCCAGGGGCTGCTGTTCAATCAGGGTCCAGACCGGTTGCAGCCAGCCAAGCTCGCGACTCACAGGGTGACACCACTCTTGAAGATGGCCAGCTCCCGGAAGTCGTTGCGCTCGTTGCAGGTCGGCTTGCCGTTGGCGATATCGACGATGAGGTCGATGAACTGGGCGAGCAGACTGCTCATGGGAGTGCCCTCAATCAGGGTGCCGGCGTTGAAGTCGATCCAGTGTGGCTTGCGCCTGGCCAGATCGCTGTTGGTGGCAAGCTTGACCGTGGGGGCCGGGCCACCGTAAGGAGTGCCGCGCCCGGTACTGAACAGCACCATGTGGCAGCCTGCGCCGGCCAGGGCGCTGGTGGCGACGGCGTCGTTGCCCGGGGCGCTCAGCAGGTTCAGCCCGGGGCGCTGCAAGCGGGCGCCGTAGGGCAGCACGTCCACCACCTGGCTGTGCCCCGCCTTCTGGGTGCAGCCGAGGGACTTCTCCTCCAGGGTCGAGATGCCGCCCGCCTTGTTGCCGGGGGAGGGGTTCTCGTAGATGGGTTGCTGGTGGTCGATGAAGTACTGCTTGAAGTCGTTGACCATCTGCACTGTCTTGTCGAAGGTCTGCTCGTCCTGGCAGCGGGACATCAGGATGCGCTCGGCGCCAAACATCTCCGGCACCTCGGTCAGCACCGAGCTGCCCCCGTGCTGGATCACGTAGTCGGAGAAGCAGCCGAGCAGCGGGTTGGCGGTGATCCCGGAGAGGCCGTCCGAGCCGCCGCATTCCAGCCCGAATTTGAGCTCGCCGAGCCGACCGGGTTGGCGCCTGTCTTGCTGCATCTGCGCGAGCAGCTCGCGCAGCAGCCCCAGCCCGTGCTCCACCTCGTCATCGTGCTGCTGGCACACCATGAAGCGCACGCGGGCGGCATCGACGGGGCCCAGGGTCTCCCTGAAGGCGGCGATCTGGTTGTTCTCGCAGCCCAGCCCCACCACCAGAACCCCCCCCGAGTTGGGGTGATGCACCAGGTTTTGCAGCAGGGTGCGGGTGTTGAGGTGATCCTGACCGAGTTGGGAGCAGCCGTACTGGTGGCTGAACAGGTGCACCCCGTCGATGGCGCTGAGATCGGTGTCGCGCTCGAGCTGTTGCTTCATCTGTTTGGCGAGGGCGTTGACGCAGCCCACGGTGGGCAGGATCCACAGCTCGTTGCGAATGCCGACCTGGCCGTCGTGGCGGCGGTAGACCTGGATCTCCCGGTCCGGCAGCGCGGTGCTGACGTCGATGAGCTCCGGCTGGTAGCTGTACTCGTCGAGATCGCTGAGGTTGGTGGCCAGGTTGTGGTGATGGATATGTTCTCCCGCCGCGATGGCGCGGGTGGCGTGGCCGATGGGCAGACCGTACTTGATGATCTGATCACCTTCAAAGAGGGCCACCAGCGCCAGCTTGTGGCCGCGGGGGAGGGGGTCGCTCAGGGTGAAGGAAACACCTTCGTGCGCTATCTGCTCGCCAGCGGCGAGCTCTCTCAGGGTCACCAGCACATTGTCGGCGGGGTGGATGCGAATCACGGCTTGCATGGTCACTCCTTAGCAGCAGGCGGCCAGCGCCGCGCGCAGGCCCTGCTCGCGGATCCGGGTCAGGCAGAGATCTACCCGCTCGACCAAGCCAGGCACCTCGCACAGGGACTGGCCCCAGTGGGCCTCCTGCCCGAGCACCTCTTGCACCAGGGCGCGCTGGGGGATCTCGCCGCGCTCCACCGCAGGCCAGAGGCGGGCGTAGGCGTCGAGCCAGGGTTGATCGTCCTGCAGCGGATAGGCGTGTCCGTTGCGCTCCCCGCGATAGAAGGCGAGCAGGGCGGCGAGGGCAAAGCTCAGGCGCGGCGCCAGGGTGCCCTGCTGCTGTTGATAGGTCAGCAACTGCGGCAGCAAACGGGTGCGGAACTTGGTCATGCCGTTCAGGGCGATGGAGAGCAACTGGTGCTTGATGAAGGGGTTGCGAAAGCGCCCCTGCACGTCGCGGGCGAAGGAGAGCAGCTCTTCTTGCGGCAGGCTCAAGGTCGGCACTATCTCATCGCGCATGATGCGCTCGACGAACTCGCCAATCTCCTCGTCGGCCATGGCCTCGCCCACCGTGTCGAGCCCGGCCAGGAAGGCGACCGGCACCAGGGCGGTGTGGGCGCCGTTGAGGATGGCGACCTTGCGCTCCTTGTAGGGCTTGATGTCGTCGACGATGAGGATGTTGAGTGCCTGCCCGGCGGGCAGCTGATCGAGGCAGAGGGCGCTCGCCAGCCATGCAGGCCCCTGGATCACCAGCAGGTAGAAGTGCTCGGCGGTGACCACGAACTGATCCTGATAGCCAAATTGCGCCTGCAGCTCGGCGTGCTCGTCCCGGGGGAAGCCGGTGACGATGCGATCCACCAGGGTGGAGCAGAAGGTGTTGTGTTCGCGCAGCCAGGTCTGGAAGGCCTCTGGCAACTGCCACTGGGCGGCGTAGCGCAGCACCAGCTCGCGCAGGGCGTCGCCGTTGTAGTCGATGAGCTCGCACGGCAGCAGCACCCAGCCCTTGTCGGCGGCGCCGTCAAAGTGACTGAAGCGCTCGAACAGCAAGCGGGTCAGCTTGGCCGGGAAGCTCGCGGGCGGAGTGTCGTCGAACTGGTCGTCGGCGTGATAGCTGATCCCGGCTTCCGTGGTGTTGGAGAAGAGGAAGCGGATATCCGGGTTGCGCGCCAGTGCCAGCACCTCGTCGAACTGGCGATAGCAGCTCAGTTCGCGGTTGACGCTGCGGATCAGGCGCTGGGTGCTGATGGCCTTGCCGGACTCGTCCAGCCCGCGGATGACGGTGGTGTAGAGGCCGTCCTGAGTGCTCAGGCTGGGGGGAAAGTCGCTGTCGATGGGGCGCACTATGACCACGCCGGCGTCGAGGCGGGTGTGCTCGTTGAGCAGGTCCAGCTGCCAGTCGATGAAGGCGCGCAGGAAATTCCCCTCGCCAAACTGGATCACGCGGTCCGGATATTGGGCCCCCGGGAAGGCATCACGATTCAGGCGTTGCATCTTGTTGTGGTCCTCATGGGGCTGTGCCCCTGTGGCGGATATGGATGATGGGCGCGGTTTGACCCATGGAATGGTCCGCTCCGGCGGCGGGACATGCCCGCCGCCTCATTTTTTATTTCTGGTCAGTTCAGCTCGATGGCGAAGTAGTCGCGGGCGTTGTGGAAGCAGATGTTCTCCACCATCTGGCCTAGCAGCGCGAGATCGGCCGGGGCCTCACCGTCCGCGACCCAGTGCCCGATCATGCGGCACAGGATGCGGCGGAAGTATTCGTGACGGGTGTAGGAGAGGAAGCTGCGGCTGTCGGTCAGCATGCCGACGAAGCGACTGAGCAGGCCGAGCTGGGCGAGCTGGGTCATCTGGCGCTCCATGCCATCCTTCTGATCGTTGAACCACCAGCCCGAGCCGAACTGCATCTTGCCGGGGAGGTTGTCCCCCTGGAAGTTGCCGATCATGGTGCCGAGCACCTCGTTGTCCCTCGGGTTCAGGCAGTAGAGGATGGTCTTGGGCAGCGTCCCTTGCGCGTCCTGGGCGTCGAGCAGGCGGGAGAGCGCCTTGGCCACGGGAGCGTCGTGGATGGAGTCAAAGCCGGTGTCCGGCCCCAGGGTCAGCAGGCGGCGGCTGTTGTTGTTGCGCAGCGCCCCGATGTGGTACTGCTGCACCCAGCCGCGCCGGTGGTATTCGCCCGCCAGATAGAGCAGCACGGCGGTCTTGAAGGCGGCCACATCGGCGCTCTCCAGTACGGCGCCCCCCAGACGTCGAGTCAGCATGGCGTCGAGCGCCTGTTCGCCGGCCTGGCCGAAGGGCACTTCGTCCAGGGCATGGTCGGCAATCTTGCAGCCGTGTGCGGCGAAGTGATCCAGCCGCACGCCGAGGGCCCGGGTCAGATCGGCAAAGGTGCGGATCTGGATGTCGCTGACCCGGCCGAGTTCGGCCAGATAGTCAGCAAAGCCATGGGCGTCGATGTTGAACGCCTTGTCCGGACGCCAGCTCGGCAGCACCTTGATGTCGAAGCCGCCGTCGGCCGCGATGGCGGCGTGGTGGCGCAGATCGTCGACGGGATCGTCCGTGGTGCCCACCATCTTGACGTTCATCTGTTTCATGATGCCGCGGGCCGAGAAATCGGGCTGGGCCAGCTTGTCGTTGCACTGGTGCCAGATGGCCTGTGCGGTCTGCGGCCCCAGCAGCTGGCCCGTGATACCAAAGGGCCGCTTGAGCTCGAGATGGGTCCAGTGATAGAGGGGGTTGCCGATGGTGTGGGGCACGGTGCGGGCCCAGGCCTCGAACTTGGCGTAGTCGTCGGCATCCCCGGTGCAGAAGCGTTCATCCACTCCGTTTGAGCGCATGGCGCGCCACTTGTAGTGATCCCCCTTGAGCCAGATCTCATACAGGTTGGCGAAGCGGTGATCCTCGGCAATCAGCTGGGGCGGCAGGTGGCAGTGATAGTCGAAAATGGGCTGTCCGGCGGCGAAGCCGTGATAAAGCTGGCGCGAGAATTCGGTATCCAGCAGAAAGTCATCGGTCATGAAGGCGGTCATTCGCTTGCTCCCTACGAGAGTGCTCGGTGAAGTGGAGATAGTTGTTGGACCAATTATTCTCATTGCCAGACATCTCGTCCAGTCACCATATTGAAAAAACACCGGTCGGCTCACAAAATCGTCGAATTAAACCATTTTGAGTCTCAAAGAGGGCCTTCAATGGTGCCTAACAGGGTGAGAAAGAGCGGGAAAGAGGATGAAGAGGCTGGATGAGAGGTTTGTATGACACCTTTTTACTCTTGTGGATCGGGAAAATGTGACCTGCGTTGGGTTTATCACAGCCCATTTGTGGGGGTATGCCGTTTTTGTGATGGTTCTCAACATTCATAGATGTTCTACCAATTACAGTGTGCATCACAAAGATGTAGGACATTAAGACTGACTCCTCAGGGAAGAGGTCTAGCAGATAAACGCACACACTTGAGGTCCCGCTCCAATGAAAATGAAAACCATCGCCGCCGCCATCCTGATGGCCGCCCCCCTGGCCCTGACAGCCTTCTCTTCCCATGCCATGGAGAGAGTGACGCTGAAGCTGGCCCATAACCTGGACACCAACCATGTGGTACACCAGGCGTTGGCCCAGATGGCCAAGGAGATCAGCACCGCCTCCGACGGCAGGATGAAGCTGCGCATCTACCCGGGTGGCCAGATGGGCGGTCCCCGTGAGACCCTGGAGTTGCTGCAAAACGGCGCCCTGGACATGACCAAGGCCAGTGCCAGCGAGATGGAACCCTTCTCGCCCGCCTTCTCCATCTTCAGCCTGCCTTACCTGTTCAAGGATCAGGCCCACTTCAACAAGGTCATTTACGGCCCCGTGGGCGAATCCATGATGGCCCAGACCCGTGACAAGGGCTTCGTCTCCATCGCCGCCTACGTGGCGGGGACCCGCAGCTTCTACGCCAACAAGCCTATTCACACCCCGGCCGACATGAAGGGGATGAAGATCCGGGTGGTCGCCACCCCCACCACCATCAAGCTGATCGAACTGCTGGGTGCGGCCCCGGCCCCGATCCCCTTCGGTGAGGTCTACACCGCACTGCAGCAAGGGGTCATCGACGGCGCCGAGAACAACGAGCCCTCCTACGTGCAGACTCGTCATGTCGAGGTGGCCAAGTTCTACGCCGAAGATCAGCACACTTCTGTGCCCGATTTCCTGGTGATCTCGAGCAAGGTGCTGGACAAGCTTTCCGACGAGCAGAAGGCCATCCTCACCACTGCCGCCAAGCACTCGGAAACCTACGAACAGGAGCTGTGGGACAAGGAGGTCGCGGCATCTCGCAAGCAGGCGACCGACGCGGGGGCCACCTTCATCCAGGTCGACAAGGAGGCTTTCCGCACTGCGCTGGCCCCCCTGTATGACGATTTCCGCAAGGATCCGGTACGCGGTGAGTGGCTCACCAAGATCGAGAATGAAGCCGGTCAGTAATCATGAGGGGAGGGCGACGAGATCGCCCTCCCGGGAGAACCGCAATGCGTCTTGAAAAGTTCAAGCAACCCATCGACAGGTTGCTCGCCGGGTTTACCGTCGCCGTGATGGCCATGCTGGTGGTCTGCGTGGTCTGGCAGGTGTTCAGCCGCTACGTGCTGGCACAGCCGAGCACCATGACCGACGAGATAGCCCGCTTCAGCATGATCTGGGTGGGATTGCTGGGAGCGGCCTACGCCACCGGCAAGCGTCGCCACCTCAGCATCGACCTGTTCGTTTCCGACCTCAAGGGAGGGCGCAAGCTCGCCAACCAGCTGTTCGTGGATCTCTGCGTGCTGCTGTTTTCCAGCGGCGCCATGGTGTGGGGCGGCCTGACCCTGGTGACCAAGGTCTACAGCACCGGCCAGGTCTCCCCGGCCATGCAGTTGCCGATGGCCTATGTCTACGCCGTGCTGCCCCTGAGTGGCCTCATCATCAGTTATTATTGTGTGCTCTTCATGCTGGAGACCCTGCTCGACAGTCTGGCGCCCACCCCCGATCTTGCCCCCTCAGAGGAGAACATCTGATGGATTGGACCATAGCCCTGGTCATGTTCGGCTCCTTCTTCGTGTTGGTGTTCGCGGGCGTGCCCATCTCTTTCTCCATCGGCCTGGCGACCCTGGCCTCCGGCATGATGATGCTGCCGATGGAAACCATCCTTGCGGTGGTCGGCCAGAAGATGGCCACCGGCCTCGACAGCTTCTCCCTGCTGGCGATCCCCTTCTTCATCCTGGCGGGGACCCTGATGAACTGCGGCGGCATCGCCCAGCGGCTCATCAATTTCTCCCAGGTGCTGGTGGGCCGCATGCCGGGCTCGCTCGGCCACGTGAACGTCATGGCCAACATGCTGTTCGGCTCCATCTCGGGATCGGCGGTGGCAGCCGCGGCCGCGGTGGGTGGCACCATGGCCCCCATGCAGAAGAAGTCCGGCTATGATCCGGCCTATTCGGCGGCCATCAACGTGACCTCCTGCATCACGGGTCTGCTGATCCCGCCCTCCAACGTGCTCATCATCTATGCCCTGACCGCCGGCGGCATCTCGGTGGCCACCCTGTTCATGGCCGGTTACGTCCCCGGCATCCTGATGGGGCTCAGCATCATGGCCGTGGGAGCCATCATCGCCAAGCGCCGTGGCTACCCGGTTGCGGAGCGACCCTCCTTTGCCATGGTGATGCGCGCCTTCTGGGATGCCATCCCCAGCCTGCTGCTGGTGGTGGTGGTCATGGGCGGGATCCTGGGGGGCATCTTCACCGCCACCGAAGCCTCCGCCATCGCCGTGGTCTACACCTTCGTACTCTCGGTGCTCATCTACCGCGAAGTGAAGTTCAAGGATCTGCCGGCCATCATGCTGGACTCGGTCATCACTACCGCTATCGTGCTGCTGATCGGCATCTCGGTGGGCATGTCCTGGGCCATGACCAATGCGGACATCCCCTACACCATCAGTGACGCCTTGATGAATGTCTCCGATAACCCTCTGGTCATCCTGCTCATCATCAACGTGATCCTGCTCATCGTGGGCGTCTTCATGGACATGACTCCGGCGGTGCTGATCTTCACCCCGATCTTCCTGCCCATCGTCACCGAGCTCGGCATGGATCCGGTCCACTTCGGCATCATGATGATCTTCAACCTCTGCATCGGGCTCTGTACACCGCCGGTGGGCAGTGCGTTGTTTGTGGGGTGTTCGGTCTCGGGGGTCAAGCTGCAGGCCCTGATCCGGCCCATGCTGCCCTTCTTCTTCGTCTTGCTGCTGAGCCTGATGGCGGTGACCTACATACCGTCACTCAGCCTCTTCCTGCCGGGACTGTTTGGCATGCACTGAGTCATGAGAGAGCAAGTGAGCCCAGGGCTCACTTGTTCATTTTCATGTAAATTGGTATAACAAGTTACCGTATCCGGGGGACAGTCCCGGCACTTGAATAGTATGAGGCTGGGGTGTGAGTGAGATGAATATGGACTTGGTTGAATCAAAGCGTCTCTATCAGAAAGTCGCCGCCGAGCTGAAACAACGCATTGCCAGCCAGCGTTATCAAGTTGGCGAGCGTCTGCCGGCCGAGCGGCTGATTGCCGAGGAGATGGACGTGAGTCGCACCGTGGTGCGCGAAGCCATCATCATGCTGGAAGTGGAAGGGCTGGTGGCGGTGCAGAAAGGGTCCGGGATCCACGTGATCGCCCGGGAGAGCCAGTATGCCGAAGCGACGCCCACCCTGGATGACGCCCTGTTGACGGCGGGCCCCTTCGAGCTGCTGCAAGCCAGGCAACTGCTGGAGAGCAATATCGCCGAGTTTGCCGCGACCCAGGTGACCAAGCAGGACATCATGGAGCTGCTGAAGATCCAGGCCCTGGCCCGCAAGGAGGATCGTGCCCGCGATTCGGAGTGGGACAAGCAGTTCCATATCCAGGTGGCCAAGGCGACCCAGAACTCCGTGCTGGTGATCCTGACCGAGCAGCTCTGGCTGCATCGCGAGCGCAACCCCTACTGGCGCAAGCTCCACGAGCATATCGACGACAAGGCCATCTCCAGCTGGTGCGACGATCACGACCAGATCCTCAAGGCCTTGATGCGCAAGGATCCGCAGGCGGCCAAGCTGGCCATGTGGCAGCACCTGGAGAACACCAAGCAGATGCTCTTCCAGGCCACCATCTTCGATGACGAAATGGAGGATGACCGCTACCTCTTCTCCGAAAATCCCGTCGTTCATCTGACCCAGCCTTCCACTGCCAACGGCTAGTGGAAGATTCTCGGGGGCGAACCCTCGAGGTTGTTTCAACCCCATGGAGGCGCTGGGCTGATGGCTTGGCCCACAGCTCCCGGGCAAATTGCTGCTCCACTCGCCGGTTTTTGCTGGCGATGCCACCTGGAGCTGGCCCATGTCAAATGCAGCCACCCCCCGCAGAGCCTATGGCCCTTGGTCTGGAGATGCACAGCACTCGCGGGGCGGATACATCCTCTGAAGGCGAGAAAAAGGATACAAAAAGGGCCACTTCTTGCGAAGTGGCCCTTTCCAAACGTTTGGTGGAGCTGGGGTGTATGGAGATGGTATTCACCTGACAGTTGCCCACAAAAGGGAGTGGTCATACGGCTTCAAACCGGATAACAAAACGGTACCCCTACCGTGTTATCTGGAGTCACCGTATGACCACCAACGAGAAAGTAGCACGTCGTAAACTCAGCTTGCTAGAGCTCGCCAAAGAGCTCAATAACGTCAGCAAAGCCTGCAAGCTCATCGGCTACAGCCGTCAGCAGTTCTACGAGATTCGCCGTAACTACCAGACCTATGGCGCCGAGGGCTTGCTCGACAAACTCCCCGGCTGTAAAGGGGCTCATCCCAACCGGGTCGCTCCCGAGATTGAGCAAGCCATCCTCGATTACTCTCTCACCAGACCAACCCATGGCCCGCTGCGGGTCGCGCAAGAACTGGCTCTGCAAGGCATCAACGTCAGTGCAGGCGGTGTGCGTGGCGTGTGGCAACGTCACGACTTGCTCTCCAAGCATGACCGCTTGTTGCGCCTCGAGAAAACCCATAGGGAACAGACGATTGAGCTCAATGACGAGCAGATCCGCCTGCTCGAGCGCTTCAGCCCCGAGTTTCGCGAACGCCAAATTGAGGTTCACTACACCGGGGAACTGGTGGCGGTCGACACCTTCTTCGTCGGCGCACTCAAGGGGGTAGGCAAGGTGTATCTGCAAACCGTGCTGGACTGCTACAGCCGCCACGCCTGGGGACGGCTCTACACCAGCAAGCTGCCGGTGACCTCGGTTCATGTGCTCAACGAAACGGTCCTGCCGTTCTTCGAAGCCCATGAGGCTCGGGTCTATACCATCTTGTCGGACAACGGGCGCGAGTTCTGTGGGCGCCCTGACCATCATCCCTACGAGCTGTTCCTGCAACTGGAGGGGATTGAGCACCGGACCACCAAGGTACGCAGGCCGCAGAGCAATGGCTTTATCGAGCGGTTGCACCGCACACTGCTGGATGAGCACTTCCGTATCAAGGGGAGGACGACCTGGTATGAGTCGGTAGAACAGATGCAGACAGACCTGGATAGCTACCTGGAACACTACAACACCGAGCGGCCACATCAGGGCAGGATGATGGAGGGTCAGACCCCCGGCGTTTTTCAAGATAGTTGTCGCGCAAAGCTGTTTTAAGCAGCCTCTTTCTGCTCCGGCTCGGGTTTCTCGGGCCGCTCCGGATTTAGCATCACGGCACCGATAGGTGTCCAGTCTCGCGTCTTGCCACTCCACCTCGCTGGGTGTTGTGCTCGGGCGGCCTGGTACACAGCATCCCGTTTCGCCAGCAGGGCTTTATCGTCACCCCGATGCCGCTCGTTGGGTGTGACGAAGCGGATACGGCTATGCCGGTGCTCTTCGTTATACCAGGCCATAAAGTCGCGCACCCACTCCCTGGCCGCTTCCAGACTGGCAAAGCCGTCTGATGGCCACTGCGGACAGTACTTCAGCGTCCTGAACAATGACTCCGAGTACGGATTATCGTTGCTGACCCGAGGCCGTCCCCGCGAGGGCGTGACACCCAGGTCATGCATCTTGGTCAGCAGCGTGACTGACTTCATTGGCGCGCCGTTGTCCGAGTGCAAGACCAGCGGCTGCTTCCAGCACTGCTCGCGGATGATGCTCCGTTGCAGCAACGCCGCCGCCCGTTCACCGCACTCTTGCTCATGCACTTCCCAGCCCACCCCTTTGCGGCTGTAGATGTCCTCTATCAGATAGAGGTAGTAATACTGGCCGCGCACGAGTGACGGCAAGTAGGTGATATCCCAGGACCACACTTGATTGGGCCCAGTCGCGGTATGGCTGGTTGGTACCGGCACATGACGCGGTGGCTGGCTCCGGCCACGCCTGTGCTGCTGGTCAGCCGCCCGCAAGATGCGATAGAAGCTCGACTCACTGGCCAAGTAGCGCCCCTGGTCGGCCAGCCGTGGCACAATTTGACTCGGCGGCAACGAGGCGAACTCCTGGCTATTGCAGACGTCCAGCACGGCCTGCCGCTCCTCTGGGCTCAATGCATGAGCAGGTATGGAACGAACCGCATCCGGTCGCCTATCGGCACTCAGCTCAGGCCCGGCCAACCAGCGCTGGAGCGTGCGCAGACTCAGCCCCAACACCTCGGCCGCAGGATGCTTGCGGGCGCCAGCTTCAAGCGCTTCGCGCCACCATGCAACGTATTGCTGCCGCTCTGGCAACGAGGTCAGTTGTCCTCGTCGACGTTGCTCCAGTAGGCATCGAGCTTTTTTTGCAATATCAGCAGAGCTGCCGCCTCGGCCAGGGCCTTGTCTTTGCGCCGCAGCTCTTGCTCCAGTTGCCGGATACGCTTCTTGTCCGCTTTGGCCTGTGCCTTCTCCGCCTGTTGTAAGGTACGAGCGGATTGCTGGCCCAGAATACAGGCTTGGCGCCATTGCTGGACTTGCTCGGGATAGAGACCCTTACGGCGGCAGTACTCACTGAGTTCAATCTCGGAAAGCGCAGCGGTTTCCAGCACGACGGCGAACTTGGCCTCGGCGGGCCATTCATCGGTCAGTTTGTTGTCCCCGGGCACAGGAGACCCTCCGTCTTTGGCGTGTTTGCGCCAATTATACAGAGTGACCTCGCTGATGTTTTCCTGCCGAGCCAACTCGGCCACCGACATATTGATGGGCGGCAGCAGCTTCTTGAGCAAAGCAGCCTTGCGCTCACTTGAATAACGAGCCATTCGACACTCTTTATCCGCCCCCGGTCTTCACATTTAGATTATTCAGATTAGGCGACAACTATTCTGACACCGGGGGCCCCCTACAGCATGTTCAAGAAGGGTCTGAAATTGATACCGAAGGAAGTGCGCACTTAAAGTAGCGTAAACAAGACACCGGTTTGAGGCCGGTGTCAGGTGATAACTAGATCTGTACAGCTGGGGGGAGGTGACAACCAATCTTTAGTTTATCATTTCAGATCAATCGGTTAGATGACCTGTTCCAGCGAATCATTTCTGTGACCCTTCACTATGACACCAAATTTTGGACGCCAGTTCAACTCCCTAATTGTCATTTGAATTATGTGGCTTAGAATTCAGCGAATCCAAATCACATATTATTACCATTTACAAATTTCCCTGAGGGGTTTAATTGCATTTTCTAAGCCTGAAGTATCAAAAATAGCCGTTACTGGGTTTTCATTGTACGGTGTTATTTGGGCTACAAGCTTGTTTGATGTGAACATTTCTTTTAAGAATTGAACTGGCCTTGGATGAAAGGACGCTTTACTATCACTGGACAGACTCCATTCCTGAGTAACAGCTTTATTGTTACCTACTCTAGTTAGAACATAGGCATCACCCCCGAGATAGTCGTCCCAGGCAATATATAAATCTGTACTGTTACTTTGGCATCTTGCAATAATGGAAATGGGACTTCCTGAGCGACTAACGCCGGAGTCCGCATCCAAAATCAAAGTCACAGTTTTGGAGTCATCAACTGGATTTTCCTTAACCGATACATACCACTTACCCTTGTCAGCTATAGCTGTAGGAACTACCTGCGGGCCTTCAAGTTTATTATTTTTTGCCAGTTGATCAAAGCACTCCAGTCGGTGTAAATCCCCCTCAAGAGCTGCACATTTTGCAAACTCTTTTTCATCTAAAGCTGCATAAGAATTCGTTGCTAAAAGTAATAAAACTGTTAAGTGAATAGGTTTGCTATCCATGCCATCACATCTCCTATTTATGAAAATAGCTAATTATACGTAGAGCTTTGCTCAGTAACTTTGCGCAATCTAACATTTTGCACGCATTTATCGGCATCAGATAGTAGCTAGTGAACAGCACGACTTGTGCGGCTCATAAATTGTACCTTTTGAGCCACCCAAACACCCCATCGAAAAGAGTGGCTCAAAAGTGTTGATTTCAATATGAGCTATCACTACATTGTGAGCTATAGTTTTTGAGCTATCAGTGGGGAATTGTTATGGCGGTTATCGGGTATCTGAGGGTGAGCACTGGCGAGCAAAGCGTAGAGGCTCAGCGACACAGCATTGAGCAGATTCACAAGGTAGAAACGTGGTTCGCAGACGAGGGCATATCTGGCGCAGTGAAGGCATTAGAGCGCCCGGAATTCTCCGAGCTGTTCAAGTTTGTGCGGAAGGGGGATACGCTAATTGTTCCCGCTGTTGACCGTCTTGGGCGTGACACCATCGACGTTCTATACACGGTTGAAGCGCTGCAAGCCAAGGGCGTGTCGATTATCAGCTTGCGGGAGGGGTTCGACCTATCCACGCCAATCGGTAAGGCAATGCTGACCATGCTGGCCGCTGTCGCAGAGCTGGAACGCTCAAATATCAAGGCCCGTCAGATGGCCGGGATCGCTAAGGCCAAGGCAGAGGGCAAAGCATTAGGGCGTGAGAAGACCATCGACGATACCGCCGTTGCTATCTGGCGGAAGGAAAACAGCGCAAGCATCCAGGCGACCGCCGAACATTTTGGGATTTCACCCGCCAGTGTGAAGCGAGCCTGCAAAGCAGCGTAATGACGACCCAAGCAGCACGCGAATAAAGCAACAACATACCGGCCAAGCGCCGGTATTTTTTTGTCTCGAATATGGTGATCGGTCATCTGTTTGTGTAACATGAAATCATTGTAACTTATTGAGATTTATAGGCTTATACATGAAGGTTTCAATATTGAAGCGTCAGCTCGCAGAGCGGATGGGTGAGGATGCGCACTATCTGGAAGGTAGGGACAAAGCGTTTTTAGCAGAGCTTGCCGGTATACCGGTTGAGCAGATTGAAGACGACGAGATCATCACTGGTGAAGGGGAAACCGGCTGGATTGAAGAGCGTGAGACCCATCTAGATTTGGCGGACAGGATGCGCATGGAAGTTAAGGAGGAAATCGAGAAGCAGCGTCAGCGCACTATTGAGCGTGGAAGCCTTGGCGGCTCGTATCGTATAGCGGCGGCATTGGCCCGCAATGGAGGTAAAGCATGATCCCGGAAACGCGTTTCGAACAGGCGCATGGTGTGACAGCGGGCAAGCTCTCATACGCTTTGGAACTGATGGATAAGGGGGACGTTGTGGCGGCTCGCGATGTAATCCTTGAGGTTCAAAAGACCAATGAAGAGCAGGCCCGGGTTATTGATACCCGGCTTTATGGGGCTGTTCGTAATCTATGCGAGGCGAGGCGTATGGATAGCCGGAGATTTTTCGCATTGCAGCAGGTGTTAGGGTTGCGCGAGATCGTCCGCTCCTTGCTCGTATCACCTGCCGGGGTGGATCTGATCTCTATGCATGTGCCAGTAGAAAATGATTTTTTCGTCTCCATGCTGTCTAGGATCCCACAATCGGCGGCAGTAGCCCCCATAGCCAATGACAATGAGCGGGCGGCAACCCTGACATATCAAAATGGGAATGCGCGTTTATGGACGATGTTCTGCGAACAGCAGCAGGGTTTGGAGCATGGAGAGGGGAAAGCATGAAGCCGCAAAAAACAGTCCAAGTAATACGGCTATCCCGTCCAGTCGCGGAACGTGTGGCGATATGGGCCAGTGCTCTGAATATGTCGCCTACGCAAATTGTGGAGCTAGCAATCACCCGATGGGAACAATTGACCCCGTGTGATGCGCTCGGAATAGAGGGGGGCCGCGATGCGTCGCACCTCCCCCGCCCTTGAAGCGCAGGTCGCCGCAGCTCTCGCGGCAGGATGGCCTATTGTTGCTATCGCCGAGCAGACGGGAATCAGCCTATCCACAGTGAAACGGATCAGGGGGCGTTCAGGTGTTCGCCCCGACTCGATGCGGGAGGAGTTGATAGAGGAGGCCCGCGCCGGATTGCGGGCCTCATTGTCTTCTGAGTTCGCAGCCTCGGAGGGCGCTCGCCTCGTCCTGTAGTGGTCTAATCATCCCGGACACCGTTTTAGGTGGTACAGTCGCCACCATTATTTGAGGTGTTCAATGACAAGATTACGTCGCTCATTTACTGCCGAGTTCAAGCTGGAAGCCGCATCCCTGGTGCTCGACCAAGGCTATTCAGTCCCCGAAGCCAGCCGTTCACTGGATGTCGGCGAAACCGTGCTGCGTCGATGGGTTCAGCAACTTCAATCAGAACGAAGTGGCGCTACACCTGCTAACCGGGCGCTGACCCCTGAGCAGCAAAAAATTCAGGAGTTGGAAGCCCGCATCAACCGGCTTGAACGCGAAAAGGCCATTCTAAAAAAGGCTACTGCTCTCTTGATGGCGGACGAACTCGAACGTACGCGCTGATAGACCGATTAAGGGAGCAAGCCCCCACCACCCTGGTCTGTTGCGCTTTCGGTATACCAACCGCCTGTTTTTACGACTATCTGGCTCGCAGGCGCACAATTAACCGTGAACGGGTGCAGCAGAGAAGTGAGTTACGGTGTTTGTTCAAAGAGAGTAGAGGCTCAGCTGGCAGCCGGGCCTTGATGTCAATGATGCGGGCACTGGGGCATCAGATTGGTCGGTTCAAGGTGCGTCGCCTGATGAAGGAGGCCGGGCTGGTCTCCAAACAACCGGGAGCTCATCGTTATCAGGTCGCGCGGTCTGAACGACCGGATATTCCTAATCTTCTGGCGCGTGAATTTGATGTCCAGCAACCCAATCAGGTGTGGTGCGGCGACATCACTTACGTATGGGCAGGTGGCCGCTGGCATTACCTGGCCGCGGTGCTCGACCTCCACACCCGACGGGTCGTGGGCTGGGCGATGTCCGGCAGGCCTGATGCTGAGTTGGCCGTGAAAGCGCTCGACATGGCGTATCAGCAACGGGGCTGCCCGTCTGGCGTGCTGTTTCACTCCGACCAGGGCAGCCAATACGGCAGCCGGGTATTTCGGCAACGGCTGTGGCGCTATCGCATGACCCAGAGCATGAGTCGGCGTGGCAACTGCTGGGATAACGCGCCGATGGAGCGGCTGTTCAGGAGCCTCAAGACGGAATGGCTTCCGACCACGGGGTACATGAGCCTGCGGGAAGCCAAGCGGGATATCAGCTACTACCTGATGGATTACTACAACTGGCGGCGCCCGCATCAACACAATGATGGGATACCGCCAGCAGAGGCCGAAAATCGGCTTAACTGTGTGTCCGGATTTAGTTGACCACTACAGCCCCTGCTCGGACAGGGAGGGCAGGCCCCGCTTGCCTAAGCCCAGATACCAGTTACGCCGCAGCACGGGATCCTCGGGGCGCTCTTTCCAAATTGACAATTTCGGGAGATTCTTAGGGATCGTGCGAATAACCTCTCGATAGTGGGCAATATCGGCGGCACTAAGCGCCGCGCTGCCCAGCGGGCCGAGAACATCGAGGAAACGGGCAAGATTGCTCTGGCGTTGGCTCAGGGTCTTGGGTTTGAGCTTTTCCACATGTTCGCTGTGCTCGTTGAATCGGGCCACCAGCCATTCCAACGATTGACTGCACGCAGAGGGGGCAACCAAGGCTCCACCGACGGGCACCGGCTCGGCGTTGATCGTTGTTGGCAACGTGGCGAGAGCGTCAGCCATCCGCCGGGATTCTATGAGCTGGCCTTGTGTCCGTTGGGCAATGCCAACCGCTGTACGGGCCAGCTCCTTCGCCTTCTGAGTCACTGTCTGAGCAGTCGCCAGCTCTTTGCGAGAGCGTAGTGCTGCAAGGCGTTGCTCGTTAATCTGGTCTTGCAGTGCGGCCAACTGTTCCCCGAGCCGGATTTGTTCTCTTTTCGCGGCGATCTTCGCCTTCATGATTTCTGAGATTTCAGCCATGTCTACTTCCTGATCGGCTTCCTGAACTAATGCCAATAATTCGTCGAGCAGGAGCCTGCCAAGTTGGAAAGCATGGATCCACAATTCTCCCGTTTTAGCGCGACTTTTTGTGCCAAGTGAGAAACGGGTCTCACGAGGTGTAACCCACCACCAAGAATGAAAAAACCGGGAGCTGGTGAAAACAAGTGGGAGATGGCGGGACAAACTCAGGAGTGGCGGGGCTTGTGGCACGATGCAGTTAAACCAGAGTGTTTAACTGCAAAATGAAAACTTCCGGGTCAAACGGCTAGTCCATGCGCTGAAAATGAAAAACCAGACTTGATGCCTGGTTTTGCTTTGGATTCTTAAACCGCTGGCATGCAACGTCATTAAATCCTGACAGGGGCGGGTGTTAGGATAAATTGGGTTAAAAAAAATCGTGCCCCAGCCAGACGACCTTGCCAATGATACTCAACGAGTCCAGCTCGTTCGGCATAACCGCTAGTGTTTCGTATCCAGTTTTATTGTCGCTGATGATGTTCACCCCACCATCAACCCGCTTCTGCAGCCGCTTGGCGTAGAGTTCATCCCCTAACCGCAGCACGAACAGGCCACCATCCTGGATCTGGTTGCGGCTGATATCCACCAGGATAGAGTCGCCAGAATGGATGGTTGGCTCCATGCTATCCCCCTTGGCAAATACCACTACCAGGTTATCTGGATTCAACTGCCGGTATTTGAGCCACTTACGGCGGAACGCCAGCCTGCGTTTAACGCTATGGTCATCATTAAATGCTCCATGCCCGGCACTAACTGAGATGTGGTAGCCATCGATCAGGGCATACTCTTCATCAAATTCCTCCCATTTGTAGCAAATAGAAGTATCTGATATCGCCTTGATATTATTGTATTTTTTTGATTCTTCGTTGAGCGAGTGAGTTGATAGGTTAGCTGATGCTGGCTCATCGGCTGAGCTACCTGACAGTAACCAAACCAAATCAACGCCTTTTGCCCGTGCGATGGCGAGAGCGTCATCAGCTCTGGGCAGACGACCTTTTAAAAAGGCGCGTACGGCCCCCTCTGAGAGTCCGATCTCTTCTGCGAATGAGCGCACGCTTTGGGTACCAATGACCTCAGTTAAACGCTCAGGGAAGGATCCGATCCCACTCCTAAGAAACGGATCTGTATTTCCGATCTGGTTCTCGTTTTCCGATTCCATCATATCCCTTTTAAATCAAACAGTTAGAATCGAATTCCACTGTGCGTGTATTTGTACGCATCGGAAATGTGTGCTTATCATTCCCAGTGATTGACGTGCGTACGAAACGGATCAATAATCACAAATGTTCGCAGTGCGTATAAAAGTGATGCCTGCGCAATGCGAATAACCAACGGATATTAACACGGAATGAACCGATGGAAATACGAAGCGCGAAACACATACACGCACACCTAGTGGCCAAAGGCTCTAGCTGTCGTGCATGGGCCCTGTCTCGTGATTACAACCCACGAACAGTCCAGCTGTATGTTCAAATGTACGCGCCTGACACGAACCGGTTACCACGGGATGGAGCCCTTGCCGACAAGATCATGAAAGAGCTGTATCAGTTCATTGGTTACCAGCAAGGGGCCGAGTCAGGTGAGGAGCACGACCATGAGTGAGTGGTTTACTTCGATTAAACTGGCCGGTTTACCTGGTCTGCCTGCAACAGATCGTGCAATTCGGATCCGGGCGAGCAAAGAGAATTGGAAATCCAGACCAAGGGAAATAGGTAAAGGCAGCGAGTTCCACATCAGTTCACTGCCAGCAGAAACCCGCCGCCATTTGGCAGAGCAGGCTGTGGCTCAGCAAGGTCAGGCTGTGACCGATCACAGTGCTGGCGGCAAGGCGATGGCCAAGTTACTGGAGCGGGAGAGACCGGCCAAGCCTGATGCTGGCCGCAAACTGCTGACCCTGAGCGAAGCCCCACGCAAAAAAGTAGATGCCAGACTGCTGATTTTGCAGGCCGCCGATATCTTTCTGGCGCCCTATCACGCCTGCCAGCAAGGAGAGGTGGGACGCCGGATTTTTATCGAGGCATACCGTACCCGCAGCCTGCAGTTGCCAGCCAGCGTCTATGAGCGGCAAAAACCGTTTAGCCTGATCACGCTGCGCCGTTGGCAAAGCTCGTTGACCAATGAAGGCCCAGCCGCACTGGCTGGCAATTATCAGCGTGAACGGCCCTCAACCGTTGAGCAAAGCCCTGAGCTGGCCCAGTTCCTTACCGCATTGGTGACTGCCAAGCCACACTTGGCCAACAAGTGGGGTGCTCTGCATGAGCTCGCCACTGAGTACAGCGCGATGAACAAGCTGGGATGGCATATCCCCAGCCAGTCATCCCTGCGCCGCTGGATGGTTAAGTGGTTGGCTGAAAACAAAGTGGCCTTTACCTATGCCACCAACCCGGATGCCTACAACAACAAATACCGCACAGCCATCGAGGAAATGTATCCCTGGATGGGTCAGCCGAACGATGTGTGGGAGTTCGACAGCACCCCGGTCGATGCCATGTTGGTGGATGGCCGTCACAGCATTATCGCGGTGATCGACGTGTTTACTCGCCGCGTTCGTTTGCTGGTGGCCAAGAGCTCCTCCAGCGAGGGGATCTGCCTGTTGCTGCGCAAGACCCTGTTGGCCTGGGGCACCCTCAATGACAACGGTGTGATGCGTACCGATAACGGCTCTGACTACGTGAGTCAGCGGGTCATGTCGATCTGCACACTGCTGGATATCAATGTCAGCCGATCCAATGCCTATTCGGGTTGGGAAAAGCCCTTTATCGAGCGATTTTTCCGCACCCTGAGCCACGGCCTGATCGAGTTGTTGCCCTCCTATATAGGCCACTGCGTGGCTGACAGACAGGTGATTGAAGCCCGCAAGAGCTTTGCCCAGCGGTTGGAAGAGAAGCGCAAACCGGATGCAGAAAAAGAGATTTTTGAGTTGGCGATGACAGCACAAGAGCTGCAGACCCTGCTCGATAACTGGCTGGATGCCCGCTACCACAACAAAAAGCACAGCTCACTGGGGATGACCCCAAACGAGAAGTACCAGAGTGCCCGTTATCAGCGCCGCGCCATCACCGATGAGTCTGCGTTGGATCTGCTGCTCAACCATATCGGTGAGGCGACCGTCTCCAAAGGCTTTATTAAGGCCGGTGGCCTGAAATATAGCGCCCCGGAGCTATTGGAGCACACCTGGAAGAGCCAGCGGGTCAGCGTCTTTCTCGATCCCAACGATGTGGGTCGCGCCACCTTATACCGCACCGGAGACTGGGGAGACCGAGTGGAGGCCATCAATACCGATCTGCTCGGAAATGGCATCAGCCCAGACGCATTCCGTGCAGCCAAGCGTGAGGATGCCAAGGTACTGGCCCGATTCCGCCGCGAGATGCGCAATGTGGCCAAGACATTTGGCATCGACCAGCTGCACCAGGATGTGGTCAATCACTTTGTCGATCAGGCCAAGGAGGTTGCCCAGTTCAAGCGCTCGGATCTGAACCTCGACAACCCGGCGCTGGCTGCCCTGACTGGGGTTGCGGCATCCAGTGTGCCGGTCGGGTTCAGTGCTACGGAGCTGGCCGCCATTGAGGCCAGGCGAGAAGAGAAAGCTGCCCGCCAGCAAGCAACGGCAGGGCAAGAGTCCAGAGCTCTCAAGACCGAGTATGAGCAGGCAATTTACTTGGCAGAGAAGGAGTTGGATACCCCGCTGACCGAGCGGGAGAAGGAGTGGCTGACCAAGTACCTGTATAGCCACAAGTTGCCAGCAAAACGGATTAGCAGGCATCTGGAAAGCATCAGGGCCACACGCAATGCCCAGGCAAAAGGTTAAGCGTGCAGCCCTGTTTAAACCATAGATAAAGGACATAAACACTATGAAACACAAGATCGTTGAAGTCAAAAACATGATCAAGACCGAGCAATTGCTCGATAACCTGCTCAACCGCTCCAGCATCGTGCCAGGCATTGGCTTGATCCATGGGCCCTCCGGTTTTGGCAAGACCACTGCCGTGGAGTGGCTGTTCAACCAGGACGAAGTGAACGGGATCTATGTGCGTTGCTACAAGGCCGATACCGTCACCAGCCTGCTGGAGCAGATAGCCAAAGAGATCGGCATCCCCCAGCGCCACAACCTGCGGGCCCAGGTCGATAGCATTGTCGAAGCCGTGCGGGCCGAAGAGCTGGCCATCTTCGTGGATGAGGCTGATTACGTGGTCGGCAATGCCCGCATCATGGAGACCCTGCGCGATATCTACGATGCCACCGAACAACCCCTGATCCTGGTCGGGATGGAAGAGATTGCCCGCCGGATTAGCCAGCGCAAGCAGCTGTTTAACCGTATCTCCCAATGGATTGAGTTCAAACCGGCCGATCTCGATGACGTGTCCCTGATTGCCAGCGAAATGCTGGAGGTGGACGTGGAAATTGACGATGCCTTGCTGGATCTCATTCGCAAACGTTCCAACGGGGTGGTTCGTACCATCGTCTCAGCCCTCGACAAGATCGAGAAGATGGCTATGGCTTCTGACGCTCACATCATCCGTCTGGAAGATGTAGACGCCAGCGACTTGCTGCATGACGTGCGCCGTAGCCGTTAGCGGTGTTAATGCACTGCGATAAAAGCAAAGAGCACGGGAGGGATACCAGTGGTTCAGACAAAAAACGAAACCAAAACAGAGTTCGCCTGGAATTGGATCTGTCAGCAGGAGAGCTTCTCTGTGCAAGAGGTCATCAAAGGTGTCGAGATCAATAAGCAACAGATGTATCGGGTGATCAACGCTTGGCTATCTGGTGGATATATCCGACTCATATCACCCAAAGCTCAGAGGCGGCAGCGAATTTATCAAGTCGTGGATCCTACGATTTCGCCCCCACTGGGTAGTGGTGTGCGTCCTTTGGACGCCGAAGGTCTGACGGTTAAACGCCGGTATAACAAGTGTCGAAGCAAGCGCAAAACCGTGCAACAGAAGCTCTGGAACACCATGAAGATAAGTCGCCGATTTACTCTGACTGACCTGATGATTACCGCGAATACCAACCGCAATACTGCTTGGCATTACACCAATCAATTGGTTCTGGCGGGATATGTGAGATTGGCTGTCAGGGTTAATCCAAGGCTGTCTGTTCAGGACAAATACGGACTTACAAACATCTATCAATTGATCCGTGATACGGGGCGCTTTTCTCCGATGAAAAGAGAAAACGGTTGTTGGGATCAGAACCAGCAGCGGCTTTATCCATTCCAGTTTGAGGAGGGTGAGCATGGGCACGTGGCTTGAAGTATTGCAGGCCGAAGTGGCGGCCAGCTCGCTGGCCCAGGTGGCAGAGAAGCTTGGGCTTTCTCGCACCACCATCAGTCAGGTCTGCAACGAAAAGTATCCCGGCGATATGGCAAGGGTACAGACCTTAGTGGAGGGGGCCCTGATGGGCAACAAGGTGAGGTGTCCCATTCTGGGGGATATCCCGGCTCACCAGTGCCTTGCCCATCAACGCCGTGGCCCCAGTGATGTGGGTAGCAGCCCGATGGATATCAAGCTCTGGAAGGCTTGCCGCTCAGGTTGTCCCCATAGCCAGCTGACGGAGGAGCAACAACTGCGCCGCCCGATGCGGTTATCGGTAGAGCAGGGCAAAGGGTCACAGAAAACGGCTCGCTATGACGCCGAGGCCACCCTCTCCAGGTTACGCCGTCAGGCCAAGAGCGATGGCGAGAATGCCAGTTCGTCGCTACGCATCCTGAGTGAGCTGCTGGCGGAAGAACTGAAAATCATGGGTATCAAATACAACCGACTGCTCGACAAGCAAGAAGGCAAATAACGGTTGGCAGGGGTTGGGCTCGGAATAAGCAGTGGGCCCGGTGATGAATCACAAGGAGAACGGGATGAAAAAGAATCTGCGCAGCAATTTGCACAAGACTGCCGAACAGCTCAGCCACTGGTTGACGGCCAGAGGATATGAAGTCCGCACCAGCCAGGTGCGCCACACCCCGCTGCTGGCCGTCACTGGCCCTCTGCCACAAGCAATGAAGGCCCGCGCCGTATTAAGCCGCGAATGCCTGGCTGGCGTGGTTCGGGAGGTCGCCCTGGTGCGCTTTGGCGGCTGCCTGCTGCACTGGCGCCAATAAGGAGAATGGAGATGGCCAAGATAGAGCTCGATATCGAAGACGAAGCACTGGCCAAGGTCGTGCTGCGCCAATTACCCAAGTTCCTCGAATTTTGCCGTGCGACTCACATGGAAGAGCAGGTACTCGGCCCAGTGAAACAGCAGGCTGCTGCCGTGTGCTATCAGATGCCCGGCAGCAACAAGATCCATTAAGGAGAAGCCCATGCAAGAAGCACAAACCAGCAGTACAACCCCGATGCGCCAGAACGCCCAGGGGCACTGGGTACCGGAAAACCTGATCGCCCCGGCTGACAAGCTGCGCGATGAAGTGGTGATGGGTGTCATTGCTGCTGCCCGTGAGCAGCGTTCGCAGCTGGCCGCCTTCAAGATTAGCGCCATGCAGCAGATCAACGACTTTATTGACCTGTCATCCGAGCAGTATGGCGTGGCGTGGGGCGGTACCAAGGGCAACGTGACCCTGCTCAGTTTTGATGGTCGTTACAAGCTCATTCGGGCGGTGGGGGAGCACCGCAAATTTGATGAACGGATCCAGGCCGCCAAGGTACTGATTGACCAGTGCATCGCGCGCTGGAGCGATGGGGCTGATGCCAAGCTGCGGGCCCTGGTTGACCACGCTTTTCGGGTCTCCAAGGCGGGTCATATCGACGTGAACCAAGTGCTCTCCCTTCGTCAGCTCAACATCGAAGACGCCGACTGGGAGCAGGCCATGCAGGCGATCGCCGATGCCATTCAGGTGACCGGTACCAGCCAATATCTGCGGCTCTATGAGCGTGACGCCCAGGGGCGTTACATCCAGATGAGCCTGGATCTGGCCAAGGTATAGGGAGGAGGTGTGATGGAAATCAACGTGGAAAAAGCCGAAGAGCAACTGCTGCTCTGTGATCAAATCACCGAAACCGAGGGTACCTGCTACCCCGACGACACCTATGAGGATGGCATCAAGGCCGCCTTGCTCTGGGCGCTGGGGCTGGGGCCTGCGCCCCTCAATGCCGAGGAGCATCAAGAGGTGACGCCACTGCAGTTCGAGTAATAGCCCGATGCGAAACAGGGCGGCACTGCCGCCCTGTCTATCCGGTGTGGTGGCCGGGTACTGATGAGCAACCAAACGATCTGGGCCCAGGTCTTCACCGCCTCGATAAAGGAGCACGGCGATGACTAAAACAGAGATGGATATTCGGCTTACCAAGATATTCAGCACCGCAGCCATTGCACTGGAGGCCGCTGAAAAACGGGCTGTGTGCAAACAGCTCAAACAGTTTATTAGAGAGGCCCGCGCCCAGGGGTTATTTGCCCTGGCGGGGGAAGCAAGCCAGATGCGCTGGCAACTGGTGGCTGAGCTGCAGCAAGCCAGAACGGCGGCGCTGGAGGTCAGCCATGGCCATGTCTAACTGGCAACGACTGCTGGCCTACGTAATGAAGTTTGGCAACCTGAGCCAGCAGCAGGCTGAGCAGTGGCTCGATAGCCATTGTCCTCAGTGGCGCAGTGGGCCGGATGTGGTGGCTGCTGGGCAAATCTGGATGAAAAAGACGGGGAGGGGGAATTGAACACCTTAGCTAACAATCAGCCAAATGCTGCGCAGAGTGGTGATCGTACCCGCCTGATCCGTCTGGTTCAGGTTGGCAGGCGCACCCTGGGGCTCGATGAGGAGACTTATCGGGCGTTGCTTGAGCTGCAGAGCGGCAAGCGTTCGGCGGCCGAGTTGACAATCCAGGAGCTGGACAAGGTGCTGCTGGCCATGAAGGGGGCAGGGTTTAAACCGACGGTTAAACGCCCTGTTAAAGCGGGAGGGATCAAGCGTTTAAGCCCAGCCCGTGGGGCCCATGCCAAAACCGCCGAGATAAATGTGATCAGGGCAGTATGGATCACCATGCACCGCCACGGCCTGCTGCGCGATGGCAGCGAGACGGCCTTGAATCACTATGTTGAGCGGCAAACAGTACGGCTTAACAACGGCATCGGCGTTGCAGAGGTGGCCTGGCTCACCGATGGGTTGGCTTACCAGGTGCTTGAGTCGCTGAAAAACTGGCACAAGCGGGAGATGGTTGCCCGGCTTGTCGCGGCCAAGAAAACCGTCCCCACCAATGGGAAGTCCGGGCGAGTGGCCGGGTATCAGGCCGTTGTGGCGGCGTTTGAGGAGATGAGTGATGGACGTTAACGCTGAGAATCTGGACTTGTTCGCCGATGATCATGAGTCGCTGGGGCAGCTTGTCGATCGCCTGGATCAGATCCCGACCACCGAACTGACGGCCAAATGGCCAAAAGCCCTGAGTGAGCTGGTCGATGTGCTGACCTGCGAATTGGTCAGAGGGGGGATGGAGCCGGATCTGGCCAAGGCTCAGGCCCGCAAGTTGGCGCTGGTACAGGCCCATTACATGGGGGGGCGTGCCTACTACATCCCCACCGGGGATCATCTCAAGGCCGCGCTGCGTGATCGGGCCATCTGGGATGAGTTTAACGGTCGCAATATCGACCAGCTGGCGCGCAAGCATGGCCTGTCGGTGCCGCAGACCTATGCGGTGGTGGCGGAACAGCGGCAACTGACTCGACTGCGATATCAGCCAGACCTGTTTAGGTAACTGAGGTGGCTGTCAGTAAATTGCGTACTTCATCACAGATATGAAAGGACCTCATTTGATGAGGTTCATTTTTATGGCTGGCTTATCAGTGTTCGGATGCCGTATGGATTAAGTTACTCTCCGTACAAGAGTTGATGATTAGTAAATGAATCAGGTATTAGGGGATGCAATGCTTAAAAAAACTCAGATAGCATTATTGGTGTGTTCAATATTTATCCTTCCAGCTTGTAATGAGCAAAGAACTTTGACCCCACAAGAGCAAGAGTTAGTCAATCAGCTTAAACAGGAAAGGGGTGAGTTCCCCCGGTGTCAGAATAGTTGTCGCCTAATCTGAATAATCTAAATGTGAAGACCGGGGGCGGATAAAGAGTGTCGAATGGCTCGTTATTCAAGTGAGCGCAAGGCTGCTTTGCTCAAGAAGCTGCTGCCGCCCATCAATATGTCGGTGGCCGAGTTGGCTCGGCAGGAAAACATCAGCGAGGTCACTCTGTATAATTGGCGCAAACACGCCAAAGACGGAGGGTCTCCTGTGCCCGGGGACAACAAACTGACCGATGAATGGCCCGCCGAGGCCAAGTTCGCCGTCGTGCTGGAAACCGCTGCGCTTTCCGAGATTGAACTCAGTGAGTACTGCCGCCGTAAGGGTCTCTATCCCGAGCAAGTCCAGCAATGGCGCCAAGCCTGTATTCTGGGCCAGCAATCCGCTCGTACCTTACAACAGGCGGAGAAGGCACAGGCCAAAGCGGACAAGAAGCGTATCCGGCAACTGGAGCAAGAGCTGCGGCGCAAAGACAAGGCCCTGGCCGAGGCGGCAGCTCTGCTGATATTGCAAAAAAAGCTCGATGCCTACTGGAGCAACGTCGACGAGGACAACTGACCTCGTTGCCAGAGCGGCAGCAATACGTTGCATGGTGGCGCGAAGCGCTTGAAGCTGGCGCCCGCAAGCATCCTGCGGCCGAGGTGTTGGGGCTGAGTCTGCGCACGCTCCAGCGCTGGTTGGCCGGGCCTGAGCTGAGTGCCGATAGGCGACCGGATGCGGTTCGTTCCATACCTGCTCATGCATTGAGCCCAGAGGAGCGGCAGGCCGTGCTGGACGTCTGCAATAGCCAGGAGTTCGCCTCGTTGCCGCCGAGTCAAATTGTGCCACGGCTGGCCGACCAGGGGCGCTACTTGGCCAGTGAGTCGAGCTTCTATCGCATCTTGCTGGCGGCTGACCAGCAGCACAGGCGTGGCCGGAGCCAGCCACCGCGTCATGTGCCGGTACCAACCAGCCATACCGCGACTGGGCCCAATCAAGTGTGGTCCTGGGATATCACCTACTTGCCGTCACTCGTGCGCGGCCAGTATTACTACCTCTATCTGATAGAGGACATCTACAGCCGCAAAGGGGTGGGCTGGGAAGTGCATGAGCAAGAGTGCGGTGAACGGGCGGCGGCGTTGCTGCAACGGAGCATCATCCGCGAGCAGTGCTGGAAGCAGCCGCTGGTCTTGCACTCGGACAACGGCGCGCCAATGAAGTCAGTCACGCTGCTGACCAAGATGCATGACCTGGGTGTCACGCCCTCGCGGGGACGGCCTCGGGTCAGCAACGATAATCCGTACTCGGAGTCATTGTTCAGGACGCTGAAGTACTGTCCGCAGTGGCCATCAGACGGCTTTGCCAGTCTGGAAGCGGCCAGGGAGTGGGTGCGCGACTTTATGGCCTGGTATAACGAAGAGCACCGGCATAGCCGTATCCGCTTCGTCACACCCAACGAGCGGCATCGGGGTGACGATAAAGCCCTGCTGGCGAAACGGGATGCTGTGTACCAGGCCGCCCGAGCACAACACCCAGCGAGGTGGAGTGGCAAGACGCGAGACTGGACACCTATCGGTGCCGTGATGCTAAATCCGGAGCGGCCCGAGAAACCCGAGCCGGAGCAGAAAGAGGCTGCTTAAAACAGCTTTGCGCGACAACTATCTTGAAAAACGCCGAGTTGGAGCAAGAAATCGAGACTGTTACTGGCGAAATTGCACAGTACAACGGTGGACTGATTAAGACCATCAAGCAGGTTCGAGAAGAAACACTGAAGTTGAGCAGAGACATAGTTAACCAGCGCATTCAAGCTATTGAAACTGGTGCAAAGGTGACAGTCATTGCACCTACCAGTCAACCTGACCCAGGACGTGCTCAGTCACTGCAAAGTGAAATTGAGCAGGTAAAACAGCAATTGGTTGAGGCTAAGGCGAAAGCGGCCATGTATAGCGGTGGTCTTATTGCAGCAATTAGTCAGTCTACGGTCGCAACTCAAGAACAGACATTGGCGATGTTAGAGCAGCAACATTTGGTTGCGAAATATGGATTATCAATGACTATCGGAACCTCCGTGGAGTCAGCACCAGCAACTAAACCTATTGAGACCACTACAGCAACCCAAACTAATACAGTAGTGTCAGCACCAGCACCGGAGTCAATAGCTGATGATAATCCAATGCTTGTTGCCGACGGCCCATTTGGCTTGGCCATGGGTATGACAACGGAGATGTTTAAAGGGCAGCTTAAACCGGCCGGTAAAGGGGTTTATCTGTTTGATAATCCACCCAAACCTCACCCTCAATTTGAACAGTATGCAGTGAAAATATCTGACAAATCAGGACTCTGCTGGGTTAAAGGGATTGGAAAAGATATCATGGCAAATGGTCACGGCGTTCAATTAAAGAGCCAATATGATGATTTTGAAAAAAAATTAGATGAAAGATATGGCTCCCACAAGAGAACTGACTTTTTAGTCGCTGGTTCAATATGGAAGGAGCCTCAGGATTGGATGATGGGTTTACATAAAGAGGATCGTTACCTCTTCAGTGTTTGGGAGGGAGGGAAGAAGTCATTGCCAAATGATCTATCTCAAGTCGCCCTTGTGGCCAATGCAACCAATGGACAAGAAGGGTATTTGTCGCTCGAATATAGCTTCTCCAATAAAAATATCTGTGACGAAGAAATTAAAGAACATAATGATGCTGGACTTTAAGAAGCACCATTCACACTAACTTGAAGTAACCCACCATAAACCCCAGCCATAGAGGCCCCTCGGTACGCTGCTGATAACGCAGTTCACCGAGGGGCCTTTATGTTATCACTCGCTCTTAAATGGCTGCTCCGTCCCGATGTGGAAGGGGGCGAAGTCAACCATCCCGCCGACCGTGGTGGTCATACCAAGTACGGCATTGCCGATGCCGCCGATGGCAAGAAGGACGGCATGGCCGACCTCGATCGGGATGGGGTACCCGATATCGCTATCGGTGATCTGACCCCCGCCCATACCGAGCCATTTTACCGCCAGAACTACTGGGCTCCCGCCAGCTGTGACCTGATTGCCAGCTTAAGCCCGGCCCTTTCTATCGCCGTGTTTGATGCAGCGGTGCATCACGGGCCGAAACGCGCCATCCAACAGCTGCAGCAGGTCTTGGGGGTGATGGCAGATGGCCGCTTTGGCCCAGTGTCGATTGGTAGGCTCAAACAGCAACTGGGCGCCAAGGGCGAAGGCCCGTTCCTGCTGGCGCTGATGATGCAGCGGGCCAGCTTCATGCACGGAATTGTGCGCAAAGACCCGAGTCAATGGGCCAATGCCGATGGCTGGATCAACCGGCTGCTGCGTCTGCAGAGCTACCTCCTTTCCGACGTGGTTGGCGAGGTGGTGGCATGAGCGTGCTGTCCATCAAGCAACAGAAGGTGGCGGTCGCGATCCAGGCTGCGGGCTACTTTGGCATTCCTGAGCTCAAGAACCCCCGCTATCTCGCTTGCTTCAAGGATGGGCGCAAAGCCCATCTCAAGGCCGCCTTGGCCAATCAGATCGCTGACCCGAAGGCGATCCCGCTCTATAGCCACCACCAGACCCTTCAATCCCTGTTCGAGAAAGGGTGGCGTTCGGTGACCGAACTGGATCGCCTGCGGGCCCGTGCCCGTCATTGCCAACCTCCGTTATTTCACCCCAAAAAGAAGGAAGTCCATCATGCCTGATTCCCTGTTACCTCAAACGAAATCTGCCTTTAAAAGCCGCACCGTGATCGGTGGTGTGATTGCCGTGGGGGCCGGTATTGCGGGCCTGTTCGGTGTGCCGGTCGATGCGGGTACCCAAGCCAGCTTGGCATCCACCCTGGTGGATCTGGCCAGTGCGGTGGGTGGCCTGCTCGCCATCTGGGGCCGCATCAAGGCGACACATACCGTCCGTTAGTAGCCATACGAGAGAGGTCATGTGACAAACCTCATAGACCGCGCCCAGCAGGCCGATGCCGATCGGACTGGGCGCATTATCGAAGCCCACCAGAACAGGGCAAGGCCACACGGTGATGGTATCTGCTGCGATTGTGACGAAGCCATCCCGCCCTCCCGCCTTGCCGCCGAGCCTGGTGCCGAGCGCTGTATTGAGTGCCAGACCCTGTATGAGCGCAAGGAGGCGACCCGTGTGGGATTTCATCGTTAAGAACTGGGGCCCGCTCTATGCGTTGGCCAGCCTGGTGGGTCTGGTGGTCATCATCTTGCTCTCCAAAACCTACGCCAAGCGCGAAGACCTCACTGCCCTGGTGCAGAGAGTCCAGCGGGTGGAGCAGGTACTGGCTGATCTGCCGAGCGAGCGTGAGCTGCACAAGCTGCAGTTGGAGATCAGCGAGTTGCGGGGGGAGTTGCGGGAGGTGAAGCCGGAGCTGCGCCAAGCCCGTCGCCTTGCCGATCTGCTGTTGGAAAATGAGCTCGCCGCCGTACAGAAGGAGAAGCCATGAGCATTCAACAAATATTGGACGCCCAGCAGCGGCTGGTGATCCTGCGCTCCCTGCTGGATATCGGTGGTGCCGCCAACGAGTCAATCCTCAATGACTGCCTCGACCAGCTGGGTACCGGCCGGGTGACGCGGGATCGGGTGAAGACCCTGCTGGCCTGGCTGGAAGAGCAGGGGCTGGTGCGCATCGAGCGACTGGCCACGGTGCAGGTGGCTCACTTGACCGGTCGTGGGCAGGACGCGGCAGAGGGCCGTGCAACGGTGCCCGGCGTCAAGAAGCCCCGAGCGGAGGATTAAGCATGGCCGAGAAACCGACCCGAGGCCGCGCCAGCAAGGTGTGGCTGCTGCCTGAGTCTATCCGCAACGCGCTCAACGAGATGCTGCGGGACAAAGGCAACAGTCAGGCCGCCATCCTGGATGAAATCAACGGTCTGATCGAGGAGGCGGGGTTGCCCGATGATCTCAAGCTTTCCCGCTCCGGGTTAAGCCGTCATGCCAGCCAGGTTGAACAGGTCGGCCAGCACCTGCGGGATTTGCGCGAAACCACGGCCGCCTTGACCTCCCAGCTTGGCGACAAGCCGATGGGGGAGACCACCAAGCTCATTCTGGAGCTGGGCCGTTCCCAGTTGTTCAAGGCGATGCTGGCTCAGGTACAGAACCCGGAGGAGGCGGTGGATATCGACATGCTGAAAAACGCCATGCTGGCGGCTCAGCGGCTCGAATCCACAGCCATGCAGAGTCATAAGCGGGAGAAAGAGATCCGCCAGGCATTTGCCGAAGAGATCGCCGCCAAGACTGAAGCCATCGTAACTCAGGCGGGCTTGAGCGGTGAAGCCGCCGCCGAGATACGCCGCGAAATCCTGGGGATTGCCTGATGACCGCCATTGCTCAGACCCCTATCGCCCAGCAGTTAGCCCAGACCCTGGGTACCGAATACAACTCCGACGAGGTGTTGCTGCCGTACCAACGGATCTGGATTGCCGACGAGAGCCCGCTCAAGATTGCCGAGAAGAGCCGCCGTACCGGTATCACCTGGGCTGAGGCGGCCGACGCTGCCCTGACGGCCTCCAAGACCAAGACGGCCGGGGGTTGCCACCACTTTTATGTGGGCAGCAACAAGGAGATGGCCCGCGAGTTTATCGATGCGGTGGCGATGTGGGCCAAGGCGTACAACAAGGCGGCCGGTGAGATCCAGGAGGAGGTGTTCACCGACGATGAGGATAAAGCGATCCTCACCTTCGTGGTCTATTTCGCCTCTGGCTTCAAGGTGCAGGCGCTCTCCAGCAACCCCTCCAACCTGCGGGGGATGCAGGGCAATGTGACCATCGACGAGGCTGCTTTCCACGACCGACTGGCCGAGGTGTTGAAGGCCGCCATGGCGCTGACCATGTGGGGCGCCAAGGTGCGCTTGATCAGTACCCATAACGGCGTCGATAACCTGTTTAACCAGCTCATCAACGACAGCCGAGCGGGCCGCAAAGAGTATTCCATCCATACCATCAGCCTGGACGATGCTTGCCGCCAGGGGCTCTATCGCCGGATCTGCCAGGTCAAGGACGGCCTTTGGACACAGGAAGCAGAGGACGCCTGGAAGGCGGGGCTGCTCAAGGCCACCGCCACCGAAGAGGATGCCCTTGAGGAGTATTTCTGCGTACCCAAGCAGAGCAGCGGCGTCTATATCAAGCGCACCCTGATCGAGCGGGCGATGCAACCGGATATCCCTATTCTGCGCTTTACCGCCCCCAAAGACTTCGAACTGCAGAGCGAGGAGACCCGTAAGGCAGTGGTGGATATCTGGTGCGAGGAGAACCTCAAGCCCTGTCTGGAAGCACTCGATCGCAGTTGCCGCCATGCGTTTGGAGAGGACTTCGCCCGCAAGGGCGATTTGTCGGTGTTCGTTCCGCTCTCCATCGCCACCAACTTGCGCAAACGGGTGCCCTTTGTGGTGGAGCTGGTCAATGCCCCCTATGAGAGTCAGCGCCAGATCCTGTTCTACCTGCTGCAGGGGCTGCACCGTTTCACGGCGGCGGCCTTCGATGCCACCGGTAACGGCGGCTATCTGGCAGAGGCGGCCCGCTTGCGCTGGGGGGCCGGAATGATCGAGTGCGTGATGCTCAATGACCCCTGGTATCGGGAGTGGATGCCCAAGCTCAAGGCCGAGTTCGAGGATGGCAACCTGACAATCCCGCGCCATGCAGACGTGCAGGATGACTTGGGGAAAATCCAGGTCATCAACGGCATCCCCAAGATCGACAAGGGCAAGAACACCGGCCAAGGGGGCCAACAGCGCCACGGTGACTTTGCGGTGGCCTTGGCCATGGCGGTGCGGGCCAGCTGGATGGAGGGGGGCGCCATCGAGTTCACCCCACTACCAGGTAAACGTGATGACCATGGCAGCGACAACAACGATGACTATCACCGATATGAGCGAGGAGCCTGGTAATGGGCAGGATCATTGATATCCATGGCAAAGCCATGAGCCTGGAAAAAGAGCCGCAGACCGAGAACGATGCCAAGTTGGCCCAGCTGCGCCGTCACTACAGCGATCACCCGACCATCGGGCTGACCCCAGGCAAAGCAGCTGCTGCACTGAAAGAGGCCGAGGAAGGGGGCCTGATCGCCCAGTGCGAGCTGGCCGAAGACATGGAGGAGAAGGATGCCCACCTGCAGAGCGAGCTCGGCAAACGCCGCCGCGCCCTGCTGGGGGTGAGTTGGACAATCGAGCCGCCTCGCAATGCCACCCCGGCCGAGAAGCGCGATGCCGAGCTTATCCGGGAGCTGCTGGAGGACTTCACCTGGTTGGATGATGCCATCTTTGACGCCACCGACGGGATCCTCAAGGGGTTCAGTGCCCAGGAGTTCAGCGGCTGGGAGATGGTCGAGGGGCTGCAAATCCCCAAGGGTATCATCTGGCGCGACCCTGCCTGGTTCCAGACCCACCCCGACGATCGCAATCAGCTGCGCTTGCGAGACGGCAGCCAGGAAGGGGTTGCTCTCAACCCGTTTGGCTGGCTGCTGCACAAGGCCAAGTCAAAATCGGGGTATCTGGCTCGCACCGGCCTTGTCCGCACCCTGGTCTGGCCGTTCCTGTTCAAGAATTACAGTGTGCGGGATCTTGCCGAGTTTCTGGAAATCTACGGCCTGCCGGTGCGGCTGGGCAAATACCCGGAAGGGGCGACCGAAAAAGAGAAGGCCACCCTGCTGCAGGCGGTGCTCTCCATCGGCCATAACGCCGGGGGCATTATCCCGCGCGGGATGGAGATTGAGTTCCAGAACGCTGCCAGTGGTCAGGCTGATCCCTTCGTGGTGATGATGGAGTGGTGCGAGCGCTCCATGAGCAAGGCCATCCTGGGGGGCACCTTGACCTCACAGGCTGATGGCAAGAGCTCGACCAATGCCCTGGGCAATGTCCATAACGAGGTGCGCCAGGAGGTACGGGATGCCGACCTGCGTCAGCTGGCCGCCACCCTGACCCGCGATCTGGTTTATCCGCTCTATGCCCTGAACGGCAAGAGCTACCAGGGGCCGCGCCGTTGCCCCCGGTTGGAGTTTGATGTGACCGAGCCGGAGGATATGCGCGATTTGGCCTATCCACTGCGGGCTCTGGTGGGGATGGGAATGCAGATCCCGGCGCAGTGGGTACGGGATAAGTTGCAGATCCCGACCCCCAAAGAGGGGGAGGAGGTACTGATCATCGTTGACAAACAGGCCGGGCAGGGAGAGGCCGCGCTCAAGGCAAAGGGACTGGCCGCGCTGGCTGCAAGTAAAGGTGAAGCCGACAAGGGGGATAACAACGATGCCCAGTTGGCCCGGCTGCAGGCCGAGGCGGCCCCTCTGCTGGCGGGGATGACCGATGCTGTCCAGGCGCTGGTGATGCAAGCCACTACCCTGGAAGAGATCCGGGATGGCTTGTTGGCACTGGAACCAGAGCTCAGCCATGACGAACTGGGGGCGCTGATGGCGCAAGCCATCGCCGCCAGCGAGCTGCTCGGCATGCTTGAGATGGAGGAGGGCCGCTGATGCCCGTTCGCTATGGTTCCTTGCCCTTTGCCGAGGCGATCGCCTTCTTTCGCCAGAAGCTCGATATGCCGAGCGAACGCTGGGCCGATGTGTGGCGCGATGCCCATAACCGCGCCTTTATGGTGGCGGGGGCCACCAAGACGGATCTGCTGGCTGACCTGCGCGGGGCGGTAGACAAGGCGATCAGTGAAGGGCAATCCATCGGGGCCTTTCAGAAGGCGTTCAAGGAGATTGTGGCCCGCCACGGTTGGGAGCATACCGGGCCCGCGTCCTGGCGTTCGCAGGTTATCTTCGAGACCAACCTGCGCCAGAGCTATAACGCCGGGCGTGAAGAGCAGATCCAGCGCATCAAGCACAAACGCCCCTATGCGCTCTATCGTCATGGGGACTCCGAGCACCCCAGGGAGTTGCACCTCAAGTGGAACAACTTGGTACTGCCGGTTGATCACCCCTGGTGGGAGGCGCACAGCCCCAGTAACGGCTATGGCTGCAAGTGCAAGAAGTACCTGCTCTCCGAGGCAGACCTCAAGCGGCGCGGTTTGGCGGTCGGCAAGGCCCCGGATGATGGCAAATATGAGTGGGTGGACAAGGCCACCGGGGAGTTGCACAAGATCCCCAGAGGTATCGACCCCGGCTTTGATTATCGTCCCCAGACCCCGGCAGACCTGACCAAGGTGGTGGCCAAGCGCGAAGCGGCCAAGCCTGCGTTGGCCGAGCGCCTGCCAGAGCGGATAGTGGAGAGCGTCTTCTCCAGTGTCAAAGGTGTCACCGCCCAAGGTTTGAGTGACCTGATGGCCCAGTTGCCAGCTCCCCAGCGTGAACCGTTGGCGGCGTTCCTCAAGGCACATCCGGTCAAAACGCTGTTTATCAAGCAGGCCGAGATGGGGAAGGGGGCGGCAGGGCTCAAGGTTGCCCCGGCTATCGCTGATTACTTGGGCAAAGATCCCTATCTGGTGCGCTCCTTTTACTATTCGCGCCGGGCCAGCAGGGTTAACGGCTTTACCGCAACCAGCTGGGATCATCTGGTTATCAAGGTAAAGGGGGGCGATACTTTAAAGACGGTGGATATGCAGGCAGTGCAAGCGGCGGCTGCCGACGTGTTGGCTGATGCCTACGCTAATCGCGGCCCGCGCCAATTGCTGCCAAGAGGCGCCAGTGGTGCAGCCTTGCGCCGTCATTGGAGTGTGTCGGCCAATGTAGGCGATAAACTGGGGGAGTCGGCCCAGCGGATCTCGACCTGGTTGCATGAACTCGGCCATCAGGTTCACTTCTGGGCCGGGGAGCTCAATCTCACCGGTATCGGTCTGATTACCGAATATGCCGGAACCAATGGCAAAGAGATGGCTGCCGAGGCGTTTGCCGCCTGGGTGCTGGCGAGGGAATCCATGCTGGAGTACTTTCCCGAACTGGCCAAGGGGGTGGAAGCCATGCTGGCCAAAGCAACGGCAGCCACTACCAAAGGCGGCCGCTAGTGGCCCCGGAGATCAAAATATAAAGGAGCGAGAAGATGACCTTGCTGGAACAAGCCAGCGCCCTGCTGGCACAGGATGGCCCCTTTACCCTGGCGCAAGCCAAGGCGCTGGATGCCTTGTGTGAGCAAGCCCGTGATGAGGAAGCTGACCTGATGGGGGATCTCTGGGAGGCCGCCATGGCAGTCGCTGATGAGGAGGCCTTGCATTATATGACCACCTTTGAGGATGAGATCTGATGGCGGGCAGCTTTATCGCCATCAGCCACCATGGGGTGGCTGATGCCCACGAACTGCTGGCCAAGCTCTACCAGCAAACCGGTGATCTCAGTGAGCCGCTGGCCGATATTGGCGAGGGGCTGCAGCTGTCGCACCGGGATCGCTGGGATGTGCAAGAGAGTCCGGAAGGGGAGCCCTGGGCCCCGCTCTCGGAGAAGTACCGTGCCCGCAAGCCGCGTCATGCCGATGAGGTGCTGCGTCTGAACGACGATCTGCGCGATACCCTCAACTATCAGGCCGAACCCCAGACTCTCTACTTTGGTACCCCCATGGGATATGGTGCCGCCCACCAGTTCGGCCGTGAGGAGATTCACCTGCCCGAGCGTCCCTATATGGGGCTGTCAGAAGAGGATAAACAGAGCGTGTTGGAGACGTTGGAGAGCTATCTGGCCTCCGAAGGGCTGTAACTCTCTTGGCGCTATTCTGGGATTAATCTGGACGGATGCTTGTCCGAAATAGAGCATGCGCCTTCATGAGGCCATTAAACACGTTTAAACAGTGTTGCCGTTACAGTTGTCACCCGCGCTTGTCCCTCTCTCAGTTGCCAACACGGTAGAGAGGGCGCCGTGCTCCTCATTTTGGCCTGAAACACTGTCACCACTACTCACTTCCGTCGAACATTGTTCTTAAGTTTTCCTTAAGAATGCGCCAATAACATGTGTCGTTGCCTCTGTATGACAACGCTTGCTGTTATAAATGACATTTTTGTTTCTAGCTATTGTTTTTGTTGTTAACGGGGCCGTAACATCATGGTTTTTAACGGGTAAATGGACACCCCAAAAATGAAAATAAAAGTAGTACCCTTTGTGTTATTGGTGGCATTTGGTTTTTCCTTATTACAAAACTGGCCGATTTTATTACATTTTGCCGATATTCTGCTCGGGCTCGAACATTTCAAGATTGGTTTCGCTATTTCCATCCCCATCGTATTGATTGCGGCACTGAACTTCGTGCTGATGCCCTTTTCCATTCGCTATTTTGTGAAGCCCTTTTTCGCCTTCCTGTTCATCGCAGGTTCGATAGTCAGCTATGCCATGCTGAAGTACCGGGTCATTTTTGACCGGGACATGGTGCAAAATGTGCTCGAAACTAACAGTGGCGAGGCGGGAGCCTACCTCAACCTCTCTGTCATCTTGTGGGTCGCGCTCATCGGTGTGTTGCCCGCCGTGCTGCTCTTCTTTGTCAAGATCGAGTATCCCCAGCGCTGGTATCGTGGCCTGTTGGCCAGAGGTGCGTCCATGCTGGCCTCCCTGGCGGTGGTCGGCGTGGTGCTGGCGCTCTACTACCAGGACTATGCGTCGGTCGGGCGCAACAACACGACGCTGAACAAGGAGGTGGTACCGGCCAATTATGTCTATGCCACCGCCAGATATGTCTATAAACGCTATCTGCAGGCACCCATGCCGTTTCAAAAGATTGGCGAAGATGCCACGCGCGAGCCCGGCAAGGAGAAGCCCACCCTGATGTTCCTGGTTGTGGGAGAGACGGCCCGTGGTGAAAACCTCTCCATGAACGGGTATGCCAAAGAGACGAATCCGTTTACCTCGAAACAGGAAAATGTGGTGTCGTTCAAGGATGTGCGCTCCTGTGGTACGGCGACGGCAGTCTCGGTGCCCTGCATGTTCTCGAACATGGGGCGTGCTGGATTTGACAGCAACAAGGCTCGCAATAGCGAAGGCTTGTTGGATGTGTTGCAACGCACCCAGGTCAGCGTGCTGTGGAAGGAGAACGATGGAGGGTGCAAGGGAGTGTGTGACCGGGTTCCGACCATCGAGATCAAGCCTGCGGACTTCCCGGCCCTGTGTGACAAGGAGACCTGCTTTGACGAGGTCATGCTGGAAAACCTGCAGCACGAAATCGCCAATATGAAAGGGGACAAGCTGGTGGCCTTCCATCTGATCGGCAGTCATGGCCCGACCTACTACAAACGCTATCCCGATGAGCATCGCCACTTCCAACCGGACTGTCCGCGCAGCGATATCGAGAACTGCACCAGCGAGGAGCTGATGAATACCTATGACAACACGATCCGTTATACCGACAACGTGGTTGCCAAGATGATCGAGCGGCTCAAGCAGTATGAAGGGAACTACAACACCGCCCTCATTTATCTCTCCGACCATGGGGAGTCCCTGGGGGAACTGGGGCTTTATCTGCACGGTACCCCCTACAAGTTTGCCCCGGATGAGCAAACCAAAGTGCCATTCCAGGTCTGGATGTCGCCGGGTTATATCGTCGAGAAAGGCATGAACATGGCGTGTTTGCGTGACAGTGCCGCCGCCAAAAGCTATTCCCACGACAACCTGTTCTCGTCCGTGCTGGGACTCTGGGGGGTGAACAGTCAGGTTTACAATCCGGAGCTGGACATGTTCCAGCCGTGCCGGACAACACAATAATTCAGATATAGGAGGGGCCTTGTATGGCCAAACCAGGTGCTACCGGTTTGATCCGGGTGATCCATGCCACCGGCTACAGCATGAAAGGGCTGAACTCGGCCTGGCGGCATGAGGCCGCATTTCGTCAAGAATTGCTGCTGATCCTCTTGCTGACGCCGCTGGCGTTTGTGGTGGGCAAGGATCTGCCACAGACCCTGTTGCTGCTTGTGCTGGCCTGGCTCGTGGTGGTGGTCGAGATCCTAAATTCGGCCATCGAGGCCGTGGTGGATCGCATTGGCCACGAGCACCATGAACTCTCCGGACGGGCCAAGGATCTCGGTTCGGCCGCCGTCTTCATCACCCTGATGATGAATCTGGTGGCATGGGGAGCACTGGCGGGACGCAACCTGCTACATCTGTGGTGAGCGTAGTGAGTCCACAAGGGGCCGGATGGCCCTTTGTTTATTTCTCAGCGGCTTAAGTTTCGCTTAATCGAGTCTGACTACACTCAACAGGTATTCGAACGGATTTCACTACCCATGCCGGTGCCATCAAGGAGCAATCATGAACAAATACCCATCCCCCCTGATCGTCATTCACTGGATGACCGTGGTTTTGGTGCTGACGGCCTATGCCACCAGCGGCGATCCGACCCGGGGCGCCACTACCATGGACTTCCTGGTTGGCCAGACTCATGTGCTGAGTGGCAGCCTGTTGTTCATCCTGGTGCTATGCCGTCTGTTTGTCCGTCGCCTGATGCCGGTGCCTGAGGTGATGGCGCATACCCCATGGCTCACCCTGGCGGCCAAGGCAGGGCATGGTCTGCTCTATCTGTTTATGTTGCTGACGCCGGTGGCGGGCTGGCTCAAGCTCTCCGGCAAGGTGACCTACTTTGACGCTATCTTGTTCGAGCTTCCCCTGATGGGGAAACCTGGACCCTTGTTGCATCAGTTGGGCAATCTCCATCAGACGATAGGCAATGTGTTCATTACTCTGGTGGGCTTGCATGCTGCGGCCGCTTTGCTGCATCACTACTATTTCAAAGATGACACCTTGAGAAAGATGATGTTTCGCTGATGATTGTGTGATTGCTGTAATGGGTATCCGAGCTGTGAGAGAAATCATCTGACGGCCAGAGGGAAAGTAAATGCAATCGCCGTCATATCTCTAATCCACCATAAACCCCATCTCTTTTCATGCCGCCGCACTATGGCGGCATGAACATATCCAAGACCCAATACTCAACGCCCCTCGTGGCCATCCTCCATGCCAACCCAGTCAGCGGGGAGCGGCTGGCGGTGCTCGATGCGCATTTAACCCCTCAAGGCGATGGCTGGTACCAGTTGTTGCCGGTCGGCCCGTTCAAAGCCCGTGATGGTCGCCCATTCGATGTGGCGAGTGGCCACTGGCAACTGGACGGGCAGATCGCGGCTGCCCTGATTGCCCGTGCCAAAGTGCTTGGACAAGACATCCTGATCGACTACGACCACCAGACCCTCAAGACTGACCAGAATGGCCAGCCTGCACCTGCGGCCGGTTGGTACAACGCTGACGAAATTGAATGGCGCGAGGGGCAGGGCCTCTTTATCAAGCCTCGCTGGACCGAGCGGGCTGCCGCCTTGGTGGCTGCCAAAGAGTACCGATTCCTTTCTGCAGTCTTTCCCTATGACGCCCAGGGCCGCCCGCTGGAACTGCGGATGACCGCCATCACCAATGATCCTGGTGTGGTGGGTATGCAGGCACTGGCAGCTCTCAGTGCCTTACCCCTCAAGACCAATCAACCCGGCCAGTTGGCCACTGTACCCAAGGAGAGACCCATGAACGAGGCAATGCTCGCCCTGCTGGCCAAGCTGGGCATTCAGGTGGAGGAGGGCTGCGAGCTCACCGCCGAACAGGGACAGGCTGCCCTGTCGGCCCTCGACACCCTGCAAAGCGCGGCAGGCAAAACTGCCAGCGCAGAAGCCGCTTTGGCTGCCCTCAAGGCCCAGCCGGTGCAACAGGGCGGCCAGATTGACCTGGCCAAGTATGTGCCGGTGGCGACCTATAACGCCCTGGTGACTGAAGTGGCCACGTTGAGCGCCAAGGTCGAGACCACGGATGCCACGACCCTGCTCAAAGATGCCCGTGCCCAGGGCAAGGTGGTGGCCGCAGAAGAGGAGTATTTGACCGCCTATGCCGCCCAGAAGGGGGTGGCAGCCCTCAAGGCATTGCTGGAGCCCCGTCCGGCGATTGCCGCCCTGGCCGCCAGCCAGACCACCCAGGTGACTCTGCCTGAGAAGAAGGGGGATGCGGTGCTCTCGGCGGATGACAAGTATGCCGCCGACCAGCTCGGTATCAGCCACGAAGAGTTTGCCAAGGCCAAGCAGGCTTAAGCGCAGACCCTACCACGCCATTTATCCAGAGAAGGAACACCCGTATGGCCATGATTACACCCGCGCTGTTGCAGGCCCTCTTCACCGGCTTCAAGAAGAACTTTGAAGACGCCAAGGGTGAAGCGCCTGCCCAGTACACCAAGATCGCTACCGTGATCAAATCGACCACCAAGTCCAACACCTATGGCTGGTTGGGCAAGTTCCCCAATCTGCGCAAGTGGGTCGGTGATCGGGTGATCGAGTCGATGAAGGCGCACGGTTACCAGATCGTCAACGAAGACTTCGAGGCCACCGTCGGCGTCGATCGCAACGATATCGAAGATGACGAGCTGGGTATCTACGCGCCGATGTTTGCCGAGATGGGCCGTTCGGCGGGTATTCACCCCGATGAGCTCTGCTTTGGTCTGCTCGGTGCTGGCTTCACCACGCCTTGCTATGACGGCCAGTATTTCTTCGACACCGATCACCCTGTCTATCCCAAGGCCGATGGCACCGGTACCCCTGTTCTGAGCGCCAACGTGGTGGTGGATGCCGGTTATCAGGGGGAGCCCTGGTTCCTGCTCGATACCAGCCGTGCTCTCAAGCCAGTCATCTTCCAGGATCGCAAGTCGCCGCAGTTGATTGCCATGACTAAGGTCGATGACGAGTCGGTATTCACCCGCAAGGAGTTCCGTTACGGGGTCGATTGCCGCGATGCCGCAGGCTTTGGCTTCTGGCAACTGGCCTTTGCCAACAAGCGGGCGTTGACCCCCGACAACCTGTGGGATTCTTTCTCCAAGATGCGGGAGTTTCAAGCCGATGGTGGCCGAAAGCTCGGGGTGAAGGCCACTCTGCTGGTGGTACCGCCCTCCCTTGAGAAGCTGGCGACCCAGATGCTGGAGCGAGAGCTGTCGAACAGCAGCAGCAACGAGCTGAAAGGCAAGTTGGAGCTGGTGGTGGCTGACTACCTCTAACCCTGCGTTATGCCTGTTTAAAGCGGGGTTAAACAGCTGCCAGGCACTGTTTAACCCCCGGTTTAAACAGCCTCTCTATCAGATACGACGAGGAAAACATGAGATGGAACAAGAGATGGAACTGGCTATTCGAGTGGGGATTACGTCAACAGTTCGTCAGGTCTATTTTCGCGCGGGCCTGCCGATTGTACCGGGCAAGTCTGAGATGGTTGTGTCGCCTGAGCAGTGCGCGACCCTGGAGAGCGACCCGCGTCTGGTGGTCGTCCGGTTGGCTGAAGACGCCAGCCTTCAGGCAGGTGATGCACCATCGGCGCCTGGGGATCTGGACGCAACACTGGGCGTCCTGACCGGTTCGGGCTATCTGGCAGGGGTTGTCACCTTGGCTGGCAAGGTCACGCCGCTGGCCGAGATGAAGGTCGATGGGCTGCGCGAGCTGGCGCTGCAGATGGGTATCCCGGAGGCGGCCAAGCTCAAGAAGGCCGAACTGGTGACAGCGATCGCCGCGACCGAAGTGCAATACCCGGTCAAGGATGAGCAGTCATCTGGCCAGAACGGAGAGCAGTGATATGTACGCCAGCGTCAATGACATGGTAATCCGCTTTGGCGAGGCCGAGTTGCTACGCCTGGCCATGATGCCGACCGGTGAGCTGGATCAGGCGGCCATCACCATCGCCCTGCAGGATGCAGGCGCCTTGATCGATGGCTATCTGGCGGGTCGCTATCCCTTGCCGCTGGCCCATATCCCGAGTGCCCTGGTACCTATCTGCGCCGATATCGCCCGTCACCGTCTCTATGGTGAACAAGCACCGGAGCAGATAGCCAAGCGCAATGAGGCCGCCCTGGCCTTTCTGAAATCGGTTGGCAAGGGGGAGCTGGCGCTGGGGTTGGCATCCGATGGCGCCACCCTGGAGAGCCAGAACCTGGCTCAACTGCAGTCGGATGGGCGGGTGTTCGGGCGGGATAAGGGGGGCTTTCTATGAGCCAACCCGCCAACCCGTCTGGTACCGAACTCGACTACCTGCAGGCGGGCGAGCGGCTGCGTGAGCTGCTGACCCCCCTGAAAACCAAGGGGCTCAAGGAGGTGTTTGTGGCCACCGATGTGGCGGCCATCGCCAATCTGGGCCAGCACAGCCCGGCGGTGCATGTGGTCTATCAGGGCGAACGTGAGAGCGAAGGCACCCAGTCAGGCCGGGCCAGCAGCTTTGATCAGCTCTGGTTGCTGGTGCTGGTGCATCGTGCCAGCCCCAGGGAGGTCAGTGCCGGAGTGTGGCTTGGCCGCATCCTGCAGGCCGTCAGTGGGCGAGCATGTGGTGACAGTACCTTTCGCCGCGAAACCCCACCGGTCAAACCCAGTTACAGCGGCGGTGCGGCTTATTTGCCGCTTGCCTTTACTACCCGAGTGAAATTCAAAGGAGAGCGATGATGAGCGAAACACTGCACCTGGAAGGGGATCTCTTTATCGAGACCTTTACCAACGGGGTCTCGGCCGGGGTGATTGGCCCCATCGATGTGGATAGCCTGGAAGTGAAACCCGACAGCCAGAAGATCTCCATTCCCAGCAAGCGCAAGGGGCAATACGGTCAGGCGCGGGAGAACTACCACATTCCCAAGCCTGCCATGGTCACCATCAAGACCACCGAGATCCCGCCCGTGCTGCTGGCCGCCGCCTTTATGGGTCTGGAGAGCCCCATTAATCAGGGGGCCGGGACGCTGACTGATCTGCCGGTGACCCTGCCCGCCTATCCAAAGTGGGCCCAGCTGGGCAAGAGCAATATTGCCGCAACCGGTCTGGCCATCAAGGAAGGGGCCACGGCGCTGGTAGTGGGTACCGATATCGAGGTTAACTATGCGCTCGGGCTGGTACGGGCGATCAAGGGTGGCTCGGTGGCGGACGGTGGCAGCTTGACGGTCAGCGGTACCTATAACGCGGTGACTGGTACCCGCATCGCGGGCAACATCCAGCCGGAGATCAAGGCGCGACTGCTGCTTGATGGCCGCAGTATCGTCAGTGGCGAAACAATCAAACTGACAGTGCCCCGTGCCAGCTTGTCCCCCAAGAAGGCGGTGGACTTTATGAGCGACAAGCCCATCGAGATCGAGCTGGAGGGGGAGCTGCTGGCCGTGGATGGCGAGACTGCCCCCTTCTATGTGGATCGACCGGTCACCGTTTAACCCCTGCTTGTTGTTCAACCGACTCAAAGGCCCCGATCGCTCGGGGCCTTTGCTTATGACTAATCCGCCATAAACCCGCCCATCCCTGCCCATCCTGCACCATATGGCAATCGGCCCAGTAGCCTTATGAGCGCAGGAAATCTGATGAGCACCAACACCACCCTCAAACTTGCCCTGGAGCTGGCGGCCAAAGTCACCGGCCGGGAAGACTTGGCCGCGTTGGCGGGTGAGGTGCAGGAGCTGGGCCCGATCTCGGACGAGACGGCCTCCGAAACGGCGCAACTGGCTGAAACCCTCGAATCGTTAAGCCGCCAGCAGGCGCTGATCCAGCAGTTCAATGATTCAAAGGCCGCCCTGACCCAGCTCGAACTGGCGACCGTGCTCAGCCGTGACAAGCTGGAGCAGTTGCGCCGCGAGCAGCAAGCAGGCAGCGGTGACGCCAAGGCGCTGGCCGAACAAGAGCGGTTGCTGACTTCCGAGGTCAAGCAGCTGGAGCGCCAGCTGGTCGCTCAATCCGCCAGTCATACCCGCCTGCACGCAGGGCTCAAGCAGTCCGGGCTCGACACCAAGAACCTTGCCCAGGAACAGCAGCGCCTGCAGCGTGAGCTGACCAGGAGTGTTGCCCAGACCGAACGGCTGGGGCGCGAGCTTAGCCAGGGTGGGCAGCATGCCGGTGGTTTTCAAGGGGCCATCGGCAGTCTGACCGGCCGCCTGGTGGCCATGGCCGGTACTTGGTTCGGTATCCAGACCCTCACCAGCCAACTGATGGCCATGTTCCAGACTGGCGATCAGGCCGAGCGCCTCGATGTGCAGCTCAAGGCGGTGATGGGGTCGATTGCCGGTGGCAAAGAGGCGTCAGCCTGGATCCAGGACTTTGCCAAGAATACCCCCCTGCAGCTCAGTGAAGTCACCCAGGTGTTCGTGCGCCTCAAGGCGTTCGGCATCGACCCCATGGCGGGGGCCATGCAGGGCATTGTCGATCAGGCGTTCAAGTTGGGCGGCGGTTTTGAAGAGGTGCAGGGTATCTCCTTGGCGCTCGGCCAGGCTTGGGCCAAGCAGAAGCTGCAGGGTGAGGAGATCCTGCAGCTGATTGAGCGGGGCGTACCTGTCTGGCAGATGCTGGAGCAGGTGACTGGCAAGAATACTGCCGAGCTGCAGAAGCTCTCTGAGGCAGGCAAGCTGGGCCGCGAGACCATCTCTGCGCTGATGAATGAGATTGCCACCCAATCGCGCGGGGCGGCTGCCGACAACATGAGTCTGCTTTCCGGGCTTATCTCCAATGCCCAGGACAACCTCGCCAAGTTTTACCGGATGGTGGCCGAGAGCGGGGCGCTGGCCTGGCTCAAAAACCAGCTGGCCAACCTTAACGCTGAATTCGACAGGATGGCCAATGATGGTCGCCTGCAGGAGTGGGCGCAGCGCCTCTCCGATGGTTTTATCTCCATGGGGGAAACCCTCAAGTCGCTGATCCAGACCCTCTATGAGTGGCGCACCGCGCTGACCGTGCTGGCCCAGGCTTGGTGGGGATTAAAAATTGCCAGCTGGATCGGCGAGCTGCGCGGTCTTTATGCCCAGTTTATCGCCATGCCGGTGGCGACAGCGACAGCGGCAGGCGGCATGACCACTGCTGGAACTGCAGCGGCGGCTGCCTCGATAGGTGTTAGGGCCCTGGGCTTGGCCGTCAAGGGGTTGCTGGCTGCCGTGACGGTCGAATCCATCATCCAGATCACCCAGTTCGCCTCTGCCTTGCGCCAACTGGTGCAGGCTGAGCTGGCGCTCCGGGAGGCTCAGGCGCTGCGCTCCGAGACTCAGGCCCGCCTCAATGGTCAGTTTGCGGCCCTGTCAGCCGAGCTTGGTTTCGCCATCACCAGCATGGCGGATCTTGATCGCCTGGTCGCCGAGGGCAAGGTGCATTACGACGAGGCCACCGGAAGCTGGCGACAAGGGGCTGCAGCCGTTAAAGCGCTGGGTGATGAGGCCAAGAGTACCCGTGATTATCTGGCCGAGATCAATGCGGTGGCAAAGCAAACCGCAGCTGATGGCCCAGCCAAACTGGCTGAGGCGTTTAAGGTGCTCGGCCTCGATTTTGAGCAGGCCAATGGCCGTATCGGTGCGGGATTTCAGAAGACCATCGGCGCCCTGGATGTATTGGTGGCACACACGGGGGCCAGTAGTGCCGCCATCGAGGAGGCGCTGGCCGCCGCCTACAACAGCGCCAAGACCACCGCCGAGATCGATGCGGTGATCGAGCGTCAGACGCAACTGGCCGCCCAGGGCAAAATCACAGGGGATGCGCTGGCTCGCTCCATGGCCATCGCCGCCGATGCCATGGCCAAGGTGAAAGGGGGGAGTGGCGATACCAAGCAGGCCGTTGCTGCCATTGGTGATGGTTTTGACGAAGCAGCAGCGCGGGCCAAAGGGGCCACAGATGCGATGCGGGCTAATCTGCGCGGCGTGCAGGATGAGGCCAAGCAGACCCAGACCAGCCTTGCCAGTAGCGGCGGGGGCGGTGGTCGAGGTGATATCACTCGCACCGTGAATGCCGGTTCCTTCTACTACAAGAGCGTGGATATCAACAGCCTGCGTGGCAATGCCGAGGGGCTGGCCAATACCCTGGCCGGAGTGGAGGAGGAGCTGGCCCGCTACAGCCAGAAGGTCAAGGACATTCCGGCCTACAGCGAGTGGAGCAAGTATTACGGCGAGAAGTTCCAGAAGGAGATGGAGGTGATGCAGGCCCGCCTCAAAGAGGAGCTCAACAAAGCGTTGGCCAAAGAGAGTGCCAAAACCAATCAGGCCGCAGCTCAGCCACCGGCTTCGGCTGTCGCGCCATCTCCCCCCGGCCCCAACTCCCCAGGAACACGCAGGCCCTTGTCCGAGCGGATCACAATAGAGCTCAAAGGGGCAGGGGGCTCGGCCGAACTGCAGGCCGATGAGGCCAATGCGAATGCCCTGATATCCCTTCTTAAACAGCAAGGACTTCGCCAATGAACGTGACCTTAAACAGCGTGCTGCTGCCAGATGATCTGGTCTGGCGCGACGAGTTCGAGTGGGCGCCAGTCGAGCAGGTGGTGACCCCGACCTTGAGTGGCGCCCTGTTGGTGGAGGAGACCGCCAAGCCCGAGGGGCGGCCGCTGACTCTGAGCGGGCATTGCTCCCGCGCCAAGGTGCAGGAGCTCAAGGCGCTGGAGGTGCAGGTGGCCCAGCTGATGACGTTGACCCTGCTCGATGGCGTGGCCCGCACTGTGGTGTGGCGCCGCCCTGGCGTGGTGGCCATGCCACTGGTGGAGATGGCCGACCCGGAAGGGGGCGACCCCTATGTCTTGACCCTGAATCTTACAGAGGTAACCCCATGACCATTCTCTCTGGCGATATCGTGTTGTTGGCCAGCCAGCGCCTGGTTGATACCGATGACGGCGGCGGTCGCATCACTGGCCGCGAGATCATCAGCGGCAACCATAACAGCCTGTTCCCTGACATAAGCGACATGGATCGGGCCTATGGCACCGTGAATATGCGCAAGGCGTTTCTGGCGGTGCAGACGGACGACACCGACACCTACTATGGCGCCAATGCCATGGTGCTGCTGCCGCCCAGTGACCCCAGCGTCAACCTGACGCTGATGACCACCAAAGACCACAACGACACCCGCGATAACGCCCGCAACACCCTGGAGCGCTATCAGGCCCGAGGCCCGAAGTGGCAGGGGGTGCTCTACGATACCCAGCTGGAAGGGCAGCGGGCGATCCGCATCCTGCAACGCATTGAGGTGCGGTTGCCGGAGATCGGGGAGGTGCTGGTGCTGGTCGGCAACGAAGGGAAGGGGAACGAGGTTGAGCAGTATGTGCGGGTTGACCGGGTAACCGCCGAGCTGCGCAAGTTCGGGGTAGCAGGCTACCAGGGCGAGTTCACCCGCAACGTGGTCACTTGCGTGATCACTGACCCACTGCGTCACACCTTTGAAGGGGAGCAGCCCAGCCCCTATGACCAGGCAACCACCAAGACCACCCTGCGGGAAACCGTGGTGGCCGATGCCGCCAACTACTTTTCGACCACCAAGCTGGTCGCGGATGCGGCGCTCGGGGCAATGCGGGTGCAGGCCAAGACCATTTTCACCCAGCTGGTACCCAGTGCCCGCAGTGAAACCCCGGTGGTGGATCTGACCGCTGCCGGTGAGCTGGGCGCTCTGCTGGAATCCGGGGTTGGCAGTCCCCACACCTTCACCACCACCTCACCGGTCAGCCCCAGTCAGGGGCTGTTCCTGGGGATTGGTGCCATGCCGGGCAGCGTATCGGTCACCATCGGCGCGGCAGTGATCACCGACAAGGGCGGCGAGCTGTTCCTGGTCGGTACCGTGGTGGGGGCTATCGACTACGGGCGCGGCCTGCTGACCTTCAACAGCCAGTGCCCGAACTATGGCGCGGCCAGCAAAACCGTGAGCTTTCGCCCGGCAGTGATGCCATCGCGCATCGCTGACACGGCCCAGATCCAGATCGCCGCCAACAACCGGGGCTATGCCTACACCGCGACCCTGCTGCCCACCCCTTGCCCCGGTTCGTTGACCGTCAGCTATCTGGCCCAGGGCAAATGGTACGACCTCAAAGACAACGGGCGCGGGGAGCTGTTTGGCCAGGACAAATCCTATGGCTCTGGCCTGCTCAACTTCACCACCGGCTCTGTGGTGTTGACCCTGGGGGCGCTGCCGGATGTGAACAGCGCGATCATGTTCAGCTGGGGTACCAAGGTCTCTTACCTCAACCGCGCCAGTATGGTACTGGATCCGGTGCAGCTGACCCATAAGCTGGCCCATGAGGGGATCACCCCCAACAGCCTGACCCTGACCTGGCAAGCCGGTGGCGCGACCAAAACCGCCATCGACAACGGGGCGGGCCAGCTGACCGGGGATGCCACCGGCACCATCAACTATGTGACCGGCGATCTGGCCCTGCGGGTGGCAACCCTGCCAGATGGCGGTCAGGAGTACCAGGTTGTTTACCAGTACGGCGAGCCGGACACCCAACGCTTTGACTACCCGGCCCGTAACCCGGACGGGACGATCACCCTGCAGCTGACCAAGCAGAACCTGACCCCCAGGATGGTCTCGCTGCGCTGGAATGCCCTTTATGAGGATGTGAAGGACGACACCGAACTGGTGATCGCTACCCGTGACCCGATCATCAGTGTGCGCGACAACGGCGCGGGCAAGCTGCTGGATGCGGCAGGGGTGGAACGGGGCAGCGTCAACTACACCACCGGCCAGATCACCATCAAGCCGGATGGCCAGGGCGGCATTCCAAAAACCCGCTATGAGTGGCGCACCATCGGCACCTATGGCGATGGCCACGGTAACACCATTGCCCGCCAGCGCTGGACACTGGTGGAGATCTACTACGTGCAGGCCGCTTACCTGTTCCCGGTGGACGACAGTGGTTGGGTCGAGGTGGAGTACCGCAGCAACAATGCAAGCCAAGCGGGCCAAGATACCGTGAAGGCTACCCCGCTGGTGCTGGATATCACCCCGCGCAATGGCGAGGCGATCCTGGCCAACTCAGTGCGCTTTGCGCTGGGTGGGTCGGTCTATGTGGACAGGCAAGGTATCCTCTATCGCAACATCGACCCAGCAACCGGGGCCGGTGAGCAGGCCGGGACGCTGGATTACGCCACCGGCAAGGCCACCGTCACGGTCTGGAACCCTGGTGCGGCGCCCGTACCTGCCCTGAGTTCGCTGGTCACCAGCATGGTGGCCCAGACGGTGGACGAGGTGACATTCAGGACGCCGGGGGCTCCCATTGCGCCATCCAGCCTCTACCTGAGTGGCAACACCGCAGACGGGCGCCGGTTTGAGGTGACCGCCAACGGCGATGGCACCATCACCAGCCAGGATGTAACCGGCAAGGTGGACTATCAGACCGGGGTGGTCTCGGTGCGCTTTGGCCGCTTGGTGACGGCAGCGGGCAACGAGAGTAAACCCTGGTTTGACCCGGATAGGGTGGTCGATGGCAAGATCTGGCGCCCCTTGTCGGTGGTGGCTGACACCATCCGGTTTAATGCGGTGGTCTATAGCTATCTGCCGCTCGATGCGGATCTGATCAAGCTGGATCCGGTGCGCCTGCCATCCGATGGCCGGGTGCCCTTCATTCGCAAGGGTTACATCGTGGTGGTGCATTCCACCAAGCGCAGCGCCTTCCCCATGGGGGTACAGGCCGGGCAGCAGCTCAACACCGGGCGCGAACGGCTGGCCTATTGCCGGGTGGAGGACAAGAACGGCAAGGAGCTGGCGCCGCAGCTCTACAGCGTCAACATGAACAGCGGGATGGTGACCTTAGCCAGCCCGCTGAACCTGACCGGCTATGTGGAGCCGCTGACCGTGGTTCACCGGATCGAGGATATGAGCTTGGCCACCGATGTGGAGATTTCTGGCCGGATCACCCTGGCTCGGCCCCTCAGTCACAACTATGAGGCGGCGGATACCCTGGTCTCCAGCGCCCTCATTATCGGTGACCTGTGGGCCCGCTATGGGGCGCTGTTCGACCAGCGCACCTGGACAAATAACTGGTCTGATTTTCTGATTGGCGACCCCTGCACGGCGGAATACAACGACACGGATTTCCCGATCGTGGTGACCAACCGGGCGACCCTGCAAGAGCGCTGGGCCATCATCTTCCAGACCACCACCACGTTTATTTTGGTCGGCGAGCATGTGGGCCAAATTGCGGTGGGGGACGTGAATACCGACTTTGCCCCCATCAACCCCAACAACGGCCAGCCCTATTTCAGGCTTGACCGCCGTGGCTGGGGGGCCGGGTGGGCTGTGGGCAACGTGCTGCGCTTCAACACCTACGCCGCCAATTACCCGATCTGGTTTATCCGCACCATCTTGCAGTCGGTGGCCGCGGTAGATACCGACCGTTTCGAGGCCCAGCTCAGGGGCAACGTCAACCGTTAACCGGTGAGGCGTTGCGCCTTGCCCGTGGAGAGAAAAGTGATGGCTGAATACAAGGTCAAATGGTTTGCAAGCGAGATGCAGGGCGCCCCGAGCCTGGGCGATACCGCAGAGGGCGCTCTGGCGGCGCTACTTAAGGCGGTGCTGGTCACCGGCTTTGGCACCCTGACCATCAACTCGCTGGCTTTCGATACTGCCAAGGGGTGGGCGGTGGCCACCTTTACTGGGGGGCATGCCTATCTGCAAGACTCAGTTGTTCAGGTCGAGGGGGTATCCCCTGCCGCCTACAACGGCGAGCATAGGGTGATGCAGGTCACCGCTACTCAGGTCTGGTTTGAGCTGGATGGCGGCAACCCCGGCGCTGCGGGTTCCGGCGCGGCCATGACCATGAAGGTGGCGCCGCTGGGCTGGACGATCACCCATGAGAGCGGTGACGGGAAGATCTTTATCGTGCGGCCCACCAACGTCAGTGAGTCGGGGAATGTCAGCCTGCGCATCGACAATTCGGCGTTTACGGGGTGGATGGGGCCAAACTATTTCAACTATCTGGCCAAGGTGGCGATGGTTGAGGATGTGGTGGATATCAACAGTTACACCAATATTGGGGAGTGGCGCTGGCCTTGTACCGGGCGCTTTTCCAACCGGCGTTGGGATCTGGTGGGCGATAGCCAGCTGTTTTACTTCATGCCAGCTTATGCGGCAGGTAACTACCAGTTTATGTATAGCTTTGGCTATATCAGAACTGTTCGGCCAGGCGACCGCTATCATGCCGTGATTAACATCTATCCGACTACCAATGCCAATGAGCAGGGGCGTAACTGGCAACAGGGTTCATCTAGTTGGGCGGTTTGGGGCAACCTGTATCCCAATTTTGACAACGCTAGCCACCGGATAATTGCCCGGCCATATCACCAGCTATTCGGAGCCACCAACTGGTTTATTAAAGGGCTGTTTGGCCGATTCGGTAACGGTTTGAACATCCCCAACGGCCCGGACAACGGTTTCTATGTGACCCAGGATCCCACCATGGTGATCGAGAGTGGCAACCACCTGCGTGGGTACTTGCCCGGTTTGGTGTGCCCGTTTGCCACCATAGGGGCATGGGACAGGAAGAACTTCAAAGACCTGCCTGCCATGCCTGGCAAGTTGTTGCGGTTTGTCAGGGTGGGGTTTCAGGAAGATAACTATACCGCTGGGCAGACCTGCCTGATGGGCTTTGACCTGACCGGCCCATGGAGGTAAGTCATGGCGACTTTCCTGCCGTCAAAAGGGTGGCTGATGTTATCGGCCGCCCAGACCATTACCTACGATGCCGCGCTTGATGTAACCGCGACCAGCGGAGCGGAATGGGCCGACTGGTTTGGCGATACCGCCGATATCGGGTTGTTCCGTTATGCCTATAACAAGAGCGGTGCTGCTGATACCGGCGTGTGGGGTGGGTCTATCCCGTTCAAGCCCATTGGGTATCGGTTGAAGATTGGGGCATCCAACGCCTGCTGGACTAACGACCTGTGCGATATGGATCTGGAGTTTCTGGATGCGGCGGGCAATGTGGTCGCCGCCCTTCGCACCCGCACAGATGGCACCTATCGCAGCGGGCTATGGTACGGCCCAAGCCTTGCCAGCCTGACCAAAGCCACCCAGCGAGACGCATACCCGCGCACTTATGGTGAGCTGACCTTTACCCCAACCAGCCTGATTTATACCGATGATGGCGGTCAGCATCGCAACCAGTCATTTACCCTGACCTGCAATATGGCGGTGGTAACGACCCTGCGCTTTAGCAATATGCGCTCCTACGAGACCTATACAGGTGGCAACGGTTGCCGTGCTGAAACCTATTTGCGCATTGCAGGCGGGCCACCTGGGTTTAATGGGGACTTTGCGGCGATGACGGCAGAGCAGTACACCGCGTTGCAGCCGGATTTGGTATTGCCAGTCGGTGCGGCTATTGAGCATCAATCCGGGGTCGGGTTGGTCGCTTCTGGCACTGCACCATCCTACGTCTTGGCCAGGGGAATTTTGCCTGGTCAGACAGGGGTGCTGTTCGATGCGGCTGGCGCTGTGGTTGCCAAACTGGCCTACCTCAATGGTATGGCGGTGCTGACGGTCGGTGGGGTGACCACTCAAGGGCCAGCTGATGCACCCTATCTCGGCTTGGCCGCTATCAATGGGCAGGTGTTTGGCTACTACCAGACCAAGGTGTTTACCCGCTCAACGCAATTCATTGCCTCATCGCAATACAAGATATGGATAGAGCTGCAACCGGGCGACCAACTGGACAGGATAGGGACTGAATTTGTCCCGCTCCAGGTCGAGTTTACCTATGTGCTGTTCACCACCCCGATGACCGTTACCGTGGCCAACCAGGAGGCCCGCGCCCAGTTCCTGCCGCAAAATGTGGCGTGGCAAGGGAAACCGCCATTTTATCCTGGCCCGTTGAGTATCCAGCAGATGAGCCAGCGAGTGATCTGCAAGGGGCGGGATTACTTCTGGATCCGCGATGGGGTGCGCAACGTGGAGCAGGGGTTTATTGAAAGCACGGTGACCATCAGCGGTATGGGGGTACGGCGCCGGGTGCTCTGCTTTACCCAAGATGGCGAGCTGGTTGGCGAGACCTACAGCCGCGCAGCGGATGGGGTCTATCGGTTCGATCTGCTGTGGCTGAATCGCCGTTATATGGTGGTTGCCCAGGATGACCCGGCATATGGCCCTGCCGACTACAACGCGGTGGCCGCCGACTATCAGGCCCCGAAACCCTACACGCCTGGCGAGGGTGTGGCGCCTGCGCCGTTCCCCATGCTGGCCCCGCTCAAGAGGAAATAACCATGATCTCCTATGCCGAAGGGGTGCGCACCAGTCGCGCTCAGCTATTGGCCACGGCCATTGATACAGGCAGCGGGGCCAGTGCCAAGCTGACCATCTACACCGGCACCAAACCGGCACCGGGGGCGGCCACGACTGACCAGCTTGCTCTAGTGGTGCTCACGTTCAGCCACCCCTGCGCCAAGACGATCTCTGGTGGGGTGCTGACCTTGAAACCACTGGCCGAGCAGATGGCTACCGCCAGCGGCGCCCCCACCTGGGGGCGCATTGTTGACCGGGATGGGGCCTTTGTGGCGGATCTCGATGTAGGGGTGCCGGGCAGCGGCGCCGATCTGGAGCTGCCCGCAGCGGAGTTTTTTGCCGGTGCGCTGATCCGCATCAATACCGCCACCATCACTGAACCGTAACCGGGGGCTCGTCATGTCGGCAGAGCAGGCCAGAAAGGATGCGAGCTTAGAACTACGCAAGGCCAGGAACGGCACCGGCCAGCTGGAGCTGAATCAGTCTGAGGTGGTGCGGCTGGTCGGTATCCTTAACGGTACCACCATGCCGCCGCGCCTGAGCGCATCACATGGGCTTGTGCTGGCATCGGTATTGGCTGGCGCCCCGCATCGTTCCAGCGCGATGCTGGGCGGCTCTGTGGTGTTTGATGCAGTGCTTGCCAGCCACACCCATAGCCGTGGGGAGCTGGTCGGCGCGTTCGTCATTGTATGCACCATGACCAGCACATCCCGCGCCCCGGTGCCGGTGATCGCCGGGGAGTATGACCAGAACGTATTCCGGGGCCCTGCCAGTGCAATGGGGGATGCCTGGGAGCGGGCGGATAGCCATTCCCAGGCCCTCAGTAGCGAATGGAAGAAGGCTGGCACCGAGCGGGCAACCAGCCGCTCCCTGTGGCAACAGGCTGCCGTGCATCAGCAGCAGGTGGCTGAGCTGGGCGAGCAGATGCCCCAGACGTTCATGGCCAATCAACAGCGCTTTGCCGAGGGGCTGCCGGTCAGCCAGCAGAACCGCCAGGGCTATGACAGCCTGGCCGCTGGCCATGTGGCGAATCAGTCCCTATGGGTTGAGGCGGCGCCGGTCGTCAGCTGGCGCCTGGTCGGGTTCACCAACCCGCCGCGCTTTGACAAGGTTTGGCAGGCTGACCAGTGGCAAGAGGGTATCCCCATCGGTAAAGGGGTGGCCGCCCAAGCCTGGCACCACGGCCAGCCGCTGATTGAGGGTTGGCGTGATGGCTGGGACGAGGCCATGTGGCCACCCAAGGGCAAGACGCCGCCACCAGAACCACCCAAGCCACCCATCCGCCCCGATAAGCGGGTGCTGCGGCTGGCGTTCGGGCGCAAGCGCGACACGGCAGAGCTGGAGTTTGTCTGGCAGGGCAGTGATGCGGCAATCGTCATTCCAACCCGGAGGGTTTATCTGGTGAGCAATACAGCGAAGATCGTGCGGGTACGCGATGGGCTCGATATCCCGGCCACAGCGGTGAGCATCGAACTCGATACCGACTCCTGGGCGTGGCAGTTCAGCGCTCAAATCCCCCGTATCGCGGCGGCTGCGTTGACCGATGAGGAAGAGGTCAGTATCCATATCAACGGTCAGCAATGGGACTGCGTGTGTGATGGCTGGCAATCGAGCCAGAGCTTTGGCCGCGAGTCGGCAACGCTGACCGGCCGCTCTCGTACTGCTTACCTGTCACCGACCCATGTATTGGCGCAGGCGGTGAGTGAGGGGGCCGCTGCGACCATGGCCCAGCTGGCTGCGGCCGTATTGCCGGTGGGCTGGACGTTGGATTGGCAAGCGGCTGACTGGTTGGTGCCTGCCGGGTTCTTTAGCCTGGATAACCAGACCCCGATCGAGGTGGTCAGGTACCTGGCCGAGGCGGCCGGTGGCTTTGTGCTGCCACACCAACGCAACCGTCATCTGGTCATCAAGCCGCGCTATCCCACCGTGCCGTGGCAGCTCGATACTGCAGAGGCCGATGTGGCGATCCCCCGCGCCATCATTACCACCCTGGGCAGTGACTTCCAGCCGGGTCATGCCGCCAACGGGATCTGGGTCAGCGGTGGCCATCAGGGCATCAGTGCGCGGGTGGTGCGCCAGGGAACGGCTGGCGAGCAACAAGCGCCGACCATTACCCACCCGCTGGTATGTGATGTGACGGCAGCCCGTGCCCAGGGTGTGGTGGGGCTGGCCAAGACCATGCCCAAGCGTACCCAGACCATCGAGCTGCCGTTGTCTGCTGATACTGGGCTGATCCTGCCGGGCGCATTGCTCGCCGTGGATGGTTGGAAGGGTTACAACCGGGGCGTCAGGGTCTCTGCTGCGTTGCAGAACCGGGCCATGACGGTGCGCCAGCAACTGAGTGTGGAGCGATTTATATGAACCTGTTTAAGCGATTCCTTGAGCTGGTACCGGGCGCTGATCCCTTGCTGGTTGGTACCGTGACCGCAGTAGGTACCACGGCGACCACTCTCAATACGTTGGCTGGCGGGACAGTCACAGTACGTGGTACTGGTGTAGCCATCGGCAAGAAGGCGTTTTACAGGGGAGGGGAGCTGGCAGGAGAGGCGCCGGATTTACCGACCTATGAGATAGAGGTTTAATGCCGGTTTAACGGGGTTATCAAACTCAGTGATTCCGGTGTCACCAAGTTTGATAAACTACCGGGCCGGTAGCTTTTCATTTTCCCCGCAAGTCTTTTTCATTTTCGGCGGCGGGCTACAATTCTGGAAAAACTACGCGATGAAGCCACCGTGTCAGCGTGATGCGGAAGGATTCGGATTGGCCCGCCATTGAGCGGGCTTTTCTATGCCTGGATGGCAGAAAAGAAAAAAGCCTGCATTTCTGCAGGCTTTCTTGCTCTTGGATCACCATTGGATCATTTCGGTTCCAGTTTTGGTCTAGTCACTGTCGCTATGTTTTTGCTAAGTGGCTGTTTTTTCTGGGTTTGTCCTGTCAGTGTCCTAGTTAAATTGGTGGAGCTGGGGGGATTTGAACCCCCGTCCAAAATTACTACATCCTCGGTACTACATGCTTAGTCACTCTTTACATTCGCCAACACGCTGCGGAGAGACACGCCACGCATTGACTAGCTCGATTGGTTTTAATGCTTCCGCCCCGAGCAGGACTTCCACACGATCCTGTGAAGGATGACCTTCCATTTCCCTAGGACACAGGCAAGCTAGGGGAGAAGGGCTCAGCGCAGGTTATTAAGCTGCGAGTGCGTAGTTTTCGTCGTTTGCGACTATTTTTTTGCGGTTTATTAACGAGGCCTACCGCACCTCGGCATGCACCTTGGGTTTCGTGAATCTTGTCGAATCCAGAATCAGCCCCAAGTTGTCAAAAGGGATTGTACGCAAAAATCCTGTCATGGCAAGGCGTTGATGGCAATCGACCGGCCTTGGCCGGTCGATTGCTGGTTTATTGGTCGCCGCATGGGGGCCGGCGGCGCACGATCAACCGCGGTGTTTGTTTTTCATGATGCGGGCTTTTTCCCGATCCCATTCCCGGGCCTTGGTATCTTCACGTTTGTCGTGTTCTTTCTTGCCCTTCACCAGGCCGATCTCGACCTTGACCCAGCACGCTTTCCAGTAGAGGGCCAGCGGCACTATGGTGTAGCCCTGACGAGCGGTCAGGCTCTCGAGCTTGTCGAGTTCACGGCGACTGAGCAGCAATTTGCGGGTGCGGGTCGGATCGCATACCACGTGGCTGGAGGCGGCGTTCAGCGGCAGGAAGCTGGAGCCGAACAGGAAGGCTTCCCCCTGCATGAAGATGACATAGGCTTCGCTGATGTTGGCCTTGCCCGCCCGCAGGGACTTCACTTCCCACCCTTGCAGGGACAGGCCGGCTTCCACGCGCTCTTCGATGAAGTACTCGTGACGGGCGGTTCTGTTGAGTGCAATGGTGCTGGACCCGGCTTTGTTTTTACTGTTTTTTTTGCTCATGACGGGGGCCTTAGGCAATGTTTAGGAAGGCGCATTATACGTGGGTGGCGGCGGCTGTAAAACGCACAGCGCTCCGAGTGGCGGCTTTGTGAGCAGTTCGATGACGATTTTGAGGGAAGGGCGGGGCGAGAGCGGACCACACTGTCCGGAAAGTGTGCGATTGCCCTGCTTGGTGACCCGCGAACAGTTTCGGCGGTGATTTTGGCTGACAAGGTGATAAAATCGGGCCGATTGGATGAGGAAAACCCATGCCCCGTATTACTCGCAGTGCCCTGGTGATGTTCAGCGCGGAACAGATGTTCCGGCTGGTCAATGATGTTGATGCCTATCCTGAGTTCCTGCCCGGCTGTGTCGGCAGCCGTGTTCATGAGTCGGGTGAAGACTACATGATGGCCTCGGTCGATGTGGCCAAGGCAGGTATCGCCAAGACCTTTACCACGCGCAACCAGCTCGATGCCAATCGCACCATCAAGATGGAGCTGGTGGAGGGGCCTTTCAGCAAGCTGGCGGGATGGTGGACCTTCACACCCCTGGACGTGGATGCCTGCAAGGTGGAGTTCGATCTCGACTTCGAGTTCACCTCCAAGCTCATTGAGCTGGCCTTTGGCCAGATCTTCCGCGAGCTGGTGAGCTCCATGGTGCTTGCCTTCTCCAATCGTGCCAAGGTGGTTTACGGTGTCTGAGCTCCTCAATATCGAAGTGGCCTATGCCCTGCCCGAGCGGCAGACGGTGCTGTGCATCCGGGTCGCGCCCGAGACCAGCGTGCTGGCGGCCATCGAACAATCCGGCATCCTGCAAAAGCACCCGGAGATCGACCTGTCGGTCAACAAGTTCGGTATCTACAGCCGTCCGGTTAAGGGCGCAGAGCCGGTGCAGGAGGGGGATCGCATCGAGATCTACCGCCCTCTCATCGCCGACCCCAAGGAGATGCGCAAGAAGCGTGCGGAAAAAGCCAAGGAAGAGGGGCGTGCCGATGTGGTCACCGGCGGGCGGCCCGATGTGCACCGCAAGCGAGACGATGCCGGCACCTGACGGGTGATGGGTTGTGACAAAGGGGCGCCGTGGCGCCCCTTTGTGATCGTCTCGCCCGACACGGGGCATCACAGGGTGAGCAGGCGCTCGTTTTCCACCGTCTCTATCCCGCTCTCCTGGATGGCAAGGCGCGCCATGGCGTGCGCCACCTGACTGGCCTCGATGGCACGCCAGCGGCGCAGCGACCCGCGCAGCAGGGGCTTTACCAGCGGATAGATGGCCTGGATGATCTGTTCCGAACGGCGCGCAGGTTCGCGATGGCCGAGCAGCATGGCCGGGCGCAGGATGACAAGCCGCTGCCACTCCTGGGCCAGCAGGGCCTGCTCCATCTCGCCCTTGGTGCGGGGATAGAGGGCAGGGGAACCCGGGTTGGCGCCCAGACTGGAGACCACCAGCAGGCGGCGGCAGCCGTGGCGACGGGCGAGTGCGGCAAAGGCCAGCACATAGTCGAGATCGACCCGGCGAAATGCCTCGGCCGAGCCGGCATCCTTGCGGGTTGTGCCAAGGCAGCAGAAGGCAATATCCACAGGGGAGGGCAACGTCAATCTGTCCAGCGCGTCGAACGAGGTGGGCAGCCAGGTGCGTCCCGGAGCGGGGTCGCCCGGTTTGCGGCAGAGCAGGAGGAGGTCGTGCTCCGTCCCCAGCTCGCGCAGCAAGGCTTTGCCAATCAGACCGGTGGCGCCGGCAATCAGGAATCGACTCATGATGATCTCCTCGGGGCAATGAGGCATCCAGAGTGTGGCCCGGAGACATCACCGGGGCCAGAGAGAACAAAACCGGCAGAAGCCGGTTTTGTGGTGTCATCTAGAGCGGTGTGGTGAAGGCGGCAGGGAGAGGGAAATCACCGGTCACGGTGGCCAGTCTGTCACCCACGAAGTTGAGGGTCAGCTCCTTGCGCTCCTTGTCGCCCCGACCGGGCTGGAACTCATAGAGGTAGTACCAGGTGTTGGGGTCAAAGCTGTCGCGCAACATGGGAGAACCCAGCACGAACTCGACCTGTTCGCGGGTCATGCCTTGGCGCAGCTTGTCGACCTGCTTTTGTTCCACATAGTTGCCCTGGGGAATATCGATGCGATAGACCAGGCTGCAACCGGACAGGGTGAGGGCGGTCAGGGCCGCGGCAATCAGGTGTTTCATCCGCATATCGGGTTCAGATCATCCATACAGTCTTTTTAGCTCGGCAAATCATACCCACTCCCCGTGCGGAAGTAAAAAGCCATTGATCCATCAGCCAATAAAAAGGGCCGCGTGGCGGCCCTGGCAGATCTTGCCCCCTTACATGGCGGCGCGGAAGATGGCGACGATCTCCGCGTGAGTCGCCTGCCTGGGGTTGGTGAGACCACAGGCATCCTTGAGCGCATTGGTGGCCAGCACGTCTAGGTCGTCGGCCCTGACCCCGAGCTGCTCCAGACCGGCGGGGATCTTGACGTCGCGAGCCAGTTGCCGGATGGCGTCAATGGCTGCCGCCGCACCCTGCTCATCGCTCATGGCGCTTACATCCACCCCCATATGACGGGCCACATCCTTGAGCCGACCGGCGCACACCCGGGCGTTGTAGGCCTGGACATGGGGCAGCAGCACCGCATTGCACACCCCGTGGGGCAGGTCGTAGAAGCCGCCGAGCTGGTGAGCCATGGCGTGCACATAGCCCAGGCTTGCGTTGTTGAAGGCCATGCCGGCCAGGAACTGGGCATAGGCCATCTGCTCACGGGCATGGAGATCCTCCCCCTGATGCACGGCGGTGCGAAGGTGTTCGGCAATCAGTGCGATGGCCATCACGGCGCTGGCATCGGTGACCGGGGTGGCGGCGGTGGAGACATAGGCCTCGATGGCGTGGGTCAGGGCATCCATGCCGGTGGCGGCGGTGAGGCCGGCGGGCTTGGCCAGCATCAGTTCCGGGTCGTTGACCGACATCAGCGGCGTGACGTGCTTGTCGATGATGGCCATTTTCACCTGACGGGATTCGTCGGTAATGATGCAAAAACGGGTCATCTCGGAGGCGGTGCCGGCCGTGGTATTGATGGCGATGAGCGGCAACTGCGGCTTGGCGGAGCGATCCACCCCCTCGTAATCCTTGATGCTGCCCCCATTGGCGGCCACCAGGGCGATGCCCTTGGCGCAGTCGTGGGGTGAGCCGCCGCCGAGCGAAATGACGCAGTCGCAGCCGTGGGCCCGGATCATCGCAAGACCCGCCTCGACGTTGGCCACGGTGGGATTGGGTCTGGTCTCGTCGAACACCACGGCACCGATGCCGTGCTCGGCCAGGAGGGCGGCAAGCCGGCCCACCACGCCAATCTGGCCCAGGATCTTGTCGGTGACGATGAGCGCCTTGCGATAGCCATGTCCCTGGATATCCGCTGCCGCCTCCTGCAGGCAGCCCGCCCCCATCAGGTTGATTGCGGGAATGTAGAACTTGAATGTCGCCATGATGGACTCCGTATGATTAGCCATTAAGTGGTATGCGGGCGCCAACATAACAGCGTCGGAGGGGATGAGAAGGGGTCAATGGTATCTCGTTTGCAACTTTGTGGACTCGATCGCGCTCTTTAAATGGACGGTCGCTCAAGGCTTGACAAGGGATGGGAGTGCAAAAGGAACGTAAAAACGTTTTTCAAGAAATTCATCATCTTAGCAAACGTTTCGCGCCATTTTTGTCAGCTTTGAAGCGCAGAAATGTGAGGCGCATCAAGGAATTGGAAAGCGCTTTCGACCATAGTTGGCGCCTCCCCGGATGAGGGGACACCGGCTTGAAAGTACCGTAAAGAATCACCTTAACTGCACTCGGCTGCCATGCGGCGGGGCGCAACCAGGAGTCCACTATGTCTGATGTATTTCACTTGGGTTTGAAAAAAGCGGATCTGCAAGGCGCCACCCTGGCGATCGTCCCCGGTGACCCCGAGCGCGTGAAGCGCATCGCAGAGCTGTTGGACAACCCGGTGCACCTGGCCAGCCATCGTGAATTCACCACCTGGCGCGGCGAGATGGACGGCAAGGCCGTGATCATCTGCTCCACCGGTATCGGTGGCCCGTCCACCTCCATCGCGGTGGAAGAGCTGGCCCAGCTGGGTATCCGTACCTTCCTGCGCATCGGCACCACCGGCGCCATCCAGCCGCACCTGAACGTGGGCGACGTGATCGTCACCACCGGCTCCGTGCGCCTCGACGGTGCCAGCCTGCACTTCGCGCCGATGGAGTTCCCGGCAGTGGCCGACTTTGACTGCACCACCGCCCTGGTGAACACCGCCAAGGAGCTGGGCTCCAAGCTGCATGTGGGCGTCACTGCTTCTTCTGACACCTTCTACCCGGGTCAGGAGCGTTACGACACCGTATCCGGCCGCGTGGTACAACGTTTCCAGGGTTCCATGAAAGAGTGGCAAGCCATGGGCGTGCTGAACTACGAGATGGAGTCCGCAACCCTGCTGACCATGTGTACCAGCCAGGGCCTGCGTGCGGGCATGGTGGCCGGTGTCATCGTGAACCGTACCCAGCAGGAAATCCCGAACGCCGAAACCATGGCGAAAACCGAATCTGATGTCATCAAGATCGTGCTGGGCGCCGCCCGCAAGCTGATCTGATAGCACCACACCGAGTGGGGGGTGGGGGCCGTTGCGAAAGCGCGGCCCCTATCTTTATCCGCCGTTTGCCTTTTTTGCCTTCCTGGCCCTGCTTTCCCCCTTCTTCGTTACCCCTGTTGCCCCGTCATGGCCGCCAGTGCCTGCGCAAAGGGCGCTTCACAGCGGATCTGTACCGCTTCGCCGCTCACCGGGTGCACAAAACCGAGTTCACTGGCGTGCAGCATCAGTCTGGGGGCCCGTTCGCAGCCGGGCGGGAGCAGGCCGCCATAGAGATCGCATCCCAGGATGGGATGGCCCAGCCACTGGCTGTGGATGCGCAGCTGGTGGGTGCGCCCGGTTTCCGGTACCAGCCTGACCCGGGTCAATGGCACCGGCTGGCCTGCCCCCTCCAGGGTGAGCCGCTCCATTACCCGATAGCGTGAGCGGGCGGGTTTGCCGCTGGCGGCGCAGATGCTCATCAGCGGGAACAGCGCCGGATCCTTGGCGATGGATGCGTCGATGACGCCCTCATCCGCCGCCAGATGGCCGCAGAGCAGTGCCTCGTAAGCCTTGCTCACGGTGCGCTGGCTGAACTGGTGGCAGAGCAGGGCGTTGATGCTCTTGTTTCTGGCCACCACCATGACGCCCGAGGTGCCAAAGTCGAGGCGGTGCACCAGGGTGCAGCCGGGGTAATCCTGTACCAGCCGGTAATGGACCGAATCGAGGTTCTGCGGGTTCTTGCCCGAGAGGCTCAGCAGGCCGCTCGGCTTGTTGATGAGCAGCAGATGCGCATCCTCAAACAGGATCTCGATGGTGGCGGCGCAGGGCGGGGCAACAAAGGTGTCGATGATGGCGGACATGGGGCAACCGGACGATGAAGGGAGAGGGATCATACCCGAACGATGGCGGCGCGGCGAATCTGGATGTCCACTCCCAAGGCCTGTCGCCAAGTACTTGATCTCGTTGGTTGAGGCGTTTTGTGACTCCCTCCTGAGTTCATCTGGCCATCTCTTGCTAAGGTATGGCTCCCTGTCATGTTGTAAGGAGTCTGTCCATGGCGTTGCCCGTTATTCTCGATTGCGATCCCGGCCACGATGATGCCATCGCCCTCATTCTGGCGCTGGCGAGCCCCGAGCTGAAGGTGCTGGCGGTCACCACCAGCGCGGGCAACCAGACCCCGGACAAGACCCTCAACAATGCCCTGCGCATCCTGACCCTGCTCGGCCGCGACGACATCCCGGTGGCGGCGGGGGCTGCCAAGCCCCTGGCCCGTGAGCTCATCATCGCCGACAACGTCCACGGCGAATCGGGGCTGGACGGCCCAGAGCTGCCGGATCCCGCCTTTGCTCCCCGGGCGATGAGCGCCCTTGAACTGATGGCCAGATGTCTGCGCGAGAGCCCGGAGCCGGTCACCTTGGTGCCGACTGGGCCGCTCACCAACATTGCCCTCTTGCTGGCGGCCCACCCCGAGCTCAAGCAGAAGATCGCCCGCATCGTACTGATGGGGGGCGCCGCCGGTGCGGGCAACTGGACCCCCGCGGCGGAATTCAATATTTATGTGGATCCCGAAGCGGCCGATATGGTCTTCAAGTCGGGGCTGCCCATCACCATGTGCGGGCTGGACGTGACCCACGAGGCCCAGGTGATGGACGAGGATATCGAGCGGGTACGCGCCATTCCCAACCCGGTGGCGCAGTGCGTGGCACAGCTGCTCGACTTCTTCATGATCTATCATCGGGATCCCAAGTGGGGATTTGCTGGCGCGCCGCTCCATGACCCCTGTACCATCGCCTGGCTGCTGGCGCCCTCCCTGTTTCACGGGGTGGAGTGCCGGGTCGATATCGAAACCGGCGGGACCCATACCCTGGGGATGACGGTGGTGGATCGCTACGACCTGACCGGCAAACCGGCCAATGCCCTGGTGCTGCTGGGGCTCGACAGGGTCGGTTTCATCGAGTTGCTGGTGCAGCGACTGCGCTCATTTGGTTGACATCCTGGACATCGGATAAGGGGTTGGGAATGTGGAAAGGGACGTTGGCGCTGCTGACATGCATGCAACTGACGGGTTGCGCGACCCCGTTCGAGAAGATGTGGCAGGGGCTGGCGACCTGCGAGCTGGACACCCTTCATCTCGACATCGAGACCGGGCGCCCGGCCAATCCGCAGCTCGCCATGTATACCCCTGACAAGGTGAGCGAGGGCTTTGCCTGGTACAAGGTCCATCAGGAGCTGCACGGCCTGCCCATCGTCGGCTTCCTGGTGCCGGCCTCCACCTTCGAGGTACATGCCCTCTTCGTGGATACCCCCATCGCCAATGCCCGCAGGCTGACCCACAACGCCTATGGCAGCGAATTTTCCGACGAGAGGTTGCATGACGAGGGGATGGCCCCCCTGTTGCTGCGCGACCCCAACAATCCCAAGCGCTCCATCATCGACTGCACCCGGGGTGAGTCGGCGGAGCCGCTGCCGGAAGAGTCTTTCGGCGAAGGGGAGTGAGTCCGGGGGAGGGCAACGGGATATCAGGCCAGACAAGAAAGGGGCCAGCCGCAAGGCTGGCCCCTTCTCTATGGGAGCAGACCCGGGTCCGGGGTGTCAGGGATACCCCAGGGTCTGCCTGATGACGGGAAGCTGCGCAGCAATCCAGGCCGGATTGATGGGCCCCCAGTCGCTGATGCGGTAGTGCCCCTGCAGATGGCGAGCCCCCTCGGTCTGCTCGAAGGCGCACTGGATGTCGAGCTCCGCCAGGGCGCTGAGGGTGTCCTGGGCGGTGCGGCGCGGCATGCCGGTCGCCTCCATGATGGCGGGCACGGTGTCCGTGCCCTGACTGATGAGGTGAGCCACGTAGAGCCGGCGATAGAAGCTGGTGCGGGTCTTGCTCGGCTCGTTCATATCTCGTCCTCGAGGCGATCGAAGTAGCGCCAGGTGGCGATGGCCGCCTTGCCCATCACCAGGGCCCAGACACCGAACCAGAACCAGCGGAAGAAGCTCCAGGTGGAGGCATCGGGCTCGGTGCTCGCGATCTTGGTGACGTTGGGGAACATGGAGAACATGTTCACGCGCCAGCCGTAGGAGGTGATGATGGCCAGGCGTTTTTCGAACTCCATGGACTTGGCCTTGGCCTGGACGTCGGCGGCGTTGAATTTGAAGTAGAAGGGCCAGCCCCATTCGGTGTCTTCATTGCGAAACACCCGGATCTTCTCGCCGGGGCGCTCGGTGTAGATGTAATAGACGTCGGTGGTGGGGCCGTCAGCCGGGTTCTTCTGGCTGATGGGGCCATCCTTGTCGGTGCGCTTCACCTCCACCCCGGTGATGGTGGCGATGGTGTGTTCCGGCAGATAGAAATCGAGCCAGAGTGCGGAGAGCAGGGCGATGAGGCCGAGCGTGATAAAAGCGGGTTTCTTGAACTTCAGGCTCATGATGATCTCTCGATGAGGGGGAGTGACGTGCCTCTACCATACCCACATTTGCGAATGCAGCCCAGCCCCCAATGACACCTTGATGGCAAAAACCCGTTTTAAACAGGAGGTGTGAAGGGGGAGGGGCAAGTGCGGGGCCTGCGCCGGGCCCCGCGGTATCGAAGAGACCCTCTCGGGATCAGAGCTGGAACTGGGCGAGCTGTCTGCGCTGCTGCTCGGCGAGCTGTGACAGTTCGTGACTGGCGGCGGCACTCTGGCTGATGCCGGCGGCGTTCTGGTTCACGATCTCGTGGATGTTGGTGAGGTTGCGGCTGATGTCGGCGGTGACGCAGGATTGTTGTTCTGCCGCGGTAGCCACCTGGGCGTTGGCACCGTTGATCTGGTTGACCGCGTCCGTGATGCCCCCCAGCAAGGCCTGTACCTCGGCGGAGAGCTGCCGGTTGTGGCCGAGGATCTCCAGGGTCTGCTGCACGCCGCTGTTGGCGGAGAGGGACTGGCTCTGCAACTGTTCGATGATGGCCTGGATCTCCTTGGTGGAGTCCTGGGTACGGGCGGCCAGCAGGCGCACTTCGTCGGCCACCACCGCAAAGCCGCGGCCGCTTTCACCGGCGCGGGCCGCCTCGATGGCGGCGTTGAGGGCCAGCAGGTTGGTCTGCTCCGAAATGCTCTGAATGACTTCGATCACCTTGCCGATCTGCTCGGACTGGGACTTGAGCCTGGCCACCACAGTCGCGGCGTTCTCCAGACTGCCCGCCATGCGGCCGTTGGCCTCGATGCTTTCGGCAAACAGGGCCAGCCCCTGCTCGACCCGACTGTTGGCATCCCGGGCCAGCTCGTCGGCCAGGGCGGCGTTGTGGTTGACGTTGTCGGCAGTGCTGGCCAGCTCGGTGACGGCGGAGGCCACCTGTTCGGTCTCACCGCGCTGCTGCTGGGCGTTGACCTCTGCCTGGGTCATCACAGCGGCAAGCTCGGTGGCGGCGGAGGCCACATTGCCACTGATGCCGGTCAGGGTCTGGATGGTGTTGGCAAGCTGGCTCAGGGTCCGGTTGATATCCCTGGCGAGCTGGCCCAGCTCGTTGTTGCCTTCGGCATTGGCACGCACGTTGAAGCGGCCGAGGGCGACGGCGTGCATCACCTCCTGCAACTGGCCGATGGGCTGCACGATGCGCCCGGAGATCCACCAGCCACCCAGCAGGGCCGCGATCAGGGTGCCCCCCATCAGCAGCAGGGTGCGCAGCAGGGTCGCGCGGTAGTGGGCCTGCTCCTCGGCAATCTCAGTCTGGGTCAGCTGATTGATGTGGACGGACATGGCATCGATCTGCTTGATGAGCGCCTCCCCCAGATCGCGAAAGTGCAGGCGGGCCTGCTCATAGGCGGCGGGATCGCCACTGCCTTGGTACTTGGCGGTCAGCAGGGGCAGCATGCTGCTGCGGGTATGGCCGAGGTAGGCCTGCAGGGCGGCCGCGACCTGACGGTTGTCCTGCTCGGCTCCGGTGACAACCAGTCTGGTCAGGATGGCGCCAATCTCCTGTTCGGCGGCGGAGAGCTGGGCCGGCAACTGGGCGAAGAGGGCCTCATCGTACAGGCCGTAGATGGCGTTGGTGCGCAGCCGGTAGGTGGCGTGGATCAGGGCCGCGATGTCGTCCTTGTGGCGGGTGACGCTGGCGGTGGTTTCATTCATGTCCTGAATGGCACCGTCGATTTCCTGTTTGCTGATCACGGCCATCAGCAGCATCAACAGGCTGGCGAGCAGGAGAGGGATAAGCACTTGAAGACGAATGGACAGATTATTCAATGACATGAAAGATCCTAACCCGAAAGAGGAGTGAGGCGGCATCTTACACAGGCGCGACAATCCTTGTCACAGGGTTTTTAATGCTGAATTCTTGCTGAATGAAAAGGTTTTTCTTGTGTTAAAAGAGTGTGATAGGCAAGATCGTCTGCTTGTTACCCTGGAGGTGTAGTGTGTCCGACTGGATTGATCCCGCCATCTTGGCGCTCTTTATTCCCACGTTCTTTTTTGTCTCAGTAACCCCCGGTATGTGCATGACCCTGGCGATGACCCTGGGCATGAGTCTGGGGGTGCGCCGTACCCTGCACATGATGTGGGGGGAGCTTGTCGGCGTCGGCCTGGTCTCCGTGCTGTCGGTGGTCGGGGTGGCGGCAGTCATGCTCAACTACCCGGCCCTGTTCTCCGCATTCAAATATGTAGGTGGCGCCTACCTGGTCTGGCTTGGCATCCAGATGTGGCAGGCCAAGGGCAAGATGGCCATCCCGGCGGATCTCTCGGCGGGTCAGCAGACCAGCCCCATGGGACTGGCCGTGCAGGGTTTCGTGACCGCCATCGCCAACCCCAAGGGGTGGGCCTTCATGGTCTCCCTGCTGCCCCCCTTCATCAATGCGGCCAAGCCGATGGCACCCCAGATAGGGGCCCTGGTCGCGCTCATCCTGGTCATCGAGTTCTCCTGCCTGATGCTCTATGCCAGCGGTGGCCGCACCTTGCGCCATTTCCTCGCCAAGAGCGGCAATGTCACTCTGATGAACCGGATCGCGGGCTCTCTCATGCTGTTTGTCGGGGTCTGGCTGGCCTTCGGCTAAACACCCGCTCAATCTGCCGCCCTATGTGACGCCATGGGGCACCTGAAGAGAGATGATGCAAAAAGGCCACCTCCCTGCCCGGGAGGTGGCCTTTTACATGGGCCCGTTTTTTTATGAACCCACTTTTCATGGACTCATGAGGTCAGTCGGTCAGGCAGTCCGGATCGAACACGTACTCCCCGGCCAGCCAGCGCAGGATCTCGTTCACGCAGGCCTGATCCTGGAACGGCAGGTAGCGGCTCTTGAGATGGATGACCTGCTCGGGGGTGAGCTGGGCCAGACCGATGTCCTGGAAGAGCGGCAGGTCTGCCTGGATCATGGCGGAGATCTGCGGCCCGCAGGTGGCGTTGAGGGAGGCGTGCAGCGCCTTGTCAGGATCGTACTGCTTGCCGAGCTTGTAGCTCATGGGCAGGGTGGCGAGCGGCAGGGCCGAGAGGGCCGCCTGCTTCATGGGATTGACCGCATGGCCGCTCACGAGATCCGCCAGCTCTGCCGGACGGTTTTCGAAGGCGCGCAGGTGCAGGAAGCTGCTCGCCTTGCTGCCGTCGTTGACCGGATAGTTGTCCCACAGGAAGGGCTTGCGATGGAGCCAGTCGGCGGCCTGTTTGAGGTGGGCAGCCGGATACTCGGTGGAGCAGACTTTGGGGCCGGTCCAGAAGACATCGATGCGCCTGTCGAGCCCCTGACCCAGATCCTGCAGATAGTGGGGGGGCATGGCACCGAACACCTTCTCCAGCACCGGATCCGTGCTGTAGTAGCTGGGGCAGAACAGCAGGCGGCCTGCGTCGGTGTGGGCCGCGATGTCGTGGGCGATGGTGAGCTGCCAGTGGGCGAGATCCGGGGTGTCCCCCTTCATGTCGTCAAACAGGATCGCCAGGATATCGGGCTTGAGCGCCTCCTCGATGAGCCTCACCTTCTCCAGCAGGGCGGGTCGCTGGCGGGCATAGTCGTGATGGGCCCCCATGGGGCTCAGGCCCACCCCGAAGGCCAGAGCGTTCTCCCGGCACTGGCGGGCGAGCTGGCACAGGGCTTCAAGCTGGTCGGCGGGCCAGGGTGTGGCCCAGTGCTTGCGCAGGTAGCCGTCTTCCTTGGGGGCGTAGAGGTAGAAGCCATAGCCGTGGCGGGGCAGCCACTGGGCGTAGCGGGCACGGGCTTCCCAGCTCCAGCCCTTGCCAAAGAAACCCTCGATGAGGCCCAGCTTGGGCGAGGGAGGATACAGACCGGACAACAGGGTTTGATAAGGCATGGTTCACTCCCTTCTCACACAAATGCGGGCTACGATGGCCGGCGCCTAGACGGGGTCTTCTTCCAGGAAGCGTACCCCTATCTTGCGGGGTTCACCCTCTTCCATTTCCGCCACCGTCCAGAGCAGTCCCTGCCAAGCGACATGGTCACCGACCACCAGATTATCGCCCAACTGATGGGCAATAAAATCGCCGAGGCTCTGATCCGCCACCTCGCTCACATCCAGCCCGTAGAGCGGGGCGAGATCCACCAGCCTGGCGTTGGCCTCCAGCAGGAAGTCACCGAAGAAGCGCGGGCCCAGATCCTGCTCCGGCGCCTGGCTGAAGAGCTGACCGAGGGCGGGCAGGTCGTGCTCGTGGCCGATGACGCAGAGGATGTCATCGGATTGCAGGCAGGTACTGCCTGAGGGGTGGAGCAGCTCCTGGCCGCGGAACAGGGCGCAGATGCGGGTGCCCTGGGGCATGCGCAGCTCTCGCAAGGGGGAGCCGATGCACCACTTCTCGGCGCTCAGGCGATAGACGAAGGTCTCCCACTGGCTGTCGAGATCGATTTCCAGCCCAGAGCGGTTGATGGGAGAGGGCGGTGCGGGCACCTCCACTCGCGCCAGCTTTGATGCCAGCGGCAGCGAGCTGCCCTGCAGGATCAGCGAGACCAGCACCACGAAGAAGGCGACATTGAAGTAGAGCTGGGCATTGGGCAGCCCCGCCATCATGGGGAAGACCGCCAGGATGATGGGCACGGCGCCGCGCAGCCCCACCCAGGAGATGAACCAGCGCTCGCGCGGCGCGAAGTTCTTGAACGGCAGCAGTCCAATCCAGACCGACACCGGACGGGCAAACAGGATCATCCACATGGCCAGGGCCAGCGCCGGCAGGGCGATGGGCAGCAGCTTGTGGGGCGAGGCGAGCAGCCCCAGCACCAGGAACATGCCGATCTGGCTGAGCCAGGTCAGGCCGTCCAGCACGGAGAGGGTGGTGCTGCGGCTGCGCAGGGAGAGGTTGCCAAGCAGCAGGCCGGTGAGGTAGATGGCGAGGATGCCGCTGCCCCCCACCGCCGTGGTGAGGGCGAAGATGAGCAGGCCGCCGCTCACGGTGAGCAGGGGATAGAGACCGGGGGCGAGCTTGGCACTGTTGATGAGTTTCCACAGCAGCCAGCCCCCCGCAAGGCCGATGCCAGCGCCCAGACCAAACTGCTTGACGAGTTGCAGCAGCAGGAAGCCGGCATCCAGCCCCTGCTGGGCGGTGGCCAGCACCTCGATCAGGGTGACGGTGAGAAAGACCGCCATGGGATCGTTGCTGCCCGATTCTATCTCCAGGGTGGCGCTGACCCGCTCGTTGAGGCTGCGCCCGCCGAGCAGGGAGAAGACCGCCGCCGCATCGGTGGAGCCGACGATGGCACCGATGAGCATCCCCTGCATCAGGTTGAGGTCGAACAGCCAGGCGGCGGCGAGGCCCGTGAGGCCGGTGGTGATGGCCACCCCGACCGTGGCCAGCGAGAGCGCGGGCCAGAGCGCGACCCGAAAGGAGGAGACCCGGGTGCGCATGCCGCCGTCCAGCAGAATGATGGCCAGTGCCAGGTTGCCCACCAGGTAGGCGACCGAGTAGTCGGCGAAGTGGATGCCGCCGGGACCATCCTCACCCGCCAGCATGCCGACGGCGAGGAAGATGACCAGAATGGGGATGCCGACTCTGGAGGAGAGTGCGCTCAACAGGACACTGGCGCCCACCAACAGGGCACCGATGAAGAAGAAACTGTTGACGGTGGTGGCATCCAATGGCGAACTCCTTATGGCGGGCTGCAAAACAGGCACATTATATGCAGATTGACCCCCTTTGTGTGGCTTAATTGTGCATTGTTTTGCAGTTTTTTACGTTTGTTGCGCAGTTTTCAAGCAGGGCGAGGGTGGCGTGCCCGCGCGGGAAAGCGTAGGGAAAGGGGGCAATGGATGGGGCTTTCAGTGCAGGCAGAGGGGGGCGGCAGAGGGCGAAAAAATGCCGTGGACGAGAAGGGGGCAGGAGCGCCGACGGGCTCCTGCGAGTAGGTCAGTCGTCCTCGTCGTCCTTGACCTCCCGGATCTTGTCCTTGTACTTGGGCAGCTGTTTCTCGAGCTGCTTCATGTCCTTGATGGCGTTGAGAAACAGGCCGAGCAGAAACAGCAGCGGCAAGCCTATCCATAACCACAAGCTCATCAGAATCTCCTTTCGTGGTGTGCCGGGGTGACATAGCGGGCCAGGATCTCGTCGAGATGGGCCAGGATGCACTCCTTGCCTTCAATATCCGCCCCTTCCAGACAAAGCGCCAGCGCCGCCGGATCCAGGGCCAGCCCGTCGGATTCGGGTGCGAAGCTCAGGTGCCAGGGCTCGTAGGCCACCCCCTGATCCGGTTGCTCCCCTTTTGCATAGGGCAGGAAGAAGCCGAAGTCGTTCATGTGATCGTCCAGCCATTCGCGCAAATCGGCAAACCAGCCGCCCGCCTCGTACTCCCAGGGTTCCAGCGCGAGCCGGGTGCCGGCGGGGAGGCAGTCTGGATCGTAGATGTCGAGATCCGTGCCCCAGTGATGGCGGCTGGTGCCGGGCAGGGCGCTCCAGTGCAGGATGGCGTGCAGTCGCTCGGTCTCGCCCAGTTGCAGGGCATCGAGGGGTTGGTTGTGCGCATCCAGCAGAGGGCGCTCCCCGCGCCATTTGCCGTTCCAGATGGCGAGCTGGCGCTCGAAGCCGCGCCAGCTGGAGGCCGCCTGCAGGTTGAAACCGGCATGGGCGGCAGCCACCTGCATGTCGTTGAAGGCCGCCGCGGTGGCGGCGGTCAGACGATGGGGGCCGCGCCCCACCAGGATGAGGTGGCTCTCATCCAGCCCAAGCAGTTGATCCTGATTCATGGTCTGGTCTCTCTTGTCCGGAGCGCCGCTCATGCCAGCAGTCGTGCCAGCACCCCTTGGTACATGTCCGCCAGCAGGTCCAGGTCGTCCGCCTTCACACACTCGTTCACCTTGTGGATGGTGGCGTTGACCGGGCCGAGCTCGATGACTTCCGCCCCGGTGGGAGCGATGAAACGCCCATCGGACGTGCCCCCCGTGGTGAGCAGGGCCGGCTGCTGGCCGTTCACTGCCGCCACGGCGGCGACGGTGGCTTCCAGCAGGGCGCCGGTGTCCGTCAGGAAGGGCTGGCCGGAGAGGGTCCACTTCAGCTCGAAGTCCAGGCCGTGACGGGTCAGCAGCGCCTCGACCCGCTCGCGGATAGCCGCATCGGTGAGCTCGGTGCTGAAGCGGAAGTTGAACTGGACCTGCAACTCCCCCGGAATGACGTTGGAGGCGCCGGTGCCGCCCTGGATGTTGGCGATCTGGAAGCTGGTGGGGGGGAAGTAGGCGTTGCCCTTGTCCCACTCGATGGCGGCGAGCTCCGCCAGCGCCGGTGCCGCCTTGTGGATAGGGTTGTCCGCCAGATGGGGGTAGGCGACGTGGCCCTGCACCCCGCGCACCAGCAGATCGCCGGTGATGGAGCCGCGACGGCCGTTCTTCACCACGTCACCGACGTCCTTGGTGGAAGAGGGCTCGCCGACGATGCACCAGCGGATCTTCTCGTTGCGTGCCTCCAGGGTGTCGATGACGCGTACCGTGCCGTTGATGAAGGGCCCCTCTTCATCCGAGGTGATGAGAAACGCGATGGAGCCCGCATGGTCCGGGTGCTCGGCCACAAAGCGCTCGGTCGCCACCACCATGGCGGCCAGGGACCCCTTCATGTCGGCGGCGCCCCGGCCATGGAGCATGCCGTCCTTGATGGTCGGCTCGAATGGCGGGGTGTCCCACTTCTCCAGGGGGCCGGCGGGTACCACGTCGGTGTGGCCGGCGAAGCAGAAGAGGGGACCCTCGCTGCCACGGCGTGCCCAGAGGTTGGTGGTGTCCTCAAAGACCATGGGTTCGATGACGAACCCCAGGCGCGCGAGGCGCTCCGCCATCAGGGTCTGGCACCCTTCATCCAGGGGGGTCACGGAGGGGCGGCTGATCAAATCCTTGGCCAGTGTGATGACGTCCGACATCGGTGTTCCTTAACAGAAAAAGTTAACGGGAGAAGAGGGATTGATAGAGGTCTGCCTTGAAGCCCAGGGTCAGGGTGCCGTCCTGGTCCAGCAGCGGGCGCTTGATCATGGCCGGGTGGGCCAGCAGCAGGTCACGGGCCTTGGCGGTGTCGAGCCCCTGTTTTTCTGCTTCTGGCAGGGCGCGGAAGGTGGTGCCACGGGTGTTGAGCAGGGCTTCCCAGCCCAGCTTGGCGAGCCAGAGATCGAGCTGCTCCGGGCTCAGACCGTCGGCGCGGTGATCATGAAAGCGGTAATCGATACCCGCCTCTTCCAGCCACTTGCGGGCCTTCTTGATGGTGTCGCAGTTTTTAGGGGAAATGCCGTAGAGCACAACTTTGCATTCGGTCTTGTTTTCCATGGGGTTCACCGTGGTTCCGTTCGATGGGCAGTAGCATACAGGCGATCACCATACAGGGAAACGCAAGCGACTTGGACTGACATGCTGCTGGTAGCTGGTTTTATGGAACTTGCCACTTTCGGCAAAAATAACCTTTGATCAGTATTGTGTAAAGAGCCGCATTGCTGATAGTCTCACCTCATCTTAGTTACCCATCCCGCTCATCCGTCTTCGGCTTGAGCCAATTGCCAAGGAGTCGTTATGAGCCGTCCACCGAAGGCTTACTCTTACATTCGTTTCAGCACCACCAAGCAGGCCCAAGGGGATAGCTACCGTCGCCAGATCCAGCAGGCCATCGATTATTGTACCGAGCACAACCTTCAACTCGATGAGAAGGCGATTGAAGATTTCGGTGTGAGTGCATTCCGTGGCAGCAACAGGATCGATGGGGCGTTAGGGCGTTTCATTGAGGCGGTGAAGGGAGGGGCAATTGAGAAAGGTTCTTACTTGCTAGTGGAGTCTATGGATCGCTTGAGCCGACAGACGATTCTGAAAGCATTGTCCCAGTTCATTGAAATCCTCAATGCGGGGATCGTGATCGTCACACTCTCCGATGGCGAGATTTTTCGCGTGACCGATGATGGTAAAAACTTTGATTTCGCAAAACTGATTATCTCGATCGTATACATGGCCCGAGCAAATGATGAGTCTGAGATGAAGAGCCTTCGGAGTCGTGCAGCATGGTCAAATGGGCGTAAGGCTGCGAGAGAGAGTAAGAAGGTGATGAAGAACGCCCGCTTGCCTTCATGGTTAACGAGGGAAGGGGAAAGAATAGTTCCGATTCCTGAGCGAACCGCTATTGTGAGCGAGATGTTTGAGATGGCGCAATCAGGCTGCGGTTACGAGCAGATAGCTAAGGTTTTTTTGGAGAAGGGCTACAAGACGTTTGGCAAAGAGGCTGATTGGCGTCCGGCAGGGATTCAGGCCGTCATTAAGAGTCGAGCTGTGATCGGCGAATTTCAGCCGCATGTCATCGAAAATGGTGAGCGGGTGCCTGATGGTGAGCCAATTTTGGGGTATTACCCAACGATTGTATCCCCTGCCGTGTTTGAAGAAGTGCAGCACCTAATCGGCAAGCGAAGCAAACATAGTGGTTCCTATCGCAAAGGCACCTATAGCAACCTTTTTAGCGGGGTGCTTCGCTGTCAGTGCGGTGAATCCCTACGTTATGGCAACAAGGGCCGAGCGGGAAGCCCACGATATTATCTTATGTGCCCCAAGCACAATACACATGGCTGCTCAATGCCGCATCTGCTCTATAGCAAGGTTGAACCACAGCTATTACAGGCTGTCAGCCTGCTAACTGTGGTTATGGAGCAACGAAAGACTACGACTGAGAAGATGATGGCTCTCAAGGATGAGCTGGCGACACTGCGAAGAGAGCTCGAATTGGAAGTCAAGAGGAGAAAAAAAGCAGCTCAATCCATGCTGGATAACGACAATGATGCAGATTTCCGAGAATTATTCATACAGTGCAAAGCCAACTGCCAAGCCTTGGAAGAGCAAATCAGCCAGCTGGAAAATGAGTTGATGAGCCGTGAGTTGTCCGAGAAAACACTCTCCCAGAACCTTAGTTCGGAGGACTTGGACAGCACCGATCAACGCCAGAGATTTAACGGCCAGTTAAAAGCTGTACTGAGAGAGATCCAATTCAGCTATGACGGCTATGACCTTGCCGCAGTTTTCAAAGACATTGATGGTGAGTTCATGCTTGAGCAGGCGTTTGAACCCAAGCTCGTTGGCAGTACCGTTCGTGACCGAGATGGCATGACTCTGATAAAGACAATCGCCGAAGCTCCCTACATTGACGCCAACTGGGTGAAGGACGAGATCGATGAGTACGAGTCTTTCCAGAAGGAGTCTGACTCAGAATTTGACGATGATTTCGAGGACTTGAGCTCAGAAGAGTCGAAGTAAAGGTGCCGCAGGGAGTTACGTTGGACGTGACAGGTATTTTTATCGGACACCCTTCACAGGGAACCATCGACCCAATAGTATTGCTATCGCAGATTCCTGGATTCAGTCAGCGAAGCTCTCGACGATTCAGTCAGTACGTCAGGCGGGCTATCAACAACATCCGGCAGGTGCAGGGGCTCGACCTGCCGGAGGTTCCCGAACCGGATAATGGATTGGGGACGTGGACTCCCTTGCAAGCCTTGGCTGTGTTGACCTATGGCCCCAGCTCTCACCTGAACGCAGCGTTGATAGCGGAGATCGAGCGGTTGACCGGACAATCATTACCACGAGAGGAAGGTCAGAGCCGCTATGAGGCAGCATTTTACACAGAGTACCTAGTTTCGCTGCTTGCTTATTTTGAAGAACAGCAGCCGGGTTTGCGAATTGAGGTGATCCCGCAGTTCTCTTGCGGCCCTTACCGAATAGATTTCCGAGTCGATTTGCAGTGGTTCGACCCAGACGGAAAGTATTTTGACAAACCGATCCGGCAGGAGGCGTACTTGCTGGAGTTTGACGAAGCCTATCATCTGGAGCCAGCGAACAGCCAAGCAGACCAGCAGCGTGATGCCTACATCGAGCAGCAGACGGGCATCAGACCGCTCAGGATTCGCCATGAGGAGCAAGAGCTGTGGGCTACCATTTGCCGGACTCAGGGACGCATCCTAAGCGTGGAGGAGTACCTGCAAGGGCTGCTGGAAGTGATGAAATGGCGACAGGAGGAGGGGCATATCTATATCACGTTGAAGTCTGCACAGAGTGCTTATACCTGCGATCCTACCGGATATCTGCGTTACGCCTCTCAGCCCAAACGCGATTTGAAGAAGATTGCTGCTCGGCTCGATTGGCGATTGATAGATGGGCATAGCGACAAGTTGTCGTATTACCGTCTGACCCCGCCGCGAGTGACTGCCAATCGACACATTTCGGGGTGATGTGTCTGGTCGATTTGAGTCTCATCGACACATCCAGCAGCGTGTTCATGGGCTTTTCGGCGGCATGTGTCTGGTGTTCCAGCTGTTCCAGCCCGATATATATACCCGTTTAGTTACTCAGACTCTTATCTATTTATTGCACCGAGGGGGGAGCTTACCAGCCACCCGAGGGAGACAAATCAAGAAGATAGCAACGATCCCGCTCCGTTGGCGGCCCTGAAAAAACAATCCCGAACCCCACCAGCACAAGGAAAACGAGCAGGCAACATTCAGACCAAACGCCGGTATAAGCCAGATAGAGATCAGCACCATAGGAGAACCCCATGGAATACATCACATCTGGCCCCTTGTCGGGAGCCATCCAGCAAGGAGCAGGCGTATGAATGAGCAGCAAGGAAACCCGTTACTGAAAGCGTTGGAGGCGGCACTGCTGGCAGCCTTGGGCGTCCTCATTAAGGAAGCCGTCAACTCGATGCAGACACCGCCGCCTCCGCCGAAGGAGCCGGACGCTCAATAGACCATGCCCGTGTGACAGACCGGAAGCCCCTCGGCAACCCCTGTCGCACGGGTTGGTTTTCGAGTTTTGACACGTTTTTCTTGCAGGGTCTTGAGCCTATTGGGAGGCCATCATGGCAATTATCGGGTATGCCCGTGTCTCGACCACGGGGCAATCGCTGGAGCAGCAACTGACAGCTCTGGCGGGGTGCGAAAAAGTCTTTAACGAGAAGGTCAGCGGTAGCAAGACGGATAGGCCGCAACTACAGGCAATGCTCGAATTCGTCCGCTCTGGAGACGTGCTAAAAGTGACCAAGCTGGATCGTCTGGCTCGGAACACCCGGCACTTGCTGGAGATCACAGACCAGCTACACGCCAAAGGGGTAACATTGCAGATCCAGAATCTGGGCATCGACACGGCGACACCAACCGGAAAACTGATGCTGACCATGATCGGAGCCATCGCCACGTTCGAGCGGGAAATCATGCTGGAGCGTCAGGCGGAAGGGATCGCCTTGGCGAAGGCCAAAGGGGTCTACAAGGGCCGCAAGCCGACAGCGATGGAAAAGCGGGAGGAAGTACTACATCTGCTATCGCAAGGAATCGCTAAGGCATCAGTGGCAAAGCGGTTGGGCATCAGCATTTCGAGTGTCCATCGGATCGTGCATACATAACAATATTTCTATTATTTGGTGGGGGAAACCTCACTTTTAGAGAGGTGCTACATTGAGGCAATGGCTGTTATAGTTTTTATCGTTGTATTACTTGTGGTGGTGGGATCTAGACTCAGCGGAGATAGCTCTGCTGTTAAAAAGAAGATGGTAAATCAATCGAGGAAAAATATATGGGCTTTGTTATTCGCGATGGAGCTAAATCATCAGCTTCGGAGACTGGATATTCAATGGTTGGAGTAATAATTGATTATGTTGATAACTTTATATTTGGTTTGGAGACGCTCACACCTACCATACATAAACATATTCTATCGCAACCTTCAGCAAGATCTCACTTACTGATTTATTCATACAGTTCATTTTATGTCTACTGTTGTGAGGTCTTGCATGTAGATGATCGAGCTTTAGTATCTATGCTTGAAGGTTTGAAAAAAGGTGTTTTAGTTAGTCTGGGGCCATCATTAAATGTTGAGCAGCAATCGATGGCAATAGAATCCTTCAGCAATGTGTTTCGCTTATATATGCACGAATTAATTGAGGAAGTCTATCAAGAGGAGACAAAAAATCAACTAGGACAGATAAATCTTGACTCACCATCATCTTCGATTAATAGACTAGCTGAAAACATTATTCCTCACTGCTCCACCCCCCAAGCCTCCCTTGAGACATCATTATTTAAAATGCAGCTAACCGGGCATTTCGGGATTGCATTCATGACATTCCTTCTAAATGAAGTCGAGCTGAGATATATAAATGAGAATGATTGATTTGTTCTTTTCAATTGAATGGCCGTAATATTGACTGTAAGTGAAAACTGATTGTAATGAGTAAATTTCCTTCTATTAATGCGGCTCTTACAACAAAAACAGCTCGCAGTTCTTGATGCCATAGAGGGTGGTGGCCATGGGGGATCCTTTGTCTGCGGGCCGGCGGCCCTGAAATCGTGCAAGGTCCCGATTCTGGCATTGTGGCCCCCCCATGGCAACGCTCATGGCCGGATGGGCTGGTTTTACCAGTCAGGCCGAGTGGAGAAGGGAGGGGGCCGCGCGCCAGAACACGCTGGTCTGTGACGGGGTAGGCTGCGGTATCAAAGGGGGAGACCGGGGGGGGGGAGGCCCTTATGCTGCACACCTGGCCGGATAGGACGACAGGGGGCAGGGCGCCTCACAGGGAAGCACACCTGGCCGGATGGGCCGCTGGGGCCGGGGAAGGGACGGCGGGGGCCAAAAACCAGAACGCGCCTGCTGGTCTGGGCGCGTTCCGGATTCAGGGGGCGGCACTCAGTGCAGGGTGGTCCACTCATGATCGAAGACCCGTGCCCGCTCCCAGGGGGCATCCGGCAGGCTGGAGGAGAGGCCGGCGTACTTGCCCACGTCATCCATCACGATGGCGGAGAGAATGGGCAGGTGATTTTCGGTGCAATACATGCGGATGCGTTGCAGCAGGGTGCGCAGTTCATCCTGGCACTGCTCCAGCCCGGCCTGCCTGGCCAGTTTGGAGTAACGAATGGTGGTGCGTTCCTTTGCAGACTCGACGAGGATGTCCCACAGCTTGCAGTCGCAGGTCGGGGTGCCTGCGGTGGCTTGGTTTGTCATAACTCTCTCCGGTGCGAAATGGTCGCTCTGTGTCGACGGGCATCTTGGCCAGTTCACCCCGGCGGGATGTTGATCCAACGCAAACAAAGTGGCGGTTGTCGGTCAGGGATACCCTGGGGAGCATTCTAGATCCAGTTCCTTGATGTTAAATGTCGTTTTTAATTTTATTTTCGGAATAAAAATCTACAACCGTTTGCTTTTTCCATCTTTATTGATGGTGTTCAAGAGGAAAGGGGAGATCCACCACTAGATTGCGCTTCTCGATAATCTTGTCAGGAGTGCACCTTGGAACTCGTCTTCGTCTTGCTCGTGCTGATCGCCGTGGTCTACGGCATCATCAAGGATTACAACCCGCAGGCGGTGCTGGCGCTGGCGGGCATGGCCCTCTTCACCGTCGCCTACTGGCTGGGATTGCACCCCATTCTGCCCGCCGACAAGAGCACCGGCTTCGCCCTGTTCGACCTGTTCGAGGTGTTCAAGGGGATCTTCTCCTACCGTGCGGCGGGCCTTGGCCTCACCATCATGGCGGTGGCGGGCTTTGCCACCTACATGTCCCATATCGGCGCCTCCCAGGCCCTGGTGCGGGTGGCGGTCAAACCGGTGGCGGGCATCCAGTCCAGCTACCTGATGCTGGCCATCTGCTATCTGGTTGCGGTCTTCGTCTCCCTGTTCGTCACCTCCGCCACCGGCCTCGGCCTGTTGTTGATGGTCACCATGTATCCTGTGATGCGCAACCTCGGCATCAGCCCGACTTCCGCCTGCGGCGTCATCGCCACCTCCCAGGCGTTCGAAATCGGCCCGACCCAGACCAACGCCATCTTCTCCGCCGGTCAGTCCGGCATGGATCCCACTAGCTACTTCGTCGACTACCAGATCTGGCTGGTGGCCCCCATGTTGCTGGTGACCATGGTGCTGCACTTCTTCTGGCAGCGGCACTGTGACCGCCAGGAGGGTTGGGATCCGGCCCTGCATCGCGGCGAACACGCGGAGCTTGACGAAAAAGGGGCAGACGAGGTGGCCGCGCCAACCTGGTACGGCCTGCTGCCCATCATCCCCTTCGTGCTGATGATGACCTTCTCCAAGCTGCTGGTGACCAGCATCAGCGTCAGCGTGGAGGTGGCCATGCTGCTGTCGGTCTTTATCGGCATGCTGTGCGAGCTGCTGCGCACCCGCTCGGTGCGCACCGCCTTCGCGGGGCTGTCGAGCTTCCTCGACGGCATGGGCAAGGTGTTCGGCCCCGTGGTGGCGCTGATCGTCTGTGCCGAGCTCTTCGCCGAATCCCTCAAGGCCATCGGCGCCATCGACACCCTGCTCCATTCGGCCAGCAATGCCGGCATCGGCAGCGGCCTGATGACCCTGGTGATGGTGGGGCTCATCATGGTGGCGGCGGTCATCATGGGCTCGGGCAACGCGGCCTTCCTCAGTTTCTCCTCCCTGGCCCCCGCCGTGGCGGCCAAGTTTGGCGTGCCGGCGGTGACCATGCTGCTGCCGATGCAGCTCGCCTCCAGCATCGGTCGCACCGTCTCCCCCATCGCGGCGGTGCTCATCGCCTGTGCGGGCATCGCCAAGGTCTCTCCCTTCGTGGTGGTCAAGCGCACCAGCGTGCCCATGGCGGGGGCCCTGGTGACGGCGCTGCTCCTCAACTATCTGCTGTTCATGTAAAGGCTCTGGTGTAGAGGTGGCGGCCAGTTGATCCACGCTGGCCGACCGCCGTTGACGAGGCGGCGCCGAGTGCCCGCCCACTCTTATCGTTGCAAAAACAGTCTGTGTTTTACGCAGATTGTTCCATAGAGAAGACAATGAACGATCTCAAGCGCCCGTTTTCACTCGATACCTATCTGGCGGAGCTGGCCCCGCTCATCAACCTCGACTGCGGCACCCGCACCCCGGCCGGGGTGGCCCGGGTAGCCGACATCATGACCGAGAAATATGAAGCCATCGGCTGGCAGGTGACCCGCCACCAGTTCGCCGCCGAGTGCGGGCCTTGCCTCGAGGCAACCAATGCCCCGGGGGCGGAGCACTACGATGTCATGCTGGTGGGCCACATGGACACCGTCTTCCACGAGGGGACGGCGGCCAAGCGCCCGCTGAAAATCGAAGACAATCAGGCGTTTGGCCCCGGCGTCTCGGACATGAAGAGCGGCCTGCTCTCCACCTGGTATGCCTTGAAAGAGCTGGACCCAGCCGTGCTGGCCAGGCTCAGGGTGCTGGTCTGCTGCAACTGCGACGAGGAGATAGGCTCTCCCTGGTCCAAAGATTGGCTGGTGGAGAAGGCTAGACAGAGCGGCTGCGTGCTGGTGGCCGAGGCGGCGCGCCCGAGCGGGGATCTCATCAGCGCCCGCAAGGGCAATGCCAAGTACCGCATCACCTTCCACGGCAAGGCCTCCCATGCGGGCTCGGCCCTGGCACAAGGGATCTCCGCCATCACGGAGCTGGCCCACTGGGTGCTCGCCATCAACGAGCAGGTCAACATGGAGACCGGCACCACCATGAACGTGGGGGTGGTGCAGGGGGGCACCGGCGTCAACGTGGTGCCCGACTTTGCCGAGGCGATCGTGGATTTGCGCTTCTGGCGCAACGAAGAGGCGCAGGCGGTGCACGACCGGCTCACCTTCATGGCCAACAACCCCTTCCTCGCCGGTTGCCGGGTCGAGGTGGCGCGCCAGAGCTTCAAGCCCGCGATGCGCCCGAGCGGCGACACCGAGGCCCTGATGGCACTGGTGGAGGCGGCAGGCAGGGAGGAGGGAGTCCCCTTCACCTGGCTGGAGGCCGGTGGCGGCTCCGATGCCAACTTCACCGCGGCCGCAGGCGTGCCGTCCCTCGATGGCTTCGGCCCCATGGGGGGCGGCTTCCACTCGGAGGGGGAGTTCCTGCTGCTGGAGAGCATCGAGCCGCGCATCCGCCTGCTTAAGCGGGTGCTGGGCAAGCTGGCCAAATAGGTCAACGTTAAGGACAAGCAAAACGGGAGGCCAGCGCCTCCCGTTTTTTATGTGTCGCCCTCGTGAGACGTCATTCCTCGTCCTCCAGCAGATAGGCGAGGTGCTCCTGGCGCGCCACCTGCCAGTGGCCGAGCGTCAGCGGCGCCGCAAACCCGGGGCCGTCGGTCACCATGGTGTGGTACTCCCCCTGCTCGCCGCAGGCATCGAAGCCATCCCGATCCGCCAGTTGCTGTAGATCGCTGAGGGTGCCAGCATCGAGCCTGCGCCCCACCCACTCGGGGGCCAGTACCCGGGTATCGACGCAGGAGAAGTGGGCGACGATGCCGCGGGCCAGCATGTCCGCCAGCAACGCCTCGCGGGGTTGTTGCCAGAGCGGGGTGTGAACGGTGAGCCCCAGGGGGCGACAGCGCTCGCGGATCCAGTTCGGCGCGCCCCCCACGCTGTCGATGTCGCCGGTGACGACCCCATCGAGTTGCCACTCCTCTTTCAATGCCGCCAGCGCCCGCTCGTAACCGAGATCGAAGGGCGCCTCGATGGTGACCAGCCGATGGGGCAGTGCGAGGGCCGCCGCCTGACGGCGAACCTGTGACAGGGGATGGGCGAGAAAGCGGGGCGCTGGCGGGGCAAAGGTGATCAGGGCCACCACCTGATGGCCCGCTTCCCGGGCGTGGCAGAGGGCCTGCATGGCATCTTTGCCGCCGCTCCAGAGCAGGATGACGCGAGACATGGGGGATTTCCGCAAAGAAAAGAGGGGTCATGCTACCCAGAGTGGAGGGCGATGGCAAAGCGCGGGCCGGGGATGCGGGGATAAAAAAGCGGCTCCCACGGGGGAGCCGCTCGCACTGGATGCCTGTTACAGCAGGATGCTGGTCAGGATGAAGCCCAGGGTACAGGAGGTCACCACCCCGATGAGGCCCGGAATGATGAAGCTGTGGTTGATGATGAACTTGCCGATGCGGGTGGTGCCGGAGCGGTCGAAGCCGATGCAGGCGAGATCGCTCGGGTAGGTCGGCAGCACGAAGTAGCCGTAGCTCGCCGGCAGGAAGGCGATGAGCAGCTTGGGTTCGACCCCCAGCGCCAGCCCCATGGGGGCGATGGCGGTGAGCGCCGCGGCCTGGCTGTTCACCAGCTTGGAGATGAGGAAGAGCACCAGGGCGTAGGTCCAGGGCTGGGCCTGTACCACGTGGGCCAGGGTCTCCTTGAGCAGCGGCATGTGGGCCTGGAAGAAGGTTTCGCTCATCCAGGCGACCCCGAACACGGAGAAGATGGCGACCATGCCCGCCTTGAAGACGGCGCCGTTGGCAATCTCCCCCGGCTTGACCTTGCAGCGCATCAGGATGATGGCGCCGGCGATCAGCATCATCATCTGGATCACCAGGTTCATGGAGAGGGGGCCCGTCTTCTCCTTGATGGTGAAGACGGGGCGCAGCGCCTCATCGGCCCCCAGCAGCACCACGGCAGCGATGGCGGCGAAGAAGATCCAGGTGGACCAGTAGGCCTCTTTCGGGAACTTGGTGTTGAGCAGGGTTTCACCACCGCCGTAGATGAAGTCCCGCTGGGCAGGGTCCTTGATCTTGGCCTGGAACTCCTCGTCCTTGTCCAGATCCTTGCCGCGGCGCAGGCTCCACAGGGCCGCCATCATGACACCCATGAGAGAGGAGGGGATGGCGACCATCAGGATGTCGAGCAGACCGTAGGCCTGACCCACGCCGTGAGCCGCCGCCAGGATGGAGACCATGGAGACCACGGCCACCGAGACCGGCGAGGCGCAGATGGCCATCTGGGAGGCAACGGACGCCACTGCCATGGGGCGCTCCGGGCGGATGTTCTTCTGCAGCGCGATGTCGGCGATGATGGGGAACATGGTGTAGACCACGTGGCCGGTGCCGCACAGGAAGGTGAGGGTCCAGGTAGTGAGCGGCGCCAGCAGGGTGATGTACTGGGGGTGACGGCGCAGCAGACGCTCGGCCACCTGCATCATCAGGTTGAGACCGCCGGCGGTCTGCAGGGTGGCGGCGCAGCCAATGACCGCCAGTATGGTCAGCATCACTTGCACCGGCGGCTCGCCCGGCACCAGGCCGAAGACGAAGGTCAGCAGGAACAGACCAATGCCGCTGATAAGACCCAGCCCCATGCCCCCGAAGCGGGTACCCAGTAGCAAGCAGCCGAGTACCACCAAAAATTCCATCAAGATCATTCCATTACCTCGTGTGTTTTATCCATGTCCCCATCGGCCAGCTGCCCGGGATCCGCTGTCATCAATTACCCCTGAAGGGTTAATGGATATTTTGTCACCCCTAAAGGGGTAAAAAATTGCGTTGCTTCAACAACCGGCTTTTTTCCGATTTAAGTGCATAAAAACTACGGTTCAGCCCTTGAACAGGGGACCGCTTCCTGGCGCACACCAGATAAATGGCGGGAAAGATGGGGGAGCGCACAGGGTTTGGAATGCAAAAGGCGGGAATAACGGGGGCGGGAAGAGCGAGGCAGGCATAAAAAAGCCGACCCCGGGGGGTCGGCTTTTGCACGGTGCGAGTGGGCGGGTCGCCTTAGAACTCTGCGGTGCGGGGAGTACGGGGGAAGGGGATCACGTCGCGCACGTTGCCCATGCCGGTCACGTAGACCACCAGGCGTTCGAAGCCCAGACCGAAGCCGGAGTGGGGCACGGTGCCGTAGCGACGCAGATCGCGGTACCACCAGTAGTCTTCCTTGTTCAGACCCATCTCGGCCAGACGGGCATCCAGCACCTCGAGACGCTCTTCACGCTGGGAGCCGCCGATGATCTCGCCGATCCCCGGGGCCAGTACGTCCATGGCGGCAACGGTCTTGCCGTCGTCGTTGAGGCGCATGTAGAAGGCCTTGATGTCCTTCGGGTAGTTCTTCACCACCACCGGGGACTTGAAGTGCTCCTCGGCCAGGTAGCGCTCGTGCTCGGAGGAGAGATCGATGCCCCAGGAGACCGGGAACTCGAAGCTCTTGCCGCAGTTTTGCAGCACGTCGATGGCGTCGGTGTAGTCAATCTGGGCGAAGTCGGAGGCGACGAAGCGCTCCAGACGGCCGATGGCGTCCTTGTCCACGTGCTGGGCGAAGAACTCCAGATCGTCGCGGCGCTCGGTCAGCACGGCGTTGAAGACGTACTTCAGCATGGCTTCGGCCAGGGCGGCGTTGTCTTCCAGATCGGCGAAGGCCACTTCCGGCTCCACCATCCAGAACTCGGCCAGGTGGCGGCTGGTGTTGGAGTTTTCGGCGCGGAAGGTCGGGCCGAAGGTGTAGACCTTGGACAGGGCGCAGGCGTAGGTTTCGACGTTCAGCTGGCCGGACACGGTCAGGAAGGTCTCCTTGCCGAAGAAGTCCTTGTCGTAGTCCACCTTGCCTTCGGGGGTGCGCGGCAGGTTTTCCATGTCCAGGGTGGAGACGCGGAACATCTCGCCGGCCCCTTCAGTGTCGGAGGCGGTGATGAGGGGCGCCGCGATCCAGAGGTAGCCCTGTTCGTGGAAGAAGCGGTGAATGGCCTGGGAGAGGCAGTTGCGCACCCGGGTCACGGCACCGACGATGTTGGTGCGGGCACGCAGGTGGCCCTGCTCGCGCAGGTACTCGATGCTGTGGCGCTTGGCAGACATGGGGTAGGTGTCCGGATCTTCGACCCAGCCCACCACCTTGACCTCGGTGGCCTGCAGTTCGAACGCCTGGCCGCTGCCCTGGGACTCGACCACGGTGCCGGTCACTTCGACGGAGCAAGCTGTGGTCAGACGTTGCACTTCATTCTCGTAATTGGCCAGGGTATTGGGGGCGACGGCCTGCACCGGATGGAAGCAGGAGCCATCGGAAACGGCCAAAAATGAGATCCCCGCCTTGGAATCGCGGCGGGTCCGGATCCACCCTTTCACAGTCAGGGTGGTGCCGACCGAATACTTACCGGCCAGCACATCAACTACGGATGCGTGCGTCATCGAAATATTGTCTCCAGCTTGTTCTTGCAGCGCTATTTGCAACACTAGGGGTCTGGCCCGGGCGCAGTTGGCCCACCATGGCAGACTAAGCCGTTCATCTTACCCGCGCAGGTTTGATAAACAAGCAAAAATGTCGGACCCTTGCGGGGATTTCCCCATGCATCGTGCATGGATCATGGCGGCTGGACGGGGGTGAGGGTGAAGGAGCGCAGGCGGGGGCCGGATGGCTGGATACGGGTGTTGCAGGGGCTGGTGATCCTCTGCTGGGGCGGCTTTGTCGCCCTGCTCTCCCTCTATCACTTCGCCCGGCCAGAGGTGGCTTACGGCTTTCTGGTCTATGGGGGCGTCAAGGTGCGCCAGAGCTGGGACCCCCTGCTTACCCCCTGGCTGGAGCGTGGGCTCTGGGGTTGCTGCCTGCTGACCCTGGTGGTGCTGGTGCTGGCCCGTGGCCGCAGCCGTCGGCAGGAAGATGCCCGCCACGTCAATCTCTTCATCCTGCTGCTGATCCTGGTGGCCTGCCTGCTGCTTTACTACCGGGGCTGAGGGCGGTCGCCGTCATCCAGCCCCTGAGAGGCGGGGCGCTTGCCTATCTGGCGCTCCACGCTGTCGAGCATCTGGTTGTAGGCGAGCGCCACCCGGCCAATCTCGTCCCCTTCATCCCCCTCCAGCCTGTGGCCGAAGTCGTTGCGATCGGTGGCCTCCTCCATGGAGCGGGTCAGCTGGTTGAGGGGGCGGACTATCCAGGTGCGGATGACCCAGAGGGTGAGCAGGAGTCCCAGCCCGAAGATGAGGGTGAGACTCAGGGCCGAGGTGAGGATGTTCTGCTCCACCCGGGTAAACAGGGTGTCGAGGGAGTAGTCAAAACGCACCGCTCCCAGCACGGTGTTTTCCGGCACCTGGTGGCAGCTGGTGCAGTCGGTACCGCGAAAATCCTTTCTGGCCAGCAGCGGGCGGGTCACCACCAGCCGGCTGTGCATGCCGTCATGTTCTACCTCCAGGCTCCCCTTGCCCGCCAGCGCCAGGGCATCAAACCTGTCCTTCGGGGCCTCGACGTCACGGCCCGGCCCGTACTGCTTGTTGACCGCCGCCCCGCGCACGATGCGGGCATCTTCCACGTGGGCGTGATCGAGAAACTTGGCGCGCAGGGTGTCGCGGGCGTCCATCTTGCCAGTCAGCATCAGCATGTTGAGGCCATCGAAGTAGGCCTCGGTCTGCTCGCGGCTCTGTTCCTTGATGAGGGTCAGGATGAGGTCACGCTCGCGCACCGCCTGATAGGCCGCAGAAAACACCAACACCATGGAGAAGATGAAGAGCAGGAAGAAGTTGATCTTGGCAGCAATGGAGAGGCGCATGGGACTGGTACATCTGTTGGGTAAAACCCGCGCAGTCTACTCTCCTCGCCGGACGGGTTTTGGTGTCTTGCTCACATTCTGATGAAAAAGCGCCAAAAGGCCCTGCGTTCTCATGCAGGGCCCGTTCAGCCGGACTCAATATTCGCCGCTGGTGATGGCCTCGTGGATGGCGCCGGTCAATACCCGCAGCTCTTCAGGGGTGATGACGAAGGGGGGCATCAGGTAGATGAGCTTGCCAAAGGGACGGATCCAGGCGCCCAGCTCCACGAACTTGCGCTGGATGCGCGCCACGTCCACCCGCTCCTTCATCTCCACCACCCCGATGGCGCCGAGCACCCGCACATCCGCCACCGCTGGGTGCAGGGTCAGCTCCACCAGTTCGGTTTTGAGTTGGTGTTCGATGGCTTGCACCCGCGCCTGCCACGGGGAGGCGAGCAGCAACTCGATGGAGGCGTTGGCCACCGCGCAGGCGAGCGGGTTGCCCATGAAGGTAGGGCCGTGCATGAAGACGCCCGCCTTGCCGTCACACACGGTGCGAGCCACATGCTCGGTCGTGAGCGTGGCCGACAGCGTCAGATAGCCACCGGTGAGCGCCTTGCCCAGGCACATGATGTCGGGGCTGATCCCCGCCCAGTCGCAGGCAAAGAGCTGGCCTGTGCGGCCAAAGCCGGTGGCGATTTCATCTGCTATGAGCAGCACGCCGAACTCGTCGCACAGGGCGCGCACCCACTGCAGGTAGCGGGGGTGGTAGAAGCGCATGCCGCCCGCCCCCTGGACGATGGGTTCTAGCACGATGGCGGCAATTTCCTCGTGATGATCCGCCACCAGGGTGGCCAGCTCCACCACGCTCTGCTCGTCCCACTGGGCGTGGAAACGGCAGCTTGGCGCTTCGACGAAATGGTGTTCGGGCAGGAAGCCCTGGTAGAGCTCGTGCATGCCGCCATCGGGATCGCACACGCTCATGGCGCCGAAGGTGTCGCCGTGATAGCCGCCCCGAAGGGCAACGAATTTGGCGCGGGGCGTCCCTTTGGCATGCCAGTACTGCTGGGCCATCTTGAGGGCCACCTCCACCGCCACCGAGCCGGAATCTGCCAGAAAGACCCGATCCAGCCCCTTCGGGGTGATCTCCACCAGTTTGCGGCAGAGCTCGACCGCCGGGGCATGGGTCAGGCCGCCAAACATCACGTGGGACATCTTGCCGAGCTGGGCGGTGGCGGCTGCGTCCAGTTCCGGCACCTGATAGCCGTGAACGCAGGCCCACCAGGAGCTCATGCCATCCACCAGCTCGCGCCCGTCCGTCAGGGTGAGGGTTACCCCTTTGGCGCTGGCCACTTCATAGCAGGGCAGGGGATGGGTGAGGGAGGTATAGGGGTGCCAGACGTGGTGCAGGTCGAATTCTTGATTGGTCATTTTGTGTTCTGTTGTCAATTAATTTGATCTGGTCGGTGTTGACAGTCTACGCGTGCTCTCTACACTAGCCAACAATTTCAGCCACTTGGCTTCGCGAACGCCCTGGCATCGCGCTGTCCAGCTGGCGGGTCTTGCGGCGAACGCTCTCTTGAGCGCGGCGCAGGATCCCACCAATAACAACCGGAAGCCATGTATGAATGCTCTCACCGCGGGTGCCCACACCCTTCGTCACGACTGGACCCTGTCCGAGGTTCAGGATCTCTTTGCCCTGCCATTCAACGATCTGCTGTTCCAGGCCCAGACGGTGCACCGCGCCCATTTCGACCCGAACGAGGTGCAGGTAAGCACCCTGCTCTCCATCAAGACCGGGGCCTGCCCGGAAGATTGCAAATATTGTCCCCAGAGCGCTCGCTACCACACCGGGCTCGAGACCGAGCGGCTGATGGAGGTGGAAAAAGTGCTGGAGCGGGCCCGGGAGGCCAAGGCCAACGGCTCGTCCCGATTCTGCATGGGGGCGGCCTGGCGCAACCCGAAAGAGAAGGACATGCCCTACATCCTGCGCATGATTGAAGAGGTGCGCGGGCTCGGCATGGAGACCTGCATGACGCTGGGGATGCTGACCGCCGATCAGGCGGCGCGTCTTGGGGCTGCGGGGCTCGATTACTACAACCACAACCTCGACACCTCGCCGGAGTTCTACGGCGACATCATCACCACCCGCACCTATCAGGACAGGCTCGACACCCTGGAGCATGTGCGCGGCGCCGGCATGAAGGTCTGCTCCGGCGGCATCGTCGGCATGGGGGAGCAGGCGAAAGACCGTGCGGGCCTCCTGATGGCGCTCGCCAATCTGCCGCGCCACCCGGAGAGCGTGCCCATCAACATGCTGGTCAAGGTGAAGGGGACGCCCCTGGAGAACCAGGAGAACCTGGACCCGTTCGAATTTATCCGCACCATCGCCGTGGCGCGCATCATGATGCCGGCCTCCCACGTGCGCCTCTCCGCCGGGCGGGAGAAGATGAACGAGCAGATGCAGGCCATGTGCTTTATGGCCGGGGCCAACTCCATCTTCTACGGCTGCAAGCTGCTGACCACCCCCAATCCGGACGAGAACAGCGACATGCAGCTCTTCAAGCGCCTTGGCATTCGCCCCGCCCAGCGGGCCCAGAAGCCGGATCAGGTTCAAGAGGAGGAGCTGCTGGCCGAGGTGAACCGCCAGAGCGAGCCGAGCGAACTCTTCTACGATGCCACCCGTTCCCGCGCAGATGTCCTTCGTCCATGATGACGCCCGTTGTTACCGGCCCCTTTGCCCTGGGGGAGGCGCTGGCCGAGCGTGAACAGGCCACCCTGCTGCGCCGACGCACCCCGGTGGATGTGGCGAGCGGTGGGCGGATCCGGGTCGGGGGGCGTGATTACCTCAACGTCTCTGGCAACGACTACCTGGGCCTTGCGGGTCACCCCGCCATCAAGGCCGCCTTCACGGCGGGGGTGGCGCAATATGGCGCAGGGGCAGGCGCCTCGCCCCTGGTGACCGGTTACAGTCGCGCTCACCAGCAGCTGGAAGAGACGCTTGCCGACTGGCTCGGCGTGGAGGCGGTGCTGCTGTTCAACTGCGGCTTCTCCGCCAATCAGGCGGTGCTCAAGGCGCTGCTCGGCAAGGATCACCTGCTGTGGCAGGACAGGCTCAACCACGCCTCCTTGCAGGAGATGGGGAGCCAGCTCCCCTGCAAGATGAAGCGCTTCGGCCACAACGACATGGCGGCCCTTGAGCGGCTGCTTGAGCCAAACCGGGGCCTGATCGTCTCGGAAGGGGTCTTCAGCATGGACGGGGATCAGGCCCCCTGGGCTGAGCTGGCCACACTCGCATCCCGAAGCGGCAACTGGCTGATGATTGACGATGCCCACGGCCTCGGCGTGCTGGGTGCCGAGGGGCGCGGCACCCTGGCGGCCCAGGGGGTTGCTCCTGCCAGCGTGCACATCCAGATGGGGACCTTCGGCAAGGCGCTCGGGGTGGCCGGCGCCTTTGTGGGTGGCAGTCGCGAGCTGGTGGAGTACCTGGTCAATTTTGCCCGCCACTATGTCTACAGCACCCATATGCCCCCCGCCCAGGCGTGCGCCGTGCGCCAGAGCATCGAGCTGGTACGCGTAGCCGACGAGGCCCGTGCCCACCTGGCTCGCATTGTCGCCCGGTTCCGGCAGGGGGCGCAGGCGCTCGGCTGGCGGCTTGGGGCAAGCGATACCCCCATCCAGCCGCTGCTGGTGGGGGAGAGCCTCGCTGCCCTGCAACTGGCCGAGCGGCTGCGGGAGTGCGGTGTCTGGTCCGGCGCCATCCGCCCGCCCACGGTGCCGGTCGGCACGGCGCGCCTTCGCATCACCCTGTGCGCCGCCCATGGCGAAGATGACGTGGATCGCCTGCTCGAGGCCCTGGGATCCCGCCCATCCACTGACGAGAGAGGGGGCGCCCATGGTGCATGAGCGTTTCCAGTCGGTGGACAAGGCGCAGCTCGCCCGCCGCTTCGGGGCGGCGGCCCGCCACTACGACGCCCACGCCCGCTTCCAGCAGGAGGTGGGGCAAATGCTGCTGGCGCGCATGGACGAGGGGGGCGTGAAAGAGGTGCGCTCAGGGGCCGGGCTGGATCTGGGCTGCGGCACCGGTTTCTTCCTGCCTGCCCTGGCGCCGCGCTGCGAGACGCTGACCGGGCTGGATCTCGCTCCCGGCATGCTGGCCCAGGCGGCCCTTCGCGGCAGCGGAGCCCGCCTGGTGTGCGGCGATGCGGAGGGGCTGCCCTTTGCCGACCAGAGCCTGGACTGGGTTTTCTCCAGCCTGGCCCTGCAGTGGTGCGAGCGGCCGGCCCAGGCCTTTGCCGAGCTCAACCGGGTGCTCAAACCCGGTGGACAGGTCTTCTTCTCGACCCTGCTTTCGGGGTCACTGTGGCAACTGCGGGAGGCCTGGCGGGCCGTGGATGGTCGTGACCATGTCAATCGCTTCCTGACGTTGCCCCAGTTGCAGCAGGCGGCCCGTGACGGGGGCTTCGAGGCCCCGGCACTCTGCCCGCTGACCTGGTCCCTCGCCTACCCGGCGCTCAGCGGACTGCTGCGCGACCTCAAGGGGATAGGCGCGAGCCAGGTCAACGACGAGCGGTCTGCGGGCCTGGGTCATCGCCAGCGCCTGGTGCGACTGGGGGAGGCCTACGAGCGCCACCGTCAACCGGACGGCCTGCTGGCCGCCAGCTACGAGGTCTGCCTCGGGCGCCTGGTGCGGCGCTGACACAAAAAGACCCGGCGCACCCACCCCTTCAGCGGCAGGACGCGCGCCTGCCTTTCACCATGGATATCGGGGCGCCTCTGCGCCCCTGCACTGCATCGAGGAATCATCATGGGGACATCCTATTTCATCACGGGCACGGACACCGACGTGGGCAAAACCCTGGTGGCCCGCACCCTGTTGCTGGCGCTTGCCGCCAGAGGCATTCGCTGCGCCGGGTACAAACCGGTGTCGGCGGGCTGCACCCGCACCCCGGAGGGGCTTCGCAATCTGGATGCCTTGCTGTTGCAGCGGGCGGCCACGGTTGCGCTGCCCTACGAGCAGGTCAATCCCTATGCCTTCGAGCCGCCCATCGCCCCCCATATCGCCGCCCGTGAGCGGGGGGCGAGCATCCCCTTCGAGGGGCTGTCCGCCGGCTTGCGGGAGATTGAGGGAGCTGGGGCCGAACTCGTGATCGTCGAAGGGGCGGGGGGCTGGTTCCTGCCGCTGGATCATCAGCGTCTGCTCTCGGAGTGGGTCGCCCAGGAGCGGCTGCCGGTGATCCTGGTGGTGGGGGCCAGGCTGGGCTGCCTCAACCATGCCCTGCTCACCGTCAGCGCCATTCGCCAGCAGGGGTTGACCCTGGCGGGCTGGGTCATCAACCGGGTGGATCCGCACATGAGCCGCTACGAGGAGAACCTGGACACCTTGAAAGCCATGTTGCCGGCCCCATTTCTGGGGGAGCTCCCCTTCGTGGACGCGGTGAATGAGGTGGATTTGCACCACTGTCTCGATGTGTCGCCCTTGCTCTGAGGCCAGACATTCAGCAAACATTCATCGAGTCTGTCTATTATCTGGGGCAAGTGTGGCATCGGTCGCCCCTGGGGCGCGCCGAACCATGCATCCATATCTCACAAGGAGTCAATATGAAGCGAATTATGCTATTCCTGGTGACCAACCTGGCCGTCATGCTGGTGCTGGGGGTGGTACTCAATATCCTGTTCTCGGTTCTGGGGATCAACAAGTCCAGCATTTCCGGTCTGTTGGTGTTCTGTGCCGTGTTCGGTTTTGGGGGTTCCTTTATCTCCTTGCTGATGTCCAAGTGGATGGCCAAGCGCAGCTATGGCGTCCAGGTCATCGAGCAGCCCCGCAACGAGACCGAGCACTGGCTGGTGAGCACTGTGGCCCGTCAGGCCCGTGAGGCTGGCATCAAGATGCCGGAAGTGGGGATCTACGACTCTCCCGAGATGAACGCGTTTGCTACCGGTGCCCGCCGCGATGACTCGCTGGTGGCCGTCTCCTCCGGCCTGCTCTACAGCATGAGCCGCGATGAGGCGGAAGCGGTGCTGGCCCACGAGGTGAGCCACGTGGCCAACGGCGACATGGTGACCCTGACCCTGATCCAGGGGGTGGTGAACACCTTCGTGATGTTCTTCGCCCGCATCGTGGCTGGCGTTATCAGCAACTTCTTCAGCTCCAACAACGAGGAAGAGAGCAGCAGCACTGGCGGTTTTGCCTACATGATCACCGTGTTCGTGCTGGAGATGGTGTTTGGCGTGCTCGCCTCCATCATCGTCATGTGGTTCAGCCGTCAGCGTGAGTTCCGCGCCGATGCCGGTGCCGCCAAGCTGGCCGGCCGCGACAAGATGATCGCCGCGCTCCAGCGTCTCGCCCGCGGTGCCGAGCCGCAGATGGAGGGTTCCATGATGGCGTTCGGCATCAACGGAAAGCGCTCCATGAGCGAGCTGTTCATGAGTCACCCGCCCATCGAGCAGCGCATCGCAGCCCTGCGTGGCTGATAGCCAGTCATCTAAAGAAAACGGCTGCCCTCGGGCAGCCGTTTTGCATTCCGGGGACGGGTTTTTGCCCCCCGATCACCCTATTTGATCACCAGATCCGTCAGGGGCACGGCGCAGCAGGCGAGGATCTTGCCCTCGGCCCGCTCGGCGGCGCTGATGGCGGGGGCATCGGGGTGATCTACCTCGCCCGAGACCAGGGTCTGCTTGCAACTGCCGCAGATGCCGGCACGGCAGCTCCAGGGCAGCTCTACCCCCTGCTTGTTGGCCTGATCCAGCACGGTGCCCTGGTTGTTGCCCGCAAACTCCCGCTCGCCGATACGCAGTTGCACCGCCTGATGGGGGCGGGCCACCGAGAGCAGGGCCCCGCCAAAGCTCTCCTGGCGGATGCGCCCGGCCGGTACGCCGAGGGCGGTCAGCCGGTTGGCTGCATCGGCCATGAAGCCGTGAGGGCCGCAGATAAACACCTCCCGTTCGGTGAGCTGCTTGACCTGTGCGAGGTGCTCATCGCCGAGTCGTCCCTTGAGCCCCTGCCAGTGTTTGTCAGGCTGGCTCAGGATCAGGGTGAGGGTCATTCCCTGCTGCGCCATGGCGTGCAGCTCGCTGGCGGCAGGAATGTCTGCCTCGCTGCGGCACAGGTGCATGAAGTGGACATCATCGAGCTCCCCCCGTAGTGCCAGAGTGCGGGCAATGGAGAGCATGGGGGTGACACCGGATCCCGCCGAGAGCAGCAGCAGCCTGCGCTCGGACCCTAGGTGAAACTCGCCGGCCGGGGGCGCGGCCAGCAGGTGATCGCCCACGCGCAGCTCATGGTGCAGCCAGGGGGAGAGGCGGCCATCGGCCAGCTTCTTGACGCTGATGCTGTAACGCTCGGGCCGCTCCGGCGTGGAGCTCAGGGTGTAGCGGCGTTGAACCCGTGTGTTTTTGATATCGAGGCTGATGGGCAGGTGCTGGCCAGGCAGGTAGTCGGGCAGGGGCTCGCCGTCGGCGGCCTCGAACCAGAAGGTTTCCAGATCCCGGGCCAGGGGTTCCCGGGCGACGCACACCAGCTCCCGCTTTTTCGGGGCCGCGTTGGGGTAGACCGGCGCCCGGGCCCGCTCCAGCACCTCGATCTCGCTGCCCGCTTCAATCCACCCCTCGTTCAGGGCCACCAGATTCTGGCCGAAATAGACCTCACCATCTTCGCCACGGCGGTAGCGGGTGAGGGTGGCCAGCGGCTCTTTCAGGGCATTGAAGCGCTCCGTGCCGGCCTCCACCGTGGTCATGATGCAGCGGCTGCACGGCTTGTCCACCCGAAACTCCACCTCGCCGATGCGGATCCGCTTCCAGCCATCCTCCTCGAAGGGGCGGGTGCCGCTCGCCACCAGGTTGGTACGAAACTGGCTCATCTGGTGCAAGGCATCGGATCTCAGGTTGAGATCCTCAAGGGAAGCCTGGCTGATGAGCAGCAAGGGGTAGCCGTCTGCAAAGCTCACCCGGGTGCCGGTCTTCTCCCGAAAACGATCGGATGCCTCCCCGAGCCAGAGCAGGCGCACCGGCTCCCTCGCCACCCGGCTCAGCCACTCATCGGCTTCGGGCCCGGTGTGCAGGGCGGTAAAGCGATCCCCCCAGACACCGGTGTGCTGAGGGGCGCGACTGAACGCCGCCTCCATGAGAGCAAGGGGGGGCAGACCCGGATAGCGCAGTTGCAGCCCCCCCTCGACGGGGGTGGCCACCACCTGCTGCAACTGGGGATGGGTGCGGGCGGTGATAAAGGTGCCATCCGGTTTGACCACCATGTAGCGGCGATCCCCGGCAAGTCCCTCCTGGGTCACCTGGGCGCGCTCCAGCGGCATGTCTGCCGTCGATTTGATGGGGTAGAGATGTATGCTGGCGAGGGTCGGCATGTCCTGGTCCTTGTGCTGTGGCGATTCCTGTGAAGAGGGGAAGATAACGATTCCTGTCCCGGGCGGCAATCTTCTCCTGCTGCCCATGTCGAGGGCGGCGAGGGGGCTCGGGCGACAGGCCCGAATGGCTGCGGGGTGTGACGGGGATCCGGTTGTGAAGGGGGGCGACCCATAAAGCGCAACATTTTTTGATCCTGATCCACCATGTCGTACAAAAAACGGCCCATCATCGGGCCAGCTTCCAGTTTCTGACGCTTTCGCTTCTTCCCTCTCCGGCCACCGTCTGCCCAGGCAAAACGGTATCAAGCGCATTCGGATGGGGCCTGTCACACAAAAAGAAGAAAGCAATGTATGAGCAAACAACTGGATATGACCCCACAGCCGGATCTCTCCCAGAAAACGGGAACAGGCCCGGTCCGCACTCGGCTGCCCGTCTGGCGGCCGGCCCTGCCACCCTGCAATCACGCCTGCCCGGCCGGAGAAAATATCCAGGCCTGGCTCTCTTTGGCGCAGGCCGGTCGATTTGAGGCGGCCTGGCAACGATTGATCGAAGAAAATCCCCTGCCTGCAGTCCACGGGCGGGTCTGCTATCACCCCTGCGAGAGCGCCTGCAACCGTGGTCAGGTGGATGAGTCCGTCTCTATCCATGCCATCGAGCGTTTCCTCGGCGACGAGGCGCTGGCCCGGGGCTGGCAGCCTGCGCCCCCCGCACCCGCCAGCGGCAAGAAGGTGCTGGTGATCGGTGCCGGTCCCTCCGGCCTCGCCTGCGCCTGGCACCTCAATCGGCTCGGCCATCAGGTGGAGATCCGCGAAGCGGGGCCGCTGGCCGGCGGCATGCTGCGCTTCGGCATTCCCGCCTACCGCCTGCCCCGCGACGTGCTGGATCGGGAGGTGGCCCGCATCGTGGCGGCCGGGGTGACCCTGACTCTCAACCACAAGGTGGAGGATGTGCTGTGCGAGCGCGACGAGGGGGGCTTTGACGCCGTCTTCATGGCCATCGGCGCCCATCTGGCCAAGCGGGTCGACATTCCGGCCCGGGAGGCAGGCAAGATCCTCGATGCGGTGAGTTTTCTCGAACAGGCCAGTCTGGCCGAAGAGAAAGGCTTGCCGCCGCCCAAATTGGGACGGCGGGTAGCCATCTACGGCGGCGGCAACACCGCCATGGACGCGGCCCGTACCGCCCGTCGCCTCGGTGTGGAAGAGGCGATGATCATCTACCGCCGCGACCGCGATCATATGCCGGCCCACGCCTTCGAAGCCGATGAGGCCGAGGAGGAGGGGATCAAGATCAACTGGCTGCGCACCATCCGCCAGCTCGACAGCACCAATATCGAGGTGGAGGTGATGGCGCTGGATGCCGAGGGCAAGCCGGTGCCCACCGGCAAGTTTGAAACCCTCGAAGCGGACTCCCTTATTCTGGCGCTCGGTCAGGAAGTTGATTTGAGCGTGCTGGAGAGCATCCCCGGCGTGCGGGTCAACAAGGAGGGAGTGGTACAGGTTGGCGAGAACCTGATGACGGACGTGCCGGGTCTGTTTGCCGGTGGCGACATGGTGCCCTCCGAGCGCACCGTCACCATCGCCACCGGCCACGGCAAGAAGGCGGCGCGCCACATGGATGCCTGGCTGCGTGGTCGCCTCTATCACAAGCCGCTCTCCCATTTGCAGGCAGGGAAGCCGCTGGTGGGGCCGGAGCAGTTGCAGCTCTGGTTCCAGACCCAGGCGCCGGCCAGCAGCCAGCCGGTCAAACCGCCTTCGGCGCGGGACGACTTTGGCGAGATCATCGGCGGGCTGGATGAGGTGGCCGCCCGCTACGAGGCGGCGCGCTGCTACTCCTGCGGCAACTGCTTCGAGTGCGACGGCTGCTACGGCAGCTGCCCCGAGCAGGCCATCGCCAAGCTGGGGCCGGGTCTGGGGTATCAGGTGGATGCCGAGCGCTGCACTGGCTGCGGTGCCTGCCACGACCAGTGCCCCTGCCACGCCATCGAGCTTCGCCAACCGGAGGAGTCCCAATGAAACATGAACTGATCATGGTTGACGGCAACGAAGCCGCGGCCCGGGTGGCGTACCAGCTGAGCGAAGTGTGTGCCATCTATCCCATCACCCCGAGCTCGACCATGGCCGAACTGGCCGACGCCTGGGCGGCAGAAGGGCAGACCAACCTCTGGGGCAACATCCCCACCGTGGTGGAGATGCAGAGCGAAGGGGGAGCGGCTGGCACGGTGCACGGCGCCCTGCAGGCGGGGGCGCTCGCCACCACCTTCACCGCCAGTCAGGGGCTGATGCTGATGCTGCCCAACATGTACAAGATCGCAGGCGAATTGACCTCGGCGGTGTTCCATGTGGCGGCCCGATCCTTGGCGGCGCAGGGGCTCTCGATTTTTGGCGACCATCAGGACGTGATGGCGGCGCGCAGCACCGGCTTTGCCATGCTCGCCTCCGGCTCGGTGCAGGAGGCGCAGGACCTGGCTTTGGTCGCCCACAGCGTCACCCTGCAATGCCGGGTGCCCTTTATCCACTTCTTCGACGGCTTTCGCACCTCCCACGAGGTGAACAAGATAGTCGCCCTGCATCGGGATGAGATCCGGGCCCTTATCGACAACGACTGGGTGCGCGCCCACCGTGCGCGGGCGCTCAACCCGGATCATCCGGTGATGCGTGGCACCGCCCAGAACCCGGACACCTATTTCCAGTCCCGCGAGAGCGTCAATCCCTTCTACGAGGCGGTGCCGGCGCGGGTGCAGCAGTGCATGGAGAGCCTCGGCGAGCTGACCGGCCGTCACTACCGGCTGGTGGAGTACCACGGCGCCCCGGATGCCACCGACGTCATCGTGCTGATGGGCTCGGGGGCGGCCACCGCCCGCACGACGGTGGATTGGCTCAACCGGCAGGATCGCAAGACCGGGGTCTTGGTGGTGCGCCTCTATCGCCCCTTCCCGGTGCAGGCGCTGCTCGATGCCCTGCCCGCGAGCGTTCGCCGCATGGCGGTGCTGGATCGCACCAAGGAGCCGGGGGCAGGCGGCGAGCCGCTGCTGCTGGATGTGCAGAGCGCGCTCATCGATGGCTTGCAGCGCGGCCTTATCAAGCGGCTGCCCTGGCTGAGCGGTGGTCGCTACGGCCTCTCTTCTAAGGAGTTCACCCCCGCCATGTGCGCGGCTGTCTTCGAGGAGCTGGCATCCGATGCGCCGCGCCCGCGCTTTACCGTGGGGATTGTCGATGATGTGTCGGGCCTCAGTCTGGCATGGCACCCCATAGGCGATCTGGAGCCCGCCAGTCGGGTACGGGCGCTCTTCTTCGGCCTCGGTGCCGACGGCACTGTGGGCGCCAACAAGAACAGCATCAAGATCATCGGCGAGCTGGAGGGCTTCCACGCTCAGGGCTACTTCGTCTACGACTCCAAGAAGTCGGGCTCGCGCACCGTCTCCCACCTGCGCTTTGGCCCCGAGCCCATCGACGCCCCCTGGCTTATCGAGCAGGCGAGCTTTATCGGTTGCCACCAGTGGGGGTTTGTCGAATCGGTGGACTTGCTGGAGCACGCAGCGGAAGGGGCGACCCTGCTGCTCAATGCTCCCTATGAGCCTGACCGTGTCTGGGCCGAACTGCCCGAGCGGCTGCGTGCCCGCATCCGTGCCCTCGATATCCGCCTCTATTGCATCGACGGCGATCGGGTGGCCGAGCGTAACGGCATGGGCAATCGCATCAACACCATCATGCAGACCTGCTTCTTTGCCCTGGCCGGAATCTTGCCGCGGGACGAGGCGATCGCCCTTATCAAGGAGAGCATCGAGAAGAGTTATGCCCGCAAGGGGCCCGAAGTGGTCGAGCGCAACTTCGCGGCGGTGGATGACACCTTGGCCCATCTCCATCAGGTGGCCATCCCGGCCGGTGAGGAGCAGATCAGCGACTATCCGCTGCCGCTGGCACCGGGTGGCAGCGAATTTGTCCAGCGGGTCACAGGCCCGATGCTGGCGGGGCGCGGCGATCGCATCCCGGTCTCCATGCTGCCGGTGGATGGCACTTACCCCACCGCCACCAGCCGCTTCGAGAAGCGGGATATCGCCCGCGAGATCCCCATTTGGCACTCCGATATCTGCATCCAGTGCGGCAACTGCGTCTTTGTTTGCCCCCATGGGGCGCTGCGGGCCAAGTTCTACCATCAGGACTGGCTGGCGAGCGCCCCCGAGGCGGCGCAGTCGGTGCCCGTTACCGCCAGGGGCTTCCCCGACAGCCGCTACACCCTGCAGCTCTATCCGGAGGATTGCACCGGCTGTGGCCAGTGCGTGCAGGCCTGTCCGGTGCGGGCCGGGGCTGATGAGGAACACGAGGGCGAGCGCGCCATCGCCATGATGGACAAGGCGCCGCATCTGGCTGGTCAGAAGCAGGCGCTGCGCTGGTTCGAGAGCCTGCCGTGGCCTGCTCGCGAGCGGGTGGATTTCTCCACGGTGCGCGGTGCCCAGTTCCTCGAACCCCTGTTCGAGTTCTCCGGCGCCTGCGCCGGCTGTGGCGAGACCCCGTACCTCAAGCTGCTGACCCAGCTGTTTGGGGATCGCATGCTGGTGGCCAACGCCACCGGTTGCTCCTCCATCTACGGCGGCAACCTGCCGACCACCCCCTGGGCCAAGAACGGTGAAGGGAAGGGGCCGGCCTGGTCGAACTCATTGTTTGAGGACAACGCCGAGTTTGGCTTTGGCTTCCGTCTCACCGCCGATCAGCATCACGGTCAGGCGGTGGCAGCCTTGCAGGCGATGAAGGGGGAGATCGGGGTCGAGCTGGTGGAGACACTTGTCAGCGCCCCGCAGCGGCTGGAGTCGGAGATCCGCGCCCAGCGTACCCGGGTGGCGCAAGTGCGCGAGCGGCTGGAGGAGGTGAAATCCGGCAAGGCTCGCGAGCTGCTCTCGCTTATCGATCAGCTGGTGCGCCGCTCGGTCTGGATCATCGGCGGCGATGGCTGGGCCTATGACATCGGCTCGGCGGGGCTCGATCACGTGCTCGCCTCCGGCCGCGATGTGAACGTGCTGGTGATGGATACCGAGGTGTACTCCAACACTGGCGGCCAGATGTCGAAATCGACCCCGCTCGGGGCCGTCGCCAAGTTCGCGGCGGGAGGCAAGACGCTGGCCAAGAAGGATGTGGCGTTGCAGGCCATCTCCTACGGCAACGTCTATGTTGCCCGCATCGCCTTTGGTGCCAACCCGCAGCAGGCGCTGCAGGCCTTGCGGGAAGCGGAAGCCTATCCGGGCCCGTCGCTTATCATCGCCTACAGCCACTGCATCGCCCACGGCATCGACATGGAGCAGGGATTGGCCCAACAGAAGCGTGCGGTCGATTCGGGCCACTGGCCGCTGATGCGCTACAACCCGGTACTGCGCAGCGCCGGGCAGAACCCCTTCAGCCTCGACAGCCTGCGCCCCTCCATCCCCCTTGCCGAATATCGGCAGCAGGAGACCCGTTATAGGGTGCTGGCCCAGAGCCATCCACAGGAGGCCGAGCGGCTGATGCAGGTGGCGCAACAAGTGGCGTGGCAGAAGTGGGCCACCTACGAGGAGATGGCCACCCGTGAGGCCAGCCATTTCCATCCGCCGGTGTGATGGTTGGGTTAACTCTGCATAAAACGAAGCGGGCCACTGGCCCGCTTCGTTTTCCGGTGCCAAGGGAAGTGGCCGTTGCCGCGCCTTGGGGCGGCCAACAAAAAGCCCGGCGTCGGGCCGGGCTGGCAGGATAAGTTGCTTATCCAGGTATTCGTCGAGGCGTCTAGTGTGGATGTTGTTTGAGGATGTCGTATATCTCCTCTTTCAGTTTAAGTTTCTGTTTTTTCAGATCCTTCACCTCGGAGCTGTAGTCGCTGGCGTGGTGTTTCTCCAGCTTTCTGATCTCCGCATCCAGGTCGTTGTGCAAGTCAAACTTCTTCTGGAAATGGACATCACTGCTCTTCAGTTTCGAGATGAGATCTCTGTACTCCGGAAACATGTAATGAAGCCTCCTTGTTGTCGTTTGATTGTGCCTGCAAGACCAAAGTACCCCTTACTGCCGGGGAGAAACGTGATCCCGATCCAATTCGGGGCCACGGAATTGCTGCATAAGAAGGGTGATTTTTAACTGTTTGAATTACATGATGATTGCCTACTGACCCAGGGACAGCAGAGGAAAGAAGCGGGATCCGCTTCACATTCGGGAGAGGGGGTCTGCAACGGGGCGGGCAACAGAAAGGGGCGCGAGGCCCCTGACTGGAAACGGGTGAGCCGTTTACTCTTTTTTCTTTTTCTTCTCGGGCAGGGGCTTGCCGTCTCTGGCAATCACCTTGCCCGCCTCGAAACCGATCTGCGCCGCCAGCTCTTCCAGATCCGGCGCCTTGGCCTCGTTGCCGATGGCGTACTGGTAGTTGGCGATGGAGATCTTCTCCGCCACCGGTGTGCCCGGCACGATGGGTTCGCGCCAGCCCTGACCGATGTGGGCCACCAGGGTGCCGTTCATGATGAGCTCGCCGACGATCTCCTGGGTGGGGATGCCCTTGCCATAGGTGAGGCCCTGCGGGTGCTTCTTGCCGACCAGGGGCTCTTGGCTTGCGGGCATCAGCTTGGTGCGGATCAGCCACTTGGGCGATTTGGTTTTGCCCACCGCCTTGCCGGTCTGGTACTCGTTGATCTTGATGGTCTTGATCATCTGGGCCGTGAACTCCTTGGTCAGGGCCTTCTGGGCTTCGCTGGTCTCGTCGATGACGATGGGGGCCACATACCAGGTCTGGGGAGCCTGCGCCTTGGGGGTCGCCGGGGCGGTTTGCGCCATGGCGAGCGGGCTGAGCAGGATGGCCGTCAACAAGAGTCCGATTTTCTTCATGGTGATTCCGCTTATGTTTCAACAAGAATTTTGTTTTGCCAGCGACGACTGCGCCAGCGCCAGAACATGGCCAGACCGCGCACCCACTCGTCGCAGGCGAGGGCCAGCCAGATGCCTACCAGGCCATAGCCCTGCATGATACCAAGGAAATAGGCCAGGGGAACGGCAATGCCCCACATGGAGACGAGCGCCATGTAGAGCGGGAAACGGGCATCCCCGGTGGCGCGCAGGGCGTTGATCACCACCAGATTGAAGGTGCGACCGGGTTCGAGGATGAGGCTGATGAGGAAGAGTTGCGCCACCTGGGTGATGATGTCGGCGTCGTCGGTGAACAGGCTGATGATGGCGCGGCCGTTGAGGGCGGCGGCGATGGCGATGGCGGCGGTGACGATGAGGCCGAGTTTCAGGCTCTTCATCAGTTGGCGATAGGCCTGATCGAAGCGTCGGGCCCCCGCCAGGTGGCCGATGATGATCTCGTTGCCAAGGCCGATGGAGAGGCCGAACAGCAGGATGAACAGGCAGATCTGGAAGAAGTAGGACTGGGTCGCCAGCGCCTTGTCACCGAGCAGGCCGACGAAGGCGGTCACCACCATGAACTGCAGCATCCAGGAGAGGTTCTCCCCCGCCGCCGGCAGACCGATGTGCAGCACCTTGTCCAGCATGGCGCGGCTTGGGCGGACGATCTCGGGCAGACGCAGCCGGATGCCGGTCTTGCGCGCCACCAGCCACACCAGCAGCACCACCCCGACGATGCGCCCCGCCACCGTGCTGATGGCGACCCCGGCGACCCCGAGTTGGGGCAGGCCGAACCAGCCGTAGAGCAGCAGCAGGTTGCCGACGAAGGTGATGAGGTTGACGATGAGGGTCACGTACATGGCCTGGCGGGTGTGTCCGTGGGCACGCAGGGTGGCGGCCAGACAGAGGGCCGCCGCCTCCGGCAGCAGGCAAAGCCCGATGATCTGCAGGTAGAGGCTGCCGTCGCTCATCAGGTGGGCAGGCAGGTTCATCAGCGCCAGCATAGTGCCGGCCCCCGCCATGACGCCGACCGCGGCCACCAGTCCCACCAGCAGGTTGAAGCCGATGGCGGTGTGGATGACGACGCGGGCTTTTTCCTTGTCTCCCGCCCCCAGATACTGGGTGATCACCACGCTGGTGCCGATGCTGACGAAGCTGAACAGGGTGATGGCGAGATCGAAGACCTGGTTGCCCACCGCGAGGGCCGCCACCCCCTGATAGGAGACGTGGCCCACCATGAAGGTGTTGAGGGCCCCGGTCAGAAAGTGAAGGGCCAGATCGATGAACAGTGGCCAGGTCAGGGCGAAGAGGGAGCCCGGGCCCGCGTGGGATTGAGTCTGCATGGGATATCCAGGTGCTGGCGATGGCCCTCGTCAGGGCCAACTGGAGGGGCATTTAACACCAAGCGGGGGCGGGGTGCAATCCTGGTCGCAGGAGGAGGGGGCCTGCGACCAGGGGATGTCTCTCAGACCGGCGTGGCGCCGGCCTCCTGCTCGCTGGGGCGGGTGAGGCGCGCCGAGTCGGGCAGGTCGTCATCGTGCGGCCAGCGGGTGAGCAGGGCATCCGTGGTGCTCTCCACCCCCTCGTCGTCCCGGAACACCGGCTCCCGGTAGCAGCGGGTCATGCGCAGGGCCTGGTACATGTCGGGGCAGAGGATGATGCCATCCTCGCCGACCCGGATCCCCGCCTGTTTGAACCACTGGCTCATCTGGCCGTGCCGACCGGCCATTACCATGTGGATGCCGCGCCGCTTGAGCTCCTTGTGCAGCTCTCCCACCATGCTCATGACGCTGATGTCCTGATGGGTGAAGCAGGCCACCGCATCCACCACCAGGCACCTGGGATTGTGGGGATCCTGCACCAGGAGCGCCAGCACCCGCCGCTTGAAGTAGGGGGCGTTGAAGTAGGTGAGCGGGGAGTTGAAGCGGTAGACCAGGATGCCGGGAATCGCCTTGGCCTGCTCGTTGTCTCCCAGGGTGCGCACCACGCCCTCGTCGTCCATGCCGAGCAGCTGGTCGGTGGGGCGCATCACGTTGCGCAGGAACTGGAACAGCCCCAGCAGCACCGCGAGGGTGATGCCCGGAATGACCCCCATGGTGAGCACGCTGACAAAGGTCACCAGGGCGAGCCAGAAGGCGGCGCGGTCCGAGTCGCGCAGAGCCCAGAGGCCGCGAAAATCCGTGAGCGACAGGGAGGCCATCACCAGCACCACCCCGAGGGCGGCGGTGGGAATGTATTGCAGCGGCGCCGTCAGGTAGAAGGTGACCAGGGCGATGACGGCGGCGGCGATGATGGAGACCAACTGGCTTTTGCCGCCGTTGGCGTCGTTCACCGCGGTGCGCGAATCCGCCCCGCTGATGGCAAACCCCTGGGAGGCGGCGGCGGCCAGGTTCGCCATGCCCAGCGCCCTAAACTCCTTGTCCGCATCAATCTCGTAGCCATTCTTGGCGGCAAAGCTGCGGGCGGTGAGCATCATGGAGACGAAGCTCACCATGGCAAGGTTGAGGGCGGGCAGCACCAGCTCACGGATAAGCCCGGGGGGAAAGTCCGGCATCTGGAAGGCGGGCAGCCCCGAGCCGATGGTCCCCAGGGTGGCGATGTCGACGCGGCCGAGATTGAACAGCCACACCAGGGCCGCCGTCACCACCATGGCCACCATGGAGGAGGGCCAGGCCGGTCTGTAGCGCTTGGCCAGCAGCAAGGTGAGCAGAGCGGTCAGGCTCATGGCCAGGGTGGGCAGATGGGTCTGGGTAATGTAGCTGGTGCCGTTCAGGATCCGCTCTATCAGGTAGCGCTCGCTGAAGGTGAAGCCGAAGATCTTGGAGAGTTGGCCCACCATGATGGTGATGGCCACCCCGTTGAGCAGCCCCATCAGGATGGGGCGGGAGAGAAAGTCTGCCAGCACCCCCAGCTTGAAGCGGCTGGCGATGAGGCACCAGAAGCCGGTCATGGCGGTCATGGTCATCACCAGTTGCCAGTGACGGGTGGGATCCCCGGCGGCGAGCGGCGTTACCACGGCGGCGATCACCGCGCAGGTGGCGGCATCCGGACCGACGATGAGCTGACGGGAGGTGCCAAAGAGGGCATACACCACCATGGGCAGGATGCAGGAGTAGAGGCCGACGATGGCACCCACCCCGGCGAGCTCCGAATAGGCGATGGCCACGGGCAGGGCCACGGCCGCGACCGAGAGGCCAGCGCGAAGATCCGGCATCAGCCAGGCCCGCTGGTATTGCAGCAAGGCGGCGAGCCCCGGCAGCCAGCGCTCGAGAGAGAAGAAGTCGCGCATTATTTAACCCATTGAGTTACAAACATCTTTTTCTTAGTGTGCCCAAGGTCGTCGGCCCTTTGCAATCCGCTCATGGCCAGTTCACCACAAGGTCAGGCCAGATGCGTTGCCACTCCTTGGCCCTGACCCGTTCGCTAAAGATACGGCTCTCCTGGCGACAGCGCGGATTGGGGCTCACCACCAGGGACCAGTTGGGGGCAAAGCCGTAGGGGGCCAGCCACTCGAAAGCATCATCTGCCAACAGGCGGACTCCGATGCAGGTGGGTATCTCCACCCAGTGGCTGAGGGCCGAGAGGGAGCTGGCAAAAGGAGGCACCTGCTGGCGCAGATGCATGCGGGCCTGGTTGCGCACCTCCCATAACTGGCCCGGCATCCTGGCGGCGAGCCAGGCTTCGTGATCGGCCTCCTTCAATCCAGTCGGATCAGCGCTGTCCAGATAGATAAGATCGATGTCGTTGAGCGGGGTGGGTTCGGCCTTGTGATGGAGGTGATCCCAGATGAGGTTGCGCACAAACCCCGCCCCCAGGGCCCAGTCGGGCAGGGCCAGCTCCCGCGCAGCCCGGAGGCAATCCATGCGCGGGTGATCGGCCCGCAGCAGGGCCTCGGTGCAGGCCCGCAGGTGCGCCTCCCGCAGCGGCGCGGCTTCAACCGGCATTGCGGCGCAACCAGACGTCGATGTAGCTGCAGCTCGGCACTATGGTGAGCCCCTCAGAGAGGGTCCAGTCGTAGAAGCGGCGGGCCAGCTTGTCGGCAATCCCCTGTCCGCGCAGCTCGGGGGGAACCTGGGTGCTGTAGGCGTCCACCGTGGTGGCGTCCAGCCGGCGATAGGCAAGGCGGGAGAGCTTGCCGTCCACGGTGCAGACAAACTGCTGCTGATCGGCCTGGTGAAGGATGTCGCTCATCGGGGGTCCTCTCTGGGTGAATGGGAAGATCAGAACATGGCGGACAGGGTTTGCCAACGCCATTCTTTGCGCCCATGGCGGGCTCGCTTACACTGACCGGCCTGCGAATGGTCGCAAGGCAAGGTATAGAACATTGAGAGAGGATGGATCCGTCATGGCCTTCGCCACCCTGGACGATCTGATAGGCAACACCCCGCTGCTGGCGCTGCGCCGCATTAATCCGCACCCCGGCGTCACCCTGCTGGTGAAGCTGGAGGGCAACAACCCCGCCGGCTCCGTCAAGGACAGGGCGGCGCTGAACCTCATCAGGCAGGCAGAGGCGAGTGGTCACTTAGCGCCAGGGGCCCGGCTCATCGAGGCCACCTCCGGCAATACCGGCATCGCGCTGGCCATGGTGGCGGCGTCCCGGGGTTACCGGATGCGACTCATCATGCCGAGCAACATGAGCCAGGAGCGGCGCGACGCCATGGAGGCCTACGGCGCCGAGCTGGTGCTGGTGGAAGAGGGCATGGAAGCGGCGCGAGACCTCGCCCTGGCCATGCAGGCGCGGGGGGAGGGGCTGGTGCTCGATCAGTTCAACAACCCCGCCAACCCGGATGCCCACTACCGCTCCACCGGCCCCGAGATCTGGCGCCAGAGCGGCGGGACGGTCACTCACTTCGTCTCGGCCATGGGTACCACGGGCACCATCATGGGGGTCTCCCGCTACCTCAAGGAGCAGAACCCGGCGGTGGCGGTGATCGGCCTGCAACCGGCCGAGGGGAGCCAGATCCCCGGCATTCGCCGCTGGCCCGAGGCCTACCGGCCCGCCATCTTCGAGCCTGCGCGGGTCGATGGGGTGCTGGATGTGACACTGGAAGAGTCCCTCGTCATGATGCGCCGCCTGGCGAGGGAGGAGGGGATCTGCTGCGGTGTCAGCTCGGGTGGCGCCGTGGCCGGGGCCTTGCGGGTGGCGGCGGAGATCGGGCAGGGGGTGGTGGTGGCGATCATCTGCGATCGGGGGGATCGCTATCTCTCTACCGGGGTCTTCACCCCCGATGTCTGACGGGCAAGGGGCCTGCTACTCCCAGGCCCGCTCCAGCAGGGCCAGCAACTGTTCCCTGTCCGCATCCTTGCGGTTGTAGAGCAGGGCGCCGTCGTTGATGGCGAGATCCCGGATCCCGGGCAGCAGCGTCTTGTCGGTGAGGCCCGCCTCCCGCAGGGTGCGGGGCAGCTTGACCGTCTGCCACAGGGTATCGCGCAGTGCCTGCAACGCCTCGATGGTGGCCTGGGGTCTCCCCTCGGCCGGGGTCGCGGCAAAGCGCTCCGGCCCCACCAGGGGCAGCAGCAGGCGGGCGAGCTCGGGGTCGATGCCGGGCCGGTTGTAGTCGAGCACGGTGGGCAGGAAGAGGTTCATACAGAGGCCATGGGGCAGGTGGCAGCGCGCCCCCAGACTGTGGCCGAGGGCGTGCACCAGCCCCACCATGGAGTTGGAAAACGCCATGCCCGCCAGGGTGGAGCCCTCTGCCAGTTGCAGCCGCAGGCCCTTGTCCGTCGGGTGGGCCAGCACCCTGGGCAGGGCGGTGGCAATCTTCTCCACTGCCATCAGGGCCAGGGCGTCACTGACCGGGTTCTTGCCGTTGCCGATGAAGGCCTCGATGGCGTGGGTCATGGCATCCATGGCGGTGGCGGCGGTGATGGGCAGCGGCAGCCCCAGGGTGAAGCGGGGATCCAGCACCGCCAGCCGGGGCAGCAGGAAGGGGGAGGTGAAAGGCACCTTGCGCCCGCTCCCTTCGTCCTTGATCACCGCCACCAGGGTCACTTCGGAGCCGGTCCCCGCCGTGGTGGGGACCACCGCCAGGGGGTTGAGGGGACGGGTCAGGCAATCCGCTCCGGCATAGTCGAGCAGCCGCTCGCCCCCCAGGGTCGCCAGTATGTTCACCGCCTTGGCGGTGTCGATGACGGAGCCGCCGCCAAGGGCGAGCAGGCTGTCACAGCCCAGCTCCCGGTAGTGGCGGGCGATCCGCTCCACCACGGCGGTGGAGGAGTCTGCCGGGATCTCGTCCCAGATGGCGGCGACCGGCAAGGCCCCTTCGGCCATCACATCGGCCAGCAGGGTGGCGAGCCCGCTGCCGCTGACCCCCTTGTCGGTGAGCAGCAGCGGGCGGCCAGCCCCCAATCCCTTCAAGGCATCCGGCAACTGCTCCAGTGCCTGCTCCCCCGCCATCAGCTTGACCGGACAGAAAAAATCGTAATAACGGCTCATCCCGTTCTCCTCGTGTTCAACCGGTCAGCAGACCCAGATAGATGTGGCAGGCCCGCGCGAGCTTGCGATGCGGGTCCGGGTAGTGGCGAAGCAGGGGCCGCGCGATGAAGGCGGGCAGGATCAGGCTCTGCAACTGCTCAAGCGCTCGCACCAGGTGCATGGCCGCGTCGAGATCCCCCTCCACCAGCAGCCGGTTTTCGCAAAAGGCCTGGTTGATGCCGAGGCGAAAACTGAGGGCGCGAAAGGCGACGGCGGGGTGCTTGAAGCGCACCCGCAGGGGGTGGGGGCCGTCATGGGCACAGGTTGAGTGCACCCAGCCAGCCTCCTCACCGCAGTGCCAGCGCCCCGCGAACTTGTAGAGACTCAGCCCCCGGGTCATGCCGTTTACCTCGAGCCTGATGGTGAGGCCATCCGGCAGGGGGGCAAGCTCGCGGCGCACCGCCTCGTCGACTCGGGCGGCGCGGCACAGAGTGCGGCCGATGATCCAGAGCAGGCTGCCAATCCAGAGGCGTCTGCCGGTGGCAAGCAGGGCGTCAGGGCGCATGGGGACCTCCGCTGATGGCGGACCAGAAGAGGGTGAAGGCGCTCTCCTGCCAGTGGGGGTCTTCTCCCAGTTCAGGCTGATCGACAAAGAGGGAGGCGCAGGCCAGAAACTGGCCCTGGCACACCTCCAGCATCAGTGCCGGCGGGGCCGACATCAGCTCGCCGCTGGCCTGGCCCCGGGCGAGCAGGCTCGGCAGAAAATGCAGGGTCTCCGCCAGGATCTGGCTGCGCAGGGGGCGGGCCAGCAGGGGGGAGTGGAAAAAGCCCAGCACGAACCTGAGCTCACGGGGGTGGGCCTGCATCCAGCCCATGGCCTGGTGCCAGTAGTGGCGGGCCTGCTCCTGGAGCGGCAGGGCGGCATCGGCCTCGGTGATGGCGGCGCCAAGGCGCAGCTTGATGTCCTGGTAGAGGCTCTGGATCAGCACCTCCTTGCTGGGAAAGTGATGAAACAGGGTGCCATTGGCCACCCCGGCCGCCTTGGCGATGCGGGCGGTGGCGGCGCCCTGCAGGCCATCCTCCGCGCACAGGGCCAGGGCGGCATCCAGGATCTGGCGGCGTTTGTCGGTCATGGTCTCTCGCATCTCGCCTCCTAGCGCAGGAACAGGGCCATCATCAGCCGCTGGTACCAGCGCCGATAGGGGGGGTGAATGAGGGAGCCTGTGCTGAAGCGTCCGCGGCGCAGCACGGTCTTGGCCTTGGAGAAGGTGAGAAACCCCTCGCGGCCGTGATAGTGGCCCATGCCGGAGGGACCGATGCCGCCGAAGGGGGCATCGTCCGCCGCCACCTGGAACAGACTCTCGTTGATGGCCATGCCTCCGGCGTGGGTCTCCCGGATGAGGCGGCGCTGCAGCGTCTCGTCCAGGCTCATCAGATAGAGCGCCAGGGGGCGGGGCCGGGCCGCCACATAGGCCAGGGCTTCCTCGATGTCGTCATAGGGCACCAGGGGCAGCAGGGGGCCGAAGATCTCCTGCTGCATCACCTGGCAGTGGCCGGGCACCTCGGTCAGCAGGTGGGGCACCAGTCTGCGGGTGGCGTCATCCCGGGCGGGCGTGACGCAGGGGTGGATCTGGGCGCCGGCCTGCCTCGCCTCCTCCAGCCAGGCGGTGAGCCGCTCGTACTGGGGAGCGTTGATGATGGCGCCATAATCCGGGCTCTCGAGCCCTTTGGGGTAGAGGCGGCGAAAATGGGCCTGATAGGCCTCGATGAAGGCCTGCTCCTGCCCCCTCGGCAGCAGTACGTAGTCGGGGGCCACGCAGATCTGGCCGGCGTTGAGGCTCTTGCCGAAGATCATCCGCTCCACCGCCAGGGCCAGGGGCATGTCGGGGGCGATGAGACAGGGGCTCTTGCCGCCGAGCTCCAGGGTGAGGGGGGTGAGCTGGGGGGCGGCCGCGGCCATCACCAGCCGACCCACCGCCGTGGAGCCGGTGAAGATGAGATGGTCGAAGGGGAGGGCGCTGAAAGCGGCCGCGATCCCCGCATCCCCCTCGATGACCACCACCTCGTCACCGCCGAGGGCCTCATCGAGCAGGGTGCGCAGCACGGCGTTGGTGTGAGGGGTGAACTCGGAGAGCTTGATCATGGCGCGGTTGCCGGCGGCGAGGGCGCCGATGAGGGGCCCGAGGCTCAGCATCACCGGGAAATTCCAGGGCACCATGATGCCGACCACGCCGAGGGGCTGATAGTGCACCTCGACCCTGGCGGGGGCCAGCAGCAGGCCGGAATGACGGCGCTCCGGTTTCATCCACCCCTTGAGCCGTTTCAGGGTGTAGTTGATCTGCATGACGCAGGGGAGCACATCGGCGATCAGGCTGTCGTAATCGCTGCGCTGGCCGTAGTCCCGGGCCAGGGCCTGACACAGTGCCTGCTTGTGGCGCAGCAGCCCCTGCTTGAGGGCATCAAGTCTGGCGAGGCGGGACGCCAGATCCGGCATGGGGGTGGCCTGGCTGGCCTGCCTGAGCCGATGCAGTTGCTCGGGGAGGGAGAACTTGTCCGGTGAGGCGGGGGTGACGGTGGTGTCCATGGCATGCTCCGCACGAAAAGTGACCGACTGATTAGTCGGTCCAAATCTAGCGATTCGTTGCCGACTTGTAAACCGGGCGGGGGCAGAGGGTGGCTGCCAGTGGGCGGCGTTGTCCGGAACTGTGTCCGGGCTCCCATTTTTGAGGTATCTGGATTGGTCTTCTATCTAATAAGGGGTAATTGTGGGTCACCAACTCGGAGGGAGAACCGCACATGACCAGGGAATTGCATAGCCTGCTGGCCCGGCTGGATGACGTGATCGCGCGCATGCCGGACAGTTTCAATACCTATGAGTTTGCCCAGAAGCTGGCGCTGCAACATCAGCAGGAGTATTTCGCCGCAGGCCACTCCCTGGCGGGCCAGGAGAAGAACCTGCTGCGCCTGCTCCACGAAAAGATTGCCCTGGCGCTGGCGAGCCATGAGGGCGTCATCGAGGGGGCCCTGCTGCCCTGCATGACCCCCTGGGGGGAGCGTGCCACCTCGCCCCGCTGGCACCGCAAGCACTGACCCGACAACAACATGAAAAGGCCCCTCGGGGCCTTTTCATGTTGGGGGTCACACCTACTGGACCAGCCTGCGGGCCTGCCAGTAGTGGCTGTTCCAGTAGACGTTGTCGAGGCGCGAGCGGATCACGCCCTTGCTGGTGGAGGCGTGGATGAACTCACCTGCCCCGGTGTAGACCCCGACGTGGTACTGCTGCCAGCCGGTCTTGAAGAAGACCAGGTCCCCGTGCTGGAGACGGTATCTGTCCACCGGGCGGCCGAGGCTCGCCTGGGATTCCGTGGTGCGGGGCAGGGTGAAGCCCAGGACCTGGCTGTAGGCGAGCTGGGTGAAGGCGGAGCAGTCGAGACCGGCGCGGCTGGTACCGCCCATGCGATAGGGCACGCCGCGCCACTGCTGATAGAAGTTGTCGAATGCGCCGCTCTGGCGCACGGGAGGGGGAGGCTCCGGCGTGCTGGAGCAGGCGGCGAGAAGCAGGGCCAGCAGGGGCAGCAGCAAGGTGCGAAACATCTCAACTCCTTGATAGGGCACGGGGTTCATCATAGACGATGATCCTGCCTGGAACCTGAATGACAACGGCATTGACGAGTGGCCGCCTGTGGGGGCAACCACTGGATCACCCCGCCGGTTTGGGGGTAATGAGCGGCGTCAGCAACTCGGCAATCTTGTAGAAGGTCTGCACCCGCGTGGTGCTGGGGCGCCACACCAGGCCTATCTCCCGATAGGGTTTCTCCCCGGGCAGGGGGATGGCCACCAGGTCCGTGTTGTCGAGGATGCCCGCATCTATGGCCATCTGGGGCAGGAAGGTGGTGCCAAGACCGGCCCCCACCATCTGCACCAGGGTGTGCAGGCTGGTGGCGGCGAACGGGTTGATCTTGCTCTTGTCCCGCAGCCGACAGGCGCTCACCGCGTGCTCCGTCAGGCAGTGCTCCCGCTCCAGCAGGAAGATGCTCTGGTTGGGCAGCTCCTTGTAGTCGAACGGCATGTGCAGGCCCGCCGCCATGTGGGAGGGCATCACCATGTGGAAGGGATCCTGGCCGACGGTCTTGCTGTGGAAGCCGCCGATCTCCACCGGCAGCGCCAGGATCAGCAGATCGAGCTGCCCCTGCTCCAGCTGCTTGAGCAGATTGGTGGTGGTGTCTTCCCGCAGCAGCAGCTCCAGATCCGGATAGGCCTTGCCGCACACCTGCAGCAGCTTGCTCAGCAGGAAGGGGGCGATGGTGGGGATGCAGCCCAGGCGTACCGTGCCGTGCATGACGCCCCCCTGCTGCTGCCCCAGCTCCATCAGATCCCGGGCGTCGGAGAGCAGGTTGCGCGCCCGCGCCACGATTTCCATGCCGACCGGCGTCATGATGAAGCTCTTGTGATCCCGCTCTACCAGTTGCAGGTTCATCATGTCCTCCAGGGTCTGGATCCCGGTACTCAGGGTCGACTGGCTGACATGGCAGGCCTTGGCGGCGCGGTTGAAATTCTTGTGCTCGTCCAGAGCGACCAGATACTGGAGCTGCTTCAGGCTGGGCCAACGTTGCATAGGAGAAACCCGATCGATGCTATCTATTTGATTTGATTAATCTACCATCGAGAAGCCCCGTTGTCGTCGACAAATCGGTGCCCCCTGGCAGGCGCACTGCCTCACGCACATGGGGTGGCCTGCGCCGATGAGCTGGTCACCCCTCATTGGTCAGGAGCTTATCCCCTTGTGCCGCGCCATTGAAGGGGCGCCGCCATGGGATGTGACGGGGATCGGCCTTCGGGCGAGGCGCCCTGCGCGCAGGAGCGGCCATAAAAAAACGCGCCGGTGGGCGCGTTTTTGCAGAAGGGGGGCGGACTATTCGTCGAAGATACCGAAGTGATCCTTGGCGAAGTTGACCCGCTGCTCCACGTTCATCTTGACCTGACCCAGCTTCTCGATGGTCTTGAGGTTGGGCACCAGGCCGCGACCGTTGGCGATCTGGATGGCAAGGCCCGGACGGGCGTTGAGCTCCAGCAGCATGGGGCCGCGGAACTTGTCCAGCACCATGTCGGTCCCGATGTAGCCAAGACCGGACATCTCGTAGCAGGAGGCCGCCAGGTTGAGCAGGGTGTCCCAGTGAGGCACCTTCAGATCGTAGAGATCCAGGCCGGTGTCCGGGTGGTGGCGCAGCGGGTTGCCAAACTGCACCGCCCGCAGGGCGCGGCCGGTGCGCAGGCACAGGCCCACCCCCACGGCGCCCTGGTGCAGGTTCGCCTTGCCATCGGAAGCCGAGGTGGAGAGGCGCATCATGGCCATCACCGGGAACCCCTTGAAGATGATCACCCGGGCATCGGGGACCCCTTCGAAGGAGTAGCCGTCGAACACGTCGTCGAAGTTGATGAGCCCTTCCACCAGCGCCACGTCGGGCTTGCCGCCGAGGGAATAGAGCCCCGCCAGGATGTTGGAGACATGGCGCTCCAGATCCTGGCCGTTGGCGGCGCTGCCGTTGGGCTTGTAGAAGAGGCCATCCTCCTGGCGCAGGATCACCAGGATCCCCTTGCCGCCGGAGCCGCGGGCCGGCTTGATGCAGAAGCCCGGCCAGTCCTTCACCAGCGCGGTGATGCGAGTCACGTCGTGCTGCTCGCGGATGGTGCCGATGAGTTCAGGCACCGTCACCCCCGCATCCAGCGCGATGCGCTTGGTCTTGAGCTTGTCATCCACCAGCGGATAGAGGCGGCGCGGGTTGTAGCGGCTGATGTAGGAGTGGTTGCGCTTGTTCATGCCGAGGATGCCTGCCTGGGACAGGCTCCACGGACTGGTGTATTTCTGCCAGAACCACATCTGTTACTTGTCCTTACCCGGGGTGGCACCAGACTTCATCTCGTCCACCAGCGGCTTGAAGCGCTTGAGCTCGCTCAGCTTGTAGCCGGTGTAGTTACCCATCAACAGCACGGTCGCCATCAGCACCAGCTGCAGGCCGAGGAAGTTGAAGGTGAGGTGACGAATGAGCTCGTTGTCCATGGCCAGGTAGGCGATGACCGCCACCAGCAGGGAGCCGCCGCCCTGGCGGAACACCTCTTTGGGACCCTCTTCTTCCCACAGGATGGACATGCGCTCGATGGTCCAGGAGAGGATGATCATCGGGAAGAAGGTGATCTTCATGCCGTCGGTCAACCCCAGCTTGAAGGCGAACGCCGAGAAGATGCCGATCATCGAGATCACCATGATGATGATCGCCGATATTCGGGCGACCAGCAGCAGGTTGAGCCTCGAGAGGTAGGAGCGGATCACCAGGCCGGTGCCGACGATCAGCAGGAAGCCGATGAGGCCGGTGACCAGCGAGGTCTGGATGAAGGCGACCGCGATCAGCACCGGCATGAAGGTGCCCGAGGTCTTGATCCCCACGATGACCCGCAGGAACACCACCATCAGCACGCCGATGGGGATGAGCAGCAGACCCTTGAACAGGGCTTGTTCTTCCAGGGGCAGGCTGTGGATGGAGAAGTTCATCATCTCGGATTTTTCGAACTTCTGGGCCAGGGCCACGTTGACCGGTTGCTCCTGCTCGATCATCGAGAAGGTGACGCGGGAGTTGTGGCCGCCGGTGACGTCCAGGAGGGCGCCGGAGTTGTACTCCCACAGCAGCAGGTTGGCCGGTTGACCCTGTTCACCGCTTTGCGGGTTGAACAGCTTGTAGTCGGTCGGGCTGTTGAAGACCTGCAGGTAATCCACCAGCTCCTGACGGCGACGGCCGTCTTCCAGGCTGAGGGCGTGAACCACCCGGGCCGGGACGTCCGCGTTGTTGAGCAGCTCGGCAATCAGATTGGCGCGGCTCTTGTGGGACTTGAGCAGCTCGGCGTTCTGTTCCTGCTTCTCGATCTCCTTGATGATCTCGCGGGTCAGGGTGTAGCCGTCGGCGGAGCGCTCCTGGGCGCGCTCCAGGATCTGCTTCATGGCCGTGGCGTAGGGCTCGCTCTCGATCTGCTTCTCGATGGCGGGCAGCTGCGGGTTGGCGGCGGGCTTGGCATGGGCATCGGCCATCATGTCGACCCGGTAGTAGAGCTCCTGACGGCCGGAGGCGGTGCGGATGGACCACTCGGCGCGGGCATCCCCGTCTTTTTCCACGAACGACAGGCCATAGCCCGGGCTCGCGGCGTTCTCGTTCATCAGGGTGAAGCCGGGCTGGGTGCCCGGAATGGCCAGGGAGGCGATGACCGGCTCGCCGGTGGCCTCGAATTCGAGCTTGGCTTCGATGGACCAGATCTGGCGCTTTTCACCCGGCGTGAGCGGGACGTCCAGCGCGATGTGATGATAGAAGGTCATCCCCAGGCCGACGATGTAGAGCAGGGCGACCAGCAGATAGAACGGCTTACGGGAAACCATGGATTATTTCACATCCTTGAGCTTGGGTTTGGGTTGGATATATTCGCGGGCCACGTCGACCACGGCGATGTCTTTGAGGAATTCACGGCCCAGCAGCACGGGGAAGGTCATGTCGCTGCGGTCCTTCAGGGTAAATTCGGCCTTCTCGGTCATGTCGCCGATGCGCACGGCGAGGCGGACCACGGGGCGACGGTCGAGATCGTCGGCGGAAGCCTGACGGACCCGCACGTGACGCACCAGGGGCGCTTCAATCTGGATCTTGTCGTCCATCTCCTGGTGGCTCAGGAAGAAGCGCACCCAGTTCTTGCCGTTGCGCTCGAAGATGGTGATCTCCTGGGCGCTGATGGAGGAGGTGGTGGCGCCGGTGTCGACCCGGGCCTGGAAGGCGTCGTTGGCGGCGTCAACCCAGATCCACTCCGCTTCACCCACCAGCAGCTTGCCATCGACGGTGTGGCCCTGGCTCGGCGCCGGGCACTTCTCGGTGGGAATGGGCATGGCCTTGGGCGGCTCGGGAGGAAGGGTAGCCAGTTTGCTGTCGACTTTCTTCACGGACTCTTTCATGTTGGTGACATCGGTGTTGAGCTGAACCAGCAGGTGCTGTTGCTGCACATACTGCTTCTGTTGCTGTTCCATGGATGTTTGCAGACGTTGCTCGCTCAACGAGATCTCGTTGCGCAGCTCGGCCAGCGTCAGGGTCGGGGCCGGGGGGGCTTTTTCCATACTGACACACCCGCCGAGACTGAGCAGGGAGAGCAGGGTCATTCCTTTTAATTTGCTTTTCATGTCATTCATTTAACTGTGCTTCCTGGAATTGGGTCAGTGTAACTTCCACAGCCGCCATCGGCTAGTCTTTGGCCTTTCTGGCGATCAGTACGGCACGTTTGGGTGCCGGGTATCCTTCGACCGTGAGTGCAGGATTGTGTGGATCCAGATAGTCACTCAGGGACTCGTTAATCATCCAGTCGGTACGACGCTGTTCGTCGGTGCTGGTCATATTCTCGTCGACGATGCGCACATCGGTGAACCCGCAGCGCTCGACCCAGCGTGTGAGGGCCGCGCTCGAGGGGAGGAACCAGACGTTGCGCATCTTGCCGTAGCGATCGGAGGGCATCAGCACCTGGTTTTCGTCGCCGTCCACCACCAGGGTCTCGAGCACCAGCTCCCCATCGTCTTTGAGCTGGTTGCGCAACTGCTCGATGTGCTCGATGGGGGACTTGCGATGATAGAGCACCCCCATGGAGAAGACGGTGTCAAAGGCCCGCAGCGCCGGCAGCTCCTGGATACCGAGGGGCAGCAGGTGGGCGCGCTGGTCGTTGCCGGCGAAGTGGCGAATGGCTTCGAACTGGCAGAGGAACAGCGGGCTCGGGTCGATGCCGACCGCCAGTTTCGCCCCTTCCCCCACCATGCGCCAGAGGTGGTAGCCGCTGCCGCAGCCCACGTCCAGCACGTAGCGGCCCTGGAGCGGGCTGATGTGGGGCAGCACCCGATCCCACTTCCAGTCGGAGCGCCACTCGGTGTCGATGTGGATGCCGTGCACATGGAAGGGGCCCTTGCGCCAGGGCATGAGCTGGCGCAGCAGGCTCTCGGTCTTCTTGCGCTCACCCTCTCCCAGGCTATCGGGGCCGCCGATGGCGACACGCTCTTTGAGCTCGATCCGGCCGGGGGCCACGACGGGCAGCTTGGCGAGGGCGCGGTTCCAGCGCGGCAGATCCCCGTGCAGGTTGTCGTGCTGCCAGGCGTGCAGCTGGGCGGGCAGGGTGTGCAGCCAGTGGCTCAACCGGTTCTTGGCGATCAGTTGATAAAAATGGGCGAAATCGATCATGGCTTAGTTGGTGTCGCTGGCTTTGATGGCAATCATGGAGCCGAAGTTGAAGCACTGGAACCAGAGGTCCAGGTGGGTGAAGCCGGCGTCCCGCAGGCGCGCCTGATGGACCGCCAGGGTGTCGGTGCGCATCACGTTCTCAAGGGCGGTGCGCTTCTGGCTGATTTCCAGCTCGCTGTAGCCGTTGGCCCGCTTGAAGTCGAGGTGCAAGTCGATGAGCAGCTCGTTGACCTGCTCGTCATCGAAGCGGAACTTCTCGCTCAGGATGAGGATGCCGCCGGGGCGCAGGCCGTCAAAGATGCGCGCGATGAGGGCGGCCCGCTTCTCGGGGGCGACGAACTGCAGGGTGAAGTTGAGCACCACCACGGAGGCGTTCTCGATGGGGATGTCGCAGATGTCCGCCTCCACCAGCTCCACCGGCACCTCGGACTTGAAGCCCGAGAGGTGAGCGCGGGCCCGCTCGATCATGGGGTGGGAGAGATCCACCGCCGTGATCTGGCAGCCGGGCTGGGTGACGTGGCGGCGCATGGCCTGGGTCGCGGCGCCGAGGGAGCAGCCGAGATCGTAGAGGCGGCTCTGGGGCTGGGCGTAGCGGGCGGCCATCATGCCGATGGCGGAGATGATGTTGCTGTAACCGGGCACCGAGCGCTGGATCATGTCGGGGAAGACGTCGACGACCTGCTCGTCAAAGCAGAAGTCTCCCAGACGGGCGATGGGGGCGGCAAAAATCTGATCGTGCATGCTGACGCAACCTGACAGCCGGTGTGGTGGGCGGCTGTTTTATTCAATTGAATCTTGGGTGGACGGGCATCGAAATGGCGTCGTCACCGGTTGACGAACGGGGTGGCTTGCTCCGGGATCCTTCGGGCTGCCCCTGTTCGCAACGGGCCATGGTCCGGGCCCTCAGGGTGCCGGGCTGGGGTGGGCAACGCATTGCCATGCACCCAGGCCCGGGACCTTACTTGGGGCGCTAGTGTAGAGGAAAGGCGGGCGTTTGTCTTGACGCCAACCCCGGTGGGACCACAAAAAAAGCGGCTTTTTTTGGGGATGGAGAAGGGGCGGGGAGGGGGCCGCTCAAAAGGGCAGCACCCCCTGGCGGGCGCGATCGTTTTCTCCCGGCCAGGGGGCCATCTCCTGGCCGAGCAGGCGGCTGATCTGCCGTGCGAGTTCGGGGGCCCGGGCATTGTCGGCGGTGTGAACAAAGAGGTAGAGATCCTTGCCCTCCTGGAGCCATTGTTTCCAATGTGGCAACCATGGTGGCAAAAATGGGTGATTGTCCTCGATTTGAGGCAAACCAATCAGGCGCACCACCGGGGCACCCCCCGTGGCCAGCAGATGGACCGGCAACCTGGGTTTCTTGCCCTGGGCATCGATCATGGCGGCCGTGGTGGCGGGCACCGAGAAGAGCGGGCGGCTGTCGAGCATGATGCGATTGATGCCCCGCGCCATCAGCATCCGGTTGAGGGCCCGTTCCGCCTCCCCCTTGGCGAAGAAATCGGGGTGGCGCACCTCGAGGGCATAGGTGAAATCCTGGGGCAGCCGCGCGAAGAAGGCATCCAGACGGGCCAGCCCCTCTGGCCCGAAGCGGGCGGGCAGTTGCAGCTTGAGTAGCCCCAGCTTGTCATGCAGGGGGGCCAGCAGGCGGATGAAGGCCGTCACCTGTTTGTCCGCGCTCACCAGATCGCTCTGGTGGCTGATCTCCTTGGGAAACTTGAAGCTGAAGCGAAAGTGGTCGGGGACCGCATCGGCCCAGCGCTGCACCGTCTCCGGGGTCGGCGAGGCGTAGAAGGTGGTGTTGCCCTCCACAGAGTTGAACACCCGGGCATAGTCGGCGAGGTGCTCGGCGGGCCTGGCATTCATCCCCAGCAACTGGCCGGGCCAGGCCGGGTGTGACCACTGGGGCAGGCCCAAATAGAGGCTCATGATGGTTCCTGTCGGCAGGTTGGCGCACTTTTGCCCTCCTTTTTGCGCCAGAACAACAAAAAACAGGGTAAAGGGGGCTGCGGGCCATTTTACCCAAATGGAGGTTTTCCTCTATAATGCCAACCCTTTTGTTTGCCACATTGTCGTAATGCGCGCGACCGAGCCCCCGGGTGACGATGATCGCGGCCCGGCAGTGGCCAGACAACGACGCCAGCCGATACCCCGGCGCCCACTCGTCATCCCGGTCGGGAGCGGGGGCATGCCTGGGACGGCGGCAAGAATCCGGCTCGGGGAGCCGGATGACCCGAGACAGATTTCAAACCGGGCAAGAAGCAGGATCTGGCCAGCTGTGAGACAGACGGTGCTTGCCAGTCGTGCCCGGCGACCCAGGATGAACCGTCTCTCTACCATTTCGAAGGAAGAAGTCCATGCGCTCTATCTATTGCGGACAGGTCAATGAGGCCCATGCCGGGCAGACCATTACATTGTGCGGTTGGGTCCATCGTCGTCGTGATCTCGGCGGCCTCATCTTTATCGACATGCGCGACCGCGAGGGCATCGTGCAGGTGTTCTTCGATCCGGACAAGCCGGACGCCTTTGCCCTGGCCTCCGAGCTGCGCGGCGAGTTCTGCATCCAGGTGACCGGCGTGGTGCGTACCCGCCCCGACTCCCAGCGCAACAGCGACATGGCCACCGGTGCCATCGAGGTGTTCGCCCACGAGCTGACCATCATCAACCGTGCCGAGCCGCTGCCCCTTGACTTCAACCAGGTCAACAGCGAAGAGGTGAGCCTCAAGTACCGCTACCTGGACCTGCGTCGTCCCGAGATGGCCAAGTACCTGAAGACCCGTGCCAAGGCCAGTGCCTTCGTGCGCCGCTTCATGGACGAGCACGGCTTCCTCGACATCGAGACCCCGATGCTGACCAAGGCGACCCCGGAAGGGGCCCGTGACTACCTGGTGCCGAGCCGCGTGCACAAGGGCAAGTTCTACGCCCTGCCGCAGTCCCCCCAGCTGTTCAAGCAGTTGCTGATGATGTCCGGCTTCGACCGCTACTACCAGATCGTCAAGTGCTTCCGCGACGAAGACCTGCGTGCCGACCGCCAGCCGGAATTCACCCAGATCGACGTGGAGACCTCCTTCATGACCGCGCCCCAGGTGCGTGAAATCATGGAAGAGATGATCCGCAAGCTCTGGCTGCACATCCTGAACGTGGACCTGGGTGACTTCCCCATCATGACCTTCGACGAAGCCATGCGCCGCTTCGGCTCCGACAAGCCGGACCTGCGCCTGCCGATGGAGCTGGTGGACGTGGCAGATCTCTTGACCGAGGTGGAGTTCGCCGTGTTCGCCGGTCCTGCCAAGGATCCGAAAGGCCGTGTGGCGGCCCTGAAGGTACCGGGCGGCGCGGAGCTGTCTCGCAAGCAGATCGACGAGTACACCAAGTTCGTCGGCATCTACGGTGCCAAGGGCCTGGCCTGGATGAAGGTCAACGAAGCCGGGAGCGGCCTCGAAGGGGTGCAGTCCCCGGTGGCCAAGTTCCTCTCTGACGCCATCGTGCGCGAGATCCTGGCCCGCACCGGCGCGATGGATGGCGACATCATCTTCTTCGGCGCCGACTCCAAGAAAGTGGTGTGCGATGCCATGGGCGCCCTGCGCCTGAAGGTGGGCCGCGATCTGGGTCTGGTGGAGAACGTCTGGAAGCCCCTGTGGGTCATCGACTTCCCCATGTTCGAAGAAGATGGCGAAGGCGGCCTGGCGGCCATGCACCACCCCTTCACCGCCCCGAGCAACCTGGGCCCGGCCGAGCTGAAAGCGAACCCGGTGGGCGCTTACGCCAACGCCTACGACATGGTGATCAACGGTTACGAAGTGGGTGGCGGCTCTGTGCGTATCCACAACAGCGAGATGCAGTCCACCGTGTTCGACATCCTGGGGATCACCCCGGACGAGCAGCGCCTGAAGTTCGGCTTCCTGCTGGATGCCCTGAAATACGGCACCCCGCCCCACGCCGGCCTGGCCTTCGGTCTGGACCGCCTCAGCATGCTGCTGACCGGCACCGACAACATCCGGGATGTCATCGCCTTCCCGAAAACCACGGCGGCCGCCTGTCTGATGACAGACGCCCCGAGCTTTGCCAACCCGGCCCAACTGGGCGAGCTGGCGATTGCGACCACCGTCAAGGGTGACGAATAAGCCGTTATCGGCAACAAAGGCCGCAGCGATGCGGCCTTTCCCGTTTCCCCCTGGGCGCAACCAGTGTTACTGAAATTTCCAACTATAACGGAGAGTCCCTATGGCAGGTCACAGTAAATGGGCCAACATCAAACACCGCAAGGCGGCGCAAGACGCCAAGCGCGGCAAGATCTTCACCAAGCTGATCCGCGAAATCACCACCTCCGCGCGTCTGGGTGATGCCGATCCTGCCAACAACCCCCGCCTGCGTGCAGCGGTGGCGGCAGCCCTGACCAGCAACATGACCCGCGACACCATCAACCGCGCCATCGCCCGTGGGGCCGGCGGCGGTGACGGCGAGCAGCTCGAGACCATCGTGTACGAAGGGTACGGCCCGGCCGGTTCCGCCGTCATGGTGGAGTGCCTGACCGACAACCGCAACCGTACCGTGGCCGAAGTGCGTCACGCCTTCAGCAAGTGCGGCGGCAACCTGGGGACCGACGGCTCCGTGGCCTATCTGTTCACCAAGAAGGGGGTGCTGACCTTCGTGGGCGCCGATGAAGACGCTCTGATGGACGCCGCGCTGGAAGCCGGTGCCGACGACGTGGTGACCGAAGAAGATGGCACCATCGAGGTCTACACCACCCCGAACGACTTCGGCACCGTGCTGGACGGTCTGGAAGCCGCCGGCTTCAAGCCCGAGAGCGCCGAAGTGACCATGATCCCCTCCACCGAGGCGGAACTGGATGCCGAGACCGCGCCCAAGCTGATGCGCCTCATCGACATGCTGGAAGATCTGGACGACGTGCAGGAGGTGTACCACAACGGCTCCATCTCCGACGAGATCGCCGCGACCCTGTGATCCCCCAGGGCAAGGGGAGGGCGACCACAACGGTCCTCTTCCCCGGCTCCGACGAGATTGCCGCGACCCTGTGATCCCCCAGAGCAAAGGGGAGGGCGATCACAACGGTCCTCTCCCCCTGCTCCGACGAGATTGCCGCGACCCTGTGATCCCTCAGGGCAAAGGGGAGGGCGACCACAACGGTCCTCTTCCCTGGCTCCGATGAGATCGCCGCGACCCTGTGATCCCCCAGGGCAAGGGGAGGGCGACCACAACGGTCCTCTTCCCCGGCTCCGACGAGATTGCCGCGACCCTGTCATTGTCTCTCGTGACCCTGTTCAGGTTCGCGAACACACAGGTGCGACACCTTGTTCACCTTCGCAAAAACGGCAGCCCGGGCTGCCGTTTTTTATGTTGCCAGACCGAGCACCTCCCCTTGTGGTTCGATTTCCTCTCTTAATGTTCGCTTAAGTTTGCCGTCCTAGGATGACCCCGTATCTGGACCTCCCTGGCTCTTGTCCTGTTTTTCCAGGGCCGAGCGCCGGGATGGTCACCACGAAGCCTGCTGGCAGGTTGTTAGTTCCACTGGTTTGTCGGAGTCTCTCTATGCGTCTCACTCTGGGAGTGATGAAGGTCAATCTGTTGCTGGTGCTGCTGTTTGCACTGGTCTTCAACTGGCCCATTTTCCTGCACTTTTATCGCATTCTCAGCGCCCTTGAACACGTCAAGGCGGGGTTTGTCCTCTCCATTCCCCTGGTACTGGTGGCGGCCCTCAACGCGGTGTTCCTGCCCTTTACCTTCCGTTATCTGCTCAAGCCCTTTTTCGCCTTGCTCATCCTGACCGGCTCCCTGGTCAGCTACGCCATGCTCAAGTACGGGGTGATCTTCGACATGGGCATGATGCAGAACATCATCGAGACCAACAGCGGGGAGGCGGGCTCCTACCTCAACGGCTCCGTGGTGCTCTGGTTCCTGCTGACCGGCCTGCTGCCGGTGCTGGTTCTGTTGTGGGTGAAGATTGAGTATCCCCGTCCCTGGTACAAGGGGCTGGGTCTGCGCCTCGGTTCCATCGCCCTCTCCTTGCTGTTTCTGATGGGGGCTGCCGCCCTCTATTACCAGGATTACGCCTCGGTCGGGCGCAACAACAAGTCCCTCGGCAAGGAGATAGTGCCCGCCAACTATGTGCACGGGCTCTACAAGTACGCCCGGGATGTGGTCTTCGCCACTCCCATTCCCTACCAGCAGATCGGCACCGATGCCAGGGTGATCGGCCAGCATGAGAAGCCGACCCTGATGTTCCTGGTGGTGGGGGAGACGGCCCGCAGCCAGAACTACTCCCTCAACGGCTACAAGAAGGAGACCAACGGCTTCACCGAGAAGGAGGCCAATGTCGTCTCGTTCAGGAACGTGCGCTCCTGCGGCACCGCCACTGCGCTCTCCGTGCCCTGCATGTTCTCGAACATGACCCGGCGTGGCTATGACGAGGCCAGGGCCCAGTCCCAGGATGGCTTGCTGGACGTGCTGCAACATGCCGGGATCTCGGTGCTCTGGAAGGAAAACGACGGCGGCTGCAAGGGGGTGTGCAAAAACGTCCCCACCATCGAGATTGAGCCCAAGGCATTCCCCGCATACTGCTCCGGCAATGCCTGTCATGACGAGGTGCTGTTGCAGGGGCTGGATCAGCAGATCGCCGACATGCAGGGCAAGCAGGGCAGCAAGCTGGTGGCCTTCCACCTGATGGGCAGCCACGGTCCGACCTACTATCGCCGCTACCCGGCCGCCGATCGTGTCTTCCTGCCGGACTGCCCGCGCAGCGACATCGAGAACTGCAGCAACGAAGAGCTGGTGAACACCTATGACAACACCATCCGCTACACCGACAAGGTGCTGGCCCAGCTCATCGACAAGCTCAAGAGCCTGGAGAGCCAGTACAACGTGGGGCTGGTCTATCTGTCGGATCACGGCGAATCCCTCGGCGCCATGGGGCTCTATCTGCACGGCACCCCCTACAAGTTCGCACCGGACGATCAGACCCGGGTGCCGTTCCTGACCTGGTTCTCTCCCCAGTTGCAGGCGGACCGTCAGCTCAATCTGGATTGCCTGCAACAGGAGGCAGCCAGCAAGCGCTTCTCCCACGACAACCTGTTCCACTCCATGCTCGGCATCATGGATGTGCAGACCCAGGTCTATGACGGCAAGCTGGATCTGTTCAAACCGTGCCGGGCGGGGTAAATGGGCCCGAGCGGTTGAGCGGCACGACGACCTGTTGCCCCGCACCATGCTCGGCATCATGGACGTGCAGACCCAGGTGTATGACGGCAAGCTGGATCTCTTCAAACCGTGCCGGGCGGGGTGAACCGGCGAAAACAGACCATAAAAAAACGGCAGCCACCGGCTGCCGTTTTCGTATCCGAAGGGGTAGGCCTTACTTTTGCTCCATGATGATCTGCAACAGATCCCCTTCCAGCAGGGAGCGCTTGACCAGGGCGAAGCCGCCGATGGTGGGCTGGTTCTGGAAGCGCGCCTTCACGATGGGCAGGCCGCGATGGAAACTTGGCAGAGACTGGTGCTCGACACAGCGGCGGATGGCCGGGATCAGGATCTCTTCGGCGGCGGTGATTTCACCGGCGATGAGCACCTTCTGGGGGTTGAACAGGTTGACCGTGATGGCGATGGCGCGCCCCAGGTGCTCCCCCACGTTCTCGATCACGCTGCGGGCCAGCTCGTCACCGGCCACCGCCGCCTTGCACACCTCCTGGATGGTGATGTGCTTCTCTTGCAGCGAACTCAGGTGACCCCGGCTGATGAGCTCCTTCACCTTGTCGACGATGGCCTCGTTGGAGGCGATGGTCTCGAGGCAGCCGAAGTTGCCGCAGTGGCAGCGCTTGCCAAGGGGTTCGACCTGGATGTGGCCTATTTCGCCGACGTTGCGGTTCTGGCCGAGAAACACCTTGCCCTTGGTGATGATGCCAGAGCCCGTCCCCTGGTGGACACTCACCAGGATGGAGTCCATGCAGTCGCGGGACTCGCCGAAGAAGTGTTCGGCCAGCGCCAGCGAACGGGTGTCGTTGCCCACGTAGCAGGGGAGGTTGAAGTGGTGCTCCAGGAGCTTGGCGAGCCCCAGGTTGCGGATCTGGTAGGTGGGGGTGTAGATGACCATGCCGGATTCGGGGTTGACCAGACCCGGCATGGTCAGCGCGATGCTGATGAGGTTGCGGCTGCGATCCTGATTGGCGTCGATGAAGGCGCCAATCTCCCGCAGCAGCATGTCCACCACGGGTTGCTGCTCGATCTCGGTCACCTGGGTGATGTGCTGATCGAGCTCCTTGCCGTCGAGGTCATACAGGGAGAGCTGCAGGTAGCCGCGACCCAGCTTGGCGGACACAAACTGGAAGCGATGCTTGATGGTGGTCAGGGAGATGGCGCGGCGCCCGCCAGTGGAGGCTTGCGGCGAGGTTTCCCTGATGAGACCGTGCTCGATCAGTTGCCGGGTTATCTTGGTCACGCTGGCCGGGGCCAGCTGACTCAACTCGGCAATTTTGACCCGCGAGATGGGCCCCTGCAGGTCAATGAGGCGATAGACGACCGCACTGTTTACCTGCTTGATAAGATCTACGTTTGCTATTTGTCCGCCAGTCATAGTGTCACTGTGTTGTGTAGTGTCCGTTAACCACGGTCCCGCAGACCGCGAAGGCCTGATCAAAGACGGTGAGGTTGGCAATTTTTCCGACCTGGATACTACCGAGACGCGAGTCCCATCCAATGGCGCGAGCGGGGTAAAGGGTGGCCATTCTCAGTGCTTCGTCGAGCGGCAATCCGACCTGTTTGACCAGATTTTCCACCCCTTCGATCATGGTGAGGGCGGAGCCGCCGAGTGTACCATTCTCATCGACGCACTGACCATCGCGGAAATAGACGGTTGCGCCGCAAAAATCAAATTTCTCAAAGCCTTCCGGTGCACCTGCCGCCGCGGTGGCATCGGTGACCAGCACCAGCCGCTCCCCCAGCATCCTGTGCGCCAGGCGCACGTTGGCCCAGTGTACGTGGTGGCCGTCGACGATGATGCCCGCATAGACATCCTTGCGATCGTAGATGGCACCGACCACGCCGGGCTCGCGACCGTTCAGGGTCGGAGTCATGGCGTTGTAGAGGTGGGTGGCAAAGCGCATGCCGTTGTCAAAGCCCGCCATGGCCTGGTCGTAGTTGGCGGCGGTGTGGCCGGCGGAGACCAGGATGCCGGCTTCCACCAGACGGCGGATGTGTTCGGGCTTGTTGCGCTCGGGTGCCAGGGTGATCTTGGCGATGGCGTCCGCGTTGTCGCAGAAGAAGTCGATCATCTCGTCGGCGGGCTGGCGGATCTGTTCGGCCGGGTGGATCCCCTTGCGCTTGAGGTTGGTGTAGGGCCCTTCCAGATGGACGCCAAGCACCTCGTTGGGGTGGGCGGCCATGTAGTCGCGGGTGACGGCGACGGCCTGCTTCATGTCCGCATCCGGGCTGGTGATCAGGGTCGGCAGGAAGCTGGTGGTCCCGGATTTCAGGTTGGCCGCCTGCATGGTGGCCAGGGTGTCCGTGGTGATGTGACCGTTGAACATGACGCCACCGCAGCCGTTGAGCTGGACGTCGATGAAGCCGGCGCTGAGGTTGGCGCCCTGGAGGTCAATCTGCTCGATGCCGGCTGGCAGTTCTGCCTGGCGGGAGATGGCGACAATCTTGTCGCCATCGATGACCACGCCATAACCGGTCAGCACGCAGCTGCCGGTGTAGAGAGTGCAATTAGTCAGAGCGTACATGGGAGCTCCTCAGAGGTGCTTGATGTTGTCGGCTTCCAGTTGCTGGAAGTAGCGCACCGTCTTGACCTTCAACTCCATGGTGGAAGGTTCGTCGCACACCACAATCCCTTTCGGATGCAGTTGCAGGGTGGAGATGGTCCACATGTGGTTGACGCTGCCCTCCACGGTGGCCTGCAGGGCCTGGGCCTTGGCGTGACCGACCACCAGGATCAGGATCTCTTCGGCGTCCATCAGGGTGCCGACACCCACGGTCAGGGCCAGCTTGGGCACCTGCTCCATGTCGCCGCCAAAGAAGCGGGAGTTGGCGATGCGGGTGTCTTCGGTCAGGGTCTTGACCCGGGTACGGGAAGCCAGGGAAGAGGCCGGTTCGTTGAAGGCGATGTGGCCGTCATTGCCGACGCCGCCCATGAACAGGTGGATCTTGCCGTAGGACTTGATCTTGTCTTCGTAACGCTGGCACTCGGCCACCAGATCCTCGGCGTTGCCATTGAGGATGTTGATGTTTTCCGGGCGAATGTCAACGTGATTGAAGAAGTTGTTGTGCATGAAGCTGTGGTAGCTCTCCGGATGTTCCTTGGGCAGCCCCACATACTCGTCCATGTTGAAGGTGACCACGTTCTGGAAGCTCACCTCGCCGGCTTTATGCAGCTCAATCAGGCGCTTGTAGGTGTTGAGCGGGGTGCCGCCAGTGGGCAGACCCAGCACGAAGGGGCGCTCGGCAGTGGGTTTGAACGCATTGATGCGGTCAACGATGTAACGGGCAGACCAGAGACCCACCTGGCTGGCAGACTTCAACGGGATCAGGCGCATTCTATATACCTCAGTACGGTTGCCGCACAGGGAGTGACGGCAAGGGACCAGACACGGATTCAAGTTGTTTTATAGCGTAAATAAAGATTGCGAACTAAGCCACATCTATCGGCTACCTTTATCTCTGTTGAGTGATAATGATCACGAAAGCTGGTTTATTAATTTGCGCAGCGAAATAAAACACATAGACTGCCAATCAAGCCTTGATGGCTTATGCGTCGAACGTGATAAGCACTTAATTTCTAGAAAAACACCAACTAAGGAGAGGAACCGTGAACATTCTCGGTTATTTACAAAAGATCGGCCGTGCCCTGATGGTGCCGGTAGCGGTATTGCCTGCCGCCGCGATCCTGATGGGGATTGGCTACTGGATTGACCCGAACGGTTGGGGTGGCGGAAGCCCTCTGGCTGCGTTTCTGATCAAGGCGGGCGCCGCCATCATCGACAGTATGCCCATTCTGTTCGCCGTCGGCGTCGCTTACGGCATGTCCAAGGATAAAGACGGTTCCGCCGCGCTGGCCGGTCTGGTCGGCTTCCTGGTGGTCACCACTCTGCTGAGCCCGGGCGCCGTGGCCCAGATCAAGGGTATCCCGGCCGACCAGGTGCCGGCAGCCTTTGCCAAGATCAGCAACCAGTTCGTCGGCATCCTGTGTGGTGTCATCGCCGCCGAGCTCTACAACCGTTTCAGCAGCGTGGAGCTGCACAAGGCGCTGGCCTTCTTCTCCGGTCGTCGTCTGGTGCCGATCGTGACCTCCGTGGTGATGATCGTCGTCTCCTTCATCCTGATGGCCGTCTGGCCGGTCATCTACGGTGGCCTGGTGAGCTTCGGTGAATCCATCGTCAGCATGGGCTCCACCGGTGCCGGCATCTATGCCTTCTTCAACCGTCTGCTGATCCCGGTTGGTCTGCACCACGCCCTGAACTCCGTGTTCTGGTTCGACGTGGCCGGCATCAACGACATCCCGAACTTCCTGGGTGGCCAATCCTCCATCGACGCCGGCAAGGCTGTCGTGGGCGTGACCGGCATGTACCAGGCCGGCTTCTTCCCCATCATGATGTTCGGTCTGCCGGGTGCCGCACTGGCCATCTACCACAGCGCGAAGAAAGAGAACAAAGAGAAGGTTGCGTCCATCATGATCGCTGCCGCCTTTGCCGCCTTCTTCACCGGGGTGACCGAGCCGCTCGAGTTCTCCTTCATGTTCGTGGCGCCGGTACTGTACGTCATCCACGCCCTGCTGACCGGTATCTCCGTGTTCATCGCAGCCTCCATGCACTGGATCGCCGGTTTCGGCTTCAGCGCCGGTCTGGTGGATATGGTGCTCTCCAGCCGCAACCCGCTGGCGACCCAGTGGTACATGCTGCTGGTACAGGGTCTGGTCTTCTTCGGCCTCTACTACGTGGTCTTCCGCGCCGTGATCGCCAAGTTCAACCTGAAAACCCCGGGTCGTGAAGATGACGAAGCCGTGCCGGTACAGGCTCAAACCACCGACCGCACCGAGCTGGCCAAGCAGTATCTGGAAGTGCTGGGTGGTCAGGAGAACCTGGTGACCATCGATGCCTGCATCACCCGTCTGCGTCTGACCCTGAAAGACCGCAGCATCGTTGACGAGCGCAAGCTCAAAGCTCTGGGCGCGGCCGGTGTGGTCAAGCTCGGTGAGCAGAACCTGCAGGTGATTCTGGGCCCATTGGCCGAGATCATCGCCGGTGAGATGAAAGCCCTGCGTTAATCGAGCGACTCGCTCACCTCAAGTCTAAGTCCATTGTTGACATAACTAAGGGCCCCGCCTCGGGGCCCCATATAAAAAAAGCCAAGAAAATCCAACCTTTACTTCAAATGAGAGCAGCAGTTATGAACTTGAAACATTCTCTGTTAGCCATTGCCATGTCTACCGTTTTCGCCGGTCCCGCACTTGCAGCTGATGCTGCCAGGCAAGCGGTGGTCGACGCCCTCGCCAGCAACCTCGTCGTCAAGTACGAAGTCGTCACCAATGACGGTGCCGGCGCCGGTCTTGACTGCCAGGCGCTGGGCTCCGAGTGGGCAAGCTGCGGCGTTGCCAAGCTGCACCTGACCAATACCGGGGCCGACGTCACCTCCAAGGACTGGAGCATCTATGTCTCCTCCATCCGCCGCATCCAGCGGGTGGACAACGACCAGTTCACCATCACCCACCTGACCGGCGACCTCTATCGTTTGACGCCGACCGAGAAGTTCCAGGGCTTTGCCAAGGACGCCACGGTCGAGGTGCCCCTGGTGGTGGAATACTGGGTATTGTTCGAATCTGACATCATGCCGAACTGGTATGTTGCCAGTGAAGGGGCCGAGCCGAAAGTGCTGGCCAGCATGAGCAACATCGACGATGCCAGCACCTACGAGAAGCCGATGCCGGCCGATGGCTGGAAGCGCACCAAGGATGACAACAACATCCTGATGAACAGCGAGACCCGTTTCGCCGCCAACCAGACCAGTACCCTGCTGCCTGCCGGCAAGATTGACGACCGCATCCTGCCAAGCCCGATGAAGCAGGTGGTCAAGGCCGGCCCGCAAGTCGACTTCTCCACCATCAAGCTCAATGCCCTTGACCTGCCGAGCGATCGCGCCGAGGCCCTGAAGGCGCAACTGACCAAGCTGGGTGTTACCCTCTCCGACACCGGCTACCCGGTCACCATCAAGCTCGGCAGCAAGCTCAAGCAGGCCGAAGGCTACGACATGACCATCGGCCAGAAGGGCACCGTCATTCAGGGGCACGACGTTGACGGCGCCTTCTGGGGCGCCCAGTCCCTGATCTCCCTGCTGGGGGTTGACGACAAGCTGGTGAGCCAGATGAGCGTCGAGGATGCGCCACGCTTTGAATACCGCGGCATGCAGACCGACGTGGCCCGTCACTTCAGAAGCCCGGAGACCATGAAGAAGCTGGTTGACCAGATGTCCGCCATGAAGCTCAACGTGCTGCACCTGGGGCTGACCAACGATGAAGGCTGGCGTCTGGAGATCCCGGGCCTGCCGGAGCTGACCGACGTCGGCAGCCAGCGTTGCCATGACGAGTCCGAAACCAAGTGCCTGATGCCGCAGCTTGGCTCCGGCCCCACCAGCGACAACCAGGGCTCCGGTTTCTACAGCAAGGCGGACTACATCGACCTGGTACGCTATGCCAAGGCCCGCGGTGTGACCGTGATCCCCGAGATCAACATGCCGGCCCACGCCCGTGCCGCCGTGGTCTCCATGGAGGCACGCTACAAGCGTCTGATGAGCGAGGGCAAAGAAGCCGAGGCCAACCAGTTCCGTCTGACTGACCCGGCCGATACCTCCAACGTCACCTCGGTGCAGTTCTACGACAAGATGTCCTTCATCAACCCCTGCCAGCCGGGTGCCGCCACCTTCGTTGCCAAGGTGATGGACGAAGTGGCCCAGATGCACCAGGCCGCCGGCCAGCCGCTGACCGCCTGGCACTACGGTGGTGACGAGGCGAAGAACATCATGCAGGGCGGTGGTTACCAGGATCCGGCCGTCACCAAGAAAGAAGATCTGGTGGCCTGGAAGGGCAACGTCGACTCCAGCAAGCAGGACAAGCCGTTCGGCAAGTCCCCCATGTGCCAGAAGATGATCGACGATGGCAAGATCAAGGACGTGGCCGAGCTGCCGGTCTACTTTGCCAAGGAAGTGAGCGAGATGGTCAAGGGCCACGGCTTCTCCACCCTGCAGGCGTGGGAAGACGGTCTGAAGTACGCCAACAGCGCCAAGGACTTCGCCACCGACAACACCCGTGTCAACTTCTGGGAAACCCTCTACTGGGGTGGCTTCAACGAAGCGATGAAGTGGGCGCACAAGGGTTACGAAGTGGTCCTGTCCAACCCGGATTACCTCTACTTCGACTTCCCGAACGAGGTACACCCGGCCGAGCGCGGCTACTACTGGGCAACCCGCTTCAACGACACCCGCAAGGTGTTCGCCTTCGCCCCGGAAAACCTGCCGCAGAACGCCGAGACCTCGGTTGACCGCGACGGCAACGCCTTCGTGGCCAAGGGTGACCAGGATCCGGTCAAGTTCAAGGGGATCTCCGGTCAGCAGTGGAGTGAAACCGTGCGCACCGATGCCCAGTACGAATACATGGTCTATCCGCGCATCTTCTCCGTGGCCGAGCGCGCCTGGCACAAGGGCGGCTTCGAGCTCGATTACGTGAAGGGTCGCGAGTTCTCCGGCACCACCAAGCATGTCAACAAGGCAACCCTGAACAAGGAGTGGAACCAGTTTGCCAACGTGCTGGGTCAGCGCGTGCTGCCGAAACTGGACCAGGCCGGGGTGGAATATCGCCTCTCCGTACCGGGTGCCAAGGTGGTGAACGGTGTGCTGGAAGCGAACGTGGATCTGCCGGGTCTGCCCATCCAGTACAGCCTGGACGGCAAGAGCTGGAGCGCCTACGACGCTGCCGCCAAGCCGACCGTGGATGGCAAGGTCTACCTGCGTACCACCAGCTTCGATGGCAAGCGCACCAGCCGCGTCACCGAGCTGAACTGATAGCTAGCCTTCAATCCATAACGCAAGGTGGGTCGCAAGACCCGCCTTTCCCAAGGGCGATGGCCATCGGGCTTGGGAAAGGTTGACTCTGCGTGTGAACCTTTGTTGTGTGTGTTTTGTCTGTTTTTCATCACTTGAGACCCCGCCCCGTGCGGGGCTTTTTTTGACCAGGATCTCTGCAATTTCTCCCGTTTCGCCGTTTTTGGTGCGCCAATGACCCGAATTGGCCAAATTCAGGTTGAGGCAGGGCGCGTAATGAGGGATCATACCCGGCTTGACGGCGGGGGTATGAGGGTGCCAGCCGGCACAACGTCCGCCAGTGACGCATTTTTGAGGTGAGCCATGAGTCAGGCGAACAGCCCAACTAACTTTATTCGTCAGATCATTGATGAAGATCTGGCCAGCGGTAAGCACAGCAGCGTGCATACCCGTTTCCCGCCGGAGCCGAACGGTTATCTCCATATCGGCCACGCCAAATCCATCTGCCTGAACTTCGGCATCGCCCGCGACTATCAGGGTCAGTGCAACCTGCGTTTCGATGACACCAACCCGGCGAAGGAAGACATCGAGTTCGTGGAGTCCATCAAGCAGGACGTCCAGTGGCTGGGCTTCCAGTGGAGCGGCGAGATCTGCTACTCCTCCGACTATTTCCACAAGCTGCACGGCTACGCCATCGAGCTCATCGAGAAGGGACTGGCCTATGTGGACGAGCTCTCCCCGGAGCAGATGCGCGAATACCGCGGCACCCTGACTGCCCCTGGCAAGAACAGCCCGTTCCGCGATCGTTCGGTGGCCGAGAACCTGGCCCTGTTCGCCAAGATGAAAAACGGTGAGATGGCCGAAGGCTCCGCCTGCCTGCGCGCCAAGATCGACATGGCATCCCCCTTCATGGTGATGCGCGATCCCGTCATCTATCGCATCAAGTTTGCCCACCACCACCAGACCGGTGACGAGTGGTGCATCTACCCGATGTATGACTTCACCCACTGCATCTCGGACGCCCTGGAGGGGATCACCCACTCCCTGTGTACCCTGGAGTTCCAGGACAACCGTCGCCTGTATGACTGGGTGCTGGACAACATCAGCATCGACTGTCACCCCCGTCAGTACGAGTTCTCCCGTCTGAACCTCGAATACACCGTCATGTCCAAGCGCAAGCTGAACCTGCTGGTGACCGAGGGGCACGTGAACGGCTGGGATGATCCGCGCATGCTGACCGTCTCCGGTCTGCGCCGCCGTGGTTACACCCCGGCCTCCATCCGCGAGTTCTGCAAGCGCATCGGTGTGACCAAGCAGGACAACATCGTTGAGATGAGCATGCTGGAAGCCTGCATCCGCGACGATCTCAACGAGAACGCCCCGCGCGCCATGGCCGTGCTGCACCCGGTGAAGGTGGTGATCGAGAACCTGGCGGCCGACGAGGTGCTGACGGCGCCTGCGCACCCGAACAAGCCGGAGATGGGGACCCGTGAGCTGCATTTCTCCCGCGAAATCTTCATCGACGAAGCGGACTTCAAAGAGGAAGCCAACAAGCAGTTCAAGCGGCTGGTGCTGGGCAAGGAAGTGCGCCTGCGCAACGCCTACGTCATCAAGGCCGAACGGGTCGAGAAGGATGAGGACGGCAAGGTCACCTGCATCTACTGCTCTTACGACCCCGAGACCCTGGGCAAGGATCCGGCGGACGGCCGCAAGGTGAAAGGGGTGATCCACTGGGTCAGCGCCACTCACTCCCTGCCGGCCGAAGTGCGTCTCTACGACCGTCTGTTCAAGGTGCCGAACCCGGGCGCCGAGGATGACTTCGAAGCGGCTCTGAATCCGGAATCCCTGGTGATCATCGAAGGGGCCCGGGTGGAAGCTTCCCTGAAGGATGCCAAGCCGGAGTTTGCCTACCAGTTCGAGCGTGAAGGTTACTTCTGCGCCGACAACAAGCTCTCCAGCGCCGAGCGCCTGGTGTTCAACCGCACCGTGGCCCTGCGTGACGTCTGGGGCAAGGCCGAGGTCTGATAGAAGAGGGCAGGGGAAACCCTGCCGCTTCTGGTCCGGATTGCGGACACAAAAAAGCCAGCATGATGCTGGCTTTTTTATTGCGCTGACCCGGCCGAATCAATCGTCGTGCTTGCAGTCACCGTTGGCGCAGTGGCCATACAGGTAGAGGCTGTGGTTGGTCAGGCGGATGTTGTGCGCCTTGGCGATGTCGCGCTGTCGCTGTTCGATCACCTCGTCGGAGAACTCGATCACCTTGCCGCAGTCGAGGCAGACCAGGTGGTCGTGGTGCTCCTGGGTGGCCAGCTCGAACACCGACTTGCCCCCTTCGAAGTGGTGGCGGGTGACGATACCGGCATCATCAAACTGGTTGAGAACGCGATAAACGGTAGCGAGACCAATCTCCTCGCCCTGATCGATCAGCCGTTTGTACAGATCTTCCGCACTGGTGTGCTGGCAGTCCGGCTGTTGCAGGATTTCCAGGATCTTGACACGGGGCAAGGTGATCTTGAGCCCGGCCTTTTTTAACGCTTGGTTGTTGTCTGCCATTTCTATTTATTCGCATTCTCGAAGGTGTGGTTATTCTGATTGACTGCCGCTGTAATGGCAACCACGAACTCGCTTGGCCTGTCATTATAGGTCGTAGCCAAGTTAAAAATAAACCCAGCAATTCAAGGGCTTTAGCTCATCAAGCCCGTCATGGGAATATTCAGGCCCGCTTGCTCGACCAGAGAATGTTGATACTATGTGACTTCTTTATAGTCTGGTCGGATGAGATCCATGGATTGGCTTTTCGGCAATGCCGCCTGGGTGCGCTGCGCCCTCAACGCCTGGCCCCCCTTCTGGGGTGCAGGCATCAAGATAGAAACCCTGAGCCCCGATTTTCGCTTCTGCCGGGTCACTCTCAAGTCCCGCTGGTGGAACAAGAATGCCAACCGGACCCAGTTCGGTGGCAGCATGTTCGCCATGACGGATCCCATCTACCCGTTGATGCTGATGGGCTATTTCAAGAACCGCTACTACGTGTGGGACAAGGCGGGCAGCATCAATTTCATCAAGCCGGGCAAGGGCAAACTGGTGGCGGAGTTCACCCTGAGCGACGCCAAGCTGGCATCGATCGTGGCGGCGACCGAGGGGGGGGAGAAGCACTTTCCCGAGTTCGAGGTGCAGGTGCAGGATGGCCAGGGCGAGCTGGTGGCCCAGGTGAAGCGCACCCTCTATGTCAGATCCAAGCCCCAGCACAGGGGTGGCTGAAAGCCTGCTGCAGATGCAACAAGGGCCCCGTCGGGGCCCTTGTTGCATGAAGAGGGAGGGAGATCAGATCACTCCAGCTCGCCCAGGCACATCTCTTCGTGCAGCTGTTTGCACCAGCCCTTGACGCGCTCGGCAGTCAGCTCGGGTTGGCGATCTTCGTCGATGCCCAGGCCCACGAAGTGCTTGTCATCCACCAGCGCCTTGGAGGCTTCGAACTCGTAGCTCGCGGTCGGCCAGTGGCCGATGATGATGGCGCCCTTGGCTTCGACGATGTCACGCAGGGTGCCCATGGCGTCGAGGAAGTACTCGGCATAGTCTTCCTGATCGCCGCATCCGAAGATGGCCACCAGCTTGTTGTTGAAGTCGATCTCTTCGAGTTCGGGGAAGAAGTCGTCCCAATCGGCCTGGGCTTCGCCGTAGTACCAAGTCGGGATGCCGAACATCAGCAGATCGAAGCTGTCGATGTCGGCCTTGCTGCTCTTGGCAATGTCACGGACTTCAATCAGTTGTTTGCCCAGTTCTTTCTGGATCATCTTGGCGACAGCTTCGGTATTACCGGTATCGCTGCCGAAAAACAGACCTACACTAGCCATAGTGTTTCGTTACCCGTATCTGGTGTTGATGCTTGACGGTTCAGATTGCGATGCCTGCTGCATGAGCAGACTCGATCTGTTGCTTCAGGATAGATTGGATCAGCTCGGCTCGGCTGACGTTCTGTTGCAGCGCAAGTTGGTTCAGGCGCTCCAGCAACTCGGCTTCCACCTTTAACTCGACCCGTTTCAGCCCGTTCTCACGATCGCGCTTGAGCTGGTTGCGCTTGTTGATCTTGAGCTGGGTCTCGCGGGGGAGTGGATTGGTCTTTGGCCTGCCGGGGCGCTTCTCAGTTGCGAACAGATCCAGTGTTGTTCGATCAGTTTGCTGTTTGGCCATACATCACAGATGAAAAGTAGTTAGCCGATCCCTGAGCCTTCCCAGCCCATTTCGATCAGCCCCTTGGCGACAAAACCCGCGCAACCCAGAAACAGCACCAGCCAGACGATGAAGCGGCCGAAGCGGGGCACATTGCCCCGTTTGAGCACGTCCTGAATGGCCAGACCAATCAGCAGGAAGATGGCCACGAAGAACAGTTTCAGGCCCAGACTCTCGATGAGATCGATGTGTTCACTCAGCATGGATTGCGCGCACTCCTTAAGACGGGCGCACTATATCACAAAGGATTTGAAACTGTTAACCGCCTGTCGACAGGAAATCCACAACCAGTTTGTTGAACAAAACCGGCTTTTCCGCGTGCAGCCAGTGACCCGTGCCGGCGATGACGCGGGCCTTGGCGGCCGGGAACTGGGCCATCGCGGCTCCGGTGTATTCGGGCAGCATATAGTCGGAGTCGCCCCCCTTGATGAAGAGTGTCGCGCCTTCGAAGCGGCGTTCATCGTCGGGCCAGCCCATGATGTTGGCGTAGTTGCGCTCAAGGGCCGGCACGTTGAAACGCCACCCCCATCCAGACTCCCCTTTGGCGAAGGATTTGAGCAGGAACTGGCGCACCCCGGCGATCTCGATGTGCTCGGCCAGCATGGCTTCCGCCTCGCTGCGGCTCTGGGGGGGCGTGGCCAGCGTGGCATTGAGCCCGGCAAACACGTTCTTGTGGCGGGCGTGGGGATAGGCCACCGGGGCGATGTCCGCCACTACCAGCTTGCTGACCCTGTGAGGGGCCTGCTTGGCGACCTGCATGGCGACCTTGCCCCCCATGGAGTGACCCACCAGGGCCACCTGTTCAAGTCCAAGATGGTCCAGCAGGGCCAGGATGTCCTCCGCCTGGGCCGGGTAGCTCATCTCGTCCGAGTGAAAGGAGGCGCCGTGATTGCGCAGATCGACGCTGATGACCCGGTATTGTTCGCTGAGGGGGCGCGCCAGCAGGCCGAGGTTGTCCAGGCTGCCAAAGAGGCCATGGATCAGCACGACAGTCGGGCCTTCGCCCTGTTCCTTGAAGTTCAATCGTGGGTATTGTTGCAAAATGACACCTTATCGGTCGTGGGCTCTATCGCCATAATTTTTAACACACTGAAAGAAAAGGATTTCATTCCTGATGGGGGGATTTTTTGTGGTTTTTTTTTCAAAAATATCTCCCCGGGATCGGCTATCAGTGCGGGGGATCACACACTTGGCCTGTCATTATGCCGTATTCTCAAGGAGATTCATGCACATCTGTCCGCCCCTTGCTTGGGCTGCCGGGTCTGCCTATGTATAATCGCCGCATCCGAATTTCGACGAGTCCAGCGCATCCCTATGAAAACCATCGAGCTTGATGACGATCTCTACTTCTTTATCGCGAGCCAGACCCGGCACATCGGCGAGAGTGCGTCCGATATCCTGCGTCGCCTGCTGGAGCAACCCGCCCAGGCTGGCACGGCAACCGTGGCGGCCGCGCCTGCGATGCAACCGCAACCAGTGGCCGATGCCATGGGGCTGGAGGCACTGCTGGATTCCGGCGAGCTTCAGAAAGAAGAGAAGTCCATCAACCGCTTCATGCTGGTATTGAGCACCCTCTATCGGGACAACCCGGAAGGCTTCACCCAGGCGACCGAGATAAAAGGGCGCAAGCGCGTCTATTTCTCCCGTGACCCGGAAGCGCTGCGTGCCAGTGGCAGCACCACCAAGCCCAAGCCGGTACCGGAGACCCCGTTCTGGGTGATCACCAATACCAATACCAGCCGCAAGCAGAACATGGTGGCTCAGCTCATGAACAGCATGGGTTATGACGAGGATCTGACGGCTCGGGTGTGCGGCGCCGTTTAACCCATCAATGACTTCAGGCCTTGCCGGGCAAGGCTCAGCTCAAGGAAAACGCCATGGCACAGCATTCCCACGCCGGTCAGCCGGCTCGTCTTTGCGATCTGACCAACATTCCCCGTCTGGTCAGCGCCTACTACCTCAACAAGCCGGACATGAGCCGCCCTGAGCAGCGGGTCGCCTTCGGCACCTCCGGTCACCGCGGCAGCGCCCTGCACAGCGCCTTTACCGAATCCCATATTCTGGCGGTGACCCAGGCGCTGGTGGAGTACCGCCAGCAGGCCGGTATCACGGGGCCGCTGTTCGTCGGCATGGATACCCATGCCCTGTCTGAATCCGCCTTTGCCAGCGCGGTGGAAGTGCTGGCGGCCAACGGTGTCGAGACCCGCATTCAGGCCGGCCTCGGCTTCACGCCGACCCCGGTCATCTCCCATGCCATCCTGCGCCACAACGCAGGCAAACCCGTGGCGCAGGCGGACGGCGTGGTGATCACCCCGTCCCACAACCCGCCGGAAGATGGTGGCTTCAAATACAACCCGCCCCACGGCGGTCCTGCCGAAGGCGAGATCACCAAGTGGGTGGAAGACCGCGCCAACGCGATCCTGGAAGCGGGCCTGGCCGGCGTGAAGCGGATGCCGTTTGCCGAGGCCCTCAAGAGCCCGTTCGTGGTGGAACACGACTATGTCACCCCTTATGTGGATGATCTCGAAAACGTGCTGGATCTGGCCGCCATCAAGCAGGCTGGCATCAAGATCGGCGTGGATCCGCTGGGTGGCTCCGGCGTCGCCTACTGGGACGTCATCGCCAGGCGCTACGGTCTGGACATCGAGGTGGTGAACTACAAGGTCGACCCGACCTTCTCCTTCATGACCCTGGACAAAGACGGCAAGATCCGGATGGACTGTTCCAGCCCGTTCGCCATGGCGAGCCTGATTGCTCTGAAAGACAAGTTCGACATCGCCCTTGGCAATGACCCTGACTACGACCGTCACGGCATCGTCACCAAGGCGGGCCTGATGAATCCGAACCACTATCTGGCGGTGGCCATCCAGTATCTGTTCACCCACAGAACCGGCTGGCCCAAGGGGGCGGCCGTCGGCAAGACGCTGGTCTCCTCTTCCATGATCGACCGGGTGGCCGGCGAGATTGGTCGCACCCTCAAAGAGGTGCCGGTCGGCTTCAAGTGGTTCGTGGACGGTCTCTACAGCGGCGAGTTCGGCTTTGGCGGCGAGGAGAGCGCGGGTGCCTCCTTCCTGCGCAAGGACGGTACCGTCTGGACCACCGACAAGGATGGCTTCATCCTGGCGCTGCTGGCGGCCGAGATCCTGGCGGTGACCGGCAAGGATCCCCAGGCCCACTACGATGCGCTCGAAGCCAGATTCGGCCGCTCCAGCTACCGCCGCATCGATGCTCCGGCCAACAGCGCCCAGAAGGCGGTGCTCTCCAAGCTGGATCCGGCCCTGGTGGAAGCCTCCACCCTGGCCGGTGAGCCCATCCTCGCCAAGCTGACCAAGGCGCCTGGCAACGATGCCGCCATCGGCGGCCTGAAAGTGGTGACCGAGAACGGCTGGTTCGCGGCGCGCCCCTCCGGCACCGAGTCCATCTACAAGATCTACATGGAGAGCTTCAAGGGGGAGGCGCACCTGGACCTCATCCAGCAGGAAGCCCAGCAGATCGTCTCCGCCGCCCTGGCCAAGGCAGGCGTTTGACCCTTACGGCAACAACCCATGTGAAAGAGGAGCCCTGGTGGCTCCTCTTTTTTTGTGTCGGGTTGACTGCGGATCAGCCGTTGTCGACGCTGCCGGTGGCGGCCTTGCGGTTCTGCCAGCGCTTGAGGAAGGAGCGGGCCGGCAGCTTCATCAGGAAGAGAGAGAGCAGGATGATGCCGATGCCGAGCCACTGACGGCCATCCAGGGTTTCTCCCACCATCAGCACACCGCAGGAGACCGCCACCATGGGATTGGTGAGGGCCAGCATCCCCATCACCTCCGGGCCATGGCGTTTGAGTCCCCAGAGCCAGGCCCAGTAGGCCAGGGCCGTGTTGAGGATCACCAGCCAGATAAGCCCGGGAGTGGCGTCAGCCTTGGGCAGGGGCATGGGGCCGGCCAGCCACCAGGCCAGCGGGATCAGCATCAGGCCGCCCAGCAGCAGCTGCCAGGCGGTCAGGGCCAGCAGATCGTCCACCGGCCAGCGTTGCATCCAGCGGCTCGACTGGCCGATGAGCAGGGTGGCGAGCAGGGCGCACGCCACGCCGACGGGATCCAGATTGGCAGAGGGATTGAGCAACAAGAGCACCCCGACGAGCCCCATCACCCCCAGCAACAGCCACTTGAGCGTCGGTCTGACACCGTCTTGCAGCCAGGCCAGCCCCATCAGGATGAGGGGCAGCGTCGCTCCCAACGTACCCGCCACGGCGCCGGGCAGGCGGAACGCCGCCACGAACAGCAGGGCGAAGAAGGCGGTGATGTTGCAAAACGCCAGCAGGAACTGCCTGCTCCAGACGAGAGGCGGTCTGCGGGGATGGAGCAACAGCAGCAGCACCCCGGCGGGGAGGGCGCGCCACACGGCCACCCAGTAGGGGGAGTAGTCGGTCAGGTAGAGACTGACGACGGCATAGGTGCTGCCCCAGAGCAGGGGGGCGAGCAGGGCGATCAGCAGCGGCATGGTTATCTCGTAACAAAGTATCTTTAAGTAAAGATACATTAGCCGCGAGTTGGTTTATTATCAAGTATCTTCATGTAAAGATAATGGAGCCCGAATGGAGAGTGATCATGTAGATCAGCTGCTGGTCCAGTGGGCCCGGCAGCGCCCGGACCTCGACTGCTCCCCCATGGGGGTGCTGGGGCGGGTGGCGCGCATGGCGGCGATCGCCGGGCGCGAAGTGAGCGAGACCCTCAAGGAGTGCGGTCTGCTGGGGTCTGACTTCGATATCCTGGCGACCCTGCGTCGGGCCGGTGAGCCGCTGACTCCGACCGCGCTCTACCAGTCCGCCATGCTGAGTTCAGGGGCCATGACTGCCCGGCTCGACAAGCTGGAGCAGCGTGGCCTGATAAGACGTGAAGCCTCCCCCGATGACAGGCGCAGCCTGCTGGTCTGCCTGACGGAGCCGGGGCGGGAGCTGGTTGACCATGCGGTGGAACAGCACGTGGCGAACGAGCGCCGCCTGCTGGCCCCATTGACCTTGGCCGAACAGGAGCAGCTGGCCGCCCTGCTCAAGCGCTGGTTGCTGGAGAACGAATAGCAAAACGGGCCCATCGGGCCCGTTTTCGTTGGCATTGAGGCTGACTCAGTAGCCGCCTCTGGCATCCCTGACGGCAAGGCCAAGCTGCCATACCGCCATGGCGTAGTGGGTGCTGTGGTTGTAGCGGGTGATGGCGTAGAAGTTCGGCAAGCCGTACCAGTACTGGTAACCGGTGCCGACATCCAGACGCAGCAGGCTCGCCTCTTTGTGATTGCCAAGGGAGCCGGTGGGAGCCAGCCCGGCACCGCGCAGGGTGGCTACCGGGTAGCGGGTCTGGAAGCCGTGCTCATAGCCCGGCAGCTGTCCCTGACCGCGCACCGCCACCGGCTGCCCTTTCTCCCAGCCGTGGGCCTTGAAGTAGTTGGCCACGCTGCCGATGGCATCCACCGGATCCCACAGGTTGGTGTGGCCGTTGCCGTTGAAGTCCACCGCGTAGTTGCGAAAACTCGACGGCATGAACTGGCCGTAGCCCATGGCCCCGGCATAGGAGCCCTTGGGTTCGGTGGGATCCATACCCTCATCCCGGGTCATCACCAGGAAGGCTTCCAGCTCGCCGGTGAAGAAGTCGGCGCGGCGCGGGTAGTCAAATGCCAGGGTCGCCAGGGCGTCGAGAATGCGGGTCTTGCCCATCACCCGACCCCAGCGGGTTTCCACCCCGATGATGCCGACGATGATCTCGGGTGGCACCCCGTAGATCTGCTGCGCCCGGTTGAGTTCACTCTCGTATTCACGCCAGAAGTTGACGCCGTTCTGCACGTTGTCCGGGGTGATGAACTTGGCGCGGTAGCGGTTCCAGGCGCCGGTCGGGCCGGTGGGCGGTCTGGTGGTGGGGGCCTGGGCGTCCATCAGCTTGATGATCCAGTCATAACGCTCGGCCTGGGCCAGTACCCGGTGCAGCTCGGCGCTGTCGAAACCGTGCTTTTGCACCATCCGCTGCACGAAGTTGTCCACGTTGGAACGATTGGCGAAGTCCCCCTTGCTGACCCCGGGCTGGCTCACCTGTCCGTAGAAGGGTTTGCTCGGCGGCGTCTGGTTGATGAAGGCGCTGTTGGGTTGGGGTTTGACCACGGGCTTGGGCGCCGGCGTGCTGCTGCAGCCGTAGATCAGGGGAAACAGGGAGAGGACACAGACAAGGCGACGCATAGGGTTCTCGTGAGCCTGAAAAAGAGTGCCGTCATGGTAAAACATTGGCGTGCAGGCGCAAGTGCTCCGTGCCGGCGCGCCCCCGGGATCCCGTCAGCGCAGGGTGTGGTAGCCGCTCCAGATCCGGGTCAGGGTCGTGATGGCGCAGAGCAGGGCGAAACCGTAGGCCAGTGGCACGAAGGTGGCGGGCCAGAGGCACATGAGCACGAAGAGGGCGATGGTTTCGCTCCCCTCGGTGAGCCCGCCCAGATAGTAGAGGGATTTGTGGTGGTAGACGGGGCTCTCGATGCCCCGTTTGCCCGCCATGATGGCAAAGGCCAGAAAGCTCGATCCCGTGCCCATGAAGGCGAACAGCAGAGTGGCGGCGGCCAGGGCGTTGGCCGGGTCGGCGAGGGCAAAGCCCAGCACCACGGCGGCGTAGAAGATGAAATCCAGCGTGATGTCGAGAAACCCGCCGCAGTCGGTGATGCCCGTTTCCCGCGCCACGGCGCCATCCAGCCCGTCCAGCAGCCGGTTGAGCAGAATCGCCGCCAACGCCCATTGATAGCAGCCAAAGGCCAGCAGCGGCAGCGCCAGCATGCCGATGAGAAAGCCGGCGAGACTCACCTGGTTGGCGCTCACCCCGGCCCGGCACAGGGGGCGGGCGAGCGCGGCGAGGGGGCGGCGGATAACCGGGATCAGGTGGCGATCAAACAAGGTGGTGCTCCTCTTCGGGGATGGCTGGGGGGATCAGCTGCAAGATGGTGCCCGGCGCATCCTCTTCGTCGTGGGTCACCAGCAGGGCGGGGATGGCCTGCGTGCGCAGGCGCTCGAACACCAGGGTTCTGAATGCCGCCCGCAGCGGCTTGTCGAGGCGGGAGAAGGGCTCGTCTAGCAGCAATGCCCTGGGCTCGGCCAGCAGGGCACGCAGCAGGCTGACGCGGGCTTTCTGGCCGCCGGAGAGCGCCCCGGGCAGCTTGTCCACCTGAGCCTCCAACCCGACCTCGGCCAGCGCCTCGCGGGCCCGGGTCTGCCTTGCCGCCATCCCCTTGAGATGCGCCGGCATGCCGAACATCAGATTTTCGGCCACCGTCAGGTGGGCAAACAGCAGGTCATCCTGAAACAGGATGCCGATGCCCCTCTCCTGGGGGGGCAGCGGGGTGAGGCGATGTGCGCCGAGCAGGATGTCCCCGGTCAGCCGGATGGGCCCCCCGGGTGGCAGCACTCCCGCCAGCGCCGCCAGCAGGGAGCTCTTGCCACAGCCGCTCGGTCCCATCAGGGTGAGCACCTCGCCCGGGGCCACCCTGAGGGGGGGGAGCGTCAGCAGGGGGGCGTCGTCGAGGAAGAGGGTGAGTGTGGAGGTGTGCAGCATCGGGTCAGGGCCTCAGTGCGGGGTTGATGCGCCGCGGCAGCCAGAGCGCCAGGGCATAGATGAAAAGGGGCAGCAGCAGTTGCAGCAGGCCGTAGAGCCCCGCCAGCCGCCTGTTGAGGCCGCTGCCGATGGCCACCGCCTCCGTGGTGATGGTGATGACCCGCCCGCCCCCGAACAGCAGGGTCGGCAGGTATTGGGCCAGGCTCACCGCCGCTCCGACACCGAAGGCGAACAGCAGGGGACGGGCGAGCAGGGGGCCCTTGACTCGCCACCAGGCCCCCCAGGGGCTTGCCCCGAGCGTGAGGGCCACCCGGGTGAGGCGCTCGTCGAACTGGCGATAGGGGCCGTGCAGGCAGAGATAGACGTATGGAAAGACGAAGATCAACTGGCTCCAGAGTACCCAGCCTGGGCCTATGCCAGTGAATCCCAGCCCGTCGGTCTGAAGGCGCAATCCAAACAGCAGGCTGGCCTGGGGCAGCAGCAGAGGCAGGCAGACAAGCCAGAGGGTGCGTGTGGCGCGGCGCGCAGGCAACGCCTCGAGGCAGAGCACCGCCAGCAGCAGGGAGAGCGCGGCGCAGAGCAGGGCCAGCCACAGACTCTGCCACAGCAGCGGGCCCAGGCTCGGCAGCAGAGCCTGCCAGTGGTGGCTGCTCCATTCGCTCGGCCAGAGGGTGGGAAAGGACCAGCGCCGGGTCAGGGACCAGAGCAGCAGGGCGGCGAGCACCAGCAGATTGGTCAGGAGCAGCTCCCACACGCCGATGCGGGCAATGAGTGCGGGCCAGGGCGAGGCGGGGGCGCGTCGCCCATCCAGCCAGCGTGCCTTGCCGAGGGTGAGGTGGGCCCGCTCCAGCAGCCTGAGGGCGCCAAGCAGCAGCAGGTTGAGGGCGAGCAGCAAGAGGGCGCCGCTGGCACTGGCGCCGCGCCAGGCGGGGTCGGCATCCTGATACCAGAGCCAGAGTCGCACCGCCAGGGGCGGCGGGGCATCCGGCCCCAGCAGCAGGGCGAGATCCACCACCGCCAGACCATAGGCGGCCACCGCGTAGAGGGGCAGTCGCAGGGCGGGCCAGAGGGAGGGCAGCAGCAGGCGCCACCAGATCCGGGGGGCGCTGAAGCCGAGGCTGGCCCCCAGCCACTGCTGGCGCGCCACCTTGGCGGGATCCAGTGCCGCCAGCGCCATCAGCAGCAGGAAGGGGGTCTCCTTGAGGATGAGCACCACGATGAGGCCAAGGCCCCAGGGATCCTTGAGGGTTTGCCAGTCCGGGGGCTGATGGGTGAGGTCAAGCAGGGGGGCGACGAGGCGCAGCAGCCAGCCGGAGGGAGCGATCAGAAAGGCGATGCCGATGGCAAAGGCGATGTGGGGAAGCGCCAGCAGGGGGGAGAGCAGGCGGCGCAGCCAGCGCATCCAGGGACGCCCGTCCCCCTGGGCGAGCAGCAGGGCGGTGACGGCCAGGGCCCCCAGAGTGGAGGCCCCCGCCACCCAGAGACTCAACCCTGCGGAGTGCCAGAGTCCGGGCTGGGGGAGCAAGAGGGATAGATTGGCGGGGGTGAGCCCCTCGATGACCAGCAACAGCAGGCCCCCGACGAGCGGGATCCCCAGTAGCAAGGCTCCCAGCATCAAAAAGGGCAGCAGGAGGAGAAGAGGGGCGCGCGCCTGCATGATGGATCAGTGGCCGTAGCGCTCGGCCCAGGCCGCTTCCAGCCGCGTCTGCCAGCTGGGGTGGGGCTCTGCCACCCCCTTGAAGCGCAATGCCGGACGGGTCTGGCCTGGCAGCGCCTTCTGGCGCAGCACGCTGGGATCCCCCCAGAAGGCGGGGTCACTCTTGCGCGCCTGGGCGGCGGGGCTCAGCAGGAAGTTGACCACCACCTTGGCCCCGGCCCGGGCGGAGGCATTGAAGGGGATGGCGAGGAAATGGCTGTTGGTGAGCGCCCCTTTTTCCATGGCGATGGCCTGGACGGTGGGGGGCAGGGTGCCGTTTTGCACCGAACTCTGGGCTTCCCCCGGGTTGAAGCTGATGGCCATGGCCAGCTCGCCGTCATCGAGCAATTGCCTGGTCTCGGCGGCGCCGGTGGGGAAGAGCCTGCCCTTGCGCCAGAGCGCGGGGTGAAGCTGGTCGAGCCAGGCCCAGAGAGGGGCGGTGATGCGAAGGAAGTCGGCATCGGTCGCCTCCCGATAGAGGGGCGCCGGATCCGGTGTCAGCTCCAGCAGGATCTGCTTGAGAAAGCTCGATCCGTGAAACTGGGGAGGCTTGGGGTAGGTGAAGCGGCCGGGGTGAGACTTGGCCCAGGCCAGCAGGGCTGCCGCCGAGGTGGGAGGTGCGTCTACCTGGTCGCCATCCACCATCAGATTGAGCTGGCCTATGCCCCAGGGGGCCTCCAGCCCCTCGACCGGCACGGTGAAGTCTTCACTCACCGGCAGGGTGGTGTCCACCAGGGCCATGTTGGGCAGCTCGTCGGTAAAGGGGTCCCCCAGCAGCCCCTGCTCCTTGAGCGCCTTGAAGTTCTCGCCGTTGACCCAGAGCAGGTCGATGGGGCCGTTCGACGTCTTGCCAGCCTGCTTGCCGGCCAGCAACTGGCTCACGCTCTGGGCGATGTCATCCACCTTCACCTGCACCAGCTCGACCTGGTACTGGCGAGCGATCTCCTGCCTGGCCCACACCAGGTAGGCGTTGATCTCGGGGCTGCCCCCCCAGGCGTTGAAGTAGACGGTCTGCCCCCTGGCGGCCAGCAGGGTCTGCTGCCACGATGCGTCATTGGCGTGGAGCGGGGAGGCCAGCAGCAGGGGGACAGCGGCCATCAGGGGACGGAGCAGGGCGCGAAGTCGGGTCGTGAACATGATGGTTGCCTCGTCAGAGTCAGGCGCCGCGGCGCCAGCGGTGATAACGGGCCAGCAGCGCCAGCAGGCGCCCGGGCTGACGGGCACGGCGCCAGGCGCCAGCCACGTACTTGTTCCCCTCCATCAGGGTGGGGTAGGGGTGAACGGTGGCGAGGATCTTGCCAAGTCCCAGGCGGTGGCGCATGGCGAGAGCAAACTCGGCGATCCGCTCGCCGGCGTGAGCACCCACTATGGTGGCCCCGAGTATCCTGTCACGGCCCGGCACCGTCAGCACCTCGACAAAGCCCCCTGACTCGCCGTCGGTGATGGCTCTGTCCAGCTCGGCCATCTCGAAGCGGGTCGACTCGAAGGGGATGCCTCGGGCATGAGCCTCTTTCTGGTTGAGGCCGACCCTGGCTATCTCCGGACTGGTATAGGTGGCCGCCGGCATGACCCTGTAGTCTGCCCGAAAGCGCCTGAACTGGCCAAAGAGGGCGTTGATGGCGGCATACCAGGCCTGATGGGCGGCAAAATGGGTGAACTGGTAGGGGCCGGCAACGTCCCCCACCGCCAGGATGCTGGGGTAGTTGGTGGCGAGGAAGCCGTCGATGGCCAGGGTGCCGCCGGGGGCCAGTTCAACCCCCAGCGCCTCCAGCCCGAAACCGCTCACGTTGGCCTCCCGGCCAAGGGCCAGCAGCAGCTGGTCCCCCTCAACCACCAGCGTCTCGTCCCCCCGGCGCAGGTGCAGCCGGATGGGCAGGTTGGTGTCTTTACCGTCCATATACCCGGCCGAGGTAGCCTGCCAGCCGAGGTGCAGGGTGACGCCGTCGTGCTCCAGCTGCGCGGCCAGGGCCCCGGCGACGTCCCTATCTTCCCGGGGCAGCAGCTGAGGGCCTTGCTCCACCAGGGTGACGGGGATACCGAGCAGGGCCAGGCTCTGGGCCAGCTCGCAGCCGATGGGACCTCCTCCCAGCACCAGCAGATGGCGGGGGGGCTCACGCAGTCGCTGCCAGATAGTGTCGGAGGTGAGGTAGGGAACCCTGTCCAGCCCCGGCAGTGCGGGCACCCGGGGGCGGGCGCCGGTGGCGATCACGATATGACGGCTGGTCAGGCGCTTGCCGTTGACCTCCACCTCCCAGGGGAGGTGACTCGCGCCCGCCCCTGGATGCACTCCACCCCGAGTCCTTCATAGCGCGCCACCGAGTCGTGGGGTTCGACCTCCTCGATGACCCGGGCGACCCGCGCCATCACGGCGGCAAAGTCGGCGCGGCTCTGGTTCGGGGTAAAACCAAGCTCTGTGGCCTTGCGCTGTTCAATGGCGAAGCGGGCGCTTCGGATCAGCGCCTTGGAGGGGACGCAGCCGGTATGGAGGCAATCCCCCCCCATCCTGTGCTGCTCGATGAGGGCCACTCTGGCTTTCACCGCGGCGGCGATGTAGCTGGTGACCAGGCCTCCGGCACCGGCGCCTATCACCAGCAGGTTGTAGTCAAAGCGCGCCGGCTTGCGGTAGGGGGCGTGCAACCGGTAGAGGGCGAGACGGCGCTGCAAGGCACGCATCAGCCAGGGCATCAGGCCGAGCAGGGTCAGGGCGGCCAGCAGGTCGGGGGAGAAGAGGTTGCCTGTGCTGGTGAGGGTAGCCAGCTCGCTCCCCGCCAGCACGTAGACGAGGGTGCCCGGCAGCATGCCGAGCTGGCTGACCCAGTAGTAGGTGCTGACTCTGATGGGGGTGAGCCCCATCACCAGGTTGACCAGAAAGAAGGGGAAGAGGGGGATGAGGCGCAGGCTCAGCAAATAGAAGGCCCCCTCCTTTTGCATGCCGGCCTGAACGCTCGCCAGCTTGTCGCCAAAGCGCGTCTCGACCCAGTCCCGCAGCAGGAAGCGGGCACTGAGAAAGGCCAGGGTGGCGCCGAGGGAGCTGGCAAAGGAGACCAGCAAGAGCCCCCACAGGATGCCGAAGACGGCGCTGCCCGCCAGGGTGAGCAGGGCCGCCCCCGGCAGGGAGAGGGCGGTGGTGAGCACATAGATCACCAGAAACAGCAGGCTGGCTGCGACAACATGGCGGTCGACCCAAAGGGTCAGGCGCGCCTGGTATGCCTGCAACTGGGTGAGGCTCAGATAGTGGTCAAGGTCGAGGGCAAAGAAGGTGCCGACCAGGGCCCCCATCGCCAGCAACAGCAGCAGGCGTGCCTGGTTCATCCCTGCCCCTTGTCGAGGGGGCGCTCGGGTTGCACCGGCAACTGGCAGAACCCCTGGGGAGCGATATCGAGAGCGGCATTGAACTTGGCGGACATGTTCTGGAAGGCGATGAGGCCGGTGAGCTCCACCAGGGCGTCGTCATCGAACCAGGGCTTGAGGCGGGCGGCCTGCTCGTCGCTCACGCCATCTAGCCCGGTCATGGCCTCGGCATAGTCCAGCACGGCCCGCTCCCGCTCGTCGAACAAGGGGCTGTCGCGCCACCGGGCCAGCGCCTCCACCTTGTCGCTGGAGCCTGTCCGCTTGACGAGGGTCATGGCGTTGATGTCGACACAGAAACGACACCAGTTGAGCTGGGAGACCCGCACCGTCACCAGGGAGCGCAGCACGGGGTCGATGGGGGAGCGCTTGCGGTTGATGACGCCGTAGAGGGTGGCGACCGCGGCGAACAGCCTGGGGGAGCGCCCCCAGCACTTGCCCGGGATCAGCACCTGACCGTAGTTGCGTTTCTGCAGCCAGAAGAAGGGGCGGATGAACCAGGCGTAGGCCCGGTCCGGTTTGACCTCAATGCGCATCTTGTTCCTCTTTTTTGAGCTTCTCCATCTTGGGCTTGTAGGCCCCGCCCAGACGCTCGTTCAACCGATTCAGGAAATCGATGATCCGTGCCCGGTTGACCCCCAGATCGCTGCGCCCCTGGCGCGAGGCGGAGCGCATGTCGATACGGGTCTCTTTGGGCCCGGCAAAGACCCGCAGGGCCACGTCATCCTGAAACCCGAACCAGCCGGTGGTGACGACGGCATCGATACCCTCGCTGCCCGGATGAACCTGCCAGCCCAGCTCCGTCATCAGTTCCTCGGCTTCCGCGAGCACTTCGACCGGGGATGCCCGGGTATAGAGAGGACCGGGGTTGCCTGGAAATACTTGCAGGGGCGGGGGGGAGATCGGGAGATCCTCCGGGCTTCTGAGCAGCTCGGCCCACTGGAGCCGTGGCGGATGGTAGGGATCCGTGCTGACGTCGTTGGTGAGGGGGGAGCGCAGCGCCTGGGCGAGAAACAGCAGGGGCAACAGCAGGGGAGTGATGCCCCAGATATCCGGCCAGAGGTTGGTGGTGCGGCGATAACGCCAGGGCAGGCGCAGCAGCAGCACGAGGCTGAGGAGGGCGCTGGCGAGACAGAGGATGAAGCCGAGCCACCAGGGCCAGAGATGGGCGCGGCTGCCAAGGGCCCCGCAAAGGGGCAATAGCCAGGTCAGCAGCGGCCACCACAAAGAGCTGTGCATATGAGGGATCCACGGGACAGGATGGAACTATGCCCAGAAGGATAAACTTAATTGCCTGATAACGTTAGTAAATGATCATCAATCCCGGGCGTGCGGCTCAGAGAACCGATGGCCTCGTCGCCCTGGATCAGTTGCGATAGAGCACCTTGATGAGGTGGAAGCCGAACTTGGTGCGCACCGGCCCCAGCACGGTCAGCAACTCCCCCTTGAACACGGCATCGTCGAAGGACTTGACCATGTCCCCCTTGGAGAACTCCCCCAGATCGCCGCCACGCTTGCCGGAAGGGCAGGTGGAGAAACGCTTGGCCATCTGGCTGAAATCGGCGCCCTTGGCGAGCTTCTCCTTGATTTCCAGACACTGTTTCTCGGTCTTGACCAGGATGTGCTGGGCACAGGCTTTTTTCATCGGAATGCTCCTCGGCGAGGGGAAAGGGGGCGCAAGATTACTGCAATTGCGCCTCCGCGTCAGCCCCTCGGGCGCGAGACCCGGCTCCGGGGGCCGGTGGCCAGGGGGACCCTGGCCCGGGATTGCCAGAGGATCTCCAGCCCCAGCAGGGCATAGAGGCTCCAGATGGCCAGGGGGTTGAGCCAGTTGCCCCCCATCTGCAGGGTGGCCAGAGCTGCGCTCACCAGCAGCAGGACTATGCCGGGCAGGCGCCAGTGGACAGGCAGGGGGGCGAGCAGGGCCATGCCCAGCAGCAGGGCCAGGCCAAAGGGCAGATTGAGCGCGGTGAAGGCGAGGGCCTGCTGACCGTTCATGCCGGTCAGCAGGGCCAGCAGGGCGCTGCAGCAGGCCAGGAAGGTGATGAACTCGAGTCGGTCGGCGATGTAGTCAGCCAGTTGTTCGCTACGTAGGTGCATGGGGTCTCTCCTGCGATGATTGGGATCAGTGTGGGACAGGCAGGAGCGCAGGGGCAGCGGGATAAATCGATTGAATTGAACGAAGCTTTAGTGCCATCTATTCAAGTGATTGATTTAAGCTTATTTTCCTGTTCAATAGCAGGCAGGGCGGGGAAGAGGGCACGGAGCAAGTCGAGGGGGACGGGTTGACGAAACCCGCCGGATGCGGGGTGTCCGACAAGGGTTGTCGCGAAGAACCGGACCCTGCTGCCAGCCCAAGGCCGCCAGGGGAGATCCGGCGTGGCGGGGCAGGTGGTGGCGTTTTGTTCGCCCCTTGCCCGGATTGTGCGCAGTTTGGCTCCTCACACCCGGCTGGCTCCTTGCAGGGCCGAAGCGATCCCCGCACCGGGGGTGGCAGAGCGGCACGCAAAGGGGCCCCGAGCGTGGGATTTCGCCGTCGCGATTATGCTAGGATGAGCGGCATTCGCCCGGGATGAGTCTCGGTATCGTACTAAATAACACAATCTTTAAATCATGTTATTCGGGGAAACTGACGTTTGACAGGATGCTATCCTACTTTTCTCACCGGGAGCACTTCATCCGGGCGATCCCGTCGCCCCGGGCCCGGTCTCTTGCTGCTCGCCCTCGCTCTCTGGCTGATGGCGATGCCCGCCATGGCGGCCAAGTTGACCTACCAGATCAAGGGGGTCAGGGGAGAGCAGCAAGATAACGTCGAGGCCTACCTCAACGCCCTGCCCGTCTACCAGGAACGCCAGTACCGCCCCGCCCGCGCCAAGATCACCGAGAGCGTACAGAAGGCGCTGCAGGTCTATGGCTACTACCAGCCCAAGATCACCCTGAACCGCGACAAGAAGACGCCCGCCAAGGTGGTGATCGAGATTGAGCGGGGGGAACCCGTGATCATCTCGCGCCTCGACATCCTGCTGGAAGGGGATGCGGGGAGCGACGAGGTGTACAGCGAGCTGCTGGACAAGCTGCTCCTGAAGGAGGGAGATCCCCTCAACCACGGCAAATATGAATCCATCAAGGCGGATCTCGGCAGTCTGGGGCTGGCCCGCGGCTATTTTGACGCCAAGATCAGCAAGAGCCAGGTCAAGGTTTTCCCGGAACAGGGCAAGGCGGAGATCTACATCCTGTTTCGCTCTGGCCCGCGCTACCATTTCGGCGAGATCCGCTATGACGCGACGCCGGAGGCACTGCACCTGATCCGCCCGCTCATCAACATCAAGAGCGGCGACCCCTATCTGGCGATCCGTCTGGCGGAGATGTCCCAGGATGTCTCCTCCACCAAGCTGTTCAAGCAGGTGGACATCAAACCCCTGATCAGCCAGGCCGAGGGCAACCGGGTGCCGGTGCAGGTGACCCTCTCCAACCGGGTCGATCACGAAATTGAGACCGGTATCGGTTATGCCACGGACGTGGGGCCGCGCCTGAGTGCCACCTGGGAGAAACCCTGGGTGAACCGCTATGGTCACCGCCTCTCCAGCACCGCCAAGATCTCGGCGCCGGAAGCGGAGCTCAGCTTCGACTACCAGATCCCGGTGGGTAACCCGCTGCGGGATTACTACTCCCTGCAGGCGGGCTATCAATACACCGACAACAACGACACCCGCTCCGATCTGGCCACCTTCGGGGTGCACCGCTGGACACGCCGACCGGAGAGCTGGGACAGAGACGTCTTTGTGCGCCTGGAGAACGAGCGCTACGTCCAGGGTCAGGACGAGGGGAACAGCCTGCTGCTGATCCCCGGCGTCTCCTGGTCACGGCTGCGGGTGCGCGGCGGTCTGGTGCCGGATTGGGGGGATCGCCAGCAATTGACGATGGAGTTCTCGAGCCCCTACTGGGGGTCCGACATCAGCTTCATGCGGGTGTGGGGGCGCAGCAAGTGGCTGCGCACCCTGGGCGAAGATCACCGTTTCCTGATGCGGGCCGAACAGGGGGCCATTGTCGGGGATGATTTCTCCCTGGTCCCCCCCTCCCTGCGCTTCTTCACCGGCGGCGATCAGACGGTCCGGGGCTACGGTTACGAGACCATTTCGCCACGGGGGGACGATGGCAAGCTGACCGGCGGACGCTACGCCAGCGTCGGCAGCCTGGAGTACAACTACCGCTTCAGCGAGAAGTGGCTCGGTGCCCTGTTCGTGGACGCCGGGACCGCCACCGTCGACTACAGCGAGGCCTGGAAGATAGGCACCGGGGTCGGGGTGCGCTGGGTCACCCCCATCGGTCAGGTCAGGCTCGATCTGGCGGTGGGCATCTCCGAGGAGGACAAGCCGCTGCGGCTGCACTTCGCGCTGGGGCCGGAACTATGACCCGGCAACCAGGCGCACATCCTCTTCTTTCTCTTTTCTGGCCGCTGCGGCTGCTTTCCTTGCAGGGGTCTGCATCGTGATCTGGGTAAAACGCATTTTCTTGTGGCTCATGGGCCTCTTCTTCCTGCTGCTCATCGGCGTCAGCCTGCTGGGCTTCACCCATCAGGGCAACAAGTGGCTGTGGCAACAGGCCAGAGCCGCGCTGCCCTCCCTCAAGGGGGAGCTGGTGGCGGGGCAACTCGGGTATGGCTGGACCTTCGAAGGGGTTGGCTGGCAGGACGAGCTGGTGGATGTCACCGTGGAGCGGGCCGTGCTGGACTGGGATCTGGGCAAGCTCCTGCAGGGCAAGCTCTGGATCAAGTCTCTGGCGGTGACTCGCCCCGTGGTCCGGGTGGCGGAGTCCGAGCCGGTGCCGGAAGAGCCGTCGGAGCCCTTCGTCTGGCATCCGTTGCCGCTCAAAATCCAGGTCGACAGCCTCAAGGTTGCCGATCTCGATGTGGCGGTGCCCGGCGTGACGATCACCCTCAAGGATCTGGACATTGGCGCCGCCCTGGATCGCGCCGTGCTCATCGTGCGCGGCCCCGTGCTCGATGGCCTGAACGTGGTGGTGGCACCCTCCCCGGTGGAGGCGGCCAGTGACAAGGGCGCCAAACCGGCGGATGAGAAAAGCGCCACCCTGGCGGCCGGCGAGGGCAAGGCTGCCCCCGGTGACAAGACGCAGGCCGCAAGCAAGCCCGAGCCCATGGTGCTGCCGGCGGTGCGACTGCCTTTCCCCATCCAGCTGGAGGGGCTGAAAGCCACTGCGTTCCGTTATCAGCAAGGTGAGCTGGTGGAGGGGCTAGACAACCTGTTGCTGTCGGCCACCGCCGAGGAGGAGCGCATCGACATCCGGGAGCTCTCCTTGCGCCATGCCATGGCGGATCTGGCCTTGCGTGGTCAGGTGCGCCTGCACGAGGATTATCCCCTCACCCTGACTCTGGATGCCAAGACGCGTCAAGGGCTGCTGGACGGGGAGCTCAAGGGGGAGCAGGTCAATCTCGTCCTGGACGGTTCTGTGGGCAAGCTTGGGCTGGCACTCAAGGCCAAGGGGCCGGTGGGCGCCAATCTCAAAGGATCCCTTGCGGCCCTCGACCCGGATCTGCCCTTCGATCTGGCGCTGGACTGGAAGAGCCTCTCCTGGCCCCTGCACAAGCCTGCCAAGGATGAGCCCAGCTATCGGTTGGACAAGGGCACCCTGAGCGCCAAGGGCAAGCTCTCCGGTTACCAGTTTGCGCTCAACACCGCCGGCAAGGGGACCGATGTGCCCCCCTTCAAGGTGGCGCTCTCGGGCAAGGGGGATCTCAACCAGCTGAGCCGTATCGAGCTGCTGCTGGGGGCCCTCAAGGGGGAGCTCAAGCTCGACGGCAAGCTGGCCTGGAGCAAGGGGGTCCAGTGGCAGGGGACGACCGAATTCAAGGGGATCAACCCGGCGGAGCTGGTGCCCGAGATCAAGGGGGCACTGGCGGGCAAGATCACCAGCCGCTTCGATCTGGATGAGGCGGGCCACTGGCAGCTGGCCCTGCCCGAGCTCAAGGTGGATGGCAAGCTCAACCAGTATCCTCTGGCCTTGCAGGGCAGGCTCAGCGGCAACGACAAGATGGAGTGGACCATCCCGGCCCTGGCGCTGCAAAGCGGCCCCAACCGGCTGCAGGCCAAAGGCTCGCTCACGACCCAGGCCTGGAAGCTGGATGCGGATCTGGATGCGCCCAAGCTTGGGGGCATCTACCCGGGTCTGGGAGGGGACATCAAGGGCCAGGTGCGCGTCACCGGCAACCAGCAGGCGCCGCGCGTGAATGCCGATCTGGTGTCGGGCCGACTCGCCTACGCGGGCACCGTCCTCAAGGAGACCGTCATCAGGGCCAACGCCCTGGTCGGGGAGAAGCCCGCCGGTGAGGTGGCGGTGACGGTGGCGAGCCTGGCGCAGGGGGAGACCAAGCTCTCGCAAATCGCCCTGAACCTGAGCGGCGATCTCGAGCGCCACGGGCTCACCTTGACCATGAAGGGGGATCCCCTGGCGGCAGACCTCAGCCTGAATGGCAGCCTGCGCGGTGACCGCTGGCGTGGCGCCCTTGCCGAGCTGAAGCTCAAGACCCCCCTCAAGCGCTGGGCGCTGGCCGCCCCCTGGTCTCTTGACCTGGATCTGCCGAAACAGCAGCTGACCATGGGGGATCTCTGCCTCGCGTCCCAGAAGGCCAGTCTCTGCGTCAAGGGGAGCCGGATAGCCCAGTCCCAGGGCGATCTGGAATTTGCCCTGAACGAATTTGATCTCAAGCGGCTGCGCCCCTGGTTGCCGGACAATTTCCGCTGGCAGGCGGTGCTGTCGGCCGACGGGCGCGCCAGCTGGCGCGGCAACCAGCCGACCCTGCACGCCACCGTGCGCACCACGCCTGGGACCTTCGTCGCCGACGAACTCAAGACCGACTACCAGCGCCTCGAGCTCGGGATCGACTTCGAGCGCCAGCAGGCCGCCATCCGGGTCGATTTCGCCTCCGAGCAGATAGGCAACATCGACACCGATCTGCTGATCCGGGATCCCGCCGGACGCGGCAACCTCGGCGGTCAACTCAGGTTTGACGATCTGAAGCTGGCGACCTTTGCGCCGCTCATACCCGAAGTGCGCTCCCTGCAAGGGGTCATCTCGGCGGATGCCCGCTTCGACGGTACCCTGGCTGCCCCCCTGCTGTATGGCGAGCTGAACCTGAAAGAGGGGGAGGTTCAGACCCACTCCGACATGGTGACCCTCTCCAAGCTGGTGACCCGCCTCAAGATAGAAGGCAACCGGGCCGAACTCGACGGCTCCATGATGGTGGGCAAGGGCCCCCTGGTGCTGGGGGGCTGGCTGAGCTGGGCCCAGCAGCCGGTGACCGGCAGCCTCACCATTCAGGGCAAGGAGCTGGAGGCCCAGTACCCGGGCATGGGCCGGGTCAGGGTGACACCTGACATCGCCATCTCTCTCGGGGAGGAGACCAGGGTGACCGGTCAGGTGGACATCCCCTGGTCGCGCATCCTGGTCAAGAGCCTGCCAGACAGCGCGGTAGCGGTCTCCGATGACGTCACCGTCATCTACGACGATCTGCCGCCGGTCCCCAAGGCGGCACCGCTGCCCATGGAGATCAGGCTCGCCATCCGGCTCGGGGACGACGTCCGCCTTGAAGCCATGGGACTCAAGACCAAGGTGGGAGGGGCCATCAACATTCGCCAGGATCCCTCCAAGCCGCTCTCGGGCAACGGGCAACTGGAGCTCAGGGACGGGCGCTTCAAGGCCTATGGCCAGAACCTCATCATCAAGGAGGGGCGGATCCTCTTCTCCGGCCCCATCGATCAGCCCTATCTCAACATCGAGACCTATCGGGATCCGGACACCATCGAGGACAACGTGACCGTCGGGGTGCGGGTGACGGGGCCGGCCGCCAAGCCGAAGATCACCGTCTATTCCGAGCCGCAGATGGCGCAGTCCGAACAGCTCTCCTATCTGTTGCGGGGCAAGGGATTGCAGACCAGCGGCGAGGATGGCGGCTTCAACGGCCTGCTGGTGGCGGGGGCCGTGAGCCAGGCGAGCGGCGTGGTCTCCAGCATCGGGGAGTCCCTCGGCATGAGCGACGTGGCCCTCGATACCGCAGGCAGTGGTGATGACACCCAGGTGACCCTGTCGGCCTACCTGCTGCCCGGCTTGCAGTTCCAGTACGGGGTCGGGGTGTTCAGCCCCATCGCCGAATTCAAGCTGCGTTACGAGCTGATGCCAAGGCTCTATCTGCAGGCCATGAGCGGGGTGGCCCAGGCGGTGGATATCTTCTATCGCTTCACCCTGTAAGGGGGGCGGATGACAAGACAGGTGCCTGGGGGGACGCTGATCCCCCTCTGCCTGACCTGCCGATGACAGCTGTCTCCAGCAGGTTCGGGGTGAGAGAGTGCATATATTGACGGGAGGCCTGGCCCCCCGTTTTTTTGTAGAAGAAGGGGATTTGTGGAAGGCAGAAAAGCGAAAACCCGGCACAAGGCCGGGTTCTCTGAAAGATGGTGGAGGGAGAAGGATTCGAACCTTCGAAGGCAGAGCCGTCAGATTTACAGTCTGATCCCTTTGGCCGCTCGGGAACCCCTCCCCAAGTGCGAGGCGCATACTAACAGATCTGTCGCGCTTGTGAACCCCTCTGCCGGGATTTTTAATGCTTAAAGGATCGGGTTGATGGCCGATAAGCAATGAAACCTTCATTTCCAAGATTTATCTCATGCTGCCCAGTGCGATTCGTGACCGCTTGCTCGTGGATGAGGCCCAGTTGGGCCAACGGCTCAACCAGGATCTCCGTGCGGGGGACCGTGCCGACTTCAGGCTGCATCTGGCGCTGCTGACTGATGCAGTGGAAGAGCAGCCCTGGTTTGATGCCCCGCCCAAGCCTGCGTCGGGTGAGATGGATTGGCGCTCCCGTTTCGGTCTGATGCCCCGGGCGTCCCTGCAAGGCGGGGTGGAAGAGAGCGATGCCACCAGCCTCAACGAGCGTCTGCAACAGGGCGGGTGCATGACGGATGTGAGACTCTGGCTGGCGCTGCGCTCCCCGCCACTGGTGAGCCGAACGCCCGCGCTGGATCCCGCGGTGTATGACAACCTCTCGGCACTGGGTCGCGAGCGATGGCAGGCCCGCCCTATGGGCGCTGACCCCAGGGAGGAGGCTCCGCTGATGATGCTGCCGCTGCTCGATGAGCTTGCGCAAGGGGTGGATGCCAGGCTGCGCTGGCTGGGGTGACGGCACGGTAGAATGCAAAAAGGCGGGATGACCCGCCTTTTGCTTTATGAGTGGTGAACCTTGTCAGGCGTCTGCTTCGTCCGGTTGGGGCACTTCCTTGCCGGCGGCACGACGGGCGATGGGTTTTTCCGTGTGACGGTTGAGCTGGCGTTCCAGCTTCTGGCCCAGGTCCGTGATGGCGGCATAGAGATCCTCGTGCTCTGCCTGCGCAAACAGTTTGCCGTTGGGAATGCCGATAGTGGCTTCGACGATATACATCAAACGCTCTTTGGAGATGATCACATGGGGTGTGATAAGAGGCACCTGAAGACGCTCGAGCTTTTCAAAACGGGATTCAATGCGCTCGCGGATGGCTGGGGTGATGTCGATGATTTTACTGGTCATTTCGATTTTCATAATGGCCCCCTTCGGGTCGTCTTGCTTGTGTCTTCACCTCCAGATTACCCATGTCGCCAAATCAAAGTGTGATCTGCGTCACGAAAAATGCCCTTGGGAATCCCGCTGTCCATAAATTGTGAGCTTTTCCCGTTTCATGCCAAAAACCGCTTGAGCTCAGTGAAACAGGCAGGCAGTATCAGCAAATAGGATCGTTTCTGTCCCCCCTCGGCAGCGCCTTGTGTCGACCCGATGTTTGGTTTTTGCCGCATAGTCTCGAATTTTCTCCACCCACATCGCCTCATCGCATCGCAAAATCATTGCCATGCGCCGGTGGAGATATGCGCGCAAACGGATATGCTTTTCTGCAGGAGTCGGGGTGGATAACGTGGTTGTAGTGGTTGGAGTCGTAGATGAAGCAGCAAGCCACCCAGATGATGTGGTTTTATGATCGGCAGCATGGGCAATGGAGCCTGTCTGATCATGTCTCTTGTGAACCCTGGGCAGGGGAGGGAGCCCACCCCTGGGCCACCCAACTTGAGCGGGAAGATGAAGCGGGTTTCGCCGATTTTCTTGCAAGACTCCACGATTCCGGCCAGCCTGGCCAGTTCATCGGTCACCTGCGCGATGAGGACGGCAAGGTACACCATGCGCTCTGGTACGGTCAGTATGTGCCTGCACAGGGGCTCTGTTGTGGCTGGCTTGCCCCCCTCGAAATGATGCATCGCGAGATGGATCGCGCCGACTCCCCCGCAGGCGTGACACCGCCGCTTCCCATGTTGCAGGCCCCCTTGCTGGCCAAGCTGGCGCAGGCGCTCTCCGCCAAGACGGGGCTCGATTTTTGCCAGACCCTGGTCAACGAGCTGGCCCATATCCTGGGAGCCACTGCCGTCTGGCTGACGGAGCGGGTTGGTCTCGACAGGCTGAGAGTGCTGGCGAGCCACGGCATCGACGTCAAGGAGTATGCCCTCTGTGACATGCCCTGCCAGCAGCTCTATCGCCAGGGGTCCTCCTGCGCGGTCCCCGTGAGTGAACCCCTGACCGGGTATCCCGACCTGCCCCCGGGCCAGCACTATTACGCCCAGCCGCTGCTCGATCGCAACGGTCAGATCCTGGGCCATCTCGCCCTGCTGTTCCCAAGCCAGACCCGGACCACGGATCTGGACTCTGTCCTGACCATCTTCTCGGTGCGCATGGTGGCCGAGCTGGAGCGCCTGCAAAGCGATGCCCTGATGCGGCTGTCTGCGGTGGCCTTTGAAACTCACGAAGGGATCATCATCACGGATCCCGAGTTCAAGATCCTGCGGGTCAATTACGCCTTCAGCCAGATCACCGGCTTTGACAACCAGGGGGTGATTGGTCTGCACCTTGGCAACGATCTCTGGTCGGGGCTGGGAGGGCTGGGTTACGAGCTCAACGCCCTGGATCGCTGGCAGGGGGAAACCCTGCGCCTGCACGCCGACGGTCACGCCTATCCCCAGTGGGAGATCGTCACGCCGGTGCAGGATGAGAAGGGGGGGATCAGCCACTATGTCATCTTCTTCGAGGATATTTCCGAGCGCAAGGCGGCGGAGCGCCGCATCCAGGATCTCGCCTTCTATGACGAGCTGACCGGCTTGCCCAATCGCCGTCAGCTGCACGAAACTCTGACCCAGGCGTTCACCGATGCAAATCGCAGTCACCTCATCGGGGCCCTGCTGTTCATCGATCTCGACCACTTCAAGACCATCAATGATTCCCTGGGTCACGCCACCGGCGACTGGCTGCTCAAGGAGGTGGCCAGCCGTCTCAAGCGGCTGGTGCGCCAGGGGGATTGTCTGGCCCGTCTCGGCGGCGACGAGTTCGTGTTGTTGCTGCCAGCGCTCTCCATCAGCCCGCCCCAGGCGGAGATGCAGGCCGACCTCATCGCGGAGCGGCTCATCGGGGAGATCGCCGCCCCCTATGATTTCAGAGGCCAGGTGCTGCACATCGGCGCCAGTGTCGGCATCACCCTCTTCCCCGGTCGGGAGCAGGAGGCGGGGGATCTGCTCAAGCAGGCTGACACCGCCATGTATCAGGCGAAATCGGCGGGCCGCAAGACCCGGCGCTTCTTTGATGCCTCCATGCAGTTGCAGGCCGACAGGCGTCTGCACATTCACAACGAGCTGCGCAGTGCCCTCGACAATGGGGAGCTGACTCTCCACTACCAGCCCCAGCATATGGTGGCGGGGGGGGAGATCATCGGTGTCGAGGCACTGATCCGCTGGCAACCCCCCGGGCGTGCCCTGGTGTCGCCCGCCGAGTTCATCCCGATTGCCGAGGAGACGGATCTCATTGTCGACATCGGCAACTGGGTATTGCACGAAGCCTGTACCCAGTACGTCTCCTGGGAGGAGAACGGGATCCACGTCCCCCAGCTCTCGGTCAACGTGAGCGCCAAACAGTTCCATGCTCCCGACTTCGTCGATCGCATTCACGATGTGCTGGCGGCCACCGGCATGGATCCCGCCTGCCTCAACCTGGAGATCACCGAGTCGGTGGTGCTGGGTCATGCGGAAGACACCATCAGCAAGATGGCGGAACTCAAGACCCTGGGCATCAGCTTTGCCATCGACGACTTCGGGGCGGGGTACTCTTCCCTGAGCTACCTCAAGCGGCTGCCTGCTGACGAACTCAAGATCGACCGCTCTTTCATCCAGGACATTCCCAAGGATGGTGACAACATGGCCATCGTCGAGGCCGTGATCGCCATGGCCCGCCACATGGGGTTCAACGTGACGGCGGAGGGGGTGGAGTCCCGCCAGCAACTGGAGTTTCTGCAGGCGCAGGGCTGCCATTTCTTCCAGGGATACCTCGCCTCCAAGCCGCTCCCTGTTCCCTACCTTGAACGCTATGTCAGCCGCCAGGTACGCGGTGATCGCCCCGTCTGCATCGATAAAAATAGTGTGGCGTAGCGCCCATATTTAACGGGTAGAATGAAGGTATCTCACCACCGCCAGCGGGCGGTGGTTATGCCTCTCAAGGGAGAATACCTTTCGTGAAAGCCGTGCAGGGAATCATCTTTTCGGCGCTGTGCGTGCCAGGGCTAGTGGCACCCGCCTTTGCGCAAACCATGGAGCAGTCTCTCTATCGCCAGGCCCATGAGGCCGTGCGTGCCAATGATCAGGTCAAATTCAGCCAGCTTCGCGCACGCCTGATCCACTATCCACTGCTGCCCTATCTGGATTACTACCAGCTTGCGTTCCGTCCCGGGGCGGCAGACTACAACGATGTGACCCGCTTCATCCGCCAGCACGGGGACACCCCCCAGTCCAACCGGCTCGAGCGCAGCTATCTCACCTATCTTGCCCAGAGCCAGCAGTGGTCCCAGTTCCTGCGCTTCTATCCGGCCAAGCCAAGCTCCACCGATCTGCTCTGTCAGCACTATCAGGCCCGCTACTACACGGGGCACAAAAGTGAAGCCCTGCAGGAGGCAGGCAAGCTCTGGTTGAGCGGTCAATCCAGGCCCGATGCCTGCGATCCCCTGTTCCAGCTCTGGCAGCAGGCAGGTCTGCGCACCCAGGAGAAGATCTGGGAGCGCATGAACCTGGCTTTCGAGGCCCAGAACCCCAACCTCATTCGCCACCTCGGGGCCCAGCTCGGCAGCGGCATGAAGGGGTATGGCGATCAGATGATCGCCCTGTATGACCAACCCGTGCGGGCGATGAATCCGGCCAACTTCACGGCGGCGCCCCCGTCGCGGCATCTGCTCTCCCTGGGGCTGGCCCGCTACGCCAACCAGGAGCCCGACGCGGTTCTGCGCCAGCTGGGGGAGATGACCCGTCGCTTCGGCCTGAACCATGCCGAGGTGAGTCGGGTGGAGAAGGCGGCCGCCCGCCGCCTGTTGTTGGACCGCTCTTCTGACCAGCGCGCCTGGCTGGATACGGCCCTGGTGCGGCTCAAGGATCCGGAGCTGGTGGAGCTGCGGGCCCGTCTTGCCATCTGGGAGCAGGATTGGCGCGGTCTCGAAGGCTGGGTCAAGCGGATGCCCATGGGGCTGCAAAAAGAGGATCGCTGGCGTTACTGGATGGCGCGCTCGCTGGAGAAACAGGGGCGGCAGAAACCGGCGCGGGACCTCTATCTCGAGACTGCGAGCCTGCGCGGCTTCTACGGCTTCATGGCGGCCCAGCGTACCGGTGTGCCCTATCGCATGAAGAACCAGAGCGTGGCGCACAAGGTGCCGGACTGGCAAAGTGCCAGCCGCCGCTGGCCCTTCCTGCTGCGGGTGCGTGAACTGCTGGCGATGAACGAGATCACGGCGGCCCGCTCTGAGTGGATCCACAACATGGATCGCAACAGCGTGGCCCAGCGCCTGGAGTTTGGCCACATCGCCCTCAACCAGGGCTGGCACGAGCTGGCGATCCTCTCCAGCATCCGTGCCGAGGCCTGGGATGCGCTGGACCTGCGCTTCCCGCTGCCCCTCAAGCGCACCTTCTCCCAGATGGCACAAGAGCGCACCATGAACACCAGTCTGCTCTACGCCATCTCCCGTCAGGAGAGCGCACTCTATCCCCTGGCCCAGTCACCGGTCGGGGCGCGGGGGTTGATGCAGCTGATGCCTGCCACCGCGAAAGAGACGGCCGGCAAGCTTGGGGTGCCCTATCGCAACGAGCAGCAACTGTTCGACCCGGCCATGAACATTCGTCTTGGCAGCGCCTACCTCAAGCGCCTTCTGGATGTGTATGACGGCAACCGGATCCTGGCGGCGGCGGCCTACAATGCGGGTCCTGGCCGGGTCAAGCGCTGGCGCGAGCAGAGCGACAACAAGCCGATGGATGTCTGGGTGGAGAGCATCCCCTATCGGGAGACGCGCAACTATGTCCAGAACGTGCTCTCTTTCGATCTCATCTATCAACACAAGCTGCAGCAGCCCTTGCGTTTCATGTCGGAACGCGAGCTGAATCACGCCTATTGAGTTCGGGGGCAGTCGTTGTCGCGGCTGCCTCCCATTCTTGCCCCAGAATGGTTATCATCCCTTAAGCTTTGTTACAAAAAGAAACCTGCCAGGTGATCGGGCGCCGCGTCTTGGTCTGTCAGGTTCGATACAATGCCCGATCATCACTGACAGGCTTTTCCAACAAAGGAATCGAGAGTGGCAACGATCAAAGATGTGTCTCAGCTGGCGAATGTCTCCATTTCGACAGTGTCTCGAGTGATCAACAACACGGCGCAGGTGGCGCCCGAGAAGCGCGAGGCTGTCCTCGCGGCCATGAAGGAGCTCAGCTTTCGTCCAAACAGCTTCGCCCAGGCCCTGGTGAGCAAACGCTCCAACTGTATCGGTGTGCTGGTGGGGGATCTGTGTGGCGGCCCCTTCTTCGCCCAGATGATGCGCGGCATCGAAAGCATGGTCGACAAGGCGAACAAGTTCACCATCGTGGTGTCCGGAAACCACGATGCGACCCGTGAGCGGCACGCCATCCAAGCGCTGCTGCAGCGCCAGTGCGATGCCCTGATCCTGCACAGCAAGGCGCTGCCTGACGAAGAGCTCAGCGAGCTGGCGTCGGGCACGACCCCCATCGTCTTCATCAACCGTCAGGTGCCAGGCTGCGAGGATCGCTGCGTCTGGCTGGACAACCAGGCCGGCATCACCACGGCTTGCCAGCATCTGCTGGACGCGGGACATCGCAAGATTGCCTTCGTCACCTCCGATGACGAGGAGTTTGTGGATGGTCAGCAGCGGATGGCCGGCTATCGCTTCGCCCTGCAACGGGCAGGTATCGAGCTGGATCCTGCCCTCATCGGCCGTGCCTATGCCGACGAAAAAGGTGGCTATGTGGCCATGAGTGAGCTGCTGGCGCGCGGCGTCGAGTTCAGCGCTGTGCTTGGTTTCAACGATGCCATGGTGGCGGGGGCGATCTCCTGTCTGCTGGAGCGGGGTTACAAAATACCCCAGCAGGTCTCTGTGGTCGGTTTTGATGACATCCCCTATGCCCGATACATCTATCCCAAGCTCACCACGGTACGTTACCCCATCGAGGAGATGGGAGAGCGGGCCGCTGAGCTGGCCCTGCGGCTGCTGGATCACAAGCCGGTAGAGGGATTGGCGCTCAAATTCGAAGCCGAACTGGTACGGCGGGAATCTGTGGCCTGAGTCATGAAGTTGGCCCCGTGCGGGTCGACTTTTTTGCAAAAATAGTGAAAGCGCTTTCAGAAATCCTTTTCAACTGTGATCCGCTTCAAAGCTTTTTGACCGCGCTGCCACTAGGATAGGCCCACGAATTAGGAGCGTGCGCTCCCGATTTTCCCGCTGTGGGAGGTAACCGGTTAATCCGGCTATTTCCTTCGTTACTTTCGACGGTCATCATTGGATGGCCGTTTTTTTTTGTCAGGATCCGGGTATGACGAACGAATTTGAGTATCAGACGGGTATCGTGGGCGCCGGCTGGCTGGGTTTGCCCCTGGCCAGGGCATTGCAAGAGCAGGGGCAATCTGTCGCGGTGACGGTCAGTACGGCCGAAAAGGCTGAACGGCTGCGGGGGGAGAGTATTGCTGCCTGGCCGCTGTTGCTCACCCCTGACATGGGGTCACTGCCTTTTCGCTGTCATGACCTGGTGATCTGTGTGCCCCCCAGCAAGACCGGTGATTACCCGGCGTCCGTGGCCAGCCTGTGCCGACAGGCGAGGGAGGCGGGTGTTCAGAGGGTTCTTTTTATCAGCGCGACTTCGGTCTGGGGGGCCGGACAGGGGGAGGAGGATACGCCCGCTCCAGCCCATGACAGAGGCTTGCGGATGCGGGCGGCCGAGCTTGCCGTGCTGGAAGGGCATGTTGACTGCGCCATGATCTTGCGCCCGGCCGGACTCTATGGTCCTGACCGTCACCCCGGCCGTTTTCTGGCGGGCAAGACGCTGGCCGGGGGAGGCCAGGCTGTGAACCTGGTGCATCTGGACGACGTGGTGGCCGCCTGTGAGCTGATGCTGGCCCGGGGGCAGGATGGGGATGCCTACAATCTGAGTGCCCCCGTTCACCCGCGCCGGGAGCAGCTCTACCCCTTCGCGAGCCGCCTGCTCGGGCTGGTGCCGCCGCAGTTCGTTGAGCCGACGGGGGAGTTTGCTCCCATCGAAGGTCAGCGCATCTGCCAGCAGCTTGGTTTCGTCTATCGCTGGCCGGATCCGGCCCACTGGTTTGCGGACGGGGCGGCCTTGAAGGGTTGAACGGGTCGTCGCCATCCGGGCCCCGGAGTCGGTCATCTGGCGTGCAAACCAGATACGGCGCGCGCTCCGGGACAATTGAGGTTTGCCAAGGGGGGGATCGCCCCCTATCATGCCGCCATCCATGATAAAGAGAGCGGTAATGATGGAAGAGACCAAGCGCCACCCCGATGGGGAGCTGTTGCTGAGAACCCTGGCAATGCCAGCCGATACCAACCCCAATGGCGATATCTTCGGCGGGTGGATCATGTCCCAGATGGATATAGGTGGGGGCATCATGGCCAAGGAGCTGGCAAAAGGGCGCATCTGTACCGTCTCGGTGGAGGGGATGACCTTCCACAGCCCGGTCAAGGTGGGTGACGTGGTGTGCTGTTACGGTCGCTGCCTCAAGATTGGTCGCAGCTCCATGCGACTCAAGCTGGAGGTCTGGGTCAAGCCGGTATTGCGGGAGAACGAAGCCCAGCGGTACTGCGTGACCGAGGGCGTCTTCACCTATGTGGCCATCGACGATCAGGGCAAATCCCGCCCCGTCCCGGTCTGAGTCTGCTCAGATGAGCCGGGCATTGATGATGGATATTTCCTGCTCAAGCCCGGTTTTTTGCCGTATCATGCGCTCCAGCATCTCTTCCGACCCCACGCACTGCCGGGTGTCGAACAGACAGAGATCACATTGGGGATCCCGCCTGATTTGATAGACGGTGGAAAGCTCCACTTGATGACAGGTTCCCTGTTGATCGTAAAATGTCACGCGGTACTGGTGCTGTCTCGCCATCGTTGAATTCCTTCTGGATGAGTCGGGCCGGACACGAATAATGAGACTAGTCGGCGACCGTGGCCTGTGTGAGGGCCATGTCGTCTTGCAGAGGCAGGTGATTGTTAGCCAATGAAAAATAGTTATCGGATTCTGGGAACGTCCCTGCTGACGTTGGGGCTGGTCGGTTGCTTCGAGGTACCGGATCAAGATCATCTGGTGACTGCGGCAGGTATCATACCTGGCGCAAGCTGTGACAGACCACCTCTGGTGGCGCTCGCCTCCACGGCCTTGCCGAGGGAATTTGGCATCACCGTCTGGAACCTCTACAAGGGACAACGCAAGAACTGGCGGGAAGGGCTGGATGAGTATGCCAAGTCCCAGGATCTGGTGCTGCTGCAAGAGTCGGCGACCCGGCCCGAGATGCTGGACTGGCTGAAGAGAGGCGATTTCCAGTGGCAGCAGTTGCAGGCCTTCACCCAGGGCGGTGTCTCCTTTGGCGTGATGACGGTGGCGAAAACGCCGCAGGCGTTTGTTTGTGGCGTCCGTTCCCCCGAACCCCTGCTGCGCATCCCCAAGTCAGGTCTGGTCAGTCTCTATCCCTTGCAAGGGGATCCTGACGGCGTGCTGGTGGTGAATCTCCATGCGGTCAATTTCGAGCTGGGCATGGCGACCTTTCGCGAGCAGCTCAACGATCTGACTGCGTTGATCCATCGCCACCAGGGGCCGGTCATCCTGGGTGGCGATTTCAACACCTGGAGCGACAAGCGCGCGTTCTGGTTGAACAAGCTGGTGGGTGAGCTTGGCCTGCAGGAGGCCATACCTGTACCTGATCTGCGTCGCACCGCCTTTGGCCGGCCTCTGGATCACCTCTACTATCGCAATCTGGATCTGGTTGAGGTGAGTTCACCGGCTACCGATGCCTCTGATCACAACCCCATTCTGGCGCGCTTTGCGGCCCAGGCCATCACACCCTGAGTCATCCCTCAGGGGGAGAGCGGCGTCGCCGCTGGTTCATGCAGACAAAAAAATACCCCGCATCAAGCGGGGTATTTTTTGGATTGCGACGAGCGATCAGCTGTTGTTCTTAACGAACAGAGTCAACTCCTGACCTGGCTTGAGATAGTCACTCTTGCCGAGCTGGTTCCAGCGCATCACATCGTTGACGGCGACCTGGAAGCGGGCTGCGATGGAGGAGAGGGAATCACCGCGGCGCACCTGATAGACCATGGACTTGTTGCTGCTCTTGCCCTGCTTGGGCCAGACCACCAGCTTCATGCCAGGCTTGAGGGCCGACTTGGCGTTCAGGCCGTTCCACTTGGCCAGGTCGGCGTGGCTGACCCCGTGTGCCTGGCTGATGCTCCACAGGTTGTCACCGGAGCGCACCTGATAGTTCACCTTGCCACCACTGCGGCTGGCGAGCTGCTGCGGCTTGCTCTGGGCAACCTGGGTTGCGCGCCCCCCATTGGGGATGATCAGGCTCTGGCCACGGCGCAGGTTGTTGCCACGCATGTTATTGGCCAGCTTGAGCTGTTGCACGGTCACCCCGTGATTCTGGGCGATCCGTGACAGCGTATCACCACTGGTGACCTGATAGGAGCGCACGCCACGGGTACGTTCACGCTGGGGCAGATCGGCCAGGGCCAGCTCCAGGGTGTCGGCGTACTCGACGGGGACCAGCAGGTTGTAAGGGCCCTGCGGCGAGGTCATGCCACGCTTGAGCGCAGGATTGAGCGCCTTGAGCTGGGAGGCGGAAACGCCAGCCAGCTGGGCGGCCACGTTCAAATCAATCTGACCACCGGTATTGATGGTTCGCAATTGCGGCTTGTTGGCCAGCACCGGCAGGGTGACATTGTATTTGTCCGCATTGCGGATCATGTCGGCCATGGCCAGGATCTTGGGCACATACATCCGGGTTTCGCGGGGCAGGTCCAGCGACCAGTAGTCGGTCGGACGACCAGCCCGCTCGTTGCGGGTGATGGCGTTGCGCACCCGACCTTCACCGGCATTGTAAGCGGCCAGGGTCTGCAGCCAGTCACCGTCGAAGAACCGGTTCAGGTACTCCAGGTAATCCAGTGCGGCATTGGTGGATGCCAGGACATCGCGTCGACCGTCGTACCAGTTGTCGTGGCGCAGGCCGAAATTCTTGCCGGTTGCAGGAACGAACTGCCAAAGACCGACCGCATTGCTGCGGGAGCGGGCATTGGGATCGAACATGCTCTCGATCATGGGGATGGTAATAAGCTCCATTGGCAGCTCACGCCGTTCGATTTCCTCTACCATCAGATACAGGTAGGGCTCAGCCCGGCTGGCAATGGTCGCCATATGCTTATCATTGCGCAACAACCAATCACGCTGTTGGCGAACCCGGGCATTATCGTGCGAGTCCAGCTGCATATCATCGCTGATACGCACCCACAGGTTATCAGTGTCATCCAGCTCTTCTATCTGTTCGTCGCCGAACAGCATCCGAGAAGAGTGTTTTTTGTACGTTTTCTTGCTGACTTGGGGGGATTTGATCGGCTCGATTGCCGTTACCGCCCGGTCATCCTGATGGCTCAGGTTTTGACAGCCGCTGAGAAACAGCGCTGCCAATAAGGCCGTTCGTAGCTTCATCTCGCTCAGGTCATCTGTGGAAAAACAGCTCGCATCATAAGGGGCAATGCCCCCCTGATCAAGGTTTGTTCAAAAAACGTCCTTCCAGGCCCGCAGAACAGCGAAGGTATCCTCTGGATTTTCCAAGCATTTAAGGGCGTATTTCTCAGCAGAAAATTTTACCGAGTCCTGCTCGCAGCGCAGAAAAACATTGAAATTCCGCTCATCTCCCAGCCGGGAGGGGAGACTCGGGAGGCCCTGCTGACGCAGTTTGCTGATCACGCCGATCTGCCGCTGGATCGCCAGGTTGTCGGGCTCGACCGCATGGGCGAAACGCAGGTTGGAGAGCGTGTATTCATGGGCACAATAAAGGAGGGTCTCATCGGGCAGTGCCGCGAGCCGTTGCAGGGAAGTGTGCATCTGTGCCGGGGTCCCTTCGAACAGACGGCCGCAACCGGCGCTGAAGAGGGTATCGCCACAAAACAGCATGCCCTGGCCGTAATAGGCGATGTGCCCCAGGGTATGACCGGGCACATGGAGGACATCCAGACTCAGGCCATGCCAGTTGATTTGATCCCCATCGTCGAGCCACTGGCCGTGATGGTCCGGCATGGGGTCATGCTTGGGGCCATAGAGGCGAGCGTGGGGGAAGTGTTGCAGCAGCTCGGGTACGCCCCCGACGTGATCGCGGTGGTGATGGGTCAGGAGGATGGCATCCAGCACCAGATCCAGCGCAGCCAGCCGTTCCAGCACGGGAGCGGCCTCGCCCGGATCGACGACCAGACAGTGATTTTCATGACGGATCAACCAGATGTAGTTGTCGCTGAAGGCGGGAACTGTGATGACGGTATACATGGGTCGAGGTCTCTTGTGTTCTCTTTAAGGAAGGGATCTTATATAACTGGATGGCATTCGCCCCCGAGTTGGTCCCATTATGCAGCTGGCACGTACCGAACAACAGATCGCGCTTCCGACCAGTTGGTCCGCACTGCCCATGGGGGACTGGGTGGCCGCCGAGCTTCAGGAGCGCCTCGACAACTGGTGCCCCCACCTCTTTGGCTATCACTTGCTCAAGATAGGAGCCCTGAGCGCCGAACTCTCCTGCGGTTGTTCCACCATTCGCCATCAAATCGGTGTCGCCCCCGGCGGACGGCTGCTGGACATCCAGGGGGATCCGCTCGCCTTGCCGGTGCGATCGGGGAGCGTGGATGCCTGCCTGCTGGCTCACTGCCTCGATTTCTCGCCGGATCCTCATCAGGTGCTGCGGGAGGCAGAACGGGTGCTGACCGACGATGGCTGGCTCATTGTCAGCGGTTACAACCCGCTCAGCCTGGTGGGGCTGGGTCACTATCTGCCCTTCATGCGGCGGCATCTGCCCTGGTCTGCCCGCATGTTCACGCCCGCACGGGTGACCGACTGGCTACAACTGCTCGGCTGCGAGGTGATGTTCGACGAGCGGTTCGGTTTCTCCTTCATGGGCAGGCAGAGCAAGATCGGCTGGTGGCGGGAGAGTCTGGGGCGGGACTATTGCCGCTCCCTGGCGTCTGTTTACGTGATTGCCGCCCGCAAGCGGCGTTTTCCCGTGACACCGGTACGTCGCCGCTGGCGGCTGCCGGAGTCGATGGCCGCGCCAGGAATGGCGCGCCAGGGCGGCTAGCGGGCATCAGGGCTGGTAGCCGCTGTCTTCAGCAAGCTGCTTGCCACTGGCGGCCTCACGGGCAAGCTCGTCACAGCGTTCGTTTTCCGGGTGGCCCGAGTGTCCTTTCACCCAGAGCCATTCGATCTGGTGACGGGCCACTTCCGCATCCAGGGCCTGCCAGAGATCGACGTTCTTGACCGGCTGACGGTTAGCGGTCATCCAGCCCTTCTTTTTCCAGCCGATGATCCATTGGGTGATCCCCTGGCGCACATACTGGCTGTCGGTGGTGAGCCGCACCTGGCAGGGTTCGTTCAGGGTCCGCAGCCCCATGATGGCGGCCATCAGCTCCATCCGGTTATTGGTGGTCAATCGAAAACCTGCGGAGATCTCCTTGCGATGCTTGCCATAGACCATGACGGCACCATAGCCGCCGGGGCCCGGGTTGCCTAAGCAGGAGCCATCCGTGAATAAATCAATCTGTTTCAACATGAGCAATCAATCTGTTTTAGCGAGAGGCTTGGGGTAAACTAGCGAGTAAAACCGAAGTTTGACATGGATTTGATCATGAGCACACCCCAACTGAATCGCCAGATCATTCTGGATACCGAAACCACCGGCATGAACACCGCGGGCGGCCCTGTCTATCTTGGGCACCGCATCATCGAGATCGGCTGTGTGGAGGTGATCAACCGCAAACTCACCGGCAACCATTTCCACGTCTACATCAAGCCGGATCGGCTGGTGGACCCCGAGGCCATCGCCGTGCATGGCATCACGGATGCCTTCCTGGCGGACAAGCCCTCTTTTAGCCAGATAGCGGACGATTTCATCGAGTTCATTCGCGGCGCCGAGCTCATCGCCCACAACGCCCCCTTTGACGTGAGCTTCATGGACTATGAGTTCAGCAAGCTCGGTCTGAACTTCAAGACGGCGGATATCTGCGGCATCACGGATACCCTGGCGATGGCGCGGGATCTCTTCCCGGGCAAGCGCAACAACCTGGACGTATTGTGCGATCGCTACGGCATCGACAACTCTCACCGTACCCTGCACGGCGCCTTGCTTGATGCGGAGATCCTGGCGGACGTCTACCTCCTGATGACGGGTGGCCAGACCAAACTCAATCTGGCGAGCGAAACCAGCGAGAGCGAGACCAGCCAGGATACCGGCATTCGTCGTCTGGAGAGCAATCGCCCACCGCTCAGGGTGGTGCGCGCGAGCGACGAGGTGGCAGCCGTTCATGAAGCGAGGCTGGATCTGGTACAGAAAAAAGGAGGTGCCTGCCTGTGGCGGCAATGAGATCGCTTTGGGGGCTGCTGCTGCTGGCCTCCCTCCCGGCCGCGGCCAACGAGGTGTTTGCGCCTTCCGACATTCCTCTGCTCGACAACCGCTTTCGCATCGATTATGGCGTGAAGGAGATCACCTTCATCATCAAGCGCAAGCCGGGGACGCCTTCGGTGATCCTGGTGCGGCCCGATGGCAGCAAGCTCTATGTGGGCAAGGTCAAGCCGCCCGACGTGGGCTGGTTGCCCCTCAAGGATCAGGATCTCATCACCATCCGCGACCCCATGCCCGGCCCCTGGCAGGCGATCGGAGAGGTGGACCCCGACAATCGGGTGCGCCTGCTCACCGACATTCAGGTCGAGAGCGAGCCGCTACCGGCCCGCCTCTATCAGGGTGAGCGGGTCAAACTGCAATCCCGTCTGCTGATCGATGGCGCGGCGCCTGGAGCGGGTTACTACCTCACCGATCTGGGCATGACCGTCAAGCTGCAGCAGTTCAACGATGCCAGCCAGAGCGGCGATCCCGTGTTCGAGGAGACCCTGGGACGTTACATGGATGATGGCAAGGGGGTGGACGAAGTGCCGGGGGATGGCATCCTGACCGCCGAGGCGGTACTGGACGTCCCTGCGGGAAAATACCGAGCCCTCTTCAGCACCGGCAATGAGGTCTTCTCACGAGCCCAGTCACAGCAGGTGCTGCTCTACCCCTGGCCGGTCAGCTATTCCCTGAATCCCCCCTCCGGGGAGGGGGGAGCCAAGCTCTCTCTGGTCATCGATGTGGATGAACTGGATCCCGCCTCCGTGGTCATCCAGGGCAAGGCCATCGACGGCGGCGGCAGTAGCATGACGTTCAACGAGGTGGCGACAGCGCCGCGTTTTGGTGTGGATCTCTCCGCCCTCAAGGCGGCAGGGCAGTACAAGGTAGAGGCCACCCTCTTTGGAACAACCCGGCTCGGTCGCGAGGTGCAACTGCAATTGCCGGCCAAGTCGTTCACCATAGCACCACCTCCCCCCCCTCCCGCACCCTCTGCGGCCATGCCCGCATCCGCCGCCACCCCCGATCGGTTCGAGGAGCGGGAGAGTCCGGTCTGGCTGCCCTGGGCGCTGGGGGGAGGTGGCGTGTTGCTGCTCTTGCTGGGGGCGGGTGGTTTCATTCTGCTGCAAAAGCGCCGCACTCTGCACAAGGCAATGGCGGCGCAGAAGGCGCAACTTGAAGAGACGCCAGCAACCCCCAAACTGGATCTCAATCTGCCGGAGCAATAATTCCGCGCACATTGCAAAGAAGCCGCCCAATGGGCGGCTTCTTCATGGTGGCAAGTGGATGGGGTGAATCCGATATCAGTGAGCGCCGATATAGATGTCTTTGTACTGCTCGCGAATATCGAGGAATTTCTCCAGATTGGCCAGCATCAGGTCCACCAGGAGGGGGTCGAAGTGCTCTCCTTTCTCCTCCTTGATCAGCGCCAGCACCTGATCCAGCGGCCAGGCCTGCTTGTAGCAACGATCCGAGCCCAGGGCATCGAACACATCCGCCAGGGCGACGATGCGTCCTTCCAGCGGAATGTCCTCTCCCTTCAATCCGCGGGGATAGCCGCTGCCATTCCACTTCTCGTGATGGTTGCCCGCGATGGTGGCGCCTATCTGGAACAGGGCCAGGTCACTGCCGGAGAGCATGTCCTGCCCAAGCTGGGCGTGGGTTTTAATGATCTCCCACTCCTCGGGAGTGAGTTTGCCCGGTTTGTGCAAGATGGCGTCCGGGATCCCCACCTTGCCGATGTCGTGCAGGGGAGAGGCACGCTTGATGAGCTCGCACCTGTCCTCATTCATGCCGAGCAGCTTGCAGAACAGTTCGGTGTAGAGGGCCACCCGCTTGACGTGCAAGCCGGACTCTTTCGAGCGGCTCTCCACCAGTTCGCCGATGCGATAGATGATCTCTCGCTGGTTGTCACCGTTCACCTCGTTGAGCCGGATATTCTCCAGCGCCACTATGATGTTTTCGGTGAACAGGCTCAGCAGCCCGGTGTCCATCTGGCTGAGCGGGCGAGTGGTCTCGATGTGGAACAGCAGGTGATGACGGGCATTCTGGCAATAGAGCACCATCTGGTTGCCATCGTAGACATTGGCTCCCTTGGTCATGGCACAGCGCAGGATTTCCGGCGCATCGACGAGGCGCAGCATGGGACCATCGCTGAGCAGAGGCTCGAGCACCTGATCCCGCACCTCATACGCCAGGTGCTTCACATCGTAAATCTGGGACTCTTCCAGATTGAGCAGGGCACTGAGCTGGGTCTGGGCTCCTTCGACGAACTGGCGCAGGGCACGCTGCTTGAAGATCCCCTTGGACGCCTCGATGACCTTCTCCAGCCCCTGTCGATTGCTCTCAAGGGTTCGGATGTCCCGGTAAGAACGCAGGCTGGCGCGCAACAGGGTGCGCAGTTTCTGGGAGGTAAGTTCGGTCTTGTCCTTGTAGTCGTTGATGTCGTAGTTGGTCACCACGTCATCTTCCGGGGCCTGACCGGGCTGACCGGTTCGCAGTACGATGCGCACCATCTTGTTTTGCAGCTCGTCGCGCACGAACTTGACCACCTCGAGACCGGCATGATCGACCTCCATGACGACGTCGAGCAGCAGCAGGGCGACATCCGGGGTGAGGGCGAGCAAGGCTTTGGCTTCAGCCGCAGAGTAGGCGTGCAGAAAATCGATCGGCTTGCCGTCGAATTCAAACTTGTTCAGGGTGATTTTGGTGATGCGATGCACTTCGGGTTCATCGTCCACTATCATCACCTTCCAGCCGGCGGGACGCGGTGCTGATTGGGGAAGATCTTCATCATCAATAATCAGGATTTGATCATCCATTATGCAATCCTGTGTGTGATCCTGTGCTTACCTTAACCGCTTCATTCAATATAGGAAACGGATTGATATCCAAAATATGATCCAGTCGGTTTCTCTTTCTTCGTATCGAATGCCATCCACCAGCCCTTTCATGAAAAACGCCTCCACAAGGGAGGCGTTCTGGCATCAGAGGCATCAAGCTGCCCTGTGATAAGCGGAGGCTTCAAACAGTGCCTTGTTGGCCACCAGGTCGACGGGATCGAAGTCATCGACGTTGATGGTGCGAAGGCGACTCTCCTCGGCGCGCCGCAGCAGGTCCGCTTCGGCCTGGTTGATGACACCGAGGCTCAGGCCCGCCTCTGCCACCTTGTCGAGCTGGGTGAAGGGGCGTTTGCTCCCTTCGGCTTTGCACACCTTGTCAAACAGCGGCTCTGCGGTCAGCACATCGTCCAGCGCCTGTTCCAGCAGCCCGAAGGGGTTGCCCTCCTCGCGCGTCAGATATTGGCCCTCGGCCAGACGGCTGCGAGTGGCACTTGGCACCTGGAGCAGGCGGGCTACCTGGCTGTCGAGCTTGTCGGAGGGACGCTTCAGGTCGCGACCAAGGGGTAGCACGATGGCGCGCAGGGCCAGACCAATCCAGCGATTCGGGAAGTTGCGCAGCAACTCGTCGATCGCTTCCTGAGCCTTGAACAGGGCGTCTTGCAGTGCCCAGTGCAGCAGCGGCAGGTCGGCCTGCTGGCGTCCTTCATCCTGATAGCGCTTGAGGGCGCTGGAGGCCAGATAGAGCTGGCTCAGCACATCGCCAAGGCGGGCAGACACCCGCTCTTTGCGCTTGAGCTCGCCACCCAGGGTGCCCATCGCCATGTCTGACAGGAAGGCAAGGTTGGCGGAGAGGCGAGAGAGCTGCTGATAGTAGCCCTTGGTCTGATCCTTGTAGGGCGCGGCGGCGAAGCGGGCACCGGTCAGCCCCAGCCAGAAGCTGCGCACCAGGTTGCTGATGGCAAAGCCCACATGGCTGAACATCGCCTTGTCGAAATCTTTCAGCGCCTGTTCTTTGTCGGGGTGGCTGGCGGCCAGCATCTCCGGCAACACATAGGGGTGGCAACGGATGGCTCCCTGACCATAAATGATCATGCTGCGGGTCAGGATATTGGCTCCCTCGACGGTCACGGCGATGGGCGCCCCCTGATAGCCACGGGCCAGATAGTTGCTCGGCCCCATACAGATGGCCTTGCCGCCATGGATGTCCATGGCATCGATGATGCACTTCTGGGCGCGGTCGGTGAGGTGGTACTTGACGATGGCGGAGATGACCGAGGGTTTTTCACCGAGATCGATGCCGGTGACCGTCAGTTTGGCGGCGGCGCCCATGATGTAGGCGTTGCCACCCAGGCGTGCCAGCGGCTCTTCAATCCCTTCCATCTTGCCAATCGGCAGCTTGAACTGGCGACGGATGCGGCTGTAGGCACCGGTGGCCAGGGCCAGCATCTTGACGCCGCCCGTGCTGTTGGAGGGCAGGGTGATGCCGCGGCCGACGGAGAGACACTCCACCAGCATGCGCCAGCCCTGACCGGCCATGGCCGGACCGCCGATGATGAAGTCGAGCGGTACAAACACGTCTTGGCCGCGGGTCGGGCCGTTCTGGAACGGCACGTTGAGCGGGAAGTGGCGACGACCGATATCGACTCCCTTGATGTGGGTCGGAATGAGGGCGCAGGTGATGCCGAGCTCTTCTTCCTCACCCAGCAGGTGGTCAGGGTCACGCAGCTTGAAGGCGAGGCCGAGTACGGTGGCGATGGGAGCCAGGGTAATGTAGCGCTTGTTCCAGGTCAGGCGCATGCCGAGCACCTCTTCCCCTTCCCACTCGCCTTTGCAGACGATGCCGAAGTCGGGAATCGAGCCCGCATCAGAACCCGCTTCCGGACTGGTCAGGGCGAAACAGGGGATCTCCTTGCCGACAGCCAGACGGGGCAGGTAGTAATCCTTCTGCTCGTCAGTACCGTAGTGTTGCAGCAATTCACCCGGCCCTAAGGAGTTGGGAACGCCGACGGTGGAGGCGAGCACGGCGCTGGCGCCGCACAGCTTTTGCAGCACGCAGGACTGGGCGTAGGCGGAGAACTCCAGCCCGCCATATTTCTTCTTGATGATCATGGCGAAGAACTTGTTGTCCTTCAGGTATTGCCACACCTCGGGAGAGAGATCGGCACGCTCGTGGGTCACTTCCCAGTCGTTGACCATGCGGCACACTTCTTCAACCGGACCGTCCATGAAGGCCTGCTCTTCGGCAGACAGCGTGCTGACCGGAATGGCGTGCAGCTTCTTCCAGTCCGGGTTGCCGGCAAACAGATCCGCTTCCCACCAGGTCGTCCCCGCTTCGATGGCTTCCTTCTCGGTTCGGGACATCTCCGGCATGATGGACTTGTAGATCTTGAACAGCGGCTTGGTCAGCTGGTTGCGGCGAAACTCCACCAGATTGAGGGGCAGGGCTATCACCGCGAACAGCGCCCACACCAGCAGGGGCACATGGCCATAGAAGGTGCCGGCGACCAGGGCGGCGGCCGTGGCAAGCGTGGCGGTGAACAGGGACGCACGGCGATAGGCCATGGCGCCGATCACCAGGATCACCCCGAGCAGAGTGAGGGTCGTCGTCATTGTTTGCTCCTTGCATGAATTGCCGAGGTTGGGAAATTGGCGTTAACTGATCCAGAGGTCTGACCTGTTGGATGTGGCCCCTGTTGTAATTCATACGCACAAACTTATCAAGCTGTTTACAAGCCTGTTACCTTGGCTCTGTGATCGGCATAACGCGCTGCCCGCCCCATCTTGGCGGGCGGGGGGCGACGATTGGACTGGCTTGTGCGACAATGCCGCCACCCTATGTTGGACGACGAGATTTCAAGAACCATGTACCAAGAACTGATCCGCAACGAGTTGACCGAGGCTGCCAGCGTGCTTCAGGCGTTCCTGGCAGATGAGCAAAATCTGAAAAACATCGAGGCGGCGGCCAGGCTGCTCGCCGACTCCTTCAAGCAGGAAGGCAAGGTACTCTCCTGCGGCAACGGCGGCTCCCACTGCGATGCCATGCACTTTGCCGAGGAGCTGACCGGTCGGTACCGCGAGAACCGCCCAGGCTATGCCGGCATCGCCATCTCCGATCCCAGCCACCTCTCCTGCGTCTCCAACGACTTTGGCTATGACTATGTCTTCTCCCGCTATGTGGAGGCCGTCGGCCGTCGTGGTGACGTGCTGCTCGGCATCTCCACCAGCGGCAACTCCGGCAACATCCTCAAAGCCATCGAGGCGGCCCGTGCCAAAGGGATGAAGGTGATTGCCCTGACCGGCAAGGACGGCGGCAAGATGGCTGGTCTGGCCGATGTGGAGATCCGAGTGCCGCACTTCGGTTATGCCGACCGCATCCAGGAAGTGCACATCAAGGTGATCCACATCCTGATCCAGCTGGTTGAAAAAGAGATGGCCAAGTAATCAACGATCCGGGATTGAGAGGGGGGATGGGTGACCATACCGGCCCTCTCGTCCAGCCGTGACGGTTGATTGACGAAACCAGAGTCAAGACATTCAGGGAGTGGATGGTATATGTGCGAACTGCTCGGCATGAGTGCCAATGTGCCGACCGACATCTGCTTCAGCTTTACCGGGCTGATGCTGCGGGGCGGCAAGACCGGTCCCCACAAGGATGGCTGGGGGATCACCTTCTATGAGGGGCGGGGTTTTCGCACCTTCAAGGATCCCGAACCCAGTGCCCAGTCTCCCATCGCCAAGCTGGTCCAGGCACTGCCCATCAAGAGCCGTGCCGTGGTCAGCCATATCCGGCAGGCGAACCGGGGGTGTGTCTCCCTGGAAAACACCCACCCATTTACCCGAGAACTGTGGGGCCGTTACTGGACCTTTGCCCACAATGGCCAGTTGACCGGTTACAAGAGGCTGCCCACGGGGCGGCACCGCCCGGTAGGCGACACCGACAGCGAGCACGCCTTCTGCTGGCTGCTCGACAGGCTGGAGCACAAGTACCCCAAACGGCCGGCAAATTTCCCCGCCATGTTCCGCTACCTCGCGACCCTGTGTGACGAGCTGCGTGGGCTCGGGGTGTTCAACATGCTGCTGTCGGACGGAGAGTTCGTGATGACCTATTGCAGCAACAACCTTTACTGGTTGACGCGCAGGGCTCCCTTTGGCGAAGCCCGTCTGCTGGATGAGGATGTGGCCATCGACTTTCAGAGTGAAACCACGCCGAACGATGTGGTGACCCTGATCGCCACCCGGCCGCTCACCGGCAACGAGAATTGGGTGAAGATGGTGCCCGGGGAGTTCTGCCTGTTCAGGCTGGGCGAGCTGGAATATGGCAATGCAGCCAACTTGTTGAACCAGAAATAAAAAATACCAGGGTAGATGTCTACCCTGGTTCTTCGCAGCAGCCATACAGGCAAAAAGGGATGAGAGAGGTGTTGCTGAGCCGCATCATTCTCATGGGTTGCATTGTTACTTTAATGTTAATTTTGTGACAACCTTTATCTCTCTCCATTCTGACTGACATACCGATAACTTGAAGCTGCTCACATTCTGGTGTCCCAAGAGCATCCGGAGCGATACGGGCATGCCCGAAGGGCGGGTGACAGCGGGGCTGTGGGTCCGCTATATTGTGGTCTGTTTGAATACCATCATAGGGAAGAGAAGATGGAGTGGCTGGATCAGAAAGTGCTGCGACAACTGGCAGATGACATCGGTCACGAGATGATGCCGGTCGTCATCTCGGTGTTTGTCGAAGAGGTAGGCGAGCAGTTGGCCCAATTAAGACCGCTTTTTGAGCAGCGGGACTGGTCAGCCCTGGCGCGTGTTGCCCACAGCATGAAATCGTCCTGTGGCAGCTATGGCGCCAAACCCAGCTATCAGCAGGTGATGGATCTGGAGTCCGCCTGTCGCCGGGAAGATGAGCAAGAGGCCGGCAGACTGCTGGCTGAGCTGGAGCACTCCCTGCCCCAGGTCTTCACCCATCTGGCCCAGTTTCACTGATCCAGAAGGGTATCAGCCCGCCATGTCGCGCTCGCCAAGCCTGCTCAGGATCACGGTGTCGAGTGCCAGCCGCAGCTTGAGGCGGTCGTGGCGGTGGGGGAGGGCCGCTTCACCCAGCTCGGCCCGAACGAGGCAGTGCTGCAGCTCGGGTACCTGGGGGCCCTCGGGAGCCAGAATGGCATCGATCCGGCCGCTGCCTATCCGCTCTTCCAGCCAACGATGCTGACTGGGCAGTGACAACTGGCCTGCCGGACCCTCTTCGTCCACCAGATTGCTGATGAACACGACGATGGCGCGGCTGCTGCGGATCGCCTCCGCAATCTCGCGCAGCAGCAGAGGAGGCATGATGGAGGTGAGGAAGCTGCCCGGCCCCAGGATGATCATGTCGGCCTGGCTCAGCGCCTCGACTGCTTCGCGCGTGGCGGGCACGACCGGTTTCAGGCTCAGGGCCCGTGGCGGCGTGGTGAGCTGATCGATGGAGACCTCCCCCAGGATCTGATCGCCACAGACGGTGTGGGCGCACAGATCGGTGGGATGCTCGGACATGGGCAGCAGATTGGGTTCAATTTCCAGCATGTCGCTGATGAGCCGGATGGCATCCAGGGGGCGCACGCAGAGGTTGTCGAGGGCCAGCAGCATCAGGTTGCCGAGGTTGTGGCCCGCGAGCTCGCCGCGGCCGGTAAAGCGGTGCTCGAACAGCTGGCTACCGATGCTAGGGGTGGTCACCAGCTGGTTGAGGCAGTTGCGCAGATCCCCCCAGGCGATGCACTCCTGGCTTTTGCGCAGGCGTCCGGTGGAGCCGCCATCATCCGTGGTGGTGACGATGCCCGTCAGCCGGGATCCCAAGAACGACAGGGAAGAGAGCACCCGGCCCATACCGTGCCCGCCGCCGATGGCGACAACCCGGTCGAAGTCATTGATATTTTTCTGCCACATGCAGTGATCCCGTGGGAGGCCAGTGAGCACCATTCTAGTCTCCATGGCCAGGTAATTGTTTGATAAGGGTATGATTTTTGCTTGATGCCAGCATCCCGTACCCATAGGAGACGATGTTGAACTTCCTGACGGCTCACTCGCTTGCCGAGACGACCCCACTGGCCGCCCAACAAGTTACAGAGCGGTTGCATGCCCAGTCATCCCATGTTCCATCGCTGTTGCTGGTCTATTTTACCCAAGCACACGAGGCGGCGGAACTGCGCCGTGCGCTCAAGGCACGTTTTCCCGATACCCGGCTGATCGGTTGCAGCTCCTGCGGCGGTATCCTGACCCAGGATGGCCATCATGGTCGGCATGGCTGGAGCCTGTCGGTCGCCGCCCTTTATGATGACAAGGGGGCCTATGGCGTGGCTGGCCAGATGGGGGATCAACCGGATGTGCGGGCATTGCTGCGCCGCGCCATCGCCGATGGTGGCCGACCGGGAGAGCTGCCGCAGCTCGTGTTGCTGCACACCAGCCCGGGGCTGGAGGAGGTTGTGCTCGCGGGGATCGACGCCGAGTTTGGCGCGACCGTTCCCGTCGTCGGCGGGTCGGCGGCAGACGATGGCGTGGCCGGGCAGTGGCAGCTGTGCTGGGACGAAGGGGAGGGATCACAAGGGTGCGTGTTGGCGGTGCTTTATCCCGATTGCCAACTGGCGTTCCAGTTTCATTCAGGCTATGTACCCACCGAGTGTCGCGGCATCATTACCGGGATAGACGGGCGGGAGGTGCTGACCATCGATCACGAGCCGGCGGCCCGGGTCTATGGTCGCTGGACCGAGCGTGCGACGCCCTGGCCGGTGGGCCCCATCCTCAGGGAGACGACGCTCTCGCCACTGGCCCGTCAGGTCGGCATGCTCGATGACCTGCCCTACTACAAGCTCTCCCATCCCGAGGCGGTGACGGCGCGGGAGGGGCTGCGCCTCTTTACCGAGACTCGACTGGGAGAGCGGCTGCTGCTCATGTACAGCAGCCAGGAAGGGTTGTTGCAGCGCAGCCTGAATGCGGTGAATATCGAGCCTGAATATGGCATGGCGAGCAATATGCGCCCCTTTGGCGCCCTGGTGGTGTTTTGTGCCGGTTGTCGGCTGGCACTGGGGGACAGGCTGGGGGACATCGTCAGTCAATTCAGTCAGAGGCTGGGTGAGATCCCCTTCATCACGCCCTTTACCTTCGGTGAACAGGGACGATTACCCCATGGTGAGCTGGCGCACGGCAACCTCATGGTGTCGAGCGTAATCTTCCTCGAGAGCTGACACTGTGCTGGATTCAACATGATAGGCAATAGCGAACTCGAAACCCTGGGTGACAAACTGCAAACCACGCTGGTGGAGCTGATGCGTTGCCGGGAGCGGGAGGCCAGATATCGGGAGGAGTCCCAAGCCCTGCTGTGCGGGGTGGCGACCCTGGCACAGGCCCAGAGTCTGGAGCAGGTACTGGAGAGTCTCATTCTTGCTCTCAAGCCCTTTATCGGATTTGAGCAGGCGGACGTGGTCGCCTGGGAGGCCGTGAGGGGCAGCACCCATCTGAGCACCCAGCCGGACGAGGTAGGCCGGACCTGGTCGCTGACACCGCTCTTCTCCAGGGCCATCGAGGGGGAGACCCTGGTGATCTATGATCCCGCCCAACTGCCTGAGCTGGCGCCGCTGGCGGGGGCGCCGGGCTGGGCCAGCGTCATGATGACAGGCTTGCAGGGACCGGGGTTTTCCGGTGTGCTCATCTGCCGGCACGGCGTGGCGGGCACCTTCGATCTCAAGAGCAAGGCGGCGATGCAGCGTTGTCGCCCGCTCATCTCCCAGGCCCTGGTCAACATCGCCTATCGGGCTCGCCTGCAAGAACAGGTTGACCTCAAGACCCTGGCCCTGCAGGCCAGCGAACAGCGTTTTCGCAGTTTTGCCGCCATGGCCTCCGATTGGTTCTGGGAGACCGATCCCCAGCACAGGCTCAGCTATGTCTCTGCCCCTGGCTATCAGGGGGAGGTGCTGGCCCGCCAGACGGGGAGAAGCCTCTATGATTTTGCCCACGACAAGCAGGACCCGGCCTGGAGCCACTACCGGCACCTGATCGCCCACCATCTGCCGGTGCGGGGAATGCGGGCCCAGGTGATGCTGGCGGGCGGGCCTTGCTGGATGGAGATCAATGCGGAGCCTTGCCATGATGCCGGTGGCCGCTTCCTCGGCTATCGGGGCACGGCGCGGGAGATAGGCAGCCAGATCCGCCGGGAGCAGGAGCTGGCGCGGGCGCGGGATGATGCCGAGACGGCCAACCGTGCCAAATCCCAGTTCCTCGCCATGATGACCCACGAGATCCGCTCTCCCATGAACGCCGTGCTGGGGATGCTGGATCTGCTGCAGCACGGCCGGCTCGACACTCCGCAACAGACCCTCATCGGCCATGCCACCCACTCTGCGCATCTGTTGCAGACCATCATCGACGACGTGCTCGATTTCTCGAAAATAGAGTCACATACCCTGACGCTGCACTGCGAACCTTTTCAGCCTGCCGAGCTGTGCCGTGCCCTGGTGGAGCCCTTGCAGGCACAGGCCAGTGCCAAGGGAATCACACTGCACTGGCATCTGGATGAGACGCTCCCCGAACGCCTTCAAGGGGATGCCGTCCGCCTCTCCCAGGTGATAGGCAACCTGCTTGGCAATGCCGTGAAGTTCACCTCCGCCGGCAGCGTGCGTCTGGCATTGACCTGGGAGGAGGAAAAGTTGGGGGTCATGGTCAGCGACACGGGGATCGGCATCTCCACCGAGGATCAGGCGTTGCTGTTCGAACCCTTCTATCAGGTCGACAGTTCGGCAACCCGCCGCTTCTCCGGCTCGGGGCTCGGACTGGCCATCTGCAGGCGGCTGGTGCAGCTGATGGGGGGAGATATTTGCGTGCAGAGCACGCCTGGGCTGGGAAGCTGCTTCTGGTTCGAGCTGCCCGGGATGGCCTCTCCCTGTGCTCCGGCCACCGCCCCCGGCAGTGAAGAGTGCGCCAGACTGGAGCTGGATGTGCTGGTGGTGGAAGACAGTCCGGTCAATCAGCTGGTGGTATCCCTGATGCTGCAGAAGCTGGTGTGCAGGGTGAGGCTGGCAGGCAATGGTCTGGAGGCCCTGGCACAGGTGGCGAAGCAGCAGCCGGACCTTGTCCTGATGGATATGCGGATGCCGCAGATGGATGGGCTGGAGGCGACCCGGCGCCTGCGGGACATGGGGTGCGAGGTGCCCATCGTCGCGCTGACGGCCAATGCCATGATGGAGGACAGGGCCCGCTGCCTTGCTCAGGGCATGAACGATTTTCTGGCCAAACCCATCAGTCTTGCCAGGCTGCGAAGCTGCCTGCTCCGCCATTGCAGGTGATGCCGGCCGATTTTGGGTAAAAAAAATGGTCAACCTGGTGGTTGACCAATTCTTCAGCAAATACTGAAGAGAGCACGGGATAAATCGGGTTGTACGGTTTTATATGAAAAAGTCGTGCCAACTTTTCAAAACCTGTTATTTGCGGCCTGTAGCTGAGTTGTGTGTTATTTATCGCTACCGTGATTGCAAAATGCAATTCTCATTTTTTCATTATAAGAATGCAGTGCCGAGAATTCGCGTTTTGCAAACCAACCGTTGACTCACTCTTTGACTCACTGTGCGATCAGTCGGCGCAAGAACTGGCGCGCCGCTTCACTGTTCTGTTTGGCAATCAACATCTGTTTTTCATAGATCGGCATGGGCAGGATCTCGAGCCAGCGTTGGCAGAGCCAGGCTGCATCGTCGAACTGCTTGTCCGGGTAGAGCTCATCCAGTTCCGGGTATTGTGCAAAGACCTCTCTCAATCGGCTGACCAGCTGGTTGTCGCTGATATCAGAATCCGCACTCGGCCAGTTGGGCAGTGGCTCGACCTGGGCGTGCCTGAGGCCTGCGTCATCCGTTTCCATCTCGTGGATGCAGAAGCGTTCAAGGCCGAGCACGGTGACCCCGAGCAAACCGTCGTTGAGGGTATAAAAATCAGTCACCTTGACGCGGGTTCCGACCGGGAGAATCCGTCCGCAGGTACCCGTGCTGGTAGTCTCTTCCATCACGATGCCAAAACCCCGATCCTCAAGGAAGGACTCCTTGAGCATCTGCAGGTGGCGCGGCTCGAACAGGCGAAGGGGGAGCTTGCCGCCGGGCAGAATATGGGACGGCAAGGGGAACAGTGCCAGTTGTTGAAGTTTCATGTTCCATCCTCCTAATCAGTCATTGCTGAATGTGACAATGCAGTGACCGTGCCAGAGAGAGGTGGCGTGGCGAAGGGGTGAGCTATTTCCCGTGGTTATTTTTAATATCCATTTAAAATCAATCTATTGTGATTTGATGTCGCGAATGCAAGCAAGGCAGTGCGAAAGGGATTCAGGTGAGGTGTTAGGGCGCCGAACATACCCCGTGTGCAGAATGAGTCTATTTTCGCATATTGCAAATTTGATTCATGCAAAATGCCTGTTACAGACCCATTCAGCGATTGGGGGCAAAGGCCAGGGGATCAGGTGGTCAATTCGGTGTGCTGTGTCATGCCGTCCAGCATCAGGGCGGCTATCTCGTCATACATCTGCGACCAGGCCTGTGCCAGTGCCGGGGTAAAACCACTGCCGAGACGCCGTGCCAGTACCTGGGTCAGCGCCTGTTTGAGCAGCGCAAACTGGTGGGGTTGAACGTTGAATCGCTGGTGACGCCTGCCGAGATCGTGAATGATGAAACCCAGTGCATCCAGCTGGGAGAGGCTGGTGATGACGGTGTTCAGGGTGTCCGACACCTTGGCAACGGGCAGCTCCTGATGTGGGGGGAAGAGGGCCCTGAGTTCGGGGGACATTCTGAACAGCTCTTCATACACCTCCTGGACATAGCTGTTGTTCAGGGCGCTCACCCTGCCCCAGGCTTTCTGGACCAGCTCTATCTGCTCAAAGGTCATGTCGATGTTTCCTTCCCGTTCGATGTCATGAAAATAATAATCCATCTACTCAATAGAGCACCGGGTTCCGCGCCATTTGGGGAAAAGGAGAGGGGGCCAGCAAGGAGGCACGGATGGTGACCCCTTGCTGGTAGGAGGCCGGGACCTCAGTTGCGCTGTTCCAGGTACATGACGGCTGCTTCGACGCGGCTTTGGGCCTCGAGCTTTTTCAGCAGGCTCTTGACGTGGACCTTGACGGTTCCCTCGGAGATATGGAGCACGGAGGCGACCTGCTTGTTGGACAACCCCTTGGCGATTTCACGCATGATCTGCATCTCGCGTCGGGTCAGGCTCTCCAGCTTCTGCTGCAGGTGGTCCAGCTCGTAGATGTTCTCGAGATAGGGACGTAGCGGCTCGCTCAGGATCTGCTTGCCGGTCATCACGTCAGCCAGCTGGGCCAGCAGCATGTCAGGCTCGGTGTCCTTGAGCAGATAGCCGTCCGCGCCTGCCTTGAGCAGGGCAACCACATCCTGGCGGGCGTCAGAGACGGTCAGGATCACCACGCGGGAAGTCACCTCTTCGGCCCGCAGCGCCTTGAGGGTATCGAGACCTGACAACCCCTTCATGTTGAGGTCGAGCAGGATAAGGTCCGGTTCGGACTCTTTGGCCATGGCCACGGCGTCGGTGCCGTTGGAGGCCTCGCCAACCACGTCGATGTTATCTTCCAACTCCAGCAGTTGCACAATTCCCTTGCGCATCAGGGGGTGGTCATCCACGACCAGAACACTGTATTTCATCTCGTCCATCAGGCGTCTCTTGTTAGGCTGGTGGGAAAGGTCAGGTGTATGCGGGTGCCCCCGGAGGGCGGTTCACTGATGGTCAACTGGCCGCGCAATTTGCTGGCGCGTTCATTCATGATGCTGAGACCGTAGTGATTCACCGCCGAGCTTGCGCCCCTTATTCCAACACCATCATCTGCAATCTGAACCTGGATGTTACCATCAGCCAGGGTCTCACAGCTAACGTCAATGTGCCGCGCGCTGGCATGCTTGATGGCATTGAGCACTGCCTCACGGATCAGCTGCAGGATGTGGATGTGCTGCCCTGCTTCCAGGTCGGTGTCCGTCAGTCCGTACTGGAGCCTGATGTCGGCGTGCGTCTGGGGTTTGAGCTGCTCGAGCATGACCGCGATGGCTTCACCCAGGTTGGCATCGCCAATGCTGAGGCGGAAGGTGCCGAGCAGTTCGCGCAACTGGGTATAGGCATTGCTGAGTCCCTCGTCGATCTGCTCCATGGCTGCCTCGGTCTTGGCCCTGTCTCCCTTGGCGAAGGAGCGTTTGAGCAGTGTGGCCTGGATCTTCAGGTAAGAGAGGGCCTGGGCGAGGGAGTCGTGCAGTTCACGGGCGATGACGGCGCGTTCTTCCATCAGCAGCAGGCGCTGGTGCTGCAGCAGGGTCTGATCCTTGTGCAGCACCTGGGCCAGCAACATGGAGAAGTTCTTCATCAGCCGCTCGTCGATGGGGTGGTCGCTTATCATGTCGAGCCGGCCATACTCCTCGTCATCCATCTGCAGGTAGAAGCTCACCACGGCGTCCAGATCCCCCGGCCACCCCTTGCGACCTGTGATGTAGACCGGCATCGCATTGTGCTCGAAGCGGGTGAGGCGGATGTACTCGATGTGCTGGTGGGCGGCGGCCCGCTCCAGCAGCTTTTGCAGGGTGCGGCGGCTGAGGGGCGCCGCGTGCAGTTTCTGGGCGGTAGAATAGAGGAAGGAGAGGGTGTCGTTGGCCTGTTGCAGCTTGGCCGTTTTCTCCTCCACCTTGCTCTCCAGCTCCCGGTAGAGTTTGCCAAGCTCGTCGGCCATGGTCGCGAAGGCCCCCGACAGCTCTCCCAGCTCGTTCTCACAGTGGGGGGGCAGGGTGAGATCGAATTCCTGACGCTGGATCTGGCGTGCGCAATAGACCAGCTGGTTGAGGGGCGCTACCACCTGCTGGCGGGTGAAGCGCACCGTGCACCAGGCGATGGTGATGATGGCGAGCAGCCCTAGCCCCTCTGCCAGGGCCAGCATGCGCACCTTGAACTCCACGTGGTACTGCATCTGGTTGACGAAGTCATCGATGGCGGCGACGAACTGCTCCGTATTGTCGGTATAACGGCTGGGAGTGGCATTCTCGATGTGTTCGCGCATCACTTGCCATTGCAAGAGGACTTCACCATAGGTGCGGCGCAGGGAGGCGGGCGTGATCCAGCGCTGGGTCTCCTGCAGCTCGGGGGCATGAAGGGTCTGTTCAAACTGGGCGAGCCGACCGAGGACGACCTGATCCTTCTCGATTTCATAGGCCATGCGGTAGGCCTGCATGCGCAGGGAGCCCGACAGGTTGATGGCCTTGGCATCGGGAACCGAATAGAAGAGGGTGACCATGGCCACCACGGCGATCAGGCTGGCCATGAACAGGATCAGCACCATGGAGCGACCGATGGCGCTGCTGACCGACTGCACTCTGAACCATTTTCCCATGCCGACCGGCTCCCTTTTCACCCACAAAGACCCCACAAAGTAGCATGGGAGTGTACTCCAAGTTGTGCTAGCATCGAAAAACTAGATGAACTCCGAGCGATTTTGCCTAAGTCATTGAGATAAGGGGAGATCGCCGTCAGCCGCTGTTCGAGCTGAAAGGGTCAGGAAAGAAATGCCCTGGCCTCCCGTATTTGGAAAGGTGTTTATGTTGCCACTTGAAGATGGTTTTTCCCGTCGCTTTTACTATTTGCGTCTGTCGGTCACCGACGTCTGCAATTTCCGCTGTACCTACTGTCTGCCGGACGGCTATCACCCGCCGAAAGGAGATGGTGAGGGGCGCCAGTCCTTCCTCTCCCTGGAGGAGATCCGTCGCGTCGTCTCCGGGTTTGCGGCCATGGGGACGCGCAAGGTGCGTCTGACCGGAGGCGAGCCCTCCCTGCGTCGCGACTTCACGGCCATCATCGAGACGGTGGCCAATACTCCCGGCATCGAGAAGGTGGCCATGACCACCAACGGGTATCGCCTCAAGGAGCGTGCCCGCGAGTGGTTCGATGCGGGGCTGACGGCCCTGAACGTCAGCGTCGACAGCCTGGATCCCCGCCAGTTCCACCAGATCACCGGCGAGAACAAGCTGGCGGAGGTGATGGCGGGGATAGACGCCGCCCTGAGTGCAGGTTTTCGGTCGGTCAAGATCAACGCCGTGCTGCTCAAGGGGCTCAATGATCATCAGCTCGAGACATTCCTCGCCTGGATCCGGGACAAACCCATCGAGCTTCGTTTCATCGAACTGATGCAGACCGGCGAGATGGACGCCCTGTTTCGCGATCACCATACCAGCGGTGAACTCATCAAGCAGCGTCTGCAAGAGAGCGGCTGGGTGCAGCAGCTGCGCGGCGTGGATGATGGCCCTGCCCAGGTGTTCACGCACTCGGACTCGAGGGGCGGGGTGGGGCTCATCATGCCCTACAGCAAGGATTTTTGCGCCGGTTGCAACCGGCTGCGGGTCTCCTCCAAGGGCAAGCTGCACCTGTGTCTCTTTGGCGACAACGGGGTGGAACTGCGGGATCTGCTCACCGATGACAGCCAGCAGGAGGCGCTGCAATGGCGTATTCGCCAGGCGCTGACCGGCAAGGCCGCCACCCATCGCCTCCATGAAGGCAATGCAGGCATGACCCCCCACCTGGCCTCCATCGGCGGCTGACAGCCGCCGTGCACCTCAAATAACCTTCGATTAATTATCAATCCTCACATAGGGGTAATTTACCTTGCCCCTGCTGTGTCTAATTGCGCCAAGGGTTTGATCCAGCGCAAGAATCCCCCCTGTTTATCTCCCTGGTGGTATATCCCCTGACTTGTCAGGGCCGCAATATACACCCACGCTTATAATTGGTATTGAAAATGCCAGTCACGGGATCCGCGCGGGGGCATCCGTCCCCGAAAAGAGGAGTCGATATGACCGATGGGGTCAACTTGTCACGCAGAGGCCTGTTTCGGGGACGCCTGAGCGCCCCCAAGGCCGGGATCCAGTTGCCCTGGTCCGTCTCCTGGGACGAGTTCGTGGCTGGCTGCACCCGCTGCGGCGACTGTCTGGCGGCCTGCCCGGAGCAGATCCTGATCAAGGGGGACGGGGGCTTCCCCACGGTGGATTTTCACCGCGGCGAGTGCACCTTCTGCACCGAGTGCGTCAGCGCCTGCCAGGCGCCGGTATTCAGGCCGACAACCCAGACACCCTGGGAGTATGTGGCCCATATCGAGGCGGGCTGTCTGGCCACTGCCCAGGTGTTCTGCCAGCGCTGTCAGGACAGCTGCGAGCAGCAGGCCATCCGCTTTTCCCCCCGGCTGGGGCGCGTACCCACCCCCAGCATCCATGCCGAGTCGTGCAATGGCTGCGGGGCCTGCGTGGCGGATTGCCCGGTGGGTAGCATCAGCATCGGTCTGTCTCGTGGCGAGGCTTCGCGATGACCCAAGAGACGAACAAGTTGGAAAACGGTGATATGACGCGAGAAGAGTTCCATGTATCCAGCCTGGTGGTGCTGACCCAGCCCGATCTGCGCCACGCCCTGGCAGAGCGGATTGCGACCCTGGACGGGGCCGAGATCCACGCCGTCAGCGAGGAGGGCAAGCTGGTGGTGACCCTGGAGGGGCCGAGCCAGCGCCCCATCATGGCGGCCATCGACACCATTCAGGGGTTGCCCGGGGTGCTCTCTGCGGCCCTGATCTACCACCAGTTCGATGAAATGGACGCCGAAGATGGGGAATAAGGCGTCATGTGGCAGAAGCGCAAGAGTCGTTCGCTGACCGCCATGGGTAATACACGGGATGCCGGGTCTGTTGTCTGCGTTCGATGAACGAAAAGCCCAGAGCAAAGGAATAAAGCGCCATGGAGCTGAGCCAGCGCGGCTCGTCACAATGGCTGTCATTGATGTGATTAAGCAATGCGAGGATATGTCATGAAGCTGAGTCGACGCGACTTTATGAAGGCCAATGCGGTGGCGGCAGCCGCTGCCGTGGCTGGTGTCAGTGCCCCCACTCTGGCGGCCAATCTGATCACCAGTACCGACAAGACTGCCATCAAGTGGGACAAGGCGCCGTGCCGTTTCTGCGGTACCGGCTGTTCCGTGCTGGTGGGTTCCCAGGATGGGCGCGTCGTGGCGACCCAGGGCGATCCCGATGCACCGGTCAACCGCGGTCTTAACTGCATCAAGGGTTACTTCCTGTCCAAGATCATGTATGGCCAGGACAGGCTGACCCAGCCCATGCTGCGCATGACGAACGGCAAGTTCGACAAGAACGGCAACTTCGCCCCCATCAGCTGGGGTCAGGCCTTCGACATCATGGCCGAGAAGTTCAAGGCCACCCTGAAAGAGAAGGGCCCGACCGCGGTCGGCATGTTCGGCTCCGGCCAGTGGACCGTGTGGGAAGGCTATGCCGCCGCCAAGCTGATGAAGGCCGGTCTGCGCACCAACAACCTGGATCCCAATGCCCGTCACTGCATGGCGTCCGCGGTCGTGGGCTTCATGCGTACCTTTGGTATGGATGAACCCATGGGCTGCTATGACGATATCGAGCAGGCCGACGCCTTCGTGCTGTGGGGCTCCAACATGGCCGAGATGCACCCCATCCTCTGGTCGCGCATCTCCGATCGCCGCCTGTCCCACCAGGACGTGCAGGTGCACGTGCTCTCCACCTTCGAGCATCGCAGCTTCGAGCTGGCGGACAACGGACTGGTGTTCACCCCCCAGACCGATCTGGCGATCCTCAACTACATCGCCAACTACATCATCCAGAACGACAAGGTGAACTGGGAGTTCGTCAACAAGCACACCCAGTTCCGCAAAGGGGTGACCGACATCGGCTACGGCCTGCGTCCCACCAACCCGCTGCAGCAAAAGGCCAAGAACCCGGACAGCGGCGACTCCACCCCCATGAGCTTCGAGGACTTCGCCAAGTTCGTGGCGGATTACGATCTGGAGTCCGTCTCCAAGCTCTCCGGCGTGCCCAAGGACAAGCTCGAGAAGCTGGCCCAGATCTATGCCGATCCGAGCAAGAAGGTGGTCTCCTACTGGACCATGGGCTTCAACCAGCACACCCGCGGCGTCTGGGCCAACAACCTCTGCTACAACATCCACCTGCTGACCGGCAAGATCTCCCAGCCAGGCTCCGGCCCCTTCTCCCTGACCGGCCAGCCCTCCGCCTGTGGTACCGCCCGTGAAGTGGGTACCTTCGCCCACCGTCTGCCGGCGGACATGGTGGTCACGGATCCCAAACACCGCGCCATCGCCGAGAAGATCTGGAAGCTGCCGGAAGGCACCATCCCGGAGCAGGTGGGCTACCACGCCGTGCTGCAAAACCGCATGCTGAAAGACGGCAAGCTCAACGCCTACTGGGTAATGTGCAACAACAACATGCAGGCCGGCCCGAACATGAACGAAGAGGCGCTGCCCGGTTATCGCAACCCGGCCAACTTCATCGTGGTCTCCGACCCTTATCCGACCGTGACCGCCCAGGCGGCCGACCTCATCCTGCCCACCGCCATGTGGGTGGAGAAAGAGGGGGCCTATGGCAACGCCGAACGTCGCACCCAGTTCTGGCACCAGCAGGTGAAGGCACCGGAAGGGGCCAAGTCCGACCTGTGGCAGCTGATGGAATTCTCCAAACGCTTCACCGTGGAAGAGGTGTGGCCGGCTGAGTTGATTGCCAAGATGCCGGAAGTGAAGGGCAAGACCCTGTTCGACGTGCTCTATGCCAACGGCCAGGTGAACCAGTTCCCGAAAGAGCAGAGCAAGGGGGCCCTGAACGACGAGGCCGAGCACTTTGGTTTCTACGTCCAGAAAGGGCTCTTTGAGGAGTACGCCTCCTTCGGTCGCGGCCATGGCCACGACCTGGCGCCGTTCGATCAGTATCACGAAGCCCGCGGCCTGCGCTGGCCGGTGGTGGACGGCAAGGAGACTCTGTGGCGCTATCGCGAAGGGTTCGACCCTTACGTGAAAGCGGGGGAGGGGGTGCGCTTCTACGGCAAGCCCGATGGCAAGGCGGTGATCTTCGCGCTGCCCTATGAGCCGGCTGCCGAGGCTCCGGACAAAGAGTACGACATGTGGCTCTCCACCGGTCGCGTGCTGGAGCACTGGCACACCGGCACCATGACCCGTCGCGTGCCCGAGCTCTATCGCGCCTTCCCGGATGCGGTGCTGTTCATGCACCCGGAAGATGCCAAGGCCCGTGGCGTGCGCCGTGGTGAAGAGGTGATCGTCTCCTCCCGCCGGGGCGAGGTGAAGACCCGGGTCGAGACCCGCGGTCGCAACCGCCCGCCCAAAGGACTGGTGTTCATGCCCTTCTTTGACGCGAGCCAGCTGGTCAACAAGCTGACCCTGGACGCCACCGATCCGCTCTCCAAAGAGACGGATTACAAGAAGTGCGCCGTCAAGGTCATGAAGGCCTGAGGCGGGGGAGCGCGAGATGAGTCGTAGTCGGCGCCAGTTTCTGGCCGACATGGCCAAGGGGGCCTGCGGTGTGGGCCTGCTTGGTGTGGGGCTCGGCGGCATGGCGCGCCAGCAGGTGCAGGCTGTGCCTGCCCAGGCGCTGCGCCCGCCGGCCGCCCTCGACGAGGCCGAGTTCCTCGGCGCCTGCGTGCGCTGCGGGCTCTGCGTCGAGGCATGCCCCTACGACACCCTCAAGCTCGCCCGGCTGTTTGAACCCGTGACCACCGGCACCCCCTACTTCAAGGCGCGCGCCGTCCCGTGCGAGATGTGTGACGACATCCCCTGCGTGGTGGCCTGCCCGAGCGGGGCGCTGGATCAGACCATGACCGACATCGATCAGGCGCGGATGGGAGTGGCGGTGCTCATCGATCACGAGACCTGCCTCAACTACCTGGGGCTGCGCTGCGATGTCTGCTACCGGGTCTGTCCCCTCATCGACAAGGCCATTACCCTGGAGCTGCAACATAACCCGCGCACCGGCAAGCACGCCATGTTCCTGCCCACGGTGCACAGCGATCTCTGCACCGGCTGCGGCAAGTGCGAGCACGCCTGCGTGCTGGAGGAGGCGGCCATCAAGGTGGTGCCTCGCCAGCTCGCCAAGGGAGAGATTGGCCACCACTACCGGCTCGGCTGGGAAGAGAAGGCGAAGGCGGGCAAGTCCCTCATCGGCGACAGGCTCACCCTGCCGACCCGCAAACCGGAGGGTCTATGAGTCGGTATCCAGGGGCCGAGGCCACGGCCAGGCTGGGGTGGTGGCGTGCCCACCGCTTCCTGCTGCTGCGCCGGCTCTGCCAGTTCGGGGTGCTGGGGCTGTTCCTGCTGGGGCCGCTCGCGGGCATCTGGATCCTCAAGGGCAACCTCTCCAGCTCCCTGCTGCTGGAGACGGTGCCCCTCACGGATCCCCTGACCCTGTTGCAGTCGGTGGCGGCGGGCCAGTGGCCCATCCCCACCCTCTGGCTCGGGGCCGGGCTGGTGCTCGCGGGTTACTGGCTGGTCGGGGGGCGGGTGTTCTGCTCCTGGGTCTGTCCGGTCAACCTGGTCACCGATGCCGCCGCCTGGCTCAGGGGGCGGCTCGGGCTCAAGAGCAACGGTCAGTTCAACCGCACCACCCGCTACTGGCTGCTGGCCATGGTGCTGGTGGCACCGGCCATCACAGGCGTGCTGGTGTGGGAGCTGGTCAACCCGGTGTCGCTCACCCTGCGGGGCCTGCTGTTTGGCATGGGGGCGGGCTGGGGCCTGCTGGCGGCCCTGTTCTTGTTCGACCTTTTTGTGGTGGAGCGGGGCTGGTGCGGCCACCTCTGTCCGGTGGGGGCCTTCTATGCCCTGGTCAACCGGGTCGGGTTCATCAAGATTGCAGCCTCGGGGCGCGAGCGGTGCAGCAACTGCATGGATTGCTATGCGGTCTGCCCGGAGCGTCCCATCCTGCGCGGCCCCGTTCACGGTGCCAGGCGTGGTCACGGGCCCTTGATTGCGGCTCAGGAGTGTACCAACTGCGGCCGTTGCATCGATGTCTGCGCGGAGCAAGTTTTTGAAATCACTGTAGGTTTTGCCGTCAAGGCAGAGAAAACGTCGGAGAACACATAATGAAGAAGCTGATTGGAGCAATGCTGGCCTGCCTGATGGCGGGTTCCTTGATGGCGGCCGTCCCCGAGATCACCAACAGCACGGGGGGCATCAAGTCGGAGCGGGGAAGCACGGATCTGGTGACGGATGCCGACGCGGCCCCTCTGAAGAACTTTCGCAAGGATGGCGACCTCTACGATCGCCAGTACATGCACCAGCCCCCGCTGATCCCCCACGACACCCGCAACTATGAAGTGGACAACAAGGTCAACAAGTGCCTGGCCTGTCACAGCTTCAAGAACGCCAGTGCCATGAAGGCCCCCAAGATAAGCCCCACCCACTTCGAGACCCGCGACGGCATGACCCTGGGCGAAGTCTCGCCGCGTCGCTACTTCTGTCTGCAGTGCCACGTGCCGCAAGCGGACGCCAAGCCGCTGGTGAACAATACCTTCAAACCGGTTGAAGCGCTGAACTGAGGAACCCGTAGATGAAATTACCCGGCTTTGTGAAGCGTCTGTGGACCACCTTCAAGTCACCGTCGAAGGCTGCCCTCTGGGTCATCCTGCTGATGGGCTTCTTCGGTGGCGTCATCTTCTGGGGCGGGTTCAACACCGCCATGGAAGCGTCCAACACCGAGGCCTTCTGCACCGGTTGCCACGAGATGAAGGACAACGTGTTCGTGGAGTACCGCGACACCATCCACTACGCCAACCGCTCCGGCGTGCGGGCCAGCTGCCCGGATTGCCACGTACCCCACGAATGGACCTACAAGATCATCCGCAAGGTGCAGGCCTCCAAGGAGCTGTGGGGCATGATCACCGGCAAGGTGGATACCCGCGAGAAGTTTGAATCCCACCGGCGGGAGATGGCCGAGCGGGAGTGGCAGCGGATGAAGGAGACGGATTCGCGCGAGTGCCGCAACTGCCACAACTTCGAGTACATGGACTTCTCCCTGCAAGGGCGTCGGGCCGCCCAGATGCACTCCACCAACCTGGCAAGCGGGGCCAACACCTGCATCGACTGCCACAAGGGGATTGCGCACCAACTGCCTGACATGAAAGGGGTGCCAGGCTTCTGATGGGAAGGCCGCCGGATCCCCGGGATCCGGCGGCCTTCGAGATTAATGGGCAATGACGCCCCCCAGCCAGACATCTTTTGATAGAATCCCTTCCCGGCAACGCGGCGCCCACCGGCTCCTTTCATGGCTGGCACCACGGTGCGGCGCGTTCACCTCATCCTCTCGTGGTCAATGATTGACAGGAATGGCCCCAATGGCACCCAAACACAGCGAATTCATCCCTCTCAAGATCGCCGTCCTGACGGTTTCCGACAGTCGCACCGCTGCCGATGACAGCTCGGGGGACTATCTGGTCGAGGCCCTGACCCAGACCGGCCACGTGCTGGCCGACCGGGCGCTCTGCCCCGACAACCTGTTTCGCATCCGCGCCCAGGTGAGCGACTGGATTGCCGACGAGGGAGTCCAGGTGGTGCTCATCAATGGCGGCACCGGCTTCAACGAGCAGAACCGGGTGCCCGAGGCGGTCGGCGTGCTGTTCGAGCGCACGGTGCAGGGCTTTGGCGAGATGTTCCGCCAGCTCTCGTTTGCCGAGATAAAAGGCTCCGCCATGCAGAGCCGTGCCCTGGCAGGGCTCGCCAATCGCACCCTGATCTGCTGCCTACCCGGCTCCACCGGCGCCTGCCGTCTGGGCTGGGAACAGCTTATCCGGGATCAGCTCGACGCCCGTACCCGGCCGTGCAACTTCGTGACCCATCTGTGATCCCGGGAGTAAACCCGGATCATCCATCTTATTTTTCGATAGGGGCATAGATGAACCTGACCCATCTCAACCAGAGCGGCGAGGCCCACATGGTAGATGTCACCGACAAGCAGGTGACCGAACGCGAGGCCCGCGCCGAGGCTTTCGTGACCATGTCCCCCGAGACTCTGGCGTTGATCCTGAGCGGTCAGCACCACAAGGGGGACGTGTTCGCCACCGCCCGCATCGCCGGCATCATGGCGGCCAAGAAGACCGCCGACCTCATTCCCCTGTGCCATCCCCTGGCTCTGACCCGGGTGGAGGTAGAGATAGCCCCCCAGACGGCGCACAATCGGGTCCATATCCGCACCCTGTGCAAGCTCTCGGGCAAGACCGGGGTGGAGATGGAGGCATTGACCGCCGCCTCGGTGGCAGCCCTGACCATCTACGACATGTGCAAGGCGGTGCAAAAGGACATGGTGATCGAGCAGGTGCGTCTGGTGGAGAAAAAGGGCGGCAAGTCCGGTCATTTCCAACTGGGTGCGACCAAAGGAGAGCAGGCATGATCAAGGTTCTGTTTTTTGCACAGGTGCGCGAGCTGGTTGGCTGCGACGAGCTGAGCCTGCCCTGTGACTACGCCAGTGCCGAGGCGCTTCGCGCCGCCTTGTGCGAGCGCGGCGACAAGTGGGCGCTGGCGCTGGAATCCGGCAAGCTCCTGGTGGCGGTCAACCAGACCCTGGTGCCGCTGGATACCCCCCTCCATGACGGGGATGAGGTCGCTTTCTTCCCGCCGGTGACCGGAGGCTGATGATGAGCGAGACAACCATGACCGATCGCATTCTGGTGCAGCGGGCTGACTTCTCGCTGGCTGACGAATATGCCCGCCTCGCTGCCCGGCAGGACACAGGCGCGATTGTCAGCTTTGTCGGCAAGGTGCGCGACTTCAATCAGGGGGAGCATGTGAAGGGGCTGGCCCTCGAACACTACCCCGGCATGACCGAGAAGGCGCTGGCGAACATAGTGGCCGAGGCCCGCGGGCGCTGGCCGCTGCAGGAGTGCACCCTCATTCACCGCATCGGCGAGCTGCTGCTCGGGGATCAGATCGTGCTGGTGGTGGTGAGCAGCGCCCACCGTGAGGCGGCTTTCGAGGCCTGCCACTTCATCATGGATTTCTTGAAGACCCGGGCGCCGTTCTGGAAAAAAGAGCTGACCGCCGACGGGGTGCAACGCTGGGTCGAGGCCAGGGCGAGCGATGACGCCGCCCTGGCCCGCTGGCAACAAGGGGAGTGAGCCTCGGGCTCGCGTCAATCGATCCGGCCGTGCCGGAACATAAGGAGCAACGGAATGAAAAGATGGGTATCCGTGTTGTTGCTGGGAGTCGGTACAAGCGGCATTTACAGCGGGACTGTGCTGGCTGACGAGGTCAAGGTGGCGGTGGCGGCCAACTTCAAGGGCACCATAGAGCGCATCGGCAAGGAGTTCACCGCCAAGACCGGCCACAGCATCGTCATCAGTTCGGCGGCCACCGGCGTGCTCTATACCCAGATCACCCACGGTGCGCCCTTCGATCTCTTCCTCTCGGCCGACGTGGCGACCCCTCAAAAGCTGGTGTCGGAAGGCAAGGGGAGCGAACGCTTCACCTATGCCATCGGTCAGCTCGGCCTCTGGCAGAAGGGGGGGCCTGCTCCCGACGAGGCCACCTTGCGCCACTGGCAGGGGGAGCTGGCCATCGCCAACCCCAAGACAGCGCCCTATGGCGCCGCCGCCATGGCGACCCTGGCTCATCTCAAGATCGATCCCAAGCAGTATCGGGTGCTGACCGGCGCCAACATCAGCCAGACCTGGCAGTTCGTCGACACCGGCAATGCGAAGCTGGGCTTCGTCGCCTGGGCCAATCTGGTGGAGGCGGGCAAGACCGGCGAAGCCTGGGCGGTGCCGGCCAGCTTCTATCCCCCCATCGAGCAGCAGGCCCTGGTGCTGAAGAAAGGGGCGGCGGTGGATGCCCTGGTCGCCTGGCTCAAGGGGCCGGGACAGGCGCAGATCAAGGCGGCGGGTTACGCCCTGCCACAGTAAGCGCCCGGCGTCTGCCGGCCAGCCCCGTGCTGGCCAGATCCGGTGCCTGACGTGTCCCAAGGCGGCGCCCGTCATGATGGCGCCCTGTTTTTTTATCGACACCCGAGAGGGGACCCTATGAGTGAAGGGGATCTGCTGGCGGTCTGGCTGACCCTGAAACTGGCGGCCAGCACCACTGCCATCCTGCTGCTGCTGTCGCCGCCGCTCGCCTGGTGGCTGTCTCGCAGCCAGCACCGGCTGCGCCCCCTGGTGGAGGCAATGGTGGCCCTGCCGCTGGTGCTGCCGCCTACCGTGCTCGGCTTCTATCTGCTGCTGGCCTTCTCCCCGGAGTACGGCCTCGGTGGCTGGTGGCGGGAGACCTTCGGGGCCCCGCTCGCCTTCAGTTTCCTCGGCCTGCTCATCGCCTCCGTCATCTACTCGCTCCCCTTCGTGGTACAGCCCCTCACCTCCGCCTTCGTCAACATGGGCAACAAGGAGCTGGAGGCTGCCGCCACCCTGGGGATGGGCCCGTTTGAGCGCTTCTTTCGCATCATCCTGCCCATGACGCTGCCGAGCTTCGTGATGGCGGCAGCGCTGGGCTTTGCCCACACCCTGGGGGAGTTTGGGGTGGTGCTGATGATTGGCGGCAACATTCCCGGGGAGACCCAGGTGCTCTCCATCGCCCTGTTTGATCACGTGGAGGCGATGGATTACCAGAATGCCCATATTCTGGCAGGCGGCCTGATGGGCTTCTCCCTGGTGATGCTGGTGCTGGTCTACGGCGTGCTGCAACGCCGGCAACGGAGGCTGTTCGGATGAACCTCTACCTCAAGGCCAGACGTGATTTCGGCCCCTTCACCCTGGCGTGCGATCTGGCGCTGCCCCCCAGCCGCATCCTCGGCCTGTTCGGTCCTTCGGGCTGTGGCAAGAGCACCCTGTTGCGCATCATCGCCGGGCTCGACAGGGCCCCGGGCGATGCCCTGCGCTGGCAGGGGCGCGAGCTTGCAGCCCTGCCCCCCGAGGCGCGGCGCATCGGGCTGGTGTTTCAGGATGCTCGTCTCTTCCCCCACCTGAGCGTGCTCGGCAACCTGCAACTGGCGGCTCGCAAGGGGAGGGGGCGCTGGCAGCCAGAGGATCTGGCTGCGCGCCTCGGCTTTGCCGAGCTGCTGGGGCAACCGGCCCACGGCCTCTCCGGCGGTCAGCGTCAGCGGGTGGCACTGGCCAGGGCCTTGCTGGCCGAGCCCGACTTGCTGCTGCTGGATGAACCCTTCTCTGCGCTGGACAGGCGCAGCCGCATCCATCAGGCCCACGTGCTCAAGGGCTTGCAGCAGGAGAGCGGCATCCCCATGATCTTCGTCAGCCACGCCATGGAGGAGGTGAGCCTGCTCTGCGATGGCCTGGTGCTGCTGGCAGAGGGACGGGTGGAGGCCCAGGGCACCCCCGAAGAGATCTTCGCCCGCACCGACCTGTCGCTGGCCAGTCGCGACGACGTCGGGGTCATGCTCTCGGCGACCCTGGCCCACTACGACGAGCACGAGCAGATGGCGACCCTGCGACTCGGGGAGCAGGCCCTGATGGTGACCATGGAGCATGCCCCCGATGAAGCAGGTCCCTTGCAGATCAAGGTGGCGGCGCGGGATCTGGTGATCGCCACCGAGCCCATCGTGCACTCCAGCCTCTCCAACTGCCTCGAGACCCGGCTGCTGGAGGTGCGGGAGGTGCGACCGGGGCAGACCCTGTTGCAGTTGGCTCTCGGGCAGCAGATACTGCTGGCCCGGATCACCAGCCGCTCCGCGCAGCGGCTCGCCCTGACGCCGGCCATGCGCCTCTACGCTTACATCAAGGCGGTGAGCCTGGTGGGAGAGGGGTAGACGGGGGATCGGAGTTCGGATTGGCTGGCCCTGAGTGGCTGGCATGGCGTCGAGAAAGGGGGGACGGGTGCGTCGCAATCAGGTAATGAAATCCCATGGCTTGGCCCTGCGCAGTGCAGGGGAGGGGCCCTTGCTGCTCTTGCTGCACGGGCTGGGCTCTTCCAGCCTCGACTGGCAGGCGCAGATCGAGCGTTTTTCCGAGCGCTACCGGGTGGTGGCCATGGACTTGCGCGGCCACGGTCAGAGCATGCAGGAGGGGCCCTTTGACGTGCCCACCCTGGCGGCGGACGTGGCCCGCTGGCTCGACGAGCAGCCCGAGCCTGCCTGGGTAGTGGGGTTGTCGCTCGGTGCCATGGTGGCGCTGGAGCTGGCGCTGCAACTGCCCCACAAGGTGCAGGGGCTGGTGCTGATCAACGGCTTCAGCGAATTTCTGCTGGAGACGCCAAAGGAGCAGGAGCGCTATGCCATGCGCCTCAAGTGGCTGCGCTGGTTCGGCATGCGGCCGCTGGCGTGGTGGCTCGGTCGCGAGCTCTTTCCCGGCCCCGATCTCGCCCAGGTGCGCCACACCTTCCGGGGGCGCTTCGTGCGCAACAAAAAGAAGACCTACAAGGCGCTGCTGGAGGCGCTGCCCGGCTGGTCGGTGCGGGCTCGTCTCGGCACCCTCTGGCAGCCGGTGGCCATCATCTCCACCAGTCACGACTATCTGCCCCTGGCGCGGCGGGTGGAGCAGTTCGCCTCCCTGCCCAATGCCACCATCCACACCCCGGATGGTCACCACGCCTGGCCGGCGGAAGATCCCGCCGGGTTCAATCATCTGTTGCAGCGGATCCTCTCAACCCATTGAGGGGAGCAGACAGCAGAGGTAGATAAAAAAGCCGAACCCCGGGGTTCGGCTTTTTTTGTGGGCGCAGCTCAGGGCCTTGAGCAGACCGGGCAGTTGGGGCGTTTGGGCAGTTTCAGCTCGCGAAAGCTGCCACCCAGACCGTCGATCATCAGCAGGCGGCCACTGTAGCTTTTGCCCATGCCCGCCAGCAGCTTGATGGCTTCGAGCGCCTGCAGGCTGCCCACCAGCCCCACCACGGGGGCCAGTACCCCCGCCTCGACACAGGTGAGGGCCTGATCGCCAAAGAGGGCGCTGAGACAGGCGTAGCAGGGTTCATCCTCCTGCCAGGTGAAGCTGCAGAGCTGCCCTTCCAGCCGGATGGCGGCGCCGCTGACCAGGGGCACCTTGTGCTGGCGGGCGCGCTGGTTGAGGAGGTTGCGGATGGCGACGTTGTCGGTGCAGTCGAGCACCAGCTGATGGCCTGGCAGCAGGGCATCGAGCAGCGCCTCATCGGCGAGGGTGGCGTGGGTCTCCACCTCGAGCCAGGGGGTGAGGGCGCGCAGGGACGTCGCCGCGGACTCCACCTTGAGCTGGCCGATGCGCGCGTCGCTATGCAGCACCTGGCGCTGCAAATTGGAGAGCTCCACCCGATCGAAATCCACCAGGGTGAGGTGGCCGACCCCGGCCACCGCCAGATACTGGCTGGCGGCGCAGCCGAGGCCCCCGGCGCCGATGACCAGCACGCGGGATTGCTTGAGCGCCTCCTGTCCCTCGAAGTCGAAGGATTTGAGCACGATCTGGCGGTTGTAGCGAAGGAGTTCTGCGTCGCTCAGGATCTCGCTCACAGCAGCAGCCCCGAGAAGGGCTCGACGGTGACCGTCTCACCGGCGGCCACCTTGCCGCGCTCCTGCTCGAGCACGATGTAGCAGTTGGCCCGGGACAGGGAGCTGAACACCCCGGAGTCCTGGGAGCCGGTGCTGCGTACCTCGAGGCCATTGGGGCCCACGCTCAGGATGCCGCGCTGGAAGTCCTGGCGCCCCGGGCTCTTCTTGAGCGGCGCTGTCGCCAAGGCCTGGAGGGGGTGCGGGCGTGCAAACTGCTGACCGGCGAGTCTGGCCAGGGCCGGTTGCACCAGCTGATCGAAGGTGACCATGGCGGAGACCGGGTTGCCCGGCAGACCGAAGAACCAGGCGTTTGGCAATCGGCCAAAGGCGAAGGGTTTGCCCGGCTTGATGGCGAGCTTCCAGAAGCCAATTTCCCCGAGCTCTTCGAGCAGTTGCTTGGTGAAGTCCGCTTCTCCCACCGAGACCCCCCCGGTGGTGATCAGGGCATCGGCCTCGCGGTCGGCCTGCAAGAAGGCGGCGCGCAGGGCCGCCGGATCGTCGGGGATGATGCCAAGGTCCAGGCACTCACAGCCCATGCGGCTCAGCATCGCCTTGACCCCGTAGCGGTTGGAGTCGTAGATGTCCCCGTGCTGGAGCGGGGTGCCCAGAGGCTTGAGCTCGTCCCCTGTGCTGAAGATGGCGACCCTGAGGGGACGGCGCACCGTGACGTTCGCGATGCCAAGGGAGGCGAGCAGCGGCAGCTCCCTGGGGCTCAGGCGCAGGCCGCTTTCGAGCACCCGGGCGCCCTGCGCCAGATCCTCGCCGCGGCGACGGATGTTCTGGCCAGGCGTGGGCGCGGTCAGGAAAGTGATCCCGTTGTCGCCGGCTTGCGTTTCTTCCTGCATCACCACAGCGTCTGCACCCGGGGGCACAGGGGCCCCGGTCATGATGCGGATGCAGTGGCCGGCGGGCCACTCCCCCTCATAGGGCTGGCCCGCAAAGGCCTTGCCCGCCACGGGGAGCGGCACCCCGGCGGCGAGATCCGCCAGGCGCACGGCATAGCCGTCCATGGCGGCGTTGTCGAAGGGGGGGACGAAGAGAGGGGAGCTTATCTCCTCGGCCAGGATCCGATCCAGCGCCTGGGGCAGGGGCAACCGCTCCGTCTCGCAGCAGCAGGTGAGTTGTTCCAGCATCCCTTGCAGGGCCTTGTCCAAGGGGAGGAGTGCACCGGTATCGAATCCCATCATCATGACCTCTCTGGTGTGTAGGGGGCGGATTATCCCAAAAATCCGCTCCGATGGGCAGGCCGAAGGTGCGGTAATGGGGGGCAGATGCTCCGGTGTGATCGGATTCTGGGACGCTATCCCGTTGAATTACCTCCTGATGGGTAACCAGGGCGAGGCTTGCGCGGGATGGCAGGTGGGGAAGAGGCGGCACGGCCGTGCGCCTTGCCCCCGAATGGGCAGGCCGGTGCGGACAAAACGGGGTGGTTTGGCATAAAGTCGGGCACCGGGCTTGAGTTAGACAGAATTATGACAATAATCGCCCTGTAAGATTGCGCCGCGGCACCATGCCGCAGGCCAGCACAGTCCCTGAGCGTGGGAGAGAAACACGATGACGAGCTTAAGCCAGGAGGCCCTGTTGGTCAGGGCTGCGCTCGAGGCCGAGGGCCTTGAGACACCTCTGGTGGCCAATGAATTGAGCGGCCAGCAGAAAAAGGAAAAAATCGAAGGTCATATGCGCGCCATCATGGAGACGCTGGGACTGGATCTGGCCGACGACAGTCTGGCCGAGACCCCTCACCGCATTGCCAAGATGTACGTGAACGAGATCTTCTCCGGCCTCGACTATGCCACCTTCCCCAAGGTGACGGTGATCGAGAACAAGATGAAGGTGGACGAGATGATCATGGTGCGGGACATCAGCCTCACCAGCACCTGCGAGCACCACTTCGTCACCATAGACGGCTTTGCCCACGTGGCCTACATTCCCCGCGGCAAGGTGATTGGCCTGTCGAAGATCAACCGCATCGTGCAGTTCTTCGCCCGCCGTCCCCAGGTACAGGAGCGGCTGACCCAGCAGATCCTGCTGGCGTTGCAGACCCTGCTTGGCACCAGGGACGTGGCCATCAGCATCAAGGCGACCCACTTCTGCGTGAAGGCCCGTGGCGTGATGGACTCCACCTCCTACACCACCACCACCTCCCTGGGCGGCGTCTTCAAGACCCAGCCCGACACCCGCGCCGAGTTCCTCGGTGGTCTGAAAGGGTAGTGCTCCCGGGGCCTGTCGCCGACAGGCCCCGTCTCCTTTCCCTCACTTTTTTTGAAAAATACCTAAAGTTGTGACCGTGCCGGTCGCTATGGCTCTCCGTGTTGTCGGACGGTCTGGTTGACGCCGACACCCCCGGGCCCGCCCTTGTGCGCGCCGACAGGGACGAGATGTGCTGCCAAGGAGGGTAGTGAAGGCGCAGGCCAGGCCTGCGCCCAGCAATGCCACTTGTTTTCCCCCATGCAGGACATCCCATGAACACCATGACGATAGGCAAAAAACTTACCGCCGGCTTTGCCGTACTCGGCCTGATGATGGCCTTTATCGGCGGCTTCTCGCTGTTTGAATTCAGCAAGATGAACCGCGCCGCCATCGGCTTTACCGACAGTATCCTGCCCGCCGTCGTGCGCACCAGCACCCTCGGCGAGACCATCAATGCCCTGCGCCGCTACGAACTGGATGTCTTCCTGGTGGCGGACGATGCCCAACAGAAGGCCCGCTATCGCAACGAGAGCGAGAAGAGCCTGCAAGAGGCTGCGCGCCAGATAGTGGCCCACGATGGCACCATCTGGGCGGAGGATCGGGAGGAGCGCCGCGCCTTTGACATCGTCAAGGCGGACTGGGAGCGATATGTCGCCCTGCACCAGCGCATCCGGCAGATGCAGGACTCGGGACAGATGGCCGAAGCCCAGCACCTCTTCATGGGGGAGGGGGTCACCCTCTATACCAATCTGACCAAGTCGGTGGGTGAGCTTATCCGCATCAACCACGGCTACTCCGTGGGCTCCCGTGCCGAGGTGGTGGACGCCTTTGACAGCGCCAAACTGAGCGTGACCCTGGCCCTGGTGATAGGCCTGGCCCTGGTTGTCGCCCTCTCGGTGGTGCTGACCCGCCAGATCCGCGACCCGCTCATCATGCTGGCCCGTCAGGCCCAGCGCATCGCGAGCGGCGATCTCGGCCGGGGCGAGCTGCAGGAGTGGGTCCGCGGCAACCGCTTCAACCGCGACGAGCTGGGTCAGCTGGGGTCGGCCATCGACCGGATGCAGGGGGCACTGGCAGAGCTGGTGAGCGAAATCTCCGGCTCGGTGAGCCAGCTCAGCAGCGCGGTAGAGGAGGTGAGCGCCATCTCCGAGCAGTCCGCCAAAGGCATGGCAAGCCAGCAGGGAGAGGTCTCTCAGGTCGCCACCGCCATGAACGAGATGCAGTCCACCGTCAATGAGGTGGCTCGCAACACCACGGACGCCATGGGGGCGGCCAAGCAGGCTTCCCGCACCTCCACCCAGGGCAACCAGGTGGTGCGCAGCGCCATCGGCAGCATAGAGCAGGTTTCCCGCCAGATAGAGCAGGCCGGGAGCGTGGTGCAGCAACTGGAGACCGACAGCGCCAGCATCAGCATGGTGCTGGACGTGATTCGCGGCATCGCCGAGCAGACCAACCTGCTGGCCCTCAACGCGGCCATCGAAGCGGCCCGGGCCGGCGAGCAGGGGCGTGGCTTTGCGGTGGTGGCAGACGAGGTGCGCAGTCTGGCCCAGCGTACCCAGGCATCCACCGCCGAGATCAGCAAGATGATCGAGGTGCTTCAGGAGCGCACCGCCGAGGCGGGCAGCGCCATGCAGCTGAGCCGTCAGCAGATGCAGGAGAGCGTGGAGCTGGCGCGGGAGGCGGGGAGCAGCATCGACAGCATCAACGGTGCCGTCACCCAGATCACCGACATGAACACCCTGATCGCCACCGCCACCGAGCAGCAGAACGCGGTCACCGAGGAGCTCAATCGCAGCATCGTCAAGATCCACACCGCCGCCGACGAGAATGCCCAGGGGGCGCAGCAGACCGCCCAGGCCTGCGTCGAGCTGAGCAGGCTGGCCACCTCGCTGCACCATATGACCCAGCGCTTCACCCTCTGAGTCTTGCTGCCACCCGGCACAGCGCAGAAGGCCCCGCCAATCGGCGGGGCCTTGTTGTTTGTCATCGCCCTCCCTGTGCCCGTTTCAACCGGCCCGCCTGCCCCGTCACCTACCGGATGGGGGGATGACAGGCCGGATGTTCGAATTCGCTCACAAATCGGCGATTAATTTCATGCGGGGCCGTTTGCGACCTGTTTGCAAGCCCGTATGATGCCCCCCTTTTTTGGATCAAGAGACCCACCATCCGTCATGTTCCGTTCCATCAAGTATCAAGTCATGTTCTTTGCGGGTTGCATCCTGCTGACCACCGTCCTCAGCGTGGTGGGTTACAGCTATGTTTCCCTGGCCAGCATGCAGGAGAAGATCCAGCAGGAGAGCCACGATGCGGCCCGCCAGCAGGCCAGGCAGTGGCTGCTGACCCTGGCGGATGGTCAGGCGAGCGAGGTGGCACGCTCCTTCGAACTGGCGCTGGATGCGGCCGAAACCCTGGCGGCGCTGCTGGCGGGCAATGTACATCAGTCCGAGCCTCTCGATCGGGACGAGGTCACGGCCCTGCTCAAGGACATAGGGGATCGCAACCCGGATTTCCTCAGCATCTACAGTGGCTGGGAGGCGGATCGTTTCGACGGTCAGGATGCGCTCCATACCGGTGATGGCCGGCATAGCCAGGCATCGGGCAACTTCGCCCCCTACTGGAGCCGCGGCCCGGCCGGTTTTGACCTCAAACCCCTGGGGGATTTCTACAGCAAGACGCCGAGCGCGACCGGGATCCGGGCCTCCGAGTGGTATCTCTGCCCGCAGGAGAGCAAGGCAAGCTGCGCCGTCGACCCCTCCGTCTACCAGGTTAACGGTCAGCCCACCCTGCTCACCTCCTTCGTGGTGCCTGTGCTGAACGGGGATCAATACCTCGGCATGGTGGGCATCGACTACTCCCTCAACTACCTGCAACGGCTGGCCGCTGACATCAGCCGACGGGTATTCGACGGGCAGGGCAGGGTGCGCATCATCAGCCCCATGGGCATCATCGCCGCCGACTCCCGCGATGGCGACGGGGTAGGGCAGCGCTTGCAGGATCCATCCTTGCTGGCCCAGTTGCAACGCGGCGAGAGGGGCAGCGACGAGCATGCCGATGGCTTGAGGGTCTTCGCACCCATCAGCCTCAACAAGGTCACACAGGCCTGGGGGATCGCCATCGAGGTGCCGGGCAGCGCCCTCTATGCCGAGTACGAGCGGATGGCGCAGGCCCGTGCCGAGGCCTTTGGCAAGGGGGTCTGGACCCAGCTGATGGTGGGCATCCTGGTGGCGGGTATCGGTCTGGTCGGGCTCGCTTTCGCGGCAGGGTCCATCTCCCGGCCGGTGCAGGAGACGGCTCGCATGGTGGCGCGTCTCTCCAGCGCCGGAGGGGATCTGACCCAGCGGCTGACCCAGCACCGGCGCGATGAGACCGGGGTGCTGGCGGAGGGGATCAACCAGTTCGTCGCGACCGTGCAGGGCATAGTGACCGACACCGCCACCAGCGTGCACGAGTTGCAGCAGGCGGCGGTGAACTCGGCCAGGCAGGCCCAGCAGGGGCTGGCGAACAGCCATCACCAGCTGGAGCAGGTCGAGCTGGTGGCCACGGCCATCCATGAAATGTCATCGACCGCAGACTCCGTCTCCAGCAGCGCCCAGATCACGGCCCAGGCGGTGGATGAGACCCGTCATGCGGTGCACAAGGGTCAGCAGGTGGTGAGCGCCTCTGCCAACGGCATCCGCCAGTTGAGTGCCCAGGTCAGCGAGGTGTCGGACAGGATCACCGCCTTGCAGCAGCAGGGGGTGCAGATTGGCAGCATCCTGGATGTGATCCGGACCATCTCTGAGCAGACCAACCTGCTGGCGCTGAATGCAGCCATCGAGGCGGCACGGGCCGGTGAACATGGTCGCGGTTTCGCCGTGGTGGCCGACGAGGTGCGTACCCTGGCATCCAAGACCCGGGCCTCGACCCAGGAGATCCAGCTGATGATAGACAGGCTGCGGGATACCACGCGCGCCGCGGTCGACACCATGACAGAGGGGCGCCAGTTGAGCAGCCTGGCGCTGCGTGATGCCGAGCAGGCGGTAAGCGAGCTGGCGACCATAGTGCAGGCCGCCGACCGTATCCAGGACATGGCGACCCAGATTGCGAGCGCCGCCGAGCAGCAATCCAAGGTGAGCGAGGAGATTAACCAGAACGTCAGCAACATCCACGAGCTGGCGAGCGCCTCCACCCGGGTGGCCCGGGAGCAGGATGCCCAGAGCCGGCAGATGCACGGGTTGACCGAGACGGTCATGAGCAAGCTGGGGCGCTTCCACTACTGATGGCGTTCTGATACGCATAACAAGGCCCCGCCAATCGGCGGGGCCTTGTTGTTTCTGGCTGGACCTGGGCGCCGTCAGCTCAGGCCGACGATGTCGCCGTCATCGTTGATGTCGATATGGCGATAGGCCGGCAGGCTGCCCAGGCCCGGCATGGTCATGATGGGGCCTGCCAGGGCATAGACGAAGCCTGCCCCCGCGCAGAGTTTCACCTCTTCGATGGGCACCTCGAAGTCCGTCGGCACGCCCTTCCTGGCCGGGTCATGGCTCAGGGAGAGCGGCGTCTTGGCCATGCAGACGGGCAGGTTATCCTGGCCCTCTGCCGAGAGTCTGGCCAGTTGCTGGCGCGCCTTGTCCGAGAGGGTGACGCCCCGGCCACCATAGCCGCACTCCACCAGGGTGGCGAGCTTGGCGGCAAGGCTCATCTCATCGGGGTAGAGCAGCCTGACCTCACTGGGCTGCTTGCAGGCCGCCACCACGGCGTGAGCCAGATCCGCCGCACCCGCGCCACCGTCAGTGAAGGCCCGGGAGAGGGCGACCCCACAGGCACCGGCCTGGCGCGCCGCCTCCAGCAGGGCCAGCTCGGCATCGCTGTCGCTGGGGAAGCGGTTGATGGCGACCACCACGGGCACCCCGTAACGGCGGGCGTTGTGAATATGCCAGGCGAGGTTGGCGCACCCCGCTGTCAGGGTGGGGAGATCTTCCCCTTGCAGGCTGGCCGGCAGCGGCTGGCCCGGCCGGATGTCAAGCAGGCCGCTGTTGGCCTTGAGGCCGCGCACCGTGGCCACCAGCACCACGCAGGCGGGGGCGAGGCCGGATTGGCGATACTTGATGTTGAAGAACTTCTCCAGCCCCATGTCGGAGCCAAAACCCGCCTCGGTCACCACGTAGTCGGCAAGACCCAGCGCCATGCGATCGGCGATGACGGAAGAGTTGCCGTGGGCGATGTTGGCAAAGGGGCCGGCGTGGACCAGCACAGGGGTCTGCTCCGTGGTCTGCATCAGGGTGGGCTTGAGGGCGTCTTTGAGCAGCACCGTCATGGCCCCCGCCACTTCCAGCTGCTCGGCGGTGATGGGCTTGCCGCGCAGGTCGAGGGCGAGCTGGATGCGGCCGATACGCGCGCGCAAGTCCTTGAGATCCCTGGCCAGCGCCAGAATGGCCATCAGCTCGGAGGCGGCGGTGATGACGAAGCGATCGGGGCGCTCGACCCCATCGGCAGCGCCGCCCTGGCCGAGGGTGAGGTGGCGAAGCGCCCGGTCGTTCATGTCCAGGGTGCGGGGCCAGAGGATGTTGGCCGGGTCGATATCGAGCCGCGCCAGACCGGTTCTGGCGCTGAACTGGTCACCGAGTTTGCGTTCATGGAACAGGCGGGCATCGAGGGCGGCAGAGGCCAGGTTGTGGGCGGCGGTGAGGGCGTGAAAATCCCCGGTGAGGTGGAGGTTCATCTCCTCCATCGGCACCACCTGGGCCATGCCGCCCCCGGCGGCGCCCCCCTTGACCCCGAAGACGGGGCCGAGGCTCGGTTGGCGAATGGTGGCGATGCTGGGCTGGCCGATGTGGTTGAGCCCCATGGAGAGGCCGATCGTGGTGACCGTCTTGCCCTCCCCAAGGGGGGTCGGCGTGATGGCGCTCACCAGCACCAGCTTGCCGGGCTCGCGGGCGGGGGCGTGATGGAGCAGCGCGAGGTCGAGTTTGCCCTTGTAATGGCCGTGGGGGTGGAGATGGGCGGCCGCTATGCCGAGCTGTGCTGCCACCTCGGCGATGGGCAGGCGGGGGGACTGGCGGGAGATCTCGATATCGCTTAGCATCAGCACCTCGTTGGCATGTAAGGTCAAATATGCGGCGAAGTCTAGAGGAATCAACAGGGTAATCCAATGAGCAATGCTATTTTATCCGGCAGTCGTGAGCCCCATCAAAGCCCCATCCTGCTGGATCTCAACGCCCTCTATCACCCGCCCAAACGGCCCCTCACCGCCCTTGGCATCGTCAGCGCCTTCATCCCGCTGTTCGGCTACGGCTGGCAGGCGATGACCCAGGATCCCGAGACCCACTTTCGCCACGAGCTCGGCAGGCGCATCAACAGGCACAAGAGCGACGAGGCGAACCTCGCCCTGATCCTGCAACTGGCAGCCATGCTCGACTGCCACTGCCTGCACGTCACCCTGCCCTATGCGCTGGGGGAGGCCGAGCTCGCCGCCTTGCGCCAGCGTCTGCCACGCTGGCAGATGAGCCAGCAGGATCACCTGCTGGTGGCCGAGCTGATGCCCACTCCCTGAGCCCGGGCTCAGGTCTCCCTGTCCCAGTAGTGGGGCGCCAGGTAGCGCTCCTGCACGAACTCGATGAAGCAACGCACCTTGGCCGAGACGAAGCGGCGGTGCGGATAGAGGGCATAGAGCCCCACCTGCCCCTTCTCCCACTCCGGCAGCAGGGGCACGAGGGCGCCTGAGCGCAGCGCGTCGCCGACGATGAAGGTGGGCTGCAATATGATGCCCTGGTGGTCGCAGGCGGCCCGGGTCAGGGCCACCCCGTTGTTGGCGCGAAGGGGCCCCTGGGGGCGAATGCTCTGTTGCTCCCCATCCCGTTTGAAGACCCAGTCCGGCTGGGTCAGGGTGTAGATGAGGCAGTCGTGCTGCTTGAGATCCTCCGGGGTCCTGGGGGTGCCCCGGCGGGCCAGGTAGTCTGGGCTGGCGCACACCACCAGCTTCATGGTGGCGAGCGGCTTGGCCACCAGGGAGGAGTCCGGCAGGTTGCCGATGCGCAGCGCCAGATCGAAGCCCTCCTCCACCAGGGCGACCCGCCGGTCGCTGTACTCTATCTCCAGCTTGAGCTCGGGGAAGCGCTCACGAAACAGCGGCAGGGCGGGGGAGAGGTGCAGGTAGCCGAAGTCCATGGGCACCGACAGCTTGAGGGTGCCCTGGGGCTGCTGGTTGTTGTGGGTGAGCTGGCTGTGGGTCTCTTCCAGCTCCGCCAGCAGGGCCAGGGAGCGCTGGTAGTAGAACTGGCCCGCCTCTGTGGGGTTGACCTGGCGGGTGGTGCGCGACAGCAGCCGGGTCGACAGCGACTCCTCGAGCTGCTGCATCAGCTTGGAGGTCATGGCGACCGAGATCCCGAGCTGATGGGCGGCCTTGGTGAAGCTCTGGCACTCTACCACCTTGATGAAGGTGCGCATGGCGGCTATCTGATCCATATTCCACTCTCGGTTGATAATTATTTTAATAAATCGATGATTATCTATTCTCGATAGGAGGTTAGCATTTTGGACACCGTTGTGAACCCCCAATGAAGGAACGATCGGAATGAAAATGACCAAGGCCCTGCTGGCCTCTTGCCTGTTTATGGCGGCTCCCCTGATGGCTGCCGATTACGATGTCGATGCAGCGCACACCACAGTCCAGTTCAAGGTGGGCCACCTCGGCTTCTCCGAACTGGTCGGCCGGTTCAACACCTTCAGTGGCACCTTCAGCATGGACGACGCCAACCCGGCGGCGGCCAAGGCGAGCTTCGAAATCGATGCCGCCAGCGTGGATTCCAACCACGAGGCCCGCGACAAGCACCTGCGCAGCCCCGACTTCCTGGACGTGAAGCAGTACCCCAAGATGACCTTCGTCAGCACCGGCTATGAAGGCACCAAGGACAAAGGCGTACTCAAGGGCACCCTGACCCTGCACGGTGTGTCCAAGGACGTGGCCTTCGACCTGGTCCACATCGGCGAAGGCAAGGATCCCTGGGGCGGCTACCGCAGCGGCTTCAACGCCACCACCACCATCAAGCGCAGCGAGTTCGGCGTGAACTACATGGTGCCGAACATCCCTGACGAGATGACCATCAACCTGTTCGTTGAAGGCGTGCGCAAGTAATGGGCGCAGCACTCCTGCTTCAAACCCTGGCGGCTCCTTTAGGGGCCGCTTTGCTGTCGTGGCGCTGGCCGCGGCTGGGCTATCTGTGGGGCGCCCTGGGGATCTGGCTGGTAGGCTGCCTGCTGGGCGGTGCCTATGGCCTGCCGGTCAAGGCGTGGCAGTGGCTGCCGCTGACCCTGCTGGTACCCGCCCTGACCCAGGGTACCAACAAGGGGGTCGCCCTCGCGCTGTTCGGGGGGCTGGGTGCCCTGGTGTGGTGGCAGGGGCTGGCCTCCGTGCTGGCGAGCGAGCCCGGGATCTGGCTGGCCTTGCTGCCCGCCATCCTCTGGTCTGGCTGGACGAGCTGGCGTGGTGACAGCGAGGAGGGGCTCGGCTTCGCCCTGGCCTTCATCTGGCTGGCGCTGGTCATCGGCATCGATGGCAGCCTGCTCATCGCCCAGCTGACGGGGGCCCTGGCCGCGTTTGCCGGATTCCGTGCCCTGCTCGGCGCCTTTGCAGGGGTCAAGGTGACCCCGGCTGCCCTGGGGCTTTCACTCGCCTTCGTGCAGATGCTCGCCTGGCAGTACGTGGAAGTGCCCCTGCTGGTGCTGCTGCCGGTCTGGCTGTTGCCGCTGCTGGAACGTGCCCTGCACGGGCGCCCGGGACTCTCTCGCTGGGGGGTCTTGATCCTGGTGGCGGCCGTCGGTGCCGGAGTGAGTCTGTGGTGGGTATGGCCAGAGGCGTCACTTTACTGATTTCTGCATGAAAAACAGGCTATTACCTTAGAAATTGATGGGCTTGTCAAAGTCTGGACAGATAAAGATTGAGACCCATGGTGCTTTCGGATAAAAAGGATTTTCAATTATCTGGATACACACAGAACCCGGCTATGCCGGGTTCTGTTTGCCTGCTTTCCCGCGGCACGCTAAGGAGGCCACAGTTGCGCAGTCAGGGATCTGAGCATCTGTTTTTTCGCCATTTCACCGAACAGGGATGTCTTGGGGATCTCTGCATCCTGCTGGTGACCCACCTGCTTCCCGACAGACCCGACTTCATCCAGGTGCTCGATCGGGTGGGCCGGGTCGGTGCCATCCTGCCCAAACCCAAGTCCGTGCACGGGCCGACGCTGGCCTGGGCCCAGCAGCACTACCCCGTGCTGCCCCTCAATCGCCACTGGACCTCGGATCCCGGTGAGGTGATCGCCCAGATTGCCCCCCTGGTGATGTCCCACGAGCGGCTCATCATCCTCGACATCGGCGGCTACTTCGCCAAGAGCCAGGCGGTACTGGCCGAGCACTTTGGCGCCCGCTTCATCGGGGTGGTGGAGATGACCGAGAACGGCCATCAGCGCTACGAACAGGAGTCCCTGGCGGCTCCCGTCATCTCGGTGGCCCGCAGCCCCCTCAAGCAGGCGGAAGATATCCAGATCGGCCTGAGCGTGGTCTACTCCGCGGAGTCCCTCGCGCGTACCCTGAGGCGTACCTTCAATGTCTGCCAGGCCGCCCTGTTCGGCTATGGCAAGGTGGGGCGCAGCATCGCCCGGGAACTGCGCTGTCGCAACCTGCATCTGGAGCTGGTGGAGACGGATGCCCTGCGCCAGGTGGAGGCGCTCTCCCACGGCTTCAAGCTGGTGAACAAGGCCGAAGCCCTGGGCCGCGCCGAGCTGGTGATCTGCTCCACCGGCAACGGCTCCCTCGACATCACCGATCTGCAGGCCCTGCGCCCCGGCGCCATGCTGGCCTCGGTCACCTCCGCCGACGACGAATTCGCCTTCAGCCTCGCCCAGCTGCCCTGGCCGAGCGAGGAGGTGTGTCCCCATGTGCTGGCCCTGACCCGGCCGGACGGCAGCACCATCTTTTTGCTCAACCGGGGGGAGGCGGTCAACTTCGTCCACGGCGCCGTCATCGGCGAATATGTCTACCTGGTGCTGGCGGAGATCATCGAAGGGGTGCACCAACTGGCCCATCAGGCATCCACCCCGGGCCTTCACGAACTGCCCCAGGCCACCATGCAGCGCATCGCTCGCCACTGGTTGACCGATTTTCACGGAGTCACCCCATGACAGACACCCATTTGCCCCTCGCGAAACCGCGCATCGAAATCCGTTACTGCACCCTCTGCCGCTGGATGCTGCGGGCCGCCTGGCTCGCCCAGGAGCTGCTCTCCACCTTCGACGGCGAACTGGGAGAGGTGGCCCTGGTGCCCGCCAGCAAGGGGGAGTTTCGCATCCTGGTGGACGGGGTGCTGGTGTGGGACAGGGTGGCCGACGAGGGCTTCCCCGAGGCCAAGGAGATCAAGCAGCGGGTGCGGGATGTCATCGCCCCGGAGCGGGATCTCGGCCATGCGGATCGCAAACCCGCAGCCGAGTAGGCGGCATCACCCATGATGTGAAAGAGGGAGGCGCAGGCCTCCCTCTTTCGTTGCGACGCCCGGTCAACGGTCGCCAGATGTGGCCGGCGCTTCCCCGGCGGGGAGGCCAATATAGCGGGCCCGCTTGTGGGGCTTGATGCGGCTCACGTCCACCCACACCAGGCCGTCGATGCAGTGGTTGAAGTCCGGGTCGATGCCAAAGTCCATGAACTGCACGCCCCCCGGCTCGCACAGCTCGGCGTACTGCTTGTAGAGGGTGGGAATGGCGCAGCCCAGGTTGTCGAGCCCGGCCTTGAGCACCTTGAGGTCATCCCCGTAATCGCGCCCCTCGAACAGCGTCGGCGTGGCGGGATAGGGGCGGCGGGAAGGGGCGAGGGCAAGGGTGGGGGCGAAGTGCTGGCGATAGAAGCTCACCAGCAGATCCTTGGCCGCCGGCGGCAGGCTGCCGGAGAGGGTGACGGGCCCGAACAGGTAGCGGTATTGGGGATAGCGGGCCAGATAGGCCCCGATGCCGAACCAGAGGTAATCGAGCCCCCGCTTGCCCCAGTAGGCGGGCTGGATGAAACTGCGGCCAAGCTCGATGGCCTGTTCCAGCCGGGGCAGCAGCTTCTCTTCGAAGCCGAACAGGGTGTGGCTGTAGAGGCCATCCAGCCCCTTGCTGGCCAGCCGTTCGGCCACCGGGGCGAAACGGTAGGCGCCGATGATGTCGAGGCGGGCGGGATCCCAGAGGATGAGGTGGTGATAATCATCGTCGAAGGCATCGAGATCCCGCCGCTTGCCCGAGCCTTCCCCCACCGCCCGAAAGGCGATCTCCCGCAGGCGCCCCAGCTCACGCAGGATCACCGAGTGGCTCTGCTCGTGGCGGCGATAGAGCAGGATGCGCTGGCCGTCCGGGGTCTGGCCGAGCAGCTCGCACCCGTCGATGGCCTGTTTCAGCAGGCGGCGATCCTCCGGCAGGGCGATGGGGGCCTCGGTCTGCAACCGTCCCGCCTTGCCCCGAGCGATTCGGTAGAGGTGGCCGCGCACCAGCCGGGCCGCCGTCTTGGCCGGCAGCTCCTGAAAACTGGCGAGGGGAATGCGCGCCCCTATGGTCACCGGCAGCGTCTGCCCCTGCTGGCGAAACAGCTGGCGTACCAGCAGCAGGGCGGAGGCGGGCTTGTTGAGCCAGGAGGCGAGATAGAACCAGAGGCTGTTGCGCCCTCCCAGGTGAATGGGCACCAGGGGCGTTCGGCTGCGCTGGGCCAGCTTGATGAAGCCGGCCTGCCAGGGGCCATCCTTTACCCCCTTGGGGCCGAGGCGGGAGACCTCGCCTGCGGGGAAGATAACCAGGGCCCCGTCGGCGGCAAGGTGTTCGTTCATGGCGAGGATGGCCTGCCTGTCGGTCTTGCCCCCCAGGTTGTCCACCGGCAGCAGCAAAGGGCGCAGCGGCGCGAGCTGGGCCAGCACCTGGTTGGCCACTATCTTGACGTCGGGGCGGATGCGCCCGATGAGGCGTAGCAGGGCCAGCCCGTCCAGGGAGCCGATGGGGTGGTTGGCGACAAGAATGACCCGGCCGCTGGCGGGAATGTGCTCGAGCTCGGCCTCGCTCACCCGGTAGTCGAAGTGGAGCTCGGTGAGGGCCTGCTCGACGAAGTCCAGACCGCGCAGGTGGGGATGGCGCGTGGCAAAGCGGGTGAAGGCCTCTTCGTGCAGCAACCAGCTCAGCCCCTGCCTCATCAGGGGACGGAGGAGGGGCTGGCTGGCGAGGCGGGGCAGGTGCTGCCCCAACAGGGTATCGACGTCGAACATGGGCAAGGCTCCGCTGAACTTTGCCCCAGCTTGACGCCCCTGCGTGCCTTTCGTGTGTCGGTTGGGTGACGGTTTGATGACGGGGCGAGCCCCGTCCTTGCTCCCTTACTCTGCCCGCCAGGCAGAGGTGAGGCGCACCAACGCCACCAGGGTGGCGACCGCTTTTTCCATGGATTGCAGGGGGATGAACTCGTGCTTGCCGTGGAAGTTGTGACCGCCGGTGAACAGGTTCGGACAAGGCAGCCCCATGAAGGAGAGCCGGGCGCCGTCGGTGCCGCCGCGAATGGGTTTGATCTTGGGCACCACGTCGGCGGCCTCCATGGCGGTTTTGGCCAGCTCGACGATGTGGGGATGGGGCGCTATCTGGCTGCGCATGTTGCGGTAGTTGTCCGCTATTTCCAGGGTGATGCGTGCCCTGGGGGCGTCCAGTTGCAGGGAGGCGACCCGCTCCTTGAGCTGGGCCTTGCGGGCGGCGAAGCAGTCATCGTCGAAGTCGCGGATGAGGTAGTGCAGGGTGGTCTCCTCCACCGTGCCCTCCATCCGGGCCAGGTGGAAGAAGCCCTCATACCCCTGGGTGCACTCCGGGGTCTGTTCGGCGGGCATGGCGGCATGGAAGCGGGCGGCCAGGGTCTGGCTGTTGATCATGCTGCCCTTGGCGGTGCCGGGGTGGACGTTGTTGCCTGTGATGCGCACCGTGGCGCTGGCGGCGTTGAAGTTCTCGCATTCGAGCTCGCCGAGCTCGCCGCCATCCACCGTGTAGGCCCACTTGGCCGGGAAGCGGTCCAGCGGGAAGCGGTCGGCACCGCGCCCTATCTCCTCGTCCGGGGTAAAGCCGACCCAGACATCGCCACGGGGGATCTCGGGGTGAGCCTGCAGGTATTCCACGGCGGTGAGGATCTCGGCGATGCCCGCCTTGTCGTCGGCCCCCAGCAGGGTGGTGCCGTCGGTGGTGATGAGATCCTGCCCCAGGTAGTTTTTCAGGAAGCGGTACTGGCGGATGGCCAGCACCTCATCCCCCTTGCCAAGGCAGATATCGCCCCCCTGATAGTGCTCGACTATCTGGGGAACGACGCACTCGGCCTCGTAATCGGCGGTGTCCATGTGGGCGATGAGCCCGATGGCGGGGGCATCCGGCTGGTTGCCCGGCAGGCAGGCGGTGAGGTAACCATGCTCGTCCAGGGTGACCTGGCTCAGCCCCATCTGCGTCATTTCGTCGCACAGGGCCCGGGCGAAGAGGCGCTGTCCCTCGCTGCTGGGGCAGGCAGGATTGGTCGCATCGGAACGGGTATGAAAGGTGAGGTAGTGGAGAAAGCGCGAAAGCAGGGTGTTCATGGGCAAGCCTCGGGTCACGAAAGAGGAGTCATTGTGGCCAAGACGGCGGCGCCGCTTATTGCGTCAGCGCAGTTTTTGATGACTTTGTGGGGGAGAGAAGGGCCATCGAGGGGGAGGGGCGGGGATCATCGCTTGGCACCTTGCATAAAAATTCCAAAATAAAAACTGGTTAAGCAATTGCGAAAAAGCTGAATTTCCCCTCGGCCCAGCGCTGGCAAGGGGTGACCCAAAATGCGTGACGTGTTGGTTATTTTCATCGCCTCGCCCACGCACTCCCATCCCTCGCCATCCCAGAGCCCGCCTTGCTGGCAGCGAGATTTTGCCCCCCGATGAAAACCCGTTTTTTAACACGATTTTTTATTGTCACTGGCTGCGGTAAGTGTGTACACTCCGCGCCGATCCAAGGGCAACCCTGCGCAGGCCGTGTCCGCCAGACCCGCAGGATCATGACGCCTATAGGGCGAGGCACGCAGAAACGACAGACACTGCTGGGGAATGGTTTCTTTAATACCGGTTAGGCTCCGGTATCAGGGAGAACAACGGACTCTCATCTTTCAGCTGACCGAGTGGGCTTCGGGCTCATCATCTCCCTTGTCATGGGCGGTCACTGGCGTTGAGCGGGTCGTAGTGGTTGTCGTCCATCAACACGATGCGTGCTGACGTCTTCCCTTCTCTTCCTTGAAACCCTCTCCTGTCCGTCGGGATGGCTGCCGAATGATGAACAAACGGCGTGGCTGATGCCGATTGTCATCAAAGTACCGCGGTACGCCGGCAAGGTGTTACCGCATACCGTTGAGCTTGATGTAAAGCCACCAGCCCCACATCAAGACTCGTTACTTCCCAAGATCCACCAGGCAGCCTTGGCTTGCCGCGATGTGCAATGAACAGGATGTGGCGGAGCATGCTCCGTTGCGGGTCCAACGTCAGCAGGCCGCTCTGGCTTGCCGCATTTTGCAATCAATGGTCTGGATGTGATTGAGGGTAACGAAGGCGGCCCACGGCCGCTCATTTGCGAGGCATAGCCCATGACTAACTGGTCCAGCAAGGACTCCTTGAAGGTCTACAACGTTCCCTACTGGGGTGCGGGTTTTTTCAATATCAATGACGCCGGTCATGTGACCGTCTCTCCCGACAAGTCTCGCCCCGAGGCTCAGATCGTGCTGTCCGAGGCCATCGAGCAACTGCGCCAGTCCGGGCTGACCACGCCGGTGTTGCTGCGTTTCCCCGACATCCTCAAGAGCCGGGTCGATGCGCTGTTCAACGCCTTCGGTCAGGCCATCGAAAAGTCAGGCTATGAAGGGGATTACCTGTGCGTTTACCCGATCAAGGTAAACCAGCAGCGCCGCGTCATCGAGACCATCAGTCAGTCCTACAGCGACAAGCCGAGGCTTGGGCTGGAAGCGGGCTCCAAGCCCGAGTTGCTGGCCGTGCTGTCCCATCATCATGAGCAAGGGTCCGTGATCGTCTGCAACGGTTACAAGGACCGCGAATACATCCGCCACGCCCTCCTGGGCAACCTGATGGGCCACAAGGTCTACATCGTGGTGGAGAAGCCCTCCGAGCTGGAAATGGTGCTCGACGAGTCAGCTCGTCTCAACATCAAGCCCAACATCGGGGTGCGCGCCCGTCTGGCGTCCACCGGCTCCGGCATGTGGGAATCGAGCGGCGGTTCCATGTCCAAGTTCGGTCTCTCCGCCTCCCAGATCCTGGCGCTGGTGGAGCGTCTGCGCAGCCTCGGCAAGCTGGACTGCCTGCAACTGCTGCACTTCCACCTGGGTTCCCAGATCGCCAACATCCGCGACATCCAGGGCGGCATCCGCGAGTGCGGCCGCTTCTACGCCGAGCTGTGCCGTCTTGGCGCCAAGGTCGAGGTGGTGGACGTGGGCGGCGGCCTGGGTGTGGACTACGAGGGCACCCGTTCCCAGAGCCACTGCTCCGCGAACTACAGCCTCTCCGAGTACGCCAACAACGTGGTCTGGGGCATCGGCGATGTCTGCCGCGAGTTCGACCTGCCGCACCCGACCATCATCAGCGAGTCCGGCCGTGCCCTGACTGCACACCACGCCGTGCTGGTCACCAATATCATTGGTGCCGAAGGGGTGGAGGTGAACGACATCAGCGCCCCGGACGAGGACGCGCCCACCATCTTGCAGAACATGTGGAAAGGGTGGCTGGACCTGCGCGGGGAAGATCCCTCCCTGCTGGAGATCTTCCACGACTCCGTGGCGGATCTCGGTGACGTCAACGCCCAGTACACCATGGGCCTCTTGAACCTGGAGCAACGTGCCTGGGCCGAGATGCTGCACCAGAACACCTGTCTGGCGCTCAAGGAGCTGCTGAACCCGGTCAACCGCAACCACCGCGCCCTGGCCGACGAACTCTCCGAGAAACTGGCTGACAAGTGCTTTGCCAACTTCTCCCTGTTCCAGTCCCTGCCGGATGCCTGGGGTATCGGTCAGGTGTTCCCGGTGATGCCGCTGGCCGGCCTCGAGCGTCCGCTCACCCGCCGCGGCATCCTGATGGACATCACCTGTGACTCCGACGGTCAGGTGGAGCACTACGTCGACGGTCTGGGGGTGGAAAGCACCCTGCCGATGCCGGTCTACGGTGAGCACGAAGAGTGCCATGTCGGCTTCTTCCTGGTGGGTGCCTATCAGGAGATCCTGGGGGATCTGCACAACCTGTTCGGTGACACCCACTGCGCGGAAGTGTGGCTGGATGAAGAAGGCAAGATGGACATCCGCAACGTGGTGCGTGGTGACACCGTCGACCAGCTGCTGCGTTACGTCAACATCGACCCGTCCGTGATCCGCGAGAACTACCAGCGCATCGTCTCCCACCCGGCGCTGGACGACGAGACCCGCAAGGCCCTGCTCGACGAGCTGGAGCTGGGTCTGCAAGGCTACGCCTACCTGGAAGACGAATAAGCCAGCGGCTTGTTCCCCGTCGGTCAAATGACGGACATGAAAAACGGCGCCTTCGGGCGCCGTTTTTGTTGCGCTGTTGCCAGGCTGGAGCCGGTTGGCGGGCTCGGTCATCCAGGCTGGCGGCATCCCGCCCCGGCCAGATCCGGCCACTGCCCGCTTCTGCCCGCCACCTCCCTTGATCCAGGTCAAGGGGGACTTAGGTCCCTTATTTTACGGTCAAGGGTGAGGTTGGTGAATGACACATAAGGATGTGCGTATGGAACTCAAGAGGGACCCGAGATGCTATACCGACGTCTGTATCGACGGTAAGTGGTATCACTACGATCACTGCAGCACTCACGTTTATATGCTGATGGGGGGCGCCGCCCCCAGCCTGCAGCTTGCCCATGAACCCGGCAGTGAAGAGGAGCTGGTGGAGATGCTCCGTCAGCACCCTCAACGCTGACTGCCTGCGGGCCATCGGGGGTATCGTCCCGGCGGCCCGCCTTGCTCAGCCCGCCTTGCGGCCCAGGATCTTATTGCCCATCTCCAGCAAGGCCGTTGCCGCCGCATAGGCCTCGTCTGACTTGCCTATCTCGTCCGCCACGTAGAGAAAACCGGATCTGTACTTCTCCACCGCCTCGTGGGGAGTGGCTGCGTCGATGAAATCCTCTTCCACCTCGAACCCTTGTGTCAGCAGCGCCTCCTTCTCCGTGAGGAAGGTGGGGGAGGCCATGTCGACATAGGTATATTGCTGACGGCGGGAGGCGGGGACGCTGAAGAACTGGAATCTGGCCATGGATGTGGCTCCTCTGAACGGGTGATCTGCCATGGGGGGCGCTCGATGCGCCCGGCAAGATAAAGGAGCATTCGAGTCTTGCAGCAGACTACCTTGAGTCGTGAAGGGACGCAATCGGGCTGGTGATCACTCTGGCGACATGGGCGCAGCGCCCCACCTGCTTGTCAGGCAAGCACACCTTCCAGCACCCGCTGGGGAGTCTCGGGAGCGCAGTGGACAAGCAGTTGCTCCCCGGTCATGGGGCGTCCGAGCAGGTAGCCCTGCAAGGTGTCGCAGCCCAGCTCGGTCAGCAGGTCCCGCTGCTCCGGGGTTTCCACCCCCTCTGCCACGATGCGCATCTCCAGGGCCTGACCCAGGGCGATGATGGCGGCGATGATGGTGGCATCGTCGCCTCCCCGTTCCAGGGTGGTGACAAAGCCCCGGTCAATCTTGAGCTCGTTGGCGGGGAAGCGCTTGAGGTAGAGCAGACTGGAGTAGCCGGTGCCGAAGTCGTCGATGGAGATGCCAAGGCCGAGCTCGGCCAGACGGTTGAGGATGGCGAGGCTCTCCTCGGCCTTCTGCATGGCGGTGGATTCGGTGATCTCCAGGGTCAGGTGACGGGCCTCGAGCCGATGGCGGGCGAGGGCGCCCTGCACCTCCTCCAGCAACCCGGGGCTGGCGAGCTGGATGGTGGAGAGATTGACCGCCACGCTCCAGTCGTGATGACCCGCCGCCCGCCAGGCGCTCATCTGGCGGCACGCCTCGTCGATGACCCAGTTGCCGATGGGGATGATGAGCCTGCTCTTCTCCGCCAGCGGCAGGAAGCTGGCCGGCGAGACGGCACCATGCTCCGGGTGCTGCCAGCGCAGCAGGGCCTCGGCGCCGACCACCTGGCCGCTGCGGGCACAGTATTTGGGCTGGTAGTGCAGGGCCAGCTCCCCCCGCTCCAGGGCGTGTTGCAGCTCCTTGTGCAGCAGGAACTGCTGGTGGGCGTTGGCGTTCATGGCGCTGTCGAAGTAGTAGTAGTCGTTGCGCCCCTGCTCCTTGGCGTAATACATGGCGGCATCGGCGTTGAGGGTCAGCTCGTGCAGGCTGGTGCCATCCTGGGGATAGACGGCAATGCCGATGCTGGCGGTGATGTGCAGGCTGTGGTGCTCCCACTCATAGGGCTGGGCCAGGGTGGCCAGCAGCCGCTCGGCAAAGGCCGTGGCCTGGCTCACGTCCCCCGGCGCCAGGGCCAGCACGAACTCGTCCCCGCCAAAGCGCGAGGCGGTGTCGCTGGCACCGAGCAGGCCGGTGATGCGCTGGGCCACCTCGGCCAGCAGCAGATCCCCGGTGTGGTGGCCGTGGGCATCGTTGATGATCTTGAAGCCGTCGAGATCGAGAAACAGCAGGGAGAAGCTGCGCTGGCTGTGCTGACACTCCTGGATGCGCTGCTCCAGCCGGTCGGCAAACAGCAGCCGGTTGGGCAGCCGGGTCAGGCTGTCATGGAGCGCCAGCTTGAGCAGCTCGTCGTGGGCCTGGTGCAGGGAGGTGGAGAGCTTGGCGGCGTGGGCATCCAGCATGGAGAGCACGAAGGCGATGGCGAACACCGCCAGGGTCACTATGATGACCACGGTTGCCAACCACTGGGTATTGAGACCGGTGTAGAGGGCCCCGCACAGGCTCTCTGCGGGGAACTGGGCCGCCGCCATGCCGGTGTAGTGCATGCCGATGATGGCCGCCCCCATCACCAGGGAGGCGAGGGCCTTGCTGAAGAAGGCGCGGGGCGAGCTGTTGCGCAGGCGAAACGCTATCCAGAGCGCGGCACCCGAGGCGAATACCGCGATGAGGATGGAGAGGATGAAGAGCCCAGGCAGGTAGTGGATGCCGGGCGTTATCTTCATGGCCGCCATGCCGATGTAGTGCATGGTGGCGATGCCGGCCCCCATCAGCACGGCCCCGAACAGGATCTGGTGCCAGGGGAGCTGGGGACGACTCACCAGCCAGAGCGCAAAGGCCGAGGAGCCGATGGCCGCCACCAGGGAGAGACCGGTGAGGGTCAGATCGTATCCCAGCGCGATGGGCAGGTTGAAGGCGAGCATGCCGATAAAATGCATGGACCAGATGCCGAGCCCCATGGCGAAGGCTCCCCCCGCGAGCCAGAGCACGGCGGCCCGTCCCCGGCTCTGGCTCACCCGACTGGTCATGGTCAGCGCCGTGTAGGAGGCGAGCACCGCCACCAGGATGGAGAAGAACACCAGATCCTGGCTGTAATAACTGTCGAGCATGGGGTGGGTTGGGGTCACGTTCATTTACTCTGGGGTACATCAGGGCCTGAGCCTGGGCCGGGTCAGGGGAAATCGGGTGGCAGATTGTACACTAGGCGTCCCTGTCTTGAGCCAGAGATTCGTACCAAAATGGCCCCCGGATCAGAGCAAAAACTCTGTCTTTTCTGGCATTGGCCGCCATCCTGTGACCGATAAACCGGCACATCCCCTGTCGTCCTTTCACGATAGCCGCAGGCCATGCGCTCAAGGAGTCAGCACAAGCCTGCATCCTCCGGGTCTTGGTTGACCCGGTACATCTGTTATCATCTTCCCCCTGTTTTCTTATCTCGTTGACTCTGCTGGAGAAACCATGTCTCGAACCCTCTATTTGCTGCGCCATGGCCAGACCCGTTACAACGCCGAATTGCGGTTGCAGGGGCGTTGCAACTCCGAGTTGACCCCCAGGGGAGAAGCCCAGGCCCTCGCCATGGGGGCCCGTCTGGCCAAGCTCCTGACCGAGCCCACCGACTGGACGATCTACGCCAGCCCCCTCGGCCGGGCACGGCAGACGGCGGAGCGGGTGTGTCAGCAGCTTGGCTTGGACCAGGAGCGCATCATCTGGGATGAGCGGCTGGTGGAGCTAGGGATGGGGGAGTGGGAGAGTCGCCGGGTGCCCGAGCTGCTGGCGGCCTACCCCGAGCTGGATCTGGAGGAGCCGGACTGGTATCTGCAGGCCCCCCATGGCGAGAGTTTTGAGAGCATTCAGCGCCGGGCCCGGCAATGGCTTGAGGACGAGCAGATTGCCGAGCAGGCCATCGTGGTTTCTCACGGTCTCTTTGGCGCCATGCTGCGCGGCGCCTATGTGGATCTGGACTACACCACCACCTGGCTGCAGGAGCTGCCACAGGATGCCTTCTTCAAACTCAGTGGCGGTCGCATAGAACGGATTGCCTGCTGACCACACGAAGGCGGCCCGCCGTGGGTGGGCCTTGTTGTGATGGGTCGCTCAGCCAACTGCCAATTTGGCCGCTTCTTTCCACATAAAAGGCGGCATCGGAGTAGTGAGACGCCATTTAATGTTCATCGGTTGGCTACCGCTGTGGGAGATGTACTCCACCTCACCGAAGTTCACAAAGCCAAGGGTGCGGCCAAATTCATCTTTGCTCTGCTCACGAACGAACAGAAACACGCGCTTACCCTCTGCTCTGTGGTTTATGTAACTCAGCCCCTTACCTCGCTCTGGGCGAGCGCTGTTTTGGCTCTGCCAATGGAACAGTGACTCGTTGATGGCGTAGTCGTGATAACGGGTGGTGGGGGAGAAGTGCTGCTCCGTTTTGTTCAAGGTCACGAACAGCAACTCGATATTGTGCTCTGCGATGACATAGACCCCTTCGCGAGCCGAGGGCTGTTGCGTGAAGGTGGTTGCCCCAAAGCCAACCAGCACCTGCTCTCTGGCATAACGGGCATGCAGTTGCAGTGGATTGCCGGGAAGGTCAGGCATGGCCAGTTGCTCGTGTTGCACCCGGTTGATCAGCATGGGCAACAGATCTGCCAGCTCGGCCCTCAACTCAGGTTGATTGAGTTGTTTCAGGCTGTGCGCCAACGTTCTAAAGCCTGCGTTGGGGCCGCTTTGTTGCCAGAAGTCGTAATGGCACATCAAGGCCATCCGCTCATCGTGTTCAGCCGTTAAGGTAAAGGCGCTTTCCACCAAGGTTTGTAAGAAGTTCAAGTAATGGAGCGCATCGCAGCCCAATAGCCGGGTTTTGATGGCCCGGGTGTAGAGGGTCGACAGCTTCTCATCGCTCATTTCAGAAACGGTATGGTTGTGGGCCTGTTTGACCAAGGCGCTCCAATTGCCGCGCTTGTAGATCTCCTCAAGGCTGATATGAGGGTAGAACTTCAGAAAATTCGCCAGTGTCAGCGGTAAATCGCAATCCTGTGAGAAACGGCGGATCAGGCCCATGAGGCGCGAGGTATTGAGAGTCGCCTTTTTGATATTGCTCAGAATTAACTCTTGGGTCTGTTTTGAGAGCTCGATGCGGCAGCCCAAGGGGGCGTGAGGGAAGCCCTGTTTGATCTCGTGGCTGATCGCTTTATTGGTTTTACCCACCAGTGCCCGGAACTTCTGGGCAAAGTCATACTCAGCACGGGCATTCCCAACAAAGTCCAATACGGTGCAGCACTCTTTATCGCTCGCCAGTCGCAGGCCGCGCCCCAATTGCTGCAAGAAGATGGTGAGGCTTTCCGTTGGTCGTAAAAACAGCAAGGTATCGACTTCCGGGATATCAACCCCTTCGTTGAAGATGTCCACCACGCAGAGAATATTGATAACGCCGGTACGCAAATCTTGTTGCTTACTATGTCGCTCGTCTCGGTTATCGCTGGTGAGGATGTCAGCCTTGATGCCCTTCAATAAAAATGCTTTGCACATAAAGTTGGCATGTTCACGGCTCACACAAAATGCCAGTGCTTTGATCTTGGTAATATCGGTGACGATCTCATTGAGGCTCTGGACTATCTTCTGTACCCGCTGCTGATTGTGGGTATAGATATTGGTGAGCTCAGTGATGTCATAACGGCCATTTTTCCAAGCCACTTGGCGCAAGTCAGTATCATCATCGATACCAAAATATTGGAACGGACAGAGATGGCGACGATTGATGGCCTCGGGCAAGCGGATCTCTGCTGCGATGACACCACAAAAGTCGGCAAGAATATCACCGCCATCATGGCGCTCTGGCGTTGCGGTTAATCCCAACAGAATGTGAGGTTCAAAGGCAGCGAGCAGACCGCGATAACTGGCCGCCGCAATATGGTGAACCTCATCAATGACGATGTAATCGAAATAGTCGGGGCTAAGACGTAAATTAGCCAGCTGGTTATTCAAGGATTGCACCGAGGCAAATAGTTGACGGTAGTGGGTTGGCACGGCGCCGCCGACCAAGAGTTCGCCAAAATTGTATTGCTTGAGCACTCCGCGGTACGAGGCCAATGCTTGGCGCAAGATCTCCTCTTTATGGGCGACAAACAGGAACTTGGCATCGGGTTTGGTTTTCAGAAAACGCGCAAAATCAAAGGCGGAGATCAGAGTTTTCCCTGTACCGGTAGCCGCTACCACCAAGTTACGAAAGCGCTGGTGTAAAGCGCGCTCCATCGCCAATTGTTCAAGGATCTCCAGTTGATGGGGAAACGGCGTGATATCAAAGAAATAGGCAGGGATATTTCTGTCCCCATCCCCACGGGCCTCTTGCAGTGCATGCTGCAATTTTGTACGGCTTTCGAGCTTGCCATCAAACAGCTCAAAATCATCGGATTCCCAATAGGTTTCAAAGGTACTCAGGGATTTCTCGATAATATGAGGGATCTCTTGCGAGGTGATTTTTAGGTTCCACTCCAAGCCGCTGGTGAGGGCAGAGTGAGAGAGATTGGAGGAACCTATATAGCCGGTATGAAAGCCGGTATTTCGGCAAAAGAGATAGCTCTTGGCATGCAACCGCTCGCGCTGGGTGTTATAGCTGAGTTTGACTTCGGTATTTGGGAGGCTGGCTAAAAATTCAACTGACTTGGCGTCGGTCGCCCCCATATAAGAGGTAGTAATTACTTTTAATTGGCGGCCGCTGCGAGTGAACTCTTCCAGCTCATGACGGAAAATACGGATGCCTGCCCACTTGATAAATGAGACCAGCCAGCAGATGCTATCTGCCGATAATATCTCCCGTTTAATCTCTGACTCCATCGACAAACCCGCATTGCTGCCGCAGAACAGCTCACTTTGCGTTAGACCGGTCAGAGGGAAAATATCTTCGGCATATTGCTTTAAATTGGCAGAGATGGGGTTATCCAACTGGTAGAGCGCCGTCAGAATTTTTCCCTGACTGTCGATAAGGTTCTCGCCAATAAAGTCTGGGTCTTGTATGCGATCTTTTAGCCAAAGCAATAACTGGTTAGCCAGCTCAATCTGCCGTTGTAATGGGTCATCGCCAGTGACCGAGCCTACTGCATATTCCAACACACGAGTTAGGAATCGTGATAACCAGACTGCGGCCTCCGCAGACTCCAGTTGTCGTTCCCCGATGTAGAAATGCGATCGATCTAGTCTTGATGCCAACAGTTGTGTGATGAGTTGTTCATAAATACCACATTGCTGCATGGTGACTGACCTTGAATCTTGTGCATAGAGGGAGTAGGCAGGGTATCATTTTTTTTAGCTAAATCAGTAAGCTGTTATCTAATTTTGCCCATTTGAAGATCTATCTAGCCATGGGCGGCGAAGATAGAGAAGGCGAACCACAGGGAGGTGGTGATGGATCCAATATCTTATCTTTTTTCGGCTTATCTCAATCTGGTGCAGCAACAGGTGACGGATATCTATGGCACCGAGCTAAAAACGCTGGTAGTGCCCTATGAGGGAGAGCAGGTTCCCTTCTCTTTCCAGCTCTGGCAGATAAAACAGCAAAGTGTCTGCCGTCCCTACGAGCAAGATGTGCGGCGCTTCAGTCAGTGCACGGTCAAGGCGCAGGCACTGTTTGGCAAACTGTGCGATGACCTGACACGGCAAGACGACAGCAGTTGGCAGCTTCCCAAGTACCGCACCATGTACTGCTCGGCCGCCATCGGCTATCGCCCCATGATTGCGGAGATCGCCGATGCCCAGCAGAGCCCGGGGAAGCTCGCGGAGCGGGCCTGCAATCAGGCCATTCTGGCGGCCATGGAGAGCGACGACGAAACCCTGCTGGCCCAGCGTGACAAGGCGTGTGCCGCCGTGCGTTAAGGTATTTCCCTAGTAAAAATAAGTGGTTAGCCCCCCTGTGCACCATGCCACAGTTTCTATTGAGGCGGGTGGGTATGATGGTGCGGCAATCACCACCACAGGGAGAGACCATGATCAGCCATATCGACCATCTGGTATTGACGGTCAGCGACATAAAGCGGGCGGTGTCCTTTTACAGTCGCGCCTTCAAGATGGAGCCCATCACCTTCGGGGCCGGGCGCCGGGCCCTGCGCTTTGGCAACCAGAAGATCAATCTGCAGTTGCTGGGGGAGGAGCCGCGCAACCGGGCGCAGGTGGGGTCGGGGGATCTCTGCCTCATCACCCGCTGGCCCCTGGATCAGGTGATGGCCCAACTGGCGAGCCAAGGAGTCGAGATAGTGGAGGGGCCTGTGATGAAAAGCGGTGCCTGTGGCCCCATCGAATCGGTCTATTGCCTGGACCCGGATCAGAACCTCATCGAGATCAGCCGCTATTGCTGAGCTCCTGGCGCATCAGGGCCGGTTCTCTTCCCCTTTGGCGAGGGCCCTGCGCAGTAGCGGGAGCAAGCTGAGTACCATGCCGGTGAAGAGCAGCAGATAGCCCAGGGGCAGCAGGGCGAAGGGCTCGTGCAGGAATCCCTGTGCATCCACTGTGGTGCCCAGCAGGTTGAATACCAGAAAGCAGCCGACCCCGGCCAGGATCAGCAGGGCGCCTATGGTCGTTGTCATCTCGTTCTTCTCGTTCACGTATGGAAGAGGGGGGAGGGTGTCATGGCTGGGTGAAGCGAGCGTGAAGTGGCGTCGGGCATGCAACCTGCGTCGCCCAGGTTAAAGCAACAGCTATGCAGATAACACAACAGGGCAGCCATGGGCTGCCCTGTTGATTTGGGGGATGTCACGGGAAATGGCGTGACTAGCAGACCCCTTGCGCCAGCATGGCGTCAGCCACCTTGACGAAGCCGGCAATATTGGCACCGCTTTCGTAGTTCACATGACCATCATCCTGACCGTAACGGACACAGGTGGCATGGATACTGGTCATGATCCCCTTGAGGCGGGCGTCCACCTCCTCCCGGGTCCAGGAGAGGCGCTGGGCATTCTGGCTCATCTCGAGGCCCGAGGTGGCAACCCCGCCGGCGTTGGCCGCCTTGCCCGGGGCGAACAGCACCTTTGCTTCGTGGAAGAGGCGGATAGCGGCAGCGCTGGAGGGCATGTTGGCTCCCTCGGCCACCAGCTGCACGCCGTTGGCAATAAGCTGCGCCGCATCTTCGGCATCCAGCTCGTTCTGGGTGGCGCAGGGGAGGGCGACGTCGGTCGCCAGGTGCCAGGGGGTACGGCCGCTGAAGAACTCGAGCCCGAGCTCATGGGCGTAATCGGCGACCCGCTTGCGCTGCTCGTTTTTAAGCGCCATCAGGCGGGCCAGCTTCTCGGGGGTGAAGCCGTCCGGATCATAGACGGTGCCGCCGGAGTCGGAGGCGGTGATGACGCGTGCGCCGAGGGCCATCGCCTTCTCGATGGCGTATTGGGCCACGTTGCCCGAGCCCGACACCGAGACCCGCAGGCCATCGAGGGACTGGCCGCGATGGGCCAGCATGGCGTCGACAAAGTAGAGCAGGCCGTAGCCGGTGGCTTCCGGACGAATGAGGCTGCCGCCAAAGGAGAGTCCCTTGCCGGTGAAGACGCACTCGGCGCTGTTGGTGAGCTTCTTCATCATGCCCGCCATGTAGCTCACCTCGCGCCCGCCCACCCCGATGTCGCCCGCCGGCACGTCGGTGTTGGCCCCCAGGTGGCGATAGAGCTCCAGCATCAGGGCCTGGCAGAAGCGCATTACTTCTCCTTCGCTCTTGCCCTTGGGATCGAAATCGCTGCCCCCTTTGCCGCCGCCCATGGGCAGGGTGGTGAGGGCGTTCTTGAAGGTCTGCTCGAAGGCGAGGAATTTCAGCACCGAGAGATCCACCGAGGGGTGGAAGCGCATGCCGCCCTTGAAGGGGCCGATGGCGGAGCTGTGCTGCACCCGGTAGCCGCGGTTCACCTGCACCTGGCCCTGGTCATCCACCCAGCTCACCCGAAACTGCACCAGGCGCTCGGGTTCCACCAGTCGCTCCAGCAGGCCGTGTTGCAGGTAACGGGGGTGGCGTTCCACATAGGGCCAGATGGAGGCGATCACCTCGCTCACGGCCTGGATAAACTCGGGCTGGTGAGGGTTGCGGCTGGCGACCTGGGCCAGGAAGGCCTCCTGGGAGAGGGAATGACTCATCTTTAACTCCTGTCGTGAATGATGAAAGTGGCGTCCTGCCAGAGAGGGGACCATGCCCGTCTTCAGGGTTCGCGGGGCTCAAGGGGCCCGTTGTTGCGCCCCGATGGGGGTGTCATTTCCCGTCGTCGGCGGGTCAGAGCAGATAATTCGCGATGACCAAAATCTCTTTATGCATTTTTTCTGGATAAATATCAAGCGTTAGATCATCTGGCTATCTGCCGAAGGCCGCACCCTATCTTCGGCGGCGGGGGCCCGGCCCATGAAGTGAGCACCATGAAGTGAAAAGAGGCGGGGAGTGCGCGGTGCAGCCCAATCAGGGCCGCGGCGTCACCGCACGCTGGATAATGGGGGGCCTGCTGCTGCATCAGGGGCTGCACCCCCTGTGAGCCAGCGGCCAGGGTGCGACGGGGCCGGGCGCGGGCCCGTGCAATGTGCTACTGTAGCGGCGTTTTTTGCCGAACATGCAGGGCGCAGGCCCTTATTTCATGGAGTTGTATGCAGACGAACCCGACCACAGCGCGGCTGATCCAGCCAGCCATTCTCAAGGCCCATCCGACCGGGGAGGTGACCCATGCTGGCCGATGAATCCATGCGCCTGAACAAATACATCAGCGAGAGCGGCATCTGCTCACGTCGTGAGGCCGATCGTTTCATCGAGCAGGGCAACGTCTTCATCAACGGCAAGCGGGCCGGAGTGGGGGATCAGGTGTTTGCCGGGGATCTGGTCAAGGTCAACGGCCAGGTGATCGAGCCGCGCGAGGCCGACAGCCTGGTCTTCATCGCCCTCAACAAGCCGGTGGGCATCGTCAGCACCACGGAGGCGGGGGAGAAGGACAACATCGTCGACTTCGTCAACCACAGCACCCGCATCTTCCCCATAGGGCGACTCGACAAGGACTCCCAGGGGCTCATCTTCCTCACCAACCACGGGGATCTGGTGAACAAGATCCTGCGGGCGGGCAACGATCACGAGAAAGAGTACCTGGTGACCGTGGACAAGCCGGTGACCGACGAGTTCGTCCGGGGCATGGCGGCCGGGGTGCCCATCCTCGGCACCGTCACCAAGAAGTGCAAGGTGAAGCGAGAGGCGCCCTTCGTGTTTCGCATCACCCTGGTGCAGGGGCTCAACCGCCAGATCCGCCGCATGTGCGAGCACTTCGGCTTCGAGGTGACCAAGCTCGAGCGCATCCGCATCATGAACGTCAGCCTCAAGGGGCTGCCGGTGGGGGAGTGGCGCGACCTCACCGACGACGAGCTGATCGAGCTGTTCAAGCTGATTGAGGACTCCTCCTCCGAGGCGAAACCGGCCAAGGGGGCTCAGGTTGCCAAGCCCAAGGCGGCTGCGGCCGGCACTCCGGCCCAGGGCAAGAAGCCGCGGCGCAGCGACGATCACGAGATTGGCGGGCGGCCCAATGTGCCGGGTCCCGAGGCCTTCGAGAAGAAGAGCCCCGCAGGCAAGGGCGGGGCGGGCAAAGGGGCTGCCAGCAAAGGGGCAGCAGGTAAAAGCGCGCCCGGCAAGGGGGGCAAACCCGCCCCGGGCAAACCGCGGCCAGGGCAGGGCGGGCGCCAGAAGAAGGGGCGCTGAGCGCCAGGCCTTCCCGCACTCTGATGAACAACACCGGCCTTGGCCGGTGTTGTGCTTTCTGGCCCCCAAGGCCGGTGCTCGCCGGATCAGGCAGGTTTGTGGCCTGCCGTCTGCACAGCCATGGCCTGCTCCGGGGGCAGGCCCATGGCCCTTGGGTAGTGGCGCGGGTTGAGACGCACCACCAGCAGGCTCATCAGGACCAGGGCGCCGAGCTGCCACTGCCAGGCGGCGGCGAAGTCACCGCTTGCATGGTGCAGGCGGGCCGCCACCCAGGGGCCGGTAGCCGCCACCATGAAGCCGACCCCCTGCATCAGGGCGCAGAGGGCGCCCGCCCGGCGCGGGTCGGGCAGGTGATCCAGCGCAATCACCATGATGAGGGAGAAGCTCCCCCCAAGCCCGGCGCCGCACAGCAAGCACCAGAGCAGAGGGGCTGTCTGGGGAGCGAGCCAGAGGCCGCCAAAGCCCGCCAGCTGCATGGCGATGGCCAGCGCCATCCAGGGGCGGCGGTCCAGCCGACCGGCTGCCAGCAGGGGCAGGCCAAGGCCGCTCGCGGTCTGGGCCAGGGCGAGCCAGGCCACCAGCTCGCCCCCTTGCTGGGCGCTCCAGCCCGCCGCCATGTAGGCCGGGGCCAGCCAGGCCACGACGATGCCGTAGCCGCTGTTGATGATGCCAAAACAGGCGATCAGCAGCCAGGTGCGGGGCAGGGGGAGCAGCCGCTGCTCCCCGGTGGGGGCGGGCGTGCTGGCCGGGGCGGGCAGGGGCACCCGCCAGGCCAGCCAGCCGAGGGCCAGCAGCACCGGCAGGCCCCAGAGCGCCAGCGCCCGAGACCAGTCCAGATACTCGGCAAGGCGCGGGGTGAGCACGGCCCCGAGCGCCCCGCCCCCCATCATGCAGGCGGAGAAGATCCCCATCACCAGGGGCACCTTTTGGGCGAACCCCTCCTTGATGAGGCCGGGCAGCACCCCCTGCACCAGGGCCGAGCCCAGCCCGCACAGGGCGGCGCTGGCGATGAGCAGGGCGCCGCTCGCGAGATCGACGCGCAGGGCGCTGCCAAGGGCGAGCAACAGCAGGGCCGTCCCGAGCAGGGGGCGCGGGCCCGTGCGACCCAGGAGCGCCGGGGTGAGCAGCACGCCGACCCCGATAAGCCAGAGGGGCAGCAGGGTGACCCAGGCCAGGGTATCTACCCCGAGGGCCAGCCTCGCGTCGATGCGAGGGGCCAGGGGGCCGATGGCGGTGAGGAAGGGGCGCAGGTTGAGGGCGATGAGGATCACCAGCACCAGCAAGGCGCCGCTGCCCGGGGGGAGAAGGCGCTTATGCATGGGGCAGGGGACCGTAGAGGGTTTCAGCCGCGATGGGGCTCGCCAGCTTGATGAGGGGCAGGGGCGGCGGACTCAGCGGCAGTCGCAGGGCCGCGTAGGCCGCGCGGCTGTCAAAGCCGAAGGGGGCGGCATCGTCGTTGTCAAAGGCGTAGTAGACCGCCTGGATGCCGTTCATCACCAGGGCCGACAGGCACATGGGGCAGGGGTGCCCGCTGGCATAGACGATGGCCCCGGCCAGCGGCCCCTGGCGACTCCCTTCCCGCAGCGCTTCCAGCTCCGCGTGACGGGTGGGGTCCCCCGCCTCCAGCATGCGGTTGACGGCGCTCGCCACCAGCCGGTTCTCCCTCACCAGCAGGGCGGCGAAGGGGCGCCCCCCTTGCTGGCGATGGGTCAGGGCCAGGTGCAGGGCCTGCTCCAGCCACTCCTGATGGCTGGGGGCCGAGACGGCGGTGAGGGAGTTGAGGAGGCGGGCACCGGACTGGGAAGGGGGTGGCATGGTCATATCCTGGCAAAGAAGGGGGAGGACAGCAGCCTAGAGGGTCGCCGCATCATTTGGAAATTAAATGATAAAATGACTTCCAGTGGTTTTATAAATGGAGATTGCCCATGGAGCGCCCCCTGCTGGACCCCCAATTGCTGCAGAGCTTCGTCGCCATCGTCGAAACCGGCAGCTTTACCCGCGCCGCCGAGCGTATCCACCTCACCCAGTCCACCCTGAGCCAGCAGATGCGCCGCCTGGAGCAGCAGCTGGGCTGCACCCTGCTCGACCGATCCGGCCGCCAGGTGGTGACCACGGCCCAGGGGGAGACCCTGCTCGGGCTGGCGCGCCGCATCCTGGGGTTGCTGGCCCGGGCGGGGGAGCGGGTGAGCGAGGCGAGCCACCCCCTGCGCCTCGGGGTGCCGGAGGATTTTGCCGCGGGGGCCATGACCCCGGTGCTGGCCGCCTTCGCCCGCGCGCACCCGCAGGTGCGGCTGGAGGTGCAAAGCGATCTCAGCCATGCCCTGTGGCAGGCATTCGAAGGGGGAGAGCTGGATCTGGCCCTCATCAAGCAGGGGCGCGGCCAGGGGGAGCCCATCGCCCGCTGGCGCGAGCCCCTGGCCTGGGTTGACAGCCGGGAGTGGCCCGCCGCCGGGCGCGACCCCCTGCCTCTGGTGGTGTTTCCAAGCGAGGGGCTCTACCGGCGCCAGATGACCGACGCCCTGGATGCAGAGGGGATCCCCTGGCGCATCGCCTACGTGAGCGGCAGTCTCGCCAGCCTGCAAGGGGCGGTGAGCGCGGGGATCGGGGTCAGCCTGCTGCCGGCGCGCCTGCTGCAACCGGATCAGGTGGTGCTGGCCCACTGGCCTGCGGTGCGCTCGGTGGAGCTGGCCCTGCACCAGGGGCCGGGCACGAGCGAGCCCCTCGCCCGCCTGGGGGAGGCGCTGATCGCGCTCTGTGACGAGGTGATGGGGCCGAGGTAGCCCGGGCGGCCAGGGGTCAGGCCAGGGCCAGTTTCGGCACCACGGCGAGCCAGATTTCCACTTCGCCGCTGCCGGTGGCGGCGTCAAAGCGGGCGCCGTAGCGCTCGAAATCCGGCTGCTGGGCAGATTGATAGTCCGATTGCGCGAGCCACGCCAGGGCCTGGCGCCAGGTGTGCGGCAGGGTCGCGACATGCCCCTGATGCAAGAAGATGGCGTAGGTCTGGGGGGCGATGCGCATGCGGCCAAGCCCGGGAGGCAGCACCTCCAGGGCGGCGACCTCCACCCCGCAGAGGTATTCGCAGTGGGTGTCGGTGGCGGCGCAGATGACGCCATAGGCGTGCTCACCGAGCTGCCCCGGTAGGGGAAGCAGGGCGCTGAGGTCGCGCCACTGGCCGGCGAAGTCCCCCTGCTCGAAGGGGTGGTGACGGCGCAGCCCCCCGAGGAGCATGGCGCGGCCTTGTTCGATGCGAATGGGTGCTGACATGGTGCCTCCTGCGGGGGCGCTCAGGCCTCCCGACCTTCCTCGAGCTTGCGCTCATAATCCCGGCGAACGATGGCGAGTGCCGCCAGGGCCAGCGCGGGGGCGATGTGGTTGGTTTCCAGCAGTTCAATCAGATCCACCGCGAGCTGGACCTCGGGGGGGGCATTTTCCAGGGACATCTTGGGTTCTCAAGGGCAAGGGTGGTCGCCATTATAGCGCCCGGCGGCGCGAAGACACGCCCCGGCTGCCCGGGGCGGGACGGGTCACATGTGCTGGCGCATCTCCTTGTCCAGATCCTCGCGCAGGGCCATCAGCTTTTTGGCGTACTGCTGCAACTGCAGATCGCTCTCGCTCACCGGCTGCCACTGGGGCACCGGAGTGGGTTTGCCATGCTCGTCCATGGCCACGAAGATGATGATGCAGTGGGTGGTCTTGCGCCGCTCCGGGTCGGTGGGATGGCGGCTGTAGACATCCACCGCCAGGTGCATGCTGGTGGTGCCGGTGTGGATCACCTTGGCGTGCACCTCCACCAGCTGGCCTATCTGAATGGGGCGCAAGAAGCGGATGCCCCCCACATAGACGGTGACGGCATAGCCGCCACACCAGCCGGCGGCGCAGGCGTAGCCGGCCTGGTCAATCCACTTCATCACCATGCCGCCATGGACTTTGCCGCCAAAGTTGACGTCGGCGGGTTCGGCGAGAAATTGCAGGGTCAGTTCACGGGCGCTCATGGTACTTCCTTATGTCGAGGCAAGGGGGGACTCCTTGGCTGTCCCCCGGGGACAATAGCAGCGGGCGGGGCCGACACTGATCCAACCAGCGCCTCTTCTTGCCTGCGCCGTCATTCACCTTGAGTTCAGCGCAGGCGGCCCAGCATGACTCATCACGCGAGGGAGGAGGCCCCATGAAACAGATGCTGGAGCAATTGATGGGAGCTGGCAAGGGCTGGCTCAACGACGGTGGTGACACGCGCAAGGCCCAGATGAAGGGCATGGCGCAGGGGGGATTGGCCGCCGGGGCCATGGCGCTGCTGCTTGGCAACAAGAAGATGCGCAAATATGGCACCAAGGTGGCGGCGGTGGGGGGCGCGGCAGCCCTCGGGGGGCTGGCCTACAAGCTCTATCAGGACTGGCAGACCCAGCAGTCCACCCCGGCCCAGCCGACCCAGCCCCTCGACACCCTGGAGGGCAAGGCCCTGGATGCCCGCGCCAATCTGCTGGTGCGCGCCATGGTGGCGGCGGCCCGGGCCGACGGCCACATCGATGCCGTCGAGCGCCAGAAGATCCAGGAGTACCTGACCGAACAGGGGGAGCGGGATGCGGCCCGCTGGATTGACGCCGAGCTCTCCCGCCCCCTCGACCCCCATGTCCTGGCGCGAGAAGTGACCGACATGGAGCTGGCGACCGAGGTCTACCTCGCCTCCCTGCTCACCATCGAGGTGGATCACTTCATGGAGCGCGGCTATCTGGACGAGCTGGCGCGGGCCTTGAAGCTGGATGACAACCTCAAGGGGAGCATCGAGCGCCAGGTGGCCCAGCTGGGGGCGCCGGGCTGAGCCCGCATTGCCATCAGGATTGTCCACAAGGCCCCGTCATGGGGCCTTGTCGTTGCCGGGGGCTGTTGATTGCCGTGACGAGCCGATAAGATGCGGGTTCCAAAGGGTGACCGCCGAGCCTCTTTCCTCGCTGGCGACCCTCACTGCAAGGAGCATCAGGTGGACATTCGCAAGGCAACTGAACAGGATATCGACGCCATTCTGGCCCTGAACCGGCAGATAGGTCAGCTCCACTTCGAGCAGGTGCCCGAGGTGTTCTGCCCCCCGTCCCCGGAGGACAGGGTCTTCTTGCTCGGCGCCATTGCCGACGAGGCGCGTCTTTTCTGCGTGGCGGTGGTGGCGGGGGAGGTGGCGGGTTTTCTCACCGCCCGCATCGACCTCAACGAGAGCGTCCCCTTTCTCAGCAAGCTGCCCGTCTGCCGCATCACGACCGTGGTGGTGGATGAGGGGCAGCGCTCCCGGGGCATCGGCCGGGCGCTGATCGCCCACGGGGACCAGTGGGGCAAGGCGCGGGGCGCAAGCCAGCTGCGCCTGGAGGTGATGGCTTTCAACGAGCGGGCCAGGGCCCTCTACGAGCGATTGGGCTTCAAGGCCCAGTCACAGACCATGGCCAGATAAGGCGCACTCGCTTGCAAAAGGGCCCGTTACGGGCCCTTGTCGTGTGAGGCGTCAGGGGGGTTCTGCCAGGTTTCCCGTTGCCGGGCGATGAGGTCCGCAAGCCGGTTGAGCGCCGCGTCCAGCTGCGGGCTCCAGGGATGGGAGCTGTTGAGGCGAAGGCAGTGGTTGTGCTGGCCCTGGCTGGAGAAGAGGGCCCCGGGGGCGATGGAGACCCCCTGTTCGATGGCGCTGGCATAGAGCGCCCGGCCATCGAGGCGGGCGTCAAATTCGAGCCAGAGAAAGTAGCCCCCGTCGGGGGAGGAGATACGCGCCTCGGGAAAGAGGCGCATCAGGGCTGCCCGCATCTGCTGCTGGCGCTGGGCCAGGGTGTGGCGCAGGCGGCGAAAGTGGGCGTCCACCCCGCCCTGGCGCAGCATGTCGGCCAGCGCCAGCTGACTGGGCACATTGGTCGAGAGCGTCGACATCAGTTGCAGCCGCTGGATGCGCTCGGCGTGGCGCTTCGCCACCACCCAGCCGACCCGAAAGCCCGGCGCCAGACACTTGGTCCAGGAGCCGCACAGCAGGCTCTCTCCCCGCGCATCCCAATGGGTGATGGGCCTTGGCCGCTCGCGCCCGACATAGAGCTCCGCGTAGACGTCATCCTCCACCAGGGGGACCTGATGGCGGTTGAGCAGCCCCATCAGCGCCTGCTTGTGCTCATCCGGCATGGTGTGGCCGAGGGGGTGCTGCACATTGCCCATCAGCCAGCACGCCTTGACGGGGCGCTGGGCGAGGGCCTCCTCCAGCAGGGCGAGATCGATGCCCACCCCGGGGATCACCGGGATCTCCACCACCTTGAGCTTGAGCCGCTCGATGGCCTGCAGGGCGCCGTAGAAGGTGGGGGACTCCACCACCACCCAGTCGCCGGGCTCGGTCAGCACCTGAAGACTGAGGGAAAGCGCCTCCATGGCCCCCGTGGTGATGATGATCTGTTGGGGATCCACCGCCATCCCCTCGCCGGCGTAGCGCCGGGCGATGGCGCGGCGCAGTGCCTCGTTGCCGGGGGGCAGATCTGCCACCGTGCTGAAGGGGTCGAGGCGGCGCATGCAACTGCCGAGGGCCCGACCGAGTTGGGGGTGGGGGAAGAGTGTCGGGTCCGCCACCGCCATGCCAAGGGGCACCAGCTCCCGTGACTTGCTCGCCTGCAGCACCTCGAACACCAGATCGTTGATGTCCACCGAGCCGCTGTAGCGGGCCTGCTGGGGCTGGCTCTCCCGCCGGGCCGTGCTCGCGGCCTTGACGTAGTAGCCGGACTGGGGCCGCGCCAGGATGAGGCCCCGGCTTTCGAGCAACTGATAGGCCTGGAGCACCGTCATGGGGCTGAGGCCGTGGGTCTTGCAGCTCTGGCGGATGGAGGGGATGCGCTCCCCCGGCTGCCAGAGGCCGCTCGTGATCTGCTGTTGCAGCTGGTCTGCCAACTGGCCGTAGCGGGACATGGTGGGCCCAAACTGTTATAGGTGTTTTTCACTATAACTGCATCTGTTATAGGTGTCATGGACCATGGTGTACTTGGCGGGCGAAAACCTGTCCGTTAAATGCAACATAGAGAGTCATGCATGATAAGCCTGGATGATGTGGTCAGCCTCTCCCGAATACAGTTCGGGGCGACGGCGATGTTCCACTTTCTGTTTGTGCCCCTCACCCTGGGGCTGTCCTGGATCCTGGTGATCGCCGAGTCGGCCTACGTGATGACCGGCAAGGTGATCTACAAGGACATCACCCGCTTCTGGGGCAAGCTGTTTGGCATCAACTTCGTGATGGGGGTGACCACCGGGATCACCCTGGAGTTCCAGTTCGGGACCAACTGGGCCTATTACTCCCACTATGTCGGCGATATCTTCGGCACGCCGCTGGCGGTGGAGGGGCTGATGGCCTTCTTCCTCGAGTCCACATTGGTGGGCCTCTTCTTCTTCGGCTGGGACAAGCTCTCCCGCGGTCAGCATCTGCTGGTGACCATGCTGGTGGCGCTCGGCTCCAACCTCTCCGCCCTCTGGATCCTCATCGCCAACGGCTGGATGCAAAACCCGGTCGGCGCCGAGTTCAACCCCATGACCATGCGCATGGAGCTGGTGGATGTGGCCGCGGTCATCTTCAACCCGGTGGCCCAGGTCAAGTTCGTCCACACGGTGGCGGCAGGCTATGTGGCGGCCTCCCTGTTCGTGATGGGGGTGAGCAGCTGGTATCTGCTGCGCCGCATGGAGGTGCGCTTCGCCCTGCGATCCTTTGCCATCGCCTCGGGCTTTGGCCTCGCGGCCATCCTCTCTGTCATCGTGCTCGGGGACGAGTCGGGCTATCGCTCGGGGGAGGTGCAGAAGGTCAAGCTCGCCGCCATCGAGGCGGAGTGGGAGACGGAGCCCGCCCCGGCTTCTTTCACCCTGTTCGGCCTGCCGGATCAGCGGGCCGAGACCACCCACGCGGCCATCAAGATACCCTATCTGATGGGCATCATCGCCACCCGCTCCCTGGATGAGCAGGTAACGGGCCTCAAAGATCTGAAAGCGCAGCACGAGGCGCGCATTCGCAGCGGCATGTTGGCCCACGAGGCGCTCGAAGCGATGCGGGCAGATGGCAGCAACCAGGCGGCCCGCGCCACCTTCGAGCGCCACCGCAGCGATCTGGGCTACGGCCTCTTGCTCACCCCCTATGCCAAGGAGATTGGCAAGGCGGACGAGGGGGCCATCGCCAAGGCGGTGGAGGACTCCATCCCCCAGGTGGCGCCACTGTTCTGGAGCTTTCGCCTGATGGTGGGCATCGGCGTGGCGCTGCTGGCGCTCTTTGCCGCCGCCTTCCTGCAGCTGTGCCGGGGCAGGCTGGTGCAATCCCCGCGGCTGCTCAGGGCCCTGCTCTGGTCTATTCCGCTGCCCTGGATTGCCATCGAGGCGGGCTGGTTCGTGGCGGAGTTCGGTCGCCAGCCCTGGACCATCAGCGACGTGCTGCCGGTGTCGGCCTCCGTCTCCCTGCTGCAACCGGGGCAGCTCTGGTTCAGCCTCATCGCCATCTTCCTCATCTACAGCAGCCTGCTGGTGGTGGAGTTGTTCTTGTTGCGTCATGTGATCCGCAAAGGGCCTGCCAGCCTGCAGACGGGTCGTTATCAAGGTGAAGTGTTGCAAAACGGGAGTCCTGCCTGATGGATTACGAAACCCTGAAAGTGATCTGGTGGGGGCTGGTGCTCTTCCTGCTGGTCGGCTTCGTGGTGATGGATGGCTTCGATCTCGGGGTCGGCATGCTGCTGCCCGTGGTCGGCAAGACGGATGACGAGCGGCGGGTGCTGCTCAACAGCGTGGGGCCGGTGTGGGAGGGCAACCAGGTGTGGCTCATCGCCGGTGCCGGCACCCTGTTTGCCGCCTGGCCCCTGGTCTATGCCGCCGCCTTCTCGGCGCTTTACGTGCCCTTCATGTTCCTGCTGTTCGGTCTCTTTTTGCGACCGGTGGGCTTTGACTATCGCAGCAAGCTGCCGGACCCGGTCTGGCGCCGTTGGTGGGATCGCGCCCTGGTGGTGGGCGGTCTGCTGCCGACCCTGGTGTTTGGTGCCACCCTTGGCCTGGTGCTGCAAGGGCTGCCGTTTCGCTTCGATGCGGCCCTTCGCATCCACTACGGCGCCTTTGCGTTCCACTGGCCGCTGCTGTTGACCGCCATGGGGACGGCGCTGGCGCTGCTCTTGTTGCACGGTGCCAGCTTCCTGCAGTGCAAGACCCAGGGGGCCATAGCGGCGCGCAGCGCCCGCCTCGCCCTCTGGCTCGGCCCCCTGGCGAGCGCCCTCTTTGCCCTTGGCGGCGTCTGGCTTGGGGAGATGGCGGGGTATCGCATCACGGCCATCGGCGATCTCAACGGTGCCCTCACTCCGCTGATGAAAGAGGTGGTGGCGGTGCCGGCGGGCTGGCTTGGCAACTTTGTCGCCCATCCGGTGCTCTGGGCCGTGCCTGTGATCGGGCTCCTGCTGCCCCTGGTGTGCGCGCTGGCAAGCCGCCTCGGCAAGTCCGGGCTGGCGCTCGTGGCCAGCGGCGGTGCCTGCGCCGCCATGATGCTGACTGTGGCCATCGCGCTCTTCCCCTTCGTGCTGCCCTCGTCCCTGGATCCGGCCAGCAGCCTGACCCTGTGGGACAGCACCTCCAGCGAGCGCACCCTGCTTATCATGCTGGGGATCGTCGGGGTACTGATGCCGGTCAACATCGGCTACACCCTCTGGGTCTACCGGGTGGTGCGCGGCAGGGTCAGCGCCGAACAGGTGCGCCAGCACGGCCACAGCCTCTACTAATCCGCTTCAACACAAGGATCAACGCGATATGTGGTATTTCACCTGGTTGCTGGGGCTGGGGTTCGCCTTGCTCTGCGGGCTGGTCAACCTGCTCTGGCTGGAGGCGCGCTGGGCTGCCGATGAGGATCTCAAGGAGCCCTGAGCCTCGCATCTTGCCCATGAAAAAAGGCCGACACAGGATGTCGGCCTTTTGCTTGCCCGGGGGTCAGGCAAGGGCGGCGCGGCGCTCGCCCGCTTCGCTGACATGGGTGAGGCCGTAGGCCAGCAGCACGATGAGGGCGCCAATCCAGGGGGTGTGCATCAGGCCGAGGTGCTCCACCACGAAACCGCCGACCACGGAGCCCAGCGCAATGCCGACGTTGAAGGCGGCGATGTTGAGGCCGGAGGCCACATCCACGGCATTGGGGGTGTGGCGCTCGGCCTGTTTCACCACCAGTACCTGCAGACCCGGCACGTTGCCAAAGGCGAAGGCGCCCCACACCAGCACGGTCAGTACCGCCAGCACCGGGTGCGGCGCGGTGAAGGTGAGCACCAGCAGCACCACGGCGAGCCCGGCGAACAGCAGCTTGAGCGCAGGCAATGGGCCCATCCGGTCGGCGAGCTTGCCGCCCCAGATATTGCCGACCGCCACCGATACCCCGTACACCAGCAGGATCAGGCTCACCGCACTGGCGCCAAAGCCGCTCACCTGTTGCAGGATGGGGGCGAGGAAGGTAAACGCCGTGAAGGCACCGCCGTAACCGAGCGCCGTCTTGGCGTAGACCAGCAGCAAGGGCTTCCTGGTGAGCACCGAGAGCTGCTCGCGAACGCTGGAGGCGGCCCCCTTCGGCAGGTTCCCCGGTACCAGCAGCAGGCTGCCCACCATGGCGACGAGGCCGAGCAGGCTCACCACCAGGAAGGTCTCGCGCCAGCCAAAGACCTGACCAATCCAGGTGCCAAGCGGGACGCCGGTCACCAGGGCGACCGTGAGGCCGCTGAACATGATGGCGATGGCGCTGGCCGCCTTCTCTTTGGCCACGAGACCCGTGGCGATGGTGCTGCCTACCGAGAAGAAGACCCCGTGGGCCAGCCCGGTGAGGATGCGGGCCACAATCAGGCTCTCGTACCCGGGGGCCTGCCAGGCCAGCAGGTTGCCGACGGTGAAGAGGGCCATCAGCCCCACCAGCAGCCACTTGCGCGGCAGCTTGCCGGTGAGCGCCGTGAGCACGGGGGCGCCGATGGCCACCCCAAGGGCATAGAGGCTGACCAGCAGGCCCGCCGAGGGGAGCGAGACATTGAGCTGCTCGGCGATGGTGGGGATGAGCCCCACGATCACGAATTCGGTGGTGCCTATGGCAAAGGCACTTAAGGTGAGGGCAAATAACGCCAGTGGCATAACAACTCCTTGGATTGGGACTCCCGACGGGAGAATGGCGCCAGTATGCCGAGGGTGTTTGTTGGTAAAAATGACGGCAACGTCAAATTACTTTTGCCAAATCAGCAGCAATGGGGTCGTGAAATGGGGTTCCGGGAGTGGGCGAGGCCGCGAGACACACACGGCCATGCAGCACAAGTGAATGCAGAGGCAAAGCCTGTAGAGGCAAGGCGTATAGAGGAAGCTGGGGACAAAAAGGCAGGGGCACAAAGAGGAAAGGGCAAGGGAAGGTGGCAGTCGCGCCCGGTATTGAGACAAAAAAACGGGAGGCACAGTGCCTCCCGCTCAGGTTCTCGTCGATGGTGTCGGGTTTTCTTTGCTCCCTTCTCCCCTTGCGGGAGAAGGGCTGGGGATGAGGGGGCTATCTGGTTGAAGGCCTGATGACCTGAATAGAAGAGCCTGCCCTCACCCTCTCCCTCTCCCATAGGGAGAGGGGATAGCCCGTGGTTGCAGTCTGTTCGTGAGGGTCTCCGCTATCCACCGCCGAATCGAGAGGCCATGGTTTAATCCCAATTCGGCGCAAAGTCCGGGTTGGCGCAGCGCTCACCCCGATCCAGGGTGGCGATGGCGGCCATCTCATCGCGACTGAGTTGCACCTTCAGCGCAGCCAGGTTGGCGGCCAGATTCTCCCGTTTGGTAGAGCTCGGGATCACCGTCATGCACTGGGCCAGCAGCCAGGCCAGGGACACCTGGGCTGCCGAGACGCCGTGGCGCTGGCCGATCTCCATCAGCAGCGGCTCGGTGAGCACCTTGCCATAGGCGAGTGGCATATAGGCGGTGATGGCGATGCCGTGGGCCTGGCAGAACTCCACCACCTTGCGGTTTTGCAGCAGGGGGTGGATCTCCACCTGCTGGTGGGCGATGGCGCCCGGCCCCAAAATCTCGATGGCCTGTTTAAGCTGGGCCACGGTGAAGTTGGAGACCCCGATCTCCCGGGTCAGGCCCCGGGCTTTGGCCTCGGCGAGCTGCTCCAGATAGACCGCCATCGGCACCTCATCCTGGGGGAGGGCCAGTGAATGAGCGCCAGATCCAGATAGTCGGTGCCGAGTTTTTCCAGGCTCACTTCCAGGCTCGGGATCACCTTGCCCGGACCGAACTCGCTGGTCCACACCTTGGTGGTCAGGTAAATATCCTGGCGGGGCACGCCACTCTCGCTCATCAACTGGCCGACGTCGGCCTCGTTGTCATAGATCTGGGCGGTATCGATATGACGGTAGCCAAGTTCCAGCCCCTGGAGCAGGGAGTTGCGAAGGGGCTGATCTTTCAGGCGGAAGGTTCCAAGACCCAGGTTGGGCATCTTCATCATCAAATTCCTCAGGTTAGTGTTTCTACGCTCAATGCTTTGTCTGTTCGCCGGGCCTGCGGTGCAGATCCGGCGGGGAGGGCGCCGGCAGCCTCAGACCCTGTGATAGCGGCGCACCAGGCTGCTGGCAAACCACTCCTGGGTGTCGGCCACGAAGGCGAGAAAATGGGGCTGCTGCTGGTGGGCGCTGAGGGCGGCTTCACTCTCCCACTCCTCGAACAGCATCCAGCTGTGGGGGCTCTCCAGGCTCTGGTGCAACTGGTAGCGAAGGCACCCCGGCTCTTGCAGGGTAGCGGCGATCAGCGGCTCGAGGGCGGCGCGGAACTGGGCGGCGAATTCGGGTTTGGCGTCAAGCTGGGCAATCACAATCAGGGGGGATGGCATCTGAACCTCCTCGTTAAGACGGGAGTCAGTATGCCCGCCCCAGACTGGGGGATACAGGGCAGCAGTCGCAAAACACTATTGAGGTGAGTGCAGCAATGTGGCCTCCCCATGGCTGGTCGTGGTGCAGGTAGGCCAGGGGGAGGGCGGAGTATTATCAGGCGCTGGCCGGTTCGGACCAGACCGCAAATTCATTGCCGCTGGGCTCGACAAAGTGAAAGCGGCGGCCACCGGGGAAGTCGAACAGGGGGCGCACTATGGTGCCGCCATGCTGGCTCACCTTGCTCTGGGTCGCCTCAATATCGGCGCTGTAGAACACCAGGAGCGCCCCGCTCTGAGCACTCTGGCTGCACAGTTCGGCGCGGTAGAAGCCGCCATCCAGCCCTTCCCCTTCGAAGGCGCAATAATCGGGGCCGTAGTCGGCAAACTGCCAGCCAAAGGCGGCGGTGAAGAAGGCCTTGGTGGCGGCAAGATCCCTGGCCGCAAACTCCACATAGTTCAGTTTTTCATGGGCCCTGGTCATAAGGCGCTCCTTGTCGATATTGGTGGTTATTTCGGTTGCCAGCGCTTTTGCGTGGGGCTCGTGGAGTGGGGCAAGGCGTTCCAGGGGGTCAGCTTGAGCTGCTTGCGCCGAAACCAGAACCAGGTCCCCATCAGCAGACCGAGCCCGATGCCAAACAGCAGGCTCTGGCGCAGGGCAAACCCCGGGCTCACCTCATCCTGCCAGCCGAGGCACCACATCAACACCCCCCAGATAGCGCCGATGGGGAGTCCCAGGGCAAGAACGTTGATCAGAAAGCGTTCGTAGTGGGGCGGCCTGATGGTGAACCCCGCCTTTCGCAGCAGCCAGATGATCGGCGGGTTGTAGTTGAGCGTTTGCACGCCCTTCTCGGCCAGCTCCCGATGGGCGGCGGCCAGCCTGTTGTCGAATGTCATGGATCGTCCCTGTCATAGTGTGGCGCCATACGGTGCCGGTTGGCGGCATTGTACTGGCAATGGCGCAGATAAAACAGGTGGTGCGTCACGATACGAAGCGACGCCTGTCTTGCCAACTCCCGGCCACTGCGCCTATAAAGCCCCATGACTCTTGCCAGGATAACAACAATGAAGACCCATTCCGATGAATTGACCCTGTTTGTGGCGGTGGTGGAGGCGGGCAGCTTTCGCCAGGCGGCGGAGAATCTCGGCATGGATAATTCCGTGGTGAGCCGCGGCATCAAGCGCCTCGAAGAGAAGCTCGCCACCGTGCTCCTCAACCGCACCACGAGGCGGGTCAGCCTGACCGAGGAGGGGAGCTGGTTCTATCAGCGGGCGGTGAAGATCCTGACCGAGATGAGCGAGGCGGAAGGGTTGCTGCTGATGCGCCGGGAGCAGCCGGAGGGCATATTGCGGGTGGACGCCGCCACCCCCTTCATCCTGCATAGATTGGTGCCCATCATCGGCGAGTTTCGCCGCCGCTACCCCGCCATCGAGCTGCAACTGCACAGCTCCGAAGGCTTCATCAACCTGATGGAGCGGCGGGTGGACATGGCCATTCGCATCGGCGAGCTGACGGACTCCTCCCTGCGGGCCCTGCCCCTTGGCCGCTCGCGGCTGCGGCTGCTGGCCTCCCCCGACTATCTGAAGGCACGCGGTACCCCGCGCCAGCCAGCTGACCTGCTGGCTGGCCACGAGCTGCTCGGTTTTTTGCACCCCGATCACCTCAATCATTGGCCCCTATTGAGCGAGGAGCAGGGGGACAGGTTCGCCATCACCCCGACCCTGCGGGCCAGCAGCGGGGAAACCTTGCGTCAGCTGGCGCTGGCGGGGCAGGGGATCGTCTGCCTGTCGGACTTCATGACGGGGGATGACAGGGCGAGCGGGGCGCTGGTGGAGGTGCTGGCCCGCAGCAACAGCGGCGCCTCGCGCCCCATCCATGCGGTCTTCTACTCCGATGCCCAGCGGGACATCCGGCTGCGGGTCTGGCTCGATTTCCTGAAAGAGCAGCTCGGTGCTGAGGCGTTGTAAAGGGCATGTCGACAGTTCCAACCCCTTCCCGGCCTCCCCCTCCACGAGGGGGAGGGGTTATTTTCTCCCACTCCTCAAAGGGAGGGGGTCGAGGGGCTTGCGAGCGCCAATAAAAGAGGCCGACATCGCTGTCGGCCTCTTTGCTTTTTTCATCTCAAGGATGCGTCGGTTACCCCATCACTCCTCTTCGGCCCAGCGGCGTGAGCGTTCCACCGCCTTCTTCCAGCCGCTGTAGCGCTTGGCGCGATCGTCGCGGTCCATCTGCGGAATGAACTCGCGGTCCACGCTGAACTTGTCTTCCAGCTCTTCAGAGCTCTTCCAGAAGCCCACGGCGAGGCCGGCCAGGAAGGCGGCGCCCATGGCGGTGGTCTCGATGCGGGTCGGACGCACCACAGGGGTGTGCATCATGTCAGCCTGGAACTGCATCAGGAAGTCGTTGGCCACGGCGCCGCCATCCACCTTCAGGGCTGCCAGCTTGATGCCGGAGTCCTGCTGCATGGCATCCAGCACGTCGCGGCTCTGGTAGGCGATGGATTCGAGCGCCGCACGGATGATGTGGTTGCGGTTGGCGCCACGGGTCAGGCCGACCATGGTGCCGCGAGCATACGGATCCCAGTAGGGGGCGCCCAGGCCCACGAAGGCCGGCACCAGGTAGACGCCGTTGGTGTCGCCTACCTTGCTCGCGAAGTAGTCGGTATCGCGGGCATCGTGGATGATCTTGAGCTCATCGCGCAGCCACTGGATGGTGGCACCGCCCATGAAGACCGCCCCTTCCAGTGCGTAGTTCACTTCCCCTTTCGGGCCGATGGCGACCGTGGTCAGCAGGCCGTTGCTGGAGCGAACCGGCTCGGTGCCGGTGTTCATCAGCATGAAGCAGCCGGTACCGTAGGTGTTCTTGGCCATCCCTTTTTCGAAGCAGAGCTGGCCGAACAGGGCGGACTGCTGGTCACCGGCGATACCGGCGATGGGGATGCGGGCGCCGCCGCCACGGGTGGTGTAGCCATAGACCTCGGAGGAGGGTTTGACTTGCGGCAGCATGGAGGCGGGGATGCCCAGCTCGTCCAGCATGCGCTCATCCCACTTCAGGTCGCGGATGTTGTAGAGCATGGTGCGCGAGGCGTTGGTCGGGTCGGTGACGTGCACCTCGCCGTTGGTCATCTTCCACACCAGCCAGGTGTCGATGGTGCCGAACAGCAGCTCGCCGTTCATTGCCTTCTCGCGGGCCCCTTCCACGTTGTCCAGGATCCACTTCACCTTGGTACCGGAGAAGTAGGCATCCAGCACCAGGCCGGTGTTTTCGCGAACGTACTCTTCCAGGCCCCGGGCCTTGAGCTCTTCGCAGATGGCCGCGGTGCGGCGGCACTGCCAGACGATGGCGTTGTAGATGGGCTTGCCAGTGGCCTTTTCCCAGACGACGGTGGTTTCACGCTGGTTGGTGATGCCGATGGCGGCGATCTGCTCGCTGTGCAGGCCGCTCTTGGCCAGCACTTCGGTGAAGACGGAGGACTGGGTCGCCCAGATCTCCATGGGGTCGTGCTCGACCCAGCCCGCTTTCGGGTAGTGCTGGGTGAATTCGCGCTGGGAGGTCGCGACGATGTTGGCGTCCTGATCGAAGACAATGGCACGGGAGGAGGTGGTGCCCTGGTCCAGCGCAACGACAAATTTCTTTTCAGCAGACATGATGTTCTCCACGTTTTTATTTTCCACGTTGTTACACGTTGGGGAGGGCCGCTCTCAGGCGGCGGCCTCTTCTTTGTTAGACAGCTTGGCGGCTTCTTCGGTGGCGAAGCGGTTGCCCGGGACGCAGGGAGCCAGCACTTTCACATACAGGGCGGTACCGATCTGGGCGCCGACGATGGGGCCAAGGATGGGGACCCAGAAGTAGGGGTTGTCACGACCACCGGTCAGGGCCACGTCACCCCAGCCAGCCACGAAGGCGAACAGTTTGGGGCCAAAATCACGGGCCGGGTTCATGGCAAAGCCGGTCAAGGGGCCGAGGGAGGCGCCGATCACCGCGATCAGGATGCCGATGAGCAGGGCGGCGGCGAAGCCTTTGGGGGCGCCGTTGTTGTTGTCACCCAGTGCCATGATGCCCAGCATCAGGACGGCGGTGATCACCATCTCGACCGCGAAAGCCTGCATGTTGGAGAGCAGGGCATTGGGGTAGGTGGAGAAGATGCCTGCGGTGCCGAGGCTCTCGACGCTGCCGCGCACCACGTTGTGGGTCAGCTCCCACTGGGTGAACAGGTTGCTGTAGAGGGCGTAGACCAGGGCGGCGGAGGCGAATGCCCCGGCTATCTGGGCGATGATGAAGGGCACCACCTTGCGCTTGTCAAAGCCGCAGAAGGTCATCAGCGCCAGGGTCACGGCAGGGTTGAGGTGGGCACCGGAGATGCCACCGGTGACATAGATGGCGATGGCGACACCCAGGCCCCAGGTAATGGAGATTTCCCATTGCCCGAAGTTGGCGCCAGCCAGCACCAGGGCAGCCACGCAGCCGACGCCGAAGAAGATCAGCAGGCCGGTGCCGATAAACTCGGCGAGGCACTCGCCAAGCAGGGTATTGGGTCTTTGTATGCTCATAGTTGTTATTCCTTATATCCACCCACAGTAGGTTTGATGTTCCGTTTTGTTATCTTTCATTCCCATTCATTGCGCCCGAAAACGTTTCTTCTTGTTTTTTGAGCTTGCGCAAACGTTATGCTCGTTTGCGCTCGTTCTTGGACGAGAGAGAAAATAAACCTTCTGCGTCAATTCACCATACCCCCGCCACCGGAAATGTGGGCAAGATCCCATTCATTGCTAAGAAAATGTGACGAAAAGCAACAGTTGTCGGCCATATTACTCCTTAGTGAGTAGCCAAAAGCCACGCCATGCGTGGGCTGACCCTGGATGCGCGTTCACTCACTGCGTCACAATTTTTGTAATAAAACTGCAATAATTTAGCGCTCATCACAGATTAAATGTTCACAAATGAGCACAATAGGCTCGCTTGCGAATCAAGACGCGTCTGATCGCCGGCATGAGCGGGGCGTCCTCAACCGCCCAGAACAACAATAAAAGGAAGCAGAACATGCTTAGTCTCTTCAGGCCTGCACCCCATATCGACCGGCTGCCGGCCGACAAGGTGGATCCCTTCTACAAACGCATGCGTTGGCAGGTGTTCTTCGGGATCTTCTTCGGGTATGCGGGTTACTACCTGGTACGGAAAAACTTCAGTCTGGCGATGCCCTACCTCATCGAGCAGGGCTTCTCCCGCGGGGATCTGGGTCTGGCCCTCTCCGGCGTCTCCATCGCCTACGGTCTCTCCAAATTCCTGATGGGGAACGTGTCGGACAGATCCAACGCGCGCTACTTCCTCTCCGCCGGTCTGCTGCTCTCGGCAGGCATCATGTTCATGATGGGGACCATGCACTGGGCTACCTCCAGCATTGGCATCATGTTCGTGCTCCTGTTCCTGAACGGCTGGGCACAGGGCATGGGCTGGCCCCCCTGCGGTCGCACCATGGTGCACTGGTGGTCGCAGAAGGAGCGGGGTGAGATCGTCTCGGTCTGGAACGTGGCCCACAACGTGGGCGGCGGCATGATAGGCCCCCTGTTCATCCTCGGCATGGGCTGGTTCAACGACTGGCGCAGCGCCTTCTATGTGCCTGCGGCGGCGGCGGCGGCCATCGCGGTGATCGCCTTCTTCGTGATGCGCGATACCCCGCAATCGGTCGGTCTGCCCCCCATCGAGGAGTACAAGAACGACTACCCGAAGGATTACAACGAAAGCCACGAGCAGGAGTTCTCCGCCAAGGAGATCTTCATGAAGTACGTGCTGCACAACAAGCTGCTCTGGTACATCGCCATCGCCAACGCCTTCGTCTACCTCATCCGTTACGGCGTGCTGGACTGGGCGCCCACCTATCTGAAAGAGGCCAAGGACTTCAGCGTGGATCACTCCTCCTGGGCCTACTTCCTCTATGAGTGGGCGGGGATCCCGGGCACCCTGCTGTGCGGCTGGATCTCCGACAAGATGTTCAACGGCCGCCGTGCCCCGGCAGGCATCCTGTTCATGGTGCTGGTGACCCTCTCCGTGCTGGTCTACTGGTTCAACCCGGCGGGCAACCCGACCATCGACATGATGGCCCTGGTCGCCATCGGCTTCCTCATCTATGGCCCCGTCATGCTGATCGGCCTCTACGCCCTGGAGCTGGCGCCCAAGAAGGCGGCCGGTACCGCGGCGGGCTTCACCGGCCTGTTCGGTTATCTGGGTGGCGCGGTCGCGGCCAACGCCATGCTGGGCTACACCGTTGACCACTTCGGCTGGGACGGCGGCTTCATGGTGCTCACCGTCTCCTGCGTGCTCTCCATCATCCTGCTGGCCATGACCCTCAAGCACGAGAACGAGTCGATTGCCGCCAAGGCGGCTGCCCATAAGGCATAAAACGTGATCCTGCCCTTATCGATTGGAAAAGGGATCAGGTACACTGCCAAAGGCCCCGCACCTGCCGGGGCCTTTTTTCGTCTCATCTGCGGAGTGCAAGCGTGAAGCAAACCCAACGACATCTGGAGATCCTGGACGTCCTGACCCGGCAGGGTTTCGTCTCGACCGACGATCTGGTGACCCATTTTGACGTCAGCCCCCAGACCATTCGCCGGGATCTCAACGATCTCGCCGAACAGAACAAGATCCGGCGCCATCACGGCGGGGCCTCACTGCATTCGAGCACCGTCAACACCGCCTACAGTGCCCGCAAGGTGATGCAGCTCAAGGAGAAGGAGCGCATCGCCCGGGAAGTGGCCGCCAACATCCCCGACGGCTCGTCGCTCTTTATCGACATCGGCACCACCACCGAGGCCATCGCCCGGGCCCTGCTCGACCACCGGGAGCTGCGTGTGGTCACCAACAACCTGAACGTCGCCAGCATCCTGACCGCCAAGGATGACTTCACCGTCATCATCGCCGGCGGCGAAATTCGCAACCGGGATGGCGGCATCGTCGGGGAGGCGACCCGCGACTTCATCGGCCAGTTTCGCATGGACTACGGCGTCATCGGCATCTCGGGCATCGACAGCGACGGCTCCCTGCTCGATTTCGACTATCACGAGGTGAAGATCGCCCAGGCCATCATCGCCCACTCCCGCCAGGTGTTCCTGGCCGCCGACCACACCAAGTTTGGCCGCAACGCCATGGTCAACCTCGGCAACCTCAACCAGATCCACGCCCTGTTCACGGATCAGGAGCCGCCGGAGAAGCTGATGCGACTGATGTCCCAGCATCAGATCGCCTGCCATATCTGCTGAGCTTCCCCGCACAGGCATCAGGCCGCCTCGGGGCGGCCGCTTTTTTTCCTGCCCCCTCCAGGCCTGCGGCATCTCCCTTGCGGCGCCTAAGAGGCCAGTTCCTAGCGCTGATACTCTTTCTTTGATCCCCTGATGTTGCCCCCGCACTCGGGCGCCAGGTTTGCACCGACGCTAGGCGCCTGCGAGGGATTCACGCCATCGCGCTCACCGCCTTGCCTCATGGCCTCCCCATCCGTGACTCTTTGCTCTCCTCCCTGCCCGAAATGGTTGTTTCCGGCAGACCTTAGCCTTGCCAGGCCGTCACCGACTGGCAGCATTTTTAGCATTGTGAAAACAATCGCGATCACATTTCTCTCACGAAATGTTCGTTTATTGGTTTTTCATGTTCTAATATGAGCGAAATCAAACATTGCTGTCATGGCAAACACAAAATAAGAAAGTAGGTGAACATGAGCGAACATTATGATCTGGTCGTCGTCGGCGGCGGCATCAACGGGGTCGGCATCGCGGCAGATGCGGCGGGGCGGGGGCTGAAGGTGGCGCTGTTCGAGGCGAGCGATCTCGCCTCTGCCACCTCGTCCAACTCCAGCAAGCTGATCCACGGCGGCCTGCGCTACCTCGAACATTACGAATTCCGGCTGGTGAAAGAGGCGCTGGCGGAGCGGGAGGTCCTGCTCGGCATGGCTCCCCACATCGCCCGTCCCATGCGTTTTCGTCTGCCCCATCGCCCGCACCTGCGTCCGGCCTGGATGATCCGAGCCGGTCTCTTCCTTTATGACAACCTGGCCAAGCGGGACAAGCTCAAGGGGAGTTGCGGTCTGCGCTTCCTGCCACAGGACGGTCTCAAGAGCGGCATCAACAAGGGCTTTGAATACTCGGACGCCTGGGTCGACGACGCCCGGCTGGTGGTGCTCAATGCCATGCTGGCGCGGGACAAGGGCGCCGATGTGCAGACCCGTACCCGCTGCGTCAAGGCGGTGCGCGGATCCAAGCACTGGACCCTGACGCTGGAGCGGGAAGGGGGCGAGCAGTTCACCGTCAGCTGCCGTGGTCTGGTCAATGCGGCGGGCCCCTGGGTCAAGACCTTCTATGACGAGAGCCTGAGCGAGAAATCCCCCCGCGGCATTCGCCTCATCAAGGGGAGCCACATGATAGTGCCGCGCATCCATGAGCGCGAAGAGGCCTACATCCTGCAAAACGAGGACAACCGCATCGTCTTCGTCATCCCCTACCAGCAGGACTATTCCCTCATCGGCACCACGGACGTGGAGCACAAGGGCAGCCCGCGGGAGGCCAAGATCAGCGATGCCGAGATCAACTATCTGTGCAAGGTGGTCAATGCCCACTTCACCAGGCAGATAAGCCCGGCAGACGTGGTGTGGACCTATGCCGGTGTGCGCCCCCTGTGTGACGACGAGTCCGATTCACCCCAGGCGGTGACCCGGGACTACACGCTCGAGCTCAGTGGTGAATCCGACGGCGCGCCGCTGTTGTCGGTGTTTGGCGGCAAGCTCACCACCTACCGCAAGCTGGCCCAGGCCGCCTGCAACAAGCTCAAGCCCTGGTTCAGCCAGATGGGAGAGGACTGGACCGCCTCCTGCCGGCTGCCCGGTGGCGAGTTCGACTGCTCGGTGCGTGAACTGGCGCGAGCCTTTGCGCTGGAATTCGACTGGCTTGACGATCGCAGCGCCCTGCGCATCGCCGAAGCCTATGGCGCTCATGCCCGCCTCTGGCTGAAGGAGGAGCGCGGCCAGCACTTTGGTGCCGGGCTGTATGAATCCGAAGTGCGCTATCTCATCGCGCGCGAATGGGCTCACTCCCTGGAAGACATCCTGTGGCGCCGCAGCAAGCTGGGGCTGCGCCTGTCGGAATCCGAACAGCAGCAGCTCGGTGCCTGGCTGCTCGAGCACCACCACGCCCTGCCCAAGGCCAGCTGATGACCCATGGCGGGCGGCCTTTGCCGTCCGCCGTCAAACTGCAATAAACCCCTGCTATAACAATTACCTGCATCCTACACACCATAACAACGAGATCTCTTGATGAAGCAACCTCACCGTACCCTGATAGCCCTTGGCCTCGGGGCTGCCCTGGCGCTGCCTGCACTGGCGGCCGACGAAGGCAAAATCGTGATCGCCCACCGTGGTGCCTCCGGTTACCTGCCGGAACACACCCTGGAATCCAAGGCCCTGGCCTATGGCATGGGCGCCGACTATCTGGAGCAGGACCTGGTGATGACCAAGGATGACCAGCTGGTGGTGATGCACGATCACTTCCTCGATGGCATCACGGACGTGGCCGAGCGCTTCCCCGGCCGGGCCCGCCCGGACGGTCGCTACTATGTGGTGGATTTCACCCTGGACGAGGTGCGCTCCCTGCGCATGACCGAGCCGTTCCAGCTGGTGGACGGCAAGCAGGTGCCGGTCTATCCGGCGCGCTTCCCGTTGTGGAAGTCCAGCTTCAGGATCCACACCTTCCAGGAAGAGATCGAGATGATCCAGGGGCTCAACAAGAGCACCGGCAAGCACATCGGCATCTACCCGGAGATCAAGGCTCCCTGGCTGTTCCGCCACGAAGGCAAGGACATCTCCAGGGCGGTGCTCAAGGTACTGAAGGAGTACGGCTACACCAGCAAGAGCGACAAGGTCTATCTGCAGTGTTTCGATGCCAACGAGCTCAAGCGCATCAACAGCGAGCTGATGCCCGCCATGGGTATGGACTTGAAGTTGGTGCAGCTGATGGCCGAGACCGACTGGAACGAGACCATGGTCTACGATGCCAAGGGCAAGGCAACCCCCTATGACTACGACTGGATGTTCAAGCCGGGGGCCATGAAGACCATCGCCACCTATGCCGAGGGGATAGGTCCCTGGAAACCCATGGTGGTGACCGAGCCGGGCACTCCCGGCAAGCCGGTCTTCACCGGCATGGTGAAAGAGGCCCACGCGGCCGGTCTCAAGGTGCATCCTTATACCTTCCGTCAGGATGAGGGGCAGATCCCGGCCTATGCGAAAGACTTCACCGACCTGCTCAACATCTTCCTCTACCAGGCCGATGTGGATGGGGTATTCAGCGACTTCCCCGACAAGGCGGTCGAGGCTATCAAGGCCCACGGCAAATAATAAAAGAAGAGCAACACGGGAATGCAAGCGGGGCCAGGTGCCCCGCTTTTTTGTGCCCGGCGTCATCGCCGGGATGAGGGGCCATGAGAGGGGGGCAGAGAGATGATATTGAAATGGATGGGTGTAATCTAATGTTTACGATTCGGGGCTGATTTGGCCTCGCGAGTCGCTACTTTTGAGTTGTTTCACTCTGCATTCTTGGTCATTTATCCATCTGTCAGCGTGCAAAGACGCTGGTTTCACTTGATTGTTTGTTTTTCCTTGGTAAGGTGGGGGCGGTTGCGTAACAAAGCGCTGACTTGTGTAAACAAAAATATACGGTCAGCGCCCTTGGCTTGAAACAGTAGAGAGAATGAGAAGATGCAAAGAGATCCCCTGAACAACATCCATATCCAGTCCGAACAAGTGATGATCACGCCTGCCCAGCTCAAGGAGAAACTGCCCATCTCCGATCGCGCACTGGCATTCGTGCAAGGGGCCCGCAATACCATCGCCGACATCATCCACCGTCGCGATCACCGCTTGCTGGTGATCTGTGGTCCCTGCTCCATCCACGACATGGACGCTGCCAAAGAGTACGCAACCAGACTCAAAGCGCTTCATGACGCCTATCAGGACTCTCTCTACATTGTCATGCGGGTCTACTTTGAGAAGCCGCGCACCACGGTCGGCTGGAAGGGCTTTATCAACGATCCGAACCTGGACGGCACCTTTGACGTGGAACTGGGTCTGCACCGCGCCCGCGAGCTGCTCTGCTGGCTGGCCGAGCTGGAGTTGCCGCTGGCGACCGAGGCGCTCGACCCCATCAGCCCGCAATACCTGGCGGAGCTCTTCTCCTGGTCTGCCATCGGTGCCCGCACCACCGAATCCCAGACCCACAGGGAGATGGCCTCCGGCCTCTCCATGCCGGTTGGCTTCAAGAACGGCACCGACGGCAACCTCGGCACCGCCATCAATGCGCTGCAGGCCGCTTCCAGCCCCCACGCCTTCATGGGGATCAACCAGCAGGGTCAGGTCGCGCTGCTGCAGACCCAGGGCAACCCGGACGGCCACGTGATCCTGCGCGGCGGCAAGCACCCGAATTACGATTCCGTCAATGTGTCGCTGGCGGAAGAGGCGCTGGAGAAGGCGGGTCTGCTGCCCGGTCTGGTGGTGGATTGCAGCCATGGCAACTCCAGCAAGGATCACCGGCTGCAGCCCAAGGTGGCTGACAACGTGATCCACCAGATCCAGGAGGGCAACCGTTCCATCATCGGGGTGATGCTCGAATCCAACCTGTTCGAAGGCAACCAGTCCAGCGAGCAGCCCAAGTGCGAGATGCGCTACGGCGTCTCCATCACCGATGCCTGCATCGACTGGGAGACCACGGATGCGCTGCTGGCCCGCTGCCACAGCCAGCTGGCGGCACCACTTTTGGCCAGAACATCGGCATAAGCCGTGGTATCTTGTTGTAACTGATTGAACCATCGAGGTATCACTGCCCACGCAGTGATACCTTGTTGCCTCTTGAATGACAGGGCGTCGCTGCGGGCGGCGCCAGCAGGGACTGGACATGGCGGAAGAGTTGAATGCCCTCAGGGACAAGATAGATGCGGTGGACAAGCAGCTGATTGATCTGCTGGCTGCCCGTCTCGCCCTGGTGGGGGAAGTGGGGGAAGTGAAGAGCCGGCACGGCCTGCCCATCTATGCACCGGATCGGGAGGCGAGCATGCTGGCCCGCCGCCGCGCCGAGGCCGAGGCACTGGGGGTGCCGGGGGACCTTATCGAGGATGTGCTGCGCCGGGTGATGCGCGAATCCTATATTCTGGAGTCCGCCAGCGACAAGGAGCACCACTTCAAGTGCATGATGCCTGAGCTCGGCAAGGTGGTGATCATCGGTGGCCAGGGGCAGCTTGGCCGCCTGTTCGGCAACCTGTTCAGCCTCTCGGGCTACCGGGTCGAAACCCTGGGTCAGGCCGATTGGCCGCGCGCCGACGAGATCCTGCACGGCGCCGGGCTGGTGATGGTGGCGGTGCCCATCGACGTCACCTGCCAGGTGATCGACCGGCTCGGCAACCTGCCTGAGAACTGCCTGCTGGTGGACGTGACCAGCGTCAAGAGTGAACCGCTTGCCCATATGCTGGCGGTACACCAGGGGCCTGTGCTGGGGCTGCACCCTATGTTCGGGCCGGACGTGGCGAGCCTCGCCAAGCAGGTGATCGTCTGCTGTCAGGGACGCGATCCCGCCGCCAGCCAGTGGCTGCTGGAACAGATGACCATCTGGGGGGCGCGTTTGCAGCAGGTGGAGGCCAGGGCCCACGACGAGGCGATGACCTTCATTCAGGCGCTGCGCCACTTTGCCACCTTCGCCTACGGCTGGCACCTCTCCCGGGAGCAGGCCAACCTCGACCGCCTGCTTGCCTTAAGCTCTCCCATCTACCGGCTGGAGCTGGCCATGGTGGGACGGCTGTTTGCCCAGGATCCCCATCTCTACGCCGACATCATATTGTCGTCGCCCCAGAACCTCGCGATGATCCGCCGCTACTACCAGAACTTCGGCGAGGTGCTGGGCCTGCTGGAGCGGGGCGACAGGGAGGGCTTCATCGAGGCCTTCAGCCAGGTCTCCGGCTTCTTCGGCGAGCGGGCGGAGGAGTTCCTGCGCGAGAGCCGCACCCTGCTGGCCCAGGCCAACGACCGTCGCCATCACGGCTGATGCACAAAGACATCCATATAAAAGGGGCCTGATGGCCCCTTTTTCATGTTGTTTGTGCTGCACCGATAACTACGGTAGATGAAAACACTGGTCTGGGCGTGAAATCGCCCTGTTTCATTCGGCAGGCGGTTGACGCAAGTCGGCGTCATGCCAGCCCAGAGGCAGGGTGAGCAGCTGATCGATCAGCTCCCGTCGGTCGGATTTCTCCAGATAGGCGAGGTAGAGCGGGCGGCTCAGGGATTGGCCCCCTTCCACCAGATGAAGCTGCCCCTGCTCCAGGAAGGGGCTCACCATGCGCCTTGGCAGGTAGGCGGCGCCGCCGTTGGCCAGCACGAATTGCAGGGCCATGCTGGCGGAGCTCGAATGCAGCACCGGGGTCTTCTGCAGGCTCTGCAATCGGCTCGATGGCGGTTCGAAGCTGGTGCCCCAGTCGAGATGAATGTGGGGCATCTGCATCAGGCTGTCGGCGTTTGCGGCCGGCTCCCGGCTCACCAGTTCGAACACCAGCTCGCCGATGGGGTGCAGGGCAATCTCGTCGATCTTGGTCGGCTCGGAGAGCAGGGCGAGATCGAGGGAGCGCTCCAGCAGCTGGCGACAGAGGTGCTCGCGGGAGGCCGTTTCGAGGCGCACCGCGAGACCGGGGGCCAGGGCATAGACATGGTTCAGCCAGTCGTTGAAGTCGAGCTCCCAGAAGACGGCGGGGGCACCGATGGCAAGCTGCTGGCTGAAACCGGGGGAGAGGGCCACGTCCTGCTTGGCGCGCCCCAAAGTATGCAGAATGGCGTCTGCGTAGGGCAGCAGACGCTCACCGGAGGCAGTCAGGCGGATGTTGTTGCGATGACGGGCAAACAGGCTGACCCCGAGTTGCTGCTCGAGCTGGCGGATCCGGAAGCTCACCGCCGACTGGGTCAGGTAGAGATTTTCAGCCGCCCGGCCAAAGTGCCGGGTCTTGCTGACCTCGATGAAGGTCCGAAGCAGCTCGGTATCCATTAATCGAGGGACTCGTCGCTGCCGCCACCGCCGCCTTCAAAGCTGCCACCCGCATCTTCATTGGCGCCGCCAGCGACGGTGCACAGACGGTGCACGCGCTTGGGGCCGATGACTTTGAGATACTTGAACCACACCTTGGCGTGGGGGTTGTTGCCGGCTGCGCCGGATTTGACCTGTTCGATAAAGGCACTTTCTACGTCATCGCGCGGGGCCAGGTTGCCCTGATAGAGCGCCAGCATCACGGTGCCATATTTTTCCAGACTGTCCGCTTCGGCCACGGTGAATTCGCCACTGCGACGCAGGCCACGGGGAAAATGTTTGAAGTCGTTGAAACGCTTGTCTGATTCGAAGCTCATAGTGCTCTTGTTCTGGTTAGTTTGACCTTTGCGGGCAAGTATCATCAGGCCGTCGCAGAGTGCAAAATCAATTTTCTTACTATGTTAATAAATATCTTTTATCGAACAGGGTTTGTCGCATCCCGAGGGGGCATTTTGCGGTGCGCTGCACAAAAAAGCCTGAAAAATAGTGGAGTTATGTCAGATTTTGTACAGGAAAAACCGCTCAAAAACGGGCTCGGAAGCTAAAAATAAGGCGCCGTATGGCGCCTTTTTATCATCATGACTGAGCTGAACCCGAGTGCGCGGCACTCACTCAATCATGGCTGGCTGTGCCAGGTTGTCGGCACGCCACAGACGATAGCGCACCTCATACTCCTGGGGCACATAGATGACGAAGGGCAGCTTGGAGTTGTAGTTCACGAAGAAGCCCTGACCGTAGATCTGGACGAAACTCTCCTTCTTCTGGCCGTCCGGGCAGGCCATCAGGGTGCTGACGGGACCGGTGACCTGGCCCAGAGTCAGGTAGTTGTAACCCCAGCCCTTGACGCTGTGCTGTTCCAGATTGCCCGCGAAGCGGGGCAGGTTGCAGTCGACCAGCATCTTCTTGCCGACTTGCAGCTCGACCATCATGTCGGCTTCGTTCTCGACTTCCGGCAGACGGATCACGACACGTTCCTGGTTCACTTCGGCGGCGGGGAACATGCTGATATCAAATTTTTTCGGTTCGGCGGCGAAGGCATGGCCACCCAATAACAAGGCGCCCAGCAGGCTAAAACGCAACACGGTTTTCATCTGTACCTCTTGGGATTGGTTCAACGCCGCTAGACTAACCGCTCTGCCGGTTTCATGCCAGCGCTGCGGCGTGCAAAACCGCCCTGAACAGGCATCACATGACGCAATTTGATGCTTTTTTGACGGCCAGGGTCACCCTGGCGCTTCTTGCCTCGTGTCAAACAGGGGGCCGGGTGGCCCCCATGGCCAGGCTGTCACCTCACCAGCAGAACCTGTTTCGCCCAAGAGCGGGGGGCGCGTTGGGCGACGGAGCCGCTGGTGATGTCCAGGTAAGCGACGCCCTGAAGGGCCGGCACCGGGGTAGAAGACCAGAGATAGACATAGCCGTCGTTCACCTCCTTGCCATCCCCGGCCATGGCGCGGGGGAAGATGGTTTCGTTCAATGCCGGTTTGTAACAGGCGGACTCCAGAATGCTGGCGAGCTCCTTGATGGTGGGCAGGCGCCAGTCGTGATGACCACCAAAGCCATACAGGGCATGGCTCGGTTCGGTGCGGATCCGTTCCGCCGTCTGCAGTGCCTGTTGCCAGTAGAGGCGGGTGGGCTCCCCCTCGCAGCTCTGGTTGCGCCAGGTCTGGCCGAGCTGGCAGCGCATCCAGGTCAGACTGGTGCCCCTGTCGGTGACGGTGCCGTTGCCGTGATCCTGGAAACGGGCGGTGGGGCTGGTACGGGGCAGGGCGTCGTCGCAGATGGCGATGGCCAGTGCCAGGGGGCTGCACAGGGTGAGCAGCAGGGTCAGAAGATACTTGTTCATCGGGTTACCTCGGCCACCAGGCGCAGTTGCAGACCGTTGGCGTCATTGCTGTTTTGAACTGGGGTGGGATAGTCGGCACCGGCGTCCTCGCCGAGGAAGATGTGGGCGATGGCACTCAGAGGCGCGCTCTCCAGCCGACGGGACGGGGTCAGGGTCTGGCTCCAGTAATAGCCATCGAAGCCATTGAGTCCGGTGCCGACATCGGGGAAGTAGCGCACATCCAGGGTGACGAGCTGGCCATCCTGGCGGGCGAGGGAGCCGTAGTGCTGCAAACTCATCAGCTCACGGGCGTGGGGCAGGCGCCAGTGGGTGATGCCGCACAGTTGCTGTGCATTGAGCCACTGACGGTACTGCTCCGTGGTGCAGATGGCCTCCCCTTCGGGGCAGGCGTAATCCCGCTCCTCCTGGGTCGGGTGATAGTTGTCGAACTCCCAGGCGAAGGTGCGGTGCAGATCCCTCGGACTGTCCGGATCCGCCAGCTTCTTCTCCCAGACGAGGCCGGTATTGAGATCCTCCACGCACTCCCACTCGTCGGCATTGTCCGCCAGGGGTTGCCCCTTGCCGTCCAGCTTGCGATAGCGCAGGGGCGCCTGGCCCAGGCTCGCCTCCTGGCCCGGGTGATCCGCAGGCTCCTGGGTCAGCAGGTAATCCACCCCGTCCGTGTAGGTGGTGACGCCGCTGGCGGTCACCAACGCCCGGGGTTGCTGCTGCATCAGCACGGCGGCGAGTCTTGCCTGCTGGCTCAGGAGCTCGGGGCTGGCGGCAAAGTGCCGGGCGAGCACGGGCAGCAGGGTGACCAGCCCCTGCCAGATCTGCAGGCGGCGCTCGCTGGCGGCAAAGGTGGGCAGGGTGGCCTCGTCATCGAAGGCGGCGAGGGCCAGCTCGGCGAGGGCGCGGTTGAAGTCGCCCAGCTGCGCCAGTGCCGCCAGATCTGGGCCGGGGTGAAGGGGCGCCAGGGCGAGCAACACGTCCGTCAGGGCCTGAGCCGGTGGCAGCCCGTCCGAGATACGCGTCTGCAGCAGGGTGCTGAGGGGGCTGGGGGTGAGGTGCTGGTTGTCCTGGCGCGCCGCCGGGTGGGCCAGGGGCAGGGCGGCGGGATCCGCCGGAATGAACAGCAGAGGAGTGGTGAGCAGATCAGGGTGGCGCCGGGTCAGGGAGTGGGCACCGGCCTCGCCGCTGACGGCGGGCTCATTGGCTTCGCAGCCGTCGTTCTGGTTCAGGTTGATGCACAGGGTGCCCGCAGCGGGCAGGCTGACCGTCAGGCGGTAGTCCGGCGCGGTCAGGGGAGCCTCGTCCGAACCGCCGCCACAGGCGCTGAGCAGGGGGGCCAGCAGGCAGACGATCGGGGTCATTCTCATGGTCATGGTGTGTCCTTGTAGGGGCCTTGGCCCCTCTCTTCTTTATATAGGGAGAGTCAGAGGCGACGCAGACGGCGCCACAGGGCCAGCGGCAGCAGCCAGAGCAGGGGGAAGGCTCCCCCGCCACTGCTGTCCGAGGTATCGAAGCGGATGATGCCGTCATCCGGCACGGGCACGGTGTTGCCGCACTGGGCGCCGGTACGCTGACTGATGCTCCACCCGTTCAGGAAACCCTGATTGCCAGGTTTGCTGTCCACCACCTCCAGGGTCCAGCGACCGGCCAGGGGTTCTCCTTCGAAGGCGCTGAAGGGTTGCAGGGACTGCAACTCGGTGGGAAAGACCCCTTTCAGGCTCGGCAGGGGGCTGTAACCCTTGTCCCAGATCTGGACCCGGGTGCCGGCGGGGGAGCTGAGCCAGATCTCCAGCTCATCCAGCGCCTCGTGCTGCAGAACCAGGCTCAGTTGCAGCCTGTCGCTCACACGGGCATCGCTCTTCTCCAGCAGCAGGCTGGTTTCGCTCAGGCCGCGCACCTCCTCGCTCTGGGCATCGTTCAGTCGCTGCGACCGACCACTGGCCCGGCTGATGACGGGGGTGCCGATGGGCAGGGTCAGGGATTGCTGCCACTGGCGCTCGGTGGGGCTGGTACCGCTCATGGCGAGATTCACCGAGAGGCTCGCCTCGTCGCCGCAGGCGAGCGGGCTCTGGGCCAGCAGGCGCAGGGTGGTGGTCATGCTGGCACCGGCGGCCAGGGTCGCTGGTTGCCAGCTGTCAGGATCGGCCTGCAACCCGGTTGGCAGGGTGAGGGCCAGCTCATTGAGGGTCACTTCCCCTTTGCCCGGGTTGCTGAGGGTCAGCTGCACCGACTGGCGCTGCCCCAGCGGGATGGCGCTCCCCTCGGCGAGGGCAATATTGACGGGAGCTTGCAGCAGCCCGTGCTGGCGAAATGCCTGCTCCAGCAGACGGGCATAGGCTCGCGTCGGGTAGAGACGGGCGGCAGTATCCACGGTGATCCGGGCCAGTTGCGGCATGCGAATGGCCGGCCCCAGGCCGAAGTGGGATTCGATGATGACGCGATCAAACTCGTCCCTGGCCGCCTCACCGTGCTCGGCCACCGCCGTCAGCAGGGCCTGGAACAGCGGGGTGCCCCAGAGCTGATCCCCGTTGCTGCCGTTGATGGTGCGGTGGGCCGGGTAGCGGTAGTCCGGATGGTAGCGGGCGCGCAGATCGTCGAGCTGGCGCGGGGTGCGGTCGGTGAAGCGGGCATCCCAGTTGAACACCATGGCGGGTTCGAATTGGCGACCGGCTTCGCTGCGCTGGCGATGACTGGCGGCCAGGTAGTCGCCAAAGCCCTCGCCGATGGCTCCCCAGTCACCCTCTTCCCCGAGATCCGGCAGGATGTGGTGCTGCACCCCGTGGCCGAACTCGTGCCAGATGACCATGGGATCCTCGGCATCGGGCACGCCGCTGCGACCCAGCTCCAGCCTGCGTTCGAACGGATCGTAGAGGGAGTTGTCCTGATAGCCCGCGTCCGTGTCGATGTCGAGCGCCCCGGGGATGAGATCGGTGAAACCGAGCGCCTTGAGGTGGCGCTGGGCGAGATCCAGATGGTAGTAGGCGTTGATGTCCGCAAAGCCGCGATCGTCACGGGTCAGGCGAAAACCCTGCACGTCACTGCTGCTGTAGGGGGCCGATTCGGGGGCCATGACATCCACCACCCTGGCATGGGGGCCGCTCAGGCGATACTGCCCGGCTTGCAGGCTCACCGGCAGGGGAACCGGATCCTGATAGGCGGCCTGTGCCAGCACCAGCGCGTCGTGCCAGACCAGGCTGGCGTCCTGCAGGCGGGTGCGGGGATCGGGGTCGAACACCCGGGCCTGAACCTGCATATCGCCTGCGTCGGCGACATGCAGAGGGCGGGTAGTTGCCTGATCCCCGAGACGGCCAAGCTCCTGCTCCCCGTCGCAACGGGCAAACAGCTGCACCTGGCTGGCCTTGGCATTGCCTGCCTTGTGCTCGCGCACCCGCTGGCGCAGGGCAGGCACCAGGGTATCGCCGTCTCGCCAGTACCAGGCTTCGACCGGCCCCAGCGTCTCTATCTGGTTGCCGTCGGTGCGCAGGGTGGCGAGCAGGGGATCCAGGGTGCCGCTGGCATCGCAGCCGGGCGCTGTGCTCTGCAAGGGGCGCAGGTTGTGGTAGAGGCGCCAGGGGCGGCCGTCCTCGTCGACACTGACGGCGGCCTGGGTGGCGGCCACCGGCAGGCCGTTCACCAGCTGGCGAAAGCTGTAATGGTGGCCGAGCAGGCTGGCCCTGTCGTAATCGGGGGCGAGGAGCACACCGAGGCGCTGCTCGAGCCAGCGCTTCGGCGTCGTGGTCAGGGGTTGTTCATCGACAAACTGCAGATCGGCCGCCAGCAGCGGCGATGAGATCAGGGTTGCCGCCAGCCAGAGGGCCAGGGAAGAGGGTTTCATGGTTCACTCCAGAAAAAGAGGACAAGGGGTCAGTGGTTGACGCCCGCTAGGGTGAGCAGGAAGGCAAACTCCTGCGCCGCACGCAGCGCCGCCGTTCGGGGGGCGCCCAGGTGGCCGCCGTCGAGTTCGGTGCGCAGCAGATAGGGGCCTGTTCCCGTGCTATGGGATCGCAGGCGGGCTATCCACTTGAGGGGTTCCCAGTAGGGCACCTGACTGTCGTGCAGGCCGCCCGTCACATAGACGGGGGGATAAGGGGCCTTGTGCAGGTTGTCGTAGGGGCTCAGGCTGCGCATCGCGGCATAGTCACCCGGGATGGCCGGATTGCCCCACTCGGCGTACTCCTGCCGGGTGAGGGGCAGCTCGGGATCCTGCATGGTGCCCAGCAGGTCGACGAAGGGAACTTGCAGCACGGCCCCGGCGAAACGGGTGGGCGCCTGGTTGAGTGCCGCTGCCACCAGCAGGCCGCCGGCGCTGCCGCCCATGGCAAACAGCCGGGCGGGATCGATGGCGGGATCCCGTGCCAGGGCATCGGCCACGGCGAGAAAATCATCCACGCTGTGCTGTTTGTCCCGGCCACGACCCTCCCGGTACCAGGATTCGCCGAGCAGACCGCCCCCGCGCACATGGACGATGGCGTAGACGAAGCCGCGATCCAGCAGGCTCAGCACCCGGGGCTGGTAGTAGGGGCGCATGGGGGTGCCGTAGGCCCCATAGCCGTAGAGCAGCAGTGCCCTGGGGTGGGTAATGCCCTTGCGCCAGACTAGGGAGACAGGCACCTTGACCCCATCCTTGCCCGCGATCCAGCGTCGCTCGCTCTGATAGGGGGAGGTGTCCCTGCTCTCGGGTGTTCCCTCCCAGGTGCCGGAGGCGAGATCCAGCCAGCGCTGGTGAGGTGGTTCGGCCATCCCCTGGCGGCGAATGAGCACCTTGTCGCTGGCCGGTTCCTGGCTGCCCTGGATCCAGGCCGTGCCTGCGCCATCGGTGAGCGGCAGGCTGTGGGTCAACGCACCCTTGGCGTCCAGCACATCGAGCCAGTCATCCCCTTCCTTGCGGTATTGCAGCACGGTGTGCCGGGCAAAGAGGCGCCACTTCTCGAGTTCCCGGCCCTCGCCGGACCAGAGCCGTTGCCACTCTCCCTTCGCCACCAGGCTCAAGTCGGCCACCTGATAGAGGCCGAGGGCGCCGTCCCGGTTGCTCTTGAGCAGCACCCTGTCCCCCTGGGTATCCAGGTAGTATTCGAGGCCGCGCTCGCGCCCCTTGAGCAGGTCGGCCCGACCCGCGTCCAGCAGGTATTGCTCCGAGCTGTCGTGGTTGTTGCTTTGCAGCACCAGGTGGCGGCGATCCGTGGTGCGATAGAGGCCGAGCAGCCAGGCGGGATCGCGCTCCTCATACACCAGGGTCTCCTTGCCATCCTGCCAGGCCAGCAGTTGCCAGGGGCGCAGGGTCTGGCGCTCGTTGGCGAGGGTGTAGAGGGTCTTGCCATCCAGACTCCAGAGCAGATCGCCGGCGCGGTGAGGCAAAGAGGCCAGTGTCTCGCCACTCGCCAGATCCAGCAGGGTGATGCGGTAGTCCCGATCTCCCCTGCGGTCTTCGGCCAGGGCAAGCAGTTGCCCGTCCGGGTGCAGGGCCCAGGCGGCGAGCTCGTAATACCCCTCGGCAGGTTGGCGGGGAGCCAGCCGCTTTCGGGGAGCGTCATTGGCGTCGCTGCGTTGCCACAGGCTGCCGTCCGCCTCCATGCGCCACTGGCTGCCAGCCTGGCTCAGCCAGTCGTCCGGCACGGGTTCGCCCCGCTCCCGGCCCTGCCACTCCGTCTGCAGGCGCTGCACCAGTGGCGCCTGGCCGGTGAGCTGCTGCTCGGTCCAGCGGTTCTGCTCGCGCAGCAGCGTCAGGAGGGCGGGATCCTGGCGGCTGTCGTCACGCCAGCCACCATAGGGATCGAGACGGGCTATCTCCCCCTTCATCAGTTGCGGGCGCTCGGGGATGAGGGGCGCGGCCTCCAGGGTTGCCTCAGGCAGGGGGGAGGCGGGGGCCGGCGTGGCCAGCAGGCTGGCCAGGATCAATAGGCTGTGCATCAGATCCCCACGAAGGTGTAGCGTAGGCTGGCACTCAGGGTGCGGCCGCTCTGGGTGAAGAGGGAAGCATCGGTCCCGGTTTCCAGCCCGGCCACATCCTGATAGCGGGTGTAGCGGGTGTCGAACAGGTTGTCGAGCTTGAGGTTGACCTTGAGGGCGTCGGTGACCAGCCAGTCGGCCGTCAGGGTGAAACTGAGCCAGCCGGCACTTTCGAGGCAGTCCCCCTGGCGGCCGGTCAGGCTGTTGCCGCAGGTGGGCACCCGGCTCATGGCAGCGGCATAGTCCGCCTGAATGCCCAGACTCCACTCATTGGCCTGATAGCTCAGACGGGTGTTGCCCTCGAGGGGCGTCAGGGTGCGCAGCGCTTCACCTTTGTTGTCCTCGCCATCGACCCAGCCGAGCTTGGTGGCGAGCTCCCACTCCTGGGTCAGCCAGTAGCTGGCGGCGAGTTCGGCCCCCCAGGTTTCGGCCTTGGCGACGTTGCGATATTGGCGCAGGATGACGCCATCGCTCAGGCGCAGCCCCACCTCGCGCCAGTCGATGAAGTTGTAGTAGCGGTTGTAGAAGAGCGCTGGCTTGATGCTCCAGTTGTCCCCCTCGCCACTCAGCCCCCACTCGATGCTGTGGCTGGTTTCTTCCTTGAGCCCGGTGTTGGCGATGATCTCGAAGGGTGGCAGAGCGAAGTAGTGGGGGATGTTGCCGTACACCTTGTCGTAGGAAGGCGCCCGGAACCCGTTGGCGTAGCTGAGCCAGCTGCGCCACTGGTCGTTGAAGCGGTAGCTGGTGGCCAGGCTCGGGGAGAGGTGCCAGCTGTGGTTGCTGTCGTGGCTGCCGTCCAGCGGCGTGAGCCACTGGTGATCCATGCGCAGGGTGGGGGTGAACTGCCACTGGCCCAGGCTGGCCACGTCGCCGAGCCAGACTCCGGCCCTGTCGGTACGGGCGCGGCTGAAGGGGGCGGACTGGCCGGGTTGGGGAATGCCGGCCTCCAGACTCAGCTTCTCCACCGGCCGCTCGTGGGTGGTGCGCTCCAGCTCGATGCCGTAACTGAGCTGATGGGAGATGTGCCCGGTGGCGAGATCCCGGCGCACATCCAGCTCGGTACCGATCCTGTCTTCGGTGAAGGTGGCGAGTTCCCGTTCGCTGCGATAGCGCGGATAACCGCTCAGCAGATCGTTTTGCAGCAGGCTGCGCTTGTTGGCGGTGTTTTTCGAGTGATTGCCGTAGGCACTCCAGGTGAGGCTGTCGGCCAGTATTGTGTCGAGGTTTCTCGCCTCCCAGGCCAGCTTTCCCCCTTGCGTGCGTTGGCTGCCCTGCTCGTGGTACTGGCGCACCTGCCACTTGCCATCGGGCTGGGGCACTTCGCGCGGCCCCAGATCCCGTTCGGCGTTGTCCTCGAAGTAGTCGAGTTCGAGGCGCAGCAGATGATGTTCGTTCAGCTGGATGCGAGAGCTGGTGGAGGCGCTGAGGCCATCCAGATCCGCCGGGATGCGGCTCTCGTCGTAGTTGGCGGTCTCATGTCCCTGCCAGCCGGAGAGGCGCAGCAGGTGTTCGGTATCCCGTATCCGGGCGGCGCCGGTGGCGCTCAGCTTCTGCTTGTCACTGCTGCCATCGTGCAGCACCTTGCTGCCGAGATAGGCATCCTGGCCCTGAAGGTAATCTTCCGGCTGCTTGGTGCTGATGACGATGGTGCCGCCGATGGCATCGGAGCCATGGAGGGAGGAACCGGCGCCCTTGGCCACCTCTATCTGTTTGACATCGTCGAGATCGAAGCTGAAGCGGCCCACCTTGTCGTTGAGGTCGTCGGCGCCAAAACCGTCGCTGACCCGCACCCCGTCCTTGATGATGAGCACCCGGTTGCCGCCCATGCCGCGGATGATGATGTTCTGGGGGCGGCCGGCAGAGCCGGTCACCGAGACGCCGGGTTCGTTCTTGAACACATCGGTGAGCTCGGTGGCAACCTGGCGATCCAGATCCTCCGCCGTGATGACGGTGATGGAACCCGACACGTCGGAGAGCTTCTGCTCGATGCGCTGTCCCTTGACCACGATGGTTTCCCGCCCCTTGAGTTCGGGGGGCATGTCCGTTGTGTCGACCCCGGCGGGATCGCTGGCAGCCAGCGCCGTACCGGACAGCAGCATGGGCCAGTAATGAAGAAGTCGAATTTTCATATTTGAGAATAATTATTATTTAAGCCTGAAGGGCGCGGATTATTGCAGAGGGAGTCAAGCAGATCAATAAATGACAATCATTATCATTTTGTTTTTATGACATTGATCGAATTGAATTTTTTGAGAGTTAAATCAGTAAGGTGGTGGCATACGTTTGCGAGTGACGCCATGGGAAACAGGAGGACGGGTGTGGTGCGGGCAAGAAAAAGCCCGCCATAGGGGCGGGCTCAAGGAGGTGGGCTGGCGCAGATCAGGGGGCGCGATAGAAGCGATTGAGCTCGTTCATCACCTGGATCAGGGTGCCCATGTCCGGGGTGCCGTGCTTGATGGGGCGATAGGTGTCGCGGTCCAGCAGCTCGAAGTCCCCCTGCTTGTTGAACTGGGTGATGGTGTTGCCCTGATAGATGGCGAAGTCATTCTGATCCCCCGCCAGCAGCCAGGTGCGTGTACTGGCTTCGAACAGGTTGCGCCCCGTGCTGTAGTCACGATAGGGGTTGCGTACACCCAGCATGTTCTTCATCAGGGTCGGTACCAGATCCAGGTGGCTGCTCGCCTGCGCCTGGGGCGCAGGTTCGGCACCAGGCCAGGCCAGCACCAGGGGGACCTGCACCTGATAGGTCGAGTAATTGCTGCCATAGCCCCAGCTGTTGCTCTGGGTCTCGTTGAACTCCTGACCGTGGTTGGAGGTGATCACGACGATGGTCTGATCATCAAGCCCCTGCAATTGCAGTTGGGTCAGCATTTGCTCCAGCAGTTGATCGGTATAGAAGACCGCGTTCTTGTAGCGGTTCTCCAGCTTCTGCAGGTTCTCGGGCCGATAGGCAGTGGCCGGGTTGAAGCGGGTCAACTCGGGCTGGAAGGGGCCCTTGATGCTGGCGGGCACCTGATAATCCCCCGGGCTAGAGAGATAGACCAGAGAGAACCAGGGTCTGTCCGCGGTGCGCGTGCCAAGCCACTGCTGCCAGTCGTCGATGAGCCTGCGGTCATCGGTCTGGCGGGAGACGAAGACCTGCTTGCGCAGACCCGCAAGCAGACTTTGGCGATACTGCTTGGCATCTTCCAGTGCACCGAACAGGCCGAACTGGTAGTCCTGACGCAGCATCTCGTCGAACAGCACGGGGGGGCGCTTGTCGGCCCGGATGTCCCCGTAATAGTGGCCGGGCAGCCCGTAGAAGAGGCTGAACATCCCCATGGCTTCATCATTGCCACCACTCATGTGCTGGCGGAAATTGAAGTGGTTGTCCGCGTAGCGTTGCAGATTGGGCATGTTGATGTTGTTGAGCATGTCGGCTCGCAGGGAGTCGACCACCACCACCAGCAGGTTCTTGTGATCGCTGGGTGCGCTCACGCTGAGGGGGCGCAAGGGATAGAGCAGACGGTGCTCAGCGCTTCCCTGATCTTCGGCCTTCTTCTCATACTGCTCGAGGTCGAGCCAGCCATGCTTGGCCAGGAAGCTCCTGGCGGTCATGGGGTAGGAGAGGGGGAAGTTGGCGCGCTGCATGGTGATGGGTTGATACAGGGTCGCATCCGCCCAGCTGTTGACCAGATGGGTCAGGATGAAGCAGACCAGCAGGGCCAGTCCCACCTGATTGCCGTACTGGCGGCGTTTGCGCTTGTTGATCTTGCGCCACACATAGGCCGACAGCAGCAGTTGCAGCAGGAAGATGGCGGGCACCGCCACGAAGATGATGCTCCAGATAGAGCCCTCTTCGGTCTGCGCCTGATCCAGCAGCAGTTGCCACACCTGGCCATTCAAGTGGAACTTGAACAGCTGGAACACCTGGGTGTCGATAAGCAGCTGCACCAGCGCCAGGGTGGCGATGATGGATGAAATGAAGCGCAGCGGCTTCTCCCTGGGCAGGATGAAGCTCAAGGGGAAGATGGTCAGCAGATAGGTGACGAAGCTCAGGAACGAGAAATGACCTATCCAGCTGATGACGAGATAGGTCACGCCGAGCGTAGTCGACGGCCAGCTGATGGCGCCCAGGTAACGGGTCGAGATCAGCATGGCCAGGATGATGTTGAAGAAGGAGAACCAATGCCCCCAGGTGATCAGGCGAGAGACATTATCGCGATAGGGGTTGCCGGTTTCGACCATAATGATCCATCTGCTTGAAAAACATCAAAGAATGCGAAGAAACTCAGTGCGCATCGTGGCGATGGCCCACCGAGGCGGTGAGTGCCTGGATGAACTTCTCGGTGATCGCCTGGCGCTGGGCCGGGGCCATGCCGTTGATGATGTTGGTGGTCAGGTTGCCAAGGACCATCAGACTGAGATCCACCGGTGCCTTGTGTTTCTCCAGGGCGGTGATCAGGTCGTTCATCAGGGCGTCAAACTGCTCGTTATTGTACTTTGATACGATGGGCATAATCTTGGGTTCACCTCGGTTCAAAGCGCCTTATAATACTTCACCCTTTCGGCTAACACTATGGCTTTGTGACATGAGTCTCGATATCGACAAGATCATTCTTCACTCCCTGCGGGCGGGCAACGATGGCCAGCCCCACGCCGATACCCGCAGCCAGACCCTGCCTGCCGACGAGGCGGTACAAGGGCTGATGGCGGAGCTGCATCGCATCTACAACGGCAAGGGGGGAAAGGGCTTTGGCTTCTTCGCCGATCCCGAGGTCGCCGTCGCCGAGCTGGCGGAGGGGGAAGACGCCCCCAAGCAGCCTTCCCCCGCCTTTCGCATCGCCCTGGAGCAGTTGCTGGCGGAGCAGACCGAGTTCGTCCCCTTTTCCGTCAACCTGACCCAGATGCTGGTCAAGCAGCTGGTGGAGCATGCCCTGGACGAGCAGGGGGTGTTGCTGATTGCCAAGTACAACTATGTGGGGGTGGATTACCTGATGATCGCCCTGCTGGAAGGCAAGGAGAGCGTCACCGTGAGCGAGGCGCTGGAGCTGCGCCACATCCAGTACCTGGATATCGGCAAACTCAATCTGGTGGCCCGCATCGATCTCACCGAGTGGAAAACCCAAGGGGATTCGCGTCGTTATATCACCTTCAGCAAGGGCCGGGTCGGTCGCAAGCTGGGGGATTTCTTCATGGATCTGCTGGGGGCCCGGGAGGGCATGGATGCCAAGATCCAGAACAAGGGGTTGCTGCAGGCGGTGGACGATTACTGCGACAGCCGCCAGCTCGAACCGGCCGAGCGCAATGACTACAAGAAGCAGGTCTTCAAATATTGCACCGAGCAGGCCAGCGCCGGCGAGGAGATCGAGATCAAGGAGCTGTCGGCGGAATTGCCCGGTGATGGGGACCTCGATTTTTACAGCTTCATCGGTCAGGAGTACGAGCTGGAGGAGCGCTTCCCGGCGGACCGTTCCACCCTGCGGGGCTTGACCAAGTTTGTGGGCTCCGGTGGCGGCCTGACTCTGAGCTTCGAGCAGAAGTTGCTCAACAGCCGGGTCTTTTACGATCCCCAGACCGACACCCTGACCATCAGGGGAGTCCCGCCCAATCTCAAGGATCAATTGCTGCGCCAGTCGTAATGTGATCCAGCCGTCATTTCTTGCAAAAAGGCACCGGAGTCCGCTCCGGTGCCTTTTTATTTAAGGGGGTGATGTAGATGGAAACCACCTCAGTACTTTTGTTAACACATTGAACAAAATATCGGGAATGAAAGGGTTTTCAGTGGGGTGAAATCCCTTTCAATGACGTAAATTGATTTCCTTTCTGTAATTTAATTTCCATATCTTGGCAAAAATATGGGGATATCCCTTCCTAAGTCGCTGAAATAAGAAAATGTTTTCATAACTTTCTGGAAGAAAATACGTAATTGCATTTCAAAAATGCGAGGCGTGTCATGTGAGGCATTGACTGCTTGGGATAATATGCATCTGCACACAATGCTCTTACAGCGCGGAACTAATACAAGGAAAGGCTCATGAAAAAGAAATTGCTGTCATCCCTGATCGGTCTGGCTACCCTGGGCGTGGCCTGCTCTGCCACTGCTGCCATTGATGAAGGTCAGCTGACCATCTGGATCAACGGTGACAAGGGCTACAACGGCCTGGCCGAAGTCGGCAAGAAGTTTGAAGCCGAAACCGGCATCAAGGTCACCGTCGCCCACCCGGATCAGGTTGAAGTCAAATTCCAGCAAGCCGCCGCCACCGGCAACGGCCCGGACATCTTCTTCTGGGCTCACGACCGTTACGGTGAGTGGGTCAAGTCCGGTCTGCTGGTTCCCGTGACCCCGAATACCGCCACCAAGGCCAAGTTCGAGCAATTCGCCTGGGATGCCATGACCGTCGATGGCAAGACCTATGGCTACCCGGTCGCGGTAGAAGCCGTCAGCCTGATTTACAACAAGGATCTGTTGCCCAACCCGCCGAAGACCTTCGAAGAGATCGCCAAGATCGACGAAGACCTGAAGAAAAATGGCAAGCGCGCCATCATGTGGGCCTATGACACCCCCTACTTCAGCTACCCCCTGGTGGCTGCCAACGGTGGTTACGCCTTCAAGAAGACCGCCACCGGCTATGACGTCAAAGACACCGGCGTGAACAACGCAGGTGCCAAGGCCGGCGTCGGCTACATCTCCGAGATGATCAAATCCGGTCACCTGGAGAAGGGCATTGACTACGGTGTGATGGACGCCAAGTTCAACAAGGGCGAAGTGGCCATGATGATCAACGGTCCCTGGGCTTGGAGCAACCTGGACAAGAGCGGCATCAAGTATGGCGTAGCCCAGCTGCCGACCCTGAAAGGCAAGCCCGCCAAGGCCTTCGTTGGCGTACTGGGTGCCACCATCAACGCCGCCAGCCCGAACAAGGATCTGGCCATCGAGTTCCTCGAGAACTACCTGCTGACCGATGCCGGTCTGGCGCCGATGAACGCCGACAAGCCGCTGGGTGCCGTGGCCCTGAAGTCCTTCCAGAAGACCCTGGAAGCCGACCCCAACATCAAGGCCACCATGCTGAACGCCCAGAACGGCGAACCGATGCCGTCCGTGCCCGAGATGAGCCGTTTCTGGTCCTCCTTCGAAACCGCCCTCAAGAACATCACCTCTGGCCGTCAGGGTGTTGACGAAGCCCTGGATACCGCTGCCAAGCGTATCGTCCAGTAAGCATGCACTACCCGGGAGGCCTTCGGGCCTCCCACTCTCTCAATCTCTCTTGGCGCAATAAAGGTTAATTGGCATGGAAGTAGTACCTTCTATCGAATCCTATGCCGGTCCGAAGAAAGACAAGTACGTCTGGCTGAAATGGACCATGGCGGCACTGATCGCAGTGCTTAATGGTTATGCGGCCGTGATGATGTATGCCAGCGGCGAGTGGGTATTTGCCCTGCTCGATCTGGTGGTCGTCTCCGTCGGTCTCTATGTCTTCATGAACAAGAAGACCTATGCCCACCGTTATATTTTCCCCGGTGTGGCAGGCATGGTTGTTTTTATCATCTTCCCTCTTGCCTACACGATCGGCATCGCCTTCACCAACTATTCGGGATCCAACTTGCTCTCCCTTGAGCAGGCACGGGATTACCATCTGAAAAAAACCTACAAGGTGACCGGCGGTGAATTCGATTTCACCCTCCTGGGTGGTGAGAACAATCAGTTTCAGCTGCTGCTGAAACAGGACGACCAATCCTTTATCAGTCAACCCCTTACCTTGCTGAACAACAAGGCGCGTACCCTGGCCGTCCGTGAAGGACGGGTCCGTGACGAGCCCCAGGTTGTTCAGTTGCAGCCTCTGGACGGGGCCATGGTCGGCGAGGCGGCACCCATTCGTGCCATCGTTGATCACCGCACCCACCTGAGCGCCCTGGATGTGGTACTGCCCGAAGGCAATATCCATCTGACCCTGAGCAGCCTGCGCAAGTTCGCCGCCCAGAAACAGCTCTATACCCAGCTGGTCGACGGCGCCGTGCTCAAGTCCGGCGTCATGATAAAAGATGCCAACCTGCTGCGTGACAACCAGAGCGGCGAGCTGATGCTGCCCAACGGTGACACCGGCTTCTACCAGTACATCGATGCGGAAGGTCACTTCGTCGGCAAGGGCGTTGCCCCCGGTTTCGTGGTGAGCGTGGGTTGGAAAAACTTCATGCGCATCATGACGGACCCGGGTATCCAGAGTCCCTTCATGCAGATCTTCGTCTGGACCGTGATCTTCTCCGCCTGTTCGGTGGCGTTCACCCTGGCGATCGGCATGGTGCTGGCGTGTCTGGTGCAGTGGGAGCAGCTCAGGGGGCGTGGTTTCTACCGGGTCATGCTGATCCTGCCCTATGCGATACCGGCGTTCATCTCCATCCTGGTGTTCAAGGGCTTGTTCAACCAGAACTTCGGTGAAATCAACCTGTTCCTGGAAGCGGCCTTCGGCATCAAGCCGGACTGGTACACCAATCCCTTCTTGGCCAAGGTGATGATCCTCATCGTCAACACCTGGCTCGGTTACCCCTACATGATGATCCTCTGCATGGGCCTGCTCAAGGCCATTCCGGAAGATCTCTACGAGGCGTCTGCCATGGACGGGGCGGGGCCGGTACAGAACTTCTTCAAGATCACCGTACCGCTCTTGATGAAGCCGCTGACACCGCTGTTGATTGCATCCTTTGCCTTCAACTTCAACAACTTCGTACTTATCCAGTTGTTGACGAACGGGGCGCCGGACATCATCGGGGCCACCACGCCGGCCGGGACCACCGACTTGCTGGTGAGCTACACCTACCGGATCGCGTTCCAGGGCTCGGGTGGTCAGGACTACGGTCTGGCCAGTGCCATCGCCACCGCCATCTTCCTCATCGTGGGTGCGCTGGCCTTGCTCAACCTGAAATTGTCCAAAGCCGACAAGCAACTGTAAGGAGGCTTCAACATGGCAATCGTACAACCCAAATCAGTCAAATACCGGGTGTGGGCAACCCACCTGGTGATGTGGGGCTTCCTGGCACTGATCATCTTCCCGCTGATCATGGTCATCGCCATCTCGTTCCGTAACGGCAACTTCTCGGTGGGGGAGATCATCCCCACCAATCCGACCCTGGATCACTGGAAGCTGGCGCTCGGCATGTCCATCACCAACGCCGACGGCAGCATCACGCCGCCGCCGTTCCCGGTGCTGACCTGGTTGTGGAACTCCATCAAGGTGGCGGGCATCACCGCCCTGATGATAGTGGTGCTCTCCACCACCTGTGCCTACGCCTTCGCCCGTCTGCGGTTCCGTGGCAAGTCCACCATCCTGCAGGGCATGCTGATCTTCCAGATGTTCCCGGCGGTGCTGGCACTGGTGGCCATCTACGCGCTCTTCAACAAGATCGGTGACTACATCCCCTGGCTGGGTCTCAACACCCACGGCGGCCTGATCCTGGCCTACATGGGGGGCATCGCCCTGCACGTCTGGACCATCAAGGGCTACTTCGAGACCATCGACTCCTCCCTGGAGGAGGCGGCGGCCATCGATGGCGCTACTCCGTGGCAGGCGTTCCGCCTGATCCTGTTGCCCCTGTCGGTGCCCATTCTGGCGGTGGTGTTCATCCTGGCCTTCATCGGCTCCATCACCGAGGTGCCCATGGCCTCCATCCTGTTGCAGGATGTGAACAATCTGACCCTGGCGGTCGGAGCCCAGCAGTACCTCTATCCGCAGAACTACCTGTGGGGTGACTTCGCCGCAGCCGCCGTGCTGTCAGGCTTCCCCATCACGGTCGTCTTCCTGCTCGCCCAGCGCTGGCTGGTGGGCGGTCTGACCGCAGGCGGCGTGAAAGGTTAACGGTTCATGGCCGGGGGAGCTGGCTCCCCCCGTCATCACGATTTGCAAAGATTCAAGAGCGGAGCTCGACATGGCTGAAGTAGTACTCAACAACGTTCGCAAAAATTACGACCCGGCTGTCCACAAGGACACCCTGCGCAGCATCAACCTCGATATCAAGGAAGGGGAGTTCATCGTCTTCGTCGGCCCGTCCGGCTGCGGCAAGTCCACCCTGCTTCGGATGATCGCGGGTCTGGAAGACATCACCAGCGGCGAGCTGACCATCGGCGGGCGCTACATGAATGACGTGCCGCCGGTGGAGCGCAACGTCGGTATGGTGTTCCAGTCCTACGCCCTCTACCCGCACATGAACATCTACGAGAACATGGCTTTTGGCCTCAAGCTCAAGAAGATGGACAAGGAGAACATCCACAAGCGGGTGATGCGCGCCGCCGAGATCCTGGGTCTCGAGCCGCTGCTGGACAGAAAGCCCAAGGCCCTTTCTGGCGGTCAGCGTCAGCGGGTGGCCATCGGCCGCTCCATCGTGCAGCAGCCGCAGGTGTTCCTGTTTGACGAACCGCTGTCGAACCTCGACGCCGCCCTGCGGGTCAAGATGCGCATCGAGATCGCCAAGCTGCACAAGGAGCTCAACTCCACCATCATCTACGTGACCCACGACCAGGTGGAGGCCATGACGCTGGCCAACCGCATCGTGGTGCTGAGCCCGCTCAAGGGCGAGGCGGCCACCAACCTGGAGCAGTTCGGCACCCCCCTCGAGCTCTACCACAACCCGGACAACAAGTTCGTGGCGGGCTTCATCGGCTCCCCCAAGATGAACTTCCTGGCGGGCGAGCTGGTGGAGATCGGCGAGCAGGAGTGCGTGGTCAAGCTCACCTCCGGCGATACCGTGCGTGCCCGGGTGGATGCCCGTCGCGGCGCGGTGGGTGACAAGGTGGAGCTGGGCATTCGCCCCGAGCACCTGGTGCCGCTGGGTCATGCCCATGCCGACAGCCGCGTGAGCGGCGTGGTGCAGGTAGCCGAACACCTGGGGGCCGAGTCCTTCGTCTACATGGACGTGGATGGTCACGACTTCACCGTCAAGGCGAGCTCCGACATCGACGTGGCCACCGGCCAGGAGTACAGCGTCGGCATCCCGGCCGAAGCCTGCTACCTGTTCGATGCCAAAGAGCAGGCGTTCCCGCGCACGGCCAAATATATCCGCGCCTGAGAGGGCGAGAGTGCCAGGTTTTCCTTTCTATACGTTCAATGCCTTTTGCCGGTCGCAAGACCGGCTTTTTATTGGTTCATCGCGGCTTTCCGGGGAAGGCCGCCTTGATTTTCAGAAAAAAGTATTCTGAGTCCCTAAATCCATATGCCATACGCTTTATCACTTTGATCTTGTTGTTCACCCCTTCCAGCACACTCGTGTGCATCGGGTAGTTTGCACTCGCCAGGATCCCCCGCATATATTTCGATAAATTTCGACCAAATCGTTGCAGCGGCGCTAGCCCGCTTTCCTTCACCTGCCGCATCCAGCTCCGCCATCGTCGCCATCCTTCCCACACGCTCGGCGCATACCAGATGCCCTTCAACCCCTCTTTCAGCACGTACACCATCGCCAGCGGTTGATTCGCCGCCAACAGCTCCTGCAACTTCACATCCTGTTTTTCACTCAACTTCGCCCGATTACGTAGCAGCAACCAACGCGCACTTTTGACCACTTTTCGCGCCGGTTTATCGCTTTTCAGTGCATTCGCCTGCTCCACTCGCACCCGGTCCACCACCTCTCGGCCATAGCGAGCCACCACGTGGAACAGGTCGTAGACCACCTCCGCCTGCGGGCAGTGTTGCTTCACCTCCAGGTCGAACGCCGTGTTCATGTCCATCGCCACCGCTTCAATCTGCTGGCATCGCTCGCCGAGCTGCTCGAAGAAGGGACGGATAGCGGCCCGGCTGTTGCCGTGCCCCACCCACAGGACGCGGGTTCGCTCGGCATCCATGATCACGGTGGCATAGCGGTGTCCCTTGTGCAGGGCAAACTCATCCATCACCAGCCGCCGCACCTCCCCAAGTTCGATGGTGCCCACACTGGTCTGCAAACGGCGCTTGTCGATCTCCTTGATGGTGTGCCAACCGACCCCGGTGAGCTGGCTGACATGGCGGATGGGGAGGTACTGAACGAGCGCTTCAATCCAGCACTGCATGCGCCGGGTGAGGCGGGAGCCAGAGGGGAGCCAGTCGATATGTTCACTGACGCGACCACAGCGCAGACAGTCGACGCGGCGAACAGGCAGTTGTAACCAGACTTGTCGGTCAAATAGGTCTCGCTCACGCACCCGGCGGATACGTTGGTCGTGGATCAATGGCGTGGGTTGCAGGCATCGGCGACAACGGGGCAACAGGTCGGCGCGAGGCTCAAGGGTAAACAGGGTGTGATGGTTGGCAGAAAGCGCTTGGGCGATGACGGTATAACCTGGCCAGAAGGAGGCAATATCAATATGATGCACGGCGACAGCAGGGTGATGGTGGTGGTGTGTTTGGAGACAGCCAGTTTACCAGCACCCTGTCTGTCAACTTCCACTTCCCCAAGATCCCGCGAAGAACCTTTTTATTGCCCGTCATCCGAAGCCCGGGTTCCGGCCAGCGGGTGCGGCTGGCCGGGGCCCGTCACTGCCCGTGCTTGTCTGACTCGAGGGCGGCGGTGACGTCCGGCACGAAGTGCTGGCTGGTGAGCGGCGGGCGCTCATAGCCTTCGGTCTTGATGGGGGGCAGGGTGATAGGTTCGTAGTGGAGCGCCTCGTAGGGCACCTTGCCAAGGAGGTGGGAGATGCAGTTGAGGCGGGCGCGGCGCTTGTCGTCGGCGTCCACCACGAACCAGGGGCAATCCTCGGTATCCGTGTAGGTGAACATGTCATCCTTGGCGCGGGAATACTCGACCCAGCGGGAGCGGGATTGCAGATCCATGGGGCTGAATTTCCAGCGCTTGATGGGAGTGTTGATGCGCTCCTTGAAGCGTTTCTCCTGCTCTTCATCGCTGACCGAGAACCAGTATTTGATGAGGGTGATGCCGGAGCGGATCAACATCCGCTCGAATTCGGGGCAGGCGCGCAGGAATTCGCGATACTCGTCGTCGCTGCAAAAGCCCATCACCCGTTCGACCCCGGCCCGGTTGTACCAGGAACGGTCAAACAGCACCATCTCGCCCGCCGAGGGCAGGTGCGCCACGTAGCGCTGGAAGTACCACTGGGTGCGCTCCCGATCCGAGGGGGCGGGCAGGGCGGTGACCCGGCAGACCCGGGGGTTGAGGGGTTCGGTGATCGCCTTGATGACGCCCCCCTTGCCCGCGGCGTCGCGCCCCTCGAACAGCACCACCACTTTGAGCCCCTCCTGCTTGACCCACTCCTGCAACTTGACCAGCTCCTCCTGCAGGTGGGCGAGGTGATGTTCGTAGGTCTTCTTGTCCAGACGGGGGCGTTTCTTGCTCTTTTCCTTGGCCATCATCCTCTCCTTGGTGACTCCTCGTTGTGAGTCTCTCCAGCTTGCACCAGGCGGACACCCCTGCCAAGGGTGGCGTGTTACACTGCCGCCTCATCAGCCGCTGGCAACAGAAAAATAGGAAAGCCAGTTTCATCGCCGCTGGCAACAGGAGAAAACATGAAGCAGTTTATGGAGATAGCGGGCCGCCGCATGGCCTATCTGGACGAGGGGCAGGGTCCGGCACTGCTCTTTGGCCACAGCTACCTGTGGGACAGTGCCATGTGGGCACCGCAAATCGAGGCCCTTAAGGAGCATTATCGCTGCATCGTGCCCGAGCTTTGGGGTCACGGGGATTCCGATGTGCTGCCCGAGGGGCCCTGCACCCTGGCGACCCTGGCCCGGGATCACCTGGCGCTGCTCGATGCCCTCGGCATCGACGAGTGCGTGCTGGTGGGGCTCTCCATCGGTGGCATGTGGGGCGTGGAGCTGGCGCGCATGGCGCCTGCTCGCCTCAAGGGCCTGGTGCTGATGGACAGCTTCGTCGGCCTTGAACCCCAGATCACCTGCGAGCGCTATCTCGGCATGCTGGCGATGATCGAGCAGGTCGGCGCCGTGCCTGCGCCCATCGCCGATCAGGTGGCTCCGCTCTTCTTCGCCCATCAACCGGACGCGGCCCTGATGGCCGGTTTCAAGGCCCGGCTGGCCCAATGGCCCGCCGACAAGGTGGCGAGCCTGGTGGCGGTGGGGCGCAGCTTCGTGACCCGGGAGGATCGCATCGACTGGCTCGAAGAGATGAGGCTGCCCGCACTGGTGATGACGGGGTGCGAGGACAAGGCTCGCCCTGTGCTGGAGGGGTATCTGATGGCCGAGGTGCTGGGGTGCCCGTTCAGGGAGATCCCGGGGGCCGGTCACATCTCGACCCTGGAGAATCCCGCATTCATCAACCGGGCGCTGGCGGTATTTCTCGCCGAAGTGGCAGAGTGACGCTGCGCCGGATAGCCGTAAAAAAGGAGCCATGGGCTCCTTTTTTGTTGCCCAGTCCGGATGGGGCTACCAGATGTAGCCCACCCCGAAGCCTGCATAGAGTTCTCCCTGATGCTGGACGATGGGGCTGTCCGCAATGTCGTTGTCGTAGCGCTCGTAGTTGATGCCAAAGCCGCCAATCCAGTTGGCGCTGAAGCGATAGCTGCCGATGAGGGAGACCATGGGGGAGAGGGTGGTGCCCGTGTTCCACGCCGGCCTGTCCGCCCTCGCTTCGTCTTGCGAGACACCGCCGAAGTAGTAGTTGGCGAGGTTGTGGCTGCGCAGCATCACGCCGGCTCCCGGCATCAGCAGCAGGGGGCCGCGGATGATGGGGAAGTTGGCCCACAGCATCAGCTCCTGACCGTTGCTGGTACCGGTCACATCCGTGGTGGCCCGCACGCTCCAGAGGGCGTAGGGAGTGATGAGATCGGCCCCAACACCGGCCTCGAACTGCCCCTTGCGCTTCTCCATGCCATGGAGGAAGGGATCGTCGTCCGGGTCCAGGTTGCCAAAGCGCATCCGGCCGAAGGCATAGGTCGAGAGGCTGCCATCCCGGCTGAGGTAGTAGCGGGCCCGATCCCCCAGATACATCAGGTTGTCACCAAAATAGAGGGCCCCCGGGATGGGCATCAGGGTGTCGTCCTGGTGCTGGTAACGGGCCTGACCGCCGATGACAGCCCCGCCCAGCACCAGCCCCTTGGGAATGGGGCTGTCAGGGCTGTCGCTGGAGAAGGCGCTGAGGGCCCCGATATCGAGGTCTGCCCGGACGGGAGAACAGAACAGCAGTGCCAGAAAGGCACCCAAAGAGGCATGGCGCAGGGCAGGGACTGGGGACATGACAGATCCTTGTCGGTGGGTGGGCAGTGGGAACGAATCAGACCGGCGTAGCAAGTCAAACGGATGTCGGTTTTCAATTAAACCCGACAAGGCAAGCATGAGCCAGCGTCACGGAGGTGCTGCTGGTGGCCGGTATCTGGAAGGGGCGAGACCCGGCCTCGCCCCTTGCCAGGGTCAGGGGGCGGGGCGGGGGAGATCTTCCCGCTTGGGCCAGGCGTTGAGCACCGCTTTGACCAGTGTGGCGAGGGGAATGGCGAAGAAGACGCCCCAAAAGCCCCACAGACCGCCAAACACCAGCACAGCGATGATGATGGCCACCGGGTGCAGGTTGACCGCCTCGGAGAAGAGCAGGGGGACCAGCAGGTTGCCGTCGAGGGCCTGGATCACGAAATAGGCCACCATCAGCCAGGCGAAGTCGGGGGTCAGCCCCCACTGGAACAGGGCCACCATGGCCACCGGCACGGTCACCGCGGCGGCACCGATATAGGGGATGAGCACGGAGAAGCCCACCGCGACCGCCAGCAGGGCGGAGTAGCGCAATCCCATCAGGGCGAAGGGCACATAGGTGGCGATGCCGACGATGACGATCTCGATCACCTTGCCGCGGATGTAGTTGATGATCTGGTCGTTCATCTCCACCCAGACCCGGTTCACCAGGGTGCGGTTGCGGGGCAGGAAGCGGCGCAGGCCCCCCATCAGCACCTGTTTGTCCTTGAGCATGAAGAAGACCATCAGGGGCACCAGGATGGCGTAGATGAGGATGGCCACCACGTTGATGAGGGAGCTCAAAGAGGCGCTCACCAGTTGTTCGCCGCCGGTCAGGATGCGCTGGCGAATGTTGTCGATGATGGTCTCCACCAGGCTGACGTCGATGATCTCGGGGTATTTTTCCGGCAGGGTGCGCACATAGTCCTGGGCATGGGCCAGCATGGCGGGGGCCTCCTTGGCCAGGTTGACCCCCTGGCTCACCAGCGTCGGGATGAGGCCCAGCAGCATCAGGGTCGTCACCGTGATGAACAACAGCAGGACCAGGCTGGTAGCGACGGTGCGAGAAAGGCCGCCTCGTTGCAGGCGACTCACCGGCCACTCCAGCAGATAGGCCATCACCAGGGCCACCAGCAGCGGTGCCAGCAGATCCCCAAACAGCCAGAGCACGGCAAAGCAGAAGACCAGCAGCAGGAAGAGGGTGACGGCATCGGGGTCGGAAAAACGGGTCTGATACCAGCGCTTCAATACATCTAACATCGAGGCTTCCTTGAATGGCGGCTCACGGGGTGGGTGGCATGGGCTCGGGGGCGAGCAGGGCGTCCCGGGGGGGACGGGCAACGACGAGCAGCAGGGAGAGGCGGGTAGCTGACTCTTCCCGGGTCTGGACATGGTGACCCTGACGGCGCAGATAGGCGGGAATATCCTGCCGGGAGCCTGCATCCCCGAGCTGGATGCACACGGATTGACCGGGCCGGGCCTGGCGCAACCAGAGCTTGAGCCGGATGAGGGGCTCGGGACAACGCCAGGGGGTCAGGTCGAGCTGTTCCATGAGAACTCCATCGCGTGCGTGGCGGTCATTATGGCCGTGATGAGAGGATGAAACAACGCTTGTGGGCCTTGAATGGCAAGGGTATTCTGCCGATGCCCGCTGGGGTCTGATTGGAGATAGAGATAACGTGGCACGTTTTTCCCCCCTGATAGCATCGCTTCCCCTGTTGGTCACCCTGATGGGGGCGACCTTCCACGCCCAGGGGAGCAACCAGTTGCCCGACATCGGTACCGCCGGGGTCGCCGCACTGCCCATCGAGCAGGAGGTGCGCTACGGCAACGCCTTCATGCGTTTTGCCCGGGCGGGCCTGCCCATCATCGATGACCCCGTGCTCAACGAATACATCGACGATCTGGGCCAGCGGCTGCTGACCAATGCCGACGGGGTGCGCTTCCCGTTCACCTTCTTCCTCATCAACGATCCCAGCATCAACGCGGCGGCCTTCCTAGGTGGCCGGGTCAAGGTGCACACCGGCCTCTTCCTCTACGCCGAGAGCGAGAGCGAGCTGGCCTCGGTACTGGCCCACGAAATCACCCACGTGACCCAGCGTCACATCGCCCGTTACATGGAGGCACAGGCGAGCAGCTCCGCCATGACCCTGGCCGGCCTGGTGGGCTCCATTGCACTCGCGGTGATCAACCCCACCGCCGGCATCGCGGCCTTGCAGACCACGCTTGGCTTGTCGATGCAGTCGGCCATCAACTACACCCGGGACAACGAATACGAGGCGGATCGCATCGGCATGAAGACGCTGTATGACGCCGGGTTCGATCCCATGGGCATGGCCAACTTCTTCCAGAAGCTGGCGGCGGAGTACCGCTACGCCAGCAAGCCGCCGGAGATGCTGCTGACTCACCCCCTGCCGGAGACCCGGATCAGCGAAGCCCGTGCCCGGGCCGGGAGTTATGGCGCGCGCGCCCTGCCGCCGAGCCTGGACTTCTGGCTGGCCAAGGTGCGCATCCAGGTGCGCTATGGCACCGAGACGCCCCAGGCGCTGCTCACCTACTTCGACAGCCGCCTGCAGAAGGGGGATTACCCCCTCAAGGATGCCGCCATCTATGGCAAGGCGCTGGCCCTGTTGCAGCTCAAGCGCACCGACGAGGCCGACACCCTGATGCAGGAGCTGGCGACCCGTCATCCGGAGGATCTCTTCGTGGTGGATGCCCTGACCGACATCGATCTCGCCAAGGGGCGCAGCGCCCAGGCCATCGCCAGACTGGAGCGCTTCCGCACCCGGATGCCGGACAACGAGGTGGTGGTGGTGAACCTCGGCAACGCCTATCTGGAGGGGGGCAACTACAAGAAGTCCATCGCCATCCTGGACCCTTATGCCCGGGAGCACGACGAGAACAGCCTGGCCTGGAGCCTGCTGTCGGACGCCTACCGCAAGGCGGGCAGAATGACGGACCTGCACATGGCGCGGGCTGAGACCCTCTCCCTGCGCGGGGACTACCAGGCGGCCATCGACGAACTGATCGTGGCGCGGGGCACCACCAGCGACAAGCTGACCCTGGCCCGCATCGAGGCGCGCATCACCCAGCTGGAGCGGGCCAAGAAGGATTTGGACAGCCTCAAGGGCTGAGTCCGGAGCGGGTTGATGGCAGGCGGGGTGCTCCTTTGGGGGCACCCCGCCTTGTTTTGCAGGCTAAAATAGGGCCTTTCATCGGTTTCAACGCATCTTGATGATGAAGAAATGAATGTGATGGATGGCTCTGCTATGGGGCGCTCACCAGGCGGCGTTTTATCTCGCCTATCTTCTGCTCGTCCAGCTCCCCCACCAGGGTCTCCAGCAGCGTGCCCCTGGCATCGAGCAGATAGCTGGTGGGCAGCGCCCCGGGCCTTGGGAACGGGAGGCGGGCGTCGTCATCCGGGATCATCAGGGGAACCCTGATGGCGTGGCGCCTTGCCAGCTCGGTCAGTTCGGCGGGGGAGGCGGGGTCATAGTTGATGGCGATCACCCGGATCCGCCCTTCCTGGTGCAATGTTGCCAGCAGGGGCATCTCCCGCAGGCAGGGGGCGCACCAGGGGGCGAAGTAGTTGACCAGCAGCGGCTTGCCACCGAGATCCGCGAGGCTGACCTTCTTTCCCGCGCCGTCGGTGAAGTCGGGTGCCGGGCTGCAGGCCCCCAGCAGGGTTGCCACAATCAGCCAACAGATCCGTTTCATTTCCATAGCCTTCCCGCTTACCCTGACCATCCGTTTCCCCTACAATAGCGCCATTTCTTGTCCCATCTTGCGATTAATCAGGGAGTTATCATGAGCGAGACCCAAATCTACCACAATCCGCGCTGCTCCAAGAGCCGTGAAACCCTGGCCTTGCTGGAACAGCACGGGGTCGCCCCCGAGGTGGTGCTCTATCTGGAACAGGCACCGAGCGAGGCACAGATCCGCACCCTCCTGAGTCAGCTTGGCTTCACGGATCCCCGACAGCTGATGCGCACCAAGGAAGATCTCTACAAGGAGCTGGGGCTCGGCGAGGTGAGCGGCGATGACCTCATTCGTGCCATGCACCAGCACCCCAAGCTCATCGAGCGCCCCATCGTCATCAAGAACGGGCAGGCCCGCATCGGTCGTCCGCCCGAGCAGGTGCTGGAGATCCTCAAGTGAGCACCCGCTTCGCTCGCCTGCTGACCCTGGCCGGTTTTTTCGGCCTGCTGGCCTGGGTGCTGCTCTGGCACCTCTGGCTCTCGCCTCACCCGGATCTCGCCCCCTGGCTGTTGCCGGTGATCTGGACGGTGCCGCTGCTCTTCCCCCTCAAGGGCATAGTGCAGGGCAATCCCTACACCCACGCCTGGGGCAATTTCGTGCTGATGCCCTACTTCCTGCACGCCCTGACCCTGATCACCACGGATGAGGGGGAGCGGTGGCTGGCGGTGGTGGAGCTGGTGCTCACCACCCTGGCGTTTGTGGGCACCATCTATTATGCCCGCCTGCGCGGCCGCGAGCTGGGGCTGAGTATCCGCAAGAAGGAAGGCTGAGCCCCTCCCTGTCCGCCTGCTGGCGGGCAGGGTATGTGTCTGAAACCGACGCAAGCCAGCGAATGGCATCTGGCGGTATCGCCCCGAAGTGGCTTGCTTATCTCTTTGATTAATTTATGGATATTGATCGCTAATTGGCAGGGTAGCACCTCTGTTGATAGATCTGCCATCTGGTTTGCCAGCCTCAGTCAGCCCCTGTTATGCAAAAAGGGGTATGCTTGTGTTTTCACCAGACTCGAGTGATCCATATGACAATCCTGCGTTCCCCCCTGTTGCACAAGACCCTGCTGGCCCTGACCGTCTCCCTCTCCGTCAGTTCCCTCGCTGATGCCTGTACCCGCGCCGTCTATCAGGGGGAGGGAGCGCTGGTGGTGACCGGTCGTACCATGGACTGGCGCAGCGCCATGCCGACCAATCTCTGGGCGCTGCCCCGTGGCATCGCGCGGGAAGGGGAGGCTGGCGCGCACTCCATGACGTGGACATCGCGCTACGGCTCCGTGGTGGCGGCAGGCTTCGATGCGGGCACCGCCGACGGCATGAACGAGAAGGGGCTGGTGGCCAACCTCCTCTATCTGACCGAGTCCGAGTATGTGACCCCGAGCGACAAGGATCCGCGCAAGACTCTCTCCATCTCGCTCTGGGCCCAGTACGCGCTGGACAACTTCGCCACCGTGGCCGAGGCGGTCGCCGCCCTGTCGAAGGACGAGTTCTATGTGGTGACCACCCTGACCCCGGATGGCAAGCCGGGCCAGCTGCACCTCTCCCTCTCCGATGCGAGCGGCGATTCCGCCATCTTCCAGTACGTGGGGGGCAAGCTGCAGATCTACCACGACCGCAGCTATCAGGTGATGACTAACTCGCCGACCTTTGACAAGCAACTGGCCCTCAACGACTACTGGGAGGAGATTGGCGGTCTCACCATGCTGCCCGGCACCAACCGCTCGGCGGATCGTTTTGCCCGCGCTTCCTTCTACATCAAGACCCTGCCAAAGACCGACCAGGCCAACGAGGCAGTGGCCGGGGTGATGAGCGTGATGCGCAATGTCTCGGTACCCATGGGGATCAGCACCCCGGATCAGCCCAACATCTCCACCACCCTGTGGCGCAGCGTGGCGGATCAGCAGCATCGCCGCTATTTCTTCGAGCTGACCCATCTGCCCAACACCTTCTGGGTGAGCATGGACAAACTGGATCTCGCCGCGGGGGCCCCGGTGCGCAAGTTGCCCCTGACCGAGCAGCAGCTCTATGCGGGGGAGACGGCGGAGAAATTCGTCCCGGCCAAGGCGTTTCGCTTCCTGCCGGCCAGCCCCAAGGCCTGAGCGTTCCCCCGATGACAACGCCCCGCTCGGGGCGTTTTTTATGGTGGGGATGAGGTGGCCGTGCGGTGGGCGGCGATCTGCGCCTCGCAAAAGCGCATCAGCTCCGGGTAGAAGTGCAGGAAGGCGTGCTCGGCCTCGGTCCAGCGAGCCTGATCCAGGGCGTGGAGCGCCTCCCCGAGCGGCACGGGGCGGCGCAGCCGACGACCGATGCCGTTGAGGGCCGCTCCCACCCCTTCCCGGTACTGGTAGGAGGCCAGCCAGTCCTGCTCGGCCATGCGCCGCAGGGCCATCGGCAGGCCCTGTGGCAGGCTGTGATGATCCAGGAGAAGCTGACCATAGCTCTGCGCCAGAAAGCGGGGCAGGGGGGCTGCGCTGAACCTCTGCCAGTGCTGGCTGAGCCAGTGATCGTAGAGCATGTCCACCACAATGCCGCCGAAGCGGCGCCAGGGGGGGTCGAAGCTCGCCACGGCGGCCCGATGGGCCGGGTGGGCATCGGTGAAGGCGTCTATCTTGCGGTGCAGCCAGATCCCCTCGTCGAAGTGGTCAGCCAGACCCGTCGGCAGCGGGCCCTTGATGAAGTCCCCCAGCAGGTTGCCGGTGAGGGAGCTGCCGGTATGGGCCGCCAGATGGAGGTGGGCGAGAAAATTCATGGGATGGGGCTCGCGTGCCTGGGCGTGAACGGGTGATCCGAGCCTAACGAATCGTGGCCGGATTGACCATGGGCAGGATGTTTCATCCCCAAGTCCCCTTGCCGGGCAAATTTGAGGCGTGGTAAGGTGCTTGCCATCTTTGTCACAGGACGCGACAAACCATCATGATGCGCAAAGCCAGAGGCTTCTTTCTGGCCTTCTATTTCAAGCCTTTCTATCTCTCCGAGTGGTTCGACGAATAGGTCGAGGCCCCGGAGCAGTTCATTGACGCCCATGGCGGCGTAATCCCGCTCATCTGCAATTTGCCGTTTGTTGGCCATCGCTTGCCTCTGCCTGCGATGCCTTGACCGCGCCTGTGCGCTTTTTATGTAATGGAGTACTCACAATGAAGACCACACTGACCCTGTCAGCCCTTGTTGCTGCCTGTCTGCTCGCCACCCCCGTCACCGCCAAGGAGTGGAAGACGGTACGCTTTGGCGTGGAGGGGGCCTATCCACCCTTCTCATGGACCGATGCGTCCGGAGAGATCAAGGGATTTGACATCGATCTTGCCAACGCCCTGTGCCAGCAGATGGCCGTCAGGTGCGAACTGGTGGCCCAGGATTGGGACGGCATGATCCCGGCCCTGCTGTCGCGCAAGTACGACGCCATCATCGCTGCCATGTCGATCACCGACGAGCGGCGCAAGAAGGTCGACTTCACCGAGAAATATGCCCACATTCCCAACCGCTTCGTGGCGGCCAGGGGCACCGAACTGACGCTGACGCCGGAAGGGATGGCGGGCAAGCGCATCGGCGTGCAGCGGGCCACCACCCACGACAAGTACCTGACCGACAACTTCGGCTCCAGCGTCACCATAGTGCGTTACGGCAGTGCCGATGAAGCCTACCTCGACCTGAAGGCGGGACGGGTGCAGGCCCTGCTGGCCGACGCCTCGGCCATCGAACAGGGGTTGCTTGGCAAGGAAGGGGGCGACAAGTTCGACTATGTGGGGCCGGCCCTGACCGACCGTCAATGGTTTGGCGATGGCATGGGGATCGCGGTGCGCAAGGGGGATCCGGATCTCAAGGCTAGGCTGAACGACGCCATCAAGGCCCTGCGCGCCAACGGCAAGTATCAGGAGATCAACCGGAAGTACTTCAAGTACGATATCTATGGCGGTTGATGGGTAACAGTCGGAGGGAGCCTGCTCCCTCCTTTTTCATGCAGCAAGGAGAGACCCCATGTTGACCCTGATCGAGGGTGCGCAGATCCATAGTCCGGCCCCGCTCGGCCAGCAGGACCTGCTGGTGGCGGATGGCCGCATCGCCTGGATGGGCAAGGGACTGACGGTTCCGGCCGACTGGCCACTGACGCGGGTGGACGCTGGCGGCCGCTATCTGGTGCCCGGACTGGTAGACCCGCTCGCCCATATCACGGGAGGGGGCGGCGAGGGAGGCTTCGGCTTTCGCACGCCGGAGCTCTCGGCAAGGGAAGCTCTGGCGGCGGGGGTCACCACACTCGTGGCGGCGCTCGGCACCGACAGCCTGACCCGCAGCCCGGCCCAGGTGCTCGGCAAGGTACGCGAGTTTCGCGCCGCCGGGGTGAGCGCCTTCATGTACACCGGCTCCTACCACCTGCCGGTCAAGACCCTCACCGGCACGGTGGAGTCGGACATCATGCTGATCCCCGAAGTGCTGGGGGTGGGGGAGGTGGCCATCAGCGATCACAGGTCCAGCGCCCCCACCCACGACGAGCTGGCGCGCCTGGCGAGCGAGGCGCGGGTGGCCGGGCTGTTGTCGGGCAAAAGTGGCGTCAGCTTCTTTCACCTGGGAGATGGCCGCGGGGCGCTGGCGCCCCTGCGGGCCCTGCGCGATGACACCGACATCCCGCTTCGCCAGCTCTACCCCACTCACTGCAACCGCAATCCCTGGCTCTTTGCCGAGGCCATCGAGTGGGGTCGGGCAGGCGGCTGGGTCGACCTCACCACGTCGAGCTTCCCGGACCTGCTGGATGACGGGGAGCGGCTCGCGGCCGACGCCCTGGTGGCGTTGCTGGCGGCCGGCGTGCCCGTGGATCGCATCAGCTTCAGCTCGGACGCCAACGCCAGTCTGCCGCGCTTTGACGGCGAGGGGCGGCTCATCGAGCTGCGCTGCGGCCAGATAGGGAGCCTGTGGCAGGAGGTGGTGGCGGCCTGCGGCAAGGGGGTGGCGCTGGAGACGGCACTGGCGGTAGTGACGGCCAATCCGGCCAGGGCGCTGGGGCTTGCGAGCAAGGGTACCCTGGGGGTAGGGCAGGATGCGGATCTGCTGCTGATCGATCCTGATACGTTCGCCATCGAGCGGGTGATGAGTGGGGGGCGGTGGCGCACCTGAATACCGGCGCCTGTCATCCAGCCCGCTCAGTTCATCAACAAAAAGCCCGGCAGCAGTGCCGGGCTTTGTCGTGCCATGGGGTTCAGATGGCGAGAAACCCCAGGATCAGAATGGGGCCGAGCAGGCTCAGGATAAAGCCGGAGACGATGGCCACCGGCACCACCTGGATGCCGCCGGATTTCTGGATGACAGGCAGGGTGAAGTCCAGCGCCGTGGCGCCGCCGTAGCCGATGGCGGCGCTGGGGTGGCGGCGCATCAGCACCGGGATGATGAGGATGGCGATAAGCTCGCGCCCCAGATCGTTGATGAAGGCGGCGGAGCCCAGCACCGGGCCCAGCTTGTCCGCTACCAGAATGCCGGAGAGCGAATACCAGCCAAAACTGGAGCTCATCGCGAGGCCATGGGCAAAGGGCATGCCGAGCAGCTGGGCGGCCAGCAGGCTGCCGAGCCAGCTGCTGAGGATGACGGTGAGCGCGATCTTCATGCCCCAGGGGTTGAGCAGGATCTGGCGCAGGCGCATGCCGGAGTTGCGCATCTGGATGCCGATGAGCAAGAGCAGCAGCATCAGGGCCCACTCGCTCAACTTGTCGATGGGCAGGGCGCGCAGGTCCACCACCAGTCCCAGCAAGACGCCCCCCAGCACCACGAAACAGAGCTGGAGGGATTCCCACAACAGGTGCAGCTTGCTCGGCATCTTGCCGTCACTGGCCTCGTGGGTAGGGGGGCTGCGCTTGTCCAGCCACCACAGGGCCAGCAGGTTGCACAGGGTAATGGCGGCGAGCATCACCCCTGCCACCTTGAAGATCACTGCCAGGTTGCTGCCCAGGTTCTCCACATAGGCCAGCCCCAGCCCCATCAGGAACAGGATGAGGTAGACCATCTTGCCCAGGGACTGGTTGACCAGCTTGATCAGACGGGCGGAAGAGAGGGGAACCAGATAGCCGATCACGAGCGGCAGCAGGATCAGCAACACATTGAGCAACATCGGGGCCTCGATCACAAAACGTGGAAAAACGGCACCTTATCACGACTTGTTGCACCTGTGTCACGGATCTGTGCATCAGCATGGCCCATACGGGACTTTTTTATCATATTGTTGTGTTTTTTGATGACAGTCGGCTCTGTACGCAAACGGGGAAAGAGGGCCACATCACCTGAAAAATCAATTTCATCCCCATGAAATGACGAGAGAAGGGGAATCTGCCCGGGTGAATAAAGTCCTTTTGGGTGACATCTGGCGGATATGGTGAAATATGCTTGCTACTAGTGCGCTGCGGGTATAAAAGAGCGGTAGGGAAGGTGCGACAAAAAATGGATTTTATGCAGACAAAGTGCTGAAAAATACTCAATAGGCCAATAAAAATACAGATAAAACACCAAATACCTCGGTTCTGTATTGTTTTTTCACTACCTCAATGATATTTTCGCTGAAGGTTGCCATCGGTTAACGTTTTGTTAAATGGACGATGGTGGAGTCACGCCGAAGCGGCGTCTAGGGACAGACAAGGTTGTAATGGATGAGCGACGTTGCCGCACTGGAAGTTCGTGATCTGCACAAGTATTTTGGCACCCACGAAGTGCTCAAGGGCATCGATATGACGGCCCACAAGGGGGATGTGATCTCCCTCATCGGCTCCTCGGGTTCGGGGAAGTCGACCTTTCTACGCTGTATCAATCTGCTTGAAACCCCCTCATCGGGCAGCGTCTCCCTCCACGGGGAGTTGATCCGGATGAAAACCAGCCGTTCCGGCGAACGCCTGCCGGAAGACATGCGCCAGGTGGAGCGTATCCGCAGCCGACTGGCCATGGTGTTTCAAAGCTTCAATCTCTGGTCCCACATGACCATCATGCAGAACATCATCGAAGTGCCCATCCAGGTGCTCAAGGTTCCCCGTGCCGAGGCCATCGCCAAGGCGGAGCACCTGCTCAACCGGGTGGGGCTGTGGGAGCGTCGCGACTATTATCCCGGTCATCTCTCCGGCGGTCAGCAGCAGCGGGCTGCCATCGCCCGGGCGCTGGCGGTGGAGCCCGAAGTGATGCTGTTTGACGAGCCTACCTCGGCCCTCGACCCTGAACTGGTGGGGGAGGTCCTTGGCCTGATGCGCGAGCTGGCGGAAGAGGGGCGTACCATGATGGTGGTGACCCACGAGATGTCCTTTGCCCGCGATGTGTCGAACAAGGTGATGTTCCTGCACCAGGGGCGCGTGGAGGAGGAGGGCAATCCCAAGGAGATCTTCGCCCATCCCAAGTCGGAGCGATTCAAGCAATTCATCTCGTCCATCTATTGATGGACGGGATTCAATTTCAACCATCCGTACTTTCAACGATCGACGTGTTTATCAAGGAGAGATACATGAACAAGCTGATGCTGGCGACTGCCGTGATGACGGCCCTGTGTTCCGGTAGCCTGATGGCCAAGGAGTGGAAAGAGGTCCGGATCGGGGTGGAAGGGGCCTATCCCCCCTTCTCCTGGACCGAGCCGAGCGGCGAGGTGAAAGGCTTCGACATCGACATCGCCAACGCCCTGTGCGACGAGATGAAGGTGAAGTGCACCCTGATCAAGCAGGACTGGGACGGCATCATTCCGGCGCTGCTGTCGCGCAAGTATGACGCCATCATCGCCACCATGGACATCACCGAAGAGCGCAAGAAGAAGGTGGACTTCACCCAGAAGTACCAGCACATCCCGGCGCGCTTCGCCGCCAAGAAAGGGACCGAGATCCAGCTCGACAAGGCCTTCATGGACGGCAAGACCATCGCCGTGCAGCGTGCCACCTCCATGGATACCTACATCACCGACAACTTCCCCAATGCCACCATCAAGCGCTACGGCACTGCGGATGAAGCCTACCTCGATCTGAAATCCGGCCGTGTCGACTACGTGATGGCCGACTCCGCCGCCATCAGCGACGGCCTGCTGAAGAAGGAAGGGGGCGATGCCTTCGAGTTCATCGGCCCGAAACTGACCGATCCCAAGTGGTTTGGCGAGGGTGCCGGCATCGCGGTGCGCAAGGCTGACAAGGATCTGAAAGAGAAATTCAATGCCGCCATCCTGGCCCTGCGTGCCAATGGCAAGTACAAGGAAATCAACGACAAGTACTTCGACTTCGACGTGTACGGCGAGTAAGCCGACGTCAGGCGAACAACGACAGGTTGATCCCGTCAGTAGTCATCGGGCCCGTTGCCTTCCGCTGGGAGTGACGGGCCCGATTGCGATGGAGCTGCATTGCATATGTTTGATTTGAAAGGATACGAAACCTCTCTGCTGGAGGGGGCCTGGATCACCCTGGAGGTGGCGCTCGCCTCCCTGCTGCTGGCCCTGGTGCTCGGCATGCTGGGGGCCCTGGCCAAGCTCTCTCCCTACAAGTGGGCACGCGGCATCGCGGTGACCTACACCACCGTCATTCGCGGCATCCCGGATCTGGTGCTGATGATGCTGCTCTTCTTCGGCGGCCAGGTGCTCATCAACGGGATCTGCACCTGGGTCAACGAGGCCTACAACAACCATCTGCTGGCGAGCAACCCGAACCAGGAGTGGGTCTCCCTGCTGCCCGATTACATCGACATCAGCCCGTTTGCGGCCGGGGTCGCTACCATCGGCTTCATCTTCGGCGCCTACATGACCGAGACCTTCCGCGGCGCCATCCTGGCGGTGGACAAGGGGGAGCTCGAGGCGGCCCGTGCCTTCGGCATGCGGGCAAGCCAGGTCTTTGTGCGGATCCTCTTTCCCCAGATGATGCGCCACGCCCTGCCCGGGTTTGGCAACAACTGGCTGGTGCTGCTGAAAACCACGGCCCTGGTCTCCATCATCGGGCTCGATGACATGGTGCGAAAGGCGTCGCTCGCGGCGGGCTCGACCCAGCAGCCTTTCACCTTCTACATGGCGGTGGCGCTGATCTTCCTGGTCTTCACCGCAGTCTCTACCTCGGCGCTCAAGTGGGCCGAGCGTCACTACGCCATCAAGACGAGGTAAGCCATGGATTTCTCGATCATTCTCAAGGAGTGGCCCACCTACTGGGAGGGGCTCTATACCACCATCTGGCTGGTGGCCGCCTCGCTCATGCTGGGGCTCATGCTGGCGGTGCCCATGGGCATACTGCGCAACAGCCGCAACTGGTTGATAAAGGGGCCAATCTGGGCCTATATCTACTTCTTCCGTGGCACCCCGCTTCTGGTGCAGCTCTTCATCATCTACTACGGTGCCGCCCAGTGGGAGTGGCTCAAGAACAGTGCGGCCTGGTCCCTCTTCTCGGAAGCCTGGTTCTGTGCCCTGCTGGCGTTCACTCTCAACACCGGCGCCTACACCGCCGAGATAGTGCGTGGCGCCGTGATGAACATGCCCAAGGGGCAGATAGAAGCGGCAAGCGCCTTCGGCATGACCCGCTGGCAGACCCTCACCCGCATCATCCTGCCCAACTCGTTTCGCCGTGCGCTGCCGGCCTACAGCAACGAGGTGATCTTCATGCTGCAGGGGTCGGCGGTGGCGGGCATCATCACCATCGTCGATCTGACGGGGGCGGCGCGGATCATCAACTCCCGCTACTACAGCCCGTTCGAGGCGTTCCTGACCGCAGGTCTGCTCTACATGCTGCTCACCTTCGTCATCGTCTGGTTGTTCAAGAAGTGGGAAGCCCGCTGGCATGCCCACCTGCGCCCGCGCAGCGTCTGACTGCCAGCAGAGAAAAAGCCCGCAACTGCGGGCTTCTTTTATGGACCACGGGCAGGCTCAGCGCCCCAGGTACTCCCTGTCGAAGAAGGTGTTGACCCAGTGGGGGCGATAGACGGCGAGCAGGGTCATGGTCATGCCGTTGAGGAGCGCCTCGGGGAAGAGCAGCAGCGGCCAGATGGAGAGGTAGTCGGCGCTGATGGTGTGCCAGGAGTAGGTGCCGCTCACCCCCATCAGCAGGGCGCTGGCGATCACCTTGGCCGAAATGCTCAGCGCCCCCCCGAGAAATGCCGCCACGAACAGATAGACGAAGAGGTGGCGAGGCAGCCAGGCCCAGCTCCCCAGAAACAGTAGCCAGCTGGTTGCCACCGGCAGGGCGACGCCGATGAGGGCTTGCCAGCCGATGTCGGTCAGGGGGATGACCCCGAAGTAAGCGAGGAGCAGCAGGGTGAGGCAGGGGGCGAGCAGGGCGAGGCGCCAGCCCAGCAGCAGGGTCAGGCTGGTGAGGCCGAGAAAGTGGATCTCGAGCCCCTCGTGCAACCCGGCCCGCAAGGTCCACAGCGGTACCAGCACGATGGCGCCGCCGAGGCAAAGATGCTGATAGAGCGGGTGGGCGCCAAGGGTGCGCAGCAGGGAGGCGTTCAGACTGAAGGCGAGCAGCACCAGCCAGAGCAGGAGGGCGGCGACTTGTCCTTCACTCATGAGCGGTTCCCCCGGATGCGGCTGTCGGTGATGGCGCCGTGGCAAACGCCGGCGCAATGAAAAGAGGCCGCCCTCTGCCGGGCGGCCTCCTGTCTCAATACTTCACGTTGGGGTGATACTTGCCAAGGATGCCCTGGACCCTGTCCATGGTCTCCTTGCTGGGGGGCTTGATGCCGACCAGATCATAGGTATCTCCCAGCACGTCCCACTTATGCTTGCCAAGTTCGTGGTAGGGCAGCAGCTCCACCTTCTCGACGCACTCCCCCAGCTCGGCGATGAACTGGCCGAGTCCTTCTGCGCTCTCGTCATCGTCGGACCAGGTGGGTACCACCACGTAGCGGATCCACATGGTCTGACCGCGGGAGGCCAGGTAGCGGGCGAACTCCAGGGTGTATTTGTTGCTGACGTGGGTGAGGGGAATGTGCTTCTCGTCGTTGATCTGCTTGATGTCGAGCAGCACCAGATCGGTGTTGTCCAGCACCCGGTCGAGCAGTTCGTCGTAGTGACGCACGAAACCGTTGGTGTCGAGGCAGGTGTGGATCCCCTGGGCCTTGCAGGCGGTGAACAGTTCGGCGATGAACTCCTGCTGCAGCATGGCCTCGCCGCCGGAGGCGGTCACGCCACCGCCGGAGGCATTCATGAAGTGGCGATAGCTGGTGAGATCCTTCATCAGCTCGGGCACGGTGACCTCGCGGCCGCCCTGGGTGTCCCAGGTGTCCCGGTTGTGACAATACTTGCAGCGCATCAGGCAGCCCTGCATGAACACGATGAAGCGGATGCCGGGGCCGTCGACGGTCCCGCAGGTCTCGACGGAGTGGATCCGGCCAATGATGTCGGTAGTGCCGGTGTCGCTGGCTTCAACGGTCGGGATCCGCTGCGTGCCGGGGGTGGCAGGTCCCTTGGATTCAACGGCGGGGATCCGGTTAATGACTGACATAGACGACTCCAATGGTGCGGACAAGGTTCGAGCGGTCGTTATTTTATGACAGAAAGCCCTATAAATCCTACCAGTTTAGCCCGCAGGGGTGGCACCCAGCAGGCTCTCCAGTGCCTTGACGGGGAGCGGCCGGCTGGTGAGGAAGCCTTGATAATGCTGGCATCCCAGGGCCTTGAGCACGGCGAGCTGCTCCTCTTCCTCCACCCCTTCGGCGGTGACGGTGAAACGAAACACCCGGGCGAGATCCAGGATGGCCTTGACGATGGCCTTGTCCTGTTCGCTGTGGACCAGGGTCTGGATGAAGCTTCTGTCGAGCTTTACCTCGTCGGCGGGCAGATCCCGCAGATAGGCCAGGGACGAGTAGCCCGTGCCGAAGTCGTCGATGGAGATGAGCAGGCCGAGGGCCTTGAGCTGGCGGATCCTGGCGATACTCTCCAGCCGGTTTTCCAGCACCACGGACTCGGTGATCTCCAGCAGCAGGCGCGACGGGGGCACCCCGGTGTCCCGCAGAATGTACTCCACCTGCTGCACGAAACCGGCGGTGTGGAACTGGCGGGCGCTGACGTTGACCGACAGATGGGGGATGGCGAGACCGTTGTTGAGCCAGAAGCTGTACTGGGCACAGGCGGTCTTCATCACCCAGTAGCCTATCTCCTGGATCAGGGTGGTCTCCTCGGCGATGGGGATGAACTCCCCGGGTGGCACCATGGTGCCGTCGGCCTTCTGCCAGCGCAGCAGCGCCTCTATGCCCGAGAGCGTGCCGTTGTCGACCCGGTATTGGGGCTGGTAGTGCAGCACCAACTCGTTGTTGCGCAGGGCATCGCGCAGCTGGTTGTTGAGAGAAAGCTTGCTCTTCTCTTTTTCCGCCATGGCTTCACTGAAGAAGATATGGTTGCCCTGGCCCGCGCGCTTGGCCATGTGGACGGCGGTATCGGCCTGCTGCATCAGGACAAGGTGATCCTTGTCGTCATCGCTGAACAGGCTGATCCCCACGGAGGCGCTGCAGTGCAGCTTGTGATCGCCGATGTCGAAGGGGGCACGGAAGATCCCCATCAGCTCCCGGGCAAAGTGCTCCGCCAGGATCTTGGCGGTGATATAGCCCTGGCCCAGTGCCGTGAAGAGCAGGGCAAATTCGTCACCCGAAGTGCGGGCGAGCACCAGGTTCTCCTGGGGCAGGGACTTGAGTCGCACCACCACGGCCTGGAGCAGCAGATCGCCGCAGGCGTGACCGAGGGAGTCGTTGATGGATTTGAAGTTGTCCAGATCCAGCAGCAGCAGGGCCCCCCACTGACCACTCGGGGCCTGCAGGGTGCGCTGCATGATGTCGGTCAGGCTGCGCCTGTTGTAGAGATCGCACAGGTCGTCGTAGTAGGCGAGGCGCTCGATGTGGCGGGCGGTCTCTTTCTCCTGGGTGATGTCGTGGAAGCTGCAGACGAAGTGGCTGATCTCCTCCTCCTCGTCCTTGACCCCGCTCACCATGAGCCGCACCGGGAAGAGGTGTCCTTCCCTGTGCAGGCATTGTTCCTCCCCGAGCCAGTATCCCTGCCGGTTGACCGCCGCGATCACCTCCTCCTTGAGGGTGTCGCCATAGTAGGTGGGCCTCAGGGCGTCGATGTGCAGGCCCAGCATCTCTTCGCTGGCAAAGCCGGTGATGCGGCTGAAGGAGGCATTGACCTTGAGGATGATGCCCCCGTGATCCATCACCAGCAGGCCGTCGTGGGTGTTGAAGGCCACTTCTGCCAGGCGCAGGGCATCGTCATTGGCCAGGCGCTGCAACTCGCTGGCGGCCCGCTCGCGCTGTTCGTAGAGGACGTCCAGCAGGGACGCGGGATCGGCCAGAGGGGTGGCGAGCAGCAGGGTGAGCTGCCCCAGGGGGAGACCGTTTGGCCCCGGGAAGGGGATGCCGACATAGGCCTTGGCGTCGAGGGCCAGCAGCTGGCTGGACTGGGGATAGCGCAGGGCCAGATCTTCCACGTAGAGGCTCTGCCCGTGCTGGAAGATCTCCCGGCCCGGGCCGATGTCCATGGGCATGGGTTTGACGACGGCGAAGGTCTCCCCCTCCACCACGCAGCGGGGAATGAGCCAGAGATCCTGGCCGCGAGGCTGAAACTCGCCGATCCAGCCCATGTGGGCACCGCTCAGGCCCATGGCCCAGCGCAGCAGAGCGCGGCAGTAATCGTTGCCGGTCAGGTTGGCAAGCCCGGGTGGGGGCGCGAGGTCCGGGGCGTCGGTCGCCACGGGGTCCGGCTGCCAGTGGCCGAGCAAGCGGGCGCAATGACGCACCAGTTGCAGGGTGTCATCGCTGATGAGGGTGCTCTCGGCATACTCCAGGCTGAGCACGCCGATGAGCTTCTCCTGTTCCAGCAAGGCGCCGTCCAGGCGGGAGCAGACATTGGCATCGGCCAGATAGTAGTGCTGGCTCAACATGGGCTGGTGGGCCGCCTCCGAGAAGCTCAGGGCGCCCCGGGCGCGCAGGGCTCGGATGTAGCGGCTGTCTCCGCGAATGGCACCGAGCGCGTCCACCCCCAGGGTGAACACCGGGGTCAGCTGCTCGCCGCCAAGGGCGCCATGGGCCTGGTAGTGCCAGAGGATCAGGCGATCGGCCCCCAGGCACTCCTTGAGGCTTTCCAGCATGGCGTCATACTGCTGCTGGCTGGCCATCTGGCTCAGGCGCGGCAGTTGCAGGGACAGGCTGGCGGCGCTCTCCTGTGACTGGGTCTGCAGGCAGATGAGCCAGAAGGCGTCCTGCTCGTGGGAGAGGGAAATGTGCCAGAGGAGGGCGTCAAAGCGCAGCACCAGCTTGCCCCCCTTGCCGCTGGCCAGCCGCTGCTCGATGGGCTGGCGCAGGGCGTCCGGCAATTGGGCCGGCCAGGCACTGCGAGGCTCGTCGAGCCAGTGGAGCGGCGTCTGCATCACATCGGTCAGGGCGACCAGCCGTTGACTACGGGTATCCAGGCGGAAAAACAGGGGCGCCTGGCTGGCGGTCGGAAGATGGCTGAGCGCGGTAGACGACATGAACTGACACTATCCTGTTGAGCAATTGTCGGAGGGCAAGAATACTGCAAATCCGTGGCAAACAAAATTTCATTGAATTCTAAATTAGATAAGTCTAATTTATTGGTCATTTCCTGTTGAGTGGAGTCTTGCAGATGAAACGGATCCTGATTGTGGGTGGTGTGGCCGGGGGGGCGTCCGCCGCCGCCCGTGCCCGCCGTTTGAGCGAAGAGGCGGAGATCGTGATGTTCGAGCGGGGCGAGTTCGTGAGCTTCGCCAACTGCGGTCTGCCTTATCACATCGGGGGGGATATCCCGGATCGGGATGCCCTGCTGCTGCAGACGCCGCAAAGCTTCAAGCGCCGGTTCAACGTGGATGTGCGGGTGTTTCACGACGTCATCGAGATAGACAGGGCCGGCAAGAGCCTGCTGGTGCGCAACCTGCTCACCGGCGAAGAGCGGCGCGAAGCCTACGACGTGCTGCTGCTGAGCCCGGGCGCGGCCCCCATCCGGCCTCCCTTCCCCGGCATCGACAGCCCGGAGGTACACACCCTGCGGAGCATTCCCGACATGGATCGCATCCTGGCGGCGCTGGCGCACTACAAGCCCCGCCACGTCACCGTGGTGGGGGGCGGTTTCATCGGGCTGGAGATGATGGAGGCGCTGCACCAGCGCAAGCTGGCGGTCACCCTGCTGGAGCTCTCCGATCAGGTGATGGCGCCGGTGGACAAGGAGATGGCCAACCTGCTCCACGCCCGCATCCGGGAGGAGGGGGTCGATCTTCGCCTGCGCACCGGCCTCGCTGCCATCGAAAGCCTGGAGGTGCCTGCCGAGAAGACCGCCGCCGTGGCGACCGCCCAGCGGGGTGGACTGCGCCTGACCCTGAGCGACGGCTCTCATCTCGACACCGGCCTTCTGATCATCGCCATCGGCGTCAAGCCCGAGACTCTGCTCGCCGCCAAGGCGGGGCTGGTGCTGGGACCGCGGGGCGGCATCAAGGTGGATGCGGGCATGCGCACCTCGGATCCCTGCATCTTCGCGGTGGGGGACGCGGTGGAGGAGACCGACTTCGTCACCGGCGAGTCCGTGCTGATCCCGCTGGCGGGCCCCGCCAACCGCCAGGGGCGCATTGCCGCCGACAACATGCTGGGGCGAAGCGAAACCTACAAGAAGACGCAAGGGACCGCCATCTGCAAGCTGTTCGATCTGGCGGTGGCGAGCACGGGGTTGAACGAGAAGCGGCTGGTGCAGCTGGGGCTGCCGTTCGAGAAGGTCTATGTCCACCCGGGCAGCCACGCCGGCTATTATCCCGGCGCCCACCCGGTCAGCCTCAAGCTGCTGTTTGCCCCCGATGGCAAGATTTACGGCGCCCAGGCCATCGGCAAGGATGGCATCGACAAGCGCATCGACGTGCTGGCGGTGGCCCAGCGCGCCGGTCTCACCGTGTTTGATCTGCAGGATCTGGAGCTCACCTATGCGCCGCCCTTTGGCTCGGCCAAGGATGTGATCAACATGGCCGGATTCGTGGCGAGCAACCATCTGAAGGGGGACACCCTGCTCTGCCACGCAGCCGAGGTGCAGGCTCGCCACCCCCATCAGCAGGTGGTGGATGTGCGAAACGGCCCCGAACTCGACAAGCTGGGGCGCATTCCGGGGGCGCTGCACATTCCTCTGGACGAGCTGCGCAGCCGCCTCCATGAACTGCCCAGGGATAAAGAGCTGCTCATCAGCTGCCAGGTGGGGCTGCGGGGACACGTGGCCTGCCGTCTGCTGAGCCAGCACGGTTTTCGGGTCAAGAACCTCTCCGGCGGTTTCAAGACCTGGCAGACGGTGATCGCCGAGTAGATCCTCCAGGCTGAAATGGCCCGAGTGATCACTCTGTATGCAAACGGGCCACTCCAAAGAGTGGCCCGTTTTGTTGCCGCAGGGGTTTGCCGCAGGTGGCCCCTCGCTGTCAGGGGGTCACGTCATCGAACTGCTTGCGAATGTGGTGCTGCAAGACCGCGAGCATGGAGGCGCCGGAGAGGCCTATCATCAGGGCACCGTTGACCGCCTCCAGGGGGCCGAGCAGCTTCCACTGCGGGCTCATGACGATGTCGCCATAGCCCAGAGTGGCGAAGTTGACCCCGGAGTGATAGACGGCCTCCTGCAGGGTATCGAACTCCCCGAGCCACAGGAAGAGCCCGCCCCAGACGCCGATCTGGGCCAGGTTGCCCAGCATCACCAGGGTGATGATGCCAAACAAAGCCAGCATGCCGGCCAGGGCCCCCTCGCGTCGATTGAATCGCTTGACGTAGAAGCGGATGCACCAGACGGATACCAGGGATTGCAGCAGCATGTTGACCAGGATCACCGGGATGCCGACCAAAAAAATCGTTAACATATCAATCTCCTAGCTTGGCTTCTGCCAGTGGGCGGCCGACAGGCCACCACTGTTCGAGCAGCAAGATACAGAGCCAGCCATAGCCGGCCACCACCAGATAGAGGCCGCAACGCATGGCGGCCGCCAACCACACATCCTTGCCGGTGGCGCTGTCCTCGATGGCCGGGCCAAACAGGATGAGCGCCGTGATCCAGGTGTTGCTCCAGAAGGATGGCGGGAAACGCCCCGCCACCAGCCGCACCAGGCGCCGCGCCAGCCAGAGGGTCATCAGGGCCAGCATCAGTACCAGCATCAGGAGCGAGGGCCAGAGGCTGAGCCCGAGCCAGAGTGCGAACGCCAGCAGGGCGCCCATCAGGGTCGAGAGCACCAGCTCCTGGCCCGCCTGTCTGGCGTTGAGGGAGGTACTCTGCTGGGCCAGGGTCACCGTCTTCATCACCGCCGGAATGTAGAACGCCGGATTGCCGAGGGCCAGCAGCCACATCGGCAGTACCATGGCGACGGCGCGCAGCGCCAGCCGCTCGGGATGTTCGGGGGGCAATGGCACCAGTCTTGCCGCCGCTCCCGCCACCTGCAGGGGAGGGAAGAGTGCGTGGGCCAGGCGGTTGACCAGGGTGCCTATCAGGATCCCCAGTCCCATCATCTGGGCAAGGGCGATGGCAAGGGACTGCTCGATGAGACCGGCCACCGGGATCACCGTGATGGCCATGATGAGCAGTATGGCGGCGGCGCCCTTGCCGGCCATCGCCTGCTGCATCAGCAGGTAGAGCAGCAGGGCGACGAGCAGCACGGCCGCCAGGGCATAGTGGGTCAGCAGGGGCACCAGCAGCACGCCGCCGACCATCACGGCCAGCAGCAGAGCGCCACCCAGCAACCCTTTGCCAAGGCTGAGCGGCTCGCCGGGTCGGCACAGCACCACCCAGGCCATGATGACCCCGAGGTGGGGCATGGGCAGCGCCAGACCGTAACAGATCCCCGTCGCGAGCCCGATGCCCGTGCCAATGCGCAGTACAGCCTTGTCGGCGTTATGCATCTGGCGCCTCAATAGAGGAAGGAGAAGAGGCTCATCAGGCGGATATAGAGCGCCCCCAGGAGGTGCAGCACCCCGCTCTCACCGGTGTAGACCAGCACGTCGGCCTGGCCACCGATCCGCAGCGCCTCGACCGGGGGGAAGTCGTCGCTCTGGAAGGCGACCTTGACCGGGAAACGCTGGGCCTGGCGCAGCCAGTCGCGGTTGTTGTCCACCGTGGGCAGGGTACCGGCGGGCTGGTTCTTGCCATCGCCCACCCCGTAGCCGACGCTGCGGACTTTCCCCTCGAATAGCTGTCCAGGCAGGCTGTCGAGCAGGATGGCGACCTTGTCCCCTGGTCGAATGTTGCCGAGGTTGTTCTCCGTCAGATCCGCCGATACCCAGACGTCGTGGATGGCGATCAGGGTCATGGCCGGGGCGCCGGCCCCGATAAACTGGCCCGCATCCGTGCTCAAGTCGGTGATGAGCCCCCGGCCCGGCGCCACCACGTGGGTGTCCTGGCGATCCAGCTCGGCCTTGTGCACCGCCGAGCGGGCACTGAGCAGCTGGGAGTTGTCATCGCCGCTCTCCCCGGCGGCCTCGATGGCGCGGCGAACGTCGGCTTCGGCCGCCGCCACCTGGCTCTTGGCTGTCTCGCGGCTGGCCTGGGCCACCTCCAGGCGACGCACCGAAATGGCCCCCGGATCTTCCCGATAGAGCCGCTCCTGGCGCTCGGCATCCTTGGCCGCGTTGTCGTAGGCAGCGCGCATGGCCATCAGGGAAGCCTCGGCCGCCTTGACCCCTTCGGTATTCGCCTTGACGCCGCTCAGCACCGTCTGGTAGTCGGATCTGGCCTTGGCCAGGGCGATGTCATAAGGCTCGGGATCGATCTCGAACAGGGGGGCGCCAGCCTCCACGTCCTGATTGTCGTGGACATAGACCCGCTTGATCTGGCCTGCCACCTCGGCGGCGACGGGGACCACGAAGGCCTGCACCCGGGCCTGGGAGCTGTAGGGGGTCAACCTGTCCGCCAGCAGATACCAGGTGAGCAGGAGGAGGATCGCGGCCAGCAGCCCGAGGGTGGCGCGGCGGCTGGCCTGGCCGGGAGAGGCTGTGTCAGTCATGGGAGTTTGCCTTCTGTGTCATGGGGGAGTGGGCTGCGTCGAGCAGGGGGGCCCAGTCGGCGCGCGTGCGCAGTTGAGCCTCCACCTTGGGGGTCACCAGGGGACGTTCGCGCCCCTGTTCCCAACCGCCACCCAGTGCCTTGTAGAGGGTGATGAGGTCGCGCATCCGCGCACCACGGCTGTTGACCAGGCGCTCCTGCTGGTTGAACAGGGCACGCTGGGAGTCGAGCACCCGCTGGAAGTCCGCCATCCCCTCGCGGTACTGGGTGTTGGCGATTTCGAGGGAGCGGCGGGCGGCTTCGCCGGTCTGGGTCAGCAGGGCGATCTCCTCCTGGCCGTTGGCATAGGCCACGGCCGCGTCATCCACCTCGCGGGCCGCCTTGAACACGCTTTCGCGATAGCGTTCGTGAAGCTGCTGGAAGCGGGCGTCCTGCACCAGGATCTGGTTGCCGAGCCGTCCCTGATCCAGCAGGTTCCAGCTCAGCGACGGCCCGACGCCCCAGGAGAAGGTGCCACTTTCCCCGCCGCTGGCATTGACTCCCAGGGTGCCGAGCAGGGTGATGGAGGGGTAGAGCTCGCTCTCGGCCACCCCGATGAGGGCCGACTGGGCGGCCAGCTGACGCTCCGCCACCCGCACGTCAGGACGGCGGCGCAGCAGATCCGCGGGCATCTCGGTGACCAGGGCCAGCTCGCCCTGGGGGATCCTGCCGGTGTTGGTGGTCATCTCGGGCAGGGGACCTGGGGCGCGGGCGAGCAGGGTGGAGAGGGCGTTCTGGCTTTGGCGCAGGCTGGTCTCGAGCTGGGGAATGCCGGACAGGGTGCCCAGGTACTGGGTCCTGGCTTGCTGCACGTCCAGCTCGGCGCTGTTGCCGCTCTTGAACAGTCGCTCGGTGATCTCCAGGCTGCGCCGCTGGATGCGGGCATTCTCCCGGGCGATCTGGAGCCTGGCCTCCAGGGTACGGATGCTCACATAGAGCTGGGCCACCTGGGCGGCCATCAACACCTGGATGTCGTCATACTGGGCCAGGGTCGCGAAATAGCTGGCATCCGCCGCCTCGACTCCGCGCTGGAACTTGCCCCAGAAGTCAAGTTCCCAACCGAGGTTGAAGCCGGTGCCGTAGCTGTTGCCCGCGCTGCTGTGGCCGCCCCGGGTCTGACCTGCCTGGAGGAATTCTGCCGTTCCCACCGTCGCCTGGGGGCCGAGCAGGCTCTCGGCGATGCCAAGCTGGGCCTGGGCCTCGAGGATCCGCAGGCCGGCGATCCGCACGTCCGGATTCTTGAGGAAGGCCTCCTCCACCAGGGCGCTCAGCACGGGATCGTGCAAGTTGTCCCACCATCGTCGGTAGTCGGTCACCGTCACTGCCTGCTGACCCTCGCTGGCGCTGTGCCAGTTGGCCATCTCCTCGACACCGGGGGCCTGATAATCGGGCCCGAGCAGAGTACAGGCACCGAGCAGCAGGCAGGTGCCCCCTGCAAACAGGGGGCGAAGGAGAGAAAGTGCGTCGGCCATGGGGTTATTTTTCCGCGTTGGCCAGACCGTCGTTGACCCAGGCCATGAAGATGCGATAGCCGATGGAGAGCAGGGTCGCCCCGATGAACATGCCGAGGATGCCGTTGGTGGCCATGCCGCCCAGGGCCCCCAGCAGCACTACCGGCATGGGGGCATCGACACCACGGCCCAGCAGCAGGGGCTTGAGCACGTTGTCGGCCATGCCGGCCACGATCAGCAGCACGGTATAGAGCACGTTGAGCAGGGTGCCGTGATCCCCCGCCATCCACATGAAGGCGATGGCCGGTCCCGTGACCAGGATGACGGGGATCTGGGCGATGCCCAGGATCAGCGCCAGGACGAAGAAGATGCCGACCGCCGGGATCCCGGCGAGGGACATGATGACGCCGGCCAGCAGGGCCTGGATGAAGGCGACCCCGATAACCCCCATGGCCACGGCCCGGATGGTGCTGGTGCACAGCTTGGTCAGGGCGAGGCCCTTGCGCTCATCGGTGATGCGCATGGCGATGCGATCGGCGCTGATGGCACCCGGCTCCCCCCAGGCCATGATGATGCCGGCCACGATGAAGGAGGCGACGAAGCCCAGCAGGCCTCCCCCCATGCTGGCGAGCATGGCGACAGTCTGCTTGGCCATGTCGCCGAGCTGCGGCTTGTAGCTGATGAGGAGGCCGGGCAAGTCCACCGATGCCTTCATCCAGAGGCCATGGATCTTGGCACCAACGAGGGGGATGTCGGCAATCCCGGCGGAGGGGGGCGGGATCACCAGGGTGTGGTTCTCCACCTTGTCGACCAGGGCGCTGACGCTGTCGCCCAGGGAGCCCAGCATGGCGGCGGTGGGGGCCACGATGAGCAGGATGCCCAGCAGGATCAGCAGAGTGGCGGCACGCCCCTGTTTCCCCCCGAGACGGGCGGCGAGGCGCTGATGGAGGGGGTAGAGGGTCACGGCCAGGATCAGGGCCCACAGCATCATGTTCATGAAGGGGGAGAAGACGGTGAAGCAGAACGACCCCAACGCCAGAATAAGGCCAAATTTGATGAACATGTCCAGAAATCTGGCGACCACTCTCTTTTCAACGAGGGACAGATCGTTATTTTCCATTCTGATATGACTCCAGCGAGGGATGGATGCACGACCCCGCTGACCCCGTGTGAACTCAAGGTCGGCATTCTGGTCGATGGGCAATTGACAAGTCTGTTTTCAATGGTTGAGGCATACATCGAGCGCACCTGCACGTTATGTATGGCACAGGTGTTCAAGGCTTAAGAAATATTTATCTGCTTGATATGTCGTTGATTGGAAGGCCTGCGTTGAGCGGGGCCGAGCATAATGAATGGCCCGATCGCGCACAAGTGAACAGTGGTGCCCGGTTTAGCCCGGGTTCAGAAAATCACGACAATCCCCTTTCCTGGAACAGGAGATCGCATACGGGGCCTCGAATAAACCTCGCGCTTCACGGGGCGTCGTGCCCGCGTCCGTGGCGATGTAGGCATCTCTGTTGGCCGATGCCGCCCGATATGGCAGTTGGTGTTCCCGGGAGTGACGCTTTATTCTATTGGCTCCTGCGCTGCGGCGATCCAACCCGGGATGAACACCATGCACCTCTCTCTCTCCTGCCCCGTGACTCGTCTTCCCCGTGTGGCCTGGCTGGCGGCGCTGCTGCTGGCCGGTTGCGGCCCCGACAAGCCTGCCAGCCAGGTGCTGACGACAGACCCGATGGCCCGGCAGGAGGCGGGAGCGCCCGCCTCCGTGGTGCAGGCCAATGCCCGCCAATATCGCGATGCCCCGGCGCTGGCGCTGGTCTTCTCCGGCCCCTTGGTGCCCAAGGCAAACTGGCAGAGCTGGCTTTCTGTGAGTGAAGGGGGCAAGCAGGTGCAGGGGGAGTGGATCCTCGCCGACGATGGCCGCACCCTCTATTTCCCGAACGTTCAGCCCGACAAGAGCTACGAGGTGAGCCTCAAGGCTGGGCTGGGCCCATCCCCCCAGCGCTGGACCCTCAAGACTCGACCGCTGGAGGCAGGGGCGTCGTTTACCGCCAGCGGCATGGTATTGCCGCTGCGCGACGAGCTGCGCCTGCCCATCAGCGCGGTCAACGTGGATGAGGTCAATATCGACTTCTTCCGGGTCGATGCGGAGTATCTGCCCCGTTTCCTGGCCGAGTATCGCCCCGGTGCCGGCATGGGCAACTGGGAGCTTGAGCAGATCACCAAGCGGGCCAAGCGGGTGTTCAGCGGCCGCTATGCGCTGGAGCTCGATGCCAACCGGCGCGAGACCCGCCTCATCAATGTGAAGGAGCCGCAGCTGGCGGAGGCTGGCGTCTACTTTGCGGTGATGTCGCCCCTTGGCAACTACGACTGGCGCAAGGAGACCACCTACTTTGCGGTGAGCGACATGGGGCTCAGTGCCCGCCGTTACCGCGATGAGCTGGAGGTGTTCGTCAGCTCCCTGGCCAGCGCCGACCCCCTCAAGGATGTGCAGCTCTCCCTGCTCGACCAGAAGGGCAACCGGCTGCAGGTGCAAACCACCGACCCCCAGGGTCATCGCCGCTTCGATCAGGTGCAGGGGGCTCGCCTGCTGCTGGCCGAGCAGGGCAACCATCTGGCGGTGCTGCGCCTCGATGGGGCTGCGCTCGATCTCTCCACCTTCGATCTCGGCACCCAGCCCTGGCAGGCCCAGCAACTCTATCTGTTCAGCGGACGCGATCTCTATCGCCCCGGCGAGCGGCTCGACAGCGAGATCCTGCTAAAAGGGCAGGATGGCCAGCTGCTGCCGGGCATGGCGGTGGAGCTGGAGGTGAAACAGCCGGACGGCCAGCTGCTCGAACAAAAGCGCCTGCTGCCGGACAATTTGGGCGCGGCCCACTACGGCCTGCATCTGCCGGATGATGCGCCGCTCGGGCGCTGGACCATCAACCTCAAGACTGCCGCCGGCAGCCGTTTCGAGTGGCCTTTCCTGGTGGAGGAGTTTTTGCCGGAGCGCCTGAAACTGCAGCTTGGCAAGGGGCCGGATGGGGAAGTGACGAGTCTGGACGCCGCCCTCACTTTGCCGCTGCAAGGGGACTATCTCTACGGCGCACCAGCGAGCGCCACCAAGGCCAAGGCGGAGGTGAAGTTAAGCCGCGCCACCATGCCCTTTACCCAGTGGCAGGAGTTCACGCTGGGTGACGTGCTGCTCGCCGAGCAGGCCAAGGATCTCGAGCCTCTCAATCTCACCCTTGATGCGCAGGGGCAGGGGACTTTTTCGCTTGCTGATGAGCTCGATGGGGTGCGTGCCCTCGGGCCGCTGGAGGTGGCTTATAGGGTGTCGCTTTCCGAACCCGGCGGCCGCGCCGTCAATCGCAGCCGCACCCAGTATGGCTGGCCCGCCGGCAGCCAGTGGCCGGCACTCAAGGCCGATTTCGTGGCGGATCGGGTAGAAGGGGGCAAGCCGCTCCCCTTCCAGATCCTCAACCTCGATGAGCAAGGCCAGCCGGTGGCGGGGGCGGTGAAGGTGCGCCTTATCAACGAGTACCGCGACTACTACTGGCACTACGCCGATGGGGAGGGGTGGAAGTACGAGTTCAACAGCCAGCCCTATCTGGAGCAGGAGCAGACCCTGCAGCTGGATGGCAAGGGGCCGACCCTGCTCACGCTGCCACTGGCGGCGGGCTGGTATCGGTTGGAGGTGGAGAACAGTCAGGGCCATCAATCGAGCCTGCGGGTGGAGATCGGCAGCTACGCCTGGGGCGGCGGTGGCGAGCAGGCACGGCCCGACAAGATCGCCATCACTCTCGACAAGCGCGCCTATCAGGCCGGGGACAAGGCCAAAGTGACGCTGGTGGCCCCGCGCCCCGGCAAGGGGTTGCTGCTGGTGGAAGATGGTGACGGCCTGCGCTGGTGGCAGCGCATCGAGCTCAAGGGCGCCGATGGCGATGCCAAGGATGCCCGCGGCGAGTTCGAGATCCCGGTCAGCCCCGAGTGGCTGCGCCATGATCTGCATATCTCGGCCCAGATCGCCGCGCCAGACAGTGACTCAAAGCCGGTGAGCCAAAAGAGTGTGCAGAGCCTGCGATCGGTCGGTCTGGTGCCGCTCACCCTGGATCGGGAAGCGCGTCGTCTGCCGCTCACCCTGAGCGCGCCGGACAAAGCGGTGCCGCTCACCCGGCTGGAAGTGACCGCCACCTCCACCCCCAACAGTCAGGGCCGCGTGGTGCTGGCGGCGGTGGATCGGGGCGTGCTCAATATCAGCGACTACCGGCCACTCGACCCGTTCGAGATCTTCTTTGGTCGCAAGCGCTTCGCCCAAGACTTGTTCGACAACTACGGCCAGGTGATCCCGCCGCAAGATGGCAAGCTGGCTCGCCTCAACTACGGGGGTGACCGGGCGCCGCTGAAAAAGGGCGGCGCGCTGGAGAGCCGGGTCGAGATCGCCGCGCTCTGGAGCGGCGAGGTGAGTTTTGATGAGAGCGGCAAGGCGGTGATCCCGCTCGATCTGCCCAACTTCAACGGCGAGCTGGCGCTGATGGCGCTGGCCTGGAACGAACAGCAGGTGGGCGAGGCCGAGCGCGCCGTCAAGGTGGTGGCGCCGCTGGTGGCAGAGATCGGCTGGCCGCGCTTTGGCGCCAGAGGGGATGAGACCCGGGCCCTGGTGCAGCTGCGCAATATGAGCGGTGAGGATCAGACCCTCTCCCTTGCCTGGACCCTCAACGGCGGGCTGAAAGCAAACGGCGAGCTGCCCGGCACCCTGGCCCTTAAAAACGGCGAAGAGCAGTGGCTGACCCTGCCGCTCACCGTGACCGGGGCGAGCGGTGTGGCAAGCCTGCAGTTGGCTGCCAGCGGCAAGGATTTTGCCATCAGCCGCGACTGGACTTTGCCGCTGCGTTCCCCCTGGCCTGCCGAGACTCGCCAGCGCTACCAGATGCTGGCTCCCGGCCAAGAGATGAGCTTTGCGCCAGCTGAGCTGGCCGGGCTGGATCGTGCCAATCTGCAGGGGCTGCTCAGCCTCTCCGGCACTCCCCCCTGGGATCCGGCAGCCCAGTGGCAGGCGCTGGCCGACTACCCCCATGCCTGTCTGGAGCAGACCTTGTCCCGTGCCTGGCCTTACTTGCTGACCACAGCCGATGAGCGGGCCGTCTGGCGCAAACCCGCAGAGGGCAAGAAAGCGGCGAGTGAGGCGGATGTGCAACGCGCCCTGCTGCAACGGCTGCAGCGGTTGCAACTGCCAAGCGGCGGTTTTGGCCTGTGGGATGGTCGCTCCGACGAGGAGCAGTGGCTCACCGCCTATGCCGCCGACTATCTGCTGGCGCGCAAGGAGGCGGGCGACGCCGTGCCGGAGGCGATGCTCAATCAGGCGCTGAACCGGTTGCAGAGCTATCTTACCGACAGTCAGTATGGTGAGCGCTGGAGCAGTGCCCCCGAGCACAGCCGGCTGGCCTATCAGGCCTACAGTGCCTATGTGCTGGCCCGGGTGGGCAAGGCGCCGCTCGCTACCCTGCGCCTTGTCTGGGAGCAGCAGGCCGATCACGCCCGCTCGGGTTTGCCGCTCTTGCACCTCTCGCTGGCCCTCTCGGCCATGGGGGATGAGCAGAACGCCGCCAAGGCCCTCAGCCGGGCATTGGCGACCGAGCGCGGGGACGATTATCTGGGGGATTACGGCTCGCCGCTGCGCGACCAAGCCCTTGAGCTCTCCCTGCTGCGCCAGCACAAGCTGGCTGCGGAGCGCTGGCCGGCCCTCAGTGGCAAAGTGGCCGACACCCTGGCTCACCGTCAGTGGCTCAGCACTCAGGAGCGGCTCGCCCTGCTGCGACTCGCCCGCGTCGATCCGGCCGTCGACTGGCAGGCCAGGGTGGCTTCCTCTCTTGGCAGTGGATCCCTGAGCGGTTCGGCTCCGCTGCAGCAGGGTGTCCCTGAGGCGCTGGCGGCGAGCGCCGTCACCAACGAGGGCAAGGGCTCGCTCTATGTGCAGCGCACTCTGGTCGGTTACCCCGAACAGGCACCGGCACGGATCAGCATGGGAATGAGCGTGACCCGCAGCTGGTTCAACAGCGACGGTCAGCGTTTTGACCCGACCAAGGTGAAGGTGGGCGATCTGGTGGTGGTGCGGCTCAATGTCAGCAGTGAATCGGCGGTGCCCGATGCCCTGCTGGTGGAGATGGTGCCCGCCGGCTTCGAGCTGGAGAACCCGGCCCTTGGCAACAGCATCAAGCTCGAAGAGCTCTCCATCGAGGGGAAACCGGCGTGGCAGAGCGAGTGGAACGACTACCTCAAGCATCAGGAGTTTCGCGATGACCGTTACACGGCGGCGCTGGATCTGAGCGCCGGGAGCAACCAGCAACTGGTCTACCTGATGCGGGCGGTGACGCCGGGTCGCTATCAGGTGCCGCCGACCCAGGTGGAGGATATGTACCGCCCCGAGCTGCGGGCTGTGGGTGAGGATATCCACGAGGTGATCATCTCTGAGTAACAAACCCTCCCTTGAGCGGGTTCGCCCGCTCACTTTCTGGCAGCGTGGCTGGCTGAAATTGGGTCGCACTGGCCACGCTGGCTGGCGCTGGCTTGGTCGCCTGCCACGCTGGCTGCGTTGCTCGGTGCTGGGCATTGTAGCACTGCTCCTGTCATTGCTGGCGCTGGATCGACTCTTCCCGCCGCCGCCACTCGACCCTGCCTACGCACGGGTGGTGCTCGACATGAAGGGGCGACCGCTGCGCGCCTTTGCCGATACCAGCGGCGTGTGGCGCTACCCCGTGACGCTGGAACAGGTCTCCCCCCGCTATATCGAGGCGCTGCTGGGCTACGAGGATCGCTACTTCTGGCGTCATCCCGGAGTCAATCCGGTGGCCATGGTGCGCGGGGTCTGGCAGTGGCTGCGCTACGGGCGCGCCGTGTCGGGGGGCTCGACCCTCACCATGCAGGTGGCGCGTCTTATCGAGCCCTACCACAGGAGCGTGCCCGGCAAGCTGCGTCAGATGGCGCGCGCGCTGCAGCTGGAGTGGCACTACGACAAGCGCACCCTGCTCACCGTCTACCTCAACCGGGCACCGTTTGGCGGCAACCTGGAGGGGGTACAGGCGGCAAGTTTTGCCTATCTCGGCAAGAGCGCCGCCAAGCTGACCCATGCCGAGGCGGCGCTCTTGGCAGTGCTGCCCCAGGCCCCCAGCCGCAACCGGCCGGACCGGCATCCCGAACGGGCTCGCGCGGCTCGCGACAAGGTGATGCAGCGGCTGGTGGCGCAGGGCGTCTGGCCAGAACAGGTTTGGCTGGAGGGACGCATCGAGCCTGTGCTGGCCCGCGGTCACTTCACGCCGATGGAGGCGCCGCTCTTTGCCCGCCTCGCCGCCGACCATCAGGCCGGGGCCCTGGTGCGCACCACCATCGACGGGGATCTGCAGCGCTGGCTGGAGGGGCGGGTGGCGAGCTATATCCGCCGCTTCCCCGAGCAGACCTCAGCGGCGTTGCTCCTGGTCGACAACAAAACCATGGCGGTGCGCGCCTATGTGGGCAGCGCCGAGTATGGCAATCTGCGCCGCCACGGTTACCTCGACATGGTGCAGGCGATCCGCTCTCCCGGCTCCACCCTCAAGCCCTTCATCTACGGTCTGGCCATGGACGAGGGGCTGGTGCACTCGGCCTCCCTGCTCTCCGATGCGCCGAGACTGGGGTCTGATTATCGCCCCGCCAATTTCTCCGGTGCCTTTCAGGGGCCGGTAACGCTCGCCCAGGCGCTGCAGCAATCCCTCAACGTGCCGGCGGTGCAGGTGCTGGAGGCGCTCGGGGCCGACAAACTGGTCAGCCGCCTCGACAACGCCGGGGTGAGGCTGGCCCTTTCCGACAAGCCCAATCCGGCCATCGCGCTGGGGGCGGCGGGCATTCGGCTCGAGCAGCTGGTGGCGCTCTACAGCGCACTGACCCGGCAGGGGCAGGTAGCGATGCCGGTCTGGCTGGCGGGGCAGCAGGCGGTGTCACGCCCCTTGCTGAGCCCGGGGGCCGCCTGGATCATCTGGCAGATATTGAGCGCCCAGGGGCGCGCGGATCAGCCCTTTGCCAGTGAGGCGACCGGCCGGGTCAATCGACTGGCCTGGAAGACCGGCACCAGCTATGGCTATCGCGACAGCTGGGCCATGGGGGTCTCCGGTCGCTGGACCATAGGCGTCTGGCTTGGGCGCCCCGACGGTACCCCCATGCCCGGTTTTTACGGCCAGAGCGCGGCGGTGCCGCTGCTGCTCTCTGTCTATTCGCGGCTCTCGGACAACAGCCCCTTGCCGGCACAACCCAACACGGTGAGCGAAGCAGAGATCTGCTGGCCCTTGGGGCGCAAGGCCAGTGCGACCCTGCCTGAGGCCTGTTTGCAGCATCAGAGCGCCTGGTTGCTGGAAGGGCGCGACCCTCCCACCTTGCCGGACCCCATGGATTGGCCCTCGCCGCTGCGCCAGGTCGCACTGACCGCCGTAGGCAAGCCGACGCTGACCCGCTGCCACGATGCGGCACAATCCGCTTTTAGAGCGCTCTGGCCGCTGTCGCTGGAGCCATGGCGCTCACCGGGCGAGCGGCGTCAGGCGCTGCTTGCCAGGGGCTGCGCGGGGGAGGGGCAGAGCGCCGAGCAGCAGGCCCCCATCCGCATCCTGGCACTGGGGGAGGGCAACCTTATCCGCAGTCAGCGCTATCGGTTGCAGCCCAGGGTGCTCGGCGGTGTCGGCAAGCCGGCATGGTTTCTCAACGGCCAGCGGCTGCGCTGGGACGGGGATCAAGTAGTGAGCAAGGCGGGCCGCTATCAGCTGGTGGTGGTGGATGAGGCGGGAAACAGCGATCGCATCGAGTTTCGACTGGAAAACCCCTCCTGAGGGCGTGGTGAGCGCCAGAATATTGACGGCATCGGTGATGGTCCCGATGCCGTCAGTTGATTGTCGATTCCCCGGCAGAGGCGGGGAGTCAGGGCTTGACCTGCCCCAGCCGGGTGAAGAAATGCCGGCTCTTGCGCTGGTGGAAGTGGCTCTTCTTGATGGGATGAAATACCAGGTTGCTCTGTGGGTGACTCCCCTTGAGGTGGTGGATCATCGCCATGGCCGGTAAGCCAGTACTGACGAGCGTGGTGAGCGGCAGGGTGACGGTCTCGGGTCCCAGCAAGGGTGTGAACCCCTGCTGGGCCTGCTCGAAGCGGGTCAACACGGCGGGTTCGGCGTAGCCGCTGCCCAGCATGGCGAGCAGGGCATCGAGGGCCTGATGGAACTCGGCGAGCTGCTGACGAAAGCCGCTTCGCCCCCGCAGGGCAATGAGCTCTGCAAACGGGATGTCGGCCAGGTGAGTGGGCACTTGCAGCGGGATCTCGAGGTGGAAGCAATCCTGACCGCCGCGATTGTGGTAGCGAGATTCGAGCAGGTGGAGCAGGCGGTCGAGATAGTCGTGATCGGTAATCAGCGCCCCGTCATTGGCGAGTGCCCACTCACGGGCGAGGCGCATGGAGAGCAGGTTGGCAAAGCGGCGCGCCATTCTGATCCCCCCTTCATCCTGCGTCGCAAAGCCGTGGGACAGACAAAACCCGTGCAGCCGCTCCAGTCCCGCCTGAGCCGGGCAGAAGCAGTCGTGGTTGGGGGCTGAACGCCAGCGGGCGATGAGCTCCCTGTTGCCAAACACCTTGTGGCGGACAAAATCGGGGGCGACCAGGCCGGCAATCTGGCTCTCCACCTGGGGCGTGATATGGGCGAAGAAGGCGGGTTGTGGCGGCTCGGCCAGCAGGTCGGTTTGCTGGCGCAGGGTCTCCAGCAGGGCGGTGAGACCGCTCTTCTCACTGACGGTGAAGACGAAGGCGAGCCGCTCCAGATAGAGCAGGGCAAACTTGAGCCAGAGCTCGTCGCGTACCTCCATGCCGGGGTAGTAGATATGGGTTTTCATGAATGCTGTGTTGCCAGGATGCAGGGGTGGGAATATACGCATGATTGCCCGGATGCGGCAAACTTTGCGTGGGGGAATGTGAGCGGCCGCTCATGCAGTAGGCGCTGGTCACAAAGTTCTGATATAATTCGCGCCCTTAAATCAAGGCCACCCGAGTCATTACCATGAAGTTCATTATCAAGCTGTTCCCTGAAATCACCATCAAGAGCAAGTCGGTTCGCCAGCGCTTTATCAAGATCCTGCAGGGCAATATCCGCAATGTCCTGCGCCGCTTCGACGACGATGCCCGGGTGCGGATGGATTGGGACAAGCTGATCGTGAGCTCCCGCAATGACCAGTTCCGCGAGCAGGCCATCGAAGCCCTGGCCTGCATCCCCGGCATTCAGGCCTTCCTCGAGGTGCAGGCCAGCAAGTTTACCGACCTGCACGACATCTTCGAGCAGGTGAAAGCCGTCTGGGGTGATCAGCTCGAGGGCAAGACCTTCTGCGTGCGTGCCAAGCGCCACGGCAAGCACGAATTCTCCTCGCTGGAGATTGAACGTTACGTGGGCGGCGGTCTGAACCAGCACTGCGTGAGCAACGGTGTGCGCCTCAAGAACCCGGATGTGAAGATCAACCTCGAGATCGATGGCGAGGAGCTTTTCATCGTCAGCGCCATCCACCAAGGGCTGAGCGGCATGCCCATCGCCACCCAGGAAGATGTGCTGAGCTTGCTCTCCGGCGGGTTTGACTCGGGTGTCGCCTCCTTCCAGTTCATCAAGCGCGGCTGCCGGGTGCACTACTGCTTCTTCAATCTGGGTGGGGCTGCTCACGAGATCGGCGTCAAGCAGGTGGCCTATCACCTGTGGAACCGTTTCGGCTCCTCCCACCGGGTGCGCTTCACCGCGGTAGACTTCGAGCCCGTGGTGGCCGAGATCCTCGAGAAGATCGACAACGGCCAGATGGGGGTGGTGCTCAAGCGGATGATGATGCGTGCCGCTGCCAAGGTGGCCGACGAGTTCCAGATCCCGGCCCTGGTTACCGGCGAGTGCGTTGGCCAGGTTTCCAGCCAGACCCTCACCAACCTGAACGTCATCGACCGGGTGACCGACAAGGTGATCCTGCGCCCGCTCATCACCTGGGACAAGCCGGACATCATCAGCGAAGCCCGCCGCATCGGCACCCTGGAGTTCGCGGAGACCATGCCGGAGTATTGCGGCGTGATTTCCAAGAAGCCGACCGTGAAGGCCGAGCTCTCCCGCATCGAGGCGGAAGAGGAGAACTTCGACTTTGCCATTCTGGACAAGGTGGTGGCCGAGGCCCGTTACCTCGACATTCGTCGCATCGGTGAAGAGACCGCCGCCGAGGTGCAGGAGGTGGAGACCACCGCCGAGAGCGGTGACGACGAGGTGATCCTGGACATTCGCTCCATGGAGGAGCATGACGACAAGCCGCTGGTGGTGGAAGGGCGCGAGATCATGCATATCCCCTTCTTCAAGCTGGCCACCGCCTTTGGTGATCTGCCGAAAGAGAAGACCTACCTGCTCTATTGCGATCGCGGCGTGATGAGCAAGCTGCAGGCGCTTTACCTGAAAGAGAAGGGCTTTGCCAACGTCAAGGTCTACCGTCCGTGATGTGACGGCAAGACGCGTATAAAAAATCCGGCCAAGGCGCCGGATTTTTTATTTCACTCGGATGAAGGTAGATGCTCAGGGGCAGGGGACCGGGGTGAAGGTTTCCTGACCCTGACAGCGCCAGCCCATCTCGGCCTGACGCATCTGCCACAGGTTGTTGCTGCGAAACAGGGTCAGGATGTAGAGCATGTCGCTACGCTGGCCATCAAGGGCCACCGAGAGCACCAGATCGTTGTCCAGCTGTTGAGCATGGATACGGGTGGGTACATCTTTATGGCCCACGAAGCGGCGAGCCACTTCGCGATAGTCGTTGACCCAGCCTTGCTGACTGCTGCTCGCCTGACGGATCTGCTGGTTGAACTGCTGCACCGGGGTGGATGCCAGACGCCCGAACAGGGCCTGTGCCCCCGCATGAGCCGCTGCCACCATCATCAGAACAAGCGTGGTAATGAGCCCAAGTTTTTGCATGAGGTTTTCCGGCTTGAAACGACCCCTGTATGACAACAGAAAAGCCGGCTTGGTTCAATCTTGTCCCTGCCGGGATGGGATCTCGCCCACTCTGAGGCTTCTCAGTTGCGCTGCAGCGAGAAGGTGGGCAGGGAGAGGTGCCAGTAGATGGCCGCTAACCGCAGACCAAACACCCCGAGCATGCTGATGAGCATGGCGCTGACCCTGTCTACCCCGACCTCCAGCGACAGGGTATAGAGGATGCCGCCCAGAATGCAGGCGGTGGCGTAGATCTCCTTTTGCAGCACCATGGGGACCTCCCGCGCCAGTACATCGCGGATCATGCCACCGGCTACCCCGGTCATGGTGCCCATGATCACGGCAATCAGCCCCGGGGTGCCGAAGTTGAGGGCCTTCTGGGCACCGATCACGGTAAAGAGGGCCAGTCCGAAGGCATCCGCCACCGGCAGCACATACCAGGGCATGCGACGGGGCAGTTTGACCATCCACATGCCGATGAGCGCCGTGGCAATGACCACCCAGATATAGAGGGGGTCGCGCACCCAGAAGACGGGGGTTGCCCCCAGGATCATGTCGCGGATGGTGCCACCCCCGATGGCGGTGACTGCCGCCAGCACCATGACACCGAAACCGTCCATCCTGAGACGGCCGGCCACCAGTACGCCCGAAAACGCGAATACCGCAGTACCAAACATGTCGCTGATGTAAACAATCTGCTCAACCAGTGTCTGCATGGAGAACAACTCACGCCAAATTGTTGATGGGGCCGCGATTTTAGGGGCTGGTGAGCCCAATCGCCAACAGAGCTCGACAAAATTGAGAGTCGGGACGGATTTTTTATCGCAGCTCGAAGTGTAGTGGTCTAATCATCCCGGACACCGTTTTAGGTGGTACAGTCGCCACCATTATTTGAGGTTCTTCGCGGGATCTTGGGGAAGTGGAAGTTGACAGACAGGGTGCTGGTAAACTGGCTGTCTCCAAACACACCACCACCATCACCCTGCTGTCGCCGTGCATCATATTGATATTGCCTCCTTCTGGCCAGGTTATACCGTCATCGCCCAAGCGCTTTCTGCCAACCATCACACCCTGTTTACCCTTGAGCCTCGCGCCGACCTGTTGCCCCGTTGTCGCCGATGCCTGCAACCCACGCCATTGATCCACGACCAACGTATCCGCCGGGTGCGTGAGCGAGACCTATTTGACCGACAAGTCTGGTTACAACTGCCTGTTCGCCGCGTCGACTGTCTGCGCTGTGGTCGCGTCAGTGAACATATCGACTGGCTCCCCTCTGGCTCCCGCCTCACCCGGCGCATGCAGTGCTGGATTGAAGCGCTCGTTCAGTACCTCCCCATCCGCCATGTCAGCCAGCTCACCGGGGTCGGTTGGCACACCATCAAGGAGATCGACAAGCGCCGTTTGCAGACCAGTGTGGGCACCATCGAACTTGGGGAGGTGCGGCGGCTGGTGATGGATGAGTTTGCCCTGCACAAGGGACACCGCTATGCCACCGTGATCATGGATGCCGAGCGAACCCGCGTCCTGTGGGTGGGGCACGGCAACAGCCGGGCCGCTATCCGTCCCTTCTTCGAGCAGCTCGGCGAGCGATGCCAGCAGATTGAAGCGGTGGCGATGGACATGAACACGGCGTTCGACCTGGAGGTGAAGCAACACTGCCCGCAGGCGGAGGTGGTCTACGACCTGTTCCACGTGGTGGCTCGCTATGGCCGAGAGGTGGTGGACCGGGTGCGAGTGGAGCAGGCGAATGCACTGAAAAGCGATAAACCGGCGCGAAAAGTGGTCAAAAGTGCGCGTTGGTTGCTGCTACGTAATCGGGCGAAGTTGAGTGAAAAACAGGATGTGAAGTTGCAGGAGCTGTTGGCGGCGAATCAACCGCTGGCGATGGTGTACGTGCTGAAAGAGGGGTTGAAGGGCATCTGGTATGCGCCGAGCGTGTGGGAAGGATGGCGACGATGGCGGAGCTGGATGCGGCAGGTGAAGGAAAGCGGGCTAGCGCCGCTGCAACGATTTGGTCGAAATTTATCGAAATATATGCGGGGGATCCTGGCGAGTGCAAACTACCCGATGCACACGAGTGTGCTGGAAGGGGTGAACAACAAGATCAAAGTGATAAAGCGTATGGCATATGGATTTAGGGACTCAGAATACTTTTTTCTGAAAATCAAGGCGGCCTTCCCCGGAAAGCCGCGATGAACCTTATTTGAGGTGTTCAATGACAAGATTACGTCGCTCATTTACTGCCGAGTTCAAGCTGGAAGCCGCATCCCTGGTGCTCGACCAAGGCTATTCAGTCCCCGAAGCCAGCCGTTCACTGGATGTCGGCGAAACCGTGCTGCGTCGATGGGTTCAGCAACTTCAATCAGAACGAAGTGGCGCTACACCTGCTAACCGGGCGCTGACCCCTGAGCAGCAAAAAATTCAGGAGTTGGAAGCCCGCATCAACCGGCTTGAACGCGAAAAGGCCATTCTAAAAAAGGCTACTGCTCTCTTGATGGCGGACGAACTCGAACGTACGCGCTGATAGACCGATTAAGGGAGCAAGCCCCCACCACCCTGGTCTGTTGCGCTTTCGGTATACCAACCGCCTGTTTTTACGACTATCTGGCTCGCAGGCGCACAATTAACCGTGAACGGGTGCAGCAGAGAAGTGAGTTACGGTGTTTGTTCAAAGAGAGTAGAGGCTCAGCTGGCAGCCGGGCCTTGATGTCAATGATGCGGGCACTGGGGCATCAGATTGGTCGGTTCAAGGTGCGTCGCCTGATGAAGGAGGCCGGGCTGGTCTCCAAACAACCGGGAGCTCATCGTTATCAGGTCGCGCGGTCTGAACGACCGGATATTCCTAATCTTCTGGCGCGTGAATTTGATGTCCAGCAACCCAATCAGGTGTGGTGCGGCGACATCACTTACGTATGGGCAGGTGGCCGCTGGCATTACCTGGCCGCGGTGCTCGACCTCCACACCCGACGGGTCGTGGGCTGGGCGATGTCCGGCAGGCCTGATGCTGAGTTGGCCGTGAAAGCGCTCGACATGGCGTATCAGCAACGGGGCTGCCCGTCTGGCGTGCTGTTTCACTCCGACCAGGGCAGCCAATACGGCAGCCGGGTATTTCGGCAACGGCTGTGGCGCTATCGCATGACCCAGAGCATGAGTCGGCGTGGCAACTGCTGGGATAACGCGCCGATGGAGCGGCTGTTCAGGAGCCTCAAGACGGAATGGCTTCCGACCACGGGGTACATGAGCCTGCGGGAAGCCAAGCGGGATATCAGCTACTACCTGATGGATTACTACAACTGGCGGCGCCCGCATCAACACAATGATGGGATACCGCCAGCAGAGGCCGAAAATCGGCTTAACTGTGTGTCCGGATTTAGTTGACCACTACAAACCGTTAGTGTCTCGTTTGTCCCCTGCCATTGGCGAGCTTCAGAAGGTTGAGGCCATCACAGGTTTAGGTCCGATTTTTTCCTTAAGTATCCCCCCGACCCGCCGATATATAAGGTAAGCGGCGTTAATGCGATGAAGCGTTGAAAAAAATGCTAAAGATATCCAAAAACGGGCCGTTAAATAAGACGCATCGGGCACAAACTAAAAAGAAAGCCTGAGCTAATAAAGAGCAAATTTAATCGCTTAGGAGAAATATCATGAGTATGTATGTAAATACCAACGTATCGAGCATCAACTCGCAGCGTAACCTCTATAACACCAACAAAGCTTTGGATACTGCGTATCAACGTCTCTCCTCTGGCTTGCGCATCAATACAGCCAAGGACGATGCGGCTGGTCTGCAGATCTCCAACCGCTTGACCTCCCAGATCAACGGTTTGAACCAGGGTAACCGTAACGCCAACGACGGCATCTCGCTGGCCCAGACTGCTGAAGGGGCGATGGAAGAGATCACCGGCATGTTCCAGCGGATGCGGGTGCTGGCTGAGCAATCGGCCAACGGTTCAAATACCGATGCTGACCGTTCTGCCATCCAGCAGGAAGTGCGACAGCTGGCCACCGAAATCAACCGGATTGCCAAAGATACCACCTTTGGTGGCACCAAGTTACTCGATGGTGCCTATAAAGGTATCTTCCAGGTGGGGGCCGATGCCAAGCAAACCATCAGCTTTACGCTCTCTCAGACTGGCGGCTTTAGTATCTCGGGATTGGGTGCTGCTGCGGGTGTCGCCACGATTTTTGGTACGGCTGCCACATTGTCAGTGTCGACCCAGAATAACGCGCAAAGTGTGTTGGGGGCGGTGGACAAGATGATTGCCCGGGTGGATAGCAAACGTGCCGAGCTGGGTGCCATTCAAAACAGGATGGAGTCAACCATTCGCAACCAGGCCAACATAGCTGAAAACGTCAGTGCTGCCCGCTCCCGCATCAGAGATGCTGATTTTGCACAAGAGACGGCCACGTTGACCCAGTACAACATTTTGCAACAGGCTGCATCAACAGTGTTGGGGCAGGCAAACCAGCGTCCCAATGGCGCACTTCAGTTGTTAAGAGGTTAATAAAAAAGAAAGGCGGTTGTTCAGGCCGCCTTTCGGTAGGACGCATCAGAGGGTGTTCGGGAAATCATGTCTCTGATAAGTCACAACACTGTAGTAAACTATTATGCTCAGCGAGCGCGGTTTGCAACTGCACAACCTGACTCGCCACATTCTCCTGAGCTAAAGCTCGTTGGCCGACCTTGAGTCGGCCTTTTTTATAGCACTGCTCATGCTTTTGTTGTCATAAAACACAAAGCATGAAACATGCCAGTTTGAAGTTTTAGCTATGTTGGCGGTGGCTGGTGCGGATCTATCCGACGGGCTGACCATCAGTCAGGCAGATGCTGGTCTTGATAAGTCAATATATTGACGTTGAACACGGGGTACCGAGGCGTGCGGTGACCCTGCTATCTCCTCTTCCCGCTTCATTATCTTTACATCCCTCCATGTTGACTGGAAGCCACAGGTCGGGGCGGCAATGTTTTGCCGCCAGCGGCAAAAAATTCTAAAGCTTGTTGCAACGCGGCCGTTAACCAGAGTAAGCAAAAGAAGGTGTTCGGGACTCCTGAATTTTGCGGTGTGGCGGTGGTTGTCTGTTCAAACAACTGCCGCTGGTCGAGAGTCGAAGGGCTTGTTCACCCCTTCACTCCCGGATTGCAACAGGGCTGATGTAAGCGAGGCCTGCAGTCTGTATCGAATGGGAGAAATATCATGTCGATGTTTATTAATACTAATGTGTCCTCGCTGAACTCTCAGCGGAACCTGATGAATACCAATAAGGCGCTGGATACCGCCTACCAACGCCTCTCCTCTGGTTTACGGATCAACAGTGCCAAAGATGATGCGGCCGGTCTTCAGATTTCCAACCGTTTGACCTCCCAGATCAACGGTTTGAACCAGGGTAACCGTAACGCCAATGACGGTATCTCCCTGGCACAAACCGCTGAAGGGGCGATGGAAGAGATCACCGGTATGTTCCAGCGGATGCGGGTGCTGGCCGAGCAGTCAGCCAACGGCTCCAATACGACCGCTGACCGTGCTGCGCTGCAACAAGAAGTCAAACAGTTGGCAACAGAAATTAACCGGATTGCCAAAGATACGACCTTTGGCGGGACCAAGCTATTGGATGGCTCCTATAAAGGGGTTTTCCAGGTAGGGGCGGATGCCAAACAAACCATCAGTTTTTCATTGACTCAGGCCAATGGCTTCAATATCTCCGGTATTGCGGCCGCGGCCAGTGCAGGCGCTGCGTTTGCAACCTTGGCGGCGATAAATATTACTAGTCAATCCAATGCACAGAGTGTGCTCGGTGCAGTGGACAAGATGATTGCCGGGGTAGACCGGAAACGGGCTGAGCTGGGTGCAATCCAGAATCGGATGGAGTCTACCATTCGCAACCAGGCAAATATCGCCGAAAACCTCTCATCTGCCCGGTCTCGGGTACGTGATGCGGACTTTGCTGTAGAGACGGCTGCGCTCACCCAGTACAACATCTTGCAGCAGGCTGCCTCCACCGTATTGGCGCAGGCAAATCAGCGTCCTAACGGTGCGCTCTCACTGCTGCGTTAAAGGAGAGCGGCCAGTAAGGCCGTTCATCGGTTAGCACAATATTGGGTGTTCGGGACTCCTGATATGACGAGATGGCAGAGGGGGACAAACTCTCTGCCAAGAGAGTGTGATGAGGCGGTTCACCTTATCACACGAGGGGAAAGCGTGCGGTATGCCGTGGAGCCCTTATCGATAGGAGAGATATCATGTCGATGTTTATTAATACCAACGTCTCTTCGCTGAACTCTCAGCGAAATTTGATGAATACCAACAAGGCGTTGGATACCGCCTACCAACGCCTCTCCTCTGGGTTGCGGATCAACAGTGCCAAAGATGATGCGGCCGGTCTGCAGATTTCCAACCGTTTGACCTCCCAGATCAACGGTTTGAACCAGGGTAACCGTAACGCTAATGACGGTATCTCCCTGGCACAAACCGCTGAAGGGGCGATGGAAGAGATCACCGGTATGTTCCAGCGGATGCGGGTGCTGGCCGAGCAGTCAGCCAACGGCTCCAACACAGATGCTGACCGTTCTGCGCTGCAACAAGAAGTCAAGCAGTTGGCAACTGAAATTGATAGGATTGCCAAAGATACGACCTTTGGCGGGACCAAGCTATTGGATGGCACCTATAAAGGGGTTTTCCAGGTAGGGGCGGATGCCAAGCAAACCATCAGCTTTACGCTCGTTCAGGGTGGGGGATTTGGTATCTCCGGTATTGCGGCTGCTGCTGGATTTGCTGGTTCTAGAGGTGGATTTAGTACTGTAGCTACGCTGTCTATTTCAACGCAAGACAAAGCTCAAAATGTGCTTGGTGCGGTGGACAAAATGATAGCCGGAGTAGACAGTAAACGGGCTGAGCTGGGTGCAATCCAGAATCGGATGGAGTCGACCATTCGCAACCAGGCAAATATCGCCGAAAACCTCTCATCTGCCCGGTCTCGGGTACGTGATGCGGACTTTGCGGTAGAGACGGCGGCGCTCACCCAGTACAACATCTTGCAGCAGGCTGCTTCCACCGTATTGGCGCAGGCAAACCAGCGTCCTAATGGCGCGCTCTCGCTGCTGCGTTAATACTGACTATGGGTATTAGGAGGCTATTATGTCGACCGATTTAAATGTAGGCGTTAGCTCCTCTCCTGTTTTAGGGCGTAGTGATAACGGCAGCCGGGAGGCTGCTGTTTTTGCATCGACCAATCCGAAACCGGAGGGCAACGTGACAACACGACCCATAGGTGGGGCAGGAACAAATGAGGCGGATTCAAAAGAGGCATCTCTGCGTGCTCTAAGTTCCTCGGTGAACGATTTAAGGCAGCAGAAGGCTGATTTGGAAAAACAGGTACAAGAATTGCAGGAGGTTGTTGCAACAAAGGGCTGGTACTTGAACATTAGTCAGGATAAAACAGCCGGTAAAACAGTGATTAAGTTGCATGACAAGGAAACTGGGGATCTGATCAGGCAAATACCAAGTGAGGAAATGTTAAGCATATCTCGGCGGTTCAAAGAGCTTGAGTTGTCCAAGAGAATTGATGGTGCTCAGCAAATAGGCCTCTTGTTTGATCAGTCAATCTGAACAGGTGGTAGCCTGATCTCATATGGGGAGATATTGAAATGGCGGGTATAAGCTCAGCAGGTGTAGGGTCCGGTTTGCCACTTAATGATTTGATCCAGGCAGAGTTAAGTGCCAAAAAAACACAATTTGAAAGGCGTATTGTGGGCCGTGAAACTCGCCTGAATAGCAACCTTTCTGGTATAGGTCAACTCAAGTCGGCTATCAGCACATTTAATGCTGCATTACAAAAACTGGCTAAACCAGCAGATTTTTCTGGTAACAAGGTGACGATTGGCCAGTCTGCAGATAATCAGCTACTGGCATTTACGGCAACCAACAAAGCTAATACTGGAAATTACAATATTGCAGTTAAGCAGCTTGCCACTGGCAGTTCTTTTATTTCGGCAGATAACGCATTCACATCTTCTTCCGATATTGCAACGTCGTCTGCTGGTACATTGACATTTAGCGCAGGGGGTAAAACCCTTAATGTTGATTTGGCAGCTAATGACACCTTACTAGACATGCGTAATAAAATTAATAGTGCATCTAATAATTTTGGTGTCTCTGCGAATATTATAAATGTCGATGGTAAGTCACGACTTGTTATTGAGTCATCCGTGAGTGGTCAAGGTAATGATTTACAGGTGACGGCCAGTAATGCTGACTTACAGCGTTTTTCAACCAGTGATCCTGCATCTGTGATGGGAAGCCAAAAAAATGCAAAAGATGCAATAGTTGAAATCGACGGCCTGGAAGTTAATAGTGCTACGAATAAATTCGATAATGTGATCCAAGATACATCGTTTACCGTGTTGCAATTGAGTGAAAAAGATGCGGCGAATAACTATAAAACAACCAAGGTAACCGTAGAACAGGATAAAGGAAAAACCAAGGAAAATATTGAGGCGTTTGTTAAATCATATAACGCTTTGATGGATACCATGGATACACTGGGTAAGCGACCAACGATAGTGGGTGGCGAGCGAGTGGGGGATTCAGGTCCTCTAGCTGGCGATCAAACTCTGAGTGGTGTTAAGAGCCTTTTATTCAAAGAGCTCTCATTATCTACCGCAGACAACGACTCACTTTTTAATGTAGGCATTAACATTGATAAAAAAGGACGTTTGTCTATTGATAATGCAAAATTGACAAAAGTGATGGATGAGAATTTTGGTAAGTTGGAAAGTGTCTTTTCTGGTGAAACCGGGTTGGCGAAGAGACTTGATTCACAATTGAACGAATATACTAAGTCCGCAGGCTCTCTTGATAAAAGAAGTGATAGTCTTCAACGGGATGTCAGGTCAATTAAACAGGAACGTGTAGATTTTGATGCTTATCTTGCTAAGTACGAAGAGGGGTTGCGCCAGAAGTATGCCCGCTTGGATGTATTGGTTGCCAGGATGAATTCATCTATGGGTAGCTTGACTACCTTGGTTAATATGAACAAGAAGTCCTGAACGGATAGTTTTTGAGAGGTTATCATGTACAACAAATCACTTGGCGTCTATAAGAAAAATTCACTTGAAGCTGAGCTGTCTGTTGCAGATCCACACAAGGTTATTCAGTTGTTAATGCAAGGTTTTTTGGAAAGAGTCGCTCAGGCTAAAGGTGCAATTGAGCGCAGTGATTATCAGTTAAAAAGCGATCGTATATCATCGGCAAATGCAATTTTAAATGGATTGAAAGATAGCCTTGATATGTCTCAAGGTGAAATATCAGAAAGATTATTCTCTCTTTATGAATATATGGGTGAACGTCTGCTGGATGCTAGCGTAAAAATGGAGGTATCACCTCTGGATGAGTCTATGAAACTTATGTTAATGATCAAAGAGTCTTGGGATAAGATACCAGATCAGGAAAAGCAAAAAGCGTATACTATGCGGCAATCACTTGGGGATTTATAGGTTCTATTGTGGCATATAAACGGTTGCTTGATGCGTTACAGCGTAATACAGCGCACATATTAACATATGTGGAAACGGAACGTTTTGACACCCTCGATGAACTATTTGATGAGAGAGAGGCAATCATCTCTTCTCTCTATTCTGCCAGTGGCTGGGAGGATCGTCATTTAGAACAGCTTGATAGCATATTAAATACAAGTTTTATAGTGCAAAATAAACTGGAAACGGCAAAGCAACTAGTACAAAAAGAAGCATTTTCTATCAGTAAAAAAAACAAAGCAATTAATCACTATAAAGCAAACGAAATTTAATTATAATCGCGTGGTGACAGGAGAGGATATGATTAAGCCTGAAGAGATACTAGCAAAAATAACACAAGATGCTGAGCGAATCATGCTTCAGGCTGAGCAAGAGAAAGCAATGGCTGAAGTTTTGCCTATTCGTTTCGAGCAAAATATGGTTGCATTCTATAAATATATACCATCTATACATAAGGCTTTTTTAAATTATAAAGTACAAAGAGAATTTAGATTTTTCTGCACTGAAAATGGAATTCCTAATCTAGCGTGGATAGATGAAAATGTAGCTATTTATGGCGATGATCCATATTCTCAATGCCAGCAACAAATAAAGCATATGATGTCATCTAGTGCTAGTGGTGGTATTCGTTTTGGAACAGAGAAAAATTTTTTCAATCAAATTCACATTGATTATTTGAATCAACTTGCTGAACTTTTGGCAAAGAAAAGAAATGAATACAGTCCCCTTCAGCAAGTCCCTGAATCAATGCCATTCATGATGATGTTTGGTGTAGGTTTAGGATATCAGCTAGGTTATTTATATGAAACCTGCAAGGTTGCCAACTTGTTTGTTTTTGAACCTGATCTAGATCTGTTTTATGCTTCGCTCTATGCCTTTGATTGGGCATCTTTACTTGATTACATTATGGCGGAGAATCTCAGGATCCATATTTTTTTAGGGCAAGATCAAGATAACTTGATGAATGATGCACTACATGCTATTCACAAAGCAGGACCATTTATTGCTGCGGCCCCTGTCGGACTGGTGCACTACCCATCAGAAATTATTGAACATCTTGTTGCTAAAATGAAAAAAGAGTTCTTTCTTTTTACTATGGGCTGGGGATTTTTCGACGACAATATGTTAGCTCTTTCGCATAGCGTTGAAAATATTTCAAAAGGCATTCCATTTTTAGTTAAAGGTAAGAGTCTGCCTGATAAATATAACACTGTGCCAGTATTTATTATAGGTAATGGGCCATCGTTAGATGCCACCATCCCATATATTAAAGAAAATAAAAATAAAGCCATATTAATATCATGTGGTAGCAGTATTTCAGCGCTGCACAAAGAAGGGATTAAACCTGATATATATGTCACCATAGAAAGAACGAAAGCGGTACCAGATTTCATCGCATTGATTAATGATGAAGATTATCTTAAAGATATATTGTATATAAGTACTGATCTCACCCACCCTGATTGCCACCAGTTTTTTAGACGTAGCCTTTTAGCATTCAAGCCTAACGAGCCAATGCTATCTCTTGCTAGTATTAATTTCGAAGAGGTTCAAGGGTTTGATTACTTTAGTCATGTTAACCCTTTGGTTGGAAATACGGGGATTTCAGTCGCGGCCCGCTTGGGATTCAAAGAAGTATACCTTTTTGGCATCGATAATGGTCATTATGACAGTGAGCATCATCATTCTAGGTTAAGCTCTTATTATGATGATAATGGCGCCCCAATTGCGGCATTACAACGTCTTGCGACAGCAGGATCTGATCAGGTCATTCCTGGCAATTTTGGTGGGGAAGTTATCTCTAGCAAAATGTTTGTCACTTCAATCAGAGTCATGGAGCGGCTTATAAGGGAATACTCTGGCACCAACTTTTTTAATACTTCCCATGGGGCAAAAATAGAAGGAGCCGAGGCTTTAGATATCAAAGAAAGTCAGTTTGGTGATCTCCCTGTTTCTTTTAATAAGATTGATATTATTGAGTTCATTGCGAATGAGGTCTTCAAGCCACTTAATATTGATCGATCCAGGGTGGCTTCGGCTCTTGATGTCGATTATTTCAACTTCTTTATCGACAAGGTCCTCTTGGAGTGGAAAGAGCCTTTGCTATCACGTGCTGACGTTGTCAATCGCATGATGAGACAATTTGAGTATTTATTGGTGATAGAGAACAGTAGACAATGTCATATCTCCAGAGTTCTAATCGGTACATTCAATTATTTATTTAGTTTCCTCATCACTTTTTGCCATGCTTTCGCGGATGAAGAGGAGACGCTGGATGCAGTAAGTGATGCGCTTGAAATATTTAATGCTTATCTATTAAAAGCCAAAGAATTATACCCTCAGGCGCTTGATAGTCCTGACAAAGTGGATTGTGAAATTATTAGTTTATACCGTAGTAATTGATTATAAAGCCCAAGTGTTACTTGGGCTTTATATTATCATGTTTACGTGACTCAATCAGTTATCACAATGCTTTTCGTATTGTATTTTGGCATATCAGAAACAGGATTACCCATAGTTAGTAGTTGCCACAAAACCTGAGCAGCGACCAAACTTGGGGGATTGAGGTATGGATAAATAAAATAGATGTAGCCATGATGACCTACCTGAAATAGAATAATGGTTCAGAATGGCTGCTCATCGTCAAGAAAAAATACTAAATACAGCTGCGAGATGACGGTGGAGTGTGTCTTATTATAAAGAAAAACCGTCATCCACGACAATATTTTGTCCGGTCACATATCTGGATTGATCTGATAATAGAAACATAACGCTACCTACAACATCTGAAACATCAAGCATTCCCTTTCCACATGTCTGTTTTTTATAGGTTTGACAAAAAATTTCAGATTGATTATCAAGTAATCCCCCTGGACTGATCAAATTAATTCTGAAACGGCTGTCATTCACATATGTGACAACATATTTACTCAAGTGCTGTATTGCTGATTTTATCGCTGCATACTCAACCGGCATGGTCATGTTGGTGTTGTTATAAATATCAAACTTAGGTGCAACAACACCATATATGGATGACATATTGACTAATGAAAACGCAGTTTCATGTGTTTTGAAGTACGCGGCACATTGTTGAGTAAATAAAAAAGCACTACCCAGATGAAGAGATATATTTTCATTAAAACTAGAAAGTGATACATCAAAAAAATGTGCGCCATAGGTTTTATTTCTCGGGTAGGTGGCATTGACTGCACCATCAAGATGTTCTTGTCGTGCAAAAAATGTCTTGAGGCTTCCCTCGCAGGTTACATCCAGCGATATCAACGTCAGATTATCGTCTGCAATGTCTACACCCTGAGTGGCAAGACGCTGGGCCATGGCATCGACATTGATATCTGCTGCAATAACCTTGCCCCCTTGGGCAAGAATGGATGGAACCAAATGAGATCCCAGCAAGCCACCTGCACCTGCGACCAAAAAACACTTATGTTTTAACAAACTGTTCATTATTTCCGCATTCCTATAATAGCCTCTGCCAGTTTAAAGTCGTAAATGTCGTCAATATCGACAGCGCGTTCTTTCGGCACTTCGATACTGGTGACTTTTCCCGAGAACAGCCCACAGTGTGCCAGCACAAAGGCTGGTGTCGTTGCATATACCACGGTTGTGATATCAAAAACCTGGGGCGCATCCTGGCGTCGAGCAACATTGCCCGCCGGTTTATTGACCAACTCGACCCGGCCATCCACCGTTTTCTTTACCATGTTGAAATAGGGACTGCGATTAGCTGGCGTGACGGAGATACAGATATCGGCATTTTGCTCACAACGTTTGGCAATGGCCGCTTCAACATCACTCACACTGCGCAGCGGGCTGGTTGCCGGCAAGCTGATGAAACCATCGAATGCTCCATAATGCGCGGTGGCCCATTCAATGGCATGTTGCCAGGAAAGCCACTCCGGACTGCTATCTGTCGCCAATTCGGATGGGCGCTCGATAACCACCGCACCGGATGAGATTGCAACGCTAGCAATGGCAGCATCATCCGTAGAAACAAACACCTGGCTAATCGAAGGTGATGCCAGAGCCGTATCTATGGAATATTGCAACAAGGGTTTTCCCGCTAATGGGCGAATGTTTTTACCTGGCAACCCTTTTGAACCACCACGAGCGAAAATAAACGCGAAATTTTTCATCTGATTCAAGTTCCGGTTACCTGTTATCGATAATGAGAGTACGCTTTGACTTCTTTAATCAGTGTAACCGTTTGTATAGCCTCCTCAATTGAGGCACCATTATTCTTTTTCCCCTGAATAAGATTGACAAAGTCGGAAATCATAGCGAGATACATCTGGTTTTTATCCCAAGCGGGATCACAGTAGATGATCTCAATACCGTTGGCCGAGCTAAATGTGACTGAGTTGTGAATCAGGTCCCACTCCAACGTACCTTCACTGCCAATCACTCGGCATTTGCGATGCGCTTTTCGTTGGAGAAAATCCAGATGAACCGTGGCAATGGCGCCCGTTGTGTCGCCAAGTATGATATCGGCCATGTCCTCAACCGACAGGCCAAGCTCTTCGGAAGAAGACAAATTTGCGTATTTGACTTGAAGCGGTCCAAGCAGCCACTGGATATAATCAAATTCATGGCTGAGCTCCAGTAACACCCCGCCACCCAATTCTGCTCGTGCGGAGACACTGTGGCGATAATCTATGTTGGGGCGCCAGTCCGGCAAATATTGCCCGGTTTCAACCTGGACATGGTAGCAGCGGCCCACTTTCTGCTCAGTCAACAGATCTTTCATGAGCATGGCCGACGGTAAATAACGCAGGCAATATCCGACAGCCACCCGAGTATTGTGCTCTTGGCTGGCAGCCTGAATGGCCTCACAATCGGCAAGCGATGCCGCCAGGGGTTTTTCAATCAGAACGGGAATGCCCGCTTTTATCAGAGGGATTGCATGAACTGCATGCAATGTCGCAGGGGATGCGATGATCGCGAGTTCGATCCGATGCTGAATCAGCTCCTCTACCGAATAAACAAACACATCGCAATCACTGACCTCACTTGCGGCCACTTGACCACTGGCTGACATTGCATAGATGGAAGCAAAAGGATAGAGATACTTAAGATTATGTCTATGGCGAATAGATATATTACCCAGGCCAATCACAGCGATACGTTCCATTATGAGCGGAATCCTAGTGTAGAAATATCTGACTGGGCCCTGTTAAAATCCTCCATTCGTCCAATATCTAACCAATACTCATGAAGGGGGAACATTGATATACGTTTTTTTTCTTGCATATGTTTCTCAAGAAGGGTCGGCATATCAATACGTTCCCCCTTGATCACTGACTGTACTATATATGAATTAACAACATAGATGCCTGCATTAACAAAAAAATGATGTACGGGTTTTTCAACCATGCTGGTAATGTTATTTCCTTCTCCCGTTATCACGCCATAAGGAATTTGATAATTATACTCACGAACACACATTGTGGCATCTGAACCATTCTGAGTATGAAAATCTAGCAAACTGTTGAAGTCCACAGTTGTTAACACATCCCCATTCATCATGATCAGTGGTAGCGGAGGCAGATTGGCAGGCAATAAACCTAATGCGCCCCCTGTTCCAAGTGGATGTTGTTCATGAATATATTTAATATTTGCACCCCAAGCAGAACCATCACCAAAATAATCAGTGATAAGTTCAGGCATGTAATGAGTAGAAATATAGATGTTTTTGAACCCTGCTTTGATAAATTGATTAAGCAGGGTCTCTAAAATCGGTTTATCACCAACTTTTAGCATAGGCTTCGGGCAGGTATCTGTAAGTGGCTTAAGTCGAGTCCCAAACCCGCCAGCCATGATCAAAACAGGATTATCATATGTTGGTTGACTGGTTGCTTTTTCCCACGTTTCAAGTCCGATCAACTTGCCAGCGTCATCAACTACAGGCAGGGAAAGAATGCTGTGCTCGCGCATAGTCTCCAGCAGCTGCGCACGGGTCAGTTTGGCCGAGACTGTGATGGGGGTGGAGTTCATCACAGCCGTGACGCTTTGCGTCAGGGAGACATTGTTCAGGATGGCGCGGCGAACATCGCCATCTGTCACGACACCCAGCAAGTGCCGTAAGTCATCCACCACCAGACAAACCCGCAGCGCTTCTGCATTGATGACTGCCAAGGCATCACGTACCGAATGTTCAGGTGACAGCACTACTTTTTCCCAATTTTTGCTCATCCTATCCATCCTTTACTGCTTGATAGACACCACGCTGCCCAGTGCAACGTATGCAATCTGCTTTTCTCCGAGAGGGCGCGTCAGTGTAGCGCCAGCCCCGATCACGGCATCAGAGCCAATTGATATGCCCTGGATCACGACAGCTCCCGTACCGATATGGACTCTCTCACCCGTTACCACTCCGCCGGATAACACGGCACCCGGGGCGACGTGGTTGTCACCACCAAGGTGGCAGTCGTGATCCACGATTGCTCCGGTATTGATGATGCTGTTGGCACCTATTTGGGTACCAGTTTGAATGATGGCTCCCGCCATGACCTGGACCCCCTCTTCCAGCACGGCGTAATCAGAGACCATGGCCTTAGTGCTGACGACGCTTGCAAAGCGGTAACCAAGAGCGCGATAACGGGCAAACAACTCTGCCCGCAACGGGTTGCCCGGCAGGGAGCCGATACCATTGACTAGCTCCACCTCATCCGGGAGATGGGTCAGTATCTCCTCATCATGCCAGAGGGGAATACCTGCCAGCGCGGCACGCGGTGCATCAGCTGTGGGGGCAACCAGCGCGAGGGGAACCACTCCCTGGCTGCGCAGCATGTCGACCAGCACCGAGGCATGTCCGCCTGCCCCGAGGACAATGACCGGTTTATTCACGGATAAGTTCACCTGACTGATAAGCCTGCGTCGCAGGTTGTCCCAGAAGTTGCCAGTAGGCATAGGGGCTCATGCCGTCACCCGGACGCTTGATGGCGAGGTTGTCGGCACAGAGGATGGCGCCCTCCTCAATGTCGCAGGCAGCGACCAGGCTCTTGCGTGCGATCTCCTTGTTCTTGATCTCGCTCGGGCGAGGCCCTTTGATGCCGTCTCCCAGTGCCAGCTCCACATCGCGGATCCCTTTCACCATGGCGGCCAGTTCATCGGGTTCAAGAGAAGCCTTGTGATCAGGCCCTTCCATGTTGCGATCCAGCGTGAAGTGCTTCTCGATAAGGCAGGCTCCACGGGCGACTGCCGCCACCGGGATGGTGATGCCCTGGCTGTGATCCGAATAACCGACCGGCAACCGGAAGGCGTGCGACAGGGTATCCATGGCTTTGAGGTTGATATCCACCATGGGCGCCGGATACTCGGTCGTGCAATGCAGCAGGGTCACCTTGTTGGCCAAAGCGGCCTGACCAGCCTCGCTGGCATAGGCAGCCATGAAGGCGGCCTCACCGGGCTGCGCATCCTGCGGCGCGGTCAATCCGAAGGCTATCACCCCCAGGGCCGCCTCCACTTCTGCCAACGTGGCCATACCGGTCGAGACGATCAACTCGCAACCGGTGCGAGCATGGGCCAGTACGAAAGGCGCATTGGTCAGTTCCCCGGACGGGATCTTGAGGGTCTGCAACTTCAACCGGTTCACCAGAAAGTCCAGGCTCTCGGTATCGAAGGCGGTAGACAAAAACTCGATGCCGAGAGAATCGCAATGGGCGATCAGACGAAGATGGGCATCGAACGAAAGCTCAAGGCGGGAGAGCATGGCAAACTGGCTCTCTTCCTTGCCTGTATTCGCGGTCTGGTAAGCAGCCTGCTTGGCTTGGCGGGTCACCAGATTAGCCGCCTTGAAGGTCTGAAACTTGACGACATCGACGCCTGCCTGGTAGGCGGCATCGATCAGTGCCACGGCGAGTGCTTCGTCGCCATTATGGTTGACGCCGGCTTCGGCGATGATGCGGATCATGGCGACGGACTCCTGTCGAGATCATAGAACTGTTTGATGGTGGGGATGGTAAAATGCTTCAGATGTGCCACGATTTGGCCGCTGGCGTCCCCTGCACCATAAGGATTGACATAAGCATCCGGGCCCATAGGCTGCAAGGCCTTGGCAATGCATTGCGTAATGGCCTCAGCCTTCGCGTCGCAATTAAGCACACTCTTCGCTGCCAGGCGCCCTTGTTGGCGTTGGCCGATATTGATGGTCGGGACCCCCAGCGAAGGCACTTCGATAATGCCGCTCGACGAGTTGCCGATCACGGCGGCACTGTGTTTCACCGAGCTCAGGTAACGTCTGTAACCTAAAGACGGGATGGCCAGCACGCGTGCACGATTGGCTGCCGCATACTGCTCAAGCAGTGGAATGATGGCTCGACCACCGTCATCTGCATTCGGGTATGTCAGGATGACCTGATGGTCGGGATAGTTATCCAACGCCGCCAGCAAGGCACAGAAACTCTCCCTGGCCGGTTCATCGGCCAGAGTCACGGGGTGATAGGTCACCACGAAGAACGGTGAGTCCAACGTAAACCCAAGAGAGGATTGCAGCTCGTCCATGGAGAGCAGTTGTGTCTTGATGATGTGGTCCAGACCGACGGCGCCTACGTTAAACACCCGCTCAGGTGCTTCACCCAGCTGGATGACGCGCTGTCGATAGGGCTCGGCAGCCGTGAAATGCAGGTAGCTCAACTTGGTAATGGCATGGCGGATGGCGTCATCATAGGCCCCTTCGGTTATCTCACCACCATGAAGGTGAGCAACAGGTATGTGTTGCAACATAGCCGCCTGGGCGGCAGCTAAGGCTTCGAAGCGATCTCCGAGGATCACTAACACATCGGGCTGCTGACGCGCAAGCGCATCGGCCAACCCCAACAAAGCGACCCCCATACTCTTGACCACACCGACTGATGTATCGGAAGAGAGCAGTATCTCGATGCGCTCATCGATCTTGAAGCCATCCTGCTCTATCTGCTGATAGGTCAGGCCGAACTCGGGGGACAGGTGCGTACCCGAGACGATCAGCTTTAGCTCGAGGTCGGGGTCCGCGGCAATGTCTTTCATCAACCAATAGAGCAGCCCGTATTCGGCGCGAGTACCGGTAAAGACGGCAATGGTGTTGGCCATGTTCAGACCTCGACAGGCGAGCTGGGCAGGTTAATAAGATGGGCTTCCAGCCACTCGGCATTGCTCAATTCTCCACGCAAGGCATGAGAGAACATGGGCAGGCGATGCATCAGTTTCCATACAGGCCGGGTCATGACTCCAGCCTTGTTTAGCTCGGTCAGCAACGTATCCCGCTGGGTTTGATCTTCACAGACAATCGCATTGAGCCAGTAGTTGGAGTGTCCATAAGAAGGCTCGGTTACAAAATGGCATGCCTGTCCCTTGAAGAACTCCGCATAGTGCATGGCAAGCGCCCGCTTTTGCGCCAGGAATTGCGGCAGGGCTTCCATCTGGGCACATCCGAGGGCCGCATTCAGATTGGGCATCCGGTAGTTAAAACCGGGTTCATCATGATCGAACTCGAAAGGATGGGGCACCTTGGCGGTGGTGGTAATGTGCTTGGTGCGCACCCCCTGTTCGGCATTCTGGCAGAGCACCATGCCACCACCCCCCGTGGTGATGATCTTGTTGCCATTGAAACTCAGGGCGGAAAACGCACTCAGCGTCCCCGTGTGTTGGCCTTCGTAGTAGGAACCCAGGCTCTCGGCAGCATCTTCTACCAGGGCGATGCCCCAAGCCTCGCATACGGCCAGCAGTTCATCGAGTTCAACCGGATGACCAAAGGTGTGCATGGGCACGACGGCTTTGAGGCGGCGTCCGCTGGCCTTGTGAATGGCACCTGTCTCGGTGCGAGACGCATGCTCTTCCAGCCAGTTGGCCAGGGCAACGGGGCAGAGCCCCAGACTCTGGCGTGATACATCGACGAACACGGGTTCTGCGCCCATGTGATAGACGGCATTGCAGGTTGCCACAAAGGTCAGGGGCTGGGTGATCACCAGATCGCCAGCCTGCACACCAGCCATGTAGAGCGCGATGTGCAGCGCCGCCGTGCCATTCATGGTGGCAACGGCACGGACTGAACCGGTAAAGGTGGCTATTTGTTGCTCGAACTGCTCAACATAGGCACCGACACTGGAAACGAAGGTGCTTTCAAGGGTATCGAGCACATATTGACGCTCATTGCCGGCGAAGGTCGGGGCGTGAAGAGGGATGAAGTCATCGGTTTTATAGGTATCACGAATAAAACGTATCAATTGAGTATGCATACCGACTCCTTACATCTTGCCGTCGAGATACTTGCCCGTTTCTTTGTGAGCAAAATCCGGGATCATGGCGAAGAACAACTCGACGATCTCTTTCTTGTCCCAGGCGCGTTTTGTTTTCATGGCTGCAATGGTCTGCTCGAAATGGTTGAGCAGATCATTCTGATATGAGGGGTCATTCTTGATGATGCCCAGGTTCTCGAACCGGGTCATATCCAGCACTTCCTTGTCGGTGAAGAACTCTTCGAAGTCTTTTTCACCCGTGGTGTCACTCTCGGTAAAGAGGCAGGGCCACATCCCCTGCTCAGGCAGGCTCGCCATCAAGGCCCTGGCTTCATCCTCGTCCTTGCACAGATACGGCTTGTAACCATGCTGCTCCAGATACTTCACGGCAATTTCGGCGAAGGTAATCAGGTGGAGGGATTCGCTGAGCTTGGGGAAAAAGATATCCCTGTTCTCACCAAAGATGCAGGACATCAGGCACAGCTCACCGGACTCCTGGGGGGTCACGAAGTAGCGTTTGATGTCGCTGGGGGCGACGATGGGCTGACGCTTTTGCAAACGCTGGTTGAAGCCATGCAGCAAGGAACCATCGGAGAAGGCCACGTTGGCAAAGCGCGCGGTTGAAATGGCAATCTGTTCGCTGCGGCGCATCAGGAACATCTCCATGATGCGCTTGGACGCCCCCATCATGTTAACTGGATTGGCTGCTTTGTCAGTCGAGACACAGAAGTATTTTTTGACACCAGCAGAGATAGCTTGAACAATTGTTTTGTCGGTATTAAAAACGTTCACATCAATCATCCGCATTAATGTGAACGGGTCTTTTTCACTACGCACGTGCTTTAAAGCAGAAAGATTTAGAACATAATCATAAGCACCGTCAGATTCAATGAATGCATCATATTCAATAGAACCAATATCTAGTGCGAATGTTTTAAAGTCACCATTAATATAGCCATAGCTGCTTCTAATATCTCGCACTAGTTCTACTAAATTATTTTCACTGATATCGACAACATGCAACGTTACCGGATTTCTTTTAAAAATTTCTTTGGTAACTGCTTGGCCAATCGAACCCGCACCACCAAGCACTAAGAATCGTGACTTGGCAACAACATCATTTAACGTATGCTGACATTCAGCAACATCTTGCTCAAAAAGTGATGCTGAGCGACCTAGTAGTGCCAGAGAAGATATCATTTGATCTCCCGAATCAAATAGTTAATTTTGTCTATCGTTATCTGCGCTAGCATCATTTTGCTCTTTACGGTTCGCCATCATTTAAGGGGGCGTCGTATTAAGCAATGCATAAAGAGATACATCGTTATTGCTGCCATACTGATTCAGACCTATAGCCATAGCTTTTTCAAATTCTTTGTTATGCATTCTGACGCAGTGATAACTATAAAATAAATTTGTGACATCCTGTACTGTAAGAGGGCCTGACATGGCTATCAAACAGAGATAACTACGCAGCAGGAAATAATCTGCAATCATCAATTGATAACACTGTTGGGGAGTAAGATCAGGATCAAGTGGAAAGTTATGATGGTAGACATAGTAAACCAGATAATTTTGCATTATATGTGGATGAGCGTTCAAAAAAGGCTCAACTTCTTTATGCCAAACATCATGTATTTTCGTGAGATGGGTGATGTCACCATCATCAGAAAATAATTCCTTTATTTTATGCAAGCAGTAATTTATGACTACTCTACCTCGGCGACCTTTTTTCTGGTTGCTCAGTAATTGTAACTGTGTGAGGTGATGTAAGGCCCACCATTGTAGTTTATCTAAGTAAGGAATTTGCAAGAAGGCATTGTGCAATTCACCACTGTCTATCAAATTCCCAATTTGTGCTAGAAATTGCTGATTGGGTAGGCTATCTTCGCTTCGATGTAACATTAAACCAATGATCCACAATTTCTCTTCAATACTTATTCCTTGTGTCAAAAGAATATCGATTGAAAAAAGATGGTAGTTTTCTACTTGCTCAGATATCAATTGTGTCTTGTAGAATCCCTTGAATGGTTGAACCTCCATGGCCATGGCATCAGGATTGAGTAACACTTGACGGCACACCTCGGGACAGGAGAGTGTCAGGCTCAATTTCAGATTGTCGCCAAAGCGGGTTTCAACCCGTGGATAGCTACGACAGGTATTGCTTAACGCATCGACTCCTGCTTCCTTATGAATTTGGCACCAGCCATCAGATAGAAACGGGCAATATCCTTCCTCATTTAAGATAATTTGCCCCCAGTTATGATCATCTTTCTTCACTTTCTGAATATGCTTCATCGTTTCTGTACGAAGCCATAAGTCTGGATGACTTGAATAGGTGCGATAGGTTTTTTTATCAATACTTATGTTCCACCCTCTGCAACAAGTGTCTTCACACTTATCGCCAATACACTGGAAATTTTTGAAAAAAACCGGAACAAACTGATGAGCAGGGGGCGATTTGGTCATTTTATAAGTCCATTTTTGAGCTAAGGTTACACGCTGTAACCTAGCAAGTTTAGTACCATGATGAATCCAGAGCCTGTTTTTCCTGTGGTTGTTCCTGCGAAACAGTGGTGGCTGATGTTGCGTCAGTAATGGATCATACGACACATCGACTCTACACCGTTCAAGGTTCTGGAGGTAAACCGGTGCAGCTCATCCGAGTTGATCACATCGAGTCGCTGATGCTGCACCGCGTCCAGATTGGGCCACTTTTGCCAATGACGCAGGGCGTCAGGATCTTGACTCCCTGCCAGGATCAGCGCGGGGTTGGCCCTGATGACCTGTTCAATATTCACCTGAGGATAGGGCGTTCTGGCATTGCTCATAACGTTGAGTCCGCCGCAAAGTTCGATGGCCTGAGCAGGCCAGGCATTGCCACTGACGCTGGTTAGCGGTGGGTACCAGAGCTGATAGAACACCTTGACGCCGGTTGGCTGGCCATAACGCCGCTGCAGCCCATGTAGACGCGCCAGATAGCGATCGGCGGCTTCGTTGGCACTCTTCTCCACCCCCAGCAATTTGCCCAGCGCTCGCATTTCAATGGCCAGCGAGGCAAAGTCGGTGGGCTCAGAGTAGAAAACCGGGATACCCAGCTGCTCCAATGGGGCCAGCATCCGTGATTGAGCCGAGCGCCAGCCCAGGATCAGGTCCGGTTTTTGTGCCAGCAGCGCTTCGACATTGATGCTGCGATAATTGGCCACCTTGGGCTTGTTTTTCACTTCTGCGGGATAGTCGGAGGCATCATCAACGGCCACCAGCTTGTCACCGGCACCGATGTCATAAAGCAGCTCGGTAAGATGGGGAACCACGCTCACCACCCGGCTCGGGATCGCCGCCAGCAGGGCACCGGGCAACCAGGCAACCAGTACACAAGGCAGCCAGAGTGGCAATCGCAACCATCTAGCCATGAACTAACCCCGCCACAGTGACAAGCAGCGCCAGCATCAGCCAGCCCCAGCCAATTCCTTGCAGAATATTGAGCACCTTGCGCGGTGACTCACCGTCGGGGTCATCACCGCTGCCAAGTATCGGCCAGCGTTGCAAGGTTCCCTGATAGTAGCGAGGGCCACCAAGGCGGATCCGGCACTTATCTACCAGCAGAGTGAGTAGCATCCCCATGGCGGGATAGGGCCAGAGCGCGCCACTGCGCAGCAGCTGTGCGGCCTGTTTGAGACGGCTTGCCAGCAGTGGCAGCGCCAGCAGCAAAATGACGGAGGCATTGAGCCCCTGATAGAGGGCGCTGGCGGCGCGACCAAAGTGATCGAAGGCGGGATCTTTGCGACTCCAGCTCTGATTCATCAGCTGCACCAGCCGCCAGAGCAGGGCACCCTGTACCCCGGCCAGGGCGAAGCCCAGCAGGGGGGCCGCCCACTGACCCACGAGGCGCAGTACGCAGGTCTCGCTCACCGCCTTGTTCAACCCCATCACCGAGAGCTTGCCGGTTTCCCGCTTGAGCCAGGGGGCGACCTGCAGCCTCGCCACGACCAGCGTCTCCTGGGTCGCCAGGGCGCAGCTCCCCCGGGCGAGTTCCCGCAAGGGGCGGGATTCGAGCATCAGCAGCAGGAACAGGAGGTCGAACAGGGGCTCGGACAGGGAGAGATTGCGCACCGCCCAGAGACCGGCAGCGCAGGGCACCCAGACCACCAGCAGGGCAAGGAGCCCGGCCTGGCTCTGCTGGCGTGGCGTGCCGTCGGGGCGATAGACCTTCTGGCCGAGGCGGGTGAGCAGAGGCACGGCTGCGCCGGGTCGAAAGCGTGCGGGCCAGGGCAGCAGGGCCTCCAGCAGGGCGGCCCCCACCATGATGGCCGCCATCGTGGAGGCGAGGGCGGTCATCAGGGCATCCCAGGAGGGGGCGTCGATCACAGCTTGCCGAGCAGCGCGATGATCACTTCGGCGGAGTGTTGACCCGCCACCTCGATGAAGGCATCGAAGGATTCCACCTGCTCCTTGCCGGCGATGTCCGACATGGCCCGTACCACCAGATAGGGCACCTTGAACATGTGGCACACCTGGCCGATGGCGGCCCCTTCCATCTCCACCGCCAGCATCTGCGGGAAGTCGGCACGGGCTTTCGCGATGGCGTCCGGTTTGCACATGAACTGATCACCGGTGCAGATGAGCCCGACCTTGGTCTGGTGCTTGCCTTGCTCGGCAATGCAGGCTTGTGCCAGGGCGATGAGTTTTTCGTCGCAGGGGAAGGCGGCGGGCTGCTGGGCCATCTGGCCCATTTCGTAACCGAAGGCGGTCACGTCCACGTCGTGGAAGCGCATCTCGCTCGCGATGACCACGTCACCGATGTGCAGATCCTGGGCGAAGCCGCCGGCAGAACCGGTGTTGATGACGCAATCGGGAGCGAACTTCTCCAGCAGCAGGCTGGTGGCGACGCTGGCGGCGACCTTGCCGATGCCGGAGCGGGTCAGGATCACCTCTTTACCGGCCAGCTTGCCCTGATAGAACTCGCAGCCGCCCAGTTGCAGGGTGGTGGGCTCGCTCAGCTGGCTGCGCAGGAGGGCTACTTCCTGCTCCATGGCGCCGATAATACCTACTTTCATCATCTACCTCGTCTCGATGGCCGCTGGGCCGAAAAAGTTGGCGTGGATGATAGCAAAACTTGGCGGTGGCGCCGAGCATTGCGATGGCGCGGATGGGGGTCAGGGGTAGCGTCTGGCCAGGGCGGCCAGTTCACCACTGTCTGCGAGCCGTTGCAGGGTGTTGGCGAACAGGGTCAGGCGCTCGGGGGCACTGTGGCGATGGAACAGGATGTAGAAGGGAGTCTCTTCCATCACGGTGGGGAGGATGCGGATCTTGTCGGCCAGCCCCTGTTCGCGCAAGTCGGACTCAAACCCCGGGGAGCGGTAGTAGACGAAACGGCCGCGCTTCATCAACAACTTCTCGTAGTTGGCCTGGTTGCTGATCCCGCCGCTGTCGATGATGAGGCCGCCGATATCCTGGAGCCGGGCGATGGCGCCGCTGCCATGGTTGATGAGGATGATGCCCCCCTGGCCGAGGGCCCTGACATCCTGCCAGCTGCGTATCTCGACGGGATCGTCACGGCGCACCGCCAGGTGGTAGCGCACCGTGAAGATGGCGGGAGTCAGGACGATGAAGTGATCCCGCCTGGCCGGGCTCTCCCCCACGCCGCAGATGAAGTCCAGCTGACCGTGCTGCACCTTCTTTTCCAGCCGTCGCAGCGGCAGGAAGCGCTGATCTCCCTCAATGCGAAGGGCTGGCTCCCTTGCTTCCATGAGCCGGAAGAGATCGACGCAGATCCCGCCGACATGCCCGTCGGGGAGCGTCACGTACTTGGGGGACGACGCCTGCTGCGCGGCCGTATGAAAGACCTCGGTGGCGCCAATGGCCCTGGCGGTGAGGACAAGCAGACACAGCAGCAGGATTATCCTGAGGGTCATCCGGGCAGGCTTCCGATGGGATTCAGGCGCCGTACATCAACCAGTCAAAGGGCGCCGGGGGCTCAACATTAGGCGATTTCCCCCTCTTATTTCAAGGGGTTCGCGCTGTCGTCACCGGGCGTACGGGGCTTGAGGGGGGTGATCAGCCGAGCGCGGTGTCGAGGGTCATCATCAGGGCGAAGCCCGCCATGAGACCCAGGGTGGCGTGGGTCTGGTGGCCGTTGCGGTGGGTTTCCGGGATCACTTCGTGGGAGACCACAAACAGCATGGCACCGGCCGCGAGCCCGAGGCCGATGGGGTAGGCGATGGCCATGCCGCTGGCGAGCCCGACCCCGAGCAGGGCGCCGAGCGGTTCCAGCAGGCCGCTGCCGATGGCGACCAGCACGGCCACCGACGGGCGAAAACCGGCTGCGCACATGGCCAGCGCCACCGCCAGCCCTTCGGGAATGTCCTGCAGGGCAATGGCGGTCGTAAGCGGCAGTCCCACCGTCATGTCCCCCTGGGAGAAGCTGACCCCGATGGCCATGCCTTCGGGCAGGTTGTGCAGGGCGATGGCGAAGACGAACAGCCAGACCCGTGAGCAGCTCTCATGGCCGGGACCACAGGGGCCGGTCTTGTCGTGTTCGTGAGGGGTGAATTGATCCAGTCCCAGCATCAGCAGCACCCCGAGGGTCATACCAGCCACCACCACGGCGGCGGCGAGGAAGCCGTCACCCGTGATCCCCTCGGCGGCCTCGAGCCCCGGCAGCAGCAGGGAGAAGGCGCTCGCCGCCAGCATCATGCCGGCGGCGAACCCCAGCATGGCATCTTCCACCCGTTGGGGAACGGCGCGCAGGAACAGGGCAGGCAGGGCGCCCAGCGCCGTGGCGGCAAAACCCGCAGCGCCGCCGATGAGGCCATAGCGTACTCCGGGCGTGATCTCTCCTGCTGCCAGCATGACGAGACTCTGCACCAGGAGCAGCAGCACGGCGACCAGGGCGAGCAGCAGCCCCAGGGCGATGAGGGGGCGATCCGCTATCTGCTCGCGCAGTTGGACAGACCAGGAAGGGGAGAGGGTCGATATGTTGTCCATGGGGCCTCTGAAGACAGGAATGGGGAGAGACGAGCGGCCATTACATAACCTGGCCCCTGCTTTGTCCATGACGGCGGACCGATTGTGGCAATCGGCTCAAGTTTTGCGTCGAGCTGGTCGCTACTGTGCTGGCAGCCTCGTGGCGGGCACAAGGCCCGGCGTGGGGCGAGCGGGAAGCAAGGGATCCCCTCTCTTCGCTCCCATCGTCATTTCCCGTCAGGAGTCTCGGGTCACCGCTTACACGGATGTGATCATTGTGTCACTGCACATCTGCAGTCGAGGATCACCAGCCAACATGTCTTACAAGCATCTCTCCATCGGCAAGAAGATTGCCGCCGTCTTTGCGGTCATTGCCGTCATCAACGCCGTCTTCGGCCTGTTTCTCGCCACCGAACTGCGGGACATTCGGGATCGGGTATTGAACTTCACCGACTCCACCCTGCCAAGCGTGCTCTCGGTGGACAACTTGCTCTACGACGTCTCCTATGTGCGCCGTGCCCAGTTTGCCCTGCTGATGGTGGAAGATGCCGTCGACAGGCAGGTTCGCCGCGCCCGCATCCAGGAGAGCCTGGGCAAGGTGCAGCAGGTCATGGATGCCTACGAGGCAACCGTGGGGGCCGAGCATGAACGCCAGGCCTTCAACCGCGTCAAGCAGCAGTGGCTGCAATATCTGGGGGCCGTCAACCAGGTGGATGCCCTGTTGTTCCAGGGCAGCAGGGATGAGGCCAGGGAGGCGCTGTTTCGCTCGAACGGGCTCTACACCGAGCTGGAGCTGGCGGTGCGTGCCCTGGTGAAGGTGAATCTTGGCTTTGTGGAAGAGAACCGTGGCAGCCTGCTTGGCAGCGTCACCATGGTGATGACCTTTGCCGTGGTGAGCATCGCGACCCTGCTGATCTTTATGGGGGTCATGACCTGGTTCCTCACCCGCCAGATCTGCCTGCCCCTGCAAGCCGTGGTGGCCCAGGCCAATGCCATCGCCCTGGGGGATCTGACCCATCGGCTGGATCGCCAGCACATCGGGCAGGACGAACTGGGGATGCTGGCCAGCGCCTCCCTCAAGATGCAGGACAACCTGCGTGGGCTCATCGAGGAGGTGGCCGCCGCCGTGACCCAGCTGGGGGCCGCCATCGAGGAGGTGAGCGCGGTCTCCGAGCAATCATCCCAGGGGATCCAGAGCCAGCAGCAGGAGATAGCCCAGGTCGCCACCGCCATGGCCCAGATGAAGGCGACGGTAGCGGATGTGGCGGGCAACACCGAGGTGGCCTCGGAGTCGGCAAGCTCCGCCAATGCCCTGGCTCGTCGCGGCAGTCAGGATGTGCAGGGGGCACTGGATGCCATCACCCGGGTGGCCGGTGAGATGGAGCAGGCGGGCAACCTGGTGAGTGAACTGGAGAAAGAGTCTGCCCAGATCAACCTGGTGGTGGATGTCATTCGCGGCATTGCCGACCAGACCAACCTGCTGGCACTCAATGCCGCCATCGAGGCGGCCCGTGCCGGTGAGCAGGGGCGCGGCTTTGCGGTAGTGGCCGACGAGGTGCGCACCCTGGCGGGGCGTACCCAGGCCTCCACCGGCGAAATCGTCGCCATCATCGAGACCCTGCAGGCCCGTGCCAATCGGGCGAAGTCGGTGACCGGCCAGAGCTGCGAGATGATCCGCCAGTGCGTGAGCCAGAGCGAACGCACCAGTGCGGGCATTCGTCAGATTGAAGAGGCGGTGGCCCAGATAGCCGACATGGCGATCCAGATTGCCAGTGCCTGTGGCGAGCAGGATGCGGTCTCCGATGAGCTGGGCCGCAACGTGGCGCGCATCAACGACTCCTCCAACGAGGTCGCGACCGGCGCGGATCACACCGCCAAAGCCTGTCTGGAGCTGAGCCAGCTGGCGGCGGGTCTGCGCCAGAGCATGGGGCGCTTCCGTCTGGCCTGACGGTGGTTGCAGCCAATGAAAACGGGGCCCTGGGCCCCGTTGTTTTTCTCACCGCCAGGCGGCGTGGGCTCAGGCGCCCAGGCCGGTACCGGCGTCTTTCTTGGCAATCAGCTCAATCTTGTAGCCGTCCGGGTCTTCCACGAAGGCGATGACGGTGGTGCCGCCCTTCACCGGGCCCGGTTCGCGGGTGATCTTGGCGCCGGCGGCGCGCAGCGCCTCGCAGGTGGCATAGATGTCGTCCGCTTCCAGGGCGATGTGACCATAGGCGGAACCGAGCTCGTACTCGCTCACGCCCCAGTTGTAGGTGAGCTCGATGACGGCTTCATCCTTCTCGTCGCCGTAGCCGACGAAGGCCAGGGTGTACTTGTATTCGCTGTTCTCGCTCTTGCGCAGCAGTGTCATGCCCAGCACTCGGGTGTAGAAGTCGATGGAACGTTGCAGATCGCCGACGCGCAACATGGTATGCAGAATTCTCATTGCTCAATTCTCCGGGTTGGTGGATTGGTACTGCCTTGAATCCATGGCCCGAGATCGGATCCGCAGAGGCCTGCAGATCAACTCTCGGGATAGACCTTCTCTTTGTATTCGCACAAATCTTCGATGATGCAGGAGCCGCAGCGGGGCTTGCGGGCGAGACAGGTGTAACGCCCGTGCAGGATGAGCCAGTGGTGCACGTCCAGCTTGAACTCCGCGGGGACCACCTTGAGCAGCTTCTCCTCCACCTGATCGACGTTCTTGCCCACTGCAAAGCCGGTGCGGTTGGAGACCCGGAAGATATGGGTGTCGACGGCGATGGTGGGCCAGCCGAAGGCGGTGTTGAGCACCACGTTGGCGGTCTTGCGGCCGACGCCGGGCAGGGCCTCGAGGGCCTCGCGATTCTCCGGCACCTCGCCGCCGTGGCGCTCCAGCAGAATGGCGCAGGTCTTGATGACGTTTTCGGCCTTGGTGTTGAACAGGCCGATGGTCTTGATGTACTCCTTGACCCCGTCCACCCCCAGATCCAGCATGGCCTGGGGGGTGTTGGCCACCGGATAGAGCTTGTCGGTGGCCTTGTTGACGCTCACGTCGGTGGCCTGGGCCGACAGCAGCACGGCGATGAGCAGCTCGAAGGGCGTGGTGAAGTTGAGCTCTGTGGTGGGATGGGGGTTGTCATCGCGCAACCGCTCCAGGATCAGCCTGCGTTTCTGGTTGTTCATGGCTCTCTCTTGTCTCAGAGCTGGGTCGTGCGGGCGCCCGCCGCCGGCACGGTGCAGTGGGCCTTCTCGGCACTCTGCTTGCGGCCCATCCAGTCGTTGATGGCGTTTTTGCCGGCGATCATCAAACCGAGGCCGATGAAGCCGCCGGGGGGCAGGATCGCCAGCAGCAGGCTGGCGTCGGCGTGGAACAGCTCGACGCGCAATGACTTGGCCCAGTCACCCAGCAGCAGCTCGGCACCGTCAAACAGGGTGCCCATGCCGATGATCTCGCGAAGGCCCCCCAGTACCAGCAGCACCAGGGTAAAGCCCAGCCCCATCATGAAGCCGTCGAGGGCGGCAAGCAGGGGCGGGTTCTTGGAGGCATAGGCTTCGGCGCGGCCGATGATGACGCAGTTGGTGACGATGAGGGCGATGAAGATGCCGAGCGCCTGATAGAGGCCGTAGGTGTAGGCGTTCATCAACAGCTGCACGCTGGTCACCAGGGCCGCGATGATCATCACGTAGACCGGGATGCGTATATCCTTGGGCACCCAGTTGCGCACCAGGGAGACGGCGAGGTTGGAGCAGACCAGTACCACCATGGTGGCAAGGCCGAGCCCCAACGCATTGGTAAAGGTGGAGGAGACCGCCAGGGTGGGGCAGAGTCCCAGCACCTGCACCAGGGAGGGGTTGTTCTTCCACAGTCCCTGCAGCATCAGCTCCTTGAGCTCTTCGCGGCGGCCACTTTCCCCGGCGGGTTGGCTGGCCGTGTCAATCACGTCGACTTGTTCCATAGCGTGTGCTCCGGCGTTAGGGGTTGGTATGGCAGGAGGGGGCATCGTGCAGCAGTTCGGGGTGCTCCTGTTGCAGCCTCAGCAAATTTTTCACCGCCTTGACCACGGCCCGCGGGGTGATGGTTGCCCCGGTGAAGGCGTCGAATTCGCCGCCATCCTTCTTCACCGCCCAGGTGGTGTCGTTGTCGGCCGTGAGGGACTTGCCGGTGAAGCTGTCGATCCAGCTGGATTTCTTCAGCTCGATCTTGTCACCAAGCCCCGGGGTTTCCTTGTGGGCCAGCACCCTGACCGCGCTGACGGCCCCCTTTGCATCGGTGCCGACCACCATGCGAATGGCTCCACTGTAACCATCGGGGGCCACGGTTTCCAGCGCGTAGCCGGTATGCACCCCCTTGAGGGTGGCGGTATAGAGGGGCATGGGCTCATCGCTGCCCAGGTATTCCCGGCTGCTGACCAGCTTGCAACTGGCCACCAGATCGTTGTCATAACTCCCTTCGGGCAGCAGGGCCTGCAGGGTGCGCAGCTTCTCCAGCTCTTGCTGGTGGGCGATGCGATCCCGGGTCAGTTCGTTGGTCAGCACCACCATGGCGGTACAGCCGAGGGCAAAGAGGGCCAGGGTCAGGCCATTCTTGCGCATGCTTTTCAACATGGGAGGCTCCCTGTCTCGCGTCTGCGGCAATTCAGATGGGGGTTCATTTGCGACGGGCTCCATAGACCTTGGGGCGGGTCAGACTGTCAATCAGGGGAACGCACAGGTTGGCCAGCAACACGGCGAAGGCGAAGGCATCCGGATAGCCGCCAAAACGACGGATGACATAGACCAGCACGCCGATGAGCACACCGTAGACGAGGCGCCCCTTTGCGGTGGTGCTGGCACTCACCGGATCGGTGGCGATGAAGAAGGCCCCGAGCATGGTGGCACCGCTGAACAGGTGCAGCATGGGGGTGGCGGTGGCATCCGGGGTGGCCAGATAGCCCAGGGTGGCAGCGAGCAGCAATGCGCCCAGCACGGCAGTCGGAATGCGCCAGTTGATCACTTTCTGCTGGAGCAGGAAGAGGCCTCCCAGCAGGTAGCCGAGGTTGACCCAGCTCCAGCCGATGCCACCCCAGCCCTCGAAGACCTTGTGGGTCATCACTTCGGTGGCGGTCAGCCCCTGGGTCAGCCCGGTCTTTAAGGTATCCAGCGGCGTGGCCATGGTCAGGCCATCCACCCCCTGCTTGAGCTGCAGCATGCTGTAGCCGTCGAGGCTGAAGCCGGTGAAGATCACCGAGGCCGCATCGGCGAAGCCGATGTCGTAGGCGGCGATGCTGGAGGGGGGCAGCCAGCTGGTCATCTGGACCGGGAAGGAGACCAGCAGCAGCACATAGGCCACCATGGCAGGATTGAACAGGTTCTGACCGAGCCCGCCATAGAGATGCTTGGCGATGATGATGGCGAACGCCGTGCCCAGCACCAGCATCCACCAGGGCAGCAGGGGGGGCAGGGAGAGACCGATGAGCACGGCGGTGAGCGCCGCGCTGCCATCCAGCAGGGCCGGTTTGACGGGGCGGCCACGCAGGCGAAGGACCAGGGCCTCCGAACCCAGGGCCGTGACCAGCGCCAGCAGGATCTGGATCAGGGTCCCCCAGCCGAAGAACCAGGTCTGCGCCAGGAAGCCGGGCAGGCAGGCCAGGATCACCAGCACCATCAGGGTCTGGGTCTGTTTGCGGTTGTGGGCAAAGGGCGCACTCGCGATATTGAACATGGATCAGTGGCTCTTGTCGGTCGAAGGGGAGGAGGCGGCCTCGGCCGCCAGCTTCTTGGCTTTGGCCCGGGCGATGGCGGCGGCGATGGCCGCCTTCTTGGGGTCTACCTCGGCGGCGGGCTCGGATGCGGCGGCCGGGGCCTCGGCGGTGGCGGTATCGCTTGTGTTTGCGGAGATGCCACCTGCGTCCAGCGGTGCGTCACCTTGCGCCTGGGCGGCTTTCTTGGCCTTGGCCCGGGCGATGGCAGCGGCAATGGCCGCCTTCTTGGGGTCCACCTCGGCGGCGGGTCCGGATGCGGCGGTAGGGGCCTCGGCGGTGGCGGCATCGCTTGTGTTTGCGGAGATGCCACCTGCGTCCAGCGGTGCGTCACCTTGCGCCTGGGCGGCTTTCTTGGCCTTGGCTCGGGCGATGGCTGCTGCAATGGCCGCCTTCTTGGGGTCCACTTCGGCGGCGGGCTCGGATGCGGCGGCCGGGGCCTCAACGGCGTTATCGCTTGTGTTCACGGATGTCTCACCCGCGACCACCGGCGCCTGGGCGGCCTTCTTGGCCTTGGCACGTGCCAGGGCGGCGGCAATGGCCGCCTTCTTGGGGTCCACCTCGGTGGCAGGTTCGGATGCGGCGGCCGAGGCCTCAACGGCGTGTTCGGTTGTGTTCACGGATGTCTCACCCGCGACCACCGGTCCGTCACCTTGCGCCTGTGCGGCTTTCTTGGCCTTGGCCCGGGCGATGGCGGCGGCAATGGCCGCTTTCTTGGGGTCCACCTCTGCGGCGGCCGGGGCCTCAACGGCGTGTTCGCTTGTGTTCACAGATGTCTCACCTGCGACCACCGGCCTGTCACCTTGCGCCTGGGCGGCCTTCTTGGCCTTGGCACGTGCCAGGGCGGCGGCGATGGCGGCCTTCTTGGGATCCAGCTCTGCCTTGGGATGTTGCTCCCCAGGTGCCGGGGTGTCAGCCAGCCCATTGCCCTCGCCATTGGCGGCCTTGGCGGCACGACGGGCGATGGCCTCCTGCTTGCGTGCCTCACGGGCGGCAATCATGGCGTCGTTGTCCGGTGCGGGTTCACTCACGGCCACCTGGGCCGTCTCCTGTTTGGCCTTGATGCGGGCCAGGGCGGCGGCGACCGGATCTTCGCCCCCGGCCGTCGTCATGGCCTGGCGACGCTGGGCTGCGGCCTCGGCGTGGCGGGCTTCGCGGGCCGCCTTCTCACGCTCGAAGCGAGCCTGCTTGGCCTCGAAGCGCTGCTTGGCACGTTCGGCCTTCTCGGCCTCGGCACGGGCCTCGCGGATGTCATCCTTGGCGATCTTGTAGTACTGCACCAGGGGGATTTCGCTCGGGCAGACCCAGGCACAGGCGCCGCACTCGATACAGTCAAAGAGGTTGAGCTTCTCGGCCTTGTCGTACTCCTTGACCCGGCTGTACCAGTAAAGCTCCTGGGGCAGCAGGGTGGCGGGGCAGGCATCGGCGCAGGCACTGCAACGGATGCAGGCCTGTTCCGGGCCGGGGGGCGGCAGCTCGGCGCGGGTGGGGGAGAGCAGGCAGTTGGTGGCCTTGACCACGGGGACCATGGCGTGGGGCAGGGTGAAGCCCATCATGGGGCCCCCCATGATGACCCGCTGATCCGCCTCCGGTTGCAGCTCGAAACGCTGGAGCAGCCAGCGTACCGGCGTGCCCAGACGCACCCAGGCATTGCCGGGTTTCTTGAAGGCGTCGCCGGTGAGGGTGACGATGCGCTCGATGAGCGGCTCCCCATCGATGATGGCGCGCTTGATGGCAAAGACGGTGGCGACGTTGAGCACCATGATGCCCATGTCGACCGCCCGGCCTCCCTTGGGCACCTGGCGTCCGGTGAGCAGCTCTATGGTCTGTTTGGCGCCGCCGGAGGGGTACTTGGTCGGTACCGACTTGACCAGCACGTCGGCGTCGCTGGCATGGCGGGTCAGGGCCTCGATGGCCGCCGGTTTGTTGTCTTCCACCCCGATCAGGGTGAGCTTGGGCTTGAGCAGGTGCTTGAGTACCCGGATGCCGTCCATGATCTCGTCGGCGTATTCCTGCATCAGACGGTCATCTGTGGTGATGTAGGGTTCGCACTCCAGCCCGTTGACGATGAGGATCTCGGTGAGCTGGCCACGGCCGTCGAGCTTGCTGTGGGTCGGGAAGACGGCGCCGCCGAGCCCGGCGATGCCGGCCTGCTGGATGCGCTCGAGCAACGCCCCCCGCTCCAGGTTCCAGTAGTCAGGCTGGGGTGTGCGCTCGCCCCAGGCATCGTCTCCGTCCGGGGTGAGGAGGATGCAGAGATCGTCAAGACCGGAGGGGTGCGCCACCGTGTGCTGCTCGATGGCGGTGATGGTGCCCGAGGTGGAAGCGTGCACCGGCACGATGCGCCCCTTGTCAAAACGGGTGAGGGGTTGCCCCTTCTTGACCTTGTCCCCCACCCGCACCAGCAGTTCGCCGGCCGGACCCGCGTGCTGGCGCACCGGAATGATGAGCTGTGGGGGAAGGCCCGCGTCAACGACGGGGGTCAGGCTTGACTGGTGCTTGTTCTCGGGGGGATGGATGCCGCCGTGAAAATCCCACAGAGTGCCGGCTTTGATGCGTTCGAGCAGATGCTGCATGGTTACTCCGCTGTTTATTCCACTATCTTGACCGGAATGGCGACCTTGGCCAGATCCCATTTCCAGTTGTCGACCGTGGTCGGCACCGGGATCATTTCAATACAGTCGGTCGGGCAGGGGTCGACGCAGAGGTCGCACCCGGTGCACTCGGCCGCGATGACGGTATGCATCGCCTTGGTGGCACCCAGGATGGCGTCGACCGGACAGGCCTGGATGCACTTGGTGCAACCGATGCACATGTCTTCGTGAATGAAGGCCACCTTCTTGACGGGGATTGCCGCGTCTTCACCGCCGTCCAGAGACTGGGGCTCGACCCCCATCAGGTCGGCAATCTTGCGCATGGTGGCGTCGCCACCGGGCACGCACTTGTTGATCTTGTCGCCATTGGCCAGGGCTTCGGCGTAGGGTTTGCAGCCCGGGTAACCGCACTGGCCGCACTGGGTCTGGGGCAACAGGGCATCGAGCTGATCGACGATGGGATCGGCCTGCACATGAAACTTGACGGCGGCAAAGCCGAGAATGATGCCGAAGGCCAGGGCAAGCAGGGCCAGCACCAGAATGGCAAAGAGTATGTGAATCATAGCGTTATATCTTGATGAGGCCGGTAAAGCCCATGAAGGCCAGCGACATCAGGCCAGCGGTGACCATGGCGATGGAGACGCCACGAAACGGTGCCGGCACGTCGGCAGCCACCAGCCGCTCACGCATGGCGGCAAACAGGATCAGCACCAGGGAGAAGCCGACGGCGGCCCCGAAGCCGTAGATGATGCTCTGGATGAAGTTGTGGCGCTCGTTGATGCTGAGCAGCGCCACGCCGAGCACGGCACAGTTGGTGGTGATGAGCGGCAGGAAGATGCCGAGCAGGCGATAGAGGGTCGGGCTGCTCTTGCGGATCACCATCTCGGTGAACTGGACCACCACGGCGATCACCAGAATGAAGCCCAGGGTGCGCAGGTAGGCGATCTCCAGCGGGATCAGGATATAGTGCTCCATCAGATAGGAGCAGGCGCTGGCCAGCGTCATGACGAAGGTGGTGGCCAGACCCATGCCGATGGCGGTTTCCAGCTTGCCGGAGACACCCATGAAGGGGCAAAGGCCGAGGAACTTCACCAGCACGAAGTTGTTGATCAGCACGGTGCCGACCAGTAAAAGCAGGTACTCAGTCATTGAAGATGGGTTATCCGGTATGAAGGCGGCCGTATTATCTGATGTTAGGTGCCTTTAGACAACCGCAAGGCCGTATGGTTATTATTCGAATGCCCAATTCATGGAGGCATTGTGCGCCCTTTACCCGTCTTGACGCTGACCCTGGCCATGCTGCTCTGGTCCAGCTCCTTCATCGCCCTCAAACATGTGCTGGAAATCTGGTCCTTCGGTCAGGTGCTCTTCATGCGGATGGGGGTGGCGTCCTGTTGCTGGCTGCTCTGCTACCGCCAGCTTGGTCGCGTCACTTACCAGAAGGGGGATTGGCGCTGGTTGGCCCTGATGGGGGCGCTTGAGCCCTGCCTCTACTTCCTTCTGGAAATCAACGCCCTGTGTTACACCAGTGCCGGCCAGGCCGGCATGGTCTGTGCCCTGCTTCCCCTGATGGTGGCCCTGGTGGCCTTCGTACTGCTTGGAGAGCGGGTGAGTCGCCGCCAACTGCTGGGCTTTGCCATCGCCATCGTTGGCATCGCCCTGCTGGGGTTGGGGGAGGGCGCCGACGAGTTCGCTCCCAACGCCCTGCTCGGCAACAGCCTGGAGATGGGCGCCATGCTCTGCGCCGCCACCTATTCCGTGGTATTCAAGAAGCTCTCCAGCCGCTACGGCGTGATGACACTGACGGCGTTGCAGGCCTTCGTCGGCACGCTCTTCTTCGCGCCCTTTGCCTTCAGTGCGCCCTGGCCCGCGAGCTGGGCCTGGCAGGACATGGGGGTCATCCTCTTCCTCGGCGCCTTCGTGACCCTGGGTGCCTACCTGCTCTACAACTGGTCGGTGACCCAGGTGAAGGTGACCCTGGCGGCGGCCTATGTGAACCTCATACCGGTCTTTACCCTGCTGCTCGCCTATCTGCTGCTGGGAGAGACGCTCACGGCCCTGCAATGGGTGGCCTGTGCCGCCGTGCTGGCCGGCATCGGGGTGGGCCAACTGCCGTCCGGCAGGAAGCGTGCGCAGGCCGTCGCCGCCGGGGGATGAGTCGCCACCATTGGGCTACAGTCTGGGCAGGGAAACACGCTGTCGAAGAAGGAGCCGACCGATGAGCGACATGCACTTGCTGGCCGCGGCCAAAAGCCTGTTGAGCCATCCCCCCTTTACCCTGGCCGATGCCAGAGCCCTGGAGGCGCTGGAAGAGGAGGCCGTGGGGGAGGAGGGGCTCTGCATCGCCGCGCTATGGGACATCGCCCTCGTGCTGGCGGACGAGGAAGCCAGACACTATCTCCTGGGGGATGGCTGAGCGGGTTTAGGGTGGGCGGACAGCAATGACAACGGGGGGCCTGGGCCCCCCGTTGTCATTGGCAGCTGTCGCTCAGATGGAGAGGCTCTTGACGGTGTCTGACACCGAGTTGGCGTCCTCGATGATCTCCTTGATGACGTCGGCGATGATGGTGGCCTGCTCCTGACCTGCCACCGCCTTGTCGGAGACGACGGAGACGGTCTGGGTGATCTGTGAGGTGATCTCCGAGTTGTGCTTGATGACGGTGACGATCTCGCTGGTGGAGCTGGAAGTGCGCGCCGCCAGTTGCCTCACCTCGTCGGCCACGACCGCGAATCCCCGTCCCTGTTCCCCGGCGCGGGCCGCCTCGATGGCCGCGTTGAGGGCCAGCAGATTGGTCTGATCCGCGATGCCGCTGATGGTGGAGATGATGGATTCGATGCTCCTGGATTGCTGGTTGAGCTGCTCTATCTGCTTGCTGACCGCATTGACCGAGGTGTTGATGTGAGAGGAGGTGTCGAGCACCCTGTCGATGACCTCCCGCCCCCTGGCAGCGCTCGCGACGGTTTCGCTGGCGATGGCACACGCCTTCTGGGCCGCTTCCCGGGTGGAGATGGATTTCTCCACCCGCTCGGTGATGTCGCTCGCCAGCTTGATGATTTTGACCACCTTGCCCTCGTGGTTGAAGATGGGGTTGTAGGTGGCCTCCAGCCAGATCTTCTCCCCCCGGTGACCCAGACGCATGAAGAGCCCGGATTTGATGTCACCCGAGCCGAGATCCTGCCAGAAATGGGGGTTGTTCTGGTAGAACTCGGTGTCACAGAAGAGGCGATGATGCTTGCCGACCACCTCTTCCAGCCGGTAGCCAAAGCAGTTGAGGAAATTCTGGTTGGCGGTGATGACGGTGCCATCGGGTTGGAAATCGATGACCGCCAGGGACTTGTCCAGGGCTGCCAGCAGGGCCTGGGTGCGCTCCAGAGTGGATTGCTGCTGGGTCACGTCGGAGGCGACCTTGGCGATCCGCACCACCTTGCCGTCGATCACGATGGGGAAATAGGTCGCCTCCAGCCACACGGCCTTGCCGGATTTCGACTGGCGAATGAAGCGACCGCTGCGGGAGACGCCGTGGCGCAGATCCTGCCACAAGGTCTCGTAATCCCGGGTATTGACGTCGTCGGGGAAGCAGAGGGTGCTGTGATGCTTGCCAATCACCTCGTCACGTTCAAATCCCACGATCTTGAGAAACAGCGCGTTGGCGAAGGTGACCACTCCCGCCGGGGTGAACTGGACGAAGGGGACCTGCAACTGGATAGCCTGTTCAAATGCCCCCAGTTCCACCACCCTTGCCGCTTGCTCACTGGCTTCCTTGCTTGCTTTTTGATTCCAGAACATGACAGCGCTCCTCCATGAGACCCTTGAATGGGATAACGACCAAATATGAGTAAATTAACAATAGCATTGCGTCCTGATGAGTCGTCATCGTACTCAAATTAACTTTTTATTTTTCAATGTTGATAAATAGCTTCTTAATTGTAGGGTCTCGTACCAAGGTTATTTATCTCGTGGACCGCTTTGGGCACCAGGGAATATTGGCATGAAGGCGCCTCTTTTGGCACTGACAATTGTCACGATGCCCCTATATATCGCCCTCATATGAACCCTATGACACGTCAGGGATCTCGGTGGGGATAAAGTTGAGTCTTCTGGAACGCGGTGAAATTAGGTGGCTACGGGGATCGGGAAAAAGCCGCTATCTGATCCTCTGGTGTGAGAAATAAACGGCCAAGGGTGTGATGTTCTGGATGTGCGGCATGTGTGAACCCGTGACGACATTGCCGCTTCGGTATATTTTCTGTCCCGAAACAGGGAGTGTTTATTTTGCCTGCAAGGTGGAGAGTTTCTGGTTCAGGGACTCAATCTCTTTCTGATATCGGGTAGTGACCGACTGCATCTCTGCCGAGACATTGCGGGATCTTGCCTTGTTCTCCGTGATCTGGGTCATCTCGTTGTTCATCTTCTGCTTTTTGGCCTCGATCTCGGTGCGCAGCGCCTCGGCCTGGCGTTGTTTCTGGCCGTTCGCCAGGCTCTGCTCTATCTCCCGGGTCTGGTTGGCCGCCTGCTCCACCGCCTCGGGGGAGGGGGTATAGACATTGAGTGCCATGGGTTTGGCGTCGCTGCTGCAGGGGATGTCGCTGAAGGTGATCTGCCCATCGCGGGCGCATTGATAGACAGCCGCCTGGACAACGGGGACGGTGGCAAGCCCCAGGCAGGCGAGAGAGATGACCAGCATGCGTGACATAGACTCCTCCTTGAATCCTCTTCCTTGCACACTAGTACATGGCGCAAGGTCAGACAACGGCCTCGTTCCGGGTGTGACATTCCGGTCCTCACGTTGCCTCTCTCTGGTCCATGGCGGGGTAGATCCCCTGCGCAATGGGTGTGCCATGGCGGCATAAAGCGACGGATCCCTGCCTGTTTCCCCGCAGTTCAACACATCAGAGCACCATAACGGGCCGCAATGAGGTATCTTATGCCCCGATTTCATCCATCAAACGGATAAGAGACAACACATGATCATCAAACCCAAGGTTCGCGGCTTTATCTGCACCACCACCCACCCGGTCGGTTGTGAAGCCAATGTTCGTCGCCAGATCGCTTACACCCAAGCCAAGGGCGCCATCGAGAATGGCCCCAAGAAGGTGCTGGTGATCGGCGCTTCTACCGGCTATGGTCTGGCCTCTCGCATTGCCGCAGCCTTCGGCAGCGGAGCTGCCACCATCGGTGTCTTCTTCGAAAAGCCGAGCTCCGAGACCAAGACGGGCTCCGCTGGCTGGTACAACTCCGCCGCCTTCGACAAGGCCGCCAAAGAGGCCGGCCTCTACGCCAAGAGCATCAATGGCGATGCCTTCTCCCACGAGTGCCGTGCCAAGGTGATCGAGCTCATCAAGCAGGATCTGGGTCAAATCGATCTGGTGGTCTACTCCCTGGCCTCTCCGGTGCGCAAGCTGCCGGACACCGGCGAAGTGGTGCGCTCCGCCCTCAAACCTATCGGCGAGGTCTACACCTCCACCGCCATCGACACCAACAAGGATCAGATCATCACCGCCACCGTCGAGCCGGCGAATGAGGAAGAGATCCAGAGCACCATCACCGTCATGGGCGGCCAGGACTGGGAGCTGTGGATGGCGGCTCTGCGCGATGCGGGTGTGCTGGCTGACGGCGCCAAGTCCGTGGCCTATTCCTACATCGGTACCGACCTGACCTGGCCCATCTACTGGCATGGCACCCTGGGGCGCGCCAAGGAAGATCTGGACCGCGCCGCCACCGCCATCCGTGGCGATCTGGCTGCCAAGGGGGGGACCGCCCACGTGGCCGTGCTCAAATCCGTGGTAACCCAGGCCTCCTCTGCCATTCCCGTGATGCCGCTCTACATCTCCATGGCCTTCAAGATCATGAAGGAGAAGGGCATCCACGAGGGCTGCATGGAGCAGGTGGACCGCATGATGCGCACCCGCCTGTACGGCGCCGACATGGCGCTGGACGAGCAGGCCCGCATCCGCATGGATGACTGGGAACTGCGTGAAGACGTGCAGCAGACCTGCCGTGATCTCTGGCCCTCCATCACCACCGAGAACCTCAGTGAACTGACCGACTACACCGGCTACAAGCAGGAGTTCCTGCGCCTGTTCGGTTTCGGCCTGGACGAAGTGGACTACGATGCGGACGTGAATCCGGACGTGCAATTCGACGTGGTCGAGCTGTAAGTCGGTCGTCAGCACAGACAGGGCCCTGCGGGGCCCTGTTTTTTTTGCAGCAGACTCAACCTGTTGCCTCAGGTTTATTATCCGCGATCACCTTTTTCCCCGAACAAACCCGCTAGGCTTGCGCTGTCCGGATCACAGACGGCATTGCCGAGGTACGGAAGCTATGACCACTCCACATGAAGCGCCCAAAAAGCGCCAACTCCCCACTGTCTATACCCTGCTTTTCATCATCATCGCCCTGATGGCGGCCCTGACCTGGGTGCTGCCGGCGGGCAAATACAACTACGTGACGGCCAAGACCCAGCAGCCGGTGGCGGCAGCCGCCGTGGCCGACTACAGCGGCGATGAGCGACTGTTGCCGGTGCCCGGCAGCTACACCGAGCTCCCCTCCCAACCGCAGGGGGTATTCGATGTGCTCAAGGCGCCCATCCAGGGCTTTCACAAGGCAGCCGACGTGGCGCTGTTCGTGCTCATCATCGGTGGTTTCCTGGCGGTGACCATGCAGAGCGGGGCGCTGGATGCCGGGGTGGGGGCCATCGTGCGCGGCTTTGCCGGGCGCGAGCGGCTGCTTATCCCCGTGCTGATCGCCCTGTTTGCCCTCGGCGGCTCCACCTTCGGCATGGCGGAGGAGACGGTGGCCTTCTGGGCACTGATCGTGCCGGTGATGATGGCGGCGGGCTTTGATCGCATGGTGGCGGCCGGGATTATCCTGCTTGGCTCCGGGGTCGGGGTGCTCGCCTCCACCGTCAACCCGTTTGCTACCGGCATCGCCTCCGGTTTTGCCGGCATTCCCATCGGTGAGGGGATTGGCCTTAGGGTTGTGCAGTGGCTGCTGCTGGTGATCTTCGCCTCCTGGTTCGTGATGCGCTACGCCAAGCAGGTGCAGCAGGACAAGTCCCGCTCCGTGCTGGCCGACATCGCCTATGACGACGAGTTCTCCCAGATGAAGAGCGGCAATCTCGCCTTCAGCGGCAAGCAGAAGCTCACCATGCTGGTTTTCTTCGGCACCTTCCTGCTGATGATCTATGCGGTGGTGCCCTGGTCAGATCTGGGCATCGATCTGCTGCCTACCCTGGGCTGGTGGTTCGACGAGCTCTCCACCCTGTTTTTCAGTGCTTCCATTCTGATCGCGCTGATCAACCGGATGCCGGAGTCCAACTATGTGGCGACCTTCCTGAGCGGCGCTCGGGATCTTATCGGGGTGGCGCTGGTGGTGGCGGTGGCACGCGGCATCTATGTGGTGATGGAACATGGCGTCATCATCGACACCATTTTGCACTGGGCCGAGGGGCTGGTGAGCGGGCTGTCGTCGTCGGTCTTCATCCTGATGGCTTATCTGGTGCACATCATCCTGAGCTTCTTCATCCCGTCCACCTCGGGGTTGGCGACCGTCTCCATGCCGCTGATGGGGCCGCTGGCGGACTTCTCCGGGATCTCGCGGGATCTGGTGATCACCGCCTATCAGTCCGCCTCCGGCTGGATCAACCTGTTCGCCCCCACAGCAGCCCATCTGGTGGCGGGGCTGGCGCTGGCCAAGATCCCCTATGATCGCTTCGTGCGCTGGGTGCTGCCCTTCATCATCGGGGTGGCCCTCATCACCATGGCGGTGCTGGTGGCCGGGGCCCTGCTCCACGGCTGATGGCGCGAATAGAAAACGACAGACAACAAAAAGGCTCCCGCGGGAGCCTTTTTCATGAGCCTTGCTTACTGCTTGTAGCCCTTGAGGAAGCGGGCGAGGCGACCGATGGCCTCTTCCAGCTCCTCTTCCCGGGGCAGGAACACCAGGCGGAAGTGATCCGGTGCAGGCCAGTTGAAGCCAGTACCTTGCACCAGCAGGAGCTTCTCCTGCTGCAGCAGATCGAACACCATCTTCTGGTCATCGCGGATGTCGTACACCTTGGGGTCGAGGCGCGGGAACATGTAGAGCGCTCCCTTGGGCTTGACGCAGGAGACCCCGGGGATCTCGTTCAAAAGCTCCCAGGCCTTGTCCCGCTGGCGACGCAGGCGGCCCCCCGGCAGGATAAGCTCGTTGATGCTCTGGTAGCCCCCAAGGGCGGTCTGGATGGCGTGCTGCATGGGCACGTTGGCACACAGCCGCATGGAGGCCAGCATCTCCAGCCCCTCGATGTAGCCCTTGGCGCGGCCCTTGGGACCGGTGATGACCATCCAGCCCTGGCGGAAGCCACAGGCGCGGTAGGCCTTGGAGAGGCCGTTGAAGGTCACCACCATGACGTCGTCGCACAGGGTGCAGACGCTGGTGTGGGAGATGTCGTCGTAGAGGATCTTGTCGTAAATTTCGTCGGCGAAGATGATGAGGTTGTGCTGACGGGCGATCTCGATCACTTCAAGCAAAAATTCGCTGCCGTAGACGGCGCCGGTCGGGTTGTTGGGGTTGATCAGCACCAGGCCGCGGGTGCGCGGGGTGATGCGGGCGCGGATGTCGTCGAGATCCGGATACCAGTCAGCCCCTTCGTCACAGCGGTAGTGCACCGCATGGCCGCCGGAGAGGGTGACGGCCGCGGTCCAGAGCGGGTAGTCGGGGGAGGGCACCAGCATCTCGTCGCCGTTGTTGAGCAGCGCCTGCATCGCCATCACGATGAGCTCGCTCGCACCGTTGCCGATGTAGATGTCGTCGATGTCGACCTTGCGCATCCCTTTTTGCTGGTAGTACTGCATCACCGCCTTGCGGGCGGAGAAGAGCCCCTTGGAGTCGCAGTAGCCCTGGCTCTGGGGCATGTTGAGGATCACATCCTTGATGATCTCCTCCGGTGCTTCGAAGCCAAACGGGGCCGGATTGCCGATGTTGAGCTTGATGATGCGGTGACCTTCGTCTTCGAGACGGCGAGCTTCTTTGTGCACCGGGCCGCGGATGTCATAGCAGACATCGTCGAGCTTGTGCGACTTGTCGATAGTGAACATGGTGAGCGTGATTCCTTCCCCGTGGGGCGCGTTGGCAGAAAAGCTGTTTTTAGTATCAAATTTCTCTGCCCCTATTCTTCACAGAATTGAATGCTAGAACAATCTAATTTATGGAATAAATCCCTGATATTTACCCCTGAAACAGGGTTGTTGAAATGTTAAATTCAGCATGATCGTTTGCCTCTCTTTGGTAGATCAGTGAAAGATGAGGGGCAGATTCATAAAGCAACATGAGTGTATTGAAATATCTCCCCCATCTGGCACGATTGGCTGGGGTAAAAAAGGCCCCGACCCGTCGGTCTGCCAGGGGAGCACGCAGGCACGGGGGCTCATCTTCCCGCTCTCGAGGTTCACTCATGCAGGCACCCGCTACCGGTCGCTACCGCCATTTCAAGGGGGGCTATTACCAGGTTCTGGCCCTGGCCTTGCACACCGAAACCCAGGAGCAGCTGGTGATCTATCAATCCGAACAGGATGGTCAGGTCTATGCCCGCCCCGTCGCCATGTTCATGGAGTGGATTGAACATCAGGGACAGGTGGTGAGCCGCTTCACGCCGGTGGCCTGAGGCAGACTTGGCGACATGAAAAAAGGCGCCAGAGGCGCCTTTTTTCATGGTGTCGGGGCTTACAGACCCAGATTGGCTCTGGCATAGGCCTCAAAATCGGTGCAGCCGCCGATGTGCTGCTCATCCAGGAAGATCTGCGGCACAGTGGTGACCGGCTTGCCCGCCTTGGCGGCGAGATCGTCCTTGGTCAGCCCGGCCACGTTGATATCCACGTAGCGGAACTCGAAGTCATCGCGCTCCTCGGTCAGTTGCTCGGCAATCTGCTTGGCACGCACGCAATAGGGGCAACCGGGACGACCAAAAATCTCTACAAACATCTTTTCTCTCCATTAAACAAGCCGTTGAAGAAGGCCATTGAGATGAGGCTGGGCACAGCATAGCCCTGGCGCCCTGTCAGTCAAAGCTGAAAATTGCGATGCTTCCGTTCGCCATCTCCGATTGCGCCCACTGCTGATGATGGCGCCAGCGTCCCTGTTTCGCCCCAAGGCCGGGGAATCGGGCCGCCTTGCCGGCAAGGCAGCCCGTCTATCACTGCTCGACGATCTGGATGGGTTGCTGCTGGTAGATGCTCTCCAGCACGCCTTTTTCGAAGACGGTCCAGGGCCAGGGCGCCTTGCTGGCGCGGTAGCGCTCGTGGGTCGCCGGATCCTGGGAGAGACCGCGCTGGAACATCACGAAGGCCTTGCGCTGGCCGCCGGCGGTGTCGATGAAGCCGGCGAGGTTCGACGTACCTGTGATGGTACCGGTCTTGGCGTGCACCTTGTTCTTCATCATGGGAGCGGTGACGCTGCGTCGCCAGGCCAGGGTGCCGTCCACCTGGGAGCTTGGCAGCAGCTTGATGAAGTCGAGCTCGGCATCGTTCTTCTGGATGAAGTTAAGCACCGACAACATCTGGCGCGCGCTGATGAGATTGTGGGCGGAGAGGCCGGAGCCGTCGGCCAGGGTGGCGTTGCCAAGGTCAATGCCGTGCTTGGTCAGGATGGCGCGCACCGCCATGGTGCCGCTGCGATAGCTGCCCGGCTTGTTGTAGTAGTGACGCCCCACGGTTTTGAGGAAGGTATCGGCGTAGAGGTTGTCGGACTTTTTCAACATCTTGGCGAGCATCACCGGCAGGGAGACAGAGTAGTGGGTCGCCAGGGTCTGGGCACCGACAGGGGCCTGATGGGTGACCCGCAGCAGGCCGTCGTGGCTGATCCCGGCGCGGTTCATGGCCCAGCGGATGTTGTCCCAGCCCCAGGCCTCCACGTCATGGATGGCAAAGCGCAGCCCTTGTGGCTCCTTGTTCGGGGTGATGCAGCCCTTGAGCTCGTAGAAGTTGCCCTTGGCCATGTCTACTTCCAGAGCGCAGAACTGACGCGCCATGTCGCCATAGCTCATCACCTCCACGTTGTCGGCGCCGATGCCGATGGGCACGCCGCTGGCCACGTTGCCCACCGCAGGCTTGCCAATCTGGGTGGCGGTGATGGTGCCGTAGGCGCAGTTCTTGTCGATGATGACCGAGGAGACGGGAGCGGCGAAACAGAGGGTCTGATCCCCCCAGGACCAGCCGTTGCCACGCTCATAGCCGTTGTAGGCACCGGTGTTGACATAGACGTTGCCCTGAATGCGGGTGACGCCCAACTGTTTGAACAGGGCAACCAGATCCATGCGCGACAGGGTCGGGTCGCCGACGAAGTTGATCCAGATGTCGCCGTTGATGGTGGTGCCCTGTTTGGCGCCGGGCTGGGCCTGGATGTCGGTGGCGAAGCGGAAGTCGGCACCGAGTTCGAGGCGTGCAGCGAGCGCGGTGAGCACCTTCATGGTGGAGGCGGGGGCTATCATGTCATCGGCGTGACGGGCAAATTCCACCCCGTTGTTGCCCTGTACGATGACGGCGTACTGGCCCCCCTTGGGCGGGGTCAGCGGGGCGGCGTGGACCGCCAGAGAAAAGAGAGCACAAAAACCAATCAACAGCCGCTGCATAGGATCCTCTAACTGAACGAAAGGGCGGCATCATAAACCGCCCCGATAATCAAACCGGGTGACTGCCGGGTATCGCCTGCCATGGGGTCAGGCCGGGGCGTTGGCAGTCCGGTAACGCCCCTCGTAATCGAATATTTTTTCCTTCACCTGCCAGAAGCGTCCCGACTTGCGGGCGATGACGAAATCCGGGTGACGGAACTGGTTTGCCGCGAGCATCACGCTCGCCAGGGTCGTGAATTCGGGCTCAAGGCCCGGGGCGGGCCAATGATGACGCACAAAGCGTTGTTGAAACAAGCGCTGTGCACCCCGGGAGTGAAAGGGGAAGTACTCTGTCAGGGTCAGGCCATCCTCGTCGTGGTAGGTCACCTCCAGCCGCTCCCCCTGCTTGCCGCGCCCGGCACTCAGGGTCAAACCGGCGCAGCGGATCACCATGCAGTCCTTGAGATTGAGGGCCTCCTTGAGCTTGTCGTCAGGGTCCACCAGCAGCTGGTCACAGCGTTGGCAGCGGCGGGCGGCGATGTCGTTTTCAGCACCGCAACCTGGGCAGATCTTGGCGCGAAAGCGGTAGTCGCACTCCTCGCGGTTGCCCTCGTCATCTTCAAACAGTCCCTGACAGCGGCGGCCGTAGTGTTCGACCACCTTGCCATCCTCGTCGGTCTTGCCCCAGAAAGTGTTGGCAAAGCCGCAGGCGGGGCAGGGCACCTGAACCGGCTCGGTGCCGGCGTGGGGCCTGGGTTCCCCCACTTCGGGGGCAAACAGGTTGAAGTTGTTGCCTGCGTAGTCGAGCACCAGGCAATCGCTCTTGCCGGGTGAGAGGCGCAGGCCCCGTCCCACAATCTGCTGATAGAGCGACACCGATTCGGTGGGACGCAGCATCACGATGAGGTCGACGTGGGGGGCATCAAAACCGGTGGTGAGCACCGCCACGTTGACCAGAAACTTGAGCTCGCGCGCCTTGAAGGTACTGATTAGAGCGTCGCGCTCCGGTCCCGGCGTCTCGCCGGTGACGAGGGCGGCCTGCTGGCCTCTGGCACCGAGCAGGCCATGGATTTCCCGGGCATGCTCGACGGTGGCGGCGAAGATCATCACCCCCTGCCGGTCGGCGGCATACTCCAGCACCTGGCTCAGGATATGGGGGGTGACCCGCTCCTGGCGCTTGATCTCGCCGTTGAGCTGCGCCTCGCTGAACAGGCCGTTCTCCCGCGGCACCAGCTTGCTGAAGTCGTAATGGACGATGGGGGCGTCCACCAGGCGCGGCGGGGTCAGGTAGCCGTTTTTCACCATGAAGCGCAGGGGCAGTTCGAACACGCAGTCACCAAAGAGCCGCTCGCCGTGGCTCTTGACCATGCCGTGGTAGTGGCGCCGGTAGATCCAGCCCAGCCCCAGCCGATAGGGGGTGGCGGTGAGCCCGAGGATCTTGAGGGCAGGGTTGGCGGCCTTGAGATGCTCGATCACCTGGTGGTATTGGCTGTCGTCATCGAGCGAGACCCGGTGGCACTCGTCGATGATGAGCAGCGAAAAAGCGCCGTCGAAGGCATCCAGATTGCGCGCCACCGACTGCACCGAGCCAAACACCACCTGGGCGCTCGCCTCCTTGCGTGCGAGCCCCGCGGCGAAGATGTCGGCCTGGAGCCCCCAGGCTTCGTACTTGGCGTGGTTCTGCTCCACCAGCTCCTTGACGTGAGCCAGCACCAGCACCCGGCCACGGGCCTTGCGGGCCAGTTCGGCGATCACCAGGCTCTTGCCGGCCCCGGTGGGCAGCACCACCACGGCGGGATCCGGGTGTTTGCGAAAGTGGCTGATGACGGCGTTGACCGCGTCGGTTTGATAGGGTCTGAGAACGAACATGGGGAACGGTTGTGGCGCAAGGTGGCGCCATTATAGGGATCTTGCGGGGAAAATGCAGCGAGGGGGGCGTGCTGACAGGAAGCGGGCCGGCAAGATGCCGGCCCGTGCAGGTCAGGGACCTCAGTGGAAGGGGAACAGGTAGTTGAGCCAGCTACCCATGCGCATCAGGATCTTGCGCATGATGGCCACGTGGTGGAAGTGCTCGGTATAGATGGCGGCCTGGCCGCTGGAACCCGCGATCACCTGGTAGTTTGCCCACTCGGGATCGGTGATCTCGAGCACGATGGGCAGGCGACCCGGTACCTGTGCCGAGGTCTGATCGATAAGACCCGCCTGTGCCTGGATATTGCCCGGTGCCATGGCCGGGATAACGGACTGCACCTTGGCCTTGAAGATGCGACCCGGAATGCCGTCGAGCACGACTTCGGCCTCGTCACCCGCCTTGAGCCGCTGCATGCTGTTCTGCCAGAACCAGCCGACATAGGCATTGGCATCTTCATGAATGAAGGTCATCACGGGGCGGAACATGAAGGGGGCGGCAATCATGCCCGGGCGCAATGCCAGTTGTACGACATGACCGTCACTCGGGGCGTAGACCACGGTCTGCTCCAGATCGTACTTGGCGATGTTGAGCTGGGCACTCAGGTCATTGAGGGTCGCTTTCTGCTGATCTATCTGGGCGACGATGTCATCCACGTTGGCCTGGGTGACGTCGAGGTCGCGCTGTTTGCCGATGCCCCGTCGCATCAGCTCCTGGGCGCGATCCCTGTCCAGGCTGGCGGAGCGCAGGCGGGCGTCCAGAGCCTTCAGAAAATCGGTGTTGGAGGCGAGGCGCGCCGTCAGGCTGGCGACCTTCTCCTGGAAGGGCTCAGCGTCGATGCGAAACAGCACATCCCCTTTCTTGACCGGTTGGTTGGGCTTGACCGGGACGTCGGTGACTCGTCCCTTGACCAGGGGCACGACCGGGGTGGAGACATAATAGTTGCGAGCCAGCTCGGAATAGGGGTGGTTGTAGTTCATCAGCATGATGAGTGTGCCGATGATGATGACGCCACCCAGCACGGCGGTCGGCACGGTCCACTTGTTGAGCGGGATCTTGAAGATCTTGAAAATACCTATGCAGAGGGCTGTATAGGTGAGAATAAGTAGCAGGTCCATGGGGCGTTACCTATTTGTCGGTCTGTTCGAGCGTGGTCATGCGAGCCTGCAGTGCTGCCAGCTCCTCTTTGAGTGCGCTGATCTCTGTTTCGTCATGTTGTAGGCGTTGCGAGAAGCCCCAGCCGCGATCGGGGCGATAAATCGTGGCCCAGATCCAGAGGAAGGGCCAGAGCACGTGCAGGGTGAACAGGCTGACCCAGCCTGCCACGTGAATGGCGTCCTGGTGGGGGTGATTACGGTGCTTGGCAATTTCATATGGAATATCGTGAATGACGATAATGCCATAGAACATGACCAAGACGACAAACACCAGGATCCCCAGGGCAATGTAGTCAAGTACCATCGATTTCTCCCGTCTGAGTCGCTAACAATGCTTCGATTGTCGAGTCGAGGCTTCGGCAATAATGACAGCATATGCCGTCGGTGCAAGTCTGCAATCGGAGAGTTGGTGTGGCGGTACAGGCATGGTTCATCGGTTGCTCATTTAACACACAAAATTGATTTGGTTAGATAAAATCAAACAGCAATGGATGCCCGGGGAAGGTGAGAGGTGAACCTGATGAGCGAATGGTGCAGTGGCAAAGGATGGCGGCTTGGCCTGTTGCTGATCAGCCTGTTGTGGTCCCGCCTCGGCTGGACCGCCGAACCCAGAATGGAGCCCAATGAGCAGGAGCGGGCACAGACCCTGGTCCTGCTTCATGAACCCATCGTCATGCTGACGGCTAAATATGGCAACCTGGATGGGGCGGCCAGGGTACGGCTGGCCCATGAGCGAGTTCAGCGGATGGAGCCAAGCGACCTCATGACGCCTGTGGCCGTGACGAAAGGCAGCCGACACGGCCAGGAGAGCCGGGAGTTTCTGGTCAATGGCAAGCGCATTCTGGTGCTGCTGGAAGGGGACCTTGATGAATTCGACGAGCTGACCCTGGATCAGGCGGCCGAACGCGTCCTGCATCGGCTCGACGGCGTGCGCATCAAGTATCTCGAGCTGCACTCGACCCCCTATTTGCTCAGAGCCGTCGGCTTGGCGGTGGTGGTCAGCCTGATCTTCTTCGGCCTCATCTGGCTGTTGCAGCGGGGGCATCGGCGGGTCAGAAAGTGGCTGGCCAACCGCCTGTTGCTGCAGAAGGGGCTGGTCCCCCACTCCTGGCGCCAGGTCACCGGGAATGTCGAGGTCCGCTTGCTCGGCCTCATCACGCTGCTGCTTATCTTCATGCTCACCTATGGCTGGCTGACCTATGTGCTCGGCCTGTTCCCCCAGACCCGGGCCTGGAGCTATCAGCTTGGGGAATCCCTGTTTGCCCTGTGTGGCGACATGCTGGAAGGCATGATTGCCGCCATGCCCGGTCTGGTAACCGTGCTGCTTATCGTGGTCATCACCCGTTTCTTCATCAAGATGCTGGCCATCCTCTTCGACCGCATCGAGCGTGGCCAGTTTCGGGTGCAGGGTTTGCACGCCGAAACCATAGGCGCCACCCGGCGGCTGCTGTCAGTGGTGATCTGGCTGTTTGCCCTGACGGTGGCCTACCCCTATCTGCCGGGCGCGGATTCCGATGCCTTCAAGGGGATCAGCGTCTTCTTCGGTCTGATGGTGACACTGGGATCGGCCGGTATCATGAACCATGCCATGAGCGGCCTGGTGCTCATTTACTCCCGCGCACTGCGGCCAGGGGATCTGGTGCAGATCGGCGAGGTGGAGGGGATGGTGAGCGAGCTCAACGCCCTCTCGACCAAGCTGGTGACGCGCCAGGATCACGAGGTCACGCTGCCCAATGCAGTGGTGGTGGGGGGCAAGGTGGTGAACCTGACACGGCTGGCGGGCGAGAAGGGGGTGGCCCTGTTGACCAAGGTGACCATCGGTTATGACACTCCCTGGCGTCAGGTACATGCCATGCTGGAGCTGGCGGCGCGACGCTGCACCCGGCTCAATCAGGATGAAGCTCCCCTGGTGCGGCAGTTGAATCTGCAGGATTGGTATGTGGAGTACGAGTTGCAGGTGAGGATGAAGGCAAGCGAACTCCCTGCAGTGGTCAAGACGGAGCTCCATGGCCATATTCAGGATGTCTTCAACGAGTTCGGGGTGCAGATCATGTCCCCCAACTTCATTGCCCAGCCGGAGCAGGCTGTGCTGGTGGCCAGGGAGCAGTGGTATCAGGTGCCGGCCCGGGCGCCCGATCCCGACGAGCCCCCCGCCAGGGATAAGTGACCATAAAAAGAAGAAGCCCGGCAGCAATGCCGGGCCTCTTGTCATGAAGAGAAGCTGATGCTTCAGCTCTCTTTGGCCTCTCTCAGTTGGGAGGGTCTGAATTTCACCAGGAAGGCGAGGGTGATGAGGGCGGTGCTCACCAGACCGATGATGGTGGAAACATTCATCTCGAGGCCGAAACCGATGGGGGCGTTGGCCAGGTAGGTGATGACCACTGCGGTCATGAAGATGGCGGGAATGGTGCATACCCAGTGCAGCTTGCCTTCCTTGATGAGGTAGGCGGCCGCAGCCCACAGCATGATGACGGCGGTGGTCTGGTTGGCCCAGCCGAAGTAGCGCCAGATCACCCCGAACTCGGCCTTGGAGATGATGAAGCCAAGGATGAACATGGGGATGGCGATGAGCAGACGCTTCGCCATGGGCTTCTGGGTCAGGTTAAGGAAGTCCGCCACGATGAGGCGGGCGCTGCGAAACGCGGTGTCACCGGAGGTGATGGGCAGGATCACCACGCCGAGGATCGCCAGGATGCCGCCCACGGTACCGAGCAGGCTGGTGGAGACTTCGTGCACCACGGCAGAGGGGCCGCCGCTGGCCAGGGTGGCGTTGAGTGCCTCGGTGCTGTCGTAGAAGGAGAGACCCAGGGTGCACCAGATGAGGGCGATGATCCCTTCCCCTATCATGGCTCCGTAGAAGATGAAGCGACCGGAGCTCTCGTTCTGCATGCAGCGCGCCATCAGCGGGGACTGGGTGGCGTGGAAACCGGAGACGGCACCACAGGCGATGGTGATGAACAGCAGCGGCCAGAGCGGCAGGTCCGTCGGGTGCAGGTTGGAGAAGTCCATCCCGGTGTTGTAGAAGCCCTTGCCGGAGACGATGAGGCCGATGATGAGGCCGACCGACATGAAGACCAGCAGCGCACCGAAGATGGGGTAGAAGCGGCCGATGATCTTGTCGATGGGGACGATGGTCGCGAGGATGTAGTAGGCGAAGATGGCCGCAATCCAGTAGACCAGATCGGTGGAGGTGAGGTTGGCGAGCAGGCCCGCCGGGCTCAGGACGAAGACCACGCCCACCAGCATCAGGAGCACCACGGCAAAGAGGTTCATGAAGTGCTTGGCGGCGGTGCCGAGGTGCTCACCGACCACGGTCGGCACCGAGGCGCCCCTGGCGCGTACCGACAGCATGCCGGAGAAGTAGTCGTGGACCGCACCGGCGAAGATGCAGCCAAAGACGATCCAGAGCATGGCGACCGGACCATAGAGGGCACCCAGGATGGGGCCGAAGATGGGGCCGACGCCTGCGATGTTGAGCAGTTGAACCAGGTAGACCTTCTTGTCCGACATGGGGACATAGTCCACCCCGTCCGCCATGGTGATGGCGGGGGTCTTCAACTCGGGTTTGGGCCCGAATATCCGTTCGATGAATTTGCCGTATATGAAGTAGCCGGCTATCAACAAGCCGACACAGAGGAAGAACCAGATCATTGCTACGCTCCTGCTTTGTTATTTTTTGGTGTGCGCAGCCAGTGTAGGTGGGGACTTCTGTTAACGGCAGGTGAAAGAGGGTGAGCGGCGACATGGCGACCCGAGCGGTTGCCCGCTGTGATCCGGCGCACATCGCGCACCGTTTTATTCCAGTCCCAGCTCGTCTTTGAGCTCCTTGAGGTAGCGGCGGCTGACCGGTACCCGGGCCCCGCTCGGGGTCACGATCTCCGCCAGCTGATTCTCCAGCAACCGGATTTCGAAGATGGCGGTCGGGGCTACCAGATACTGGCGGTGGCAGCGCAGCAACGGGGTCTTCTCCTCCAGGGACTTGAGGGTGAGCTGGGTGTGAAACAGCTCGCCCTGGCAGGCGACATGGACGCCGCCGAGATCGGAGAAGGCGTACTCCACCTGGGAGGTTGGGAGCAGCCGTACCCGGTTGTGCAGGTATCCGGGGATATGGTGGATGGTCGGGGCCAGGGTCCCGACCGGTTGCGGGGTGATGTCCTGCCTGAGCCGCGCCAGGGTCTTGGCGAGGCGCGCCGGCTCCACTGGCTTGAGCAGGTAGTCGAAGGCGTTCTCCTCGAACGCCTGGATGGCGTAGTCGTCGAACGCGGTGACAAAGACGATGCGGGGCAGGGGATCGAGCATGGCCACCAGCTCCATGCCGCTGAGCTTGGGCATCTGGATATCGAGAAACACCACATCCGGCTTGAGTTGCTGGATGAGGCCGAGCGCCTCGATGGCGTTGCCCGCCATGCCCAGGATCTCGATGTCGGGATCGCTGGCCAGCAGCTCTGCCAGCTCTTCGCGGGCATAGGGCTCGTCATCGACGATCAGGGTGCGGATCATGTCATCTCCTTGGCGGTGGTGCGGGGTTGTCGTGGGAGTGTCAGGGAGACCCGGGTCCATTGCTCCGGCTCCCACTGGACGTCAATGCCATAGCGCTCGCCAAAGGCGCTCTTGAGGCGCTTGTCCACCAGGCTCATCCCCAGGCCATCCCCCTGGCCGGATGGCTGCCAGGCCCCGGCGTTGTCTTCGACGCAAAGGGTGATCGCCTCGGGGGTTTCCCTCGCGAAGAGGCGAAGTCGCCCCTCTCCCAGCAGGGAGCAGATGCCGTGCTTGATGGCATTCTCGATGAGGGGCTGCAGGGTGAAGCTCGGCAGTTGCACCTCGGCAAGGTGGGGCGGGATCTCGTTGATGACGGTGAGCCGCTCGCCAAAGCGGGCCTGCTCTATCTCCAGGTAGGAGAGGCAGTGCTCCTGCTCCTCACGCAGCGTGGTCAGGCCGCTCTGGCGCTTGAGGTTGTTGCGAAAGAAGCGGGAGAGGTGCAGCAGCAGCTCCCGTGCCCGTCCCGGATCGCGGCGGGTAATGGCGCTGATGGTGTTGAGGGTGTTGAACAGGAAGTGGGGGTTTATCTGTGCCTGTACCAGCTTGAGCTCGGATTGCACCAGCAGGCGCTGCTGCTGCTCCAGGCGGCCTGCCAGCAGCTGCTGGGACAACAGGTTGGCGATCCCTTCTCCCAGGGTGTGATTGATCTTGAGGAAGAGCCGCTTCTTGGGCTCATAGAGTTTGATGGTGCCGATCACCCCCTCGTCACCCTGCAGGGGGATCACCAGCACGGAGCCGAGCTGGCACTGGGGGGAGATGCTGCAACGATAGGGCTGGCTGTTGCCATCTGCGAACAGCACCTTGTTCTGGGCGATGGCTTGCAGGGTGATCGCCGAGGTGATGGGGGTGCCCGGCTTGTGGTGATCTTCCCCGGTGCCGATGAAGGCGAGGATTTTGTCGGTGTCCGTGATGGCGACGGCGCCGACGCCGGTCTCTTCCTGAACGATATGGGCTATCTTGCCGCTGGCCTCCGGAGTGAACCCCTGGCTCATGATGCCGACGGTACGGTTGGCGATGGTGAGCGCCTTGGCGGAGAAGACCCGGGAGAACTTTTCGTACATCCGCTGCTGGTCGCGGATCATGCTGATGAAGAGCGCCGCCCCGCAGGAGTTGGCGAGGATCATGGGGGTGGCGATGGTGCGCACCAGCAGCAGGGACTTGTCGAAGGGGGTGGCGACCAGCAGGATGATCACCATCTGCATGATCTCGGCCACGAAGGTGGTAAAGAAGGCGACCCTGGGCGCAAAGAGGTCATTGACCCTGCCTGCCCGCATCAGCCGCCAGTGAACCAGCCCCCCCAGCAAGCCTTCGCAGGTGGTGGAGATGGCGCAGGCGAGATCGGTGAACCCCCCCAGAGTATAGCGGTGCAGGCCGCCGGTCAGCCCCACCAGGAATCCCACCAGGGGGCCGCCCAGCAGTCCCCCCAGTACGGCACCGACCGCCCGGGTGTTGGCGATGGCGTCATCGATGTCGAGGCCCACATAGGTTCCCAGGATGCAAAAGCAGGAGAAGATGACATAGATGAGCACCTTGTGGGGCAGCCTGACGGAGTAGTTGGCCAGGGGACGCAGCAGGGGACTCTTGGAAAAAAGGTAGGCGATGACCAGACTGACGCTCATCTGCTGGAGCAGAGAGAGGACTAGTTGCATAAAAAAGCTTCCTCAAAAACCACGCCGGAGCCGGGCGTTGTCATGACGCAGGGTGAGCCTGAGCCCGTCTTGATGCGGGCTGCGGGCTGAACGCTGCGGCAGTTTGCCAGAATGGAAAAATAAAACCATATAAAATCAGCACGTTAAATTGATATTTGTGTAATCGATGCCCGCTTGATATTGCTGATGCGAGCATGAAGGTATCCACCGGATACGCCACACGGAGGTGGCATGCTCCGCCCGGCCATCGGCTGGGCGTTTTTTATCCAGCTCCAATGGTGGACGATTTCGAGGGGACCTGAGCAATTATTCAGGTTTGTCCAATGAGTTATCCCCAGCTTCTGGGGATAACTCAGAAGGCGAAATAGTAACAGACCCGCCGACCCAGACCGAAAAAGGCGCGCTGCGCGTCGTCCAGCTCTTCCTGTCTGAGGGTGGCGACGATGCTTCGCGCATCTTCCCGCAGATCGATCATGGCCACCCCTTCCGGCCGCTGCCCCTTGAGGTAGGGCAGCACCTTGGGTCTGAGGGGCATGCTGGGCTCGGTGGAGAGCACCAGGGCCAGGGCATCGTCATCCAGGCGCACCAGGGAACCCGGTGGATAGACCCCCAGCACCTTTATCAGCAACCTGACCTGGGTTTGCTCGAACTTCTTCTGGGAGAGCTTGTAGAGCTGGCCGATCACCTGGCTGGGTCCCGGCGGGTTGAGGCCGCTGCGCGGGTGAAGCAGCTCGTCATAGTGGTCCACCAGCCCGATGAGGCGGGCGAGGGGGGGGATCTTGTCGCCCTTGATCCCGAGGGGAAAACCGCTGCCATCGAGGCGTTCGTGATGCAGGTAGGCGACCTCGCGGATTCTGGGTTCGAAAGCCTGCAACTGGTTGAGCATCTCCAGTCCGTACTGGGGGTGCATGTTGAGGAAATTCTGCTCCGCCTTGCTGAGCTCCCCCCGCTTCTGGATGATCTGGCTCGGGATCCTGAGCTCGCCGATGTCGTGGATCAGGCCCGCCAGACCGGTTTCCTCGATCTCGACGGGATTCATGCCAAGCTCCCGTGCCATCAGCATGGCGATGAAGGCCACGCTCAGGCTGTGTTGCAGCAGGGTATCCGTGTTCTGGCTGCGGATGAGGTGCAGACCGAGTGGCCCCTGGTGTTCTGCCAGACGGGCGGCGGTGCTGCGCACTATCTGTGCGGTATTGGCCAAGCCTTCGTCCGGTTTGAGGTTGAGGGCGCCAAGGGCGTCGCGAAGATCTGACAGGGATTGACCGAACGCCTTGTCCGCGATGCGAAGGGAGCGCCTGAACGCCTTTTCGTCGAAGGTGGGGCCCTCAGAAGAGGAGGTGGTATTCCCGGTGTCGCTCATCTCAAGAGAGGGAACGGGTTCGGCCCGCAGCAGGGGCTCTACCGGCAGATCGCTCTTGTCGGGATCCACCATCAGCAGGGTCAGGTCGAGGTGGCGGATGATGTCGAGCTGCTGCTGGTCCTTGATTTTGAAGGCGTTGAACATGAAAGGGTGGCTCGTCCATCCCGTGGGAAGATGGATGTAGTGGCCGACTCTCAACTGCTCGATGGAGGCCTGTATCAGCGCCATGGACTAGCTCTTCTGTCGAATTTGCCTATCAACAAGCTAGCAAAATTAAACAGATAGACAAACAAAAAAGCCCGCGCATGTGCGCGGGCTCTTGTCATCCGTGGCGTTTATCAGGCCTTGGATTTTTTCTTGTTGTCCACCTTGGCGTCGACCTTGGCTGCAACCGGGGCGGCAGCAGGGGCTTCCTCGATGAAGGGACGGCCGTAGTAGGTGTCCATCAGGATGGCTTTCAGCTCGGTGATCAGCGGGTAGCGCGGGTTGGCGCCGGTGCACTGGTCATCGAAGGCTTCCAGGGCCAGCTGGTCTACCTTGGCCAGGAAGTCCGCTTCGTTCACGCCGGCTTCGCGGATGGACGCCGGGATCCCCAGGGTAGCCTTCAGCTCGTCCAGCCAGGTCAGCAGCTTCTCGATCTTGGCGGCGGTACGGTCACCGGCAGCGGTCAGGCCCAGGTGGTCAGCCACTTCGGCGTAGCGACGGCGAGCCTGCGGACGGTCGTACTGGGAGAACGCGGTCTGCTTGGTCGGGTTGTCGTTCGCGTTGTAGCGGATGACGTTGCTGATCAGCAGGGCGTTGGCCAGACCGTGGGGGATGTGGAACTCCGCACCCAGTTTGTGGGCCATGGAGTGGCACACACCCAGGAAGGCGTTGGCAAACGCGATACCGGCGATGGTGGCGGCGTTGTGCACCTTCTCGCGGGCAACCGGGTCGTTGGCGCCGTTGATGTAGCTGGAGGGCAGGTAGTCCTTCAGCAGTTTCAGGGCTTGCAGCGCCTGACCGTCGGAGTATTCGTTGGCCAGCACGGAGACATAGGCTTCCATGGCGTGGGTCACGGCGTCGATACCACCGAAGGCACACAGGGATTTGGGCATGCCCATCACCAGGTTGGCATCCACGATGGCCATGTTCGGGGTCAGCTCGTAGTCGGCCAGCGGGTACTTCATGCCGGTGGCGTCATCGGTCACGACCGCAAACGGGGTCACTTCAGAGCCGGTACCGGACGTGGTGGTGATACAGACCAGTTCGGCCTTCACGCCCATTTTCGGGAACTTGTAGATACGCTTGCGGATGTCCATGAAGCGCATGGCCAGGTCTTCGAACGCAGTGTCCGGGTGCTCGTACATGACCCACATGATCTTGGCGGCATCCATGGGTGAACCACCACCCAGGGCGACGATCACGTCCGGCTTGAAGGAGTTGGCCATCTCGGCGCCCTTGCGGACCACGGACAGGGTGGGGTCGGCTTCCACTTCGTAGAAGATCTCCACTTCCATGTTCAGCTTCTTGAGCAGGCGAACCACTTCATCGGCATAGCCGTTGTTGAACAGGAAGCGGTCGGTCACCACCATGGCGCGCTTCTTGCCTTCCAGGTCGCCCAGGGCGATCGGCAGGGAACCACGACGGAAGTAGATGGATTTCGGAAGTTTGTGCCACAGCATATTTTCTGCCCGTTTTGCGACTGTCTTCTTGTTGATCAAGTGCTTGGGACCGACGTTCTCGGAGATGGAGTTACCACTCCAGGAGCCGCAACCCAGGGTCAGGGACGGGGCCAGCGCGAAGTTGTACAGGTCACCGATCCCACCCTGGGTGGAGGGGGTGTTGATGAGGATACGGGCGGTCTTCATCTTGTCGCCGAAGTACTTGATGCGGTCGGCATTGCGATCCTGGTCGGTATAGAGACCGGAGGTGTGGCCGATACCACCGATGTTGACCATGTCGCAGGCCATTTCGACGGCTTCTTCGAAGTTCTTGGCACGGAACATACCCAGCGTCGGGGAGAGTTTTTCGTGAGCGAACTCGTCTTCCGCGCAGAGTTCCAGACCTTCACCGATGAGGATCTTGGTGGTGGCAGGCACGGTCACACCGGCCATGGCGGCGATCTTGGTGGCAGGCTGGCCCACGATGTCGGCGTTCAGGGCGCCGTTGATCAGCAGCACTTTACGCACCTTGTCCGCTTCGTCCTTGGAGAGGATGTAGCCAGCGTGGGTCGCGAAACGCTCCTTGACCTGGTTGTAGATGGAGTCGACCACGATGACAGCCTGCTCGGAGGCACAGACCACGCCGTTGTCGAAGGTCTTGGACATCAGGATGGAGGCGACGGCACGCTTCACGTCGGCGGTTTCGTCGATGACGATGGGCACGTTGCCCGCACCCACGCCGATGGCGGGTTTGCCGGAGGAGTAGGCGGCCTTCACCATGCCCGGGCCACCGGTGGCCAGGATCAGGTTGATGTCGTCGTGACGCATCAGGGCGTTGGAGAGTTCGACGGAGGGTTGATCAATCCAGCCGATGATGTCTTTCGGCGCACCGGCAGCCACGGCTGCATCCAGTACCAGCTTGGCAGCGGTATTGGTGGAGTTCTTGGCGCGGGGGTGCGGGGAGAAGATGATGGCGTTGCGGGTCTTCAGGGAGATGAGGGCCTTGAAGATCGCAGTGGAAGTCGGGTTGGTGGTCGGTACGATACCGCAGATGATGCCTACCGGCTCGGCGATGGTGATGGTGCCCATCTCGTCGTCCTGGCTCAGGATGCCGCAGGTCTTCTCATCTTTATAGGCGTTGTAGATGTATTCGGAGGCGAAGTGGTTCTTGATAACCTTGTCTTCGATGATACCCATACCGGATTCAGCCACGGCCATCTGGGCCAGGGGGATACGGGCGTTGCTGGCGGCCAGGGCGGCGGCACGGAAGACCTTGTCTACCTGCTCTTGCGAGAAGCTGGCGAATTGACGCTGTGCTTCTTTGACGCGGGCAACCAGTGCATCCAGTTCAGCCAAATTGGTTACTGCCATGTTTATCTCCTGATGATTTGAAAACTGTTTAGTAAGACCTTGGCAATGCCCGGCAATTATAGCCACCTTGTCAAGGCAAGAATCACCATAACGGGGTATTTACATGCCTTAGTAAACTGTTTTCTGGCTCGATTATAGGGTCGGGATGTGTCAGAAAAGATTGATCTGGATCATATGTAACAAAAGAACAAAAGAAATTTTGTTTCACCCCTTGTCGCACCACTATGTTACGGGAGTGTGTCATCCTTTCTTGGCATCACGAGCGGCTGTCACGCGCCCTTGGAATATCTGTTCAGGGAAGGGGGTCCGATGAATTCTCGCCTTGACCGGGATGGAGGAGGCGGTATCGCCGTGATGGTGGCAGAACGTCCACTCCCCTGACGTTTCATTTATGTTGAGAAAGGGGTTGTTGTTTTCATCCAGTCGCCCTGGCGAAACAGCACATCTGGCGGTGGCAGGGAGCGCGTCACCTCTTCACAGCGGGCCCCGCTTGCGCCGCACCAGGGTGAGAAAGGCCAAAAATCGGGGTCACAGGAGCGGGTGGGGGCGGCAAGCAGGCGTGGTGAGAAGCAAGGGTGCCATTTGCCGAAAATATCGTTTCTTGGCTGAGGGTTGATATAACGCGCTGCCATGGCACCCGGCGATGTTAATGGCGGCCTCTCTCCCTTAACAACCCGATATGTTGAATTTTATCGATACATTAGCGGAACTAACTAAAAAGCCCCGGTAAGGGTGAGATTATTTGATTGGAGAAGGGAAAAGCCATGGTGTAAATTTACGCGCAGTTTGGGGGCTGGCCCCTTGTGGCTCGTATTGGTTCTGGATGGCGCCTATGGCAGCAATAGACTTCTCTTTATACCTGAAATTTTTCGTCGGCCTGTTTGCGATCATCAACCCGCTGGGTCTGTTGCCGGTTTTTGTGAGCCTGACGGGCCACATGTCGCCGGAGGAGCGACGCAAGACCAACACCACCGCCCACATTGCCGTGATGATCATCCTGATGGTCTCCATGTGCATGGGACAGCTCATCCTCGACAGTTTCGGCATCTCCCTGGCGTCGTTTCGCATTGCCGGTGGCTCGCTGATTACCCTGATCGCCTGGTCCATGCTGCAGGGCAAGCTGGGGGAGGTGAAGCACAACAAGCAGGAGAAGGGTGAACTGGCTGCGCGTGAATCCATTGCCGTGGTGCCCCTGGCACTGCCGCTGATGGCCGGACCCGGTGCCATCTCCTCTTCCATCGTCTATGCCAGCCAGAAGACCCTGCCCCAGATGGCCGGCATGTTCGTGGTGGTGGTGGCGTTTGCCTGCTGCTCCTGGCTCATCTTCCGCGCCGCTCCCCTGCTGTTCAAGCTGATGGGCAACACCGGCATCAACGTGGTGACCCGTATCATGGGTCTCATCATGATGTCCCTTGGCATCGAGATCATCGTGGCGGGCATCAAGGGAGTCTTCCCCGGTCTGGTGTGAGCCAGGTCCGTTTTTGTCGGAGCCGGTCCTTGTGACCGGCTTTTTATTGTTTCTTTTTTGTTGGTCATTTCCTAGAATCGAGCGGCTTTGTACGAAAAACGACCGCTGCGGGATATTTAAATGCTGAATAAATGGTTTTAAGTTGTTTTTTTGACCATGAAAGCGGCCTGTTCCTGATGATATCTATTGCATTATCAGAATTGTCAGGGAATTATGCGGGCAGCGAGGTGTTTGTCTCGTGGATAACAAATGCATGGAATGTTCTTGTTGGAGTATGGAAATGACTCATAGAAAAACAATTATTAATACCCTTTTATTGACTGCACTTTTCGGTGGCGCCACCCTGGCTCACGCCGCCGATGTCCCCGCCGGTACCAAGCTTGCTCCCGAGCAAACCCTGGTGAAGGGCAATGGTTCCGAACCCGCCACCCTGGATCCCCAGAAAGTGGAAGGTACCCCCGAATCCAACGTATTGCGTGACCTGTTCGAAGGTCTCGTCTCCTCCGGCCCCAAGGGCGAAACCCTGCCCGGCGTCGCCGAGTCCTGGGAAACCAAGGACAACAAACACTACGTGTTCCACCTGCGCAAGGATGCCAAGTGGTCCAACGGGGATCCCGTCACCGCTCATGACTTCGTCTTTGCCTTCCAGCGCGCGGTGGATCCCAAGACGGCCTCTCCTTATTCCTGGTACATGGAGATCCCGACCATCATCAATGCCTCCGACATCATCGCGGGCAAGAAGCCGGCCGACACCCTGGGCGTGAAGGCGGTGGACGATCACACCTTCGAGGTGCAGCTGGAGAAGGCGGTGCCTTACTTCGTCAGCATGCTCTCCCACACCACCACCTATCCGGTCCCGAAGAAGGTGATCGAGAAGTTCGGTGACAAGTGGACCCAGCCCGGCAACATGGTATCCAACGGTGCCTACGTGCTGAAGGACTGGGTGGTCAACGAGCGTGTCGACGTCGAGCGCAACCCCAATTACTGGAACAACGGCAAGACCGTCATCAACAAGGTGACCTACCTGCCCATCCAGTCCACCAACGCCGAGCTGAATCGCTATCTGGCTGGCGAAGTGGATCTGACCTACAACATGCCCATCGAACGCTTCAAGCAGATGAAGAAAGAGCTGCCGGACGAAGTAAAGGTGAGCGGCTATGTGGGAACCTACTACTACACCTTCAACACCAAGCGCAAACCTTATGATGACGTGCGGGTGCGTACTGCGCTCACCTACGCCATCGATCGCGACGTGATCGCCGACAAGGTGATGGGCAAGGGTGAGACCCCGGGTTATGCCCTGGTGCCCGACTTCGTGGACGGCTTCAAGCCGGTGGCACCATCCTGGTCCAAGCTGACCCAGGCAGAGCGCGATGCCAAGGCGAAAGAGCTGCTGACCGAAGCCGGTTACGGCCCGGGCAACCCGCTCAAGTTCGAGCTGCTCTACAACACCGACGACAACCACAAGAAGGTGGCCGTGGCCGTCGCCTCCATGTGGAAGAAGCTCGGCGTGCAGGTGAGCCTGGTGAACCAGGAGTGGAAGACCTATCTGGAGACGCTCAAGCAAGGCCAGTTTGATGTGGCCCGTCGTGGTTGGATTGCCGACTACAACGAAGCCTCCTCCATGCTGGATCTGATGCAGACCACTCACGGCAACAACGACGGCAAATACTCCAACCCGAGGTTCGACAAGCTGATGAGCGAGTCCCGCAACCAGGTGGATGCCGAGGCGCGCAACAAGCTCTATGTCCAGGCCGAAGAGATCCTGGCCAAGGACATGCCGATCGCCCCCATCTATCAGTACGTGACCTCCCGCATGGTCAAGCCCTACGTGGGCGGCTACCCGGCCAACCCGCTGGACAACATCTACAGCAAAGACATGTACATCGTTGCTCACTGAGTAAAGAAACAAGTCGCATAACAAGCAGGGCCCGCCAGACGGCGGGCCTTTATTACAACCGCGACCCTTTGGAAGCAGTACAGGACAGGAAATGTCTATGTTGAAATTCATCCTTAAACGTCTACTGGAAGCGATCCCGACTCTGCTGGTCTTGATCACCGTCTCCTTCTTCATGATGCGCTTCGCCCCGGGTAACCCCTTCACCAGCGAACGCGCCCTGCCGCCGGAAGTCCTGGCCAACATCGAAGCCAAATATGGCCTGGACAAGCCCATCGGCATGCAATACCTCACTTACCTCGGCAACCTGGTCCAGGGGGATCTGGGGCCTTCCTTCAAATACAAGGACTTCACCGTCAATGATCTGGTGAGCCAGGCCCTGCCTGTCTCCGCCAAGATAGGCTCGGTCGCCTTCCTGCTGGCAGTGACCCTGGGGGTCACCTTCGGCACCATTGCGGCCCTGAAACAGAACACCCTCATCGACTATCTGCTGATGTCGTCGGCCATGGCCGGGGTGGTGATCCCCGGCTTCGTGCTGGCGCCCTTGCTGGTGCTCTTCTTCAGTATCTACCTGGGCTGGTTCCCGGCGGGAGGCTGGCAGGGGGGCGGGGTGCAGTTCATGGTGCTGCCGGTGTTCGGCATGATGATGTACTACATCTCCGCCATCTCCCGCATCATGCGTGGCAGCATGATCGAGACCATGAACTCCAACTTCATCCGTACCGCCCGCGCCAAGGGGCTGCCGCTGCGCCACATCATCCTCAGACACGCGCTGCGTCCGGCCATGCTACCGGTGGTCTCCTATCTGGGCCCGGCGTTTGTGGGCATCATCACGGGCTCCGTGGTGATAGAGACCATCTTCGGTCTGCCTGGCATAGGTCAGCTGTTCGTCAACGGAGCGCTGAACCGTGATTACTCCATGGTACTCGGCCTGACCATTCTGGTCGGCGCCCTGACCATTACCTTTAACGCCGTGGTCGATATTCTCTATGCCGTCATCGATCCCAAGATCCGTTATTAAGCCGGGAGTACATCATGGTAGTCACAACTGAAAAACGCGAAGCCGTCGAGGCGTTCGCCCAGCAAGTGGAAGTGGTGGAAGGACGCTCCCTGTGGAAGGATGCCCGTCGCCGTTTCCTGCGCAACAAGGCGGCCCTGACCAGCCTCATCATCCTGACCATCATAGGTCTGGCGGTGATAGTGGGGCCGCACCTGTCCCAATATACCTTCGACGATCCGGACTGGGGCGCCATGCAGGCCGCCCCCGACATGGAGACGGGGCACTACTTCGGCACCGACAGCCTGGGGCGCGATCTGTTCGTGCGCACCCTGCTCGGCGGGCGCATCTCGCTCATGGTCGGCATCATGGGGGCCCTGGTGGCCGTCATCATCGGCACCCTGTATGGCGCCGCCTCCGGCTTCATCGGCGGCCGGGTCGACAGCCTGATGATGCGGGTTCTCGAGATCCTCAACGCCTTCCCCTTCATGTTTTTCGTGATCATGCTGGTGACCTTCTTCGGTCGCAACCTGGCCCTCATCTTCCTCGCCATCGGCGCGGTGAGCTGGCTCGACATGGCGCGGATAGTGCGAGGCCAGACCCTGAGCCTCAAGAGCAAGGAGTTCATCGAGGCGGCCCACGTCTGCGGCGTCTCCAAGTGGAAGATCATCACCCGTCACATAGTGCCGAACGTGCTCGGCATAGTGGCGGTCTACGCCACCCTGCTGGTGCCGGGCATGATCATGTTCGAATCCTTCCTGAGCTTCCTGGGCCTCGGGGTGCAAGAGCCCATGACCAGCTGGGGTGCCCTGCTGGATGAAGGCTCCAAGTCGATGGAAGTGGCCATCTGGCAACTCCTGTTCCCCGCCGGTTTCATGGTGGTGACCCTGTTCTGCTTCAACTTCCTCGGGGATGGTCTGCGTGATGCCCTGGATCCAAAGGATCGCTGATACCAAGGGACAGGCAAGACGCCAAGGGGCCATAAGACCCGTTCAGAGAGCGCACTGCGCTCGCGGGATGGGCAGGCCGGCATCACGACAGCGCGATAAGGAGTGCTGATATGAAGTTACTGGATGTGAAAGATCTGCGGGTCGAGTTCAAGACCCCGGACGGCAATGTGGTCGCCGTCAACGACCTCAACTTTTCTCTTTCTGCCGGCGAAACCCTGGGGATCGTCGGGGAATCAGGCTCAGGCAAGTCCCAGACTGCCTTTGCCATCATGGGGCTGCTCGCCAAGAACGGTGTCATCACCGGCTCGGCCAAGTTTCAGGGGGACGAGATCCTGAATCTGCCGGAGCACAAGCTCAACAAGATCCGCTCCGAGAAGATCGCCATGATTTTCCAGGACCCCATGACCTCGCTCAACCCCTACATGAAGGTCAAGGATCAGCTGATGGAAGTGCTGATGCTGCACAAGGGGATGACCAAGGCTGCTGCCTTCGAGGAGTCGGTGCGCATGCTGGACGCGGTGAAGATCCCCGAGTCGCGCAAGCGGATGAACATGTACCCCCACGAGTTCTCCGGCGGCATGCGCCAGCGGGTGATGATCGCCATGGCGCTCCTGTGCCGGCCGCAGCTGCTCATCGCTGACGAGCCGACCACGGCGCTGGACGTGACGGTACAGGCCCAGATCATGACCCTGATGAACGAGCTCAAGCGCGAGTTCAACACCGCCATCATCATGATCACCCACGATCTTGGCGTCGTGGCCGGCATCTGCGACAAGGTGCTGGTGATGTATGCAGGCCGGACCATGGAGTACGGCCGGGTCAACGATATCTTCTATCGCCCGAGCCACCCCTATACCGAAGGCTTGCTGCGCGCCATTCCCCGCCTCGACACCGAAGGGGAAGAGCTGCCCACCATTCCGGGCAATCCGCCCAACCTGCTGCGTTTGCCCACCGGCTGCCCCTTCCAGGAGCGTTGCCACCGGGTGAGCGAGATTTGTGGCCAGCAATCGCCGATCCTGACACCGTTCAACGACGGCCGGGAGCGGGCGTGCCACTGGGTATCGGATGCCATGATCAAGGGAGTGAACTAAATGGGTACTGACAAGAAACTGCTGCTGGAAGTGTCCGACCTCAAGGTTCACTTCCATATCAAGAGTGACAAGGCCTGGCCCTGGGCCAAGCCCTCCGCCCTGAAGGCGGTGGACGGGGTGACCCTGCGCCTCTACGAAGGGGAGACCCTGGGCGTAGTGGGGGAGTCCGGCTGTGGCAAGTCCACCTTCGCCCGGGCCCTGATCGGCCTGGTGCCGGCCACCGACGGCAAGGTGGTGTGGCTGGGGCAGGACTTGACCAAGCTCGAGCAGGGGGCGCTGCGGGAGAAGCGCAAGGAGATCCAGATGATCTTCCAGGACCCGCTGGCCTCCTTGAACCCGCGCATGACCATCGGGGACATCATCGCCGAGCCCCTGGTCACCTTCTATCCCAATCTCTCCCGGGAAGAGGTGAAGGAGAAGGTGCGCGCCATGATGACCAAGGTGGGCCTGCTGCCCAACCTGGTGAACCGTTACCCCCATGAGTTCTCCGGCGGCCAGTGCCAGCGCATCGGCATCGCCCGGGCGCTCATCCTCGAGCCCAAGATGATCATCTGTGACGAGCCGGTCTCGGCGCTGGATGTCTCCATCCAGGCTCAGGTGGTGAACCTGCTCAAATCCCTGCAAAAGGAGATGGGGCTCTCCCTCATCTTCATCGCCCACGACCTCTCCGTGGTCAAACACATCTCCGATCGGGTGCTGGTGATGTACCTGGGCAACGCGGTGGAGCTGGGGACCGGCAAGGAGATCTTCGCCAATCCCCTGCACCCCTATACCAAGGCGCTGATGTCGGCGGTCCCCATCCCGGATCCGGATCTGGAGCGCAGCAAGGTCATCCAGATCCTGGAAGGGGACTTGCCATCCCCCATGAATCCGCCCTCCGGTTGCGTGTTCCGTACCCGCTGCCCGGTGGCAGGTCCGGAGTGCGCCAAGACCCGGCCCCAGCTCGAGGGCAACTTCGACCACGCGGTTTCCTGTCTCAAGGTGGATCCGCTCTGAGAACCTGTTAACGATCTTGCTGCGAGGCCGTGATCAAGGCTCATGCGCTGCTCGCTTGTTTGTAACAAAGAGTGCTCATGTATTCATATACATTCCGGTTCCTGCGCTGCTCTTTACCTTGTTGACGACCTCTCGCGACAGCTCGTAAACAGGTTCTAAGGAGAACCGTATCGAGAAGGGCGCGTGCTGGCGCCCTTTTTATTGCATGGGGGATGAGATGCCTCTTGGCGCCAGCGGTTGTCGCTGCTACTATCCGCCGCACAAGGGGAGTAACTTCTCGCCGGTTTGTCGTCATTACGGTGCACCCATATCCTGCAGTGCACCCGGCAGCCGGGCAGTCGATGTCAATCGGCTGTAAGTGAGACCTTGCCGAGAGGCAAGGTGTATCTGCTCCAAACGCGAACCCACTGCCTCCCGGCCGTGGGTTTTGTCGTTTTGGGAGAAGTGAAAATGGGTGAATGGTGGATGTGGACCGGTTTCTTCAGCATAGTGCTGGTCCTGTTGTGGATTGATATCCGCTTTGTCGGTGGCGGCAAGGCGCACAAGGTGTCGCTGAAAGAGGCGGGCATCTGGTCTCTCATCTGGGTCAGCGTGGCGCTCCTGTTCAACCTGGCCATCTGGCTCTGGCTGGATCACAGTGCCGGGCGCGAGATCGCGAACCAGAAGGGGCTGGAGTTTCTCACCGGCTACCTCATCGAAAAGGCACTGGCGGTGGACAACGTCTTCGTCTGGCTGATGCTGTTCGGCTACTTTGCCATTCCGGCGGAGCTGCAGCGCCGGGTCCTGCTCTACGGGGTGCTGGGGGCCATCGTGATGCGCGCCGGCATGGTGTTCGCGGGCAGCTGGCTCATCGAGCAGTTCCACTGGATCCTCTACCTGTTCGGGGCCTTCCTGCTGCTGACCGGTGCCAAGATGCTGTGGGCGGCCGACAAGGAGCCGGATCTCGAGAACAATGCCCTGCTCGGCTGGATGCGTCGTCGCTTCAAGGTGACCGAGACGCTGGAGGGAGAGAAGTTCTTCGTCTGGCGTGACGGTGTGCGCTACGCGACCCCGCTGCTGCTCATCCTGGTGCTGGTGGAGGTGAGCGACCTCATCTTCGCGGTGGACAGTATCCCGGCCATCTTCGCGGTGACCACGGATCCCTTCATCGTGCTCACCTCCAACATCTTCGCCATCATGGGGCTGCGCGCCATGTACTTCCTGCTGGCCGGGGTGGCCGATCGCTTCGCCCTGCTCAAATACGGCCTGGCGCTGATCCTGATGTTCATCGGGGTCAAGATGTTGCTGCTCGATATCTTCAAGATACCGACCGGCATCGCCCTTGGCGTGGTGGCGCTGATCCTGCTGGCCTCCATGGGGCTGAGTCTGCTGATGACCCGCAAAAAGGCGGCGTGAACGGTGCAATAAAAAGGGCTCCCTCGGGAGCCCTTTTTCATGTCAGCAATTTGCTTAGTGCTTGATCTTCTTGGGGTTGGTGTAGCCCCAGACGGTGTACATGTCCGCCAAGAGGGCACCGTTGTACTCCTCCAGATCGGATTGTTTCACTTCGGCATCACCCTGGCGTCCGAACAGGACCACCTCGTCACCGGGTTTGATCCCCTTGATGTCGGTGACGTCCACCATGGTGGTGTTCATGGAAGTCTTGCCCACGACGGGGGCCTTCTGGCCATGGATCAGCACATAGGCCTTGTTGCTCATGGCGCGGCGGTAGCCGTCGGAGTAGCCCATCGGCAGGTTGGCCAGCAGGGAGTCGCGCTTGAGGGTGAAGGTGCGGTCATAGCCGACGGTGTTGCCCGCCGGGTAGTGGTTGACGGAGGCGACCTGGGTCTTGAACGCCATCACCTTCTTGTACTCGGTGTAGGAGGGAATGGTGTCGCCATAGATGATGCCGCCCGGGCGCACCATGTCAAAATAGGCTTCCGGCACTTCCAGGGTTGCGAAGGAGTTGGCGGCGTGGATGGTGAGCTTGCTGCGATCCAGCTTGCCGGCGTCGATGAGCCACTGGTAGTCCAGCTTGAACTGGGCCAGCCCCAGCTTGACGTCCTCTTTCTCCTCCACCGGGAAGTGGGTCATGATGCCGACCGGGGTGATCCCCTTGAGCTTGAGCATGGCCAGGGCATCGGCCTTGGCATCGTCCTGGCGCAGATCGATGCCGTTGCGGCTCATGCCGGCGGAGTTCAGGCCGATGTGCACCGGGATGTTGGTGTGATGGCGCTGGGCGATGTCGGCGATCCCCTTGGCGCTCTCCAGGCTGCCGATGAGCTCTTCCAGCTTGTAGGGCAGGGCCTGCTCCACTTCATCCGGGGTGGCGGCACGCACCCGCATCAGGCGACCTTCGAAGCCCTTCTCGCGGGCAACACGTGCTTCTTCGTTGCTGGCGATGCCGATGCAGGGGATGCCTGCCTTGACCACGGAAGGGACCAGCAGGTCGATGCCGTGACCGTAGGCGTCCGCCTTCATGATGGCGCAGATCTGCGGGCCCTTGTCACCGAGGCGATTCTTCAGGGTCTGGATGTTGTGCTCGAAGGCACCGAGATCCACTTCCAGCCAGGCGTTGGCGGCGGTCTGTTCCTGACCGTTGCGGTGGTCGTCGGCGAGCGGCAGATAGGGGGCGGCGACCGCCTGGCCGGCCAGCAGGCCAAAAATCAGGGTCGCGAGCAGTGTTTTCTTGTGCATGGGGCAAGTCCTTTCTTATTGTCTTGAGTTGAGGCTGGGCTCATCGCTGAGGCGAGCTGCGGCATGGCTGGTCATAGCATGTTGCTATGCTAATGATATATTTCACTTTTTATCCAGATGCCGACTCTGGGAGTGTATCTCAACGGCGTCAATCGTGGCACGTGTTGCAGGAAGAAAATATGAAGCTGACGTTGCGGATTCCACCGTTGCTGCTGTTCGTCGTCATCGTGCTCGCCATGTGGCTGGGGCGGGGCGAGGGGAGGGCAGCGCCCCTGTGGCTGGTGCTGGTCGCCACGCTGTGGCTGGCGGGAGCCCTGCTGGGAGGCGGTGCGCTTCTGCATTTCTGGCAGCAGCGCACCACCGTGCACCCCCAGCGGCTGGAGAGCAGCCGGGTGCTGGTGACCCGGGGCGTCTATCGCATCAGCCGCAATCCCATGTACCTGGGGCTGCTCTGCTGGACCCTGGCGCTGGCGTGCTATCTGGGAGGCATGGCAGTGTGGCTCGGGCCGCTGCTGCTCTGGGGCTGGCTTACCCGCTTCCAGATCCTGGCGGAGGAGCAGGCGCTGCGGCGACAATTCGGCGATGCCTATGATGACTATTGCCGACAGGTCAGGCGCTGGTGCTGAGGCGCGGTGTGCCCCATCAGGCATATGACAACGGCCCGCAGAGGCGGGCCGTTGTCATGGGGGTAAGGGGGGATCACGCCTTGGCGGTGTCCACCTCGCCGAGGGGGGCGGTCTCCCCCAGGCTGTCTTCGCTCTTGGCTACCACGCTCGCGGCGATGGCGTTGCCCAGCACGTTGGTGGCGGAGCGCCCCATGTCGAGGAAGTGGTCGATACCGAGCAGCAGCAGGATGCCCGCTTCCGGGATGTGGAACTGGTTGAGGGTGGCGGCAATCACCACCAGGGAGGCGCGGGGCACCCCGGCCATTCCCTTGGAAGTAACCATCAGCAGCAGCAGCATGGTGATCTGCTGGGCCGTGGAGAGCTCGATGCCGTAGGCCTGGGCGATGAACATCACCGCGAAGGTGCAGTACATCATGGAGCCGTCCAGGTTGAAGGAATAGCCCATGGGGAGCACGAAGCTGGCGATGCGCTTGTCACAGCCAAATTTCTCCAGCCTGTCCAGGGTCTTGGGGTAGGCCGCCTCGGAGCTGGCGGTGGAGAAGGCCAGCAGGATGGGCTCGCGGATGAGGGCGAGCAGGGTCAGGATGCGGCGGCGGATGAAGAGGCTGCCCATGGCGATGAGCAGCAGCCAGAGGCAGCCGAGCGCCAGATAGAACTGGGCCATGAAGGTGCCATAGGTGGCGAGGATGCCGAGCCCCTCCTTGGCGACCATGGCGGCGATGGCGCCAAACACCGCGAACGGGGCGAAGTTCATCACGTAGCCGGTCACCTTGAGCATGATCTCGGCGCCGCTGGCCATCAGCTTGACCACGGGCTTGGCGTCGTCCCCCAGGGCGGCGGCGGCCAGCCCGAAGAAGAGGGAGAAGACCACGATCTGCAGGATCTCGTTGGTGGCCATCGCCTCGACCACGCTTTTCGGGATGGCGTGGGTCACGAAATCCTTGAGGGAGATGGCGGTGGCAACCACGCCTGAGCTGGTGCCGTCATCGGGCAGGGAGAGGGAGAGCCCCACCCCAGGTTGCATCAGGTGGACCATGACCAGCCCCAGGGTCAGGGACATCAGGGAGGCGAGCATGAACCAGCCCAGGGTCTTGACGCCGATGCGGCCCACGGTGCGGGTGTCGCCCATCTTGGCGATGCCGACCACGAGCGTGGTGAACACCAGGGGGGCGATGATCATCTTGATGAGGCGCAGGAAGATGTCGGTCAGCAGGGTGATGTCATCGGCAAAGCCTGCGGCCTGTGCGGGCGCGAGCAGGCGATAACCCTGCCCGGTCACGATGCCAAGCAACATCGCAATGAGGATGGCAACGGTCAACTTGTTCATTTTCATGGGGGAGTTCCGGTTTCGATAGGTGCAATGCCTGTGCAGGCGGCGAGGGGCCGCCTCAGTCCTTTTTTGTGATCCGGGCGGTGGAATCCAGACAGCCGGTGTGCTGGAGAATGCCTAATCGCGAAGGGGAAATCCAGTGACTTGTTTCGGAGTTTTGTGCTGTTATTAGCTGCATTTGATATGCATCTTGTGATTTATTTGTATTAATCGCTGTTTATTTTAATTTTTGCGAGATAAACGGCTTCCATGCTCTGCGCGTCCCGGGGGTTGGCCTCCAGGGTGAAGACGAGCAGGGCCGAGGTGCGATGTTCCACCTGCATGTCGTCCATGAAGGTGTCTGGCTCGTACTCGTCGAACCCGAATTGGGGGCGGGTCGGGGTGACCCTGACGGCATCCCGCGACAGGGTCAGCGTCTCGACCTGAATCCAGGGGTATCCCTTTGCCAGTGCCACCTCACCGGCCCGCTTGAGCACGTATTTGCGCGCCGTTTCCCTGTCCACCAGATCGTTGCCCACAAACTCCAGTTGCCAGCGGGCCGGGCCAAGCTGGGTCTGTGAAAAACCGGTCTGGCCATTCCAGAACGATTTTTCACTGTCATAGGCGGTGGCGCAGCCCGCGAGCTGGCCGACCAGCAGGGCGCTGAGGGCAAGGGTGCAGAAAGTACGAAGGGAAGGCAACATGATGCGGGCCGCTTGGCAAAGGGGGTTTTACTACAGCACAAAGGGATCGGAGAGACAATCGCGGCGGAAGACCATAAAAGAAAAGGCCTTGTCGTCTGACAAGGCCTTTCTCGGGGAATTTGGTCGGTGTGAGAGGATTCGAACCTCCGACCCTCTACACCCCATGCAGATGCGCTACCTGGCTGCGCTACACACCGACGGAGTCAGCTCGGCTGACGGGGAGGGAGTTTATGGAGATGCCCCGACCCTGTCAACAGGGGAAATCCAGGTTCGAGATCGTTTGCCTGCTTTGCGAGCAACTTTGGATCAAAGTGCGACCAGTGGTGCATTTTGTCGGCACTTCACCGCTGTCTTGCAGGAAAAACGGCCACCCGGAGGTGGCCGTTTGGCGTGATGCTCTCAAGCCGAGATCAGCGGTTGAAGGTGAGACGCTTGCCCAATACCTTGTCGGTGACTTGGCCGTTCTGCCAGGCAATCTGGCCGTTCACCAGGGTCATCTCGATGGTGCTCTGGAAGCGGTAGCCGTTGAACGGGGACCAGCCGCACAGGTAGAGCAGGTTGCTGTCGGTGACCACGTAGGGCTTGCCGAGATCCAGCAGCACCAGGTCGGCGAAGTAGCCTTCCCGGATGTAGCCGCGATCCTGCACCTGGAAGCGCTCGGCCACCGCGTGGGAGGTCTTCTTGACGATGGTTTCCAGGCTGAAGACCCCGTTGTGGTAGAGCTCCAGCAGCGCCTGCAGGGAGTGCTGCACCAGGGGCACGCCGGACGGCGCCTTGAAGTAGCTGTTCTGCTTCTCTTCCCAGGTGTGGGGGGCGTGGTCGGTGGCGATGATGTCGAGTACGTCGTTGCGTACCGCATCCAGCAGGGCGTGCTGGTCGGCAGCGCTCTTCACCGCCGGGTTGCACTTGATCTGGCTGCCCAGGGTGTCGTAGTCCGCCTCGTTGAAGAAGAGGTGGTGGACGCACACTTCGGCGGTGATGTTCTTGTCCTTGAGATCCTTCAGATCCGGGGTGGCGGTAAAGAGCGAGAGCTCTTTCGCCGTGGTCAGGTGCAACACGTGCAGCTTGGCGCCGTACTGCTTGGCCAGGGAGACCGCCATGCTGGAGGATTTGTAGCAGGCGTCCGCGCTGCGGATGCGGCCGTGCTCGCGCATGGGCACGTCTTCGCCCCACTTGGCGCGAGCTTCGTCTTCCAGCACCTTGATGGACGGGGTGTCCTCGCAGTGGGTGACGATCATCACCGGGCTCTCGCGGAAGATGGCTGCCAGGGTCTCCTGGTTGTCCACCAGCATGTTGCCGGTGGAGGCCCCCATGAAGATCTTGATGCCGCAGGACTGCTTGGGATCGAGTTTCTTGATCTCTTCCAGGTTGTCGTTGGTGGCACCCAGGTAGAAGCTGTAGTTGGCGGCGGCGGAGTTGGCGGCGATCTGGTATTTGGCTTCGAGGGCGTCGATGGTGGTGGTCTGGGGATTGACGTTGGGCATTTCCATGAAGCTGGTGGTGCCACCGGCCACGGCGGCCCGGGATTCACTGGCGATGGTTCCCTTGTGGGTCAGGCCGGGCTCCCGGAAGTGGACCTGGTCATCGATCATCCCGGGGATGAGATGACGGCCCGTTGCATCGATCACCACGGCATCGGGGGCACTGATGTCCGGGGCGACGCGGGCGATCCGCTCACCCTCGATCAGGACGTCGGAGGCATAGATGCGGCCTTCGTTGACCAGGGTGGCATTCTTGATAAGCAATTTGTTCATGGGGGGTTCCAGTTCCTTTGCCGATAATCCGGGGTCATAATATCGCAAACTGCACTTTCTCTGTAGCAAGGCCTGAGTAATGAAGTTATTTGTTAGAGATTTGACTGTGATCGATTCCAGCTATTTATGCGAGCGCCGCGGCATGGTGGGCGAGAGCTGGCTGGTGGACATCGAGATGAGTGGCGAGCTCAACGAGATGAGCATGTTGCTGGACTTCGGTCGGGTGAAGAAGCTCATCAAGTCGATCATCGATGAAGAGGTGGATCACAAGCTGCTGGTGCCGACGGAATGTCCCCTGGTCCATGTCCACGCGCTGGAGAACGACGAGAGCACCGTGGATCTGCTGCGTCCGGGTCGCGCCATCCACCTGCGCTGCCCGGCCCAGGGGTTTGCCTTCATTCCCGCCCCCCAGGTGGATAAAGAGTCGGTGACCCGCTATCTGCTGGGGGTACTGGCCAAGCGTCTGCCCGGCAACATCAAGGATCTCTCCCTGACGTTGCGCCAGGAGCGCATCGAGGGCGCCTTCTACCACTACAGCCACGGCCTCAAGAAGCACGACGGCAACTGCCAGCGCATCGCCCACGGCCACCGCTCTCCCGTCGAGATCCTGGTGGACGGGGAGCGTGACGAGGAGCTGGAGTTCAACTGGGCCGAGCGCTGGGCCGACATCTACCTGGGCACCGAAGAGGACAGAGTGGCTCTTGGCGAACTCGCCCTGAGCGAGCGGGCCGAGGCGTCACTGAAAGAAGGGGACGCGCACTACATCGGCTTCAAGTACGTGGCGCCCCAGGGGCTGTTCCAGCTCGCCATGCCGGCGGCGGAGGTGGAGATGATCGACACCGACACCACCATCGAGCTGCTGGCCCACTACATCGCCCGCGAGGTGAAGAAGCAGGTAGGGGACAAGTTCGTCAAGATTGTCGCCTATGAAGGGGTCGGCAAGGGCGCCATCGCCTACGCTTGATCCCGCGCCGCATGCCAGTAAAAAGCAAGGCCCCGCCAATGCGGGGCCTTGTCGTATCGGGTCGTGGCCATCAGGCACTGAGGCGGAAGCGCTGGACCAGCCCCTCCTGCTGCTCGGCAAGGGAGTCGAGCTGCTGGCTGGTCTCGGCGACCCGCTCTATGCCCTGATAGTTGAGATCCGAGATGTCGGAGATGCGGTTGAGGTTGGTGGCGATGTCGGCGCTGGTGGCCTGCTGCTGCTCGGCGGCGGAGGCTATCTGGCTGGACATGTCGCTGATGAGCACCACGATGCCCTGCACCTCTTCCATGGCGTTGTTGGCCTGGGAGCTCTGATCCACGCAGCTGTCCATCTCGCGGGAGCACTCCTGCATCACGTTGACTGCCCTGGCGACGCCTTGCTGCAGGTTCTCGATCATGGTCTGGATTTCGCTGGTGGACTGGGCGGTGCGACCGGCCAGGTTGCGCACCTCGTCGGCCACCACCGCAAACCCGCGTCCCTGCTCGCCGGCACGGGCCGCCTCGATGGCGGCGTTGAGGGCCAGCAGGTTGGTCTGCTCGGCGATGCCGCGGATGACGTCGAGGATGTTGCCAATCTGGCCGCTCATGGCGCTCACGTCGCCAATCACCTTGCCGGTTTGCTGCAGCTTGCCCGCGAGCTGGTGGGTGGTGGTGATGTTGCCTGCCATCACCTTGCGCCCCATCTCGGAGGCCTTCTCCACATCCTGCACCCGCTCCAGGGTCTGGTTGGCGGCCTGGGCCACCTCCCGCACCGAGGCCTCCATCTGGGTCATGGCGGCGGCGACCGAGGCGGTCTCCTGACGCTGTTTTTCCAGATCCGCCCGGACCGATTCGGTGGTGTGGCGGTTGTCGTGGGCGGCGCTGTTGAGCTGGGTCGAAGCCTGGGAGAGCTGCTTGAGCACATCCCCCATCTGGTGGATCAGCAGGTTGATCTGGCTGGCGAGCTGGCCGAATTCGTTCTGGCTCTTGAAGCCGACGCGCTGGGTCATGTCGCCCTGGGTCACCTCGGTCAGCACCCGCAGCAGCTCTTTCAGGGGGCGGCGGATGGCCTTGCCCAGGGTGAAGGCCACCAGGATGGCGACGAAGATGGCGATGGCGATGCTGATCCCCTGGGTCAGGGTACTCTGGGTCTGCACCCGATCGGAGGCCTGGATGCTGGCGTTCATCAGCTGCTGGCTCTGGGCGGTGATCCCTTCCAGCTTGTTCTGGATGCTGAGGATGAGCTGGCTCGCCTGCTTGCTCTGCTCGCGCATGGCCTGCTGCTGCTTCATCAGGGCCAGGTATTGGGAGAGCACGCCGTCATTGCCCGTGGTGTCGCGCACGAAGCCATGGACGTAGTGGCCCATGTTGTTGTCGAAGTCCTTGAGCTCCCCCTGGAGATCCTTGATGGTGCTGTTGAAGCCCTCGATCTGCATCTTGTTGCGCTTGAGCGCCGCCTCGATGGGGGCGGGGATGCTCTGGTTGAGGGCATCCATGGTGGAGAGCTCGATGGCGGAGAGCTTGGTGGTCAGGGTCTCGGAGAGCATCTTGATGAAGCTGTCGTCGATGGTGACCATCATGTCCCCCAGGTTCTTCTTGAACTGGGGCAGGCTGACCTGGAACTGGCCCTTGGCCTGATTGACCTTGTGCAGCCGGGTGAGCAGGGCCTCGTGTTCGCCGGGCAGGGTCTGGGTCAGTTGCAGGTAGTCATCCACCAGCTTGACGAGGGCAGTCATGTCCGCCTGCAACTGGGGATGAACCGCCACCTGCTGTTTGAGGCTGGCGACCATCTTGTCGACCTGGCCCTTGGCCTGTTGCAACTCGGCCACTTCCGCCGGCAGTTGCTTGAGATCCTGCTCGGTCAGCACGTCGGTGAGCCATTTGTTGGCGCTGAGCAGGCTTATCTGGGTCTGGCTGCTGGCGAGTACCAGCGGCATGGACTCCTGGGTCACCTGATCCAGGGCGCCGCTGAGTTCGCTCTGGCCGCGAAAGGTCAGTACCGCACTGGCGACCATGACGGCGACCAGGATGGCAAAGCCCAGATAGACTCTCTGTAGGATCGAGAGGTCTGACATTGTTTGTTTCATTATTGTCCCGCTGTCTGTGCAAAAGTCCCTTGCCTGAGTACCCCGTCCCTTTGATACCCTGCATGCCCCGAAGGGGATGCCGTTGTGGTTCGCGGGACGTCTCCTCGCTATCGGTATTCTTCACAATAACTGAAGCGATTGGGACAACGGCTGTGCCAAATGTCGGCTTGTGTCACACTTGGCGCGTTGCGGCGGCCTGTTTGGGAGCCGCTTGAGCTTTGTATTGAATTTTCTTTTTCCTATAAAGGAGTTACCCATGGCGCAAGAAACCATTTTCAGCAAAATCATCCGCAAGGAGATCCCCGCCGACATCCTTTATCAAGACGATCTGGTGACCGCGTTTCGCGACATCCAGCCCAAGGCCAAGACCCATATCCTGATTATTCCCAACGTGCTCATCCCCACCGTCAATGACGTGGAGCCGGATCACGAGCTGGCGCTGGGCCGGATGTTCACCGTGGCCCGCAAGCTCGCCAGCGACGCGGGCATCGCCGAGGACGGCTACCGCCTCATCATGAACTGCAACCGCCACGGCGGGCAGGAGGTCTATCACATCCACCTGCACCTGGTCGGTGGCGAGCCTCTGGGACCCCTGCTGAGCCTGTGATGCGCCTCGTCACGTCGACCGGCCTGCTGTTGGCCGGTCTGCTGCTGGGGGGCTGTGCCTCCCAGTGGAAAGACATGTTCGTCTCCTACTCGGATCAGATGGTGCCCTTGCGCAACCAGCTGCTGCTGGGCCATGCCGCCGAGGCCCTGCCCGAGGTGCGCGAATCGACCCCGGGGGACGACACCTTCGTGCTCGACCAGCTGGAGAAGGGGCGCATCGCCTGGCTGGCGGGTCAGGACGGCCCCAGCAAGCAGGCCTTTGCCGCCGCCGACAGCCGGCTTGCGTGGGAAGACAATCAGGCCGAGTACCGCCTGAGCCAGGGACTGGCCCAGGCGGGCAGCCTGCTCACCAACGATCAGACCCTGGCTTACCAGGCGCCCGATTACGAGCGCACCATGCTGCACCACTATCTGGCGCTCAACTACTTGCAGCGCGGAGATGCCGACGGCGCCCTGGTAGAGGTGCGCCGTGCCAATCAGGTGCAGGAGCAGGCCCTTAAACGGCGGGCCGACGAGGTGCGCAAGGCCGCGCAGGAGGGGGAGCAGGAGGACGAAGCCGGGGAGATGCGCCAGCTGATGTCGCGCGGCGCCCCCGAGCTCGATCGCCTGATAGGCCAGGTGAAAAACGGTTTCCAGAACGCCTACACCTTCTATTTCTCCGGCGTGCTCTACGAGGCGGCCGGGGATCTCAACGACGCCTGGGTCGATTACCAGCGCGGCTACCAGATAGCGCCGGACAACCAGAGCCTGCAGGATGCCCTGCTGCGCCTGGCCCGGCTTCGCGGCTCTCCCGAGGAGCTCAAGGAGACCGAGCAACGGATGGGCCGCAAGGCGCCGCCCTTGGCCAAGGATCAGGGCCAGCTGGTGGTGCTGTTTGAAGATGGCCTCATCCCGGCGCGCCGTGAGCTCTTCCTGCCGCTGCCCATCTCCACCTCCAGCGGCGATTTTCGTACCTTTACCGTGGCGGTGCCCTATTACGACAATCGGGCCAGCGACGGCTCCCCGCTCACCCTGTCGGTGGGCAAGGGGGTGGCGCAGACCAGCGAGCTGGTGAGGCTGGAGGCGCTGGCGGCCAAGGATCTGCAGGAGCGGCTGCCTGGCATGCTGACCCGGCAGGCCCTGCGGCTGGTGGCCAAGGAGCAGGTGCGGCGCACCGCCGCCAAGGAGGGGGGGGATGTGGGCAACATCCTGGTGGGGATCTTCAACACCCTCTCGGAGCGGGCGGATACCCGCAGCTGGCTGACGCTGCCCGCCAAGGCCTCGAGCTGGCAGGGGATGGTCCCGGCCGGGAACGTCACCCTGACCCTGGGGGCGGGCAGCGCCATGCGCACCCTGCCACTCAGCGTCCACGCCGGGCGCACCACCCTGGTGTGGGTACAGCGCCTGGGGAGCGGTCTCACGACCCGGGTGATGCCCCTCTAGGGGGAACCGGATATGGCAACTCAGATGAATGACCGGTCGGGCCGACGGCCACCGGCAAGGAGAACAAGATGAAAGCACAAGGGTTGGCCCTGGGCCTGGTTCTGCTGCTGACGGGCTGTGCCACCAATACTTCCGGCGTGGCGCTCTATGGCGCGGCCGGTGCGGCGGCGGTGGCCGAGCAGCATCAAAACGTCAACGTCACCCTGACCGAACTCAGCCGGCGCCAGCAGAACGGCCTGTTGCAGGTCAACGTGGCGGCGGCCAGCACCCAGCGTGGTGACAACACGCTGCAATATCTCTTCTACTGGTATGACGACGCGGGGCAGGAGGTGGCCAGCGATGGCCGCGGCTGGACCCCCCTCAAGCTGCATGGCTACCAGACCCGCACCCTGTCCGCCCTGGCGCCGAGCCCGGCTGCACGGGGTTACCGGATTTACGTTCGCGAAGTGATGGAGGAATCCTACTGATGAAAATGAATCATGCCCTGCTGATCCTGACCGGCGCCCTGCTGCTGGGCGGCTGCTCCAGCACCACCGTCAGCTATGGCGATCCCACCGAGACCGAGACGGTGACCGTCGATTACGGCTCCTCCGACTTGCAGGCCATCGCCGACAAGATGGCGGATTCCATGCTGGCGTCCCCGGCCACCAGCGAGATCACCTCCGGGGGCCGCCCGGTGATGTTCATGGACTCCATCCGCAACAAGACCTCGGAGCACATCGACACCGAGGCCATCACCGACACTATCCGCACCAAGCTGCTGCGCTCGGGCAAGTTCCGCTTCGTGGACATGAGCAAGGTGGCGGCGGTCAAGCAGCAGCTCGAATACCAGCAGGGCAGCGGCATGGTGGATCCCGCCACCATGGTGCGGCTCGGCAAGCAGACCGGTGCCCGCTACATGGTCTATGGCAACCTCGCCAGCATCGTCAAGGACAACGGCAAGGTGAAGGACGTCTACTACCAGATGACCATGAACCTGATGGATGTGGAGAACGGCGAACTGCTGTGGGCCGATCAGAAAGAGATCCGCAAACAGGCCAAGAAGTCCACCTTTGGCTGGTGAGGACCCGCGGGGGCAGGGGGATCTGGCGGAGCTGGCGCTCCTCGCCAGCCTGCCGGTGCCCTGGGATCAGGGGCGCCTTGAGCCGCTGGGCCAGGGCCTGACCAACGGCAACTACCGGCTCAGCCTCCCCACTGGCGAGCAGGCCTTCCTGCGCCGCGGTCATCCTGATCCGGTGCGCCTTGGCATCGACCGGGCCACCGAGTGGCAGCTCTACCAGGGGGCGGTGGGGCAGGGGCTGGCGTTGCCCTGTCATCACGGCGATCCCGCCACCGGCCTGATGCTGCTGGCGTGGTGCGACGAACCCAACTGGGCCGAGCAGGCGCCGCCTCTCGCCGCGCAACCCCGCCTGATGGCGGATGTGCTGGTGCGGCTGCACCGCCTGCCGGTGCCGACCGTGGTGATGGCGGTGCGGGCCCACAGCGGCGGTTATCGGCAGCGTCTGGCCCATATCCCTCCCTGGCTGCCCGCGCTGGAGCGGGCCCTGCTCGCGAGCCGGGAGCCGGACGACTGCTGGCTCCCTTGCCATCACGATCTCAATCCGGCTAACTTGTTGGGGTCGCGGCCCTGGGTCATCGACTGGGAGTACGGCGCCGCCGGCCATCCGGGGTTCGAGGTCGCCAGCATTCAGCGCACCCACGGCTGGAGCGAAGAGCAGCGGTGCCAGTTGGAGAGCTGCTATCTTGAAGCCATGGACGGGGCACCGACGGGGCTGGGGCCCCGGGGATTCCAGGCCGATGCCTTCCTGCCCTGGGTCGATTACATCGGCCTGCTGTGGGCGCTGCTGATGGCCGAACAGCAACCCGGGCCCGAGTATCAGGCCCTGATCGACATCAACCGCCAGCGCCTGGAGTGATGCCAGGCAACGGCCCGCGCGACGCGTGTATTCAATGAATGGGAGGCATGCATGGTGACCACATTCTCATGGCGTCAACCGCGTAGCTGGAGCCTGCTGCTGCTCTGCCTGCTGCTGACGGGTTGCGCCACCCGGGTGATCTACTACTGGCTCGACTCGGCCATCGTCTGGCAACTGGACGACTACTTCTCCCTGGACCGCAGCCAGAAGAAGCTGCTGGACCAGGAGGTGAAGGGGCTGATGGCCTGGCACCGGCAGCATGAGCTACCCATCTATGCCCGGGATCTCGACGCCCTGGCCAAGGCGGTGGCCAGCCCCATGAGCCCGGCCCAGGTGACCCTGCATCTGGACAGAACCCAGGCGAGCCTGACCCGTACCCTGGAGAACGCCATTCCCCGCACGGTGCGCCTCGCCAAGACCCTGACCGACGATCAGGTGGCTCGCTTCATGGCCGATCGGGTGAAGCGCCAGCAGGAGCGCCAGCACGATTTTGCCACCCAGTCGAAGGCCGAGATGATCAAGGGCTTTCGGGAGAAGATGAACGAGCGCCTGGTGTTCTGGATTGGCAAGGTGAAGCCGGCCCAGGAGCCCCTCATCACGCAGTGGGCCGAGTGGCAATACGAGATGATGGCCCCCTGGCTCGACTTTCAGGAGGCCTGGACCAAGGAGCTGGATCGGCTGATGAAACAGCGCCAGAGTCCGGATTTCGGCCAGGAACTGACTCGCTTGCTCCAGCAGGGGGACGGCCTGATGGATGGCCGCTTCACCGGCTACACGGACCAGTCCCGCCAGCGCACCATCCAGTGGCTGAGCGATCTCAGCCACTCCATGGATCTCTCCCAGCGGGCCCACCTCTACACCCTGCTCAAGGACTATGCCGAGGACTTCGAGGGCATGACCCGCAGCCGCTGAGGACGCGGTGAGACAACACAAGGGCGGCGGGCCCCGGGCCTGCCGCCCTTGTTCTTGTGGGGCAGGCTGTGGTAGCTTGCCCTTTCTATTGTGTGGGAATTAACTTTTGAACCTGACCGACAACGTGAAACTGGCGGCGATGACCCTGCTCATCACCCTCGCACTGTTGTTCTCTACCCTCTCGGTGGAGGGGGTCAAGGTACCCGCGTTCCAGCCCTCGGCCCAGCAGGCCCACTCGCTGGCGGAGGGGGCGGCACCTGCCGACGCAAGCCCGGCGGCCCACGGCGTCAGCGGCAGTGACGATGGCATCGTCAAGTTCGTCGGCTCCCACCAGAATCACCTGCTGCGCCTCGAGCACTCCCTGAGCCGCGATCATCAGCCCGGCAGCGTGGTCTACGAGCTGGTGATGAGCTGGTCCCAGCAGGCGATCCTGCTGCTGCTGTGCGGCCTGCTGTTCTATGCCGCCCTCTTCTACCCGGGGACGAGCTTTCGCGATCACTTCGCCGGCATTCACAGGCGCCGCCTGCAGCGCCGGCATCTGCAGTACCGCTTCGCCCAGAGCTTCCTCGCCTGACCCCGATGGGGTCAGCTTGCCACCTGTTGCCTCATCTTCTCTCTGTTGCTGTTCACTTTTAGTGAACGGCTAGGCTGTCTTGTTTCATTTTTTTGCACGGCGCGACCCCGGTGTCGCCCCTTGCCATCGCCTGACAGAGGCCGATTTCATGAGAAAAAAGAGTCATACCGTGTTGAACCGCATGAGCCTGTGGCAGTACGCCCTGTTGCTGCTGATGCTGGTCACGTTCGCGTTCTATTCCCTGCCTACCTTCTTCGGTGAGCAGCCCTCCCTCGGTCTGCACGGCCAGTCGCGCCTGAGCGACGCGCAGCGCACCCTGCTGGCCGAGAACCACATCGACCCCCTCAAGCAGATCGCCCAGGGTGGCCGGATGGCGCTGGTGTTCGCCAGCCAGGGGGAGCAGCAACTGGCCAAGCAGTTGCTGGAGCAGCAGGGGCTGGACAGCGCCGCCCTGACCCTGGAGTTCTACTCCAACGCCCCGGCCTGGATCAGCCGGCTCGGCGCCGACCCCATCAAGCTCGGGCTGGACCTGCGCGGTGGCTCCCAGCTGCTGATCGGGGTGGACGTGGATTTCGTCATCGACAACCAGACCAAGAACCTGGTGGATACCCTGCGCACCCGTTTTCGCGAGGCCAACCTGCGCGGCGCCAGCGTGATGCGCACCGCCCAGGGGAGCGTGGCCGTCACCCTGCCCGACGTGGCGGGGCAGGAGGCCTGGCTCTCCATCATCAAGGAGAGTGCCGGTACCCGCCAGGATCAGTGGACACTGAGCCGTTCCGGCAACGCACTGACCCTGGTGCTGAGCGACGCCGAGCGCACCCTGCTGGTGAACAACGCCGTGACCCAGAACCTGTCGATCCTGAAAAAGCGGATCAACGAGCTCGGCATCGTCGAGGCCTCGGTGGTGCGTCAGGGGCAGGACGGCATCCGCATCGAGCTGCCGGGGGTGCACAACCCCAAGCAGGCGAAAGAGGTGATCGGCGCCACCGCGTCCCTGGCCTTCTATGAAGCCAAGGCCGACAGCCGCTTCTTCATGGCGGATCGCAGCGGCCAGGCAGTGGGGTTGGCCCGCCAGCCGGTGCTGAGCGGCGAGCACATCGTCGATGCCCGCGCCAACATGGGGGAGATGGGGCAGCCCCAGGTCAACATCGTGCTCGACACCCTGGGGGGGAGCAAGATGAACCAGTTCAGCCGCCAGCACGTGGGCAAGCCCATGGCCACCGTCTTCACCGAGTACAAGACCAACGCCGAAGGCAAGCTGCGCGCCCGAAGCGAGGTGATCAACGTCGCCACCATCCAGACCGCCCTTGGCAACCAGTTCCGCATCACCGGGATTGGCAGCCTGCCCGAGGCCCAGGAGCTTGCCATGCTGCTGCGGGCCGGGGCCCTCACCGCGCCGCTGAAGATCCTGGAGGAGCGCAGCATAGGCCCGACCCTGGGTCTGCAGAACATCGAGGCGGGCTTCACCGCCCTGGCGTTCGGCATGGCGGGCATGATGCTGTTCATGATGGCCTGGTATCGCAAGTTCGGCTGGGTCGCCATCACGGCGCTGGTCGCCAACCTGCTGATGCAGGTGGGCATGCTGGCGGTATTGCCTGGCGCCGTGCTGACCCTGCCGGGGATCGCCGGTCTGGTGCTCACCGTCGGCATGGCGGTGGATACCCATGTGCTGATTTTTGAGCGGATCAAGGACCGGCTGCGGGAAGGGGGTTCGTTGGCCAACGCCATCGACTTTGGTTATCGCTCGGCGTTTCGCACCATCTTCGATGCCAACATCACCACCCTCATCTGCGCCGTGGTGCTCTATGCCATCGGTTCCGGGCCGCTGCAGGGCTTCTCCATCACCCTGATCCTGGGGCTCATCTCCAGCATGGTGACCGGCATCTGGGGCACCCGCGCCATCATCAACCCCCTGTGGGGCAACAGCCGCGCCAAGCTGCTGAGGGTATGACCATGAACCGACTTCATCACCATGACGCCGCGCCCGTGAGTCTGCATGACCTGCGCACCGACCGCTTCCTGCCGGGAAGCCTGTACCACCTGACGTCGAGGGAAGAACAATGCTGAGAATGATCCTGGCCATGGGGCTGACCCGCTGGCGCTATATCGGGCTGTGGGCCTCCGTGCTGCTGACCCTGGCCTGCGTGGCCGTCCTTGCGACAAAAGGGCTCGCCCTCGGGCTCGATTTCACCGGCGGGATCCTGCTGGAGTTTCGCATCCAGACCCTGAAGGAGGCCCATGAGCTCAACGCTCTGCTGACGGCGCCCCTGGCGGGGGTGGTGGAGCTGCACGGCGCCGGTGTGCCCGGCGAGTGGCTCATCAAGCTGCCCCCCCACGCGCTGCCCTGGGCGGCGGAGGATCTGGCGACCATGCTGGGGCAGCAACTCGCCCTGCCGGTGGAGCTCTTGCGCACCACCATCGTCGGGCCCCAGGTGGGCGCGGAGCTGTTCCAGCAGGGGATGCTGGCGGTGCTGGTGGCCTCGCTCGCCATCTCCGCCTACCTGGCGGTGCGCTTCGAGTGGCGCCAGGCCATCGGCATCCTGGTGTCGGTGCTGCACGACGGTCTGGTGGCCATCGGGCTGCTCGCGCTCTTTGACATCGAGTTCGACCTCAACGTCATCGCGGGCCTGATGGCGGTGATAGGCTACTCCCTCAACGACAGCATCGTCATCTCGGACCGGCTGCGGGACTTGCTGGGGTCGCGTACCCGTATGGGGATCCACGAGTGCTCGGACGTGGCCATCAAGGCCACCTTCAGCCGCACCATGATCACCTCGGGCACCACCCTCTTCACCGTGGGGGCCCTGCTCCTGTTCGGCGGCGACGCCCTCTACGGCTTCTCCTTCACCCTGTTCGCGGGCATCCTGGTGGGGACGCTCTCCTCCATCACGGTGGCCTCCACCGTGCAGGAGCTGCTGGGGCTTTCCCCCCAGGCCTACCAGAAAAAAGAGGAGGAGCTGGCCGAGGCGGCGTGACCGGCGAGCGCCCCGTCACGGGGCACATGGGCGGCCAGTGCGGCCGCCCCGGGCAAAAAAGGAAGGCGAATGCCTTCCTTTTTCCATTCTGCCAGAGGGGGGCGGCGGTCCCGAAGGCCGGGTTGGGGCGGCGGGTGTGACGCGGCCGAGCAGAAGTTGAAAAGTGTAATGAAATGCATGTTTTAGGCGCTATTTTCGGGGCCCGCATCGGCTACACTGGCAGGGAGTCTATGGATGGAGTAAGCACTCATGAATATCGCTCGTCGGCTTCAACTCATTGCCCTGCTGGTCATGCTGGCCCTGGGGTGCCTCAGCTGGTTCAGTATCAGCAGACTCTCCTCCGCCAATGCGGATCTCAGCTATGTAACAGACAACACAGTCCCCAGCATTTCCACGATCAAGGAGATACAGACAGACTTCTACGCCCTGCATTCATTGATCCAGGCGCACGTGCTCAACACCGACGACGGCAAGATGAGTCAGATAGAGCAGAGCATTGCATCCCTTCACACCAAGATGGACGCCCTGCTGAGCCAGTATGAAAGCGGGATGATCTCCAATGAGGAGGACAGGCAGCTCGTCGCCGATGATCGGCGCCTGGTTGCCCAGTACGGCAAGGCCTCTGAAGACGTCCTGCGCCTGTCCCGCGAGAACAAGAATGTGGAGGCCAGAGAGGCGATCGACACGGAGCTTGCCCCCTTGTTTGAGCAGCTTTCCCAGGCCATCGACAAGCACGTCCACTTCAACATCCAGCAAGGTGACGCCGTCAAGCTGCGAGGCGAGCAGAATGCCGATAGCAGCATGCAGGCCCTGTTGTTCATCTCGGTGGGCACGGGAGCCCTCACGCTGGTGCTCTTTCTCTGGCTGTTCAGGCAGGTCGCCAATCCCCTCCGTCTGGCCATGGCGACCCTGTCCGAGATCCAGCGCGACCTGAACTTCACCCTGCGGGCCAATGTGAGCCAGCAGGACGAGATCGGCCAGACGCTGACGGCGGTCAACCGCCTGCTGGACACCTTGCAGCAGACCTTCACCGAGTTTTCGGTGGGCAGCCTGCAGATCAAGAGCACGGCAGAGTCCCTCTCCCAGGCGGCCCAGCACATGGCGGAGTCGGCGAGTCAGGCCAATGACGCCACCAGCCTTATCGCCGCCGGGGTGGAGGAGATGAGCGTGAGCATCACGGACATCTCCCAGCGCACCCAGGAGACCAGCCGCATCACCAATGAATCCGGCAAGCTCGCCAGTGACGGCGGGGCCACCATAGAGCGCACTGTGCTCGCCATCAACGACATCGCCGACGCCATTCGTCAGGCCTCCCGCGATGTGACGGCGCTGGGGGAGGGGATCTCCCGCATCGGTGGGGTGGTGAACGTCATCAACGATGTGGCGGGGCAGACCAACCTGCTGGCGCTCAACGCCGCCATCGAGGCGGCGCGGGCCGGTGAGCAGGGACGCGGCTTTGCGGTGGTCGCCGACGAGGTGCGCAAGCTGGCGGAGCGGACGGCCCTGTCGACCCAGGAGATCTCAAGGACGGTGGAGGCTATCCAGCAAGGGTCCGAGGCCACGGTGGCCAGAATGGTCCTGGTGGAGGAGAAGGTGGCGCAAGGGGTGGCCATGGCGACGGAAAGCGGGGCCATCATCACCCAGATCCGCCAGGCCTCCCATCGCGTCATGGATCAGGTCGGCGAGATCACCCTGGCCATCCGCGAGCAGACCTCGGCGGCGGAATCCATCGCCCTCCAGGTCGAGCAGATAGCCCAGGTGGTGCAGCAGACCAGCAGCACGGCGGAGGAGACCTCCGCCGCCGCAGAGGAGCTGAACGTGACCACGGAGAATATCCACCAGCAGATCTCCCGCTATCGCATCCAGTGATGCGCGGATCGGTTGTTCTCTCCCCGCCATGCCCATGGCGGGGATTTTTTTATGTCAGAACCCCGACCCGGGCTGTTGCAGGAAGGCGGCCTCTTCCTCCGTGCTCGCCCTGCCCAGGATGGCGTTGCGGTGGGGGAAGCGGCCAAAGCGCTCGACGATCACCTGGTGGCGCCGGGCAAAGTCGGCAAAGCCTTCGAAGGTGGCCCGGGCCGGGCCTGTGGCCTGCTCGTCGGCCAGGGCCTCGAACAGGGCGACGCTTCTGGCCTGCTGCTCTCTGGACTCCGCGTGCTCGAGGGGCAGATAGAAGAAGACCCGGGCCAGCGGCGAGAGCCCCTTGTCGACCCCGAGGGTGAGCCCCTTGAGGCACAGCGCCCTGGCCTTGTCGTCCTGGGCGAAGGCGGCGGGGGTGTGGCGGTGAAGGTTTCGCGGCAGCTGGTCCAGCAGCAGGATGAGGGCCAGGCGCCCTGCGGGATCGTCCTCCCAACGGGCGAGCTCGCCCGCTGCGGCACGGGCCGCCAGTTCGCCGAAGCGTGAGGCCAGCAGGGCATCGGTCTCGCTGCTCTTGCCCCACCAGAGGGGGGCCTGACGGGCGGCACGGGGGGCGTCGTCTGCGTCATCGCCAAACCAGAAATCGAGCAGAGGTTGCCAGGGTTGCATGGGAACTCCTTGGGCCGGTGGCCGTGAGGTGAAAACGGAGCAGGGGATCTGCCATGGGGGGCTGCCGCCGTGGCGGCTTCCCGTTACACTGTGCCATCTTTTGCCCCAAAGGGTGATCCCCGGATGGGCCCGTGCTCCCCTGACCCCCTCATCACCCTGACCGGGGCAGCCCGGATGTGTCCCACTCAATAGAAGGAATGCCAGATATGGCCGGAGCCAGTTTGTTGACCCTGCTCGATGATATTGCCAGCGTGCTCGATGATGTCGCCCTGATGACCAAGGTGGCGGCGAAGAAGACGGCCGGGGTGCTGGGGGACGATCTCGCCCTCAATGCAGAGCAGGTCTCCGGGGTGCGGGCCGAGCGTGAGCTGCCGGTGGTGTGGGCGGTGGCCAAGGGATCGTTTCGCAACAAGCTCATCCTGGTGCCTGCCGCCATCGCCATCAGTGCTCTTATCCCCTGGCTCATCACCCCGCTCCTGATGCTGGGGGGGGCCTACCTCTGTTTCGAGGGGGCGGAGAAGCTGGTCCACAAGTTCTTGCCCCACGAGGAGGAGGCGCATCAGGCGGCGCCGGTGCCCGAGGATCTGGCGGCCTATGAGCGCCAGAAGGTGAAGGGGGCCATTCGCACCGATTTCATCCTCTCGGCGGAGATCATCGTTATCGCCCTCGGCACCGTGCAGGGGTCGAGCCTGGGCCTGCAGATCGCCGTGGTGGCGGGCATCGCCCTGCTGATGACCGTCGGGGTCTATGGCCTGGTGGGGCTCATCGTCAAGCTCGACGACATCGGTCTGCACCTGCTGCAAAAGCCCGATGGGGGCGCCGTGCGCCGGGCGGTGGGGCAGGGGCTGCTGGTGACGGCGCCCCGTCTGATGCACCTGCTTGCCCTGGTGGGCACCATCGCCATGTTCATGGTCGGCGGCGGCATTCTGGTCCATGGCTGGCCCTTCCTCCATCATCTCATCGAAGGGACGGCGGACACGGTGGCCGCCCTGCCCGGGGTCGGCGGGGTACTGGCCGTGGTGACGCCCACCCTGCTGAGCGCCCTGGCCGGCGTGGTGGCAGGGCTGGTGCTGGTGGTGGCCATGACCCTGGTGAGCAAGCTTCAGCCCGCCAAATAGGTCGCTTGTCGGGGGAGGGCCGACAGGGGCCGTCGCACCCGGGGGCGCTCTTCTGCTGGTTGCCTCGAATGGGGGCTAGGCAAGTGCCTGGCCCCCTTCGTACTATCCGGTTTCACCCGCCCGCAGAGGCGGGGTGACCCGATATGGACGCAAACAGACAAGGACAACCATGAAACCACCCGTTTGGCGAGATGATCACATCTATGCCGCCCCCGACGATCCTGCCATCGAGGCCGCCTTCCAGGAGGCTGCCCGCGCCCTCACCCGGCTTGACGCCCTCCTGGCGGACCTGCCGGATCCCGCCCATCCCGTTGCGGATGCCAATGCCCTGCGCCACCTGCTGCGGGCCATCCGCCGCGAGGCCAACGGGGTGAAGAGCCTGGCCTGGAACAGTCAGGTCTATGGTTACAACCGGCTGAGCCAGAACGGGCGCGACGAGGAGGCCCGGGTACTGCTTTCCCGGGGCCAGCAGCTGGAGGCGACCCTGGCCCAGCGCAGCAAGCCGGTGGACCTGTTCTGGGTTCGCGCCCCCGAGTCACTGGTGTGCACCCTGCTGCAAGACCCCGAGCTCTTCGAGCTGGCCTACCAGATCCATCACGACAGAGCGCTGCAGGATCAGTGGCTTTCGCTCGAGAGCGAGCAGCTCATCGAGGGGTTGGCGGTGGACGGCCTGCAGGGGTGGGGGGATCTCTACGACAACCTGGTGGGGCGGCTGCTGCCGGTGGTGGAGGGGATGCCCATGGGGCTTGCCCAGGCGGACAACCTGCTCGCCCACCCGGACAGGGCGCGGCGCGCCAGCGCCTGGCACGCCATCCAGGACGCCTGGGAGGCGGAGCAGGAGACGGTGGCCGCCATTCTCAACGCCATCAACGGCTGGCGCAACGAACTCGGCCGCCAGCGCGGCAAGGGGCGCAGGCTGGATGCCCTCGAGGTCACCTGCCATCAGGAGCACATCACGGGCGCGACCCTGGAGACCCTGATGGCGGCGGCCGGGGAGCACAGGGAGCTCGGGCGCCGCGCCTTGCGTGCCATGGCCTGTGCCCAGCAGATCACCGACTTCGCCCCCTGGGATCTCTTTGCCCCGGCGCCCCAGGCCGTACACGGCAAGTTCGGCGTCGAGCAGGCGCTGAATCTGGTGATGGAGGCCTTTGCCGCCTTCGATCCCGAGATGGGGGCGTTTGTCCGCATGATGGCCGACAAGGGGTGGATCGATGCCGCCCCGAGCGAGCACAGGCGAAGTGGCGCCTATTGCACCGAGTATGCCGATCCACCCGAGCCAAGGGTCTTCCTCACCTTCGAGGGGACCATGGACAACGTCATCACCCTGGCCCATGAGCTCGGTCACGCCTGGCACAGCTGGTTGCTGCGGGATCTTCCCTTCGAACAGCGGGGCTACCCCAAGACGCTGGCGGAGACCGCCTCCCTCTTTGCCGAGATCCTGGTGCGCGATGCCCTGCTGGCCGCCACCGACAAGGTGGAGCCGCGCCGGGCCATCGCCTGGCTGGACGGGGAGCGGGCCGCGAGCCTGCTTCTCGACATCCCCGCCCGCTTTGCCTTCGAGCGCGCCCTGGTGACGGCGCGGGAGGCGGGTTACGTGGGGGCGAGCCAGATGCGGGAGATGATGAAATCGGCGCAGCAGCAGTGCTATGGTGACGCCCTCAGCCAGTATGACGAGCTGTTCTGGGCCAGCAAGGGTCACTTCTCCATCGCCGAGTCCGGGTTTTACAACTACCCCTATCTGTTTGGCTATCTCTTCAGCCTGGGGCTCTATGCCCAGCATGCGCGGGCCGGGGGCGAGTTTGTGCCCGCCTATCGCGCCCTGCTGCGAGATACCGGCCGCATGAGCGCCGAGGCGCTGGTGGAGAAGCACCTGGGGGTCGACATCCGCGAACCCGGGTTCTGGCAGGAGAGCCTGCGCTATGTGGAAGAGGCGGTGGTGCGCCTCGAGCGGCTGGTGTGATGCCTGCCCGCGAAGGTGGTGGCTCTGGCCACCTGGATTTCACGACGGGCCAGGCCCGTCCCTGACGATGAGCGTTCGATGCAACAACGAGTCTATCCACAGCAGTGGCAAAATGATCACATCTACCCCTCCCTCGACAGCTGTGTCCTCGAGGCGGACATGAGCCTGGCCCGCGCCAGCCTGGCCGAGCTGAGCGGTTTTATCGAGGGACTGGCCCAGGTTCCTCGCACCCCAGGCGCCTTGCAGGACTTCCTCAGGGAGGTACGCCTGCGGGCCCGGCGCATTCGCGACATCGGCTGGAACATCGCCGTGCTGGCCGCCTGCAAGGGGAGCCAGGACGCCCGGGATCCCCTCGCCAAGCAGGTTGCCTCCCGGGCCCGGGCCCTCAATGCGGATCTGTTCAAGACGCTTGCCCCCATCGAAGATCTGATGCTGGGGCTGCCTGCGCCCGAGTTTGAGCAACTGATGGCCGACCCCCTGCTCGGGGAGGAGGGGTACCGGCTGCGCCACGAGCGTCGCCTGCAGGATCAGCGGCTGCCGGTGGAGGCGGAGCAGCTGGTCATCGGCCTTGGCACCGACGGCCTGCACGCCTGGGGCAACCTCTACAACGATCTGGTGGGCAAGATAAGGCTGGTGATCGCGGGTCGCGAGATGGGGTTGGCGGAGGCGAGCAACCTGCTCTCCAGCCCGGATCGTGCCCTGCGCAAAGAGGCCTTCGATGCCATCAGCGCCGGCTGGGAAGGGGAGCAGGAGACGGTGGCAGCCATCCTCAACGCCCTCAACGGCTGGCGCCTGGAGCTCTCGCGCCAGCGCGGCAAACACCGGCGCCTCGATGCCCTGGATCTCTCCTGCCACCAGAGTCACATCGAGCGGGCGACCCTGGATACCCTGATGGCGGAGACCTGGCAGGCCCGCCATCTGGGCCAGCGGGCCCTGGGGCTGATGGCCGGTCACCTCGGCCTCGAGGTGCTGGGGCCGGAGGATCTCTTTGCGCCACCCCCTGCCGCCAGCCGCCGGGAGATCCCCTTCGAGGAAGCGGTCGACATCATCGCCCTGGCCTTCGCGCGCTTTGACCCCGAGATGGGGGACTTTGCCCGCATGATGGCCGAGCGCGGCTGGATTGATGCCGCCCCCACCCCCAACCGGCGCACCGGGGCCTATTGCACCAAGTTTGCCGAGCCGGTGGAGCCGCGGGTCTTCATCACCTATGCGGGCACCATGGACAACGTCATCACGCTGGCCCACGAGCTCGGTCACGCCTGGCACAACTGGCTCATCCGCGACTTGCCCATGAGCCAGCGCAGCTACCCCATGACCCTGGCGGAGACCGCCTCCATCTTCGCCGAGACCCTGGTGCGCAGCGCCCTCTACGAGCAGGCCCGAAGCGCCGAGGAGCGTCTGGCCATCGCCTGGGCGGATGCCGATGGCGCCGCCACCTTCCTGGTCAACATCCCGGCCCGCTTCGACTTCGAGCGGGCCCTGGTGGCCGAGCGCGAGCAGGGCTATGTGTCGTCGGCCCGGCTCAAGGGGCTCACCGACGAGGCCTGGGGGCGCTGGTACGAGCAGAGCCTCGACCGCTATCACCCCCTGTTCTGGGCCGCGAAGGCGCACTTCTCCATCGCGGGCTTCGGTTTTTACAACTACCCCTACCTCTTTGGCTATCTGTTCAGCCTCGGGGTCTATCAGCAGCTGATGAGCCGCCAGGCCGCAGGGGAGGCGGGGGTGGCCGAGGCCTACCGCGCCCTGCTGCGAGACACTGGTCGCATGAGCGCCGAAGAACTGGTCGAACGGCATTTGGGGCAGGACATTCGAAAACCCGCCTTCTGGCAGGGGAGCCTGGCCCTGGTGGAAGCGGCGGTGGCGCGCTTCGCCCAGTGCGGCAGTTAACCTCGCCAGACCCGGTTTGCGCCATGTCCCGCCGGGGCATGGCGCTGCCACAGCCGCCCCGACGCGCGGTTTGGTGGCCCGAAGGGGCGTGATCCAAAGCAAGAAAGTGGGATGTTTTGGTGGCGCAAGGCCCTGTCGCTGGGGTAGTTTCGATAGAACCGACACAGTTTTTGAGGTCTTGTCCATGATCATCTATCTGCATGGCTTTGATGCCACCAGCCCCGGCAATCATGAAAAAGTGCTGCAGTTGCAGTTTATCGATGATGATGTGCGTTTCGTGCACTACAGCACGGTTCACCCCCGCCACGACATGAGCCACCTGCTCAAGGAAGTGAAGAAGCAGCTCGACATGAGCACCGATCCCAAACCCCTCATCTGCGGCGTGGGCCTGGGTGGCTACTGGAGCGAGCGGATCGGGTTTCTGTGCGGCATCAAGCAGGTGGTATTCAACCCCAACCTGCACCCGGAAGAGAACATGCAGGGCAAGATCGACAGGCCGGAGGAGTACGAGGACATCGGCACCAAGTGTGTAACCGAATTTCGTAATAAAAATTCAGGAAACTGCCTGTGCATCCTTTCCGTTCAGGATGAAATCCGCGATAATCGGGACACTGAACGTGAATTGAAGAACTATTACGACATCGTATGGGATGAGCGCGAGACCCATAAGTTCAAGAACATCTCGCACCATCTGCAACGGATGAAGGCCTTCAAAGAAGCCTGAGCCATCACGTCAACCGATTTCGTTTTAGGGAGCCAATGGCTCCCTTTCGTTTTGAGGAACCAAGGAAAATCATCATGATGAATATTGTCGTTGTAGGCGGTGGCGCCGGTGGTCTCGAGCTTGCGACCAGCCTGGGCCGCAAGCTGGGCAAGAAGAACAAGGCCAGGATCACCCTGGTGGATCGCAATCGCACCCACCTGTGGAAGCCCCTGCTGCACGAAGTGGCCACCGGCTCCATGGATGCGGGCATCGATGCCCTGAGCTACCAGTCCCACGCCAAGAACCACGGCTTCGAATTCCAGCTCGGCAGCCTGACCGACATCAAGCGCGACGAGAAACGCATCGTGCTGGCCCCCATCCACGACGAGAGCGGCGCCCTGGTGGTCAACGAGCGGGAAGTGGCTTACGACATCCTGGTGATGGCCATCGGCTCGGTCTCCAACGACTTCAACACCAAGGGCATCAAGGATCACTGCATCTTCCTGGACAGCCCCTCCCAGGCGCACCGCTTCTACAACAGCATGATGAACCGCTTCCTGCAGTTCGCCACCGAATACCAGCCCGGTGACAAGGTGAAGATCGCCATCGTCGGCGGCGGCGCCACCGGCGTCGAGCTCTCCGCCGAGCTCTACAACGCGGTGGAGCAGCTCTACGCCTACGGCTTCAAGAACCTCACCACCGACAGTCTCAAGGTGACCCTGGTGGAAGCGGGCCCCCGTATCCTGCCGGCCCTGCCGGAGCGCATCAGCGGCTCCGCCCATCAGGAGCTGGTGAAGCTGGGCGTGGACGTGCGTACCGCCACCATGATCACCGAGGCCACCGCCGAGGGCCTGCACACCAAGGATGGGGAGCTGATTGAAGCAGACCTCATGGTGTGGGCCGCGGGCATCAAGGCGCCGGACTTCATGAAGGAGATCGCGGGCCTGGAAACCAACCGCATCAACCAGCTGGTGGTCCACGAGACCCTGCAGACCACCCGGGACGAGAACATCTTCGTCATCGGCGACTGCGCCGCCTGCCCGCAGCCGGACGGCAAGTTCGTGCCGCCCCGCGCCCAGTCCGCCCACCAGATGGCGACCCAGGCGTTCAAGAACATCCTGGCCAAGATGAACGGCGGCGAGATGAAGCCCTACCGCTATCACGATCACGGCTCCCTGGTCTCCTTGAGCCGCTTCTCCACCGTGGGCAGCCTGATGGGCAACCTGATGCGGGGCTCCATGATGGTGGAGGGCTACATCGCCCGCATCGTCTACATCTCCCTCTACCGGATGCACCAGGTGGCCCTGCACGGCTACATCAAGACCGGCCTCATCATGCTGGTGGGCCGCATCAACCGGGTGCTGCGCCCGAGCATGAAGCTGCACTGAGTGCATGGCGGCTGCCGCTGCGAACATCAGAAAGGAGAGGCTTGCCTCTCCTTTTTTATGGCCGACGCGAGTCGCTCCTGACAGCGCCTGCCGCCGTCCAGGGCGAAGACGCAGAGGGCCTAGGCAACTGCAGTCGCATCTGTATCATCAAGGCCCCGCTTTCATCGTGGCCCGGAAGCCCTCTCCCCAGCACCGGAGCCCAAGGTCGCTGTGCGGGGGTAAGTGCACGACACAGGCCCTATGGATGGCACCTTGATGAACCTGGCGGGCGCTGTGCTTGAAGCTCCTGGCCACGCCGGGCTTATGCTTTGGCCAACGCCTTGCTACCATGACGGCAACGGTGCTTCGCGCACCCAGCCCAACTCACAGGAGACCTCATGATCCTCTCAACCACCCCCACCCTGGAAGGCAAGACCATTCGCGAGTACCGCGGCATCGTCGTGGGCGAAGCCATCCTCGGCGCCAACATCTTTAAGGATCTGTTCGCCGGCATCCGCGACATCATCGGCGGTCGCTCCGGCGCCTACGAAAAAGAGCTGGCCCGGGCCCGGGAGATCGCCTTCGAGGAGCTCAAGGAGCGTGCCCAGGCGCTGGGGGCCAACGCCGTGGTGGGCATCGACATCGACTACGAGGTGGTGGGCCAGAACGGCAGCATGCTGATGGTCAGCATCAGCGGCACCGCCGTGGTGATCTAGCCCGCCAGTGCCCGGCCCTGCATGGCCAAACGCCCCGTCACAAGCCGACCCCGAGGTCGGCTTTTTGCTGGGTGTGACGCGCAAAGGTGGGCGCAAGTGAGTGGGGCTCAAGGCCTGAACGTATCGAACGCTCCGATGGCTCTGGGCTGGCCGGGAATGAGGGAGAAAATGGCCCGGCCCGGAGAAGGTGCGGGAACATGGGGAGGCACAGGGCCTGAAGGTCGGCAAAGTTGTTCAATTTTGCTATTCGATAATGAGTTATCGTTTGATATATCTAAACAAAAAATGACCTGTCAGGGGTCGCAGAGCCCAGGTCGGGACGAACATGGCGAGGTGCAGGCGGCACTGTACTCGCATCCCGCCCATAAAAAGAGGTCGCCCGGGCGACCTCTTTGTCGTCTGCGGATCAGGGCAGGGCATCGGCCCGGAAGGTGTTGCAAGGATCTGTGTCCCTCGTGTCTCAATCGATCAGGGCAATGCATCGGGCCGGAAGCTGGCGCGGATCTGCGGCACCAGGGGGGAGGGGTCGAAGCCTTTCTCCTCCCCGAGCACCGGGTGGAGCAGGGGTAGGTCCCGGATGGGGGTGAGGTCCCCCGCCAGCAGTTGCCTTGTGGCCTGGCCCATCTGGTAGAGCTGGCGCACCGGGTCGAACTGGCGGGCGAGATCCAGCCCGTCCCCGGCCCGGGTGAAGGCCATCATGGGGATCTGGTAGCTGGCATCCCGTGGTGGTTTGGTGCCGTGGATACCCTTGCCCGCCGACATCAGGAAGGGCTGGTGGTCCCCGAAGGCCACCACCAGGTAGCGCTTGCCGGAGTTGTCCAGGGTCTTGAGCAGCCGCTCCAGGGAGGCCATGGCGTCCACCACCCCGGTGTAGTAGGTGTTGAGCAACTGGGTATCCGCCGGGCTCTGATCCGGGCAGGCGCCGCTGCGTTGCTGGGCCCGGTAGCGATCCCCGTCGAAGGGGCCGTGCCCCTGCATGGTGACCGCGTAGGCGAACAGGGGCTGATCGTCCTGGTTGCTGCGTTTGAGCAGGTGATCGATGAGGGCATCGTCGGAGATGTAGAGCCCCTTGTGCTCGAGGGCGGTGAAGCGGGTATCGAACCAGCGCTCCTGATAGCCGAGGGCCGGGATCGCCTTGGCGCGGCCCCAGAACTTCTCCACATAGGGGTGGGCGAACAGGGTCTGGTAGCCGCTCTGGGCTGCGCTGCGCGCAAGGCCGGGCACCTTGTCCGAGAGGTAGTAGTAGGGCACCACCCCCTGTTTGAGCAGGCCCACCGGCAGGCCGGTGTTCATCTCGAACTCCGCCAGTACCGTCATGCCCCCCGTGGTGGGGGAGTGAATGGTCTTGCGCCATTGGGCCACGCTGGCGGGCAGGTTCAAGGTGGGGGCGGGGGCGCAGAGACGGCCCTGCCAGTCAAGCCAGAGTGACTCGTATTGCAGCACGATCACCAGATCGAAGCGGGGAGCCCTGGGCTGGGCGGGCAGGCTCAGCTCCGGGGTGCGCTCGTTGATCTGCAAGGGGTAGCGAAACACGTTGCCGCTTTGCAGCATCTCGTCCACCAGATTGAACAGGTAGAGGCCGGGGCCGGCGCGGATGATGTCCCTGTGGTAGTTCACCGCCCTGTCCACGTAGCGGATGTTGGCCCCGAGCAGCTTGTTGCCGGTCTGGGTGGCGAACACGCAGAGGGCAAAGAAGGCGGCGGTGGCGGCGGCGGTGCGCAGCAAGCCCCGCAGGATCCAGCGGGAGAGGGCGAAGCGCCACACCAGAAAAAGGAGCCCCAGCACGACGAGCACCGGCACCACAGGGTGCTGATCGAGCAGGATGTGCAGCAGGGCCAGCAGGTTGCCCAGATCGTCCCCCCCCAGCGGCACCCCGTAGATGGCGATCTTCATGAAGTTGGCGAGCAGCCCGATGCCCGAGAGGGCGGTGAAGAGCAGCCCCATATAGAGGCTGAAGCCTGCGAGGGCGCAGAGGCTCCAGCCCAGCACCATGCTGCCCCAGGCGAGGTAGTAGTGCTCTGGCCGAAAGCCCGACCAGAACAGGAATTCCCCCAGCTTGAACACCACGAAGCCGTGGAGCAGCACGAAGGTGAGGTTGCCGAGCAGCAGGCTGCCTGCCACCCGGGCGCGGTAGCTTCGGCGCAGCCGCGGCAGCAGGGCCTTGAGCACGGTGGCGCTCACCAGCAGCACCAGCAGCAGGCTGGTCATCAGGTAGAGGAGGTTGAAACCGCGCTCCGGCAGGGTCTGGAGGATCTGGCTGTATTCGGCGCTCTCCGGCCTGTCTGCCAGCAGCAACCCGATGCGCAGCTGGTAGCGGCTATCCAGGGCGTCGTCGGGGGCGCGCAGGGCGCTGTTGAGGCTCAGGGTGCAGCGCTCCTTGCGGCACTTCTGGCGCTTGTCCACCGCCTGGCTCAGCTGATCGATGCGCACCCCTTTGTCGTTGAGCAGCTCCACCCGCACCTTGTCCCCCTCCTGCAGGGGTTTGAGCAGTTGCCATTGGCTGCGCACCACCAGATAGAAGCCCCGGTTGTCACTTTTGTAGAGCAGGCTGTAGCGATGGAGGGTAGCGATGGGCTGATCCGCCGGGCCCAGAATGAGGGGGGCCGCACGCCCGAGCCAACTGACGGGGTTGAGCAGCGGCAGGGCGAGGGTCAGCAGCAGCAGGGCGGTCAGCAGACCCAGCAACAGCCCGGCCAGGGGCTGGGAGGCGGGGCGGTGGCCGGTGACGGGGGCATTCATAAGGGCTCATCCTTGGAGCGGTCATGGCAGCGACGACTGCCTCTATTTTGACCCGATGGTGCGTGGCTTGTTCCTTGATGTCAATTTAATGACAACAAGATGAATATTCCGTGATGAGCACAGTGAAGCAATTTGTGATCCCGATCCGCCAGGGGCACTCATTCTGTGATGAAAGCGTCATCATGAGCCTTTGCTGCTGGTCTGGGAGGGGGGCGCTGTTTAGTCTCTCAGTAACGGTTGGAGGTACATGTATGAATCCCAAAGTTGCGGCGCGTCAGGCCAGATTGCTCCAGATGCTGGAGAGCAAAGAAGAGATCCGGATCGGGCGGGAGCGGGACTGCCCCCTGCCGCTGCCCCAGCTCGTCCGGCTGACCGAGGATCACCCGGACGTCGTCAAGGTCTACGGTCACGGGCTCACCGCCGAGGTGTTCCATCTCAAGGTGGAGGGGCACCACTGGTGCCTGAAACGCTGCCGCCAGGACTCTCTGGTGGCCAATGTGGACGGCAAGACCGCCTTTCTCACCGAGCTGGAGCGGCGCCGGGAGATAGAGAGCCTGCGGGAGCTGCACCCCACCATCCTCTCCAACGTGGTCTGCACCAGTTTCGGCTCCGCCCGGGCCGGGGTGCTGGTCTCCCCCTGGCTGCGGGGGGAGCCGGTGCGCACGCTCTGCGAGCGCAACCTGGCGCAGATGCTGGCGGTGGAGGCGGAGCTGGCCCGCTGGGGCTGGTTTGACTGGGATCCGAGCCCGGGCAACCTGCTGGATGACGGCCAGCATATCTCGGTGTTCGATTTTGGCTACATGTGGCCCTTCGATCCCCTGCACGAGTTCAACTCCAACGGCCTCACCGATCCCGACTTCCACGTGCCTGAGCGGCTGGAAACCCGCACCCTCTCCGGGCTCTGGCTGGACGAGGCGGATCCCTTGCCGCTGTTTCGCCGCTGGCGCGAGCTCTGCCTCGCCTGGGCCAGGGGAGAGCTGCAATACCTGTCGCGGGAGGGGGCGAGCGCCCCCGTGCTGGCGCGGATGCAGGGACTGGTGGGGGAGTGGAGTGCGGCGCTGGCAAGCGACGAGGCGCTGGCGGCCAACTGGTGGCGCGACATGTACCGCAGCCATCGGCTCGACATCCTGGATGATCTCAGCGGCAAGAGCTGCGGCCCGCTCACCCTGCGCCGTCTCGACTGGCTGGAGCAGGCGGTACGGGAGCACTTCCCGGTCCTGGTGGACAATCTGGCTCCTGACGAAGCGGGGCTCGGTCAGGCCGGGTTGCTGCAACGGCTGGGAGGGTTGCGCGAGCAGATCCGGGCCAATCTGCTGCCCACCCGGGCCACCCTGGTCACCAGCTGATGGTGGAAGAAGAGTGACAAGAGGGGCGCCGCGGCGCCCCTCTTTGCTGAGTGGGGAAGGCCGCCCCGGGTGTGATGGGGCGGAGGAGGCTCGTTGTGTGCCAGCGCCGGGGCGACTCAGTCGAGCAGTTCCCGGTGCAGGCAGTTGACGATGTGGCCCGCCTCATCCTCTTTGACCAGGAAGCAGAGGTTGTGGGCGCTGGCGCCGTAGCAGATCATCCGGATGTTGTGCTCGCGGATGGCGTCGAACACCTGGCTGCCCACCCCGGCCGCCTCGCTCATGCGGTTGCCGATGAGCGCCACCAGGGCGAAACCGGTCTCCACTTCGACCTTGCACAGCTGGCCGAGCTCCGCCAGCACCTTGTCGTTCAGGATGGGTTCGCCGTTGCTCTGGCTGCCGGTGTGATCCAGGGTCAGGGAGACGCTCACCTCGGAGGTGGTGATGAGATCCACCGAGATGCGGTGACGGGCCAGGATGCCGAACACCTCGGCCAGGAAGCCGTAGGCGTGGAACATGTTGAGGCTGTGCAGGGTCACCAGCACCTGCTGGCGGCGCAGGGCCACGGCCCGGAACAGCGGGTTGCTGCGGGTGGTGGCGCGGATCCAGGTGCCACCGGCGGCGGGGTCCTTGGCGGAGCCCACGAACACCGGGATGTCCTGGCGCAGCGCGGGTTGCAGGGTGGCCGGGTGCAGCACCTTGGCGCCGAAGGTGGCCATCTCCGCCGCCTCCACGAAGCTGATTTCGGGGATGGGGCGGGCGCGGGTAACCAGGCGGGGATCCGTGGTGTAGATGCCGGGCACGTCGGTCCAGATCTCGATGCTGCCTGCGTCCAGTGCCTCGGCCAGGAGGGCCGCGCTGTAGTCGGAGCCGCCACGGCCGAGGGTGGTGGTGCGACCATCGCCGTCGGCACCGATGAAGCCCTGGGTGATGACCAGGCTGTCACCCAGCAACGGGCCCACCGCCTGCTGGCAGAGGGCGCGGGTCGCCGCGAGATCCACGGTGGCCTTGCCAAAGCGGCTGTCGGTGCGCAGCAGTTGGCGCGCATCCTGCCACTGGGCCTTGACCCCGCGCTGGTGCAGGAGTTCGGTAAAGAGACGGGTGGACATCAGCTCGCCGCAGGCGATGAGGCGATCGGCGAGTTCGGCGTCGGTGTGCTGACTGGCCTGACGGGCCATGGTGCGAATGTCGCCGAGCTGGGCATGGATGAGGGCGCTCACGTCGCTCGGGTTGCCAAGGGCGGCCAGAATGGCCAGCTGGATGTCGGCAAGCCTGGCAAGCTGGGCATCCTGTCCGGCTTCGTCCAGTTCACCCTGAGCCAGGCTCACCAGCAGGTTGGTGACGCCGGCGCTGGCGCTCAGCACCACCACCCGGGTCGCCGGATTGGCCAGCACCACGTCGGCGCAGTGGTTCATGGCCGCGGCATTGGCGACGCTGGTTCCGCCAAACTTGGCGACATTGATCGGGTTCATTGCATACTCCTGTCTCAAGGTGAAAATCCGGTTTCATCGGGCAAATAGAGAGGAGGAGGCAAAAAATGGCAGGAAAACGCGAGGATCCCGGCCAGAAGCACTCCACCTGCAGAGCCCATCCCGTACCCGCCCCAAGTGGGGCGCGGTGTGGGATGACCACTACCGATGACAACCCGGGGGATTCAGCCCCCGCAGCCGACGTGGCGGTGTCCAGTCACTCGCCTCGTCTCGGCGCTGCTCCCCCTGACCCAAGTTCACCGGACACTGGTGTCCTCCCTTGGGCTGCCTGGGCAGCGCTCCTCTTCTGGTGCCACCTGTGACAGGTGGCGTGCATGTACAAATACCTTGGTCTGGATTGCACTGTCAATCGAGTTCGTAAAAAAGGACAAAATTGACGGTAACCAGGCACAAGATCAATCAGTTACGAAATGGTCTTGGACAAAACCTTGGAGCGACGCTGCCAGTTGTAGAAGCGCTGGCGCTCCACCGGCAGATCTTCGACTTCCAGGGGATCGAAGCCCCGCTCCCGGAACCAGTGGATGGAGCGGGTGGTGAGCACGAACAGGCGACGGATGCCGAGCCGCTTGGCCCGCTCGGCCACCTTGGCGATCAGGGTGTCTCCCCGGTTGGAGTTGCGATACTCCGGGTGGATGGCGACGCAGGCCATCTCGGCCATGGCTTCTTCCATGAAGCAATAGAGCGCGGCGCAGCCGATGATGAGGCCGTCCCGCTCGATGATGGTGAACTTGTCTATCTCCATCTCCAGCTGCTCCCGGGAGCGGCGCACCAGGATCCCTTCCTCCTCCAGCGGACGGATGAGATCCAGGATGCCGCCGATGTCCTCAATGGTGGCGGCCCGGGCCCGCTCGGCGCTTTCGCGCACGATCTGGGTACCCAGCCCCTCGCGGCTGAACAGCTCCTGCAGCATGGCGCCGTCGTCCTGATAGCTCACCAGGTGGGAGCGGGGCACGCCACCCCGGCAGGAGGCGATGGCCGCGCGCAGGTAGCGGGCGGTGCCTGACATCTCTTCCCCCGCTTGCTCCAGCGCCACCAGCAGCTCTTCGGCCTGCTCGGGGAAGAGCTCGGAGATAGCCTCCCCGTGCCTGTCCATTACCCCCTGGGTGCTGCTGAAGCAGATGAGCTTGTCGGCTTTGAGATCCACCGCCACCCGGCGGGCTACCTCTTCCGAGCTCAGGTTGAAGCTCTCGCCGGTGACCGAGCAGCCAATGGGGGAGATGAGCACCAGGCCGTGCTGATCCAGCTGGCGGGTGATCCCCTCCACATCGATGCGACGCACCCGGCCGCTGTGGCAGAAGTCGATGCCGTCATCCACACCCAGCGGCTGGGCGGTGACGAAGTTGCCGCTCACCACGCTGATGCGGGCCCCCTGCATGGGGGTGTTGGCGAGGCCCATGGAGAGCTGGGCGGTGATGTCGTATTGCAGACCGCCGCACACCTGCTTGATGATGGCGAAACTGGCATCGTCGGTGACCCGGATCCGCTTGTGATACTGGGCCTGGATGCCGGCGCGGGCCAGGGCCTCGTCATTTTGCGGACGCGAACCAAACACCAGCACCAGGCGGATCCCCAAGGTCTGCAGCAGGGCGATGTCGCTGACGATGTTGGCGAAATTGGGGTGACAAATGGCTTCCCCGCCGATCATCAGGACGAAGGTGGCACCCCGGTGCACATTGACATAGGGGGTGGATTGCCGAAAGGCATGGACCAGGCTGGGTTCGCGTTCACGCACGTGTTTCATTCCATAAAAAAGCAGCAATTCGCCCAATATATGAAAATAAATTCACAAATCAAGACTAAATATCGACTTGGTGTTTTTTTGTCGCCATTTTGACCAGTGCGGGCGGGGAGGGGAAGACGCAGGCGAGGGCGGGAGGGTCGCCCAGGGGGCCGCTCCCTGGTTGATCCGGGCTAATAACCTGATATCTTCGGTGTTCCTTTTCGTCAGCCGCATTGCGCGGGGTTTTATACAAGGACAGGGCATATGGAGCAGATTATTTCACCGGCAGAGGCGCTGCCGGGACGGCGGGAAGCGCTGGAGATTGGCCAGGTGCACGCAGTAAACGGCCACCCGACCCAGGGGCCCTGGCCCGAGGGGATGGAGCTTGCCTGGTTCGGCATGGGCTGTTTCTGGGGGGTGGAGCGTCTGTTCTGGCAGCAGCCCGGGGTCTATTCCACCGCCGCCGGGTATCAGGGGGGGCTGACCCCCAATCCCACCTACAAGGAGGTGTGCAGCGGCCTGACCGGCCACGCCGAGACGGTGCAGGTGGTGTTCGATCCCAAGGTCATCAGCTATGGGGATCTCGTCAAGCTGTTCTGGGAACACCATGATCCGGCCCAGGGGATGCGCCAGGGTGGCGACATCGGCACCCAGTATCGCTCCGTCATCTTCGTCGGGGACGACACCCAGGAGGCGATTGCCCAGCAGAGCCTGGCCGCCTACCAGCAGGCCATGACGGCGAGCGGTGATGGGCGCACCATCACCACCCGCATCCTGCCGCTGGCCCCCTTCTACTATGCCGAGGATTATCACCAGCAATATCTGGAGAAGAATCCCGAGGGGTATTGCGGCCTGGGGGGCATCGGCGTCTGCCTGCCTCCCAGCCTGAATCGCTGAGGCGTCATTGCATACCACGGGGGCCATCAGGCCCCCGTGTCATTGTGATGAAAAATAATTGAAAAAAATGCGTCAGGTGGGGAACTAAACTGAACCCTGGCTGACCAACAGGGTAGCGACCACGGATGGTTGCCAAGACCAGACACATTTTTTGCCCCGAAATTCATTACTCTGACAAGCGCGATGAATTGACAATGCTAGCAAGCAGGGCTGCCCGATGAGGCGGCCCTTTTCATTGGGCGTCCCGCCTCACTCCTCGCCTCATTGCATCTCGTCCCCTTGCCGTCACGGCAGGGGCGGGGTCAGCTGATGGTGCTGTCGAACAGGTTCTTGATGAGGTCGATGAACTCGATGAGGAAGGCTTGCTGGGCTTCGCTGGGGGCGGACAACCAGACGGCGGAGAGCACCTCTTCCAGGTCGGCGACCACGGCATCGGCCTCCTGCATGATCAGGAAGCGCACCTTGGGGTCGAGCTGGGGGTTCTGCTCGCAGATGGCCATCAGGTTGTCGGCCACCCGGCTGCTCACCAGATCCTCGATGGTCTGGGCGCCGCCGCCTTGTTGCTGGCTCTCGAACAGACCCAGACTCTCTACCAGATACTCGATCAGCGCAATGTAACCTTCGCTCTCTACCACCATGATGGCTGCCCTTTCTTCATTGCCTTGGGGAAATGGTGCGTATTTTAGTGGCTGAACCCGTCATGGCAAGCGGCAGTGGAGCCGATGGCGGATAAATTGGACACCGCCGCGCTCCACTGTCTCCAATCCGGTCAGCAGGAAGCCGTGACGCAGGAAGAGGGCGAGGCTGAAGGCGCTCGCCTCCGTGGTTAGGCTGCCAAGCCCCATCTGGCTGGCGGCTGCCAGCACCCGCTCCAGCAGCAGGGTGCCGAGCCCCTGGCGCGGATGATCCGCGCTCACGTAGAGCAGGCTGAGATGACCGTCATCGCTCAGGGTGGCAAAGCCAAGGGGCACATCGTCTTGCTCGATGACCCAGCCATGGTGCTCGCGCAACTGGCTGGCAAGCCGCGGGTGATGGGCACCCCTGGCCCACTGCTCCACCTGCTCCGGGCTGTAGTGTGCAGGCCCCAGGCGGCGTACCGACTGCTCGAACAGGTCCAGCAGCCTTGGTATGTGTGCCTCCTCGAGGGGGACGATGCGAGGAGAAGAAGGAGACGGCATGGGTCAACCCTCCCTGATGGTCGAGCGGGGGGCCTGGGGCCGCTTCGCCCTGGGCAGACCCGCCACCACCCGCTCATAGGAGTGGACTATCCAGCCCTGCCAGAGATCGTCAGACAGGCCTTCACTCAGGGTCACCGTGTTCCAGTGCTGCTTGTTCATGTGCCAGCCCGGTTTCACCTCGGGGTGGATCTCCCGCAGCAGCAGGGCGAGCTCGGGTTCGCACTTCAGGTTGATTGAGAGGGGCTCCGCCTGCCAGTCCACCAGGGCAAACATCTTGCCGGCGATGCGGTAGACCAGGATCTCCGGGCCGAAGGGGGTGTCTTCGGTGGCGCCGGGCTGGCTGAGCAAAAATTCACGCAATTGAACGAGGGTCATGGGGACTCCAGGCTGGTCCGATCATGGTGGAAGCATGTTCACCGGGGTGAGCCTTCTGTTAATATGCGCGCCGAGTATACCCCCCATCACCCCGGGAGCCCATGAGATGTTGTACCACAAGACCTTTGAACTGGGTCCCGATCGGGATTGGGTGGTGTTCGTGCACGGTGCGGGCGGCAGCTCCTCCATCTGGTTCAAGCAGTTGCGGGCCTACCGGGAGCACTTCAACGTGCTGCTGCTGGACCTTCGCGGTCACGGCCAGTCCAACCAGCTGCAGCAGGTGGTAAAGGGGCACTACAGCTTTCGGGAGGTGACCGAGGACATCCTGCGCCTGCTGGATCATCTGCGCATCCCCCACGCCCATTTTGTCGGCATCTCCCTTGGCACCATCCTCATCCGCCACCTGGCCGAACTCTGCCCCGAGCGGGTCAAGAGCATGGTGCTCGGCGGCGCCATCCTGCGTCTCGACATCCGCTCCCGGGTGCTGGTGCAGCTTGGTCGCCTCGGCCAGCACTTCCTGCCCTACATGTGGCTCTACCGCCTGTTCGCCTTCATCATCATGCCGCGCCAGCACCATCAGGAGTCCCGCAACCTCTTCGTGCGCGAGGCCAGAAAGCTGTGCCAGAAGGAGTTCAAGCGCTGGTTCCGTCTCGCCACCGAGGTGAACCCCCTGATGCGCTACTTTCGCGAGCGGGCCCTGCCCATTCCCACCCTCTACGTGATGGGGGAGGAGGATCACATGTTCCTCGCCCCGGTGCGCGAGCAGGTGGCCCGCGACCCTTACAGTTGCCTCGAAATCATCGAAAAGTGCGGCCACGTCTGCAACGTGGAGCAGCCGGATCACTTCAACCGCCAGTCCCTGGCGTTTCTCTCCCGTCAGGCGGCGTCATCCGCCCTTTGAGGCCCGGCAAGGGCCTCAGATGAAGTAGTGGCCAATCTCCAGATAGCGCTGGCGGATGTGCTCGATGAGCAGCCTTATCTTGCGCGGCGGCTGGCGGGTGAAGGGGTAGACGGCGTAGATGCCGAGCTTCTTGCCCACCCGGTCGGGAAACAAGTCCACCAGATCCCCCTGCATCAGGTCGTGATAGACCAGACAGCGCGGCACATAGACGATGCCGCGCCCCCCCAGCGCCGCCTTGCGCAGGGCTCCGGCGTTGTCGGTTGAAAAGCTCCCCGACACCGACACCAGATAGTTGCCCTCTTCCCCCTTGAAGGCCCACTCCGAGGCCCCCGTGCTCTGGTAGGCGTAGCGCAGGCAGTTGTGGGTGAGCAAATCCGACGGCTCCCGCGGTGCCCCGAAGCGGCGCACATAGGCGGGGGCGGCGCAGATGACCCACTGGGAGTCGAGAATGTGGCGGGCAATCAGGCTCGAGTCATCCAGATAACCGGTGCGAATGACCAGATCGAACCCCTCTTCCACCAGGTTGACGAAGCGGTTGTCCAGCGACATCTCCACCGTGAGCCCCGGGTGCTGCTGGCAAAAATCGGCTACCGCATCGGCGAGCAAGAGCTCGCCGGAGATGGTGGGCACCGACATCCGCACATGACCGCTCACCTTTTCACCAAATCCCGCCACCGCGTCGAAGGCGTCCAGTGCGGCGGCCTTCACATTTTTGGCACCTTGATAGAGCGCCTTGCCCGCCTCGCTCAGGGTGAGCCGGCGGGTGGTGCGATAGAGGAGCTGCACCCCGAGCTCCTCTTCAAGACGCCCGATCCGCTTGCTAACCACTGAATTTGTCAGGGAATTTTGTTCGGCCACCTTGCTGAAGGAGCCGGCCTCCACCACCTGGGCGAAGAGGATGAGGTCGTCGGTACTGGCCATATTGATCAACTTTTGGAACGAATGTTGTTCATTATTTCCATATATCGCGAAAAAGGAACAGGGTAAGGTCACGTCCGCTTAACAAAACAACAACAAGGTGCGCCTCTGCACCCCTCTGGACAAGGACGCAATGATGACAGACACCCTGCTGGCCCTGGTGGCCTTCTCGCCGATCCTGGTGGCCGCCGTGCTGCTGGTCGGCCTCAACTGGCCCGCCAAGCGCGCCATGCCCGTCGCCTTCCTGTTGACCGTGTTCATCGCCCTCTGGGGCTGGCAGATGAGCCCGACCCGGGTCTTCGCCTCCACCCTGCAGGGGCTGGTGATCACGGTGACCGTGCTCTGGATCGTGTTCGGCGCCATCCTGATGCTCAATACCCTCAAACACACCGGTGCCATCACCGCCATTCGCGGCGGTTTCACCAACATCTCGCCGGACAGGCGCATCCAGGCCATCATCATCGCCTGGTGCTTCGGCGCCTTTATCGAAGGGGCCTCGGGCTTTGGCACCCCGGCCGCCATCGCCGCGCCGCTGCTGGTGGCCATCGGCTTTCCGGCGCTCGCCGCCGTGCTGCTCGGCATGATGATCCAGTCCACCCCGGTGTCGTTCGGCGCGGTGGGCACCCCCATCCTGGTGGGCATCAACAAGGGGCTGGATAACCAGGCCATCGGCCAGACCCTGAGCGCCGGTGGCAGCAGCTGGGACATCTACCTGCAACAGGTGACCACCAACGTGGCCCTCATTCACGCCACCGTCGGCACCCTGATGCCGGTGCTGATGGTGATGATGCTGACCCGCTTCTTTGGCCGCAACCGCAGCTGGACCGAGGGGCTCTCCATCCTGCCGTTTGCGATTTTCGCCGGGCTCGCCTTCACCGTCCCCTATGCCCTCACCGGCATGCTGCTCGGCCCCGAGTTCCCGTCCCTCATCGGCGGTCTGGTGGGGCTGGCCCTGGTGGTGACGGCGGCGCGAGCCGGTTTTCTGGTGCCCAAGAACTCCTGGGATTTCGCCCCCGAGAACGAGTGGCCCGCCGAGTGGCTGGGCTCCCTCAAGCTCGATCTCAAAGAGGCCGCCGGTCGCCCCATGTCGCTCATGCTGGCCTGGCTCCCCTATGTGGCGCTGGCGCTCCTGCTGGTGGCGAGCCGGGTGAGCCCGGCATTCAAGGCGAGCCTCCTGTCGGTGAGCCTCGCCTTCACGGATCTGCTGGGTGAGAAGGGGGTCAGCGCGTCCATTGAGCCGCCCTACCTGCCGGGGGGCCTGCTGGTGCTTTGCGCCCTGCTCGCCACCTGGCTGCAGTCGCGCTCCCTCGCCCCCTTCGGGCGGGCGCTGGGGGAGTCCAGCCGCACCCTGATCGGCGCCGGCTTCGTGCTGATTTTCACCGTGCCCATGGTGCGTATCTTCATCAACTCCGGCGTCAACGGGGCGGATCTCGCCAGCATGCCGGTGACCACCGCCAACTTTGCCGCCGGGCTGGTGGGGGAGTTCTTCCCGGCCCTCAGCGCCACCATCGGCGCGCTGGGGGCCTTTATCGCCGGCTCCAACACGGTATCGAACATGATGTTCAGCCAGTTCCAGTTCGAGGTGGCCCAGACCCTGGGGGTCTCCACCGCCGCCATGCTGGCCCTGCAGGCAGTCGGTGCGGCGGCCGGCAACATGATTGCCATTCACAACGTGGTGGCGGCCTCGGCCACCGTGGGGCTGCTCGGTCGTGAGGGGGCGACGCTGCGCAAGACGGCGCTGCCGACCCTCTACTACCTGCTGGTCACCGGCCTTATCGGGCTGGCGCTCATGTACAGCTTCCACATCTCGGACGCACTGCTGCAGCTCAAGTAAGGAGAGCAAGTGATGAAGGTAATGCGGGTCTACCCGGCCAAGCCGGCCGATGTCTATCTCTACGCCACCTGTCTGGTGGACCTGTTCGACCCGGTGGCGGGGCTCGATGCCATCGCCCTGATCGAGCGGGAAGGGATAAGGGTGCACTTTGTCGAGAAACAGACCTGTTGCGGGCAGCCGGCCTACACCTCGGGTCACGAGGAGGAGGCGCGCAAGGTGGCGCAAAGCCAGATGGCGCTCTTCCCCGAGCCCTGGCCGGTGGTGGTGCTGTCGGGCTCCTGCGGCGGCATGATGCACCACCACTACCGCCGCCTCTTTCCCGAGAGCCCCGAGGTGGCCGATTTTTGCGATCGGGTGTTCGAGCTCACCGAGTTTCTGGCCCGGGTCTGCCGGGTGCGCTGGCACGGGGTGGGGGAGGCGAGCATCGTCATGCACACCTCCTGCTCGGCCTGGCGCGAGATGCAGGTACACACCACGGCCCGCAGCCTGCTGGGGCAGCTCGATGGCGTCACCTTGCATGAACAGGCCTACGAGAGCGAGTGCTGCGGCTTTGGCGGCACCTTCTCGGTGCGCCACCCCCACATCAGCCAGGCCATGGTGGAGGACAAGACCCGCCACCTGCTGGCCACCGGCGCCGACACCCTGGTGAGCGCGGACTGGGGGTGCCTCTTGAACATCAAGGGATCCCTGGCCTATCAGGGCAGGATCTTGCCTGCCACCCACCTGGCGAGCTTCCTGCTCGCCCACAGCCGCCCCGACAGTGACGAAATAGCTCATAACGGCGCCGCTGTTAGCGATTTGGCTCATACCAAAGAGGCCCAGCCCCATGTCTGATCACGCCAAGTATTCGCCGCGCCGCTTCCATCCCCAGGCCGAGGCGGCCCTGGCCGACCCCGTGCTGCGCCAGAATTTTCGCGGCGCCATGGATTACCTGCGCGCCAAGCGCCGGGATGCCTTCGCCGACCCCGCCGAAGAAGCGGCGGTGCGCGATGCGGCGGAGCAAATCCGCCAGCGCTGTCTCTCGCGCCTGCCAGATCTTCTGGAGCAGCTCGAAGCCAACTGCGAGCGCAACGGCATCCGGGTGCACTGGGCCCAGAGGCCGGCCGAGGCCAACGCCATCATCCTTCGCATCGCCCAGCAACACGGGGTGAGCAGCATCGTCAAAGGCAAGTCCATGGTGAGCGAGGAGGTGGGGTTCAACCACGAGATGGCGCGCCACGGCATCCGCTGCCTTGAGAGCGACATGGGGGAGTTTATCGTCCAGCTCGACGGCGACACCCCGTCACACATCATCATGCCCGCCATCCACAAGAACAAGCAGGAGGTGAGCGACACCTTCGCCGGCAATCTGGAAGGCTTCACCCCCACCACGGACGTGGACGCACTGATCCAGACCGGGCGGCGGGCCCTGCGCGAAGAGTTTCGCCGCGCCGGCATGGGGCTCTCCGGCGTCAACTTCGCGGTGGCGGAGACCGGCAGCCTGTGTCTCGTGGAGAACGAGGGCAACGGGCGCATGTGCACCACTGTGCCGAAAGTCCACGTGGCCATCACCGGCATCGAGAAGGTGGTGGAGTGCTTATCCGACGTGCCGCCGCTTTACAGCGCCCTGACCCGCTCGGCCACCGGACAGGCCATCACGACCTACTTCAACGTCATCAGCGGCCCGCGCCGGGCAGGGGAGCTGGACGGCCCGGACGAGGTGCACCTGGTGCTGCTGGACAACGGCCGCAGCCAGGCCTATCGGGACGAAGAGCTGCGCAAGACCTTGCAGTGCATCCGCTGCGGCGCCTGCATGAACCACTGCCCGGTCTACACCCGCATCGGCGGCCACGCCTACGGCACCATCTATCCGGGGCCCATCGGCAAAATCATCTCCCCCCACCTGCTGGGGCTGGAGAGCACCAGCGATCTGGTGACCGCATCGAGCCTGTGCGGTGCCTGCGGCGAGGTGTGCCCGGTGCGCATCCCCATTCCCGACATGTTGCAGCGCCTGCGCCGGGAGGCCAAGCACGACGCACAGCCCGGTCACGAACCGCTGGCGGGGCAGGGGGCGGCCAAAAGCCGGCTCGAGACCCTCGCCATGCAGGGCTTTGCCTTTGCCGCCACCCACCCGCGCCTCTACCACGCCGCAACCGGGGTGGCCGGTCGCCTGCGGGGCTTGATGCCCAAACACCTGGGCCCCTGGACCCAGTGCCGCGAAGCCCCCAAACCCGCCCCCCAGAGCCTGCACGCCCTGCTGCGCCAGAAGAAGAAGGAGTCCTGAGATGTCGAGCAAAGAGGCCATATTAAGCCGCCTGCGCGGCGCCGCCACCCCCATGGCCCACGCCCCCCATGGCTGGCAGCCCTGGCGCGGGGCAGACGACAGCGCGCGGCGTGAGCGCTTTGTTGCCGGGATCAGCGCCAGCCACGCCGAGATCCTGACCGTCAAGGAAGCAACCCTTGCCCGGGATCTGGCCGCCTGGCTGGATGAAGAGGGCGTGACGAGTCTGGCCTGTGGCCAGGGCGGCCGCTGGCAGGAGGCGGTCGCGGCGGCTTGCGCCGGGCGATCTGTGCTGACCCCCTCTGGCAAGTTCGCGAGCTGGAAGGACGATCTGTTCGACGTCTGTCAGGCGGGTATTACCCACTGCGCGGGCGCCATCGCCGATACCGGGACGCTGGTGTTGCTGCCCGATGGCGGCGAGCCGCGCACCTTGTCCCTGGTGCCCCCCTGCCATATCGCCCTGCTGGCGGCTTCCACCATCGCCGACAACCTGGCGGGGCTGGTGGCGGCCGGGCGCTGGCAGCAGGCCATGCCCACCAATCTGTTGCTGGTCTCCGGCCCCTCCAAGACCGCCGACATCCAGCAGACCCTGGCCTACGGCGCCCACGGCCCGAGCCGTCTCTTGGTCGTGCTGGTGGAGGATTGCTGATGCGCTGGAATGAATTTGACGCCGCCGTGCTCTCGCGCATTGCGCCGGAGCGGCTGGTGAGCGACCCGGATCTGCGATTGGCCCACGGCACGGACGCCAGCTTCTACCGCCTGGTGCCCGAGCGCATCGTGCGCCTCGACTCTTTGGATGAAGTGCGCTTCGTGCTGTCGGTGTGCCGCGAATTGGGCCTGCCGTGCACCTTTCGCGCCGCCGGTACCAGCCTCTCGGGCCAGGCCCTGAGCGATTCGGTGCTCATCACCCTGACCGACAGCTGGCGCGGCCACCGCATTCTGGACAATGGCGCGCGCATCGCCCTGCAACCCGGGGTGATCGGCGCCGATGCCAACCGCTATCTGGCCCCTCTGGGGCGCAAGATTGGGCCGGATCCCGCCTCCATCAACGCCTGCAAGCTCGGTGGCATCGCCGCCAACAACGCGAGCGGCATGTGCTGCGGCACCGCCCATAACAGCTATCACACCCTGCACGCCATGACCCTGCTGCTGGCCGATGGCACCGTGCTGGAGAGTGGCGATCCCCAGAGCCGCGCCGCCTTGGCGGCCAAACGCCCGGAGCTGCTCTTGGGGCTCGCCGCCCTGCGCGCCGAGGTGCTGGCGAACGCCGAGCTTGCCGCCAAGATCCGCCACAAGTACCGGCTCAAGAACACCACCGGCTACGCCATCAATGCCCTGCTCGACCATGAGGATCCCATTGATATCCTCACCCACCTGATGATCGGCTCGGAGGGGACCCTCGGCTTTATCGCCGAGGTGGTGCTCGACACCGTGCCGGAATACCCCCACAAGGCCTCGGCTCTGCTGGTGTTTCGGGACGCCGAGCAGGCCTGTCTGGCCACCTCGCGCCTGAAAAGCGCGCCGGTGGCGGCGGTGGAGCTGATGGATGGGCGATCCCTTCGCTCGGTGGCGGGCAAGCCCGGTCTGCCGGACTTTATCAAGACCCTGGACCTGGCTGCCTGCGCCCTGCTTGTGGAGGTGCATGGGGAATCGAAAGAGGCGCTGGTGGCTCGCTGCGAGCAGGTGACGGCCATGGCCGCCGAGTTCGCCCAGGTCGCCTCTGTGCCTTTTACTATCGACAGCGCCGACCTCTGGGCCATTCGCAAGGGGCTCTTCCCGGCGGTGGGGGCGGTGCGCACCACCGGCACCACCGTCATCATCGAGGATGTCGCCTTTCCCATCGAGCGTCTGGCGGAAGGGGTGGCGGGGCTGCAAGCCCTGTTCGATCGCTTCGAATACGGTGAAGCCATCATCTTCGGCCACGCGCTGGAGGGGAACCTGCACTTCGTCTTTACCCAGGGGTTCGACGATCCGGCCCAGGTGGCCCGCTATGGCGCCTTTATGGATGCGGTGGCCGAACTCGTCGCCGTGCGCTTTGGCGGGTCCCTCAAGGCCGAGCACGGCACCGGCCGCAACATGGCCCCCTATGTGGAGCTGGAATGGGGGCCGGAGGGGATGGCGCTGATGCGCCGCATCAAGGCGCTGCTGGACCCCGATGGCCTGCTCAATCCCGGCGTCATCATCAACGACGACCCCAAGGCCCACCTGGCCCACCTCAAGCCCATGCCAGCGAGCGATGCCATCGTGGATCCGTGCATCGAGTGCGGCTTTTGCGAGGCGGTCTGCCCCTCGCGCACCCTGTCGCTGTCGCCACGCCAGCGCATCGTGCTCTATCGGGAGTTGTCACGCCGTGGTCGCAGCGGTGAAGTGGCAGGGGATCTTGCCCGGCTATTTGACTATCAAGGGATTGAGACCTGCGCCGCGACGGGACTGTGCGCCGATCGCTGCCCGGTGGGCATCAACACTGGCAGCCTGATCAAGAAGCTGCGCAGCGAAAAGTACCAGCGCTTCGTGCCCATTGCCCGATGGAGCGCCGATCATTTCGCTGGCGTTACCCGCACCGCCCGCAGTGCGCTGGGCCTAAAAGCCATTGCCGGGAAGGTGTTGGGAGACAAGGCGCTGGCAGGATTGGTGAACGGGGTTCGCCATCTGAGCGGCCAGCGCCCCCCCGCCTGGTTGCCCACCCTGCCGGGGCCGAGCCGCTACCGGTGGCCGCAAGGGGAGGGGAGCCATGGCGGATCCAATGAGGGCATTGGAGAGGATCGCGCCGTGGTCTACCTGCCGTCCTGCGCCAGCCGGGTGTTCGGCCAGCAGGAGGAGGCCCCGTCACTGCCGGACGTGGTGTTATCCTTGCTCAAGAAGGCGGGTTGCCGAGTCATCGTGCCGGCGAGAGTTGAGGGGCTCTGTTGCGGCATGCCCTATGACAGCAAGGGGATGAGCGAGGTGGCCGCAGCCAAGCGCAGTGAGCTGGCCGAGGCCCTGTGGCAGGCAAGCGAGCAGGGGCGCTGGCCCGTGCTGCTCGACACCAGCCCCTGCGTGCAGCGACTGCTCTCGGGGGCGCTCGGCAAGGGCCTTCGGGTGTTCGAGCCCTCCGCCTTTGTGCTGGAACACCTGCTGCCCCATCTCGACCTTGTACCGATTGATGAGACAGTGATGCTCCATATCACCTGCAGCAGCCGGCGCATGGGGCTGGGGGAGAAGATGCTGGCGCTGGCCCGCGCCTGCGCCCGGGAGGTGATCGTGCCTGAGCATATCCAGTGCTGCGGCTTTGCCGGCGACAAGGGGCTGATGACCCCGGAGCTCAACGCCGCCGCTCTCGTCAGCCTGCCCGCCCAGGTCCCCGCCAATTGCCGTCAGGGATTCAGCAACAGCCGCACCTGCGAAATGGGGCTCAGCCAGCACGCCGGCATTCCCTATCACAGCATCCTCTATCTGGTGGAACAGGCGGCGAGATAGAGAAAAAAACGGCAGGATAACTATCCTGCCGTTTTCAATGGGGTGAACAAGGTGGCTTAAAAACGGGACTTGTCTGGTGCTACGTGCTATGAAAGGGGGCGATGCTGATACGAGCGATGGCAAGGAAGGATTGATGACGCCGCTAAACCACTATCTACCTGCCTATCACTTCTGTGAAGAGCACGCTCGCGACATTGCCGCCGACCCGCACACCGTCATCCAGGCGGCGGCCAACTATCGACCGGAAGCGGATCCGGCCTTTCGCCACCTGATCGGCTTGCGGGAAGTGCCGATGCGCCTTGGGCATCTTCTCGGCCGCCAACAGAGCGCCAGCCCGCCTCCCTTTGGCCTGCACAGATTCGTGCCGCTCGACAGCCATGACGACAACACGCTGCTCTACGGCCTTGTCGGCCGGTTCTGGCGGCCAGACTTTGGTCTGGTGACCATGGCGGACAGTCAGGCTTATCTGGACTTTGCGGTGCCAGGCGTCGCCAAGCTCGCCCTGGGGTTTTCGGCCAGCCGCCAGCCAAACGGCACCACCCGGTTGACCACCCAGACAAGGGTGTTCTGCCCGGATCTGGCCTGCCGCCTCAAGTTCGCACCTTACTGGTATCTGATCCGCCCCGTCAGCGGCCTGATCCGGCGCCGGATACTGGGCGCCATCAAGGCAGAGAGTGAAAGGGGGTTGTTATAGCTGTGCCGGAGCACCCACTTTGACCTTCAATTTTTGGCGCAAGCAGGAGATAAGGAGTAGTGGCTCAACAAGGCGATGGGTCAAGCGTTCTTCTGAATATTTCTTTAGTGCTCGAGCCGGTAGCCAGTGACCCCTATAGCCCGCAAGAAATCATCGAAAAATGAGGTCAAGACTGCAATGTGGCGCAGCCGGAACACCTCACTCGCTAGTTGTTGGCGTTTTTGTCCAGCCAGATGGTCACAGTCTACGTGATTTATTTGATAAGGTTGGGTATCGGGAATTAAATTGAATGTCAGGGGGATAAAAACTCTTCCGAAAAAACAAACCATGCCCAAGTATAATAATTGAATGTGGCATTCCCTCTCTTTATTTTTAGAAGGTAGGAAGGTTTGGGTTTATATGTGGCATTGCTGCGTCATATAACTATGTTGACTCTTCTGCTTTTTTTAGTTTTATTTCAAGCTCAAGAACTAATGGCTCAATTATTTCAACCAATTGTTCTGGAGATTTTATTTCCCCATATTTATTGAACATGAAGAAAGTTAATGGATCTTCACTCCGTAATGGATATTCATTTTTGAAAGATCGAGATAGTGCTTCAGAACAAAACTTTATTATATTGTCACCAGAGTAATCATGCTCTCCATATGCTGATCGCAGGCCATTTTTTATGCGAGTCGATTTAGGCATGTTCCAATATCTATCCTTGCATAACAAAACACGGTCTAGCAGTTCTCTGAGTCTCATGGAATATATCGTATTGCTCGAATTTATTTTTAGCTCTGTAAGTGATGCTAATTGTACATTTGTCATTTGAGCGGCTTCAAATGCACCACTTTGAAACCCAGACTCTGATAATAAAATACCTCTATCTGCACCAATATCGGTCACTATTTCCCTAAGTGCCAAAACATGTAGCTTATTCACAGGCTTTTGCCAGTGTTTACATTCAACAATCCATATTACATCAAACCCGTCAAAATGAGAGGTGACATATACATCTACATCATGACTGGTTCTGACCCCTTTCACGGATACATCTGTTCTAGCATCTAATCCAAGAGAGCGGAAATATTCTGCGGTATTCTCTTGATATTTTTTCCAATCTTTCATTTAATAATCACCAGATAAACAGCGTTGGTTTTTCTCTAAATTCTACATAAAAGCTCTTGGGGACTAAATTTTTGGTTAACAAGCCTTCTTCAGCTCTGCTATGCATCTCATAAGTTCTTTACCTTTTATTGTAACAAGCCACTTGCCAGAAATATCCGCAATTAGCCCTAGGTCAGATAAATATACATGATGGAATGACTTTGGAACTCGAGTTATGCCGAGTGTATAAGTGGATGCAAGAGCTTGAAAAATCAACTTAGTCACAGAGGAATTTTTTGAGTACAGTTCAGATAGCACTACTAAATCAGGCGCCGTCAGCTTTGCAAACGTCCTCGCTATTTCAGGATGGATACTGCCTTCACTCATTTCTCTAGCCGTAAGGTTAGACCACAATGACCGAATAAAATCATCAGATTGGCTATCCGTGTTTTCTAACACAGTGTAAATTATTTGAGGTTTCACTACAACAGAATCAAAATCCTTAACGCCAGAGTTTCTTATTTTTTCTGCTGTTTCTCTCAGAGTCTGTTCTGCAATTATTTTTTGTACGTCACTTAACGAATTGAATTTGTTTTCAATTAACTTCCCAATGCCAACTGTTGTGGCTGTAATCGGATATATTAGTTTGTTTATGATGTCAATTGTCGTCCCCCACACTTCCTTGGGGATATTTTTAAGCACGTCCATATATTCCCTCTGAATTATTATGCTGTTTTTTATTACAAAGGACTAAACAGCCTAGAATCGTTAGAGCGGTAGGCTCGATTTGCGAAACTTAAACGGACTTTCGCGGATTTTTGTTTGCCTTGCAAACCAATAATATAAACCATGTATAACAAGGTAAAAAGGGCTCACGTAGGTATGGTATCAAGCAATAACAGGTTTTCTGAGTAAAAATCACTCAGCACATGGCATTTTAATGATTTCTTGAAGTCGATCAGATATTTAAGGTGCTCAATATCCCGTCATCTCCAGATAGCCGACGCCCTTGGCATCCCCCGAGACGGATACCGCTCCCTCCCAGTAGTCGAAGCGTCCCGTCATGGCCTGATTGGGTTGGCGCGCCTTGATAACGAGCTTCATATCGGCGGCTTCCAGTTGCCACTCGATGGGGTAGGCTTGCCCCTTGGGGCCGCGCCAGGTCTTGCCGGGAGTGAGGACGATGGAGTCAGGCGACAGCACCCGACTGCTGCCGTCTTGTTCAATCAGGATGCCGTAGCGGTTCTCCGGCTCAGAGTGTCCCGATTTGGTGCGCAGGCGAAACAGCATCAGCTCGCGCCCATCGTCAAACTGGAGCGAAAACCAGTCCCAGCCCGATTGCCACTCGGCCAATACCGAGCTGCTCCACTCGTGATCAAACCACCCCTCACCGCTGACGTTGCGGGTCTCGCCATCCAGGGTCAGGGTGCCGCTGATGGTCAGGCGGGGGTAGGAGTAGTAGAAGGAGGCGTTGCCCGGGCTCTTCTCGCTGTAACCCGCTTTGCCTTGCAGTACCGCCGGCTTGGCGGCACTCACCTTCACATCAAGATCCCCCGCCTTGCTCTGCACCTTGAGGGTGGCGGGAAAGAGCGATTCCCCTTGAGAGGTAAGCACCCACTCTTTCAGCCAATACTCACCGCCGCTGGCACCGGCGAGCCCAGGCCCCTGGCGGCTGGTGCGCTCGTCCTGCTGGTGGCTGCCTTTGCTCACATCCGTGATGGCGAACTGGGCCAACCAGAGTTGAGGGGTGAGCCAGGGGTTGTCGGATGTTATCTCCTGTTCAATGCCTTGGCGAAACAGGGTCCACTGCATGCCGTAGCCGCGCCCTTGCTCGTCTTTGAGGTTGCCGGTGAGATACCACCACTCGGAGCGGTAGTCGGGGTGGGCAGCGTGATCCGCGGGTAGGCGGATGGACTGACCCGGCAGGGCCTGTTTGAAGTGATCGTTGCCACCACCAAGGATGCTCCCCAGATCGCTGGCCTGCGCGTTGCCGCTTATGGCAACAAGCGGGATCAAGAGGGCTGCGAGCCAAGAGGACAAGATTCCCCTCACCCTGGCACTCTCCCGAAGGGAGAGGGGATGGTTCGCGGCAGCTCTGTGCGCTTCTCTGCGCTGAATCAGGGGCGGTGACAGAGATCTGGTCAATGGGAACGTCAAGCCATGGCTGAGCCAGTGCGCCAACCAATCTTTCATACCACTCTCCTTGCGGCATACCAGGAGGCGAGCGCGCCACAGACGGGGGCGAGCAGGAGCGCCGTGACGGCGTGCAGGGGGGCGGCCTCGAAGGCCAGCCGCCAGCCAAAGGCGCGGGGGTTGACCACCTCAATCAGCACCCAGGCAAGGCCATAGCCCACCGGCAATGCCAGGATCGCCGTGAGCAGCCCGAGGCCTGCCCCTTGCCACACCAGCAGCCGGCGGCAGTGGCGGGGGCTCAGGCCAAGGCTCTGCAGGGTCTGCAACTCGCCGCGCCGGGCCAGCCCCAGCACCATAAAGGCCGAGCCGATGCCGACGAAGGCGATCCCCAAAATCAGTAACTTCAATAGTTCGGTCACCACGAAGGTCTGATCGAACACCCTGAGGGCGGCGGCGTGGATGGCGGGGGCGGGCAACAGGTTCACCTGCTCGCCAAACTGGCTCCTGAGCCTGTCACCAAGGTGCTCGGGATCCGGGCTGAAGAGGGCAAGGGATTGCACCTTGCCCCCTTCGAAGGCGTGCAGTATCTGCCCCTTGTCGCTGCCGTAATCCTGATAGACGCCGGTGACGGTGAAAGCCCTCGGCCCCCCTTCGCTGGTTACCTCTAGGCGCTGGCCCACCCTGACCCCGAGGCGTACCGTCAGCGGTTCGCTCGCCAGCACCTCGTCGGGAGCCGCGGGCCAGCGCCCGGCGAGCAAGGGGTAGGCGGCTTTGAGCTCGGGAATAAAGTCCATCTGCGCCCACTCGATGGGCTGCCCCTGCCAGCGGGCGGGGAGCACGGCGCGGCGGGAGGCGGCGCGCACATCTGGCGAGGCGAGGATGGTGTTGAGGGTCTGCTCGCCGAGTGCGCCCCTGCTGCCAGCCACCCCCTTGGGAGCGGTGACGTAGAGATCGGCGGCCAGGCGCTGGCCGAGCCAGATCTCCACGCTCGAGCGAAAGCTCGACACCATGACCCCGATGCCGATGGCCGCGGCGATGGCCAGTTGCAGCGCCATCACCGCGATGGCGGTGCGATCCAGGTGATAGAGGGTTTCTGCCACCCCGAGCCGGGCGGTGAGGGGGCCGCGTGCACGCAGCCGCCCCAGCAAGGAGCGAAGGGCATCGGGCAGCAGGAGGGCCATGGCGAGCAGCCAGCCTCCGGCCACGAAGAGGGCGCCGCCAAGGCCGGTGGAGGGCTGCCACAGACACAGGGCGCACAGCAGCAGAATGGCGATGGCAAGGCCCCGGCGTTGCCAGGGGTGAGCCGGTGGGCGACTGTTGCCCTCTCGCAGCTCAAGGGGGGATTGGCGCAGCAGTTGCCACCAGCCGGGCAGGTTGGCGGCAAGCATCCCCAGAAGGCCAATCACCAGCGCCTTGCCAAGGCTCGTCGGGGAGAGGCGCAGCAGGTCGATGGGGTTGGGGCCATAAAGGTCGGCCAGCGCCTGGGTGAGCTGCCCCATCAGGGCGAGGGCCAGCAGGCTCCCCAGCAGCAGCCCGAGCAGGGTGCCGATGCTGGCGAGGATCAGGATCTCCAGGGTTAGCCAGCGCAGCACCCGGCGCGGCGGCATCCCGAGGATGATGAGCTGGGCGAGCAGGGGGCGGCGCACGCTCTGCACGAAGCGCTGGGCGTTGAACACCAAAAACAATCCCACGGCCATGGCGAGCAGGGAGAGGGCAGTGAGGTTCAGGGCCAGCGCATCGCCGAGCTGGCTGGCATCGAGCGCCGGGCTGATGGGCTCAAGCCAGAGGGGCTGATGGGGGGCATAGGATTGCAGGGCCGCCTGCAAGGCTCTTTGCAAGGTATTGGCCTCTGCGTCGCTGAGCTTGAAGACGATGCGATCGAGCCGCCCTTCCTTGCCCAGCAGCGGCTGGGCGAGACCGATATCGGTCACCAGCAGCCGCTCCATGGGCACGGCGCCGGGCTCGAAGGTGCCTGCCAGGGTGAGGGTCAGCGGGCGGGGCGACGCCCCTTCACCGCCACCCAGCACGAAGCGCCGGCTCTGGCCCGTTTGCCAGCCAAGGCGCTTGGCCTCGGGGGCGGCCAGCCAGACGCTGTCGGCGCGATTCAACGAGACATCGGGTTGGCTGTCTGGCGCATCGCCAAAGAGGCGGCGCAGGGGGCCGGGGTTGAAGAGATCCATCCCCAGCAACTGGAAGCTGCGCCCCTGTTCGTCCTTGAGCCAGGCGTGAAGCTCTGGCATGGCGTCAAGGTTCGGCTGGCTTCGCACCAGCCTCACGTAGACTTGCTCATCCAGGCCACCCTGGGGGGCCAGGCGGTAGTTGGCCTCCCCGGCGAGCTGGCTGCGGGCGGCGACGAAGTTGGTGCGGGCGCTGTGGTTCAAGAGCTCGATGGCCACCACCAGGGTGACCCCGAGGGTGAGCCCGGCCAGGCTCATCAAGAGCAACCAGGGGTGAGCGCGATAGAGGCGCAGCAGCGCCTTGAGCGGCAACATCAGCAGGCCCCCCGGCAGAAGTCAGCCATGGCGGCGCCCCTTGAGCTCGACCAGCTGCCCCCCTTCAAGGCGCAGCACCCGATCCGCCAGGTCGCCATAGCCCGGGTTGTGGCTCACCAGCAAGAGACCGGCGCCGGTATCGCGCACCGCGCTCATCATCAGGGCCATCACCTGCTCGGCGTTGTGTTCATCAAGGCTCCCGGTGGGTTCGTCGGCGAGCAGCCAACGGGGCTGATGAATGAGGGCGCGGGCCAGCGCCACCCGCTGGCGCTGGCCGCCGGAGAGCTGTTCCGGCCAGGCGTGGCGTTTGTGGCTCATGCCAAGGCGCGCGAGCAGGGCATCGAGGCGCCCATCGTTCTGGGGCAGGTTGTTTATCTGAAGGGGCAGGGCGAGGTTCTCGGCCACGGTCAGGGTCGGCAGCAGGTTGAAATCCTGATAGACGATGCCGAAATGGCGGCCACGCAGGCGGGCCCGCTCGTCTGTCGGCAGGGTGTCGAGGCGGGTCTCTTCCAGCCAGATCTCCCCCTCGTCCGGGGCGATGAGACCGGCGATGAGGTTGAGCAGGGTGGACTTGCCACAGCCGCTTTGCCCCAGCAGCAGGCAGGTTTCCCCCGGGGTGAGGGCGAGATCCAGCCCCTCAAACAGGGGGAGCGTCTCGCCGCCGTTGGCGAAGCGTTTACTGAGGTTGCGCAGGCTAAGCATGGGATAACCGTTTGATGGTCAATGGCTTTCACAATGTCCGTCACTATGCCAGTTAGTGATCGCGCCTGCAAAAGGGATGGGGATCCTCGCTGGATCCCGCTCGCCTGAGGTGGTTAGAATAGGGCCTTCCATGGGTCACAGGATGAGCAAGGATGTTACACAAGCAAGTCAGTTTTATCGTCGACAGCAAGGGCGTCAAGCAGGCTGCCGTGGTCCCCATCGATATCTACAACGAGCTGATGACCCTGCAAAAGGCCCTCTCCGACAACAAGCCGGGGGAGCGCGAGCTCTACCACTTCAACGGCAAGGGGGCAGAGGCCCATGGTTATCCGGTGGGCAAGCGGCAAAACCCCGGTTTCATGGTCCAGGCGGGCTCCACTGCCAACGGCGAGGATGCGGCCTCCCTGCGCGAGGCGGTGATCGAGCTGCGCCAGGAGCTGCTGGGCAAGGGGGTGCTCGTTCCCCACCCCGAAGGGGGCTTCATCTTTACCGCCGATCAGCTCTTCAACAGCCCGAGCCTGGCCGCGAGCCTGGTGGCGGGCAATAACCGAAGCGGGCTGGATGCCTGGCAAAACAGCGCAGGCTACACCCTCAAGCAATCGGGTTTTGGCAAGAAGACCTCCTGATGACGGGGCCCGGCAACGGGCCTCGCTCATGTTTGCCTGAGTGCCCGCGGCGGGCCGCTCATCAGGATGACAAGGAGGGCGGCTTCCCTTTGCGCTGCTAGCCTCAATGCCAGACGCCTGCCAGGAGATGCCGCCATGTCTGGACTCCTTCGCCTCGTGCCCGGGACGGCCCTGCTCAGTGCCCCCGCCGCTGCGGGCAACGGCCCCCTCGATCTGACCCACAGCGGGGTCGGGCTCTTCGCCCTCGCCATCTTCGCCTTGGCTTATGCCCTGGTGATGGCCGAGGAGTACCTGAAGCTGCGAAAATCCAAGCCGGTGCTGGTGGCCGCCGGCATCATCTGGATAGCCATCGGTCTGGTCTATGCGGGGCAGGGGCACAGCGAGCTGGTTCAGGCCGGGTTTCGGCACAACCTGCTGGAGTATGCCGAGCTGATGCTCTTCTTGCTGGTGGCCATGACCTATGTGAACGCCATGGAAGACAGGCTGCTGTTCGCCGTGCTGCGGGTACGCCTGGTGCAGGCGGGATTCAGCCTGCGTACGCTCTTCTGGCTCACCGGTTTTCTCGCCTTTTTCATCTCCCCCGTGGTGGACAACCTCACCACGGCGCTGCTGATGTGCTCAGTGGTCCTCAACGTGGCCAACGGGGAGCGCCGCTTCATCAACCTGGCCTGCATCAACATCGTCGTGGCAGCCAATGCGGGCGGCGCCTTCAGCCCCTTTGGCGACATCACCACCCTGATGGTGTGGCAGGCGGGCAAGGTGCCGTTCCAGCAGTTCTTGCTGCTCTTCATCCCCGCCCTGCTCAACTTCCTGGTGCCGGCCACCCTGATGAGCCTGATGGTGCCCCGTCTGGTGCCCGCCATGCCGGGCGAGATGGTGGTGCCAAGGCGCGGCGCCGTTGTCATCGTGTTGCTCTTTGTGCTCACCATAGTGACCGCCGTCGCCTGCCATCACTTCCTGGGGCTGCCCCCCGTGCTCGGCATGATGATGGGGCTGGGCTACCTGCAATTTTTCAGTTTCTATCTGCGAAAGACCCAGCCCGTCACCCTGGCCCGGGCACGGGCGCTGTATGAGCGCACCGGGGACGAGGCCAGGCTGCTGCGTCTGGGCTCGGTGGTGCCGTTCGATGTGTTCAACAAGATTGCCAAGGCGGAGTGGGACACCCTGCTCTTCTTCTACGGGGTGGTGATGTGCGTCGGCGGCCTCGGGTTTATGGGGTATCTGGCGCTTGCCTCCCATTTTCTCTATGACGGTGGCGATCCGACCCTGGCCAACGTCGTCATCGGCCTGCTCTCCGCCCTGATCGACAACATTCCGGTGATGTTCGCCGTGCTCTCCATGGAGCCGCAGATGAGCACGGGGCAGTGGCTGCTGGTGACATTGACCACCGGGGTGGGGGGCAGTCTGCTTTCGGTCGGCTCCGCCGCCGGGGTGGCCCTGATGGGGCAGGCCAGGGGCATGTATACCTTCGTCGGGCACCTCAAGTGGTTGCCTGCCATTTTGCTTGGCTATATGGTCGGCATAGGGGCGCACCTGTGGCTCAACAGCGCCCTGTTTTAGGGAATCCGGTTCCAGGCACCAGGGAGAGGCAGGATGGGACAACTGTTCGAGGCGCTTTCGCCGCGCCATGTCACCTTTATCGAGGGGCAGAAGATCTTCTTCGTCGGCACGGCAGCCGCGAAGGGATCGGTCAATCTCTCCCCCAAGGGCGGGGATTCGCTGCGCGTCCTCGATGCCCACACCCTGGCCTGGCTCAACCTGACCGGCAGCGGCAACGAGTCCGCGGCCCAGGTGCTGCAACAGCCGCGCATGACGGTGATGTTCTGCGCCTTCGAGGGGGCGCCGCTTATTCTGCGAGCCTATGGCCAGGCACGGGTGCTGCACCGCACTGATCCGCAGTGGCCGTCGTTGCTGGCGCTGTTCCCCCCAAGCGTCGCGGCTCGCCAGATCTTCCTGCTGGACATTGAACGGGTCCAGACGTCGTGCGGCATGTCGGTGCCTCTGTATGAGTACCAGGGGGACAGGGAGGATCTTGCCAACTGGTCGGCACGCCAGGGCCGGGAGGGGATTGAGGCCTACTGGCGCAAGAAGAACCAGCTAAGCCTGGATGGGCTGGAGAGCGAGATCCTGGCGCGCAGTGGGTTGCAGGCCGATGACTGATGCCTTGCAATGAAAAAGCCCTGTCCATGGACAGGGCTTTTTCATTGCAAGGCATCAGGGGACGCGCTTGCCGCTCAGCAGCCAGTAACTGAGGGCCGACCCCAGGCCGCAACCGGCGATGGCGATGGCCATGGGGAGCGGCGATTCGGGGGGATTGAGGTTGACCAGGACCCCCACCAGGGCCCCAAGGCCAAAGCGCAGGGTGCCAGCCAGCGCCGAGGCGGTGCCTGCGGACTGGGGGAAGTGGCCCATCAGGCCGGTCATGGCGTTGGCCCCCACCAGGCTGATGTGGCCGACGAAGAGCACCACCGGGATGACGATGCCCCACAGGCCGCCGGTCTGGCTCCAGGCGTTGTAGATGAGCAGGGCCCCGGCGAGCGGCAGCACGGTCAGGCCGTATCGCAGCATGCGTTCGGCACCCACCCCTTTCACCAGCCGGCTGTTGGCGAAGGTGACCACCATCATCAGCAGGATATTGAGGCCAAAGAGCCAGCCGTAGTGCTCGGTCGGCACCTTGAAATACTCGATGTAGACATAGGGGGAGGCGCTCAGGAAGGCGAACATGCCGGAGCTCGACAGGGCGCCGCACAGCACATAGCCCATGGCACCACGGTGGGAGAGCACCCCCCAGTAGTTGCGAAGCACCTGCCCGAGTCGCAGGGGCTGCTTGTGCTCGGGTTTGAGGGTTTCCTCAATCTTCCACTGCATCACCAGGCAGATGAGCAGGCTGATGACCACCAGCAGCCAGAAGATCACCCGCCAGTCGCTGTGAGCACTAATGTACCCCCCCACCACGGGGGCCACCAGGGGGGCGAGGGTCATCACCAGGATGACGAAGGACATGGCGCGGGAAAACGCATCCTTCTCGAACAGGTCGCGCAGCAGGGCGTTGACCACCACGGAACCCGCGGCGCCCCCTGCGGCCTGCAACATGCGCCAGGCCAGGAGCTCAGGCAGGGAGTCCGCCATGGCGCAGCCTACGGAGGCCACGGCAAACATCGTCAGGCCCGCCAGGATCACCGGCTTTCTGCCGAAGCTGTCGGCGAGCGGCCCGTAAAAGAGCTGGCCGATGGCAAAGCCCCCCAGGAAGGCGCTGATGGTGAGCTGGGCGCCGTCGATGCTGGTAGCCAGATCCCGGGCGATGGCGGGAATGGCGGGCAGATACATGTCCACCGCGAGGGGAGTCAGGCCCGCCAGGGCACCGAGCAGGATGAAGAGGAAACGGGGGGAGAGGGAGCTGGCTTGGGGCATAGGGTATCCGAGTCGTGGGCTGGGCCGGGTTAAGGGGCAGGTGTTGAGTCTATCAGTTTTGGCGGGCGCGATCAGGTGCATCCTGCCCGATGCCCTTTTGTCGGGTGTGGCGCCAGAGCAGCCAGAGCCAGGCAAGCCATCCGAGCAGGGAGAGGGCATTGCCGGTGCGCTCCGGCCAGCGTGCCGCCAGGGTCAGGGTGAGGCTGTGGTGGCCCGCCGGAACCCAGAGTTGCATCAACCCCTGGCGATTGGCGCTCACCGTCAGCGCCAGGTGCCCGTCGAGGCGGGCCTCCCAGCCGGGGTAATGGTATTGGTGCAGGACCAGCCGGGTCGGCACCCGGGCCTTGACCTCCAGCGCCAGGGCGCGGGGTTGCCAGCGGGTCAGGCTCCAGCTCGCGCCTGGCGGTTCGGCGCTGACAGGCGGCTGGAACTCCTCCTTCCAGGCGAGCAGGGTCGGGGCGAACATGCCCCCCGGCACCTGCCTTGGCCTGTATTCCCGGGCACTGCGCTTGCTGTCGAACTCGAATGCCATGGCCTCCCGTTCGGGGGCCTGGGTGAGGGGGGCGTGACGCACATAGGCCAGGGTGGAGAGGAGGGTCAGCAGAAATACTCCCCACCAGAGCCCCTGCCAGAGACGATGGGGCTGGGTGCCGAGCGCCACCACGGCGACCGTGGCAAGGGCGAGCACCAGGTTGAGCCGCCAGGGAAACTGCACCCGCTGCAAGGGGGGAAGCAGGCTCCAGAGAGGCTGGCTCGGGGGCAGCATCATCAGGAAGGCGACGACGCCGATCGCCCCCCAGCACAGCAGCTCGGGGTGACGCGGCTCCCGGGCGGCGGCCCAGGCGATGAGCAGCAGGGCCAGGGTCAGCATGCTCTGCCACGCCAGGTGACCGCGAAAACGCCAGTCCTCCCAGGCGCTGGGCAGGCGGTCGAGAAAGTTGCGCCTGTAGTCGAACATGCCGCCGCGCATCAGCTCCATGGAGATGGCCCCCTGATCCGCCAGGGCGGGCAGCAGCAGGGCGGCTGCCATGCAAAGCCCCACCCCTTGGGCGCCGAGGGCTTGCCAGCAGGGCGTCAGAGTGCGGGTGCGTCTGGCGAACCAGAAGGCGCGCAAGGTGACCAGCCCCATCATGAGCAAGAGGCTGGGGAGGTGGGAGAAGGCCAGCAGCGCCAGCCCCAGGATCAGCAGGGGCAACCCCTGAGGTGGTCCGCGGTGGGCGAGATCCTGCCCCAGCAGGATAAGGGGAGCCCAGGCGAAGGCCCAGAACTCCGCCAGGGCGAAGCGGGCATAGAGATCCATGGCGACATGATAGGGCAGCGCCAGATAGAGCAGGCTGGCGGCCAGGGCCCGGCCAGGGGGCGTGGTGGCACGCAGCCACAGATAGGCAAACACCCCGGAGAGCAGCAGGGCCAGGGTGGCGCTGCCAAGCAAAGGGTAGATGGCTTGCTGGGGGTGGGCACCGGGCCCGGCAAAGAGGGCGCTGACGTAGTAGGGGAGCGGGGGATAGAAGAAGAAGGTGGGGCTGCCGAAGCCGCCGTTCATGGCCATCAGCCAGCGGGGATAGAGTTCCCCCTGCCAGAGCTGGCGGGCAAAGTAGTGGCCGGAGAGCAGGTGATGAAACAGATCGTGTCCCTGGCTGCCCCCCTGCCACCAGAGCGGCAGCATCAGCAGGGCGCAGGCCAGCAACAGGGCCAGCGCGACCCGGATCCCCTCCCTGGTTCCGCTCGTGTTTCTTTCCATTGCACTGGTTCCTGACAGACCCGGCTGTGAGTGTAGACGAGTCGTGCGATGCCCTCGCAAGTGCCCGGTTCAGCGGGGCAGGGCGAGCCAGAGGCCGGGTTCGGCGTGAAAGCGGGGGGAAAACCAGAGGGTGTCATAAGGGCCTGGTAGCGCCTCTGCCCCCAGGGGGCGGCGGCTGAGGCGGCAGGCCCCCTGGGTGAGCGCAAGGGCGGCATCCCCCCGGTACCAGCCGTCGGTGACGGGCAGGGTTGTGGTTTCCCTAAGCAGCCTCACTCCCCACTGGGTCACCAGCGCCGGGCAGTTTTTTTCGGCGACTCTGGCCGCCTGCACCATGGCGGATGGGCGGGGTGGGGTGAAGGTCACCGCGAGCAGCAGCAATCCGGCCAACGCGACCAGCCCAACTCCTCGGCGTGGCAGCCAGCCTGCCAGCAGCACGAGGCCGAGCAGGGTGATGGGTGCCAGATGACGGGGATTGTCCGGATTCTGGCCAACCAGGGTCCACAGCAGCAGAACGAGCCAGTAGAGGGGCCAGAGCACGGAGGGGGCTGGATTGTGATCCTTTGAGCGTTGCCAGAGCGGCAGTATCAGCAAGGCCCCCATCAAGAGGGGCCAGAGCGGGGTGAGCTGATCGTTGAAGGTATTCGCCCAGCTCAGCAGTCGATCCCCGTGGGCTGCCGCCGTGTTGCCCCACAGGGTAAAGTGGCCGTCGGTAAAGCGGCGCCCCTCGCTGAAATAGGCCCAGCCATCGGCCTGCCAGACAAACAGCAGGCAGGCTAGCCCTACCAGCGCGATGGGGAGCACAAACCTGACGCGCGCGCCCTGCTGCGCCATCCCCAGCCAAAGGGGCAACAGGGCCAACACGAAGTAGGAGGGGCGCAGCGCTAGCATCAGGCCGAGCAAGAGACCTGCCAGGGCCGCTTTGCGATGCAGCAAGGCCAGCAGCGCGGCCAGCCAGGCGGCGAGCGCAGGCCCGTCGGACAGGCCGGAGAGCGCCAGGGTCGGGGTGAGCGGCAAGGCCAGCACCAGCAGCCAGACAGGCGCCAGCAGGCTGGGCCGCTGCCACAATCTGGCCGCGAGGAAGGCGGCGAGCGGCGCCAGCAAGCTGCTCCCCAAGAGGCTGGCCCACTGCACCGCGCGGGCCGGCTCGTCCACCGCCAGATTGATCAGCCGCGCCAGCCAGATAAAGGCGGGGTAGCCCGGAAAGTGGGGGGAGAACTCCAGCACGCTGAAGCGCACCACCCCGTGGGCAAAGTTGAGGGCATCGTCGGAATCGAGCGCCACGGGGAAGGTCAGCAGCCAGCCAAGCCAGGCCAGTTGCAGCAGGATCAGCAAGTAGGGTCGATTAGCGAAGCGTAATCGGCCGTGATGACGCCCCCCTTCTCCCCTTGCGGGAGAAGGGGTGGGGATGAGGGGGGTCGTCATCATCGATGAGAGGTCATCAAAGCGGCGCCAGCACGGCCATCAGCGCTTTTTCGGCATCGCTAAAGGCAGCGGCATCGGCAGGTTTGGCACCCACCCCGAACACTCCCGGGTTGCCGATGGCATCGAGCACCTTGGCCAGCGCCTGTTCGGCGGCCTTGCGATCTCCTTCATTCAGGGAGGGGAGGATCAAATCCAAGAAGCGCTTGCTCTTGACCACCAGCACCTTGGCGGTCTGGTAGTCGCCAAGGTTCTGGCTGGCCCCCTCGAGGCGGCGCTCGATCTCCGCCTTGTAGGCCCGGTTGAGCAGGGCGGCGGTGGCTGCGGCGTCTTTGGCCTTGATGGCGGCTGCCAGCGGTGCTTGCAGCTCGACCTTGTGGTGCTGTTCCAGATAGGTCAGCTCCTCGGCAATCTCGCTCAAGGTGGCGCTGGCATCCTTGCCGTCAGTGGCTGCGCCCAGCAGTGCCTCGCGGGCATCGATCAGCGGCTCCTTGCCGGCGGCGGCGTAGGAGTAGGCCTGCGCCTGACCGCAGAGGGTCAGCAGCAGGGTGAGGGCAAGTAAACCCGGGCGGATGGTCATCCTGTTCTCCTTACTTATGCCAAGAGGTTATGCCCATGGCGCGGCACTCAGGCCACGCTCTGGGTTTCAATGACGGTATTTTCGTTGCGATGATTGAAGATGGCGTGACGTCTGTCCACCCCGTCGATCACCATGTCTGCGGCCATCATCCCCATCTCCATGGCGGTGTCGGTGAAGATGTAGCGGAATGTCCCCTGACGGCCGGTCATGATGAGGTTGCCTATCGGCATCAGCGCCTTGATGGCTTCGTTGCGGCGGGCCTGATAACCCAGATCCATCAGCGGATAGGCGTATTCACTGCGCGCTTCGAAGGTCTCATCGCCGAGCTTGGCGGTATCGACGCCGAGGCTGGCGAGATCGGCGGTGACCCGACCGCGCAGATCAGAGAGCGGTGCCTGCCAGGTGGCATCCCCCGGGTTGCAGGGGATCTCCAGCATCACGGATGTTTGCCCCTGAGGCGCCATAAAGGGGCTGCGCCGGCGCGGCTCCTGCAGACGGGTCGCCAGAATATGGGGGTCGGAGAGGTACTGCCAGGTATTGTCCGACAGGTTCTCCTGTTTGAGGGGCATATTGACGAAGCGAAGCGACCGATAGTGCAGATCGCACGGCAAGCCCAGATGCTGGCAGGTAAGCGGCAGCGGCAGGGTGGAGATCACCTGATCAAAGCGCTCGCTCTGTTCAACGTCATCTTGTTTCCAATACACCCGTTCAATACGGCCATCAGCCTGCTCGAGACGGGTGATGGTGGCGCCGGTCTTGAGCTCTACCCCCTCTGCCACCAGCCGTTCGCCGAGCGTGGTGAATATCTGGCCGAACCCATACTTTGGATAACGATATTTTCGGGCATAGGTGCGCACCGACATGCTGCCGTTGCGCCTTGGCAACAGGCGGCGCGCCACGTCTTTAAGGTCAATCAGGCTGATGCGCTGGCCAGCCCAGTCGGCGGAGAGCTGGTCCGGGTTGATGCCCCACAACTTGCCGGTGTAGCCCTCGAAGAACTGGCGGTAGAGGGTACGGCCGAAGTGGCTCTGGATCCACTCGGCAAAGCTCGCCTTGGCAAAATCGGTGGGTTTCTTGGCAAAGGGCAACAGCAGCAGATCCTTCACCGCACCGGCCATCAGGGCCAGCGGCGCCGTCTTGAGCAAATTGGGCAGGTTCAGGGGGTAGTCGTAGGTGCGCCCGCCAAAGCGGATGACGCTCTTGCGCTCGGCGTGGAGCAGGTCGTCCCCCATCAGCTCGTCGATAAAGGCGAGCAGCTCGGGGTTCTTGGTGATGAAGCGGTGGCCGCCGTAGTCGAAGCGATACTCGCCGTCGCGCCCCTTGAAGGTCTGGGTGGCGCACATGCCGCCCACGACCGGCTCCTGTTCGAACAGGGTGACCGCAAAACCGGCCTGGCGCAGGCGCCAGGCGGCCATCAGACCGGCAGGGCCGGCGCCCAGCACCGCAATGTGCTTCTTGTTGTTGTCGTTCATGAGTGTTCCGAAACGGCGTGATAGCTGGGGGAGCGCGCCTGTGCGCGGCTCCCGAACAGAGTGTGATCCCCGGGCTCAGCCCCTGGTCGGAGCGGCGCTCCCCTGGGGGCGATAGCTGCGATGCCAGAGGGTGACAAAGATGATGAGGTAGCAGGCCCAGGTCAGCAATTGCAGGCCGGCCGGTGAGGCGTTGTAGCCAAACAGGGCGCGCAGGAAGGTGCCGAATACCCCCTGATCGTCGAGGATGTGGCTGATGTTGAAGACCGGCGTGGTCCAGAAGGTGATGACGTCCGCTGCCTGCAACATGTTGACGGCGGACGAGAGCAAGCCTGCGGCGATGATGATGATGAGCAAGCCGGTCCAGCGGAAGAAGGGGGCCAGCGCCACCTTGCGGGTGGAGCGCAGCAGCCCCCACACCAGCACCACAGAGACCAGCAGCCCCGCCAGCGCCCCCATCAGCCCCTGGTGCAGATCCACCCCTTGCCCGGAGTAGACCAGGGCCGAGAAGAACAGCACGGTTTCAAAGCCTTCGCGCATCACCGCCAGGAAGGCGAGCAGTACCAGACCAAACAGGTTGCCACCGTCGATGGCGGCATCGATGCGCGCCGTCATGGCCCCCACCTGGGATTTGGCCTGTTTTTGCATCCAGATAGCCATATAGGTGAGCACCAGGGTGGCGAACATCAGGATCCCCGCCATCAGCAAATGGTTGTAGCGCTCGCTCTCGAACTGGCTCACCACCACCTGGAACAGGAAGGCGACGACAAGGGAGGCGACAAGACCGAGGCCTACCCCCAGATAGATGAACTTGTTGTAGCGGCTCGCCCCCAGCTTGGCGAGGTAGGAGAGGCAGATGCCGACCAGCAGGAAGGCTTCCAGCCCCTCGCGCAGGGTAATGAGAAAACTTGCGAACATCAGGATTGAGGCTCCGTATCGGGCGTGACGGGGAGGGGCTGCAGGGTCAGTTGCAGCCGATTGAGTTGCACTATGGGTGGCTCCGGCAAGCTCGGCTCGGCGGCGCGCACCGCATCATTGACCCACTTGGGGTAGGTGCGGAAATTGAGTTTGATATCGGCCTTGAAGGGCCCCCGGGCATCCGCCGGCAGCGGCCAGGCTTCATCGCGCCAGCCATCGGCCGGGATGCGGGTGTCTTCAATGAGCTTGGCGTAGCGCCAGAACTTGAGCCCCACCGGCTTGCCCTCGGCATCGCCGAACACTTTTCTAAATAGCCGCGCATCCTCAGGGACGGCGCCGTTTACCGGCTGGCCGCTTTGGAGCACCAGCTTGCCGCTGGCGTCGGTGACGGTCAGCTCCAGCCAGAGTTCACGGAAATCGGCGACCCCGGTGGGCAGGGCGTGGCCGGCGCCGGTATTGGCGACTCTCACCACCAGCGCGGGTTGGCCACTCTGGTTTTCAATGCGGGCCGAGAGGGTGGCGCTGGAGCGCAAGAGCGCCAGGCTCTCCTGCTCGAGGGTTGCACTTCTCAGCCCCACCAGCTGATGCTGGGCGCCGGTAAAGTTGTGGTGATAGAGCCGTTCTTTCACGGTGCCGTTTTCGGTGGACTGGCCCGCCACCGGCGCGCCGCCGTTGCCCGGCTCGGGGTTCATATGGCAGTCGATGCAGGTGCGCCGTTTGGCAGGATCTTCGGCTTTGGCGAAGCTGGATTTTTCCCACTCATCCCAGGTGTTGACGATATTGGCGCCGGTGCCCGGGGCAAACTCGTTGTGGCACGACTTGCACAGGGCCGCGTCCCGGTAGAAATCCTTCTGGTAGGAGGCCTTGTGCATGGCGGGGCGGGCGTTGATCTGCCGCTCGGCCAGCCAGTGCTGGAGGCTGCCTCCCGGGGCATCTTCGAACACATAGCTCTCGCGGTCTTTCAAATTGACCGTAAAGGCGCTGTTGCCGCCGGCATCCTCGAGCTTGGTGATGCGATGACAGAGCACACAGCCAGTCCCTTCCTCAACCACAGGTTCGCCCGCCTTGTGGGCGGCAATGAGCGAGGCTCCGCCCTGCTCGAACATGTGGGAGCCCTTGGGCAGATCAGTCTGGCCGTTCATCACCTGCTGGGGCATGTGACAGCCCTGGCACCACTGGCCGAAGGCTTCGCCCTCGGTTTCGCGGGCCAATGCCTGCACCACCTTGTAGTAGGGGTGGGAGTTGCCCATCAGCCGGTGGTTGCTCTCGCTCCAGTCCTGGAACGCCTGTTGGTGGCAGTTCTGGCAGGAGGCGGAGTTGAGCCACTCCTTCGGGTGAGTGGTCGGCGCCTTGGCAGGATCCCTGCGCGGGGCATCGAGCCTGAGCCAGTTGGCCAGATAGGGGAGGTTGCCGTCACTGGTCACGAAGGCGTGCAGATCCTCCATCATCGCCTGCACCTCGGGCTGGGGCCTCGCGGGGTCAACCGCTTCGGCCCCATCGCGGGTGTCATGACCCATGCCGCCCTGGGTCTGCTGGGTCATGCGCAGGTATTCGCCGATAAAGTCCCCCGCCACCATGTTGGCGAGGTTGGCGTGGCCGTTGATGGCGTTGTCACCGCTCTGCTGGCGATGGGCCGCCATCAGATAGCGGTTGGTGAAGTTGAACCCGTCCAGATGGCAGGAGTTGCAGCTCATCCAGTTGTCCCCCGCCATGGGGAAGCGGCTATTGGCGGCAGTATTACCCAGGTTGAACAATCGTTCACCGCGCTTGAGGGCTTCGGGGCGGGGATCGGTCTCTACCAGTTTGGCGAAGTGGGGCACATCGACGGTGACCCGGGCAAACGGGCCGCTGCCGCCGCTATTGAGGCGGGTGAGATCCTGCCCCATGACGTTGTGGATCAGGATGTGGTCGCCATCGATCAGCAGATCGCGCGGATTCTGGCCCGGCAGGTGACGCACGAGCTGGGTCGCCTTGGCGCCCCCCTGAAACTTCTTGCGGCGGTGGCGGTTGCTGTTCTGCTTGCCGCTGCGCGACAGGTCGAACACCAGCAAGTCTTCGGAACCCGCCAGGGTCAGGTAGACCCGCTTGCCATCGGCGGCGAAGCGCGCCGCGAACGGGTTGGAGACGATCTGGCTGCGGTTGCCGACACTGGGCAGGTTGATCTGCAAGAAGAGCTGTTTTCTTTCATCGACCCGCTCCTTCTCTTCATCGAGATCGATGATGGAGACGGCCGGGAAGACGGTGCTCTGAAACTGGAAGGGGTGGTCGAAACTCCACAGCACATGGGGCAGCCAGGCTTCGCTGCCATCGGGGGCGAGGGCGATGCCGTCCAGCAGGCGCGGCAATCCCTGGGAGTCGCTCGGGGTATCGCTGTGGGTTTCCGCCAGGGTGATGAGCTTGGGCTTGGGCAGAGTAGCCCCCTTAGCGTCTTTCTCAAGCTTGGCAAGGTCATAGATGGCGAGCTGGCCTGTCATGGCGTGGGTGAGCAGCAGGCGATCGTCGTCGGTCAGTGCCAGCCCGCGGGGAGTCTCGGCGGTTTTTGCATCCAGCTGGAGGTTGCCCGTGCTGTCATAAGCCTGAAGGCGCCCTCCCTCGAACAGCGTGACCCAGAACCACTGCCGCTTGGGATCGAAGATGACGCCATAGGGCCTATGGCCGGTGGGGATCGCCTTTTCCAGCTCGAGTTCATCATCCAAGAGCAGCAGGCGATCGCCGCTGTAATCGGTGACCAGCAGGGTGCCGTCATCGGCGCGGGCCAGCTGGCGCAGATCGCCCCCCAGCTGCACCTCGTTGAGGCGCTTGCCAGTGCCCCGCTCGAGCAGGGTGACGGAGCCGGCATTCTGGTTGGCGGTGACGAGGCGCGGAGCACTCCCCTCGTCATAGGCAATCATGGCGGTGCCCATCTCCCGGGCCGAGGCGGTCCCCAGCAACAGGGTGGCCAACATCAGGGATAACAACAACTTCAACATAAGATCAGGTGCGCCATTTCAAGATGGTCCAGCGCCAGGCGTGGCGCAGCACCAGGGGCGTCAACGCGAGGGCGCTCAGCCAGTGGGCCCAGCTGGCAAGGTTGCCGAGGCTATCCCCCGGGGTGCCGTGCAGTACCAGCAGCAGGCCGCTGGCCAGACAGACCAGCAGCAAGGCCTCGATGATGCGGCCCGTGGTGCGCAAAAAAGGCTTGCGGCTCTTGCGCAGCAGGCTGCGATGGGAGAGCCAGAAGGCGCCAAACAGCAGGGGAAACAGGGTGAGCGAGAGGGCGACGTGCAAAAACAGGTTCCAGCGCGCCAGGGACCAGGTCGGCGTCAGGGGTTCCCACAGCAGCAGGCCGGAGAAAAACATCAGATAAAGGGCACCCTCGGCCGCCTGATGGTGATAGGCCAGCCACTGCCAGCATTGTCGTGGTGAGAGGGAAAGACTCGTCATGGGTGCTCCAGCTCCCGGGCGGTTCAGCCCGGGGCGAGCAAGTTTACAATGCAGTAAGGGTAATGAAAAGAGTTATCAATTCGGCTCTTGATGAATAGACCCTGAATGGCGCCGGGCCCTATTTGTGCTCCGCCAGCCGCTCGGTCACCGCATAGATAAGTGCCGCGGTGGAGAAGGCGAGGAAGACGATGACCGACCACTTCATCTCGATCTCGTTGCCGGTGCCGTCGTCGAGGAAGGCTTTGAGCACCTCAATGCCGGCGATGGTCACCAGGGAGTTGATGACGATGAGTTTGAGGGATGCGAAGTTGATCTTGCTGAGCCAGTTGTCGCCAAGGGCCGCTCGCTGCTCCGGGGTCTTGATGAACTGCACGTAGCCGCAGATGGCCACCAGGATCAGCATCTGGGCCACCAGCACGAAGTCCACCAGGGTGAGTACCCCCGTGATGAGGTCCAGATAGTGGATGTCGATGATGTCGCGGCACAGCACATAGAGCTGCATGGCGAACTTCACCATCAGGAGGGCGACACAGATAAGGATGCAGACATAGAAGGGGAACATCATCAACCGGCTGCCGTTGAGCATGACGTTGAAGCGGCGCATGGGAAACTCCATCGAAAAGGAAGGCAGCCAGAATATCCGGAAAGAAAGGAGCGGGAAAGCGCCTTGGCGCCTCCCGCCCGGCCTAGAGGGGGAAGGTGGGAAGGCCCTGGAACAACTGCTGCAACCCCTCGCCCCAGGCCTTTCGCAGCGCCACGAAATGGGGGTTCTGTTCGGTGATGCGGTGCAGGTTCTCCGCCGAGAAGCTGCCCTCGTGATAGACCAGGGCATCCAGAGGCAAGCCCACCGACAGATTGCTGCGCAGGGTCGAGTCGATGGAGATGAGGGCGCACTGCAGGGCGGTCTGAAGCGGCGTCTCATGGTGAATGATGCGATCGATGATGGGTTTGCCGTACTTGCTCTCACCAATCTGGAAGTAGGGGGTGTCGGCGCTCGCCTCGATGAAGTTGCCCTCCGGATAGATGTGGAACAGGCGGTGGCGCTCCCCCCGGATCTGCCCCCCCAGCAGGATGTTGCAGCCGAAGTTGATATGGCCCTGCTGCTGACCCCCATCCCGGCTGATGACGGTGCGTATGGTCTGGCCGATGAGGGCGGCAGCCTCGTAGAGGCTGGGGAGGGCAAGGAGCTCCTGCCCCTCCGTCAGCAGGCTGATGACGCTCTGGGTGGTGGCCAGATTGCCGGCGCTTTGCAGCACTATCACCCTGTCCTCCCGGGTGAAGAGGTGCAATTTGCGGAAGGTGGCGATGTGATCCACCCCCGCATTGGTGCGCGAATCGGACGCAAACACCATGCCGTCTTGCAGGCACATGGCGACGCAATAGGTCATGACCGCACTCCCGCCAGGACTCTCCCGGTCTTCATTGCTGCTGTCCATCCAGGCGGGTCACCTGCGCCTGGCTCTGCAACTGTTCGCACCCGCCGCCATAGCGCACGCCGCGCACCGGACAGGCATCCAGATAATCCATGCCGACCGCGAGCTTGAGGTGCTCGCTGGTGGAGCTGGTGAGGTTGGTGACGTCGAACGTGTGCCAGCGCTCGTCGATCCACACCTCGGCCCAGGCGTGCATCGCCACGTGGCTGTTGTCCTGGCTGTAGAGGTAACCGCTCACGTACCGGGCCGGCAGGCCGGCGTGGCGGCAGCAGGTCAGGAAGACATGGGTGTGGTCCTGACAGACGCCGCTGCCCGAAGCAAGTGCCTCGTCGGCGCTGAAGGTGGCATCCGTGCTGCCGGGCTGATAGGGCATCAGCACCAGGATGCGTGCCATCAGGCTCTGCAAGTCGGCCAGGGTCGGCTCCTCTGGCAGGCAGGCCTTCGCGAGATCCTGCAGGGCCGGGGTCGGGCGGGTGAGGGGGGTGGGCCTCAGGTAGCTCAGGGGAGAGATAAGGGAGGACTCCTCATCTTCCGGGGCGTCGTCGCAGATCTCCACCTCCCCGTGGGCGCGGATCAGGATCCCCTCGTGGGGGGACTCCAGGCTCAGCACGTGCAGTATGTTGCCGTAACCGTCCGTGGTGCAGGTGGCCTCCCCCGGCAGCTCCAGCTCCCAGGAGAGGATCTGCTGGCGGGCCGTGCTGTGGGGGGTCAGGCGCAGATACTGGGTACTGCGGCGCACCACGTCGGCATAGTGGTAGCGGGTCTGGTGATCGATGATGAGTCTCATAATACCTCCAGGTAGGCGGCGTGGATGCTCTGGCCGATGGCGCCGATGTCGCTGAGGAAATCACTCAGGTACGCCTGCATGCCGAGGGCAAAGACATCGTCGATGGCGCCATAGGTCAGATGGGCGTTGAGTATGGTGGTCAGGCGCCGGGGCGTCTGACCGGCGTTGCCCTCGATCTGGGCCAGGATCAGCTCCATCTCGTCGAGGCAGGCCCGCAGGGAGCGCGGCACTTCATTGCGCAGGATCAGCAGCTCGGCGATGGAGGCATGGGAGAGCGTCTTGTAGAGGGTCTGGTGGGCCTCGTAAGCGCCCACTGACCGCAACAGGGCGTTCCAGCGGTAGAACTCGCGCACGCTGTCCTCGTCCTCCCGGATCACCTGATACTTCACGGTCAGGATGCGCGCCGTGTTGTCGGCCCGCTCGATGAAGGTACCAAGGCGCAGGAACCAGAGCACGTCACCGCGCATGATGGTGCCATAGGTGGCGCCGCGAAACTGGTGGGAGCGCTCCTTGATCCAGTCGAAGAACTCCTGGGCCTGGCCGCTGGAGAGGCCCGCCTGGCGGCGCCGGCGGATCTCTATCCAGGCGGCGTTGATGCTCTCCCACACCTCACCGGGGATCTTGCCCCGCACGGCGTGGGCGTTGTCCCTGGCCATGCGCAGACAACTGAAGATGCTGCTCGGGTTCTCCTCGTCGAAGCAGAAAAATTGCAGCAGGTTCTCCATGTTCACCTGGCCGTAGCGGGCCAGGAAGGGCTCATGGGTGCCGCTGATGGTGAGAGGCGCCACCAGCTCGCTGTGATCGGCGTCGATGGAGGGCATCAGCGACATGGTCTGGGTGACGTCCAGCATGCGCGCCGTGTTCTCCGCCCGCTCCAGGTGGCGGGACATCCAGTAAAGTTCGCTTGCGGTGCGGCTCAGCATGGGCTGCCCTCCATGACCCAGGTGTCCTTGGTGCCACCGCCCTGGGAGGAGTTGACCACCAGGGAGCCTTCGGTGAGGGCGACCCGGGTCAGGCCGCCCGGTACCAGGCGCAGCTCCTGCCCCGTGAGAACGAAGGGGCGCAGATCGATGTGGCGGGGGGCGATACCGGCGTCGACGAAGGTCGGGCAGGTGGAGAGGGAGAGGGTCGGCTGGGCGATGTAGTTGTCCGGCCGCGCCTTGAGCAGCTCGCGAAAACGGGCCAGCTCCTCGCGACTGGCGCAGGGGCCGATAAGCATGCCGTAGCCGCCGGCGCCATGGACCTCCTTGACCACCAGCTCCTCCAGATTGGCCAGCACGTGGGAGAGGGCAGCCGGCTCGCGGCACTGCCAGGTGGGCACGTTGTTGAGAATGGGATCTTCCCCCAGATAGAAGCGGATCATCTCCGGCACATAGGGGTAGATGGACTTGTCATCCGCCACCCCGGTGCCGATGGCATTGGCCAGCACCACGCCGCCGGCGCGGTAGACCGAGAGCAGCCCGGGCACGCCGATGAGGGAGTCCGGGTTGAAGGCGAGGGGATCGAGGAAGTCGTCGTCGATGCGGCGATAGATGACATCCACCCTTTTCAGCCCCGTGGTGGTGCGCATCAGCACCTGACCATCCTTGACCACCAGATCCGCGCTCTCCACCAGCTCCACCCCCATCTGCTGGGCGAGGAAGCTGTGCTCGAAGTAGGCGCTGTTGAAGCGCCCCGGGGTCATCACCACCACGCAGGGGTTGTCCACCGGGCTGCTCTCGCGCAGGGTCTGCAGCAACAGGGCCGGGTAGCGCTCCACCGGGGCGATGGGCTGGTTGTGAAACAGCTCCGGGAAGAGGCGCATCATCATCTTGCGGTTCTCCAGCATGTAGGAGACCCCGGAGGGGGTGCGCAGGTTGTCCTCCAGCACATAGTACTCACCGTCGTGGTTGCGGATGATGTCGACCCCTGTGATGTGGACATAGGTGTCCCGGTGCAGGTCGACCCCCTGCATGCAGGGCTGGTACTGGGCATTGGTGAGGATCTGGGCGGCCGGGATCACCCCCGCCTTCAGGATGCGCTGATCGTGATAGATGTCGTGCAGAAAGGCATTGAGGGCGGTGACGCGCTGGCGGATCCCCTTGTCCAGATGTTGCCACTCCCGGGCGGGAATGATGCGGGGAATGCTGTCGAACGGGATGAGGCGCTCGGCGCCGTCCCCATCCCCGTAGACGTTGAAGGTGATGCCGACCCGGCGAAACAGCAGGTCGGCCTCTTCACGCTTGCGCTCTATGCTCTTCTCGTCGGTCTGGTGCAGCCACGAGAGGTAGGCGTGGTAATGATCGCGAAACTGGTTGTCGGTGAGCAGCATCTCGTCGTAACAACCGGGTCCGGGGGGCTTGATGGGCAGCATAGGCAACTCCTTGTGACGTCCCTGCGTACATCACAAAGTGCAAGGGCTGTGCCAGCCAATTGAGTCGCTATCGAGGCCAGTGTCAGTAATTTTTTATTGAAAAATCATATGGATGACATTTATGTCATCAAGGGGCAATGCAGGGCGCACCAGAGTGGTACCCCATAGAGGGTAAGCCTGCGCCATCTTGTGGCAACAGGCCATGAGGGCAAGGGACGGGCGCATCGGGATGCGGGGGCGGGAGGCGACCGCCCTTGCCCCGAGGTGGGGCAGGGGGTAAGAAAGAACCCGGCCGATGGCCGGGCTTGGGGTGATTCAGGCACCGGGAGTGGAGGGGCGGCCTGCTGGCCTCAACGTTCAACCTTCTGGCAGGGGATCATGCAGGGACGGGGCCAGGGCAAACCAGGCCGAAGCCAGGTCCGGGCTGCCCAGCGGCGTCGCGGCCATGAGGTCACGAACGTCAAACTCGTCCGGCACGCGGGCGGCGTGATGTTCCCAGACATGATCCAGCGTGGCTTCTTGGCGTGCGGGCAGGGCGACAATCTCGGCGGGGCTGCAAAGCCCGTGGTACAGGAGCTGGGGAGCATAATCGAGCATGAGCTGCTCCCGGCAGGCCGTGCGGATGTCGTCCCTGCTCCTCAGGTGACGCAAGGCTTCCAGGTTGCCAGCTAGCCAGCCTAGGCGGGCTGCCTCGCAGCCGAGATCGTGCCAGGCGGCCAGTTTGTCCGTCGCGTCGGCCAGTTGCTGATTCATCTGTCGGCGCATCCGCTGCAGCAGTTGGCCCAGGGGTGTGCCGTCATCCAGGGATTCATCAGGCCAGGCCAGAATATCCTTCGCCACCTTCATCAGGACGGGCATGCTGTCTCCCTCGGCGGTGCCGACCAGATCGCACAGTTGCAGGGTAGGGGCGATGCGATTTCGCAGGAATTTTCCCTGGGCACCACACCGCTGCATGCAGTGTTGCAGAGAGGTTCGCATCAGTTCGACGGCGACGGCCTTGACCAGGCCTGCGTCGGTCTGAAAGCGGGAGGAGTGCCGTCCATCCGGCAAATGTCGTTGCTTTATCCCTTCGTACAGCGCCATGGCGGCCAGCCCCGTCACATAGGCACGAGTCAGTATCCGGCGGTGCAGGGCATGGTGCGCCAGCGGTATGACCCGACCGTTGTGGGCGTGCAGCGGTCGTTGCTGCGCGTAGTGAATGGCCAGTGCGAGGCTCAGTTTCAAGCCGGGGATCAGGGAGGCGGTCAGCACCAGTTTTCCCCACTCAACACGGCGCAGGGAGCTGAAGAAAATGTCGCGTTGGCTGGCAAGACGAGAGTGAAAGACGCCCCCAGCACTGATGTCGTGCTCATGACCCCTGAGCCATGCCCAGCGGGGGAGCGCCACCTGCTCGAAGGTGATGATGGCGTGATCCACCACGTCGAAGTAGGGGAGATCGAGCACGTCCGGGCTGGAGACGCTGACCCCCTGACACAGTGCGCCACGGGTGTCCCGGCAGGGCACCAGAAAGGGATGAATGCCACAGTCTTGCTCGCCGACCCACAATCTGGCCATCACCACGCTGCTCTTGGGTTGCCCTTCCAGGGCGATGTAGGGCATGTACTTGGCGGCATGCCGATGGGGGGTATGGAGGATAAAACCGTCAGTGGCACTGTCGTAGCGGACTTCGGTTGACATGCTCATGGCATTGTTGCCACAACCCAGTTCGGTGACCAGATAGAGCCCGTGAGTGCGCAGGGCCAGAGCCTCCTCAATCTGGCCGATGATCTCCGGATGGTGCCGATCCCCCAGCTCCAGCAGCGTGCCGAGATAGAGATTGTAATGACTGGCCAGCAAGGGGCAGAGCCCCCCTTGCCGGGTCAGGCAGGGAGACTCCATCAGGGTGAGGAGGGGGGCCAGGTCGTCAACGATATCCTCTTGCCCGAGTGCAGCCGTGCTGGCGACAGTGTGGAAAATCCGGTAGATGGCCCGGGTCCGTTGTGCCTTCTCGAGATGATGGAGATCGGGGAACAGGGTGTCGTTGAGTGCCAGAGCATGCAGGCGACTGGCCAGTGAAGCAGGGTGTGACATGCTGGCTCCTTGACTGGATAGATCCAAATGGTCCTTTTCGAATCAATCATAGTCTTTGGGATCTCTGTGACACCCTGGTGACGCGCCTAGGGACGAGTAAGAGTCGTCATCGAAGGCCATGGGGAATCAGGAAAGCAAGCAGGTGGCGGTTTGGCGCGCCATCGGGCAGGGGGGCCGTGGACAGGCCCGGAAGAGCAGATATGAAAAAGCCCAGCCAAAAGGCTGGGCTTTAAAATGTGGCTCCCTCGACAGGACTTGAACCTGTGACATACGGATTAACAGTCCGCCGTTCTACCGACTGAACTACGAGGGAATTGGCTCCTCCTACTGGACTTGAACCAGTGACATACGGATTAACAGTCCGCCGTTCTACCGACTGAACTAAGGAGGAATAGCCTGTCTCGTCGAGACGGGGCGGATATTAATGGCCCATCTCCTGGGTGTCAACCCGCCTGTCGGCGTAAAAAATGGCTTTTTGGCCCGTTTGCCCAAAACTTGGGCAGCGCGGACTATTTTCAGCACAATCAGGAGCTTGAGATCGCGCCTTCGGTCGGGTTGTGCCTGCTTGGTATCCTGATTCCCGCATACTGCCAGGAGGAGGCGTGGTGTCGTTCATCCGCAGAGTACCGTGCCCGGGGAAACCTGTCGTGGCGGGAAACGGCGTTGATATTCGGGGTGTCACCGACAATATTGCGCGCTCATGGCCATTTCTTGATCCCGCCCATCGAATTATCTGGCCGGGTCGGGTATGGTTGCCTTCGATACCATCGCCGCGTCGACAGCTCTGCCGGCCCTTGATGATGATCGGGTGCCGGTTCACCCCGGCCTTTGTCTCCCTCTTCTGGTATTACCCTAGACATGCACAATCAAGCTTCCTTACAAGGCGTGAAGCTGGCCATCGCATTGCGCCAATCCTGCATTGACGAACCCTACAGCGTGGCGCGCTTTGGCCGCGACCTCATCGCCGGCATCACGGTCGGCATCATCGCCATTCCCCTTTCCATGGCACTGGCCATCGCCAGTGGGGTGCCGCCCCAGCACGGGCTCTATACCGCCATCATCGCCGGCATCGTCATCGCCGTGACCGGGGGATCCCGCTTCTCCATTTCTGGCCCCACTGCCGCCTTCGTGGTGATCCTCTACCCGGTGGCCCAGCAATTCGGCGTGGGCGGCCTGTTGATGGCCACTCTCATCTCGGGCTGTTTCCTGGTGGCCATGGGCATGGCGCGTCTCGGGCGCCTCATCGAGTACATTCCCCCCTCGGTGACCCTGGGGTTCACCGGTGGTATCGCCATCGTCATCGCCACCCTGCAGATCAAGGATTTCTTCGGCCTGCAGGTCCTGGAGATGCCGGAAACCTATCTGGGCAAGGTGCAGGCGCTGGCTCATGCCCTGTCAAGCTGGCAGTGGGGAGACACCCTGGTGGGTGTGGCAACCCTGGCGGTGCTGCTGCTCTGGCCGAGATTGCGCCTGCCGGTACCCGGCCATCTGCCCGCGGTGCTGGTGGGGGTGGGGCTCGGGTTTGGTCTGCACCAGTTCGGGGTGGACGTCGCCACCATCGGCAGCAAGTTCAGCTATACCCTGGCCGATGGAACCCAGGGCATGGGTATTCCCCCCATCGCGCCGACGCTGGTGATGCCCTGGGCGCTGCCGGGGCCGGACGGGGCGCCGGTGGAGTGGAACCTCGCCGCCATCGAGCGGCTGCTGCCCGCCGCCTTCTCCATGGCCATGCTGGGGGCCATCGAATCCCTGCTCTGCGCCGTGGTGCTCGATGGCATGACGGGTCGCAAGCACAGCTCCAACGGCGAGCTGGTGGGGCAGGGCCTTGGCAACATCCTGGCCCCCTTCTTCGGTGGCATCACGGCGACGGCCGCCATCGCGCGCTCCGCCGCCAACGTGCGGGCAGGTGCCACCTCGCCCATTTCCGGTATTGTCCATGCGCTGGTGGTACTGGCCGCCATCCTGGTGCTGGCTCCCTGGCTCTCCTGGTTGCCGCTCTCTGCCATGGCGGCCCTGTTGCTGCTGGTGGCCTGGAACATGAGCGAGGCCCACAAGGTGGTGGATCTGGTGCGCCGGGCGCCCAAATCCGATGTACTGGTGCTGCTGGTCTGCCTGTCGCTGACCGTCATCTTCGACATGGTCATCGCCATCACCTTCGGGGTGATCCTGGCCTCTTTGCTGTTCATGCGCGAGATAGCCAAGATGACCAGGCTGCACAACCTGGCGGATCACAAGCGCTATGCCAGCGAGGTGTCCCCCTCGACCCTTGTCTACAAGATCAACGGGCCACTGTTCTTTGCCGCCGCCGAGCGGGTCTTTGACGAGTTGCTTGCCCAGGTGAAGGACCACAAGGAGTTGATCCTGCAAATGGAGGCGGTCTCCATCCTGGATGCTGGCGGTCTCACCGCCTTCCAGCAGTTCGCAAAACGCATGGCCAAGGCGGGGGTCCGTCTCAAGGTGGCTGAATTGCAATTCCAGCCCCTCAAGACCCTGGCGCGGGCCAAGGTGCGTCCGGTGGCGGGAGAGCTGGAGTTCTACGGCTCGCTGGAAGAGGCTATTCGAGGAGAACATTTGCACGAAGCGGTTGAAAATTGATGGAAAGGGATAGGAAACGGCATATTTTTAGTCACTTGGTTCGCTTATTGAGCAAACAGTGGCAAAAGATAAAAAATTGCATTGACCGCCTCGCGCCTATCCCTTACATTACGCCCCGTTCCAGCGCAACGGCGCAGCGAATTCGTGTTGGCTGAACACGTTAAAGCACAGACCAAAATTGGGTGCGGTGTCCGAGTGGCTGCCCACCGACGAAGTCGGCAAGATGCACGCGCAGCGTGCTCCGAAAGCCACTTCAAGCAGTGAAAATTTGGTGAGGTGTCCGAGTGGCTGAAGGAGCACGCCTGGAAAGTGTGTATACGGCAACGTATCGAGGGTTCGAATCCCTCCCTCACCGCCAAATTGCAAAAAACCGACCTCATGGTCGGTTTTTTGCTTTGGGGAAGCGTCATCAGCTTGTACAGATCTAGTTATCACCTGACACCGGCCTCAAACCGGTGTCTTGTTTACGCTACTTTAGTGCGCACTTCCTTCGGTATCAATTTCAGACCCTTCTTGAACATGCTGTAGGGGGTCTGACCCTCCATCATCCTGCCCTGATGTGGCCGCTCGGTGTTGTAGTGTTCCAGGTAGCTATCCAGGTCTGTCTGCATCTGTTCTACCGACTCATACCAGGTCGTCCTCCCCTTGATACGGAAGTGCTCATCCAGCAGTGTGCGGTGCAACCGCTCGATAAAGCCATTGCTCTGCGGCCTGCGTACCTTGGTGGTCCGGTGCTCAATCCCCTCCAGTTGCAGGAACAGCTCGTAGGGATGATGGTCAGGGCGCCCACAGAACTCGCGCCCGTTGTCCGACAAGATGGTATAGACCCGAGCCTCATGGGCTTCGAAGAACGGCAGGACCGTTTCATTGAGCACATGAACCGAGGTCACCGGCAGCTTGCTGGTGTAGAGCCGTCCCCAGGCGTGGCGGCTGTAGCAGTCCAGTACGGTTTGCAGATACACCTTGCCCACCCCCTTGAGTGCGCCGACGAAGAAGGTGTCGACCGCCACCAGTTCCCCGGTGTAGTGAACCTCAATTTGGCGTTCGCGAAACTCGGGGCTGAAGCGCTCGAGCAGGCGGATCTGCTCGTCATTGAGCTCAATCGTCTGTTCCCTGTGGGTTTTCTCGAGGCGCAGCAAGCGGTCATGCTTGGAGAGCAAGTCGTGACGTTGCCACACGCCACGCACACCGCCCGCACTGACGTTGATGCCTTGCAGAGCCAGTTCTTGCGCGACCCGCAGCGGGCCATGGGTTGGTCTGGTGAGAGAGTAATCGAGGATGGCCTGTTCAATCTCGGGAGCGACCCGGTTGGGATGCGCCCCTTTACAGCCGGGTAGTTTGTCGAGCAAGCCCTCGGCGCCATAGGTCTGATAGTTACGGCGAATTTCGTAGAACTGCTGACGGCTGTAGCCGATGAGCTTGCAGGCTTTGCTGACGTTATTGAGCTCTTTGGCGAGCTCTAGCAGACTGAGTTTACGACGTGCTACTTTCTCGTTGGTGGTCATACGGTGACTCCAGATAACACGGTAGGGGTACCGTTTTGTTATCCGGTTTGAAGCCGTATGACCACTCCCTTTTGTGGGCAACTGTCAGGTGAATACCATCTCCATACAATCAGCTCATCTCGAAGAGGGGGGGGGGGGGTGAGAATCCTCGCCGGGTTCGAGCAGAGCAGCTTGCTGCGATGAACGGCCACAGGCCGCCCCGAAGGGGTGAGCCACGCAGTGGCGAATCATCCCTCCCTCACCGCCAAATAAAACAAAAGGCCCCGTCGAAAGACGGGGCCTTTTGTTTATCAAGGGCTGGTTTGACACTTCTCTGTGGCCGGTCTCAGACCGCTTGCTCAGGCCAGCTTCAACATCGGCATCTGTTCGCGTTTGTCACAGTGCGTCAGATGGACCCGGCTGGTCAGGCGGGTCAGCAGCTCGTAGGGGATGGTGCCTATCTTTTCGGCCACCTGTTCCACCGGCAACCCTTCCCCCCACAGCGTCACCTCGTCTCCCACCTTGTCGCTGGCCGCCGGCCCCAGATCGACGGTGATCATGTCCATGGAAACCCGACCCACGATGGGCACCCGGCGGCCATTGATCAGCATGGGGGTACCTTCGGGCGCCATGCGGGGGTAACCATCGCCATATCCCGCGGCCACCACGCCGAGGGTAGTATTTCGATCCGCCACCCAGTGTCCTCCATAGCCGACCGCCTCGCCCTGCTGGCAGGCGCGGGTGGCGATGAGCTGGCTCTTGAGATTCATGACCGGGCGCAGGTCATGGTCGGCGGCAAGCTGACCGGTAAACGGGGAGGCGCCGTAGAGCATGAGGCCGGGTCGGATCCAGTCGCTGCGCGATGCCGGCCAGGCGAGGATGCCGGCGGAGTTGGCCATGGCCCGCTCGCCCGGCAGATGAGCAGAGAGGCGGTTGAATTCCTCGATCTGCAGCCGGGTGGCCTGGGTATCCTGCTCATCGGACTGGCTGAAGTGCGTCATCAGATGGAACGGCTGCACCACGTTGCGACAATGGCTCAGCCGCTCGATGAAGGCGGGCAGCTCCAGGGTGCGCAGCCCGAGCCGGTTCATTCCGGTATCGAGCTTGAGCCACACCTTGATGGGGGCGGGCAGACTGGCCTGCTCGAGCAGTGCCAGCTGCTCCCAGGTATGCAAGGTGGTTTGCAGTTCGTGTTTCGCCAGCAGCGGCAGCGCCTCGGCACTGAAGAAGCCTCCCAGCACCAGAATGGGCTTGGTGATGGCGTTGGCACGCAGCACCAGCGCCTCCTCGACCCTTGCCACCGCATAGGCATCGGCCTGGGCGAGGGCGTGGGCCACCTGCAGCAGCCCATGGCCATAGGCATTGGCCTTGAGTACCGCGATGATCTTGCTGTGGGGGGCATGGCGGCGCACCACGGTGAAATTGTGCTGGAGTGCATCGATATCGATGCTGGCCGTAACTGTGTTCATCATGGGTCGGGTGTCTGCTCGATGAGTAGTTGGCTGATGGTTTCAATCCCGATCCGGTGATCCTGGCTGCCGGGACGAGCAAACGGGGGTCACTGAATCATGTTTTTTATATGCTTTAAAATGTAAAAAGATGTTATCAGTTGTTTTTTTGTTGGTAAATTATGTGGCGAATAGGAATGCGTAAATGCGCAAAATACGGAATATTCCTCGGTATAAATTTCCCTGCCAACGCTTTCTCTGGCTCCCTATCGGGCAATATTTATCACTGGTTTTTCCCCTTAAAACGGGAGGGGGATCGAGCCGTTTTCGCACATTGTTGGCGGTTTTTCGCACCGGCTGCGTGCAGGTGGGGTTGCCGACCCCTGGCCAAGGTGTGGGGAGGGGCAGGTGCATGGCAGAGGAGAAAAGCAGGCTACCAGCTCCATGGGGGGTGAAGGTGGAACTGCCGGATTAAAGAGGGCATCTCGTCGAACCGGCGAGTGGTGTACGCCACCAAGAAAGCTTGTGGCCGGCTTGGTGGCGCACGCGGCCGGAGAGACAGGTCATCCGTGGCCAGGGATGGTGAAGCATGGATGTGGGCCGGTTAATTAATCAAGCGGCGAAGATCAGCCTTGAACAGCAGGGCGGGTTATTTCTTAAAGGCTGATAATAAATATCGTTTGCGCGTTCATTTTGGTTGGTGACATATAATTAAATAAAATTTAAAGGTATATGTTTTTAGCTACTTTTGACGCGGAAAAAAGCCTGTAACTGGTAGCATAAATATTGGATCAAATAGTGTGACAACGCTTTCATTCTGATTATTTAACATCACGAACTAACGGGTAATTTAAATGAATTAAATTCAATAACACGCAAAAATACCCCCTAGTGGGTATTTTGGTGGCCCACACCATGCTTTCTAAGTCTATGCTATATATGGATTTTTTAAATCCATGATGATGAGTTTTCTATTTGAATAATGTTCCGTCACTTGATGGAGATCAACATAAAGGGGGAAGGGGAGGCATAGCATTCCCGCAATTAAGCATTTGTCAAACAATGCTCACTGACGGGAATAAGAAGAATGGTCGAGGATACTTTTTTATCGGCTCATGGAATTAATCGCCGTGACTTTATGAAATTGTGCGCCGGGATGGCCGCAACCCTTGGATTAAGCCAGCATGCCGTGGCCAAGATGGCCACCGCGCTTACCAGCCCCGAGCGGCCGCCGGTGATCTGGATAGGGGCGCAGGAGTGTACCGGTTGCACCGAATCGCTGTTGCGCGCCACCCACCCCACCATCGAGAACCTGATCCTCAACACCATTTCGCTGGAGTATCACGAGGTGCTCTCGGCGGCCTTCGGCCATCAGGCCGAAGAGAACAAGCACAATGCCATCGAACGCTACAAGGGCAAGTATGTGCTGGTGGTGGATGGCTCCATCCCGCTTAAAGATGGCGGCATCTACTGCATGGTGGCCGGTGAACCCATCGTCGACCATATTCGCCGCGCGGCTGCCGATGCGGCTGCCGTCATCGCCATCGGCTCCTGCGCCGCCTGGGGCGGGGTGCCCGCCAGCGGCGGCAACCCGACCGGTGCCGTCAGCCTGGAAGAGGCCCTCGGCAACCTCGGCACGCCGATTATCAATATCCCGGGCTGCCCGCCCAATCCCCACAACTTCCTCACCACGGTCGCCTACTACATCACCTACGGCAAGCTGCCGGCGCTCGATGCCAAGAAGCGGCCGCTGTTTGCCTATGAACGGCTCATCCACGAAAACTGCGAGCGCCGTCCGCACTTCGACGCCGGTCGCTTCGCCAAGGAGTTCGGCGACGAGGGCCACCGTCAGGGCTGGTGTCTCTATCACCTGGGCTGCAAGGGGCCGGAGACCTACGGCAACTGCTCGACCCTTGAGTTCTGCGACGTGGGCGGCGGCATCTGGCCGGTGGGCATCGGCCATCCCTGCTACGGCTGCAACGAGCAGGGGGTGGGTTTCAGCAAGGGGATCTTCCAGCTCGCCAAGGTGGAGAATCCCACCCCGCGGGTGAACAAGCCCGACGTGGCCATCCAGGAGGGAGGACACATGTCGCCCACCGCCACCGGCCTTATCGGTGGGGCGCTCGGGGTGCTGGTCGGGGTGAGTCTGATGACGGTGCGCGAGCTCGGTCGCCAGCAGAAGCGCCATGAAGCCGGACAGCACTCATCACGGGAGGAGTGACCGTGAACAGACGCAATTTTCTCAAATTCGCCTCCGTCGGTGCGCTGGCGGCGGGTACCACCGTCTCCGGCACTGCCCTGGCGGCGGCCGAGAACAAGCCGCCCATTCCCGGCGCACTCGGCATGCTCTACGACTCTACCCTCTGCATCGGCTGCCAGGCCTGTGTGGCGGAGTGTCAGCGCCTCAACGGCAACCCGGCCAATCCGGCCGGGGCGCAGACCTGGTCCAACAACGACAAGCTGAGCCCCTACACCAACAACATCATTCAGGTGTGGAAGAGCGGCACGGGTGAGCACAAGGATCAGCTGGTGGATGGCTATGCCTACATCAAGAAGCAGTGCATGCACTGTGTCGATCCCAACTGCGTCTCCGTCTGCCCGGTGCAGGCGCTGACCAAGGATCCCAAGACCGGCATCGTCCACTACGACCCGGATGTCTGCACCGGCTGCCGCTACTGCATGGTGGGCTGCCCGTTCGACGTGCCCAAATATGACTACGACAACCCGTTCGGGGCGATCCACAAGTGCGAGCTTTGCAACCAGAAGGGACTTGAGCGCATCGATCAGGGCAAATTGCCCGGCTGCGTCGAGGTGTGCCCCACCGGCGCCGTCATCTTCGGCACCCGCGAGGCGCTGATGGCCGAAGCCAAGCGCCGGCTGCTGGCCACCCCGGGCAGCGAATATGCCTACCCGCGCCAGACCTTCAGCGCCAACGATCCCTACCTGCACGAGGTGCCCAACTACCAGCCTTACGTCTACGGCGAGAAGGAGGGGGGCGGTACCCAGGTGCTGGTGCTGGCCGGGGTGCCCTACACCAAGCTCGACATGCCTGACTTGCCGGAGCTCTCCTCCGGGGCGCGCTCCGAGCACATCCAGCACACCCTCTACAAGGGAATGGTGCTGCCGCTGGTGGTGCTGACCGGGCTGTCGGTGCTCATTCGCCGCAACACCAAGGACCATCAGGATGGCGACGATCATGACTCGCACGCGGGCCATGACAAGCAATCGGGAGGCAAGGATCATGAGTAATCACAAGGCGTATCCCCTCGGCGGCAAGCTGGTCAGCTGGCCGGTCATGGTGCTGGCGCCGTTCGCCATCCTGTGCGGCATGCTTATTCTCAAGCGCCTCTTCTTCGGGCTGGGTTCGGTCACCGATCTCAACGGGGGTTACCCCTGGGGGCTCTGGATCTCCTTTGACCTCTTGATCGGCACCGGCTTCGCTTGCGGCGGCTGGGCGCTGGCCTGGGCGGTCTACGTCTTCAACCGGGGCGAGTATCACCCCCTGGTAAGGCCGGCCTTGCTGGCGAGCCTGTTCGGCTATTCCCTGGGCGGCCTCTCCATCACCATCGACGTCGGGCGTTACTGGAACCTGCCCTATTTCTACCTGCCCGGTCACTTCAACACCTCTTCGGTGCTGTTCGAGACGGCGGTCTGCATGACGATCTATATCGGGGTGATGGCGCTGGAGTTCGCCCCTGTGCTGCTGGAGAAGTTCGGCTGGAAGGCGTCACTCATTCGCCTCAACAAGATCATGTTCTTCGTGCTGGCGCTGGGGGCTCTGCTGCCCACTATGCACCAATCCTCCATGGGGTCCCTGATGATAGTGGCGGGGGAGAAGATCCATCCGCTCTGGCAAAGCTACGAGCTGCTGCCGGTCTTCTCACTGCTCACCGCCTTCATCATGGGTTTTTCCATCGTGGTATTTGAGGGCTCTTTGGTGCAGGCCGGATTGGCGGGGCGCGGCCCCAACGAGAAGTCGCTGTTTTACAAGCTGACCCAGGTGATTGACATCTTCTTGATCCTGTTTGTGGCGCTGCGCTTTGCCGAGATCGTCATCAACGACAAGTCGGAGTATCTCTCCCAGTGGAATCGCTACGCCTTGATGTTCTGGAGCGAGATCGCCCTGATGATCTTCCCGCTGCTGGTGTTCCACTGGGACAAGAGCCGCCGGGATTCGCGCATGTTGTTTCTGGGGGCCCTCAGCATGCTGCTGGGCGCCGCCCTCTGGCGGCTGGATTACTCCCTGCTCGCCTTCAACCCCGGCAATGGCTACCACTACTTCCCCTCTGCGGAGGAGGTGCTGATCTCCCTGGGCTTCGTCGCCATCGAGGTGTGTGCCTATTTGCTGCTGATCCGGCTCTTGCCGGTACTGCCATCACTTGAACGTGTTCACCAAGATTATCAGGCCCGAGGGAAAGCCAACGTATGAGCCAACGTATCACCATAGACCCCATCACCCGCATCGAGGGTCACCTGCGTATTGACTGTGAAATCGAAGGCGGCGTTGTCACCAAGGCCTGGTCGTCCGGCACCATGTGGCGCGGGATGGAGGAGATCGTCAAAGGTAACGACCCGCGCGATGCCTGGATGATAGTGCAGCGCATTTGCGGGGTGTGTACCTCCATTCACGCCATCGCCTCTGTGCGGGCGGTGGAGAACGCCATCGGCGCCAAGGTGCCGGTCAACGCCCAGTACATCCGCAACCTCATCATCGCGGCCCACAACATCCACGATCACATCGTCCACTTTTACCAGCTCTCCGCGCTGGACTGGGTGGATATCACCGCGGCCCTTGAGGCCAATCCGCAAAAAGCAGCGGACATGCTCAAGGGGGTATCGACCTGGTCCCTCAACAGTGCCGACGAGCTGACCAAGGTGCAGGACAAGATCCGCGCTCTGGTGGCGAGCGGTCAGCTCGGCATCTTCGCCAACGGCTACTGGGGCCACAAGGCGATGAAACTGAGCCCGGAGGTGAACCTCATCGCCGTGGCGCACTACCTGCAGGCGCTGGAGTGTCAGCGCGATGCCAACCGCATCGTCGCCATCCTCGGCGGCAAGACCCCCCACATCCAGAACCTGGCGGTGGGCGGGGTGGCCAACCCCATCAACCTGGATGCGCCGAGCGTGCTCAACCTGGAGCGGCTGCTCTACGTGAAGAGCTTTATCGATCGACTCGGCGAGTTTATCGAGCAGGTCTACAAGGTGGATGCCGCCATCATCGCCGCCCACTACCCCGAGTGGCTGAACCTGGGGCAGGGGGCCAAGCACTACCTGAGCGTGCCGGAGCTGCCCACCGACGCTGACGGCGGCAGCTTCCTGATGCCGGGGGGCTACATCGAAAACGGCGATCTGGCCGGCTATCGTCCCATCGAGAGCCATCAGGATGGCTGGTTGATGGACGGTATCGCCGAGAGTAACAAGCACGCCTGGTACAAGGATGACGAGCCCCTTAAACCCTGGGAGGGCAAGACCGAGCCCGATTACACCGGCTGGCAGGATGACGGCAAGTACTCCTGGGTCAAATCCCCCACCTTCTACGGCAAGGTGGTGGAGGTGGGGCCGCTTGCTGACTTGTTGGTGAAGCTCGCCGCCAAGCACCCGGAGACGGTGGCGCACTTCGATCAGCTGAACGGCATCTACAAGGCGCTCACCGGCTCGGCCATCAAGACTGAACAGCTGCACTCCACCCTGGGTCGCATCATCGGTCGCGCGGTGCGCTGCTGCGTGCTCAAAGATACCCTGTCCCATCAATGGAAGGCGCTGGTGGACAACATCGGCAAGGGGGATACCACCGCCTATATCAAGGCCGAGATCCCGGCGGATAAAGAGTTTCGCGGGGTGGGCTTTGAAGAGGCGCCGCGTGGCATGCTCTCCCACTGGATCGTCATCAAGGATGGCAAGATCGAGAACTATCAGGCGGTGGTGCCATCGACCTGGAACTCGGGCCCGCGCAACTTCAACGACGAACCTGGCCCCTACGAGCAGGCGCTGGTGGGCACCCCGGTGGCGGATCCCGCCAAGCCGCTGGAAGTGGTGCGCACCGTCCACTCGTTCGACCCCTGCATGTCCTGCGCGGTGCACGTGGTGGATACCCAAAATGGCGAAACGACTCAGGTGAAGGTGCTGTGATGAACACCCTGATCCTGGGCGTGGGCAACTTGCTGTTGAGCGACGAGGCCGTCGGCGTGCGCATCGTCGAGGGGCTGGAGCGCAACTACCGTTTCGCCCCCGGCATCGAGCTGCTCGATGGCGGCACCGCCGGCATGGAGCTGCTCGAAGCGATGGCCAGTCGCGACCACATCATTCTGGTGGATGCGGTGCGCAGCGGCAATCCGCCGGGCACTGTAGTGACCCTGAAGGATGAAGAGGTTCCTACCCTGTTTGGCCGCAAGATCTCCCCGCACCAGCTGGGGCTGGCGGACGTGCTCTCGGCGCTGCACATGACGGGGGAATCCCCCAGGCGGCTCACCCTGATCGGGGTCGAGCCCGCATCCCTCGAGCCCCGCATCGGCCTCACCCCCGTGGTGGTGGCGGCGTTGGGGGAGGCGACGGCTCGGATCCTGACCTTGCTGGCCAGCCTGGGAGCACAGGCCATCCCGCTCTCCGAGCAGGAGAAGGCCGAGCGAGCGCGGGAGGGCCTATGGCGCAATCCATTGTGAATGAGACCGAGATAGTGAATGTGCAGGAGATCGAGCCGGTGCAGGAGTTTGCCGGTTTTGCCACCAATCCCGCGCCTCTGTTGGTGGCCCAGTACGAGCGGATCGCTCGCGAAGAGATGCAGGCGCTGCCCTTCTATCACGCCACCATGCCCATCGTGGCCGAGTGCGTGCTGTTTGAAGGTCAGTGGCTCGGCTGCGTGCTCACCCCCTGGATGCTGAGCGTGGTAGTGCTGCCGGGGCCGGATCAACTCTGGCCGGTGCGCAGCTGCAGCGATCGGCTCGCCCTGCAGCTCCCCTGCGGCAACATGACCTTTATGGTGGGGGCATTGCCCGAGACGGGGCAACTGCTGGCCTGCTCGCTCATGTCCCCCATCGACCCGCATCTGGGGGCCGACGAGGGGCGGGCGCTGGTGAGCAGCACCCTCAAGATGTTGCTTTCGCTTCCGGTGCAGCAGGGGGAGGGCGGCGTGGATCTGGGGCGCCGACGACTGTTCGGGGGACGAAAGTCCTGAGACCAAGGCGTGCCGACAACCGGGCGCGTCAGTTTGAGACAGGGGCCGGCATGGGCCCCTCACTCGCCTCATTGAGGTGGCGTTGCATCTCTGCGAGTGAATCCTGGGAACAAGGATCATGATGAAGATTGAACATGGCCGCGTCGATGGCCTGCTGGGTGCGCCAGTCCTGGTGCGGGCACTACCCCTGCTGGCCCTGCTCTCGGGCGGTTTCTCTACCATGGCGCAGGCGGCCCAACCCGTCCCCGCCGAACTCAAGCTCGCCATTGGCAGTGAGCCCACCGAAGGGTTTGACCCGCTGCTTGGCTGGAGCCACGGCAGCTACCTGCTGTTGCACAGTCCGCTGCTCAAGCAAAACGCCGACCTCAGCTGGCAGAATGTGCTCACCCAATCGGTGACTCCGAACCAGGATGGCAAGGGGTGGATCATTACCCTCAAGCCTGACCTGAAATTCTCCAACGGTGCACCGCTCACCGCCGAGGATGTGGCCTTTACCTACAACAGCGCAGCCCAAGGCGGCGGCAAGATCGACATGGGCAACTTTGTCTCGGCCAAGGTGCGCTCGCCCACCGAGGTTGCCATCACCCTGAGTGCTCCCCAGAGCACCTTCGTCAACGTGCTGGGATCCTTGGGGATAGTGTCGAAGCGGGATTACGACGCAAAAGCATATGCCCAAAAGCCGGTCGGTGCCGCAATGCTGTTCACTTAAGCGGAGCCGCATTGCGATTTACCGGAAAACGGGTCTTTGATATCTTCACCGCCCTGGGTCTCGATGGCCTGGGGCGTTTTTCTATGAACATGACGCCTATGCAGCCCCGCAACTCCGCCAACCTCCGTGGCGTATGGGCTGGCGATAACGCGCCCGCCATCACTGCCATCTGGTTCGCGATGAACTGACAGGCAAACTTAAAGCTCACCTCATTGGGCGCTCGCTGATGGGCTACGGCGGCCTGGCTGGCCTCCCGCCTGACCAGATTGTATCCAAGCAGCAATCCCCACAGCTCCTGATAGACCAAGTCCACTTTCTTGCTTCTCAGCGTGATGGCGTTGTGCTGCATCGCGCTTTTGATATCCCGGTATCCCAGCTCGATTTCCCAGCGCTCGTGGTACAGGGTCGCCACCTGAGCTGCACTGAATCGCGCCACGGGCAGGGAGGTAAAGACCGTTTTCTCCTTGCCTGCCACCTCATAGGTCACTGCGCGAACTTGCCAGTGTGTCGGCAACGCCGGGTTTTTCTTGCGAGCCTGAGGCGAGACCGTCATTTGCAACAGACGGTCACCGTCGCCATAGCGCTCAAGTTCCGTGTATACCAGCCCCTTGCGTTCCGGGATGAGCCAGTGACGGTCGGTGTCTTCGGCCTGAATACGCAGCAACAGGTCGGCACCGAAGAAGCCTTTATCCAGCAGGGTCACTGACTTGTCCGGCAATGAGTGAATGAACTCGCTGGCCAGGGGGATTTCCCCTTTGCGGTACGGGCTGATGGCCGCGTTGGCAATGACATGCGAGCGGACATTCATGAGCGTGACCAACCGCAGCATCGGGTAGGGTGTCTGCCGGTTGGTTGAGGTGTTACCCGAGCCGAAATGTGCTCTGAGTTCAGGCATATCCTGGGTTCGGAACAGGGCCCCATCGATGGCAAAGACCTGTAAACCGTGCCAATGGTCTTCAGGATAACGTTCCCGCCCCCACACATCGGCGCACTGTTTGAACAGCCACTCGAGCGGCTGTTTGCCGAGTCGCTGACGGGCCTGAGACAGGGCACTGTCCGCGAGCAAGGCATCATTGGCCAACCCTTCTGCACAGATGTTGAGGCGCCGAGCGACCTCGGAGATGGGCTCATTGCGGAAAAAGGCCATCCCCACGACGAGCCACAAGACCATATCAGAAGGTAAGCGGCGTCGGCGGATAGTGGCCTTTTCAGACAAGGCGGCAGCGGCAGTAATCCATTCGTCGGGAATATGGTCGGCAAAAATGGCCAGCCGAGCCAGCATGTCGCCAGATGCCTCAACAACATCGTTCAGATCGTTTGCAATAGACATAAAAAAATCCGGAACCAGTGATTGGTTCCGGATTGTCCTACAGCAGAAGGATCGGTCAATGGATCCTTAACTGATCAGCATTGCGGTCGGTGCCGGCCCTTACCGGTTGGTGAGCTTCCTGCCCGGCCAGCAGCTGGTGGTGGAGGCCAACCCCCATTACGCCGGCGGCAACAATGACTTCAAACGGCTGGTCTTTGTCTTTATCGATGAAGAGAGCGCCTATGGCGCGGCCCAGAGCAGCCAGCTCGATGTGGTGCGCATTGCCCCGTCGCTGGCGCCTACCGTGCCTGCTTCCCTCAAGCTCTGGGTGCGGCCGAGTGTCGAGAATCGCGGCATCGTCTTTCCCATTCCACCTGCGGGCGGCAAGGATGCCAAGGGTTATCCCATCGGCAACGACGTGACCTCGGATGTGGCGGTGCGCCGCGCCATCAACTACGCCATCGACCGCCAGCTGCTGGCCGACCAGCTGCTGGAGGGGCACGCCATTCCCGCCTACAGCGCGGTAGAAGGCCTGCCCTGGCTGAACAAAGCCACCGCCTTCAAGGATGGCGATGCCGCCCACGCCAACGCCCTGCTCGACGAGGCCGGCTGGAAGATGGGCAGTGACGGCATTCGCCACAAAGGCAATCTGCGCGCCGCCTTTACCCTCTGGTACACCAGTGGCGACAGCACCCGCCGGGATCTCGCGGAAGCGGTGCGGGCCATGCTGAGGCCCATCGGTCTCGAGGTGAGCCTCAAGTCCGGCAGCTGGGAGCAGGTAGAGCGCGAGATGCACGCCAATCCGGTGCTGATGGGGTGGGGGAGTCTGGATCCCATGGAGCTTTATCACCACTATCAGAGCGGCTCCGGCGGCGTGGAGTTCTACAACCCGGGCTACTACAGCAACCCTGTGGTGGATGGCCACCTCAAGCAAGCGCTGGATGCCCCGAACTGGCAGGCGGCCGTGCCGTTCTGGCAGCAGGTGGAGTGGGATGGCAAGCGTGGTGCCGGAGTGCAGGGGGATGCCGCCTGGGCCTGGCTGCTCAACGTGCAGCACACTTATCTGGCCAATCGCTGCATCGACCTTGGCAAGGGGGCGCCGGAGATCCACGGTAGCTGGTCACTCCTCAACAACCTGCAGGATTGGCGGTGGACGTGCCGCTAAGTTCGCCCTTGAGTCATTCAGGTTATCTGTTGCTAAAAGCCCTGCTGCGTCTGGCAGGGCTGCTCTGTCTGGTCTCGGTCGCCACCTTTGTGCTGCTGAGTTACTCCCCCATCGATCCCATCAAGGCCTATATCGGCAACGATCTGCTGCATGTGCCGCCGGAGCAGTACGTCCGCATCGCCGCCCGCTGGGGGCTGGATCAGCCGCTCTGGCTGCGCTATTGGCACTGGTTTACCCAGGTGCTGCGGGGGGATCTCGGTTACTCCATGCTCTACAACGCGCCTGTGGGTGAAGTCATAGGCCAGCGCTTTGCCGCTTCCTTCCTGCTGCTGGCGGGCGCCTGGCTACTCTCCGGATTTTTCGGGATTTTGCTGGGCCTCTGCGCCGGTCGTTATCTCAACCGCTGGCCCGATCGCCTGATTTGCCGGTTTGCCTATCTGCTCGCCTCCCTGCCCACCTTCTGGGTCGGCCTCTTGCTGCTGGCGCTGTTTGCGGTGCACTGGCCGCTATTGCCGGTCTGCTGCGCCTGGACGCCGGGCCTCTCCGCCGATGAGGCAGATTGGGTCATGCGAGCACGCCATCTGTTGCTGCCGGTGGCGACCCTGGCGCTGCTCGGGGTGGGCAACATTGCCCTGCATACTCGGGCGCGGGTGGCCGAGGTGCTGGAGAGCGACTTTATTCGCTACGCCCGCGCTCAGGGGGATGGCGGCTGGCCCATGCTGCGTTTTCACGTGCTGCGCCACGCCCTGACCCCGGCGCTCTGTCTACAGTTTGCCTCCCTTGGCGAACTGATTGGCGGATCGCTGTTGGCCGAAAAGGTCTTCTCCTACCCGGGGCTCGGCCAGGCCACAGTGGATGCGGGGCTCAGGGGGGATATCCCCCTGCTGATGGGAATCGTGCTCTTCTGCACCCTGCTGGTCTTTTTGGGCAACACGGTGGCGCGGGTGCTGCTGGCCCGCATCAACCGGGGTTGGGAGGGCGAGCATGCTGTTTAATCCGCTTCCCTCCATACTGCGGCTGGGTTTTGCCCTGCTCGGATTGGCGCTGCTGGCCGCCTATGGCTGGAACCTCTCTCATCAGGATGTGCCGATGGATCTGCTGGCGCGCCAGCAGCCCCCCTCGCTGGCTCACTGGTTCGGCACCGATCAGATGGGGCGGGATCTCTGGTTGCGGGCCTTTCAGGGCACCCTCACCAGTCTGGAACTTGGGCTAGGCACGGCTTTCTGCAGTGGCCTGCTGGCCATGGTGGCGGCAAGCGTATCGCTCATTCACCCCAGATGTGATGCGGCGGTGCGAATGGTGATCGACGCCATGCTGGCGCTGCCCCATATGCTGCTGCTGATCCTCATCTGCTTTACCGCAGGGGGCGGCATGCGCGGGGTGATCCTGGCGGTGGCGCTCACCCACTGGCCCAAGCTGGCGCTCATTCTCTGCGCCGAGGCGCGGCGGATCGCCTGCAGCGACTACGTAGTGTTGGCCCGCTGTCAGGGGATGGGGGCGCTGCGCCGCTGGCGTACCCACCTGCTGCCGGGGCTGTTGCCCCAGTGGTTTATCGGCACCTTGCTGATGTTTCCCCATGCGGTACTGCACAGCGCGGCCTTGAGCTTTCTCGGCTTTGGCCTGGCGGCCCACGAGGCCTCGTTGGGTCTGCTGCTGGCCGATGCCCTGCGTTATCTGGCCGGTGGCGGCTGGTGGCTGGCCCTCTTCCCGGGGCTGATGTTGCTGCTGTTGGTGTTGCTGTTTGATCAGGCTACCCGCGCGTTGCAACAGCTGTTGTGGCACAGGAGTGAACCATGCTGAGTTTTGATCAGGTGACCATAGAGGCGGCCCACTACTCCTGGCTGGGGCGGCGCAGCTGGCGACCGCTGTTGACCGATATCAGCCTGCAACTGGCGCCCGGCGAAATCGTGGCGCTGGTGGGGGGGAGCGGCGAGGGCAAGAGCCTGCTGTTGCAAAGCGCTCTGACATTGCTGCCGGACAACCTGCGGATGCGCGGCAGCATCTCCCTCGATGGCGTGCCCCTGTGCGACGCCAGCCGAGCCCGTCTGCGCGGCCACACTCTCTGCTATGTGCCACAGGGGGTAAGCGCCCTCAATCCATTGCTGACGGTGGAGCGTCAGCTGGGACGGGCGGCACGCCTCTGCGGCCAGAGCGGTTCTCGCGAGCGGCTCGGCGAGCAGCTGCTGCGCTACCAGCTGCCCGCGACCACCCTGGACAGATTCCCGCGCCAGCTCTCCGGCGGCATGGCCAAGCGCATTCTGGCCTGCACTGCGGCGCTCGGCGGTGCCCGCTACATTCTGGCAGACGAGATCACCGCCTGGCTCGACGAGGGGCTGGCCTGTTTGCTGCTTGGCCAGTTGCGTGAATTGGCCAATCAGGGTAGCGGCATCCTCTGGGTGACCCACGATCTGGCGCTGGCGGCCCGCTTTGCCGATCGCATTGTGGCGCTGCATCAGGGCCAAGTGAGCGACACCCTGAGTTGCCACCATCTGCGCCAGGGGCAGGGGAGCGAGATGCTCAGAGCCCAGTGGCAGGCGCTGCCGGAGTTCAATGTGCTCTTCCCTGCGCCGGAGGTTTCCTGATGTTGGTATCTCTGAGACTAGCCGTGTGTTGCGCGGCAGACATTCAGTGGCAGGCGCTGCCGGAATTCAATGCGCTCTTCTCTGTGCCGGAGGTTTCCTGATGTTGGAAGTACGAAATCTCACTATCGCCCAGGGGGAACGTCCTCTCTGGCAGGGGTTATCGCTGACGGTGAAAGCGGGCGAACGGCTCGGCATCTCCGCCCCGAGCGGCCATGGCAAGACTACGCTGGGGCGGGTATTGGCGAGTTGGCAACCGGTTGGGACCAGCGGGCAGATCCTGCTGGATGGGCAGCCGGTGCCTGAACAGGTAAAAGGTTATAACCCCATCCAGCTGGTGCCCCAGCACCCGGAGCTCACCTTCAATCCCTATCGCACCACCAGGCAGGCGCTGTGGGATGTGTGGCGCCCCGATGACGCCATGCTGGCCCGCTTTATGGTCAAGCCTGAATGGCTCGGTCGTAAACCCGGCCAGCTCTCTGGTGGCGAGTTGGCCCGCATCGCGCTGCTGCGTGCCCTCGATCCCCGCACCCGGTTGCTGATTGCCGACGAGGTGACCGCCCAGCTGGATCCGCAGATTCAGCGCCAGCTCTGGCGGGAGTTGATGGTTGAATGCGAGCAGCGCGGGCTTGGCATGGTCATCTTCAGTCACCAGCAGGCATTATTGCGCCAGATCTGCCATCGGGTGCTGCGCTTTGGTGAGATGCAGCCCGTGACTGGTGTATTGGCTGAAAATGCGGCCTGAGGGTTAGTTCCCCCTCATCCCCAGCCCTTCTCCCGCAAGGGGGGAAGGGAGCAGAAGGTGCCATTTCGCCAGGCTCGGGGTTTAGGGTTTGGAGAACCTCTGGGTTTGAAAATATGGCTGGTTGTTATGCTCGAAGCTCCCCTGAGGGGTTTGAGGGCGTCGTATAGTCGCGGCATCCACAAACCGGTTCCCTCTCCCTGGGGAGAGGGTCAGGGTGAGGGGACGCGAGTATGAGGCGCGGGCCATTCGGTATAGAGAGAACGCCTGATAAGGTTTGTAAATAAAGAGAGGGAGGCATCAGCCTCCCTCTTTTGTTTTCTACCGTTATCAGCGGCGTTTAACCGGTTCAGGCACTGGCCAGCCAGTTCAGCCAGGCATCCATCCCTTCCCCCGTGGTGGCGCTGACCTGGATCACCTGAATATAGGGGTTGACCCGTTTGGCGTTCTCGATACAGCGGGCGACATCGAAGCTGACATAGGGCAGCAGATCAGTCTTGTTGATTACCATCAGCTGGGCGGCGGCAAACATGTCCGGGTATTTCAGCGGCTTCTCTTCCCCCTCGGTAACGGAGAGGATCGCCACCTTGTACTTCTCGCCGAGATCGAAGCTGGCGGGGCAGACCAGATTGCCGACGTTCTCGATAAAGAGGATGCCCCCTTGATTGGCGGGCAGCTGGCGGTAGGCGTCGTGGACCATTTTGGCATCCAGATGGCAGCCCTTGCCGGTGTTGATCTGCACGGCAGGGACGCCGGTGGCGCGGATGCGATCCGCATCTCTGCTTGTCTGCTGATCCCCTTCGATCACCGCGCAGGGGCGCTTGTCTGCCAGCTGGCGCAGGGTTTCGCACAGCAAAGTGGTTTTGCCTGAACCCGGGCTAGACACCAGGTTGAGCACCAGCTGGGCCGCCTCGTCGAAGTGTTCGCGGTTGTGGGCGGCCAGAGCATTGTTCTTGGCCAGCACATCCATCTCGATGGCGATCAGCTGGCGCTGCCCCATGCCCGGAACCGACAATCCCGCTTCCCCTTTGCCATAGTGCAGATCACCCTGCTGATGGTCATGGTCATGGTCATGGTCATGGCTGTGATCATGGGGATGCGCGTGGGAATGGCCGTGGTCATGAGAGTGGCCATGTTCATGATGATGGTCGTGGGGGTGATCATGGTGGTACTCATGAGGGTGATCATGACCCTCTGCTCCTATTGGTGCCCGTACCCCGTGGTAGTGGTGATGGACATCCCCCTGATGGTGATAGTGGTGGTGAATGATCAGGGTGCGCGGCGCACTCTGCTCGTGGTCATGATGGTGATGGGCGTCATGACCATGATGATGGTCGTGCTCATGACCATGTTCATGGTGATGTTCATGTTCGTGATGATGCTCATGATCGTGCTCATGGCCGGCGATCCGCGCCTGGCCGCATCCGCATACGCTACACATATCAACTTACCTCGATGTCGGTGATGCGCAGGCTATCACCCTGCGCGACTCGTAATTTGTATCCGCCACACCCGGGGCAGGCCTGCCCGCGCTCGGTGAGGGTGACTGTCTGGTTACAGTCGTAACACCAGGCCTCTGCCGCCTGATGCAGAAAGTGCAGTTGGGCGCCTTGGGCCACGGTGCCCTTGGCGGCAGCCTCGAAACAGAAGGCAATGGTGTCGGGGTCGACACAGGAGAAGCTGCCGACCTCGAGCCAGAGGGCGGTCACCCTGGTAAAGCCCCGCTGGGTGGCCTGTTCAGCCGCCAGATCGATGGCGGCCATGGCCAGAGACATTTCGTGCATGGTGGCTCCTTAACCGATAGGGGGAGGAGCAGTGACTCCTCCCTGTAATTGACGAAACGGCATGGCTGCTCAACAGATCCGCGGCAGCAGCTCCCCCTGCGGCAGCTCCAGATAACGGCGGCTGCCCCAGGGGTTGTTCAGGATCACCTTGTGGCGATCGCTCGCCTGCACCACGCCGATCTGGCTGGCGGCGGAGTTGAATTGCCGCAAGATGCCCAGCGCGTCCTGCGCCTGTTCCGTAGGCAGGGCCAGCACTATGGTCCCCTCGTTGGCGAGATCATGGGGCTCGAAACCGTAGAGCTCGCACAGGCCGCGTACCGGATCGCACACCGGAATGGCGGACTCCTCCAGTTCGATGGCCACCTGGGAGGCGCTGCTCCACTCGTTGAGCACGGCGGCAAGGCCGCCGCGGGTGGCGTCGCGCAGGGCGTGAGGGGTAATACCCGCTTTTAGCAGCGCCTCGACCTGCGGCCAGAGGGTGGTGCAGTCGCTCTTGAGATCAGATCCCAGTTGCAGGGCGTCGCGGGCCATCAGGATGCAGGCGCCGTGGCTGCCGATATCCCGCGACACCAGGATGGCGTCACCGGCTTTGAGGCTCCGTACCGAGATGCCTCGGCTCTGTTCGGGCAGCGGGAAGGTGCCTACCCCGCTGGTGTTGATAAAGATCTTGTCGGCCGCCCCCTTGGGCACCACCTTGGTGTCCCCGCAGACGATGCGGGCACCGCTGTTGGCAAGCTCCGCCGCCATCGACTCGACGATGCGGGCGAGATCGGCGTAGGGGAAACCCTCCTCGATGATAAAGCTGGCGCTCAGATACTCGGGCTTGGCCCCCATCATGGCGAGATCGTTGACCGTGCCGGCGATAGCCAGCTTGCCGATATCGCCCCCCTCGAAGAAGAGCGGCGAGACGGTAAAACTGTCTGTGGTAAAGGCGACGGGGCCGCTCACCGGCAGCAGGGCGGCATCTTCACCGCGCAGCAGGATCTCGTTGCCAAAGTGGCGAAAGAAGAGCTGGTTGATCAGCTGGTTCATTTCTACACCGCCGCCGCCGTGGCTTAACTGAATTTCTCTCATTGGATCCCCATATATCGGTAGTAGGCATTGCAGGCCCCTTCGGAGCTGACCATGCAGCTGCCCATGGGCTGGGTCGGGGTGCAGCCCCGGCCAAAGACTTTGCACTGGTTTGGCTTGGCCAGGCCGCGCAGGATATCGGCGCACTGGCACGCCTTGTGGTCATCGATGGGAGTCTGATTGAGTTGAAAGTGGCGCTCCGCATCGCGCTTGGCGAAGGCATCGCGCAGGCGCAGGGCGGAGGCGTTGATATCCCCCAGACCTCGCCAGCGAAAGTGCTCGCGGGTCTCGAAAAAGCGCTCGACCAGCCGCTGGGCGGCTTTATTGCCGCTGGCGGTGACGGCGCGGCTGTACTGCACCTCCAGCGCGTAGCGACCCTCAACTTTCTGGCGCACCATCATCAAGAGCGCCTCCATCACGTCCACCGGCTCGAAACCGCTCACCACCACAGGCACCTGATAGCGATCGACGATGGGCAGGTAGATATCGGCGCCTGTGATGACGCTGACGTGGGAGGGGCCGATAAAAGCGTTCACCTTGGCCACCCCGTCGGCCATCACCGCATGAATGGCGGGCGGCACCAACACATGGTTGATATGAAACAGGAGGTTCAGGGCCCCTTGCTCTTCAGCGGCAGCCAGCAAGGCGGCCGTCATCGGGGTGGAGGTCTCGAAACCGATGGCGAAGAAGACCACGGTTTTGTCCGGATTCTCTTTGGCGATACGCAGGGCATCGAGGGGGTCATAGACGGGGCGGATATCGCTCCCCTTGGCGCGCTGCTGGGCCAGCGTGCCCCTGGAGCCCGGCACCCGGATCATGTCCCCCAGGGTAACCAGAATGACGCTGGGCTGGCGGGCCAGCTCGATGGCCTGATCGATGCGCTCTTTGGGCATGATGCAGACCGGGCAGCCGGGGCCGTGAACGAACTCGATGCTGGCCGGCAGCAGCTGGTGCAGGCCGTACTTCATGATGGTGTGGGTATGGCCGCCACACACCTCCATCACCCGCAGCGGTTCTGGCAGATCTTTGGCGAGTTCAGTGATCTGGGCGGCGAGGGCGCGGATCACCTCGGGCTGGCGAAAGCCCTGGAACAGGTCATTCAAGGTCAGCATGGCAAGATATCCTGTGTGGGCATCAGGGCCACCATCTGGCGGAAGCTCTCGAGGCTGGCCTGCGCCTCCTCTTCGTCAATCTTGCTCATTACAAAGCCGATATGGAGCAGCACATAGTCGCCCACCTGGAGGGGCTCTTCGAGCAGCATGCAGCTGACGCGCCGCTGCACCCCCAGGGTATCGACGGTGACGCAGTTATCTTCGGGGTGCAGCTGCACCACCTGAGAGGGGATGGATAGACACATGAATTTCAGGACTCCGACAAGGTGGCACAACCGGTGGTGACAGGCTGATGCGTGGCAAGATGGTGGATGGCAAACCAGAGCTGACCGGCGGCGATGCCACCGTCATTGAGCGGCAGGGTTTCGCTGGTCAATACCTGCCGACCGGCCGCTTCGAGCGCGGGCACCAGCTGATCCATCAGCACCCGGTTTTGAAAGACGCCGCCCCCGAGCGCCACCGGATAGCCGGGGAAGCGTTCGGCCAGAGCGATGACCAGAGCGCTGATGGCGCGGATAAAACCGGCGGCCAGGCTGGCGGTGGCGGTGCCTTGGCGCCGCTCGCTGACAAGGGTATGGATGAGCTCGGCCCACTCGATCTGCAGTGGCCCTTCCGCTGATTGGCTGAGATCAAAGGCAAGGGGTAAGGGCTGTTCATCGGGGGCCAGCTGCAAGGCGGCTGCCTCCAGCAGGAGTCCGGCCTCGCCTTCGTAATCCGGGGTATCGATCACCCCCAAGAGCGCCGCCACCGCGTCGAACAGCCGACCGATGGAACTGGTACGGGGGGCGTTGCGACCGAGATGCCAGAGCTGGTGCAGGTTGCTGATCCGCTTAAGGGGCAGTTGCTTGATCAACGGAATATCGAGGGCACTGATCTCCTCAGGGCTGTGCGATTCAAACAGCAGCCCCAGCAGCTGACGTACCGGCTCGCGGATGGCCGCCTCGCCGCCGATCAGCTTGAAGGGGGCAAGGTGGGCAACCCGCTCAAATCCCTGAACGTCTGCGATCAGCAGCTCGCCGCCCCAGAGGGTGCCGTCATCGCCAAGGCCGGTGCCATCGAAGGCAACACCCAGCACCGGGCCCGTGATCTCATGCTCGGCCATCACCCCCAGCAGGTGGGCGTGATGGTGCTGTACTTCGAGGTGGGTTGCATTGTGATCGCGGCAATAGCCCTTGGCCCACTGGTGGCTGAGGTAGCCGGGGTGTCGATCCGAGACCAGCAGTTCTGGCTTGAGATCGTAGAGATCGCGAAAGGTCGCCAGGGTCTGCTCGAAGTGCTCCTGCATCGGCAGGCTGTGCAGATCGCCGATATAGGGGCTGTAGATGCGCTGGCGGCCGAAGGCGAGCGCCAGCTGGTTCTTCTGCTGCGCCCCGACCGCCAGCAGCGGCGCCTTGACCGCCTCTTGCAGGCTGGGGGTGCAGGGGGCATAGCCCCGGGCCAGCCGCAACGTCTGGCGTCGCCCGCCTGCCCACTGCACCAGACTGTCGTCGCACGGGTGCAGGATGGGGCGATTGTGATCCAGGATGCCGTCAATCTCGCTGCCGAGTTCCCTGACCACCGCCTCGCACTCGATAAGGATCGGGCTGCCGCGACCATTGGCGCTGGTGGCCACCAGCGGCATGGCGCAGGCATCCAGCAACAGCTGATGGAGCGGGGTATAGGGGAGCATGACCCCAAGGTAGGGGATGCCGGGGGCGATCCCCTCGGCCAGCGGCGCGGTTGTCAGTTGGGATTCTGACGGTCGATCATCGTTTTTGCGCTTGCGCAGCAGGGTGATGGGTCTGGCCTGAGAGGCGAGCAGTTGCCACTCGTCTTCGCTGCCGGTGACATGCAATTTGGCCTCGGCAAGGGAGCCCATCATCACCGCCAGCGGTTTGCGCGCGCGCCGTTTGAGCGTTCGCAATCTGTCAACACTCTGTTCATTGCGGGTATCACACATCAGGTGATAACCCCCCATCCCCTTGACTGCGATCAGCGCCCCCGCTTGCAGAGCGCTTGCTGCTGCTTGCAGGGCATCCTCGCGCTCGGCCAGCGCATCGCCGCGGCCACTGCGCCAGGTCAGATGGGGCCCGCACTCGGGACAGCTCACCGGCTGGGCGTGGTAGCGTCTATCCAGCGGGTTTTCATAGGCCGCCGCACAACGCCGGCACATGGCAAAACCGGCCATGGCGGTGTGGGGGCGGTCGTAGGGGAGGCGGCGGATGATGGTGTAGCGCGGGCCGCAGTGGGTGCAGTTGGTAAAGGGGTAGTGGTGGTGGCGATCGCGTGGATTGGCCACGTCCCGGGCGCATGCCTCGCACATCCCCTGATCCGGCGAAATGGCGACCGTGGCCGCGCTCTGCTGCTGGCTCGCTTTAATTCGAAACTGGCCATGAAATTGGCCATCGAAGTCGGGATCCTGATCTCGGGGCAGCTCCCGCTCGCTGAAATGATCGATACGGCTCAGTGGCGGCGCCAGTTCCCGCAGTTCGCGGGCAAAGCTGGCCAGCTGCTCAGGGGATCCTTCGGCGCCGATGGTGACGCCGTTGGCATCGTTCAACACATAACCGGCAAGGCCGTGGCGCAGCGCCAGCCCATAGACGAAGGGGCGAAAGCCGACCCCCTGTACGATGCCGTCGATATGAAATTCCCGGCGCAGTCGAAGGCGTGTCGACGTGGTCATGGCGCCATCCAAAGAGGGGCCAGCGCCCCTCCCTGATAACCGGGGGGCAGGGAACCCTCCCTCATGACAGGGGGGCTGGGGAGGGCCGACAGGGGCGGCCATCCGGCGATCATCCTGGGGGATGTCATGCGATATCGAACTCCCATCTGCTGGCCTGCCGCCACGGCATGGGCCATCGGGTGCAACGAACGGGGGGCAACGGGCTGCGTCGCGATAGAAGGGGCGTAGCCTGGGCAGGGGAGGGAAGCGGGCCTCTCATCCTGCCGCGGGGGCCAAGTTTACCGGGGCCCTGGTCCCCAATACCTTGATCTCGCCCCTGTTTGAGTGCCAGATGCGGCGCTTCTTTGCGATCCTGTGAGCCTGCTCCGCCAGCGATCGGCGTGTGAGAACTGGCGGCGCCGCGCCCCCGGGGCGCTGAACCGGCCCCTGAAGGGGGCAAATCGAGGATGGCGGGGCCAACGCGCAGGTTTTTTGTTTGGTTTTATTTAACGATTGTGGACAATTGAGTAGAAAAATTGAACACCTTGGGGGCTGTTTTACCCCTAGCGGGGGCTGGCGGGGTCTGCCGGCCCTGAAAAACGGCGCCAGCCCGGTTTCCCGGTGCGTCTCGGCGGCGAGGCGCCTGCGGGCGGGATCTGCCATTGGCGGCCCTGGGCTGGTATAGTCCTGCGCCAACAAAAGAGGTTGGAGAGACGGCTTGCCGATGCCCCTGGGGGCGGCGCCTCTCTTCGCGGCATCAAAGGATATCCCCATGAAATTCAGTCCCCTGCTCGATGAGATGATGAAGGCGCTGCAGGTCTTGCCGGGCGTGGGCCCGAAATCGGCCCAGCGCATGGCGTTCACCCTGCTGGAGCGCGAGCGCAGCGGCGGTCTGCGTCTGGCCTCCCTGCTCAACCGGGCGCTCACCGAAATCGGTCATTGCAGCCACTGCCGCACCTTTACCGAGAACGATCGCTGCGAGATCTGCGCCAATCCCAAGCGCGAGGAGAACGGCTTGCTCTGCGTGGTGGAGAGCCCGGCGGACGTGGCCGCCATCGAGCAGACCGGCCAGTTCTCCGGCCGTTACTTCGTGCTGATGGGCCACCTGTCGCCCCTTGACGGTATCGGCCCCGAGGAGCTGGGGCTCGATATCCTGGAGCGCCGCCTGCAAGAGGAGCAGATCAAGGAGCTGATCCTCGCCACCAACCCCACCATCGAGGGGGATGCCACCGCCTGGTACATCGCCGACATGGCCCGCACCGCCGGGGTGGAGGTGAGCCGCATCGCCCACGGCGTGCCGGTGGGCGGGGAGCTGGAGCTGGTGGATGGCACCACGCTCTCCCACTCCCTGATGGGGCGCCAGCGTCTGAGCTAAAGAGGCAACGAACCCCACCCCGGCCCTCCTCTTGGCAGGGGAGGGAGCGATGGATCCTGCCCCACTCCTCCCTTTGGCAGGGAAGAAAGCAACGAACCCCGCCTCAGCCCTCCCCTTGATAGGGGAGGGAGCAATGGATCTTGCCCCACTCCTCCCTTTGGCAGGGAAGAAAGCAACGCACCCCAGCCCTCCCTTTGGCAGGGGAGAGCAAGGCTGACCCCGCTATTGGCTCCACGCTCGATCCCAATCTGACCCTCCTCGCCAGACAGGGGGCGACGGTGCACCTCCCCCTTGTGAAGGGGGAGGCCGGGAGGGGGTTGCCTGTGTGAGCCAAGCGAGGGGCCGGTGTGCAAATTTGCTCTCAAGTTTGCACGCAAGCCCCTTGATATTTGAAAGGCCAACCCCATCTAGCTTGGGAATCTGTTCAACCCGACGTTTTGAGGACTGGTCGATGACCCAAAGTGTTCACGCCGAAACCCACGGCTTTCAGACTGAAGTCAAACAACTGCTGAGCCTGATGGCTCACAGCCTCTACTCCAACAAAGAAGTATTCCTGCGCGAGCTGATTTCCAACGCCTCCGATGCGGCGGACAAGCTGCGCTTCAAGGCGCTTTCCGATGCCTCTTTGTTCGAAAACGACGGCCAGTTGCGCGTGCGCCTGGTGGTGGACAAAGAGAACAAGACCCTGACCATTTCGGACAACGGCATCGGCATGACCCGTGACCAGGTGATCGAGCACCTGGGCACCATCGCCAAGTCCGGCACTGCCGAGTTCTTCAAGCACCTCTCCGGTGACCAGGGCAAGGATTCCCAGCTGATCGGCCAGTTCGGGGTGGGCTTCTACTCCGCCTTCATCGTGGCCGACAAGGTGACCGTGGTCTCCCGCGCCGCCGGCACCGCGCCGGAGCAGGGCGTGCAGTGGGAATCACAAGGGGAAGGCTCCTTCACCGTGGCTGACGTGACCAAAGCCGGTCGCGGCACCGACGTCATCCTGCACCTGCGCAGCGATGAAGAGGAGTTCCTGGACGACTGGCGCCTGCGCTCCGTGGTCAGCAAATATTCCGACCACATCAGCGTGCCGGTGGAGATGTACAAAGAGGGCACCCCGGATCGCGAAGAAGACGGTGAAACCATCGTCGGTACCCCGGGCGAGTGGGAGCAGGTCAACCGCGCCACCGCGCTCTGGACCCGTAACCCGAAGGACATCAAGGACGAGGAGTACCAGGAGTTCTACAAGCACGTCGCCCACGACTTCGAAGATCCGCTCCTGTGGGGTCACAACCGGGTGGAAGGGGCCCAGGAGTACACCAGCCTGCTCTACATCCCGGCCCGTGCGCCGTTCGATCTCTACAACCGCGAGCAGAAGCACGGCCTGAAACTCTATGTGCAGCGCGTCTTCATCATGGACGACGCCGAGCAGTTCATGCCGACCTACCTGCGCTTCGTGAAAGGGGTGCTGGACTCCAACGATCTGCCGCTCAACGTCAGCCGTGAAATTCTGCAGGACAACAAGGTGACCGCCTCCCTGCGCAAGGCCTGCTCCAAGCGCGTGCTCACCATGCTCAACAAGCTGGCGAAAGAGGATGGCGAGAAGTACGCCAAGTTCTGGAGCGAGTTCGGCAATGTGCTCAAAGAGGGCCCGGCCGAGGATTACGCCAACCGGGAAGAGATCGCGAAGCTCTTGCGCTTTGCCAGCACCGCCGGTGAGGGCGAAGCCCAGACCGTGTCGCTCGAGGATTACGTTGGCCGCATGAAGGAAGGTCAGCAGAAGATTTACTACATCACCGCCGACTCTTATGCCGCTGCCAAGAACAGCCCGCACCTCGAGATCTTCCGCAAGAAGGGCGTCGAAGTGCTGCTGATGTGGGAGCGGGTGGACGAGTGGCTGATGAGCCACCTGACCGAGTTCGACGGCAAGCAGCTGGTCTCCGTCACCCGTGGCGAACTGGATCTCGGGGATCTGGAAGACGACGCCTCCAAGCAGGCGCAGGAGGAGGCCGAAAAAGCCAACGCCGGTCTGGTGGAGCGGGTCAAGAAGAGCCTCGGGGAGGCGGTGAAAGAGGTGCGCGTCACCCACCGTCTGACCGACTCGCCGTCCTGCATCGTCACCGACGCCCACGGCATGAGCACCCAGATGATCAAGCTGATGCGCGCCGCCGGTCAGCCGGTGCCGGAGCAGAAGTACATCCTGGAGCTCAACCCCGACCATGCCCTGGTGAAGAAGCTCGGCACCATCGAGGATGAGAGCCTGTTTGGCGAGTGGGTCTCCCTCCTGCACGAGCAGGCCCAGCTGGCGGAGCAGGGTGGCCTCAATGATCCGGCGAGCTTCGTCTCCCGTATCAACCGTCTGCTACTCCAGGCGTGATGTGATTGTGATTGGCCCACTGCATGACAGTGGGCTTTTTTTTGGTTCTTCGCGGGATCTTGGGGAAGTGGAAGTTGACAGACAGGGTGCTGGTAAACTGGCTGTCTCCAAACACACCACCACCATCACCCTGCTGTCGCCGTGCATCATATTGATATTGCCTCCTTCTGGCCAGGTTATACCGTCATCGCCCAAGCGCTTTCTGCCAACCATCACACCCTGTTTACCCTTGAGCCTCGCGCCGACCTGTTGCCCCGTTGTCGCCGATGCCTGCAACCCACGCCATTGATCCACGACCAACGTATCCGCCGGGTGCGTGAGCGAGACCTATTTGACCGACAAGTCTGGTTACAACTGCCTGTTCGCCGCGTCGACTGTCTGCGCTGTGGTCGCGTCAGTGAACATATCGACTGGCTCCCCTCTGGCTCCCGCCTCACCCGGCGCATGCAGTGCTGGATTGAAGCGCTCGTTCAGTACCTCCCCATCCGCCATGTCAGCCAGCTCACCGGGGTCGGTTGGCACACCATCAAGGAGATCGACAAGCGCCGTTTGCAGACCAGTGTGGGCACCATCGAACTTGGGGAGGTGCGGCGGCTGGTGATGGATGAGTTTGCCCTGCACAAGGGACACCGCTATGCCACCGTGATCATGGATGCCGAGCGAACCCGCGTCCTGTGGGTGGGGCACGGCAACAGCCGGGCCGCTATCCGTCCCTTCTTCGAGCAGCTCGGCGAGCGATGCCAGCAGATTGAAGCGGTGGCGATGGACATGAACACGGCGTTCGACCTGGAGGTGAAGCAACACTGCCCGCAGGCGGAGGTGGTCTACGACCTGTTCCACGTGGTGGCTCGCTATGGCCGAGAGGTGGTGGACCGGGTGCGAGTGGAGCAGGCGAATGCACTGAAAAGCGATAAACCGGCGCGAAAAGTGGTCAAAAGTGCGCGTTGGTTGCTGCTACGTAATCGGGCGAAGTTGAGTGAAAAACAGGATGTGAAGTTGCAGGAGCTGTTGGCGGCGAATCAACCGCTGGCGATGGTGTACGTGCTGAAAGAGGGGTTGAAGGGCATCTGGTATGCGCCGAGCGTGTGGGAAGGATGGCGACGATGGCGGAGCTGGATGCGGCAGGTGAAGGAAAGCGGGCTAGCGCCGCTGCAACGATTTGGTCGAAATTTATCGAAATATATGCGGGGGATCCTGGCGAGTGCAAACTACCCGATGCACACGAGTGTGCTGGAAGGGGTGAACAACAAGATCAAAGTGATAAAGCGTATGGCATATGGATTTAGGGACTCAGAATACTTTTTTCTGAAAATCAAGGCGGCCTTCCCCGGAAAGCCGCGATGAACCTTTTTTTTGGCCGTTCCCCTCTGGTGCGCTGCTGCATTTTCAATCATTTTTCGTGGTCGTCGTCTGCGTCTTTGGTCGCAGAGACGGGGCGGGAGTGTGGTGATAATCTGGCCACTCACACGGGGCGAGCTTGTTAATACGGGCGAAAACGTGTAGTTTTTTGCCTTCTCAAGAATTGAATAACCAATCAACTAGGAGCGTGTATGCGCATTGTTCTGTTGGGAGCTCCGGGCGCCGGCAAGGGTACCCAGGCTCAGTTCATCATGGAAAAACACGGTATTCCGCAGATCTCCACCGGCGACATGCTGCGTGCGGCGATCAAGGCGGGTACCGAGCTGGGCCTCAAGGCCAAAGCCGTGATGGACGCAGGTCAGCTCGTCTCCGACGACATCATCATCGGCCTGGTCAAAGAACGCATCGCGCAACCGGATTGCGCCAACGGCTTCCTGCTGGACGGCTTCCCCCGCACCATTCCCCAGGCGCAAGCCATGAAGGATGCCGGTGTGACCGTGGACTTCGTGCTGGAATTCGACGTGCCGGACGAAGAGATCGTCAAGCGCATGAGCGGCCGCCGCGTGCACTCCGGCTCCGGCCGTACCTACCACGTGGTGTTCAACCCGCCGAAAGTGGAAGGCAAGGATGACGTGACCGGTGAAGATCTGGTGATCCGTGCCGACGACGAAGAGACCACAGTGCGCAAGCGTCTGGATGTCTACCATCAGCAGACCGCGCCGCTCATCGGTTTCTACGGCAAGGAAGCGGAAGCGGGCAACACCCGTTACGTCAAGATCGACGGCACCCAGCCGGTGGATCTGGTCAGCCAGCAACTGGCCGCCATTCTCGGTTAAGCCATTCAGGGCCGGCAGGACGCAGCCGTTCGCCGGCTGGCTATGAGGGTGAGAAAAGGGTCCATACCGGGCCCTTTCTTGCATTCCATTCCCACGACACAGAACGACAGGATGCTAACGTGACCACGAAAACCGGGATCTTGCTGGTCAATCTGGGTACCCCGGCCGCGCCGACCACGGCGGCGGTCAAGGCGTTTCTCAGCCAGTTTCTGCACGATCAGCGGGTCGTCGACCTGCCGCGCTACCTCTGGTGCCCCCTGCTTCACTTCATCATCCTGCCGACCCGCTCCCCCAAGGTGGCCAAGCTCTATCAGCAGGTATGGACCGAGCAGGGCTCCCCTCTGATGGTCATCAGCCAGCAGCAGCGCGCGGCCCTGGAGCACGAGCTCAAGCGGGAAGGGGTCGAGGTGCCGGTGGCGCTCGCCATGACCTATGGCGCCCCGTCGCTGGCCGATGGCTGGCAGGCCCTCAAGGCCCAGGGGGTCAACCGGGTGATCCTGCTGCCGCTCTATCCCCAGTATTCGGTCAGTACCACCGCCTCGGTGTTCGACGCCTGGGCCAGGGCGATGAAAACCGAGCGCAATCTGCCGGTGGTGCGGCTCATCCGCGATTACCATGCCCACCCGGAGTACATCCAGGCGCTGGCCATGAGCGTGCGTCGCCACTGGGAGCAGCACGGCCAGGGGGAGCATCTGCTGATGTCCTTCCACGGCATTCCCGAGCGCTACGAGCGGGAAGGGGATCCCTATGGTCATCAGTGCAGGCGCACCGCCGCCCTGCTGGCGGAGGCGCTGGGGCTGGCCCCGGAGCAGTGGACCGCGAGCTTCCAGTCCCGCTTTGGCAAGGAGGAGTGGCTCAAGCCCTACACGGACCTGACCGTGGGCGACTTGCCCTCTCGCGGCGTCAAGCGGCTCGATGTGATCTGCCCGGCCTTCTCGGCGGATTGCCTCGAGACCCTGGAGGAGATCCAGGTGCAGAACCGGGAGATCTTCATGGCCGCCGGTGGCGAGCAGTTTGAATACATCCCGGCCCTCAACAGCGATCAGGCCCATATCCGCATGATGGTTTCCCTCATCTGTCGCGAGCTGGCATGATGGCCGTTCTCATCCGGTGCCCGACGTGGCGGACGTTCGGATTCAACGATAAAGGAGTGTCCTGATGATGCATATCACGCTGATTTACGCCGGCCTGCTCGGGCTCTTGTTCCTGCTGCTCTCCTTCTGGGTGGTCAAGCGCCGCGCCCAGTTCAGGGTGATGATAGGGGAGGGGGAAGCCCCCGAGATGCTGGCCGCGATCCGCGCCCACGGCAACTTTGCCGAGTACGTGCCCCTCACCCTGCTGCTGATGGCCCTGTGCGAACTGGCGGGGGTCGGTGCGCTCTGGCTGCACCTGGGTGGTGTGCTGCTGCTGGTGGGTCGCATCCTGCATGCCATCGGCATCCAGATCCCCAGGGCTCCCAACATGCCGCGCCTCTTCGGCACCCTCTTCTTCTGGCTGTCGCTGGGGATTTTCTCGGTGCTGGCCCTGGTGCAGGGGCTCTCGGCAAGCTGAATGTCATCCCGCAACACCACCCCGTCACGGGGTGGTTTTTTGTGGCAGGCAAGTCAAACGTTTTCCTCGCAAGCCCTTGTCTATACTGACCTCAAAATTCAATCGTGCGACTTTTCGGCGTGGTGGATTGTGTTAAAATCCCGCCCCTCTTTTCCCCAGAGCACAGAAGATTGCCATGAAATTTCCCGGTCAGCGCAAGTCCAAACACTACTTCCCGGTCGACAGACGTGATCCCCTGATCCCGCAGAACTCCCAGCTCACCGAACTGGGCAAGGCCTATGTAGTGGGCATCGATCAGACTCTGGTGGATATCGAAGCCCATGTGGACGAAGACTTCCTGAACCGGTACGGCCTGAGCAAGGGCCACTCCATGCTCATCTCCGACGAGGTGGCGGAGCTGGTCTACGACGAGCTCAAGGCAAACAACATGGTGGTGAGCGAATTTGCCGGCGGCACCATCGGCAACACCATGCACAACTACTCCGTGCTGGCGGACTCCCACTCCATCCTGCTTGGCGTCATGAGCCAGGACATCCGCATCGGCAGCTATGCCTACCGCTATCTGTGCAACACCTCCTCCCGGGTCAACCTCGACTACCTGCAGCCGGTGGACGGCCCGGTCGGGCGCTGCTTCACCTTCATCACCGAAGGGGGAGAGCGCAGCTTTGGCATCAACGCCGGCAAGATGGATCACCTGGATGTGGACCACATCCCCGAGACCATCATCAAGGAGGCCTCGGCCCTGGTGATCACCGCCTACCTGGTGCGCGGCGCCGACGGCACCCCCATGAAGGAGGCCGCCATGGCCGCGGTGCGCTATGCCCGCGAGGCCGGGGTGCCTGTGGTGCTGACCCTGGGCACCCGCTTCGTCATCGACGAGAATCCCCAGTGGTGGCGCGATTTCATCAGCGAGAACGTGACCGTGCTCGCCATGAACGAGGACGAGGCGGAGGCCCTGACCGGGATAAAGGATCCCCTCGGCGCGGCCGACAAGGCGCTGGACTGGGCGGACATGGTGCTCTGCACCGCCGGCCCCATCGGCCTCTACATGGCGAGCTACACCGACGAGGACTACAAGCGCGAGACCACCCACACCCTGCTGCCCGGCGTCATCCCCGAGTTCAACATGTACGAGTTCAGCCGCCCCATGGCCCGGGACAAGTGCCGCAAGCCTGCGCGTATCTACTCCCACATCTCCCCCTACATGGGCGGGCCGGAGAAGATCAAGAACACCAATGGGGCAGGGGACGGGGCGCTGTCCGCCGTGCTGCACGACATGGTGGCGAACGCCTACCACCGCATGAACGTGCCGAACTCCGCCAAGCATCTCTCGGAATTCCTGACCTACTCCTCTCTGGCCCAGGTGTGCAAGTACGCCAACCGGGTGAGCTACGAGGTGCTGGCCCAGAGCAGCCCGCGCCTTTCCCGCGGGTTGCCGGAGAAGGAAGACAGCCTGGAAGAGGTGTACTGGGAGCGGTGATACCTCTTCCTGTCGACCACGAGAAAGGGTGCCACTGGGCACCCTTTCTTGTTTTTGGGGTTGGATCATGTTTTTGGCATCGCTTTTGCTGACATCGTGGACAGCCCGCGTCGCGGCGGCATACCTTGTGTTAAGGATATGTAGCTGCTGCGGGGCGAGGGTATGTTGAGACAATGGAGTATCGGTCGGCGTCTGTCGCTGGTGACCCTGATGGTGCTGGCGCTGCTGGGACTGTTGCTGTTCTTCTGCCTGCAGATCTATCAGCAGGGGTTGATGGGGGAGAAGAGCCGCCAGACCCAGGCCCAGGTGGAGACCGCCTACAGCCTGGTGGCGGGGCTGGAAGCCAGGGTGCGCAAGGGAGAGCTGGACGAGGCGAGCGCCAAGGCCGAGGCGCTGGCGCTGATCAAGGGGTTGCGTTACGGCAACGATGACTACTTCTGGATCAACGACAGCCACCCCACCATGGTGATGCACCCCATGAAACCCGAGCTGGACGGCAAGGATCTCTCCGGGGTGGAGGACAAGCAGGGGCTCAGGCTGTTCGTCGCCTTCGCCGATCTGGCGCGGGCCCAGGGCGCGGGGGAGGTGGCCTACTACTGGCCCAAGCCGGGGGTGGACGAACCGGTACGCAAGATCTCCTACATCAAGCGCTTCGCCCCCTGGGACTGGATCATCGGCACCGGCGTCTATGTGGACGACGTCGAGGCCCAGTACCGGGAGGTGCTGCACACCCTGCTGGGGATCGGGCTGGTGCTGGCCCTCCTGCTGTTTGCCGTGGTCGGCCTCATTGTGCGCAGCATCGTCGTGCCCCTCTCCCGCTCGGTCTCGGCCCTTGGCAACATCGCCAGGGGGGAGGGGGATCTGCGGGTACGTCTGCCGGAGTCGGGGCGTGACGAGCTGAGCCAGCTCAGCATCAACTTCAACCTCTTCGCCAGCCAGATGGCGCAGCTGGTGGCCCGCAGCCAGCAGATAGCGGATCAGAACCGGGTGCATGCTCACCAGCTGGCCGAGGTGGTGGAGCGTACCGGCGCCATCGTCACCGGACAGGAGCAGGATACCCTGCGGGTGGCCAGCGCCATGGAGCAGATGACGGTGAGCAGCCGCGAAGTGGGCCAGCACGCGGCCCAGGCCGCCGACGCGGCGGATTCGGCCCTCAATCTGGCCCAGCATGGCCGCGAGGTGGTGGTCCAGACCCGGGAGTCCATCAGCCAGTTGGCGGACGAGATGGTGGAGACGGTACAGGCGGTGAGCCGCCTCGAGCAGGAGACTCAGCAGATTGGCTCCGTGCTCGACGTCATTCGCGGGGTGGCGGAGCAGACCAACCTGCTGGCCCTCAACGCCGCCATTGAAGCGGCACGGGCCGGGGAGCAGGGGCGCGGCTTTGCGGTGGTCGCCGACGAGGTGCGTACCCTGGCGACCCGCACCCACAGCTCCACCGACGAGATCCGGCAGATGATCCAGCGGTTGCAGGAGGGGGCCGGCAAGGTGGTCAGCGGCATCAGCCAATTACAGCAGCTCTCCCGCGCGACGGCGGACAGGGCCGGCGATGCGGATGTCGCCATCAATGCCATCGATGGATCCGTCCACACCATTACTGCCATGAATGGGCAGATTGCCACGGCGGCGGCGGAGCAGAGCCGGGCGGCGGAGGAGATCAACCAGCGGCTGGTGGCCATCACCCAGCTGGCGGCGGATGCCCTGGCCCAGAACCGGCTGACCGAGCAGGCATCCGGGCAACTGGCGCTGGCCTGCGACGAGCTGGGGGCCCTGGTGGCGAAATATCGCATCTGACGGCCTTTCTCCCCGCTTTTTCGGGATAAGGCTTGAGTCTGGGGGGCTTTTGGGACACCATCTGCCCCATTCTCGGCCAGCCCTGGCCGACAGCCTGCCATTGCTTTGCAAGAGAGAGACCCCATGAGCAAACTAACTGACAATCTTGACGCCAATTTCCAGCTGTTCATCGAAGAAGTCCGCGAGTCGGGTCAGGTGTGGGGTCTGCGCTACGGTGAAGACTGGGTGGTGTGCCGCTCCGCCGAGTTCGAAGATGCGGACGTGATGCCGCTCTGGTCCGCCGAAGGGGATGCCCGCCTGCACTGCGTGGACGAGTGGGCGGATTACGAGCCGGAAGTGATCGAGCTCGAAGAGTTCCTGGACATCTGGATCAACGATCTGGACGAGGACGACGTGCTGGTCGGCCCGAACTGGAACGCCGATCTGGAAGGCCAGGAGCTCGAGCCCATCGAGCTGGCCAAGGCGCTGGTGGAACTGGACGCCTGAGTCTGCCGTCCTGCCGGATTGTGATGAACCGGCCCCCTTCGGGGGGCCGGTTTTTTTTATGGCCGCCATGGGCCATGAAAAGGCGATTTGCCTTTGCACCCGTCCCGGGGATGGGTCATCATCAACCCTTTGCCGATCGGGAGGTGCCATGTTTGTCTTTGACGTGACCACGAAGGCGGGGGCGCAGGGGAGGATCCAGGTGCAGGCGCTGGACTGGAGCCAGAGCGGCCCGGTGAGCTTTCTGTGTGACAGCGACGAGCTGGCCCTGGTGCTGCTGAGCGGGTGCCGCTGCGATGCCGTGGGGTACTTCAATCTGCTGGGGGGCTGCAAGCCACTCTACGTGGAGCAGTGGCTCACCTATTTGCAGGAGCGTGGCCAGCTGGAGAAGGTCACGGCCCGCCAGGAGAGCCCGTCCCAACCCGATTACCTGACCCGGGCCGGGCTGGCGGACGACGAGCTCAATGCCCTGCTCGGCCAGATCTACAAGGTGGCCGGGTTCAACCGCCTGCAGATCAACCGCTACCTCAAGCATCGCCACAACCCGACCATGCTGGCGACCCGTTACGATCAGAAGGAGCTGGAGCGCTATCGCCAGCTCAACGACATCATTCTGACCCTGTTGAAGCTGAAACCGTCTCCGTGAAGATCCCCATCTGACCGATCTCCGGTCCCAGCTCCTGGGGCCGGGCGATGAGGTAGCCCTGCAAGCCGTCCACATACATGCTCTGCAGCATCTGCTTCTGACCTATCTGTTCCACCCCTTCCGCGATCACCAGGCAGCCCATGCGATGGGAGACGTCGACGATCATCCGCACGAACTGCTGATTGGTGAGATCCTGCTCCAGCTCGGTGATGAGACCGGGGTCCAGCTTGATGTAGTCGGGTTTGAGCTCGCGAAACAGGCTGAAGGAGCCTATCCCCTTGCCGAAGTTGCAGATGGCCGAGCGGCTGCCGTGGCGCCTGAGCAGCTCGAACAGCCGCCTGGACCCGGTCAGGTTGCGCTCCAGGTGCTCCTCGTCGAGCTCGAACACCAGGTTGGCCCCGATGTCGGGGTCTTTTTGCAACTGGTGATCCAGCCAGATGAGAAAGGCGCTGTTTTGCAGCAGGGAGCCTGGCAGATTGAGACCCCATCGGCTGTTGTGGCCTCCGAAGGCGCGGTATTGGCGGATGACGTGGCGGATCACCATCTGGGTCAGGCGCAGTACCATGTCCAGCCGCTGCGCCATGGCGAGCAGGGTATCGCTTGGCAGCACGGTGCCGTCGCTGCTGCAAAAGCGGGGATAGATCTCGTGATAGGCGAGCATGCCGCGATGCAGGGGCTGGATGGGCTGGCAGGTGAAGTTGACGCTCTCCTGCTCCAGCAGATCGGTCAGCACCTGGGTCCAGTGACGCTGACCCTGCACTTCGACCACCTCGTCGTTCTGCTGGATGGCCCAGCCATTGACTACCTCTGTCTGGGCGCGGGCCAGCGCGAGATCCGCCCGGGCCAGAATGGCCTCTATCTTCTGCTCGCTGCTCAAGCGGGTCATGCCCGAGTAGGCGGCGCTCTCGAGCTCGTGATCGTGCTGATAGCGATCGAAGGCGAGCTTCAGATCCCGTCCCAGCAGATGGGGCGGGATCTGGGCCAGGGGGGGCAGCAGGACGGCAAAATCGGCCCCCGAGATGCGATAGACCCGGTGGCCCGGGAAGCGGCTGACGGTGTGGCTGATGAGGGCGGCGATGTCCCGGATGTAGGCATCTCCGGACTGGAAGCCGCGCTGGGCGTTGAGGGTCCCGAGCTCGGTGGCGCGGATGAGCACCAGGATGGCGGTCTGGGTGTTTTCCTGTTGCAGCAGCTCGGTCAGATCGCGCCGGAAGGCGTGGCGGTTGCCAAGGCCCGTCATCTCGTCCCGGGTCGCCTGATTGTGCAATTCGGTGATCTGGCGGTGGGCATCGATCTCGGCCTCATTGAAGGATGCAAGGAGCTGGCGCAGAGCCGTTTGTGCCTGTACGCTGTCGAGCATGGCGGGATCCCGCTGCTGCAGCGCCAGCAGCCAGCGTTGCTCCTGCCTCGCCTTTTCCCCACGGCGCACGCTGTGGGTGAGAAAGAGCAGCAGGGCGAATCCCGTCAGGGTGGTCATCAGGACCAGCAGCAGGGTGAGCGGTGAGGCGGGGGGGGCGAGCAGCACTCCCTGCAACAGCAGCATGGGAATGCAGACCAGTGCGCTGACCAGCAGCAGGTTTCCCTCATGTTTATTCAACATCGTTTCATCCTTGATGATGTTCATGATGTAGAAATTCTAACCAAGTCGCTGGCGCAAAACATGAGTACTCACGCAACTCCACGATAAAGCGCCGGCGGAATGCAACTAAATGTGAGTGAAAACACTTTCATGGTCTGTAAAAAAAGCGAAGATGGGTTGAAAACAGCCCCAACAGAGCAGAGGTAGATATGTTGCTAGAACCCGTAGACACCGCCAAAGCACGGCAACTATTGAATCAGAGTATGGCCTTGGTGCTCGCAGGGGGACGGGGCAGCCGCCTGAAGCAGTTGACCGATAACCGCGCCAAGCCCGCCGTCCACTTTGGCGGCAAATTCCGTATCATCGACTTCGTGCTCTCCAACTGCATCAACTCCGGCATCCGCCGGGTGGGTGTGGTGACCCAGTACAAGTCCCACAGTCTGTTGCGCCACCTGCAATCGGGCTGGTCTTTCCTGCGCTACCAGATGAACGAGTTCATCGACTTGCTGCCCGCCCAGCAGCGGGTGGACGAGGTGCACTGGTATCGCGGCACCGCAGACGCCATCTACCAGAACGTCGACATCATCCGTGACTACGGTCCCAAGTACATCGTGGTGCTGGCGGGGGATCACATCTACAAGATGGACTACGCCGCCATGCTGCTCGATCACGTGCGCCTCGGTGCCAAGGTGACGGTGGCCTGTATCGAGGTACCGCGCTGCGAGGCATCGGCTTTCGGCGTGATGGACATCGACGAGCAACGCAAGATCCGCGCCTTCGTGGAGAAACCGGCCAATCCGCCCGCCATGCCGGGCTGCGAGGATCGCTCGCTGGCCTCCATGGGCATCTACATCTTCGAGGCGGAGTACCTCTACCAGTTGCTGGAAGAGGACATCCACAACCAGGAGTCCAAGCACGACTTCGGCATGGACGTGATCCCGCGCATCGTGGGGGAGGGCAAGGCCTTTGCCCATCCGTTCAACATGTCCTGTGTCGGGGCCAAGGAGGGGCAAAAACCCTACTGGCGCGACGTGGGGACCCTGGATTCGTTCTGGGAGGCGAACATGGACCTTGCCTCCGTGGTGCCCGAGCTCGACATCTATGACGAGAACTGGCCCATCTGGACCAGCCAGAACATGTCGCCCCCGGCCAAGTTCGTGCAGGACAGAAACGGGCAGCACGGCATGACCATCAACTCCATGTTCGCGGGGGGCTCCATCGTGAGCGGCTCCTTCGTGCTCAACTCGGTGTTGTTCACCAACGTGCGGGTGCACTCCTTCTGTACCCTGGATCAGGCGGTGATCTTCCCCGGGGTCGAGATCGGGGCTGGTTGCCGCTTGCGCCGGGTGGTGGTGGACAAGGGGTGCAAGCTGCCAGACGGCCTGGTGGTGGGGGAGAACGCGGACGAGGATGCACGCCGCTTCTACCGCTCCGAGCAGGGCATCGTGCTGGTGACCAAGCCGATGCTGGCCAAGCTCGGCTAACCTCGTCGACACAGACAAAAAAAGGGAGCCCTGGGCTCCCTTTCTATTGGTGGTCGATTTATTTCTCGCTGACCAGGGCCTTGCCGGCCATCACCATGGCGGTGCCATGCTTGCCACCGGCGGCGGTCACTTGCGGGATGCCATCTTCGTCGGTGTCGCTGCCGGCACCCTCGATGACGTTCTCGCCGGAGTCGCCGACCCATTCGGCCATCTGCATGCCGCCGTTGACGGTGCCACGGAACCAGCTCACGTAGCGCTGGGTCAGCTGGGCCAGCTCCAGCTCGGGTGCCTTCTCGGCCCCTTCGTTGCGCAGGTTCAGCATGGCGGAGCGCAGGGCGCCGGAGATGGCGGCCTGGGTCCAGGGGGTGTATTCACCCTGCTTGCCGGCGAGCCAGGTACCGGCCTTGGCATTGAAGTAGGCCTTGTCGGCGGCGATGAAGAGCTCGCGCGCCGCGGTGCGGTACTTGGCATCCGAGGTGGCCAGGAAGGCGGCGGTCAGGCCGCGGATGGCGGCGAACTGCGCGTCGATGGACTGACCGGCGTCAAGCTTGCCGCCCAGGGTCAGACCGTCATGGACCAGGCCGTTCTTGCCCTTGAGGTTGGCGAGGATGAAATCGGCCTGCTTGCGGACCAGTGCGATCGCCTGCTCACCCTGCGGGGTCTTGAGGTTCAGCTCGCCATTGTCACCGGCGGCGTAACCCACCGGCAGCGCATCCTGGGCGCGCTGGAAGATCTGCAGGGCGACCAGGGCGTAGGCGGCGTCGAAGGTGGTGACGTGCCCGGCCTGTTTGCCAGCCTGCCAGCTGTCGACCAGGGTGCCGGCCTTGGGCTCGAAGTGCAGGGCCAGCAGGTTCTTGAAGGTGAGGTTGGAGAGGTTCAGGGCCAGAGAGAAGGCATCGCTGCCCGCCACCGCCTTGCCCAGATCGTTGGTCTGGTTGGCAGCCGGAGCGGCGGCGAACGGGGCACCGTCAAACACGGCGTGGAAGGCCGGGTTCTGATTGGTGTTGGCCGTGCGCTGATCGCTGAAGGCGTAGAACTCGGAGAGGGGCCACAGCAGCATCCAGGCGTCGCGCAACTGGGCGGAGCCGTCCACGACCTCCAGCTTGCCGATGGCACCGGCGTCGTTTTTGCTGGTCTCGGTCACTTTCACCTGATGAGGGAAGTAGACAACCCCCTTGGCCGGATCGTACTGCGGGGTGATTTTGGCGCCCAGAGTCTTGCCGTCAAAGCCTAGCTGACCTTGCAGGATGGCGAGCTTGTCGATGGACTGCTCGGTCAGCATCATGCCGTTGAAGCCGTCGGCGGCAGAAACCCCCAGCTTGTGCTTGCCGTCCTGATCCATGGTGGCGGACGCGGCTTCCACCTCTTCATCGCTCTCGGCTACGTGCATGCCGCCCAGGAAGTCCTGGGACCACATCACTTCCTTGAGCAGGATGCCGCCCACGGCGGCCGGGACCAGCAGGTTGTCACTGCCGCTCCAGCGCAGGGTGGCGTAGTCGCGGAAGTAGGCGGGGACCTGGGTCTTGACGCTCTTCTCGTTGCCCTTGGCGGTCTTGATGGTGATCTGGTCACCGTTGACCGGGGTGGCGTTCACGGCCTGGGCGAACTCCGGGTTGGCGGAGGCGTAGGGCAGGGAGAGGGGATACATGCCCTGGGGAATTTCATCGGCGGGGAAGCCGACGGCCTCGGCCATGGCCAGTACCCGTTTGCCCAGGTCGGCCAGGGTGCCGCCACGGGCCTGGTTTTGCGGCCCGTTTACCAGATGGGGGCCCATGCCGGACTGGTAGTTGAGGGCGTACATTGCCTCTTCGGAGTATTCATAGGATTCGATGCCGGCGGCGAAGTCGAACGGGGTCGGCTCGTCGGCGCGGTTGGCGTCCAGCACATCCAGATCCAGACCGAGGGCCTCGGCCAGCGGCTCGCCGGAGAGCTCGAATTCGGTGTAGGCCAGCATGTTGGCCGCGGTGTTGAACGTCTTGTCCTCCACCTTGACGGCAGCCTGTGCGGCGCTGCTGAGGAGTGCGCAGGCGATCGCCTGCACCAGTACGGTTTTTCTCATGTCCTTCTCACCATATTGTTGATTTTATTATGACGCTTCTCATGAATCTAAATGAGAATGGTGTGCATTATGGGGCAAAGGGCGGGGCTTGAGAAGAAAAAAACCGCGCCCCGGTGGGGTGAAGAGGAGAGGCGCGGCGGCAGGTGTCACATCAGTTTGAAGGGGATGACCAGTCGGCCCGGCTCCACCTTGAGGGCTTCGACCTTGTCCTTGATCCGCGCCTCGTTCTGGCGGCTGCCATCGAGCCGGTAGACGGGGGTCTGGGAGAGGAACAGGGAGAGGGACTGGTTGAAGGTGGGCAAGAGCGGGGAGAGGGCGGTGCCCACGTCCGCCGGCTCGGTCTTGACAGAGATGAGCTCGAGATCGCGCAGATAGATGGCGCCCTGTTCGGCCACGTAGTCGGGGCGGGCACTCAGGGAGAGGCGGATCTTCATCTGCTGGCTGCCCAGTGGGCTCGCCACCTGCAGCTCGCCGGCGGCATCCAGCTCGACCTTGTCGGCCTGGCTGCGGCCGATGCGGCTTTGCATCTCATCGAGTCGGATCTTGCTCGACATGATGCCGGGGATCCCCAGCTGTTTCTCGAAGGCGACTCGCTCCTTGAGGTACTGGTTGATCTCTCCTTCACTGACGCTGTACTGGGTCAGGGAGCAGGCCGCCAGCAGCAGGGCGAAGGGGAGCAGAAGCAGGTGTTTCAACATGGGAGGGTTCCATTTTCGGGGCTGTCACAAGAGGTGGCGCCATCTTAGAGGCAAAGCGGGTTGGCCGCCAGTGGGGCCGCCCTGACCGGTTTCTGTCGCATCCCCCATATGGGGATGGCAATCCGTTTTCATTCGAGTAGCTGTTTCCCTTCACCGCCAGCAGGCCCGCCCTGGCGTCATCCCCGACATACCCACAGACAAGTTCCCGTTTTGGCGATTCAAAATCCCATTGACCCCGCGATTTCAAAGCGAGTATTTTACCGCCGCACAAAGTCAAATTGATAATCATTATCATTTTGAATCTTCTTTGAGGGTATGACGTGAAGACTCGAGTAATGGACAATGGCGCACCTGCCGAGGCGAAGATGTCGCCTGATTTCTTGTTTACCTCGTGTCAGGGCACGATCAGTGCCACTGACCTGGGGCAACCCATCACCACCCCCGCCTGCGAGTGGCCCCTGCTGGCACAGCAGATAACCCTGGCCCTCGATGCCGCCAGGGCTGCCGGCCAGAGCAACCCCCTGCTCATCGGTGCTTTTGCGTTTGATCCGGCAGAGGCTTCCTGCCTCTATGTGCCCGGCCGTTATGAGCGGAGCGAGAAACTGGCCCCGACAGAGCCGTCATCGGTGACAGCGGTTGAGCAGGCCCCCGAGGCCAACCGGGTCATCTCGGTGCAGAGCACCCCGCCGGCCAGCGAATTCCAGGCCTCGGTCAGTGCGGCGCTGGATGCGTTTGCACAAGGTCGGCTCGCCAAGGTGGTGTTGTCGCGCAAACTCACCCTTACCCTGCACCAGCCTGCCGATCCTACGCAGGTGATGGCCCGTTTGATGGCCCAGAATCCCCACGCCTTCCACTTCTCCCTGCCGCTCGGCCAGGGTCGCCGCCTGCTGGGTGCCAGTCCGGAGCTGCTGCTGCGGGTCAGCGGTGGAGAGGTGTTCACCCACCCGTTGGCGGGTTCCGCCCGTCGGGTGAGCGAGCCGGCGCAAGACGAAATGGTGGCCAGGGATCTGCTGGCTTCTCGCAAGGATCAGCATGAACACAAGTTGGTGATCGACGAGATCCGCCGGGTGCTGACCCCCCACTGCCGCGAGCTGGCGATCCCCGCTCATCCCTCGCTGATGAGCACGGATACCCTCTGGCATCTGGGCACTCCCATCGCTGGCCGGCTCAATGGCGGCGAGGCGTCGGTGCTCTCCTTGGCCTGCCAACTGCATCCCACCCCGGCCCTGTGCGGCTATCCCACCGAACTCGCCCGCCAGTTCATCCGCGAGCAGGAGCCCTTCCGGCGCGCCCTGTTCAGCGGCATCGTTGGCTGGTGCGACAGCCAGGGCAACGGCGAGTGGGCCGTGGTGATCCGCTGCGGGGTGCTCGATGGCCATCAGGTCGAGCTGTTTGCCGGCGCCGGTATCGTCGCGGGCTCGGATCCCGCCATGGAGTGGGCCGAGACCGGCACCAAGCTGGGCACCATGCTCAAGGCACTAGGCCTGGATTTGGAGGTGGCGCAATGACCCAGCTTCAATATCTGGGCTGGCCGAGTGGGCAGCCAAATCTGAAAGCCCTGGACCTGAGTCCGGAGGTGGCGCAATGAGCCAATTCAACCGCTTCCTGCCCTATATCCGCTGGCCCGACGAATTGGCCCAGCAGTACCGCGCCAAGGGCTATTGGCGCGGCGAGCCGCTGACCGCCATGCTGGCGCGTCAGTGCGAGCTGGCCCCCGACGCCGAGGCCATCCTCTGCGGCGAGCGTCGCTTCAGTTATCGTGAGCTGGACGCCGCCTCGAGCCGGCTGGCTGCGAATCTGGCCCGCCACGGCCTGGGGGTGGGGGATACTGCACTGGTGCAACTCCCCAACGTGGCCGAGTTCTATCTGGTGTTCTTCGCCCTGCTCAAGGCCGGCATTGCACCGGTCAACGCGCTCTTTAGCCACAACCGGCTGGAGCTTCTCTCTTATGCCGAGCAGATCACACCGCGCCTCTTTATCGGCTCGCTGACCCACCCGCAGTTTGCGAGCAAGGGTCGCGAGAGCGAGCTGCTGGCAAGCATCGGCGCCGAACTGGTGCTGCTGGATGGCGACGCAGGAGAGCTGGGGCTGACCCGCTGGCTTGGCGAGGGGGATGAGGGGAGCTCCCCATCCGTCTCTTTTGCCCCGACCCCGGCGAACGAGGTGGCCTTCTTCCAGCTTTCCGGCGGCAGCACCGGCACTCCCAAGCTTATCCCGCGCACCCATGACGACTATTACTACAGCGTGCGCCGCAGCAATGAGATCTGTGGCCTCGGCTCCCATACCCGTTATCTGTGCGCCCTGCCGGCGCCCCACAACTTCCCCTTGAGCTCCCCTGGCGCCCTGGGGGTGTTCGAGGCGGGTGGCGCCGTGGTACTCGCCCCCGATCCCAGCCCCATCAGCTGTTTCCCGCTGATCGCCCGCCACCGGGTCAACCTCACCTCGCTGGTGCCGCCGGCGGTCTCCCTCTGGCTGCAGGCCGTGGAAGCAGACCCCACCGCGCGCACCCAACTCGAGAGCCTCGACTTGCTGCAAGTGGGCGGCGCCAAGCTGGGGGAGGCGGTGGCCAGCAAGATTGGGCCGCTGCTCGGCTGCCGGCTGCAGCAGGTGTTCGGCATGGCGGAGGGGCTGGTCAACTACACCCGGCTCTCTGATCCCGACGAGAAGGTCATTCACACCCAGGGCCGCCCCATGAGCCCGGACGACGAGGTGCGCATCCTCGATGAGGCGGGCAATCCGGTTGCCCCCGGCGAGCCTGGCTCCCTGCACACCCGCGGCCCCTATACCTTCCGCGGCTACTACCAGAGCCCGGCCCACAACGCCCGGGTGTTCGATGCCGAGGGCTTCTACTGCTCCGGCGATCTGGTGGTACAGGATGCCGATGGCTACCTCACCGTGGTGGGGCGGCAGAAGGATCAGATCAACCGGGGCGGTGAGAAGATCGCGGCGGAAGAGGTGGAAAACCAGCTGCTGCACCACCCGGCCATTACCCATGCGGCCCTGGTCTCCATGCCTGACAGCGCCATGGGGGAGAAGAGCTGCGCCTTTATCGTCAGCACGGATCCCGCCTTGAAGCCGCTAGCCTTGCGCAAGTTTCTGCGCGAGCGCGGGGTGGCGGACTTCAAGCTGCCCGACCGTTTCGAAACCCTGGACGCCCTGCCCATGACGGCGGTGGGCAAGATTGACAAGCAGGGGCTGCGGGCGCGCATTGCGCACGCCATCGCCGCCAACCAGCCTCTACAGCATAAAAACTAGTAAGGAATCATGACGTTATGGCTATCCCAACCCTGAACAATTACGCCATGCCCAGCCAGTGGAAGGCCAACAAGGTCGACTGGTCTCTGGATCCCAAACGCGCCGCCCTGCTGATCCACGACATGCAGGAGTACTTCACCGCCTTCTATGGCGAAAACAGCCCGCTGATCGAGGCGCTCACCGAGCAGCTGGCCGCCGTGCGCAAGCAGTGCAAGGCCCTCGGCATCCCGGTCTTCTACACCGCCCAGCCCAAGGATCAATCCCCTGAAGATCGCGCCCTGCTCAACGACATGTGGGGCCCGGGTCTCAACAAGCGGCCCGAGCAGCAGCAGGTGGTGGCAGCGCTGCGCCCGGAGCGTGACGACACCGTGCTGGTCAAATGGCGTTACAGCGCCTTCCAGCGCTCCGAGCTGGAGCAGATGCTCAAAGCGCTGGGGCGGGATCAGCTGATCATCGGCGGCATCTACGGCCATATCGGCTGCATGATGACCGCCTGCGACGCCTTCATGCGCGACATCCAGCCCTTCTTCCTGGCGGACGGGGTGGCAGACTTCTCCCTGGTCGATCACCAGATGGCGCTCGACTACGTGGCAACCCGCTGCGGCAAGGTGATCCGCTGCGAGGAGGTGCTGGCCCTTGCGCCGGTTGCCGCTTCTGCCGTCCAGAGCAATCCGTTGCTGACGTATGAGGGGCTCAAGGCACGGCTGCTGAGTCATATCGACGAGGACGAAGATGAGTTTGACCCCGACGAGAACCTCATCGACTACGGTCTGGATTCGGTACGGATCATGGCCCTGCTCACCGAGTGGCGCGCCGCCGGGGTGGAGCTCGGCTTCGTGGATCTCGCCAAGCTGCCGACCCTCAACGGTTGGTGGCGCCTCATCGAGGCCAGGTTGGCAGCCCAGGCGCTGGAGGTGACCCCATGAACCGCTTCCCCTTGACCATCCCCCAGCAGGGGCTCTGGTCCGGACATCTGCTCAACGACGACAAGGCGATGTTCAACACCGCCGAGTGCATCGCCTTCGACGGCAAGGTCGAGGCGGCCGTGCTGGTCGCGGCCCTTGCCAAGGCGGTGGGGGAGTGCGAGGCGCTCAAGGGCTACTTCGAAGACGATAAGGAGGCGGTCTGCTTCGTCTCGCATGAGCTGCCCCTGGCCTATGAAGAGGTCTCCCTCGAGCGCGACGACGAGACGCTGGCCCGCGCCTGGGCCTGGGCCGATCTGCGCCGCCCGTTCGAGTTGACCCAAGCAGCGCCCTGCCGTTTCGCCCTGCTGCGCGGCCCCGGCCGCGATTATCTCTACAGCTGCGTGCACCACATCGCCCTCGATGGCTTTGGCACCACCTTGCTGTTCCAGCGCATCGCCGAACTGTATGCAGAGGGGCTGGCCGGTGAGATGCACTCCCCATCCCCCTTCGGCTCGTTGGCTGAGGTGCTGGCAGAAGAGGCGAGCCGTGAGCAGAGCGGCAAGAACGCCGCCGCCCGCGCCTTCTGGCAGGAGCAGCTGCATGGCTGGCCCGAGGTGAAGTCCTTTGGCGAGACCCGCGCACCGATTGCCGCCGACTTTATCCGCGAGAGCCGTCCGCTGCCGGCGGCGCTGTGGCAATCCCTGACCGGCTTTGCCGACGAGCACAAGCTGGGCTGGCCCGATCTGCTGCTGGCCGGCCTCTCGGCTCAGTTGTCGCTGTCGAGCGGCCAGAATAAGACCCTGCTCGGCCTGATGATGATGAACCGCATCGGCTCGGCGTCGCTGACCGTGCCCTGCATGCAGATGAACATCACCCCGCTGGCGTTGGTACTGGATGAAGAACTGGATCTGGCGGGAGCCGCCGGCGCCGTGGCCAAGGCCAAGCGCGGGGTGCGCAAGCACCAGCACTACCGCTACGAGCTGCTGCGCCGCGACCTTGGCCTGGTGGGGGGCGACAAGCGCCTGTTCGGCCCGCTGGTCAACATCATGCCGTTCGATCACGCTCGCCGCTTCGGGCCGCTATCTGCCCATATTCTCAACATCAGCGCCGGGCCGGTGGAGGATCTCACCATCGAAGTGCAGGTCGGCGTCGATGGCCAGCCCAGACTGGATCTGGACGCCAACCCCGGCTGCTACCAGCAGGCCGATCTGGCTGCCATCGCCGATACCCTGTTTGTCCTGCTGGGCCGCTGGCTGGCCGAGCCCGCCCAGACCCTGGGAACGCTCAAGGCCGACTGGCTGGCCGAGCAGCGAGTCAGGGCCCTGATCGCCGGCCCCGCCCATGAAGCTCTCCAGGTGCGTCCTGTGCTGGAGGCGCTCTGCCACTTCGCCGCCCAGACCCCGGACAAGATTGCCTTGATTCAGAGCACGGCGCAGGGAGAGGTCCGCTTCAGCTACGAGGCGCTGCTGGCCAGAGCCGAACAGATGGCGGCCGCTCTGCAGGCCGCAGGCGTCGCCCCCGGCGACAAGGTGGGGGTCATGCTGGCCCGCACCCCCCAGGCCATCTTCGCCCAGCTGGCGGTGCTGCTGGCGGGAGCCGTCTATGTGCCCCTCGACCCCGAGCAGCCGCTGGAGCGCCAGGGCCATATTCTGCGGCTGGGGGAGGTCAAGACCCTGATCACCCAGGCCGAGTACCGTCACAAGCTGGCCAGCCTGTTTGAGGGGCGCACGCTCTTGGCGGGGGATCTGGTGAGCGATAACCGCTTGAACCAGCCGGCCGCCGGCCACGCCGTCGCCTACATGATGTTCACCTCGGGTTCGACCGGTCTGCCCAAAGGGGTGGCGGTGAGCCACGGCGCGCTGGATCACTTCGCCGCCGCCGCCCGCTGCCGCTATCACCTGGATGAAGAGGCGCGGATGTTGCAATTCGCCCCCTTCAACTTCGACGCCAGTATCGAGGAGGTGTTCGCCACCCTGAGCGCCGGTGCCACCCTGGTGCTGCGCACCGACGCCCTGCTCGAATCCATGCCCGCCTTTGCGACCGGGGTGGAGCAGATGGGGATCACCCACCTCGATCTGCCCACCGCCTTCTGGAACGAATGGGTGGTGGCGCTGACGGCGGGTCAGGCCCACATTCCTGCCGGGCTTACCACCGTCATCATCGGCGGCGAGGCGGTCTACCCCGAGCAGCTGGCCCAGTGGCAGCGCCAGGGCCGCTCCGATGTGCGCCTGTACAACACCTACGGCCCCACCGAAACGACCGTGGTGGTGACCACCCAGGAGCTGCAAGGGGAAGACCCGAGCCAGGCCCAGCTGCCCATCGGCCTGCCGCTGCCCGGCATGCAGGCGCTCATTCTGGGGGCGGGGGAGCAACCTGCCGAGGAAGGAGAGCTGGTGCTGCTCGGCCCGCAGCTGGCCAACGGCTATGTGGGGGGCGTGCAAGGGAGCTTTGGCTCCCTGCGGATCGGCGAGGAGGAGCTGCCCGTCTATCGCACCGGCGATCGGGTGCGCCTGGTGGCCGGCCGGCTGGTCTACCTCGGTCGGCGCGACAACGAATTCAAGATAAGCGGCTATCGCATCCAGCCCGGCGAGGTGGAGGCCCAGCTGCTGGCCCTGCCCGGGGTGGACGAGGCGTGCGTGCAGGGGGTGAGCATCGGCAGCGTGCGCCGGCTGGTGGCCTTCGTGGCGGGGCCGGAGCGCGACAGCCGGGTCATCAAGGCGCAGCTGGCCAGGGTGTTGCCCGCCGCCATGATCCCCACCGACTATCGCCACTATGACCAGCTGCCCCGCACCGGCTCCAACAAGCTGGATCGCAAGGCCCTGCTGGCAGCCTACCAGGCGGGCGGCGAAGCCCTGACCCTAGGCAGCGAAACCGAGAACCGGGTCGGCGCCATCTGGCAACAGATCCTGGGGCTCGCCACCATGGCGCCCACGGACAACTTCTTCGAACTGGGGGGCCAGTCCCTGCAGACCATCCAGATCGTCAACCGGCTCGGCGCCGAGTTCGGGGTGCAGGTCAAGGTCTCCGACGTGTTCGATCACCCGCGCCTTGACGACTTCTGCCGTTTCCTCGACGGCCTGCTTGCCGAGGACGAAGAGAGCGTGGAGATGGTGTGGTGATGAGCAAGGAGCAACAAGCAATGGCCTTTGATTTCACTGGCAAGCGGGTCTGGGTGACCGGAGCCGGGCGCGGCATCGGCCGCGAGGTGGCGACGCAGTTCGTGGTAGCCGGCGCATCCGTGGTGGGGCTGGATCTGGCGTTTCCCGAAGCCGACTACCCCTATGCCACCCGGCTGCTCGATATTGGCGACTCGAAGGCGGTCAACGCCTGCTGCGCAGCGCTGCTGGCGGACGGCGGGCTGGATGTGCTGGTCAACGGGGCCGGGGTACTGCGCCTCGGCCCCACCGAGACTCTGAGCGATGACGACTGGCACGACTGCATGACGGTCAACGCCAGCGGCGTCTTCTATCTGCTGCGGGCCCTGGTGCCCCATTTCAAGGGGCAGCGGCGCGGCGCCATCGTCACCATCGGCTCCAATGCCGCCCATGTGCCGCGCATGCAGATGGCGGCCTGTTGCGCCTCCAAGGCGGCGGTCACCAGCCTGACCCAGACGGTGGGGCTGGAGCTGGCCCCCTTCGGTGTGCGCGCCAACCTGGTGTCGCCGGGCTCGACGGATACCCCCATGCTGCGCGGCATGCTGCCAAGCGAGGAGGCCATGGCCCGCACCATTGCCGGGTTGCCGGAGCAGTTCAAGCTCGGCATCCCCCTGCGCAAGGTGGCCACCCCGGCGGAGATCGCCCATACCGTCCTCTTCCTGGCCTCGGATCTGGCCAGCCACATCACGCTGCAGGATCTGGTCGTCGACGGCGGCGCCACCCTGAGTGCCTGAGGCTTGAGAAACAGATGAACAATATGATTTTGCTGTTGAAACAGCTGGAACGGCAGGGAGTCAAGCTGGCGCTGAACGACAAGGGCCAGCTTATCTCCCAGTCGAGCAAGGAGGCGGTGACGCCGGCCATCGGCGCCACCATCAAGGCCCACAAGGATGAGCTGGTGCGCTGCCTGGCGGCCCGTGCCGCTTTCGAAGAACCTATCGCCGCCGAGGGCGCCCGGCAGGGCCCGCTCTCGTCATCCCAGAGCGGGCTCTGGTTTATCGAGCAGTACGAGGAGGCCTCCCACCTCTACAACATGCCGGTCTATTTTCGCGTCAAGGGAGAGCTGGACACGGCGGCACTGGAGTTTGCCTTCGACCACCTGTTTGCCCGCCACCCCAGCATGCGTACCCGCTTCATCAAGGACGAGGCGGGCAGGGGTGCCCAGGAGATCCTGCCCCACGTGCCCTTCAAGCTGCAGCTTGAGGACGTGAGCGCAGAGGCCATTGCCGAGCGCGAGGCCTATGTGGCTCGCCGGGTGCGCGAGGAGATTGGACGTCCCTTCTCCCTGACCCAGGGGGAGCTCAGCCGAGTGCATCTTATTCGGCTGGGCAGCCGCGAGCACGTGCTGCTGATCACCCAGCACCACATCATCTCCGACGGTTGGTCGGTCAAGAACATGTTCGCGGATCTCAAGCGCGCCTTTCTTGCCCATCAGAACCGCGAGCCCCTGCAGGTGAGGGAGCTGCCGCTCACCTGCATCGACTATGCCCGCTGGTTCAACTCACCGCGTTTTCTCGATTATCACGCCGAGTTCAAGCCGTTCTGGGTCGATCGGCTCGGTGGCAGCCCCGAGGTGCACGGCCTGCCGCTCGACAAGCAGCGCCCGGCCCATCAGGACAGCGGCGGCGAGCTGGTCTTCTCCACCATCGAGAGCGACCTGTGGGAGAGCTTCAAGCGCCTGTGCCAACGCCACAGCACCTCCAACTTCATCGGCCTGCACGCCCTGTTTGCCTTGCTGATGGTGCGCCAGAGCGGCGAGAAGGAAGTGGTGATCGGCACCCCGCTTGCCTATCGCGAGCGCCACGAGATCGAGTCGCTGGTGGGCTTTTTCGTCAACACCCTGGTGCTGCGCACTCAACTCAGCGGCAAGCCCAGCTTTGTCGACTATCTGCAGCAGTGCCGGGAAGAAGATTTAGCTGCTTTTGACCATCAACTCTATCGGTTTGAGGCGCTGGCTGAGGCCATCGGCGCGGATCGCACCACCGCCATCAACCCCATCTTCCAGATCATGCTGGTCTATCAGGCCAAGGTGGACTTCAACGATCTCATCCCCGGCTGCCAGCTGGTGGAGGAGACCTCGCCTGTGCTGCCGGCCAAGACCGACATCTCGGTCAAGGTGACCGAGCTGATGGACTCCGTCCGGGTGGACTGGCTGTTCGCCACCGCCCTGTTCGAGCGAGAGACCATCCAGGCCTACGCCGATCGCCTGCTGCACCTGATGCGCGCCGTGGTGGCGGCCCCCGAGACCGACATCTGGCAGTTGCCGCTGGAGGCGGGCACCGACCAGGCGGCGCTGGCCGCAGAGCTTGCCGACTTGCCGCCGGATTACCCGAGCCGCGACACCCTGCTCTGTCATATCGAGCGGCGCGCTATTCAGTTGTCGGACGCGTTGGCGGTCAGCGACGGCGCGCAATCGTTGACCTATGGCGAGCTGGAGGTGCGAGCCAACCGGCTGGCCCACTGGCTGCTGGCTCAGGGCATCACCCCGGGCGCCGCCATCGGCATCCAGGCCAGGCGCGATGTGGCCTTCGTCATCGCCCTGCTCGCCTGCTGGAAGGCGGGGGCGGCCTATGTACCCCTCGACCCTGCCTATCCCGCCGAGCGGCTGGCCCATATCCTCACTGATGCATCCATCAACCTGGTGCTGGGTGGCGTGCCGGACCCGCGCCTTGGCGAGGCGCTGGCGGGCACGACGGCCGAATATCACGATCTGCACGGGCTGGCGCTGGACAAGATGCCAGCCAGCACGCCCGCACTGCCTCGGGACGCCGCCATGCTGGCCCAGATCATCTACACCTCCGGCAGCACCGGCCTGCCCAAGGGGGTCATGGTGGAGCAGGGCAGCCTGGTCAACCTGATGGCGGATCACGGTGAGCGCATCGCTCTTGATCAGAATGGGGCCATGTTCAACTGCATGTCTCTCTCGTTCGATGCGGGCAACATGACCAGCTTGCTGCCGCTCTACTGCGGCGCGGCCCTGCACTTTGGCGAGCCGGGCGAGGGGGTGATCGGTGCCGCGATCGCTTGCGGTGCCAGCCATATGATCCTGCCCACGGCGTTGTTGGCAAATCTATTGCCCCCGGCGGCTCTCGGCTCCCTCAAGGCCATCGGCTTTGGCGGCGAGGCGTGCCCGAGCAGCCTGGTGGAGCGCTGGGGGGAGCGGGTGGCGCTGTTCAACATGTACGGCCCGACCGAGTGCACTGTCACCGCGCTCTGTGCTCGGCTCACCCCGGGGGCGCCCATCACAATCGGTCGACCCGTCAACCACCTGAAGGCGCTGATCCTGGACGAGGCGGGCAACCTCTGCCCGGTGGGGGTCCCCGGTGAGCTCTGCCTGGCGGGGCTGGGGCTGGCCCGCGGCTACCTCAATCTGCCAGAGCGCACTCAGGAAGCCTTTATCGAGCTGACACTGGCGGCACGTACCCATCGCCTCTATCGCACCGGCGATCGGGCCCTGCTGCGCCGCGACGGCAACATCCAGTATCTGGGCCGGATAGACGAGCAGATCAAGCTGCGCGGCTATCGCATCGAGCCGGGAGAGATAGAGACCCGGCTTGCCGAATTGTGCCCGGCGATGCGCCAGATCAAGGTGGTGGTGCAGGAGGGTCGCCTGCTGGCGTATGCCTGTTTGCAGGCCGGGGCAAGGGAGCCCGACGGCGATGCCCTGCTGCAGCGAGCCGGCGAGTGTCTGCCCGAATACATGGTGCCGGCGCGCCTCTGCTGGCTGCCCGAGATGCCGCTCACCCCCAACGGCAAGCTGGACTTGCGCCGCCTGCCCGCCATCGTCTGGCAGCAGAGCAAGGGCGAGCCGCAAAACGAACTGGAGCAGACCGTGCTTGCTATCTGGCAGGGGGTGCTCAAGCAGCCGCTCGGGGTGGAAGATGACTTCTTCCGCTTAGGCGGTGACTCCATCCTCAGCATCCAGCTCACCACCAGGCTGCGGGATGCGGGGCTGCACTGCAGCGTGAAGGACGTGTTCGAAGCCAAGACGGTGCGCCGCCTCTGCCGCCAGCTAGGCCAGCAGCAGGCGGTCAGCCACAGGAGCGAGCAGGGCAGCCTGACCGGCGAGTTCCCGCTCCACCCCATTCAGCACTGGTTCTTCGAGCAGGGCTTTGCCAAGCCCGGTCACTGGAATCAGGGGGTGATCCTGCGCCTGCCGGCCGGGGCGGACGATGAGGCCCTGCGCGGCTGGCTGGAGATCCTGCGCCAGCACCACGATGCCCTGCGTCTGGCGGTGACTCCGACCGGTCAGCGCTACCTGGCCGAACTGCCATTGCCGCCGCTGCCGACCCTGGATGCCGCCAATCTAGACGAGGCCGAACTGCAGGCCCGCCTGACCGAGCTGCAGGGAGATCTCGACCCTGCCAGCGGCCACACTTTGGCCTGGGCCCGCCTGCGCAATCTCTCCCTCGAGGGGGCGCGCGAGGGCGAGACGGTGGAGGGGCTCTTCCTCGCCTTCCATCACCTGGTCATCGATGCGGTCTCCTGGCGCATTCTGGCCGAGGATCTGGCCCGGGTGAGCAGGGGCGAGCCGCTGCCCGCCAAGGGCAGCAGCTATCGCCAGTGGGGCGAGGGGCTCGCGGCCTACGCCAAGCGAGAAGAGGAGCAGCTTGGCTTCTGGCTGGCTCAGGGGGAGGCCAGCAAGCCAGGCTTGCTGGAGGAGCGACGCGCCGCCGATGGCCGCGCCGCTGCCAGCCTGCTGCAACTGAGTCAGGAGACCACGGCTCGTCTCATCGACACCGCCAACCAGGCCTACTTCACTCAGGTGCCCGACCTGCTGCTGGCGGCACTGACTCGTACCCTGAGCGAGCAGGGTTACGGCAACCGTCACTGCGTGATGCTGGAAGGACACGGCCGCGAGGCCATCGATGCTGAACTGGACGTGAGCCGTACCCTGGGCTGGTTCACCAGCACCTATCCGCTGGCGCTGGCGGATGCCAAGGAGTGGGACGCGCTGGTGTGCGCCACCAAGGAGCAGCTGCGCGCCGTGCCGGACAAGGGGGTGGGCTTCAACGCCCTGCGACTGCACCACCCACGTGGCTGGGCACTGCCCGAAGCCCTGATCGTCTTCAACTACCTGGGGGTCAGTCATCAGGGCGAGGCCGCTCAGCCCTGGCAGCCTCTGCCGCTGGCACCGGGGGCCCCCACGTCCCCTGACAACCTGCCGCGGGAGCTGGTCAGCCTGCACGGGGGCGTCTATGACGGGCGCCTCACCCTGCGTCAGGTCGGCGCCCTCAACCAGCAAGGGAGCGACGCCCTGATGGCGCGGCTGGCGGACAACCTGACGGCACTGGTGGAGCACTGCTGCAACCTGAAGGTTCCGCGCCATACCCCGAGCGACTTCCCGGGGCTTGGCCTCTCGCAAGCCGCGCTCGATCGGGTGCTGGCCGGGCGCGAGGTGGAGACCCTGCTGCCCATGACCTCGCTTCAGCAGAGCATGTTCCATCACAGGGCGCTGCTGCCCCGGGATCACGCCTATCACCTGCAGACCGAGATGGACTATCACCAGCAGCTGGACGTGGCGGTCTACCGTCAGGCCTGGCAGGGGCAGATCGCTCGCTGGCCGGCCCTTCGCAGCGAACTGGTGTTGGCTGACGGGGTCGCGCTCCAGCGCATCCTCAAGCACGCCGAGTTGCCATTCCACTATGAGGACTTGTCTGATGTGGAACATGCAGAGGCTCGGGTCCAGGCCTATCGCGAGCAGGATCTGGCCCGCCCGATCCCGCTCGAGCAGGCGCCCCTGCTGCGGCTTGCCTGCTTCAAATTGGCCCCCGATCACCACAAGGTTGTCTTCAGCGCCCATCACGGCGTGCTGGATGGCTGGAGCGGCCCCGTGTTGCTGGGGTCCTTGCATCGCGCCTATCAGGCGCTGATGAACGGCCTGCTGCCGCAGGGCGAGCCGGATACCGCCTGGCTCGAGTTTGGCCGCCATATCGCCAGCCAAGCCCGCAGCGCCGAGGCTTACTGGCAGGGGCGGGAGGAGCTGCTAACAAAGCCTAACGATCTCGCCTGCCTGTTCGGGGTGACGCTGGACGCTGGCGCAAGCGGGCGCCATACCCAGCAGCGACCGGCGGTGTGCGCCACGGTGCTGCCGACCGAGGTGGCGACCTTGCTCGCCCATCGTGCCCGCGACCTTGGCGTGACTGCGGGCCTCTTGGCCCAATATGCCTGGCACCGTCTGCTGGCACGCCGCTCTGGCGATGCCGTCACCCTGGTGGGCAACGTGACCCCGGGCCGGGATTACCCCATCGAGGGGATCACTGCGAGCGTCGGGCTCTACATCAACAGCCTGCCGTTGGCCCTGGCGTGGCACACCGAGCTGACCCTGGCCGAGCATATCGCCCGGTTGCAGACCGACCTGATGGCACTCAATGAGCACGGCACCCAGTCGCTGGCGGCACTGACCAAAGGACGGGCGCGCCTGTTCCAGAGTCTGTTCGTGTTCGAGAACTACCCCATGCCGGCGGCCCCTGCCGCCCCCGAACCCCACCAACTGGTGCCGCGCTTTGGCACCGTGGTGGAGAAGGTGGAGCTTCCTCTGTCGCTCGTGGTCAGCAGCCGGGGCGAGACGCTCCAGCTGCGCCTCGAGTTCGATGGCGAGCAGATCCCCGAGGCCCGGGCCGAGGCGGTGCTGGCTGACTGGCTGGCCGAGCTCGACTGGCTGGCGCAGACGGATCTGAGCCAACCGGCCAGCGTGGTGGCGGCACCGTCCCCGGCGAAGGCGCAAGTGGCCGCCACACCATCGACTGTCACACAAGTGGCTGCCCCCGGCCTGGCTCCGCCGCCGGCCGAGGCCCGCGTGCTGGTGGCCCTGTGGGAGCGCCAGTGCGGCGTGCCCGGCATCTGGCAGCAGACCCTGTGTGAACTCGGGGTGGATTCGGTGCAGCAGCTCGCCCTGCTGGCGGCCCTCAACGAGGTGTTTGGCCAGGAGCGGGCGCAGCTCACCCTGCAGACCCTCAAGGCCCATCCATCCCCCAGCCGGCTCTATCGGCACTGGCTGGTACGCCAAACGGAGGCTGCGCTATGACGGTGACCATCAAGCATAAGGCTCCGCTCGTGCAAACCCGGCCTGCCCCCCGTGAGGGGGCGGCCAATCTGGGCGCGCGGCTGGCGGCCTGTCTGGCCGCCAGCCCGCTGGCCCCCGCCATCCATATGGGCGGATCAGATGAGCAGTGGCTCAGCTACGGCGCGCTCAATGCCAGGGTCGGCGAGATTGCCGCCCGATTGCAGGGGCTGGCGGTGGGAGAGCGGGTTGGTCTCTATCTCTCCCGCGGCCCCGATCTGGTGGCCAGCCTGCTGGCCTGCCTGCGCCTCGGTCTCACCTTTGTGCCCCTTGAACCGGATTTTCCGGTGGAGCGGCTACAGGGGATCGCCCGTCAGGCGCGCCTGTCGGCGGTGATCTGCGACGGCGACAGACCGGCTCCCGCCTTCGGCTGTCCGCTGCGCACCCTGGATGGACCGGCAGCGGCAGGGCCGGTCTCCTGGCCCCAGGTGGATGACGCCCTGGCTGCCTACATGATGTTCACCTCGGGCTCCACCGGCGAGCCCAAGGGGGTGATCATCAGCCGGCGGGCCCTGCTCTGCTTCCTCGACGGGATCCGCGAGCGGCTCGGGCTTTCACCTGGCTGCCACTGGCTCTTTATCACCACCCCGGCCTTCGACATCTCCCTGCTGGAGATGCTGGGGCCGCTCTGGGGTGGTGGCCGGCTGACGGTGGCCGGCGGTGAGCACAACAAGGATCCCCTGGGGATGCTGGCCCTGCTCGAGGCCGACTCCTCCATCAACTGGCTGCAGGCCACCCCGGCCTGCTGGCGTATGCTGCTTAAAGCGGGCTGGCAGGGGCGCAATACCCTCACCGCCCTGTGCGGTGGCGAGGCGCTGGACTCAGGGTTGGCCGAGCAGCTCTGTGCCCGCACCCGGCGGCTGTGGAACTGCTATGGGCCGACCGAGGCCACCGTCTGGTCCCTGGTGAGCGAGGTGCGCTGGCCGCCGGTTGGCGGGCAGATCACCATCAGCCACAGCCTGCCCGGCTATCGGCACTGGGTGCTGGACGAGGCGGGGCAGCCGGTGGCAGAGGGGGAGTGCGGCGAGCTCTGTATCGAGAGTCCGGCCCTGTGCGAGGGGTACTGGCGCAAGCCGGCCTTGACCAGCGCCGCCTTCCTGCGCCTTGCCACCCATCGCCTCTATCGCACCGGCGATCGGGTGCGCCTTCTTGGGGCGGACCGCTTCCTCTATCTGGGACGGCGCGACGATCAGATCAAGCTGCGGGGTTTTCGCATCGAGCTCGGCGAGGTGGAGGCGGGACTGCGCCGCCAGGCCGGGGTGCAGGAGGCGGCGGTGCGTCTGGTGGGCGAGGGGGACGAGGCCATGCTGGTGGGCTACGTGGAGGCGAAAAGCGGGGTGACCCTCAATCGCCTCGCCCTGCGCAAGGGGCTGCAGGCGACGCTGCCGCACTACATGGTGCCAGCGCGGCTCATCCTGCTGGATGCCCTGCCCAAGACCGGCAGCGGCAAGCTCGACAGAAAGGCGCTGCCATTGCCGGAGTAGACGGCCTTGCCGAGCCATGGATAAAAAGAAGCCCGCATCATGCGGGCTTCTTGTTGGCCGTCAACCGAGGGGGGATTAGTGAGCGATGGGGGCGGCATCCGGTTTGGTCAGCAGGCGCTCGACGTCGTCGATCACCTTGAGGGCCGCCTGGGGGCCGCCGGTGGAGGTCCAGAGTGACCCGTCGACGGCGCCGAAGCGCTTGCCCTTGATGGCGCCGAGCTGCTGGAAGGCCGGGGTCTGCTCGGCCTGCTTCATGGCATCCACCGCATCCCCGCTGGTGCTGAGGGTGCCGATCACCAGCCAGTCACCGTCCAGCAGGTTGAGGGATTCGAGGCTCAGGGCCGGGGAGTGGGGGCTCTTGTCGCCAATCTGGTGGGAGGGTCGGGTGAGCCCCATCTCGGTGACCACGCTGCTGGCAAAGGTGCCGCCGTGCATGTAGCTCGGCCCCTTGGGGTTCCAGCGCACTATGCTCATCTGTTCACCCTGATGCTGGGCGAGCTTGCTGCGGGCCTCTGCCAGGCGGACCTCATACCGGGTGAGGAACGCCTTGGCCTCGGCCCCCCGGTTCATCGCGTCGGCGCTGCGACCGAACACGGTTTTCCAGGGCTCGCCCCAGTTGCCGGTGACGACGGTAGGGGCGATCTCCTTGAGCAGGGCCAGGAGCTCGGGCTTGGTCTGGCCGGTGAGGATGAGGTCCGGCTCCAGATCGATGAGGGTCTCCAGATTGGGGTTGTCCAGATCCCCGACCACGGCGATCTCCTTGCCCGCCTTGTCCAGCAGATAGCGGGGCAGGGTGGACTGGCCGCGTCCATTGACGGTGCCTACCGGCTGCACCCCCAGAGTCAGGGCGCTGTCGAGATCGAGTTCGCTCAACACGACGACCCGCCGGGGCGCATCGGGGACGCTCTGGGACTGGCCGTTGGCATCGATGACCTGGCGGCTGCCCGCCTGGGCCTGGAAGCCCGTCAGGCTGGCCAGCATGAGCAAGGTGGCCAGCGGGGAGAAGATCTTCATGGTGACATCCTTATGGGTGAAATCGGTGGGCCGGAGTCTGTGGAAAGTGCCTGAGAGCCGCCCGGCCAGCCCCGAATGGGCGGGGACATGCTATCACAAAGCAAGTGAGAAGCGTTGTCATTTGTATTTGTGGCATGACCTCGGCTTGCTTTGGTACCATCGCAGGCCCCTGTCAGGAGCCTTTCATGTTGCCTCGTTGTCCCTCACTCGATGGACCTTTTGTCCGTCAATCCGATACCTTGCGCCTGCCGGGCCTGGAGACGCTGCCTCTTCATCGGGTCAGTTTTGATCCCGCCGCCTTCTCGCCGGAGTGCTTTGGAGCCCAGGGCATCACCCTGCCTGCTTCATTGCAGGGGGCTGCCCCCAGGCGCCTCGGGGAGTTTCTGGCAGGGCGTCTCGCAGCCCGTGAAGCCCTGCGTCCCTTCGGTCTTGCAGGATGCAGCGTGGCCATCGGAGCGGCCCGGGAGCCACTCTGGCCTGAAGGGGTGGAGGGGAGCATCAGCCACAGCCGGCTGGCGGGAGAGGGGGTGGCCCTGTGTGCGGTGCGTCCGGGCCAGGAGGGAATCGGGCTGGATCTGGAGGCCTGGCTCGATGGCGACCAAGGGGCGCAGCTCTGGCCCGGCATCATGGATGGGGAGGAGTGGGGACGGCTGGAGGCGGGGGTTCACGACGCCCAGCTGAGCCTGGCAGAGGGCGTGACCCTGGTGTTTTCCGCCAAGGAGAGCCTCTTCAAGGGGCTCTATCCCCGGGTGGGGCGCTACTTTGACTTTCTCGATGCCCGCTGGCTCGCCATGACGGCGCAGACTCTCACCCTGGAGCTCAAATGCCCGCTGACGCCGGCCCTGCCAGCTGGCTGGCGCTGCACCCTGCACTGGCAAGCCCTGCCGGGGGGCGTGCTCACCGTCTTGCTGCTGTGAGCACGATGCCAGCGCCCGGATAACGCCAACGCAAAGCCCAGAGAAAGAAACCGCCTGATGGCGGTTTCTTTTTTGGGCACAGGGTATGGCTCAGGCCGACACGCCATGGTCGGCGCGCAGGCGAGGCGCTTCGTCAGCGCGTCGGCGGGGCACGATGACAGGGGCCCCGTCGCCGGGGGCGTGCAGTATGTCCACATCGGTCTGGTAGAGGCGATCGATGAGGGGCTTGGTCACCACCTCCCGGGCCGGGCCCATGGCCTGGATGGCGCCATCCCCCAGGGCAATCAGCTCGTCGCAGTAGCGGGCGGCGGTGGCGAGATCGTGGATGACGATAAGCACCGTCTTGCCCTCGGCGGCGACCCGATGGATGGCCTCCATCACCTCGGTCTGGTGGCCGATGTCCAGCGCGCTGGTGGGCTCGTCCAGCAAGATGATGTCCGCATCCTGGGCCAGCACCATGGCGAGCCACACCCGCTGGGCCTGACCGCCGGACAGCGAACTGGCGCTCTGGTGCCAGATGGCATCAAGCTGCATCCGCTCCCGGGCCCAGTCCACCATGCGGGCATCTTCCTCGCTCCACTGATTGAACCAGCCCTGATGGGGATGGCGGCCATATTGCACCAGCTGCTCCACCAGGATACCGGGGGGGGCCAGGGGGCGTTGGGGCAGATAGGCGAGTTCCCGAGCCAGGGCTTTGGCGCCATAGGCACCGAGTGGCTTCTCCTTGAGCAGGATCTCCCCGGACCGGGGCTGCTCCTGTCCCGCAAGGAGCTTGAGCAGCGTGGATTTGCCGCCGCCGTTGGGGCCGACGATCCCCACCAGCTTGCCCCGGGGGAGGGAGAAGGAGATCTCCTTGAAGATGGTCTTTTGCGGGTAGCCGAACTGGAGTCGGTTCACGGTGAGCGTCATCGGGCAGCCCTCGGTCTGTATTGAAAATGGATGAATGCCATGGTCAGTCGGCCTTCTGGCGATCTTTGAGCAGGATGAAGAGCAGCAGCAGGCCGCCGAGAATGCGGGTCATGATGCCGGTAGCCACTTCGTGGGGGCTGGCCAGCACCCGCACCAGGGTGTCGCTGGCGAGCAGCATCAGGGCGCCGCACAGGGCGGCAATCCAGAGCGGCACGATGCGATCCCGGCTGAGCCAGGAGGCAAGGATGGGGGCCGCCATGGCAATGAAGACCACGGGGCCGCCGATGGCGGTGCCAAGGGCTGCGACGATGATGGCCTGGGCCAGCACCCCGAGCTGGACCCGGTTCACGTTGACCCCGAGGGTGCTGGCCGTCACCGGTCCCAGGCGCAGCACGCCGAGGGAGCGGGAGAGACAGACGGTCCAGGGACAGATGAGCAGGAGCAGCAGGCTCACCGGTAGCAGGGTGCCATAGCCCTGACCGACGAAGTTGCCCATGTTCCACAGATAGAGGCTGGTGAGGTGCACCAGGGACTGGGTGGACATGATGAACTGGCCGAGGGCGTTCATCAGCTCGGAGACCCCGATGCCGATCACCACGAACAGGTAGCCCTGCTCCCCGGGCTTGTTGCACAGGGCATAGAGCACGGCGGCGGCAAACAGGGCGCCGAAGGGGGCGGCCCACCAGGGCCAGGTACCCAGGGTCAGATAGAGAGAGAAGATGATGATGGCCAGGGATGCCCCCTCGTTGACCCCTATCATGTCCGGGGTGGCGAGGCGGTTTCGCACCAGGGTCTGCACCAGGCAGCCCGAGAGTCCCATGGCGGCGCCGGCCACCAGCACCGCCAACAGGCGCGGCAGTCGGATCTTGAATACGGTTACTTGATCGAGTCGGCTTCCCTCCCCGAGAAGGGTCTGGATCACCCCCATCATGGTGATCTTGCCGGAACCCAAGGTGAGGGCCAGCAGGGAGAGCAGGGTGAGGGCGACCAGGAGCCCCAGGGTGATGAGCCAGGCGCGGCGGTGCAGCAACAGGGTGTGGCTGCCAAGGCGAAGGCAGAGGGTGCCGCTCGGGAGTGAGAGAGAGTTTTTCATGGGCGTTGCACCTTATTTGACGGCCAGCAGGGAGCGGAAGCCGCCGCTGCGCACCACCAGGATGAGCACGGGCGCCCCGATGAGCGCCAGAATGACGCCGTTGGGCAGCTCGTAGGGCTGGATAAGCCAGCGGGCCAGCACATCGGCACCGAGCAGAAAGAGCACCCCGAACAGGGCGGAGAAGCGTACCTGGATGGCGAGGCGAACCGGCTCCACCAGGCGGGCGCAGTAGGCGGCGAGGAAGCCGACAAAGCCGATGGGACCTGCGATGGCGATGGCGCAGGCGGTGAAGAGCGTTGCGGCCAAGAGCACGCCGATCCGCACCCGGGTGGGGCGGATGCCGAGGGCCTTGGACTGGTGATCCCCCATCTGCATCAGGGTGAGAGGGCGACAGAGCGCCAGGGTCAGCAGCAGGGCGGCCAGGGCGAAGGGGACCACGGTGAGTACCGCTTCCAGACTGGAGGCGGCAAGGGACCCTAAGTTCCAGAAGCGGAACTGCTCCAGCACCACCCGGTTGGAGAGCAGCAGGAAGTTGGAAAGACCGCCGAAGGTGGCGGAGAGGGCGACTCCTACCAGGATGAGTTTGAGGGGGTTGGAGCGCCCCACCATGAGGCCGAGGCCCAGCACGATGAGGTTGCCGAGCAGGGCCCCCATGCCGGACCAGAGCAGATAGCCGTAGGCGGATTCGACACCAAACCAGGTGAGGCCGATCACCAGAGCAAAGACGGCGCCGGCATTGACCCCGAGCAGGCCGGGTTCGGCCAGAGGGTTGCGGGTGGCACTTTGCAGCATGGAAGCCGCCAGGGAGAGTGACGCCCCCACCACCAGGGCTGCCAGGGTACGGGGCAGGCGCAGGGTATGGACTATCATGGTGAGCTTTTCATCGGCCACGAAGGCGGGATCGCCCATCAGGAAACCGGCGACCTCGCGGCCACCATAGACACCGGCCCCGGTGGCCAGTGACAGACAAATCAGCAGGAAGAGGAGCAGCACGCCGAGCCAGAACAGCCGAGCTTGGTATCTGAGCACTCAATGACTCCTTGAATTCGGGGAGGCAGAAACGCAAAAAGGGAGCCCCGCGACCGGGGCTCCCGCATACAGGATGGATTACAGCTTGTAATCGACCCCTGCGTAGACGGTGCGACCTTCCAGGATGAAGTCGGCGTCGGTCGCCACCTCGTCACGCTGGGTGTTGGTGAGGTTGGTGATGCCGAGCTTGAAGTCCAGGGCCGGCGTGACGGTCCACTTGGTGTTCACGTCCAGGGTCTGGTAGTGCTTGGAGGTGAATGCCTGGGCGTTGCGAGCCGGCACCTTGATCACCTGGCTGCCGACATACTGCCAGGCCAGGTTGGCGCTGACTACGTCGCTCGCCTTCCAGTCCAGGCCGATGTTGCCGGTGTGATCCGGGGTCTTGGCCAGATCATCCCCCGTGCTCTTGTCTTCGGAGTCCAGCAGGGTCAGGTTGCCGGTCAGCTGCACGTTGTCCAGCACGTCGAACCAGCCGGTCAGCTCCAGCCCCTTGATGCGGGCCTTCTTGACGTTGAGGTAGGTCATGACGGTCGGACGGTAGCCCGGGCCCCACTGATCGCTCTGGATCAGATCCTCGATCTCGTTGTGGAAGCCGGTCACCCCTGCGCCGAAGCGATCGGCGTTGTAGGCGGTGCCAAGCTCGTAGCTGACGGAGGTTTCCGGCTTCAGGTCCGGGTTGCCTATTACCTTGCAGGCGCCGCGGCAGGCGGTGGTGGCGAATCCTTCGCTGGACTGGGCCAGGGTCGGGGCCTTGAACGCCTTGCCGGCGCCGCCCTTGATCACCCACTCGTCACTCAGGGAGTAGAGGGCGTAGGCACGGGGGCTGAACTCGTTGCCATAGGTCTCGTGGTGATCCAGACGGCCGGAGAGCGTCAGGGCCAGATCCCCAAAGCCGAACTCGTCTTGCAGGTAGAGGGCGCTCTGGCTCGCATCCACGCTGCCGTTCTGGATGCTGCGGCTGTGCTCCAGCTCGGTCTTGCGGAACTCTGCACCCGAGGTCAGCAGGTGATCCCCGAGGTAGCCGCTCAACTGGCCATCCACCGTGTTGTTGGTCTGGGTGATGTCGGCGGCGCCACCGTTGAGCTGGGAGTCATCCATCAGATCGGTCTGCTCGAAGTAGTAACGAGCGCGGCTGTCGAAGTGTTCCCAACGGCCGTTGTGGGTCAGCCCCAGGCTCAGGCGATCGAGTTTCTGCACGTTGTGGGGGGTGGCCGGTGCGGTCGGGGCACGGGGCACGTTGTTGAAGTAGCTGTCCATGTCGTTCTGGTTGTAACCCAGATCGAAGTCGATGTCCTGGTTGTCGGCCACCAGCCACTTCAGGCTGGAGAGCACGTTGACCACTTCCCGTTTCTCCAGGGCGTCGGCATCCGGGTTGTTGGACTGCTCGCTCTTCCAGCGATCCCGCTGATAGCCTTCCACCACCACGCTGCCCAGCAGCTTGTTGTCGATCAGGGCGCCGGAGACGAAGGCGCTACCCTGGTTGGCATCCCCGCCATCCCCCTTGGTGGGCATGGTGTGGGTGTAGCCGACGGCCGCTTCGGTGTTCTCCTTGGCCTGGCGCAGGATCACGTTGACCACGCCGCCGAGGGCATCGGCCCCGTACAGGGAGGAGACGGGACCGCGGATCACCTCGATGCGCTCGATGGCGGCCATGGGGATGGAGCTTAAGTCGAAGTCGTTGCCAAAGGAGCTGCCCAGGGTCTCGCGGGCGTTGACCCGCTTGCCGTTGACCAGCAGCAGGGTGTAGTCACCGCCCATGCCGCGGATCTTGATCTCGTTGCGACCCGTGGGGTTGGTGCCGATGATGTTGACACCGGGCACGTGCTTGAGGGCATCGCCGATGTTGTTGACGTTCATCTTGTCCAGATCGGCGCGGGTGACCACGGAGACGCTGGCCGGGGCGGTCAGCTCGGTGTGCTTGGTCTGGGTGGCGGTGACCACCACCGTCTCGTTGGCCTTGACGGACTCGGCCTGGGCCAGGCCCGGTACGGCCAGCAGACCAAGGGAGAGCAGAATGGGGTTCAGTTTAAAGAGGCCGTGCTGCAACTGCATTGTCAAAAACTCCATGGATATAACTGAGGTTATGGGGTCCGGATTCTTCTGATCCGGTGCTCACTGACTTCCTTGTCTGGCGGTGCCAGAGGCAGGATTATTGTTATCTCTTGTGCGCTTCAGGCCCCGGATGAGGAACCAGACACCGGCGCAGGCCACCAGGGTGCACGCAATGTTGATCCAGGCCAGGGTGGGGAAACCGTGCAGGGCGCCCCCCTCGTCGGAGACCAGATATCTGGCGGAGAATAGGCTGCCGAGGCCCGCCGCCACATTGGTGATCGAGCCCTGGAAAGACATGAAGGCGGCGCGCTGATGGGGGGCCGGAATGGCCGCCGTGACCGCGAGGGTGGTGCTGGCACGGGCGGAGCTCAGGGCCATGAAGAGGGTGAACAGCAGATAGAGAGGCAGGCCTGCCGGCAAGGCAAAGCCCACCAGGGTGATCAGGGCCAGGGCCAGGCTGGTGAGCAGGATGGCGCCCTGGGCGCGGCCCTGATCGATCCAGCCGCCGCACAGGCGCATGGTGGTCATGCTGGCAAGACCGCCGCACAGATAGAGGCTGGCGATCTGGTGGCGCGGGAAACCCAGGTTGAACTGGAAGTAGTTGGCAAAGTGCGGAATGAGCAGGAAGTGGCCGAACATCTGCAGGCAGAGGATGAAGAGGGCTCCCTGGCAGAGCGGTGACCCCAGCAACTGGCGCATCCCCTGGCCTGCCGGGGCCCGGTTGACCGGCAGGGACGGCAGCCAGATGGCACACAGCAGGGCCAGCAGCAGGCCCCCTGCACCAAACAAGAGGAAGGGGCTCTGCCAGCCAGACCACTGGGCCAGCACGAGGGCTGCGGGCACGATCAGAATGGCGGCCAGGGAAAACGCCATGCCCACGTAGGCGAGACGGCGGCCCCGCTCGGCGGGCGGTACCAGATCCAGCACCGCCGCCATCAGGATGGCCCCCAGGGGGCCGGCCACGCAGCCGGACAGGATAAAGATCAGCAGCAGGGTCTGGCTATCCTCGGCCAGGGCGCAAGCCATCAAGAGCAGGAAGCGCAGGACCAGCAGTACCAGCAGGGCGGGTTTGCGGTTGACCCGATCGAGCCAGGGGGCGGCCAGGAGGCCCAGCAGGGCGGCTCCCAGGGTGGCGCCGCCGCTGAAGTAACCTGTCTGCTCCGGCAGCATCCCCAGGCGGGTTACCAGTTCCGGGCCAAGGGGCATCACCATCATCATGCAGCCCATGGAGAGCATGTTGATGAGCAGCGCAAGGTGGATGGCGGCAGGGGTGGATGCGACGGATTCTGGCTTCATCAGAGGCTGACTCGAAAAAATGAGTCCGAATTGTATCCGAGGGTTTTTGTTGTGACAACAAATGATAACCATTTTTATTTGTATTGATTGGTATCTTAACGAGTCTTTATCAGGTGCCTCTGTGTGGGGTTGCATACCAGGCCCGTTGCAATCGGGGCGCCATGGACCATGATGGCAGGAAGCGAGAGGGTGGCGGTGAACGCCGGGAGGAGAAGATGCGCGCTGGATCAGGGTATTGGGGGCTGGGGTGCTGCCTGTTGCTGGCATTGCCCCTGAGGGCCGAAGTGAAGGTCATACCGGTATTCGAGGCGGATGCCGCGGTGCAGACGCTCAAGGAGATCTACCCGGATCTCGGGGTGAGCGCCATGGGCAACCAGCTGGTACTGAGCGGAACCCCCGCCCAGTTGCAGGAGGCCGAGCGTACCCTGGCGCAAGTGAACCAGCCGCCCCAAAGCCTGCTCATCGAGTGGCGGGTGGATGGCGCCTCCAGCCGTCAGCAGGCCGGAGTGGGGCTGGGCCTGGATGCCAAACGGCAGTGGCTGCTGGAGGGGGATGCCCGGCACTATGAACGCAGCCAGAGTGACAACTGGCAGGTGCGTGGCCTCTCCGGGCGGCCCGTGTTGTTGCAGATGGGGTCCTATCAGCCGGTCACCTTTTACCAGTGGCAGGGGGGAAGGGTGGTGGGCATGATGCCGCTGATGAACGGTCTCTACGCCACCGCGACCCTGATAGGGGACAGGGTGCAGGTGGCCCTCAGCAGTGAACAGGCAAGAGTGGAGCGAGGCAACATACACACCGGCCAGAGTGCCACCGAGGTGAGCGGCGCCCCGGGCCAGTGGCTGACGGTGGGGGAGCTTTCCACAACCCAAGGCAGCCGGGAGGCCGCGATCGCCAATCCATCAGGCATGGGCAGGGCCAGCGGCAGCGAGCGCCAGACTCTGCAGATCCGGGTCACGCGCCAGTGAACCAGCCTGTCAGTGGGGCTGATCCAGGGCGTAATCCCGCAACTGGCGGCTTCTTAGCAGATACCAGAGCGCCCAGAGGCTGGCGATGAGCACCAGGGCGGTGGGCCAGTTGAACGACCACTGCTGCAGATTGAGGCTGTGCAGTTGCATCAGCAGGCCACTGACGGCAGAGCAGAGCAGCAGCAAGGGGCTGTGGCGTCTGAGCCAGGCTCTGGCACTGTGGGTCTGGCGATGGGTGCCGCCGCAGGCGAGCAGCGCCAGCATGGCGGGCACGTCCGTCAGCAGGCTGATATAGAGGGTGAGCTTGTCCGGGTAGAAGAGGGTCAGGATGGCGCTGCCACTCTCCCGGGTGACCCCCGCCATCAGAAACAGCCAGACCGAGCGGGTCAGCAAGAGGACGATGGGCCAGAACCAGAGCGGGGGGCGCAACTGGCCGTGATCGTCGTAACGGTGTTCGGGGTAGAGGGTCATGGTGGCCCGGTATCCATTCATGCAGTGCGAGTGATGAAGGGGATATGGGGCACAGGGCAGGCCATTGCAAGGCCGGCAACGGCCGGGAATTAATCGGGGGGCCATGCCCCCCAATCCGCAGTCTTTAGTTGCCGGGTTCCGGCGTCACAGCCAGCCTTTTCGCTTGAAGAAGAGACCGGTGCCCAGCGATGACATCACCATCAGCACCAGGGAGAGGGGATAGCCGTATTCCCAGGCGAGCTCCGGCATGCGGCCAAAGTTCATGCCATAGATGCTGGCGATAAGGGTCGGCGGCAGGAAGATGACCGCGGCTACCGAGAAGATCTTGATCACCTTGTTCTGCTCCAGATTGGTCACCCCCATGGAGGCCTCCAGCTGGAAGTTGATCTTGTCGAACAGGAACTGGGTATGGGGCAGCAGGGATTCCACGTCGTGCAGCATCTCGTCGATCCACTTGTTCTGCTCCCCCGTCATGCGCTGGCGCAGGCTGCGTTTGAGAAAGCGCAGGGCGCGGCGGGTATCGTGCAGGGAGAGACGGATCTGGCCGTTGGCCTCTTCCTGGGCCATCAGCTCCTTGAGCATGGGGTTGATCTGGTCCGGCTCGAAGATCTGATCGGCGGTGTTCTCCAGGGTCTTGTACCCATCCTCGATCAGGTCTGAGAGGTACTCCACCTTGAGGTTCTGCACCTCCAGCAGGATGTCGAGGGCGTCTTCGACCTCCAGTCTGTCCTGGCGCATGTAGTGGCGCAGCAGACGCACCAGGCCGATGTCGTCCTCGCGGATGCTGATCAGCAGGTTGTTGCGCAGGGTAAAAGAGACGTGCACACCCTTGGTGTCGCGACCGATGCGCTGGGGAAACAGGGAGTGGATGTGCAGACCGTCGGTGTCCCAGTAGAAGCGGGCGGATGCCTCGATGTCATCGAGCTCCTCCTTGTCCGGCACCTCCTCCAGGAACAGGCCCGTCAACCATTCTCGCTCCGCTGTGTCCGGCTTGTAGGCATCCAGCCAGACGGTGTTGTCGGGAACGATGTCATCCGGCCCGAGCGTGACTATGTCCAGCACCTTGTTGTTGAGAATGTAGGCGGTGATCATCTGTCCCCCCTTAAGAAGTCATGGGTAATCAGGGATGGTTGCACAGGTTCATGCGGCCTTAGATCGCACGGAAAGCGATCCCATGAAATAGCATAACGAGGCCGATGGACAACCTGAATGCGGCGAACTATACAGGGGCGGGACCCGCTTGTCAGGGCCTATTCATCAGGGGTTCAGCCTGTTCGCTCAAAAAATCGGCGAGGTCGGATCAGCCGTGGCGACCCCGATGCGGGCGATCCCGGCGTCGCCTTCTTTGTTCGCCCTGGTGTGGGGGAGGGCCCGGGCTCACCGGCGGGAATGGCGGGTTGCTGGTCGCCCTGAGACAGCCCCCGGCCAAGCGCAGGAAACGGTCTCCGGGCGGTGTTCCGGGGCTGCGTCTCCTTGTTATCTGCTCTGGTGTGCGTGGGCAAGCCTGTTACAGATTGGGATAGTTGGGGCCCGAGCCCCCCTGGGGCGGCGTCCAGACGATATTCTGGCTGGGATCCTTGATGTCGCAGGTTTTGCAGTGAATGCAGTTGGCGGCGTTGATCTGCAGCCTTGGCCGGGTATCCCCATCAAGGATCTCGAACACCCCCGCCGGGCAGTAGCGCTGGGCGGGTTCGGCCCAGGTGGGCAGGTTGACCTCGACCGGAATGCGCGCGTCCTGAAGGGTCAGGTGACAGGGTTGATCCTCGTCGTGGCTGGTGCTGGCCAGATAGACGGAAGAGAGCTTGTCGAAGCTGAGCTTGCCGTCGGGTTTGGGGTAGTCGATGGGCTGGCAACGGCTGGCCAGGCGCAGCTGGCGGTAATCCGGCTCCTTGTCCAGCAGAGTAAAAGGAGAGGTCAAGGCAAAGAGTCGCTGCTCCAGCCAGTTGAAGGCGCCGCCGAGCCAGGGGCCGAAGCGGTGCAGGGCGGCCCCGACGTTGCGGGCCCTCTTCAGTTCCCGGGTCAGCCAGCTTTGCAGCAGCGCGTCCTGAAACTCGGCCAGATCCCGTCCCCCTTCATCCCCTCCTTGCAGTGCCATGGCGACCGTCGCGGCCGCCACCATGCCGGACTTCATGGCGGTGTGGATCCCCTTGATGCGGGAGAAGTCGAGGGTGCCCGCGTCACAACCGATGAGCAGGCCGCCGGGAAAGTGCATGCGCGGCAATGAGTGCCAGCCTCCCTTGGTGATGGCCCGTGCGCCGTAGCTGATGCGCTCGCCCCCCTGCAACGTTGCCGCGATGAGGGGGTGGTGCTTGAGACGCTGGAATTCGTCGAAGGGGCTGAGCCAGGGATTCTGGTAGTTGAGATCGACGATAAGGCCGACCGCCACCTGATCCTGGGCCAGATGATAGAGATAAAAGCCCCCCTGACTCTTGTTGCCCTTTTCCTCACCAAGGGGCCAGCCGCTGCCATGGAGTACCCGCCCAGGATGGGATTGTCCCGCAGGCACCTGCCACACCTCCTTGAAGCCGATGGCGTAATGCTGCGGCTGGGCGCTATTTTCCAGATGGAATCGGGCGATCAGCTGTTTGCCGAGGTGGCCGCGCGCCCCTTCGGCAAACAGGGTATAGCGGCCATACAGGGCCATGCCGGGCACGTGATCCGGCTTGGGGTTGCCCTCCTTGTCGAGGCCCAGATCGCCGGTCACCACCCCGCGCACCCGGCCCTCCTCCACGATGAGGGTGCTGGCAGCAAAGCCCGGGTAGATCTCGACACCGAGGGCCTCGGCCTGCTTGCCGAGCCAGCGGCAGAGGGTGCCGAGACTGATGATGTGGCTGCCGTCGTTGTGCATGCGGGGTGGCACCGCCCAGTGGGGCAGTTGCAGGGAGCGGCTGTCGCTTTGCAGCAGATGGACCTGATCATCCGTCACCGGCACGCCGAGGGGGGCCTCCTGCCAGCTCTCTGGCAGCAGCTCCCTGAGGGCGACGGGATCGAGCAGGGCGCCGGAGATGACGTGGGCACCGATCTCGGCCCCCTTCTCCAGCAGGCAGACCGAGAGGGCCGGGGCCTGCTGCTTCAATGCGATGGCGGCGCTCAGGCCTGCCGGGCCGCCACCGACGATGACGACATCAAATTCCATTGCTTCGCGTTCCATCTTGCCTCTGTGCTCGACTTGGCCTATGGTAGTGCTGGTAGTTTACGTAAACGTAAACCACTTTGTCAGCAGAAAAGTGAGTGACGACAAGGTGGACCCACACAACAGGTATGAGGGATGACCGCCATGAAGCTGCTGGTCGCAGTCAAACGGGTCGTTGATTACAACGTCAGGATCCGGGTCAAGGGGGATGGCTCCGATGTGGAGCTCGCCAATGTGAAGATGGGCATCAACCCGTTTTGTGAAATCGCGGTGGAGGAGGGGGTCAGGCTGCGGGAAGCCGGCGTGGCATCCGAGCTGGTGGTGGTGACCTTCGGCCCCGAGGCGGCGGCCGAGCAGTTGCGCCATGCCCTGGCGCTGGGGGCGGATCGGGCGCTGCACTATGTTACCGGCGAGACCCTGACTCCGCTCACCGTGGCCCGGGCCCTGCAAACGGTGTGCGGGCAGGAGCAGCCCGATCTGGTGCTGCTCGGCAAACAGTCCATCGATTCCGACAACAACCAGGTGGGGCAGATGCTCGCCGCCCTCAATGACTGGCCACTTGCCACCTTCGCTTCCGCCATCAGGCTGGTGGAGGGGGAATTGCAGGTGACCCGCGAGATAGACGGTGGCCTCGAGACCCTCGGCATGGCGCTGCCCGCCGTGGTGACCGTGGACTTGCGTCTCAACGAGCCGCGCTTCGCCTCCCTCCCCAACATCATGAAGGCCAAGCGCAAGCCGCTGGATAGCCAGCCGTTCGCCGCCCTCGGGGTAGTGCCGGCCGACCAGACACGGCAGCTCGGGGTAATGGCGCCGCCGGTGCGCAGCGCCGGCATCAGGGTGGGCTCGGTGGACGAGCTGCTGGACAAGCTCAAGCACGAAGCCCGGGTGCTCTGATGGGCAGGGGCATGAGAGGGATGCCTCCCGCAGGCGTGAGCGCCATGCATGGGGCAACGGCCCGGGGGAGCAAGGGATCAATGGATGACATGAAGGTGCTGCCATGAGCGTACTTGTGATTGCGGAACATCATCAGGGGCGGATCGCCGACAACCTGGCCCAGCTGGTCACGGCGGCGGGGCGCCTGGGGGGCGAGGTGCACCTCTTGCTGCTGGGGCAGGGGCTGACGGAGGCGGGGGAGCAGGCCGCCGCCCTCACGGGGGTAAACCGGGTGCTGCTGGCAGAACATCCCATGCTGGCGGAGGGGCTCAACGACGGGGTCGACAGACTGCTCGCCGAGGTGGCCAGGGACTACCAGCACTGCCTGATGGCGGCCAGCAGCCAGGGCAAGGATCTGCTGCCGCGAGTGGCGGCCAGGCTCGGGGTGGAGATGATCGCCGAGGTGACCGGCATCGAGGGGCCCGACACCTTCCTGCGTCCCATCTATGCGGGCAACGCCATCGCCCGGGTGGCGAGCAGCGCCCCCGTCAAGGTGCTCACCGTGCGGCCCACCGCGTTCGCCAAGGCCGGGTCCGGGGAGGTGCGTGCCGTGATGGAATCGCTGCCGGTGGCTGAGGTGCGCTGCCGTACCCGGCTCATCGAGCGGCGTGCGGTGCGCTCCGCCAGACCCGAGCTCGGGGCGGCCCGGGTGGTGGTCTCCGGCGGGCGGGCACTCGGCTCGAAAGAGCACTTTGCCCTCATCGACGCTCTGGCGGACAAGCTGGGGGCTGCCGTCGGGGCATCGCGGGCCGCCGTGGATGCAGGTTATGTCTCCAACGACCTGCAGGTGGGGCAGACCGGCAAGGTGGTGGCCCCCGAGCTCTACATCGCGGTGGGCATCTCGGGCGCCATCCAGCATCTGGCGGGGATGAAGGAGTCCAAGGTGATCGTCGCCATCAACAAGGACGCCGAGGCCCCCATCTTCCAGGTGGCGGACTACGGTCTGGTGGGGGATCTCTTCACCCTGCTGCCGGAGCTCACCGCCAAGCTGTAAATTTGCCACAAAGGGGCGAAGAAAGCCGTCCGTGCTGTCTCGCCCCCGTTTCCATGCATATTCTCTGCAAGCCCTGGCCCGTTCAGGGCTTTTGTCTGATGGGGGCCCGGTGGCGCCGGGGCAAAAGGTTGCGCTGGATCCCAAAAAGCCTTTGCCCCCACGGGGGGCTGTCGTGTAAAAACGTTCGAGTCACCGATCACACACATCCATTCACGGAAAGCGTCATGAGCAAACAGATTTACAACTTCTGCGCCGGCCCTGCCATGTTGCCGGTTGAAGTCATGGAGCGCGCCCAGCGCGAATTTTGTAATTTCCAGGGGCTGGGAGCCTCGGTCATGGAGCTTTCCCATCGCGGCAAGCCCTATATGGCGGTCGCCGAGAAGGCCGAAGCGGACCTGCGCGACCTGCTGGCGGTGCCGGACAACTACAAGGTGCTCTTCATGCACGGCGGTGGCCGCGGCCAGTTCTCCGCCGTGCCCATGAACCTGCTGGGTGGCGCCAACAAGAAGGCGGATTACCTGGTGACCGGCGTCTGGGCCCAGAGCGCCGTGGATGAAGCCCAGAAATACGGTGACATCCAGACCTTCCAGGGGGTGGCCAAGAACGAGCAGGGGGTCTCCCACCTATTGCCGACGCCGGCGTTTCGCGCCGATGCCGCCTATGTGCACTACTGCCCGAACGAAACCATCGATGGCATCGAGATGTTCGACATCCCGGCCACCGGCGATGTGCCCCTGGTGGCGGATCTCTCCTCCACCATCCTCTCCCGTCCCCTCGATGTGAGCCGCTTCGGCATCCTCTACGCCGGTGCCCAGAAGAACATAGGCCCCTCTGGTCTGGCCATCGCCATCGTGCGCGACGACCTGCTGAACCAGGCCCGCGCCGATGTGCCGTCCATCTTCGACTACCAGCTCACCGCCAAGAACGACTCCATGTTCAACACGCCCCCCACCTACGCCTGGTACCTGGCCGGTCTGGTGTTCGAGTGGCTCAAGGAGCAGGGTGGCCTGGCGGCGATGGAAGCACGCAACAAGGAGAAGGCTGACTTCCTCTACGGCTACCTCGATCAGTCGAGCTTCTATGGCAACAAGGTGGATGTGGCCTGCCGCTCCCGCATGAACGTGCCCTTCCAGCTGAAAAACGAGGCCCTGGACAAGCTGTTCCTGGCGGAGTCGGAAGCGGCCGGTCTGCTGGCCCTCAAGGGACACCGCATCGTCGGTGGCATGCGCGCCAGCCTCTACAACGCCATGCCCCTGGAAGGGGTCAAGGCCCTGGTCAGCTTTATGGATGACTTTGCCAAACGCCACGGTTGAGGCGTGCCTCCCCATTGCCAGACGCCGGGGACTCCCCGGCGTCTGTTTTTCAGACCCATCCTGACCCAGGCTGCCCTCTCCCGCGGTCGTGCCACTGTCGAACTTGCCGCGGGGGACGCGGGCTGTTAACGTCCGGTCAGGTGATTTAATTGAGATCGAACAGGAAGTCTATGAATTCGTTGCGTTTGGAACCCATTTCTAGCGTGGCCGGGGTGGTCAATCTGCCCGGCTCCAAGAGTGTCTCTAACCGGGCCCTGCTGCTGGCGGCCCTGGCCCGGGGCACCACCCGGCTGACCAACCTGCTCGACAGCGATGACATCCGCCACATGCTGGCGGCGCTGACCCAGCTCGGCGTCAAGTACAAGCTCTCCGCCGACAAGACCGAGTGCACCGTGCACGGTCTGGGTCGCAGCTTCGCGGTCTCGGCACCGGTCAACCTGTTCCTCGGCAATGCCGGTACTGCCATGCGCCCCCTGTGCGCCGCCCTGTGCCTGGGCTCCGGCGAGTACACCCTGGGCGGCGAGCCGCGCATGGAAGAGCGCCCCATCGGCCACCTGGTGGATGCCCTGCGCGAAGCGGGTGCCCACATCCAGTACCTGAAGAAAGATGGCTATCCGCCTCTGGTGGTGGATGCCAAGGGGCTCTGGGGGGGCGATGTCCACATCGACGGCTCCGTCTCCAGCCAGTTCCTGACGGCGTTTTTGATGGCGGCCCCCATGGCGGCCGGCGACACCCGCATTCACATCAAGGGGGAGCTGGTCTCCAAGCCCTACATCGACATCACCCTGCACATCATGAAGCAGTTCGGGGTGGTCATCGAGCACGACGACTACAAGGTGTTCTACATCAAGGGCAACCAGACCTATGTCAGCCCGGGCGACTTTCTGGTGGAAGGGGATGCCTCCAGTGCCTCCTACTTCCTCGCGGCGGGTGCCATCAAGGGCAAGGTGCGGGTTACCGGCATCGGCAAGCACAGCATCCAGGGGGACATCCACTTCGCCGACGTACTGGAGAAGATGGGGGCCCGCATCACCTGGGGCGATGACTTCATCGAGGCCGAGCAGGGGCCGTTGCACGGCATCGACATGGACATGAACCACATCCCGGATGCGGCCATGACCATCGCCACCACGGCGCTGTTTGCCGAGGGCACCACCACCATCCGCAACATCTACAACTGGCGGGTGAAGGAGACCGACCGCCTGCACGCCATGGCGACCGAGCTGCGCAAGCTGGGCGTGGAAGTGGAGGAGGGGCACGACTTCATCACCGTGATCCCGCCCGCACAGCTGACCCACGCGGCCATCGACACCTACAACGATCACCGCATCGCCATGTGCTTCTCCCTGGTGGCGCTCTCCGATACGCCGGTCACCATCAATGATCCGGGTTGCACCTCCAAGACCTTCCCGGACTACTTCGACAAGCTGGCCAGCGTCAGTCAGGCCTGAGCCCTTTCGGCCCGCTTCGTGCGGGCCTTTTCATCTCTGCCCCCCGCTTTTTTCATGCCTCTTAGCAGCATTATGCAAACTTGCAAGGTGCGATAATAAAATTCCTTGCCGAAGAATGTAATTTTCTATTTACACCGACCCGGCACAGGGCTAGATTGAGATCTCTTTATCGCAGTCATCTAGCAGGAAACTTGGTCATGCAGCATCAAACCGACGACGTTCGTATCAGTGAAATCAAAGAGTTATTGCCCCCGGTTGCGGTGCTTGAGAAGTTTCCGGCGACCGACACCGCCTCGGCCACCGTGTTTGAATCCCGTCAGGCCATCCACAACATCCTGGCCGGCGACGATGATCGCCTGCTGGTGGTGATCGGCCCCTGCTCCATCCACGATCCGGTCGCCGCCCTGGAATACGGCAAACGCCTCAAGGTGCTGCGCGACGAGCTGAAAGATCAGCTGGAGATCGTGATGCGGGTCTACTTCGAAAAACCCCGTACCACAGTGGGCTGGAAGGGGCTGATCAACGACCCCTACCTCGACAACAGCTGCCAGATCAACGACGGCCTGCGCCTGGGTCGCAAGCTCTTGCTGGATCTCAACGACATGGGGCTGCCGACCGCCTCCGAGTTCCTCGACATGATCACCCCGCAATACGTGGCGGATCTGATGAGCTGGGGTGCCATCGGCGCCCGTACCACCGAATCCCAGGTACACCGCGAGCTGGCCTCCGGTCTCTCCTGCCCGGTGGGCTTCAAGAACGGCACCGACGGCACCATCAAGGTGGCCATCGACGCCATCGGCGCCGCCAGCGCCCCGCACCACTTCCTGTCGGTGACCAAGTACGGGCACTCCGCCATCGTCTCGACCGCTGGCAACCCGGACTGTCACATCATCCTGCGCGGTGGCCGCGAGCCCAACTACAGCGCCCGTCACGTGGATGAGGTGGTGAGTGGTCTGGACAAGGCCGGTCTGCCCCAGAAAGTGATGATCGACTTCAGCCACGCCAACAGCAGCAAGCAGTTCAAGAACCAGATGCTGGTGGCCGAGGACGTGGCCGGTCAGCTGCGTGCCGGCAGCAAGGCGGTGTTCGGCGTCATGGTGGAGAGTCACCTGGTGGAAGGGCGTCAGGATCTGGTGGACGGGTGCGAGCTCACCTTCGGCCAGAGCATCACCGACGCCTGCATCGGCTGGGCCGATACCGAGGTGCTGCTGCGCAACCTGGCGGACGCCGTGGCCGCTCGCAACGCCCTCTGAGCCCAAGGCGCCCCGTTGGCGGGGCAATAAAAAAGCGCGACCCTGGGTCGCGCTTTTTGTTTGGCCATCTCTCGACAGGTCGCGGTTTACTTGGCCCGCTCCTGGTGGCCGCGCAGGCGGATGTTGATCATCTCCACCACCAGCGAGAAGGCCATGGCGAAGTAGATGTAACCCTTGGGAATGTGCAGATCCAGCCCTTCGGCCATCAGCGCCACCCCGACCAGGATAAGGAAGGAGAGGGCCAGCATCTTGATGGTGGGGTGGGTATCGACGAAGTCGCCGATGGCCTTGGCGGCAAACATCATGACGCCGACGGCGATGATGATGGCCAGCACCATGACAGGGACATGATCCGCCATGCCCACGGCTGTGATGACGGAGTCCAGGCTGAAGATGATGTCGAGGATGGCGATCTGCACCAGGGTGGACAGGAAGCCCGCGGTCTTGCTCACCACACCCGCCTCTTCGGCGGCCCCTTCCAGGCTCTGGTGGATCTCGTGGGTGCTCTTGGCGATGAGGAACAGACCCCCCACCAGCAGGATGAGATCCCGTCCCGAGATGGCTTCCCCCAGCACGGTGAAGAGGGGCTCGGTGAGGCGCATCACCCAGGCCAGGGAGAGCAGCAGCAGGATGCGGGTGCCCATGGCGAGCCCCAGCCCCAGGATGCGCGCTTTCTGGCGCTGGGCTTCCGGCAGGCGACCCACCAGGATGGAGATGAAAATGATGTTGTCGATGCCGAGCACGATCTCGAGCAGGGTCAGGGTGGCGAGCGCGACCCAGGCGGAGGGGTCCGCAATCCATTCCAGCATGATGGAACCTTGGTTGAACAGTGATTGAGGTAGAAGTCGCGCATTTTAGCAGGGGGTCATGGCTTGTCCCAGTGGCGGGAAAAGATAAAAATGGCGGCGATCCAACAGGAGGGAAACATGTTTCGATTAGGGCTCATCATCAACCCCGTCGCCGGCATCGGCGGGGCCGTCGGTCTCAAGGGCAGTGACGGCATGGTCGCCGAGGCGCTGGCGCGCGGGGCCGTCCCCAAGGCCCGGGAGCGGGCCCGCCAGGCCCTGTTGCCCCTGTGCGAGCTGACCACCCCATTCGAGCTGCTGACGGTGGCCGAAGAGATGGGGGCCGACCTCGCCTCCGAGCTGGGGCTGCCCCATCGCATCGTCCATCGGCCTGCCGGGGCGCAGACGAGCGCCGAGGACACCCGGGCTGCCGCCCTGGCCCTGCGCGATGCCGGGGTGGATCTGCTGCTCTTCGCCGGTGGCGATGGCACCGCCCGGGACATCTGCGCGGCGGTGGGGGAGTCCTGCCATGTGCTCGGCATCCCGGCGGGGTGCAAGATCCACTCCGGGGTCTATGGGGTGACGCCGGCGGCGAGCGGCCGGGTGGCGGCCAGAATGATCGCGGGGGAGCTCCTGAGCCTGGTGGATGCGGAGGTGATGGACATCGACGAGGAGGCGTTTCGCGCCGGCAAGGTGCGCGCCCGCCACTACGGCCAGCTGCTGGTGCCCGGGGATCTGCGCTACGTGCAGGCGGTCAAGCAGGGGGGGCGGGAGTCCGAGGAGCTGGTGCTCGCCGATCTTGCCGCCGGTGTGGTGGAGCAGATGGAGCCCGATACCCTCTACCTGATGGGGTCGGGGAGCACGGTGGCCGCCTGCATGGGTGAGCTGGGTCTGGAAAATACCTTGCTCGGTGTGGATCTGGTGGAAAATGGCCAACTTATCGGGCAGGATCTGTCCGCCGCCGAGATCCTGACCCGGATCCGCGGCCGTCGCTGCCGTCTGATCATCACCCTGATCGGCGGTCAGGGACATCTGTTCGGGCGCGGAAATCAGCAATTGAGTCCAGACGTGATCCGGGCCGTCGGGCGCGAGCATATCCAGGTGCTCGCCACCAAAGCCAAGCTGGCGGCGCTAGAAGGCCGTCCGCTGCTGGTGGACACCGACGATCCGGTACTGAACCGGTCGTTGAGTGGTTATCTGCGCATAACCACGGGATACAAGGATCAGGTCATCTACCCGGTGGCCAACCCGGAATAGGACATCAAGGATGCGGCTGGCCTGGCGCCAGAGAGCCGCGATCAACCGGATCGCGGTTCCACTCCCCGAATTTTTTGCCGGCAACCCCGGAAATGAGGCTGCGTTAAATGACGATTCACGATTTTGAACACAAGTTGTTGGGACTGATCGACGCCATGGTCGCCACGGCCAGCGAAGACGAGCTGTTTGCGGGTGGCTATCTGCGAGGGCACATCTCCCTTGCGGTGGCGCGCGCCGAGCTGGAGGGCAAGACCCTGGTGCGGGACGTCAAGAGCTATGTGCTGCGCAGCCTGAACGAGGCCATCTTGCAGGGTGAGCTCTCCGAGCAGGACGAGGTGCTGGTGCAGGAGATGTGGAAGCGTCTGCAGGCCCAGGCGGAAGCTTGATCCCATTCGCAGTTCAAACACAAGTTTAAGTAATCTGCTTCCCTGAGTGTTATCAAAAGGTTAATAATGAGGCTCGCCTTTTGTTTCAGGGATTAAACCATGGCCTCCACCTCACGCATTGCCACCAGACTGCCGCTCGAGATGCTCTATCACTGGGAGCGGCAGTGTCCCGACCGAATCTATCTGCGTCAGACCATCCACCGCGAATACGTCGACTTCACCTGGGGTGAGGTCGCCGACGAGGCGCGGCGCATGGTGACGGCACTGCGCGCCCTGGGCCTGGAGCCCGGTGACAAGGTGGCGCTGCTCTCCAAGAACTGCGCCCAGTGGTTCATCGCCGATCTGGCGATGCAGATGGGGGGATACGTGAGCGTGCCCATCTACCCCACCGCCAACGTCGACACCATCGAATACGTGCTGCGCCACAGCGAAACCAGGGCGATCTTCGTCGGCAAGCTGGACGACTGGAAGAGCCAGGAGGCGGGGGTGCCCGGGGATCTGCTGCGTATCGCCCTGCCTTACGACACCATGCCGGCCGCCCACCAGTGGGACGATCTGCTGGCGCAATACGACCCCATCCCGGACAGCCCGGTGCAGGCGCCGGATGCCCTGCTGAGCCTGGTCTACACCTCCGGCAGCACCGGCAAGCCCAAGGGGGCCATGCTGAGCGTGGAGCGCTATGCCTGGTCCTGCGAGAAGCTGGTGGAGGCGGTCTCCCTCACCGCCGAGGATCGCGGCTTCTCCTACCTGCCCCTTGCCCACATCACCGAGCGGGTCTACATCTACGGCGGCAGCCTGTTCAGCGGTGCCACCATCGCCTTCCCCGAATCCCTCGACACCTTCATCGAGGACGTCAAGCGCTGCCGTCCCACCGTCTTCATCTCGGTGCCGCGGCTCTGGGCCATGTTCCGCATCAAGATCCACGAGAAGCTGCCCCAGAAAAAGCTGGCGCTGCTGCTCAAGATCCCCCTCGTCTCCAACCTCATCAAGAGCAAGCTGCAAAAGGGGCTGGGGCTGGATCAGGCGCGGGTGCTGGGCTGCGGCTCGGCGCCGGTGGCCCCGGCGCTGCTGGAGTGGTATCACAGCATCGGCATCCATATCACCGAGGCCTGGGGCATGACCGAGAACCACGCCTACTCCACTCTCAACTACCCGTTCCGGGCGGACAAGATAGGCACCGTCGGCAAGGCCGGGCCCGGGGTGACCATCAAGATCTCCGACGAGGGGGAGATCCTCTGTCGCTGCGACGGCATGATGGTGGGCTACTACAAGGATCCCGAGCACAGTGCAGAGGCCATCGACGCCGAGGGCTGGCTGCACACCGGTGACATGGGCAAGCTGGACCGGGAGGGTTACCTCACCATCACCGGCCGCATGAAGGACGTCTTCAAGACCGCCAAGGGCAAGTACGTGGCCCCGGTGCCCATCGAGGGGATGCTCGGGCAGGAGCCCATCATCGAGCAGCTCTGCGTCATCGGCTACGGCATGCCGCAGCCGGTCGCCCTGGTGCAGCTCGCCGAGAGCGCCATGAAGGGGGACAAGGCCGGGGTGGAGGCCCAGCTGGAGGCTGCCCTCAACCGGGTCAACGACAAGCTGGAATCCCACGCTCGCCTGCGGGGCATCCTGGTGGTCAAGAGCCCCTGGAACATCGAGAACGGGGTGCTGACCCCCACCATGAAGATCCGCCGCCACCTGCTGGAACAAAAATACGCGGACATCGGCGAGCGCTGGTCCGGCAGTCAGCGCATCCTGTGGGAGTCCTGACAGGGGTCGGTGCCGCCATATGGGCCATATCAATGACAGTCGGGGGAGCCAGTGGCTCCCCCGCTGTATTTCAGGGGAAAGCAGCCGACAGGGGGCGGGGCTGGGGTATTGACGCCTTCTCCGAGGTTTCCCGCCGCCATGCCGCCCCGCGTCGAGGGAACAGGCAGGGAAAGGCATTTGCAAAATCCATGGAGAGGCGGGATCCCAGTGGCTTGGCAAATGCATCTTGGGGTCACACACGGGGGCCGCAAGGGGCGGGGCATTGACCCCTTCCCCGACGTTTCCCGCCGCCGCCATACCGCCCTGCGTCGAGGGAACAAGCAGGGAAGGTATTTGCAAAAACCATGGAAAGGCGGGATCCCAGTGGCTTGGCAAATGCATCTTGGGGTCACACACGGGGGTCGCAAGAGGCGAGGGCGGGGCATTGACCCCTTCCCCGACCTTTCCCGCCGCCGCCATGCCGCCCCGCGCCGGGGGAATCGGCAGGGAAAGGTATTTGCAAAATCCATGGAAAGGCGGGATCCCAGTGGCTTGGCAAATGCATCTTGGGGGCACACACGGGGGCCGCAAGGGGCAGGGGCGGGGCATTGGCCCCTTAACCTGGGCTTCCCGCCACCGCAGAGGAGGTCTGCCAATAAGGTCATCGGAGGGAGACCGCCCTCACATGGGGCAGGGGGGCATCTGATGCACTGCGCCAGAGGCGCAGAGAGAGGGGGTGAGGGGCAAGGATGAGAGCCGCAGAGAGCAAGAAGGGGAGCCGCAGCTCCCCTTCCCGTTGGCGGATGCCGGGGTCAGACGGCTTTGTACTCAAGCTCGACCGAGCCCAGCGCCTTCAGGGTGGACTGGGCCGAATCCCGCTGGCTGATCTGGCCATCCTTGCTCTCCAGCAGCACGGCGCGGCGCACGGTGGCGAGATCCTCGCCACCCAGCACAGCGTGGGCGCAGGCCATCTGCATCGGCGGCAGGCTCGGGTTGAAGGCGGCGTTCTCGGCATAGCGGCCGCAGAAGATGCGCCCGTCCTCGAACTGCAGCGCCACCGCGGCATAGCCCTGGCTATAGGGGGCATAGCTCTGGCGGGCGGCGGTGAGCGCAGCCTGCCACAGGGGGTCGTCGCTCTCGAGTACCAGCTCGTCGTGGGCCTGGGGGCTCATCAGGGCATCGGTGATCTCGAGATCGGCGGGGCCGAAGGAGTGGGGCAGGAAGGATTGCAGCTCGCTGAGATCGTCCGGCAGGGAGACCTTCAGGGTCTTGGCGGTGCTCAGCTCGTTCATGAACTGGCGGCAGTGGCCGCAGGGGGTGTAGTTCACGGTGATCTCGGAGATCCCGGTCTCGCCACCCAGCCAGGCGTTGGAGATGGCGGACTGCTCGGCGTGGACCGAGTGGAACAGCCCCTGGCCCGCGAACTCCATGTTGGCGCCAAAGTACCAGGTGCCGCTCAGGCCGCAGGCGATGGCACCGACGAAGAACCTGGAGATGGGGGCCACCGAGCAGGCGGCCGCCAGCGGCAGCAAGGCCAGACGCAGGGCCCTGTCATCCAGCCCGGTGGCGGCTTTCAGGGTCGCGATCTGGTCCGGGGTGAAACGGGCCTGGAAATCGTCCCCCAGCATGGGCAGCAGGGCGGCCTGGAGCGGGGCGGAAAGGGTCTCGAATGGCTTGGCAAAGCGGGGATGCATACTGTGTCCTCAAAGGCCAATTGGGGGGCCATTGTAGGGAGCAAGCGCGGCGAATTGTGTGAGCGCGCTCACGCCTTGATGGGCAAAGGGGCGGGGATGGTAAAGGAAACGTTTGTCTTTCGCAATCTGTGCGCCAGCTCCCGGCATCAGGGAGGTGAGGGTATCGGATGGAAACGGTGAAAGGGCATAGAGGCCATGGCCGCAGGGGCGGCCATGGCAACGGGGATCAGGTCAGCCAGTGGTAGAGGGCGAACAGCAGGGGGGCGATGGCCGCGGTCAGTACACCGCACACCACCATGGCCAGCGACGAGAAGGCGCCCTGGGTCACTCCCTGCTCGGCGGAGGCGGCGGTACCGATGGCGTGGGCGCAGGCTCCCATGGCGAGCCCCTGGGCCTCGGGGTCGGTGACCCGCATCAGCTTGAGCAGGGGGTAGCCCGCCAGGGCCCCCAGGATCCCCACCACCACCACCACGGCGGCGGCGATGGCGGGAATGCCGCCGAGGGACTGGCTGACGCTCATGGCGAGCGGCGTGGTGATGGACTTGGTGGCGATGGAGGCGAGCAGCGCCGGATCCGCCCCCATCAGGTGGCCGACCCCCAGGGTGGTACAGACCGAGATGAGCACCGCGGTGAGGGTGCAGGCCAGGATGGGTGTGAGCTTGTCGCGGATCTGGCGCGCCTGCTGGTAAAGCGGTAGGGCCAGGGCCACCACGGCGGGTTCCAGCAGGGCGGTCAGGGGCGAAGCCCCCTGCTGGTACTGATCCAGAGGCAGATCGAGCCAGAGCAGCAGGCCGATGATGACGGCGGTGGGGATCAGCACCGGATTGATGACGGGCCAGGGCAGGCGGCGGTAGAGAGCCCGGGTCATGAAATAGAGGGCCAGGGTGAGGGGCAGGGCGAACCAGAGGATCATGGCTTGTTCATCCTTTGATAGAGGTGGCCGACCGCGCCCAGGATGAGCACGATGCCGAGCACGACGCAGAGCATGATGAGACCGAAGGATTGGCGCAGGGGCTCGAGCCAGGCCACCAGGCCCACCGCCACCGGCACGAACAGCACCCCCATGTGGCGCAGCAGCAGGCCGCCCCCCAGCTCGACCCAGGAGAAGCGGACGATCTGCAAGGAGAGCAGCACGAACAGCAGCAGCATGCCGATGATGCTGCCGGGGAAGGCGAAGGGCAGGATGGCCGCCACGGCCTTGCCTGCCAGCAGACAGGCGATGATGACCAGAAAATCACGAAGGTAGCGCAGGGTGCGTTGCAGCAGCACGGGGGGCCTCATCTTGGCAAGTGTGAGCGAGGTCGCAGTTTAACAGGCACGGGGGGGAGGGAACAGGGTCAACTGGCCCGCAGGGGATACAATGGCCCCGGCTTCATCCCCATTCACAAGAAGGAGTTCCCATGTCGACCCCCTCTCTCCTGGCCCGGTTGCGCCAACTGCCCGCCGATCCCGCCCTCCCTGACACCCTGCTGCAAACCCGCCAGTGGGAGGGGCCGCTTTGCCGGGTGAGGCTCGACAACACCGGGAAGCAGTCCGAGGCCGTCCACCACTGGCGGCTGTTTGAGGGGGATCTCGGACTTGCGCCCGACGCGGCCATCTACGGGGAGGGGTTCCAGATGCTGGCCCAGACCGGGGGACGCTGGAACGCCCCCGAGCACCTGGGCCGCTGCCCCGATGCGTCTGTCTATCGCATCACCGCCGACCATGGCTACCACACGGTGCACAACCTGCTGCTGGTGGCGCAGGAGGGGGGCTGGCTGCTGCTGGCCTTTGCGAGCTGCCAGCGCTTTGGCGGGGAATTTCGCCTCCATCCCGACGGGCGCCTCGAGATAGTGATGAACACCGAAGGGCGCACCCTGGCGCCGGGTGCGTACTGGCAGAGCGAGGCGCTGATCTGCCTGGAGGGGCCGGACAGGGAGGCCCTGCTCGCGACGCTGGCGCAGCATATCGCCGCCGAGCACGGCTCCCTGGTGGGGGAGGTGCCCACGCGCCCGAGCGGCTGGTGCTCCTGGTATCACTACTACGCGAACGTGAGCGCGGCGGACATTCGCGAGAACCTGGCGGTGCGGGCCGAGCGTTTCCCGGCCCTGCGCTACGTCCAGATAGATGACGGCTATCAGGCCAGGATGGGGGACTGGCTCACCCCTTCCGCCAAGTTCGAGGAGGGGGTGGCGGCCCTGGCAGGGGAGATCCGCGCCGCCGGTTGCGAGCCTGCGCTCTGGGTCGCCCCCTTTATCGCCGAGCCCGGCTCGCAAGTGTTCCAGCAGCACCCTGACTGGTTCGTGAAAGGGGAGGATGGCCTGCCGCTCCCCTCGGAGCGGGTCACCTACGGGGGCTGGCGCTGCACCCCCTGGTACGTGCTGGATGGCACCCACCCCGAGGTGCAGACGCACCTGGAGCAGGTATTTCGCACCCTGCGTACCCAGTGGGGCATCCACTACTTCAAGCTCGATGCCAACTTCTGGGGGGCCATCCACGGTGGTCGCTTCCACGACCCCGCCGCCACCCGGGTGGAGGCCTATCGGCGCGGCATGGCCGCCATCCTGCGCGGCGCCGGGGAGGGGGCCTTCCTGCTCGGCTGCAATGCACCGCTGTGGCCGAGCCTCGGCCTGGTGCACGGCATGCGGGTGAGCGATGACGTGGAGCGCCAGGGCCCCCGTTTTCGCCAGATAGCGCGAGAAGCCTTCTGCCGCGCCTGGCAGCACGAGCGGCTCTGGGTGCTGGACCCCGACTGCGTCTGCCTGCGGGATATCCCGGGCCAGCACGCCAGCCGCGCCGAGTACGACTTCCACCTGGCCGCCCTGGTGGCGAGCGGTGGCATGGTGCTGGCGGGGGACCGGCTGCAGGATCTGGACGAGGGGCAGGGGGCGCGCCTTGGCAAGCTGCTGGCCCTGTGCGCCGCGCGCACCCCGGCGGCCCGCTTCGAGGGGATGGCATTCGAGCGCGGGCGGGTGGCGCTGCCCGGGGGCGGCGAGCTGCTCTGCCTGTTCAACTGGGGGGAGCACCCCTGCGAGTTCCCGTTGGCGCCGGGGGGCACGGACTTCTGGGACGAGACGCCCCTGGGGAGCACCCTGGTGCTGCAAGGGGGGCAGGGGGCGGTGATCCGCTACCCCTGATGGCGTTGCACTGCAAAAAGGCTCCCTCGGGAGCCTTTTTTATGTGGCGAAATGGTCTCTAGAAGTGCCACTCCATCCCGATGGCGTAATTGGCGGAGCCATAGCCCGGGATCTCGTTGCTGGAGGCGAGCGCCTTGACGGTGAGGCGGGTTGTCAGGGGGATGCCGAGCCCCATGCCGATGGCGATCTCGTCGCTCTGATCCCCCATCATGTCCACCCGCAGGGTGCGATAGAGGGAGAGATCCTGGCTCATCTGGGCATAGATCTGGGACGACTTGTTGTAGAGCTGGCCGAACACCTCCATCTGGAAGCCGTTTTGCGGCGTGATGGCCAGGGGAATGCCGGCGAAGCGGTAGAGATCCGAGTGGTTGAAATAGCTGTTGGTGATTTGCGGGGTGAAGTCGGTCTGCTGGTAGAGGGTGCTGAAATTGCGCTCGATGAGCCGGTAGGTCTGCTCCGGCAGGCGCAAGAGGTAGTCTGGCACCTCGAACCGGGCGCCAGCGAGGGCGGCCTGGGGCAGCAGGGCACAGGCGACGAGTGTCAAAGCAGGCAGAGCTGAACGCATAAAACGAGAGTTCCCCAACAGTCGAAAGCACGGCATCCATGCCGTCAGCGCATCTAAATATTCACACTATCAGGAGCTTGGGCTCCCTGCCCATTATGTCGCGAGCCGGGGAAACGCATCGGTTTTTAACTGTGAAACGGCTCACATCTCACAGATTTTCAAGGTAGTGATAGAGACTCTTTAGAATCGCAAAGTTCCGTTCGTTCCCCTGGTTCTGTTCCGCCAGGGCTTCCAGGCGCGGCACATAATCCGGCAGGCGGCGGCTGAAGTAGTCGCTGCAGTGCAGGCGCCAGCGCTTCTGCTCCGCTTCGCTCAAGGTGTGGGGCCAGTTGCGGGCGCGGTAACGAAACAGCATCTCGGGCAGACGGGGATCCGTGAAGGCAAACTCCCGCTCCCCCAGCAGATCCGCCGGGGTGGCGCGCACCAGATCCATGGTGGACTTGTCGCCGTGGCCGAAGAAACCGGCGTAGAGCTGGGTGTCGGGGTCGCCGTCGGTGCTGCCGGCAAACTCCTGGTTGAATACCTCCACCAGTTTTTCCCGCACCTCGGGGTGGGCCCGCAGCAGATCCAGGCTCTTGCGGCACTGTGCCCGATTGATGCCCAGCTCGTCCGCCCGCTCCGGCGTCAGGGTGGCGGCCGGGGCCAGTACCGGGCACTTGTTGATGTGCACCAGTTTGACCGGAATGCCGGCCAGATCCCCCAGCTCCTCTTTTTTGGTGTAGAGGCGCTCGCGGATCTCCTCGCAGGAGAGCTCGATGAGCGGAGTCGGGTCACGGGTCAGATCCACCATGATCACCGCGTTCTGGTTGGTGGGGTGCCAGGCGAGCGGCGACACCCAGCTTGCGCACCCCTGCCAGGGGGAGAACATGCCGGAGACGTGCACCAGGGGTTTCATGGTCACCACGTCGATGAGGGCCTTCACCTTGTTCTTGTTGCGAAGATCAAAGAGGTACTCGAAGAGCTTGGGCTGGGCTTTTTTCACCAGCCTGGCCATCTCGATGGTGGCCAGCACATCCGAGAGCGCATCGTGGGCGTTGGCGTGGGCCACGCCGTTGGCCACCGTCAGCTTCTCCAGCCGGAAGCTCGGCTTGCCCTCGTCGTCCAGGGCCCACTCTATCCCCTGCGGGCGCAGGGCGTAGCAGGCCCGCAGCATGTCGAGGATGTCCCAGCGGGAGTTGCCGTTCTGCCAGGCGTAGGCATAGGGGTCATAGAAGTTGCGATAGAGGGTGTAGCGGGTCACTTCATCATCGAAGCGGATGCTGTTGTAACCCAGCACGCAGGTGCCCGGGGCGGCGAACTGCTCGTGGATCTGGCGGATGAAGTCCGCCTCGCACAGGCCGTCCTTCATCGCCTTTTGCGGCGTGATGCCGGTGATGAGGCAGGCTTCCGGCTCCGGCAGGTAATCTGCCGGCGGCTTGCAGTAAATCACCAGCGGCTCGCCGATGACGTTGAAATCCGCGTCGGTGCGAATGCCCGCAAACTGCGACGGCCTGTCTTTGGCCGGACTGATGCCGAAGGTCTCGTAGTCGTGGAAATAGAACGTGGGCCCGCTGGCCGGGTGCGCTGATGTGCTCATGTTGCTCGAAAGGAGTATCCGATGACGGCGGCGCCTGGCGCCTGGGTGGGGGTGCCATGCACCGCAATTGCCTGCATGGTAAACCATCGCGCTGGCAGAGCGAAGTCCGGGGCGTTCGCCTGGCGCTTTAATGGGCAGTGGGCGTTGTCCGTGAGCTTGGTCATCCCATCGGTCCGGCTCAGGGCAGGGGAAAGTGAGGGGTCAGGGTATTGAGGTCCAGCAGGGTGAAGTAGCCGCCCTCCTCGGGATACCAGCCGCCGGTGTCGATGTAGTGGACGTTGCCAAGGCGCACCGGCACCCTCACCGGGGTGTGGCCCACCACCAAGGCAGCGAGATCCGCGACCCCGCTCTCGTCCAGCCGTTCGATACGGCGCCTTGACCAGAGGCAGACGTTCTTGATGGCCCGAAGCCGTCCGCCGCTCACCCCGGCATCGAGTTGGTCCAGCAGCCCCTGCCAGGAGGAGAAGGGACAATCGGCGTGAAGCAGCCCGACCGGACCGGCCGTGGTGGCCACCTCGATGGCCAGGGGCAGGCTGCGGTAGTGGACGGCGAACGCCGCCTGCTCGGCAGGGGTCAGCTGCTGAAACCAGCCGCCGCCGTTTCGGATCCAGTTCTCCCGATCGCAGCTCTCGTAACGGCAGACGTAGTCGTCGTGATTGCCGCAGACCGGGTGAAACCAGGGTCTGGCCAGCCAGTGGATCACCTCGCTGCACTCGGGCCCGCGATCCGCCAGATCCCCGACGCTGAAGAGACGGTCCCGGGCGGGATCAAAATCCAGGGTGTCGAGGGCCTGCTGCAACAGGGCGAAGTGGCCGTGGATGTCGCCGACGGCCAGATCGCGCCCCAGGGCGTTTTGGGGGAAGCGTCTTATCAGGGGAGAGGGTGTCATGGCGTCTCCTGCCTCTATCCCGGACGGGGATGTTTTGTCTGCCTGTACATAAGGTTACAGAAGAAAAGTGGCGAGCGGGCTGGGCCTGGTAAATCATAGGATTGCCCCCGTGAACGTGCGGCGTCACGCGCCGCCTGTGGGGGAGTCACTCCGGGAGGGCGCCTTGTCCGCCCGCTTTCGGAGCCTCTCTTTCTCCACGCTTTTTGACAGGAATCTTGAATGCGGCGTCAGCTGTTGATCTGGATAGGCCCCCTGTGCAGCCTGCTGCTGCTGGGGGCGGCCTTGACCGTCCTCTATCATTTGACCCACCTGTGGCACTGGCACGACATCCGCCAGGCCATCTGGTCACAACCCTTGCCGCAGTTGGGGGGCGCCCTGCTGCTCACCCTGCTCAGCTATGGCTGCCTCTGCTGCTATGATCTGCTGGCCCTGAAGGTGCTGGAAAAACGCCTGCCCTGGCAGCAGGTGGGGATGACCTCCTTCATCGCCTACACCTTCTCCAACACCCTGAGCTTTGCGCTGCTCACCGGCTCCTCGGTACGCTACCGGCTCTACTCCTCCCTGGGGCTTGGCACCGGGGAGGTGGCCAGGGTGATCCTCTTTTGCTCCATCACCTTCTTCCTCGGTCTGCTGGGCTGGGGGGGCAGTGCCCTGTTGCTGGGGCAGGGGGCGGCCCTGCTGGTGGACTGGCCCCGCTGGGCGACCGGGCTGTTGCAACTGGCGGGGGGCCTGGCCCTGCTGACGGTGCTGGCATATCTGGTGTGGCCGGGGGCAGCCCTGGTCTGGCGCGGACACCCGCTGTTCCTGCCGCGCATCAGATACCGCCTGCTGCAACTGCTTATCGCCCTGCTCGACTGGATGGCCGCCGCCGCCGTGCTCTATGTGCTGCTGCCATCGGGCAGCGTGCCCTATCCGGTACTGCTCAGTGCCTTCGTGCTCTCCAGCCTGCTCGGGGTGCTGGCCCATGTGCCGGGGGGCATCGGGGTCTTCGAGGCGAGCATGAGCCTGCTGCTCACCCACTATCTGCCGGTGGACAAGCTGCTCGCCTCCCTGCTTATCTACCGCTGCACCTACTACTTCCTGCCCTTCCTCTGTGCCCTGCTGCTGTTCGCAGGTCAGGAGCTGCTGCAACAGCGGGCCCGCCTACACCGGTTGCAGGGAGTGATGATGGCGACCCGGGAGTTTGTGCCCGCCCTGGTGAGCATGGGCACCTTCGCGGCGGGCACCCTGCTGCTCTGCTCCGGGATGATCCCGACCATGAAGGGGCGCATCGAAGCCTTCCTGGAGGTGCTGCCCCTGCACTTGCTGGAGCTCTCCCATGTGCTCGGCAGTGTCAGCGGCGTGTTGCTGCTGTTGCTGGCCCACAGCCTCTACCGCCGTCATGACGGGGCATTCAGGATCACCCAGTGGCTGCTGGGGCTTGGCATGCTGTTCTCCCTGTTCAAGGGGTTTGACTGGGAGTCGGCCCTGCTGCTCGGGGGCTTCTTGCTCATCATCACCCCCTGCCGCCCTCTCTTTTATCGCAAGGGTTCCCTGCTTCACGCCCGCTTCACCCCTTCCTGGCTGATGTCGGTGGGGGCCGTGCTGCTGGGGGCCTTGTGGTTGCTGCTCTTCTCCTACCGCCATGTGGAGTACGACCCCTCCCTCTGGCTGCACGTCTCGGCCCACGGGCCCGGGGCCGCTTCCCGTGCCCTGCGCGCCATGGGGAGCGTCATCGGCGTGCTGGCGGTGGTCGGGGTGGCCCATCTGCTGGCCCCCTTGCGCCTGGCCGCCGGCAAGCCGGATGCCGAGGCGCTCTCCCGTGCCCATGGGCTGGTGATGCGGGCAGGGGGAGGCCACGGCTACCTGGCCCAGCTCGGGGACAAGTCCCTGCTGTTCCACCCCAGCGGCGAGGCCTTCCTCATGTACGGGGCCGAGGGCAGCAGCTGGATAGTGATGGGGGATCCCGTCGGCCAGCCCTCCCTCGTGGAGGAGCTGCTCTGGCAGTTTCGCGAGCGCTGTGACGAGCACGACGTCAGCCCGGTCTTCTACCAGGTGTCGGCCCGCTATCTCCCTGTCTATCTGGATCTCGGGCTCATCCCCTTCAAGCTTGGGGAGGAGGCCATCGTGGATCTGCCGAGCTTCGATCTCGCCGGCAGTCGCCTGCGCAACCTGCGCCAGAGTCACGCCAAGGGCAAGCGGGAAGGGCTGCGCTTCGAGGTGGTGGCCCCCGGTGAGATTGCCGCCTTGCTACCCGAGTTGAAGGGGATCTCCGACAGCTGGCTGCACAGCAAGCAGGGCAGGGAGAAGGGCTTCTCCGTGGGCAGTTTCGATCCTGCCTACCTCACCCTCAACCCGATGGCGCTGGTGCGGCGGGAGGGGCAGATCGTCGGGTTTGCCAACCTCTGGACCAGCGACAACAAGGAGAGCCTCTCCATCGATCTGATGCGCTACAGCCTGGACACAGGGGCGGCGCCGGTCATGGATTTCCTGTTTGTCGAGCTCCTGCTGTGGGGCAAGCAGGAGGGTTATGCCAGCTTCAACCTGGGGATGGCCCCCATGTCAGGCTTCAACGACAACCCCCTCGGCGGTTACTGGGCCCGCCTTGGCAACACCCTGTTCACCCGGGGCAGCCGTTTCTACAACTTCCAGGGATTGCGGCGTTACAAGGAGAAGTTCGGCCCAAGGTGGGAGCCCCGCTACCTGCTCTGTACCGGTCATCTGGTGCTGCCCCGCACCCTGACTCACCTCGTCTCCCTCATCAGTCGCGGCCCCTTCGGGCTCATGAAGAAATAGGAGTTGGCCCATGAGAGCCATGTTGTTGCTGTTGATTTGCTGTTTCGTCTCCTCGTTCACCCTCCCGGCGGTGGCCGCCCAGCCGGGCCGGGTCGGTGCGGATCTGGGGCTGGTGGAGTTGCCGGTGGCGCAAGCTTCGTCTGCCCCCATGGTGGTCTTCATGAGCGGGGATGGCGGCTGGGCGGTGCTGGACAAGGGGCTCAGCGCCCAGTTGCAGGCCCACGGCATGCCGGTGGTGGGCTGGAGCTCGCTTTCCTATTACTGGAAGAAGAAGACGCCGGATCAGGCGACGGCGGATCTGGTGCGCATCCTCACCGAGTACCAGTCCCGCTGGGGACGCCAGCGCTGGCTGCTGGTGGGCTTCTCCTTTGGCGCCGAGATAGTGCCCTTCGTCATCAATCGCCTGCCGCAGGCCTATCGCAATAGCCTGGTGGGGGCCGTGATGCTGTCGCCCTCGACCGCATCGGACTTCGAGATCCACGTCAGCGACATGGTGGTGCACGACAAGGGGGGCCGCTATCCCACCCTGCCGGAGGTGACACGCATCCAGAGTCTGCCGCTGCTCTGCGTGCAGGGGGCGGAGGACGACTCCCCGGTCAAACTCTGTCCGCGCTTGCAGCAGCCGAACGTGACGACGGTGACCCTGCCGGGATCCCACCACTTCGACGACAACTACCAGACCCTGTACCAGCAGATTGCCGGGCACCTGGGCCTGGCCCAATAACGGCGAGAGGCCGGGAAAACGACACAGGGCGGCCAATGGCCGCCCTGTTGCCATGGCCCCTTGCAACTGTCCAGGGGGCCGGCATGCCGGGATCAGAGCAGGTCTTCGAGCTGGTACTTCTTGAGCAGGGTGTTGAAGGTGCCGTCGGCCTTGACGCTCTCGATGGCGGCATCGAAACGGGCCTTGAGCTTGTCATCGTGCTTGCGAAGGGCCACCGCCACCCCTTCTCCCAGGATCTTGTCCTGGGTGCCGTTGAACTGGGGACCGACGAAGGCGAACTGCTTGCCCATCTCCTTGTCGAGGAAGCCCACCTTCAACTGCACCATGTTGCCGAAGGTGTAGTCGGCGCGGCCGGACTGCAGATCCAGCATGGGGGACTGGGCGTTGACGTAGCGCTTGATCTTGGCCACCTCACCGTAGCGGGCGGTGATGAAGTTGTCCTGGGGAGTGCCCTCCTGCACCGCGATCACCTTGCCCTTGAAGTGGGCCGGATCGTCTGCAAAGTCGGCCGCCTTGTCGCTGCGCCCCACGAAGCGGTTCTGCATCATGTAGTAGACCTGGCTGAAGTCCACTTTCTGGCGCCGCTCGTCCGTGATGTTCATGGAGGACATGATGGCGTCGTACTTGCGCACTTGCAGGCCCGGCAGCAGGGCATCCCAGGGCTGGTTGATCACCTCGCACTCGGTCTTCATGGCCGCGCACAGGGCATAGGCCAGATCGACCTCGAAGCCGCCGAGCTTGCCGTTGCTGTCGACCATCTCGAAGGGGGGATAGGTGGCATCGGTGGCGATCACCAGGGGTTTGGCGGCGGCCTGGCCGGCGGTGGCCAGGGCCATCAGCATCATCAGTGTGTTGAGTTTCATGGTCAGTCCCTTGAAGTGTGGTGTCATTCCTAGCGTGCTAAAGGGTGCCGGCCTCAAGGGCCGACGGCTATCTTGCGATGGGTGAGGGCCGGCAACTGGCAGCGCACCGTGCGCTGTGCCGCCAGATCCAGGGTGGCGATGGCCATGCCCTGACCCTCCTCTACCTGGGCCAGTATCCGGCCCCAGGGATCGATGATCATGCTGTGGCCGAAGGTGCGCCGCCCACCGGGGTGGTGTCCCCCCTGGGCACTGGCGAACACGAAGGCCAGGTTCTCTACCGCACGTGCCCGCAGCAGCAGCGCCCAGTGCGCGAGCCCGGTGGTGTGGGTGAAGGCCGCGGGCAGGGCGATGAAATCGGGGGCGGGCCCCAGGCGAAACAGCTCCGGGAAGCGCAGGTCGTAGCAGATCCCGAGGTGCAGCACGCCCCAGGGCAGGGGATGGCTCACCACCTCCCGGCCCGGGGTCATGGTCGCGGCCTCGTCATACTGCTCTTGCCCGGTGCAAAAGCCAAACAGGTGCAGCTTGTCGTAGCGGCTTGCGAGCTGCCCTTGGGGGTCGATGAGCAGGCTGCTGTTGTGCATCTTGCCGGGCTCGTGGCTGGCAAGCGGCAATGTGCCGGCCAGGATCCAGACGCCGAGCTCCCGGGCCAGCCTCTGTACCCAGGCCAGCAGGGGGTGATCGCCAGCGGGGGCGGCCAGGGCCACCCGCGCCCGCTCATCAACCGGCATCAGGTAGAAGTATTCGGGCAGCAGGGCCAGTTCTGCCCCCTCGGCCGCGGCCTGACGCAGCAGCGCCTCGGCCTGGGTCAGGTTGTGGTCAAGGTCATCCCCGGAGACCATCTGGAGGACGGCAACGCGCAGTGAATCCATGGTGCCCCCTAGACGCCGCACAGGCGCTCGGCGCCCGCCAGCAGGGTGTCGTCATCCTTGGAGAAGGAGAGGCGGATGACCCGCTGATCCGTGCCGTCGTGATAGAAGGCGGAGACCGGAATGGTGGCGACCCCGTGATCGCGGATGAGCCGCTGCACGAAGAGGCTGTCGGGCTCGTCGCTTACCCGCTCGTAGCTTGCCAGCATGAAGAAGCTGCCCGCCGAGGGGAGCAGGGTCAGGCGCGAACCGGCCAGGGCCGTGGCGAGCAGGTCGCGCTTGCGCTGGTAGAAGGCTGCCAGCCCCTGATAGTGGGCCGGTTGCTGCAACAGGTGGGCGAAGCCGTACTGCATGGGGGTGTCGGCGGCGAACATGGCGAACTGGTGCACCTTGCGGATCTCCTCCATCAGGGGACGGGGAGCCACGCAGTAGCCCACCCGCCAGCCGGTGACGTGGAAGGTCTTGCCGAAGGAGAAGACGGCGACGGAGCGCTCCACCAGCTCCGGATAGCGGATGACGCTCTGGTGCAGGGCACCGTCGAACACCACGTGCTCGTACACCTCGTCCGAGAGGAGCAGGATGTCGGTGCCGCGCACCAGGCGGACGAGGCGCTCCTGATCCCCTGCCTGCCAGACGGTGCCGGTGGGGTTGTGGGGGGTGTTGAGCACTATCATGCGGGTGCGGGGGGTGATGCGGGCGGCCACCTCGTCCCAGGGAATGGCGAAATCCGGCGCCTTGAGGGCGATCACCACAGGGGTGGCTCCCTGCAACTGGATCATGGGGCGGTAGCTGTCAAACGCCGGCTCGAACATGATCACCTCGTCGCCGGGGTGAACCAGGGCGGTGATGGCGCAGAACAGGGCTTCGCTGGCGCTGGCGGTGATGGTGATCTCCTCGCCCGCGTCATAGTGATGGCCGTAGCTGGCTGCAATCTTGGCCGCCAGTTGTTCGCGCAGGGCAGGCAGCCCCGTCATGGGGGCGTACTGGTTTTCACCGGCCAGCATGGCCTCGTGGGTCACCCGGATGAGCTCGGGATCGCAGGGGAAGCTCGGCGCCCCCTGGGAGAGGTTGATGCTGGGATGGCGGGCGGCCAGATCCCCGATCACGGTGAAGATGGTGGTGCCCACCTGGGGCAGTTTGCTGGAAACCTGGGGGATGGACATGGCGCCGTCACCTGCGTGTGTGAAAGAGGTCCCTTTTTAGCCCCCCCAAGGCTTGCCGGACAACGGATTATTCGGCATGGTATGCATGAGTTTTTCTCAAGCATGGAGGCTTGTCATGTTGTCCACCCAGCCGCGTACTCAGTTGCCTCTCTATGGCCTGCAGGTCTTCGAGTGTTCTGCCCGCCACCTGAGTTTTACCCTGGCCGCCGACGAGCTGTGCGTGAGCCAGGGGGCGGTGAGCAAGCAGATCGCCCAGCTGGAGGCGCGCCTGGGCCACCTGCTGTTCGTGCGTGGCACCCGTTGTCTCACCTTGACCCCCGCCGCCGAGCGGCTGCTCCCTTTCGTTCGTGAAGGGCTGGCCCGCATGGGGGAGGGGCTCAGCGCCTTGCAGGCCCTGCCCCACGAGCAGGCGATCAGCATCAAGGTGCCCTCCTGCGCCAGCCGCTGGCTGCTGCGGCGGTTGCAGGCGTTCGAGGGGGAGGCGGTGGAGGTGCGTGGCAGCCACAGCCATGGCATCGACTTCTCCCGGGAGCCCTTCGATCTCGCCATCGTCTACCAGCCCTGTCTGGGGCGTTATCCCCACAGCCTGCCCCTGTTTCGGGAACGGCTGACCCCGGTCTGCGCCCCGGCGTTTGCTGCCAAGCATCGTCTGTTCGAGCGCGACCTGAACGAGCTGCCCCTGCTGCCCCTCATCCATGCCAGCGCCGATAGGCGGGACTGGCGCAACTGGTTTGCCGCCTTCCTCGACATCCCCTGGCAGCCCCAGGGGGGGCAGCTGTTCGATACCCTGGACTTGGCGATGAATGCCGCCTTGCAGGGGTTTGGCCTCTCTCTCGGGGATCCCACCATAGTGGCCGAGGAGCTGGAGAGCGGCGCCCTGGTCGCCCCCTTTGCTCCCGTGCTGGAGACGGATCACGAATACGCCCTGCTCGCCCGGCCCGACAGCCGGCGCCACGGGGTGCAGCGGGTCTGTCACTGGCTGCTGGAGGGGGAGGAGGGTCATCCCTGAGGGGACGCGAAATGAAACAGCCCCGCGGGCGGGGCTGTTGTCAGGTGAATACCATCTCCATACAGTCATGGTGATGGCCGCTGGCCGATTAAAGGGTCACTGGCAGATCTTGTAGTAGACCTCGTTCCAGCGCAGTTGCTCCTTGAGCGCGGGGATGCGGGTGTGCTCGTCGATGACCACAAACTCGATGCCCATGATGTCGGCGAAGGTGCGCAGCTGCTCGATGTCCACCGCCTGGGTGAACACCGAGTGGTGGGCGGCGCCCGCCAGGATCCAGGCCTCGGCGCTGGTCTGCAGGTCCGGCAGGGGTTTCCACAGGGCGCTGGCCACCGGGAGTTTCGGCATGGCCTCTGGCAGGTCCACCACGTCGAGCTGATTGACCACCAGACGGAAGCGGTTGCCGAGATCGATGAGGCTGGCGTTGACCGCCTTGCCCGCCGGGGCCGCGAACAGCAGGCGGGCCGGATCGGCCTTCTTGCCTATGCCTAAATGCTGGGCGTCCAGCACGGGTTTGCCTGCGGCGATGGAGGGGCAGACTTCCAGCATGTGGGCTCCCAGCACCAGGTTGTTGCCCGCTTCCAGATGGTAGGTGTAGTCCTCCATGAAGGAGGCGCCCCCCGCAAGGCCTGCACCCATCACTTTCAGGGTGCGCAAGAGGGCCGCGGTCTTCCAGTCCCCTTCTGCCCCAAAACCGAAGCCTTGCTCCATCAGGCGCTGGCAGGCGAGGCCCGGCAGCTGGTGCAGACCATAGAGATCTTCGAAGGTGGTGGTGAAAGCGCCAAAGCCGCCGTCGGTGAGGAACTTCTTCATCCCCAGCTCCTGGCGCGCCGCCTCATACAGGGAGGCACGAAGCCCCCCGCCCGCCTGCACCGCCTCGGTCAGGGTGTAGGTCGCCTCATACTCGGCCAGCAGCGCCTCGATGTCGCTGTCGGGCACGGCATCGATCACCTTGACCAGATCGCCGACCGGGTGGTAGTTCACCTGATAGCCGAACTGGATCTGGGCCTCAATCTTGTCGCCCTCGGTGACCGCCACGTTGCGCATGTTGTCGCCAAAACGGGCGATCTTGAGGTGGCGGCTGTCGTGGATGGCGGCGGCGATGCGCATCCAGTTGCCAATCTTCTGTCTGGCCTCTTCATCCTGCCAGTGACCCACCACCACGGTGCGTGGCAGCCGCAGGCGGGCCCCCATGAAGCCGAACTCGCGTCCGCCGTGGGCGGTCTGGTTCAGGTTCATGAAGTCCATGTCGATCTCGCTCCAGGGGAGATCCCGGTTGAACTGGGTGTGGAACTGCAGCAGGGGCTTTTGCAACTGGCTCAGCGCCGGGATCCACATCTTGGCGGGGGAGAAGGTGTGCATCCACACCATGAGCCCGGCGCAGCGCTCGTCGTGGTTGGCATCCCGGGCCACCGCGCTGATTTCATCCAGGGTGGTGCCGGTGGGTTTGAGCACTATCTTGAGGGGCAGGTTCGCCCCCTCGTTGAGCTGGCTGGCGATGGTGTGGGCGTGATCGGCCACCTGCTTCAATGTGGTGGCGCCATACAGGTGCTGGCTGCCGACCAGGAACCACACTTCCAGCTGTTTCATCAATTCCATGAGTTTGTCCTCTTTTAGGCTTTTGTCTGGCCGTAATAGGCGTGTTTGCCATGCTTGCGCTGGTAGTGCTTCTCCAGCAGGTAATCGGGCAGGGGGCGGGCCCCCGGGTTGATCTGGCCGGTGAGCCAGGCCATGCGGGCCACCTCTTCCAGCACCACGGCGTTGTGTACTGCATCCTCGGCGCTCTTGCCCCAGCTGAAGGGGCCGTGGTTGGCCACCAGTACCCCCGGCATGGTGAGGATGGGGGTCTGCTTGAGGGTTTCGACGATGAGATGACCGGTCAGCCCCTCGTAGTCCTCCTCCACTTCGCCCGGGGTGAGCAGGCGGGAGCAGGGGATCTCGCCGTGGAAGTAGTCGGCCTGGGTGGTGCCGAAAATGGGGATGGGGCGCCCCGCCTGGGCCCAGGCGGTGGCATGGGTGGAGTGGGTGTGCACCACGCCGCCAAGCTCCGGATAGGCGCGATAGAGCACCAGGTGGGTGGCGGTGTCGGAGGAGGGGCGCAAGGCGCCCTCAACCTGCTTGCCCGCCAGATCCAGCACCACCATGTCCTCGACCCGCATCCGCTCGTAGCTGACGCCGCTTGGCTTTATCACCACCAGATTGCGCTCTCGGTCGATGCCGCTCACGTTGCCCCAGGTGAAGGTCACCAGGCCATGGCGCGGCAGATCCAGATTGGCGGCGAGCACCTGCTCCTTGAGGATCTTGAAGTTCATGCCGGCACCCCCCGGTTGTAGAGCGGTTCGGCGGCGGCGCCCCAGGCGAGGTAGCGCTGGTAGAGGCGCTCGTATTCGGCGACCCGCTCGGGGTGTGGCTGGTGGGTGCGCTCCACGGCGCTCGCCATGTGGTGCTGGGCCTTGGCCACATCGGGATGGATCCCGGCCGCCACGGCGGCAAAGATGGCCGCCCCCAGGGCGCAGCACTGATCCGAGGCCACCACCTGGATAGGCCTGTTCATCACGTCGGCGCAGGTCTGCATCACAGTGGTGGACTTGCGGGCGATGCCGCCAAGGGCGATCACCTGCTCCACCGGCACCTGTTGACTGGTCATGCACTCCATGATGCTGCGGGCGCCGAAGGCGGTGGAGGCCACCAGGGCGCCGAAGAGATCGGGGGCATCGGTGCCGAGGTTGATCCCCGTGAGGGTGCCCTGCAGGCGCTGGTTGGCATAGGGGGTGCGCCGGCCGTTGAACCAGTCGAGCACCACCGGGAGGTGCGCCAGGTCGCGCTGCTGATCCCAGGCGGCGGCAAGGCTGGGTAACAGGGCCTGCTTGTGGCGCTCGATGGCGGTGCGAAGCTCCGGATACTGGGCGGCGAGGCTGTCCAGGGGCCAGCCGAGCTGGCGCTGATACCAGGCATAGATGTCACCGAACGCCGACTGTCCCGCCTCCAGCCCCACCATGCCCGGCACCACGCTGCCATCCACCTGGCCGCAGATCCCGGCAATGGCCCGATCACCGATGGTGGCCTCGTCTGCGATCAAGATGTCGCAGGTGGAGGTGCCTATCACCTTCACCAGGGCATTGTTGCCGGCCCCGGCCCCCACCGCCCCCATGTGGCAGTCAAAGGCGCCGCCGGCAATCACCACCTCGCAGGAGAGGTGCAGCCGCTCCGCCCACTCCGGGGTCAGGGTGCCGACCGGGAGATCGGCGGTCCAGCTGTCGGTAAAGAGGGGGAAGTCGAGATCCTCCGTCAGCAGGGGATCCAGGGCATTGAGGAAGTCGGCGGGGGGCAGGCCGCCCCAGCTCGGGTGCCAGAGGGACTTGTGGCCGGCGGCACAGCGCCCGCGCTTGAGGGTGGCCGGGGCCTGGGTGCCGCTCAGGATGGCGGGTACCCAGTCACACAGCTCGACCCAGTTGCAGGCGGCGGCGCGCACGGCGGCATCGGCTCGGGAGACGTGCAGGATCTTGGCCCAGAACCACTCGGAGGAGTAAATGCCGCCGATGTAGCGGCTGTAGTCGGGGAACTGGCCGCCGTGGCACTGGGCGGTGATGGCCTCCGCCTCCTCGATGGCGGTGTGATCCTTCCACAGCACGAACATGGCGTTGGGGTTGTCTGCAAACTCCGGACGCAGGGCCAGCACGCGCCCCTCTCTGTCGATGGGGGCGGGGGTGGAGCCGGTGCTGTCCACCCCGATGCCGCGTACGGCGGTGCGCTGACTCGGCGTGAGCTGGCTCACTACCGCCACCACCGCCTGCTCCATGGACTCCAGATAGTCGAGGGGGTGGTGGCGGAACTGGTTGTTGACCGGTTGGCAGTAGTGGCCAGCCTGCCAGCGCGGGTAATAGACGACATGGGTCGCCAGCTCGGCGCCGTCCTGGCAGCGCACGGCGAGTGCCCTGACCGAGTCGCTGCCGAAATCGAGTCCGATGACGATGTGCTCAGACATAAGTGCTCCTGACCATCAATGAGGGGTGACTGGTGGGAACCATAGGAGATGGGCAGGAGGGGCGGTTAGCCATTGGCTGCTGGAAATATGGATTTTAACGCTGTCAGCGCGACAGGGTGACGGCTCTCTAAAATTCAATATGTGACGAAATTGCTAATTATATAGACGAAATGGCTGCAATCTCATGGCGTGATCCTGCTCTCCATTTTTAATTGTGAAAACGATTACAACTTGGTTCGCTCAACCAGCAACAACAATAACGTCCTGTTTAAGCATGTTTTTATATGGCTGCAACTTGATTGACTCAACGAGCAGCACTGCGTGGATACATGGATTGATAGAACCGTTGGAGACATTCGCATGAACAAAATCGTTAACAGCATGATCGCGATGGGGTTCGCCCTTGGTATGGCAAATTCTGCTTTCTCGGCCGAAGCGCTGAAGCTGGGCTACCTGGTCAAGCAGCCCGAGGAGCCCTGGTTCCAGACCGAGTGGAACTTCGCCGACAAGGCGGGCAAGGATCTGGGCTTCGAGGTGATCAAGATAGCCGTCCCCGACGGGGAGAAGACCCTCAATGCCATCGACAGTCTGGCGGCGAATGGCGCCAAGGGCTTCGTCATCTGTACTCCGGATCCCAAACTCGGTGCCGCCATCATGGCCAAGGCCAACAGCATGGATCTGAAGGTCATCACGGTGGATGACCAGTTCGTCAACGCCAAGGGCCAGCCCATGGAGCAGGTGCCGCTGGTGATGATGGCCGCCACCAAGATTGGCGAGCGTCAGGGGCAGGAGCTCTACAAGGAGATGCAAAAGCGCCAGTGGGACGTAAAGGCGACCGGGGTGCTCGCCATCACCGCCGACGAGCTCGATACCGCCCGTCGCCGGGTCGAGGGCTCCTTGAGCGCGCTCAAGGCTGCCGGTTTCCCCGAGGGCCAGATCTTCCGCGCGCCCACCAAGAGCAACGACATTCCGGGGGCGCTGGATGCCGCCAACTCCATGCTGGTGCAACACCCCGAGGTCAAGAACTGGCTCATCGTCGGCATGAATGACAACACGGTGCTCGGCGGCGTGCGCGCCACCGAAGGGCAGGGCTTCAAGGCGGAGAACGTCATCGGCATCGGCATCAACGGGGTGGATGCGGTGAACGAGCTCTCCAAGTCCAGCGCCACCGGCTTCCTCGGCTCCCTGCTGCCCAGCCCGGACGTACACGGCTACAAGAGCATCCAGATGCTCCATGACTGGGTCGTCAACGGCGCCGAGCCTGCCAAGTTCACCGAGGTGACCGACGTGGTGCTCATCACCCGCGACAACTTCAAGGCCGAGCTGCAAAAGAAAGGGCTGTGATCCCCCTCCCTTGATACCCATGCCGGCATGGCGGAGTGCGCCGTGCCGGCTGGCTGGAGTCATCTCATGAATCAAGTTCCATATCTGGAGTTTTGCGGCATCAGCAAGGAGTTTCCCGGCGTCAAGGCGCTGCAGAACGTCTCCTTCGCCTGCCAGCAGGGCACGGTACACGCGCTGATGGGAGAGAACGGGGCCGGCAAGTCCACCCTGCTCAAGATCCTGAGCGGTTTTCAGGCGCCCACCCGCGGGGTGGTGAAGCTGGCGGGTCAGGAGAAAGTGTTCCAAAACACGGTCGATGCCCTTGAGAGCGGGATCGCCATCATCTATCAGGAGCTGCACCTGGTCCCTGAAATGAGCGTGGCGGAGAACATCTACCTGGGGCAGTTGCCGACCCGGCGCGGCGTCATCGATCGGGAGAAGCTCTATCAGGATGCAGCCAGGCAGCTGGCACGCCTCGGGATGGATGTCTCCCCCGAGACGCCGCTCAAGTACCTGTCCCTGGGTCAGTGGCAGATGGTGGAGATCGCCAAGGCCCTGACCCGGGACGCCAGCGTCATCGCCTTCGACGAGCCGACCAGCAGCCTGTCGTCCCGCGAGATTGAGCAGCTGTTTCGGGTCATCCGCCAGTTGCGGGACGAGGGCAAGGTCATTCTCTACGTCTCCCACCGCATGGACGAGATCTTCGCCCTGTGCGATGCCATCACGGTGTTCAAGGATGGCCAGTTCGTGCGCACCTTCGCTTCCATGGCCGAGGTGGACCGGGATCTGCTGGTCAAGACCATGGTGGGGCGCGAGCTGACCGACATCTATGGCTACAGCCCAAGGCCGCTAGGCGAGGCGGGCCTCAAGGTGGAGCACCTGATGGGGCCCGGCCTCAAGGCGCCGGTGTCGCTCGAGGTAAAGAGAGGGGAGATCCTCGGTATCTTCGGGCTGGTGGGGGCCGGGCGCAGCGAGCTGATGAAGCTTATCTTCGGCGCCGAGACACCTCGAGGGGGCGAGATATCGGTGTTTGGCAAACAGGTGGTCATTCAGAGCCCCATCGACGCCATTCGCAGCGGCATCATGCTCTGCACCGAAGACAGGAAGGCGCTCGGCATCATCCCCATCCATTCGGTGCAGGAGAACATCAACATCAGCGCCCGCCGCCACCACGCGTGGGGAGGCTTCTGGATCAACCAGAAGTGGGAAGACGAGAACGCGAGGCTGCGGATCCGCGACATGCGGGTCAAGACCCCGTCTCCCCAGCAGGCCATCATGAACCTCTCCGGCGGCAACCAGCAGAAGGCCATTCTGGGGCGCTGGCTGTCGGAAGACATGAAAGTGATCCTGCTCGACGAGCCGACCCGGGGCATCGACGTCGGGGCGAAGAACGAGATTTACAACGTGATTTACGATCTGGCCAAGGTGGGCATTGCCGTGGTGGTGGTCTCGAGCGAGCTGCCGGAGGTGCTGGGCATCGCGGATCGGATCCTGGTCATGCGGGAGGGGGAGATCGCCGGAGAGCTTTCCCACGACGAGGCCAACGAGGTCAAGGCGCTCAATCTGGCCATGCCGGCCCGTTGATCTGCTGACCGCAACGAGATAGCACCCGGAATTTTCAGGAGAAATACCATGACAACTACTACCTCGGTCGGCCAAGCCGCCAACGACACCGCGGCGAGCGGTACCCGCCTGCAACTGACCCGCATCTGGGATCAGTACGGCATGCTGGTGATCTTCGCCATCCTGTTCCTGCTCGCCTGCGTGCTGGTCCCCAACTTCGCCAGCCTGATCAACATGCGGGGGCTCGGGCTTGCCGTCTCCATGTCGGGCATGGTGGCCTGTGGCATGCTGTTCTGCCTCGCCTCCGGCGAGTTCGACATGTCGGTGGGCTCTGTGGTGGCCTGCTCCGGGGTTGCCTGCGCGGTGGGCATCAACGCCACCGAGAGCATCCCCCTCGGCATTCTGGCCGGTCTCTCGGTGGGCCTTGTCTTTGGCCTCATCAACGGCATCGTCGTGGCCAAATTCAAGATCAACGCCCTCATCACCACCCTTGCCACCATGCAGATGGCGCGCGGGGTGGGCTACATCATCTCCGACGGCAAGGCGGTGGGCATCGTGGAGGAGGGCTTCTTCGAGCTTGGCAACTCCGCCCTGCTCGGCATCCCGACGCCCATCTGGCTGACGGCTGTCTGCTTCGTGCTGTTCGGGCTGCTGCTCAACAAGACCACCTTCGGGCGCAATACCCTGGCCATGGGGGGTAACGAGGAGGCCGCACGTCTGGCCGGGGTCAACGTGGTGCGCACCAAGATCATCATCTTCACCATGACCGGGCTCATCGCCTCGCTCGCCGGCATCATCCTCGCATCCCGCATGACCTCGGGTCAGCCCATGACCTCCATCGGCTTCGAGCTGGTGGTGATCTCCGCCTGCGTGCTGGGTGGGGTCTCCATGAAGGGGGGGATCGGCAAGATCTCCTACATCATCGCCGGGGTGCTGATCCTGGGGCTGATGGAGAACGCCATGAACCTGCTCAACATCTCCCCGTTTGCCCAGTACGTGGTGCGTGGCCTCATCCTGCTCGCCGCCGTGCTGTTCGACCGCTACAAGCAGGTGCGCAAAGCCCGTATCTGAGCAATGTCTTTCCTCGTCACCGGGCCGGCCTCGCGCCGGCCCGGTGTTTTCCCCGGCAAGCTGTGAGCCAGTTCAACAATTTCACAACGAACAGCTTGCGAACATAGGGGGTTCCTACGCCGGATCTCTACAATGGCCCATGTCGACTTTTTTACCGAAACCCTGTTTTCCGCCATGTCCTCGATGCAAAAAGAGAAGCCGAAACAACTCAATCCCCTGCTACCTGGCTACGCCTTCGACGTCTTCCTGGTCTCGGGGATGACTCCCATCGAGCAGGGGAGTGCGCTGGATTTCACCATCGACAGGCCCCACGGCATGAAGGGGTTCATCGTCAATCTGACCATCAAGGGCAAGGGGCAGATCTTTCAGGGGGACAAGGCCTTCACCGTGGAACCCGGCGACCTGCTGCTCTTTCCACCAGCGGCGGTGCACCATTACGGCCGGGCGCCGGATGCCCGGGAGTGGTATCACCGCTGGGTCTATTTCCGGCCTCGGGCCTATTGGGCTGACTGGCTCAAGTGGCCCCAGGTGACGGAGCAGGTGGGGCGACTGCAACTGGCGGACAACCAGCTGCTCACCGAATTCGACGCCCTCTTCCTCGACATCGAGGAGACCCACAAGCAGCTGCGGCCCATGTCGGAGCAACTGGCCATGAACCTCTTGGAGCGGTTGCTCATCCGCTGCTACGAGGCATCGTCCCAGAATGCCTATCCAGCCATCGATCACCGGGTCCACGAGGCGTGCCAGATCCTGAGCGAGTCCCTCTCGGCCGAGATCTCGGTGGAAGCGCTGGCGGAGCAGGTGTTCTTGTCCCCCTCGCGCCTCGCGCACCTGTTTCGCGAGCAGGTGGGGGTGAGCATAGTGCGCTGGCGCGAGGATCAGCGCATCATGCGGGCCAAGCTGCTGCTGCAGACCACGCCGCTGTCGGTCGCCACCATAGGCCAGCAGGTGGGCTATGACGATCAGCTCTACTTCTCGCGGGTGTTCCGAAAGCGGGTAGGGGTCAGCCCCACCGAATACCGCAAGTGCGCCACCCCGCTGTGAGCAGAGCCCAGAGATGACAAAGCCCTCATGACGAGGGCTTTTGTTATCCATGAGGGGCGGATGCGCAATCAGCCCTGACGAGCCTTGAACCTGGGATTGCTCTTGCAGATGACGAACAGCTTGCCGCGCCGACGCACGATCTGACAGTCCGGGTGACGCGACTTGGCGGATTTCAGGGAGGCGAGGACTTTCATTGTTTCTCTTTTCCTTTGCTGAAGAACTGACCGAATCGCTGGCCGAAGCGAGCGACCTGACCTTCCTTGCCGACCTGCTTCTGTTTGCCGGTATAGAAGGGGTGGGACGCGCTGGAGACATCCAGCGTCACATAGGGGTAGGTGTTGCCATCTTCCCACTCTCTGGTGCGATCGGTGGCCAGCGTGGAGCCGATCAGAAAGTAGGTATTGCTGGCGAGATCGTGGAACAGAACCTTGCGGTATTCAGGGTGAATATGGGGGCGCATGATTGCCTCTTTTGTTATGTTATAACAAGGTATGGATAATGCGATGGATGAGAATCAATATCAACTGTTTTTTCCATGATGACAGCGATGGGGGAAAATCGGGGCCGTTCGGCTGCACATCGTCAGCAAGAAGGCATGGGCGGTGAGGGCTTATGTGCAGCCACCATCTTTACTTTTTAAAATTACTGTATAAAAATACAGTAAATTATCATGGAGACGTACCCTATGCGCCTGGAAATCATCATCGACAGAAAACACCAGATCCCCACCTCGACCATGGAGGCCTTGCGCCAGGAGCTGCTCAAGCAACTGGGTGAGCGCTTTCCCGATCTGCATGTGCGGGTGGCACCGGGTAGTGCCATGGCTCTGACGGTCAGTCGCGCCAGCAAGGAAGACAAGGAGCTGGCCGAAGCCATGGTGCAGGAGGTGTGGGAAAACGCCGATAGCTGGATGCCGGAGGAAGAGGCTCTGGAGGCCTGAAGATAAGCTCTCAGCGGCAAACATCGTCGTGATCCACCAGGGCGCGAGGAGGAACCTCCAGTCGGGTGATGATCCCTGTACCGGCTTTGCCGAACCGCTCTTCAAAACACGCAGTCATGGGCTGCGTGTTGCGTTGATGAGGTAAGCGCATGACCATGAAGGCGAATGGCGAATGGCGAATGGCGAATGGCGAATGGCGAATGGCGAATGGCGAATGGCGAATGGCGAAAGAGTAATGTCTCTGGCTGCGCTCAGAGTCCCGCCCAACGCTTGAGGCTGTCGACTTGCACCCGTTGGGTGGCCTGTGCGATGTCGCCATTGGCACGCAGTGCCTTGAGGGCCGCGGGGAGCGCCGCGCGCACCTCGTCCGCCGTCATCCCCGGTTGCAATGCCGGGTGGTAGGCAAGCTTGAGTAACACGTAATCGAGCCCGGTCAGAAAGCTGTCGATGCTGCTGTCATTGAAGATGGAGGGGAACACCTTGTCCGAGTCGTTGGGCAGCCCCATCACCTGGCTCAACTCTTCCACTACGCAATCCAGAAAACGACCTTTTGCCCGGCTGTAATCCACCGGAATGATGATGGTGGCACGGGTGATCTCGTAGCGAGCGTTGGTGGCGAAATTGGCCAGGCAGATCCCCTCCTTGAGGGCGATGCGCACCGACTCGTCCTGGCGCATGGTGCGCGCAGCCCAGCTCGCCATCTGTTTGTGCCGGGTCATGATGAGGGTGAGATTGGGGTTGTCGTTGACAATCTCGATGGGGTGACCGGTGATCCTGCTCAGGTGACGGGTCTGTACCTTGACGACCTCGGCCTGTAGCGGCTTGTCGCCGAATTCGTTGACGAGCTTGAGACGCACGGGGCCCGGCCAGCGGGAGAAGTGCTCCTGTTGTTCATGGCCATACTCCCGTTTCATGGCGATTTCCATGAAGCTCTGGACAAGGTAGTCATCACGCTGCCAGCGTTCGGTGGCCGACAGCGGCAGGGAGAAGAGCCAGAGCATCAGCCCCGGGAGCAACCAGTGCCCATGGCGAACGGGCTGGACAGGTGTGTGCCATGGGCGCATCTTGCCTCCTTGGAAGGGGATCAGCGGGTGGTACGCTCGATATCACGCCAGGTGAGCCAGAGCCTGAGATCGAACTCCAGTTGATGATAGTCCGGTTCCATGTGCTGGCAGAGCTGGTAGAAAGCCTTGTTGTGATCCTTCTCCTTCAGGTGGGCCAGCTCGTGCACCACTATCATCTTGAGAAAGGCGGGATGGGCCTCCTTGAACAGGGCGGCGATGCGGATCTCGTTCTTGGCCTTGAGCTTGCTGCCTTGCACCCGGCTGACATAGGTGTGCAGTCCCAGGGCATCCTTGATCACGTTGATCTTGCCATCGAAGATCACCTTGGAAAGCGGCGCCGAGCTTTTCAGGTAGCGGTTCTTCAGCTCCATGGTATAGGCGAGCAGCGCCTTGTCGCTCTGGACGAGGTGGGTTTGCGGGTAGCGTTTGGCCAGCATCTCGCCGAGTTTGCCCGCCGCAATCAACTGCTGTACCTGAGCCTTGAGTGGCTCCGGATAGCCCCCCAGATAAGTCAGCTCCGCCATGATTCTTCCCTCTGCCGCAAAAAAGAGCGCCATTGTAGTCAGGATGGGGCGCCTTGAACATGGTCGGCCCCCTCTTTGTGACGACAACGAAAAGGGGCCATCACCAGGATGGCCCCTTTTGTGTGCCTGATTAGCGGCGCCGGTACAGGCCCGGGTCCACCTCTTCATACTGACCTGCCAGATACTGGTAGAAGGCAAGGTGGGAGGGGGAGGTCGGCGTCTTGAGCTCCTGTGCCACCCGCTCCGGTTTGGCGATGATGAATTTGGGGGGTTGGCGCTGGATGTCAGCCAGCACCCGCTCGCGCACATCGTAGGGCGGGTTGACGTTGGCAAAGAACAGATAGGCGGAGGCCGGCTGGCGATCGGTCCAGAGGTAGTATTGCGGCTGGATGCCATCGACCCAGATCTTGTCGGTGGGCGCCGTCTCGGCCAGGATACGATCGACCCTGACCTGGGCGGGGGGATTGAACGGCCTGCCCTTGAGATTGCCTTCCCAGGCGTTGTTGACCAGCAGTACCAGCATGGCCAGCGAGGCGAGCCAGGGGGTGGCGCTTCGCACGTCCCAGGCGCGCCAGAGCGGGACCAGAATGAGCACGGGCAAGGCCCACAGCAGGCTGTTGCCGAGCACCTCGCGCACCCGCTCCAGAGACCACTCCTTGGTGCTCCAGCCATAGCCGAGCTGCTGGGCCAGCAACCAGCTGGCGGTCAGCACCACCAGGGAGATGCAAAGTAGCCCCAGGGCATCGGATCGCTGCTCGCTTCTGTCCAGCAGGCAGGCGAGCGGCAGCAGGCCAAGCTGCAGATAGAGCACGTCATAGTGATCGAACACATGGCCGGAGACCGAGTTGGCGATCAGGGTGAACAGCACCCCCAGCAGGGTGGCGCACAGCGCGGGGAGATACCACTCCTGGCGGCGCCCGAGCATCAGGACGAGGAAGGCGGGCAGCAGCATGATGAGGCCGGTGCGCAGCAGACCGACGGCGCCTACCTCAGGAGAGAAACCGTTGCCGTAGCTCCCTTCAAAGAAGATGCCGAAGGCGTAGTATTTGAACTCTGCCAGCACGTCGTGGTGCTGGAAGTAGGCATAGAGCGGGCCGCCGACGAGGGCCAGTCCAAGCAGGCTGGAAAAGAGCAGGGCAAAGGCGCAGCGCCACTGCTCGCGCAGGCACCAGTGACAGAAGAGCACCAGATACCAGGCCCCCCAGAAGGCGCCGTTGTTGGTGCGCATCCAGGCCACGATGGCGAAGGTGAGTGCGGCGACCAGGGCCGGTCCCCAGCTGAATCGCTTGTCCAGCAGCAAGGTGATGAAAGCCCACTGGGCGATGAGGGCCAGATGGAATGTCCAGTCCTCGGTCATGTTGCCGTAGTAGTAGCGAGTGCTGTAGAGCGCCAGCAGGGCCAGCATGCTGCCAAGTCGCGCCCGCACCGAGAGCCCGAGCTGCGAAAAAGCCTGCCAGCTCGCCATGAGGCCCAGCCAGCAGAGCACCCACTCCAGCAGCCAGATCCCGAAGAAGCCACCAAGGCCATAGCCCAGTGCATCGAGGGCGAAGATCATGGGACCCTTGATGTCGATCATGTCCCGATAGAGTACGCCCCCCTCGCTCCACATCTTGCCCATCACCGCAAACAGGGAGGCATCAAATCCCGGGGCCATGCCGTGGAACAACGGATTGCGCAGACAGAACAGCAGAGCCATCAGGGCGGTGAGCAAGATGACCGACGGCCTGATCCCGGGATTGTGGCGGTGCGGGGTAAAGCGGATGGCATGATTCATGGGTGACCTGTTCCTGCGGGAAAGACTGAAAAAGCGGGCTTATCTTGCCGAGCCGGGCTGCACGATGCAATGGAAGAAGTGTAGGCACCTGAAATAATTCGTAAAAGTATCGTTTTCACGCCTCTGGCTGCATTGGCAGGCCCCATCACAAGACAGGGCAGGCGCAGTCGGGCGTCACAGCCTGAGGTTGCATGGTAGGGGGCATGCGCCTGGGAGCGGACCAGGATTCCCCTATGCGGCGAAAAGGCGGCACCGACCCGGGATGGGCCGGTGCCAGATTCACTGGCCGTGATACTCCACCAGGGCCGGCAGGGTGCTGAGCTCCGGCAGGTGGCGTGCCCAGCGCAGGAAGGCATCCGCCAGGGTGATGCCGAGCTCCTGATTGTGCTGGGTCAGGGTGCGGGCAAGGGCAGTGTAGCCCTCCTTGCCGGAGGCAGTATAGGCACTGGAGACCCCGCGATAGATGGCATCCGGCTCGACGTGCAGCCACTGACCCGGGCTGGCTTCCCATTCCAGGCGAGTGATCCTCTCCCCTTTGGGCCTGTCGGCCTGATAGCAGAAGCGCACCCCGGCGGTGTAGGGGAAGCTGCCGCTGCCATTGCCCGTCACCCCGTTGTTGGTGGCGTTGTCGATGGCCCCCTCCAGTGCCTCGGCCAGTTCATGGCCGTGCACCCGGTAGAGGGTAAGGGGAATGGCAAAGGGCAGCAGGCGTCCGGCAACGTCTGCTTCGGTCAGGGGGCCGGGCTCGAGGGAGCAGCGCACGCCCCCGGCATTGTGCAGGGCAAAGTCCACCTGACCCACCTGTTTGCGGGCACTGGCCAGCATGGCGCTCGCCACCAGGGGGGCGACCTGGCTGCCGGCGGGCAGGGTGGCATCGGGCAGCCGCTGATGGTGCAGTGGCCTGGCGAGGCGGGTCACGATGCGGCGGGTCATGGTCTCGAGCTCGGGGCGATAACGCCGGGCCAGATGCAGCTCGAGCTCGGGGGCCGGTTCGCAGAAGTGCAGCCCCGCAGGAGGCGGGGAAGCAAAGGGCCAGGGATCCCAGGGTAACCACTCCAGCTGGCCGCGGCTTTGGCACACGCGTCCCTGCTCGTCGAAGGTGAGTTCGCACACCCCGAGACAGAGGGCGCTGTGGGCGGCGTGCAGGATGGCCACCCCGTTCACCATGAGGGGATAGCTGCCTTCGCTGTCGAGCCCGAGCGGCGCCAGATCCCCCAGCAGGCTGTGGGTGTGCCCGCCGACGATGAGGCTGAGCTCGGGGAAGCGGGTCGCCAGTCGCTTGTCCTGCGCCAGACCCAGGTGGCTGAGCAGGATGATGTGCTGGATGCCAGCGGCCTTGATCTCTTCGAGGGCGCGGCTCAAGGTCTCTTCGATACCGTGGAAACGGGTGTGGGGATCGGGGCTCGCGATGGCGGCCATCTGCGGCAGCGTGATGCCGAGCAGGGCGAAGGGCACGTCGTCGATGACGCGCTTGTGCCAGGGGCGGCTCGCGTCAAACAGCTGCGGCAGTCCCTGCAGCCGCAGCGGGGCATCGGCGGGCTCCTGACGGTTGTCGATGTTGGCGGCGAGCACCGGGAAATCGAGCTGGCGCAAAAACTCCACCAGCGGCCCGTTGCCCAGATCGAATTCGTGGTTGCCGATCACCATGGCATCCGGTCGCAAGAGGGCCAGCAGGTCCGCATTGGCCCGCCCTTTGAAACGGTTGAAGTAAAGTGACCCCTGGAAGGTATCGCCGCCATGCAGCAGCAGGCAGGTCTGGCCGGCTGCCTCGGCCTGTTGGCGCAGGGCGGTGAGCCGGGTCAGGATGCGGCCATAGCCGCCGCACTGGGTGCGCCATTCGGACTCGCCATCGGGAGAGAAGCGCATGGGGGCGCCATCGAAATGGGAGTGGCAGTCGCTGAAGTGGGCAAGTTGAACCGTCATACTCAAGGCTCGGTCCTCCTTAGGAAAAAAGAGCACCGAGTCTACTGCATGGGGTGGGGGGGATACCAGCCCGGCGGCAGCCGGGCCGGTAAAGAGTCAGGCGGGAACCATGATCTGGGTGGCGAGGATCACTACCAGCAGGCCGACGGCCACCGGCAGCGAGGTACGTTTGACCACCTCGAACGGAGAGAGATTGCCCATCCCCGCACAGGCGACCACCACCCCGGAGACCGGCGAGATGGTGCGGCCGAGGTTGGATGCCTGCAGCATGGGGATCACCAGATAGGCCGGGTTGACGCCGAGGCTGGTGGCCAAATGGGGGATGAGCTCCACGAAGGCGTAGAAGGGGGCGTTGCCGGAACCCGTGGTGAAGGCCGCCAGGGTGGTGATGACCACCAGCACCAGCATGATGACGATGCCGCCGGTACCGAAGCTCTGGGCCAGATCCAGGAGGTTGGCGATGAAACCAAGCCCCATCAGACCTTGGGCAAAGACCCCGGCACCCACCAGCAGCATCACCACGCCGGCGAAGGCGTCGGCCATGTTGCGCCAGCACACCTGCAGCCCGTCCAGCAGCTCGCGGCCGTTGCGCTTGCGCACCAGTTCCAGCAGGGCGGCCAGCACCAGGCAGATGACGATGATGGTGACGATGTCGAGCTTGGGCCCCAGTTTGCCGTCAAACAGCAGCACACCGATGATGGGGGTGAAGGGCAGGATGGCGTAGAAGCCGGGGGCATCGGTGACGAGATCGCTCGGGGCGACCGCGGCGTTGTGCTCCCCGGCCTTCTGATCCAGATAACGTTGCCAGAAGAAGTGGGTCACCGCCATGGCGGCGATGGCCACCAGGGAAATGGGCAGGGTCAGCTTGAAGGCAAACTCGATGAGCTCCATGTTCGCAGCCTGGGCTGCCATCACCACGTCCCCCGAGGTGGGGGAGAGGATGATGGCGGCCGGTGAGGCGCACACCGCCGCTGCCGCGCCACGGGAGATCCCCATGTTGACCATCAGCGGGAAGAGGGTGGCCATCAGCAGAACCCCGAGGCCGGTCGCGGAGCTCACCGCCAGCGACATGGCGCAGGCGACCAGATAGGCGGCCACCAGCAGGATGTAGGGGGACTTGATGACACCGAGGGGCTTGCTCGCGATCTTCACCAGTATGGTGTTGGCGCCGATGTGGCTCATGTAGCCGGCAAAGCCGCACAGCACCATGATGAGCATGCCGAGGCCACCCCCCCTGTCGACCAGCAGGAAGCGCACGTATTCGAAGATGTCGGTGGCCATGTGGCCGGTGGAGGGGACGCTCGCCGGCAGCACCGCCTTGCCCATCAGGGCGGTGATCGCCAGCAGCAGCAGGCCGCCGCTGAGCAGTACCCCGGTGGCGGAGTAGCCCTTGAAGATGTAGCGACCCACGGCCAGGGTGACCAGGGTGCCGATCAGGAGTTCTATCATAAAACCTTCCCAAGAGTTGAAGTGAGGGGGTGGCCTGCCAGGGCTCACCAGAGGGTTGCGCTGGACTATCCGGCATCGGCCAACAAAAACACTGCGGATATTACCCACTAAGGAGTATTTCACCATCCATTCGATGGCAGCTTGTGATCTCGACTGCAAATCCCCGCCTGAGCCGGGGTGATGACTCGCACGTTTGCAGCAACCGGGTGCCAAGAGCGGATGACAGGGGGCTGGATCAGGGGTAATCTCCCAATCGGGTTATTAATTCATTGATTATTAATTGAAATTAAGCCGGGACTCACAAGGAGCAAAGCCGCGGACAGATGGGACTCTTCAGCAAGACAGGGGTGACGGTGGCCCTCATTTATGCCGCCTCAATCGGTGCTGTACCTTCCCACTATGCCGGTGTGAAGGTCGCCCCCGATATCAAGGTCGACTTCCAGTTCTATCGGGTCTCCGGGGCCGATGTGGGGGCCGTGATGCGCCAGATCACCGCCTTGTCCCCCACCCAGGCGGACGGGCACATCGGGAAGGCCAGCTATCAGCTCTCCTGGCAGTTGCAGACGAAGGCGACGGCGACACGCTGCGAGCTGGAGCAGGCCAGCGTTCGTGCCCGCATCCAGATCAGGGTGCCCAACTGGATGGACAAGGCCCGTGCGCCCGCGAAGGAGCGCCAGAAGTGGGACAAGCTGGTGGCCGCCATGTTTGACTACGAGAGCCGTCACAAGGATATTCTGCTGGAGAGCGTGAGCCAGCTTGGCACGCGCCTCGCCCAGTTGCCGGTGAACCGGGATTGCCCAACCCTGGAGCATCAGGGCTGGCAGGCAGGGCAGGCGGTGCTGGAGGCAACCCGGGCGCGGTTCGACACCCTGGCCAGCCAGACCGATCAGGGGCGCAAGCTGGGGGTCGTCTGGCCCAGGGCTGGCTGATAACACGTGTACAGGCCCATGGCCACTCATGGGAAACATAAAAAAACGGGCTGATTGAGCCCGTTTTTTTGTTGGTGCGCCAATAGCGTGGAGGCCGGCAGCCCCGGCTCCTGGGTGGCTAGTCGCGCAGTGGCTTGCCCCTGCGCAGTCTTCGCACCCAGTAGCGGGCGGGGTGGAGCGCCTCCAGCAGATCGGCGGCCAGCGGCAGGGGATCGCCGCAGATCTCGCTGGCCAGCAGCTCGCCGCACAGGGGCGCCGAGCACAGACCCCGGGAGCCGAGCGCCCCCAGCACGTAGAGGCCGGCGTGCAGGGGCAGCGCGCTCTGCTGATCCGCGGGGGCGTTGACGTCATGATCCGCCAGCGCCGCCAACCGGGCGACGGGCCCGGCGACCGGCAGGTGATCCCGGCTGGCGCAGCGCACCCCGACACGGGCCTGAGCGCCGCTCACATCCACCTCGGCAGGCCAGCGCTGCTGGGGCACACAGGCTTGCAGCCGTGCCCTGTTCTGCTCCTGCTCGTCGGCGCGGTAGGCAAGGTCGGTCTGGTTGCGGCCATAGCTGGCCCCGATGCAGTGCGCACCGTTGTGGGCCGGGGTGAGGTAGCCATCGTAGCAGAGCACAGTCCTGAGCTGACTTAACCGCGCCGTGGTCGGCACATGGCTCACCTGACCGCGCACCGGATACAGCGGCAGCTCCGCGAAGGGGAGCAGGGCGGGCAGCTTGTGACCGGCGGCCACCACCAGGTTTGGCGCCTGCCAGGCTCGGCCATCCTGGCTCTCCACCCGCCAGCCATCGACCTCTTCGGCAATGAGGGTCACAGCGGCATTGAACACCACTTCCAGCCGCCCGCTGGCCTGCGCCTCCGTGATGGCGGCGCGGGTGAGCTCCGCCGGACAGAGCCAGCCCCCCAGGGGATAGCTCACGCCATCCGCATCGCAGGGCAGGCCGACCACCTGCTCAACCTCCACAGCCGAGAGTGGGTGCATCAGCTCGGGGGGGAAGGGGCCCTGGCTCATCTTGGCAAGCTTGGCGGCGGATTTGTCGTCGTAGCCGAGTTGGGTGACGCCACACAGGGAAAAGGCGACGGGGTGGTGCTTTGCCAGGGCCAGCAGCCGGTTTCTGGCAAAGCCGAAGGCCAGCGAATAGAAGCGCGACAGGGCATCGTGCTCGCCGTTGAGCAGGGGGTAGAGCGCCCCCTGCCGATTGCCGGAGGCGCCGCTGGCCGGTTCGCCATCTTCGCACAGCAAGGTGACGTGCCGACCCCGCTCCACCAGAGAGAGCGCCGTCATGGCGGAAGCGATGCCGCCACCGATGATGAGCACCTCTCCCTCCCGCCCTGTGGGGCGGGCATACCAGGGGGCGATGCTCTGCTGCGGCACTTTGCCTTCCCGAACACCCGCCAGCATCTCCCGCTTGCTGCCGTGGCCCTTCACCTTCTTCATGGCAAAGCCGGCGGCAATCAGCCCTCGTCGCACGAAACCGGCGCAGGTAAAGGTCGAGAGGGTGGCATCGGGGCGGGCGAGGCGAGCGAGATCGTCGAAGAGATCCTGGGTCCACATCTCTGGGTTCTTGGCAGGGGAGAAACCGTCCAGATACCAGGCGTCCACCAGACCGGTTGCCGGATGGGGCACCTGGGGCAGCATCTCCTTGATGTCGCCAAACCAGAGGTCGAGGCGGATGCGGCCATCGGCAAAGAGCAGGCGATGGCAGCCGGAGACCGGCAACGGCCACTGGTCGATGAGAGGCTGGCTCAGGTGGGAGAGCTCGGGCCAGGCGGCCAGGGCCTTGCGCAGATCGGCCTGGGTAAGGGGGTATTTCTCGACGCTGATGAAGTGCAGCCGGGATCCGTTGCCGGACAGGGGGGCCTGTTCCAGAAAGACGGCCATTGTGGCCAGAAAGTTAAGTCCTGTACCGAAACCTGTTTCACCAATCACGAAACTGTCACTATCGTGGTGCGAAAATCGCTCTGGCAGTCGATTTTGCTGCAAAAAGACGTAGCGGGTTTCACTTAGACCGTTATCATTGGAAAAGTACACATCCCCGAACTCACTGGAGACTGGAGTTCCCGCTTCGTTCCAGTCCAATCGGGCATGATGTAAGGATGTTTGACTCACGTTTTCCTCGGCTCGCGTCACAAAATCGCGGGCATTCTACGTGAAAGCAGACCAGTTTGGCAGCCGAAAGCGGGTAGACTCGGTGCCAGTTTTTCCAGACGAGATGAATTAATGAGAAGAGCAGTGATCACCGGTATCGGCGTCATCTCCAGTATCGGCAACAACAAGGAAGAGGTGCTGGCCTCCCTGAAAGCAGGCAAATCCGGCATCACCTATTCCGAGCAGTTCGAGCAGTACAACCTGCGCAGCCGTGTCTGGGGTAACATCAAACTCGATCCGTCTGAACTGATCGACCGTAAAGTCATGCGTTTCATGGGTGACGCCGCGGCCTATGCCTACCTCTCCATGCAGCAGGCCATCGAAGATGCCGGCCTGCCGGAAGAGATGGTCTCCAACGAGCGTACCGGCATCGTGACCGGTTCCGGCGGCGCCTCCGGCAAGAACACCTCCGAATCTGCCGATATCGCCCGTGAAAAGGGCGTCAAGCGGGTGGGTCCCTACATGGTGCCGCGTACCATGTCCTCCACCACCTCCGCCTGTCTTGCCACCCCGTTCAAGATCAAGGGTGTCAACTACACCATCAGCTCCGCCTGTGCGACCTCTGCCCACTGCATCGGTCACGCCCTGGAACTGATCCAGCTTGGCAAGCAGGACATCATCTTTGCCGGTGGCGGCGAGGAGCTGGACTGGTCTTCCACCATCCAGTTCGACGCCATGGGCGCGCTCTCCACCAAGTACAACGACAACCCGGAAAAAGCGTCCCGCACCTATGATGCGGACCGCGACGGCTTCGTCATCTCCGGTGGTGGCGGCATTCTGGTGGTTGAGGAGCTGGAACACGCCCTGGCCCGTGGTGCCCACATCTACGCCGAAATCACCGGTTACGGTGCGACCTCCGACGGCTACGACATGGTGGCCCCGAGCGGTGAAGGCGCCGTGCGTTGCATGAAGATGGCGATGCAGGGTGTCGGCAAGGTGGACTACATCAACACTCACGGTACCTCTACTCCGGTTGGTGACACCAAGGAGCTGGAAGCCATTCAGACCCTGTTTGGCAGCAATGCACCCAAGCTCTCCGCCACCAAGGCGATGACCGGCCATGCCCTGGGCGCCGCCGGCGTGCACGAGGCCGTCTACTCCCTGCTGATGATGGAACACGGCTTCATCGCCCCCAGCATCAACATCGAGAACCTGGACGAGAAAGCCGTGGGCCTGCCCATCGTGCGTGAATACGAAGCGGCCGACCTCAATACCGTCATGTCCAACAGCTTCGGCTTTGGCGGTACCAACGCCTCTCTGGTGTTCAGCAAGTTCAAGGCTTGATCTCCCTGTGGGGAGCACAACGCGAAATAGAAAAAGGTGCCGAAAGGCGCCTTTTTTATTGAACTCTTTTTATTGAATTCTTTTTATTGAACTCTGCTGATGGTTCCCGGTTTGGGACCGCTGTCAGCCAGGGGCAACCGCATATAGACAGCCCCGTCACCATACTCCACCAGCGATTTGCCGGTGTCGGCGGGCACAAACCCCTGCTTGCGCCAGAAGGCCGGGGCATCCTGAACCGCCACCAGGCCTGCATGGCGATATCCAGCACGGCTCGCGAAAGCGAGCGCCCTTGCCAGCAGTCGCTGTCCGACACCCAGGCCGCGTGCCTTGCTCGAGACAGCGAGATCGTGCAGATAGAACTCGTCGTGACCGGCCAGCGCCTTCATCGGCACCGAGAGGGGCGGGGGCTGGTGGGCACGCCAGGGGTGGCAGAGCAGGTAACCCAGCACCTTGCCCTGACGCTCGGCCACCCAGCAGGAGGCGGGGGCCAGCTCGGTTTTGTTCTGCATCACCTCGAGGGGCTCGGGTTCGAACTGGTGATAACACTCGTGCTGGATGGCCATGATGGCGGGCCAGTCCGGGGTGCGGATGGTGCGGATCGTGATCATGATGCGGGTCGGGTCCGTACTCAAACCGTGGCAAAAAGGGGTGACAGCATACCCCAGAGAGCACACAAACGAAACCGGGTTACCTGTCAGCGACTCGTCAGCGAACCGGCTCCTTGCTCACGACCTTGATCAGCTGGTAGCGCAAGGAAGGGGCATCGGCCGGCACATCGGCAAGTTGCTCCTTGCTCACTTCCAGTTGATAGCGAAAGCCCGGTTCAAAGGTGAAGCCTTCGATCTGCTGATAGAAGAGGCTCCAGTTCTCTCCCGGCTGACTGCGCACCTGCATGCACTTCATGGGGGCGACACCGACGCAGTCTGCCAGCTTGTCCTGGATATAGAGGGTTTCGGTGGTCGGGGCGCTCTGGCAGGCGCTGAGCAGGAGGGCGGAGCTGAGGAGCAGGGGAGATTTCATGATGAGTGTCCTTGGCGTAAAAGGGCGCGATTAAACCTGCAAAAGAAAAGGCGGTCAATGACCGCCTTTGTAACAAACCATGACAGATCGGGCTCAGCGCTGGTCGAGGGGCACGAACTCGCGCAGGGGCTGACCGGTGTAGAGCTGACGGGGACGGCCGATCTTCTGATCCGGGTCCGAGTGCATCTCGTTCCAGTGGGCAATCCAGCCGATGGTACGGGAGATGGCGAAGATCACGGTGAACATGGACATGGGGATGCCGATGGCCTTCATGATGATGCCGGAGTAGAAGTCCACGTTCGGGTAGAGCTTCTTCTCGATGAAGTAGGGGTCGGACAGCGCGATGCGCTCCAGCTCCATGGCCACGTCCAGCAGCGGATCCTTGATCTGCAGCTCGGTAAGCACCTCGTGGCAGGTTTCGCGCATCACGGTGGCACGGGGATCGTGGTTCTTGTAGACCCGGTGACCGAAGCCCATCAGACGGAACGGATCGTTCTTGTCCTTGGCGCGGCCGATGTACTCGGGAATGCGATCCACGGAGCCAATCTCTTCGAGCATCTTGAGGCAGGCTTCGTTGGCACCACCGTGGGCCGGGCCCCACAGGGAGGCGATCCCCGCAGCGATACAGGCAAACGGGTTGGCACCGGAAGAACCGGCCAGACGCACGGTGGAGGTGGAGGCGTTTTGCTCATGATCCGCATGCAGGGTGAAGATGCGGTCCATGGCGCGCTCGACGATGGGGTTGACCTTGTACTCTTCGGTCGGCACGCCAAACATCATGTGCAGGAAGTTGCCTGCATAGGAGAGGGCGTTGCGCGGCTGCATGAAGGGCTGGCCGATGGAGTACTTGTAACACATGGCGGCCAGGGTCGGCATCTTGGAGAGCAGACGGAAGGCACAGATCTCGCGATGCTCCTCGTTGTTGATGTCGAGGGCGTCGTGATAGAAGGCGGACAGCGCGCTGACCACGCCGCACATGACGGCCATGGGGTGGGCGTCGCGGCGGAAGCCGCGGAAGAAGAAGGCGATCTGCTCGTGCACCATGGTGTGGCGGGTGACCAGACGTTCAAATTCCGCATATTGGGTCTTGGTGGGGGCCTCGCCGTACAGCAGGATGTAGCAGACTTCGAGGTAGCTGGCCTGGGTGGCCAACTGGGCGATGGGGTAACCGCGGTGCAGCAAGACACCCTGGTCGCCATCGATGTAGGTGATGGAAGATTTGCAAGAACCGGTGGCCATGAAGCCGGGGTCGAAGGTGAAATATCCTTGCGTGCCCAGCTTTCTGACATCGATCACATCGGGTCCAACGGTACCGGAGAGGATCGGCAATTCAACCGGCTCTTTTCCGGGCAGATGTAGGGTGGCTATCTTATCAGCCATAGCACGTCTCCTTTGCTCTTTTATAATTTGGTTCCAGCCCTACTTTATTACGACTGTTATGACGCTGGCAAAGGTTCTTACCCGTACCACGGCGGCTGGAGCGCCTTATTTGAACCAGAGAACCATGTCTTTGTCAATTTTGCTGGATGATCATTAATGACTTGTTAAAGCTGTTGTGAGATCTGGTTTACGGTTTTGGATTTTCTGTGTAGCTATTTGATTGTCATTGGTTAAGGCCGCCGATATACTGCGCCACGTGGGTGATGGTCGTCGGTGTTTGAAACGCTTTCGCAAAGCCAGATGTGATATCGAAAATGTTATTTTTGGCTTTCCTGAGTTGTTTTGGTAACAAAAACCTAACAAATGCCACTCCTCGCCCTCAAAGCGTGTGAAAACAATAACTAACGTGCTCAATGGAGCTGAGTGGGCAAAGCCGTGAAAAACAAACAGAGACCTGTAAACCTCGACCTACAGACGATCAGCTTTCCTGTCACCGCCATCGCTTCCATCTTGCATCGTGTCTCAGGGGTCATCACCTTTGTGGCATTGGCCATCTTGCTGTGGATGCTTGGTACTTCACTCGCCTCTCCCGAAGGATTTGAATCGGTCGTTGCCATCATGGACAACTTCCTGGTCAAGTTCGTGCTGTGGGGGATCCTGACCGCGCTGGCTTACCACATCGTGGGCGGTCTGCGGCACCTGGTCATGGACATGGGCTATTGGGAAGAGCTGGAATCCGGTAATCAGAGTGCCCGTGTGGCCTTCGTGATCACCGCGGTTTTGGCGGTATTGGCGGGGGTACTGGTATGGTAACCAATTCTGCAACTTTCGGGCGCAGCGGTGTTCATGATTACATCCTGATCCGCGCCACCGCCCTCATCATGACGTGCTACGTCCTCTATCTGGTTGGCTTTGTCGCGTTCAACGACATCACCTACGAGGTGTGGACCGGCTTCTTCTCCAACACCTTCACCAAGGTCTTCACCCTGCTGACGCTCGTATGCGTCTTGATCCACGCCTGGATCGGTCTGTGGCAGGTGCTGACCGACTATATCAAGCCGGTCGGACTGCGCGGTGCGCTGCAGTTTGTGCTGGTGGTGGTGCTGTTTGTCTATGTGATGACTGGTTTCGTCGTGCTGTGGGGTGTGTAAGGTGACTATTCCAACTCGTGAATTTGATGCGGTCGTGATCGGTGCCGGTGGCGCCGGTATGCGCGCCGCGCTGCAGATTGCCCAGTCCGGCAAGAGCTGCGCCCTGTTATCCAAGGTTTTCCCGACCCGTTCCCACACGGTCTCCGCCCAGGGCGGGATCACGGTCGCCCTGGGCAATGCCCACGACGACAACTGGCAGTGGCACATGTACGACACCGTCAAGGGCTCCGATTACATCGGTGATCAGGAAGCCATTGAATACATGTGCAAGACCGGCCCCGAGGCCATCTATGAACTGGAGAACATGGGTCTGCCCTTCTCCCGCTTTGACAACGGTACCGTCTATCAGCGTCCGTTCGGCGGTCAGTCCAAGAACTTCGGCGGCGAGCAGGCTGCCCGCACCGCGGCGGCAGCCGACCGTACCGGTCACGCCCTGCTGCACACCCTGTATCAACAAAACGTCAAGAACAAGACCACCGTCTTCTCCGAGTGGTATGCCCTGGATCTGGTGAAGAACCAGGATGGCCATATCGTCGGCTGTACCGCCATCGACATGGAGAGCGGCGAAGTCGTCTACTTCAAGGCCAAGGCCACCGTGCTCGCCACCGGCGGCGCTGGTCGCATCTACCAGTCCACCACCAACGCCCACATCAACACCGGTGACGGCGTCGGCATGGCGCTGCGCGCCGGGGTCGGCGTGCAGGACATGGAGTTCTGGCAGTTCCACCCCACCGGTATTGCCGGGGCAGGGGTACTGGTGACTGAGGGTTGCCGTGGTGAAGGCGGCTACCTGCTGAACAAGAACGGCGAGCGCTTCATGGAGCGTTATGCGCCAAACGCCAAGGATCTGGCCGGTCGCGACGTGGTGGCCCGTTCCATCATGATCGAGATCCGCGAAGGCCGTGGCTGTGACGGTCCCTGGGGTCCGCACATCAAGCTCAAGCTGGATCATCTGGGCAAAGAGGTGCTGGAGTCCCGCCTGCCGGGCATCTGCGAGCTCTCTCGCACCTTCGCCCACGTGGATCCGGTCAAAGAGCCCATCCCCATCATCCCGACCTGCCACTACATGATGGGCGGCGTGCCGACCAGCGTGAACGGCCAGTGCCTGACCCAGGACAAGGATGGCAACGACGTGCCGGTGGTCGGTCTGTTCGCGGTGGGCGAGATCGCCTGCGTCTCCGTGCACGGTGCCAACCGTCTGGGCGGCAACTCCCTGCTGGATCTGGTGGTGTTCGGTCGTGCTGCCGGGATGCACCTGGTGGAGACCCTTGGCTCGATGGAGCACGGCGCGGAAGCCACCGACGCCGACATCGCCAAGGCGCTGGAGCGCTTCAACCGCTGGGAAAACAACCGTGACGGAGAAGACCCGGCCCAGATCCGCAAGGATCTGCAGCGCTGCATGCAGAACAACTTCTCCGTGTTCCGGGAAGGGGATGCCATGGCAGAAGGGCTGGCCGAGCTGAAACTCATCCGCGAGCGTCTCAAGAACGCCCGTCTGGACGACACCTCCAAGGAGTTCAATACCCAGCGCATCGAGTGCCTGGAGCTGGACAACCTGATGGAGACCGCCTACGCCACCGCGGTGGCGGCGAACTTCCGTACCGAGAGTCGTGGCGCCCACAGCCGCTTCGACTTCCCGGAGCGTGACGATGAGAGCTGGCTGTGCCACAGCCTCTATCATCCGGACACCGAGTCCATGACCCGTCGCGCTGTCAACATGTCACCCAAGACCCGTGAGGCGTTCCCGCCCAAGGTCCGGACTTACTGATTGCGGAGCCAAGCACAATGAACGTCACATTCTCTGTCTACAGATACAATCCGGACGTTGATAACGTCCCGTATATGAAGGATTATCGTCTTGATATTCCTGAAGGTTCCGACATGATGGTGCTCGACGCACTGATCCAGCTCAAGGAGCTGGATCCCACGCTCGCCTTCCGCCGCTCCTGCCGCGAAGGGGTCTGTGGATCTGACGGTCTCAACATGAATGGCAAGAACGGTCTGGCCTGCATCACGCCGCTCTCCGATCTCTTGAAGAAGGGCAGCAAGGTCGTCATTCGACCCTTGCCCGGTCTGCCGGTGATCCGGGATCTGGTGATCGACATGACCCAGTTCTATACCCAGTGGGAGAAGGTCAAACCCTTCCTCATCAACGACGAAAAACTGCCGCCCGTGCGTGAGCACCTGCAATCCCCCGAAGAGCGCGCCAAGCTGGATGGCCTGTACGAGTGCATACTCTGTGCCTGCTGCTCCACCTCTTGCCCCTCCTTCTGGTGGAACCCGGACAAGTTCATCGGTCCGGCCGGCCTGCTCGCCGCCTATCGCTGGCTGGCGGACAGCCGCGACACTGCGGCCAGTGAGCGACTGGGCAACCTGGATGACGCCTTCAGCGTGTTCCGCTGCCACGGCATCATGAACTGCGTGAACGTCTGTCCCAAGGGCTTGAACCCGACCAAGGCCATCGGTCAGATCAAGTCGATGTTGCTCAACCGGGCCGTGTAGTATCGGGGCCAGGGCGCCTTGCGCCGGGCCCGACCTCTGGATAGCCATCCCGCCCCGGGATGGCTATGACCCTACAAGCTGCAGTGCAGCGAACAAGATGTACAAGGGATAGAAATGCATAACGGCGTGATGAAGGCCTGGTTGGAGTCATCTCACCTGGCTGGTGCGAATGCAAGCTACATTGAGGATTTGTACGAATCCTTCCTGGAAAACCCCGACTCCGTTGCCGACGAATGGCGCAGCCTGTTCCAGGCGCTGCCCCAGGTCAATGGACATGCAGTCGAACAACCCCACTCCCAGGTCCGCGACTATTTCCGCCGCCTGGCCAAGGAACCCTCCCGTTACAGCGCCCCCGTCTCCGATCCCCAGGTGGATGCCAAGCAGGTCCGCGTACTGCAACTGATCAACGCCTTCCGTTTCCGTGGCCATCAGAATGCCAACCTGGATCCCCTGGGTCTGTGGCAGCGCGAACCGGTCGCCGAGCTCGATCCCGCGTTTCACAACCTGCAGGGGGCCGACATGGAGGCCACCTTCAACGTGGGCTCCTACGCCATCGGTCGCGAGACCATGGTGCTCTCCGAACTCTACGCCTCGCTCAAGAAGACCTACTGCGGCAGCATAGGTGCCGACTACATGCACCTCACCTCCACCGAGGAGAAGCGCTGGCTGCAGGACAGGCTCGAATCCATCGAAGGGAAGGGCAGCTACAGCATCGAGGAGAAGACCCGCTTCCTCGAGAGCCTGACCGCCGCCGAAGGGCTGGAAAAATACCTGGGTGCCAAGTTCCCGGGGGCCAAGCGTTTCTCCCTGGAAGGGGGCGATGCCATGGTTCCCATGCTGAAAGAGCTTATCCGCCGCGCCGGTGAGCAGGGCTGCAAGGAGGCCGTCATCGGCATGGCCCACCGCGGTCGCCTGAACGTGCTGATCAACGTGCTGGGCAAGCGCGCCCAGGACCTGTTTGACGAGTTTGCCGGCAAGCACGGGGAATCCTGGGGCACCGGGGACGTGAAGTACCACATGGGCTTCTCCTCCGACTTCGCCACCCCGGGTGGCAACGTCCACCTGGCGCTCGCCTTCAACCCGTCCCACCTCGAGATCGTCAACCCCGTGGTCATCGGCTCCGTGCGTGCCCGCATGGACCGTCGTGGCGACAAGGACGGCTCCAGCGTCCTGCCCATCACCATCCACGGTGACTCCGCCATCGCGGGGCAGGGGGTCGTTGCCGAGACCTTCAACATGTCCCAGACCCGAGCCTATGGCGTGGGCGGCACGGTGCGCATCGTCATCAACAACCAGGTAGGCTTCACCACCTCCTATATCCGTGACCTGCGCTCCACCGAATATTGCACCGATATCGCCAAGGCGGTGCAGGCCCCTGTGCTGCACGTCAACGGGGATGACCCGGAAGCCGTGGTGCTGGTGACCCAGATTGCCCTGGATTACCGCAACACCTTCAAGCGCGACGTGGTGATCGAGCTGGTCTGCTACCGTCGTCACGGCCACAACGAGGCTGACGAGCCGAGCGCGACCCAGCCCCTGATGTATCAGAAGATCAAGCAGCACCCGACCCCGCGCAAGATCTACGCCGATCAGCTGATCGCCGAAGGAGCCATCGCACCGGAGCTGGCCACCACGCTAGTCAACGACTACCGCGACACCCTGGATCGGGGCGAACGGGTGAGCAAGGAGTGGCGCCCCATGGAGCTGCACTCCGTGGACTGGACCCCTTATCTGGGTCACGACTGGGCCATGGCCTATGACAGCACTGTGCCCATGGATCACCTGAAGGCCCTGGGCGAGCGCATCAGCCAGTACCCGGCCACCCATGTGCTGCAACGTCAGGTCGAGAAGATCTACGAAGACCGTCGCCTGATGGCCGCCGGTGAGAAGCTGGTGGACTGGGGCTTTGCCGAGACGCTGGCCTACGCCACCCTGGTGGACAAGGGATCCCGCATCCGCTTCACCGGGGAAGACTCCGGGCGTGGTACCTTCTTCCATCGCCACGCCGTGCTGCACAGCCAGACCGATGCCAGCACCTACACTCCGCTGTGCAACCTGCACGACGAGCAGGGCCCGTTTGAAGTCTATGACTCCGTGCTGACCGAGAACGCGGTCCTGGCGTTTGAATATGGCTACGCCAGCGCGGAGCCGGCTGGTCTCACCATCTGGGAAGCCCAGTTCGGTGACTTCGCCAACTGCGCCCAGGTGGTGGTGGACCAGTTCCTCTCCTCCGGCGAGCAGAAGTGGGGCCGGATGTGCGGCCTGACCATGCTGCTGCCGCACGGTTACGAGGGTCAGGGCCCGGAGCACTCTTCCGCCCGTCTGGAGCGTTACCTGCAGATGTGCGCTCAGCACAACATGCAGGTGTGCGTGCCCTCTACCCCGGCGCAGGTGTTCCACATGCTGCGTCGCCAGGTGGTACGCCCCATGCGCCGTCCGCTCATCGTGATGACGCCCAAATCCCTGCTGCGCCACCCGCTGGCGGTGAGCAAGCTCGAAGAGCTGGCAGAGGGCACCTTCCAGAACGCCATCGGCGAAATCGATGCGCTGGATCCCAAAGGCGTCAAGCGCGTGGTCTTCTGCTCCGGCAAGGTCTACTACGACCTGCTCGATGCCCGTCGCAAGGCCGAGCAGCAGGACGTGGCTCTGGTACGGATCGAGCAGCTCTACCCCTTCCCGGAAGAGGAAGTGCGCGCCATCCTGGCCGATTATGCCCACGTCACCGACTTCGTCTGGTGTCAGGAAGAGCCGCAGAACCAGGGCGCCTGGTACAGCACCCGTCATCACTACGACAGCGTGCTGCCAAGCCATGCCCGTCTGCGTTATGCCGGTCGCCCGGCGTCGGCCTCACCGGCCGTCGGTTACATGTCCGTCCACGCCAAGCAGCAAAAAGCACTGGTGGAAGACGCCCTTACCCTGGAATGAACGAGTTGTGGATGAGAGGGCCCGTGTCGGGACCCTCTCTGACCTGGAACAAGCCTGCTGGCCAAGAAGTAACAAGGAACTGATTACATGACTATCGAGATCAAGGTACCGGACCTGCCGGAATCAGTGGCGGATGCCACCATCGCGACCTGGCACAAGAAACCGGGTGATCTGGTTTCCCGTGACGAAGTGCTGGTTGACATCGAAACCGATAAAGTCGTGCTGGAAGTGCCCGCGCCGGAAGCCGGCGTGCTCGGCGACATCCTGCAAAGCGAAGGGGCGACCGTGCTCTCCCGCCAGCTGATCGCCATGCTCAAGCCGGCCCCCGTTGCCGGTGAAGCGACCAGCGAGAAGCCGGTGGAAGCCGTGGCCGATGACGCTGCCGATGGCCTGAGCCCTTCCGTGCGCCGCATGGTGGCCGAGCACGACATCGACGTCGCCAAGCTGACCGGCACCGGCAAGGGTGGTCGTGTCACCAAGGAAGACGTGGAAGCCTTCATCAAGAATCTGGGCAAGGCTCCCGTTGCTGCGCCGGCTGCGGCCGCTCCTATGGCTGCCGCACCGGTTGCCCCGCTGGCCGGTCGCACCGAGAAGCGTGTGCCCATGACCCGTCTGCGCAAGCGCATCGCCGAGCGTCTGCTGGAGGCCAAGAACACCACCGCCATGCTGACCACTTTCAACGAGATCAACATGGCGCCCATCATGAAGCTGCGCAAGCAGTACGGCGAGATCTTCGAGAAGAAGCACGGCATCAAGCTCGGCTTCATGTCCTTCTATGTGAAGGCCGTGGTCGAATCCCTCAAGCGCTACCCGGAAGTGAACGCGGCGCTGGACGGTGACGACATCGTCTACCACAACTACTTCGACGTCAGCATCGCCGTCTCCACCCCCCGTGGTCTGGTGACCCCGGTGCTGCGCGACTGCGACAACATGAGCCTGGCGGACATCGAGAAGGCCATCAAAGATCTGGCCGGCAAGGGCCGTGACGGCAAGCTGACCGTGGATGAACTGACTGGCGGCAACTTCACCATCACCAACGGTGGCGTGTTCGGCTCCCTGATGTCCACCCCCATCATCAACCCGCCCCAGAGCGCCATTCTGGGCATGCACAAGATCCAGGACCGCCCCATGGCCGTCGACGGCAAGGTCGAGATCCTGCCGATGATGTACCTGGCGCTCTCCTACGATCACCGCATCATCGACGGCCGCGAGTCCGTGGGCTTCCTGGTCTCCATCAAGGAGCTGCTGGAAGACCCGACTCGTCTGCTGCTGGATGTCTGAGCAAGCGTGACTGAAAGATAACGAGGGGCCGCCCAGGCCCCCATTCACAGGGGATTGAGAAACACGAGCCCCGGACGGAAATACCTACAACACGGATAGAGCATCTATGAATCTGCATGAATATCAGGCAAAACAGCTGTTTGCCGAGTATGGCCTGCCGGTCTCCGAAGGTTATGCCTGTGCCACCCCGCAGGAAGCGGCCGAAGCGGCCGACAAGATTGGCGGCAACACCTGGGTCGTCAAGTGCCAGGTCCACGCCGGTGGCCGCGGCAAGGCGGGCGGCGTCAAGCTGGCCAAGAGCAAGGACGAGATCCGCGCCTTCGCCCAGAACTGGCTCGGCAAGAACCTGGTGACCTATCAGACTGACGCCAATGGTCAGCCGGTTACCAAGATCCTGGTGGAGTCCTGCACCGACATTGCCAAGGAACTGTACCTGGGCGCCGTGGTCGACCGTGGCTCTCGCCGCGTGGTCTTCATGGCTTCCACCGAAGGTGGCGTGGAGATCGAAAAAGTCGCCCACGAAACCCCGGAACTCATTCACAAGGCCGCCATCGATCCCCTGGTAGGCCCGCAGCCCTACCAGGCCCGCGAGCTGGCCTTCAAGCTGGGTCTGGTCGGCGATCAGATCAAGCAGTTCACCAAGATCTTCATGGGTCTGGGCCAGATGTTCCTGGACTGCGACTTCGCCCTGCTGGAGATCAACCCCCTGGTCATCACCGACAAGGGCAACCTGCACTGCCTCGACGGCAAGATCAACATCGACGCCAACGCCCTGTACCGTCAGCCCAAGCTGCGCGAGATGCACGATCCGTCCCAGGATGACCCCCGCGAAGCGCACGCCGCCCAGTGGGAGCTGAACTATGTGGCGCTCGATGGCAACATCGGCTGCATGGTCAACGGCGCGGGCCTGGCCATGGGCACCATGGACATCGTCAACCTGCACGGCGGTTCCCCGGCCAACTTCCTGGACGTCGGCGGCGGTGCCACCAAGGAGCGCGTGACCGAGGCCTTCAAGATCATCCTCTCCGACAGCAAGGTACAAGCCGTGCTGGTCAACATCTTCGGTGGCATCGTGCGCTGCGACATGATCGCGGAAGGCATCATCGGTGCCGTGAAGGAAGTGGGGGTGAAAGTGCCCGTGGTGGTGCGTCTGGAAGGCAACAATGCCGAACTGGGTGCTCGTAAACTGGCCGACAGCGGCCTCAATATCATCGCCGCAACGAGTCTGACTGACGCAGCTCAGCAAGTGGTAAAAGCAGCGGAGGCCAAATAATGAGCGTTCTGATCAACAAAGACACCAAGGTGATCTGCCAGGGCTTTACCGGCGGTCAGGGTACCTTCCACTCCGAACAGGCCATTGCCTACGGTACCCAGATGGTCGGCGGCGTGTCCCCGGGCAAGGGCGGCACCACTCACCTGGGCCTGCCGGTGTTCAACACCGTCCGTGACGCCGTGGAAGCCACCGGCGCCACTGCCTCCGTCATCTATGTCCCGGCCCCGTTCTGCAAGGACGCCATCCTGGAAGCCATCGATGCCGGCATCAAGCTGATTGTCACCATCACCGAAGGCATCCCGACCCTGGACATGCTGGACGTCAAGGTGAAGCTGCAGGAAACCGGCGTGCGCATGATCGGCCCCAACTGCCCGGGCGTCATCACCCCGGGTGAGTGCAAGATCGGCATCATGCCGGGCCACATCCACAAGCCGGGCAAGGTGGGCATCGTCTCCCGCTCCGGCACCCTGACCTATGAAGCGGTCAAGCAGACCACGGACGAGGGCTTCGGCCAGTCCACCTGCGTCGGAATCGGTGGCGACCCCATCCCGGGCTCCAACTTCATCGACATCCTGGAGATGTTCCAGAATGACCCGCAGACCGAAGCCATCGTGATGATCGGCGAGATCGGCGGCAACGCCGAGGAAGACGCGGCGGCCTACATCAAGGCCCACGTCACCAAGCCGGTGGTCTCCTACATCGCGGGTGTCACCGCCCCGGCTGGCAAGCGCATGGGTCATGCGGGCGCCATCATCGCCGGTGGTAAAGGTACCGCAGCAGAGAAATTTGCCGCCCTGGAAGATGCCGGCGTGAAAACCGTGCGCTCCCTGGCCGATATCGGCAAAGCCCTGCGTGAAGTAACCGGCTGGTAAGTTAGCCTGTTATCTCTGATAGCAAAATGCCGCCCCTTGGGGCGGTATTTTTTATGGCATTTGAACGTTAGTTTTCACTTTGGTTAGTGCCTGTCTGCATTTCTTCTGCCTTGCTGGTTAGTGATGAGCCTGCGAAGCTAAAGTGACTAAATAAGTGCCTTCATATAAATTGACCTCAATCAGATTCCCGATGCAGGATGCATGGTAAATCACCCAACACCTAATTTGAGTTAATAAAAATGTTTGTTCATTACACTAAAAATACAAATACCTTGTCTAAAATAATGTCATCTGGACTTTTCATTAACCAATGTGAAAGAAAACTGATGCACTTGTTTACAAATGATCCGGAATTAATAAAAAGAGATCCTCAGTTTTTCGGTATGACTTGTGTTAGGCATGAAGATGAGAGTGGCTCAAAAAAACATTGTGATGAATTTGGCTATTTTGGAATAATTCTTTCTGACGAATGGATAAAAAGACATAGTTTTAAACCAGTAATTTATATTGACTTTTTTAATTCAAGGCAATTTAGGAAGGCTTTTGAATTGGCTCTCACTGAGTGGCGAAAAGTTAAAGAAGATAGTGAAGATGGTTTTTTTAGAGAAGCTCTATTTAATAAACATATGGCTCGCGCTGTCGGTGCGCATCAGTTATCAGATTGGTTAGCTGGGTATGAATATATGGAAAAGAAAGCTCATAAGTATCAAAATGAGTGGCGCTATGTTCAACCATTACCACTATATAATAATCGTACAACTAATGAATTGCTCGACGCGATCCAAAGACCCAGTTGGGCGAGTATGTTGCGTTGCCTCAAGATAAATAATGATGATATTATCGGCTTTACCACATCGAAGGAGTATGAAACTGAGTTTACTGATTGGCTTGTTGAACACAATGTAGAGAAACCACTAATGATTAAAGAATATTTATCTGGTAATTGTCGGTTAACAAAACTTTGGCGATTTATTCGTAATTTGTAATATTTCTAGCGCTCTATTTTTATAGGCAAAAACATCAACAATATTTATGTGTTCGATTTGCTAAGGAAGGTGCGAACAAGTCCCTGATATGAGATCATGTTTGTCATTTGGAGCCATTAAAAAGGGTTCATCATGAGTCATCAGCTCACCTTCGCCGACAGTGAATTCAGCAGTAAGCGCCGTCAGACCAGAAAAGAGATTTTCTTGTCCCGCATGGAGCAGATTCTGCCATGGCAAAACATGGTGGAAGTCATCGAGCCGTTTTATCCCAAGGCTGGTAATGGCCGGCGACCTTATCCGCTGGAAACCATGCTACGCATTCACTGCATGCAGCATTGGTACAACCTGAGCGATGGCGCGATGGAAGATGCTCTGTACGAAATCGCCTCCATGCGTCTGTTTGCCCGGTTATCCCTGGATAGCGCCTTGCCGGACCGCACCACCATCATGAATTTCCGCCACCTGCTGGAGCAGCATCAACTGGCCCGCCAATTGTTCAAGACCATCAATCGCTGGCTGGCCGAAGCAGGCGTCATGATGACTCAAGGCACCTTGGTCGATGCCACCATCATTGAGGCTCCCAGCTCGACCAAGAACAAAGAGCAGCAACGCGATCCGGAGATGCATCAGACCAAGAAAGGCAATCAGTGGCACTTTGGCATGAAGGCCCACATTGGTGTCGATGCCAAGAGTGGCCTGACCCACAGCCTAGTCACCACCGCGGCCAACGAGCATGACCTCAATCAGCTGGGTAATCTGCTGCATGGAGAGGAGCAATTTGTCTCAGCCGATGCCGGCTACCAAGGGGCGCCACAGCGCGAGGAGCTGGCCGAGGTGGATGTGGACTGGCTGATCGCCGAGCGCCCCGGCAAGGTAAGAACCTTGAAACAGCATCCACGCAAGAACAAAACGGCCATCAACATCGAATACATGAAAGCCAGCATCCGGGCCAAGGTGGAGCACCCGTTTCGCATCATCAAGCGACAGTTCGGCTTCGTGAAAGCCAGATACAAGGGGTTGCTGAAAAACGATAACCAACTGGCGATGTTATTCACGCTGGCCAACCTGTTTCGGGCGGACCAAATGATACGTCAGTGGGAGAGATCTCACTAAAAATTGGGAATAACGCCTTAAATGGCGAAGAAACGGTCTAAATAGGCTGATTCAAGGCATTTACGGGAGAAAAAACGGCTCAAACATGAAGAAATGAAATGACTGAGTCAGTCGAGAAGAATTTCCCCGCTTATTCGCACCTTCCCTAAGCGTAATCGGAGGACAGTGCAGTTAATATGCCGTAGCCATTACCTGCGGCCAGAATCGAACAGCCCAAGATTCTCACGCTGTTGAAATCAAGTTGGCTGATGCTGTTTCACAGGTGAATCAATCCTGTCGTTTTTGGGGTTAGTCTGCGGGCCACGCTGGTTGCTAATGCCCCTCCGATCCAGCTCAAAGGGCTAAGTCGAATGCGCATTAAACCCAGGCTATTGGTCTTGTACAGCGTACCTCGCTGTCAGGTCTGGTAATCACGCGGCGTCATAAACATGCTGACCCAATAGTCGGCATTTCGCTCTGCTCGTAGTGAATGGCAGCCTGAGCCTTGATTGGTTAAATCAGTCTTGCTGTAAAAGACGATGTGAGTAACGTGGGTATCGTAGATTTTCTCCGAGGTACCTATGCAAGATTTAATAGGCGAAACTACCGCCAACCTTGAAAAATCGGGCTATAGCGCGTATAACCACGCGCTTGTCAGTGTATTGAGTGAGCCAATTTTTATGCAGCAGAGTGAACCCGTGCAGAACGCCCCCTTTTGGCAGGTTAAAAGCCTGCAACAGATGACCATGACGGAGTGGGAGTCTCTGTGCGACGGCTGCGGCAAGTGCTGCCTGAACAAGCTCATTGATGAGGACACCGAGGAGCTGGTGTTCACCAACGTGGCCTGCAACCTGCTCAATACCAAGACCTGCCAGTGCTCCGACTACGGCAACCGCTTTAAAAAAGAGCCGGACTGCCTGCAGATCACTCACGACAAGATTGCCGAGTTCAACTGGCTGCCCTCCACCTGCGCCTATCGCCTGCTGGCGGAGGGGCAGACCCTGCCCGAATGGCATCCGCTGATCACCGGCAGTCGCTCCGCCATGCATCAGGCGGGTCAGTCGGTGCGCGGCAAGGTGATCCATGAGGTACATGCCGGCGATTGGGCCGATCACATCATTACCTGGGCCAGCTAACGCCAGGCCTGCCTATCGGGCCAGCCGCGAACCATACAAACTGCGAAGGGGCAGGGGAGTCATCACTCTCCTGCCCCTTCGGCTTTCTGGCCCCTTTCTAAGCGCTGGGGGAAGGTGCCTATTTATCCGCCTTGCCCGCCGCATCGGCAAGTTTGGCCAGCTGTTTGTCATACCAGGCCACCGCGTGGCCTTCATCTTCCGCCTTCTCTTTGCGCCGGATGGCACCCCGCACCGCCATGGCCCCCAGCCAGCGGAATGGCTCTGGCGGGAAGTAGCCGCGCGGGCCGCTCACCAGGGCGCATTCGCGCCACGGTTTGTCCTCCTCCCGCACCTCGTCTCTCACCAAGGCCGCCAGGATCTGGCCGCCCATCCAGCTTTGCGCCACTCCGTTGCCGGAATAGCCGAGGCCATAGACGATATTGGGCTGCCCTCGCCAGTGGCCGAAGAAGGGGAGGCCATCTACTGAGCGGTCGGAGGCGCCGCACCAGCTGGCGGCGATGGGCACCTCTTTGAGCGCCGGAAAGAAGCGGCGAAGGGTGCGGGTGAGGGGGGCAAGATAACGGCTCGGTGCATCGAACAGGGCCAGATGGCGGTTGGCAAAGGCGAAGGTGTTGCCCCCCTTGCCCAGCATCAGCCGCCCTTGCGGGGTGGAGCGGTAGTAATGCACAAAGGTGCGGCCATCCACCACGGAGCGGCCGTGCTCAAGCTGCTGGGCAGCCAGTGCATCCGGCGCGGGGTCGGTTATCACCATATCGGAGGAGACCAGCACTATGCTGCGGCTAAACTCGCGAAAGTGCTGCACCATGGCGCTGTTGAGGGCCAGCACCACCTTGCGGGCACGCACCTCGCCCTGTGGCGTTTGCACCCGCGCAGGCTGGCCCGCCTCAAGGCGCCGCATGGGGGAGTGTTCATAGACCTCGACCCCCAGTTCCCGCGCCACCCGCAGCAGGCCGCGCACCAGCAGTGCCGGTTGCACCGAACCCGCGTGGGGGCTGTAGAGCCCCTCCAGATGAACGTGGGAGCCGCTCTGGCTCGCCAGTTTATCCTCTGCAATCACTTGCCACTGGTTAAGGTCTGCGCGTTTGAGTTCCTGCAATACCGGCTCCATCAGGCCACGCTGGGCCTCGCTGGTGGCGGTGTAGCAGGTGCCCTCGACCCTCAGCTCCGCTTCTATGCTGTGCGTTTCGCAGAAGTGGGCGATCTCGTGTACCGCCTGCTCGGATCTTTGTACCAGCCAGGCGGCCTGCTGCTCGCCAAAGAGGCGCTTTAAGGTCAAATACTTGGCCGACCAGGTGAGCAAACAGCCGCCGTTGCGCCCGGAGGCGCCGCTGCCGCAGCGATCCTTCTCCAGCACCATGATACGCAAGTGTGGCTCGGCCTGTTTAAGGGCGATGGCGCTCCACAGCCCGGTAAAGCCGCCACCGACGATGCAGATATCGGCCTCGTGGTGGCCGACCAGGGGGATGGGGGGCGCGGGCTGTTCGGCGGCGAGCGCCTCGGCCAGCCAGAAGGGGAGAGTGGACATGATGACTCCTCGATAAGGTTATGGGTGGCGCCAGCGCTGGGTGCGATCCAGCAGGGCGCGGCTCAAAAAGAGCTGGAGCAGCTTGACGGTGGCGGCGGCCAGCAGGATCAGGGTGGCCATGGCGGCGGCCGCTGCGGTATCGCCGGAATCCTCCATGTTCAGCACGGCGATGGAGGCGAGCATGCTGTCGCTCGAATAGAGGAAGATCACCGCCGAGGTGGTGGTCATGGCGTTGACGAACAGATAGATGAAGATCTCCAAGAGCGCTGGCAGGGAGGCGGGCAGGGTGACTCGCCAGAACGCCTTCCAGAGCGGAATGCGCAATGAGATGGCCACCAGCTCCAGCTCCTTGGGCAACTGCTTGAGGCTGGTCAGCGCCGTCATATGACCCACTGTGTAGTAGTGGATGACGCAGGAGAGCACCATCAGTGGTAGGGTGCCGTAGAGACCGCCAAAGAGCGGATTGCCGTTGAAAAAGAAGATGTAACCCAGTCCCAGCACCATGCCGGGCACCGCCAGCGACAGCATGGCGAGCAGATGCAACAGCTGGCGCAGCCATGCAAAGTGGCGCCCCTTCTCCTGCGCCCAGGCCAGCACCATCACCAGCACGGTGCCGATAAGCGCGGTATAGAGGCCCAGCTGCAAGGTGTTGGTAAAGGGCTGCCAGCCATAGACGCTATTGCTGTCAAAGGCGTAGTGATCCAGCGTCAGAGCGAGGTTGTAGGGCCAGAACTGCACCAGGGAGCCGTAAACGGCCATCCCCACCAGCGCCAGAAACAGCAGGGCCCAGAGGGTACACCAGCCGAGCGCCAGCAGATCCCGCAGCCGATGGGGCTTGGGTTGATAGGGCACCGCCTTGGTGCTGCTCTGCTCCTGCATCTTGCTGCGTACTCTGTGCTCCAGGGCAAAGCTCAACAGTGCCGGCAGCAGCAGGGTGACGCTGGCAACGGCGCCCAGCGAGAAGTTCTGCATCCCGATCACCTGCCGGTAGATGTCGGTAGCCAGCACGCTGTACTGGCCGCCAATCACCTTGGCCACCCCGAAGTCGCAGATGGTGAGGGTGAAGACCGCGATGGCTGCGCTCAGCAGGCCATAACGGGCGGTGGGCAGGGTGACGGTGACAAAGGTGCGCCAGCCGCTGCTGCCCAGCACCCGGGAGGCTTCATAGAGGCGGGCATCGCTCTGACCGAGCGCCGTGATGAGGATCATCAGAGCGTGGGGAAAACACCAGAAGCCCAGACCGATGACGATGCCGATGGGGCCGTAGATGCTCTCGCCGCCGAGCAGCCCCTTGGCGACCCCCTGATTGCCAAACCAGTAGACCAGACTGATGGCGGGCAACAGGGAGGGCATCAGGAGCGGGATCAAACCGATGAGGCGAAACAGCCCCTTGCCCGGCATGCAGGTACGGGTGAGGGCGTAGGCGTAGCCAAAGGCGATGGTCACCACCAGCGCGGTGATCAGCACCCCGAGCCAGAGGGTGTTGCCAATGGTGCGCCCCAGATGAGGGGAGTCGAAGTAGGCGCTGAAGTTGGCAAGCCCCACCCAGAGGCCGTTCTCATCCTGCAGACTCTTTTGCAGCATGGTGAGCAGCGGCAGCAAGAGGCCCCCCACCAGCAGGGCGATACCGAGCACCAGCAGGGTCAGCTGCAGCAGCTGATCCCGGCTCCAGCCGCGACAGAGCCGCTGCCAGCGGCCGTCTTGCCGGGCTGTCGCTGGCGGCGGCAGGGAGGAGGTCGCAAGGGGGGCTGTCATGGACGCTCTCCTTCAAACAGCTGCATCGCCCCGGCGGGCCAGTGCAGGGAGCAGCGCATGCCGCTGCGCCAGCCCCCCTGTTCGTGGCGGGGCAGCTCATGGGTCGGGCGCTCCACCAGGATCTGCTGCGGGCCCAGATAGGTGTCGGCGGTGCAGATGAGGCGCTGGGCGGCGCCGAGAAACTCCACCTGATCGATGGTTGCTTCAACGCCATGATGGCCAAGATACGGTTCGCTCGGCGCACTCAGGGTGATCGCCTCGGGGCGGATCGCCACCTGCAATTTGCTGCCGGCGGTGGCCCGGTTGGTGAGTTGCAGCGGCTGCTCGTTGAGGCGCACCTGATTGGGGCCGAGCACCAGGGCATCGAGAAAGTTCATGGTGCCGACAAAGCTTGCCACGAAACGGCTGGCAGGCTGGTGGTAGATCGCCTGCGGGGTGCCCACCTGCACGATGCGGCCGCCCTCCATCACCACGATGCGATCGGCCATGGTCAGCGCCTCTTCCTGATCGTGGGTCACCATGATGGTGGTAATGCCAAGGCGCTGCTGCAGGGCGCGGATCTCGCTGCGAAGGTGGGTGCGAACCAGCGCATCCAGCGCGCTGAGCGGTTCGTCCAGCAGCAACAGGCCGGGGGAGAGGGCCAGTGCCCGGGCCAGCGCCACCCGCTGCTGCTGGCCGCCGGAGATCTGGCTCGGGTATTTGTGGGACTGGGCATTGAGAGCGACCAGCCCGAGCCAGTGATCCACCCGCTCCTTGATGACATCGCGCGCCAGCCCCTGATTCTCGAGGCCCAAGGCGATGTTCTGGGCCACCGTCAAGTTGGGGAAGAGGGCGTAGGATTGAAACACGATGCCAAAGTCGCGCTGCTGGGGCGGCAGGCGGGAGATATTGCGCCCCCCTTGCCAGATCTCGCCGCTGTCCGGCAGATCCAGCCCGGCGATGGCTCTGAGCAAGGTGGTTTTACCGCAGCCGGAGGGGCCGAGAAAGCAGATAAACTCCCCCGGCTCAATGGTCAGAGAGATCCCTTTAAGGGCCTGAAAAGCACCGAACTGCTTGTTGAGATGTTGAATGTCCAGATAGGGCTGGGTCATGGTTCGACTCGCTACTGATTTGGTATATACCAGTTTGCGGGTGAAGTGTGACGGTCAGGTGATCGGGGGATGACAGCTTGATGACAGTCAAATGACATCGGGTCGCCAGCAAGTAGTTGGGCCCTGTGTGGATGGGCGAAGCGTCGCTAATTGAAGGCAATACACACTCGGGAAGTGAAAACCAAAAAGCGAAGGCCAACAGCTGTTGGCCTTCGACTGGCAGTTTATTGGTGGCTGTGTGTGGGGCGTGAACAAACCGCCGCCCTTCACGCTTACTGCTTGGCTTCGGTCTTGCCGTCGAAGCTGGCACTCCACTGGGCCAGGATGGCGTTACGCTCGCGGGCTGCCCAGCTAAAGTCGTTGTCGATCATCTGGCCTTTGATATCAGCCGGATAGCCCGCTCTCGGTTGGGCTACATCGGGGATGGCGACCACTGCGAACGACTTGTTGTAGAGGGCGTTGGCCTGTTCGGTGGCGGCAAAGTCGAGCAGCTGTTTGGCGGCTTCCAGCTTGGAGGTGCCCTTGATGATGGCGGCGGCTTCCATATCCCAGCCCGACCCCTCTTTCGGGAACACCACCTCAATGGGGGCCCCCTTGGCCTTGAGGCTGGTGGCCGGGAAGTCGAAGGAGATGCCGATCACCGTCTCGCCGCTGGCGGCCAGCTTGCAAGGGGCGGAGCCCGAGTGGGTGTAACGGTCGATGTTCTGGTGCAGGCCGTTCATGAATTGCCAGCCCTGCTTCTCACCCATGGTCTGCAGCCAACCAGCGACGCTCAGGTAACCGGTGCCGGAGGAGCTGGGGTTGGGCATGATCACCTTGCCCTTGTAGATGGGCTTGGTAAGGTCGGCCCAGCTGGTGGGCGCCGGGATCCCCTGCTTTTCCGCCTCTACCTTGTTGAAGCAGATGGCGCTGAAGAAGGCGTCCAGACCGATCCAGTGCGGCTCGGCCTTGCTGTCGCGAAAGCGGCTGTCGAGCTTGTCCAGCCCTTTCGGTGCATAGGCATTGAGCATCTGCTGCTGATCGAGCTGCATCAGGCTGGTCGCCGCCAGTCCCCATACCACATCCGCTTTGGGCTGGGCTTTTTCTGCCAGCAAGCGGGCGGTGACCACGCCGGTGGAGTCACGCACCCACTTGATGTTGATATCCGGATGCTGGCGCTCGAACGCGGTTTTCAGCTCGTTGAGCTGCTCCGGTTCGAAGGCGGTGTAGACGGTGAGGTCGGTCGCGGCCAGTGCCGGGGCGGTCATGGCAGCCAGTACGGCGGCGGCCAGCAGATGGGTTCCCTGTTTCATCCTCTTCTCCAGTTAAATTGGTTTGGTATAAACCAGATTGGTCGAGAGAGAGGCTAGGGGATCTTTATGACGTGACCGTGACAGCCCCGTGACGTTTTGCCGTCCCTGATTTGTCCGTGACTAATCCTGGGTATCCACCTCGATCTCCAGACTGTCGTGGCGCCAGTACTCCAGATCGAAATCGAGCACCCGGCCGTGCTGATCGAAGTTGAGTCGCTCGAGGCGCAGGGCGGGCAGACCGGCGGTGGCCCCGAGCGCCTTGGCCACTTCGTCCGGCAGGGCGGTGGGGAAGAAGCGCACCTGCATGCGGGCGTAGTGGAGATCGTAATGGGCCTGGTAGATCTCGGTCAGACTGCCGTTGAGATCCAGCTCCAGCAGGCCGGGCACCCGCTCTGGCAGGCAGTGGTTCTCGCAGTAGCAGATGGCGCGCCCGTTGGCGTAGCGCAGTCGCTTGAGCAAAAAGAGGCTGTCAAACGGCTTGAGTTGCAACTGCGCCATCAACGCGGGCGGCACCGCCTGGCGGCTTTTTTCCAGCAGCTCGGTGCGTGGCTCGCCCCCTTGCTCCCGCACTATCTGGTGAAAGTTGGAGGTGCGTCTGGGGTTGAGACTGAAACGCGGCGGGGTGACGAACCAGCCGCGGCGATCCTCCCGATAGATAAGGCCGTTCGCCTCCAGCTGCACCAGCGCCTCGCGAATGGTGACCCTTGTGGTGCCATAGAGTTCCCCCAGCAGCCGCTCGGAGGGGAGCTTGTCGTTGGGGGCCAGACCCCCCGCCAGGATCTGGTTGGCGAGGGCATCCTTGATCTGCAGGTATTGGGGTTTGCTCATGAAAATCCCTGATTGTGCAATGAGTTGTGCAATGAGTTGGGCAATGGGCTGGGCACAGGATTGGTCATCTGCCCAGCCGATAAACGACGATGTCAAAACATGTTGGTAGATACCAGTGTTGGCCCTGTGGTTCAGGCTTCCTAGATTATCGCGATCCCGGCGCTGAAAATGAATTTTTTGTTGCACGTAGCGCCACCCCTTTGACCTTGGCGGGGCCGTTACCCACAATGGCTCATTCTGGTATATACCAAAAGGAGCAAAGTCATGACCCATATTCCTGCGGCCCCTGCCGCCGTCGATTACCTGCTGCTGACCCCGGGCCCCCTCTCGACCACCGCGACGGTGCGCGCCGCCATGCTGCAAGACAGCTGCACCTGGGATGCGGACTACAACCAGGGTGTGGTGGAGCCCATCCGCCGCGAGCTGGTGCGCCTCGCCACCGGCCCGGAATATGAGAGCGACTACAGCGCCGTGCTGCTGCAGGGGAGCGGCAGCTATGTGGTGGAGAGCGTACTGGGCTCGGCGATAGGCGTCGATGAGTGTCTGCTGATCATCAACAACGGCGCCTACGGCGCCCGCATGGGGGAGATGGCCCGCTGCCTTGGCCTGCGCCACCATGAGCTCGACTGCGGCGAGACAACCCGCCCGGAAGCCGTCGCCATCGAGGCGATGCTGGTGCGCCACCCCGAGATCACCCATCTGGCCATGGTGCATTGCGAGACTACCACCGGCATGCTCAACCCGCTCGACGAGGTGGCTCAGCTCTGCCAGCACCGTGGCATCCGCTTGATCGTCGATGCCATGAGCAGCTTTGGCGGTATCCCCATCGACATGGGGCGCCTTGGCATCGAGTTTCTCATCAGCTCCGCCAACAAGTGTATTCAGGGGGTGCCGGGTTTTGGCTTCGTTATCGCTCGCCGCGTGGCGCTCACGGCCTGCGCTGGTCGCGCCCGATCTGTCTCCCTCGACCTGCATGCCCAGTGGCAGACCATGGAGCAGCAGGGGGGCAAGTGGCGCTTCACCTCGCCCACCCATACCGTGCTGGCCTTTGCCCAGGCGCTGCGCGAGCTGGAAGCGGAGGGAGGCATCGCCGCCCGCCATCTGCGTTACAGTGAAAATCAGCGCACCCTGGTGGCGGGGATGGCGGCGCTTGGCTTTGCGCCGCTGCTGCCAGAACAGTGGCAATCTCCCATCATCACCGCCTTCTACTCTCCGGCCCACCCTGACTACCGCTTCGCCGACTTCTACCAGCGGCTCAAGGGGCAGGGCTTTGTCATCTATCCGGGCAAGGTCTCCCAGGCCGATTGCTTCCGTATCGGCAATATCGGTGATGTGACCCCAGAGCGGGTGCGGGATCTGCTCGCCGCCATGGCCAGCGCCTGCTACTGGCAAGGGGACGCGCGATGACGAGCCAAGCGCCTCAGGGTTGCGATCAGCACGACCATAAGCGGCACGGCAGCGGCCGTGCCGACAGCGAAGGGGATATCAACCTCGGCGAGGGGCGGGCGCGCTGGTGGGCAGGTCAGAGCGAGGCGGTGCAGGCGGGATTGGCGGAGGATAGCCGCTACTTTCTCCATCAGGCCCTCTCCACCCCCTGTCTCGATCTGCTTGAGCGTGCGCAGGGGAGCTGGCTGACCAGCGTATCGGGCAAACGGTATCTCGATTTTCACGGCAACAGCGTCCATCAGCTGGGCCACGGTCACCCCAGGGTGGTGGCCGCGGTGCAGCAGCAACTCGCCGATCTGCCGTTTGCACCCCGCCGCTACACCCATCAGGTTGCCATCGACTGTGCCCGCACCCTGGCCGAACTGGCCCCCGGCGATCTCAACCGGGTGCTGTTCGCCCCCGGCGGCAGCGAGGTAGTGGGGATTGCCCTGAAGCTCGCCCGTTTCATAACCGGCAACAGCAAGGTGGTGTCCCTGTGGGATGCCTTTCACGGCGCCTCCCTCGATGCCATCTCGGTCGGCGGTGAAGCCTGTTTTCGCGCCGGCATGGGCCCCTTGATGGCCGGTGTGGAGCGTATCCCGCCGCCCACCCGTTATCGCGGTGTCTGGTATCGCGGGGAGGGGGATGACCTGCACTATGCCGATTATCTGGAGTACGTCATCGAGAAGGAGGGAGGGATCGGCGCCTTTATCGCCGAGCCCATCCGCAACACCGACGTACAGGTGCCCTCGAAGGCCTACTGGCAGCGGGTGCGGGAGATCTGCGATCGCCACAAGGTGCTGCTGATCGTCGACGAGATCCCCAATGCCCTGGGGCGTACTGGCCACTGGTTCAGCTTTGAAGAATTCGGCATCGAGCCCGACATCATCTGCCTGGGCAAAGGGTTGGGGGGCGGGGTGGTGCCATTTGCTGCGCTCATCACCCGCGACCGTTTCAATCAGGCCGCAGCTATTTCGCTGGGTCACTACACCCACGAGAAGAGCCCCATCGGCTGCGCGGCGGCCCTTGCCACCATCAGTACCATCCGTGAAGAGGGGTTGCTGGCCAAGGTGCGGGAGGATGGCCATTTTATGGCGGCAGAGCTCGTGGCGCTTGCCGAGCGTCACCCGCTCATTGGGCAGGTGCGCGGTATCGGTTTGCTCTGGGCGCTCGATCTGGTGGTCGATCACCAGAGTCGCACCCGCAACAGCCAGGCCGCCGAGCGGCTGCTCTACCGCTGTCTTGAGCTGGGGCTCAGCTTCAAGGTCTCTCAGGGCAATGTCATCCAGCTCTCGCCACCGCTCAATATCGCCCGCGCCGATCTGGTGCGTGCCATCACCATTCTCGATCACGCCCTTGGCGAGATCGCACTTTCACCGAAACAGGAACACCACCATGACTGACTTGCAGATTGTTGTAGACCCGACCACCGACGTAGAGGCGCTGATCCTCGACTGGGCCGGCACCGTCGTCGATTTCGGCTCCTTCGCCCCCACCTCCATCTTCGTCGAGGCCTTCGCCCGCGCCTATGACTTCCCCGTGACCCTGGATGAGGCGCGCCAGCCCATGGGGCTGGGCAAGTGGGATCATATCGCCGCGCTGGGCCGTCTGCCCTCGGTGGATGTGCGCTGGCAGGCTCGCTTCGGCCACCCCATGAGCCACGCCGAGGTGGACCACATTTATCACACCTTTATGCCGCTGCAGATTGCCGCGGTGACCCGCTTTGCCGCCCCCATTCCCGGTGTGCTACCGGTGCTGGAGGCACTGCGGGGCCAGGGGCTGCGCATCGGCTCCTGCTCCGGTTACCCCCGTCCGGTGATGGAAGCGCTGGTACCTGCTGCGGCCGATCACGGTTATCGCCCGGATCACTGGGTCGCCACCGACGATCTCAAGGCTGGCGGTCGCCCCGGCCCCTGGATGGCGCTGGCCAACGTGATTGAGCTGGGAGTGAGCGCGGTGCATCGTTGCATCAAGGTAGATGACGCCGTGCCGGGTATCAGCGAAGGGTTGAACGCGGGCATGTGGACGGTGGGATTGTCGGTTTCCGGCAACGAGTTTGGCGCTACCTGGGACGAGTTTGCCGCCATGAACGAGGCGGAGATAGCCGCCAGGCGCGTACCGGCCGAGGCCAAACTGCGGGCGGCGGGGGCGCACTACGTCATCGACACCCTGGCGGATATCGCCCCGGTCATCGCCGATATCAACCGCCGTCTGACTGCGGGTGAGCGGCCCTGAACAAGGCGGGATGAGAGGAGGGGAGAGCCGGCCTTGCCGGCAGGTTCAGGCCGATGCTCCCTGACTATCAGGCATAAAAAAACCGGCACCTGGGTGCCGGTTTTTGTTCTCCGAGACTCTATTACAGAGAAGCGGTGAAGGTACGGGTGATGACGTCTTGCTGTTGCTCCTTGGTCAAGGAGTTGAAGCGAACGGCATAACCGGATACGCGGATGGTCAACTGCGGATATTTCTCCGGGTTTTCCATGGCGTCCAGCAGCATTTCACGGTTCATCACGTTGACGTTCAAGTGCTGACCACCTTCCAGGTTGGCTTCGTGGTGGAAGTAACCATCCATCAGGCCGGCCAGGTTGGCTTTCTGGGCTTCCATGTCTTTGCCCAGGGCATTCGGCACGATGGAGAAGGTATAGGAGATACCATCTTTGGCGTAGGCGAACGGCAGCTTGGCAACGGAAGTCAGGGAAGCAACGGCACCCTTCTGATCACGACCGTGCATCGGGTTGGCACCCGGGCCGAACGGCGCACCGGCGCGACGACCATCCGGGGTGTTACCGGTCTTCTTGCCGTACACCACGTTGGAGGTGATGGTCAGCACGGACTGGGTAGCCACGGCACCACGGTAGGTGTTCAGCTTCTGAATCTTCTTCATGAAGCGCTCAACCAGGTCGCAGGCGATGTCATCGACGCGAGCGTCGTTGTTGCCGAACTGCGGGTACTCGCCTTCGATTTCGAAGTCGATGGAGACGCCATCGGCATCACGTACCGGCTTGACCTTGGCGTACTTGATGGCAGACAGGGAATCAGCGGCTACGGACAGACCCGCGATGCCGCAAGCCATGGTGCGATAGACGTCACGGTCGTGCAGCGCCATCAGGGAGGCTTCGTAGCTGTACTTGTCGTGCATGTAGTGGATGATGTTCAGGGCGGCGACATACTGCTTGGCCAGCCAGTCCATGAAGTGATCCAGTCTGTCCATCACGTCGTTGTAATCGAGGTACTCGGAGGTGACCATTTCGGTCTTCGGACCGACCTGGATCTTGAGCTTCTCGTCCATACCGCCGTTGATTGCATACAGCATGGTCTTGGCCAGGTTGGCACGGGCACCGAAGAACTGCATCTGTTTGCCGACGATCATCGGGGACACACAGCAAGCGATGGCGTAGTCATCGTTGTTGAAGTCCGGACGCATCAGGTCGTCGTTCTCGTACTGAACGGAAGAGGTCTCGATGGATACCTTGGCGCAGTACTTCTTGAAACCGACCGGCAGCTTCTCGGACCACAGGATGGTCAGGTTCGGCTCAGGGGACGGGCCCATGGTGTACAGGGTGTTCAGCATACGGAAGCTGTTCTTGGTGACCAGGGTACGGCCGTCAACGCCCATACCGGCCAGGGTCTCGGTCGCCCACATCGGGTCGCCGGAGAACAGTGAATCGTATTCCGGGGTACGCAGGAAGCGAACCATACGCAGCTTCATGACCATGTGGTCCATCAGCTCCTGGGCTTCTTGCTCGGTGATCAGGCCTTTCTGCAGGTCACGCTCGATGTAGATGTCCAGGAAGCTGGAGGTACGACCGAAGGACATGGCCGCGCCGTTCTGGGACTTGACCGCCGCCAGGTAGGCGAAGTAGGTCCACTGTACGGCTTCTTTGGCGTTTTTGGCCGGTACGGAGATGTCGCAGCCATATTTGGCAGCCATCACCTTCATCTGGGCCAGGGCACGGTGCTGCTCGGAGATCTCTTCGCGCAGACGGATGGTGGCTTCCAGGTTGACACCGTTTTCCAGGTCAGCCTGCAGGGACTTGAACTGAGCCAGTTTGTCGGCCATCAGGAAGTCGATACCGTACAGGGCAACACGACGGTAGTCACCGATGATACGGCCACGGCCGTAGGCATCCGGCAGACCGGTGATGACGCCGGACTTGCGGCAGTTCAGGATGTCTTTGGTGTAGACGTCGAACACGCCCTGGTTGTGAGTCTTGCGGTACTCGGTGAAGATCTTCTCGACCATGGGGTCAAGCTGGCGACCGTACACTTCGCAAGAGGTCTTGACCATCTTGATACCGCCGTTGGCGATGATGGCGCGCTTGAGCGGTTTGTCGGTCTGCAGACCAACGATTTGCTCCAGGCTCTGGTCGATATAGCCGGCATCGTGAGCGGTAATGGTGGAGGGCAGGTCGGTATCAAAATCGACCGGCGCGTGAGTGCGGTTCTCGATCTTGATGCCTTCCATGACCTTGTCCCACAGCTTGGTGGTGGCTTCGGTCGCGCCAGCCAGGAAGGACTCGTCACCTTCATACGGGGTGTAGTTCTTCTGGATGAAGTCACGGGTGTTGACAGAGGTCTGCCATTCACCGGCTGCGAAGCCTTCCCATGCTTTTTGGAACTGTTCGTTAAGTTCTGCCATTTTCATTACCTCTCAAGGTATTTATGTGTCTGCCGCCATCCTTAATGATGGCGACGGAAGATAAACCAGTAAGTCAGCCCAACCATGACGCCACCACCAATGATATTACCGATGGTGACAGGGATGAGGTTGTGCAGGACGAAGTTGGACACGGTCAGGTCGGCAAAGGTCGCCGGATCCTGGCCGATGGCCTGCCAGAATTCCGGGCTCGCGACGCTGTGGATGGCGATACCGACCGGGATCATAAACATGTTTGCAATGCTGTGCTCAAAACCGGAGGCCACGAACATGGCGACGGGAAGCAGCATCACCATCACCTTGTCGGTGGCGCTGCGGGCGCCGAAGGCCATCCACACGGCGAGACACACCATGAGGTTGCAGAGGATGCCAAGGGCCACGGCCTCGAAGAAGGTGTGATGGATCTTGTGCTGGGCCACTTTCATGGCGTTCAGCCCCCACTGACCATCCGCTGCCGTGTATTCCGCCGACATGATGATGAGGCCGACGATGATGAGACCGCCGATGAGGTTGCCGAAGTAGACCAGTCCCCAGTTCTTGAGCAGCTGGGCCCAGCTGATGCGATTCGCCGCCTTGGCTACCAGGGTGAGGGTAGTGGAGGTGAACAGTTCGGCGCCGAGCAGGACGCAGAGGATGAGACCGAGGGAGAAGCAGATGCCGCCCACCAGCTTGGACATGCCCCAGGCCATGCCGCTTGAGCCCGTGGTGACGGTGATATAGAAGACGAATGCGATGGCGATGAAGGCGCCAGCGGTGATGGCCAGGGGAATGACCTTGTATGCGGGCTTGGTGGCCTTGGCATAGGTAATGTCTTCGGCCAGGGCGGCGATGGCTTCGGGCTTCAGACAATCAAAGGGAGATTCTGCTTTCAATTCTCAGTACCTGCATATTTTGCCTGTGGAAATCATAACAAAGGGGCTGATCCCCAAAATTGACTCCGATCAAGAATTACAGATTGTGAATGTAATTTTACTACAGGATTTTTCGCCATCCGGAAGCGTTTCTTTACACCAGGTTTCAGGTGAAACAGAAATGAGTCTGTTATTAATTTTATGATTTTTAAGAACTTATAAAGGACACCCTTAAAAAAGTACCGGCCAGGCACCTTTGCGGCCGCACTGCACCATGAGTGCCAAATTAACAACCCCCTAAGAGGTATTTTTTGTCTTTTATTTCATCTTTGTGGCACGGCCAGCCAAAGCGTAGACCATAAAACAGAAGGGGCCCTCAGGGCCCCTTCGTCATATCAGCATATCAGTTCCAGCTATGGATTCGTTTGGCTTTTTGCAATTTCTCGTAAGCGGCCAGCAGTTTCTGGTGCAGCGGGAACTGGGAGAGGGAGAGATCGGCGGCTTCCAACCCGTGGAAGCGCGCCTCGCCGCGGGCGTTGGCCCACGCCTGCGCCAGGGTCTCTTCCCCGAACATGCGGGCGAACACCGGGCGGTACTGCTCGGGGTCGCGATCCTCGTCCAGGAAGAGCTCGACGCAGGCGCGCAGGGCGCGGTAGTAAGCGGCCCGATCCGCCGGGAACACCGACTGGTTGAACTCCATGGTCCAGTCGATGAGGTCGAGGGCGCTCTCCAGGTCGCCTGCGGCCAGCGCCAGCATGGCTTTGAGCTCACCGACGCGCAGGGTGTGCAGGGCAGTGCCCTTGGCGGCGGCGATGCCGAGCAGCTCGCGCACCCGGGTCCGCTCGTCGTGACCCTCTTCATCCAGCTGGTCGAACAGGGCCATGTACTGCTCTGCGTCCCACTCGAGCGCCGGCAGCGCCAGGATGGTCTCCCGCAGGTGGGCCCCCATGGTGTTGTTGGCCAGCAGCAGATCTTCCACCGGATAGATGTCGGACATGCCGGGCACCAGGATACGGCAGGCGTAGACACCCAGGTGCTCGTAGTCGGCGATGTAGACCGGCTGCTCCAGCTCGTGGAAGATGCCGATCAGGTGGTCGAACTCCTCTTGCGAGGTGCCACGGAAGTCCCAGTCGGCAAACTCGAAGTCGGACTCTTCCTTGAACAGATCCCAGCTGATGAGGCCGGAGGAGTCGATGAAGTGGGTCTCCAGGTTGTGGTGATCCGCCACCTGCTCGTTGTCGAACGACGGCGGCACGAAGACGTCCAGATCCTTGAGGCTGCGCCCTTGCAGCAGTTCGGTGACGGTGCGCTCGAAGGCGACCTCGAAGCGCGGGTGGGCGCCGAAGGAGGCAAAGCAGGTGCCGTTGCTCGGGTTGAGCAGCACCACGCAGATGACCGGATAACGGCCGCCGAGGGAGGCATCGAAGCTGTAGATGGGGAAGCCTTCGGCCTCCAGTGCATCGATGGACGCCTTGATGCCGGGGTAACGGGCGATGACCTCGCCCGGGATCTGGGGCAGGCTGATGGCCTCGGCGATGATCTTGTTCTTCACGTGGCGCTCGAACACCTCCGACAGCCCCTGGGTGCGGGCTTCGGTGCGGGTGTTGCCGGCGCTCATGCCGTTGGAAACATACAGGTTGCCGACGATGTTCATCGGGATATAGACGGTCTGGTGGTCGGACTGGCGCTCGAAGGGCAGGGCGACGATGCCGCGTTCCTCGTTGCCGGATTGCAGGTCCACCAGCATGTCGGCGGTCACTTCACCGTCCGGGTTGTAGAACTTGCGGGTGAAGGAGTCGAGCAGACCAGTGGGAAGCTGATCCCCCTCGATGGGGAACCACTTCTCGTTCGGGTAGTGGACGAAGTCGCCATTGGCTACCTGCTCGCCCAGGTAGAAGTCGGCGAAGAAGTAGTTGGTGGAGAGACGCTCGAAATATTCGCCAAGGGCGGAGGCGAGCGCCGCCTTCTTGCTGGCACCCTTGCCGTTGGTGAAGCAGAGGGCGCACTCCTTGTCCCGGATGTGCACGGACCAGACGTTGGGCACGGGGTTGAGCCAGGAGGCCTCTTCGATATCAAACCCCAGGGCTTGCAGCTTGGTCTGGAAGCGTTCGATGGAGTCTTCCAGCGCTGCGTCCTTGCCGGGAATAAAAGTGTGGTCGGTCATCACAATGTCCTGATTTTATGGGCTCATGTTTGGACGCAGATAATAGCATGAGTGACGGGGAAAGCGGCCAGGGCAATGGTGTGGGCTTGCCCAGGTCTGCATTGGAGGGTCGGGGTGTGGTAGTGGGGGTGGGCAGTGTGCTGCGGGGCGGCGATTTTTCATGGGAAAGAGGGTTGGGTCATCAGTTTTACTTAACATAATTAAGATAAAGTAAATTTTATTATGACCCTGTGCCCTTCATCATGGCGTCAACCGTTGGCGGGGGAAGGAAAAAAGGGGAACGCCCGTGCCCGTTCCGCCACCCCGTCTTGATGAGCCTTGACCAGGAGTGCTGAATGTTCCCGATGATCCCCCGTATCGACCCCGAGATAGCCAGGTTGGCGCCGGGTTTTTGTGCCCTCAGCATCGTGGTGGAAGCCGCCCCCGTGATTGACACTCTGGTGGGGGAGCGGGCCCTGGCCCGGGCATGTGCGGCCCTTGGCACCGACGAGGCCCCCTGGGCCCTTGAACATCTGGCCGCCTGGGATCAGGTGTTCAAGGGGTTTGGCGCCAAGCCTGCCCGCACGCCCTGCTCGGCCCAGGCACTGCGCAAGCGGGTGCTGCGCGATGGCGTCTTGCCCGCCATCGATCCCGTGGTGGATCTCTACAACGCCATCAGCATCGAGTATGCCATTCCCGTGGGCGGGGAGGATCTGGCGGCCTATGTGGGGACGCCGCGCCTGGTGATTGCCGATGGCAGCGAATGCTTTGACACCCTCAAAGAAGGGCTGCCAATCCAGGAGGCACCGGCTCCCGGAGAGGTGGTGTGGCGGGACGATCTCGGCGTCACCTGTCGCCGCTGGAACTGGCGCCAGGGGATCCGCACTCGCCTGAGCCTCTCTTCCCCCCGGATGTGGTTCATTCTGGAGTGTCTGCCGCCGATGCCGCGCACGGCCTTGTGGGAGGCTGGCAACAGGCTGATTGCCGGTCTCACGCAGATGATGCCTGGGGCCCGCATCGAGCAGACGTTGGTGGAGTGATTGAAGGAGCAGACGAAAAGATAAAAGGAGGCACCCCATGCTCGCCCGGGCGGTCATGGGGCAGATCTTGCTCGCCATGCCACGTCTGTGCCGCCCGCCTTTACCCACCGCCTGCGAACACATCAGCAAGCAGAGGAACACAGCAACACGCCGGGCTGACATCGCCCCCTGGAGCTTGCCACGTCGGGGCCGGTGTACCCGGCCCGTTCAGCGCGCCTAACCGATGAATTTCAGACCCAGGATCCCGCCGATGATGAGCAGCAGGCAGAGCACCCGGGCGAGGGTGGCCGGTTCGTTGAACAGCCAGATCCCCATCAGCACGGTGCCGACCGCGCCGATGCCGGTCCAGACCGCATAGGCGGTGCCAAGGGGCAGCTGTTTGACCGCCATGGCGAGCAGCAGCACGCTCACGGCCATGGCGATCAGGGTCAGCAGGGTGGGGAGGGGACGGCTGAAACCGTCGGTGAATTTGAGGCCGATGGCCCAGGCGACCTCGAACAGGCCGGCCAACAGCAATAGCAACCACGACATAAGGCAGATTCCGCAGGAAGCAGGGTCGTCCCTGCGTATCAGGAGGCCTCGGGGCCGTCCCCGAGGGGCAGCGGGGCTGCCGGTCGGTCTCAATGATGCCCCAACTGGAGGCAGGATGCCAACCGGCTGCCCGCAGGTCGGCCAGGCCGACGGATATTGCAGCGAATGGCACAGAATATTGCGCAATTCGACTTGCGCCCGCCGTCACAATCCGTAATGTGGACAGACGCATTTTTTGCAACTCATATATTGTGAATCCCTTGTAAACGGCTGGCGCCAAGGCAGGGGTCACGGGTACCACACACGATTTCTATAAGCAGCTATCCAGGGTAGGACATTATGAAAAAAGTAGGTTTGGTCGGTTGGCGTGGCATGGTGGGTTCGGTCTTGATGAGCCGGATGCAGGAAGAGAAGGATTTTGCCCGCATTCAACCCACCTTCTTCACCACCTCCCAGGCCGGTGAGGCCGCCCCCAATTTTGGTGTCGATGCCGGCACCTTGCAGGACGCCTTCGATCTCGAGGCGCTGGCCGCACAGGACGTCATCATCACCGCCCAGGGCGGCGACTACACCAAGGATGTTTATCCGCGTCTGAAAGCCGCCGGCTGGCAGGGCTACTGGATTGACGCCGCCTCCTCCCTGCGCATGGAGAAGGACGCCGTTATCATCCTGGATCCGGTCAACGGCGACGTCATCGAAGATGCCCTGAACAACGGCATCAAGACCTTCGTTGGCGGCAACTGCACCGTCAGCCTGATGCTGCTGGCCCTGGGTGGCCTGTTCAAGGCCGATCTGGTGGAGTGGGTGAGCGTGGCCACCTATCAGGCGGCCTCCGGTGGTGGTGCCCGCCACATGCGCGAGCTGGTCACCCAGATGGGCATGCTGCGGGATGAAGTGGCGGTGGAGCTGGCGGATCCCGCCTCCGCCATCCTCGACATCGAGCGCAAGATCACCGAGAAGACCCGCTCCGGCACCCTGCCGGTGGACAACTTCGGTGTGCCGCTGGCCGGTGGCCTCATCCCCTGGATCGACACCAAGCTCGACAACGGCCAGAGCCGTGAAGAGTGGAAAGGCCAGGCCGAGACCAACAAGATCCTGGGTATCGAAAACGCCGCCATTCCGGTGGATGGTCTGTGCGTGCGCATCGGCGCCCTGCGCTGCCACAGCCAGGCCTTCACCATCAAGCTGAAAAAAGACGTGCCGCTGGCCGAAATCGAATCCCTGCTGGCTGCCCACAACGACTGGGTCAAGGTGATCCCCAACGATCGCGACATCACCGCCCGCGAGCTGACCCCGGCCGCCGTCACCGGCACCCTCAGCATCCCGGTGGGTCGTCTGCGCAAGCTCAATATGGGTCCGGAGTACCTGGCCGCCTTTACCGTGGGTGACCAGTTGCTGTGGGGCGCCGCCGAGCCGCTGCGTCGCATGCTCAACATCCTGCTGGCCCGCTGAGGTAGCTGCAGCAGGGAACAAGGAAGGCCTGGCCTTTCTTGTTCCCCTCTTCGTGCCTGTCCATAAAAAAGCGGCATCCCTTGGGATGCCGCTTTTTAATTTATCCAGTTTGACTCTTAGATGTTCTGTGCTTCGTTTGGCACGATGACAGAGGCATGATTTCCTTTCGGCCCCTGCTGCAGTTCAAAGTTGACTGCCTGACCTGCTTTCAAGGTCTTGTAACCTTCCATTTGAATCGTGGAGTAGTGAGCGAAGATGTCTTCACCACCGCCTTCCGGACAGATAAACCCAAATCCTTTTGCGTTGTTGAACCACTTGACTGTTCCGGTTGCCATACATCTACATCCTTTTATTGATTACCCTGAAGTCGTTGAGTAACCTGCGCCAGCCTTATATAACTAGGGCATGACCCCGTAGCAGACGGGCGCCGATTAGCAAGTAACCAATCTAGTCCAACTTTTAAGCGAGTCAAGAAGTTGTTAACAACCGATGTGATCTGGTTAACAAGTCTATTGACAATCTTGAGCGACACGGTAGTAATCTAGAGGTACCAAAGCGCAACTATGAGCAAGCAGAAAGAACTCTTTGCTAATGAAGAGATTGCAGAGGCAGAGAAAACGAAGCTGCAACCGCCACCCATGTACAAGGTCGTCCTGAACAACGACGACTACACACCGATGGAGTTCGTGGTGGAGGTGCTGCAAAGGTTCTTTGGTATGGATCTGGAGAAGGCCACTCAGGTGATGCTGAGCGTGCATTATAGTGGTAAGGGAGTCTGCGGCACATTTACCGCCGAGATTGCCGAGACCAAAGTGGTCCAGGTCAACACCTATTCACGTAACAACGAACATCCACTGCTATGTACCATGGAAAAGGCTTGAATCTGATGACTTGATGGCGATAACGACACCGCATTGTTGCTGTACTGAGGGGAGGTGCCTATGTTGAACAAAGATCTAGAAAAGACGCTGAACGAGGCTTTCAAGCTGGCCCGTGACGAGCGCCACGAATTCATGACCGTCGAGCACCTGTTGTTGGCCCTGCTGGATAACAGCTCAGCCCATGAGGCGCTGAGTTCATGTGGTGCGGATGTGGAACAGATGCGCAAAGAGATCCGCGCCTTCATCAATCAAACGACCCCGCTCATCCCCCGTGACGACGAAGACAGGGAAACCCAGCCGACGCTGGGCTTCCAGCGCGTGCTGCAACGTGCCGTCTTCCATGTCCAGTCGTCCGGCAATACCGAGGTGAGCGGTGCCAATGTCCTGGTCGCCATCTTCAGCGAACAAGAGTCCCAGGCCGCCTACTTCCTGAAAAAAGCCGAAATAAGCCGCCTGGATGTGGTGAACTTCCTGTCCCACGGGGTGCGCAAGGACAACAAGCCCGAGAGTGGTGGCAACAATGCGGAATCTGATGACGAGGTATCCTCTGCCCAGATAGAAAGCTTTGCCACCAACCTCAACCAGCTGGTGCTGGAGGGGCGCATCGATCCGCTCATCGGCCGTGATCAGGAGCTCAATCGCACCATTCAGGTATTGTGCCGCCGCCGCAAGAACAACCCCTTGCTGGTCGGGGAAGCCGGCGTGGGCAAGACCGCCATCGCCGAAGGGCTTGCCTACCGTATCGTCAAGGGGGATGTGCCCGAGGTGATTGCGGGTAGCACCATCTACTCCCTGGACATGGGCTCCCTGCTGGCGGGCACCAAGTATCGTGGTGACTTCGAGAAGCGCCTCAAGGTGCTGCTCAAGCAGATTGAACGTCAGGAGGGGGCCATCCTCTTCATCGACGAGATCCACACCATCATTGGCGCTGGTGCGGCTTCCGGTGGCCAGCTGGATGCGGCCAACCTCATCAAGCCGCTGCTCTCCAATGGTTTGCTGCGCTGCGTGGGCTCCACCACCTACCAGGAATATGCCCAGATCTTCGAGAAGGACAGGGCCCTTGCTCGCCGCTTCCAGAAGATCGACATCGTCGAACCCACAGTAGACGACACCACTCGCATTCTGATGGGACTCAAGAGCCGTTATGAGTCTCACCATGGCGTGCGTTACACCGTCAAGGCGATCCGGGCGGCGGTGGAGCTCTCCGCCAAGTACATCAATGATCGCCATCTGCCTGACAAGGCCATCGACGTCATCGACGAAGCGGGTGCAGGGCAACGCCTCTTGCCCGTTAGCAAGCGCAAGAAGGTGATCAATGTGCCGGAAATCGAGGCCATTGTTGCCAAGATTGCCCGTATTCCCGAGAAATCTGTCTCCTCCTCCGACAAGGAGGTGCTGAAGAACCTGGAGCGTAATCTCAAGATGGTGGTGTTCGGGCAGGACAAGGCCATCGAGGTGCTGACCGATGCCATTCGGTTGTCACGTTCAGGGCTTGGCAACGAACGCCGACCTGTGGGCTGCTTCCTGTTTGCCGGCCCGACCGGGGTGGGCAAGACCGAAGTGACCCAGCAACTTGGCAAGGCGCTCGGGGTCGAGGTATTGCGATTTGACATGTCGGAATACATGGAACGCCATACCGTGTCCCGGTTGATCGGGGCTCCTCCCGGTTACGTGGGATTCGAGCAGGGAGGGCTGTTGACCGACTCCGTCCTCAAGCATCCGCACTCCGTCGTGCTGCTTGACGAGATCGAGAAGGCGCACCCGGATGTCTTCAACTTGCTGCTGCAGGTGATGGACAACGGTACCCTGACGGACAACAACGGGCGCAAGGCAGATTTTCGCAATGTGATCCTGGTGATGACCACCAACGCAGGGGTTCAGGAGACCCAGCGCAAGTCCATCGGCTTCCAGCAGCAGGACATGAGCCATGATGCCATGGCGGTGATCAACAAGACGTTCAGTCCGGAGTTCCGCAACCGGCTCGATCACACCATCTGGTTCAACCATCTCGACATGGGAGTGATCCATCAGGTGGTCGACAAGTTCATCGTCGAGCTGCAGGTTCAGCTGGATGCCAAGGGCGTTTCACTGGAGGTGTCTGAAGAGGCGCGCCACTGGTTGGCAGAGAAAGGGTATGACAGGGCAATGGGAGCAAGACCCATGGGCCGGGTCATTCAGGAGCACCTCAAGAAGCCCCTGGCCAACGAGATCCTGTTCGGTTCCCTGGTCGATGGCGGCATTGTGAAGGTCGAACTGGTGAACAACAGCCTCAGCTTTGATTTTCAGGTCAACGTTGAAGCTGTCTCTCACTGACTGTGAGCAAGGCCGGAAATGACAAAAAACCCCAACCGAGAGGCTGGGGTTTTTTGCTGAATTCCTGGCTTAGCGAGAGCGGAAAACAATACGTCCCTTGGAGAGATCGTACGGAGTCAGAGCCACCGTTACTTTGTCCCCAGTCAGGATACGGATGTAGTTTTTGCGCATCTTGCCGGAAATATGAGCGATAACCACGTGACCATTTTCCAGTTCCACACGGAACATGGTATTGGGCAAGGTTTCGAGAATGGTACCCTGCATCTCAATACTGTCTTCTTTAGCCATTGAATCCTCTTGATAAGCCACAACAAAAAACCGCTGGATCATGCCGGATTTAAGGCTATGTGTAAAGTTTACTCGGGCTTGGTGTCGATTTTTTTCCATTCGCCCTGTACCAGCAGCTCATGGGGCAGGTATTGGCGCTTGTAATTCATCTTGCGGCACTCCTCCACCAGATACCCCAGATAGAGCCACTGACGACCGGTACGTCTGGCCAGTTCCAACTGGCTCAGGATGGCGAAGGTGCCGAGCGACCGGTCGGCATAGTCGGGGTCGAAGAAGGTGTACATGGCGCTCAGAGAGTGGGGAAGCAGATCCGTGGTGGCCACGCCGATGAGGCGTCCCTCCTTGCGCATCTCCAGATAGAGGGGGGGCATCCAGTCGCAGTGCAGGAACCCCTTGTATTGGGTCCGGCTCGGTGGATACATGCTGCCATCCCGATGACGCTCACGGATATAGCGTTCATAGAGCTGGTAATACTCGGGCTTGTCGTCATAGCTCAGCACGAGCTCGAGATCCCGGTTCAACTGGCGGATGCGCTTCTGCCCACGGCTCGGGATGAAGCGTTCACTGTGTATGCGCAAGGATTGGCAGGCGCTGCAGGCGGGACAGTGAGGACGATAGATGTCGTTGCCACTGCGCCGGAATCCTGCCGTCAGCAGCCGTTCGTACCCGGCGGCGTTGAGCAGTTCATGGTCCATCAGGACCAGCAACTGCTCCTGCTCGTGACCGAGGTAGCTGCACGGGTGCCTGGGGGTCAGCCCGACCTTGAGGATCACTTCTTCACTCATAGGCTGATTCTCCTCGGTTGCCAGCATCCCTCTTGCAACGATTGCCGGGTCAGGGTGGCCAGGGTGGCCAGAAAGCGCTGCCTTGGCCACTCCTGGACACCCAGCGTGGCCAGAAAGTCGTTTTGCATCTGGCAGTCGATGAGGGCACCGCCGTGCCCTGCAAAGTGGCGACAGAGGGCCACCATGGCCAGTTTGGCGCCATTGTCGATGCGGCTGAACATGGATTCACCACAAAATAGTCGGCCCAGGGAGAGGCCATAGAGGCCTGCCTGCAACTGATCATCCTGCCAGATTTCGATGGAGTGGGCATGACCGAGGCGATGAAGGCACCGATAGGCGTCGATCATGGGGGCACTTATCCAGGTGCCGCTGGCGGTGCGACGGGGGGCGGCGCAGGCTGCAATGACGTCATCAAAGGCGCGATTGATGTAAATCTCGAAGGGTGTGCGGCGCAAACACTTCTGCAGGCTGCGGCCGATGTGGAGTTCCTCGGGCACGATGACTCCCCTGGGGTCCGGTGACCACCACAGCAGTGGCTGATGGGGTTCATTCCACGGAAAGATCCCGCTGTGGTAAGCTGCCAGCAATCGAGCGGGGGAGAGATCTCCCCCAATCGCGAGCAGCCCGTTGGGCTCTTCCAGCGCATGGCTGGGGGAGGGAAACCAGCACAGCTCATCATCCAGTTCGGTAAGATAGCGAGACATAAGGCAGAGGTTCATAGATGAAGGCCATTATCCTGATAGTATCCAGCTTGCTTGGCTTTGTCACGGCGCCGGCCTGGAGTGCGGTGTATGAACGCAACACGGCGCGTCCGGTGGAGCAGGTGGTCTTCGGCCAGGTGGATGCGGTGCGCAACATCACCCAGCGCCAGATGGTGGAATCAGAGCATTCCGGCTGGAAAACTCTGGGAGGGGCCGTGCTTGGCGGGCTGCTCGGCAACCAGTTTGGCGGTGGGCACGGGCGGGAGATTGCCACTGCGGTCGGAGCGCTGGCGGGAGCGGCGGCGGTGCAGCAGTTTCAGTCAGGGGGCAGCGTGGTGGAGAACAAGCTGGTGGAGCTGCTGATCCGCAACGAGCAGAACGGGCTCATCAACGTGATCCAGGATTACGATCCGGCCATGGTCTTTGCGCAGGGCGACAAGGTGCGCATCCTCTATTTCAGCGATGGGGTGCGGGTCGACAAGACCTATTGAACGGTGAAGAAGGGATTGACCCGGCGGCCGCCACACAAGGGGCGCCGGGCGGTACTACACGGAGTGCCTCTGCTGATGCTTGCTCAGACGTCCTGACAGACTATCTTGTCTCGCCCGGTATTCTTTGCCTGATACAACTGGCGATCTGCCTCGCTCAGCGCCTCGTCCATGGAGAGCCGCCCGACATTGATGACGCCGAAACTGGCGCGTACAAAGAGCGATATCTCCCGGGACAGCGGTTGCTGGCGCATTTGCAGACGAAGCCCTTCCAGTCGCTTGAGCAGCACGGGAACGGGGCAGTGGGGCACCATCAGGGCAAATTCTTCACCACCGAATCGGGCTATCATGGCATCCGGGAAGAACTGGGTGAGCAGCCTGGCCAGATGACAGAGCAGCTGATCGCCGATGGCATGCCCCCAGTGATCATTGACCTGCTTGAAGTGATCCACATCGAGCACGCACAGGGAGAGCTGCGCCTGATGGCGCTGATGCTCCTCGAACCACTTTTGACCCTCGTTGAACCAGTAGCGTCTGTTGTAAAGTCCGGTCAGGTAGTCTCGGTTGGCCGATTCCTGGATGTTGTTGAACTGCTCAAGGGCCTCCAGGTTGTGGCTGACCCGGCACTGCAGCTCCTCGGGTTCAAAGGGCTGATTGAGAAAATCATTCGCCCCTTGCTTGAGGTAGCGTGCCGAGAGGCCGTGTTTGTCCGATACCGAGATGCCGATGATGGCGAGCTGCTGCTTGCTGTAGCGCTCGCGCAGCATTCGCACCAGGCTGATGCCGTCGATCTCCGGCATGTAGTAGTCCACCAGCATCAGGCGAATGGCGGGGTGCTGCTCGAGCTGCGCCAGCGCATCGCGGGCTGAATTGGCCTCGTGCACCTGCAACAACTGCTTGCGCAACTGGGCCGCGGTGCGGTGACGGGAGGTGCGTGAATCGTCGACCACCAAGACTTCGATGGCCTGGTTGAGGTAGAGGCGGTGCACCAGACCGACGGCATATTGCAGGGAGTGACGTGAATCCTTCATCACATAGTCCAGCACCCCGGCTTCCAGCCAGGCTTCCCGCTTCTCTTCGCTGATGTCGGCCGTCAGGATCACCACCGGCAGCCCACGCTCCCTCAGCACATTGACAGCCTCTCCGCCGGGGGCGTCCGGCAGGGTGAGATCCACCAGGGCGACCACATAATCTTCCCCATGGCAATCGCGAGCCCCTTCAAGGGTGTCGAAGGCGTCGATTTCCAGCCCTGTCTGCTGCGCAATGGCCTGGGTCAGCATGCGGCGTACCGTCAGGCTGTCTTCCACTATCATTATTTTTCGTTTCATCCTGCTCCTTGCAATAAAAAAGGGCATGCCAACTGGCATGCCCTTTATATCCTTCCGATTATTGTGCGTCCAGATATCGCTCTGCATCGAGGGCGGCCATGCAGCCGGTTCCCGCGGAGGTGATCGCCTGGCGGTAGACGTGGTCGGCCACGTCGCCGGCGGCGAACACGCCCGGGATGCTGGTCTGGGTTGCGAACCCTTCCAGTCCGCCACGCACTTTCAGATAGCCGTTTTCCATCGCCAGCTGCCCTTCGAAGATCTGGGTGTTGGGCTGGTGACCGATGGCGATGAAGACCCCCATCAGCGGCAGCTCGGAGGTGGTGTCATCCCGGGTGCTGCGCAGGCGCACGCCGGTGACGCCCATGTCGTCACCCAGTACTTCGTCCAGGGTCTGATGGGTGTGCAGGACGATATTGCCGCTCTCGACCTTGTCGTTGAGGCGCTTGATCAGGATCTTCTCGGCGCGGAACTCGTCGCGGCGATGGATGAGGTGCACCTTCTTGGCGATGTTGGCCAGATAGAGTGCCTCTTCCACGGCGGTGTTGCCGCCGCCGACCACGGCCACTTCCTGATTGCGGTAGAAGAAGCCGTCACAGGTGGCGCAGGCGGAGACGCCGCGGCCCTTGAAGGCCTCTTCTGAGGGCAGACCCAGGTATTTGGCGGAGGCGCCGGTGGCGAGGATCAGCGCATCGCAGGTGTATTCCCCGTTGTCGCCCTTGAGGCGGAAGGGACGCTCGGTCAGCGTCACTTCATTGATGTGATCAAAGAGGATGCGGGTATCGAACTTCTCTGCATGTTCTTTCATGCGCTCCATCAGGGCCGGGCCGGTCAGCCCTTCCGCGTCCCCTGGCCAGTTTTCCACTTCGGTGGTGGTGGTCAGCTGACCACCTTGCTGCATGCCGGTGATGAGCAGGGGATTTAGGTTGGCGCGAGCGGCATAGACGGCCGCAGTGTAACCTGCCGGACCGGATCCCAGGATCAGCAGTTTGCTGTGAGTGACTTGGCTCATGATGTGATTTCCGAGACGTGATGAGTTTGCGCGATTGTAGGTAATTCGTGATCCGTGGTCAAAGGCCAGCGCATCGATTGGGGCAATCGCCAACAAGAGGGGTGAGCCGGGGATGGCAGGCCAAAAAAAACCGCCCATCGCGGGCGGATTTTCACTCATCTACCTCCCTTTGCAGGGACGCGATCAGTTCAGCAGGGTCAGGGGATCCGTGTAAGCCAGGTTGTGGGCCACGGCAACCTCCTTGCAGGTGATTTTGCCCGCCATCACGTTCAGGCCGTGCAACAGGTGGGGATCGGCGAGCAGTGCGTTGCGATAGCCCTGTTCGGCCAGCTTGATGATGAAGGGGAGGGTGGCGTTGTTCAGGGCCACGGTGGAGGTCCGCGCCACGGCACCCGGCATGTTGGCCACGCAGTAGTGCACCACCTCGTCGACGATGAAGGTGGGATCTTCATGGGTGGTGGCATGGGAGGTCTCGACACAGCCGCCCTGATCGATGGCCACGTCCACGATGGCCGCACCGGGTTTCATGCGAGCAATGTGGTCACGGCTGACAAGTTTTGGCGCAGTGGCGCCAGGCACCAGCACGCCGCCGATGACCAGGTCTGCCGCCAGCAGATGGCGCTCCAGGGTCTCGCGGTTGGAGTAGACCACCTTGGCAGCCCCTTGGAACTCGCTGTCGAGACGGCGCAGGGTATCGACGTTGTTGTCGAGGATGGTGACGTCGGCACGCAGGCCGACGGCCATGCGGGCTGCGTTGGAGCCCACCACACCACCACCGATGATCACCACCTTGGCCGGTTCCACACCGGGCACACCGCCGAGCAGCACGCCGCTGCCGCCACGGGATTTCTCCAGTGCCTGGGCACCGGCCTGAATAGACATGCGTCCGGCCACTTCCGACATGGGGGCCAGCAGGGGCAGACCGCCACGACCGTCCGTGACGGTTTCATAGGCGATGCAGACGGCACCACTGTCGATGAGATCCTGGGTCTGGGCCAGGTCCGGCGCCAGATGCAGATAGGTAAAGAGGGTCTGGCCGGGACGCAGCATGGCCCGTTCCACTGCCTGGGGTTCCTTGACCTTGACGATCATCTCCGCCTTGGCGAAAACTTCGGCAGCGGAGGCCAGGATCTCGGCTCCGGCAGCCAGATAATCTGCGTCACTGAACCCAATGCCATTTCCTGCGCCGCTTTGGACGAAAACAGTATGGTTTCGTGCTGTCAGTTCACGTACACTGGCCGGAACCATGCCTACGCGATATTCATGGTTTTTTATTTCCTTAGGTACACCGATAATCATGCTATCCCTCGTCTATCGATTGGTGGTTTATGTTGCCTAGATGTTAAGCGACATTTGCGCCTAGTATATTCAGGTATTGACAGGATTTGTGACCATTATTATAAAATGACTGGTGATTCTTACCAAAAAATAGCCAAAGGATGGAATTAAATGATGGAAGCTAAGAGTCGGCTAAAGGATTTGGACAGGATTGACCGCAACATTCTGAATGAACTGCAAAAGGATGGCAGGATTTCGAACGTTGAGTTGTCCAAACGAGTTGGCCTGAGTCCCACACCGTGTCTGGAACGGGTTCGTCGCCTGGAGCGACAAGGGTATATCGAAGGATATGCCGCCATTCTGAACCCTCATTATCTGGACGCGTCTCTGCTGGTGTTCGTGGAAATTACCCTCAATCGTGGCGCCCCCGATGTGTTCGAGCAGTTCAACAAGGCTGTTCAGGTGCTCGAAGAGATCCAGGAGTGCCATCTGGTGTCCGGTGATTTCGACTATCTGCTCAAGACCCGCGTCAGCGACATGTCCGCTTACCGCCGCCTGCTGGGTGAAACCCTGCTGCGTCTGCCGGGCGTCAACGACACCCGCACCTACGTGGTGATGGAAGAGGTCAAACAGAGCAGTCGTCTGGTGATCAGCACCCGATAAGCGGGGTTGTGCTGTGACTTGCAAGTTCCATGACGAGTCACGATAGTCAGAAACGAGCGGCCGGTCCGCTCGTTTCTTCTTATAGAGAGTTTCAGGCCCGCCCTCAGGCACTGGCTGACAATCGGTGGGCTTTTCAGGGATACTAGGCCCCCTATCCCCGCATTCATGTTTTCACAAAGGAGCCGGAGTTTGGCCGATAAAAAGCTGTTTACTCCTTTATCAGGTACACAACGGATCTTCGAGGCCGTCTTGATCGCCATCACCCTGATGGCTGCCTATCTTTTGCTTGCCCTGCTGACCTACCATCCCGCCGATCCCGGCTGGTCGCAAACCTCCTGGCAAGGGGAGGTGAAAAACCTCGCGGGCAGCGCCGGTGCCTGGCTCGCCGACATCACCATGTTTACCTTCGGGGCCTTCTCCTATCTGGTGCCCCCCCTGGTAGTGCTGCTTGGCTGGAGCCTGTTCTGGCGCCCGAGCAAGCTGCTGGAAGTGGACTACCTCACCCTGTCGGTACGGATCATCGGCTTCGTGCTGACGGTGCTTGGCATGTCCGCCATCGCCAGCATGAACTTCAACGACTTGCAGAACTTTTCCGCCGGCGGCCTGGTGGGGGATGTGATCGCCTCAGCCGTGGTGCCGCTCTTTGGCGGCGTGGGGGCCAACCTGATGCTGCTCTGCTTCGTGGCGACCGGCATCACCCTCTTTACCGGCTGGTCCTGGCTCACCATCGTCGAGCGCATCGGTGCCGCCTGCACCGGCTCAGTCAGCGCCATCTACCATTTCCCCACCACCCTGGGCCGCTGGCTCACCGGTGGCTGGCGCCAGCCCCGCTATGAGGGGCCGGATCCCCTGCTGGAAGGGGGCGTGGGCAGCTTCGATCAGGAAGAGGATGACGAAGACCCCCACGGCAGCTGGACACGCAACCCCAAGGCGAAGAATCGCGCTCAAAAGACAAAAGCTGACGAATGGCTGCCGGAGCTTGACGAAGACACCTTCCAGTTCGATCCGCAGTTTGACGACGAAGAGGACGAGGCTCCGGCGCCTGCCGCCAAGGGCAAGCGCGTGGCCAATGGCCGTCCGCGTCCCGCCGTGCGCCAGGAAGAAGATGACCTCGACTTGCCCTGGGCGGAGGGGGATGACGAACCCGATGCTCCCGTTGCCGCTGCTCCGGTGAAAGCCAAGCGACGTCCCCAGCCCGGTCTGGCCCCTTTGCCGAGCATCGATCTGCTGGACAGGCCGCCCGCCAAGACCCAGATGATGAGCAAGGACGAGCTGGAGCGCATGGGCCGGCTGGTGGAGGCGAAGCTCGCCGATTACAACGTGCAGGCCAAGGTGGTGGGCGTCTATCCCGGTCCCGTCATTACCCGCTTCGAGCTGGACCTGGCGCCGGGCATGAAGGCGAGCAAGATCACCAATCTTTCCCGGGATCTCGCCCGTTCTCTCTCTGCCAGCAGCGTGCGGGTGGTGGAAGTGATCCCGGGCAAGACGTTCGTCGGGATCGAGCTGCCCAACCGGGTACGCCAGACCGTCTACCTGCGGGAAACCCTCGACTGCGAGGCGTTCGCGGCCAGTCGCAATCCGCTCACCATGGGGCTGGGTCAGGACATCGCGGGGGAACCCGTGGTGGTGAACCTCGCCAAGATGCCCCACCTGCTGGTGGCCGGTACCACGGGCTCGGGCAAGTCGGTGGGGGTGAACACCATGATCATCTCCATGCTCTACAAATCCTCCCCCGAGGATCTGCGTTTCATCATGATCGACCCCAAGATGCTGGAGCTCTCGGTCTATGAAGGCATTCCGCATCTGCTGACCGAGGTGGTCACCGACATGAAGGATGCCGCCAACGCCCTGCGCTGGTGTGTAGGCGAGATGGAGCGTCGTTACAAGCTGATGTCCGCGGTCGGGGTGCGCAACCTCAAGGGGTACAACGACAAGGTGCTGGCCGCCATCGAGGCGGGGGATCCCCTGGTCGATCCCCTGTGGCGTCCGGGCGACTCCATGGATCAGATGCCGCCGGAGCTGGAAAAACTGCCCCACATCGTGGTGGTGGTGGACGAGTTCGCCGACATGATGATGATCGTCGGCAAGAAGGTGGAGGAGCTTATCGCCCGTATCGCCCAGAAGGCGCGGGCGGCCGGTATTCACCTTATCCTCGCGACCCAGCGTCCGTCGGTGGATGTCATTACCGGTCTCATCAAGGCCAACATCCCGACCCGTATCTCCTTCCAGGTGTCGAGCAAGATCGATTCGCGCACCATCCTGGACCAGGGGGGCGCCGAATCCCTGCTCGGCATGGGTGACATGCTCTACATGCCTGCCGGCACCTCCAACCCCACCCGTGTCCACGGTGCCTTCGTCGATGACCACGAGGTACACAAGGTGGTGGCGGACTGGAAACTGCGTGGCGAGCCGGATTACATCGACGAGATCCTCTCCGGCGAGTCGGACGGCGAGGGCGGCGGCGGCGACTTCGGCGGGGGCGGCGATGAAGAGCTCGATCCCCTGTTCGACGAGGCGGTGGCCTTCGTGGTGGAATCCCGCCGTGGCTCCACCTCCAGCGTCCAGCGCAAGTTCAAGATCGGTTACAACCGGGCGGCCCGTCTCATCGAGCAGATGGAAAACCAGGGCATCGTCAGCGCCCCGGGCGGCAACGGCCAGCGCGACGTGCTGGCACCGCCGCCGGTTCGTGACTAAGCCTAACTCCTGTATCATTCTGGCCATGCCCTCTGCGGGCGTGGCCTTTTATCGAGAACCTCCCTATGAAGAGCCTGATGAAAAAACAACTGTTGATGGGTTCCATTCTGCTGGTTGCCAGCAGCCAGGTGTGGGCCGATGCGGCCAGCGATCTCAAGGAGAAGCTCTCCTCCGTCAATGTCTTCTCCGCGACGTTTGCCCAGACCGTCTATGACAGCAAGGGCAAGGAGCTGCAAAAGGCGAGCGGTTCCCTGCTGGTGCAGCGACCCAACCGCTTCAACTGGCACACTACCTCCCCGGACGAGAGTCTGATCGTGGCCGATGGCAAGGATGTGTGGGTGTACGACCCCTTCGTCGAGCAGGTCACCGCTCTCAAGATGAAGGATGCGGTGCTCAACACCCCCTTCGTGCTCATCGCGGGCAACGACAACAGCCTCTGGAAGAACTATGACGTGACCCAGGAAGGGGATGTCTATACCGTCACCAGCCGCAACAAGGACGAGCTGATCGCCTCCTTTCGCATCACCTTCGACCGTCAGAACAACATCAGTCGCTTCGATGTGAAAGAGGCCCAGGGCCAGTGGAGCGAGTTCACCCTGAGCAGCTTCAACCGCAAGCCGGTGCTCAAGGGCAACGAATTTGTCTTCAAGATCCCGAAGGGGGTCGAGCTGGACGACCAGCGCTGATGAGCCAGCCGTTACCGGCGTTATCGTCTGACCGGGCGTTGTTTATGACCGGTCAGATGCAAGGTCAATGCAAATGAGCAATTTATCCCTGGATTTCTCCTCGGACTTTCGTCCGCTTGCGGCCCGGATGCGGCCGCAAACCCTCGAGCAGTACATCGGCCAGCAGCATATCCTGGGGCCGGACAAGCCCCTGCGAAAAGCGATCCTGGCGGGGCACTGCCACTCCATGATCCTCTGGGGCCCCCCCGGCACCGGCAAGACCACGCTGGCAGAACTGGTTGCCCACTACTGCCAGGCGGAGGTGGAGCGGCTCTCGGCGGTCACCTCCGGCATCAAGGAGATCCGCGCGGCCCTCGACAAGGCGAAGGAGAACGGCTGGCGCGGGGTGCGCACCATCCTGTTCGTGGATGAAGTCCACCGCTTCAACAAGAGCCAGCAGGATGTCTTCCTGCCCCACATCGAAGACGGCACCATCACCTTCATCGGCGCCACCACCGAGAACCCCTCGTTCGAGCTCAACAATGCGCTGCTCTCCCGGGCCCGGGTCTATCTGCTCAAGAGGCTGGAGGAGCAGGACATCCTCGCCATGATCGATCAGGCGATGCAGGACCCGCGCGGTCTCAATGACCCTAGCCTGCGCTTTGCCCCCGGGGCCAAGGAGGCGCTGGCCAAGGCGGTGGATGGGGACGGGCGCAAGTCTCTGAACTATCTGGAGCTCCTGGCCGACATGGCCGAGGCCGACAGCTCAGGGGCGCGGGTGATCGACAGTACCCTGCTCGCCGCCGTGGTGGGGGAGCACGTGGCCCGCTTCGACAAGGGCGGCGATCACTTCTACGACCTCATCTCGGCGGTGCACAAGTCCATTCGCGGCTCGGCACCGGATGCAGCCCTCTACTGGTATGCCCGCATGGTGAGCGCCGGCTGCGATCCCCTCTACATCGCCCGCCGCTTGCTGGCCATTGCCTCGGAAGACGTGGGCAACGCCGATCCCCGTGCCATGCAGGTGGCGCTCTCTGCCTGGGACTGCTTCCATCGCATCGGTCCGGCGGAAGGGGAGCGGGCCATCGCCCAGGCCATCGTCTACCTCGCCTGCGCCCCCAAGAGCAATGCGGTCTACACCGCCTGGAAGGCGGCGCTTCATGACGCCAAGAACCTGCCGGACTTCGAGGTGCCGCCGCACCTTCGCAATGCACCGACCAAGCTCATGAGCGAGCTGGGCTACGGCGCCGAGTATCGCTACGCCCACGACGAGCCGGGGGCCTATGCCGCCGGCGAGCAGTACTTCCCCCCGGAGCTTGCCGGCAAGCAGTACTATCAACCCACCGAGCGGGGGCTTGAGAAGCAGATAGCCCAGAAGCTCGACTATCTGCACGAGCTGGACAAGCAGAGCCCGCGCAAGCGATAGGAAAGACCTTCAAGCCCCTCGCCCGGAAAGCGCACGACAAGGGCATCAGGGGAGGGGGTTCCCGGCAAAAACGGGCGCAATAGTCCCTGTTCGGGCGGGGGGGCGGTCTGCTACACTGCCCGTCTGACCCCGGTTGTCTTGGCCTTGCACCATCTTCTTGATTTCGAAGGCCCGATTCCGAAGGCAAAGGGGTGCGCCAACCGATGTTAACTTCCGGATCTGTTTCCCAACCCGGTCACGATGACCCGGGCCCAGATCCCATTAAAAAAAGTAGGTAAACCATGCTGGATCCCAAATATCTGCGCAGCGACATCACCGAAGCTGCCGCTCGTCTGGCGACACGTGGCTACGTTCTGGACGTAGCGGCGGTCAATGTTCTGGAAGAGAAACGCAAGGATCTGCAGTCCCGCACCCAGGAGCTGCAGGCCGAGCGCAACGCCCGCTCCAAGTCCATCGGTGAGGCTGCCCGTCGTGGTGAAGATGTTGCCCCCCTCAAGGCCGAGGTGACCAAGATCAACGACGAGCTCGAGACCAGCAAGGTCGAGCTGGAGGCCCTGCTGGCCCAGCTCAAGGGGATCGCCGACGCCATCCCCAACCTGCCGAGCGAGACCACCCCGGTGGGCCGTGACGAGAATGACAACGTGGAGGTCCGCCGCTGGGGTACCCCGCGTGAGTTCGATTTCCCGGTGCGCGATCACATCGATCTGGGTGAGGCGGCCAAGGGGGTCGACTTCAAGAACGGCGTCAAGCTCTCCGGTGCCCGTTTCGTGGTGATGAAGGGCCAGATTGCCCGTCTGCACCGCGCCCTGGCCCAGTTCATGCTGGACCTGCACACCCTGCAGCACGGCTACACCGAGTGCTACGTGCCCTATCTGGTCAACCCGGACAGCCTGTACGGCACCGGCCAGCTGCCCAAGTTCTCCCAGGACCTCTTCAATACCGGCATCGAAGGGGAAGGGGAAGACGAAGGCAAGGTGCGCAAGTTCTCCCTCATCCCGACCTCCGAAGTGCCGCTCACCAACATGGCCCGTGACGAGATCTTCGACGAGCAGGAGCTGCCCATCAAGATGACCGCCCACAGCCCCTGCTTCCGCTCCGAAGCGGGCTCCTACGGTCGTGATACCCGTGGCCTCATCCGCATGCACCAGTTCGACAAGGTCGAGATGGTGCAACTGGTGCACCCGGAAAAATCCTGGGATGCCCTGGAAGAGATGGTGGGTCACGCCGAGAAGGTGCTGCAACTGCTGGAGCTGCCGTATCGCGTGATGGCACTTTCCACCGGTGACATGGGCTTCTGCGCCGCCAAGACCTACGATCTGGAAGTGTGGCTGCCGGCCCAGAACACCTATCGCGAGATCTCCTCCGTCTCCAACTGCACCGACTTCCAGGCGCGCCGCATGCAGGCTCGCGTGCGCATCGACGGCAAGCCGCAGCTCATTCACACCCTGAATGGTTCCGGTCTGGCGGTGGGTCGTACCCTGGTGGCCGTGCTCGAGAACTACCAGCAGGCAGATGGCCGCATCGCCATCCCGGCTGCGCTGCAATCCTACATGGGCGGCCTGACCCACATCGGGTAAGCGCTCGTTGCAGACGACAACGCCATGGCATGCCATGGCGTTGTGCATTCTGGGCCCGGGAAACCCGCCGCAAGGGGAAGGGATAGCTCCCTTCGGGCCTGTAACACAATTTTATCAAGCATTGCGCAATCGTTTTTGTTAGACTGCGCCGCAATTTCGCAGGACATCTTTTTCTATGGTCTGGATTGATTACGCCATCATCGGCATCGTCGGTTTCTCCGCCCTCATCAGCCTGGTGCGCGGCTTTCTCAAGGAGGCCATGTCTCTGGTCACCTGGTTCGTCGCCTTTTTTATTGCCAGCCATTTCTATCCCGATCTCGCCGTCTATTTCACCTCTTTCTCCGACGCCATGGTTCGCAACGGTCTGGCCATCGCCGCCCTGTTCGTGGCGACCCTGATCCTCGGCAGCGTGGTGAACTACGTGGTGGGCCTGCTGGTGGAAAAGACCGGGCTTTCCGGCACCGACAGGGTGCTCGGGGTCTGTTTTGGCGCCATTCGCGGGGTGCTGATCGTCAGCGCCCTGCTGTTTTTCATGGATACCTTCACCAGCCTCTCCCAGAGCGACTGGTGGGTGGCGTCCAGGCTGGTGCCGGAGTTCAAGCCGGTGATCCAGTGGTTTTTCGGGTTCATGATGAACTCGTCCAGTTTTCTTCAACAGGTACAGTGACTTCGAGGTAGCAAAGACATGTGCGGTATTGTCGGTATAGTTGGCACCACCCCCGTCAATCAGGCCCTCTACGACGCCTTGACGGTGTTGCAGCACAGGGGACAGGATGCCGCCGGGATCGTGACCATTGACAGTGGAAACTTCCGGCAACGCAAGGCCAACGGTCTGGTGAAGGATGTGTTTGAAGTGCGCCACATGCAGCGCCTGAAAGGGAATATCGGCATCGGACACGTCCGTTATCCCACCGCAGGCAGCTCCAGTGCGGCAGAGGCGCAGCCGTTTTACGTGAACTCCCCCTACGGCATGGTGCTGGCCCACAACGGCAACCTCACCAACGCCAAGGAGCTCAAGGAGCAGCAGTTCAAGGTGGCCCGCCGCCACATCAATACCACCTCGGACTCCGAAGTGCTGTTGAACGTGCTGGCCCACGAGCTGGACTTGTGCGACAAGATGGCGCTGCGCCCGGAAGATATCTTCTCGGCGGTGCGCAAGGTGCACCAGCAGATCCGCGGCGCCTATGCCGTGGTCTCTCTGGTGATCGGCCACGGCCTCATCGGCTTTCGCGACCCCAACGGTATTCGCCCGCTGATCCTGGGTCGCCGGGTCGACGAGCAGGGGCAGGTGGAGTACATGCTCGCCTCCGAGAGCGTGGCCCTCGACGCCATCGGCTTCGAGACGGTGCGTGACGTCGCCCCGGGCGAGGCCATCTACATCACCGAGCAGGGCCAGCTCTTCTCCGAGCAGTGTGCGGAAAGCCCGCAGATGAACCCCTGCATCTTCGAATACGTCTACTTCGCCCGTCCCGACTCCTTCATCGACAAGGTCTCCGTCTATGCCGCCCGCCTCAACATGGGTCGCAAGCTGGGCCAGAAGATCGCACGGGAGTGGGACGATCTCGACGTGGACGTGGTCATCCCCATCCCCGAGACTTCCTGCGACGTGGCGCTGGAAATCGCCCACACCCTGGGCCTGCCGTACCGTCAGGGCTTCGTGAAGAACCGCTACATCGGCCGTACCTTCATCATGCCGGGCCAGACCCAGCGCAAGAAGTCGGTGCGCCGCAAGCTCAACGCCATCAGCTCCGAATTCAAGGGCAAGAAGGTGTTGCTGGTGGACGACTCCATCGTGCGGGGCACCACCTCCGAGCAAATCATCCAGATGGCCCGTGAAGCGGGGGCCGCCAAGGTCTACTTCGCCTCGGCCGCACCGGAAATTCGCTTCCCCAACGTCTACGGCATCGACATGCCCACCGCCAACGAGCTCATTGCCCATGGCCGTGAAGTGGAAGAGGTGTGCAAGCTTATCGGTGCCGACGGCCTCATCTTCCAGGATCTGGAAGATCTGGAAGAGGCGGTGCGGGAGATCAACCCCGAGCTGCGCCACTTCGAGACCTCGGTCTTCAACGGCCACTACGTCACCTCCGACGTGGATCAGGGTTATCTGGACCACCTCAATGCCCTGCGCAGCGACGACAACAAGGCCGTGCGCGAGTGGCAGGAAGGGACCAGCAACCTCGAGATCTTCAACGAAGGCAGTTAAACGTTTTCAGATTGCCAGCGTGATGAACAACAGGGGGGCCTCGGCCCCCCTGTTGCATGGATGCGCCTTGCGGCGAAACTGAGGGGGGCCTCAGGCCAGATCCTCCCCGTTGCTCGCGATCACCTTCTTGTACCACCAGAACGACTTCTTGCGCCGGCGGGCCAGGGTGCCATGGCCGGCGTCGTCCCTGTCCACATGGACGAAGCCGTAGCGCTTGCTCATCTCGCCGGTGGAGGCGGAGACGAGATCGATGCAGCCCCAGCTGGTGTACCCCATCAGGGGCACGCCGTCCTCGATGGCATCCCCCATGGCCTCGATGTGGGCGCGCAGGTAGTCGATGCGGTAGTCGTCCTCTATCTCCCCTTGCTCGTTCACTTCGTCCACCGCCCCCAGGCCGTTTTCCACCAGGAAGAGGGGCTTCTGGTAGCGATCGTGCAAGGTGTTGAGGGTGATGCGAAGGCCCAGGGGATCTATGCCCCAGCCCCACTCGCTCACCTCGATGTGGGGATTGCGCAGGGACTTGACCACGTTGGCCTCGCTGGTGTTGCCCGCATTCATGTCGGCGGCGGCGCAGCGGGAGGCGTAGTAGCTGAAGGAGACGAAATCCACGGTGTGCCTGAGGATCTCGTCATCTTCCGGCCCCTTCACCAGGGTGATCCCCTTGTCACTAAACACCCTCTGCGCATAGGCCGGATAGGCGCCCCTGGCTTGCACGTCGATGAAGAGGAGGTTCTCCCGATCTTTCTGGAGGGCGGTCCAGACGTCGGCGGGCTTGCAGGAGTAGGGGTAGAAGTTGCCCCCCGCCAGCATGCAGCCCACCTGGTTGGCCGGGTTCACCTCGTGGGCGATCCGGGTCGCCAGGGCGCTGGCCACCAGCTCGTGGTGGGCGGCCTGATACTTCACCTGATCCTGGTGCTCCCCTTCCTCGAACACCAGCCCCGCCCCGGAGAAGGGGCTGTGCAGCAGGATGTTGATCTCGTTGAAGGTGAGCCAGTACTTCACCAGGCCGTCGAACTGCTCGAAGCAGGTGCGGGCGTAGCGGGTGAAAAACTCCACCATCTGGCGGTTGCGCCAGGAGCCGTACTCGGTCACCAGGTGCATGGGCACATCGAAGTGGCACAGGGTCACCAGGGGCTCGATGTTGTACTTTCTGCACTCCTCGAACACTGCCCGGTAGAAGGCGATGCCCTCGGCACTGGGCTCGCGCTCGTCCCCCCTGGGGTAGAGACGGGCCCAGGCGATGGAGGTGCGAAACACGGTGAAGCCCATCTCGGCCATCAGGGCGATGTCCTCCCGATAGCGGTGATAGAAATCGATAGCCCCGTGGCTTGGGTAGAACTCGTCATCTTGCAGGGTGATGCGCTTCTCCTGGCCGAGTTTGACCGCCATGCGGCGCGGGCCATGGGGGATCATGTCTACCGTGGTCAGCCCCTTGCCCCCCTCGAGATAGCCGCCCTCCGCCTGATTGGCGGCCAGGGCACCGCCCCAGAGAAAGCCCTCGGGAAATCTTGTTAACGACATCTGTTACCTCTTGTCATGTCTGAATGGGGTGTCACAGCCCGGCCTGCGCCTTGCTGGTGGCGACGGGTTGCACGGGCTCGGCGCGGGGGGCCGGGCTCTCGACCGGGATGTCCTCGAACCCCATCACCAGGGTCAGCACGAAGGAGAGCACCACCGAGAGGGCCATCACGCCGAACACCCAGGCGATGGTCATGGGGTTGGCCGGATCGAAGAACTGCACGCTGGTAAAGAGCCCGGGGGCGGCCATGGAGTGGCTGGCGAGCCCCGCCATGCCGGCGACGGCGCCGCAGACAAAGCCGCTGATGAGGCTCGCGATGAGCGGACGCTTGAGGCGCAGGGCCACACCGTAGAGCGCGGGTTCGGAGATCCCCGCCATGATGGCGGAGGCGGCCGCCGCGAGCGCCGTCTGGCGCAGTTCCGGGTTTCGGGTGCGCCAGGCAACCGCCAGGGACGAGCCGCCAAGAGAGAGATTGGCGCCGATTTCGGAGGGCATCACCATGCCTTCCTTGCCGGTCTCGGCGATGGTCTGGATGATGGTCGGGGTGAAGACGCGGTGCATGCCGGTCATCACCAGCAGGGGCCAGAGCGCCCCCATGATGGCCACCGACAGCCAGCCCAGGTAGTCGTGGACCGTGTAGACCAGGCCGGAGATGGCGGTGCCAATCCAGATGCCGACGGGGCCGATGAAGAGGATGGCCAGCGGCGCCGCGATCAGCACGATCAGCATGGGTTTGAGGAAGTTCTTGGTGACCGCCGGGGTGATGCGGTCGACCCAGCCTTCGATGTAGGAGAGGCACCAGGTCATCACCAGGGCCGGAATGACGGTGTAGGTGTATTTGACCGCGGTCACCGGGACCAGGGCGAAGGTCACCTGCTCCCCTTCGGCGGCTCTGGCCATCAGCTCGATGAAGCTGGGGTGCACCAGCACGCCTGCGATGGCGATGGCCAGGGACATGTTGGTCTTGAACTTGACGGCGGCGGAGGCGGCCACCATCAGGGGCAGGAAGAAGAAGGCCCCATCCCCGGCCACCGTGAGGATGGTGAGGGTCGAGGAGCCTTTCTCCAGCACGCCGGTCATCTCCAGCACCATGGCCAGCAGCTTGAGCATGGAGCCGCCGATGATGGCCGGGATGAGGGGGGACATGGTGCCGATCAGGGCGTCGAGGATGGCGGCGCCCATGCGGCGCAGGCTCCAGCCAGCGGAAGCCTCCGGAAGCGGGGTCTGTCCGCCGCCCTGGGGCAGCAGGGCCAGCACTTCGCGATAGGCGTGGGAGACGGTGTTGCCGATGATCACCTGACACTGGTTATCCGCCTGCACCACCCCGAGCACGCCCGTGATCGCCTTGAGGGCAGGGCCATTGACCCGGGCGGGATCGCCCAGCACAAAGCGCAGCCGCGTCATGCAGTGGGTCACGGCGACGACGTTGTCGGCGCCGCCGAGTGCGGTGATGACGGTACCGGCCAGAGCCGCATAGTTTTTTGACATCGAGGTAGATCCTTTTCACCAAGTGGGCCTGCTCGCCCCCGCCGCCGCGAAGGGCGGGAACGCGCATGAAACTGAATATGGAACCGGTTCCACATAGAGTGCGCGGCCTGAGCGCGGGAGACAAGCACCTTGTGCAGCGAGCGTCCGGATCCGTGAATGGGATCACTGAACCCGGGCCAGCACACCATTCGTGCGACGACAAGCCGGGGGCGGTGCAGTACACTGCGCCCCGTTACGAGCAAGGGAGAACACAATGACGACGATGCTGGAGGTGGCAAGGCGGGCAGGGGTGTCGAAGGCGACGGTCTCCCGGGTGTTGTCGGGCAATGGTTACACCAGCCAGGAGACCCGGGACCGGGTGCAGCAGGCCATCGAGGAGTGCGGCTATCGCCCCAACCTGGTGGCGAGGCAGCTGGCGACCAGGCATACCCGGACCCTGGGACTGGTGGTCACCAACACCCTCTACCACGGCGTCTACTTCGGCGAGCTGCTCTCCCAGGTGGCGCGGATGACCGAGGATCGCGGGCGCCAGCTCATACTGGCGGACGGCAAGCACAGCGCCGACGAGGAGCGCCAGGCCATCCAGTATCTGCTCGATTCCCGTTGCGATGGCGTCATCATCTATCCGCGCTTTCTTGGGGTGGAGGAGATGGACGAGATCATCGAGCAGCATGAGCAGCCCATCATGGTGCTCAACCGGCGTCTGAGCCGCCATCCGGCCCACTGCGTCTATGCGGATCAGCAGGCGGCGGCGGAGGCGGTGGTGGACAAGCTGGTGGCCATGGGGCACAGGGAGATCGCCTTCATCGCAGGCTCTGCGGATTCCCCCACCGGCGCCGAGCGCCTGGCCGGTTACCGGCAGGCGCTGATCCGGCACGGCATCCCGGTGCAGGAGACCTTGATCGCCCCCGGCAAATGGACCCCCGCCTGTGGCGCGGCCGCCGTCTCGGCCTTGCTGGCGCGAGGCGCTCGCTTCAGCGCCCTGGTGGCCAGCAACGATGACATGGCGATCGGGGCCATCAAACGGCTGCACGAAGCCGGTGTGATGGTGCCTGACGAGGTCTCGGTGGTGGGGTTTGACGACATCCCCCTGGCCCCTTACGTCATTCCCGCGCTGTCGAGCGTCAAGATGCCGGTGAACGGGATGATCCAGGAGACCATCAACCGCCTGATCACCATGGTGGAGGAGGGGAGCCGGGATGCACTGCCCGCCTTCAGCGGCACCCTGATCCGCCGCGACTCCCTCAGGCGTCTGACGGGCTGAGCCATGATGGCGGTGGGCAGGCCGGGCGGGATCCGTTAGCATAGGCCCCCCGGCGCCAGGCGCCGCGTGTCGTATCAACAGATGAGAGTTCAGATGGATGACCTGTTAGCCCCCGTTCGCCAGTTCCTGCATTGCGAGACCCCGGATGAGTGGGTGGAAATGGCGCGGGATCCCGCCCAGTTGCCGACCCTGCTTATCGATCACGCCAACTGCGAGAACAAGGCGGCACTCACCGCCCACAGCCTGGTGCGCCGCTACTGCCTGCCCAAGGAGAAGCGTCACCTGCTGCCCAAGCTGACCTTCTACCGGGAGCTCGATGCCTTGCCGGAGAAGGCGGAGATCCTCGGCAAGCGCACCATGGGCGAATCAGACAGGAGCGTGTTTGCCGAGCTGGAGCGCAATCCCCTGCTGTTCCCCATGGTGCGCCTCATCCAGGAGGAGCTGCATCACTTCGAGCAGGTGCTGGAGATCATGGCCGCACGGGGCATCCCCTATGGTCCCGTCACCGCCTCCCGCTATGCCCGCAGCCTGCTGACCCATGTGCGCACCTACGAGCCGGCGGCCGTGGTGGACAAGATGATCATCGGTGCCTATATCGAAGCGCGATCCTGCGAGCGTTTTGCCAGGCTGGCCCCTCATCTGGACGAGGAGCTTGGCCGCTTCTATGTCTCCCTGCTGCGCTCGGAGGCGCGTCACTATCAGGACTACCTGGCCCTGGCACAGACGTTCGCAGACGAAGACATCAGCGAGCGGGTGGCCTTCTTCGGTCGCCTGGAGGCCGAGCTCATCTGTTCGCCGGATCCGCAATTCCGGTTCCATAGCGGACTGCCTGTCAGATCTGACAGTTGTTGAGGTGACGGGGGCTGCCTACCATTCCCCTGTTCCTACTACGAGCGACGCAATCACTTTTTGAGCGCAATCCCCCGGCGACTGATGAGACATCAGGCCGGGTTTTTTTATGTCTGGCGCAAGGGGAAACGCGCCGCGGGATCAGCGGCGGTATTCGTTGTTGTAGTTCTGAATGAGGCGGCGGGTGACGTCGTGCTGGGGATCGGCGAAGACCCGCAAGGTCTTGCCGCGCTCCACCACACGGCCTTCGTGCATCACCAGCACCTCGTCGCTGATGTGGCTCACGATCCCCAGATCGTTGGCCACCAGCACATAGCTCAGCCCCATGGTCTCCTGCATCTCCAGCAGCAGGTTGATGATCTGGGAGCGTACCGAAATATCCAGGGTCGAGAGCGCCTCGTCCGCCACCACTATCTTGGGATTGAGGATGAGCGCCCGTGCCAGCCCCACCCGCTGCTGCTGGCCGGCGGAGAGCATCTGGGGATAGAAGAGGGCGTGGTCGGGCAGCATGCCCACCATGCGCAGGGTCTGGATCACCTTCTCCCGGCGCTCCTCCTCGCTCAGGGCCGTGTTGAGGCGAAGGGGGGTCTCCAGGATCTGGCCGACCCGGATTTTCCGGTTAAGGGAGGTGTTGGGGTCCTGGAAGATCATCCGCAGCAGCTTGCAGCGGGTCTGGTAATCGCCGTGGACCATGGGTTGCCCCTCGATGGCGATCTCCCCGCCACTCGGTTCAATCATGCCCGCCAGAATGCGGGCCAGGGTGCTCTTGCCCGAGCCCGCCTCCCCGACGATGGCCAGGGTCTGGCCCACCTCGAGATCGAACGAGAGAGGCTTTATCGCCTCCACCGCGCGGCGCCTGAACAGGCCGGTGCGGTTCTGGTAGGTCTTGCACAGGCCCCTGACCTGCAACAGGGAAGGTTCGGTCACGACGTGGTCTCCTTGGGTGCGCTCGCCGGATAGAGGGGCTGACGGGGCGGGCAGGTGCCCCGGATCAGGGTCTGGTGCCGGTTCATTTCTTCGGTTCTTCCATGTTGAGCGGGAAGTGGCAACTGAACTGATGCCCCTTGACCTTGCTCATCAGCGGTGTCTGCACGCACTGCTTCTGGGCGTAGGGGCAGCGTGGGCCGAGGCGGCAGCCGATGGGCAGATGCTGCAGCGGCGGTATCACCCCAGGCAGGGTCTCGAGCCGGGACTTGTGGCGCACCAGCTTGTCAAAGTCCGGGATGGACTTGAGCAGGGCATCCGTATAGGGGTGGTGAGGGGATTCCAGGATCTGGTCCCGGGTCCCCACTTCCACCATCTGGCCGCAATACATGATGTTGAGGGTGTCGGTCAGGTTCGCGATGGCGGCGATGTCGTTGCTGATGATGAGGATGGTGGTATTGCCCAGCTTGTTCATCTTGTCCAGCAACCGCAGGATCTGGGAGTGGGTGGTGGACTCCATGGCGCTGGTGGGTTCGTCCGCCACCAGCAGGCGCGGCTGGTTGGCGATGGCCATGGCGATCATCACCTTCTGGCACATGCCGTCTGACAGCTCGTGGGGATAGGCCCGCATGACCTTGCGGTGATCCTTGACCCCGACCCGGTGCAGCAGGGCGATGGCCCGCTTCTTGCGCCACTGGAAGCGCTGCCAGAACTTGCCGGTGAAGGCGCTGGTGGGGATGGCCTCTTCGAGCTGGGTGCCTATCTCCTCGGAGGGGTCGAGGCAGCTGATAGGGTCCTGGAAGATCATCGCTATCTCCCGCCCCATGATGCGGCGCCGCTCCTTGGGCGCCATGGTCAGCAGGTCCATGTCGTTGAAGCGCATCCGGTCGGCGCGCACCGTCCAGTTGTCCTTCTGGATGCCGACGATCACCTTGGCCACCAGGCTCTTGCCCGAGCCGGATTCCCCCACCAGCCCGCGGATCTCCCCCTCGTTCAGGGTCAGGCTGACTCTGTCCACCGCCTTGACCTTGCCCTGGGGGGTGTCGATTTCGATGGTGAGGTTGCGTATGTCGAGCAGAGGCATCAGCAATGTCTCCCGTTCAGGGCGCAGCCGGGTCGCTCAGGGCGTCCGGGGGCGGGGATAGATAACAAGGCTGGCAACATCAGTCGTTCCCCTCTTTGAGTGCTTCGCGAATGCCTTCGCCCACCAGGTTGGTCACCAGCACGCTGAACAGGATGGCCATCCCGGGCAGGGTCACCGTCCAGGGGGCCAGATAGATAAGATCGCTCGAATCGGCCAGCATGGCACCCCACTCCGGCTGGGGAGACTGGGCCCCGAGACCGAGGAAGCCCACCGCCGAGATGTCCAGGATGGCGGCGGAGAGGGTGCGGGTGGTCTGGGTCACCAGGGTCTCGACGATGTTCGGCAAGATGGCCAGGCGCATGATCCGCTGGGGCGGAGAGCCGTCGAGGCGGCTGGCGATGATGTACTCCTTCTGCATCTCGGCGTGAACCGCGTTGTAGGTCGCCCGGATGAAGGGCGGTATCAACGCGAGCGTGATGGCGATCAGGGTGTTGAACAGACCCGGCCCCAGGATGGCCACGACGATGATGGCCAGCAGCAGGGACGGGATGGAGAGCAGGGTATCGAGCAGGTGATGGAGCACGCTCGACTTCACCCCCTTGCTCATGCCACCGAGGATGCCGATGGCCGAGCCGATGACCAGCGCGATGAGCACCACCAGCAGGGCGTTGCCGAAGGTGAGTCTGGCCCCGGCCACCAGACGGGAGAGGATGTCGCGCCCCAGATCGTCGGTCCCCAGGAAGTAATCGATGTTGCCGCTGTTGGCCCAGGAGGGGGCGAGCAGCAGGTGGTTGCTGTGCTGATCGTCGATGCCGTAGGGGATCACCAGGGGACCGATGAGGGTCACCAGCAGCAGCAGCCCGAAGCACCAGAGCCCCGCCATGGCCAGCGGGTTGCGCCGGTAGGAGGCCCAGGTCTGCTCCAGGGGGGAGAGGATCTTGAGCTCCGGATAGATGTTCGATTTATCGTGCATGGTGCAGGCTCCCGTGCTGGTCGCAAGGGGATGGGCACGCCTGTGCGCCGGTGGCCCATGGGCCGCCGTGGTTCATCCACAGACCGCAATCAATCTTGTCTTGCATAGAGTTCTTTACGCCGTGCCGGATACATGATGGTGGTCAGCAGATCGGTGCTGACGCTGATGAAGATGACGAAGCTCGCCACCACCAGGAAGGCGCCGCGGATGGCGGCGTAGTCCTGCAGCGCGATGCTGCTCACCAGCCAGCGGCCGATGCCGGGCCAGTCGAACACCACCTCGGTGATCATGGCGGAGGTGAGCACACTGCCAAGTTGCAGCCCCAGCAGCGGCAACACGGGGGGCAGGGCGTTCTTGAGCCCGTGACGCCAGACGATCTGGCGGCGGGAGAGTCCGCGGCTGGCGGCAGCCTTGATGTAGTTCTGTTTCATCACGTCGATGAGGGAGCTGCGCACGTGGCGGATCACTTCGGTGGTGGGCACCACGGCCAGCACCAGGGAAGGCAGTACCAGATGGCGCAGGGCGTCGTGCAGGGCCGCTTCCCGCCAGGGCTCCTGGCTCATCAGCACATCGACGATGGCGATCCCGGTGATGGAGGGCACGTCGTAGAGCAGGCTGATCTGGCCGGAGGAGGGGAGCCAGCCAAGATCCAGGGAGAAGAACATCACCATCAGCAGCCCCAGCCAGAAGACCGGGATGGCATAGCCGACGAGGCCGGCGGCCATGATGGAGAGGTCCGGGCTGCGCCCCTGATAGAGGGCCGCCAGGGTGCCCAGGGGGATGCCCACCAGCAGCGAGATGGCGAAGGCGGCGAGGCAGAGGGTCAGGGTCGCCGGGAAGTAGTGACGGATCTCGTCGAGGACCGGCTGGCCGGAGACGCTGGAGAGCCCGAAATCCCCGGCGGCGATGCGCTGGAGGAAGTCAGGATAGCCGTGCCAGAAATCCAGCACCTGGGTGATGAGGCGAAACTCCAGGAGGTAGGCCCCCAGAGTCAGCACCAGGAGGGTGATCACCAGCAGGGTGATGCGGCGCAGGATATAGAAAAACATGCTTATGCCTCCTGGGGGCGGTGCGCCGATGGCCCGACGATGGAGTGGTTATCTGTCATGGTCACTCCCGATGGGCCTGGTTGAAGGTGGTGCCGCCAAAGGGCATCAGGGTCAGCCCCTGAATGTCGCTGCGACTCACCTGGGTTCTCAGGGCATGGGCCAGGGGAATGAGCGGCAACTGCTCGTTGAGCAGGGACTGGGCATAGTAATAGTTGCGCAGGCGGAAGGCGAGCTGCGGGGTGGTCACCGCATCGTCCAGCAGCTGATCGAAGGCGGGGCTGCACCAGCGGCTGTAGTTGTTGCCCCGCTCGACGGCGGCGCAGCTCAGCAACTGGCGGAAGAAGTTGTCCGGATCCGCGTTGTCGGCGATCCAGCCCGAGAGCAGGCTGTCATATTGTCCATGGGCGAGCCGGGTCTCGATGACCGGCCAGGCCTGCTGCACTATCTTGAGGCTCACCCCAATCTTGGCGAAATCGCTGCGCATCAGTTGCGCCGTCTTGAGGCCGTCCGGGTTGTAGGGACGGGCGCCGGGTTGCACCAGCACCTGCATCTCGAAGCCGTTGGGGTAGCCCGCGTCCTTGAGCAACTGGCGAGCGAGCTTGAGATCCGGCTTGCGCTGGGGCAGGGAGGGATTGTAGCCCCAGGAGAGGGGCGGCAGCAGGCTGGCAGCGCTCTGGCCGGTCTCGAAATAGACCGCCTGCAGCAGATTCTGCACATTGATGGCGCTGGCGAGGGCCTGGCGCACCTGCACCTTGTTGAACGGGGCCTTGCGGGTATTGAGGGCGAGGAAGGCGACGTTCATCCCCGACTGCACCGACAGATCCAGGTGGGAGTCCTTGTCGATCACCGACAGCTGGCTGGCAGAGGGGGTGCTCATCACGTCGCACTCGCCGGTCAGCAGCTTGGCCAGGCGCTTGGAGGACTTGGGGGTGATGTCGTAGATGAGCTGCTCCATTCTGGCCTCGCCGCCCCAGTAGCCGGGGTGGCGCAGGTAGCGCACGAACTCGTTGTGGCGATACTCCTTGAAGCTGAAGGGGCCGGTGCCGATGGGGCGGCTGTCCAGCAGCGCCGGGGTGCCGGCCTTTAGCATCTGCTCCCCGTACTCGGCGGAGAGCACGATGGCGTAGTCGCTGGCCAGGGTGGCGAGGAAGGAGGCATCGGGGCGGTTCAGCTCGAACACCACCTCATAGGGCCCCTTCTTGTAGACCCGCTTGATGAGGTTGCCGAGCCCCAGGCTGTAAAAATAGGGGTACTCGCCGCCGGAGACGGCGTGGAAGGGGTGGTGTTCGTCCAGCAGGCGCTGCCAGGTGAACAGGACGTCGTCGGCATTGAAGTGACGGGTCGGGCTGAACCAGGGGGTACGGTGGAAGGTCACTCCCTTGCGCAGGGTCAGGGTATAGGAGAGGCCGTCCTCGCTGCTTTGCCAGCGGGTGGCGAGCCCCCCTTCGATGCCGAGGGTGTTGGCATTGACCTCGAGCAGGCGATCGTAGATGGGGCGGGCACTGGCATCCAGGGTCGCATCCGAATTGGCAAGCTGCGGGTTGAAGGTTCGGGGTGCCCCTTCGGCACAATAGATGAGCCCGGTTTTGGAGGCTTCATCGCGTTTCTGACAGCCGCTGACCAGGACCAGGAGACCAAGCAGCAGGGGGGTGAGCATTCTCATGTTGGAACCATGTTTTCAGACAAAGTTGCCCGCCAGGGGGCGGGCGCGTTGCGGGGGGCGGCCGGGCAGGCGCTCCCGTCAGGGGTGACGTGCGCCGCGTTATCCGCGCGCACAGACCCGGTGCCAGGCATCAGCCCGCCTCCTGGTTGCCACTGTTGTCATCCCCGTCCAGCAATTGATATTTGCGCAGCATCCCCCGGAACTGGTGATAGCTCAGGGCCAGCAACTGGGCTGCTTTGCGCTGATTATACTGGGATTGCTGCATCGCTTGCTTGAGTAAATTAATCTCGTACTCCGCCACCGCTCCTTTGAGATCCAGCGGCAGGGTCGGGGTCGGGGCCGTCTCTGCCGAGGTCGGCGCGTCCGTGGAAGGGGCGGCGTCACCTCGGGCACGGGGGCGCCAGGGGGAGTCAAAGGGATTGAGCACCAGATCCGCCAGCGGCAACTGGGGGTTGCCCTGGCGATAGAGACTGCGCTCCACCACGTTCTTGAGCTCCCGCACGTTGCCCGGCCAGGGGTAATCTTGCAGCAGCTGGGTCGCCTTGCGCGAGAAGCCGGCAAAGAGCGGATACCCCAGCTCCCGGGTCATGCCGTGGGCGAAGTGCTCCGCCAGCATCAGGATGTCCTCGCGCCGCTCCCGAAGGGGGGGCAGGGTGATGACATCGAAGGCGAGCCGGTCCAGCAGGTCGTGACGAAACTGTCCTTTCTGTGCCAGTGCAGGCAGATCCTCGTTGGTGGCGCACACCAGCCGCACATCCACCTTGAGAGGCTTGGCACCGCCCACCCGCTCGAACTCCCCGTACTCGATGACCCGCAGCAGTTTTTCCTGCACCCGGGCGCTGGTGGTGGCCAGCTCGTCGAGGAACAGGGTGCCGCCGTCGGCCCGCTCGAAGCGCCCCTGATGACGCTTGGCGGCGCCAGTGAAGGAGCCCGCCTCGTGGCCGAACAGCTCGGTCTCCAGCAGGTTCTCGCTCAAGGTGGCGCAGTTGATGGTGACAAAGCTTTGATCCCAGCGATCCGAGAGATAATGTAGGCGGTGGGCGATGAGCTCCTTGCCGGTCCCCCGCTCGCCGATGATGAGCACGGGCTTGCGCAGCGGCGCGAGGCGCGATGCCTGCTCGATGATTTCTAGAAATGCGTTGGATTCACCCAACAGACTTTCCGTGGCCGTGGTCATCCCTGCCCCTGTGAGTTGAAAAATCTGGTTAATCTTACCAAAAGTTGGTTATTTTAATCATCACTTGTTTCCCCGGGACTTGAACTGCATTCTGAGTGCCCATATAAATCAACAAGTTAAATATTGTTCCAGATTGGCACACAAGTTGCCATTGTCAATGGAGACACAACCCGATGCCTATCACAGGAGTACAATCATGAGCATTTTTTCTCGCCTGGCCGACATCATCAATTCCAATCTGACGTCCCTGCTCGACAAGGCGGAAGATCCCCAGAAAATGGTGCGTCTGATCATCCAGGAGATGGAAGATGAACTGGTGAAGGAGCGCTCCAATCTGGCCCGCTTCCTCGCGAATCAAAAAGAGATCGGCCGTCAGGTGAGCCGCCATCAGGAGCGGGTCGCCGAGTGGCAGGGCAAGGCCGAGCTGGCCCTGACCAAAGGGCGCGAAGATCTGGCCCGGGCCGCCCTCATCGAGAAGAGCAAGCAGGCGGAGCTTGCCGACGCCCTGTCTCGGGAACAGCAGGCGGTGGACAGCGGCATCGAGAAGCTGGGGGAGGAGATCCGCCAGCTGGAAGCCAAGCTGGAAGACGCCCGTGCCCGCCAGAAGGCGATGGCCATTCGCAGCGAAGCCGCCAGCAGCCGTCTCAATGTGCAAAGCCAGGTGGCCCGTGGCGACAGCCAGGCCGTGGTGAGCAAGTTCGAGCGCATGGAACGCCGCATCGACGAGATGGAAGCCCGCGCCGATCTGGGGCAGTCCGACAAGGCGCTCGCCCAGCAGTTTGCCGAGCTGGAAGCGGACGACCAGATCAGCCGCGAGCTGGAAGCCATGCGCCAGAAGCTGGGCCAGCACAATCCGGCACCGAAACAGGGAGAGTAACAGATGGAAGATCTGCTGGGTGTATTGATGGTTCCCATGGTGGTCTTCATGGTGGTGGTGGCCCCCATCTGGCTGGTGCTGCACTACCGTGCCAAGGGACGCATTGGCGCCGGTCTTGCCGATGGTGAGCGTGAACAGCTGCAGGGTTTGCTGGTGCGTGCCGAGAAGATGCAGGAACGGGTCGGCGCCCTGGAGTCGATTCTGGATGCCGAGGTTCCTGGTTGGAGAAACAAGGTATGACGGTTTTCAATGAGAGGTGTCATGACCGTGGCAAAAAGCCGGAGCGGACCGGAACCGTATTGGCGTCGATTCTGGATGCGGAAGTCCCCGGTTGGAGGAACAAGGTATGAACAGTGTCAGTCGTGAAGGGCGCAACCTGTACCGGGATCCCCAGCGGGGCAAGATTGCCGGGGTCTGTGCCGGTCTGGCAGAGTACTTCGGGGTGGAGACCTGGATCGTGCGGCTGCTGGCCATCAGTGGTCTCATCTTCGCCGGTTTCATCACCTTCACCGCCTATATTGCCGCTTGGTTCTTGCTCGACAAGAAGCCGGTCACCCTCTACTCCCAGGAAGATGTCGAGTTCGCCGAGGTGCGGATGAAGGCGCGCAGCTGGCAGGCAGGCGTCACACCTCATCAGGCCCTTGCCCGCATCGGCCAGGAGCTGGATGCACTGGAGCCCAGGGTGCAGCGCATCGAGAAGCTGGTGACCTCCAAGGAGTTCACCCTGCAACGGGAGTTCAGCAAGCTCTAATCGTGCCGGGCCGCGAGGATACTGCCTCGCGGCCGTCTCTCTGATGTGATCACAAGGAGAAGAAGACCCGCCTTGATACGCAACAAACTCGAACACTCCTGGTCGGTGCTCCAGCACAAGGCCGTTGACGCGGTGAACCGGGCCCGGGATCGCCACATCCGGCTGGCGGTCACCGGCCTCTCTCGCAGTGGCAAGACCGCGTTTATCACGGCGCTGGTCAATCAACTGGAGCACGCGGCCATCGATGGTCGTCTGCCGCTCTGGGACGCCCAGCGCCAGGGACGCATCCTCGGTGCTCGCCGGGTGCCCCAGCAAAACGCCCACATTCCCACCTTTCCCTATGAACGGGGCCTCGATGCCCTGTTTGGCGATCCGCCCGCCTGGCCCGCGCCGACCCGGGGGGTGGCCGAGGTACGCCTCGAGATCCGTTATCGCACCCGCCATCCGCTGCGTCGGCACCTGGGGGAGATCTCCACCCTCTATGTGGATCTGGTGGATTATCCCGGGGAGTGGCTGCTGGATTTGCCGCTGCTGGATCTGAACTACGAGCAGTGGAGCGAGCAGGTGCGGGAGCAACTGTGCCGCCCCGAGCTGCAAGCCCTGGCGGCAGGCTGGCTGACGCCGCTCTGGCAGGCGGATCAAGCCTTCGAGGAGCGTGCCGCCAGCGAACTGGCCGCCCGCTACACCGAATATCTGCACGCCTGCAAGCAGGCGCTCGGGCTTCACCTCATCCAGCCCGGGCGTTTCGTGTTGCCCGGCGAGTATGCCGGTGCGCCGCTGTTGCAATTCGTGCCCTGGGTGTGGGAGATGCCCACGCACACTCCCGAAGACGGCACTCTCTACGCCACCTTCAAGCAGCGCTTCGAGCAGTACAAGCAGCATCTGGTACAGGGCTTCTATGAGCAGCACTTTGCAGGCTTTGATCGCCAGATCGTGCTGGTGGACTGCCTGGCGCCCCTCAATGCCGGTGCCGCGAGCTTTGGTGACATGCAGCAGGCCATCGCCCGCATCATGGAAAGCTTCGCCTACGGCAAGAGCAACTGGTGGCGCCGTCTGTTCGCCCCGCGCATCGACAAGCTGCTGTTTGTGGCGAGCAAGGCCGATCACGTCACGCCGGAGCAGCACGGACCTCTGGTGTCGCTCCTGCAGCACCTGGTGAGCCGTGGCCGGGGTCAGGCCCGCTTCGAGGGGATAGAGACCGAATGCCTGGCGCTCGCCGCCATCAAGGCCACCGAGGTGGGCAAGGGGGTGGCAGACGGACGGGAATTTCCCGCCATTCGTGGCACTACCCTCTCGGGCGAGCCCTTGCTGCTCTTCCCGGGGGAGGTGCCTGCCCAGATCCCGCCTGCGCAGTGGTGGAAAACTCAAGGGTTTGATTTTCAGGCCTTTCGCCCGTTGCCCATGAGCGCTCATCAGGCGCTCCCCCATATCCGGCTCGATGCGGCGCTGGAATTCCTGCTCGGGGATCACCTCGAATAACGGGTGGGTGGCCCGCTGTGCTCGAGGGGCGCCCACAGGAGAGAATGCGATGAACGATCAGACAAGATGGCGCACCGATGACGCCGCTCCCCTGCAAGGCAAGGTGACGCTGGAGCCCGCGCCCTCAATGGCAAGCGAAGCGCAGCCACCCGCCCCGGCCCGGCGGCTGGAAGAAGAGAGCTTCGAGCCTCTGGACGCGCTGGACGAGCTCACCGAGGTGGAACCCGCGCTTAACGTCAGGCCTCGGCGCCGTCATCGTCTGCTGGCCTGGGGGCTGGGCGGGGTGGGGCTGCTGTCCCTTGGCCAGTTTGGCGCTTTTCTGGTGGATCAGTTTGCCGCCTCCCCCTTCTGGGGCGGGGCTTGGCTGCTCGCCTCCGGCCTGGTGGCGGTGGGCACCGCCGGGGTGGCGGGGCGCGAATGGCTGCGGCTGCGCACCTTGAAGCGACGCCAGGATGTGCGCTCAAGAGCCGAGGATCTGCTGGCCCATCAAGGGGTCGGTCAGGGGCAGGCCTTCTGCGAGGCCCTGGCCGAGAAGAGCGGTGACAAGGGGCGGGAAGGGTATCGCACCTGGTTATCCCAGCTTGACGAGAGCCACAGCGATCGGGAAGTGCTGACCCTCTACAGCCAGCTGGTGCTCACCGAGCGGGACAAGCTGGCCCAGGCCCGCGTCGCCAAATGGTCGGGGGAGGCCGCCGTGCTGGTGGCCCTGAGTCCGCTCGCCACCGTCGACATGATGCTGATGCTCTGGCGCAACCTGCGGATGATCGAGGATATCGCCGATGTCTATGCCATCGAGCTCGGCTACTGGAGCCGCATCCGCCTCATTCGTCAGGTGTTTCGCAACATGCTCTATGCGGGGGCCACCGAGCTGGTGACCGAGGTAGGGATGGATCTGCTGGGCGCCGAGCTGACCGCCAAGCTCTCCGCCCGCGCCGCCCAAGGGGTCGGGGCCGGGTTGCTCACCGCGCGCCTCGGGATGCGTACCATGGAAGCCTGTCGTCCGCTCCCCTGGTGTGCCGACGAGAAGCCGAAACTGGGCGAGCTGCGCAAGCGGCTGATCGGCCAGTTGGCGGGTTATCTCAACAAGTCGTGAGGTGGCTGGCACCCGACATGAATGTCACAAATTATTTACAATTGTCAAAAGCAGCCGACCCCGGGGTCGGCTGCTTTTTTGAGGGGCAAACCGTTACAGTGATCCCATGACTCAACGGCCAGTGACCGCCCGGATGGCGGCTGGCACCCGAAGGATGGGAGCACTCATGGCAAGTCTCTACACGGCCCGCCAACCGGATGGGCAGGGCAGGATCCACTACACGGACGAGGAGCACGGCACCTGGCGGATCCTGATTGCACGCCAGCTTGCGGCGCTCGATGGCAAGGCCTGCGACGAATACCAGGCCGGGTTGGCACGCCTCGACCTGCCTCTGGACCGCATCCCCCAGCTGGGCGAGATCAATGCCGCCCTGATGCCCGCCACCGGCTGGTCGGTGGCGGCGGTGCCAGCCCTCATCTCCTTTGATCACTTCTTCGCGCTGCTCGCTGATCGCCGTTTTCCCGTCGCCACCTTCATTCGCCGCCGGGACGAGCTCGACTACCTGCAAGAGCCCGACATCTTCCACGAGATCTTCGGCCACTGCGCCATGCTGACCAACCTGGCCTTTGCCCACTTCACCCACCTGTATGGTCGGCTCGGACTCCATGCGAGCAAGGAGGAGCGGGTCTATCTGGCGAGGCTCTACTGGTTCACGGTGGAGTTCGGTCTCCTGCAGGGGGAGGAGGGGCTGCGCATCTACGGCGGCGGCATTCTCTCCTCCATCGGCGAGACCGCTTATGCCCTCTCGGGCAAGCCCGAGCTGCAACCCTTCGATCTGCTGGAGATCCTGCGTACCCCCTATCGCATCGACATCATGCAGCCGACCTATTTCGTGCTGCCTCGTCTCGATACCCTCTATGGTCTGGAGGGGCAGGGGATCATGGCGGCCGTGGCCGAGGCCCGTCGTCTTGGCCTGCGTCCACCCCGCTTTGCCCCCGTTGCTGGCAAGCAGGCGAGCTGACCCGTATTCATTCCCACGATGTTTCATGAAAGGAGTCCCGAATGACTGAACTGGCGAGTCAACGATGCGAGGCGTGCCGCGCCGATGCCCCCAGGGTGAGCGATCAGGAGCTGGGGGAGCTGATGCACCTCATCCCCGACTGGCAGCCCCTGGTGGTCAACGGCGAGCTGCAACTGCGGCGTGAATTTGTGTTTCGCAACTTCAAGGAGGGGCTGGCGTTCACCAACCGCCTCGGAGAACTGGCGGAGGCGGAGTTCCATCATCCGGCGATCTTGCTCGAATGGGGCAAGGTGACCGTGAGCTGGTGGACCCACAAGATAGGCGGCTTGCATCGCAACGATTTCATCATGGCAGCCCGCACCGACGGTCTGATGAAGTAACCGCCGTCTGGCGCCAACGCAGACAGGGCCTGCCCGGTGAAAGCGGGGCAGGCCCGCATTTTTGTGGGGGAGCGCTCGCACTGGCGGGATCGAGTCTGTATTATCCCGTTATTCAGAATGTTAGCTAGGAAGTGTGTGCCGAATGCGTCTTGAAGTCAGCTGTGAAGACCGTCTGGGCCTGACCCGGGAATTGCTCGACCGACTGGTGGAGCACAACATCGATCTGCGCGGCATCGAAATCGATACCTCAGGCATCATCTATCTCAATTTCCCCGAGCTGGAGTTCCGTGACTTTCAGCATCTGATGCCGGAAATTCGCCGCATTCCCGGCGTCTATGACGTCAAGACCATCCCCTACATGCCCTCCGAGCGGGAGCACCACGAGATAGAGGCCCTGCTCAAGGCGCTGCCGGACCTGGTTTTCTCCCTCGACAGCAAGGGGCGGGTGACTCAGGCCAACCAGGCCGCCCTCACCACCCTGGCGTTGCCACCGGACGAGGTGCGCGGCGTGGCGATCGCCTCCCTGGTCAAGGGCTTCTCGTTTGGCCGTTGGCTGGAGTCGGGGGAGATCAAGCCCCAGACCTGCAAGCTGAGCCTCGGTGGCGAAGAGTACCTGGGCGATCTGATGCCGCTGTTCGTGGCCGAAGAGAAGGGCAAGCAGGCTCTGGCCGGCGCCGTGGTGGTGCTCAAATCCGCCCGCCGGGTCGGCATGCACTTCAGTGCCCTGCACGCGGTGGAAGTGGGGGGCTTTGAGCACCTCCAGGCCGAGAGCCAGAAGATGAAAGAGGTGCTGGCCCAGGCAGCCAAGCTCGCGATGCAGGACGCCCCCTTGCTCATCGTGGGAGAGACCGGCACCGGCAAGGAGTTGCTGGCCCGGGCCTGCCACGGCGCCAGCCTGCGCTCCAGCCACCCCTTCATGGCGCTCAACTGTGCGGCCATGCCGGACAACGTGGCCGAGAGCGAGCTGTTCGGCTATGCCCCCGGCGCCTTTGGCAACAACACCGAGGGCAAGCGCGGGGTGCTGGAGCTGGCCAGCGGTGGCACCCTGATGCTGGACGAGATCGGCGACATGTCCCCCCATCTGCAGACCAAGTTCCTGCGGGTGCTGCAAGATGGCGTGTTTCGCCGGGTCGGTGACGAGCAGGAGGTGAGGGTCAACGTGCGCTTCATCTGCACCACCCAGAAGCAGTTGCTGGATCTGGTCCATGAAGGGAAGTTTCGCGAAGATCTCTACTACCGCCTCAATGTGCTTAGCCTCAATCTGCCGCCGCTGCGCGAGCGCAAGGCGGACATCATGGCCCTGGCCCAGCAGTTCGTGTCGCGCTTTGCGAGCGAACTGCAGCGCCCGCGTCCGCGCTTTACCCGCAACATGGCCGAGTACCTCACCGCCTACCGCTGGCCCGGCAACGTGCGCCAGCTGCGCAACTGCCTCTATCGGGCCATGACCCTGCTGGAAGGGGACGAGATTGGACCCGAGCACGTGGACTTGCCGGTGGCAGCCGATGCCATGCCGCTCATCGACGAGTGGTTCGAAGGGGGGCTCGACGAGGCGGTGAAGCGTTTCGAGAGCCGCCTGCTGGAGCGGCTCTACCCGGCGTTCCCCTCCACCCGCCAACTGGCCAAGCGGCTCGGTGTCTCCCATACCGCCATCGCCAACAAGCTGCGCGAATATGGGATTGGCAAGAAGTAGTGTCGATGGACGGTGTCTGCCTGGGGCATTGAGCGCTTTGCAGGCACGGCTGCGACACCCGGTGACGCAACCGTGCCACTTGCCTCTGGGGGCTGGCCACCCGGCTGGTAAGCTCGGTGCTGTGCCATGCAGGCACTCTCATCATGGGCGTCGGGTGACCCCGGCGCCGACCTTGACACTCTCGCGGGCACCATGCAGATGTTTTGTTACCTCCGGTTACTGATGTGGCTGGCGCCACTGTGCTGCATGCTGATGCTGGCAAACCAGCCCATGGCGGCGACCTCCGCCGAGGCGCGCAGTGACATGGTGCGCCAGACCGTGCTCGATATCCTCAGTTACACCCGCTGGCCCAGCGAGCCCGCCAGACTTCGGCTCTGCATCACGGCGCCGACGGAATATGCGTCTTCCCTTCTGACCATCGAACGGCAGGCCAATGGCCGACCGGTGGAGGTCCATCGCTACGACATGGACGATGAGGCGCTGATCCAGCGCTGCGATGTCATCTATCTGGGGGTGCTGGCACCGGCACAGCGCCTCTCCCTGTTCGAGCGCCTGCGCGGTCACGCCATCCTCAGCATCAGTGAGCAGAGCCGCGAATGCATCGCCGATGCGGTCTTCTGTCTGCAGGCCGGGGAGGAGAGGGTGCGTTTTCGGGTCAATCTGGATGCGCTGGCCCGCAGCGGTGTGCGAGTGCACCCGGCCGTGCTCAAGCTCGCGCGAGCCGATGAGGAGCTGCGATGACGGTCCATCACGCCACTCCCCGGCTTACCCTGCGACAGAGTCTGGGGCGCACCCACATGATGATCTCCCTGACTGCCGTCTGCATGGCCGGGCTGTTTCTGACCGTCACGGCGCTGCTGGCGCTGCGCCTTTATGCGGATCACAACCTCAAGCTGGTGGCGCGGGCCATCAGCTACACCACTGAGGCGGCCGTGGTCTTCCATGACAAGGAGGCGGCACTGGATGCCCTGGAGACCATCACCTCCCGGGAAGACATAGCCAGCGCCAGCATAGTGCTGCCGGACGGCCAGGTGCTGGCGAGCTGGCGCCGGGACATCACTACCCCCTGGACCACCCTGGAGCAGCACCTGGCCCGCCTGATCCTGCCGGGGCCCGTGGCGCTCCCCATGGTGCGCGAGCACAAGGAGATAGCCAGGGTGCATCTGGTCGGTCACGGCCAGTACCTGTTGCGATTCCTGTTGCAGACCTTGCTGGCTACCCTGGTGTGCCTGCTCATCAGTATTCTCGGGGCACTCCATGTGGCGCGCCGGATGCAGCGCTCCATCACGGCACCCCTCAAGGCCCTGACCGAGGTGGCTTACAACGTCAGCCGCCAGCGGGCCCTCAAGGAGCGGGTGCCGGCGGCCAATATCGCCGAGCTGCACGAGCTGGGTGAGGATTTCAATTCGCTGCTCGATGAGCTGGAAGCCTGGCAGGCTCACCAGAAGCGGGAGAACGCCAGCCTGCTGCATCAGGCAACCCATGATCCCCTGACCGGTCTGCCCAACCGCGCTCTGTTCGAGGCTCGCATGGAGCAGGCCATCCTGGCAGGCAACAAGGGGCATGAAGGTTTTGCCCTGCTCTATCTGGATTGCGATCGTTTCAAGCAGATCAATGACAACCTGGGCCACGGCATCGGCGACGAAGTGCTGATCGCCGTGGCGCGGCGGGTGCAGCATCAGCTCAGGCCCCTGGATCTGGTCTGCCGGCTGGGGGGAGATGAGTTCGTCATCCTCCTGACCCCGATCCATGGGGAGGACGAGGTGCGCGAGGTGATAGGGCGAGTGCAGCAGGCCATGAACACCCCCGTGGTATTGAGTGACGGTCGCCATCTCGGGGTGGGGATCAGCATCGGCTCTGCCCGCTATCCCGAGCAGGGGAAGACGGCGGATGCCCTGCTGCAATGGGCAGACGACGCCATGTATCAAGCCAAACGACAACGCAGGGAGGAGAGAGAAACACGAAAAACGAGCACGTGAAGTTGAACCGGAAATAGTGAAAGGATGATAAGAATGCGCATGTTGAACCCGATCAAAGCGGGCCTGGTGGCACTGTTGCTGAGTGTGCTGGCGGCGTGCCAGAGCCCTCCCCAGGGGCTCACGGCGGAGCAGATCGCCGCCTTGAAGGAGCAGGGATTTCACCTGACCGACGAGGGATGGACCCTGGATATCTCCAACAAGGTGCTGTTCGCCAACAATGTGGGGGCCCTCAACCCCGAGACCCGCCAGGTGGTGGAGAAACTCGGCAAGGCCCTGATTGAGGTAGGACTGAACCGGGCCCGGGTGGACGGTCATACCGACTCCAACGGTGATGAGGCCTACAACCAGCAACTCTCCCTCAAGCGGGCACGGTCGGTGGCCGATGTCCTGGTGTCGGTGGGCATGCCCCAGGGGAACCTGGATATCCGCGGCCGCGGAGAAGAGGCGCCCATCGCCGACAACGCGACCGCTGCCGGACGAGCGGAAAATCGCCGGGTTGCCATCATCATCGGCAATGGCTGACCCCCGCCAGCCGGTATCGGCGCGGCGCTCCCGTCGGGAGCCTTGAATCAACCGCCTGATCCTGTGTGTGCCACCACTCTCCAGTGGGAGAGTGGCTCTCTTACCTTGTTGTTTCACGCCTTTCTTGCCTGACGCGCTGCTGCCCTGATGGGGACAGAGTGACGGCTCAATCCTTCCCGACTTGATCCAGCACAAATACCCGCAACTGATATTCGTTATCATTTGCGTTATTTACGCAGGGTAACCCCAGTGACGACTCTCCAGCTTTCTTCGACCATGACGGGGCTTTGCACCCCGGATCCCCTCAAATTCGCCTTCACCGCCAAGACGTCGGCCCATGCCAGCCGGGGAGGGGCCGCCCCCCTGATGCTGGACGATGCCGGCTGGCAAGCCTGGTGGCAGCAGGAGAGCGAGGCCAAGGCCCGAGCGCTCTATATCCATATCCCGTTTTGCCGCAAGCGCTGCAGTTTTTGCAACTTCTTCGAAAACGGCGCCAATCCGGCGCGCATGAGCCGCTACATGGAGGCACTCTGCGGGTCGCTGCACCAGGCAGCCGAGACGCCGCTCGTCCAGAGCCGGCCTTTCTCGGCGGTCTATGTGGGGGGCGGCACGCCAACCGACATGGCGGCGGGCGATCTCGCCCGCCTGGCCAGCGCCATCCGCCGTTTTCCCCTGACCGTGGATGCGGAGCTGACCCTGGAGGGGCGGCTCAACGGCTTTGATGACGAGAAGTGGCAGACGGCTCTGGCGGGTGGCTTCAATCGCTTCTCGTTCGGCGTGCAGAGTTTTGATACCCGCGTGCGCCAGCAGGCGGCCCGCTTCGATGACAGGGAGACCTTGCTGTCCCGGCTGGCGGCGCTGACCCGCCACAACGAGGCGGTGATCGTGGCGGATCTCATCTTCGGTCTGCCGGGGCAGGATGAGGCCGTGTGGCGCCAGGATATCGCGGATGTGATGGCGAGCGGGGTGCACGGGGTGGATCTCTATCAACTCATCTCCATGGCGGGCACCAACCTGGCGCGCGCCGACGAGAAAGGCACCCTGGGCTGGGCCGCCGATGGCCAGCAGCGGGCAGTCATGTATGCCGACGGGGCTCGGACGCTGGAGGCGGGGGGCTGGGAGCGGCTCTCCTGCAGCCACTGGCGGCGCACCGATGCCGAGCAGAGCCGCTACAACCAGATGGCCAAGTGGGGCGCCGAGATCCTGCCCTTCGGCGCAGGGGCGGGGGGCAACATTCACGGCCACGGCCTCATGTATGGCCGGGATCTGGCGCCCTGGCATGAGGCGCAGGCGAAGGGCGTGCGTGCTCCCGGCATGGTGATGAGGCCCAATCCCGATGCCCGTCTCGACGGGCTGCTGCGAGGGGGGCTCGATACCGGATGGCTGGCGTTGTCGCAATTGCCACAGGGGCTGGTCTCCCACCTGATGCCGCTCTTTGAGGCCTGGCAGCGACACGGGCTGGCACGGCTCTCGGCCGAGCGTCTCGCCCTCACCCTGGCGGGGCGTTTCTGGAACGTCAATCTGCAGGCCGGGTTGTTCGAGTATCTGAGGTGCAATCCACCGGGGGGGACCAAGGGGGGCGAGAAACCATCCGGCCACCCGGGCAAGATGGCCGGTCATGCCCTGGTATAACGGGCTATCGGAGCACAGAAAGGAGGCGGGGGCCTGGTGCAGGCCCCCGCTTTTTGTCAGCGGTTGTCGACCTCGTCCACCCGTACCCGCAGCGCTCCCTCTGCGAGGGTGGTGATCAGGGTCTGGCCTGCATTGACCTGGGATGCGCGGCGGATCACCTCCCCGGAGGGGGTGCGCACGATGGCGTAACCGCGCCCTAGGGTGGCCAGCGGGCTGATGCCGTCGAGGCGGGCTCCCAGCATGGCGAGGCGGTGGCGGGCGAGATCCTGGCGTTTTGCGATGAGGGCATGGAGGCGCCCCTCGGCAAGCTGGTGACGACGTTTGCCGATGGCCAGCCGCTTTTCGGGGCTTCTGGCCTGCAGGCGCATGGCGAGGCCCGCCAGGCGCCGCTCCCCCTGGTGCAGGCGATCACGCAGGTGCTGCTGCAAGCGGCGGTCGAGCTCGTCGAGGCGCTGGGACTGCTGCTCCAGCCGTCGCTTGGGATCCTGATGATCGAGCCGCTTCTGCAGCAGGACGAAGCCATGGCGGGCGGCGACCTGGTGACGGCTCATGGCCTGGGTGAGCCGCTGGCGCAGGTGCATGAGGCGCTGGGCGCGGGTGCTCCTGTCCGGCGCCACCAGCTCGGCGGCGGCAGAGGGGGTGGGGGCACGAAGGTCGGCGGCAAAGTCGCTGATGGTGACGTCCACCTCGTGCCCTACGGCGCTCACCACGGGGATGGCGGAGCCTGCGATGGCCCGTGCCACCGCCTCTTCGTTGAAGCACCAGAGATCTTCAAGGGAACCGCCGCCGCGTCCGACGATGAGCACATCCACCTCGGCTCGGCGGTTGGCAAGCATGATGGCCGAGACGATCTGGGCGGTGGCGGCGCTCCCCTGCACCTGGGTCGGGTAGATGAAGACGGGCAAGTCCGGGGCGCGGCGTTCAAGCACCGTCAGCATGTCGTGCAGGGCGGCGCCGGTGGCGGAGGTGACCAGCCCGACGGCGCGGGGTTCCCGGGGCAAGGGGCGCTTGCGCCCTTCGTCAAAGAGCCCTTCGGCCCCGAGGCGGCGCTTGAGCTCCTCGAAGCGCAGGGCCAGCATGCCATCCCCGGCGGGCTGCATGGACTCGATGATGAGCTGGTAGTCGCCCCGGGGTTCATAGAGGGAGACTCGCGCCTGCACCAGCACCTGCATGCCATCCTGGGGACGGAACGGCACCCGGCGGTTGTTGCCCTTGAACATGGCGCAGCGCACCTGGGCCGACATGTCCTTGAGGGAGAAGTACCAGTGGCCGGAACTTGGCATCGCCAGGTTGGAGAGCTCGCCGGTGAGCCACACCAGCCCCAGATCCTGCTCCAGGATCATGCGCACGGCGCTGTTGAGGCGGGTGACGGTGAAGATCTGCTGTTGTCTGCTCTGACTGGCGGGTTCGAGGTGATTCAAGGCTGGCCCTGCTGTGGTGTCCGCCGGGGCGGGAGAAACGATGGGGGTCATCTTACCCCAGTTGCGCCCATCTGCCGAGCCATGGGCCCGGCAGATGACGCGGAGCCTAGGCTTGTGCCTTGGCCGACTTGATGGCTTTGGCGGGGCTGGTCACCAGCCAGACCGCGAGGCAGACCACGGCGCCGCCGAACACGAAGCCGCCGGTGAGGGTTTCCCCCAGCACCAGATAGCCCCACAGGATGCCGAAGGGCGGAATGAGGAAGGTGACAGTGAGGCTTCGCAGGGGGCCGATGTCGGCGATCAGCCTGAAATAGAGCAGATAGGCGAAGGCGGTGCAGAGGAAGCCGACCGCCAGCACGCTGGCCCAGACCCCAGGCTGGGCCCAGTCGACGGCGGGGCCGGTCGCCAGGGTGTAGCCGAAGAAGGGAAGCAGGAAGAGGACGGCCCCTATCTGGCTGCCAAAGGCCACCAGTTTGGCGTCCAGGCCTCCCCGCTCGGTGACCCAGCGTCTCGTCAGGAAGCCGGCGCAGCCATAGCAGGCGGTGGCGATGAGGCAGGCCAGCACCCCGATGGCCAGTTGGCCGCTCAGGTCGACCTCCCCGGTGGTGGTGATGAGACCGATGCCCACCAGCCCCAGCATCACCCCGGCCCACTTGCGCAAGGTCAGCGCCTCGTGAAAGAAGGAGAAGCCGATGAGGGCGCCCATCAGGGGCGTGGTGGCGTTGAGGATGGCGGAATACCCTGCGGGCAGCCAGAGGGCCGCCACGGCATACATCAGGAAGGGGACGCCGGAGTTGATGATGCCAAGCACCATGATGGATTTGAGCTTGCCCTGAAACTGCATGGGGGTGCGCAGCAGCAGGAGCATGGCGGCGAGCCCGACGAGGGCGAAGAAGACCCGCAGGAAGGTGGTGTTGACCGAGCCGAACGCCGGCGCCGCGATGCGCATGAACAAGAAGCTGGCACCCCAGATGGCTGCCAGCGCGAGCAATCTCCCGTAATCCGATGGTCTCATCGTTTCTCCCTGAATGAACCGCCCTGTTGCCCGAGATGGCAAGGGGGATTGCATCATGGGGGCAAGTGTCCCCGATGGCAACGGCGCCGTGCAGGAGGCAGGGGCTGACCCTGTGCCCGAGGTGATCGCGGAGGGCGGCCATCTTGCTCTCCCCGATGGGGGTGCCCCTCACTTCTGCGCCAGGAAATGAAAGCGCTATCAATCACATACAGCCCATGACGAGGTCGACAGTGGTCACATTTTGCGCGTATTGGCCATGAATTGGCCATGGGGGACTCTAGACTGGTCGGGCTCATCTGAAGGCGGGACGTTGCGGATGGGGGAATGCCGGGACACACCGGCATCACACACAAACAATGAAAATAAAGGACTATCAATGGCTAGATAGATACTCGCGGCCGGATTGTTGGGAACCCTGATCACGGCGCCGAGCACGGCGGCGGAGTGGTTCTTCCGGGGCACCGCGAATGGATGGGCGGCGACCGCCATGACGTCGACGGACGGCGTCAATTTTGATACCTGTCAGCGCTTCGTGAGCGGGGATGCCAGCGGCGGCCCGCGCTTCAAGATAGACAGGTACGGCAACTGGCAGCAGAGCTACCCGGCGGCCGACTACGGGGTCAATGCCAACACGGCGTACCAGATCCGCATCAATGCCAGCACCCAGGCGGTGAGCGCGACGGCGGTGGCCAGTTGCGAGGCCTCGGGGTTTGCCAGCACCTTGCCGCAGCTCAACGTGCGCGGCACCTTCAACGGCTGGGCCAGCCTCCCCATGACCCTGGTGGCGGATCACCTGTGGCAGGTGGAAGCCTACCTGGATGGCAAGGCGAGCCAGCGCCTCAAGTTTGATCAGGCTGGCGACTGGGCCGTCAACTTTGGCGACAGCAACGGCGACGGCGTGCTGGAGAAAAGTGGTGGCGACATTTTCTGGAGCGCCGTGGGCACGGTGCGCATCCAGGTCAACGATCAGACCCTGGCCTACAGCATCACCCCCCTTGGGGATGACAACCAGCCGCCGCTCGCGGTCATCACCCCGGGGGGGACGGTGAACGTGACCCAGGGGGCGTCGCTCACCTTGAGCGGCAGCGACTCCACGGATCCCGACGGCCAGATCGCGAGCTATCTGTGGAGCAGCGGCGAGACCACGGAGAGCATCGTCGTCAACACCACCCAGACCGGCACCTTCACCTATGGCCTTACGGTCACCGACGATCAGGGCGCCAAGGGCAGCAGCAGCGTGAGCGTGGTGGTCGGGGCAGGACAGAGCAGCGACAGCTGGTACTTCCGGGGCACGGCCAACAACTGGGGGCTCACCCCCATGACCAGCGAGGATGGCACCACCTTCTGCACCGAGCAGGCCTTTGGCAGCAACAACCCCCGCTTCAAGATTGACCACAAGGGGGACTGGACCGAGGCGTATCCGGCCCAGGATTACCTGGTCAGCGCCAACACCAGCTATCGCATCTGTTTTGACAGCCTGCGCAAGGCCATCGAGGTGGAGACGCTGGCCGGGGCCGATCTGCAGGCCCCCACGGTGACGGCCACCCCGTCCCCGGGGAGTTATGTGGACAGCCAGTCCATCACCCTGGGAGTGAGTGACGATCAGGACAGTGCCCCCGCCGTGCATTTCACGACGGACGGCAGCCAGCCCACCACGGCATCGGCCCGCTATGCAGGCCAGCCCCTGGTGGCGAGCGACAAGGGGAGCGGCACCGATCTGGTGATCCGCACCCTTGCCATCGACGCCAGCGGCAATCAGCGCGAGCAGCGCTTCGAGTACCGTATCGGCGAGCAGGGGGTGGCGAGCGGCGATTTTCGCGCCGAGAGCATCTACTTCCTGCTGACTGCCCGCTTCTATGATGGCGATGCCAGCAACAACTACTACAACCGGGATCGCTACAAGGCGGGGGATCCCCAGTGGCGTGGCGACTTCAAGGGTTTGATCGCCAAGCTCGACTACATCAAGGATCTCGGCTTCACCGCCATCTGGGTGACGCCGCCGGTGGAGAACCGCTCCGGCCTCGACTACCACGGCTACCATGCCTACGACTTCTACCGGGTCGATCCCCGTCTGGAGTCGCCGGGGGCGGGTTACCGGGAGTTCATCCAGGCGGCCCACGCCAAGGGGCTCAAGGTGATCCAGGATGTGGTGCTCAACCACTCGAGCCAGTACGGCCTGCGCGGCAAGACCTGGATCGATCGCCTGCCCGTCAAATACTACGTACCGGCGGGGTCGAGCCAGGGACTCATCAACAATGGCCCCTATCAGGGCAATCTTGGGGATTACGCCAGCGCCAATCGCTGTGACGACGACAACCCGGCGGCTCCCGACTGGTACAAGGCCCGCTGCCAGTCCGATCCGGCGGGCACCCAGCCCCTGGTAGACCCCAAGACCGGCGCCACCGTGCCGAGCGCAGGCTACAACCCCAACCGCTTCTTCGGCATCGACGCCCAGACCCTGGATCCCGCCTGGTATCACCTGGACGGTTTCATGTCCGGCGGTGACTGGGAGAGCCCGCTTGCCCTGCAGCGCAAGCACATGGCGGGGGACTGCATCGATCTCGCCACCGGCAACCAGAACGTCAAGGACTACCTCAACGGCGCCATTCGTCAGTACCTCGACATGGGGGTCGATGCCATCCGTATCGATACCTTGAAGCACATCGAGCGGGACGAACTGCTGACCTATGTCCACGACTGGCAGGCTCACAAGCCGGGGCTGTTCGTCTTTGGCGAAAACCTGGTCAAGGGCACCGGCTGGGGCTCTGAGCTCGCCAACGACAATGCCTCGGCGGTTATCCGCCCCTGGTGGTACACCCGCACCACGCCGAACCCGGCCGATCCCCGTGCAGGGGGCGATTCCGGCCTCTCAGTGCTGGACTTCTCCCTCTTCTCCACCTTCCGTGACAACGTCACCCGGGGGAACTTTGGTGGGGTAGGGGGGATTTTCGCCATGGACTGGGTCTATGGGGATGCCACCAAGCTCATCACCTTCTTCCAGAACCACGACGTGGGGCCGGACAACGACTTCAAGTACCGCTACGGCGGGGAAGAGGGGAATGCGGCCATGACCTACAACCTGCTCTGGACGGCGCGGGGGATCCCGACCCTCTACTACGGGGAGGAGGTGATGTTCCAGGCGGGCAAGCCCCAGGACATCGACGGGGCCACCATGACGGTGGATCAGACCGGTCGTGCCTACTACGGGGAGGTGCTGGACAACCCCGCCACCCCGAGCCACCCGCTCTATCAGCACATCAAGCGCCTGAACCAGATCCGCAAGGCGGTGCCCGCCCTGCAAAAGGCGCCCATGAGCCAGGTGAACGAGTGGGGGAGCGGCATCAGCTTCGTGCGTGATCTGAGCGCCCAAGGGAGCTACGCTGCCGTGGGCCTTGCGGCCAACTCGGCCCAGCAGATAAACCTGAGTGGCCTGAAGAACGGCACCTACACGGACGCGGTAACCGGTGCGAGCCAGAGCGTCAGCAACGGCAGCCTGAGCTTTGCGGTGCCCGCCTATTCGGCGCGGGTCTGGGTACTGAACGGCCCAGGCAAGGTGGGCGCAGACGGCAAATACCTCAAGTAAGGAAGCCCTGTCACAGGGTGCAGCGAGTCGGCCTTCGGGCCGACTTTTTTATTCTGCCTTCTGCCTGAATGGATGCCCCATCCTGATGGGACTCTGGCTGCGGAGGGGCTGGTGGATGGGCAGACCTGTGGACTCGCGACCAGCACGCTCATGGGCAGGGGGCTAGAGGGAAGGGAAGTGGTGCATCCGCCGCCCGAGTCACTCCATGCTCTGCATATGGCAGTGCTCATGGCAGTGAGCAAAGCGGTGCCCATGTCGCCTTTGCGCCGCGGTGCAAGGCAAACTGTGCCACTCGGTTGATCTATATTGGTGCAATTGCACTTGATTGGTGCGCTCCATCCACATCCGCCCCTGGAGCCCGCCCCGAAGAAACACACCGTTTGGCCCCCGGATTTCCCCCATGACAAGCATCATCCATGCTGAAAAGCGGCATCCTATCGACATGATCTGCCGAAAAACCGGGCTGTGAAGGGGATAGCACGAGGCCTTTTTCGGTGACTCGGGTAAACATGCTGCGCCACTGTGATGGCCGATCACTGAAGTGGTGCATTCGATCTGCACACTGCGCATTTATCGGAATTTAAATCCGATTATTTATGGTATCACGGACTCTTGTTTTGATTGGCGCTCTTTTTGCTGTGCCTTGTCATCCCCATGATGGCGACATCAGGGGGCGGGGGAGCGCAAGATTGGGGGGTGGGGACGGCAAGGTGATCGGGTCGCCGCCATCAGCCCCAATGCGGCCTGGTTGTCGGGCAACGGATGCCACCATCACATCGGATCTAAGGAGTCATATGGAAGGTGAAATGACCATGCAGCCAGCGGCTGCGGGCAGGGGGCTGGCCCATACCCTCAAGGACGATGTCTACGGCATGGTGCTCGGGGTCATGTTTATCGCCGTGGGGCTCAATCTGCTCAAGTGTTCCGGCATGATCACCGGTGGCATCGCGGGCATCGCCCTGCTGATCGCCCATGTCAGCACCCTGCCCATCGGCGTGCTCTTCTTCCTGGTGAACCTGCCCTTCATGGTGTTCTGCTACGTCACCATGGGGCGCGCCTTCACCCTCAAGACGCTGATCGTCAACGTCGCCCTCTCGGCGGCCACCCAGGCGGTGCCGCTGCTGCTGACGGTGAGCTATGTCCATCCCCTGTTTGCCGCCCTGGTGGGGGGAACCTTCCTCGGCATGGGGGTCTTGTCTTTGGCGCGCCACAATGCCTCCGTGGGGGGCACCGGCGTGGTGACGCTCTGGTTGCAACGGCGCACCGGTATCAATGCGGGAAAGAGCCAGATGGTGCTGGATGTGCTGGTGTTTGCGCTCTCTCTGCTCACCCTGCCGCTTCCCCTGCTGCTCTGGTCAACCCTGAGTGCGCTGGCCATGAACGCCATGCTGATGAACTGGCACAAGCCGGGCCGCTATCAGGGGAACTGACCGCCGGTCTGGCTGATGGCCGCGAGGGGAAAAAAGGTCGTTCCGGGAGACTGGCGGCAGAAAGGGGCTCAATGGCAAAAAAGATCATCTTGTCGGGAAAAACGGCATGGTTACGGCTGAATTTATTGGTTTTTTGCCCTGTTGGTGGCGTTAAATCGGGCTACGCCATAAAAAATTCAAAAAACTTCTTTACCACTGCCCAATGCATGAGTAAAATTTGTCGGCAATATTTTACACCCCCACTCCTCAACGGTGAGATATTGCCATGCTCAGGATTGCCAAAGAAGCGCTGACCTTCGACGATGTACTGTTGGTTCCAGCCCACTCCACTGTTCTCCCCAATACCGCCGACCTGCGTACCAAGCTCACGTCTGCGATCACGCTGAATATCCCGATGATCTCCGCTGCCATGGACACAGTGACCGAAGCCCGTCTGGCTATCGCACTGGCCCAGGAAGGCGGTATCGGCTTCATTCACAAGAACATGTCCATCGAGCAGCAGGCTGCCGAAGTGCGCAAGGTCAAGAAGTACGAGAGCGGCGTGGTCAGCGACCCCGTTACCGTGCGCCCTGACATGACCATCGCCCAGATCAAGGAGCTGAGCCACAAGAACGGTTTCGCCGGTTACCCCGTGGTGACTGACGGCAACCAGCTGGTGGGCATCATCACCGGCCGTGACGTGCGTTTCGTCATCGATCTCTCCCAGACCGTCGAACAGATCATGACCCAGAAGGATCGTCTGGTGACCGTGCGTGAAGGGGCCCCTCGTGAAGAGGTGGTGGCCCTGATGCAGAAGCACCGCATCGAGAAGGTGCTGGTGGTCAACGGCGACTTCAAGCTCAAGGGCATGATCACCGTGAAGGACTTCCAGAAAGCCGAGCGCAAGCCCAACGCCTGTAAAGACGAGCGTGGCCGCCTGCGGGTCGGTGCCGCCGTCGGTGCCGGTGCCGGCAACGAAGAGCGCGTCGCCGCCCTGGTGGAAGCCGGTGTGGACGTGCTGCTGATTGACTCCTCCCACGGCCACTCCCAGGGCGTGCTGGATCGTATCAAGGCGACCCGTGAAGCCTATCCTGACCTGCAGATCATCGGCGGCAACGTGGCCACCGGCGCCGGTGCCAAGGCGCTGGTGGAAGCGGGCGTCAACGCCGTCAAGGTCGGTATCGGCCCGGGCTCCATCTGTACTACCCGTATCGTGACCGGCGTGGGCGTGCCCCAGATCACCGCCATCTCCGACGCCGTGGACGCCCTGGAAGGCACTGGCGTGCCGGTGATTGCCGATGGCGGCATCCGCTTCTCCGGTGACGTGGCCAAGGCCATCGCCGCCGGTGCGAGCTGCGTCATGGTGGGTTCCATGTTCGCCGGTACCGAAGAGGCGCCGGGCGAGATCGAGCTCTACCAGGGCCGCTCCTTCAAGTCCTACCGTGGCATGGGGTCCCTGGGCGCCATGTCCAAGGGCTCAAGCGACCGCTACTTCCAGACCGACAACGCCGCCGACAAGCTGGTGCCGGAAGGGATCGAAGGGCGCGTGCCGTACAAGGGCCGCCTCAAGGAGATCATCCACCAGCAGATGGGCGGCCTGCGCTCCTCCATGGGCCTGACCGGCAGCGCCACCATCGACGACATGCGCACCAAGGCCGAGTTCGTGCGCATCTCGGGCGCCGGGATGAAAGAGTCCCACGTTCACGACGTGACCATTACCAAAGAAGCCCCCAACTACCGGATGGGCTGATAAAACGGGGCCCTGCGCCCCGTTTTTCCACCCTTTTTTTATCCCGTGCTTTTTGTGACAACATCAGCCTGATGCAGGAATAAAATGACTAAAGACATTCACGCCCACCGCATCCTTATCCTGGATTTCGGTTCCCAGTACACCCAGCTCATCGCCCGTCGCGTCCGTGAAATCGGCGTCTACTGCGAGCTGTGGGCCTGGGACGTAACCGAAGCGCAGATCCGCGAGTTCAACCCGAGCGGCATCATCCTCTCCGGCGGCCCGGAATCCGTGACCGAGGCGGGCAGCCCGCGCGCCCCCGAGTACGTGTTCAACGCCGGTGTGCCGGTGTTCGGCATCTGCTACGGCATGCAGACCATGTCCGAGCAGCTCGGCGGCAAGGTGCAGTCCTCCAACCTGCGTGAATTCGGCTATGCCCAGGTCGAAGTGCTGGGCCACTCCGGCAAGACCAGCGCTCTCTTGCGCAACATCGAAGACGCCATTGCCGACAACGGCAATGCCCTGCTGGATGTCTGGATGAGCCACGGCGACAAGGTCACCGAGATCCCCGCCGGTTTCACCACCATCGCCCAGACCGCGACCTGCCCCCACGCCGCCATGGCCGACGAAGCCAAGCGCTTCTACGGCGTGCAGTTCCACCCGGAAGTGACCCACACCCGTCAGGGCGCGCGCATGCTGGAGCACTTCGTCAAGGACATCTGCGGCTGCGAGTGCCTCTGGACCCCGGCCACCATCATCGACGACGCCGTTGCCCGCATCCGCGAGCAGGTGGGTGACGACGAGGTGATCCTGGGCCTCTCCGGCGGCGTGGACTCCTCCGTGGTCGCCATGCTGGTGCACCGCGCCATCGGCGACCGCCTCACCTGCGTCTTCGTCGACAACGGTCTGCTGCGCCTGAACGAAGGCCAGCAGGTGATGGACATGTTCGGCGATCACTTCGGACTGAACATCATCAAGGTCGACGCCGAAGAGCGCTTCCTCTCCGCTCTCGCGGGCATCGACGAGCCGGAAGCCAAGCGCAAGACCATAGGCCGCGTCTTCGTCGAAGTGTTCGACGACGAGTCCAAGAAGCTCAAGAACGCCAAGTGGCTGGCCCAGGGCACCATCTACCCGGACGTCATCGAATCCGCTGCCAGCAAGACCGGCAAGGCCCACGTCATCAAGTCCCACCACAACGTCGGCGGCCTGCCGGAAGAGATGAAGATGGGTCTGGTGGAGCCGCTGCGCGAGCTGTTCAAGGACGAAGTGCGCCGCGTCGGCCTCGAACTCGGCCTGCCCTACGACATGCTCTACCGTCACCCCTTCCCGGGTCCGGGTCTGGGCGTGCGGGTGCTTGGCGAGGTGAAGAAAGAGTACTGCGACTTGCTGCGCAAGGCTGACGCCATCTTTATCGAAGAGCTGCGCAAGGCCGACCTCTACAACCAGGTCAGCCAGGCGTTCGCCGTCTTCCTGCCGGTGCGTTCCGTTGGCGTCATGGGCGATGGCCGCAAGTACGACTGGGTCATTGCGCTTCGCGCCGTCGAGACCATCGACTTCATGACCGCCCACTGGGCTCACCTGCCGTACGACTTCCTCGGCCACGTGTCGAACCGCATCATCAACGAGATCAACGGCATCTCCCGCGTGGTGTACGACGTCTCCGGCAAGCCGCCCGCGACTATCGAGTGGGAATAAGGGTAAATCCCTCTCCCTGCGATCACGCAAAACTGTCAAAAAGGCGCCCTTGAGGCGCCTTTTCTTTTTCCAATCGTTTGCGAGAAAATTTTGCCCCTGGCGCAGGGGTTGAGGGCCCTGTTGCCAATGTTGTCGTGGTGAGTTCCGGAGTCGATCGGCGGAGTGTCTCGGACTTGCAAGAACGCGTTGCATTGGTGCCTTGCTATGGCGTTGCTAGTGGGACCCTAGGTGTATTTCATCACAAATTTGTTAATGTCCGACCAGGGGCTTGTGGAAGGTGCTTCAAGTCCAGGAGTGCTTGCTGTCACGCAGTTGGTGGGCGAGTGACTTCTTGCTGGCCCAAGACGCTATCAAGAGGGCTTTCTTCCAGCAAACAGTCTTCTGTGTGGATGATCTTGTTTTATCAACGGGTCGAAGGAGCCACAGGACATAGGATGCCCACGCTCCGCTGCACCACCGTACTCGAATTGGCTGTTCAACATCCTACCGAGAAATGACAGGTGATAACTAGATCTGTATAGACAAGGATTAGCTCGATTAATGGAAAGATGGACATATCATTATTTTGTCTGCCGCAATAAGCTTGTAAACCGTGTGTAGTTCAGTTGAAATGAATGAACTTCAAGGCGCCATCACAGAACTCCAACACCAAAGCATCACTATGTATAGGCTGTTGAATGATCAAAATGACTTGAAAAATTTTCGTCTGTGTGTTTTCGATTTTTAAGGGGGCGTTAATTCCGTATCATATGATAAAGACAATCACTTCTCTAACACGCAGGCTGGCTAATCGCCTTGATAGCCTAGTGTCTTGGCTGGAAAGTAAAGACCGCTCCGCCAACACTCCATCTAAGTTCGTGGACCTTGCACCCACTGATGAGGCAGACAAGACTGGCGTGTATTCCGAAGCGATTCTGTTTGCTACAAACAATAGGAAGGTCTCCAACATTGCTCTAACTGGTCCTTATGGCTCAGGAAAAAGCAGTATTATCCAATCTTTCTTACTGAAATATCGGCGGCCTGCGCTTCATATTTCTTTGGCTTCGTTCGTTCCAGAGACCGATTCGGAGGGAGGGAAGGTGAGCCGCCAAGAGATTGAGAGAAGTATTCTGCAACAGATGCTGTATGGGGCCGATGCAAACAGACTTCCACTATCACGATTTAAAAGAATTCAGTCTCCAAGTGCATTGGCTATATTTAAATCTCTCTTCATAATGCTTGGTATTTTCTCACTTTGGTACGTTTTTCATCAGCGAGAGTATATTGTCAGTGGCACTTACTTTACTCCATTCGAAATCAGCAATGGCATAAATATTGCCATATTTACTCTTGCAGTAGTATTTTTCTGGGGAGCGTTACATCATTTTTATGTTGCTAGCTTCGGATTGTCACTAAAAAGCATCTCGTTAAAAGATATTGAAATAAAGCCAGCGTGCGATGACCAAACCTCTATATTAAATAGGCACCTAGATGAAATTGTCTATTTTTTCCAATCAACGAATTACGATCTTGTGATTATTGAAGATCTAGACCGATTTGATAACGCAGAGATCTTTGTAACGCTGCGTGAGATTAATAGCCTAGTGAACGAGAATGCAGGTGTGAAACGCACCATCAGATTCCTCTACGCCCTACGCGACGACATGTTTATCAATACAGATAGAACAAAATTCTTCGAATTCATTATACCTGTTATACCGATCATCAACACATCGAATTCGATTGATATGGTATTGGCGCAAGGAAAGCGACTTGATCTCGATGGGCGCCTTGATAGACAGTTTTTGAGAGAAGTGTCACGATATCTGAATGACCTCAGGTTGATTCAGAATATATTTAATGAATACGCTATTTATGTGGCGAATTTGGAAACTGATGGGGATAATCTGCTTGATGCCAACAAGCTCCTCGCGATATTGATCTATAAAAACGTCTATCCAAGGGACTTTGAGCAACTACACCGCGGCGCGGGTACTCTTGCTGGAATATTAAACCAGCAGGATAAACTGATTGAGTCTGGTGAATCTACCTATAGGGCAGAAATTACGGAAATCGAAAAGCAGCTTGACATTGCTGAGCGACAGACACCCTCGAATTTGAGAGAATTACGGCAAATCTATGCTATGGCCCTAATAGAGAAGCTTCCAACGAATGCCATCAGCGTGAGTCATAACCAGCAAGCGTGGATTGAACTTTTCCAGCTGGTCAGCAACGATGAGTTCGAACAGCTGATAGGAGCTTCGCGTATCTATTACCGCTACTCCAATAATCATTACTCCCAGCCAACCGATATTTCCAAATTGCAAAGCGAGGTGGACCCTCAGAAATCCTACCAAGAACGCAAAGCGGAGATCGAAAGTAAAGCGATTGATAATAAGAATAAAATATTACGCCGAATTCACGACTTAAGATCAAAAATTGCAGCGCTTCGCACAACTAAGCTCAATGAACTGTTGCGTTTGAACGCCGATCGTGTGCAGGGGCTCTTCGACAATTTCGGAGAAAACGGGGAGCTTGCCCGCTTCTTGATTTTAGAAGGTCATCTTGATGATACCTACTACCAATATACCTCACTCTTTCACTCGGGCCGCTTGTCACCTAATGACAATAAGTTTCTTATCCAGATTCGAGCATTTGTTACCCCTGATCCAGGTTTTCCTATCGATAATCCACATGAAGTTATCGCTGCGATGCGAGATGAGGACTTCCGGCAAAACTATGTCTTGAACATTAAACTTGTCGATAGTCTCCTAAGTGACCGGCGCCGATACTTTGTCCAATTGCGAAAGTTTTTTAATTTTATATCCTCAGAATTCGAGAATTGCGAGAGTTTCTTTGACTCTTATTATACAAGTGGTCGCGATATTGCAGGGCTACTTTCGGGACTAGCCAACGCTCATGTACAGGACCTTAAGCGGCGAGTCCATTTAAAACGCCTTCCAAGGTCCTGTTCTGTATCGACTTTCTCTGCTTGGTTCGGCAGGCGTTCTTGGCCAAATAATCGGCAGCCCATTCCAATCTTTCCCTTATTTCTGTCAGCGCCCTATGGGCCACTGCTTCCAATAGCGGTAGCCACCACGTCGCACTGTTCTTCGACGCTTTCAGCATCGATAGCGCCCCACTCATCACACTCTGCGCGACCCGTCTCTTCATCACCAGCGACAGCAGGCTCGTCCACACCAACCCCTCGGCAATCGCTTTCTCGCCCGTCACAAACCCCTTGAGCCGGTTGTGCGATTTCCACTCTTTAAATAACAACTCCACCTGCCAACGGCAGCGATACAGGCTCATCACCTGCTCTGCTGACCATGCTGCTCGCGGTAGGTTCGTCATCCACAGACAGAACCGCTTTTCCTCAGCAAACCAGCGCCGGATCAACCGGTACTCGACCTGGCCGGACTTCACCACCATATCCAGTACCTCGGCCCGACAGCGTCGCCGTCCGGCCTCTCTCAGAGATAGTCCCGCCAGCTTGGGTACTTCCCGTCCATCACCGCGCCAGGCTTGGATTATCTTGGGGTTCAGGCTTTTCGTGCCGCGCACCAGATAAAATCCGCCAGCGTCGTTCACCTGCTCAAACCAAGCCCTGTCAATGTAACCTGCGTCAGCCAGCAGCAGGCAGTTGGTCAGCGTGTGGGCTTCAGGCAGAAATTGCCGTTCCCCTGCGGTATCGGCAGACACACTCATGCACAACGGGCTCTGCTCCGACAGTGACATGGTCATATGGCACTCGATAGCTGCCGGACTGATGGTCTTGAACCGGCCGGGAAAATCAGCAGCAAGGCGCCGATGCACCGCAAAGGAGGTGCCATCGTGCAGTAACACCTGCTTGAACGCGCCGAGGGAGGCTGCTTTGAGTTGATGGTCGATACGCAAGGCGATGGCCCGCTCGACCAGGGCTTTCATAAACAGGGCAAAGCTCTCTTTGCGCAGCTGATTGTGAAACGGTTTGTAAGAAACCTGATGGGTGTTTACCAGTTGCAAGGCATTGAAATGGCGGTGTAAACCGGCAATGTCATTGACCTGGTCGCCTCCCATGGCCCGCAGCAGTGCAGGTACGAGCATGGCTGGGGTAATGGCACGCTGACGCAGACAAAACTTGCAGAGCCGAGCAATGCGCTCGAGTGCGGCGGGAGCCAAGAGTTGCTCCAGATAGTAATTAGCGTTGATAATAGTCATAGGCTTCGCGCGTGTTGATTTTGTTTGGCGATAAAATCAGATCACAAACGAAGCCTTTTTTATATCTATTTCAATTGGTTGCCGCTAAAGATCCTGTACATGAGCCAACGCTTGGAAAGGACTTGTTCCTAATATTATGGCAAGCCCTAACAATATACCCCATGTAACCCAATTAGTTTCTAACCTGCCAGAAAGTCAGCTCGAAGAGCTGGCAAATAGCTTCGAAGAACTACCAGTATTTGTTTCGGAGAACCTCCCCGAAATTTTGATCAACTCACCTGAACTTTCACCAGATCGTCTGGTATGTCTCGGCTTTGAGATCAAAAATATGGCTGTAATCAAAGAGCATTCCGAGATTGTACATACCATGTTCGAGAAGGAGCGCTTCGAACTTACCATCGACAATCTGGAGTATATCTATCAGGCCATATTGGGAGAGAAGGATCTCGAGCAACTACGCGAGAGAAATTTCACTACTATACGTTCGACGAATAACACAACTTTGATGAAACGGATCGAACGCGATTTCGAACGCTACCTACATGATATCCTTGTGGTGCTTGAAGGGAATTCCAAGGAGGATGCCTCGGCTATTCTTGCCGTTATGCAGCATGAAGGACTTGATCAGGATGATCTACTAAAATTTCTTGAACGACAGACGACCTTGTTGCCAACGTTAGCGGATATTCCAGAGAAATTGCACGCAACACTGTTCAAGTTAGGTTTGATCGAGCCAACTTGGCTGAACTGTCTATCTTTTATAGAAAGTAAAGAATTCGTGGCGGAGAGTTTAACAGGGTATCTTGATCAAGATACTGTCCGTACCGCTATCCTGAAACAGCCTATTCCTAGTGATGATGATTCACAGAGACTGCGTCGCTTCCTCTTCAATGCCGGCTCTCTGTCTGACTCCGCCTATAAAGAATATATTCATGCTCTACCAAAGCCGTTCACAAAACTACCAGAAGGGTTTGCACCTGCAAAGCTTCGCATTCTGATTGATGAAGGTAAAATCATCTTCAGTAATGAGAGTTTTGATGCACTCGCTGGTAACAAGGAGCTACAGGTTTTATTTATAGCAGCAAACATCGATACATACCTTGAAGAGCCAGATGAGTTCGCTCTCGATGATGATTTTAGAGAAAATCTTCTTCGCGCTGAAATTGATAATAAAGCCAAACTTAGGATTATTGATTTGATGAATCTGGAGGTACTTGTCAACCACCCTGAACGGTCGGCTCTCATCGGTAAAATTATTAACAGTACTGATGCCAACCTATCCAATATCAATAGTGGTGTTGCTCATTCCTTAGTCATTAACTCCATGCCTATTGCGACGAAAATTTCACTGTTTAATAAATATCATTCACTCATGACGGATGACGAAGTGCGTTTTGTCTTGGCAAATCTACCGAAGCCATATTCGGAAATAAAAGTTGGATACAATATTCCGGTTTTGAAGAAAACTCCTGAGAATCAGGCTCTTGTCATATGGCTTGACTCAAGAAACATTATATCGTCTTGGCGTGAGAGCCCTATCTTCACTGACGAGATAAGAGTGAATCTTTATAGGCGCTGATCATGTACAGGACCTTAAGCGGCGAGTCCATTTAAAACGCCTTCCAAGGTCCTGTTCTGTATCGACTTTCTCTGCTTGGTTCGGCAGGCGTTCTTGGCCAAATAATCGGCAGCCCATTCCAATCTTTCCCTTATTTCTGTCAGCGCCCTATGGGCCACTGCTTCCAATAGCGGTAGCCACCACGTCGCACTGTTCTTCGACGCTTTCAGCATCGATAGCGCCCCACTCATCACACTCTGCGCGACCCGTCTCTTCATCACCAGCGACAGCAGGCTCGTCCACACCAACCCCTCGGCAATCGCTTTCTCGCCCGTCACAAACCCCTTGAGCCGGTTGTGCGATTTCCACTCTTTAAATAACAACTCCACCTGCCAACGGCAGCGATACAGGCTCATCACCTGCTCTGCTGACCATGCTGCTCGCGGTAGGTTCGTCATCCACAGACAGAACCGCTTTTCCTCAGCAAACCAGCGCCGGATCAACCGGTACTCGACCTGGCCGGACTTCACCACCATATCCAGTACCTCGGCCCGACAGCGTCGCCGTCCGGCCTCTCTCAGAGATAGTCCCGCCAGCTTGGGTACTTCCCGTCCATCACCGCGCCAGGCTTGGATTATCTTGGGGTTCAGGCTTTTCGTGCCGCGCACCAGATAAAATCCGCCAGCGTCGTTCACCTGCTCAAACCAAGCCCTGTCAATGTAACCTGCGTCAGCCAGCAGCAGGCAGTTGGTCAGCGTGTGGGCTTCAGGCAGAAATTGCCGTTCCCCTGCGGTATCGGCAGACACACTCATGCACAACGGGCTCTGCTCCGACAGTGACATGGTCATATGGCACTCGATAGCTGCCGGACTGATGGTCTTGAACCGGCCGGGAAAATCAGCAGCAAGGCGCCGATGCACCGCAAAGGAGGTGCCATCGTGCAGTAACACCTGCTTGAACGCGCCGAGGGAGGCTGCTTTGAGTTGATGGTCGATACGCAAGGCGATGGCCCGCTCGACCAGGGCTTTCATAAACAGGGCAAAGCTCTCTTTGCGCAGCTGATTGTGAAACGGTTTGTAAGAAACCTGATGGGTGTTTACCAGTTGCAAGGCATTGAAATGGCGGTGTAAACCGGCAATGTCATTGACCTGGTCGCCTCCCATGGCCCGCAGCAGTGCAGGTACGAGCATGGCTGGGGTAATGGCACGCTGACGCAGACAAAACTTGCAGAGCCGAGCAATGCGCTCGAGTGCGGCGGGAGCCAAGAGTTGCTCCAGATAGTAATTAGCGTTGATAATAGTCATAGGCTTCGCGCGTGTTGATTTTGTTTGGCGATAAAATCAGATCACAAACGAAGCCTTTTTTATATCTATTTCAATTGGTTGCCGCTAAAGATCCTGTACATGAGGCGCTGATAAGAGAAAAATCTGATTGTAGAATCGGGTGCTACTCATACCTCGCCGCTTCCCAGGCGTGTATCGCCTGTTTGCGGGTCTCGCCCCAGTGATAGCCGCCGAGTTTGCCGTTTTGCTGGATGACCCTGTGGCAGGGGATCATCAAGGCGACGGGGTTAGCGCCCACCGCCAACCCCACGGCGCGGGCGGCCTTGGGGTTACCGACGGCGCTCGCCACCTGGGCGTAGCTCACCACCTTGGCGGGCGGGATCTCAAGCAGCGCCCGCCAGACGCTGATCTGAAAATTGGTGCCGCTCACGTGCAGCGAGATGGGGCGATCCGGCGCCTTGCTGGTATCGAACATGGTGTGGATGACCCCCTGGGTGCGTGATGGCGTTTCTCTAAGTTCTGCCGCAGGCCAGCGCTGGGCGAGGGCGGCCAGGGGCGCCTCTGGGGCCTGGTCATCGAGAAACGAGAAGCTGCACACCCCCCGTGGGGTCAGGGCGACGAACGCCTGGCCGAAGGGGGTGTCGTGCACCCCGTGATCGATCACCAGCCCGGCGCCGCGCTGCTTGTACTCGCCCGGCGTCACCGCTTCGAGCTGCACGAAGTGATCGTAGAGCCGCGAGCCGCTGCTAAGGCCCAGGGTGTCGGCTACCTCCAGCAGCGGGCGCGACTCCTGCAACAGCGCCTTGGCCCGCTCCAGGGTCAGCACCTGCAGATAGCGTTTGGGTGTCACTCCGGCCCAGCGGCTGAACAGCCGCTGGAAGTGAAAGGGGCTTAAGTGCACGTGCGCCGCTATCTCGTCCAGGGTGGGCTGGCGCGCCACCTGGCTTGCGATAAAACGGATGGCATCGGCGATGCGGGCGTAATCAGACATAAGGCGCTCTCACGATAGGTTTGCAGCCGCAGGATCTTGGGTACGACAAGGTCATGTGCGACAAATAGATACCCCACCATCGGCCAGCAGAGCAATGCCGGTGGTAAAGCTGGATGCATCGGACGCGAGATAAAGGGCCGAGCGGGCGATCTCCTTCGGTTGGGCCAGGCGCTTGAGGGCATGCATATGCTGCACAAAGGCGAGACTCTCCGGTGTATCGGTAAAGGCCCGCCCCATGGGGGTGTCGGTGCCCCCCGGCAGCAGGGCGTTGACCCGCACCCCTTGTGCCCCATATTCGGCGGCCAGCACCTGGGTCAGACCGATGAGGCCCGCCTTGCTCGCGGCATAGGCCGCCATGCCGGGCAGCCCCAGGGTATGGCCGACGAAGGTGGAGGTAAAGATAAGCGAGCCGCCCCGCGTGCCTGCATGGCGGGGATTTGGTACTTGGCCCCCACAAAGGCGCTGGTGAGGTTGGTATCCAGGGTCTCTTGCCACTGCGCCAGTTCAAGCCCCGGCACGCTGCCCGGTGTCCCCGTGGTGCCGGCGTTGTTGAAGGCGATATCGAGTCCGCCAAAACGGGTCAGCGCAAGATCCACCAGGGCGCGGGCATAGGTTTCGCTTTTCACATCTCCCGCCAGGCTCACCGCCTGGCCCCCCTCATGGCGGATCTCCTCCACCAGCAGATCCAGCTCGGGCTGGCGGCGGGCGCCGACGACGACGCTGGCTCCTTCCCTTGCAAACAGGATGGCGCTGGCGCGACCGATACCGGAGCTGGCGCCCGTGATGATGGCGACCTTGTTGGACAGTAATGACATGGCAGTTCCCTCGCGTGATGTGCATGGCGCCGGGTGGTGACGCTCATGCAGAGTTGGCAGACAAGTGGATGGGTTCAAACCCCCTCCTGGTTCAAACCTCCTTTGGTTCAACCCTCCTTTGGTTCAAAGCTTTGGGGGGGGGGCGAAAGCACTGTTGGTTTGAAAGCACTATGGCGGCGAACCTTTGTCACGACGACCCGGATCTTGCTCACTTGTGCCATCGGCGATGGCCCATCACGGCATCGGGAGATATCAGCGTTTTATGAAGGGAGTGGAAGGAAGTGGGAAGGGAGCGGAGCTGTGGCGCCGCTTTCCCAGGTGGTGGTGACCTGGGTTTGCAAGGGCAGGGCATGGAAAACAGTGCCACCGGTGTCGGCGGCACTGACGCAAGGCCTGGTGGGGTAACGCTCTTTTAGGGGTTATCAGGCCAGGGCGGGGCTGGATGTGGCGGCGCAGGGCAGGGCGGCCAACTGTGCAAGGTGCTCGCCCAGAGAGACCCCGGCGCCGGTGGCGTTGACTGTCTCGAAGTAGTCGTGCCAGCCCGATGCGGCTATTCCCTGGACGAGGGCCTCGATGGCTGCGGCATCCGGCCCGCGCCAGATGGCGAAGAAGGGGTGGGGCGCACCATGGAGGGTGGCAGCATCGGTCTCGCCCAGGGCGATGGGCTCCACCCCGAGGGCGGCGAGGTTGGCCATGCCTGTGCCAATGGCCTCGAAGAACTGCTGACGGGCCGTCTGGCTCAGTGCCAGCCAGGCGGGAGTGGGGGTGTAGAGCTCTGCCAGATAGTGGGTCATAGGGGTTCCTTCGGGAGTTGGCCCTTGCGCAAGGTGCGCAAGGCGTGTTGACAAATCCGGATTGTCGCGGGACTGGGGCTTTCGCGAGACCAGCGCGCGCAGAGGTCAGTGACCCACTGTGGCCTGTCTTTGCTCGCATCGTTCAGCCAGTTGGCAACGGAGTCCTGCACATAGGGGGCGGGATCGGCCTTGAGGGGCTCGAGCAGCATCAGGGCCTGCTCCGGTGCTTGTCGCAGGGACGCAAGATGGGTACACCAGACGCCGCGGGGCCGGGTCGCTTCGCTGGCAAAGCGTCGCAGTCGCTCGGACGGCTCCGCCGTCCAGGGCACCAGGGCGGCAATGGCCACCTCGAGCTGCGCAGCAATGGTCGTTCGCATTGCGAGCCAGGCCCACTCGCGCACCCCAAAGTGCGGGTCATCGGCGAGGGGGCGAATGAGGGCCAGGCGGTCGCTGAGCGACAGCCCCTCGCTCGCGCCCACCATGAAACAGGCCCAGCCCCGCACGGTATCGGAGGGATGACGGCTGAGCGCCGCAAGCTCCCTCGTGCCGCTCTCGGCCAGGAGCAGCCTGGCGGCCAGCGCCATGCGCCGGGTAATGCCCTCCCCGGATGCGGCGTGCATCGATGCCAGCGCCTGGGGCCCGAGCGAAGGCAGGGTACACTGCATCAGGGCGGCAAAATCCACCGCCAGGCATTCGGTCAGGTTGCTTGCCTCAGCCTCTCCCCGATTGAGCTGGGCGAGGCGGGAGGGGGCGATATCCGTGATGCGATTGCGTGTCATGGGTGCTCCTCTGTGGCGGCCTCAGTGCAGCCTGTCCGGGATGAGAGGACATTGAGCCAGGCCCGCTTGAGCAGGGCGCTCAGGGTCTCTCGCTCTGCCTGATCGAACCCGGCAAACAGGGAGCCTATCCACTGGCTGTGCTCATCGAGCAGGTGCTGCGCCAGGGCCTGGCCCTGCTCTGTCAGGCGCACCGAGATCTTTCGCCTGTCCTGGCTGTCGCTGTGGCGAGCCAACAGGCCGTCCCGTTGCAGACCGTCGAGCAGGCCGGTGATGGTGGCCCGTGTGACCCCCGCCTTGTCGGCAAGCTCGTGGGGAGCCAGCCCTTGTGGCAGGTCGCGCAGCAAAAACAGCAGCACGAACTTGCCTTCGGAGAGGCGGTGAGGGGCCAGGCGCGCCGCGCACGCCTGATCGATGGCAGCGGCGAGGGTCAACACCTCAAAGCAGACGCGTATGTTTTGGGTGTCCGTGTGTCCGCGGCGCTCTGCATCCTCGAGCAGGGCGAGGTGTTTCTGTTCCAGCGTGATCATGATGGTGAGTCTCGAATGACTTTGTATGGCGCCATACTATATGGCGCCAATCAAATGTTCAACCACCCAAGCACGCGACCGGGATGGTTCATGGCAACGGAGAGCGGGAGTGTGGCGATGGGGGGCCTTTGCAAGAGCAGGCGTTGCAAGAAAATCGGCCATCTTTGGCCGTCATTCCCTATAATGCCCCTCCTTTGTGGTCTGGGGGGGAGTGCCCGCAGTGAGCCACCGCAAGCCCGAATGTTGATAGAGACGATCCCATGCATACCCTGGAACAGCTTCGCGCAGGCGAGCTCTGCGGCGCCCGCCACCTCAAACTTGCTGAAAACCTCGCGGTGTTCCCCCCCGAGATCCTGAGCCTCAAGGAGACCCTGGAGGTGCTGGATCTCACCGGCAACCAGCTGAGCGAGTTGCCTGACGCGCTGGCCGAATGCAAGAAGCTGCGCATCCTCTTCTGCTCCGAGAACAACTTCACCGAACTGCCCGAGGTGCTGGGGCGCTGCCCTGCGCTCACCATGGTGGGCTTCAAGGCCAACCGCATCGCGACCGTCCCGGCCGCCTCCCTGCCCGCCAGATTGCGCTGGCTGATCCTGACCGACAATGCCATTGAACGACTGCCGGACGAGCTAGGCCAGTGCGACGCCCTGCAAAAGCTGATGCTCTCGGGCAACCGGCTACATGAGCTTCCCGAGACGCTTGCCGGTTGCCACCGCTTGGAGCTTTTGCGCATCGCCGCCAACCGCCTGCCAGCGCTGCCGAGTTGGCTGCCCTCGATGCCGCGTCTGTCCTGGCTGGCCTTTGCGGGCAACCCTTTCTGTGATGAGCAGGCGTGTTTGAACGGCACATCGGAGTTCACTACCGAGATCCCCTGGCAGGCGATCTCACTGGGGGATGTGCTCGGGGAGGGGGCATCCGGCGTCATCTATCGCGCCGAGTGGGCGAGGGCCGAAGGGCCCGGGGCGGTGGCGGTCAAGCTCTTCAAGGGGGCCGTCACCAGCGATGGCTTGCCCCTGAGCGAGATGACTGCGTCCCTGGCCGCCGGTCGTCATCCAAACCTGGTCGGTGTGATGGGGAGAGTGAGCGATCATCCCTCCGGCATCCCGGCACTGGTGATGCCCCTGATAGACCCGGCCTTCGCCACCCTGGCGGGGCCCCCGAGCCTGGACTCCTGCACCCGGGATGTCTATGGGGCGGATCTGAACTTCACCCCGGCCCAGGTGATGGCCATGGTGCAGGGGGTGGCTGCGGCCGCCCGGCACCTGCACGAGTGGGGCATCCTCCACGGCGATCTCTACGCACACAACCTGCTGTACTCCTTGCAGCCCGCGATGCCTCACTCGTCGCAGGAGGCGCCGGGCCGGGTGCTGCTCGGGGACTTTGGCGCCGCCTCCTGTTACGAGCGCGTCGATGAGGTGCTGGCCGGGCGGCTCGAGCGCCTGGAAGTGCGGGCCTTTGGCTGCCTGCTGGCCGAGCTGCTGGCGCGCTGTGATGGGGGGGACGCGGACCTTGACCCCCTTCATCGACTGGCCAGAGAGTGCGGCTTTGAGGTGCCTTCACGGCGACCCACCTTCGCGCAGATCCTGACCCGGCTGGCAGCGATGGCGACAAGCCTGCCTGGGGTCGTGGCCTGAGGCCTGCCCATCGTGGGCCTTCTCGTGCACTGGGGCGGGATCATGGGGCTTGCGCCACTTCGGTGAAGTTGTGATAGTGATGCACCATTGCAGATGACGAGAGGAAGATGATGGAAGCGGCATTTTGGCACCAGAAGTGGAAAGAGAACCGGATTGGCTTTCATCAGGCAGATTTCAACCGCTGGCTGCAATCCTGGTGGTCGGCCCAGCAAGGGAGCGACCCCGTGCTGGTGCCCCTTTGCGGCAAGTCCCGGGACATGCTCTGGCTGCGTGAGCAGGGGCATCCAGTGGATGGCTTCGAGCTCTCCGAGCTCGCCATTACCCAGTTTTTTGACGAGAACAACCTGAGTGCAGAGAGAAGCGAGGTGGGTCCCTATCAGTGCCACCGGCACGCCGATCTGCGCCTCTATCAGGGGGACTTCTTCGCCGCCCCCGAGCTTGGCCGCCGCTATCGGCTCGCCTATGACAGGGCCGCCCTCATCGCGTTGCCGACGGCCATGCGCCGTCAGTATGCGAACCTGATGAGCCGCCTCATCGAGGCGGGGGGACAGGTGCTGCTGGTGACCCTCGAATATCAGCCCGAGCAGCAGCAACAGCCGCCGTTCTCGGTAGGGGAGATGGAGGTGCGCACCCTGTTTGAGCGCGACTTTGGTGTCGAGGTGCTGGGCCGGGGGGCGGAGCTGGATCACCCCAGGGTGCTCTCGGGGCAGCTCTCCTATTTCGACGAGGTGGCTTACCGGCTGATCCGCCGGGGCTGAGAGGGCGCGAGGCCGATTCCAAGGAGGGAAGTGGCGCTTGTTTTACCTCCTTTGACATAGATCAACGTGGAAAATCAGGGAAATGCCTAAGATGAGGCTGTTTCTCAATCACTGCTGGTGCCGACCGGTGAGCTCTGGTTTGAACGCCGGTCGAACATCAACCCAGTGTCTGATTTTCACGCTCATGTTCACTTTTGGCGGCTCTGGTCGCAATTGATTATGGTTTTTCCAGCCGACCCCACGGGGTCGGCTTTTTATTGCCTGCGCGTGGCCAACAGGGGAGGTCAGCCTTCGAAGGTGGCGGCGTTGAGCCGAAATGCCCTGGGATCGTCGACAAACTGGCCGGTGATCCGCTCGTCGTGCTCGTGGCCCAGGCCATAGCTGCAGAGGATGAGGCGATCCGAGGTGCGGGATCTCAGCTGGGTGATGAAGCGCACCAGATCGGCACGGCTGAGCCTGCCCACCTCCTCGCGTACCCGTTCGCGCTGATCAAAACCCAGATCCTTGTTGCCGATGCTGACCCAGAGCCGCTGGCCGCGGCTGCGCAGGTTGGCATCCCGCTCGCTGAGCTGGGCCTGCAACCCCGCCTTGCTCTCCTGCCACTGCTGCTCGGTGAACTCCAGCATGGCGAGCGGGAAGAGATCGATGAACTCCTCCACCGCATCCAGCAGGATCTGCGGCCCCGCCACCGGCGACTGGATATAGAAGATGAGACCGGGATGGCGGTTGAGGGGCAGGTTGCCGGCTCCCACCACGTAACCGAGCTGCTGGCGGGTGCGCAGCTCGTGGAAGAAGGTGGATGACATGATGTGGTTGGCCAGGGTGAAGCAGGCGAGATCCCGCGCCCGGGTGGTGCGCGACTGGTAGTAGACCAGCAGCGCCGAGTCCTCGTGATCGCACCCCTGTTCGCGAATGAGGGTGCCTCTGTCCTGGATGGAGATGAGGGGGCGGCGGGTCTCGGCGCTGGGCTGGCTGTTGGCACCGAGGTGGCGCTCCAGCAGGGCCGCGAGTTCGAGGGCCTCGGCGGCCGTCCAGTCTCCGTGTACCAGGGCCTCCAGATGCACCCTGGCAAAGAGCTCGGAGACGAAGCCGGGCATCTCCCCGAGTTCGACGGTGCGCAGGTGGCGCAACAGCTGCTCGAAGGGGGGGTTGTTGGGTTGCAGCAAACTGGTGAGCTGGTTGAACAACTGGGAGATGGGGCGGGTCTTGGCCTGGTTCTCCCAGTTGCGGATAAGCTGCTCCTTGATCTCGCTAAAGCGTGCCGGATCCGGATACCCCAGGGTGCGGTTGCCGAGGATCATGTCGAGCAGCAGCGGTTGCTTGTCGGCAAAGCCGCTGAGGTTGATGGTAAAGCCCCCCTGATGGGCATAAATCTGGTAGCCAAGGCCCGCGAGCTCCGCCGGATAGGTGAGGGCGTTGAGGTGATCCGTGAGCAGTTCCACGGCCAGACGCGCCATGGCGATGTGACGCGGGCTCTTGACCGCATGTTCGCTGTCGACGGAGATATAAAGGCTGCCCTTGGGCACGCTGAACTGATGCTCATGCAGGTGCCAGAGCCGGAAACCGGGCCTGTCGATGAGGCAGGACGGCATGTCGGCGGGCAGCGCCGGCAGACGGGCGTCGAGGCGGGTGCTGATGAAGGGGTTGGGCGCCGGCAGGTGCAGGGCGGGATCCGGTTCACTCTGCTGCCAGCGGATCTTCTCGGCCTCGCTGATGCTCTGGACGCTGTAGGGTGTCTGGTACCAGCGGGCGAGGCGATCCGTACTCACTTCCGGGGCCTGGATGGTCACCCGCAGGTTGTGGGGGGTCAGCTTGGCGAGGAAGCGCCGGATCAGCGGCTCATCGAACTCGCGCATCATGTAGTCGCCGTAGAGCAGATCGTCCGGCCCGTAGCTGAACAGGTTGAGCACGAGGCCGGAGACGGTGTCGAGGGCCCGTCCCCGCTCCTGGAAGCGGAAGGCGGATTCCAGCACGCTGCGCTTCTCCTCATAGCGCCAGGCCTGCACCCCGTCGCGCTCGATGAGCTTCAGATAGCCAAACAGGGCGGCGATGATCTCGTCCACATGCTCAAGCCCAAGGGGGGTGAGGCCAAAGCTCACGCCAAAGTCCTTGAAGTTGGCGCCGCTGATGCCGCCGCCGGCGGCGAGCTGATTGACCCAGCCCCGCCCCTTGAGCAGGGAGAGCAGGCTGCCTTCTCCCTCATAGCCGATGAGGTGGCTCAGGAAGGTGAGGGGTTTTTTGTCGTAATACTCATCCACGCACGGCAGCGGGAAGGTCAGCGCCAGCTTGCGGGTCTCCTTGACCGGGGTCAGCTGAATGCGAATGCCGAGATCATCGAGCCGATAGAGAGGATGGCTCAGTACCGGAGGGCCGAGGCGGCGATCCGGAATGGCACCAAAGAAGCGATCACACCAGGCCAGCTGGGTCTCGATGGGTGCCGGTGAAAGCATGACCAGCGCCATGCGATCCGCACTGTAGTGGGTTTCGTAGAACGCAATGAGGTCCGAGCGCAGATCCCGGCCGGGGAGATCCGCCAGGGTGTCGAGGTTGCCCACCGAGAATTTGGAGAAGGGGTGGTCCGGATTGACCGTCTCCTTGTGCACCTGGTAGCTGCGGCGCACGTCGTCCTGCAGCTTGAGGCGGTACTCGGAGTCCACCGCGTTGCGCTCCTTGTCGACCCACTCTGGTGCAAAGGTGGGGCAGATGAAGAACTGGGAGAACCGGTCGAGCCCCGCCTCGAAGAAGCCGTTGTCGATGTCGAAGAAGAAGTTGGTGAACTCGGTACCGGTCCAGGCGTTGTTGCTGCCCCCGTGACGGCTCATGAATTGCTGGTATTCACCGGGTTTGGGGTAGGTGCGGGTACCGAGAAACAGCATATGCTCGAGGAAATGGGCCATGCCCTGGCGATCCGCAGGATCGTCGAAGTGGCCGGTATTCACCGCCAGGGAGGCGGCGGATTTGTCGGTCTCGGGATCACAGATCAGCAAGACCCTGAGCCGGTTTGCCAGCTCCAGATAGTGATACCGCCGATGGTCATTGGGACTGGCATATGGGCTCATTGGGGAGGGGCTCGCGGTGAATTTATTTGAATTTAAACATGATTATCGACCCCGCTATCTTGCGAGGCAAACCCTTTTCTGAGAGGTGGCGCAATTGTTTCCCCCGGCATGGCGGGGTAAGATTCCCCCGCTATTTAAACAGGCCCCCTGGGCGAGGTTGTAATGAAAATCTACATCATGCGTCATGGCCAGGCTGGCATGAACGCAAAGACTGATGAACAGCGTCCACTGACCGAGCAAGGCATCGAAGAGTCCATCCACATGGCGGGCTGGCTGGCTCCCCAATTGGCAGGCTCCCTGAACCTGGTGATCCACAGCAACTACCTGCGTGCCAGACAGACCTGGCAGGCCATCGCCCCCGAGTTGCCCAAGGCCCTCAAGGTCGAGGAGAGCGGCGACATCACCCCCTATGGGGACCCGGCTTTCGTGGCGAGCTACCTCACTGCGCTGGCGGCGGAGCATGACAACATCCTGATGGTCAGCCACCTGCCGCTGGTGGGGTATCTGGTCCAGAGTCTCTGCCCGGCGGCAGGGGCCCCCATGTTCGCGACGTCCGGGCTGGCCTGCATCGAATGGCAAGATGGCAAAGGAGTCTTGCTCTGGCTGGAAGGACCGCATACAATACGGTAAAAGTTAATAATAAGTTACAGTTTGGTTTTTTGGGGAAGAGAGAGTCGAATTTTCCGGTTTTTTATATAAATTTAACGGAATTATTTCGCATAAGCTGCTGTCATACGGATACAACTTCAAGAGGTTGCAAACGATGAGAGTGTTCAAGAAGTACCTGCCACTGATGGTGGCAAAACATGTCAAAACCTTCTTCAAGGGGCGGATTTACATCCACGGCAGGGGGCGCTTCGATTTCCAGTCGGGCTTGCTGATGATGCCATTGCAAGCCGACATTCCCCATCGCCAGACGGTGCTCGAGGTCAATGAACTGATTTCAAGGCTCCACATGGATGCCGCCTGAGGCGCCTCAGGCTGACCCTGGTCCCCCTCATGCCCGCCCCTGTGCGGGCATGATTGTTGATGGAGCCTGGGCGCGGTGCCAACCGTTCGCGTCATGGCGCTTCTTCCTGCGTTGGCAGGCTTGCTTATCCTGATTGCCTCTCTATACTCGCGCGCAATACCCGCCTTTTTATTCTGGATATCGCAATGCCCCTTGCCTTCCTGTTTCCCTTCTCCTGCATGGCCATCTGGGCCGGCAATGGCATCGTCAGCAAGCTGGCGGTCGGGGTGTTGTCTCCTGCGGCGCTCGCCTGGTCGCGCTGGATGGTGGCGGCCCTTGTGCTGACCCCGTTTCTGGCTCACCGGGCCTGGCGCGAGCGCCGCAAACTGCGGGCCGGTTTCTCGAAGCTGGCGGTGCTGGCCCTGCTCGGGATGGTCTTGAACCAGACCTTTGGCTATTACGCGGCCCAGACCCTGGGTGCCACCGAGATTGGCCTGATGATGGGACTGACCCCCTTGATGACGGTGCTGCTCAGCATCTGGTTGCTGCGCGAGCGGCCCACCTGGGGGGCGCTGCTGGGAGGCGCCATCTCCATTCTGGGGCTGGCGATTTTGTTGGGGCAGGGGGATCCGGCCCGGCTGCTGACCCAGGGCATCCATATCGGTTCCGTCTACATGCTGCTCTCGGCGGCCACCTATGCGCTCTACAGCGTGCTGCTCAAGCGCTGGGATCTGGGGCTGGACAACTGGTCCATGCTCTACGGTCAGGTGCTGTGCAGCCTCCTGTTCCTCACCCCCTTCTATCTGCTGGTGGACGGGCACTGGCCCGATGGCAGCGCCCTCTGGCTCATCCTCTATGCGGGGATCCCGACCTCGGCCCTCTCGCCCTGGCTCTGGATGCAGGGCATTGCCCTGCTCGGGGCGAGCCGCACCGCCATCTTCATGAACCTGTTGCCGGTGATGACGGCCGCCCTTGCCATCAGCTGGCTCGGGGAGCGGCTCACCAGCTATCACCTCATCGGTGGCGGCATGACCCTGATGGGGGTGCTGCTGGCGCAGTTGCTGGTGAGGCCCGTGACGGTACGAAGACGCGCCCGGCTCGCGGTGGCGGGCTGTCAGGAAAAGTAGGATAAAAAAAGACCGCCATCGAGGCGGTCTTTTTGGTTCGGTGCCCAGCGTCACTGCGCCGTCAGATAGAGCTCCTTGGCATAGACCAGGTCTTGCGGGTTCTGGTAGGGGTAGCCCTTGACGTTGGGTTTGAGCAGCCGTGATTTCACGTAGAAGTAGACAGGGGCGATGGGGGCCTCCTCGTCGATCAGCACCTCGGCCTGCTGATAGAGGCGGTTGCGCTCGGCGGGGTCCTTGGCGTCATGGGCCTTGGCCAGGAGGGCGTCGTACTCCTTGTTGAACCACTTGCCGCTGTTGGCGCTGCTGCTGGAGGTCATGATGTCGAGGAAGGTGGAGGCATCGTTGTAGTCTCCGTTCCAGGAGTAGCGGCTCACCCCGAAGTCACCCTCGTTCAGGGCCGACACCATGGTCTTCCACTCCATGTTGTTGAGCTCCGCCTTGACCCCCAGGTTGTGCTTCCACATGGAGGAGATGGCGAGCGCTATCTTCTTGTGCCCCTCGTTGGTGTTGTAGAGGATGTCCACCGTCAGCGGCTTGTCAGGGCCGTAACCCGCCTCGCCAAGCAGCGCCTTGGCCTGCTTGATGCGCTCTTCCTTGCTCATCAGCTCGCTGGCGGGGCGTTTGAGCTCGAAGCCGTCCACGCTCGGCGGGGTCAGGCTGAAGGCGGAGAGCTGCCCCTGTCCCAGGATCTTCTCCGTGATGGTGTCCCGGTCGATGGCAAGAGAGAGTGCCTTGCGCACCCTGACGTCGTCAAAGGGTTTGCGCTGGGTGTTGAACACGTAGTAGTAGGTGGCGAGCATGGGGGCGCTCACCAGCTCCTCCGGGCTCTGGCGCTTGATCTGCTGATACTGCTCCAGGGGATAGGTGGTGTAGTGCAGCTCGCTCGCACGATAGCGGTTGTAGGCCGCGGTATCGGAGACGATCTCCAGATAGATCACCTTGTTCAGCACGGTGTGCTCGTTGTCCCAGTAGTGGGGGTTGCGCTCGGCGATGAGGCGCTCGTTCGGGGTCCACTCCTTGAGGGCGAAGGCGCCGTTGGAGACGATGTTGGCCGGTTTGACCCACTCATGACCGAACTTCTCGATGGTGGCCTTGGGCGCCGGGAAGGTGGTGTAGTGGGAGAGGGTCTTGAGGAAGAAGGGGACCGGGTTTTTCAGGGTGATCTGCAGGGTGTAGTCATCGAGCGCCTTGATCCCCAGGGCATCCGGGCTCTGCTTGCCCTGCACCACGTCGCTGGCATTGGCGACGCCGGTCAGCTCGATGAACCAGGCGTAGTTGGAGGCGTTCTTGGGGTCCGCCGCCCGCTGCCAGCCATAGACGTAGTCCGCCGCCGTCACCGGCTCACCATTGGACCATTTGGCATCGGGTCTGAGCTTGAAGGTGTAGACGGTGCCCGTGGCATCGAGCTCGTAGCCAAGGGCGCCCGCCGCCTGCAGCTTGCCGTTGCCATCCAGGGTATAGAGCCCCTCGAACAGATCGTTGACGACGTCGCTGCCCGCGCTCTCTTCCACCATCTGGGGATCGATGGAGGCAGGCTCGGTGCCGATGTTGCGCACGAACACTTGCTGGGTGGCTGGCAGAAGCTGGGTGCCTTCAGGCACCTGGGCGGCGAGGACGGGGAGGGTGAGCAGAGCGGCAACCGCCCCGGCGATAAGCGACTTTTTCATTGAATATCCTTATGTTTTTTTGCTTCCAAAGCGCAGCCAGTGTGCGGGATTGGGGGGCAGATCTCAAGAGGGGAGCCTCTGGCGCAACATTGCCGGGCGCCAGGGGGAGCAAGGCGGGCAGCCGCGTCGGCCCGGATGCATTCTTGTCACGAATTAACCCCCCAAAAGATGACGGATGGCACCCTTGTTTCACGCCGAAAGCCCGTGGTGGCGCGGTTTTCTGGCGATTTAAAGAACGGCTTAATTCGCTGCAAAAACAAAAAACAGGCGTTACATTGGGTTACAAAACAACGCTGCCGGGGATCGGCACTTTTTTTGCCGACACTTGCAAACGTTTTCAACGGCCAACGGAAACGATCTTAAAGGAACAAGAATGCGAAACATGATCACCATGGGCGAGTTCATCGTCAAAAAGCAGGCGGACTACCCGACCGCGACCGGCGAGCTGACCTCCTTGCTCAGCTCCATCCGCCTGGCCGCCAAGGTGGTGAACCGGGAGATCAACAAGGCGGGTCTGGCGGACATCATCGGTTCCATCGGCGCCGAAAACGTGCAGGGCGAGGTGCAGCAGAAGCTGGACGTCTACGCCAACGAGCGCTTCAAGGCGGCGTTGGAGGCCCGTGGCGAGGTGTGCGGCATGGCCTCTGAGGAGGAGGAGGACTTCGTCTCCTTCGATTCCGAGCTCTCCCGTCACTCCAAGTACGTGGTGCTGATAGACCCCCTCGACGGCTCCTCCAACATAGACGTCAACGTCTCGGTCGGGACCATCTTCTCCATCTACCGCCGGGTCAGCAAACCGGGCGCCGGGGTCACTCTGGAGGACTTCCTGCAGCCGGGCCACCGTCAGGTCGCGGCGGGCTACGTGGTCTACGGCTCCTCCACCATGCTGGTCTACACCACCGGCTTTGGGGTCAACGGCTTCACCTATGACCCCTCCATCGGCTGCTTCTGCCTCTCCCACGAGAACATCCGCATTCCGGAGGAGGGCAAGATCTACTCCATCAACGAGGGCAACTACATCAAGTTCCCGGACGGGGTGAAGAAGTACCTCAAATACTGCCAGGAGCGTGACGAGGCGACTCACAGGCCCTACACCTCCCGCTACATCGGTTCCCTGGTGTCGGATTTCCACCGCAACCTGCTCAAGGGGGGCATCTACATCTACCCGTCCGGCACCAACTCCCCGAACGGCAAGCTGCGCCTGCTCTATGAGTGCAACCCCATGGCCTTCCTGGTGGAGCAGGCCGGTGGCAAGGCGTCCGATGGCTTTGGCCGCATCATGGACATCCAGCCTACCGCTCTGCACCAGCGCACCCCCTACTTCGTCGGGTCCACCAGGATGGTGGAGCGGGCCGAGGCCTTCATGCGGGAGTTCTCCGCCCACGAGGATCCGGCCAACCAGGGCTGAGCCCGGGCCAGCGTCCCTTCGTCACGGGAGCCGTCAAGGCTCCCGTTTTTATTGGCGTGCAGGCGGGTTGAGCTAGGTTGATATGCTGACGGGCTGACGGGCTGACGGGCTGACGGGCTGACGGGCTGACGGGCTGACGGGCTGACTGACGGACTGACGCGGCGCCTCGGCGGTCGCGGTGCAATGGCTGGTGGCCCCCTTGCCGGGATGCTTGGCCTGGATACCTGGTCTGGATACGTGGGCGGGATAAATACGGCACGGGCCATCTGCGGGGCTATCGAGGCGCGTTGAACCCGTTTTTTGCCCACAATCATCCCCATATCCATCTGTTTTTCAGATGGGTGATGACTCAATATATCGCATTGGTGGATGGATTCGGCGGTAAAATGGTGCTGCCAGGAGGGCGAACCGAGGCATCGGGAGGCAAGAAGGCGGGCCGGGGGCGAGATGCCGCCCCTTGCCAGCAACGAAACGGGAGCCCTGGGGCTCCCGTTGTTGTAGGCGGCTGGTCGCGCCCTGCTGACGTCATGCTTCCCCTCAGGGGGTGGCATGGCGGGCGAGATCCGCCAGCAGGCCGTCCACCAGTTTGAGGCGCATGGCCCTGTCCTGGGTCGGTACCTGGAAGCGCAGCCGGGTCGGCCCGTCCATCTTGTAGATGCGCGGCTGCTCCGAGAGCAGCTTGACCAGATAGGCCGGGTTGACGCGGGTTTCCTGGGTAAAGTCCAGATAGCCGCCGCGCTCGCTCATCTCCACCCGGCGAATGCCCAGCGCCGTGGCGCGCTGGCGGAAGGCGGCCAGCTCCATCAGCGTCTTGGTCGGCTCCGGCAAGAGACCGAAGCGATCGATGAGCTCCACTTTGAGCTCCCGCAGCTCCTGCTCGTCCGCCGCACTGGCGATGCGCTTGTACATGGAGAGGCGCATGTTGACGTCCGGGATGTAGTCGTCCGGGAGCAAGGCGGGCAGGCGCAGCTCTACCTCGGTGTGCTGGCTCATGAGCTGCTCCAGCGACGGCTCCTTGCCATGTTTGAGCGCCTCCACCGCCTGCTCCAGCATCTCCATGTAGAGGGTGAAGCCCACCGATTCAATCTGGCCGCTCTGATCGTCGCCCAGCAGCTCACCCGCGCCCCGGATCTCCAGATCGTGGGTGGCGAGCGCAAAGCCGGCACCGAGATCTTCGAGGGACGCGATGGCCTCCAGCCGCTTGGCCGCATCCTTGGTCATCAGCTTGGGATGGGGGGTGAGCAGGTAGGCATAGGCCTGGTGGTGGGAGCGACCGACCCGGCCCCGCAGCTGGTGCAGCTGGGCGAGACCAAGATGATCCGCCCGGTCCATGATGATGGTGTTGGCGCTCGGGACGTCGATGCCGGTCTCGATGATGGTGGTGCAGACCAGCAGGTTGAAGCGCTGGTGGTAGAAGTCCGACATCACCCGCTCGAGCTCCCGCTCGCGCATCTGGCCGTGGGCGATGCCGATGCGCGCCTCCGGCACCAGCTCGGCAAGATCGGCGGCGCACTTCTCGATGCTCTCCACGTCGTTGTGCAGGTAGTAGACCTGGCCGCCGCGCTTCAATTCCCGCAGTACCGCCTCGCGCACCACCGCAGGTTCGTGCTGGCGCACGAAGGTCTTGATGGCGAGGCGCTTGGCGGGCGGGGTGGCGATGATGGAGAGATCCCGCATGCCGGACATGGCCATGTTGAGGGTGCGGGGAATGGGGGTCGCGGTGAGGGTGAGGATATCCACGTCGGCGCGCAGCGCCTTGATCTTCTCCTTCTGGCGCACCCCGAAGCGGTGCTCCTCGTCGACGATGAGCAGGCCCAGATCCTTGAAGGTGAGCTCGGCGCCCAGCAGCTTGTGGGTGCCGATGATGATGTCGACCTTGCCCTCGGCCATCTCCTTCATCACGGCGCTCTGCTCCTTGGCGGAGCGGAAGCGGCTCAGCACTTCCACCCGCACCGGCCAGTTGGCGAATCGGTCGCGGAAGTTGTCGTAGTGCTGCTGGGCGAGCAGGGTGGTGGGCACCAGCACGGCCACCTGCTTGCCGCCGTGCACGGCCACAAACGCCGCCCGCATCGCCACTTCTGTCTTGCCAAAGCCCACATCGCCGCACACCAGCCGATCCATGCTCTTGGCCTGGCACATGTCGCCGAGCACAGCGTTGATGGCATTGAGCTGATCCTCGGTCTCCTCGAACGGGAAGCTCGCGGCAAACTGGCGGTAGGCCTCCCGGTCGTGTTTGAAGGCAAAACCGTGACGGGCTGCCCGCATGGCATAGACATCCAGCAGCTCGGCCGCCACGTCCCGCACCTTTTCCGCCGCCTTGCGCCGCGCCTTGACCCAGGCCTCGCCGCCGAGCTTGTGGCTGGGCGGGTTGTCGGAGCCGGTGTAGCGGCTGATCAGGTGCAAACTGGTGACCGGCACGAACAGCTTGTCGCCGCCGGCGTATTCCAGGGTCAGAAACTCGGTGGGCAGGCCGCCTGCGTCTATGGTCTCGAGCCCCAGGTAGCGACCGACCCCGTGATCCAGGTGCACCACAGGCTGGCCCTGAGTCAGCTCGCCCAGGTTTCGGATCACCGCATCCGAGCTCAGGTTCTTGTTCTTGTCCCGCTGGCGCTTGCTGCGGATCTTGCCGCCGAGCAGCTCGGCTTCGGTGATGAGGGCAAGGGGCGTCTGGCCGGGCTCTTGCAGCAGGAAGCCCCGCTCCAGGGGACAGACCAGCAGCCCGTGGCGCGCATCGCTCACCAGGAAGGCGTCGAGGGAAGCAAACTCCCGGGGTTGCAGGTTGATCCGTGCGAGCAGATCCCCGAGCCCCTCGCGCCGCCCCTCGGACTCCACCGCAAACAGGGTGCGCCCGGCAAAGCCTTGCAGGAAGCCGTCAAGGGCCTGCAGGGGTTGCTCCTTGCTGTGGTCGAGCTGCAGATCCGGCAGGGGGGCGAGGGGCAGATCCTGCTGACCCGCTCCGCCGTCAACGGTCGCCTCCTGCAGACGCACGGCGCCATAGTCCCCGAGGGCGGCGAAGAGCTGCTCCACCGACAGATAGATCTGCTGGGGCGGCAGCAGGGGACGGGTGTTGTCCCAGCGTCTGTCTTCATAGCGCTGGCCGATGTCGTTCCAGAAGCGCTGGGCCGCGGGGTAGATCTCCCCCACGGTGAGCAGCAGGGTGTTTTCGGGCAGGTAATCAAACAGGCTGGCGGTCTGCTGGAAGAAGAGCGGCAGGTAGTATTCAATGCCGGCGGGCCAGCGCCCCTTGCTCACCTCCTGATAGACGGAGCCCTCGGCGCGGGAGATCTCGAACTGTTCGCGATACTGGCCACGAAACAGCTCGATGGCCCCCTCGTCGGTGGGAAATTCCCGTGCGGGCAGGAGGCTCACCGACTTCACCGGCTCGCTGGAGCGCTGGGTCTCGGGGTCGAACGGGCGGATGGAGTCCACCTCGTCGTCGAAAAAATCAATGCGATAGGGGCGGCTGCTCCCCATGGGGAAGAGATCCAGCAGGGAGCCGCGGGCGGCGAATTCGCCGTGCTCCAGCACCTGTTCCACCGCCACGTAGCCCGCCTCCGCCAGACGCCCGCGCAGCTGCTGCAGGTTGAGGCGCTGGCCGCTTGTGACCATCAGGCTGTATTTGTCGAGATAAGCCTGGGGCGCCGTGCGCAGCATCAGGGTGGAGATGGGCACGATGAGCACGCCGTGGCGCATCTGCGGCAACTGGTAGAGGGTCTCGAGGCGCTGGGAGATGATGTCCTGGTGGGGAGAGAAGCTGTCGTAGGGCAGGGTCTCCCAGTCCGGGAACAGCAGCACCGGGCAATCCTGATCCGCCAGCAGGAACCCCAGTTCCTGTTCAAGGCGCAGGGCGCTCGGGGTATCGGCGGTGACCAGCAGGACGGGTCTTCGGGCTTCCCGGGTGAGGCGGGCGGCAACCAGAGCCAGGCTGCTGCCGACCAGCTGGCCGAACGTTGTCTTCTGGCCCGCTTTGGCGGGCAAGGCGGGGAGGGTCATTGGCATCATCGGAGTCTTTTACTGTTGGCGTTCTTTTGACATGGACCTGGGTTAGCGCTGACGTTCCTGGGCACGCAGCTTGAGCTGTTTCGACTGCACATGCAGGCTGGCGCGCACCAGCAGCTCCCGGTCATCCTCGCGGATGCGCACGTAGTCGAGCACCACGTGGGTGCCATGCTCTCCGGCGTCCCGCTGCACGACCTCGCCGTAGCAGTAGACGGCGGAGGCCTCTTCCCGCAGGAAGATCTTGAGCCGCACGATCTGGTGCAGGACGGGGGCCTTCCCGTGCCCCTGGTGGGGGTGCAGGTAGGTGAGCTGCCCGGCGCCAAAGCGCAGGGTGTGGAAGCGGTGCTCGGGGTGATCCTGGGCCGCCAGCACATAGCCCATGATCATGTCGATCTTGCGGGACTGCTGATTGATGATCTCCACCAGATCGTGCATGGACTCGTTCTGGCTGCGCAGCAACCGGCTGCTCACCAGATCGATGGAGGTGATGGCGGAGGCGATGCGAAACGGCTCGGGCAACTCGGCCTCCAGGGCCTCCAGCGTCGGCAGACGAAAGTCGGCCGGCATGGGGATCACATTGACCGGCGTGGCATGGGTGACGCTGAAGAACTGTTCCTGCATGGAGGCTATCCCTTGTTGTCATAGACGGTTTCCCTTTATTATCCGGTATCTTATTTCGTTGGCAACGTAGATATCCTTGAAGACCGGACTTTTTCAGCCACTGTCGCTGGCCATCGGCCTGCGTTATGCAGGCTCGCGACGCAGTAACCGCTTCGTCTCCTTTATCTCCCTGTTCTCCACCTTTGGCATCGCCATCGGGGTCGCCGCCCTGATGGTGGTGATCTCGGTGATGAACGGGTTCGAAGGCCAGCTCAAGGGGCGCATCCTCGGGGTGATCCCCCATGTGGTGGTGACCAATCAGGCCGGACGCATCGAGGCCGAGCCCGAAGGTCTGCTCGATCTGGCCGGCTTGCCCCACGTGGTGGCCACGGCCCCCATGCTCGACAGCGAAGGCATGCTGCAAAGCCCGGGTCAACTCACCGGCGTGAGCGTGCAGGGGATCGATCCCGCCCGCTGGCCCAAGGATGACATCCTGCACGCCCAGATGCTGGGAGGGCGCCTTGACAGCCTGCAGGCCGGTGAATACCACATCGTGCTGGGGCAGGGGGTGGCCAGCCGACTCAAGGTCTCTATCGGCGACCAGGTGCGTCTCATTCTGACCGAAGGTACCCGCTTTACCCCCTTTGGCCGGGTGCCGGCCCAGCGTCTTTTCACCGTCTCCGGCATCTTCGGGGTCGGCGCCGACGTGGACAGCCAGGTGGCCCTGATTGCCCTCGGGGATGCCCAGCGCATGCTGCGCCTGCCCGCAGACAAGGTGGGCGGCATCCGCCTCTGGCTGGACGATCCCTTCGCCGCCGACGAGGTGGTGAAGACCGCGTTGCCGGACGGGCTGGAGTGGCAGGACTGGCGCCGCGAGCGCGGCGAGCTGTTCCAGGCGGTGGCCATGGAAAAACGGATGATGGGGCTGATGCTGGTGCTGATCATCGCGGTCGCCACCTTCAACATCCTCTCCGCCCTGGTGATGGTGGTCACCGACAAGGAAGGGGAGGTGGCCATCCTGCGTACCATGGGCATGAGCGAATCCGGCATCGTCAAGATCTTCATGGTGCTGGGGGCGTCGAGCGGCGTCATCGGCGCCCTGTTCGGGGGGCTGGCGGGGCTGGCGCTCTGCTTCGGCCTCAATCCTCTGCTCAATGCCCTTGGGCTCAACCTCTATATGGCGGCGGGGGGCAGCGGTCTGCCGGTCATCGTCGAGCCGGCCCAGGTCATGACCATCCTGCTGGGTGCCGTGCTGCTGAGTTTCAGTGCCACCCTTTACCCGGCCTCCCGCGCGGCCCGGGTCAAACCGGCGGAGGCGCTGCGTTATGAATAATTCATCTTCTGTTGTTACTGGTGCAAGTGGAGCCCCCGTTATGAATCAATCCGTCTCCTGCGAGCCGCTGCTGCGCTGCCAGGCCCTCAATCATGTCTACAAAGAGGGCAATCTGGAGACCCAGGTACTCAAGGGGATCGAGCTGGACGTCGCCCCCGGGGAGATGCTGGCGGTGGTGGGGAGCTCGGGCTCCGGCAAGACCACCCTGCTGCACCTGATGGGGGCGCTGGACAACCCTTCCAGCGGCGCCGTGCTGTTCAAGGGGCAGGACATCCATGGCTGGGACAGCCGCACCCAGGCGAGGTTTCGCAACCAGGAGCTGGGTTTCGTTTACCAGTTCCACCACCTGCTCTCGGAATTCAGCGCGCTGGAAAATGCGGCCATGCCGCTGCTGATCGCCGGTGAGTCGGTGGCCAGCGCCACCGAGAAGGCGAGCAAGATGCTGGGGCGGGTGGGGCTCTCCCACCGTCTCAACCACAGACCGTCCGAGCTCTCCGGTGGTGAGCGCCAGCGGGTGGCCATCGCCCGTGCCCTGGTCAACGAACCCAGCCTGGTGCTGGCGGACGAGCCCACCGGCAACCTGGATCATGCCAGCGCCACCGCCGTCTATGAGCTCTTGTGCGAGCTCAACCGCGAGCTTGGCACCGCGTTCGTGGTGGTGACCCATGACTTGAGCCTGGCCGCCAAGCTCCACCGCCGGGTCACCCTGGTGAGCGGCATCATGGCGGAGGTCGCCTGATGTTCAAGCCGCTGCCCCTGTTCCTGGGCCTGCGTTACAGCCGCTCCCGCCGCCGCAACGGCTTCATCGCCTTCATTTCGGCCTCCTCCCTCATCGGGATCGCCCTCGGGGTGATGGCCCTCATTCTTGGCCTCTCCGCCATGAACGGGTTCGAGCGGGAGCTCAAGAACCGGGTGCTCTCCGTGGTCCCCCACGGCGAGCTCATCGGCATGGAAGCGCCGCTGCCTGACTGGCCGCGGCTCAGGGACTACCTGCTGGCCCAGCCCGGGGTGGAGGCGGCTGCCCCCGTCATTCGCCTGGACGGCCTGCTGGAGCACGGCTCCGCCCTCAAGGGGGTCCAGCTGCGTGCGGTGCTGCCGGAGCTGGAAGCCAATCTCTCCGATGCGGGCAACTTCATGACGGGTCGGGGCCTTCGCGAGCTGCAGGCGGGTGAACACGGGGTCATCCTCGGCAAGATCATCGCCGACAAGCTGGGGGTCAAGACAGGGGACACCGTCACCCTGCTGCTGCCCCAGGCGGGTGATGCCGCCGGCATCAAGAACCCGAAACGGGAGGTGCTCACCGTGGTAGGACTGCTCGAGATCGGCGGCCAGCTCGACGGCCTGCTCGGCTTCATGCACCTGGCGGACGCCCAGGCCATCACCGGCATGGGCAGCGCGGTGGAGGGGTTCAGCCTCAAGGTGAGCGACGTGCTCAAGGCCCAGTCCATCACGGTGGCGGCGGCCCAGAAATTCCCACACTACGTCTATATCAGCAGCTGGATGAGCCGTCAGGGTTATCTCTATCAGGACATCCAGATGGTGCGCACCGTGATGTACGTGGTGATGCTGATGGTGGTGGCGGTGGCCTGCTTCAACATCGTCTCTACCCTGGTGATGGCGGTGAACGAGAAGCGCAGCGAGATCGCTATCTTGAAGACCATGGGGGCGAGCCCGGGCCAGATCCGGCTTACCTTCGTCATCCAGGGGATGGTGAACGGGGTGGCGGGAGCCTTGCTAGGCGCCCTGCTGGGCGGCCTGCTCTCCAGCAAGCTGACCCAGATCCTGAGCGCCATCGAAGGGGTGATCGGGCACCGTTTCCTCAATCCGGACATCTACTTCATCGACTTCCTGCCGACCGAGCTGCACATGCAGGACTTGCTCATCGTGACCGGCGCCGCCATCCTGATGAGCCTGGTGGCGACCCTCTATCCCGCCTGGCGGGCGAGCGGCCTGGTGCCGTCCCGGGAACTGGGGCATTGATGCCCATGGATGTGATAAAGGGCCCTGCGGGGCCCTTTTTATTGTCACTCGTTTGTGGGGAAACCCCCGAAGTGGCGGTTATCGGGGCAATACGCAGGAGGAGATGATGCCTGGTGCCGTGTTGATGGCATCAATGGGCATTCAACTCATCGAGAGGCAGTGAAAAACTCCCCACGAAGACATCGATGAAGTAGCGCATGGCGGGGTTCATCCTGGCGTCCAGCATCTGCTCGAGGCGCTTTCGCGCGGGCTCGAACTCCCGGTTGCCGACGCTCAGCTCCTCCAGACACTTGGTGTAGGCGCAGAGGGTGTCTGCATCCTTCACCAGGCTGGTGAGGGCCTCGTCCTGGGCGCCGGAGTCGAGCAGGGGGCGAAAGTCCTCGACCAGCTCAGGCGGCAACATCCCCAGCAGGCGCTGCTCGGCGGCAAGCTCAATCTTCTTGTATTCGCGGGCGATTTCGGGATTGAAGTACTTGACCGGGGTGGGCAGATCCCCGGTCAGCACCTCGCTGCTGTCGTGGTAGAGGGCCATGACGGCGGCCCGGTCTGCATCCACCTGAGCGCCGAACAGACGATTGCTGATAAGACCGAGGGCGTGGGCCACCATGGCGACCTGCAGGCTGTGCTCGGCGATGTTTTCGGGCTGGATGTTGCGCATCAGGGGCCAGCGGTAGATGAGGCGCATACGGGCGAGGTTGGCAAAAAAATGGCTGGGCAGCATGGAAGACCTCGAATGGGGCAATGAAAAAGGGCAGACCCTAGTCTGCCCTTTTTTCCACCCGCAAGGATAGCCTGAGATGGGCCGTCAGCGGATGTAGCGGCCCGATTCGGCCTCGTGGTTGGTCACTATCATCTGGCCGATGGGGGCCAGGCTGATGAGGGCCAGCTTGAGGTGCTGGATGCCGAACGGGATGCCGACGATGGTGACGAAACAGGCCAGCGCCGAGGCGATGTGGCCGATGGCCAGCCAGACCCCGATGAGCACAAACCAGAGAATGTTGCCAATCAGCCCCAGGGCGCCGGTGCCGATGTCGCTCTGGCCCGTCATGCTCTTGCGGCTCACCGCCTGCTTGCCAAACGGGAAGAAGGTGAAAGTGCCGATGACGAAGCAGGCGCGTCCCCAGGGGATCCCGATGAGGGAGATGAAGCAGAGCAGCCCCGCCAGCCACCAGGCCAGCCCCATGAAGACGCCTCCCAGCACGAACCAGAGCAGATTGAACAAGAAGCGGAAAAAGGACATGTGGGTGACTCCAGCAGCACGTGAATTGGCTGTCACCATAGCGAGCCCTGCCGGGGGACGCAATGGCACAGGCGAGAAGGTGGACAATTTGGGTCGCAGCACGCCATTTTTGTGCCTGATTGGCGGCGGATGGCGATCAAAATGGCCCGTTCGCCGTGAAAAAGAGTGAGCCAGTGCAAATTATTGCGGATGGAATGCTTGAACTCGGTGCAAGGCTTCCCCATATAGGAGAAAGTCTTGCGCAAATTGTGCTGTCTGTGCCCCGGATGGGGGATGTGCGGCTCGACGCGACCACTGCACGCCGCTATAATGTCGCGTCATATTTTCTCATCACAAAGACAGTCGTTGTCTTTATAAACAGGAAGACTCCGGGCTTGCCCGGGGGCAATAAAGGGTCAGCACGCAGTGCTGAGTTGAACGAGGTAAAAGAATGCAAGTTTCTGTAGAGACAACCCAGGGTCTGGAACGCCGTCTTACCATCACTGTACCGGCCGCTACCGTTGACGCCGCCGTGCGCAAAGAATTGAATGGCCTGGCCAAAACCCGTCGCATCGACGGTTTCCGTCCTGGCAAGGCTCCGGTTGCCATCATCAAGAAGATGTTCGGTGCCATGGCTCACGCCCGTGTTGCCGATGAAATGATGCAGAACAACTTCATCAAGGCCATCATCGAGAACAAACTGAGCCCGGCTGGCGCCCCGACCATGGATCCGAAAGAGATCAAAGAAGGTCAGGATTTCGAATTCACCGCCACTTTCGAAGTGTATCCGGAGTTCGAAGTTGCCGGTCTGGAGAGCATCAAGGTCGAGAAGCCGGTTGCCACCGTGAAGGACAGCGACCTGGAAAACATGATCGACACCCTGCGCAAGCAGCACGCCACCTGGACTGAAGCCGCTGTGGCTGCCGCCAACGGCATGCGTGTGACCATGGACTTCGTCGGTTCCATCGACGGTGAAGAGTTCGACGGTGGCAAGGCTGAAGGCTTCACCCTGGAACTGGGCGCTGGCCGCATGATCCCGGGCTTCGAAGACGCCATCCTGGGTAAGAAAGCGGGCGACGAGTTCACCATCGAGGTGACTTTCCCGGCTGACTACCACGCCGAAGCCCTGAAGGGCAAGGCTGCCAAGTTTGCCTCCAAGCTGCACAAGGTTGAAGAGCAAGTGCTGCCCGAGCTGACCGAAGAGTTCGTCAAGCGTTTCGGCATCGAGAGCGGCAGCGTTGAAGAGCTGAAGGCAGAAGTGCGCAAGAACATGGAGCGCGAACTGGCCCAGGCCCTGAAAAACAGCGTGAAAGAGCAGGTACTGAACGGCCTGGTTGAAGCCAACCAGATCGATCTGCCGAAGGCTGCCGTTGCCCAGGAAATCGACACCCTGCGTCAGCAGGCTCTGCAGCGCTTCGGTGGCTTCCAGGGCGGCAACGCCCCCGAGCTGCCGGCCGAGCTGTTCCAGGCCCAGGCCGAGCGCCGTGTCCGCGTTGGTCTGCTGCTGGGTGACGTCATCCGCACCAACGAGATCAAGGCTGACGACGCCCGTGTGACCAGCATCATCGAGTCCATGGCCACTGCCTACGAAGATCCGAAAGAAGTGATCGAGTACTATCAGCAGAACGAGCAGATGCTGAACGGCGTGCGCAACCTGGCCATTGAAGATCAAGCCATCGATCTGATCCTGTCCAAGGCGCAAGTCACCGAGAAAGAAGTTGCCTTCGACGAAGTGATCAACAAGTCCGGTGCCGCTGCCTAAGAACATTTGACTTAAGGTCAAAACTGTTAAGTATAATGGCTCGTGTGATCTCCACTCGGGCCATTTTATTTTAGGGACAATGCCTTATGTACAAGAACTATAACGATGTGACTGAATCCCCACGCAATGCGCTCATCCCGATGGTGGTAGAGCAAACCGCGAAAGGGGAGCGTTCCTACGACATCTATTCCCGTCTGCTGAAAGAGCGGGTGATCTTCCTGACCGGTCAGGTCGAGGATCACATGGCGAACCTGGTGGTGGCCCAGCTGCTGTTCCTGGAGTCCGAGAACCCGGATCAGGACATCAGCATCTACATCAACTCGCCGGGTGGCGCCGTCACTGCGGGTATGTCCATCTATGACACCATGCAGTTCATCAAGCCGGACGTGAGCACCGTCTGCATGGGGCAGGCCTGCTCCATGGGGGCCTTCCTGCTGGCCGGTGGCGCCAAGGGCAAGCGTTTCTGCCTGCCCAATGCCCGAGTGATGATCCACCAGCCGCTGGGCGGCTTCCAGGGGCAGGCTTCTGACATCCAGATCCATGCCCAGGAGATCCTGAAAATCAAGAATACCCTGAACGATCGTCTGGCGTTCCATACCGGTCAGGACATGGCCACCATCGAGCGCGACACCGACCGTGACAACTTCATGTCCGCCGAGCAGGCCGTTGCCTATGGTCTGGTTGACGGCATCCTGAGCCAGCGCGGCTGAGCAGGGTACCCCGTCCTGTTGTAAACTCAACAGGACGATCCATCCTCTATTGATAAAACGAGGTCGCTGAATGACAGAGAAACGCAAGGGTGAGGGCGACAAGCTGCTGTATTGCTCTTTCTGCGGCAAAAGCCAGCATGAAGTGCGCAAGCTGATCGCTGGCCCTTCCGTCTACGTATGTGATGAGTGTGTCGAGCTGTGCAACGACATCATCCGCGAGGAGATCCGCGAGATCTCTCCCAAGCGCGATGGTAGCGAGCTGCCGACCCCTCATGAAATCCGCGCCCATCTGGACGACTACGTGATCGGTCAGGAGTACGCCAAGAAGGTGCTGGCAGTGGCTGTCTACAACCACTACAAGCGTCTTCGCAGCGGCAGCGAGTCCGGTGGCGTGGAGCTGGGCAAATCCAACATCCTGCTGATTGGCCCCACCGGCAGCGGCAAGACCCTGCTGGCCGAGACCCTGGCTCGTCTGCTGGATGTGCCCTTCACCATGGCCGATGCCACCACCCTGACCGAAGCCGGTTATGTGGGCGAGGACGTGGAGAACATCATCCAGAAGTTGCTGCAAAAGTGCGACTACGACGTGGAGAAGGCCCAGCGCGGTATCGTCTACATCGACGAGATCGACAAGATCTCCCGCAAGTCGGACAACCCCTCCATCACCCGCGACGTGTCCGGGGAAGGGGTGCAGCAGGCCCTGCTGAAACTGATCGAAGGCACCATCGCCTCCGTGCCGCCCCAGGGCGGTCGCAAGCACCCGCAGCAGGAGTTTTTGCAGGTCGATACCTCCAAGATCCTCTTCATCTGTGGTGGTGCCTTCGCGGGGCTGGACAAGGTGATCGAGCAGCGTTCCGTCAAGGGCACCGGCATCGGTTTTGGCGCCGAGGTGAAATCCAAGAATGCCAAGGCAACCCTGAGCGAGAACTTTGCCAAGGTGGAGCCGGAAGATCTCATCAAGTACGGTCTTATCCCCGAGTTCATCGGCCGTCTGCCGGTGGTCGCGACCCTGACCGAGCTTGACGAGGCGGCCCTCATCCAGATCCTGAAAGAGCCGAAAAACGCGCTGACCAAGCAGTATGCCGCGCTGTTCGCCCTAGAAGAGGTGGAGCTGGAGTTTCGTGACGACGCGCTCAATGCCATTGCCCGCAAGGCCATGGAGCGCAAAACCGGTGCCCGGGGTCTGCGTTCCATTGTCGAGGCCGTGCTGCTCGACACCATGTATGACCTGCCCTCCCTGAAAGGGGTCAGCAAGGTGGTGATCGACGAGACGGTGATCAAGGGAGACTCCGCGCCTCTGATGATCTACGACAATCCCGAGACTCAGGCCGCAGCCTCAGAGTAACTGTCTGATTTTTAATCACATAAAGGGGCTTTTTGCCCCTTTCATGCTTTTTACGGCCAAGGCGATTGAATCTCATCTTTGCGCCCCCATATACTCAGCCAAGCCTTTGCCAACGGTATAACAAGCCGAGAGGACATATATGAACCTAGAGCGTTCAGAACGCATCGAGATTCCCGTCCTGCCTCTTCGTGACGTGGTGGTCTATCCCCACATGGTCATTCCACTCTTTGTGGGGCGGGAAAAATCCATTCGCTGTCTGGAAGCGGCCATGGAGCAGGACAAGAAAGTCCTGCTGGTGGCCCAGAAGGATGCGTCGACTGACGAACCGACGGTGGAGGAAATTTTCTCCGTCGGGACAGTGGCCAATATTCTGCAGATGCTCAAGCTGCCGGACGGCACCGTCAAGGTGCTGGTGGAAGGGGGACAGCGTGCCCGTCTTGAGCGGATGATCGACGATCGCGACTTTTTTGTCGGGGAGGCCCAGTACATCGCGTCCGCCCCCATCGAGGAGAAGGATCAGGATGTGCTGGTGCGCTCCGCCATCGGCCAGTTTGAAGGCTACATCAAGCTCAACAAGAAGATCCCGCCCGAGGTGCTGACCTCGATCTCGGCGATCGACGATGCGGCGCGCCTGGCTGATACCATGGCTGCCCACATGCCGCTCAAGCTCGAAGACAAGCAGAAGGTGCTGGAAATCGCCTCCGTGTCGGAGCGCATCGAGTTTCTGATGGCCATGATGGAGTCGGAGATCGACCTCTTGCAGGTCGAGAAGCGCATCCGCTCCCGGGTCAAGAAGCAGATGGAGAAGAGCCAGCGGGAGTACTATCTCAACGAGCAGATGAAGGCCATCCAGAAAGAGCTGGGTGAGCTGGAAGACAGCCCGGACGAATTCGAAGCCCTCAATCGCAAGATTGACGAGGCGGGGATGCCGGAGGATGCGCGCGAGAAGGCCCTGGCCGAGCTTGCCAAGCTGAAGATGATGTCCCCCATGTCCGCCGAAGCCACAGTGGTGCGCAGCTATGTGGACTGGATGGTGCAGGTGCCGTGGAAGGCCCGCTCCAAGGTCAAGAAGGATCTCGCCAAGGCACAAGAGGTGCTGGATTCGGATCACTATGGCCTGGACAAGGTCAAGGATCGCATCCTCGAGTACCTGGCGGTACAGGCGCGGGTGAACAAGCTCAAGGGCCCCATCCTCTGCCTGGTCGGGCCTCCCGGTGTGGGCAAGACCTCGCTCGGTCAGTCCATCGCCAAGGCGACCGGTCGCAAGTACGTGCGCATGGCCCTGGGTGGGGTGCGTGACGAGGCGGAGATCCGCGGTCACCGCCGCACCTATATCGGCTCCATGCCCGGCAAGCTCATCCAGAAGATGGCGAAGGTCGGCGTGAAGAACCCGCTGTTCCTGCTCGACGAAATCGACAAGATGAGCTCGGACATGCGCGGCGATCCCGCTTCCGCCCTGCTGGAAGTGCTGGATCCCGAGCAGAACAGCAGCTTCAACGATCACTATCTGGAAGTGGATTATGACCTGTCGGACGTGATGTTCGTGGCTACCTCCAACTCCATGAACATCCCGGGTCCGCTGCTGGACCGGATGGAAGTGATCCGTCTGTCCGGTTATACCGAGGACGAGAAGCTCAACATTGCCAAGCAGCACCTGGTGGCCAAGCAGATCCAGCGCAACGGCCTGAAGCCTTCCGAGATCACCATCGAGGATTCGGCGCTGATCGGGGTGATTCGCTACTACACCCGCGAGGCGGGTGTGCGCAGCCTGGAGCGTGAAATCTCAAAAATCTGTCGCAAGGCAGTCAAACGCATCCTGCTGGACAAGAGCATCAAGCATGTTCAGGTCAACCAGGAGAACCTCAAGGAGTTCCTGGGGGTACAGCGCTTTGACTATGGCAAGGCCACCGACCAGAACCAGATTGGTCAGGTGTGCGGGCTGGCGTGGACCGAAGTGGGGGGCGATCTGCTCACCATCGAGACCACCAACATGCCGGGCAAGGGCAAGCTCACTTACACCGGTTCCCTCGGTGACGTGATGCAGGAGTCCATCCAGGCGGCCATGACGGTGGTGCGGGCCCGTGCCGAGAAGCTGCGTATCAACGGCGACTTCTACGAGAAGCGCGACATCCACGTGCACGTGCCGGAAGGGGCGACCCCGAAAGACGGCCCGAGCGCCGGTATCGCCATGTGTACCGCCCTGGTCTCCAGCCTCACCGGCAACCCGGTGCGTGCCGACGTGGCGATGACGGGTGAAATCACCCTGCGTGGCGAGGTGCTGCCCATCGGTGGTCTCAAGGAGAAACTGCTGGCGGCCCACCGTGGTGGCATCAAGCGTGTGCTGATCCCGAAAGAGAACGAACGTGACCTCGAGGAGATCCCGGCCAACGTCAAACAAGATCTTGAAATCTATCCGGTTCGCTGGATTGATGAGGTGCTTGCACTGGCGTTGCAGGACAATCCGCAAGGTTTCGAACGCGTTTCTGTCGTGTAAATGTTGATGCGCCGCAAATTTGGCGCATTCGGGGGGTGGTTAAGGCTTGCATGCACCGGACAACGGAAGTAGCCTTGACCACCGATCGGGTACTCATGATGAGTCGCAATGCGTGATGTGGCGCGGGTTTGCGCCAGATTGTCACTTGCAACTGATCAGGAGGCTTGTTATAAAACCTCCACTTGTTGTGGCCAGGGAAATCAGCGCCGCAGCGATGTTCGATAAAAGGGGAATATAAGAGTGAATAAATCTCAACTGATTGACAAGATTGCAGACGGTGCTGATATCTCCAAAGCTGCCGCTGGCCGTGCGCTGGATGCCTTCATCGATGCCGTGGGCGAAGCCCTGAAAGAGGGTGACCAGGTTGCTCTGGTTGGTTTCGGTACTTTCGCCGTTCGCGAGCGTGCAGCCCGTTCCGGCCGCAACCCGCAAACTGGTGCGACCATTGAAATCGCTGCCGGTAAAGTTCCTGCCTTCAAAGCCGGCAAGGCCCTGAAAGACGCGGTCAACTAAGCCGGTCGCTGATATCTATCGGCACCGTCCTTGGTCTCTGACCAGACAAGTGAGAGGGCTCTCCCTCATACTGCTTGACCAAGGCGCATCGCAATCGGTGCGCCTTTTCATTATTTACGCCCATCGAGTTCGGGAGCATAAGTACAAACATGATGTTGGATAAACTACGCGAAGGGGCGCAGGGCAAGGTAGCCAAGGTTATCTTGGGCCTGATCATCCTCTCCTTTGCCTTGGCCGGCGTAGGCAGCTACCTCAATGGCCCGGCACGTACCGCCCCCGCCACCGTCAACGGCAATGACATCAGTGCCCCCGCACTGGAGAATGCCTACCGCAATGAGCGGGCCCGCATGGAATCCCAAATGGGTGAGGCCTTCAACCAGCTGGCCGCCAATCCCGATTACATGAAACAGTTCCGCCGTGGCGTGCTGGACCGTCTGATCGATCAGGCGCTGATCGATGACAAGGCCCGCTCCCTGGGTCTGCGCGTCAGCGATGAGCAGATCAAGCAGGCCATCGTCGCCATGCCCGAGTTTGCCGAGAACGGCAAGTTCAGCAATGACCGCTACCTGCAGCTCATTCGCCGTGCCGGCATGACCCCCGAGATGTTCCGCGACTCCCTGCGCCAGGATATGGTGCGCCAGCAATTGATGGGCGCCGTGCTGGGATCGGAGTTCGCCCTCAAGGGGGAAGCCGAGCAACTGGATCGCCTCTACAACCAGACCCGTGACCTGCGCCTGATCCGTCTGGCCGCTTCCGCCTATGTGGACGGGATCGAGGTGAGCGATGCCGAGGTGGAGCAGTTCTACAAGGCCAACAGCGCTCGCTTCATGAACGACGAGACGGTCAATGTCGACTATCTGCTGCTCGATGCCGCGAACCTTGGTAAGAACATCAAGGTCACCGAGCAGGATGCCCAGGATTACTACGACCAGCATCAGGATCTGTTCCAGCGTCCCGAGCGCCGTCAGGTGGCGCACATCCTGATCCCGTTTGGCAAGGATGAAAAGGCCGCCGAGCAGAAAGCCGAGGCCGTGCTGGCCAAGGCCAAGGCAGGTGACGATTTCGCCGCGCTGGCCAAGGCCGACTCCTCCGATACCTTCTCCGCGAAGAAGGGCGGGGAGCTCGACTGGTTCGAGAAGGGGGTGATGGATCCTGCCTTTGAGAAAGCCGCGTTCGCGCTGGCCAAGGCTGGCGATCTCTCCGCCGTGGTGAAGAGCCCGTTCGGCTTCCACATTATCAAGCTGCTGGCCGTCGAACCGGCCAAGACCAAGCCCTTCGTGGACGTGATGAGCGATACCATCGCCCGTCTGCAGTCTGAGAAGGCCAAGGAGCAGTTCTTCGCCGAGCAGCAGAAGATGGCCGACAGCAGCTTCGAGAACCCGGACTCCCTGGACTTGACCGCCGAAGCCATGGGCCTCCAGGTGCAGTCCACCGGCTATTTCAGCCAGGCCGATGCGCCGGCACCCCTCAATGATCCCAAGGTGCTCTCCGTGGCGTTCTCCGAACAGCTGCGCGATGACAACACCAACTCCGACGTGATCGAGCTGGCCGACGGCAAGGCGCTGGTGCTGCACATCATGGGTCACCAGCCGAAGGCGGCCAAGCCGCTTGCCGAGGTGAAAGAGCAGGTGATCACCGCCATCAAGCACGACAAGGCCAGTGAAGTGGCCCGTGGCAAGGCCCAGGGTCTGCTGGACAAGCTCAAGGCCGGTGAGAACGTTCAGGCCGACCTGACCGCGCTGGGTCTGAAAGTGGATACCCATACCGGTGTATCCCGTTTCGCCCAGGAGATGGACCAGAACCTGGTGACCCAGGCGTTCCGCATGCCCCATCCGACCGATGGCAAGCCGAGCGTCGAGCTGGTGACCGAAGCCAACGGTGATCGTGTGGTGGTGGCGCTGGACAAGGTCAACGTCATCAAGGAGCCGTCCCAGATGGTGAGCCTGCTGCAAGGTCAGCTGGGTCAGGGCAAGGCACAGGCCGACTACAAGTCGCTGATCGACGAGCTGCGCAAGGCGGCCAAGATCGAATACTTCACCGACGTGGAAGCCACTGTCGAGTAAGTCAGCCTCACGGCCCCAAGTGTGAAAACGGCTCCATGATGGAGCCGTTTTTTTGTGCCATCGACAGCCCGGCAGAGCGGGCGGGCGCAGGAGGGAAGGGCCAGGCACGGGCTTGTGCTGCCTATCCTGGCTGGGGATGAGCGGGACAGGTGTATGACAGCGCGCTGTACTCTTGCTCTCCCTATCCCCAATCCTTCTCTTGCTGTGGGGCGTGATCAAGGAGGCATAAAAAAACCGGCGCACGAGGCGCCGGTTCTGATCGCTTTGCTTGAAAGCGGAGGATTACACCACACCCTGGGTGCGCAGGTAATCCTCGTAGGTGCCGCCGAAGTCGCGGATGCCGTCTTCGGTCAGTTCCAGGATGCGGGTCGCCAGGGAGGAGACGAACTCGCGGTCGTGGGAGACGAAGATCAGGGTGCCCTTGTACATCTCCAGCGCCAGGTTCAAGGATTCGATGGATTCCATGTCCAGGTGGTTGGTCGGTTCGTCCATGATCAGGATGTTGGGGCGCTGCATCATCAGCTTGCCGAACAGCATGCGGCCCTGTTCACCACCGGAGAGCACCTTGACCGGCTTCTTGATGTCGTCCTGGGAGAAGAGCAGACGACCCAGCACGGAGCGCACCGCCTGCTCGTCTTCGTTCTCCTGCTTCCACTGTGCCATCCAGTCGAACACATTGAGATCGGTGTCGAAATCTTCGGCGTGATCCTGGGCGTAGTAGCCGATCTGGGCGTTCTCGGACCACTTGATGGTGCCGGTATCCGGTGCCAGGGCACCGACCAGCGTCTTGATCAGGGTGGACTTACCGATCCCGTTGGTACCCAGGATGGCGACCTTCTCGCCCACTTCCAGCATCATGTTGAGCCCCTTGAACAGGGGACCGTCGCCATAACCCTTGGAGACGCCTTCGATCTCCAGGATGTTGCGGTAGAGCTTCTTGTCCTGCTCGAAGCGGATGAAGGGGTTCTGACGGCTGGAGACCTTCACTTCCTCAATCTTGATCTTGTCGATCTGCTTGAGGCGGGAGGTAGCCTGGCTGGACTTGGAGGCGTTGGCGCTGAAGCGGGAGACGAAGGATTGCAGATCGGCGATCTGGGCCTTCTTCTTGGCGTTGTCGGCCAGCAGGCGCTCGCGGGCCTGGGTGGCAGCCAGCATGTACTCGTCGTAGTTGCCCGGGTAGACCCGCAGCTCGCCGTAGTCCAGATCCGCCATGTGGGTGCAGACGGAGTTCAGGAAGTGACGGTCGTGAGAGATGATGATCATGGTGCTTTCACGATCGTTGAGCACCTGCTCCAGCCAGCGAATGGTGTTGATGTCCAGGTTGTTGGTCGGTTCGTCCAGCAACAGGATGTCGGGGTTGGAGAAGAGCGCCTGCGCCAGCAGTACCCGCAGTTTCCAGCCCGGGGCCACTTCGCTCATCGGGCCGTTGTGCTGCTCGATGGGAATACCGGCACCCAGCAGCAGCTCGCCTGCGCGGGATTCGGCGGTATAGCCATCATACTCGGCGACCAGGCCTTCCAGCTCGGCGGCCTTCATGTAGTCGTCGTCGGTGGCTTCCAGGTTGGCGTAGATGGCATCGCGCTCGGCGATGGCGGCCCACAGCTCGGTGTGGCCCATCATGACCACGTCCAGTACGCGCATCTCTTCGTAGGCGAACTGATCCTGGCGCAGCTTACCGATGCGCTCGTTGACATCCAGGCTCACATTGCCGCCGGTGGGTTCGAGATCGCCGCCGAGGATCTTCATGAAGGTGGACTTGCCACAGCCGTTGGCACCGATGAGGCCGTAGCGGTTGCCGCCGCCAAACTTGACGCTGATGTTCTCAAACAGCGGCTTGGCGCCGAACTGCATGGTGATGTTGTTGCTTGAAAGCACTGGAATGTCCCGGTTGGTCTGTCAAATGGCGCGCATTATGGCACAGATCCCCCGAAAGTTTTAGCAGGAACTGTGATCTGGCCCCATTGCAGAGGGGAAGGTTTCACGACCAGGCCAGCAACGGGCTCCGGCCTCTCTTGCAGAGGGGAGGCGAGGGGGCGGTCATGAAAAAAGCCGGCACTGGGCCGGCTTGGATGCGTGGGATGCCACTTAGTGGGCGGAGGCGCCGGAGGCACCGAGCCCGGTCTGGGAGCGGACGAACTGCGGGAAGAACTTCGCATGCTCGTCGGAGGCTGCCTGGGACTTGTCGGTGACCGAGAAGAACCAGATCCCGATGAAGGCCAGCCCCATGGAGAAGAGCGCCGGGTATTCGTAGGGGAAGATGGCCTGGGCATGACCCAGCACCTTCACCCAGACGGTGGGGCCCAGGATCATCAGGGTCACGGCGCTGATGAGACCGAGCCAGCCGCCATAGACGGCGCCACGGGTGGTCAGGCGGGACCAGAACATGGAGAGGAAGAGCACCGGGAAGTTGCAGCTCGCCGCGATGGAGAACGCCAGGCCCACCATGAAGGCGATGTTCTGCTTCTCGAACAGGATGCCAAGGCCGATGGCGACCACACCCAGTACCAGGGTGGTCATCTTGGAGACGCGCAGCTCGTCGGCCTCGTTGGCCTTGCCTTCCTTGATGACGCAGGCATAGAGGTCGTGAGAGACCGCGGAGGCCCCCGCCAGGGTCAGCCCGGCCACGACCGCCAGTATGGTGGCAAACGCCACGGCGGAGATGAAGCCCAGGAACAGGCTGCCGCCCACCGCATCGGCCAGATGGACCGCCGCCATGTTGGTGCCCCCCAGCAGGGCGCCGGTGGCGTCCTTGAAGTCCGGGTTGGTGCTGACCAGCAGGATGGCGCCAAAGCCGATGATGAAGGTGAGGATGTAGAAGTACCCGATGAAGCCGGTGGCATAGAACACCGATTTACGGGCTTCCTTGGCATCGCTCACGGTGAAGAAGCGCATCAGGATGTGGGGCAGACCTGCGGTACCGAACATCAGGGCCAGCCCAAGGGAGATGGCGGAGATGGGGTCGGCGACCAGGCCCCCCGGGCTCATGATGGCCGCACCATTGGCATGCACCTTGACCGCTTCGCTGAACAGGGTACCGACGTCGAAGTTGACGGACTTCATCACCATGATGGCCATGAAGGAGGCACCGGAGAGCAGCATCACCGCCTTGATGATCTGTACCCAGGTGGTGGCCAGCATGCCGCCGAACAGCACGTAGAGCACCATCAGGATGCCGACCAGCACCACGGCCACGTGGTATTGGAGGCCGAACAGCAGCTCGATGAGCTTGCCGGCACCGACCATCTGGGCGATGAGGTAGAGGGCGACCACCACCAGGGAGCCGCTGGCGGAGAGGCTGCGCACCGAGGTCTGCTTGAGGCGGTAGGAGGCCACGTCGGCAAAGGTGTACTTGCCGAGGTTGCGCAGCCGCTCCGCGATCAGGAACAGGATGATGGGCCAGCCCACCAGGAAGCCGATGGAGTAGATGAGACCGTCATATCCCGAGGTGTAGACCAAGGCGGAGATGCCGAGGAAGGAGGCGGCGGACATGTAGTCACCGGCGATGGCCAGACCATTCTGGAAGCCGGTGATGCGCCCGCCGGCGGCGTAGTAGTCGGAGGCCGAGCGGTTGCGCTTGGAGGCCCAGTAGGTGATGAACAGGGTCGCGGCCACGAAGATCACGAACATCACGATGGCCGAGATATTGAGGGGTTGGCGTTGCACCTCGCCGCTGATGGCGTCGGCCGCCAGCAAGGGGGTGGAGATCAGACCTGCCAGCGGCAGCAGAAACTTGCCTTTCATGATTGCGCTCCCTTGAGGATCTTCTGGTTCAGCTCGTCGAACTCGCCGTTGGCACGAAATACGTAGATACCGGTCAGCACGAAGGCCGATACGATGAGACCAATCCCGACCGGGATGCCACGGGTGATGCTGGAGCCTTCGCTCAAGGGGGTGCCAAGCCAGCCCGGTGCAAAGGCGATGAGCAGGATGAACGCCAGGTAGAGCCCCAGCATCAGGATGGAGAGGGTCCAGGCAAAACGCTGGCGTTTGGCGACCAGTGCCTGGAAGTTGGGATCTTGCTGGATCCGAAGATACGGTTGCTGTTCCATTGCAGTTCTCCATGACAGTGAATGTCAGCGGTGGATGAGGGGTTCCCTACCGGACAGCACGGCTGTCCATGTAAGCAAAATGTGAATTAAATGTTATTTCCGAACAATTAGACTTTGGGATAAGCCAGCGGGCCGCCCTGATGCAGGCGTACAAAGACAAGGGCGGCGGTGACGGCATCGCTCAGGGCGTCGTGGGGGGGCAGGGCTGGCAGCGCCAGATGGCGACAGATCGCGGCCAGGTGCAGATCGATGGCGGCGTCGGGATAGCGGCGATAGAGGTGATCGTGATAGAGGCGGCTCACCTCGATGCCGCGCTGGGGCAGGGTGAGCCCCCACAGCCGTTGGCAGGCGAGGTTGAGAATGCGCAGGTCATAGGCGATGTGATACCCCACCAGCTCACGGGAGCCGATGAACTCCAGCAGCGCGCGCAGCGCGGGCTCCAGTGCCATTCCCTGTTGCAGATCCTGATGGCGCAGGCCGTGGATCACCACGGACCCGGCGCTCAGGCTGGCGGGAGCCTGGACCCGGATGGCAAGGGCATCGCCCGTTTCTATCCGGTTGCCCCGGATGCGCACCGCCCCGATGGAGACGATCTCCGCCAGCGCCGGATCCAGGCTGGTGGTCTCGAAGTCCAGCGCCACCCACTCGTCGCCAGCAGGGCGGGCAAAGAGCGGGGCAAACACCCCCTCCCGAAACGTCCTGCCAAGCCAGCGGCGGCGCCAGTGCATCCACATCGCTATTGCCTAAGACGAAAGTGCAAGGTGAGCCATTGCTGGAACTTCTTCACCTGGTGCAGGGCATGGCGCAGCAGATCCCGCTCTGCGGGGCCGAGGTCTGCCACCCGCACCCGTCCGTCTCCCTCCTGCAACTGGCTGCGCAGCCGAAGCCGCATGAACAGCCGGAAGGCCTCCGCCAGATTGGTGCCATAGTCCCGGCTGAGGCGTCCCTGGCCCACCAGGGCCTCGATGCGTCCTGTGGTCGAGGTCTCCAGGATCCCCGCCTCCAGGGAGAGTACCCGGACGCCGTGGACAAGGGGGAAGAGGCCGCCCCGCTTGAGATCCAGCCCCTCGGGGGCTTGCTCCAGCCTGCCAAAGAGGGTGAGGGGGGCGTGAAAGGCGACGGCGGCCCTTGCCATCTCCGCCAGCAGATCCGGCCGGTCGGCGAGGCAGGCCCGCAGGTGGCGGGCGACGGGGGCGAGCCGGGCGCGATCTCCCGTGATGGCCTGGGCATCGGCCAGGGTGGCGAGCCAGAGCAGATCCGCTTCGCTGGCGCGCACACAGGCCTGCTCTATCCCTTGCAGCCAGCCGCCAAGCGGCTTCACCCAGGCCGGGTTGTTGACCATCACCCTGCCCGGGCAAGGGGGATAACCCAGGCGCGCCAGCAGGGCGCTGAAGGCGGCCAGATCCGCCGACTGGGTGGGCCACGGCAGGCCATCCGGCAGGATCAGGGCATTGTCCTGATCGGTTTTCTGGATCTGTTCGCCACGCCCCTCCGACCCCAGCATCAGCAGGCACACCTGCTCTTGCTGCGCCGCGGGGATCACCAGGGAAAAGGCCTTGGCGATCAACTGCTCGTTGATGGTGGCGATGAGCTTCATCAGGAACAGGGTGTGGATCCCCTGGGCAAACAGGGAGCGAATGAGTTGCTGCTGCTCCCGGGCGACCGCCTCGAGGGCGGCCGGGGAGTCGGCGCGGGCGATGCGCAGGGTCAGCACATGGGAGTGAGTGGAGAAGAGCCCGAGCACCTGGGTCAGATGCAGGATGCCTGCCACCTCCTGCCCCTGCCAGATGACCAGGCGCTTGATGCGGTGGCGGGTCATCAGCAGCAGGGCATCGAACAGATAGCTCCCCAGTGGCAGACCCGTCAGCGGGGTGGGGGTCAGCACCGCCAGCGGCGCACTGAGCGGCAATCCCTTGAGGGTGAGGGCGTGGAGCAGGGTCTTGCGGGTGGCCAGGCTCAGGCTGCCCTCTGCTCCGGGATAGAGCAGGCAGTCGGTGCCCCTGGCCACCATGGCCTCGGTGGCGGCCAGGAGTGAGAGGCTGCTTTCCACGATGAGCGGCGCCTGCAGATGGTCGGGAGCGATGCGGGTCAGGATGAACTCTGCCAGGTTCTGCTGTCCGAGCTGGCCGCGGCGCTCCTGCTCCCGCTGGCGCTCCGCCAGGGTGGCGGTGAAGTAGCGGGCGATATGGGGGTGCGCGTCGCACAGGGCCAGAAAGACGGGGCGGGGAATGAGCTGGCAGAGGGTATCTTCCAGGGCGGCGAAACGGTGGCGGCAGTGCCCGTCAAACTGGGCACGGACGTCGAACATGTCCCCCTCGCCATAGTCCCCAAAGGATTGATGGGGGGCCGACTCTTCCACGGCCCCCTTGATGATGAGGTAGAGCCCGGCGGGCTCCTCCCCGGCGTGCTGCACCGTCTGGCCCGCGCGAAAGTAGCAGATGCTGAGGTGCTGACCGAGCCGCTGGCGTGCCTCCTCGTCCAGGCCGTCGAACGGTGGACGGGCAAAATTGAACAGAAGTGACATGACAGGCTCCACCGTGACCATGGGGCCAGTCTGACAAAGGCTCCACCACCGGGCCAGCCGACTTTAGTCGCAGGCCCGGGGCGGCCTCCCTGTACCTGCCCATAACACTCTGGTAACGTTGTGGTATGACCAGTTGAATCAAAGGACGAAGACGGAGATGGAAAAGCCAAGGGTCAAATGGGTGTTTCAGGAGGGGATCGCCGAGGTGATGCTCTGCCGGGGGGACAAGCTCAACGCGCTGGATCGGGCCATGTTCGACACCATCGACGAGACGCTGAACGCAGTATCCCGGCAAAAAGGGTTGCGGGCCGTGATCCTGCACGGGGAGGGGCGGGCGTTCTGCGCCGGGCTGGATGTGAAATCCATGCTGAGGCAGCCGGTGGCGGCGCTGGAGATCCTCAAGCGCGAGGCGGACGAGGCGACCAACCTGGCCCAGCGGGTGGCCTATGGCTGGCATCAACTGCCGGTGCCCGTGATTGCGGTGACCCAGGGGGTCTGTTTTGGCGGCGGTCTGCAGATAGCGCTCGGCGCCGATTTTCGCTTCAGCACCCCGGATTGCCGCTTCTCGGTGATGGAGATCAAGTGGGGCATCATCCCCGACATGAGCGGCAGTGTCACCCTGCGCAACCTGATGGGGATGGATACCGCCATGGAGCTTGCCATGAGCGGGCGCGAGCTCGAAGCCAGCGAAGCCAAGTCCCTCGGCCTGGTGAGCCGGGTGTGCGCGGATCCCCTGGAAGAGGCGCGGGCCTTTGCCCGGACCCTGATCACCAAGTCGCCGGATGCGCTGGCGGGGATCAAGCAGCTCTACACCCAGGCCTGGGCTCGCAGTGACGAGACCATGCTCAAGGAAGAGACCCGGTTGCAGAGGCAGATCCTGGGGCGCCCCAACCAGTGGCGGGCGACCCTCAACAGCCTGCTTCGCTGGCGCCTGCCATTCGGACCGCGCCGCAACGCGCTTTGAACCCCTCACCCATCCAACACAAATGAAAATGGCAGCCGAAGCTGCCATTTTGCATTGTGCCGTCTGATTACTTGGCAACGGTATCCGGGTCTGCCTCGAAGGGGTGGCCGGTTTGCTCGCGCATCAGGTTCACTTCGGCGCGGTTTTCAATCCAGTAGTCGGCGTTCTTGATGCCGAGCTTTTCCGGGTGGAACACGGGATCCAGACCCTTGGCCAGCTGTGCCTCGTAGTCTTTCAGACAGGCGAAAGCCGGCTTTTGCAGCATCAGGATGGCACCGATGTTGAGCCAGGCCATCAGGCCGACGCCGATGTCACCCAGGCCCCAGGCCAGATCGGCGGTCTTGACGGTGCCGTAGACGGTGGCAGCCATCAGCGCAATCTTCAGCAGGAAGGTGAGCCAGGGGCGGTTAATCTTGCGGTTGACAAAAGCGATGTTGGTTTCGGCGATGTAGTAGTAGGCCACGATGGTGGTGAAGGCGAAGAAGAACAGGGCGATGGCGACGAAGTAGTTGCCAAAGCCTGGCATCATGCTTTCCATGGCGGTCTGCACATAGCCGGGGCCTGCCGCGATGCCGGCGATGCCGGTGTAGAGGGCGGCACCGTCCGGACCCTGCACGTTGTACAGGCCGGTGATGAGCAGCATGAAGCCGGTGGCGGAGCAGACGAACAGGGTGTCGATGTAGACGGAGAACGCCTGCACCAGGCCCTGCTTGGCCGGGTGGCTCACCGCCGCGGCGGAGGAGGCGTGGGGACCAGTCCCCTGGGCGGCTTCGTTGGAGTAGACCCCGCGCTTGACACCCCACATGATGGCCAGACCCAGAATGGCGCCGAAGCCGGCTTCCATCCCGAAGGCACTCTTCCAGATGAGCAGGATCACGCCCGGCAGTTGGCCGATGTTCAGGGCGATGATGACGCAGGCGACGATGATGTAACCCAGCGCCATGAAGGGCACCACGGTACTGGCGAAATTGGCGATGCGTTTGACGCCGCCGAAGATGATGAAACCGAGCAGCAGCGCCAGACCGGCGGCGGTGACGTTGGGATCGATGTCAAAGGCGGTCTGCAGGCTGGAGCCGATGGAGTTGGCTTGTACGCCCGGCAGCAGCACGCCGCAGGCGAAGATGGTGGCGATGGCGAAGGTCCAGGCATACCACTTCATGCCCAGGCCCTTCTCGATGTAGAAGGCCGGACCGCCGCGGTATTCACCGTTGATCTTCTCCTTGTAGACCTGACCCAGGGTGGACTCCACGAAGGCGGAGCTGGCGCCGAGGAAGGCGACCATCCACATCCAGAACAGGGCGCCCGGGCCGCCGAAGGTGATGGCAGTGGCCACACCGGCGATGTTGCCGGTACCGACGCGACCGGCCAGGGTCATGGAGAGTGCCTGGAAGGAGGAGACACCGGCATCGTTGCCCTTGCCCTGAAACATCAGGCGTATCATGCCTTTCAAGTGACGCAGTTGCAGGAAACGGCTGCGCAGGGAGAAGTAGAGGCCTACCCCCAGACACAGATAAATGAGCGCAGGGCTCCAAATCACGCCATTGATGGCATTGACGATCTCATTCATGTACAACAACTCCTTTGTTGCGCTGTCTTGGCGAGGTCTGTGCCTCGCTGCCCTAACATTGAAATATATGGTGACCAAGGGGGTCACTCAGGATTGTGCGGGACTTTCGACTGGTTAGTCCGCGGGATTTAACATATCGGTTTGTTCAGGGCCTTCCTAGTGAAAAGTGTTGTTACTTTGTTAATTTGTGAATTGACATTAACAAATGGTGAATGGAACTGGACAAGATTCGGTACATACCCATCATCTGCCGCTTTGCCATGCCCAGAGGGCTGATTGAGGTAATGCAAATAGGAGGCCAGGAGTGGCAACAAGGGAAAACAGATACATCATTCGCCTCGCCGGGGAGGCGGATGGGGCCGGATTGACGGGGTTGTTTGCCCAGCTGGGCTACCCCAACCCAGACGGGGCGGTCAGCGCCAGGCTGGCCCAGCCCGATCCGGCGCGGGAGGTACTGGTGGCCCTGTGCGAGGGGATCCCGGTGGGGGTGCTGGTGTGGCACCACTTGCAACCCATGCACCTTGCACCAGCCTGGGGCCTGATCTCGGCGCTGGTTGTCGATGAGGGTGCAAGGGGCGGGGGCATCGGGGCCCTGCTGCTGGCGGCGGCAGAGCAGCGGGCGGCAGCCCTGGGGTGCGGCCAGCTGGAGCTCTCCAGCAGCCTCAAGCGCGAAGGGGCGCACCGATTTTATCTGGCGCAAGGGTATTGCGAGCGTCCGAAACGTTTTGTGAAAGCTGTCTGATTGGCAAGAGGAGTCCGTGTGTTCTGGTCCAGGTTGAAAGAGGTATTGGGTGGTGCATCTCCCCGGGAGCCCCGTCTCCCAGAAGAGCAGGAGTGGCGCGAGGCGCTGGCGGCGGTGCCCATCTTGCAGGGGCTTGAAGAAGAAGAGGCGCAGAAGTTGATGGAGCTGGCGCGCCATTTTCTCTCGCGCAAGACCCTCACCCAGATCGGGGTGGAACTGACGCCCCGCCAGCAGGGGGTGCTGGCCCTGCAGGCAGTGCTGCCCATCCTGCACCTGGGGTTCGATTGGTATCGAGGTTTCCACGAGGTGATCATCATCCCCGAGCCCGTGACCCGTCGTCAGGAGGTGCAGGACGAGTTCGGGCTGGTGAGCGAATTTGAAGAGGAGAACGCCGGTGAATCCTGGCCCCAGGGGCCGCTGGTGCTGGCCTGGAGCGAATTGCAGCAGGACGGGGACTGGGACGGATTCAACTTGGTGATCCATGAGCTTGCCCACAAGCTCGACATGCTGGGAGGGGATGCGGACGGTGCACCGCCCCTGCCGCGGGGCATGGATCCCCAGCAATGGACCCGGGCGCTGCAAGGTGCGTTTGACGAGATGAACGATCAGTTGACCAGAGAGGAGGTGACCGAGATAGACCCCTACGCCGCCTCGCATCCCGCCGAATTCTTCGCGGTGTGCAGCGAGAGCTTCTTCACCGATCCGTTGCGTCTGCGCGCCGTCTACCCTGCGGTCTATGACCAGTTCGCCCGCTTCTACGGCCAGGATCCCGCAGGCCGCTACCCGGCCACCCGATTGCTTGCTGGGGATCCCGGAGCGCAGGGCTGACCGGCACTGTGTCCGGGCGGCAGAAACACAAAAGGCACCCGAGGGTGCCTTTTTCGTGACAGCGATGTCGCCGGGTGCTTAGGCAGCGGCTTTGAGCTCGACGGGAGCGGCTTTCTTCTGCTCGCCGATGGGCAGCACGGTGCGACCGAACTGCTCGTTGATCACAGTGGCCATGGCCAGGTAGATGGCGCTGGCGCCGCAGATGATGCCTTCGAAACCTGCGATGGTGCCGATCAGGGTGCTGCCGGTGAAGTCACGGGCGGCCAGCAGGAAGAACAGCACGGTCAGGGAGGCGAACACGAACTGCTTCACGCGGGGGAAGTTGATGGTGCCTACCAGCATGAACAGGGTGAACATGCCCCACATCAGCAGATACCAGCCCATGTAGGCGTGGGGAGTGGCTTCGGCCAGACCCATGCCCGGCATCATCAGCAGGAACACCAGGCTCCACCAGAAGGTACCGTAGGAGATGAAGGCGGTGACACCGAAGGTGTTGCCACGCTTGTACTCCATGATGCCGGCGATGATCTGGGCCAGACCGCCATAGCACAGACCCATGGCCAGGATCATGGCGCTGATGGGGAAGAAACCTGCGTTATGGATGTTCAGCAGAATGGTGGTCATACCGAAACCCATCAGACCCAGAGGGGCAGGGTTGGCCAATTTTTCGCTCACGTGGTGTTCTCCAACAATAGAGGTGGGGTTGATAAAAGACGCGCGATTTTAGGCAGGCTCAGGGTCCCGGGCAAGGGGGGACACACAGAAATGGTAAAAAAAGAACACGAAAGTTTAAGTGGCCAACCATTCGTGCCATTCAGGTAGACGAGTGGTGAATGAAAAACGTTTTCAACGTTGCAATTTTGTATAAAAGGCACCTTGGCATGAAAGTCGGCAACGACGATGGTGACTGGGATTGGTGAGGGAAACGCGCCCCGGATGGTCGCGTCATGGCGGCTTGATTGAAAAATGAGTTCATATGCCATCAGACCAGAGTGTTTCCCTCCTGTTTGTGGCGCATCGGCCTCCCGTATCGCTTGCCATCGCAGTGTCCGTTGCGCTCCCCATTTTCTCGTCAACCCCGCGCTCGCCACCGTGTTCACTACACAAGGGCGGGGCGCTTGAGAAACCCGCAAGCGCGCCGTGTTGACTGCCACGGGCGAAAGGGGCGCAAGATTAACGGGCAGGATCAGAGGCTGCCCTTGTCAAAAAGCCAGAGGCGGGATGGGCCATGGGCCCAGATGACAAAAACCGAGACGCAAGAGGTTGGGCCAAGGGATTGCCCTGTGGCCGGAGGCTTCAACATGCAGACACGGCAGCAAGGGGGGCCAGTGAAGAGGCTACGAAATGTAAGGGGGGCGCGGGGTTGGCCCTGTGGCGTGCGCGAGAGGGTGTTCAGGATTGGCCCGATTAGACACTGTATATCTGATCGGGCCATCTATTTTGACATGCTGGATAAAGGGATAACCGGATTGTTCGGGACGGCTAGCGAGAGACATATCCTGATGGAAGGGGTCAGGGGAGGGAGCCCCTCGGGCCATGTGCCGTCGGGGCAAACAAGAGGGGCATCCGGCGGGCGCCGGATCAGTTGTCCAGGGTCAGCACCACCTTGGCTTCCTTGTCCGTCTCCTTCACCTGGCTGTCGAGCACGAAGAGGCGCTCCGGCGCGATGCCCTGGGTATCCACCAGATACTCCTTGGTGTTCTGGGCGCGGCGCATGGCGAGGTTTCGCAGGGACTTGGCGGTGATGAGCTGCTGATCCCGCAGCAGGAGCACCGCCTGGGCGCGCAGGGCCTCGCTCCCTTCATCGAGTCGCAGCCGGTCGGCCAGATCCCCGAGATCTTCGTTGAACTTGGCTTCATAAGCCTCTGCCAGTGCGGACTGCATGGCGGGATCCTGCTCCAGCAGCGTCAAATCCACCGGGCTGCCGGTGATCTTGGCCAGCAGCCGCTCAAGCTTCTGGCGCTGAAGGATGGGGCGCTCTTCGTTGAAGTTGACCTTGCCGCGGATGTTCATGCTGAGCTTGGGCCTCTCCTTGAGGGCCTGGGCGAGGGTGGTCAGCTTGGTCTGCTGTGTCGGGGTCAGGGCGGGATCGCCAGGCAGGAAGGGGAGCTCGTCGAGATCCTTGGTGCCCCCCGTCAGGGACGCAAGCAGGGAGAAGGGGGAGGTGATGGCCTTGCCGAGGGTATTGCCGAGCACGTCCCAGAAGATGTTGCCCAGGCTGAAATCAGGCTGATCCAGATTGCCCTTCACCTTGAGGTTCATCTTGATGACGCCGTTCGAATCGCTCAGCAGGGCGATGGCGAGGCCGAGGGGCAGATCCTTGGCCTGCTCGCTCTTGACCTTCTCCCCGAGTTGCAGCTTCTTGATGGTGATGTCGTTGTCCCCCTCCAGCCGGTTGCCCTGCAGCTTGTAGTTGAGCTTCATGGAGAGCTGCCCCTTGTCGATGGCATAGCCTGCATAGGTGCTGGAGTAGGGGGTGAAGGTGGTGAGCTCCAGATTGTTGAAGGCCACGGCCACGTCCAGCACGGGATCCTCGATGAGCAGGTTGGCGCCCCCCCGGATGGTGACGGGGGCGTAGCGGTCCACCTTGCCGTTGAAGGCGAGCTCGGAGCGCTGCCCCGGGGTGTTGCTGATATGGCGGCTCTGGCCGTCGAGGGAGGCGATGTCCACCACGAACTCCGGGCTCAGGCTGCGATCGGCGAAGCGCAGGTTGCCCTGGGCGGTACGGATCTGATCGATGACGATGTGCGGGGCGGGGGCGCTCTCCCTGGCGTTCGCGGCGGGTTGCGGCAGCAGCAGTTGCTGCACGTTGGTGATCCCCTCTTCGTTGATCTCGATGCGGGCATAGGGTTTGCTGAGCAGGATGTCGGCGATGCGCAGTTGCTGGCTCAGGCCATCATAGTGCAGGCCGCTCAATTGCAGATTCTCTATCTGGAGCAGGCGCTGGTTGTCGGCCCGATCCAGCACGTTGAGCCCCGCGACCTCGAGTCCACCGCTTATCTCCAGCTTGCTGATGGCCCCCTGGCGGTCGGTGACCAGGTCAAGTCTGGTGCGGCTGGCAAGCTCGCCGTCCCGCACGCTGATGCGCAGCAGATCCTGCAGGTAGGGTTGGGCCAGGGTCAGCGGCAGCCCCTGCTGGCGGATGGCGCCGTTCAGGGTGAAGGGGGTCAGCCCCAGGGTGCCGTCAAACGCCACCGTCGTCCTGGTGTCGAGGGCTGCGTTGAGGGTGAGGGGGCTGGGTTGGGCGGCCTGGCTGCCAAGGGGCCCCAGGGTGAGGGCGATGGCGGAGATTGCCCGTTTCAGGGGCTTGCCGCTGGTGGCTTCGGTCAGGGTGAGGCTGCCCTGGTCGATGCGGGTCTGCTTGAGGGCCCATTGCCAGGGCTTGGCGGGGGTGGCCGGTTGTTTGCCCCCCTTGGGGGTCTTCTGGGGGATCAGCAGGTCCGCGAGATCCAGTTGTTGCTGGTGGTCGAGGACGGCGGTGATGGCCGGGCTCTTGAGGGTGGCGGCATCGAGCTCAAGGCGCTGCTTGTTGCCATCGATGCGGATCCCGGTCAGCGCCAACTGCTTGAAGCGGGCAAATTCCTCCCCCTTGTTGCGTGTGAGCTGCCAGTTGGCCAGGGTCAGCTTGCCCTTTGACAACTGCCAGTCCAGTCCCTGCTTGCCCTGGGTGAGGCGATAGGCGAGCTCGGCGCTGGCCTCCCCTTTGGCGAGGGTCGCCTTGAGATAGGGGGCCCAGAGGGGGGCGAAGGGGGCGATGGCCACCTTGCCAAGGCTGAGGTTGCCCTTGCCGGCGCCGCTCATCATGTCGAACTCCCCTTCGGCCTTGAGGGGGCTTTTCTCGTTGACGGTGGCGCTCAGGCGATAGGGGTTGAGCACCCCCTCTGCGGTGGAAAAGCCGGGCAGGTGCAGGGTGAGCTTGTCCAGGGTGAGGGGCGGCACCCACCCCGGGCTGCTCTGCTTGCGGCTGTCCCGGTAGCTGAGCCGGCCCTGCTCGACGGACAGCTTGCCGATGGTCACCAGCACGGGCTCGGCGCTAGCTGGCGGTGTTTGCTCCGGCGCAGGGGAGAGCAGGGAGGCCAGTGCATCGGTCAGATTGAAGCGCGCCTCCCCTTTGAGATCCTCGAGGCGCACCAGATCTGCCTTGGGGGCGGTCAGGGTGGCCTCTTCCAGTACCAGGGCGCGCTGCTGCCAGCTCGCTTTCAAGGCGGGAATGAGCTTCAGCTCTTCAAATGACACCAGTGCTTGCTGCTTGTCATCGAGCAGGGCGCTGGGCCCCAGCACGAGGGAGGGGGAGCGGATCCCCACCTCTATCTTGCCAAGGGAGAGGTGCAGACCGTAATGGGTGGCAAGCCAGCCGGGGAGATGGCGCTGGATGAGGGTCGGCGCCTGCCAGAGCAGGATGGTGATGCCGATGAGCAGGAGCGCGAGAAGATAGAGGGCATAGCGCAGCAGACGAGCGGGCAGAGGCTTGAGCATGATGGTCTCCATTTGATGCGCATATGGTAGCAATTAATCGTGCCCGGTTCATGGGAAGGACTCATGAGGTGCGCCGCACTCTGACCGGGCTGGGGAATTATTGTGCGACCAAGGCCGGATTTCCCCCGTTTGCCCCACCTCGCCGCTTGCCCAAACCGCCCAGTCTGTCCGGCATGCCGTGACGGGCGATGTGGGGAACAAGGGGGTTGCCGGGTCAGGGCCTGCCACTGCGAATATCCACTGGAAAACCGGGATACCGGGGGCGAGATCCCCCCAGAGTCTGTCAATCCCCGTCGGTTTTCAAGCCGCCGAGGGAGTGGATGCAGCGCTGCTCGGCGACATCGAGCTCGGCCATCACCATCTGGATGTCCTCCAGCTGCTGGCGCAGGGAGTGGCGTCTGGCCTCGATGAGCTGGATCATGGAGTGAAGCTGCATCCGGCTGGAGCGGTCGGTGTCGTACATGTCGAACAGCTCGCGGATCTCCGCCAGGCTGAACCCGAGGCGCTTGCCGCGCAGGGTCAATTTCAGGCGGATCCTGTCCTTGTGGCTGTAGATGCGGGTCTGCCCCTCCCGGGTCGGGGTGATGAGCCCCTCGTCCTCGTAATAGCGGATGGTGCGGGGGGTGATGTCGAACTCCTGGGCCAGCTCCGAGATGCTGTAGGTCCTCTCCTTGCCACTGGCGTGTCTGGCTCTCATGGTGCGCCCTCCTGATGAGCTGGCGGGGTCCTGGCCCCGCGGCAAGGGCCGGGTTCATGATGCATGATGGCCTCCCGGGGTGCGCTGCTCGCGCTCTTGTGCTAGGTGCCGTCCCCTCCCGTGCAGGGCCTGGCCGACCCGGGAGCCGTTGGGGTGCCCCAGCAGCTCGCTCACCCACTGGCCGGTGGCGGCCAGCTGGTCGAGATCGACGCCGGTGCTCATGCCAAGGCCGTGCAGCAGATAGACCACCTCTTCCGACGCCACATTGCCGGAGGCGCCGGGGGCATAGGGGCAGCCGCCGAGCCCGGCCACCGAGCAGTCGATGGTGCGGATCCCGCGCTCGAGCGCCGGCAGCAGGTTGGCCAGCCCCTGGCCATAGGTGTCGTGAAAATGAACCGCAAGCCGGCCCGCCGGGATCTCGTGCAGTACCGCATCCAGCATGGGAGCCACGGTGCCCGGGGTGCCGACGCCGATGGTGTCGCCGAGGGATATCTCGTGGCAGCCCAGATCCAGCAGCCGCTCGGCCAGGGCGGCGACCCGTTTCGGGCGGGTCGGGCCGTCGAACGGGCAGGCGATGACGGTGGAGAGGTAGCCGCGCACCTTGATGCCGAGGCTGCGCGCCTCCTGCACCAGGGGGGCGAAGCGCACCAGGGACTCCTCCACGCTGATGCCGATGTTGGCTCGGGTGAAGCCGTCCGAGCAGGCGGTGAAGAGGCCTATCTCGTCGGCGCGGGCGGCGATGGCGGCCTGCAGACCCTGCAGATTGGGCACCAGGGCGCCATAGCGGGTCGGCCCCCTGCGCGGCAGGGCGTTGAAGAGTGCGGCGGAATCCGCCATCTGAGGCACCTTTTTGGGCGACACGAAGGCCCCCACCTCGATGCGCTGCAACCCGCTCTCGGCCAGGCGGGCGATGAGCGCCAGCCGCTGCGCCAGGGAGAGGGTGGCGGTCTCATTTTGCAGGCCGTCCCGCGGCCCCATCTCCACCAGGCTGACCTTGTCGTCCCGGCTCTCGTGCGTGTGGCTCATGAGCGCTCCTCCTGCTGCGCGGTATGGTCATCGGCAAAGCGCACCAGCACGGCGCCCTGGCTCACCTGTTCCCCCTGGCGGCACTGCAGGGCCTCAATCACCCCGTCCCGGTCTGCCTTGAGGACGTGCTCCATCTTCATCGCCTCCAGCACCAGCAGGGGTTGCCCCTTGCTGACCGGCTGGCCGGCCTCGACCTGCAGCGCCACCACGATGCCGTGCATGGGGGCCAGGATGCCCGGGACATGGCTCGTGTCGTGATCATGGTGGAGCTGATGATGCTGATCATCGAGCGAGAAGCGGATGCGTCTGCCCGCCAGGTGCAGCAAATAGGCACCCTCGCCGAGGGGCTGCACCGGATAGCGCTGCCAATGTCCACCCTGGCACAGGCGGCTCTGATCTGACCCGAGTTCAAACGGGATCTGCTCGCCCTGCCAGAGCAGGGCGCCCCCTCGCTCGGCGAGGGTGAGAGTGCGGGTTTCCTCGCCGATGCGCACCGTGGCGCAAAAGCGGCGGGTGGGGCCCAGCCGAAAGCCTGCGGCCTGCTGCTGCCAGGGGGAGGCATCGCGCTCGCAAGTGGCGAGCCAGAGGGTGGCGAGGGGCCAGGCGAGCGCCGGAACGGGCAGGGTGTCGATGGGAATGGGCCACTGGGTGTGGTGGCGCATCGCCAGCACCTCTGGCGCTTCGCACAGGCGCTGCAGGAGCGGGCCGTTGTGCACCAGAGGGCCGAGATCCAGGGCTGCCAGGGCATCGGCCAGGGTGGCAAAGGCTTCGCTGCGGCTCGGTGCGTGGGCGACGAGCTTGGCGATCATGGGGTCGTAATAGGGGCTCACCGCATCGCCGGCACTGACGCCGGTGTCGATGCGCACCCCCTTGGGCCAGGTGAGCCAGTGGATGGGGCCGCTCGCTGGCAGAAAACCGGCGGCTACGTCCTCGGCGTAGAGGCGCGCCTCCACCGCGTGGCCACGCAGCACCACCTGCTCCTGGGTGAGGGGCAGCGGTTTGCCCTCGGCCACCGCCAGCTGCCAGGCCACCAGATCCTGGCCTGTGATGGCCTCGGTAACCGGGTGCTCCACCTGCAACCGGGTGTTCATCTCCATGAAGAAGAACTCCTCCCCGCATAGCAGAAACTCGATGGTGCCGGCCCCCCGATAGGCGATGGCCTTGGCCGCCGCCACGGCCGCCTCGCCCATGGCGCGGCGCAGGGCAGGGGAGATGTCGGGGGCGGGGGCCTCCTCGATCACCTTCTGGTGGCGGCGCTGCAAGGAGCAGTCCCTGTCCCCCAGATAGATGGCGTTGCCAAGGGCATCGGCAAAGACCTGCACCTCCACGTGACGGGCGCGGGGGAGATAGCGCTCCAGCAGCACATGGTCGTCGCCAAAGGCGGCACTCGCCTCCCGCTTGACTGCCGCCAGGGCCGCGTCAAAGTCGGCCAGCTGATCGACCCGGCGCATCCCCTTGCCACCGCCGCCACTGGCCGCCTTGATAAGGAGCGGGAAGCCCACCTGGCTCGCCTGATCGCGCAAAAAGTCGGGATGCTGATCCGCGCCGTGATAACCGGGCAGCACGGGGACGCCGGCTGCCTGCATTAGCCCCTTGGCCCCCGACTTGTCCCCCATGGCGAGGATGGCGGCGCCGCTTGGGCCGACAAAGCGCACGCCCCGCTGCTCGCAGGCGGTGGCAAAGTCGCTGTTCTCGGACAGGAAACCGTAGCCCGGGTGGATGGCGTCGGCATTCGCCTCTTTGGCAATCTTGAGCACCTTGCCGGTGTCGAGGTAGCTCTCCCGGGCAGGGGCCGGCCCCAGATGCCAGGCCTCGTCGGCTTCGCGCACATGCATGGCACGGGCGTCGGCGTCCGAGTAGAGGGCGATGGTGTGAATGCCGAGGCGCCGTGCTGTCTTGATGATGCGCACGGCGATTTCACCGCGATTGGCGATCAGCAGGCGCTTGATGGGAGTGTGATGGGTCATGCTGCCTCCCTGTTGTTCAAGGCGCACAAGTGCGAAGCGTGTTGATCCACACTCCCGTTATATTGACCACAGTTGGCGATCAGCAGGTGCTTGATGGGGTGGTATTGAGTCATGCTTCGTCCTTGAAACGGGGGCGCCAGGTTGGGGGGCGTTTGTCGAAGAAGGCCTGGATCCCCTCCTGGGCCTCGAGACCGACCCGTACCCGGGCGATGGTCTCGACGGTCTGCTCTTCGTGCTGGTGGCCTGGGCGCCCTTCGAGGGCGGCCAGCAGCCGCTTGGTCTCCTTCATCGCCTGGGGGCCGTTGCGACACAACCGCAGGGCCATGGCGCGTCCCTCCGCCAGCAACTGATCAGGCTGGCTGAGCCTGTGCACCACGTTGAGTCGGCAGGCGGTGATGGCATCGAAGGGCTCTGCGCTCAGCATGTAGCGGCGGGCCTGGCGCATCCCCATGGCGCGCACCACGTAGGGGCTGATCACCGCAGGCACCAGTCCCAGGGTCACCTCGGAGAGGCAGAAGCGGGCATTTTCGCTGGCCAGCACGATGTCGCAGGCGCAGATAAGTCCCAAGGCTCCGCCGTAGGCGGCCCCCTGCACCAGGGCCACCGTGGGGAAGGGCAGCTCGTCCAGTGCCTGCATCAGGTGGGCCAGCACCCGGGCGTCCTCGCGATTCTTGTCAAAGGCGCGGGGGTCGAATGCCTCCCCGGCCATCTTGCGCATCCACTCGAGATCGGCGCCCGCGCAAAAATGCGGCCCCTCGGCGCGCAGCAGCAGCACGTGGGGGCGGTCGGCCAGCGGCTGGCCGTGGGCCAGCTCGTCGAGGCAGTCGAGCAGCCCCTGCATCAGGTCGGCATCGAGGGCGTTGTGACGGGCCGGGCGGGCGAGCACCAGCTCGATCACCGGGCCGTGGCGCTCCAGGCGAAAATGGGCAAGGGGATCGTTGAAGAGCGGGTCTGACATATGAACTCCTTACATCCGGAAGATGCCGTACTGCCCGGGGCCCGGCTCGGCCCCCTGGCAGGCCGCCAGCGCCAGGGCCAGCACGGTGCGGCTCTGGGCCGGGTCGATGACGCCGTCATCCCACAGGCGAGCACTGGCGTAATAGGGGTGACCCTGGCGCTCGTACTGCGCGATCACCGGGGCGCGAATGGCGGCCGCCTCCGGCTCGCCCAGAGTCTTGCCCTCGGCGGCCAGCTTGTCCCGGCGCACCTGCACCAGCACCCCGGCCGCCTGCTCGCCCCCCATGACGGAGATGCGGCTGTTGGGCCAGCTGAAGAGAAAATCCGGTTCATAGGCGCGCCCGCACATGCCGTAGTTGCCAGCGCCGAAGCTGCCGCCGACGATCAGGGTGATCTTGGGCACCCGGCTGCAGGCCACGGCGGTCACCAGCTTGGCGCCGTGCTTGGCGATCCCCTCTTTCTCCGCCGTACTTCCTACCATAAAACCGGTGATGTTTTGCAGAAACAGCAGCGGGATCCCCCGCTGGTTGCAAAGCTGGATGAAGTGGGCTCCCTTCTGGGCGCTGTCGCTGTGCAGCACGCCATTGTTGGCGAGGATCCCCACCTGCATGCCCTCAATGCGGGAAAAACCCGTCACCAAGGTAGTGCCGAACAACGCCTTGAATTCGTCAAACACAGAGCCATCCACCAGCCGGGCGATCAGTTCTCGTGCGTCATAGGGGCGCTTGAGACTGGTGCCCACCAGGCCGTAGAGCTCCTCGATGGGGTAGTGCGGCTCATCATAGGAGGGAGCGGATGGGGCGGGTGACGCCGCCGTCTGGTTGTCCCCCAGGTTGCTTACCAGGGTGCGGGCGATGGTCAGGGCATGGGCATCATCGCGAGCCATGTGATCCGCCACCCCGGAGTGGACGCAGTGCACCTCGGCGCCGCCCAAGGCTTCTGCGCTGATCTCCTCGCCGGTGGCGGCCTTGACCAGCGGTGGCCCCGCCAGAAAGAGGGTGGCCTGTTCCCTGACCATGATCGACTCGTCCGCCATGGCGGGCACGTAGGCACCCCCGGCGGTACAGAGCCCCATCACCACCGCCAGCTGGGGGATGCTCTGGGCCGACATGCGAGCCTGGTTGTAGAAGATGCGGCCAAAATGCTCCCGGTCGGGGAACACCTCGTCCTGCATGGGCAGGAAGGCGCCGCCGGAATCCACCAGATAGAGGCAGGGGAGGCGCAGCCGCTCGGCAATGGCCTGGGCGCGCAGGTGCTTTTTCACCGTGAGGGGGTAGTAGGTGCCGCCCTTCACGGTGGCGTCATTCACCACCAGCATGCACAGGCGCCCCGAGACCCGGCCGATGCCGGTGATGAGGCCGGCGGCGGGCACCGGTTCGTCATAGACCTGCCAGCCGGCCAGGGCCGAGAGCTCGAGAAAGGGGGAACCCGGGTCCAGCAGCTGGTCGATGCGCTCCCGGGGCAGCAGCTTGCCACGGGCCTGGTGGCGGGCGTTGTTGGCAGCGCCCCCGCCCAAGGCTATCTCCTCCAGGCGGGCATTGAGATCGTCGACCAGGGCCTGCATGGCGGCCCGATTGGCCTCATAGTCGGGGCTCGCGGTGTCGAGGCGGGAGTGGATCCTGCTCATGCGCTCTCTCCCATCAGCTCGCGACCGATGAGCCAGCGGCGGATCTCCGAGGTGCCGGCGCCGATTTCGTAGAGTTTGGCGTCCCGCAGCAGGCGGCCGGTGGGGTATTCGTTGATGTAGCCGTTGCCGCCGAGCAGCTGGATGGCATCGAGGGCCATCTGGGTGGCGTTCTCGGCGGCAAACAGGATGGCGGCGGCGCAATCCTTGCGGCTGGTGCGGCCCTGATCGCAGGCGCTCGCCACCGAATAGACCAGCGCCCGGCTGCTGACGAGGCGGGTATACATGTCGGCGAGCTTGCCCTGCACCAGCTGAAACTCGCCGATGGCCTGACCGAACTGCTTGCGCTCGCGCACATAGGGCAGCACCACGTCCATGCAGGCCTGCATGATGCCAAGGGGGCCGGCGGCCAGCACCACCCGCTCGTAGTCGAGCCCGCTCATCAGTACCTTGACCCCCCCGTGTAGGGGGCCCAGCAGGTCCTCCTGCGGCACCCGGCAGTTGTCGAACACCAGCTCGCAGGTACTGGAGCCGCGCATGCCGAGCTTGTCGAGCTTCTGGGCGGTGGAAAAACCGGGAGTTCCCGCCTCGACGATAAAGGCGGAAATACCTTTGGGCCCTGCAGCGGCATCGGTCTTGGCATAGATGACGAAGGTGTCGGCATCGGGCCCGTTTGTGATCCACATCTTGTTGCCGTTCAGCACGAAGTGATCCCCCTCGCGCACCGCGGTGAGGCGCATGCTCACCACGTCGGAGCCAGCGCCCGGCTCGCTCATGGCCAGCGCCCCCACGTGTTTGCCGCTGACCAGATCAGGCAGGTATCTCGCCTTCTGATCAGGGGTGCCGTGGCGGTGGATCTGGTTGATGCAGAGATTGGAGTGGGCGCCGTAGGAGAGGCCGACCGAGGCGCTGGCGCGGCTCACCTGCTCCATCACCAGCACATGGGCCAGATAGCCGAGGTTCACCCCGTCATACTCCTCCGCCACCGTGATGCCGTGCAGCCCCAGCTCACCCATGCGGGGCCAGAGATCCCGGGGGAAAGCGTTGCTCTGATCGATCTCGCTGGCGCGCGGTGCGATCACTTTCTGGCAGAAAGCCTCGACCTGTTCGGTCAGGGCCTGGAGGGTTTCATCCATCAGGGCATGCATCCGTGCTCTCCTTGGTGCAGTGGACTGCCGATTTCCCCTGCCATCAGGGTGATGACTGGTCAGTCCATTCGTGATTCAAGTTTACGTTAGCGTAAACGTAAGTGACTTGTTAGTCTAAGGTAAATTCGATGGCAGCCCGTCGCAAGGGCTACCCGGGTAGATGAGCGCAAGGAGTGAACAGGATGTGCAACAGCAACATGGATGTGGCCGGCCTGCAGTGGCCTGCCATCGCCTGCCAACGGGCTAGGAGGGGGGCATGAGCCAGCATCACACCCAGTACGGGGATCTGCCGCTCTACATCGGTGGCGAGGCGTGTCCGTCCGCAAGTGACGAGTGGATAGAGGTGACCAACCCGGCGGATCAGCATCTGCTGGCGCGGGTGCCTAAGGCTACCCCGGCCGAGATCGAGCACGCGGTACGTACCGCCCACGACGCCTATCTGCTGTGGCGAGAGGTGCCGACCTCCGAGCGGGCCCGGGTGATGTTCAACTACCAGCATCTGTTGAAAGTGCATCACGACGAGCTGGCGACCCTGCTGGCCCAGGAAACCGGCAAGAACCTGGCGGATGCCAAGAGGGATGTGTGGCGCGGCATCGAGGTGGTGGAGCAGGCCTGCGCCATTGCGAGCCAGACCCTGGGGGAGACCATGGGCAACGTGGCGCGCCGGGTGGATGGCCACTCCTGGGTGCAGCCCCTCGGGGTCTGCGTCGGCATCACGCCGTTCAACTTCCCGGCCATGATCCCGCTGTGGATGTTCCCGCTGGCGGTGGCCTGCGGCAACGGCTTCGTGCTCAAGCCCTCCGAGCAGGATCCGCTCACCCCCATGCGCCTGGCCGAGCTGTTTACCGAGGCGGGGGCCCCCAGGGGCATTCTGTCGGTGGTGCATGGCGGCGCCGAGCAGGTGGATGCGCTGCTGGCCCATCCCGATGTCAAGGCAGTCAGTTTCGTGGGCTCGGCCCGGGTCGGCGGCCACGTCTATCGCAGCGCAACGTCACAGCTCAAGCGCGCCCAGTGTTTTGTCGGCGCCAAGAACCACATGGTGATCATGCCGGATGCCAACAAGGCGCAGGTACTCGGCAACCTCGTGGGAGCGGGAGTCGGCGCCGCCGGTCAGCGCTGCATGGCCATCAGCGTGGCGGTGTTCGTGGGGAGCGCCAGGGAGTGGATCCCCGAGCTCGCCGCCGAGTTCGCCAAGGTGAAACCCGGCGTCTGGCACGACCCCGAGGCCGCCTACGGTCCCCTCATCAGCCCGGAGGCGAAAGTCAGGGTGGAGGGGCTTATCGAGGCGGGGATTGCCGAGGGAGCCGAGTGCCTGCTGGACGGCCGTTTTTGCGACGTACCCGGCTACCCGGTGGGCAACTGGGTGGGACCGACCCTGTTTCGCGGCGTGACCCCCGAGATGCGCATCTACCGGGAGGAGATCTTCGGGCCCGTACTGGCCTGCCTCGAGGTGGAGAGCCTCGACGAGGCGCTTGCCCTCATCAACGCCAACCCCTACGGCAACGGCACCTCCCTCTTCACCGGCTGTGGCGCCGCCGCCCGCAAGTTTCGCCACGAGGTGGCGGTGGGCCAGGTGGGGATCAACGTGCCCATCCCGGTGCCGCTGCCGTTCTTCTCCTTTACCGGCTGGCGCGGCTCCTTCTACGGGGATCTGCACGCCTACGGCAAGCAGGCGGTGCGTTTTTACACCGAGACCAAGACGGTGACGGAGCGCTGGTTCGACGAAGACATTCCCAGCGGCCCCAATATGACCATTCAGCTGCGCTGACGGCAGGGGTTGCCCACTTTGCCCGGGTGCCCCCATTGACAGCAACGGATCGACGGAACAAATACAAAGGAAGCGAACAAGATGGATTTTACCCTGACCGAATCCCAACGGGCCTGTGTCGAGTCGGCCGGCGCCTTCGCCGATCTGGCGCTCAAACCCCACGCCGCGCGCTGGGACAGGGAGCACGAGTTCCCCATCCCCACCATCAAGCAGGCGGCGGCGCTGGGCCTGTGCGGCCTCTATACCCCGGAGCAGTATGACGGTCTGGGCCTGAGCCGGCTCGATGCCAGCCTCATCTTCGAGCGCCTCGCCATGGGCTGCACCTCCACCACCGCCTATCTCACCATCCACAACATGGTGAGCTGGATGCTGGGTAGCTGGCTGCCTGCCGAGGTGGCCGAGGAGTGGGTACCGAGGCTGGCCAGCGGCGAGCTGCTGGGATCCTACTGCCTCACCGAGCCGGGGGCGGGCTCCGACGCTGCGGCCCTCAAGACCCGCGCCGTGCGCGATGGCGAGGATTACCTCCTTGATGGCAGCAAGGTGTTCATCTCGGGCGCCGGCAGCACCGACGTGCTGGTGGTGATGGCCCGCACCGGTGGCGAGGGGGCCAAGGGGATCTCCGCCTTCATGGTACCGGCCCAGACCCCCGGCGTGAGCTACGGCAAGGCGGAGGAAAAGATGGGCTGGAACAGCCAGCCGACCCGGGAGGTGAACTTCAATGCCGTGCGCATTCCCGCTCGCTTCCGGCTGGGGCAGGAGGGGGAAGGGTTCAAGTTCGCCATGCAGGCGCTCGATGGGGGGCGCATCAACATCGCCAGCTGTTCGCTGGGCACCGCCCAGCAGGCCCTGGACGACGCGTTGGAGCACGTGCGCCAGCGTCAGCAATTTGGACACCCGATCAGCGAATTCCAGAGCGTGCAGTTTCGCCTGGCCGACATGGCCACCGAGCTCGCCGCCGCCCGCCTGCTGGTGCGCCAGGCGGCCGCCAAACTCGATGAGGGCAGCCCGGACAAGAGTGCCTGGTGCGCCATGGCCAAGCGTTTTGCCACCGATGTGGGTCACCGCGTTTGCGACAACGCCCTGCAACTCTTTGGCGGCTATGGTTATATCCGCGAGTATCCGCTTGAGCGCTATCTGCGCGACACCCGGGTGCACCGCATTCTGGAAGGGACGAATGAAGTGATGCGGCTCATCATCGCCCGCCACCTGCTGGCCGACCCCGGCCTGTCGCTGGAGTAGCGGGAGGGGCCTGCTCTGAGGACGCAGTCGGCTCGTCCTCATGCTTTGTGAGCCAGGTGCAGGTTGGCTCCATTCAACCCTGTCATCATGGGGCAGTTTTTTTGACAAGGACAACGCAATGACAAGGATCAGGCTCGAATATCACGGCCACGTGGCCTACATCACCCTCGATCACCCACCCGCCAACACCTGGACGCTCGCCAGCCTGAAAGCCTTCTTGCAGATGATGGTGGAGCTGGATGGTCGCCCCGACGTGGTGGCCCTGGTGATCCGCGGTGCCGGAGAGAAATTCTTCTGCGCTGGCGCCGATCTCAAGATGTTCGCCGACGGCAGCCTGGCGCATGCCCGCGAGGTGGCCGAGGCTTTTGGCCACGCCTTCGAGGCGCTGGCCCGCTTTCACGGGGTCAGCATCGCCGCCATCAACGGCTATGCCATGGGAGGGGGGCTCGAAGTCGCGCTGGCCTGCGACATCCGCATCGCCGAGCAGCAGGCCAAGCTGGGGTTGCCGGAGGCCTCGGTGGGGCTCCTGCCCTGTGCCGGCGGCACCCAGCGCCTCACCGAGCTGGTGGGGCCGGGCTGGGCCAAGCGGATGATCCTCTGCGGCGAGAAGGTGAGCGCCACCCTGGCCTACGAGATGGGGCTGGTGGAGGAGGTGGTGACCGAGGGGCACGCCTGGGAGGCGGCGCAGCAGATGGCCCAGCTGGTGGAGCGCCAGAGCCCGAGCGCCCTGCGCGCCTGCAAACAGCTCATCAATCAGGGGCGAAGCACCCACAGGGACGCGGCGCTGCCACTCGAGCGCAGCCTCTTTCTCGCCCTGTTTGACGATGCCAACCAGCGCGAAGGGGTGGCGGCCTTCCTGGAGAAGCGGGCCCCGCGCTGGCGTTACGACCAATCCAAACCGAAAGAGTGAGGGAGTGAAGGAGTGAAGGATGAATGAGGTAATGATGGCGACCCGCCATGTCGCAGGGGCAGATACCCGGTCTGCGGGGGCCGACCATGACTGAGCCCGTGCGCATCGAGACCCGCCCCACGGCGGATGGCCGCCACATCGGCATGCTGACTCTGGACAGCCCCGCCTCCCTCAATGCCCTGAGCCTTGAGATGATCCAGTTGTTGCAGGGGGCGCTGACCCGCTGGGAGCAGGATCCGGCCATCGTCTGCGTGTTGTTGCAAGGGGCCGGTGAGAAGGCATTCTGCGCCGGTGGCGACATCCGCTCCTTTTATTACCGCAAGCAGGAGGGGAACGAGTCGGCACTGTTTGGCTATGCCCGCGATTTCTTTCTGCAGGAGTACCGGCTCGATCACCACATCCACTGCTACGGCAAGCCCCTTGTTTGCGTGGCGGACGGCATCTGCATGGGGGGGGGGATCGGTCTCTTTGCCGGGGCCGGGTTCCGGGTGGTGACCGAGAAGAGTCTGTTCGCCATGCCGGAGGTGACCATAGGCCTCTATCCGGACGTGGGGGCCAGCTGGTTTTTGAGCAGGATGCCGGGGCGGCTCGGACTCTGGCTCGGCCTCACCGGGGCCCGCTTCAACGGGGCGGATGCCATCGGCCTGGGGCTCGCGGATCATGCCATGGGGAGCCGCGAGCTGGCGGAGCTGCCGGCGCGCCTCGCCGCCCTCGACTGGTCCGCAGGCGACCCCGGCGAGCAGATCGAGGCGCTGCTCACCGATTTGCAGGAGGTCCCTGGTCAGGCATTGCCGCCTCCCGAACTGCTGCCCCACCAGGCTTGCATCGATGCGCTGTTGGCTGGCCGCTCCCTGCAAGGGGTGCTGGCACGCCTCGAGGGCACCGAGCTGGATGAAGCGGCGCTGGCTCAGGGGTGGGAGACCTGCCAGAGCGGCAGCCCCATCAGCCGCGCCATTCTCTGGCGCCAGTTCTGGCAGGCACGGCGCCAGTCCCTGGCCGAGGTGTTTGCCGACGAGTTGGCCCTCTCGGTCAACTGCGTACTCAAAGGGGATTTTGTGGAAGGGGTACGGGCCCTGCTCATCGACAAGGACAAATCACCCCGCTGGCAGGCCCCGCAGGCGGGGGAGGCCTGGCTGGATGTCTTCTATCGCTGGCCCGAGGGTGACAACCCCTTGCGCCCCCGCTGACATGCGATCACACACAAGGAGCACACAATGACAAGGATTGGGTTTATCGGGCTTGGCAACATGGGTGGCCCCATGGCCGCCAACCTGGCCAGGGCGGGGCACAGGGTGCAGGTGTTTGATCTGGTGGCCGAGAGCCTGAACCGCGCCATCGAGGCCGGCTGCATCGCCGCCGGCAATGCCCGGGAGGCGGTGAGCGGCTGCGAGCTGGTGATCAGCATGCTGCCGGCGGGCGAGCATGTGCGCAGCCTCTGGCTGGGGGAGAGTGCCGGTGAGCGGGGCGGGCAGGATCTGCTGGCGGCCCTGCCGCCCGGCGCCCTGGTCATCGACTGCTCCACCATAGACGTGGCCTCGGCCCGTCAGGTGGGGGCGGCGGCGCAGGCGCGCGGCATCCGTTTTCTCGATGCCCCCGTCTCGGGGGGCGTGGCCGGCGCGGCGGCGGGCACCCTCACCTTCATCGTCGGTGGCGAACAAGCGGATTTTGAGGCGGCCAAACCCGTGCTCGCCTGCATGGGGCAGAACCTGTTTCACGCCGGGGCCCTCGGCGCCGGCCAGATAGCCAAGATGTGCAACAACATGCTGCTTGCCATCCACATGGCGGGCACCGCCGAGGCGCTGGCGCTCGGGGTCAAGGAGGGGCTGGATCCCGCCGTGCTCTCCACCATCATGGGCAAGAGTTCGGGCAACAACTGGAGCCTCGAGCGCTACAACCCCTGGCCCGGGGTGATGGAGAACGTGCCGGCGTCGCGTGGCTATCAGGGGGGCTTCATGACCCGGCTGATGGTCAAGGATTTGGGGCTCGCCATGGCGTTGGCGGAACATGCCCACAGCGCCGTGCCCATGGGGGCCCTGGCCCGCAACCTCTTCAACCTGCACGGGAGCCAGGGCCATGAGAACAAGGATTTCTCCAGTATCCTCGAGCTCTATCGGGATAAAACTGCGCCGGGTTAAGGGCCGTTATCTACCTATTTACCCGATAGTCTTTGACTCGACAGTCACCGGCCATCTCACCAGGAGCATTTATGGATATCACACGGAAAGTCATCGCCATCACGGGGGCGGGCAGGGGGCTAGGCCGCGCCATCGCCCTGAGTCTGGCGGAGCAAGGTGCCGTGCTTGCACTCATCGACGTCAACCGCACCGATCTGGAGGTGACCGAGGCGGAGGTGCGCAGCCGTGACGGCCGCTGCGCCCTGTTCGTCTGCAACGTGGCAAGCGAGCCGGAGGTCGAGGCGACCTTCGCCGCCATCAAGGATCAGTTGGGGGCCCTGCACGGCCTCGTCAACTGTGCCGGCATCCTGCGCGACGGCATGCTGATCAAGGTGAAGGAGGGGGCACTGACGGAGAAGATGAGCCTGGCCCAGTGGCAGAGCGTCATCGACGTCAATCTCACCGGCACCTTCCTGTGCGGGCGCGAGGGGGCGGCGCTGATGGCCACCGGCGGGGAGGGGGGCGTCATCATCAACATCTCCTCCATCGCCCGGGCCGGCAACATGGGCCAGAGCAACTATGCCGCCAGCAAGGCGGGGGTGGCCTCTCTGGTGGTCACCTGGGGGAAGGAGCTGGCCCGTCACGGCATCCGGGTGATGGGCATCGCCCCCGGCGTCTTTGCCACCGATATGACGGCGGCGATGAAGCCCGAAGCCATGGCCCGCATGCAACAGGCCATCCCGGTGGGCACCCTGGGGCAGGCGGCGCAGTTGGCCCAGACGGTGCAGTTCATCCTTGCCAACGACTATCTGTCGGGGCGGATGATCGAGCTGGACGGCGGCTTGAGGCTCTAGTCCCCCCTGCATATACCCTCTCTGACGCCCCTCCTGCAGGGGCGTTTTTGCAGGGGAAAGGCCCCAGTGCAAGGGTGCATAGCCATGCAGGTCCGGCTTTTGAAAAGCGGGGCGGCATCATGGAAAGTCGTGAAATATCAACGGGTCTTTCTTAATTTGAACCAGCTCACAGGCACCCCGGGTCAGTGCTGTAAAATTGCGCGCGGTCAAGGCGGCTTATGATTGACGGCAAGAGGGATTGCGGCCGGAATAGTCATGCAATATAGTTGCCGCCTTTTTCACGGGGTATGGATTTCTAGCCCCTCCCATGTCGCGCGCTGTATGAATACGGATGCTCAGCCGCCGCCTAATAAAACAGGTTTGAGATGGACAAGAAACTGGGGCTGGGTGCCCTCATTTCGCTGGTGATCGGCTCCATGGTCGGTGCCGGGGTTTTCAGTCTGCCGCAAAACATCGCAGCGCACGCCAGTGCCGGGGCCGTCGCCCTGGGATGGGCCATCACGGGGATCGGCATGATCTGCCTCGCCCTGGTCTACCAGAATCTCTCCATGCGTCGACCGGATCTCGATGGCGGCATCTTCAGCTACGCCAAGGCGGGGTTCGGGGATTTCGTCGGCTTCAACGCCGCTTGGGGTTACTGGCTGTGCCAGCTGCTGGCCAACGTCTCCTACGCCATCGTGGTGTTCAGTGCCCTGAGCTACTTCTTCGACACGCCGGACAATGTCATCTTCGGTGACGGCAATACTCCGGTCGCCATCACGCTCGCTTCCCTGCTCATCTGGTCGGTGCATGCCCTGGTGCTGCGCGGCATCCAGGTGGCGGCGCTGGTGAACATCGTCACCACCATCGCCAAGATGGTGCCCCTCATCGTCTTCTGCGTAGCCATCCTGCTCGCTTTCAACATGGAGACCTTCACCCTGGATCTCTGGGGGCAGGGGAGTCCCGAGCTCGGCTCCGTGATGGATCAGGTCAAGTCCACCATGAAGGTGACCCTCTGGGTCTTCATCGGCATCGAGGGGGCCGTGGTGGTCTCCGCCCGTGCCCGCCATCGCAAGGACGTGGGCCGCGCCACCGTGCTGGCGCTGCTCGGCGCCCTGGCGCTCTACGTCATGGTGACCCTGTTCTCCCTGGGGGTCATGAACCAGCCGCAACTGGCGGCCCTCAAGAACCCCTCCACCGCCATGATCCTGGAAGCCGTGGTCGGCCCCTGGGGCGCCTGGCTCATCAACATCGGCCTGGTGATCTCGGTGATGGGGGCCCTGCTGAGCTGGACCGTGCTGGCGGCGGAAGTGCCCTACATCGCGGGCAAGACCGGGGTCTTCCCGGCCTGGTTCGCCAAGGAGAACAAGAACGGCTCCCCCAAGGTGTCGCTCTGGTGCTCCACCTGCCTAGTGCAGATCTTCCTCATCATCATCTACTTCCAGAACAGCACCTATCTGGCGTTGGTGAACATCGCCACCTCGGCGGCCCTGGTGCCCTATGTCTTCTCCGGTGCTTACGGCCTCAAGCTGGCGTTGAAAGGGGAGACCTACGCGGGCCAGCCCCATCAGCGCAAGCGCGACCTGCTGTTGGCCCTGGTGGCCACCGTCTATGGCTGCTGGCTGGTCTATGCCGCCGGGGTGGAGTACCTCTTGCTGGTGGCGCTGCTCTACAGCCCGGGGATTTTCATCTACTGGAAGGCGCGCCAGCACCACGGCCTGCGCGGCCTCAACCGGCTGGAGCAGGGGATGACGGCAGCCCTGCTCGGTTGCGCCGTGCTGGCGTTCTACAAGGTGATGGACGGTACCATTCCCCTGCATTAATCGGCACAATAAAGGGATGGCAAGATGCCATCTCTTTTTTATGGATAATGGCGGTCAAGTTGACCGCTGTTTCATTATTGAAGGAATGTTTATGCTGTTTGTGGGCTATCTGGTGTTGGGCGCCTTCGCGGGCATGCTGGCCGGGCTGTTCGGTATCGGCGGCGGCCTCATCATCGTCCCCGTGCTGGTCCTGAGTTTTCACGCACAGGGCGTGGCGCCGGAGATCATCACCCATCTGGCCCTCGGCACCTCGCTGCCCACCATGATCTTCACCGGTTTCAGCTCCCTGCGTGCGCACCAGGAGGCAGGAGCGGTAGACTGGGGGATGATTCGGCGCCTGGGCGCCGGCATGCTGGTCGGTGCCTGGCTCGGCGGCATGACCGCCAACCTGCTCAGCGCCAGCACCCTCAACATCATCATCGGCTGCTTCGCCTGGACCATGGCCCTGCAGATGGGGCTCAATTTGAGGCCAAAAGCGGAGCGACACATGCCGGGCCCCCTTGGTACCGGGGTCGCGGGCACCGTCATCGGCTGGATGTCGGCCTTGTTCGGCATCGGTGGCGGCTCGCTGACCGTGCCTTACCTTACCTGGAATTCGGTGCCCATGCGCAACGCCGTGGCCGCCTCCGCCGCCTGCAGCATGCCCATCGCCCTGGCAGGCAGCCTCAGCTACCTCTATGCGGGTTGGGGAGACGCCGATCTGCCCGAGTGGAGCGTCGGATTCATCTATCTGCCGGCCCTGCTTGGCATCGTGCTCACCAGCACCCAGTTTGCCCGTCTGGGCGCCAGACTGGCACACAGAATGTCACCCCGGCGGCTCAAGCAGGCCTTTGCCCTGCTCATGTTGCTGGTGGGTGCCAAATTCATGCTCTTTAGCTGAACCCTTGGCCAGATTGTTGAAAAATAAGGCGAACGGCTCGCGGTGCGGTAGAAAGCCATTGCATTGAGGGGCCAGTTTGCCTATTCTCCTCGCCGGTGGTCCTATTGGTCCTCTCGCATTGATAACCCGTCGACCTGGTCAGGACCGGAAGGTAGCAGCCAAGGCGGGGGACTCGAGTGCCGGGATGTGGCTGGTAGGGCCACCACTTGTTTCTGCAATTCAATAAGTTACAGCTAATAGCCCCCTTCAGACCTCTTGGTAATCCACTTTGTGTGGATGAATCAGGAGTCTTCTCTGTGAATCTCTGGCTCAGTCCCCACGGCATCTGGTACTACCGCAAGGTGACAGTGCTCCCCTGTGGTCGCCGCAAAGACATCAAGAAATCTCTCCGTACTCGGGACAAGCTGGTAGCTCGTGAACAGGTGGCTAAGATGCTTGCCTGTGTGCGTTCTCGGGTAAAGTCTGAGTCTGTCCAACCGGAACCTCAGCCAAGCTCCCTGCCGGAGCCTCAGCGGCTAAAGCAAGAGACACCCTCAGCGACCAATCCAGCTCCTCGGTCAGTCCCAGCGGCTCCTTCAGCCATTGCATCCCCTGTACTCTCAGAACTCAGTGAGCGTTACCTGAAAGAAAAGGCCCTCTCCTGGGCACCGAAAGAGCTCAGTAACCAGAAGAACTACATCGGCTACTTCATAAAGTCGCTGGGGGATAGACCTCCCACGGCATACAGCAAGGCCGATGTGGTTAAGTTCAAGGACGAATTGCTGAATTCAGGCAAGAGCCCGACGACTATCAACAAGTACCTCCAGAAGCTCTCTCTGTTATTTGTCTGGCTGGGCAATCACCACGAAGGCATCGTAAATCACTTTGCAGGGCTCAAACTCCAACGGGTCAAAGAGGTCAATGCTCGCAGTGGGTACACATCTGCGGAGAAACAGCAGTTGATCCAGTGGGCGAAGCAGCAGGAGCCATACCGCAAGTGGATTGCGCTGCTTGGTCTGTATACCGGAGCGAGAGCCAATGAGATTTGCCAGTTGTACGCGGACGATGTGCAGCAGGTCGATGGGGTATGGTGCCTGAACATCAGGGACAACCGCCCAGACCAGAAGCTCAAAACGGCCAACAGTGCCCGCCTGATCCCTATTCACTCCTCGCTGATTGCTGGTGGCTTTATCGACTTCGTACAGGAAAGGGCAGGGGGGCGGTTGTTCCCTGAGTTACCTCATCGACAAGACGGTTACAGCCATCTCTGGGGGCAGTGGTTTAGTCGTCATCGCCCTGTAGACAAAGACTTCCACAGCCTGCGGCATACTGTGGCAACAGCGTTGAAGGATCATGGGGTGCCGTTACAGTATGCGGCGGCGATCTTGGGGCACACCAATGGGGCTATTAGCTATGACAGGTATGGCGGTGGGGTTGCGGTCGAGAAGCTACAGACAGCTATCGAGGAGGCACTATGAACGAGCGCAGAAGGAGTGTCGTTTTCAGAAGACGGATGCACTGAACGTCAGAAGCCGACTGCACTATAGCAGCGGAGGGGTTGGATCCATCAGGCAACGACGGGCTGCTGCCGGCCATCAGCGGACGCAGGGAGGACTTTCCGCAACCGGCCGTTCGATGCGGCACCGATGGCCTTCGCGCAGGGGTAGTGAATCCGCCAGGATTGACTTGCGCTGCCCTACCTCTCACTAGTGAGGGGCGGCAGCGCATCAAGCGGTGAGCGCACTCCGGCACCGCCAACTTTCAGCACATGCGTGTAAATCATCGTCGTAGAGACGTCGGAATGGCCGAGCAGATCCTGCACGGTTCGAATGTCGTAACCGCTGCGGAGCAAGGCCGTCGCGAACGAGTGGCGGAGGGTGTGCGGTGTGGCGGGCTTCGTGATGCCTGCTTGTTCTACGGCACGTTTGAAGGCGCGCTGAAAGGTCTGGTCATACATGTGATGGCGACGCACGACACCGCTCCGTGGATCGGTCGAATGCGTGTGCTGCGCAAAAACCCAGAACCACGGCCAGGAATGCCCGGCGCGCGGATACTTCCGCTCAAGGGCGTCGGGAAGCGCAACGCCGCTGCGGCCCTCGGCCTGGTCCTTCAGCCACCATGCCCGTGCACGCGACAGCTGCTCGCGCAGGCTGGGTGCCAAGCTCTCGGGTAACATCAAGGCCCGATCCTTGGAGCCCTTGCCCTCCCGCACGATGATCGTGCCGTGATCGAAATCCAGATCCTTGACCCGCAGTTGCAAACCCTCACTGATCCGCATGCCCGTTCCATACAGAAGCTGGGCGAACAAACGATGCTCGCCTTCCAGAAAACCGAGGATGCGAACCACTTCATCCGGGGTCAGCACCACCGGCAAGCGCCGCGACGGCCGAGGTCTTCCGATCTCCTGAAGCCAGGGCAGATCCGTGCACAGCACCTTGCCGTAGAAGAACAGCAAGGCCGCCAATGCCTGACGATGCGTGGAGACCGAAACCTTGCGCTCGTTCGCCAGCCAGGACAGAAATGCCTCGACTTCGCTGCTGCCCAAGGTTGCCGGGTGACGCACACCGTGGAAACGGATGAAGGCACGAACCCAGTGGACATAAGCCTGTTCGGTTCGTAAGCTGTAATGCAAGTAGCGTATGCGCTCACGCAACTGGTCCAGAACCTTGACCGAACGCAGCGGTGGTAACGGCGCAGTGGCGGTTTTCATGGCTTGTTATGACTGTTTTTTTGTACAGTCTATGCCTCGGGCATCCAAGCAGCAAGCGCGTTACGCCGTGGGTCGATGTTTGATGTTATGGAGCAGCAACGATGTTACGCAGCAGGGCAGTCGCCCTAAAACAAAGTTAAGCGTCATGAATGGAGAGCCCCATCAAGTGTTGCAAGAGAACAAACTCCTCGTCAGTGCGTTCGTCGATGCGATTAATGCGCAGGACTGGTCGCGCGTCCTGGCTTTGGTTGCGAGCGACTTCGCCCGCCACAGCACAGCTGCGGGCGAACCCGGCGTCCGATCAGCCGAAGATCTTGTGGCGTTCCTGAAAGCAGAGTTCGCCACGTTCCCCGATGCCACTGAAACACTGCTGGACCTCGTCGCAGAAGGAAACAAGGTCGCTGCGCGGCATCAATTTCACGGTACACAGCTGGGACCGATGGGCCTGTTCCCACCAAGTGGTAAGGTGCTCAACGCAAGCTACATTGCGATCTACCGAATCGAGAACCAGCGCATTGCAGAGGCATGGGCCGAATGGGACAACCTCGCCGGGCTCAAACAGCTTGGTTATGCAAATGAAGCCTAACTTGGCGTTCCAGCCGACCGGCTACGCCGGCGGCTGAATTTGGTCGTTAGGCCTCACGTCATCTCTACCTCACCTCGGTGCCGCCATGTACATTCCACCAGGATTTAACACAATCACACCGTATTATTTTGTCAAAGATGCTGAATCCTTCGTCTCCTTTCTAATTCATGGGCTCGGCGGAGAAGAAGCATGTAGGACGATGCGAAAGGATGGATGCATTCAAAACGTTCAAGTCAGGCTAGGCACATCTACGGTCATGGTCAGTGAAGCTACTCAAAGTTACCCACCAATGGCATCAGCTTTCTATATCTACGTTGAGGATGCGGATTCTGCAATGAAACGTGCCCTTGAGGCTGGCGCTACACTTGAGATGCCAGTTGGTGATATGCCGTATGGTGATAGACAAGGTGGTGTACGTGATAGGACTGGCAACATTTGGTGGATTTCACAGAGAACTGTCCATGAGCCATATACCCCTTAACTACCTACTGCAAGTGAGGCCTAACAATTCGTTCAAGCCGACCCCGCATCGTGGCGTCGGCCACGTGCCTGCGCTACGCTAGCACGCGTCCGCCGCCCCGCTGCGGGGCGGCTTAACTCAGGCGTTGAACGACAGCTTTCCCAAAAGCTCTACGGCTGCTCTGGGTCGACACCGGTAATCGGATCGTTGCCGCACTGAACAGCGCCCCGTTCCAGGTCGCCTCCATTTATGCGGCTGAACCGAGGGAGAGCAGCTTTACGCCGTCTGGCCGCAGTTCGCCCTTGGGCGACACGTGCCGGTAGAGCGTCTGCCGGGTAATCCCGAGTTCTTCGCAGAGATCGCCCACCTTGGTTTCCGGTTGCCCCATGCTGGCCATCGCCAGGCGTAGCTTGGCGGCGGTCATCTTGAAGGGGCGCCCCCCTTTCCTGCCGCGAGCGCGCGCCGAGATAAGTCCAGCGACTGTTCGCTCGGAAATCAACTCACGCTCGAACTCGGCCAGCGCGGCAAAAATACCGAACACAAGCTTGCCGGCGGCAGTCGTCGTGTCGACCGCCGCACCGTGACCGGTCAGGACCTTCAGGCCCACGCTACGCGCAGTTAGGTCGTGCACGGTGTTGATCAGGTGGCGCAGATCACGGCCAAGCCGATCGAGCTTCCACACGATCAGCGTGTCCCCTTCACGAAGCGCCTTCAGGCAAGCAGCCAACCCTGGGCGATCATCGCGCCTGCCCGAGGCCAGATCCTCGTAAAGGTGCGCAAGGCTCACACCAGCGGCGATGAGCGCATCGCGTTGCAAATTGGTGGACTGGGATCCGTCCGCCTTCGATACCCGCATGTAGCCGATCAGCACCTTTTCACCCGTCACGTATACGTTCGATTATGTGACAGTGTGATCCAGAAAGTTATGGCCGTCAAAAATTGTCACTTAACCCGTCATTCTGTCTAAGGCATGCAAAGGGTCCGTCAGGCATATAATGTGACAGAAATTCTGGAGGGATGCCCTCTTTTACAAACGTGACGCGCAAGCGCTCCAGCGACTCGGGGTCATGCCGTCCATAGGATGCGAGCGCGAACAGTGAGCGGGCGGTTTCGGGGTTGTGTCGCGCCTCGACAATGGCATCGCCGATTGCTTTGACGGCTTGCTGCCAATGATTGATCGGCTCGGTTTTCTGCACAACCGCTGGCAGGCCATTGGTGAACCCGGTCAACGGCTCTGGCAGGAACAGCACAGCCTGTTCCCCGCGCGGACTCAGCACCTTCGATTCGATCAGGTCGATGGCGATGGCCGCCGCCTCCAGCATCTGCAACTGTATCGTCGGGTCCAGAATCTCGTAGGGATGCCAAAGACTTTGCCCGGCGCGTAGCGGATGGCCGCAGCGCTCCCAGATATAGCGAATACTGCCGGCGCAAGTCCCGCAATGCGAGAGCGGGGTATTCAGCTCATCAAGCAGGGTGCGCAGCAACCGAAACCAGAGGCCGGCATGGATGCGTCGACGCGGCAATTCCACATACCCCAGCGTCAGCGCCTGCCAGGTACGCCGGTCCATCGTCGCGATGGCGTCGTTGGCTGGGCGCGGCGAAGCGTCGGCGTTCTCCCAGCCGAGAAAACGCCCCGGTACGCCCCAATAGGATTCCAGCCAGCAGCCATGCAGCGGACAGCTCAGCATCAGGGGCAGCTTCCAGGCGAGTAACACAGCTTGATCCGTTGGGTTATTCAGACAGAGCGGGCAGGCCCGATGGATTGACCGGCCGGGCAGCCACGCGCGCCAGCTCGTGATCGATCTCGTCTTGCGCTTGCGCTTCGGCAGCAATACCGAGAACTGGAACGCATAGGTTTCCAGGGCGGCCGGAGCACGGTCGTCGAGGCTGTCCAGCAGCCACGGCACCCAGCCGGCGACGCTCATGCCGCGCAGCCGGTCCAGCTCGATGCCGCTTCGCTGGGAGAGCATCGTCAGCAGCGCCAGTGGTGGTGCGGTGTCCAGATCATCGGCCTGGCCGTGCCCGAGATCGTGTTCCAGCAGGTCGAGCATATCCATCTGATAGCAGGCGGCGACGCGATTGAGCCATGAGGACAGGGCTTCGCCTTCTCTGGGAGCTGGATGCAGCGGCCAGCGTGGAGCCGATTTCACATCAGTTCCTGCTCGAACTGCCGACGCCGCTCGCTGGGGCCGGTGTAATCGGCCATGCTCAGCGTGCGATGGTTGATCGCTTCCTCGCCGCTCTCCACGGCGGCGAGGGCTGCCGCCATCAGCAAGTGCGTCAGTTCGCCGATGGTGCCTTCGCTGCGTGTGAGCAGGTAGCGGGCCATGTCCAGCGTGGCAATCGACGAGGGGCGCCGCAGTGGAAGCGAAGCGGCGAAGCTGGCGAGCAGTGAGCAGCAATCGTCGTTGGCCTCCCACACCGGCAGCATCATCGGCTCGAACCGATTTTCCAACTGGTCATCCGAGCGAATGGCGAGGTAGGCGTCGCGCGTGCCGACCCCGACCAGCGGGATACGTAGTTCGTTGCCGAGGAAGCGCAGCAGGTTGAGGAATTCCCGGCGGTTGACGCTGTTGCCGGCCAGGACGTTGTGCAGCTCGTCGATCACCAGCATGCGCACGCCGACCTTGCGCAGCAAGGCCAGCGCCAGTTGCTCCATTTCCGGCAGCCGTGGGCGCGGGCGCAGTGGCGCGCCCATCGCGGCGAGCAGTGCGACGTAGAAGCGGATCACCGACGGCTCGGACGGCATCTGCACGACCAGCACCGGGATGTGCTCCTGGTCGGCATCAGCACTGGCCGGATGTGTGCGCCGGAATTTCTCGACGATCATCGACTTGCCGTTGTTGGTTGGGCCGACCAGCAGCAAGTTGGGCATGCGTTGCTTATTCGGCCACGCATACAGGGTTTCCAGCCGGTTCAATGCCTCGATTGCGCGTGGATAGCCAATCCAGCGGTCGGCGCGAAAGCGCTGGATGCGCTCGTCCGCCGGCAGCCGAGCCAGCCCCTGCGCTGCCGGCAGGAGGTGGGACAGGTCGATGATGGGATATTCGTCCACGGCTACCATTCCTCGATCTGGTCGAACGGTTTGGCCGGTGTCAGGTTATCTGCCTGCGGGTCGGCAACGTCCGTTTCCGGTGGAGTCGGCTTGTCCGGCGGAACCGACACCTTGAGGTGCTGGCGGCGATCCGCATCACGCCGCGCCTTGCGCGTGGCTTTCTGTGCGCTGGTCACGATCTCGCGCATCTGCCCGATCATGCGGAACAGCGCCGATTCATCCACCTGTTCGCGCCCTTGCTGCCGCAATTTCGCCAGCGCCTGCCGTTGTTCCCAGAGGGTGACTGCCGGGTGCGACAAGGTACGGTAGGGGATTTCCAGATAATGCTGCCCCTCCGGTTCCAGCACCCAGATACGGCTGATGTCACGCGGGTCGCGCCGAATCAGGAAGGCCGGCCAGCGCTCGCGCCGCGCGATCCACGGTTTGAGCGCATCGGCGTAATAGTGGATGTGGTCGAGGACGAAGCCGGTGCGGGTCAGGGTGCGGCGAATGATGGGCAGGAAATCGACCAGGAAAGCCGTAGCGCGGGTGACGACAGCCGGTACACCGACAAGCCCCACCGCCTCGGCCCAGCGCGCCGCCGGCGGCTGAAGCAGGCCGTTGTGCACAGAGCCGTGATAGGTGCCCACCGCCAACGTGAGCCAGCGCTCCAGCTCATGCAATGTCAGAGCGGCCTTGTTTTCGGAATCGTAGTCCCCGCGCTGGTCAGGGTTGGAGAAGGTCGTCCCTGGCAATTCATCGTGGATCATCTGCATCGCCGTGCCGATGATCCGTTCCACGATGCCGCCATAGTGCGGCTGCCCTGGGGGACGATAGTCCAACCGGATGCCGTGCTGTTCGCAGCCACGGCGCAGCGCCTCACTTTTGAACTCGGCCGCGTTGTCCAGGTAGAGCAGCCTGGGCTTGCCGCTCATCGGCCAATCCATTTCTATATTCAGACCCTCCAGCCAGGGACGCTTGTCGCAGGCAACATGCACAAGGCACAGGCCGACCGAAACGGATGACGGCGCTTCCAATGTGACCACCATGCCGAGCACGCAGCGGGTGAACACGTCGATGGCGAGGGTGAGGTACGGCCGGCGAATCGGTTGCCGGTCGCGCTCGTCCATCACGATCAGGTCGATGACTGTGTGATCGATCTGCACTTGTTCCAGTGGCGCGGTCATGGCGGGGGGCTCACCACCGACACCTTGCAGGCTGCGTGACGCATCCTGACCTTCCCGGCGGCGAGCGGCCTTGAGCGGATCGAGGCCGGCGATCCGCAGGGCCACAGTGTTGCGCGCTGGCACCCGTAGCTTTTGTGCTTTACAAGCCTGCGCGACCTCGCGGTGGAACGCCGCCAAGCTACGCTTCTGCTTGGTCAGGAAGCGCTTTTGCAGCAACTCGCGGATGATGCGCTCGACCGATTCCGGCAAGCGTCCCTTGCCTTTTCCGCCGCCGGATTGGCTGCGAGCCAAGTCAGTCACAAGCCCCGAGCCTTGCCGGGCACGGCGGATCAGGACATACACCTGCCGCCTGGACAGGCTAAGCGCGTGAGCAGCGGCATCGGCGGCTTCATGCCCGACCACATCAAGGGCTGCCAGCGGCCCGATGAATTCCGCCCGTTGCCGGGCCTGCGCCCATGCCGCATCGGGCAGGGTGGCCACGCCTTGCTCGGCAATCAATGATGTGTCTGACGGCATGCTCACACCTCGCTTTGGTGCACACGAGTATTGAGCATAGTCGAGATTGGTGAAGATGACTTCTGATATTTGGCTATCAGGAGCTGACTGCACTCCGGACGTTACGTCCAGTTAATTGGTGCAATCGTCTTCTGAAAACGACAACATTACGACTGAGAGACAAGGAGAAAAGATGTTTGTGAGGGCATACCTGCGGGCCAGTACACAAGAACAAGATGCACAACGGGCACGTCAGACACTTGCAGACTTTGCCCAAGAGCGAGGCCATACAGTAGCAGCGTGGTATGCGGAGAACGTATCTGGCGCACACTTGGAGCGTCCCGAGTTGACCCGTCTGCTGGCTGACGCTCAACCTGGAGATGTCTTGCTGCTGGAGCAAGTGGATCGCCTGAGTCGTCTAGTTGAATCCGAATGGCAGCAACTCAAACGAGCCGTTGAAGATGCTGGGGTGCGTATAGTCGCTTTGGATCTACCCACCTCTTGGGGAGCTATGGACAAGGGACAGGTTGGAGCCGCAGACATGACTCAGAGGATCCTTGGGGCGGTGAACCTGATGATGCTTGAACTTCTTGCTGCCTTTGCTCGGAAAGACTATGAGGATCGCAGAAGGCGACAAGCTGAAGGCATTGCCAAGGCTAAGGAGGCGGGCAAGTACAGGGGAAGCACAGCTGATGTTGCCAAGCACAAAGTCATGGTTGACCTCAGGCGCAATGGCGTATCAGTGGGGGACATTGTGGAGATGACTGGTATGTCACGAGCTACCGTCATGCGAGTGCTGAAGAAGGCGCGAGAGAGCGGGGAACTATCCGAGTAACCTATAGACATCAAGAGGAGTCAGGTTCCTCTCGCTCTGCTTCATCATTCAATCTTCCACCATGAGTTGACCACTACACGCACCAAACGATCTCTGAGCAATCGCATAACTGGCCTATGGGGTAGCTTAGGTGCTGGCCATGGATAATCACAGAGGATCATTGAGATGGCTTCCTGTCGATGCCTCTATCCACTGGCAGCCTATCACCTGTCCGATGCTTGGCTGATTTGAATAAACCCTGACCATAGGAGAGAACAAATCTATCGACCCTCTTTCTTACCGCCCCTGTTTTTGGACAGCCTGCCAGCTTGTCCTCGTGATCCTTCCTTTGTAAAATTGCCTTCCAATAAACCCTGACCAATGGAGAACAGCCCATGAGATAAACCAACCAAACCAGAGAAAACTGAATGACCGAACTGACTAGATTGGCCCCTTGAAGATCCAGACACTTCGCCCCTCTTAATTTAAGAGGTAGTCTTGGAACTATGTTCAGTACTAGTCGCAACGAGAAAATGGTCGAAGTGTTAACAGGGGCTGAGCGCCGTCGACGCCGGACTCCGCAGGAAAAGATCTCCATCGTGCAGCAGACCTTTGAGCCCGGAATGACCGTATCTCATGTCGCTCGCTTGCACGACGTCAACGCCAACCAGCTTTTCAAATGGCGTAAACAATTCCAGGAAGGCTCTCTCACGGCGATCACCGCCGGTGAGGATGTTGTTCCAGCCTCCGAGTTGGCTGCTGCCATCAAGCAGATCCGAGAGCTCCAGCGTCTGCTCGGGAAGAAGACCATGGAGAACGAGATCCTCAAAGAAGCCGTGGAGTATGGTCGAGCAAAAAAATGGATTGCGCATGCGCCCTTGTTGCCGGGGGACGACGATTAAGTGCTGTGAGCCAGGCCCTTAATGTATCGCGTGCGCAGCTATCCGTTCGTGTTCATCGCAAACCAGGTTGGCAAGATGGTCGTCATCATCGCCAGCGTGATGATGCAGCCTTACTTGGCCGTATCATGGAGGCGATGGCAGAACTTCCCTCCTATGGCTATCGCCGGGTCTGGGCGCTGTTACGGCGTCAGTCAGAGGCAACAAGACAGCCTGTAGTAAACGCCAAACGGGTATATCGCGTCATGAGAGAGCATGGCCTGCTGCTGGAAAGAAAACCGGCTGCACCATTGGCCCAGCAGGCACATAAGGGGCGTGTTGCCGTCAAAGATAGCAATCGACGTTGGTGCTCGGATGGCTTCGAGTTTCGCTGCGATAACGGTGAAAAACTACGAGTCACGTTCGCCATGGACTGCTGCGATAGGGAGGCGTTGGACTGGGCTGCCAGCACCGGGGGTTACGACAGTGACACGGTGCAAGATGTCATGCTGAGATCTGTCGAACGACGCTTCGGGGATGCGTTGCCGGCATCACCGGTGGAGTGGCTGACTGATAATGGCTCGGCGTATCGAGCCCATGAGACCCGCGCGTTTGCACGAGAAATCGGGTTGGAGCCCAGAACGACGGCGGTGAGAAGCCCACAGAGCAACGGTATAGCGGAGAGCTTCGTGAAGACGATGAAGCGAGACTATATCGAGATGATGCCGAAACCAGATAGCCGAACAGCGGTAGGCAATTTGGCCATCGCGTTTGAGCATTATAACGAACACCACCCGCACAGCGCCTTGGGATACCGTTCACCTCGGGAATTTCTGCGCAGTCGGGTATCACAACCCTAAGCGGGAAAAAGTGTCTGGATCTATGGGGTCAAATCCACTGACTAATTCCATCGCTACCCCTAAGCGTGGCCGTCCAGTATTTACCCACGATAATCGCTTTGTCCGCCAATGGCTTTACCGCTATAGCACTTCTCTCCCGTTGGAAGATGGGTTGCTGCTACCTTTTAAAGTCCCGTCTATCTACGAGTTGCCAAGCTGGTGCAATGATGTGATTGTTGGAGCTGCAAGGTTGAACAATTCCGAGAAGTACACAGGAAAACCATTAAATACAACACTCATCATCAAGCTACTCATGGCTTTCCCCACGCTGACCAATGCCAATGTGAAGGCGTTCCTCGAGTCTCGAATGGCAGACACTGTCAGCAAGCAATACGTGAGTCAGCTAGCTAATGCTGCTATTAGTGCGAGTAAATCAATCGACTACTACCTTGCTAAGCTAGAACTTGGGGAACAAATCGGAAGGGGGCCAACTGGAAATAGTCTGACATTATTTAGTAATCCGTCAGATCACTCCTCGGTCTGGTCGGAGTGTCAGGCAGCATAGGCTTGAGTTTACAGGGATAGTCTGAACCCATCGATCTTGGTCTGGGATGATTATCAAAAAAGTATTATCTACCAGACCTTCTATCAGATCTGACATCGTTTGCTCATTGGGAATGAATGCCTGCTCTGGCTAGTGATGATTACCAATAAAGACTATCCCAATAATCTTATCTATAAGATACCTATCAGCCCCCCCCTCAAACTCGGTGATCTCCATACTTTGGGGATCTCCCCATTCCTGCTGGAATAGAGGGAGGTCTAATGAAGACCAGATCTGTACAAGCTGGGGAAATGCCAAGTTGGTCTAAGCTGGAACGAGTTTTTCTGGCTGTTTATTGAACAGTGTTTGTTTGGAATGCAGGTGTCTCTAAGAATGGTAAGTTATTCACAGTAACTGCTGACATCAGCAACACTAGATTCATAATCAGAATGTGCACTTTGCGCATTACTCATCTCATACGAACAGTCATCTTCAAGATCCAGATTTGTTGCGCATGAATGTAATGAGCTCGCTGCTGTTGCAAGAACGTCTGCCGCACTCTCAGCCTCTTCTCTTGCTTGAATGCACTCTTCTGAATCTTCAGATGCGGCAGCAATAGGCAATCCAAACACGACAAGAAGGGAAAATAAGCTAGCACTTAAAATACGCATAAAAGTCTCCGATTCACTATGGAGCTTATTATGCTGAAAGGTCTCTCATCGTTACTTGATCCTCTTCACAACATCCCTTAGATACCAGAGCCAAAGGCCAACTACTGGATTTCCAGTGAGCTTCTATTACCCGCTTTTCTTTCACCTGTGGCGCTGTTTTACGTTGGCTTACTACGTCTGTTCTTCATTGACTTGAAGCATTAGGGGAGGGCAGTTATCATGGGCTCCTCAATTGCCCCTATAGCTACTCCACTTCATGTTGTAGTGGTCTAATCATCCCGGACACCGTTTTAGGTGGTACAGTCGCCACCATTATTTGAGGTGTTCAATGACAAGATTACGTCGCTCATTTACTGCCGAGTTCAAGCTGGAAGCCGCATCCCTGGTGCTCGACCAAGGCTATTCAGTCCCCGAAGCCAGCCGTTCACTGGATGTCGGCGAAACCGTGCTGCGTCGATGGGTTCAGCAACTTCAATCAGAACGAAGTGGCGCTACACCTGCTAACCGGGCGCTGACCCCTGAGCAGCAAAAAATTCAGGAGTTGGAAGCCCGCATCAACCGGCTTGAACGCGAAAAGGCCATTCTAAAAAAGGCTACTGCTCTCTTGATGGCGGACGAACTCGAACGTACGCGCTGATAGACCGATTAAGGGAGCAAGCCCCCACCACCCTGGTCTGTTGCGCTTTCGGTATACCAACCGCCTGTTTTTACGACTATCTGGCTCGCAGGCGCACAATTAACCGTGAACGGGTGCAGCAGAGAAGTGAGTTACGGTGTTTGTTCAAAGAGAGTAGAGGCTCAGCTGGCAGCCGGGCCTTGATGTCAATGATGCGGGCACTGGGGCATCAGATTGGTCGGTTCAAGGTGCGTCGCCTGATGAAGGAGGCCGGGCTGGTCTCCAAACAACCGGGAGCTCATCGTTATCAGGTCGCGCGGTCTGAACGACCGGATATTCCTAATCTTCTGGCGCGTGAATTTGATGTCCAGCAACCCAATCAGGTGTGGTGCGGCGACATCACTTACGTATGGGCAGGTGGCCGCTGGCATTACCTGGCCGCGGTGCTCGACCTCCACACCCGACGGGTCGTGGGCTGGGCGATGTCCGGCAGGCCTGATGCTGAGTTGGCCGTGAAAGCGCTCGACATGGCGTATCAGCAACGGGGCTGCCCGTCTGGCGTGCTGTTTCACTCCGACCAGGGCAGCCAATACGGCAGCCGGGTATTTCGGCAACGGCTGTGGCGCTATCGCATGACCCAGAGCATGAGTCGGCGTGGCAACTGCTGGGATAACGCGCCGATGGAGCGGCTGTTCAGGAGCCTCAAGACGGAATGGCTTCCGACCACGGGGTACATGAGCCTGCGGGAAGCCAAGCGGGATATCAGCTACTACCTGATGGATTACTACAACTGGCGGCGCCCGCATCAACACAATGATGGGATACCGCCAGCAGAGGCCGAAAATCGGCTTAACTGTGTGTCCGGATTTAGTTGACCACTACATGTGGATTACTTTGGTCGGGTTAGTTGTTACATCTTGATTTTAGAAATCTTGTTGATGGCAATCAGTTCCATCCCCAAGTGCCTGATTTATTTGGGCTCGCATTGATAACCCGTCGACCTGGTCAGGACCGGAAGGTAGCAGCCAAGGCGGGGGACTCGAGTGCCGGGATGTGGCTGGTAGGGCCACCACCTGTTTCTGCCATTCAACAAGTTACAGCTAATACCCCCTTCAGACCTCTTGGTAATCCACTTCATGTGGATGAATCAGGAGTCTTCAAAGTGCATTTTCAGCTCTCTTCACATGCTATTTGCTCTACCGCAAGGTGAGCCTGTGCCCTATGGGCGTTTATCAGGCTTCAGACCGCGCCTGGCTCAAACTTCCTCTTGATCTTCAGCACTGTCCCCTTGAGATCATGCTTTCCCTCAGTCACCTCCCGTGGCCTCTATGGCCCAGCCATCTTCTGACTTTCAGCACTGCAAGCTCTTGCAGTACGCCATCTGACGCCTCCTTTTGTTGGCGCTGGCAGAGCAGGTGAGGCCATGCGCTTGACGCGACACCATGCCGGGGCCACGCGGCAACGCGACCCCCTCTGGTGGCGGGAGCTCGGAGAGGCTATCTTGCCGTTGCTGGAGACGCCGGGCACCGGTTTCATGCGGTGCAGCTCTTCCGCTCTGTTTTACGGAAGTTGCGGCCCCGTGCAGGGGTTGCTCCCGACTCACCAGATACCAGGCTGGCAGGCGTGTCAGATTGCAGAACCCGTCAGCCTCTTTTCGCGCCCTTGAGGGGCGTCGTTTTCTGTGGTTGCTCAAAGGAGCCCTGATGATTGGCATGATCGCATCTCTACTCAAACCGGGCCTGCCCGAACACCCGGACTCCTCGCAATATCAGGGGGGCCGGTTCAACAATGCCGTGACACCCCAGGCGCGAAGCCTCTGGGAAGGGGCCAGGCTCTGGTGGGACTTCCTGTTCGCCAAGCCTGAGGGCACGGTGCCGGATCGCGCCATTCCGGTACAGGTCATGACCCGGGAGGGGCTCATCGCGGCGCCGGACAACAGCGTGTGGCGCCTCGGCCACTCCACTCTGCTGCTGAAGTTGCAGGGCACGTTCTGGCTGACGGATCCCGTGTTCAGCGAGCGGGCCTCGCCGGTGCAGTGGTTCGGCCCCAAGCGCTGGCATCAGCCGCCCATCACCCTGGAAGCGTTGCCTCCCATCGAGGGGGTGATCCTCTCCCATGATCACTACGACCATCTCGATCACGGGGCCATACTGGCGCTGCAGGAGAAGGTCGGCCACTTCATCACGCCCCTCGGGGTGGGGGCGCGCCTCATGGCCTGGGGGATTGCGAAGGAGAAGATCCGCGAACTGGACTGGTGGCAGCAGACCCGGGTGGGCGGTGTCACCCTGGTAGCGACCCCGGCCCAGCATTTCTCCGGCCGTGGCCTCGGGGACGGCAACCAGACCCTCTGGGCCTCCTGGGTCATTCGCGGCGAGGGGGTCAACCTCTTCTTCAGCGGTGACAGCGGCTACTTCGACGGTTTCAAGGAGATTGGCAGGCGCTACGGTCCGTTCGATGTGACCTTTCTCGAGACCGGGGCCTACGACAAGCGCTGGGAGCTGGTGCACATGCTCCCGGCGCAGACGGCGCAGGCGTTTCACGATCTCGGGGGGAAATGGCTCTATCCGGTGCACAACGGCACCTTCGATCTGGCCATGCACCGCTGGAACGACCCGCTTGAGCAGATTGCCCGACTGGCTGCCGAGCAACAGATCCCCCTGACCACGCCTGTCATGGGGGAGCCTCTGGAGGTGCTGAGCCCCCATGAGGGCAGCCCCTGGTGGCGCGATTGACCTGAGTGCCCTCCAAAGACGGTGTCACCCCTCAAAGGGGCGTGCGGGAGGCTAGGGCCGGGCCCTGTGAGCGCCCCCGGTGCCTCCCCATCCTCTGTGCCGGGCCAGCTATGACCAGGCGGGGAGGGCGCACGGGAGCGCCTTGCCCGCGTTATCTTCTGCCACCGGGGTCTTGCTGATACCTCACTCGGGCTGGGCGGCAACCTGGCGCTTGAAGGGACCTGGCTTGTTGGCCTTGCGGTGCTCCGAGACCAGGATCAGCAGGCGCTGCAGGGCGATGAAGCTGAACAGCAGCAGGCCGATGATGATCTTGGTCCACCAGGAGCTGAGGGTGCCGTCGAAGTTGATGTAGGTCTGGATCAACCCCTGGATCAGCACCCCGAACAGGGAGCCGAAGACGGTGCCCACCCCGCCGCTCAGCAGAGTGCCGCCGATGACCACGGCGGCGATGGCATCGAGCTCCACCCCGACGGCGGCGAGCGGATAGCCTGCCGAGGTATAGAGCGCGAACACGATGCCTGCCAGGGTCGCCAGGGTGGTGGAGAGCAGGTAGATGCGAATGGTGGTGTGGCGCACCGAGATCCCCATCAGGGCTGCCGAGGTGGCGTTGCCGCCGATGGCGTAAACGTTGTTGCCAAAGCGGGTGCGGTTGGCGAGCAGGATGCCGAAGACCACCACCGCCAGCATGATGAGGGCCAGCAGGCTCAGGCGACCACCCCCCGGTATCTTCCACGACAGGCTCGACAGATAGGTGAAGCTGGGGTGATCGATGGGCAGGGACTGCTCGGAGATGAGAAAACTGGCCCCCCGCAGGAAGAACATGCCCGCCAGGGTGATGATGAAGGCGGGGATCTTCAGGGTGTCGATGAGCCAGCCCATGAGGGCGCCAAAGCCTGCTCCGAGCACCAGCACCAGAGGGATGGCCAGCACGGGGCTGACCCCCAGCTTCCCGATGAGGGTTGCCAGCAGCACGCCGGTGAAGGCGATGACGGCCCCCACCGACAGATCGATGCCCCCCGAGAGGATGACGAAGGTCATGCCCACCGCCACTATTCCCAGAAACGCGTTGTCCGTCAGGATGTTGCAGATGATGCGGGTGGACATGAAGGCAGGGAAGGAGGCCAGGCAGAGTAGATAGCCCAGCACGAAGACCATGATGGTCACCATCAGGGGGAGGTTGCGTTTAAACATGGCGAGTCCCTCGCTGGAAGAGGTGGTTGAGGGCCGGTGATTGCATGACCAGCACCGCCAGCACCACCAGGGCCTTGACGATCTGGTTCCACTGGGGCTGGTAGCCGGAGAGCAGGATCCCGGTGTTCACCCCCTGGATGATCAGTATGCCGACCAGGGAGAGGGCGAGGTTGAAGCGCCCCCCCATCAGGGAGGTGCCTCCTATCACCACCGCGAGAATGGCGTCCATCTCGAGCCAGAGCCCGGCGTTGTTGGCATCGGCACCCCGGATGTCGGCGGCGACTATCATGCCGGCGACGGCGGCCATCATGCCGCTCAACAGGTAGGTGGCGATCACCACCATGGGGGTGTTGAGCCCGGCGTTCTTGGCGGCCTTGATGTTGATCCCCACCGCTTCGATGAAGAGGCCGAGGGCGGTGCGTTTGGTCAGCAGCCAGAGCAGCAGCGCCATACCCAGGGTGATGATGACCGGGGTGGGCAGATAGAAGAGGGAGCCGCTGCCGATCCAGGCGAGTGCGTCGTTGTTGAAGGTGATGATCTGCCCCTCGGTGATGAGCTGGGCGATGCCCCGGCCCGCCACCATGAGGATCAGGGTGGCGACGATGGGCTGGATCTTGAACACCGCCACCAGCAGGCCGTTCCACAGGCCGCACAGAAGGCCCACCCCGATGACGGCGGCGAAGATGACCGGCAGGCTGTGACCGCCGGTGGCCAGGCTGGCCATGGTGGCCCCGCTGATGGCCATGACGGCGCCCACCGACAGGTCGATGCCGCCGGTGGCGATCACCAGCGTCATGCCAAGGGAGAGCAGGGCCACCGGGGCACAGCGGTTGAGGATGTCGATGAGGCTGCCAAACAGCCGCCCATCCTGGATGTGGATGGCGAAGAAGTTGTCGGCGACCAGGGCATTGATGAGCAGCACGCACACCAGGGCGGCGCACTGGGCCGAGCCCGTGGGCCACTCCCTGCGGGCGCGCGACCCCTTGGCGAGGGGGAGAATGGATGACGTCATATCAGGCCTCACATGCAATGGCGTTCATGATGGCAGGGACGCTCAGGGCGTCCGTCGCAAGCTCTGCCACCTGTTTTCTGTCACGAAGGACGATCACCCGATCGGCATAGCCCACCAGCTCCTCGAGCTCGGAGGAGATGACCAGCAGGGCCAGCCCGTTGGCGCAGAGGGATTCGATGAGGCGGATGATCTCGGCGTGGGCCCCCACGTCGATGCCCCGGGTAGGCTCGTCCAGGATCAGGAACTGGGGTTTGGTGAGCAGCCAGCGGGCGAGCAGCACCTTTTGCTGGTTGCCCCCGGAGAGAAACTGGATGGGCTGCTCCGGTCCCGGGGTCTTGATGGCCAACTGCTCGATGAGGCGAGCGGTGATCTCGTCCTGTTCCTTGCGAGACAGGGGATGCAACCAGCCCCGCTGGGCCTGCAGGGCCAGCACCATGTTCTCCCGCACCGAGGCCGAGGCGATGATGCCGGCGCTCTTGCGATCCTCCGGGCAGAAACCAAAGCCGTTGGCGGCCGCCTGGCGTGCAGAGCGGATGGTCACCGGTTTGTCCCGCACCCGGCACTCGCCGCTGTCGCTCGGCACTATGCCGAACATCAGCTCGGCGATCTCGGTACGACCGGACCCGAGCAGGCCGGCGAGGCCCACTATCTCCCCGGGCATGACGTCGAGACTGAAGGGGGCGATGACTCCCCGCTTGCCATAGTCCCTGAACGACACCATGGGCTGGTTGCTGCGCAGTGTCTTGCCCGCCCGCTTGAGGGCATTGTCGTCCAGCTCGCGTCCCAGCATCATCTTGACCAGCTCCAGTTGTGGCAGTGCCTGGGTGTCGCGGGTGCCGACCAGCTCGCCGTTGCGCAGCACTGTGATGCGATCGCTGATGGCGTAGACCTGATCGAGAAAATGGGTGATGAAGATGAGGCTCACCCCCTGATCCCGCAGGCGCGTCATGAGGGAGAAGAGCATCTGGACTTCGCTGGCATCCAGGCTCGCGGTGGGCTCGTCCAGGATCAGGATCCTGGCGGAGAGTGACACCGCCCGGGCGATGGCCACGATCTGCTGCATGGCGACCGAGTAGTGGTCGAGGGGCAGGGTGACATCCATCTCGAAGCCGTGGCTGGCCATGATGGCGCTGGCCTGCCGGGTCATGGCGCCCCGGTCGATGAAGCCGAAACGGCGGGGCTCATGGCCGATGAAGAGGTTGTCCGCCACCGACATGTTCGGCAGCAGGTTGACCTCCTGATAGACGGTGCCTATCCCCAGACGCTGGGCATGGGCGGTGTCCGTGGGGGAGATGGGGGCGCCATCGAGTTCGATACGGCCGGCGTCTCGCTGATAGACACCGGTGAGGGTCTTGATCAACGTGGACTTGCCGGCCCCGTTCTCGCCGAGCAGCGCCATGATCTCTCCCCGGCGCAGGGAGAAGTCCACCTGATGCAGGGCTCGTACTCCGGGAAACGCCTTGCATATTCCGCGGGCATTTAATACGACATCGTGAGTGTTCTCTGACATGAACATTGGCTCTCCGATATAGCGCGCCATACAAGTTCAATCACTTATATGGCGCGCTATGTGACAGTCTGGCGGGGGAGCGGGATTAATAACCCATGTCTTTTTTCAGCTCGAGCTGCGCCTCGGCACTCCCGGGCTCAAACAGTTTGGACTCCGTCTTGATATGTTTGGGGGGCAGGGTGCCATATTTCTTATAGGCCAGCAGGGCATCGAAGGCCGGTCCCGCCATATTCGGCGTGAGCTCCACCGAGGCATTGGCTTCGCCTGCGATCATCGCCTTGAAAATATCCGGCACGCCATCGATGGAGATGATCTTGATATCCTTGCCCGGTTTCAGCCCGGCCTCTTTAATGGCCTGGATGGCGCCGATGGCCATGTCATCGTTATGGGCGTAGACGGCGCAAATATTCTTGCCGCTATTTTCCGCCTTGATGAAGCTCTCCATCACCTCCTTGCCTTTGCTGCGGGTGAAGTCGCCGGACTGGGTGCGGATGATCTTGATGGTGGGCACGGCCGCGACGGTGTCGAGGAAGCCCTTCTTGCGATCCAGCGCCACGCTGGCACCCACCGTGCCCTGCAATTCCACCACGTTGCACGGTTTGCCATCCTGCTGCTTGATGAGCCACTGGGCTGCCACTTCCCCTTCGTGGACGCTATCGGCGGCGACCCCGGTCATGAAGAGACCGTCATCTTTTACCGTGATATTGCGATCCAGCAGGAAGACCGGGATCTCGGCCTCTTTCGCCTCCTGCAATACCGGCTCCCAGCCAGTCTGTACCACGGGGGCAATAAAAATGGCATCCACCCCCTGGGCAATAAAGGAGCGAATGGCCTTGATCTGGTTCTCCTGTTTCTGCTGGGCATCGGCAATTTTCAGGATGATGCCGCGTTTTTGGGCTTCGCTCTTGGCGACCGATGTTTCTGCAGCTCGCCACCCGGATTCAGAACCAATTTGCGAGAAGCCCACGGTCATCTCTGCAGAATATGCAGTGGCCGAGAGAATAAGGGTGCTGATAATGCTCGCCAGTTTCACTTTTTTATACATATGACACTCCTTTGTGATGCATGGTGAAATAAACCGGAACACGTCAGGTTTTTATTGTACGGGTCAAGGTTATAGGCTCTTGAATTAAACGGCGGGAGGTGGCTCACAGAAAATTTTCAGCAGCACGATGCTTCATACAAACAGCAGAAGAGTTCATATATCGAGCCCTGCCTGTATTGATTTTTATGCATATTTATTTAATTAGGCAACCATTGTGTCCAGAGTGCCACCTGCTTTTTGCCCCCGGTATCGGGGGCGCAGGCACGCAGATGAGGGGCCCTCGTCAACGAAGAGGGGGATATGCCCCTGGCACAGGCGACCCCTCTGGGCGCACCGCTGCCAGCAGATAATCCACGAAGGCCCGGACCCGGGCCGAGAGGTGACGGTGCTGTGGATAGAGGGCGTAGAAGGGGCGGGATCGCCCCGCAAAGGGGGTCATCACCTCGATCAGCTTGCCTTGCAACAGCGCCTCGGCCGCCACGAAATGGTAGATCTGGAACAGGCCGCCCCCTGCCACCGCCCAGCCCAGGCCCGCCAGCACGTCGTCCAGCACCCGCTGGCGGCTGTGCACATGGAGATCGACAGGGGATCCCTGCTCATCCACAAACTGCCAGGGGAAGGGGCGACCCGTGCTCGGGGTGATGAACTGGATCAGATCATGTTGCGACAGCATTTCCAGGGAGGTTGGCGCGGGGCGGCGGGCGACATAATCGGGGGCGCAGAAGACCCCGAGGCTGGCATCCTCTAGCTTGCGAGTGATGATCCGCCCATCGCGCGGCTCCCCCAGCCGGATGGCCAGATCGTAACCATCCTCCACGAAGTCGATGTTCCTGTTGGAGACATTGAGCTCCAGCTCGACCTCGGGATAGGCCGCCATGAAGCCCGGCAGCAGGGGCACCAGACGGTGGTGGGCATAGACGGTGCCCACGCTGATGCGCAGCACTCCTCTGGGGTGGCGCTGGCGGCCGGTGATGGCCCGCTCGGCCTCGGCGATCTGCTCGAGCGCCTGCTGGCACTGCTCCCGATAGAGCTCCCCGTCATGGGTGAGGCGCACGCTGCGGGTGGTGCGATGGAAGAGTTTGACGCCGAGCCTGGCCTCGAGACGCTGGATGGAGCGGCTCACCGAGGCGGGCGTTACCCCCAGTACCTGAGCCGTAGCGGTAAAGCTGCCAAGTTCGGCTGCCTTGCAAAAGAGCTCTATGGTGCCGAGCTGGACGGGGTCGAAGGCACGGGACATATGTTCATCCATGTAAATAATCAAGTTCAATGGTGTGAGTTTATTCATCCTTGGGTAATCAGTAAATTGCTCATCGCGGGCGGCCCTGTGGCCGCCCGATCGATCACTGCCATCAAAAGGAAGATCACGATGAAGAACACCCTCAAGGCCGTGCTGGCCTCACTGCTGCTGGCGACCTCCGCTGCGGCCAGCGCCGCCCCGAAAGGCGAGATCCTGGTGCTGCTCTCGAGCGAGACCGAACTGCCGCTGCAAGGGGGCAAGAGCCTGACCACCGGCTTCTACCAGAATGAACTGGGGGTGCCTGCCGCCGCCCTGCTGGAGGCCGGTTATACCCTGACCCCGGTGACCCCGAGAGGGAACCGGCCCGTTGTCGACAAACACTCCGTCGATCCCCAGTACTTTGGCGGCAACCCGCAGGAGATGGTGCGAATCGGCGCCGTCGTGGAGGGGCTGCTTGGCGCCGGCAAGGTGCTCTCCCTGAGGGAGGTGCTGGCATCCGGTCCCGAGCGCTATGCCGGCCTCTTCATTCCCGGCGGCCACGCGCCCCTCATCGATCTTGCCAAGGATCCCGAGGTGGGGACCCTGCTTCGCCACTTCCATGACAACCACAAACCCACGGCCGCCATCTGCCACGGCCCCATCGCGCTGCTGGCGGCGCAGGCGGATCCGGCCGGGTTCGAGCAGTCGGTCATTGCGGGCAAGGCGGACGGCGCCAGAGAGTGGATCTACGACGGTTACAGGATGACCATCTTCTCCGACAAGGAAGAGGCGGTGTTTGAAGGCTCCCTTGGGGGTGACACGCTGCGCTACTACCCGGCGAAGGCCATGGCCCAGGCCGGTGGCAGCATGCAGTTCGTGGCACCCTGGCAGCCTGGCGTTGTGATCGATCGCGAGCTCATCACAGGCCAGAATCCCTTCTCCGATCACGCTCTGGCGAGCGCCTTCATCGCGGCGCTGGACAAACAGCAAGGGGCAGGCTGACGCCAGGAGAGGCGCAAGTTCCCCCCTTGATCAGTGCAGGCAGCCCCCATGGGCTGCCTTTTTCATGCCCCAGCCTTGGCGAGAAACGCCTTCATGGCGGGGGTGACACTGTGTTTTCGGGTGATGAAGGCGATGGTGCCTGCGCTCGCATCGCTCAAGTGATGGCAGGGCAGCTTGAAGAGCTGCTGGGCGGTGGCGGCGATGCCGGCGCTGACCACGGCGCAGCCCAGGCCGTGACTCACCCCGTTGACCAGGTGGAACAGGGAGTCGGTCTCCAGCACCACCCGCAGGCTGATCTGCTGGCGGGCGGCGGCCTCGTCCAGGTAGCGGCGAAACTGCATGGTGGTGCTTGGCAGGATCAGGGGGAGATCTTGCAGGTCCGCCAGGGTCAGCGGCCCGGTCGGGGCGCAGTGGGCAGGCAGGGGGCCCAGCAGGGCCATGGGGTTGGGGTGGCGAAGCTGGACGTCGAGGGCCCGGCGCTGATGCTCGGTGAGCAACTCGTCAAAGCCGAGCCCGATGTCGATGCGATGCAGATCCAGCTGCTCCATCAGGGTGGCATGGGTCATCACGCAGAGGTGCAGGCCCACCTTGGGGTAGGCGTCATTGAACCCCTTGAGCAGCGGCATGATGTCGATGCTCGACTGGGGCACGACGCCGATGCGCAGCGCACCCGACAGCCCGCCCCGAAAGAGGCTGAGCTCCTGGCGCATGGCATCCTGCTCCTGAAGCATCCGCTCGGCGTGGTGCAGCACCACTTCCCCCGCCTGGGTCAGGGCTACGAACTGGCTGTTGCGCACCACCAGTTCGGTGCCAAGTGACTTCTCCAGAGCGGTGATGCTGGCCGACAGGGTCGGCTGGGTGATGAAGCAAGCCTTGGCCGCCTTGGCGAAGTGACGGTGCTGGGCCAGCTCGTAGAAATAGTGCAACTGCTTGATATTCATCGAAGAGGGGCGTTTGACGTGGAGGATGGCTGACAAAGTTAATCAATCGACATCCCGATGGCAATAGAAGTTATCTATTGGTGAATAGATTTGTTTCATTGGTTTTGGCGCGGCGGCTTATCTAAACTTGAGGCCCGAATACAGCTTATAAGCGTCTCGCATGATCCCTTTCAATTCACGGTTGCCCAGTCTGGATGAGCTGGTGGAGGAGGTGGCCGTGTCCGTCAACATCAACGGCATCAACCATGCCGTCATGATGGCCACCCCGGACGATCTCGACGATTTCGCCATCGGTTTTCTGTTTGGCGAGGGGATCATCGGGGGCAACCACGATGTGCACGATATCCAGAGCACCCCGTCCGAGCACGGCATCGTGCTCGATGTCACCATCGCCAACCGCTGTCTGGCAGTGCTTGGCCAGCGCAAGCGCCGCCTGGCCGGTGCCAGCGGCTGTGGCATCTGCGGGGTGGAGGCCATCGAACATGCGTTGCCCGTGCTCACCCCGCTGACCCCGGGCGCCCCCTTCGACACCGCCTCTTTGCAGGATCTGCGGGAGCGCATCGTCCCCTGGCAGAGCAAGGCCCGCCAGAGCGGTGCCCTTCATGCCGCCCTGGCGCTGGATGATCGCGGCGAGATCCTGGCCTGCCGGGAGGACATAGGGCGGCACAACGCCCTGGACAAGCTCATCGGCATGCAGCTGCGCCAGCCGGTGCAGGCTGCCACCCTGGTCATCACCAGTCGCTGCGGCAGCGAACTCATTCACAAGGCGGTACAATTTGGCGCCGCTCACCTCATCAGCCTTGCTTCCCCCAGTCAGCTCGCGGTGCGACTGGCCCTGAAGTACAACCTGACCCTGATCCATGTGCCCCGATCCGATGCCCCGGTCTGCTATGCCAGCCCCCGCGCCCAGGATCACGTTGGAGACTCCCATGTCCAGTCATATTGAGAAACCGGCCAAGGCCGGCGGCTTTTCCTCCCTGCAGTCCACCTTCAAGCAGGTGCTGCGCAGCCAGAAGACCCGCCAGAACATCAAGAACCTGCTGCGGGTCAACCAGACCGACGGCTTTGACTGCCCCGGCTGCGCCTGGGGTGACAACAAGCAGGGGGCCTTCCAGTTTTGCGAGAACGGCGCCAAGGCGGTGGCCTGGGAATCCACCGGCAAGACGGTGGGGGCCGATTTCTTCGCCGAGCATTCGGTGCGTCGCCTCGCCACCCAGAGCGACTACTGGCTCGAATACCAGGGGCGACTGACCGAGCCCCTGCGCTACAACCCGGCCACCGATCACTACGAGCCGGTTAGCTGGGATCAGGCGTTTGCCCTCATCGCCGACAAACTCAAGAGCCTGGCCAGCCCCGACGAGGTGGAGTTCTACACCTCGGGACGCGCCAGCAACGAAGCCTCCTACCTCTATCAGCTGTTTGGCCGCCTCTATGGCACCAACAACTTCCCCGACTGCTCCAACATGTGCCACGAGGCGAGCGGGGTGGGGCTTATCCAGTCCGTCGGGGTGGGCAAAGGCACCGTGGTGCTCGATGATTTCGACGCCGCCAAAGCCATCTTCGTCTTTGGCCAGAACCCGGGCACCAACCACCCGCGCATGATGAACGCCCTGCGCAAGGCGGCGCGCCAGGGGTGCCAGATCGTCACCTTCAACAACCTCAAAGAGGTGGCCCTCGAGCGCTTCGCGAGCCCCCAGAGCCCGGCGGAGCTACTGACCCCGGCGGCCACCACCATCAGCCACCAGTACCTCACGCCAAAACTTGGCGGTGACATGGCGGCCATTCGCGGCATGGCGAAATACATCCTGGAAGAGGAGGGGGGGCGCATCGATCTCGCCTTTATCGAGCAGCATACGACGCAGTTTGATCAGTATGTGGCCCAGGTGAAGGCCACGGAGTGGACGCAGATCGAGGCGCAATCCGGTCTCGGTCGGGAGGCGATCACCCGGGCGGCGCAGATCTTCGCAAGCAGCGAGAGCGTGATCAGCTGCTGGGCCATGGGGATCACCCAGCACAAGCATTCGGTCGACACCATTCGCGAAATCGTCAACCTGCACCTGATGTGCGGCCAGATTGGCAAGCCGGGGGCCGGACTCTGTCCGGTGCGCGGTCACAGCAACGTGCAGGGCAACCGCACCATGGGGATCAACGAGAAACCCAATGCCGCCTTCCTCGATCGCCTGGAGCGCCGCTTCCCGGTGGGCTTCAAGCGCACGCCGGGGCACAACGTCTACGAGGCCCTTAAAGCCCTTCATGGCGGCAAGAGCAAGGTGCTCATCTGCCTTGGGGGCAACCTGGCAGCCGCCGCGCCGGATACCGAGTTCACCTATGAAGCGATGCGAAGGAGCGAGCTCAACGTGCAGATCAGCACCAAGCTCAACCGCAGCCACCTCATGGTGTCAAAAGATGCCCTGATCCTGCCCTGCCTGGGCCGTACCGAGCTCGATCAGCAGCGCTCCGGGGTGCAGAAGATCACCGTGGAGGACACCTTCAGCATGGTGCACGCCTCCACCGGGATGAACGAGCCGGTCTCGCCGCTCTGTCTCTCCGAGATAGACATCGTGGCCCGCATGGCCGAGGCAACGCTTGGCAGCGATCGGGTGGACTGGTTGGCGCTGCGGGATGACTACGGGCTGCTGCGGGATCTCATCGAGGAGACCATCGCGGGCTTTGGCGACTTCAACCGCCGCATCGAGGAGCCCTGCGGTTTCCATCTGGAGAACAGCGCCGCCCTGCTGCGCTGGAACACCGCGAGCGGGCGCGCCGAATTCAGGGCGAGCCGTTTGCCGGACTCCATCCTGCCCGAGTGCACCAGCCACGCGGAGCAGATGGTGGACCAGCCCGTGCTGCTGCTTCAGAGCCTGCGCTCCCACGATCAGTACAACACCACCATCTATGGCATGGATGACCGCTATCGCGGCATCAAGGGGCGACGCAACGTGGTCTTCATGAACGAGGAGGATGCCAGGAGGCTGGGGCTCGCCGAGGAGCAGCGGGTGGACATGAGTGCGGTGTGCAACGACGGGCGCGAGCGGGTGGTGCGGGGCTTTAGCGTCATCTTCTACGAGATCCCGAAAGGCAACATCGCCGCCTACTACCCGGAGACCAACCCCCTGGTGGCCATCGAGAGCATAGGGGAGGGCTCTTTCACCCCCACCTCCAAATCGGTGCCCGTACTGGTGACCCCGAGCGCCGCCTCGGTCGAGAGCCTGGCTGTCACGCTCTGATCTCCTGACATGGATACCGTCCGACCCCTGCCATGGCAGGGGTTTTTTATGGCCGAACGGTGTCCGGCAAAGCCTGGGCCGATCAGCCCAGGGCCACCACCACGCAGTTTCGGCCCTGGCTCTTGGCATCATAGAGCGCCTTGTCCGCCTCCTTGAGCACGGCGGCGATGCTGGTGGCATCCGCTCCCCAGTGGGCGACGCCGAGGGAGATGGTGATGTGGCCTGCTACCTCCATGTCGTGGCTCGCCACCCGGGTACGCAGGCGCTCGGCGATCTTCTGCGCCTGTGCAAGGGAGACCCCGGGCAGCAGCAGCAGGAACTCTTCGCCGCCGCTTCGACACAAGGCGGCATCGGAACGCAGATCCTGCTGCATCAGGGTGGCGAGGGAGACGATGACGGCATCCCCCACGTCGTGACCGAAGCGGTCGTTGATGGCCTTGAAGTGATCGATGTCCAGGGCAATCACCGTCAGGGGCTGACGCTCGACCTCGTACTCGTCCAGCATCTGCTGCATGGCCCGGCGGTTGAACAGGCCCGTCATGGGGTCGGTGTGGCTGTCGGTGTGCAGTTTGTCGATCTTGGTGTTGAGCAGCCCCAGCCCCTTGAGGATGGCCTGCTTCAACTGGGCCGCTTCGAAATACCAGGCGCGGATCCCCGAGATGCTGGTGGCGGCCCCTTGCTGATCCATGAGTCCGGCCCGGTTGGCCAGTTGTCGCAGGGGTCTGGCGATGATGGTGGCCGAGAGCCAGATGACGAAGAGAATGAAGAGGGTGACCGGGATCATCCCCTTGAGGATCTCCAGCATCTGTTCATCCAGGCCGGCCAGGGTGGCGCTGCGGGGGCGCTGGGCCACTATCCCCCAGCCTGCGTCCGCCACCGGGGCAAAGCCTGCCAGCATCTCGCTGCCCCGGGAGTTGAGCACGCTTTGCGCGCCATCCTGCCCCTTGAGCACCGCATCCACCACCCGGTTCTTGCCAATCCTCTGGCCGATGCGCTCCGGGTTCGGGTGATAGATGAGGGTGCGCTGGCGGTCCACCACATAAAGATAAGAACCATCCTGGTAGTAGTGCTGCCCCAGCAGGCTGGAGAGCACGCTGGCGGACTCCAGATAGATGGTGCCGGCAACATAGCCGAGGTAGCGTTTGTCTGCCGAGAAGATGGGGTGGGAGAGGCTGATGAGGTAGTTGCCAGTGAGGGAGACCAGAGGATCCGCGATGAGGGGCTGCTGGCTTGCCAGGGTCCGGCTCGCATTGGCCGAGGTGAGCTTGACCCCTTTCACATGCAATGCCTCGGGAGAGACGGCGACGATGACGGAATCGGTGTTCACGATGGCCACCGAGTTGAAGGTGTTGGTCTGCTGGCGCAACTGGCCTGCCACCTCCTCGAGTCCATGGAGGTCGTTGTCCTGCAGCAAGGGGGCGAGCCGGGCCGCGCCATAGGCCAGCTGTCCCTGGGCCGAGCGCAGCATGGTCTCGGTGGAGGCGGCGAGCTTGGTGGCATAGACCCGGTTTGCCTCCAGGGTGCTGTCGATGAGCAGTTGTCTTTGTGCCTGATAGATGGCGTAAAAGCTGTTGCCAAAGGTAGCCAGCACGCCGATGACGGCCAGCGCAAGGATGAGGCGATGCAGATCAAACCTCAGCAGCCAGTGAGAGTGCATGAACGAAACGGATCCTTGTCGTGGCATCGGGGCAGTGCGGCAATTTTAAGGGGGGTGTCCGCCCAATGCCATCGTTAATGTGATTCTCGAATGGTTCCCTTTCATGGGGTGTCCCAGGTGGGAGCCCCGTCCCCTGCCGTCATGAGGCCGGTGAGGGCGGGATCCGCCAGCTCCGCCACCGTCTGCCAGAAGGGGGCGACGAGGGGATTGTCGTTGCCCGGCGGGCGAATGAGCCCGATGATCCAGCTCGCGTCGGCCTCCCCGAGGGGCAGGGTCAGCACATCGGGATGCTCAATGGTGGTGGAGGAGGGGACCAGGGTCCAGGCGATGCCGGCCGCCGCGGTGGCGATGCCGGCAGCGAAGTCGTTCACGTACTGGATGTCCTGAAAGCGCAGGCCGCTCTGGGCGAGGTAATGGATGAACTGATCGTAAAAAGAGGGGGCCTTGTCCCGGCGCAGGATGGCGAGCGGCTTCTCCTGCAGATCGGCGAGCCCTGCCACCCCCTGATAGCCTGCGGGCAGCACGGCGACGAAATGGGCGCGCACCACGGGCAGCACCGGCCAGCCCTTGGGTGCGGGCAGGCGGCAGAAGCCAAGATCCAGGCGACCCTCCGCCAGTGCCAGCAACTGGTGATGGGTGGAGAGATCGTTGAGCTCGATGGCGACCCCGGGGCGGCTGGCCCGAAAGCGGGCGATGGCGGCGGGCACCAGCAGCTTGGTGGCGACCCCGAAGCCGATGCGCAGGGTACCCGCGTGGCCCGCCAGCACGTCGCGGGCGCTGCGGGCGAGCTGCTCGCTCTGGGCCACCAGGGTGCAGGCGTCGGCGTAGAGGGCGCGCCCGAGCACCGTCAGCCGGGTGCTGCCGGCGTTGCGCTCGAACAGCTCGCCGCCAAGGTCCGCCTCCAGCCGGCGGATCTGCTTGCTCAGGGCCGACTGGGTGACGTGCTGGCGCGCCGCCGCCTGACCAAAGTGCAATACCTCCCCCAGGGTGACGAAGGCTTTCAGGTCTCTCAACTCCATGGTGCCTCGCTTGATTCCAGATAGGAATGATAGGTGGCCATATTTGTCATTGGACGGAATTCTAGAAGTGTTGGATGCTGGTGCCAACTCATTTCGGGCCCCTGTACGGGGTCGACGTATCACGGGATGGCCCCCGCCATCCGCGCAGAAGGAGCAACACCAGATGCATCATCACAAGTTCAACGACTTCCCGAACGGTTTCCTCTGGGGCGCCGCCTCCGCCGCCTATCAGGTGGAAGGGGCCTGGAACGAGGAGGGCAAGGGCCCCTCGGTATGGGACAGCTTTACCAAATTGCCGGGCAAGACCTTTGAAGGGAGCAACGGAGACGTGGCGGTGGATCACTACCACAGGGTGGAAGAGGACGTGGCGCTGATGGCCGAGATGGGGCTCAAGGCCTATCGCTTCTCGGTGAGCTGGCCGCGCATCTACCCGACGGGGCGTGGCGAGGTGAACGAGGCGGGGCTCGCCTTCTACGACAGGCTCATCGACGCCCTGCTGGCCCACGGCATCGAGCCGGTGCTGACCCTCTATCACTGGGATCTCCCCCAGGCCCTGCAGGATGAGTACGGCGGCTGGGAAGACAGGCGCATCATCGACGACTTCGAGCGCTATTGCGTGACTCTCTATCAGCGCTTCGCCGGCAAGGTGAAGTACTGGGTGTCGCTCAACGAGCAGAACTACAACCTGACCAACGCCTACCAGCTTGGCACCCATCCTCCCGCCGTGCAGGACAGGAAGCGTTTCTTCGCCGCCAACCACATCGCGTTTCTCGCCAATGCCCGGGTCATCAAGGCGTTTCGCCAGCACGTGCCAAACGGCCTGATCGGGCCGAGCTTTGCATACTCCCCCGCCTATCCGGCCTCCTGCGCCCCGAGCGACATGCTGGCGTTCGAGAATGCCGAGGAGTTCACCAACCTCTGGTGGCTGGATGCCTACTGCTTCGGCCGTTACCCCCAGGCGGCGCTCGCCTATCTGCGGGAGACCGGCGAGGCGCCGGAGATCCTGCCGGGCGATCTCGAGCTCTTGCGCGAAGGCACCCCCGACTACATCGGGGTCAACTACTACTACACCCTGACCTTCACCGACAACCCCCTCGGCGGCCAGACGATGCAGCGCATCAACACCACGGGCAAGAAGGGCACTACGCCCTCCAGCGGCATTCCCGGCCTCTACAAGACGGCCCCCAATCCGCACCTTGAGACCAGCAACTGGGACTGGGCCATCGATCCCACCGGGATGCGCATCGCCCTGCGTCGGCTCTCCTCCCGCTACGCCCTGCCGCTGATGATCACCGAGAACGGCCTGGGGGAGTTCGACAAGCTGGAAGCCGGGGACAGGGTGAACGACGACTACCGTATCGCCTATCTGCACAGCCACCTCAAGGCGTGCCAGGAGGCGATGCAGGACGGGGTCGAGCTGATTGGATATTGCGCCTGGTCCTTCACCGACATCCTGAGCTGGCTCAACGGCTACCAGAAGCGCTACGGCTTTGTCTACGTGGACAGGGACGAGCAGGGAGGGTCTCTTCGTCGCATCAAGAAAGAGAGCTTCCACTGGTACAGCCAGGTCATTGCAAGCGGTGGCAAGACCCTGTAACGGGCCCGGTGTGCCGCCCCTCGTCTGCCCAATGCCGGAAGGCCCCCTCATCGGAGGGGGCCTTCCTTGTTTGTGCAGCAGGCAACCATGACCGCCTAGATAAACATGCCGCCCGAGGCTTCGATGCGCTGGGCGGTGATCCAGCGGCAGTCATCGGAGAGCAGGGCGGCGATGGCACCACCGATGTCGTCGGGCTGACCCACCCGGCCAAGGGCGGTCTGGCTCGCGAGAAAGTCGTTGACTCCCTTGTTGTCGCGCACCACGCCGCCGCCAAAATCGGTCTCGATGGCGCCGGGGGCCAGCACGTTGACCGCGATGCCCCTGGGGCCCAGCTCCTTGGCCAGATACTGGGTGAGCACCTCGACGCCCCCCTTCATGGCGGCGTAGGCGGCATAACCCGGCATGGCGAAGCGGGTGAGGCCGGTGGAGAGGTTGAGGATGCGACCGCCGTCTGCCAGGAGGGGCAGGAGCGCCTGGGTCAGGAAGAAGGTCCCCTTGAGGTGGATGTTGAGCAGGGTGTCGAACTGCTGCTCCGTGGTCTGCTCGAAGCTGGCATGAATGCCGATCCCGGCGTTGTTGACCAGGAAGTTGAAATGGGTGCGCTGCCACTCCCGGGCGAGCAGTTGCGTCACCTCCTCTGCAAAGGCCGCGAAGGTGGCGCTCTCGCCCACGTCCAGAGCCAGGGCATGGGCCCGAACGCCGAGGGCGCGGGCCTGGGTCACCACCGCCTCCGCCTCTGCGGCCTGGCTGCGGTAGGTGATGATGAGGTCGACGCCTTTGGCGGCGAGGGCCAGGGCCCCGTGCTTGCCAAGGCCGCGGCTGGCCCCGGTGATGAGGGCGATGGGTCTGGTCATGGTATGACTCCTGTCAGGGTGGCGGACACAGGCTCGATACGAGCCGACCAGATCACTGTATTGTTCCTTTTAAACTGGATAAATAGCGTGATAATAGAATCACTGTTCCGTTTATCGAGACAATCAGGCCATGGATCAACTGGATGCGATGAGAGCCTTCGTGCGGGTTGCCGAGCTGGAGAGTTTTACCCGCTGTGCCGAGCAGACGGGCATCCCCAAGGCGACCCTCTCTGCCGCCATCCGCCGGCTGGAGGAGCGCATGGGGACCCGGCTCCTGCTGCGTACCACGCGGCGGGTGCAGCTCACCACGGACGGCCAGCTCTGCTATGCCAGATGCCGGGAGCTTTTGGCGGACATGGAGGAGTTTGACGGCCTGTTTCGCCAGGGGGGGCAGATCTCGGGACAACTGCGGGTCGACATGCCAAGCCGGATGGCCCGCCACCTGGTGATCCCGGCCCTGCCGGACTTTCTGGCGCAGCATCCCGCCCTGCAACTGATGCTGAGCAGCACGGACAGGCGGGTGGATCTGGTGCGCGAGGGGTTTGACTGCGTGGTGCGGGTCGGGGGGCTTGAGCCCTCCAGCCTGGTGGCCAGGCCCCTTGGTCACTATCGCCAGATCAACTGTGCCAGCGCAGGCTACCTGGCTCGCCACGGGGTGCCCCGCACCCTTGGGGATCTGGCGGGCCACCGGCTGGTGCACTATGGTCCCGGGTTTGGTGCCGGGCAGGGACGCAGCGAACCCGGCTTTGAATACCTGGCGGAAGATGGCTGCCGCGCCCTGCTGCCCATGGCGGGGGCCCTCATGGTCAATGACAGCGAGACCTACCTGGCGGCGGCGCTGGCGGGGCTTGGCATCATCCAGATGCCGCGGGTGGGGGTCGAATCCCTGCTCGCGGGGGGCGAGCTGGTGAGCATCCTGCCCCAGTGGCAGCCGCCGCCGCTCCCCATCCACGCCCTCTATGCCCATCGCCGCCAACTGGCCCCCAGGGTCCAGCTCTTCATCCACTGGCTGGCGGGGTTGCTCGCCGCCCATCTCGGGGGCGCCTCAGAGGCGGCTGCGCCTTGAGCGAAACTCCCTCGGCGAGAGGGCAAACGCCTCGCGAAAGAAGCGGGTAAAGCTGCTCTGGCGGGCAAAACCCAGGCGCTCCCCCACTGTCTGCAGGGGGAGGGCGGGATCCTGCAACAGGCGGCAGGCCTCCTCCCGGCGCACCCGCTCCAGCAGGCCCGAGAAGTGGCACCCTTCCTCCCGCAGATGGCGGTTGAGGGTCCAGCGGGTCAGTTTGAGGTGCTCGCACACCCCATCGAGCAGAGAGGAGGCCTCGGCGCTCTCTTGCCACAGCTGTTGGCGGATGAGTGCCATCACCCTGTCCCGGTAGCGGCTGCTTGGGCGAAGCTGGGCCATCTGCCGGTCGAGCTCCCCGAGCAGCAGGGGTTGCAGGGGCAGGTTGCACTGCCCGTGGGCGAGATCGAGCAAGGCGGCGGGAAAGTGCAGCTCGAAGGCCGCCCCCTGTTGCAACCGCCCTTCCAGCCAGCCTGCCAGCTCACGCCACAGCCTGGGGCGTACCGGGGTGGGCAGCACCAGCAGCCCCTGGCCCGGGTGGTAGAACTGGAGCAGGGCATAGAGGTGGCAGAGGTTGGCCAGGCTGCTCAGGGCGATGACGTCCGGGTGATCGGACTCCGAGTGGTAGCTGATCCTGGCCTGCCCCTCTTCTTCTTGCAGGCGGATCTCGTCGCTCTCGCCGATAAGGGGGCGGTAGGCGAGGAAGAAGTGCAGGGCCTGGCGAAGGGTGGCGGCGTTGCAGCACAGGCTCGCCAGCGACATGAAGTCGGCAAAGAGGCCGGGGAGGGCGGGGGGCGTCCAGTCGAGGGCCAGATCCACGTGGGGGGCTGCCCCGGCCAGCAGCCGGAAGTGGCGCCCGGTGTCGAGCCGCCCCTGGGGGATCAGCAGCTCTTCGTGGGCGATGCCGCAGGGGTGCAGGAGGGCAGCAGGATCCCGCCCGCGGGCCTGCCAGTGGTTGAGGCAGTGCAGGGCAATCCGGTTGGAGACGGTCTTCACGGCAAAAATCCTTGTCAGCGGTGGCCCACCATCATCGACCAACGGCGGCGGATTGCCGTGAGCCAGCGCCGCTTTCATGTTTCAGATTTGTAACCAAGGGTAACCCTGCAACCCTTTTCACACTTTTCAATCCTGCTCCCAACCGGCAACTTCCTGCACCCGACGGGCAAGTGAGAGGGGCCGCTTTTGCATAGAGTGGCGACTCCTACACACACAAGGAAGATAACAACAATGAAACACCACTCGCTCTCCCGAACCCGTGTCGCCCTCGCCATCGGGGCCCTGCTGCTGGCAGGGTGCAACGACAACGACTCCACCCCCAAGCCCGAGCAGCCCGTTCTGGGCCACCGCACCGTCACCCTCATCGAGCAGGACGGCCTGCAATTCAAGGATCTCGATGGCAGCGGCACCCTGACCCCCTACGAGGACTGGCGCCTCGGCGCCGCCGAGCGGGCCCGGGATCTGGTGGGCAGGCTCACCCTGGCCCAGAAGGCAGGGCTGATGATGCACGGCACCCTGGTGCTGGACGGGGCGGGGCGGGTGAACCTCGCGGCCATGGACAAGATGCTGCGCGAGGACGGGGTCAACACCTTCATCACCCGCATGGCCGGTGATCCGGCGGCCATCGCCGCGGACAACAACACCCTGCAGGCCCTGCTGGAAGGGGTGGGATTCGGCATCCCCATGACGGTGAGCACGGATCCCCGCAACCACTTCACCCATGATCCCAACGCCACCAGTATCGGTGCCGGGGCCTTCTCCCAGTGGCCCGAGACCCTGGGGCTGGCCGCCATCGGTGATGCCGCCCTGGTGCAGCGCTTTGGCGACATCGCCCGTCAGGAGTACCGGGCCGTCGGCATCCACGAGGCCCTCTCGCCCCAGGCGGATCTCGCGACCGAGCCGCGCTGGGGCCGCATCAACGGTACCTTCGGGGAAGACAACCTGCTCGCCAAGTCCCTGGTCAAAGCCTACATCGAGGGCTTCCAGCAGGGGAGCGAGGGGATAGGCAAGGAGAGCGTGGTCACCGTGGTCAAGCACTTCGCCGGGGCCGGTCCCCAGAAGGACGGGCTGGATGCCCACAACCCCTGGGGCAAGGAGCAGGTCTACCCCGGCGGTCAGTTTGCCTACCACCTGGTGCCCTTCGAGGGCGCCTTCGAGGCCAGGGTGGCCGCCGTGATGCCCTATTACGCCATGCCCCTGGGCCTGACCCAGGATGGGCAGCCCGTCGAGGAGGTGGGGTTTGGCTTCAACCGCCAGATCATCACGGATCTGTTGCGGGGCCACTTCAAGTTTGACGGCGTGGTGCTGAGCGACTGGGGCATCGTCAATGACTGTGACAGCCGCTGCGAGCAGGGGTTGACCCAGGATGAGGTCAATGCCGGGGTGAGCCCCTGGACCGTGCCCTTTGGCATGTCCTGGGGCGTGGAGAAGCTCACCAAGGCCGAGCGTTATGCCAAGGCCATAGACGCCGGGGTGGATCAGTTCGGTGGCGTGGAAGATCCGGCTCCCCTGCTGGCGGCGGTGCAGAGCGGTCTGGTGACCGAGGCGGCCATCACCACCTCGGCCGAGCGGATCCTGGCCCAGAAGTTTGCCCTCGGGCTCTTCGAGAATCCCTATGTGGATGCCGAGGCCGCGGTGGCCCTGGTGGGCAAGGCCGAGTTCCAGCAGGAGGCCCAGGCCGCCCAGGCGGCGTCTCACGTGCTGCTGAAGAACGAGGGGGCCCTGCTGCCGCTGAAGGCGGACGGCAAGCGGGTCTATCTGCACAATGTCAACGCCGAGGTGGCCAGGGCCAACGGCTATACGGTGGTGACGAACCTGGCCGATGCGGAGCTTGCCATCGTGCGGGTCAACGCCCCGGGCGAGCAGGATCCCCGCTTCCCGTTTGGCAGCATCCACTTCGGCCAGCTCGGCTTTGCCAGCAATGATCAGGTGGTGCAGGAGACGGCCCACGAAGGGGTCTACCGCGGCGCGGATGACTATGCCGCCATCCAGGCCATCGAGCAGGCCGGGGTGCCCCTGGTGCTCTCCGTCTATCTGGACAGGCCCGCCATCCTGACCGAGGTGGCCCCGGCGGCCCGGGTGCTGCTGGCCAACTTCGGCGCCCTGGATCAGGCCCTGTTCGATGTCATGAGCGGGACCCAGAAGGCACGCGGCAAGCTCCCCTTCGAGCTGCCCTCGAGCTGGCAGGCGGTGCTGGCCCAGTCCCCGGACGTGGCCAAGGACTCACAAAGCCCGCTCTATCCCTACGGGGCCGGTCTGGCCTATTGACGGACAGGGATGTTCTGTCTCTCATCAAGGCGCCTTCGGGCGCCTTTTCCATTGCCCCCATCGACAATCCCGGTTTGGCGCAAGGGGTTGGCTTGGGCATAATGGCGCCCCGGCAACGGGTGCGGTGGCCAGTGTGGCGGGCACCCGGTCACAGTGCACAGGAGATGAGATGAAATTTATCGGAGCCCACGTCAGTGCGGCGGGCGGGGTGGAAAACACCATCGCCCGGGCCAAAGCCATCGGGGCCAATGCCTTCGCCCTGTTTACCAAGAACCAGCGCCAGTGGCAGGCGGCGCCCCTCTCCGAGGCCAGCATTCGCGCCTTCAAGGCCGCCTGCGAGAAGGAGGGCTTTCGTCCCGAGCAGATCCTGCCCCACGACAGCTACCTCATCAACCTGGGTCATCCCGACCCCGACGCCCTCGCCAAGTCCCGGGATGCGTTTCTGGACGAGATGAAGCGCTGCGAGCAACTGGGGTTGTGCTACCTGAACTTCCACCCGGGCAGCCATCTCAAGCAGATCCCCGAGGCGGTGAGCCTCAAGCTGGTGAGCGAGTCCATCAACTGGGCGCTGGAGCGCAGTGAAGGGGTGACGGCGGTGATCGAGAATACCGCAGGCCAGGGTACCAACCTCGGCTGGTCGTTCGAGCACCTGGCCACCCTCATCGACGGGGTAGAGGACAAGAGTCGGGTCGGCGTCTGCTTTGACACCTGCCACGCCTTCGCCGCCGGTTACGATCTGCGTACCCCCGAGGGGTGCGAGGCGGTGTTTGCCGACTTCGACCGCATCGTGGGGTTCCAGTACCTCAAGGGGATGCATATCAACGGCGCCAAGTGTACCTTCGGTAGTCGGGTCGACCGTCACCACAGCCTGCGGGAGGGCAACCTCGGCGAGGCGGTGTTCCACCACATCATGAACGACGACCGATTTGACGGCATCCCGCTTATCCTCGAGACCATCGACGAGTCCATCTGGGGCGAGGAGATAAGCTGGCTGCGCAGCCTGGCCGGGAGCCCGCGCCCGGCGTGATGCCGGGGTCCACCATTGGGTAGCAAGGAGAGACGATGCACGACGAGACAAGGGCGCCCCTGCGCTTTGGCATTGCCGGGGCGGGGGCCATCGCCCGGCGTTTTTGCCGCGATGTGAACGGGCACGCCAGGGGAGCCGAGGTGGTGGCCATCGCCGCCCGGGACCAGGGACGGGCGGACGAGTTCGCCCGGGATCTGGGGCTGCCCCACGCCTATGGCGGCTATGAGGCCCTGGCCGCCAGCCCCGAGGTGGAGGCCGTCTATGTGGCGGTCATCCACCCGGAGCACGCGGGCCTGGTGAGGCAGATGCTGCTGGCGGGCAAGCACGTACTGGTGGAGAAACCGGCGGTGACCCGGGTAGCGGATTGGGACGCCCTGGTGGCGCTCGCCCACGCACGGGGCCTGCTGCTGCTCGAGGCCATGAAGGTGATGTGCTTTCCCGCCATGCGCGCCCTGTTGCAGCGCCTGCCCCTGCTGCCGCCGCCGCGCGAGCTGCGGGCGGCGTTCGGTTCGGCCCAGCCCAGGGTGGGCAAGCTGTTCGATCCGGCGCTGGATGGCGGCGCCGCCTGGGACGTGGGGGTCTATCCCCTCTGGCTCCATGCCGCCCTCTGCCATCGGCTGGGGTTGGGCTGCCCCGTCCCCGAGGTGACGCTGACGCGGGCTCCGGGGGAGGTGGATCTCGCCGCCAGCTTCACGTTCGATGAGCCGTTTCGGGCCGAACTCGGGGCCTCCATCATCGAGGATCTCGAGCGGGAAGCGTCCTTGTCCGGGGAGGGGTGGCGCCTGGTCATCGAGGGCAAGTGGTGGAATCCCCAGCACATTCGCTGGCAAGGGGGGCCTGCCCCCGTCATCTGGCCGGCGGACATCTATCTGCCGGTGGAGGGGGGCGGCATGCAGCACGAGGCGGATCACTTCGCCGATTGCCTGCGCCACCGGCTGCTGGACTCTCCCTGGGTGCCCCAGGCCGTGACCCGGCAGGTGCTCGGCTGGATTGAAGGGGGACTCGCCGGCTGAGGCCGGGGAAGGGCTGAGGGCCGAAGGGCTCATCGGCTGAACGACAAGGGCGCCAACGGCGCCCTTGCTGCATCCGAAGGGCTTCTCACGCCAGGGTCTGGGCGCGGCAGAAGGCCAGGAAGCGGCGCAGGGCGGCGGAGTGGAACTTCTGCTTGTGCCAGACGAGGGAGAGCTGGCGGGGGAAGCGGCGACTCGGGGTGAGGGCCACCAGGCGCCCCTGTGCCAGCCGATCCGCCACCGCGAGGCGGGAGATGAAGGAGATGCCGAGCCCCTTCTCCACCGCCAGCATCACCGCCTCCAGGGTATTGAGCTCTATCCCCGCCTGCCAGCGGGGCAGGTGGGGCTGGAGCTGCTGCTCGAACTGCTCGCGGCTGCCGGATTGCGCCTCGCGCAGCACCCAGGTTTCCCCGGCAAGCCGGCGCAGGGGCAGCTCGAGCTGATCCGCCAGGGGGTGACCGGGGGCGGCGATGATGAGCATCTCGTCCTCCAGCCAGGGTTCGCTCACCAGGTCCGGGTGGTGGTTCTCCCCCTCGATGAGGGCGAGATCCAGTTCGAAGTGGGCGAGGGCATGGCACAGGAGGTGGGTGTTGGCGATGGTGACCCTGGGGGCGGCCCCCAGCTCCTGGGCCCCCTCCGCCAGCAGGGCGGGCAGCAGGTAGTTGCCGATGGTCTGGCTGGCCCCGAGGTGCAGCTGGCCGCTCGGCTCGGCATCGGGGCTGAAGAGCTGCTCTATCTCCTGCATCCGGGTCAGCAGCTCCTCGGCGGCCGGTTGCAGCAGACGCCCCTCGCTGTTGAGCTGAAGCCTCGGGTGCACCCGGTCGAACAGGGGCGTGGCGAGCTGGCGCTCCAGCTCCTGCAGCGACTGGGAGACGGCCCCCTTGCTCAGGCAGAGTTCATTGGCGGCGCCCCCCAGGTTGCCGTGGCGGGCGATGGTGGCAAACACCTTGAGTTGTTGCAGGGTGAGCTTCATATCGTTTGATTTTCCTAAACGCTAAGTTCAATTCATTTAGATATCGTAAACGATAGACCCCCTTTATCCTATGCCCATCGTCATCATCAAGAGGGTATCCGCCATGATCGCAAGAACCCGCCGCTCCCTGGCCGCCGCCCCGACCCCCATGGCCGGTCTGGCTCTGGGGATCGCCAGCCTCGGCTGGTGCTGGGAAAATGCCGGTCAGTTCGATGGCCGTCTGCAACTGCTGGGGGCCGCCATCGCCGCCGTGCTGCTCCTCGTCCTGACCTTCAAGTTTCTGATCCACCCGCGCCTGCTGTGGCAGGATCTCGCCCATCCCGTGGTGGGCAGCGTGGTGCCCACCTACGCCATGGGGACCATGGTGGTCTCCAAGGCGGTCGGCCTGCTCGCCCCGACCCTGGGGCAGGGGCTCTGGCTGTTTGCGGTCGTCGTCCACCTCGTCTTCCTCGCCACCTTCGTCTGGCACAGGGCCAAAGCGTTTGAAATCCATCACATGGTGCCGAGCTGGTTCGTGCCGCCGGTGGGGATCATCGTGGCTGACGTGGCCTACCCGGGCGGTCCCTTCGCATCCCTGGCCACCGGCCTGCTCTGGTTCGGCATGGCCTGCTACGGCCTGATGCTGCCGCTGATGCTCTATCGCCTCATCTTCAGCCACGAGGTGCCGGATGCCGCCAAGCCCACCATCGCCATCCTGGCCGCCCCGGCGAGCCTGTCGCTGGCCGGCTACCTCACCGTGAGCCAGGATCCCTCCCTGCTGCTGGTGGCGGTGCTGCTCGGGATTGCCGTGCTGATGACCGGCATCATCTACCTGGCCTTCATCAAGCTGCTGCGTCTGCCGTTCTCGCCGGGTTACGCCGCTTTCACCTTCCCCCTGGTGATCGGGGCCACCGCCCTGTTCAAGGTGAGTCACCTGCTGTCGCAGTGGCCACAGGCGGCCCGCTATGCCGAGCAGCTCCATCAGCTGGCCTATCTGGAGCTGGGGGTGGCCACCCTGGTGGTGGGTTACGTGGCCCTGCGTTACCTGATGTTCTTCCTGCCGGCGGTGCAGGATGACCTGCCGGGGCAGCCCGCACGCCGCTAGGCACAAGGTTTTCATCCCCCCTCGTCATCGACCCCGCCCGTGCGGGGTCTGCCGTTCGTGATGCAGTGACACAGAGGGGAATCAAATGAAGCAGATTAATTTTGTCAATCCGTGAAGTGGCTTAAATAGTTGCCCATACAGGCGACATTCAGTTGGCGTTAACTGGTAATACCTGTCACGATGCGCGCCACTTTATCTTCCCATTGTTTTGTCGTGCCCCATGTCCTCATCTGATCCCGTGTTTGACGCCCGATTCCAGCCTCGTCTGCTGCACCCCCGTTACTGGTTGAGCTGGCTCGCCCTCGGCGCCATCGGTGTGCTCGCCTTCGTGCCCCCGCGCTGGCGGGATCGCCTGGCCGATGCTCTGACGCCCCTGGTATGCGCCATCTCGAAGAAGCAGATCTACATCGCCAGGACCAACCTCGCCATCTGCTTCAAGGAGAAGAGCGAGGCCGAGCGGGAGGCCATCCTGATGACCTCCATCCGGGTCGGCCTCAAGAGCCTGCTGGGCTTTGGCGAGTTCACCTGGCGCAGCCCCGCCCACGTGATGGGGCGGATCCAGGTCAGCGGCTGGGAACATATCGAGGCGGAGCAGGCCGCTGGCCGACCGGTGATCCTGGTGGTGCCCCACAGCTGGCCCATCGACGCGGCGGGCTACTACTTTGCCCAGCGGGGCCTGCCCATGTGCACCATGATGAAGAGCGCCCGCAACCCGGTGTTCGACTGGCACATCAACGGCGCGCGGGCCCGGCACGGCTGCCGCGTCTATGAGCGCAGCGCCGGCATCAAGCCGGTGATCAAGGCGGTGAAATCCGGTCTGAGCTTCTTCTATCTGCCGGATCAGGATCACGGCCGGGAGGCAAGCCTGTTCGCCCCCTTCTTCAACCACCCCAAGGCGACGTTGCCGGCCCTGCCACGACTGGTGAAGCTGACCGGCGCCCGGGCCCTGCCGGTGCTGGCCTGCTATGACGAGCAGGCGCACGGCTACCGGCTGGAGGTCGAGGCTCCCTACGCCGACTACCCGAGCGGGGATCTGATGGCGGATACCTGCCGCATGAACGACAGCGTGGAGCGCCAGCTCTGCCGCCACCCGGGCCAGTACATGTGGTTCCTCAAGATCTTCGACACCCGTGAGGATCAGGTGGGGCCGGATGGCCTCTACGAAGAGGGGATCCGGCGCATCCGCCGGGGCCTTGCTCCCCATCCCTGAGCCTTGCGCTCACCCGGTGCAAAAATGTGGCCCCAAGCGTGCCACTTTTTATTTCTAACTTGTCTGATCCGTGACTTGGCGCGGTGGCGCTGTGCAGGGCAGGGTAGAAAAAGTTGTCAGGATCACTAAAATGACGGTCTGTTTTGATGATTCGATGGCGACCATGTCCGCACAAGATCCGGTGTTTGATACCTCTTTTCATCCGCGCCTGCTGCACCCCCGTCTGTGGGGCAGCTGGCTGGCCGTCGCCCTGCTCTCCCTGCTGGCCTGGGTGCCGGCAAGGGCACGGGACAAGCTGGCCGACTACCTGGCCCCCCTGCTGCTGCGCGTCTCCAGGAAGCAGGCCTACATCGCCGACACCAACCTCAAGATCTGCTTCCCCCATCTCGACGAAGCGGGCCGTCAGGCCCTGCTGCTGAAATCCATCCGGGTGGGGCTCAAGACCTTCCTGGGCTTTGGCGAGCTGACCTGGCGCAGCACCGACTTCCTCAAGGGGCGCGTCAAGGTGAGCGGCTGGGAGCATGTGGAGGCGGAGCGGGCAGCCGGTCGCCCCATGATCTTCGTGGTGCCCCACACCTGGGCGGTGGACATGATTGGCCGCTACTTCCCCCTCCAGGGGATCAAGATGTGCACCATGATGAAAAGCCCCAAGGATGCGGTGTTCGACTGGTACATCAACCGCGAGCGCAGCAAGGGCGGGCGTATCTACGAGCGCAGCGTCGGCATCAAGCCCGCCATCAAGGCCCTGCGCAGCGGCGACAGCTTCTTCTATCTGCCGGATCAGGATCACGGCCGGGAGGCGAGCCTCTTCGTACCCTTCTTCAACCACCCCAAGGCGACCCTGCCGGCCCTGCCCAAGCTGGTGAAGCTGACCGGTGCCCGCGCCGTGCCCATTCTGGCCTGCTACGACGAGGACGAGGGGTGCTACCGGCTGGAGATCGAGGCGCCGTTCGACCCTTATCCCACCGCGGATCTGGTGGCGGACGTCAACCAGATGAACCGCATGGTGGAGCAGCAGCTTGGCCGCTTCCCCGAGCAGTACATGTGGTTTCTCAAGATCTTCGAAACCCAGGAGCACGATCAGGGCGAGGACGGTCTCTACGAGGCGGGGATCCGCCGCATCCGCCAGGGGCTGCCACCGGAACCTTGATCGACACGGCCCCCTTGCGGGCCGTTTCTGACAGGGGTGGCAGGCCACCAGCAAACAGGTGCAAACAAGGTGCAAATAGGGTAAAAGGGCGGTCATGAAAATTCCAAATCGAATCCAACCTCTGGTTGATGACGGCCTGGTGGACGATGTCATCAGCCGGCTGATGAGCGGCAAAGAGGCCGACGTCTATGTGGTGCGCTGCGGCGACGAGATCCGCTGCGCCAAGGTCTACAAAGAGGCGTCAAAGCGCAGCTTCAAGCAGGCCGTGGTCTATCAGGAAGGGCGGCGAGTGCGCAGCAGCCGCGATGCCCGCGCCATGGAGAAGGGCTCCAAGTACGGTCGCAAGCAGCACGAAGAGGTGTGGCAGAACACCGAGGTGGATGCCCTGTTCAAGCTGGCGGCGGCCGGGGTGCGGGTGCCCAGGCCCTATGTCTGCCTCGATGGCGTGCTGCTGATGGAGCTCATCACCGACGCCGACGGCAATGTCGCTCCTCGTCTCAACGACGTGGCCCTGACCCGTGAGCAGGCTCTGGTGGATCATGGCAAGGTGATCCGCTACGTGGTGCGCATGCTCTGCGCTGGCCTCATTCACGGGGATCTCTCGGAGTTCAACGTGCTGGTGGACGAAGAGGGGCCCGTCATCATCGACCTGCCCCAGGTGGTGGATGCCGCCGCCAACAACCAGGCCAGGGCCATGCTGGAGCGGGATGTCGACAACATGCGCAACTACTACGGCATGTATGCCCCCGAGCTGCTCAAGACCCGGTATGCCCGGGAGATGTGGTCCTTGTTCGAGGATGGCAAGCTGGGCCCCGAGACCGAGCTCACCGGCCTGTTCGAAGAGAGCCGGGAGGCCATCGATCTGGATGGCGTGCTGCACGAGATAGAGAGTGCTCAGGAGGAGGCCATGGCCCGCCGGGCCAGGTTGCAGGCGGAGCAGGAAGAGGAGTCCTGACGGGCCTTCATCCCAATCAACAAGAGCGCCATGGGCGCTCTTTTGTTTTGGACCCTGGCTCAGAGCCCGGTCAGGGGCGGCGCCTTGAGACGGGGCCCCTGGTAACCTGTCACCTCGCCAAAGCGCGGATGACCGCTCTCCCAGTCGGCGGCGGCGGTGCGAATGGCCTCCTTGTCGACGCTCACGAAGTTCCACCAGATCTGCAGCGGTCTGGGCAGGGGTTCGCCGCCAATGAGCAGCAGCCGGGCACCCGGGCGCAGGGTCAGCGCCACCTCCCGGTTGCCGGGGGGCAGGTAGAGCAACTGCTCCGGGGCCAGGGCCTCCCCTGCGACGATGGTCTCCCTCGCGAGGGGAAAGAGGCCGTGCTCGAAGGCGGGATCCAGGGGGAGGGTGATCTCGCCTCCCTCGGGGGCGTGCAGATCCAGCCCCAGAATGGGGGAGAAGTGCAGGGTGGGGGCGCGCTGGCTGCCGTGCTCGCCGATGAGCAGAGTGAGGGTGATCTCCCCTTGCTGCCAGCGGGGGAGCGTCGGGTAGTGATCGAAGCGGGGCGGGGTATGCTGATCCGCCTCTGGCAGGGCTATCCAGAGCTGGGCGGCGTGCAGATCGGGCTGGTTTGGGACCGACTCCTCGGTGTGGGCGATGCCCCGTCCTGCGGTCATCAGGTTCACCTGGCCCGGACGGATTACCTGCTTGCTGCCCAGGCTGTCCCGGTGGAGGATCTCCCCCTCCAGCATCCATGTGAAGGTCTGCAGGGCGATGTGGGGGTGGGGCCCCACATCCATGCCGGGGGCGCCGGGGGCAAAGCGGGTCGGGCCGATATGATCGAGAAAACACCAGGGCCCGATGGTGCGCCGCTCCTTGACCGGGATGGCGCGAGCCACCGGGATGCCGCCCACATCGGTGAGGCGGGAGGCAATGCGTTGCCACTGTTGTGTCATGGGGTGCTCCTTGTCGAGGAAAAGGTTGGCGCGCGCGCAGGCCGCAGCGTCTGCCGGGAGTTGGACATGCCGTCTCGCCCGGTGCCGGTGAGTGATGCCGAGGTTACTATGCCCCAATCCGGCGCCGGATGGCAAAGAGGGGGCACAGCGCCTGCCCTGAGGGCCCAGCCCGGCAATTGCAGCCGGGTACTGTATGAACGTACAATAGTCCCATTCCACTTTTGAGCCCGACCACCTGCATGACCGACATCCAGCCCCTTCCTCCCGTGACCCCGCCGCTCGACGGCTTCATCCTGACCCGCCATGGTCGGGATGTGCAGGGGCGTACCGAGATCGTGATGTGGCTCTGGAGCGCACAGGGACCGGTACGGGTGGTGGTGCCGGGGCAGGAGCCGGTCTTCTTCCTGCCGGAACGCCACCTGGAGGAGGCGGCCGAGCTCTTCAAGGGGGCCGGGGTGAGGGGGCGTTTTCGCCGCCTCCCCATGCACACCTTCGAGGGGAGCCGGGTGGTGGGCTGCTACTTTGCCACCCTGAGCGCCTTCCACCGCGCCATCGAGCTGCTGCTCATCCGCGGATTGGAGCACTTCGAGGCGGATATCCGCCTGCCCGAGCGCTTTCTCATGGAGCGCTTCATCACCGCCGGGATGCGCTTTGACGGCAAGGCGAGGCGAAAGGGGGGCAGGCAGGGTTACTGGGAGGTAAACGAGGCGCGCTGTGCGCCGCAGGCGGTGACGCCGACCCTCTCCTGGGTCTCCCTGGACGTGGAGTGCGCCATGGATGGCACTCTCTTCTCGGTGGGGCTTCATAGCGAAGAGGACGCGCGGGTCATCATGATTGGTGCCCCGGAGCCGGACTCGCAGGACTGGGAGACCCCCGTCGAGTGGGTGGCGGACGAGCCCGCCCTGCTCGGTGCCCTGGAGGGCTGGTTCAGCCTGCACGATCCCGATCTCGTCATCGGCTGGAACGTGGTGAATTTCGATTTTCGCCTGCTGCTGCGCCGCGCCGAACTCCACAAGCGGCGGCTGCGGCTCGGGCGCGGGCGGGAGCTCTGCTTCTGGCGCTCGTCCCGAAACGACCCCCAGAGCGGCAACGTCATCATCCCGGGGCGCATGGTGCTGGACGGCATCGATACCCTCAAGAGCGCCACCTGGCAGTTCCCGAGCTACAGCCTGGATGCGGTGGCGAGCGAGCTGCTCGGGCGGGGCAAGGACATCGAGGACGTGGCCAACCGGGGGGAGAAGATCACCGAGCTGTTCCACTCCGACAAGGAGGCGCTGGCCCGCTACAACCTGGAAGATTGCAGGCTGGTGTGGGAGATCTTCGATTTCTGCCACCTCATCCCCTTCGCCATCGAGCGCGCTTCCCTCACCGGTCTCGAGCTCGACCGGGTTGGGGGGTCGGTGGCGGCGTTCACCAACCTCTATCTGCCACGGCTGCACCGCGGTGGCTATGTGGCGCCCAACCTGCCGGCAGACGGCGGGCTTGCAAGCCCCGGCGGCTATGTGATGGACTCCAAGCCGGGGCTCTATCGCCACGTGCTGGTGCTCGACTTCAAGAGCCTCTATCCCAGCATCATCCGCACCTTCTGCATCGACCCCATGGGGCTGGTGGAGGGGCTCAAACACCCGGATAACGCCATTCCAGGCTTTCGCGGCGCCCTGTTCTCCCGAACCCGCCACTTCCTGCCGGATCTCATCGCCACCCTGTGGGCGGCGCGGGATCGGGCCAAGGCCGCCAGTAACAAGGCCCTCTCCCAGGCCATCAAGATCATCATGAACTCCTTCTACGGGGTGCTGGGGTCTGGGGGTTGCCGCTTCTACGACCCGAGGCTCGCCTCCTCCATCACCTTGCGAGGCCACGGCATCATGCAGCAGACCCGGGAGTGGATAGAGGCAGAAGGGTTCGAGGTGATCTATGGGGATACCGATTCCACCTTCGTGCACCTGGGGAGCGATATCCGTCTCGAACAGGCGGACGAGATTGGCCAGCGACTGGCGAAGATGATCAACGACAACTGGGCCGCGCTGATCAGGCGGGAGTTCGACCTGCCGAGCCATCTGGAGATCCAGTACGAGACCCACTACCGCCGTTTCCTGATGCCCACCATTCGCGGGCTGGAGAAGGGGAGCAAGAAACGCTATGCGGGACTGGTGGGCGAAGGGGAAGGGGAGCACCTGGTGTTCAAGGGGCTGGAGACGGTGCGCACCGACTGGACACCCCTTGCCAAGGCATTCCAGACCCGGCTCTACGAAATGGTGTTCCACGACCAGGATCCCAGCAGTTATGTGCGCACCATGGTGGACGAGACCCGGGCCGGCCGTCACGACGATCTGCTCATCTACCGCAAGCGGCTGCGCCAGAAACTCGAGGAGTATCAGAAGAACGTGCCGCCCCATGTGCGGGCGGCGCGCCTGGCGGACGAGGAGAATCTGCGCCGCGGCCTGCCCCAGCGCTATCAGCACAGGGGCACCATCGCCTACCTGATGACCCTGAACGGCCCCGAGCCTTTGGAGTACCGGCGCAGCGCCGTCGACTACGAGCACTACATCGACAAGCAGCTCAGGCCCATCGCCGACGCCATCCTTCCCTTTGTGGGGGAGTCGTTCGAGCGGATCTGCGGCCAGCAGCTCGATCTCTTCTGACGACGTGAGGTAAACGCGGAAGCCATGGCACGACAATGGCGGCCCGCAGGCCAGGAGGCAGATGACGGGGGAGAGCGGGTGTCAGAGCCGACCAATGCAAAAAGCCCGCTATCAAGCGGGCTTTTCAAATCTGGTGCGTCCTAGTGGATTCGAACCACCGACCCCCACCATGTCAAGGTGATGCTCTAACCAGCTGAGCTAAGGACGCAGGGTGCGCAAGGCGACTTTGTGTGTCATTGCAGGGGAGTGGTGGGTTTAATTGGATTCGAACCAACGACCCCTACCATGTCAAGGTAGTGCTCTAACCAACTGAGCTATAAACCCACATCTGTGTTCAACCGGATTCGAACCAACGACATTGCCTACGCCATGTCAAAGTACTGTTCTAACCGACTGAGCTATAAACCCACATCAAATTCATATCTGCAATTTATTCAAACTGTTATGGTGCGTCCTAGTGGATTCGAACCACCGACCCCCACCATGTCAAGGTGATGCTCTAACCAGCTGAGCTAAGGACGCATAACAGGGTTTCGTGATGGTGCGTCCTAGTGGATTCGAACCACCGACCCCCACCATGTCAAGGTGGTGCTCTAACCAGCTGAGCTAAGGACGCATCACGAAAAGTGGTGGGTTTAATTGGATTCGAACCAACGACCCCTACCATGTCAAGGTAGTGCTCTAACCAACTGAGCTATAAACCCACTTCATAAACCGGGCTGAAGACCCGTTTTATCCCGCCAGCACTGCTGGCGTGGTCGGCATACTACCCATGGCCCCCAAGGCTGTCAACAAGGGACATGCACAAAGGAGACTGTTTGCCCAGTTCTTGTGCAGCCTGTTGATTTTACAGGCGAGCCGCCCCAAAAGTGCGGCTCCCCGTGCCCCTGGCCGCGCCCTATTGCGCCCGAGAGAGGGCGGTGCAGGCTGCGGGGCTGGCGAAGCGGCCGTAGATGACGCGCAGCCGTGCGCCCAGCATCAGGGCGGCGGAGGTGAGACCGACGATGAAGCCTATCCAGAAGCCCTGCGGGCCCATGCGCGGTACCACCCAGTCGGTCAGCCCCAGGATCATGCCGGTGGGCAGACCCAGCCCCCAATAGGCGACGATGGTGACGTAGAAGATGGCCTGGGTATCCTTGTAACCGCGCAGGGCCGCCGCGGCCACCACCTGCACCGAATCGGAGATCTGGTAGATGGCGGCGAAGAAGAGCAGGGTAGCGGCGAGGCCGATCACCTGCAGGTCGTCGGTGTAGATCCCTGCGATGGGGTCGCGCAGCAGCACGGTGAGGGCGGCGGTCGCGGCGGCGACGCCCATGCCCAGCATCAGGCCGGTGCGGGCGGCGACCCTGGCCTGATCCGGTTGACCTTCCCCTATGTTGTGACCGACCCGGATGGTCACACCGACACCGATGGACAGGGGCAGCATGAAGACCAGGCTGGAGAAGTTGAGCGCAATCTGGTGACTCGCCACCGTCTCCGCGCCGAAGGGGGCCAGCATCAGGGCCACCACGGTAAACAGGGTCACCTCGCAGAAGATGGCCATGGCGATGGGGAACCCCAGGCGGAACAGGCGCCAGATCCGGCTGCCGTTGGGGCGTGCCAGCTGGGCGAACAGGTTGATGCGCTTGAAGTGGGCAGAGCACTTCACATAGACGATCATCGCCAGCAGCATGGCCCAGAGCACGATGGCAGTGGCCACGCCGCAGCCGACGCCGCCGAGTTTCGGCATGCCGAAGTGGCCGTGAATGAAGATGTAGTTGGCGGGGATGTTGACCGCGAGCCCCACGAAACCGATCACCATGGTCGGCATGGTGTGGGAGAGCCCCTCACTGAAGTTGCGCAGCACCTGGAACATCACGAAGGCGGGCAGGCCCCACAGGATGGCGTGCAGGTAGCCGGCAGTCTTGGCCGCCATGACGGGATCCACGTCCATGAATTGCAGTGCCAGGGGGCTGAAGTAGAGTGCCACCATGGCGATGGGCGTGACGATGAGGGCGAGCCAGAAGCCCTGGTGCACGGCGGGGCGCACCTCGTCCTGCTTGCGGGCGCCGTTGAGCTGGGAAACGATGGGGGTGAGGGCCATGATGATGCCCTGCACCAGCAAGATGATCGGCAGCCAGAAGCTGGACGCCACCGACACGGCGGCAAGATCCACGGCGCTCACCTGTCCCGCCATCACGGTATCGACGAAGTTCATGGCGATCTGGGCCACCTGGGCGACCAGAATGGGGCTGGCTAGACGAACGAGCTGCTTCGCCTCGGACCAATAACGTTGCACTGACACCTCCGAGTGGATCAGATAAAAGAGAAAGAGCGGGCAAGAGAGATGGGCTTTTGCCTCCTCGTCCTGAGGAGACAAAATGCGGGGGTGTCATTCTAGCCTGAAAAACCGCCAACGGGGAAGGTCGGCGGCAGATTTGTAGCCGGGATCAGGCGTCTTCGTGATCGCTGATCAGCAGGTTGGCCGCGGCATAGGCCGCCTGCTCGCGCAGATCCGCCGGTACCCGCTCGTCGGAGGCCACGGCGTTGAGCGCCCGTATGCTGGCGGCGATGGCCTGGGGCACATAACCCTGTTCACCGGAGCCAATCTGGTTGTAGGCGATGCGAATGGCTTCACAGCATTGATATACCTGCATTTTTGTTTCCTCATTCAGTCTGGATTGATTGGGGTCACTATAGCGATCGCGCTTCTCCTTGTCAGCCGGCACCCTTGTCTTGCAAGGTGGCCGGGGGTAACCTGCCGACAATTTTCACAGCCTGGAGAGACTCATGTTCACCGGCATCGTACAAGGGACCGCCGAACTGGTGGCCATCGATTCACTGCCCAATTTTCGCACCCACGTGATCCGCATGCCTAGCCCGGCCTGGGGCGAGGGGCTGGCCCTGGGGGCCTCGGTGGCCCACAACGGCTGCTGCCTGACCGTCACCCGGGTGGAGGGGGATCTGGTCAGCTTCGATCTGATGCAAGAGACTCTGCGCCTCACCAACCTTGGACAACTGGTGGTGGGTGACAAGGTCAACGTGGAGCGGGCCGCCCGCTTTGGGGACGAGATTGGCGGCCATGCCATGTCCGGCCACATCATGGGCACGGCCGAGGTGACCTCGGTCATCGACACCCCCAACAACCGCCAGGTGTGGTATCGCCTCGATCCTGCGCTCATGAAGTACGTGCTGACCAAGGGCTACATCGGCATCGACGGCATCAGCCTCACCGTGGGCGAGGTACGCGCCAGCGAGTTCTGCGTCAACCTGATCCCCGAGACCCTGGCCCGGACCAACCTGGGCTGGGTCAAGGCCGGCTGGCAGACCAACATCGAGATTGACCCCCAGACCCAGGCCATCGTCGACACGGTGGAGCGGGTGCTGGCGGCGCGCCAGTAACCACCTGAGCGCTGCCCCCAGGGTTCGAAGAGGAGGGCGGCATCACGGGAAAGGCGCCCTCTTGTGGAAGAGGCGCCGCCCCAGAGCCTTGGAGACTTCCCTATGTTTGTCGTGACATTGACTTATGTGAAACCGCTGGCGGAGATCGATGCCCTGATCCCGGCCCACATTGCGTGGCTGGAGCGGCAGTATGCCGCAGGCCATTTTCTGGCATTCGGGCGTCAGGTACCCCGAGTCGGGGGCGTCATACTGGCGCAGGGCGTGAGCCGAGACGCCCTGGAGGCGATGCTGGCAGAGGATCCCTTCAAGCAGGCAGAGGCGGCCGATTATCAGGTAGTGGAGTTTGTTCCGACCATGACGTCGGCGAAGGCGGCGTGCTTGAGGGAGGCGTGATCCAGCCTGACGATGGCACCAGAACAAACGGGACCCACAGGGTCCCGTTTGTTTTTGTCTGTGTCTGGACAGGGGGATTCAAAACAGCTGCTCGTCGTCGGCATCCACGAAGAGTTGCAGGCAGTCGCGAGCTTCATCCCGGTGCAGCCGCAGGTGAATGGGGTTGCAGCAGGCCATGCAATCTTCGTAGAACTCCTGATCCCCCTGGCTGGCATCCAGCTCGACCCGGGTGTGGTGGCCGCAGTGGGGGCAGACGATACGCTTGCTGGTGTATTCGATCATGGTGACCTCCTCGGGCCCGTGGGCCGTCTCTGTGCTCCTGCTGATTCTAGTCGCCACAAGGCGGCGCAACCGCGAGCAAGCGCACGTTTATGAGCGGGCTCAAGGGAGGCAGGAGGTCAGTCCGCCAGGATGTTGCCTACTTGACCCAGCCGGCCAGCATCTCTGCGTTCAGCTCGGCAAGAGAGCGCAGCTCGTGGTTGGCGATGGCCAGACGGGGATCGCCGACCAGCGCCGGGTCTGGCACGATCAGCGCCGTCATGGAGGCTGCCTTGGCCGCCAGCAGGCCGGTGAAGCTGTCCTCGATGGCGAGACAGTGCACAGGCTCGACGCCGAGCTTCTCGGCGGCGTGGATATAGACATCCGGGTGGGGTTTGCCAAAGCGCTCCACCTCGGCGGAGTGGACCGCCATGAAACGGTCCTGGATGCCGAGTTTGCCGAGCACCGCCTCGACCATGGCAAACGGGGAGGAGGTGGCGAGCCCGATCTTGAGCCCTTGGGCCTCGATGAGGTCGAGCGCTTCCAGCACCCCGGCCTTGGGTTGTCCCTCTTGCAGGATGAGCGCGATCACCTGATCCAGAATGCGCTGTACCACCTCTTCCTGGCTGGGGCTGCTCCAGGGGCGGATCCGGTACCAGTGGGCCACCAGCTGATCGATGCGCACCCCTATGGTGGAGTTGCAGTCCTCCTCGGTGTGGAAGTGGCCCAGTTCGGCGAAGACGGCCATCTGTGCCCGTTGCCAGAAGGGTTCCGAGTCGATCAGAACACCATCCATATCGAAGATCACGGCAGTTAACATCTTGTACTCCTGACATAGGTGAAGGGGGGATTATAAGCCCGGTGCTTCAATGGGAAAGGGGCAGTCACCTGCCCCTTGCGCCGGATCACGCAGATAAACGTTTGTTTTTGCGTGGTAAAGCGGATTGCCTAGAAGAGTACCTCGACTTGGGCTGCCACCGTCTTGGCCTGCTCCACGGCTTCCTGGCAATCCTGCCCACGGGCGAGCGCCACCCCGAGGCGACGACGACCGGCGATCTCCGGCTTGCCAAAGAGACGCAACTGGGCACCGGGCACCAGGGCCAGTGCCTCGCCGATCCCCTGATAGCGGATATCCTGGCTGTGGCCCTCCCGCAGCACCACGGCAGAGGCGCTCGGGCCGTACTGGGTGATGGTGCCGACGGGCAGCCCCAGGATGGCGCGCACGTGCAGGGCGAACTCGGAGAGATCCTGGGAGATCAGGGTCACCATGCCGGTGTCGTGGGGGCGGGGGGAGACTTCGCTGAACCACACCTCGTCACCCCTGATGAAGAGCTCGACCCCGAACAGACCGTAGCCGCCAAGGGCTTCGACCACCTTGGCCGCCACCTCCTTGGAGCGGGCCAGGGCCAGCTCGCTCATGGCCTGGGGCTGCCAGGATTCGCGGTAGTCGCCATCCTCCTGACGATGGCCGATAGGCTCGCAGAAGTGGATGCCATCGACGGCGCGCACCGTGAGCAGGGTGATCTCGTACTCGAAAGGAACGAAGCCTTCGACAATCACCTTGCCACGACCGGCACGGCCCCCCTCCTGGGCATAGGTCCAGCTTTCATCCAGCCTGGTGAGATCGCGCAGCAGGCTCTGGCCCTTGCCGGAGGAGCTCATCACCGGTTTGACCACGCAGGGGAGGCCGATGGCCTCGACGGCGGCCACAAACTCCTCCTTGCTCTGGGCAAAGCGGTAGGCAGAGGTGGGCAGCCCCAGGGTTTCGGCGGCGAGGCGACGGATCCCCTCCCGGTTCATGGTGAGCTGGGTGGCGCGGGCATTGGGCACCACCTTGACCCCTTCCTGCTCGAGGGCGGCCAGGGTGTCGGTGGCGATGGCTTCAATCTCGGGGATGATGAGGTCGGGCTTGACCTCGGCCACCAGGGCGCGCAGGGCGGCGCCATCCAGCATGTCCAGCACGCGGGCCTGGTGGGCCACCTGCATGGCGGGGGCGTTGGCATAGCGGTCGGCGGCGATCACTTCGATACCGAGCCGCTGCAGCTCGATGGCGACCTCCTTGCCGAGTTCGCCTGATCCCAGCAGCAGGGCGCGGGTCGCAGTGGGGCGGGTGGCGGTTCCAAACATCTGATCTCTCCTGAGGTCGGTGGTCAGCAGGGCTGATCCGGGTGAGCAAAAAAAGAGGCACGCATGGCGTACCTCAGGAAGTGGGTGGGTGGGCGCGCTGCTCCAGATGGGTGAGCAGGGTGATGGCGCCGATGATGATGGCCGCCCCCAGCCACAAGCGACCGGGGGGCGCCCAGCCAAATACCAGCCAGCCGGCCAGCACGTTCATGGGCAGCTTGGCAAAATCGAAAGGTTGCACGAAGGAGGCCTCTGCCACGCTGTAGGCGCGGGCGATGGACATCTGGGCCAGTGCCGACAGTACGCCAGAGGCGGCCACCAGCAGCCACTGGGTTTCGCTTGGCCACTGCCATTCAGGGAGCGCCAGCATGGCGTTGAACGGGGTGCTGAAGACGAGCAGGTAGACGACGATGGTGTGGGACGACTCGCTGGCCGCCTGATAGCGCACCAGCAAGGAGTAGCCTGCCCAGAAGAGGGCGGCCGCCACCGGCAGCAGGGAGGCAAGGGTGAAGTCGTCGGTCCAGGGGGCCAGGATCAGCATGGCGCCCACAAACCCCGCCAGGGTCGCGAGAATGCGGGCCCGGCTCACTTGCTCTTTGAGAAAGAGGGCTGATCCCAGGGTGGCAAACAGGGGGGAGGTCATCAAGAGCGCGATCCCCTGCCAGATGGGGACGGGGACCGCCAGGGCCCAGAGCCAGAACTGGATGCCGGTCACCGCCAGGGCGACCCGCAGCAGGTGCAGGCGCAGCTGGTTCGTCATCAGGGACTGGCGCAGACCGTGGCGCACCAGCCAGGGCAGCAGGCAGACCAGGGCTATCAGATATTGGTGAAAGGCGACCTGGGTCGAGGGGAGGCCGAGCGTGAAGCTGACATACTGGCTCAGGCTGTTGACGGCGGCGAAGCAGAGGCCTGCCACCATCATCCAGACGGCGCCGGCAAAGGGGGAGTGCCTGCGGGAGGAGGTCATGAGATCCGGATCACGTACAAAAAGTGCGGCGGATCATAACGGCAATCGTTTGTCATGCCAAGGGTGTGGAGTTTGATGAGCCCCTCTCTGCCGAGGAAATGCACAGACATCAAATTTTTTGAATGACTTGAGCATCTATTTTCGCTATCAGGCTTTAATGCCAGTCTTTATAGTGACCTCCATCGACAGCCTGGCTGTTCAATTGACAATCAAATGGAGTTTCACCATGGCCAATATCCTCGTTCTGAAGTCCAGCATCCTGGGCCAGTATTCCCAATCCAACGCCCTGATCGACGGCTACCTGGCCGAGCGCCAGGGTGACACCATCCAGGTACGCGATCTGGCGACCCTGAACCTGCCGGTGCTGGACGGCGAGCTGGCCATGGGCCTGCGTGGTGGCGAGAACCTGAACGAGCGTCAGCAAGCGGTGCTGGCCCAGTCCGACGAGCTGGTCGCCGAGCTCAAGGCGAGCGATCTGGTGATCATCGCGGCCCCCATGTACAACTTCAACATCCCGACCCAGTTGAAAAACTGGATCGATCTGGTGGCCCGTGCCGGCGTAACCTTCCGTTACACCGAGACCGGTCCGGTCGGCCTGGTGGAGAACACCCGCGCCCTGGTGGTCAGCCCCCGTGGCGGCATGCACGTGGGCAATGCCACCGACCTGGTGACCCCCTACATGCGTACCGTGCTGGGCTTCATCGGCATCAACGAAGTGGACTTCATCTATGCCGAAGGCATGGGCATGGGACCGGAGGCGCAAGCCAAGGGGATCGAGCAGGCCAAGGAGCAGCTGGAAACCCTGGCTTACTGATGCGACTGGGGGCCTTGGCCCCCAGTATCCTAAAACAACAACGCAGCCTTCGGGCTGCGTTGTTGTTTTTGGGCAGGCATCACGCTCTGGCGTCGTTATTCGCGCAGGAAGTGGCGGCAGCCGCTGCCGACCATCAGAAAGACCGCCACCAGGGAGGCCAGCAGCAGGGTGGTGAGCCACTGCTCGGCGCTGCTGGGGACCTGGGGGAGGAAGAGGCTGATCACCAGCAATGTGCAGAGGGTGATCAGGCTGGTTGGTCGAATGAGGCGCATCATGGGTCATCCTTGGCTGCGGGTGGTGAACAAGAGGCTAACCGCAGTCTGTGACAACAAGATGTATCCATACCTCTTGCGAACATCAACGGACCGGGTAGCCACCACCTTAGCAGCTTTTGCCGACGGAGCCAGCGGCATGGGTCGGGTTGTGATCCGGATCCCTATCTGAACTGCTTCTGATCTTCCTGATAGTGAAAATCGCCACTGGCCAGCCTGGCGACCAGGGCCTCCTTGTCGAGATCCTGCGCCCGGCAGAGATCATCGAGATCCTCGTAGTGATCACGCAACTGCATGTTGACCAGGCTCAGCAGCATGTTGACATCCATGGTGGCAAAGTTGTTCAGCTTCATGAGGGTTGCTCGTTGTCCAGCAGGTGAAGTTGTTCGATGGCATCGCTGACGCTCTGCAGGTGCAGGCGAATGCTCTGACGCGCCTCGGCCGGCAGATAGTCGGTGAGGGTGTGCTGCCAGCTTCCCGCCTCCGTCTTGAGCTGCTGGAACAGGGTGAGCCCCGCCGGGGTGAAGGAGACCAGGCTGATGCGCTTGTCCTGCACGCTGTTCTCGGTGAACAGGATGCCTTTCTCCACCAGACGATGGATCTCGCGGGAGATCCGTACCTTGTCCATGCCGCTCGCCTCCACCAGTTCCTTCTGGCTGATGGGGTAGTGGGGGCCGAGCACCATCATCAGGCGCCACTGGGGCACGGTGAGTTGGTACCGCTGCTGATAAAACTGTTCAAAGGTATCGCGCACCATCTCAGCGGCGTGAACCAGCTGATAAGGAGGGTAGTGCGCGAGCAGCTCAATGATCTTCGACATATGACATCCTGCTGTGGCGGCTGCATCGGGTGCAGTTTCTCTTGATACTTTGGCCTTGATGATACGTAACACAGGGGCATTTGTCTGACCAGTCACCAGAAAAATGTGCGTTTGCGCACGTGTTCTGTCATCGAATCGGCAATTGGGGTCTCAACTGGCCTGCTTGCCCGCACTCTTTCGCAGCCATATCAAGGCGTTGTGGGTCAGCCAGGCCTCGCGACTCTGCAAGGCGTAGAGCGCCGCCTCGTCACGGCTGCCTCCCTGCCAGCGGCGAGGCTCCTGCTTGGGCAAGCGGCGCTGGCCCAGCAAAGTGGCGGGCACATGGGGATTGACCCTCATTGCCGCCGCCAGATGAGGGCGCGCCGCCGTTTCCCCTTCGCAGACAAAGCTCATCAAGGCCTTGTTGTAGAGCAGCCAGCAGGAGGCTTCATCAAAGCGCACCAGCAGTTGTTGCAGGGCATCCCACTCCCCTTGCCAGGCATAGAGGGTGGAGAGGGGGTGGCGGCAAGCGGGCTCGTCGGCGCGGCAGAGGGCGAGCAGGGACAGGTACTCATCCCGTGCCTGCCCAAGCTGCCCAAGTCGCAGCAGGCAATCGGCTCGACCGGCCCTGGCCGCGATCAGAGGGCGTGCCTCGGGGACCTGCCAGCCATGGCCCGCGTGGGCTTGCCAGAATGCCTCATCGAACAGGAGGTTGGCATCGGCAATGATGCGCTCGAACCAGCCAAGGCGAGGGAGGGGATCGCGGCTCTCTGCCGCCAGTTCGAACCACTGCTGCCACTGGCGAGTCTGCTCGTTGTCCAGGGACGGGCTCTCTTCAGGCTCTGCCTCGTAGTGATCCTGGCCGAGCAGGAGGTTGAGGGCCGTCTTCATCTGCTGGCGTTGACGCTTGCAAAAATCGAGGAAGGGGAGCTCGCTGGCCGCAGCCTGGTGCAGCATCATGGCCATGGGCTTGTCGCGAAACAGGCAGAGCTCGGCCACCAGGCTGAAGCGATGGCGGGTCGCCGGATCGTTCAGATCGGTCGGCGCCGGCCAGCAGGCCACCCCCTGACTGAAGCCATAGCTCCATTGGCCCAGAGGATGGCGCTTGTCAAACACCTGCTCCGGGTTGTCGGTAGAGAGGCGACATTGGCTCGGCAGGGCCAGCTGCGCGTCGTCGGCCTGGGCTTCCAGCTCGGCGAGCAGGTGATGCAGCGCCTCGGCACTCTTCTCGTCCAGCGCTGCATCATGAGGCAGCAGGCCGGCCAGCGGATCTTGCCAGTCGGGGGCAACGGGCCCCGTCAGACGGGCGCACAGGAAGCCGTGCAGGGCGGGGTAACTCATCTCCTGCTGGCTGTGGGTCTGGATCCATTGATTGAGATGACGGGTACGAGTGGCTGGGTTCATCGACGCTTCCTCTGGATTTGACGGCCGCGAAGTCTACCTAAAAGTGGGGTTATTTGCAGCAAAGGGGGAACTGAATGCTGCTAATATCGTCAATCTGGCCGCCCGGGAGCGGGAAAAGAGGTCAGACACAGGGGGGAGGGGCTAGGTCCTGCTGCCGCTCTGGGGTAACATGCGCGCCTGCATGACATAAATCGGCCCCGTCCTCTCTCATCCGACGGCGGCGATGCACCTCTATATGACGGGTCTTCCATGAGATGGGCCCATCCGGATATTGAAAGAAGAGATCACCATGTTACAGATTGGCAAGATGAACACCCTGACCGTCGTCGAGATCGAGGAGCGCGGCGCCTGGCTGGCGGCGGGGGAATACGGCGAGCTGCTGCTGCCCAGGCGCCAGTTGCCGGAAGGCGTCGCCGAGGAGAGCGAGGTGTCCGTCTTCCTCTATCTGGATGCGGATTGCGAGCCGGTGATCACCACCGACAAGCCCTTCGCCATGGTGGGGGACATCGTCGGTCTCAAGGTGGTCAACGCCAACAAGATTGGTGCTTTCCTCGACTGGGGCATGAAGAAGGATCTCTTCGTACCAAGCCGCGAGCAGAACAAGCCGATGCAGGTGGGCCATGTCTATCTGGTGCATCTGATGCTGGACAACGAAGGGCGTATGGTCGGCACCAGCCGTCTGGAGCGCTTCCTGCGCATCGACCCTCCTTTCAAGAGCGGTGACGAGGTGACGGTGCTGCCGGGGGAACACACCCCCCTTGGCATCAAGGCCGTGGTCAATGGCCAGTACGCCGGCATGCTGTTCAAGAACGAGGTGTTCGGCCGCGTGATGACGGGCCGACCGCTGACCGCCTGGGTCAAGCAGGTGCGCGAAGATGGCAAGCTGGACCTGACCCTGCAAAAGCCGGGACTGGCCCGGATGGATGACGCCGGTGCGCGCATCCTGCTGCGTCTGCAAAAGCAGGGGGGCAGCCTTGCGGCGGGAGACAAGAGCGATCCTGACGTCATCTACAAGATGTTCAGCATGAGCAAGGGCACCTTCAAGAAAGCGATCGGCGGCCTCTACAAGCAGGGCAAGATCGTCATCGAGGAGCACAGCATCCGCCTCGTGGGCTCCGACACGCCGGCAGGGGACGAATAAGGTGCCGAGTCCCTGCATCGGTGACTGCCGGGCCAAAGAGGGGCTCTGCCTCGGTTGTGGCCGCACCCTGACCGAGATAGGCCAGTGGTCCGTCATGGACAGCGAGGCCCAGCTGGCCCGCATGGCCGAGCTCGATGGCTCGAAGAGCACCCATGCCTGCCCGGGCTGCGGCGAGCCGGCGTTCTGCGCCGTGTCGGCGGGGGAACCCATCGAGCGCTGCTGGTGCAGCCAGCTTCCCGCGTTGCCCATGAGCGATGCCAGCGCCTGCTGGTGTCGCCGCTGTCTGGCCAAGGCCATCGCGGCACGCCCCTGACTCGGGCAGCGCAAAAAACGAAAAAGGCGCCTGGGGCGCCTTTTCTTATGCTTGTTGCTGGCGGTGCCAGCGGATATGTACGTCGTGCTCGCTCTGATCCCGGGGGAGCAGGAAGGTGGCGTAGATCACCTCGAACTCGTCCTGATGATCCAGCAAGCCGACCCAGACCTCGGCCCAACGTGCCATGTCCACCGGCTCGCCGAGTTCGGTCGACCAGTCGGCATTGGGCAGGGTTGCCTCCACCGCGCCACGTTGCTCGAACTCGAGGGTGATGTCGACGATTTGTTCGGGGGCCAGCATGTCGGCGGCCTGCTCCAGAAACTGATCATAGGCCCACTCGACCAGCTGATCCGGGCTACGTTGTTCCATGAAATCACTCCAGATACGTCCAGGTTCGCCACTTTAACAAGTATTGGGATGGGCAGCCAGCCCGGGGGCGGTGACGCCGTGCTGTCAAATGGCGGGATCAGGGGATAAGGTTAACAGAGCCGCCAGCAGGGGCGGCGTGACGGGGCGGCCTGGCAAGATGAAGCGACGACAGTACAGAAGGCAGATCAAGCGGCGGCGCGAAACCTGGTGGTGGCACTATCTGCCCCTTCATCGGGAAACCGTCGGCGGCCATCTGGGGCCCGCCTCTGATCCGCAGGATGGCGCTACTCTGTGCCGTGGACCCGGTTCAGGGTGACTTGCCCGAGTTGACCCATCTGACGACGGATCCAGGCCGAGCGCTGTTGCACATAGGGTGAGGGGGGCTTGACCCGATAACGCCAGGGATTGGGCAGGGCGGCGGCGAGCAGGGAGGCCTCGTAGCGGGTGAGGCGTATCGCCGGTTTGCCGAAGTAGTGCCTGGCGGCCGCCTCGGCGCCATAGATCCCGGGTCCGAACTCCACGATGTTGAGATACACCTCGAGAATGCGGGACTTGTCCCAGCCCAGCTCCATCAGCAGGGTGAACCAGGCCTCTATTCCCTTGCGCAGGAAGCTGCGATCGCTCCACATGAAGAGGTTCTTGGCGGTTTGCTGGCTGAGGGTGCTGGCACCGCGCACCCGCCCGCTGTGCTGGTTGTGCCTGAAGGCCGAGCTGATGGCATCCATGTCAAAACCGTGATGTTCGGCAAAGCGCTGATCCTCGGCGGCGATCACCGCCAGTTGCAGCTCCCGGGAAATCTGCTCAAGCGGCACCCAGTCGTGCTTCACCTCGGCCACCTTGGCAGGGGGAAACAGGGCGCGTTCGAGTCGCCAGGTCCACATGGGGGGGTCGATAAAGCGCAGCAGCGCGACCGAGACGATGGTGCTCGCAAAGGCGGCCAGCAGCAGCTTGCCGAGCCAGCCCAGCAGTCGCCGTCTGCGCGAAGGCCTCACGGGCTCGGGCCCGCCGTCCCAGTCATAGTGGCCAGGATCATCGGGATCCGGAATTATTGGGGCAGCCATTCGATGTGGCAGAACTTCTCGTCGACGCGGCGGGAGAGCAGCATGCGGGCAAACAGGTGCTCGTACTCTTCTTGTTCGTTGCCAAGGCCGACCCAGATCTCGGCATAATCGGCGTCGCTCACCTCAAATCCCACGTCGGCCGCCCAGTCGTCGGCGGGATCGGTCTCCGCCAGCAGGCCGCGGTCGTTGAACTCCTGATTGAAGCGGACGATCTCCTGCTCGGGCAGGTTGTCGGAGGCCAGCTCCATGAAGAGTTCGAGGGCGGTGTCGAGCAGTTCCTCGACGCTGTGCATTTCGTCATTCAAAGACATAAAAGCCGTGTTCCAGATAAGGGGAGAGGGAAAGTCCGTCGGCAGCGCCTCGGGGTGCGCGGTATTCTAGCTGGCCCTGATGCCCTTGGCGAGATGCCGGGACGCCAGGCATTAAAAAACCGGATCCTGGGAAAGGATCCGGTCTTCATTGGGGGAAGGGGTCGCGCATGGTGCGTCAGCTCATCCCTTCTTCTGGTCGTCGGCGAAGGTGATGTTGAGCTCCAGCACCGACAACTCGTCACTCTTCTGATCAAGCTGGACGGTGATCTTGTCCGGGTCGATCTGCACGTATTTGCGGATCACGTCGAGGATGTCCTGCTTGAGCTGGGGCAGGTAATCCGGCCCCCCTCTGGATGAACGCTCGTGAGCCACGATGATCTGCAACCGCTCTTTGGCCAGTTGTGCGGTGTTCTGTTTCTTGTTGGAACGAAAATAATCCAATAATGACATGCTTAACTCCCGAACAGTCGGCTAAAGAAGCCTTTCTTCTCTTCTTCCAGAAAACGGAAATCCTTGGTGTCACCCAAGAGGCGGGCGACGGCGTCCTCGTAGGCCTGACCGGCATCGGACTCCTTGTCCAGAATGACCGGCTCGCCGGAGTTGGAGGCGCGCAGCACCGCCTGGGACTCCGGGATCACCCCGAGCAGTTTGATGGCCAGGATCTCCTGTACGTCCTGCACGCTCAGCATGTCGCCGCGGTTGACGCGGGTCGGGCAGTAGCGGGTCAGCAGCAGGTGCTCCTTGATGGGATCCTCACCGCGCTCGGCACGGCGGGACTTGGAGGCCAGGATACCGAGGATGCGATCCGAGTCACGCACGGAAGAGACTTCCGGGTTGGTGGTGACGATGGCCTCGTCGGCGAAATAGAGCGCCATCAGGGCGCCGGATTCGATACCGGCGGGGGAGTCGCAGACGATGTAGTCAAACTGCATCTCCGCCAGCTGATCCAGGATCTTCTCCACCCCTTCACGGGTCAGGGCATCCTTGTCCCGGGTCTGGGAGGCGGGCAGGATGAACAGGTTTTCGCAACGCTTGTCCTTGATGAGGGCCTGGTTGAGGTTGGCTTCCCCGTTGATGACGTTGACGAAGTCATAGACCACGCGCCGCTCGCAACCCATGATGAGGTCCAGGTTTCTCAGACCAATGTCAAAATCGATGACCACGGTCTTGTGGCCACGCTGGGCCAGACCGGTGCTCAGTGCCGCGCTGGTTGTCGTCTTGCCAACGCCACCCTTGCCCGATGTAACGACTATGATTCGCGCCATTCTCGCTTCCTTGTAACTCTATTTGATTCGGTCTATACGAAGTTGTTCATTGTCGAGCCGGATATGGACCGGCTCTTGTATCACGCCTGCAGGCAATGCATCGCTGAGCTGGAAGGTGCCCGCGATGGAGAGCAGCTCGGCCTGCAATTGCTGGCAATAAATGCGGGCCTTGGGATTGCCCTTGGCCCCTGCGATGGCTCGGCCACGCAGGGCACCATAAACATGGATGCTGTCATCGGCGATGACTTCGGCGCCAGGGCTCACCGAGCCCAGCACCACCAGCGAGGTGCCGGCTGCATAGATCTGCTGACCGGAGCGCACCGGGCCCACGTGGACCTTGCTTGCCTCCACGGGCGCTGGCACCGGGGGAACCGGTGCGGCCTCCACTGGCTTGGGCTCAGGCACTGGCGGTGTCGGCTCAGGTTCTGCCTTGCGGCTCTTGCCTGACACCATGACGGCGAGGCCTGCCGCCTTGGCGGCCGTCTTCATCGCCTCGTCCCGCGCCCCCGTGATCCCGACCAGCACGAAGTCTTCCGACTCGACCAGCTCCCTGAGCTGTTCGAAATCGGGGATCGCCTCGAGGCGTTCCACATTGAGGACGAGGGGGGCACAATTAAAAAACTGGGGGGCCTGCGCGACCTTGGCCTCCAGCAGTTGTCGGATCCGGGCCGGATTGCCATCGCTGAGATGCAACACAGAAATAGTGAAGGTGGTCCCTTTCAATTCGTTATCGCGTTCAACCATGAATCTTCCCCGAACCGAGACGGTAATACGTTATTGTTATTCAATTCCTGATGTTATAGTTTGCCACCACCAGAGGCAATAAACCCGTCGGATTATATCAATTTCCATGTTGTGTGCAGTCTATAAAAGTCGCAAAAAAGCCGAGACCTATCTCTTTATTGAACGAAGAGAGGACTTTTCCCGCGTTCCCGAGGTGCTGATGAGTACCTTCGGGCGTCCCGAACTGGTCCTGATGACCAAGCTGGACCCGGCCAAGCCCCTGGGGCTGGCCTCCACGGAGCGGGTGATGGCCGCCCTGAAGAGCCAGGGCTTTTATCTGCAGGTGCCACCGCCACCGGAAAACCTGCTGGAGCAGCACAAGGCGCAATTAAAGGGCGCACGATGAGGGCGGGGCGGCTGGCACTGCTGTTGTCAGGCGCCCTGTCGGGATCGCCGGTGCAGGCCGGCCCCGATTTTGACCAGTACGTGGCAAGCCTCAAAGAGCAGGCGCTGGCGGCGGGCATGTTGCCCGAGACGGTGAGTGCGGCCTTTGCGGATGTCCACCTTGTCGATGCCGTCATCAGGCACGACAAAAATCAGCCGGAATTCAAACTGACCCTGGACACATATATTCCCCGGGCGGTGCCGGAATGGAAAGTCAAGCAAGCCCAAACCTTATATCGCCAGCATTTGCCGCTGCTCACAAAAATAGGCCGGGAATATGGGGTACAGCCCCGCTTTATTGTTGCCTTGTGGGGAATTGAAACCAATTTCGGCAAAATAACCGGCCATTATCCCCTTATCTCTTCTCTCTCGACCCTGGCCTGGGACGGTCGCCGTGAAGCCTTCTTCAAAGGCGAGTTGTTCGATGCCCTGCGCATTCTGGAGCAGGGACATGTGAACCCCGCCAACTTCAAGGGATCCTGGGCGGGGGCCATGGGACAGGTGCAGTTCATGCCCTCGTCATTCCTGCGATACGCGGTGGATCAGGACGGGGACGGCAAGAAGGATCTCTGGGGCAATCTCGCGGATGTATTTGGATCGGCTGCCAATTATCTGAGCCAGAACGGCTGGCGCGAAGACCAGACCTGGGGACGGCGGGTGAGGGTGCCAGAACGCCTGGACCCCGCCTTGCTGGGACTTGATACCCGCAAGTCCCTGGCGACCTGGCAGGCCCTCGGGGTTCGCCAGCAGGACGGCTCACCTCTGCCTGCGGTCGACATGCAGGCCTCCCTCATCCGCCCCGACGATATTCACGGGCGAAGCTACCTTGCCTATGACAATTACCGGGTACTGCGTCACTGGAATCGCTCCCCCTATTTCGTGGTGGCCGTCGGCACCCTGGCCGATCGCATCGTGAAATAGCTCTCCCCCGTTTTCCTGTCACGGCGAACGGGTGGAGGTGATATGCCCGTCTCTTTTTATCCCTTGTCGGCCTCCCTTTATTCAGGAACGTCGCCCTTTAAATCGCGACCAAAAAAAAGGTTCATCGCGGCTTTCCGGGGAAGGCCGCCTTGATTTTCAGAAAAAAGTATTCTGAGTCCCTAAATCCATATGCCATACGCTTTATCACTTTGATCTTGTTGTTCACCCCTTCCAGCACACTCGTGTGCATCGGGTAGTTTGCACTCGCCAGGATCCCCCGCATATATTTCGATAAATTTCGACCAAATCGTTGCAGCGGCGCTAGCCCGCTTTCCTTCACCTGCCGCATCCAGCTCCGCCATCGTCGCCATCCTTCCCACACGCTCGGCGCATACCAGATGCCCTTCAACCCCTCTTTCAGCACGTACACCATCGCCAGCGGTTGATTCGCCGCCAACAGCTCCTGCAACTTCACATCCTGTTTTTCACTCAACTTCGCCCGATTACGTAGCAGCAACCAACGCGCACTTTTGACCACTTTTCGCGCCGGTTTATCGCTTTTCAGTGCATTCGCCTGCTCCACTCGCACCCGGTCCACCACCTCTCGGCCATAGCGAGCCACCACGTGGAACAGGTCGTAGACCACCTCCGCCTGCGGGCAGTGTTGCTTCACCTCCAGGTCGAACGCCGTGTTCATGTCCATCGCCACCGCTTCAATCTGCTGGCATCGCTCGCCGAGCTGCTCGAAGAAGGGACGGATAGCGGCCCGGCTGTTGCCGTGCCCCACCCACAGGACGCGGGTTCGCTCGGCATCCATGATCACGGTGGCATAGCGGTGTCCCTTGTGCAGGGCAAACTCATCCATCACCAGCCGCCGCACCTCCCCAAGTTCGATGGTGCCCACACTGGTCTGCAAACGGCGCTTGTCGATCTCCTTGATGGTGTGCCAACCGACCCCGGTGAGCTGGCTGACATGGCGGATGGGGAGGTACTGAACGAGCGCTTCAATCCAGCACTGCATGCGCCGGGTGAGGCGGGAGCCAGAGGGGAGCCAGTCGATATGTTCACTGACGCGACCACAGCGCAGACAGTCGACGCGGCGAACAGGCAGTTGTAACCAGACTTGTCGGTCAAATAGGTCTCGCTCACGCACCCGGCGGATACGTTGGTCGTGGATCAATGGCGTGGGTTGCAGGCATCGGCGACAACGGGGCAACAGGTCGGCGCGAGGCTCAAGGGTAAACAGGGTGTGATGGTTGGCAGAAAGCGCTTGGGCGATGACGGTATAACCTGGCCAGAAGGAGGCAATATCAATATGATGCACGGCGACAGCAGGGTGATGGTGGTGGTGTGTTTGGAGACAGCCAGTTTACCAGCACCCTGTCTGTCAACTTCCACTTCCCCAAGATCCCGCGAAGAACCAAAAAAAAGCGGGAATATATCCCGCTTTTTTCATGTCATCGCGACTCGGCGTTAGTCGCAGGCAACCTGCATCACCTTGATGGCCAGGCCACCGCGGGAGGTCTCGCGGTACTTGGAGTCCATGTCCTTGCCGGTGATGTACATGGTCTCGATCACCTTGTCCAGCGACACGCGCGGCTTGGAGGTGCGACGCAGGGCCATGCGGGAGGCGTTGACCGCCTTCATGGCGGCGATGGCGTTGCGCTCGATGCAGGGTACCTGTACCTGGCCGGCCACCGGGTCGCAGGTCAGACCCAGGTTGTGTTCCATGCCGATCTCGGCGGCTTCACAGACGTGCTCGGGGCTGCCGCCCATCAGCTCGGTCAGGCCGGCGGCGGCCATGGAGCAGGAGACGCCCACTTCACCCTGGCAGCCCACTTCGGCGCCGGAGATGGACGCGTTCATCTTGTAGAGCATGCCGACGGCGGCAGCGGCCAGATAGAAGCGGGTGTACTCGTCGCGGCCCACCGGCTGGATGAACTTGTCGTAGTAGGCCAGCACGGCCGGGATGATGCCGGCGGCGCCGTTGGTCGGCGCGGTGACGACGCGGCCACCGGCGGCGTTCTCTTCACTCACCGCCAGGGCGAACATGTTGACCCAGTCCACGATGTTCATGGGATCGTTGGAGAGGTTCTCGTTGGTGGTCAGCTGGCGGTAGAGCGGCGCGGCGCGGCGCGGTACGCGCAGCGGGCCGGAGAGGACGCCCTCGGTGCGGCAGCCGCGCTCGATCCCTTCCCGCATGGTGGTCCAGATCTTGCCGAGCTTCTTGTAGATCTCTTCCGGGGTGTTGAAGCACTTCTCGTTTTCCATCATCAGGGCGGAGATGGAGAGACCGCTCTGGCTGCAGTGGGCGATGAGCTCGGCGGCACTCTTGAAGGGATAGCTGACGGACATGTCGCCGCTGTCACCCTTGCCAAAGTTCTCTTCGTCGACGATGAAGCCACCGCCGATGGAGTAGTAGGTCTTGCTGTAGACGGCGTCATCTTCGATGAAGGCGGTCAGCCTCATGCCGTTTTCGTGCAGGGGCAGGGCCTCGTCATGGAAGATCATGGCGCCCTTGGGGAAGCTGACGGTGTGGCAGTGCAGGCCGATGGGCAGACGACCGGTCTGCTCCACGCGGGAGATGAATTCGGGGATGGCGTCGATGTCGACGTTCTCTGGCAGGTTGCCCGCCAGACCCATGATGATGGCGGTATCCGTGTGGTGGCCTTTGCCGGTCCAGGAGAGGGAGCCATAGACATCGACCTGGATCCGGGTGATGTCACGGATCTTGCCGCCAGCACGCAGTTCATCCACGAACTGTTTGGCTGCCTTCATGGGGCCGACAGTGTGGGAAGAGGAGGGGCCAACACCGATTTTGAAGATATCAAAAACGCTGATCATGTAACAATTACCTCAGGGTAGAAGGGGGCGCCATGCCCACTCGCAGAAAAGGGATCCATGGGACGGGTCTGTCGTCACAAAGGCCAGGGAACCGGATAACCACAGTGTAACGGTTCAATGCCTAAAAAAAGTTGAAACAGATCTATTTTTGTTGAATTCGTGGCGCGAGTATAAAATTTATTTTGATGGTTATCCATTTTGTTAAGCGCCAGACAAACGTTTTGCAAAAAAATACCCGGCGATGCCGGGTATTCGAGTGCCATATGCGGCTTTATCACAGAGGCTTAACACTCGGTGATGTTGACGGCAAGGCCGCCCCGGGCGGTCTCCTTGTACTTGGTCTTCATGTCGTTGCCGGTTTCCCACATGGTTCTGATCACCTTGTCCAGCGACACCTTGTGCTCACCGGTGCCGCGCAGGGCGAGGCGGGCGGCATTGATCGCCTTGACCGCGCCCATGGCGTTGCGCTCGATGCAGGGCACCTGCACCAGACCACCGACGGGATCGCAGGTCAGCCCGAGATTGTGCTCCATGCCGATCTCGGCGGCATTCTCGACGATGGCGGGGCTGGCGCCCAGCAGCTCGGCCAGGGCACCAGCGGCCATGGAGCAGGCCACGCCGACCTCGCCCTGACAGCCCACCTCGGCCCCCGAGAGGGAGGCATTCTTCTTGTAGAGGATGCCGATGGCCGCGGCAGTGAGGAAGTACTGCATCAGCAGCTCGTCATCCACCTTGCGCACGAAGCGATCGTAATAGTGCAACACGGCGGGGATGATGCCGGCGGCGCCGTTGGTCGGCGCCGTCACCACCCGGCCTCCGGCGGCGTTCTCCTCGTTGACGGCCAGCGCAAAGAGGTCCACCCACTCCATCACCATCAGCGGATCCTTGTTGAAATTGGTCTCGCCACAGAGCTGGCGATAGAGGGCGGGAGCCCGGCGCTTGACCTTGAGGCCGCCTGGCAGCACCCCCTCGCTCTTGCAGCCACGCTCCACACACCCCTGCATCGCCTGCCAGATCTTGCGAAGCCCGGCCTTGATCTCCGCTTCCGAGCGAAACACCTTCTCGTTGGCCAGCATCAGCCCCGAGATGGAGAGGCCGCTCTCCTGGCACTGGGCCAGCAGTTCGGCGCCGCTCTCGAAGGGATAGGGGATGGGGTGGGCGGCATCGAAGCGGGCCGCCTCTTCCCGGGCGTTGGCGAAGTGACTCTCCTCGATGATGAAACCGCCCCCGATGGAGTAGTAGGTCTGCTCGAACACAAGGGTGTCACCCTCATAGGCGCGCAATGTCATGCCGTTGGAGTGGGCGGGAAGGGTCTTGCGTCGGTTGAAGAGGATGGCGCCGATGCGGGGAAATTCGCTGGGTTGCTCGCCGCCCAGGCAGAGGGTCTGGGTCTGCTCTACCTGGGCGAGGAAGGCGGGAATGGCCTCGATGTCCACGGATTCGGGTTCAAATCCGGCCAGTCCCAGGATGATGGCCTTGCCGGTGCCGTGCCCCTTGCCGGTCTGGCCAAGTGAGCCGTAGCACTCGACGACGACGCGTCCGGTACGGGAGAGGAGTGCGTTCGCTTTGAGGGTCTGGATGAAGGCGCAGGCGGCCCGCATCGGTCCCACGGTATGGGAGGAGGAGGGGCCTATCCCGATGGAAAACATGTCGAAGACACTGATCATGACGTACTCCAATTATGGATTTCGTCTAAACATTGTAAATTTTTTGTAGTCGTTGAAAAGGGGGGAGATAGCGGGGTGTGATGGCGGTAGGGAAATGGGCGTGGGAGAGGCGCGCCATGGGGGAGCCGCTCGGCATCCCATGGCGCCCGTGATAAATCAGTCGAGGAACTCGCACAGATAGGCGGAGGCGATCTTCACTTCCAGCTTGAAGGAGGAGTGACCGGCCACGTCGAAGGATTCCCCCTGCTGGTAGGTGTGCCACTCATCTTCGTCGGCCAGCTGGATGGTGAGGGCGCCCTTGATCACCGTCATGCGCTCCGGGGCGGCGGTATTGAACAGGTACTCGCCCGCTTCCATCACACCAACGGTAGCTTTCTCGCCTTTTTGCTCGAAACCGATAGATTTAACATTTCCGTCAAAATACTCGTTAACTTTCAGCATCTTTTCTTCCCTGTATGCACGTTTGCAGAGCCAACGTAGCACACTGTTTTGGATGTTGTCATGGTAAAAGGAGCAAAAACAGCCGTGTCTCTTTTGAGGCTTTACTTTCTCATAAAGTTATCAATGCATTTCGTTAACGGATTCTGATGTAAAACGAGGCGCAAATATGAGATAAAGCGCACCGCCAGAGCAATGGAGAGGATTTGACGCTCTGGGTGGTCATTTACGCTATAAAAGTGTGAGTAATTGCTAAATAAAGGAACATTCTGTGTTAACAAAAGGATTAATCAAAAACATCGGCTTCCAGGTAGTGGTGGCCATGGTGCTGGGCGCACTGGTCGGGGCGCTCATGGGAGAGCAAGCCACGGTGTTTGCGCCGCTCGGCACCCTGTTTATCCAGCTGATCAAGATGCTGGTGATCCCGCTGGTGGCGGTGGCCATCCTGTCCGGGGCCGCCAACCTGGGGGCCAGCCCCGCTGCTGGCAAGATTGGCGTCACCACGCTCGCCTTCTTCCTCGGCACCTCCGCACTGGCGGTGTTCCTGGCGCTGGTGATGGGTCAGGTGTTCAAACCTGGTGTGGGCGTTGACTTTGGCGCCACTGCGGCCATGTTCTCCGGCGACTACGCCGACAAGGGTGCACTGCCCGATGCGGTGGCCACCCTGCTTGGCATGATCCCGATCAACGTGTTCAGCGCCTTGAACGAGGCCAACATCCTGCAGATCCTGGTGTTCTGCATGTTCCTCGGCATCGCCCTGGCCAAGCAGCCCCGTGAGCGCGCCAAGCCGCTGGTAGACGGGCTCAACACCCTGGTGGACGCCTTCGTCTGGATGATCAACAAGGTGATGCTGATCGCCCCCATCGGCGTCTTCGGCCTGATGGCCGACGCCATCGGCACCTACGGCTTCGACGTGCTGACTCTGGTGCTCAAGCTGTTCGTCGTCTATGTCGCCGCCATCCTCATCTTCGGCTTCGTGGTCTATCCGCTGCTGATCGCGTTCTTCTCCAACACGCCGGTACGCAAGTACTTCTCCGCGATGAAGAAGCCGCAGATCGTGGCCTTCTCCACCGCCTCTTCCATGGCGACCCTGCCGGTCAACATGGAGACCTGCGAGCGCGATCTGAAGGTGACCAACGCCACCGCTTCCTTCGTGCTGCCGCTGGGCGCCACCATCAATATGAGCGGCAATGCCATCTATTACGGCCTGGTCGCCATCTTCTTCGCCCAGGTCTATAACATCGATCTTTCCATGGGTGCCTGGGCGGCGATCATCGTCACCTCTACCCTGGGTGCCATCGGTCAGGCCGGTGTACCGGGCCCGAGCTTCCTGGTGGTTGCCGTGCTGCTGGCGGCCGGGATCCCCATCGAGGGTCTGCCGCTGCTGTTCGCGCTGGATCGTCTGTTCGACATGATCCGCACCGCGCTGAACATCACCGGCGATGCGGCCTGTGCCATCATCGTCGATCGCTACAGCCCGGATTACGATCCGAACCGCTGGAGCAAGGAGGCCTGATATCGGTCGTCCACGATGCATGACAAGAGGGAGGCTTCAAGCCTCCCTCTTTCATTTGTGTCTATTTGCTGGCGGTGTTCCCCGCTCGCCTCGCCCGTCTGCGTGCCTCAGGGGGAGAGGTGTGCCAGGGCCTGGCGGCAGCGCTGTTCGGCCGCCTCCAGCTCCAGCAGGACCATCTGGATATCTTCCAGCTGTTGCTGCAGGGTCTCCCGCTTGTCGGCCACCAGCCCCAGCATGGTCTGCAACTGGGAGCGGCTGCTCTTGTCCGCATCGTAGAGATCGAACAGCTCCCGGATCTCTGCGAGGCTGAAGCCCAGACGCTTGCCACGCAGGGTCAGCTTGAGCCGCACCCTGTCCTGACGGCTGTAGATCCTGTGTTGTCCCTGGCGGGTGGGGTTGAGCAGGCCCTGATCCTCGTAGAAGCGGATGCTGCGGGTGGTCACATCGAACTCGCGAGCCAGTTCGCTGATGCTGAAGGTGCGGGTGTCGTCCCTGGATTTGGTCATGGGGCTGTCTTGGCTGCCATCTGGTTGTCAATGCAGGCTGGCACCTTACCCAAACGTCAACTTCCCCGCAAGTCTTGTTCCCGTCGCGGCCGCGGCATATGTTATCCCGATGTAACAAGGAGAGTGCTATCGATGGATATCGTGATTGTGGCGGCCAAACGTACCCCCATGGGGGCCTTCCAGGGGGCCTTGAGCGGGCTCAGTGCCCCCGAGCTTGGCGCCTGCGCCATCCGCGCCGCGCTGGCGCAGGCCGGGATGACGGGGGAGCAGGTCAATGAGGTCTATATGGGCAACGTGCTGAGCGCAGGGGTCGGCCAGGCGCCAGCCCGTCAGGCGGCGCTCAAGGGGGGGCTGCCGGACAGCGTGCCCTGTACCACCATCAACAAGGTGTGCGGCTCCGGCATGAAGGCGGTGATGCTGGCGGCGGACAGCCTGCGCCTGGGGGAGGCCGAGGTCGTGGTGGCGGGGGGCATGGAGAGCATGAGCCGCGCCCCCTATCTGCTGGACAAGGCGCGCAGCGGTTTTCGCATGGGGCACCAGAGCGTGCTCGATCACATGTTCCTGGACGGCTTGCAGGATGCCTACGAAGGCCATCTGATGGGTCATTACGCCCAGTTGAGCGCCGATCGCAGCGGACTGACCCGGGCCGACATGGATGCCTTTGCCATCGCCTCCCTGGAGCGGGCGCTGACGGCGCAGCGCAGCGGTGCCTTTGCCGCGGAACTGGCTCCCGTCATGACCTCTGAGGATACCCTGCTGCTGGCCGAGGATGAGCAACCGGGCAAAGCCAGGCCCGACAAGATCCCCGGCCTCAAGCCGGCCTTCAGCAAGCACGGCACCATCACGGCGGCCAATGCCAGCTCCATCTCGGACGGGGCTGCAGCCCTGGTGTTGATGCGGGGCGAGACCGCTGCCCGGCTCGGATTGCCGGTGCTGGCCAGGGTAGTGGGTTACCAGAGTCACGCCGCCCTGCCGGCGGAGTTTACCAGTGCCCCCGTCGGCGCCATTGACAAGTTGCTGGCCCGGGTGGGCTGGTCGGTGGAGGAGGTGGACCTGTTCGAGGTGAACGAGGCATTCGCCATGGTGAGCATGCTGGCGATGGCCGGGTGCGGCATTCCCCATCACAAGTTGAACGTGAACGGCGGGGCCTGTGCGCTGGGGCACCCTCTTGGCGCCAGTGGCGCCCGCATCCTGGTGACCCTGATCCATGCCCTGCGTGCCCGCGGGCTCAGGCGAGGGGTGGCGAGCTTGTGCATCGGGGGAGGGGAGGCAACGGCCATCGCCATCGAGGCAGGCTGAATGCGTGGGTGAGATTGCAGCGGGTTGATGACATGACAACGTCCCTTCAAGAGGGACGTTGTCATGTCTGGCGGGAGTGGACCGGTTGCTCTTCCATGGCATGAAGCTGCTGGTTGACCCAGGCGGTGGCGCTCAGATAGAGGTGGCTGACCTTCTCTTCGTTGAGGCCGAGCCGGACGGTGTTGGCGGCGACCCGCTGCCAGTCGGCTTTCTCGAAATCTTCACAGAACGCGAGGTAGAACCCGAGCTTGCCCTTGCGGGTGAGCAGGGCGGCACGAATGTCGTCGGTCAGGGGAATGGAGCCGAGCAGCTGATCCAGCGGTTCTCCCATGAGCACGTCCAGCAGGGAGAAGAGGCCGGTTACAAAGGCTTGCTGTGCCTGCTCTGCGGGCGCATGGGTCTGGGCCAGCAGTTCGCAGAACCGGGCTCTGATGAGGGACATCTGGTGGAGTTCGGCGCTCTTTTCACTTCCCGCACTGGTGGCTGCGATCAGGGCGACGAAGCGCTTGAGCTGGGCGTGCCCCAGGGAGCTTGCGGCCTGGCGAAACGAGGCGATGGGTTGTGGGAAGCGCTTGAGGTGGTTGATGTAGCGCAGCAGCTTGAGAGAGAGGGTGAGATCCTGATTGAGCAGTTGCTCAATCTTGTCCAGATCCGGTTCGGTCTGATTGACCACCTCGAGCAACTGCATCACCACCAGTTGGGCCGGCGGTATGGTGGGCTGTTGAACCATCTGGGGGCGGCTGAAGAAAAATCCCTGGAACAGGGTGACGCCGAGCTGCTTCATCCGCTCGAACTCTGCCTGATCCTCGACTTTCTCGGCCAGATAGGTGAGGGGCAGGTGGCGATGATTCGCCATGAAGTGCTCGATGCAGGGTTGCGGCGTGCTGCGCAGGTCGAACTTGATGATATGGATGTAGGGGAGGAACCTGTCCCAGTCTGAGACCATGGTGAAGTCATCCAGCGCCAACCGATAGCCCAGCCCATAGAGCTGGATCACTTTTTCCAGCAGCGCATCGTCGGGCTCGGCATCCTCCAGGATCTCGATCACCACCTTGTCCCGTGGTAGGCACTCGGCCAATCCGTCCAGCAACAGGGAGTGGGGGAAATTGATGTAGCAGGGGTGATCTCCGATGAGATGATCGATGTTCTGCTGCAAGAACTGCTCGGCAACCAGCCTGGAAGTGGCCTGCTGTGCGGAGACGGAGGGAAATACATTGTCCAGGCTGTCGCGAAACAGCAGCTCATAGGCTTGGGTGTTCAACTCCCGATCCAGAATGGGCTGCCTTGCTACATAGGAATACATGCATCTCTCCACCATGGTTACAGGCTTGATTCTATGGTGAAGCGGATCACTATGCCAGTGCCGACCGGTCGGGAAGGTCAACAACTGGCATACTATTTGTCAGGAAACCCGGGGTGTCAGAACAGGTAGTTGAGCTGGAGGCCGGCGAGCCAGGCATCCCCTTCCGAGGTGCCATTGAAAGTGGAGGTGGTCTGGGGGATGCCGGGCCTGAGCTGCATGGTTTCGCTCACGTCCACCTTCTTGCCGTCGATCAGGGTCAGCCCCAGATCCAGCGAGAGGTGGCGGTCAATCTGGTAGCCCACGCCAGCGCTGTACCAGACCCGATCCGAGTCGGGGATGGAGATGGTGCGGCGATCCGCCGGGACCGGGCTGCGGTCGTAGGCGATACCGGAGCGCAGTTGCCACTGGGGGGCCAGCTGGTAGGTCATCCCCAGGGCATAGCGCCAACTGTCTTCCCAGTGCTCCTCCTTGATGTGCATGGTGCCGTGGTGGTCGAGCTCGGATTCGAGCTGCACGAACTTGCTCCAGTTGGTCCAGTTGATGCTCGAATGCAGCGCCAGGGCCGGGGTGAGTTGATGGAACACAGCCAGCTCGGCGGTGGCGGGCAGGGGCAGATCCAGGCTGCCGGTATCGGTGAAAGGCTGGCCCCTTTGATCGATGCCGATGGCGTCACCGGAGAGGGTCAGGGTCACGTCGTGGCGATAGGAGAGACCGACGCGGGTTGCCTGCGACAACTCAAGCAGGGTGCCCAGGTTCCAGCCCATGGCCCAGCCATCCCCTTTCAAGTGCTTGGCTATCTGGTTGTTGGAGGGGAAAGTGCCGCCCACTTCCCCTTCCCCCTGAATGGCGGAGAGACCGGCCCCGACGGACCAGACGCGGTTGATGCGATAGGCCAGGGAGGCCCCCAGATCCATGGTCTTGATGTCGGAGACGTTGCCGAAGTGACCGGCGTTGTAGTTGTCCGGCATCTTGACCCCGAGTCCGTAATAGGAGGTGGCGGCAAGTCCGAGGCGCCATTGCTCGCTGAGGGGCACGATGAGATAGGCGTTGGGCACCCAGGCGTCACCCGCAATGTCGTGGGCTCCGGCATCCAGGCTGACCGGCCCCTGGGGGGTAGGCACCCGGGTGGTGCCCTCTATGTTGACGTCGGGGTGCACATGGATGACGCCGCCGGAGAAGGCCAGGGTATCGAACCGGGTCATGGCGGCGGCATTGCGGGAGAGCACGCTGGCATTGTCGGCGATGGCGGCTTCACCCGCGAAGGCACGCCCCATGCCGGTGGCGGATTGCTCCGCGAGCTGGAAGCCGGCAGCCTGTACCTGGCTCGACAGCAGAAAGAGGGCTATAAGGGAGGGTTTGAACGTCGGATGCATGGTCTTTCCTCGGGATGAACTGGGTGTTCATTCTGTTATTCGGTTGGGGCCGGGATTTTATATGGTATGACCAGCAAGGCAACGGGGAGAGGGGAACGTGCGGCAAAACGGGATTAAATGCTGAAAGAAATACCCATAACAGTTTGATAAAAAAAGAAAAGAGTACAGTTGTTTACTACAGCTGTGCGCTCAATTGGCGAAATTGGATAAAAAAAGAGCGCCCTGGGGCGCTCTCGATGATGACATGAAAATCAGAATTTCATGTTGAACTGGGCGGAAGCCAGCAGGGCGTTGCCGTGGGAGGTGCCCTTCCAGCGCAGCGCATCGCTGTGGTTGCGCAGGCCTTCGTTCACGTCCACTTCCTTACCGTCCAGATAGGCCATGCCGAAGTCGAGGCTCATGTCCGGATTGATGTGGTAGGTGGCACCGGCGCTGTACCAGATACGGTCGGAGTCAGGAATGCTCAGGCTGCGGTATTCCGGCTCGATGGGGCTGTTGTCGTAGGCGAAGCCGATACGGGCTTCCCAGGACGGGTTGACGTACCAGGTACCGCCCAGGGCGTAACGGGCTGAGTCCTTGAACTTCTCGTCTTTTTGCAGGCACACGCCGCCGGCGCAGTTGCTGCTGGTGGCCTTGAGCTCCTGGAAGGCGCTCCAGTCGGTCCAGTTCACGGAGTAGTGGACAGCGAATTGCTGGTTCAGGCGGTGGTAGCCTGCGAACTCGGCCTGGGCCGGCAGATCCAGCTTCAGGTTGCCATCGACGACGCGGTTGCCGGAGGTGGCACCCTGGAAGTCGCCGTCAAAGCTCAAGTCCACCTGGGAGCGGTAGGTCAGGGCGAGACGGTTGTTGTCGTTGATCTCGTACAGGGTGCCGACGTTCCAGCCAAAGCCCCAGGTGTCGCCCTTCAGGTGAGCCAGACGGGTATCGGAGTTGGCGCCCGGAATGGCGGCGGAAAGCGCACCGGCATAACGGTTCAGCTCGGCGGCGGCGTAGACGGCATTGATGCCGGCACCGACGCTGAAGCTGGAGTTGATGCGATAGGCGATGTTGGGGTTGATGTTGAAGGTCAGCAGCTCGGTGTCACCGGCGCCGGCACCGGCCGCGAAGGTCTTGGAATATTCGGTGGAAAGGCCGTAGTTGGAGAAGAGGCCGATCCCCCAGGCCCACTGATCATTCAGGGGCTGGATGAAGTAGGTGGCCGGCACGAAGGCATCGGGGGCGATGTCGCTTTCGCTGGACGGAGCCAGCTTGGTGGGGCCGGCATAGATGTCGCCAGCCACATCCACGTCGGGCTTGATATAGGTGCCGGATACAGACAGTGCCATCTTGTCGAAGGTGGTCATGGCCGCCGGGTTGCGGGACAGCACGGCCGCGTTGTCGGCGATGGCTGCTTCACCTGCGTAGGCGCGACCCAGACCGGAGGCCGAGTGCTCGTTCAGCTGGAACGCGGCGGCGAAGGTCTGGGTGCTGGCCAGGGTCACGGCCGCAGCGATCAGGCTTTTCTTGAAAAAGGCAGTTGTCATAGTGTTCTCTCTTTGTAAGCAGATTTTCTGTCGACATCGCAGCTCTTTGGCGGCTATTGACGACATGATCTGTTGTTATGTCAGCTTCTTCCCATTCATTGCTGGCGTGATTCTATGGATCTGGTAGGAGGTAAGAAATCAGACCAGTGACAGCAGAATACATAAAAGTTTCCATTGTGTTAATCATTTGTTTTAACTTGCCGTTTTATTAGGCTGATTTATCTATTATTGGATAAATAAAGCACAAATGGTGCCATTTGCGTCATTTAAAATAAATGGTAGAAATGTGACTTCGCGCGGGCAATGGGCGGGAACATGCGGGGATGTGGGGATGAACAGGCAGACAATGAGGATGTCTGCCTGTGATGTGGCTGAGGCGGAGGACGAGTCAGCCTGGGTCAAGGTCTGTTAAATGGACCAGTGCAGACGTGACTCAAGCTGGCGGGCAACCGGGGCGAGGGGCTCCTGCATGTCTCCGATGAGCACCATGTTGGCCCCCTTGAGCGGCAGTATCTCCCCCTTGAGGGTCCCGTCTGCAAAATCGGACTGGATCGTCAGTGGCAGGTGCTTGGGGACGAGGAACAGGGTGACCGGTCCCATCTTGTCCTGCAGCACCATGTGCAGGGCCGGTCCCTGGTAGAAGGCGCAGTGGTTGACATAGGTTACCTTCATGCCCGGCATCTCGCTCAGGGTGGCGCCATATTTCTCCATTTTCGCGTTGATGGTGTGCAGGCTGACCCGCTCATCCACCGCATGAATGAAGGGCTCTTCCCCATAAACGTGGGACATGGCGACCTGAGCCAGCGACAGGGTGTCCGGTGCCACAGGCCAGCTGATCCAGCGGGTGCTCATGCCGAGCAGGAAGGCGACCGAGGCCGCGATGGCCAGAGCGCGCCATGGCGTGCGTGCAGGAGTGACGGGCAGCGGGACCACCTGCTCCTCTTCGGCTGCCATCGCCTGCCTGAGCAGGATCCGCTCCGCAAGACCGGCCGGTACGTCCACTTCCAGAGTGCTGCGCACCTGGCGCTCGAGCTGCTGCATCTCGTCCAGATGCTTGCGATTGGCCGGTGACGCCTCGGCGGCTTTCAAGAAGGCGGGATCCCTGTCCGAGGGGTGAGTGATGGCCCGGCGGCGAAATTCAAGCTCATCCATTGGTGTGTCCTCTCTGTTGTTTCGCAGACTCCATGGCCTCTTTTATCTGGTTGCGAGCGCGAAACAGCCTTGTCATGACGGTGTTCTTGTTCAGGCCGAGTTGCTCGGCGATCTCCTCCCCGCTGAATCCCCCCAGAACCTGCAGCAGCAGCGGCTCCTGATACTCGGCAGGCAGGCGGGCGATGTGGCGCCTGAGCCATTCGTGCTCCATCTCCTGCTCGCTTGGCAGGACACCCTGATCCCGCAGGGGGTGCTCGTCGAGGTCGACGAGATCGAACTGCTTTCGCTCAAAGCGGCGGGCATTCTCCCGCCGCAATATGGTGATGAGCCACGCCTTGGCAGCCTTGTCGTCCAGCAGGGTATCTATCGCCTTCCAGGCGCGCAGGAAAGTCTCCTGCACCAGATCCTCGGCGATTTGCGGATCCCGGCACAGCCAGTAGGCGTAGCAGTAGATGTCCCCGTGCAGGGCGTACACCAGGGCTTCGTACTTGGTTTGTTTGTCAGCCATCTCCCCATAGACCGGAGAAGTGAGGGGATCCTTTCCCGTGTCGGCCCTTTTTCTTCTGAAAAAACCTAACGCCATAAAGGGGTGTCCTGTTTCATGAGGGGCGCATCATGCACGCATCCACGCCAGTATTCGAAGACCATAGGCTATCGCAAAGCTCTCCCAGGTGCACAACTCCCTGGCGAGCGCCTGCCTGGGCAGGTGTTCGCCAGGGACTCGCTTGGGGGAAAAACAGGCCCGATCCAGGCCGTCCAGCAGCGCCCCCATGGCGGGGTCGCGGTGACAGGGCAGCCTGGCCAGATGCAGACAGGGGGTGTCCCAGCGCAGGACGGCCCAGGTCAGCAGGGTTTCCCTGGCCTCGTCAGGAGAGCCCGTGGCGAGGGCCCGTTGCAGGCGATAGAAGGCGCGCCAGCGCGGCCAGCGGCGCATGAATGCCCGCAGCAGGATGGCCAGGAGCACCCAATAGAGATACTGGCCCCCTGGTGCGGGGGAGGCGGGAGTGGCGCTCTCCCTTGCCGTGAACACCAGAGAATGTGCGGGCAGGCGCGCCTCCTCGATGCGGCCGCTCTGGGTGTTGAACCAGCGCAGGGTCTGGGGGGGCAGCACATAGCGCCCCGCCTCGTCGGCGGTCAGGGCCTGGCGCCACTGGCGCTCGAAGCGAAGCGCCCCCTCGGCCACGAATCGCTCCTGTTGCTGCTCGCCGTCCGGCTTCATGGAGAGGCCGGCGGGCATGGGCGGGGCCGGCAAGAGGGGCAGGCGGTTGCCATCCCCCCCTTCCATCACCAGGGTGAGGGTGCGGATCACCGGCTCACCCACCCTGGCCTGGGCCGGGCTGAACTGCTGGCGCAGCACCAGGCTGCTCGCCACCGGCTCCAGGGGGGCCTTGTCCACCTTGATGAAGAGGGTCGTCGCCCTGGCGGACAGCAGATCCCCCGCGTTGCCCGGCGCGGTCGCACCGGCCGCATCCTGGGGCGGCAACCGCCCCTGAAAGCGGGGGGATTCGACGGGATGGAGCCCGGGCCCTTTGGCCTGCAGCAGCCATTTTCGCGTGAGACGCCCGGGCAGGCCGGGGCTGGCGGGAGAATCCCAGCGATCCTCGCCAAGGCGGCGAATGGTAAAGGCCGGGGTGATGGGCTCGCCGAGGTTGGGGGCCTCCAGGTTGGCAGGCAGCCAGAGGGTCAGCTCATAGATGAAGGGCTGGCCGGGGTAGAGATTCCCCTCATGGAGCACCCGGGCCTGCAGCTCGACCGGAGAGAATACCGGGTCTTGTGCCGGCATCAGGGTGCCGTCCAGGGAACGTGTCGGTACCGCCAGGGAGGGGGTGAGATCGGCGCCAAGGGGCAGGGAGGGCACCTGGTGCGGGCTGGTATCGAGCAGGTGCAGGGGGATCTGCCAGCGGGTCAGGCTGCGGCTCTGGGCACTGACCCGCTGGATACTGACCCGCCCGACCGCAAACTGGCGCAGCAGCGGTTGCAGGTTGAGATCCTCATCGCGGTGCAGCCCGTCGGCCTCGATGACGAGCAGCCAGTCGCGCTCGCTCGCCCCCGGCAACAGTTCGGCCTCGACAGGAGCGGCCTGCACCCGCATGGCGCACAGGGCGAGCAGCAGCCAGCAGCCGATCCGGGGGGAGAGCAAGCGCAGCACGAGGATCACCAGGGCTCCTCCACCTTGATCAGGGGGCGGCGCAGGGCCTCCTTGCGAAGGCGCTGCTCCAGCAGCAGCACGGGGGGCGCCGGGGGGCGGGGAGCCTCTGAGGCGCGGGTGGGGTCGGGAGTGTCGGCCTGCGCCGGGGCATTTGCCGAGGGCGTTGTCTGCGGCGGGTTGGCCCGCAGCAGGGCCAGGTTGTGCAAGGCATCCCTGTGCCCAGGTTCAAGGCGAAGGGCGCTCAGATAGGCCTGCTCCGCGGCGGCAAGATCCCCGAGCCAGACCAGGGCATTGCCCCTGTTGTAGTGGGCGGTGGCGCTGTTTGCCCTGCCATAGGCGGCGACGGCCCTGGCGTAATCCCCGGATCTATACCAGGCGTTGCCTTGCCAGACCGGATCCTGGAAGGCGTTGGCCGCTTCTCGATAGTGTCCCTGGCGATAAGCCTGCCAGCCTTCTTCATCTTGTCGGGAGGCCGCCTGCAGGGAAGGGGGCGCGACGCCAATGACGAGGATCACCAGCAGCCAGTGGGTGCCGATCCGCGCCAGCAGCGCCAGGGGGAGCAAGGGGATGAGCAGCCAGGGGCCGAGATCCCGGGATTGCCCCTGCGTCAGGGCCTGGCCCATGGGCAGGGGGGCAAAGCGGGGCAGGCCGGAATCAAGCCAGGCCAGCCTGCCTCCGGTACTGGCGGCAAGGGCGGTCATGGCCTCCTCGTCGGGCGCCGGCAAGGTGTGGCCGATCGGGCTGCCGAGCTGCCAGCGCTCGGCGGCCACGCCGGGCAGCCGAGTCTCCTTGCCCCCGCTGGCCAGCAGGATGTCGAGCCGCGGGGCCGAGCCTGCCTTGCAGAACAGGTCGTTGAGGCAGGGCCAGAGGGCGGCGATGCGATCGCGCGCTGTCCCGGAGAGGCCGTCGGTCACGAGCAGCAGACGGGCGGACTGGCCCGGCGGGATCAGGGTGAGGGCCAGGGCCACGGCGCGCTCGGGGGCGCTGCCCTGGACAGGCATGATGGCCGGGCGCAGGTCCGGCAGCAGTAGGGCGATGGCCTGATGATCCCGGGTGGGAGGCATGGCGAGGTAGGCATCCCCGGCAAACAGGATGAGGGCGATGGGATGGGCCGCGTCCTGCCGCGCTATGTCGGCCAGCATCTCCTGCAATCCCAGCCTTACCCGGGTTGCCCGGTCCGGCGCCAGATCCTGTGCCAGCATGGAGTCGGATAGATCCAGCAGCCAGATATCGAGGGCCGGGCTCGGCATGGGGAGACTCTGCTGGCGCAGGGCGGGGCCCGAGAGCGCGAGGATCACCGGCAGACAGGCAAGCCAGCGCCAGGGGATGGCCCGATGGCGGCTCGGCAGCAGATAGGCCTGCATGGCCGGGGAGAGCAAGCCGGGATCGCGGCGGCGGCGCCACCCCTGCCACAGCCAGGGGAGCAGGGCCAGCAACCAGAGGGGGCGCAGCAAGATCAGCTCCATGGTGCCACCATCATGGCCTGCCTACTCATGGGATGGCCTGTGTGACAGGGGGATGTGCCAGCGGGCTGGCCAGCAGAGCAGCAGCCAGGCCAGGGCCAGTGGCCAGGGGTAGAGCTCCTGGTGGGGCCGGGAGAGGGTCTGGGGCCGGGCGAGGGGCTCCAGGGTGTCGATGGCCTGGTTGATGGCGGCGAGATCGCCCCGGTTGCGGGCGCGAAAATAGCGGCCTCCTCCCAGTGTCGCCAACTGCTGCAACAGGGCTTCATCCAGTTCGGCACTGGGATCGGCGTCCCCTGCGGGCGCGGCGAAGGTGTCGGGGTCGGCGCCCACCCCCAGGGTATAGAGACGGATGCCGGCTTTGGCGGCGAGCCGGGCCTCGGTCAGGGGATCCGCATTGCCCGAGGTATTGCGCCCGTCCGTCACCAGCAGCAGGGCGGTGGGGCGGGTGGGGTCGGCGTGCTGGCGTGCCAGCAGGATGGCTTCCCCCAGGGCCGTGGTGCGCCCCACCAGATCGAAGTCGAGCTCCCTGGCCAGGGTGAGCAGGGCCCCGGTCTCCTGGGTGAGGGGGGAGAGCAGATAGGCGTGATCGGCAAAGACGACAAGGGCGATGCGATCCCCCGGGCGGGAGGCGACAAGGTTGCTTATCTGCTGGCGCACCGCGGCAAGCCTGTCCGTTTGCTCTCCGTCATCCAGCATGTCCTGGGTGCGCATGCTGTCGGAGAGATCCACCGCCAGGATGAGGTCTCGGCTGCTCTGGTAGTGAATGATCGGGGGCTCCTGCCACTGGGGGCGGCACAGGGCCAGTACCAGGGCGCACCAGCAGATCATCATGCGCCACAAGGGCTGCCCCGCCTGGGGCTGGAGCAGGGGAAAACCTCCGTGAACGAGCTGGTTTCCTCCCTTGCGCCCCTTCATGGGAGGCAGGCCGAAGCGCACCAGCAGCGGCAGGGCGAGGGCGAGGGAAAACCAGGGCCAGGCGAGGATCATCGCGTACCCTCCGGGGGAGGTGCCCCTCGCTTGCTTGCCGGGAATCGCGGCGCACTGACGCAGCGTCGCCCCCAGGCGAGATAGGCGAGGCGCAATCTTTTGCGCTGTGCCTCATCGGGTACTCTGCCCCCATAGAGCCAGAGCGGCCACTGGGCGGCAAACCGGGAAAAATCGCTCCCCCCCTTGCTGTCCAGCCAGGCGAGCCAGTCCTCCCCTTGCAGGGGGGCCGCCTCGGGCCAGCGGGCCATGGCCGCTTCTCGCAGGGCATCCTGCAGCCTGGGGACGAGATCGTCTGCCTGCCAGTCTATCCGGAGCGCCCAGTGGCGCTGGCGCCACAGGGTGAGGACCGTAATGGCGATCAGGCAAGCGGCGATCGCCGCGATCAGCAGCCCCCCGAGGGCCATCAGGCGAGGATCCTGTGCAGGCTCGAGAGCGGGGCCTTGGTGGATGTCGCGCAGCTCGGCACGGATGGCTTGCAAGGCCTCACTGGACGAGGGCTGGCGATATGCATCCGGTGCGGGCACGCCCTGCTCCCCCCTCAAAACAGACGGCATCCACCCTCCTGCCACTGGCGTTGCAGGGTGGCGCCGTTGTCCAGGCGATAGAGGCGCGTCACCAGGGGCAGCAACTGCTGGCGACAGGCCTCGGCCTGTTCGTCGGCCGCCCTCTGATAGCGGGCGCGAAAGCGGGGATCTTCTCCCGCGAGCCAACCGCTGTGTCTGCCTGCCTGCACTGCCAGTTGCCCCTGCTCGGGCAGGGCGGCTTCCAGGGGATCGCGGATCTGCCAGTAGTGGATGTCGTGGCGCAGGCGAAGGCGTTGCAACTGCTGGCAGAGGGCCTGGTCCGGTACCTGGTGATGGCTTATCAGGGTCAATCTGGCCCCGTGGGGCAGGGTGAGTCGTGCCAGGGTCTGGGCCAGCGTCCAGGGGGGGGGGGCGCGATCCAGCCCTGCCTCGTAATGGCGGCAGAGCGCTTCCAGCAGAGGCATGAGAGAGCCGCGCTGGTGCTCTGTGTGGGGGACTTCGCCCTGGCAGATCAAGGTATTGGCTTGTTTCTCCCCCTGCCAGAGCAGGGCGGCGGCCAGCTCGCAGCCAAGGCGGGCCTTGAGCTGGGCGCGGGAGCCAAAGTACATGGCGGGTGAGAGATCCAGCAGCAACCAGTGGGCCTGATCCTGCTCTTCCCCGTAGAGGCGGGTGTGGGGGCGGCCGAGGCGGGCGGTGACCCGCCAGTCGATGTGACGCACCTCATCACCGGCCTGATAGAGGCGAAGCTCCCTGAAATGGAGCCCGGGCTGGCGCCCGATACGCCCCTGGGCCGCCTGATGAATGCGGGCACGCTCGCCCTGGCGCGTCCAGAGGCGAACCGCCAGCAGCCGCTCGAGGGTGAGGGCGATGTCGGGGTGATCCCGGGGCTCGGCGACGGGGGTCATGGCGACAGGGCTGCCTGCGGGGGCCGGTTCAGGGGCATGGAATGGCATCCAGCAGCAGGGTGATGAGCGCCTCGCTATCGAGGTTGTCCGCCAGCGCCTGATAACTCGGGATGAGGCGGTGGCGCAGCACGGCAGGCGCCAGTTGCTGGATGTCTTCGGGTAGCACGAAGTCGCGCCCGGCGAGCCAGGCCCGGGCCCGTGCGGCTCTTGCGAGGCCGATGCTGGCTCTGGGACTGGCCCCCACCGCGACCAGGGGGTCTAGCTCGGGGCACAGGCCGCTGCCGGGGCGGGTGGCGCACACCAGTTGCACCAGATAGTGCTCGAGGCGCCCCTGCATCTGTACCCCTTGAACGGCGGTGCGGGCTTCCAGCAGGTCGGACTGGCTGAGGGTGACCGGCGGCGTCGGCAGGGCGTCGCCGCGGGCGTTGAGCTGGAGGATGGCCAGCTCCATGGCGGGGCTGGGGTAATCCACCAGCAGCTTGAGCAAGAAGCGATCGAGCTGGGCCTCCGGCAGGGGATAGGTCCCTTCCTGCTCGATGGGGTTCTGGGTGGCGGCAACCATGAAGAGGGAGGGCAGGCGCCAGCTCTTCTTGCCCACGGTGATCTGGTGCTCGGCCATGGCCTCCAGCAGGGCGGATTGCACCTTGGCCGGCGCCCGGTTGATCTCGTCCGCCAGCACCAGATGGTTGAACAGAGGACCGGGTTGAAACACGAAGCTCGCATCCTGGGGATGGAAGACCTCGCTGCCGGTGAGATCGGCAGGGAGCAGATCCGGGGTGAACTGGATACGGGCAAAGCGCCCCTCCACGGCACCGGCCAGCGCCTTGACCGCCCGGGTCTTGGCAAGACCGGGGGCCCCCTCGATCAGCACATGTCCTTCACATAACAGGGCGATCAGCAGCCCCTCGATGAGGGGGCCCTGTCCCAGGATCTGGCTGCCCAGATAGTCTCCAAGTGCTCTGAACTCGGCCGCTGCCATGCGATAAACCCGTTGTTTTTATGGAAGTTGATCTTTTTATACCCCAGTTGGCTCACAAGGGCGAGGGAGGGTGGCAAGATGGGGACAATTTAGTTTCAATCAGCTGTATGAAAGTTGTGATTGGATTGTTAAGATGTGGCGCAATGAGGTCAGACCTCTGCCTTTTTAACCCAAGGAGCCAGGATGAAACAGCCATTGAAACTGACGACTCGCCAGGGCGAACGGATAGCCGTCGTGGCGGGTTTGCGCACTCCCTTTGCCAAGCAGGCCACCGCCTTTCACGGCGTGCCTGCGGTGGATCTGGGCAAGCTGGTGGTGAGCGAGATGCTCGCTCGCACCGATCTCGATCCCAAGCTCATCGACCAGCTGGTGTTCGGCCAGGTGGTACAGATGCCGGAAGCCCCCAACATTGCCCGCGAGATCGTGCTCGGCACCGGCATGAGTGTCAGCACCGATGCCTATAGCGTGTCGCGCGCCTGCGCCACCAGTTTCCAGGCCGTCGCCAACGTCACCGAATCCATCATGGCCGGCACGGTGGATATCGCCATCGCCGGCGGTGCCGACTCCTCGTCCGTGCTGCCCATCGGGGTCAGCAAGAAGCTGGCCCGCGCCCTGGTGGATCTCAACAAGGCGCGCAATCTGCAGCAGCGCTTCAATATCCTGCGCCAGTTGCGGGTCAAGGATCTGCTTCCGGTGCCGCCCGCCGTGGCCGAGTACTCCACCGGTCTCTCCATGGGGCAGACCGCCGAGCAGATGGCCAAGAGCCACCAGATCAGCCGCGAGGCGCAAGATGCGCTGGCGCACCGCTCCCATACCCTGGCTGCGCAGGCCTGGGCCGATGGCAAGTTGAGTGGCGAGGTGTTTACCGCCCACGTGCCTCCCTACAAGGTGCCGCTGGAGCGAGACAACAACATCCGCGAAAGCTCTGATCTGGCGAGCTATGCCAAGCTCAAACCGGTGTTTGACCGGATGCACGGCTCCGTTACTGCCGCCAACGCCACTCCACTCACCGACGGCGCTGCCGCCGTGCTGCTGATGCGCGAAGGGCGGGCCCGCGAGCTTGGCCTCGAGCCACTCGGCTACATCCGCAGTTTCGCGTTTTCTGCCATCGACGTGTGGCAGGACATGCTGATGGGCCCCTCCTATGCCACGCCGCTGGCGCTGGACCGTGCCGGCATCACCCTTGGGGATCTGACCCTCATCGACATGCACGAAGCGTTTGCCGCCCAGACGCTGGCCAACCTCAAGATGTTTGCAAGCGCCGAATTTGCCCGCGACAAGCTGGGCCGGGATCAGGCCATCGGCGAGGTGGACATGGAGAAGTTCAACGTGCTCGGCGGCTCTTTGGCCTTTGGTCACCCCTTTGCCGCCACCGGGGCGCGCATGATCACCCAGACCCTGCATGAACTGCGGCGCCGGGGTGGGGGATTGGGGCTCAACACCGCCTGTGCGGCGGGTGGGCTGGGTGTGGCCATGGTGCTGGAGGTGGAATGATGAGTGCCAAGACTTTTTCTCTGGATATTCGCAAAGACGGCATCGGCATCCTCACCATGGATGTGCCCGGTGAGAGCATGAACACCCTGAAGGCCTCCTTTGCGGACGAGATCCGCACTCTGCTGGCCGAGGTAAAAGGGAACGGGGATCTGATCGGCCTGGTGATCGTCTCCGGCAAGAAGGACTCCTTCGTCGCCGGGGCCGACATCGCCATGCTGGCGGCCTGCACCAGCGCCCAGGATGCCGAAGCGCTGTCCCGGGCCGGACAGGAGGTGTTCGCCGAGATCGAAGCCCTGGGGATCCCGGTGATCGCCGCCATTCACGGCCCCTGCCTTGGCGGCGGGCTGGAGCTGGCGCTCGCCTGTCATGGCCGGGTGGTGACCGATCACGGTAAAACCGTGCTGGGCCTGCCGGAAGTGCAGCTCGGCCTGCTGCCGGGCTCCGGCGGAACCCAGCGCCTGCCGCGCCTCATCGGGGTGGCCAAGGCACTGGATCTGATGCTGACCGGCAAGCAGGTGCGGGCCAAACAGGCCAGGAAGCTCGGGCTGGTGGATGACATGGTGCCCCCGTCCATTTTGCTGGAGGCCGCCATCAAGCTTGCCAAGAAGGGCAAGCCGCGCCACCACCTGAAACGGGATCTGCAGGGCAAGGTGCTGGAGACCAACAAATTTGGTCGCAAGGTGCTGTTCGATCAGGCCCGCAAGGGGGTCAAGGCCAAGACCCGGGGCAACTACCCGGCGCCGGAGCGTATCATCGAGGTGGTGCGCATCGGCGTGGAGGAGGGGATGCAGGCCGGCCTGCTGGCCGAAGCCCGCCACTTCGGCGAGCTGGTGATGACGCCGGAATCCGCCGCCCTGCGCTCCCTCTTCTTCGCCACCACGGAGATGAAGAAAGAGGTGAGCTATCAGGGGGCCGAGCCGCGCAAGGTGGGTCATGCCGCCGTGCTGGGGGGCGGCCTGATGGGGGGCGGTATCGCCTTCGTCACCGCCACCAAGGCGGGGGTACCGGTGCGGATCAAGGATGTGGCGAGCGCCGGCATCGGCAATGCCATGCGTTACAGCTACGACCTCCTCGCGAGGAAGCTCAAGCGTCGCCAACTGCTGCGCAGCGAGCTGGAGAAACAGATGAGCCTGCTCACCGGCACCCTGGACTATTCCGGTTTCCACCGGGTGGACATGGTGGTGGAAGCGGTATTCGAGGACATCAACCTCAAGCACCAGATGGTGCAGGACGTGGAGCGCGAGTGCGGCGAGCACACCGTGTTTGCCTCCAACACCTCCTCCCTGCCCATCCACCAGATCGCCTCGGCGGCGACGCATCCGGAGCGGGTGGTGGGGCTGCACTACTTCAGCCCGGTGGACAAGATGCCGCTCGCCGAGATCATTCCCCACGCGGGTACCAGTGCCGAGACGGTGGCCACCACCCTGGCCTTCGCCCGGGCCCAGGGCAAGACCCCCATCGTAGTGAAGGACGAGGCGGGCTTCTACGTCAACCGTATCCTGGCGCCCTACATGAACGAGGCGGCGCGCCTGGTGCTGGAAGGGGAGCCGGTGGAGGTACTGGACGGCGCTCTGCTCGACTTCGGTTTCCCGGTCGGCCCCATCACCCTGCTGGACGAGGTGGGGATCGACGTGGGGGCCAAGATCTCCCCCATCCTCGAAAAAGAGCTGGGTGGCGAGCAGTTCCAGGCGCCCAAGGCCTTTGACAAGCTGCTGGAGGACGATCGCAAGGGGCGCAAGAACGGCAAGGGCTTCTATCTCTATGGCAAGGCGGCCCCGCGCAACAAGCTCACCGGCAAGGAGGGCAAGAAGACGGTGGACGCGAGCGTCTACGACGTGCTGGGCGTCAAGCCCCAGGCCAAGCTTGCCAGGCAGGAGATCGCCGAGCGCTGCGTGCTGTTGATGCTCAACGAAGCAGCCATGGCCCTGGATGGCGGCGTGGTGGCCTCGGCCCGGGATGGCGACATCGGCGCCATCTTCGGTATCGGCTTCCCTCCCTTCCTGGGCGGTCCGTTCCGCTACATGGACAGCCTCGGCATCGACTATCTGGTGGGGCGTCTTGAGCACCATCAGAAGCGCTTTGGCGACCGCTTCGCCCCCTGTGCGCGGCTGAAAGCGATGGCGGCGGAACAGCAGACCTTCTACTGATGGCTCTCGACGGCATGCATCGAGCGAGGCGACCCCAAGGTCGCCTCGCTTTTTGTTGGGCGTACCTTTCCGGTTTGGGGCGGGGGCGCGAAGAAAAACGGGGCGGGGAGGGGTAAAACCTTGATCTGGCGCAAACTGGTGCCCCATTTATTACTTTGGTGGCATAGGACTCAGGCGCGGGTTGAGGTCAAATAGTCTTATCAGGAACGGGGGCGACCCCGTCACGAAAGGGACACCCATTTCACTGGATGAAGGACACACTATGAGTCTGCTTGAACACACCATCTGGACTGTATTGGGGTATGGGGCCATGCCCTTTATCTTCCTGAGCGGGTTCGTGGCAGTGGCAGTGACCTGCTGCCTGCTGCTCAATGCCTTCGGGGTCAAGTCCGCCGAGAAGTGAGTCACTCTCGTTCATGCCGCCAAATGCCAGTCTCACGACTGGCATTTGTTTTTTGTGTCTTCTGAAGCACTTGCCCGCCCCTGATGGGGTAAAGGGAGCGCAAGACGGTCGAACCCGGCGGCCATTTTGATTACACTGACGCCCGGCATGTCCGCCCCCTTCTCTTTTATCAGGTATTCACGACTTCTATGGCGCTCAAGGCAACCATCTTCAAGGCCCAGATCAGCTTGTCTGACATGGATCGCAATCTCTATCAGGACTTCTCCCTCACCCTGGCCCGTCACCCCTCCGAGACCGACGAGCGCATGATGATCCGCCTCGCGGCCTTCGCCTGGCATGCCGCCGAGCGGCTGGAGTTCACCAAGGGGCTCTCAGCCGACGACGAGCCCGAGCTCTGGTGCAAGAACTACTCCGACGAGATTGAACTCTGGATTGAGCTGGGTCAGCCGGACGAGCGCCGTCTCAAGAAGGCATGCAACCGCTCTCGCCAGGTGGTGCTCTACCTCTATGGCGGTCGTGGCACCAGCGTCTGGTGGAAGCAGAACCAGGGCAAGCTCGGTCTGCACGACAACCTGAGCGTCATCGAACTCTCCGACAGCCAGACCTTGCCCCTGGCGGCCATGGTGGAGCGCACCATGCAGCTCACCTGTACCATCTCCGACGGCCAGCTCTGGGTCAGCAACGGCAGCCAGGAGGTGACGCTGGACCCCGTGGTGCTGATGGGACGCCCGGCCCGCGAACTGTAAACGGGATACCCATGTTCAGCGCCCTGCTCAATATCGTCATTCCCGTGTTTGCGGTGGTGTGCCTTGGCGCCCTCTATGGACGGCTGCGACCGGGCGGGGCCCTGGGTTATGTCAACCGGGCCAATATCGAGCTCTTTACCCCGGCGCTGGTCTTCTCGGCCCTGGTGAAATACCCCCTGGATCTCGCGGCGCACCTGCCCCTTGTGGGGGCCGGTGCCCTGGTGATCCTGCTGCCCGGCTTGCTGTTCTCCCTGCTCAAACTCAAGGAGATAGAGCGGGCCGCGCTGATCCTGCCCGCCATGTTTCGCAACACCGGCAACCTCGGCATTCCGCTGATGGTGCTCGCCTTTGGCGAGCAGCAGCTCGGCGCCATCGTCATCCTCTTTGTGCTCTCCAACCTGCTCCACTTCTCGGTGGGCATGTTCATCCTCTCCGCCAGCAGCTCCCGCTGGCTCTGGCTGAGAAGCCCCGTGCTCTGGGCCGCCTTCGCCGGGCTGCTGGTGGCCAACCTGCATATCCCGCTGCCGGAATACCTGGTGACGAGCGCCTCCCTGCTCGGCCAGATAGCGGTGCCCCTGATGCTGTTTGCCTTAGGCATCCGGCTGATGGAGGGGGAGCTGGGTCATCTGGGGCTGGCCCTCAAGTGCAACCTGCTCTATCTGCTGGCGGGGGGACTCTCCCTGGGGCTCGCCGTCTGGCTGCTGCCCCTGGAGCCTGCCTGGATCCCGCTGCTGACACTCTCGGTGGCACTGCCCCCGGCGGTATTGAATTACATCCTGTGCGAGCAGTACCAGTGCCAGCCCGACAAGGTGGCCAGCATCGTGCTCGGCGGCAATGCGCTCTCTGTGGTGGTGATCCCCCTTGCGGTGTGGTTGGCGCTGCATCTGGGGAGTTGACCCTGCTCTGTCTTCCTCTTCAAGGACGCCCGATGGCGTCCTTTTTATTGCCATCGTGCATGTCCGATGTTGTTTTGCTCATCGAGTACAGCCGAGCTTGCTCGCGTATCTGACAAGGTCTTGAAGCCGGTTTAGCCGGATAAGGCAGAGAGTGGAAGGGGGAGAAAGGGAATAAAAAAGGTTCATCGCGGCTTTCCGGGGAAGGCCGCCTTGATTTTCAGAAAAAAGTATTCTGAGTCCCTAAATCCATATGCCATACGCTTTATCACTTTGATCTTGTTGTTCACCCCTTCCAGCACACTCGTGTGCATCGGGTAGTTTGCACTCGCCAGGATCCCCCGCATATATTTCGATAAATTTCGACCAAATCGTTGCAGCGGCGCTAGCCCGCTTTCCTTCACCTGCCGCATCCAGCTCCGCCATCGTCGCCATCCTTCCCACACGCTCGGCGCATACCAGATGCCCTTCAACCCCTCTTTCAGCACGTACACCATCGCCAGCGGTTGATTCGCCGCCAACAGCTCCTGCAACTTCACATCCTGTTTTTCACTCAACTTCGCCCGATTACGTAGCAGCAACCAACGCGCACTTTTGACCACTTTTCGCGCCGGTTTATCGCTTTTCAGTGCATTCGCCTGCTCCACTCGCACCCGGTCCACCACCTCTCGGCCATAGCGAGCCACCACGTGGAACAGGTCGTAGACCACCTCCGCCTGCGGGCAGTGTTGCTTCACCTCCAGGTCGAACGCCGTGTTCATGTCCATCGCCACCGCTTCAATCTGCTGGCATCGCTCGCCGAGCTGCTCGAAGAAGGGACGGATAGCGGCCCGGCTGTTGCCGTGCCCCACCCACAGGACGCGGGTTCGCTCGGCATCCATGATCACGGTGGCATAGCGGTGTCCCTTGTGCAGGGCAAACTCATCCATCACCAGCCGCCGCACCTCCCCAAGTTCGATGGTGCCCACACTGGTCTGCAAACGGCGCTTGTCGATCTCCTTGATGGTGTGCCAACCGACCCCGGTGAGCTGGCTGACATGGCGGATGGGGAGGTACTGAACGAGCGCTTCAATCCAGCACTGCATGCGCCGGGTGAGGCGGGAGCCAGAGGGGAGCCAGTCGATATGTTCACTGACGCGACCACAGCGCAGACAGTCGACGCGGCGAACAGGCAGTTGTAACCAGACTTGTCGGTCAAATAGGTCTCGCTCACGCACCCGGCGGATACGTTGGTCGTGGATCAATGGCGTGGGTTGCAGGCATCGGCGACAACGGGGCAACAGGTCGGCGCGAGGCTCAAGGGTAAACAGGGTGTGATGGTTGGCAGAAAGCGCTTGGGCGATGACGGTATAACCTGGCCAGAAGGAGGCAATATCAATATGATGCACGGCGACAGCAGGGTGATGGTGGTGGTGTGTTTGGAGACAGCCAGTTTACCAGCACCCTGTCTGTCAACTTCCACTTCCCCAAGATCCCGCGAAGAACCATAAAAAAGGGCGGCCTTGGCCGCCCTGTTTATTGATGGGGAGCAGGTTGCACCTGGCCATCCTTGCGCAGTTGGGTATAGAGACCAAACCCCGCCAGCAGGCCGGCGAGGGCCAGCAGCCACCAGATGGCGGTGGCGGGGCGGCTGCCCGCATCCCCCAGCATAAAGCCGATGAGCAGGTTGCCAATGAGCGCCATGCAGCCCCCGGCGCTGGCATAGAAGCCGTAGTAGCTGCCGAGCTGCTCAGGGGGGGCGTAGCGGGGCAGTTGGGCGGCGAAGAGCGGGAAGCTGAGGATGGAGCCCAGGGAGAGCAGGGCCACCTGCGTCAACACGCCTGCCGTCGGCCAGGGGGCCAGCAGGGGCAGGGCGAGATAGCTCAAGCCCATCATGCCTATCCCCAGCCCCATGGCGAGCGGTACTCCCAGGCGGCGCTCCACCAGGCGGGAGGCCGGGAGCTGGAGCACGACACCGATCACCGCCGAGAGGGTGAAGACGCCGCCGAGCAGGTGGGTGGCGTCCGGCAGGCTCTGGATATGGGCGGGGAGGGCGAGATAGAGCTGGTGGAACAGGATCTGGTAGCTGCCTGCCAGCAGGGTGAACCCCATGAAGGGGCGCTGGCGCACTATCTCCCCCCATTGGCGCAAGATGGCGCCACGGGGGCTCTGGTTGCTCACCGGGCGTTTGGGCAGCACCCGGTATTGCAGCACTCCGAGCAGGGCGAAGAGGCTCGCCGCCAGGATCCCCGTCAGGGTATAGCTCTGTTGGGTCAAGGTGAGGCCGACCAGGGGGCCAAGCAGCATGCCCGCCTCGCTGGCCAGATTGTGCAGGGCGAAGGCGCGCTGACGCTGGCTCGGGTTGTGGCATTCGCTGGCAAGGTAGGCCTGGGCGCAGGGGGTGAAAAGAGCCCCCGCAAAGCCGGTGAGGGCGGCGGCCAGCAGCACGAAGCCCAAGGATCGTACCAGGCAGCCCCAGACGATGGCGGGATGGTAGCCGATGCGATCTCCAAGGGTACCGCCCAACAGGAAGAGCCCCTGCTGGCTGAATACCCGCATCCCCATGACGAGGCCACAGGCCCAGCCGGCCAGGCCCAGCCCGCTGCCCATGTGCTGGGCGAGGAAGGGCATCATCATGTAGAAGCCGAGGTTGAAGGCGAGCCCATTGGTGATGAGCAGGCGGGCGGCCGGGCTCATGCCCTGCCAGTCCCGCCAGTAGGAGGCGCCGTTCATGGTCGCCTCCCGCCAGCGCGTGGGGAGGTGGTCGCCGGGGTGGTGCAGCACTGTGTCATGATGTCTTTCGCAGGGTTCTGAGGAAGGGGATGCCGTGCTGATCGTGGCTTATCTCCACCGGCACCTGGTAGAGGCGCTCGATGAGGGCCGCGTCGAGCACCCGGGCGGGGGGGCCGAAGGCCTGCAGATCTCCCCCTGCCAGCACGATCAGCTGATCGGCAAACTGGGCGGCCAGGTTGAGATCGTGCAGCACCACCAGGGTGATCCACTGCTGCTCCCGGGTCTGCTGGCACAGGTGCTCCATCAGTTGCATCTGGTGGTGCAGGTCCAATGCGCTGACCGGCTCGTCCAGCATCATGATGCGGGGGTCGCGCAGCAGCACCTGGGCGAAGAGCACCATCTGCCGCTGGCCGCCGCTCAGGGAGTAGAGGGGGCGATCCGCCAGATGGGCGATGCCGAGCGCCTGCAGGGCACGGCCGGCGGCCAGGATGTCCTCGTCCGCGAGGCGCATGGAGAGGCTGTCGAGGCGCCCCAGCACCACCACCTCGATGACGCTGAGATCCAGCTCCAGCTGGATGTTCTGGGGCATGTAGCCAAACTGCTGGCGCCACCTGGCCTGCGTCATCTGGCGGGCACTCTGGTCCCCGAGGCGAATGTCGCCACTGTCCGGGGTCAGTTCACCAAAGAGGGTGCGCATCAAGGAGGTCTTGCCGGTCCCGTTCGGGCCGATGATCACATGGACCTGACCCGGATGCAGAGTGAGGCTGAGATCCCGCAGCAAGGTCTGCTGGCCGAGGGAGAGGGAGAGTCGGGATATTTCAAGCACGTTTACGCCCCCTGCCGAGGATCAACCAGATGAAGAAGGGCACGCCAATGAGCGCGGTGACGATGCCGATGGGGAACAGGGCCCCCGGAATGATGGACTTGGAGAGCACCGAGGCCGCCGAGAGCATGCAGGCGCCGCACAGGGCGGAGAGGGGGATCAAAAAGCGCTGATCTTCCCCCACCAGCATGCGGGCGATATGGGGGGCCACCAGGCCGACGAAGCCGATCACGCCGACGAAGCTGGTGGCGGTGGCGGTGAGCAGGGCGACCAGCACCAGGGTCTTCATGCGCAGTCTGTCGACATTGACCCCGAGGCTGCGGGCGCGGGCTTCCCCGAGGCGCAGGCTGGTGAGGGCCCAGGCGTCACGGTAGATGAGCAGGGTGCAGATCAGGGTGACGACGGCGGTGATGATCAGGGAGTCCCAGGTGGTGCGCATCAGGCTGCCAAACAGCCAGAACAGGATCTGCTGGTTGAGCTCGGGGGAGGAGAGGAACTGCAGCAGGGAGAGCAGGGACTGGAACAGGAACAGCAGGGCGATGCCCGCCAGGATCAGGGTCTGACTGCTGACATGGCGCATCATGGCCAGACCAAACAGCAGGCAGGCGGCAAACATGCACACAATGAAGGCACCGGCAGGGATGGCCACCAGGGGAGGAAGCCCGAGGCCGCCGGTGTAGAGGGCCAGCGCCGCGCCAAGGCCCGCCGCCGCCGCGAGCCCGAGGGTATAGGGACTGGCGAGGGGGTTGTCTAGCAGGGTCTGCATCTGCACACCGCCAAGACCGAGGGAGGCACCGACCACCAGAGCCATGAGGGCGATGGGCAGGCGCATGTCGTGGACGATGGTGCGGGTCATGGGATCGGCCTGGGCGGGGGCGATCAAGGCATCGATCACGTCGTGCAGGGCCAGCAGGGAGGGGCCGGTGGCGATGTCGAGCACCAGGGTAATGCACAGGACCAAGGCGAGCAGCAGGAGCCAGTGCCAGCGACGGCGCTCCCGTTGCCGCTGCCGGGCGAGGGTCTGCTGCAGGGCAGCCAAATCATTCATGGTGACAATCCTGAAACGGGCGCCACAAGAGGCGCCCACGAAGGTTGAAGGTTAAAGAGCGATAGCGAAGGTGCCGTCTGCCTTGACCGGCAGATAGCGCCGATAGAAGTCGAGGTAGTTGGCAAGCGGATCCATCTCCTTGAACAGGCTCGGATAGAGCGCCTTGGCCATGAACTGGACCATGGTGTAATCGAGCAGCGTGCGGGAGGCGCCCTGGTAAATCCCATAGATGCGCTTTTCCTTCACCGCTGGCAGGTTCGCCCAACCTTTACGCTCGGTAAAGGCCTGGAGCCGTGCCCGAGCGAGCGCGGGATTGACACCCTGGCCCAGCAGCACGGCGGTGGGGTTCTGGGTGGATTCAGTGCCGGTGAGGAAGATGACCTCGGGTTTGGAGACCAGAACCTGCTCGGGGTTCATGGGGCCGTACCATTCCACAAAGGGGGCGGCGATGTTGTCGCCGCCAGCCAGGTGGCCGAGCGGACCCCACATGCCCTTGCCATAGCTGAAGCCATATTCGTCAGGCCCCTTGTTGCCAAACTCCACGTAGAAACGGGGCTTGGGCAGATTGGCTGCGGCGATCCGGCCATGTACTTCGTCGATGGCATGCTGGTACTCGTCTGCGAGCTGGCGAGCGCGAGGCTCGGTGCCCGCAATCTTGCCGAGCAGCAAGGTACTGGCCTTGTGATTGGCGGGGAGTTCCATGTTGTAGTCCACGACCACCACGGGCAGACCGGCCTGTTCGAGACGGGCCACGTCCTGGCCAAGACCTTTGTATTGCCAGTCGGCCAGGACGACGACGTCGGGTTTGAGGGCGAGCACTTTTTCCACCGAGAAGGTCTGCACTTCTACCTCGCCTACGTCGGCTATCTCCTTGAGAGAGGGGCGATGGGCGGTAAAGAGGGACCAGTTGGCAGGACGCCAGCCTTCCCAGGCCTCGCGGGAGATGCCGACGACCCGATCGAAGGCCTGTTCGCCACCGACGGCCATGTAGTCTTCAAAGTAAAATGCGAGCACTACCCGCTTGGCGGGGAGATCGACCTGGACTTCCCGTCCCAGCACATCTGTCAGGGTTTCAACTTTCGCCTGTGCGGTGCCAAACAAGCAGCAAAGGCTTGCCAGCACCAGGCTGGCATAGCGGGAGAAAAGTGTCATCTGCGTGTGAACTCCATCTTGTCTTGTGGTTTTTTGTCGTTTTTGTCACCGGCAACCTGAGGTCGCCGGTGGGTTCTCCACCGGGTGGAGGAGGGAATGAGCCGGAGAGACCCCGGCTGACACTCAGTGCGCGTTGTGCTGATGAATGCCCAGCATGAAGGTGCCCTGGGGACGGATGGGCAGGTAGTGCTGGTAGAACGCCTGATAGGTGGCCAGGGGGTCGAGATCCTGGAAGAGGTCCGGATAGAGGGCCTTGGCCATGAACTCGATGAGGGCGGCATCCATGATGCTGCGGGTGGCGCCGTGATAGACCGCGTAGAGGCGACCCTGCTTCACCGCAGGCAGCTCGCTCCAGCCCGGACGGGCGGCAAAGCCTTGCAGACGCTGGCGCACGGTCTCTTCCGACACATCCTGGCCGACCTGCATGGCGACGGCACTGCTCACGCTCTCGTAGCCAGCCATCAGGATCACCTCGGGCTTGCTCGCCAGCAGTTGTTCCGGGTGGATGGGGCCCCAGCGATCGACGAAGGGGGCGGCCACGTTGTTGCCACCGGCCAGCAGGGCCATGGCGCCCCACATGTCCTTGCCATAGGTGTAGCTGTACTCGGCCGGGCCCTTGTCACCCAGCTCGATGTAGACCCGGGGCGGCGTGCGCTTCGCGGCGGCGATGCGGGAGGTGATGGTGTCAATCTTGGCCTTGTACTCGTCGGCCATCTTCCGGGCGCGGGCCTCCTGGCCGGTCAGCTTGCCAAGCAGCAGGGTGCTCGCCATGTGCTGTGTCAGGGTCTGGGCGTTGTAGTCGATGACCACCACCGGGATCCCCGCCTGTTCAAGGCGTGGCAGGTCGGCGCTCAGGGCCTCATATTGCCACTTCGCCAGGATCACCAGGTCGGGCTTGACTGCCAGGGTCTTCTCGATGGAGAAGCTCTGATCCTGCACGTTGCCAAGGTCGGGGACCTTGGCCAGTTGTGGCTGGCTGGCCACATAGAGCGACCAGATGGCGGGACGGGACTTCATGAACCAGCCCAGGGACATGCCCACCAGGCGTTCGGCCCCGCCTTCACCGGCCACCGCCAGGTAATCTTCGGGATAGAAACCGAGCACGATACGGTTTGCCGGAAGGCTGAGGGAGACCTTGCGGCCCATCACATCTTCCACTTCAACGGGGGGGGCGGCCTGCGCCATCCAGCTCACCAGGACGAGCTGGCCGAGCAGCAGCAACTTTGCCAGGGGGTGACGAAACATCTTGTAGCACCTCGAGAATAGAGACGGTCAAAAAAGAAAGTGAGAACTATTGCCATTCGCGAGCGCAAAAGCAACAAACGTTTGTGTCATCCCCTCTCTTGTTATTTCTGTCATTACTGGAACCGGTTCCACAAGAGCACCAGGAGAGCGTTCCACCCCCGGTTTTCTGCCTTCTCGGGCCACGAAGGGAGTGGCGCCCGGTATGGCGCCCATGGATTTGCCCATGATCCAGTGTCTGTGAGTGGCGCTGTTCACGAAATGGTACCGGGCAGAGGCCTGCGTAATGCTCACCCGTCTGCCCCGGAGCCGATGTCGCTCCCTGACAGAGGCCGCCAGCAGGGGCTGGGGGGCGACAACTTCCTGCGCAGCGATGGCAGACACTGCCCATTCGGGTATTGCCCGTCACCTTGGCGCAACATTTTGTTGTCATTGTTAGCCAGCTCGCAGCAGCCCCGGCGCCGACGGGGCAGAGTGGGCGCGCAGTTTCGGCCGGGGGCTGACATGCCTCCCGTTGATGGCTGCATCCAAGGTGCTGCGGCCCGCCTTGTGCGGGGCGCCAATAACATGATCTGCAAATAAAAAAGGAAACTGACCATGTCAGGAAGACACTCTCTGGTGGCGCTGGCCGTCGGGCTGGCGCTCGCTGGACAGGCACAGGCGCAACTGCTTATCACCGAATACCTGGAAGGGTCCGGCAACAACAAGGCGGTGGAGCTGAGCAACCTCGGCAGCGACCTCGTCGATCTCTCCCAATACCGGCTGGCCCTCTACGCCAACGGCAAACCCATCAGCGAATCCCCCACCAACAGCCTGGCGCTGCAAGGCACCCTGGCCCCGGGCGCCAGTCTGGTGCTGGCCAACCCCTCCGCAAATGCCGAGATCCTGGCCAAGGCCAATCAGACCAGCGGCAACCTGGTGTTCAACGGCGACGATGCCCTGGTGCTCTATCGCGGCAGCGAGATAGTGGACAGCGTCGGCCAGGTGGGGGTGGATCCGGGCACGGCCTGGGTGTCGGGGAGCGTCTCGACCCTGGACATGACCCTGCGCCGCAAGGCCACCGTCACCATGGGCCGGACCGATGCAACCGCCCCCTTCGATCCGGCGCTGGAATACGTGGCCGCCCCGAAGGATGACGCCAGTGGTCTGGGGTGCAGTGGCGATGGCCCCTGCGATGGCACCCAGCCGCCCGCTTTCGTCTGCCCGGTGGAGAGCCTGGTGCCGGTGCCCGTCATTCAGGGCCCGGGCAGCAGCAGCCCGCTGGTGCCGGCCGGCAAGTTTGAATCGGAACAGGCTTATGCCACCCGCGGCGTGGTAACCCAGGTAGTGAGCGGCCTCTACAAGGGCTTCTTCATTCAGGACGAGCAGGGGGACGGCGATCCGGCCACCTCCGACGGCCTCTTCGTTTACACCACCAAGGCCAACGCTGCCGTCGTGCCGGGGGCCGAGGTGTGCGTTTCGGGCAAGGTGAAGGAGTATTTCAACCAGACCCAGATCAATGCCGACGAGCTGGTGGTGACCCGGCCGCAAGGGGCCATCCCGGCTGCGGTGGATCTGCTGCCGGTGGCGGGGGAGGGCCTGAGCCAGCTGCTGGAGCGTCACGAGGGGATGCAGGTACGGCTGGTGCCGGGCTCCAGCCTGGTGGTGACCCGCAACTTCAGCTTCGATTACGACGGCAAGCGCAACAACCTGGTGCTCTCTTATGGCGCGCCGCTCATCAAGTCGACCCAGAAATTTGCCGCCATGAGCCAGGAGGCGAGCGACTGGGCCCTTCGCAACCAGCAGAACCAGCTGGTGGTGGAGACCGACGCCAAGGCGCCGGACGGCGTGCTGCCCTGGTTCCCCGGCTTCAACGCCGAGGACGGTTACCTGCGCATCGGCGACAAGCTCAACGGGCTGGAGGGGGCGCTTGGCTACTCCTACAACCTGTTCCGGCTGGTGGCCAGCAACCGCATCGACGCGAGCCAGATTGATCACAGCGGCTGGGATCGGGTGGAAACGCCGGAACTTGCCGAGGCGGGGGATCTGCGGGTCGCCAGCTTCAACGTGCTCAACTTCTTCACCACGGTCGTGGGGGGCGATGCCAACCCCACCGGCAGCAACCGGGGCGCCCTGACGGTGGCGGAGTTCGAGCTGCAGCGCACCAAGATCGTCAGCGCCATCACCCGCCTCAATGCCGATGTGGTGGGGCTGATGGAGATCGAGAACAACGGCTACGGCGACAACTCCGCCATCGCCAATCTGGTTGCGGCCTTGAACGCTGCCCAGCCGGATGAGGCGGATCACTACCGCTGGATTGCCTCGCCGGATGGCAAGCCCATTGGCACCGACGCCATCACGGTGGGGCTCATCTACCGACCCGCCAGCGTGACGCCAGAAGGGGCCGCCGGCCTCATCGCGCTGCCGGTGCAGCAGGCCGAGGCGGTGGACGCCAGCGGCAAGCCGGTGACCATCAATCAGGGGATGCGCGAGTCGCTGGTGCAGCGCTTCAGCTCGCCCAAGGGGGATGCGCCCCTGACCCTGGTGGTCAACCACCTCAAGTCCAAGGGCTCCGCCTGCTTCGAGGATTACCCCGACTACGCCACTGCCGATCCGCTGGATGGCCAGGGCCACTGCAACGCGCTGCGGGTCTCTGCCGCCAAGGTGCTGGGGGAGCAGCTCAAGGATCTGGCCGGGGATCTGCTGCTCATCGGCGACATGAACGCCTATGGCATGGAGGATCCCATTCGGGTGCTGACCGACTATGATCCGGCCGCCCAGGCGCGCCAGATCATGAGCGCCTCCTTCACCACTCTGGCGGGTCAGCCCTTTGAGGAGAGCGGCAGCGCCCTGGGCAAGGGGTATGGGTTTGTGAACCTCAACACCCGCTTCCACGGCACCGACACCTACTCCTACAGCTACGAAGGGGAGCTCGGCAACCTGGATCACGCCCTGGCAAACCCGAGTCTCGCGGCCAAGGTGATCGGCATCGAGGATTGGCACATCAACTCCGCCGAGAGCAACTTCTTCGAGTACGGCAGCAAGTACAGCGGCCAGCTGGCGAAATCCGAAGGCCCCTTCAGCGCCTCGGATCACGATCCCGTGCTGGTGGCCATCCAGTATCCGCTGCCGCCCGCCGGGGTATTGAGCCTCGAGAGCGCCGCTGCAAACGTGGAGGAGGGCAACACTCTGGTCTTGAGCGTGGCGCGCCGTGACGGCAGCCATGGGGAGGCGAGCGTGAGTTATCGCATCGTCCATGGCAGCGCGGACGCAAGCGACGTGGCGCCCCTCACCGGTACCCTGCACTGGGCTGCCGGGCAGAGCGAGCCCCAGACCATCAGCATCCCGGTGAAGAGCGACACCCTGCACGAGGGGGACGAGACCTTTACCCTGGAGCTGTTTGATGCGAGCGGCGCGACCCTGGGGGATCAGCACCAGACCCTGGTGACCATCAAGGACAAGCTGGCGCCGTCCACCATCTCGCTGGCTCAGGCCAGTATCACGGTGAACGAGGGGCAGTGGTTTGCCGAGATCCCCCTGGTGCGAAGCGGCGATCTCAGCAAGCCAGCCCGGGCCCGGGTGGCCCTTGACGGGGTCACGGCGCGCTGGGGGCTGGATTTCCTGCCCTGGTTCGGTCAGTCGGTGAGCTGGGCCGCGGGCGAGGGGGGCAGCAAGTCGGTCAAGGTGCTGATCATCGATGACTGGTTCGTCGAGCCCACCGAGCAGTTCAGGGTGAGCCTCGATCGGGTGGAAGGGGGCCAGCCCGGCGCCTTGCAGCAGACCCGGGTCGACATTCTGGACAACGACAAGTCCTGGTGGCCCTTCGGTCGCCACTGAGGATGATTGAGCAACAAGAAGGGGCCTGCGGGCCCCTTTCTTAGTTGGGAAGACGTTTGTTGGGAAGACTTGTTGCAGACAGGTTGGGTTGCGAAGATGAAAAAGGCCCACCATCGTGGTGGGCCTTCCTCATGGCAGGGCGCTCCTAACGGAGTATCAACCCTGCGCGTTGCTCAGTACCAGCTTGCCATCCTTGACCGGAATGGTGGGGCCGGGTTGCTTCTCCATGCGTACCACCCCTTCCTGGCCGGCGAGGCGGTAGGTGACGTCATAGCCGATGGTGCGGGTGCTGCTCTCCTGCACCGTCTTGCAGCGCTGCTCCGTGGTGGTGTAGGTATCACCGGCCTGCATGTTGCCCTGCACCTGATTCCCGGCATAACCCCCTGCCACGGCACCGGCGGCGGTGGCCACCTTCTTGTCGCTGCCACCGCCAAACTGGTGGCCGACCACGCCGCCCAGGGCCGCGCCAACCACGGTACCCAGGATCTTGTGCTCGTCCTGCACCGGCTTGCGGTGGGTCAGGGTGACGTTGCGGCACTCCTGACGCGGCGTCTTGATGGTCTCGGTCACCGGCTTGCTGGCCAGCACCTCGGCAAACTGGGGCTCTGATGAAAACAGGGATCCGCTGGCGACCGCCGACAATGCCAGCGCAGAGGCCACACCGATCCCGACACCTGCCAACATGGATTTGTTCATCACTCTTCTCCTTGTACTCATACCCGTTGAGGGCTTGGGATCATTCTTGGCATTTTGCGCCGCAGGCTCAAGGCAAGGGCCACGGGATCGCGACAGGGGCTGACTGCGCAAAAAATGACCGCACAAAAATAGCGTCGGCGATTGGCGACAAAGAAGAGACCTATGTGGAGGGATTGAGGTTGACGGGTTGCGGCAACATGGGTTGATAACTGCCCAGTGCGCCCATGTCCAGGATGGTGTAGTCCGCCAGAACCGGCGTGGCAGGGTCACGCTTGAGGCTCAGTTTGAGGGTGTCCAGCATGAGCGTCTCCAGCGCAAGGCGGTACTCCATGAACTCGGCTTCGGTCAGCCGAAGCCGGGCGGTGATGAGATAGGCCTGACGATCGCGGGGCGTCAGGTGCTGGACGCGTGCCTGCAATCCTTCGATGACTTGATTCTTGAAGCGCAGGGGGAAGCGGGCCGAGTCCCTAAATGCCACGTGCCGGGGCACCAGCAGACGAAAGCTGAGTCCGCTCTGCAGCGCCACGAGTCCGAGCTGCTCGAGCTCGCGCAGATACAGATAAAGCGAGGGGGCATTGAGCCCGAAGTGCTGGCACAGCGCATCGGGATCCGTGCCCTGTTGCAGGATCTGCAGCAACAGGCTGTAGAGCTCGGGGCGCTGGCAGAAGGCGGCATCCTGCTGCGGCGTGAAGTGGACGACGCTTGCGGCCAACTGCTCTGCCTCCGTCAGGATCTGGGAGAGGGGAACGCCGAGGAGCGTGGCAATCGCCAGCATGCGGTCCAGAGTGAAGGGTTGAGTCTGATTGAGCAGTCGTTTGACACTGGCTTCCGACATGTTCAACTCTCCCGCCAGCGCCTTGTACGAGATGCCGGCGCGCTTGAGGTGGCGCTTGAACAACTGGCACATGGCGTGATCGATGCTTTCTCTGTCCCGAGGGAGGGTCCTCTCTCTATCCATTTGGTATCTCCTGGTGACCATTCATTTGTATTTATGGCCTTGATGTGGTCTTGGCGTGATGCTTTGCTCTCTTTTAGCACAGGAGAGGTAGTCATGTATCGCGATCAGATGAGGGGCGGTGTTCAGTGGATAGACAGGAGTGAGCACAGCCTGTGGGTGAGTGGGGGGCTCAGGGGACTGGCGCTGCCCCCCGTAGTCAACGTACTGGCGTGCCTTCTGGTTTGTCTGATGTTTGTGCTGGCGGCATTGATTTGAGGCTCGTTCATGCTCCCGTGGCAAGGTGGTCGGTGGGGCATGTGTCATCTCTTCACCACCCTAAGACGTTTCGCTAATACCTGGGCTCGGCCCCCCTTGATACCCTTTCATCCGGTTCCCGCCGGCGTCCTGGCTCCGTATAAGGGCGCAATGCCGGTCGTGGTGAACCGCGAGAGCCACCCCGTTTTGTGCCCCTGTGAGGAAGGATCCGATGACAGAGCAGAACATGTACGACGCCGGCCTTGGCAAGACGCCCGCCAATTTCGAGGCGCTGACCCCCTTGATCTTTCTGGGGCGGGCAGCCCGGGTCTATCCCGACTATCCGGCGCTGATCCACGGCCCCCTGCGCCAGAGCTGGGCCCAGACCGAGCGGCGTTGCCGCCAGCTCGCCTCGGCCCTGCGCCGTCGCGGCATTGGCGAGGGGGACACCGTCTCCATCGTCGCCCCCAATGTGCCGGCCATGTTCGAGGCGCACTTCGGGGTGCCCATGAGCGGCGCCGTGCTCAACACCATCAACACCCGGCTCGATGCGGACGCCATGGCCTTCATCTTTCAGCACGCCCAGAGCAAGGTGGTGCTGGTGGACCGGGAGTTCGGCGCAGTGGTGCGAAAGGCGCTCTCTCTCATTGACAGCCAGCCCCTGGTGATCGCCATCGACGATCCCCTCTACCGGGAAGGGGAGCTGGTCGGCGAGCTCGACTACGAGGGGTTCATCGCCCTGGGGGACGGGGACGAACCCGGCTGGCTGCCGGTGGACGAGTGGCAGGCCATTTCCCTCAACTACACCTCCGGCACCACGGGGAACCCCAAGGGGGTGGTCTATCACCATCGCGGCGCCCACCTCAATGCGGTCAACAATGCCCTCTCCTGGGAGCTGCCCAAGCACCCCGTCTACCTCTGGACCCTGCCGATGTTTCACTGCAATGGCTGGTGCTTCCCCTGGACCCTGGCGGCCACCGCCGGGGTGAGCGTCTGTCTGCGCCACGTGCAGGCGGCGGCCATCTACGGGGCGCTGCGCGAACACAAGGTGAGCCATTTCTGCGCCGCCCCCATCGTGCTCAATATGCTGAACAATGCCGATCCGGCCCTCAAACAGGGACTCGAACACCCCGTCAAGGCGATGACGGCGGGGGCAGCGCCGCCCGCCACCGTGATCGCCGGCATGGAGGCCATGGGGATCGCCGTGACCCATGTCTATGGCCTCACCGAAACCTATGGCCCCTGCGTGGTGTGCGAGCCGCAAAGACGCTGGCAGGGGCAGGATGCCACCACGCTCTCCCGTCTCAAGGCGCGCCAGGGGGTGGCCTCCCCCCTGCAAGGGGAGATGCGGGTCATCAACCCCGTCAGCGGCGAGCCGGTCCCCATGGATGGCAAAACCCTGGGAGAGATAGTGCTGCGGGGCAACATCGTCATGAAGGGCTACCTCAAGAACTCGGCGGCGAGCGAAGAGGCGATGGCACAGGGATGGTTTCGAAGCGGGGATCTCGCGGTCTGGCACCCGGACGGCTATGTGGAGATCAAGGACAGATCCAAGGACATCATCATCTCCGGCGGGGAGAACATCTCCAGCCTGGAGGTGGAGGACGTGCTCTATCGCCACCCCGATGTGGAAGAAGCCGCGGTGATCGCCATGCCGGACGAGACCTGGGGGGAGGTGCCCTGCGCCTTCGTCAAGCTCAAGGAGGGGCGCGAGCTCACCCAGGCCGAGCTCATTGCGTTCTGCCGCGAGCAGATGGCCCACTTCAAGGCCCCCAAGCGCATCATCTTCACCCCGCTGCCCAAGACCTCCACCGGCAAGGTGCAAAAATTCATGCTGCGCAAGCAGTTGGCGTGACGACAAAGGCGCCGCGCCATCAACGGGCCTGCGGGCCCGTTTTGTGTTGCGTGATGCAAAGAAGCAGAGCCTCGCCGGTAGCGGTCGCCAGCCAACAAGACGTGCCTTTCGAGCCCGTCCCGGCTTACCATGGCCGCCATGTCCCGCCAGCCTGAGGATGACTGTGAGAAAATCGGACCGACTGTTTCAACTGACCAACCTGCTGCGGGCGCATCAACCCCTGACCGCCCGGGATCTGGCGACGCGCCTGTGCGTGTCGGAGCGCACCATCTACCGCTATATCGACGATCTCTCTTTGGCGGGCATTCCGGTTTACGGGGAAGCCGGGCTGGGCTATCGGCTGAGCGAGGGGTTCGAGATGGCCCCGTTGCAACTGAGCGCGGCCGAGCTGGAGGCCCTCATCACCGGGGTGAACCTGGTGGCGGTGCTGACGGGCAAGGGGATGGCCGATCCGGCCCGCGCCCTGCTCGCCAAGATTGAGGCGGCCCTGCCCGCCAAGGAGGCTCGGGCACCTCGCGTCCCCGTGGTCCGGGTGCCGGACTATTCCACGGCGCACCCGGCATACGCTCGCTGGGACAGGTTGCACGACGCCATCACGGCCGGTCACTGGCTGCACATTGGCTACCGGGATGCCAGCGCCAGCAGGACGGAACGCCAGCTCTTTCCCCTCGGGCTCTTCTACTGGGGCGGATGCTGGACGCTCGGCGCCTGGTGTGCGCTGCGCCGGGCCTACCGGGATTTCAGGGTGGATCGCATCGACACCCTGGCGTCGTGCCGACCGGGAGAAGGGGCGCCATCTGGCGCGACCCTGGCCGATTACCTTGCCCTGCGCCAGTCGGACGCGTTTCCCCCTGGGCGCAGTGGCGCCGAAAAGGTCATTCAGGACTGACACAAGGCTGTCAGTAGCCCTTCGTTATGCTGGGTTCTCCAGACCATCCACAACGGAGAAAACGAGATGATCATCAAGGGTGACATGCAAGAGGCAGGGGGCGTCGAATTTGCTACCTTCAGGCTCAGGGAAGGGGTGACGGAGGCTGATTTGCTCGCCCTGTCACGGCGGGTCGAGTCCGAGTTTCTTGTCCAGCAATCCGGGCTCATCATGCACTGCCTGCTGCGCGGCGCCGACGGCCTCTATGCGGACGTGGTGATGGCCCCCAGCCAGTCGCTGGTGGAAGCCTACTGCCAGCAGTGGCTGCACAACGACGTGGCAGGGGAGTACCTGACCCTGCTTGACCATGACTCGGTCAACATGAGCTTCTGGACCCGTATCGGCTGAGGGCGGCGCGGGGCCTGCCATCCCCCGACGAGGTGGCAATCATGAAATGAAACGGGCCCATAGGGCCCGTTTTGTTGAACAGAATTCAATAATTACTTGGTGTGGCGCTCATGCAGGCGCTGCACCACATCCTTCAAACCCAAGCCTTCGTTTTGCAGCAAGACGGTCAGGTGGTAGAGCAGGTCAGCGGATTCGTTGATGAGCTCTTCTCTGTCTTTCGCCATGGCGGCCAGGGCCACTTCCACCCCCTCTTCACCCACCTTCTGGGCGATGCGCTTGGTGCCTTTGCCATAGAGGCTGGCGGTGTAGCTGGTGGCGGGATCTGCCCCTTTGCGTGATGCCAGGATCTGTTCGAGCTCGGCCAGGAAGCCGAGCGGCGGCACGGGGTGGCCGTCGAAGCAGGAGGGGTTGCCCAGATGGCAGGTGGGGCCGACCGGGTCGGCGGCAATGAGCAGGGAGTCCTGATCACAGTCGGTGGTGATGGCGACGAGCTTGAGCACATGGCCCGAGCTCTCGCCCTTGGTCCACAGGCGCTGCTTGCTGCGGCTGAAGAAGGTGACCTGGCCGGTGGTCTGGGTCTTTTCCAGCGCCTCGCGGGTCATGAAGCCCTGCATCAGCACTTCGCCGCTGAGGGAATGCTGGACGATGGCGGGGATCATGCCCTCACACTTGGCCCAGTCCAGGCGCTCGGCCAGCGGCAATGCATTGTCTACTGCTTGATTATTCACGGATGGCGACTCCTTCGTTTTTCAGCCAGCGTTTCAATTCGGGAATGGGAATGAGGCCCTTGTGGAACACGGAGGCGGCCAGCGCCCCGTCCACGTCGGCCAGGGTAAAGGCATCGCGAAAGTGCTCCATGGCCCCGGCGCCGCCGGAGGCGATGAGGGGCACCTTGCACACGGCGCGCACCAGCTTGAGCTGCTCAAGGTCGTACCCCTGACGCATGCCGTCCTGGTTCATCACGTTGAGCACTATCTCCCCCGCGCCCCGGTGCTGCACTTCCTGTACCCACTCCAGGGTGGTCCAGGTGGTGGTGCGGGTGCGGCTCTCGTCGCCGGTAAACTGTTTGACCTGATATTGACCGAGGGCGGCATCGAAGTAGGAGTCGATACCCACCACCACGCACTGCACGCCGAAGCGCTCGGCGAGCCGGGTGATCAGGGTGGGATCGGCCAGGGCGGGGGAGTTGATGGAGACCTTGTCGGCACCGAATTCCAGGATCTGGCGGGCATCCTCCACGCTTTTGATGCCGCCGGCGACGCAGAAGGGGATGTCGATGACTTCCGCCACCCGGCTTACCCAGCTCTTGTCCACTACCCGTTCGTCGCTCGAGGCGGTGATGTCATAGAAGACCAGCTCATCGGCGCCCTCGGCGGCGTAGCGGCGGGCGAGGTCGACAATGCCGCCCATCACCTCGTGGTTGCGAAACTGCACGCCCTTGACCACCACGCCATCTTTGACGTCGAGACAGGGGATAATACGCTTTGACAACATGCTCATTGCTCCATGTAAAGCACGGTTAAAGAAACGTCGTTCTGCCGCCGGCGTTGGCCCGGGCGGCGGACGGGAACACGGTTGGCATGCCTTGAACGGGGGCCCATGAAGGGAGAAACGACAGGCCCGGCAGGCCGTCTCGTCGCCTCTGGGCACCCCACTATATGCATGACTTCATTCAGTGATTCAACCCTTTGTCGCCCTTCACCTGCCCCGGATGGCAGGCTGGCGCCTCGGGGAGGGGAGCCCGATCGTCCGGGTGGGTCTCGTCCGTTGCCATATGCTGGCGCAGGGTGAGCAGGGCGGCATCAAAATCAAACGCCTTCAGTTGCCTGGTCAGGGTGTCGCTGCGAGACCCCAGCATGAGGCGAAGGGGACCGGCATACTGCTCGTAGAGGGGGATCACGGCGGTGTCGCTTTGCACCAGCAGGGCTTCCATCTGGCCCAGCAGTTGCTGGCGCCAATGATCCCCCAGGGGCACCAGATCGGTGGTCGGGGTGGCGAGATCGTCCCCGAGCAGAGCGCAAAGGGCGGCGATCTCTTCATCGATGGATGACATGAGTCCGGTGGGCTCAGTGTTGCCGTCCGCGATGGCCTGCTCCAGGGCCAGGCAGTGGTGCGACAGCTCATGTGCCCCCAGGGTGCTCGCCACGCCGCGCAGGCTGTGGACCATGCGGGTTGCATCGCTGTGCTCCCCGGCCTGCAAGTGGCGGTGCAGCCGGGTCATGTCCTGGCCATGCTCATGGATGAAGTAGCGAAGCAGGGCCAGGTATTTCTCCTGATTGCCGTTGAGGGCCGCCAGCCCCTGGTCGAGATCCAGACCCGGGTGTGCCTGCAGGCGGGCAAGGGGGCCTGTCACGGGATGGCGAGTGCTGTCGTCCGGGGCAAGCTCGGGGACCTTGCCCTGGGGCAGCCAGCGCTGCAGGGCTTCAAACAGCTTGGCGGGGGTGACGGGCTTGGCAATGAAATCGTTCATGCCGGCCGATGCGCTCGCCTTTCTGTCCTCCTCGAAGGCGCTGGCGGTGAGCGCCAGGATGGGCAGCCTGTCCATGCCGGGCAGGGCCCGGATGGCGCGGGTGGCGCTGTAGCCATCCATCACCGGCATCTGTATGTCCATCAGGATGAGGTCGAAGGGGTGCTGGCTGACGAGGGCCAGGGCCTCCTGGCCGTTGACGGCCGTCTCGATGACGAGGCCGCTGTGGCACAGGAGCTCAAGCACCACTTCCCGGTTGATGGCGTTGTCTTCCACCAGCAGGATCCGGGCGTGGCGAGGGAAGCTGAAGGCCTGTTGGTTCCCCTGCTCGGACGGGGTCCGGGAAGGAGCGTCCTCCTTTGCCTTGAACAGCCTGGCGGTAAACCAGAAGCAGCTTCCCTGGCCTGGCTCGCTGGTGACCCCGACCTCGCCCCCCATCAGGGCGGCGATCCGGCTGGTGATTGCAAGGCCAAGGCCAGTGCCGCCATATCTGCGAGTGGTGGAGACATCCGCCTGTTCGAACGCCTGGAACAGCTTCTCGCGCTGCGCAGGGGTGATGCCGATGCCGGTGTCTTCCACCTCGAAGCGCAGCAGGTAGCCGGTGGTGAGGGGGCGGGCCAGCCTGACGCGCAGGGTGACGGTTCCCTGCTCGGTGAACTTGATGGCGTTGGTCGCATAGTTGAGCAGGGCCTGGCGCAGGCGGGTGATGTCGCCGTGCACCCAGGCGGGGGTATCGCCGATGTCCGTCACTATGGTGAGCCCCTTGGCCCTGGCCTGGTCGTTCATCAGGGCGCGGACGTTGTCCAGCATGGCGGTGAGGGAGAAATCGGTCAGCTCCAGCGTCATCTTGCCCGCATCGATCTTGGAGAGATCCAGGATGTCGTTGAGGATGCTGAGCAGGTGCTGGGCGGCAGTGTCTATCTTGGTCAGCCGTTCGAGGTCGGTGGGATCCCGGGTGTCGCGCTTGAGCAGATAGGTGAGCCCCAGGATGGCGTTCATGGGGGTGCGGATCTCGTGGCTCATATTGGCAAGGAAGGCGCTCTTGGCGTGGTTGGCGCTTTCGGCCCGCTGGTGGGCCTGGGCCAGCTGCCGGGTGCGCTCGTTGACCATCTCCTCCAGGTGGTAGCGATACTGGTCCAGCTCCTCGCCGAGCTGCTTCTTCTCGGTGATGTCGGCCTGGACCGTGACGTAGTGGGTGATTTCGCCGCTCTCCTGGCGGATCGGCGACACCGTGGCCAGCACCTGGTAGTGGGAGCCATCCTTGCGCTGGTTGATGAATTCGCCATGCCAGCGCTGGCCGTGGTTGATGGCATCCCACAGGGCGACATAGCTGGCATCCGGGGTGAGGCCCGAGCGCAGCAGGGACGGGGTCCGGCCTATCACTTCGTGCTGCTGGTAACCGCTGGCGGCGAGGAAGGCGGGGTTGACGTACTCGATGCGCGCCCGGGTGTCGGTGATGAAGACGCCGTCAGGGCTCTGTTCGAGGGCCAGGGACAACTGGCGCAACTGCTGCTCGGCCAGCTTGCTCTGGGTGATGTCCAGATGGATGCCAAGGAGGCGCACGGGTCGCTGCTGGGCGTCCCGATAGACGCTCCCTTTGCTCACCAGCCAGCGGATGCCGCCATCTGGCAGCAGGATCCTGAACTCCAGCTCGACGGGGGCGCCGCTGACCGCCCGCTCCGCCAGCAACTGCTCGATGCGGGGCCTGTCATCCGGATGCAGGCAGGCCTGCCAGGCTGCCAGCTCGCCGAGCACCTCGGCACTGCGGCCATAGAGGCGGGCGCATTCCGGCGAGAAGAAGAGACGGTTGCTGACCATGTCCCATTCCCAGATGCCGACATGGGCCCCTTCCTGGGCCATCAGCAGGCGCTGCTCGCTCTCGCGCAGGGCGCTGCTGACGGTTTCGGCGCGCACCCGTGCACTGATGGCGTCGTCCATCAGGTTCAGGGCTGCGAGGCGAGCACGACGCTGGGTATCGAGCGCCATCTGCTGATTGTGTTGCAGGCGCTGCTCCGCGAGCTTGCGCTCTGTGATGTCCTGCACGGTGCCGTAGAGCTCGAGTATGGTGCCATCCCTGTCCCTGAGCGCCGCCCCGCGGGCAATGACCCAGGCGGTCTCCCCCTGCTCCGTGATCACTTCGGCATCGCACTCGTAGGGCTGCCCGTCCATCCTGCAGCGCTCGACGGCCTGGGCCACCGTGTGCCACCCCTCCTGAGTGAAGTATTTTCTGACCTCGGGATAGACGGCGGGGGGGAGGGCCGGATCCCGGCCATAGATGCGATAGATCTCCGGTGACCAGAAGTGGCTGTCATCGGCCACGCGCCAGCGCCAGTTCCCTATCTTGGCGAGACGCTGGGACTCGCGCAGTATGGCTTCGTTGCGGCGCAGCGCCTCCTCGGTCTCCTTGTTCTGCCGGTTGTCCTCGATGATGGAAATGAAGTAGTCGGGATTACCTTCGGCGTCGCGCACCAGGGCCACTGTCAGAGTGGTCCAGATGATCTCGCCCCCCTTGTGCAGGTAGCGCTTCTCCAGGGTGTAGTGGGGGATAGTTCCCGCCAGTACCCGGGCCACATGGGCCTCATCGAGGTAGAGATCGTCCGGGTGGGTCAACTGCTGGAACGTCATCCCGGTGAGTTCGTCGGCCCGGTAGCCCAGGATGTGGCACAGCCGCTGATTGACACGCAGCCAGTGTCCATCGGGGGAGACCAGGGCGATGCCGACCGCCGCCTGTTCGAAGGTGACCTGGAAGCGGTTCTCGCTCTGCTGCAACTGGTTCTGGGTGTTCATCAGCTCCTGCCAGCGCAGGACCTCTCTGGCCCGGGCGCGATGAAAGGCGGCACTGAGCACGCTGATGAGCAGTCCGTTGGCGATGAGCAGGCACCATTGCACCAGATCCTGGCCAGCCTCGACACTCAGTGAATAGATGGGGGGGAGCATGAAATAGCTGGTGACCAGGGCGGTGATCAGGGTGCAGAGCAGACCTGGCAACAAGCCCCCCAACAGGGCGCAAACGATGATGGGCAGCATGAAGAGAACCAGCAGCGGTCGCTCACCAAAGGCGATGGGCAGCTGGACACGGATTTGCAACATCAGAACGGGCAGCAGCACGGCCAGCAGGGAGATCCCCCAGCGCTGGGTGGAGGGGCGCACATGCCACAGGGGTGACCAGCTCATCATGGGAGATCCTCCGGTGGCATGGGGGCCTGGGGATAGGGGGGCGGCACTCCGAGCTGACGGGAGAGCCCGTTGATCTGGTGCTTGAGGGCCAGCATGGCGAGCTCCCTGTCTACCATCACCTTGTTGAACCGCTCCAGCTCATGGTTCTGCTGGCGCAGCTCGCTGGCCTGGCGGGTCAGGGCCTGTTCAACCTGCTCCCGTTCGGTGACATCGAGCAGAATGCCGATGATGGCGGGCTGGCCGAGGTAGTCGACGCGCCGCCCGTACAGCTCGACCTCTAGGGATTCCCCGTGCTGATGCAGGGCACTGAAGCGGGTGTGGATATCGCGCGCGTCCTGCTCGCACGCGTGCACCAGCTCGGCGACCCTGGTGCTGTCCTTGGGAGCGGCAAGGGCGTGCAACTGGCCAACGGCGATCAGCGCCCCCGGGGTGTCATAGCCAAACAGTCGGGCAAAACAGGGGTTGATGTAGCAGAGCCGACCCTGCTGGATGATGTAGATCCCGGCAAGGGATTGCTCCACCAGTGCACGGAACAGCCCCTCCCGCTCTCGCAAGTCGGCCTCGGCCCGTTTGAAGTCCGTGATGTCCCGAGAGATGCCGAAGATCCCGATCACCTGCCCCTCGCTGTCTTGCAAGGGGCCTTTGGTTGCGAGAAACACATGCTCGCCATCGGGCAGGGTCAGGTACTCCTCCTCGGTCTGCACCCGGTTGCGCTCTATGACCTGGCGCCCGGATGCCATCAGCATCTGCGCCTGCTGCGGCGGGAAGAGCGTCAGATCATCCTGGCCCAGCACCTCGTCAACCGGCTTGCCGACAAACTGGCTGGCGGCCCGGTTGAAGAGGATGTATCTGCCCTCCTTGTTCTTGGCGAAGATGGCGTCTTCCGAGCTGTCGGCGATGGCGGAGAGCAGTTGCAAGGCCTCCAGCCGCTGGGACTGGGAGTGCTGAAGCTGCTCGGCCATCTGCAGCCGGGTGTGCTGGCGCAGCAGGATGATGCCGGCGTTGGTGACAAAGAGCACCAGCAGGCCGATGAGACCGATCCAGACGCTCTCCTTGAAGGTGGCCTGGTAGAGTTCCGCCTTGTCGATCTTGGCCAGCAGGTACCAGTCCGTGTTCATGACCGGATAGACAACCCCGAAGACCTCGCTGCCCCGGTAATCCTGGCCATAAAGCACCTGGGGCGTGCCGCGTTCGGCGAGCCGCAAATACTGGGCAGCCAGCAGGGTGGGGTGGGTGACGGGATAGTGCAGGGTGAGAGCCGGTTCCGGGCGATAGCGCAGGCTGCTCAGATAGTGGACCTGATCCCCCTGCTGGCGAAACAGAATGGCTTCTCCGCTGCTGTCTGGGACGGGCCAGGACCCCAGGATCTGATCGAGCCAGCGATTTGCGCTTATCTGCATCACCAGCACGGGGGCAGGTCCTGCAGCAACCTCCAGATTGACCAGAAAGTCCAGCCTGGCGTGACCGCGATCATCGAGATAGGGACCAAGACGCATGACGTTGCCCTGCTCGAGCCGTGGCAGGGCGTCACGCAACGTGGCATTCATGGTGTCGCCACCCGGGGTATGCCACAGGGGCTGTCCGGCAGGATTGAACACGGCCGCACCGTGAAATCCGCGTACCGAGATGAATTCGAGCAGCCTTGCCAGTGGTGGCGTGATCGCTTCGGGTGAGGATGGTGCTTGTCCGGGACGATAGAAATCAGTACTGCCCAGACCCTTTATGAGCTGGTGAATATCCTGCTCGTGGGTTCCGAGCCACTCGGTGACGCGCTGGCTCTTGAGATCCGCGATGGCTTCGAGACGAGCCACCTCCTTGTTGCGTGCCAGTTCGATGTTGCGGGCGATGGCCATGGCGGTCAGGGCCAAAATGAGCCCGTTGAGCAACAGGAAGGGGATCCATTGACGCCGCGTAAAGACAGGTGTGCTGCCGGTGGAGTCAATGCGACGACGCAGCATGGCATAAAGCATGAGGGCCGTGATGAGGATGAAGAGCCAGCCCTTGATGGTGCTTGCCATGGCGAACTGGGCAGGGGTGCTGAACAGCCACTCCACCGCCTTGTCGGAGAGCAGGATCCACAGGCTTGCCACGGCGGCATAGGTGAGCACGACGTTGAGCACATGTGCCCGGGTCAGGGGAGCCTCAGCCATCCACGGCCTCGCTGCCATCCTGGTAGCGTTCGGCAATGGTGACGAACGCGTCGAAATGGCGATCGAAGGCGGTCACGACATCGGGATCGAAATGGTGGCCACTGCCGGAGAGGATGAGGGCGCGAGCCTCGTCGTAGCTCATGGCCGGCTTGTAGACCCTGGCGCAGATGAGGGCGTCAAACACGTCTGCCAGCGCCATCAGGCGGGCCGAGAGGGGTATGGCGTCCCCTTGCAAGCCGTCCGGGTAGCCGCTGCCATCCCACTTCTCGTGGTGCCAGTGGGCGATCTCCTTGGCCAGGGTGAGGAAGGCCAGGGGCTGCTCCATGTCCTGTTCGGCCTCCTCGATGGCATCGCTGCCGAGCTTGGCGTGGGTGCGCATGATCTGCCATTCCTCCGGGGTCAGCTTGCCCGGCTTGAGCAGGATGTGGTCGGGAATGCCCACCTTGCCGATATCATGAAGCGGTGCGGAGCGGCTCAGCAGGTCGATGTAACCCGGGGTCAGGGTATCGGCGAAACGGGGGTGATCAGCCAGGGCGCTGGCCAGCAGACGTACGTAGCCCTGGGTGCGCAGGATATGGTTGCCGGTTTCGGGGTCGCGGATCTCCGCCAGATGGGCGAGTGCGCGGATGGAGACCTGCTGGATCAGGTCGTTTTCCGCCATTCGCCGCGCGACCTCGGCTTCCAGCGCCGCATTCTGGTTTTGCAGGCCGTCACGGGCCTGCTTGGCCTCCAGCTGGGTACGTACCCGGGCCTGAACGACCACCGGCTTGATGGGCTTGGTGATGTAATCGGCGGCGCCGAGGGAGAGGCCGAACTCCTCGCTCTGGGGGTCGGCGAGGGCGGTGAGCAGAACGACGGGAATACGGCTGCTGATCGGGGACTGACGCAATTGCCTGAGCACTTCATAACCATCCATGCCGGACATCATCACATCCAGCAGGATGAGGTCAGGCTTTGGATCCGCGCTGACGATGCGCAGGCATTTTTCCCCGCTCTGCGCAGCCAGTACGCGGTAATGAGGCGAAAGCAATTCGGTCAGTACCATCAGATTTTCGGGTGAGTCGTCGACGATCAGGATGGTGGCGTTGTGAGGTGTCAACATATGTCTTCCATGACGCTATCCCTGTGAGGTCGAGTATAGAGCCAATTGCTGCCAAATCATAAGGTTCGCCCCCATCGGGGAGAAAGAGGCCTGCCCGGATGGGCAGGCTGTCTGATGCCGGAAAGGGGCGCGTCACGCAGCGCGGCCGTCACCCCAGCAGTGAATGGCTTCTGCCACGTCAAACTTGCCCTCCAGCAGGGCACGGCCGAGGATGATCCCCTTGACGCCGGTTCCCTTGAGCGCCTCGATATCCGCCAGACCGCCGATACCGCCGGACGCCTGGAAGCCGACGCTCGGGTAGCGGGCGCAGAGATCCCGGTAGAGTTCGACGTTGGTGCCCGCCAGGGTACCGTCCCGGCTGATGTCGGTGCAGAGCACATGCCTGAGTCCGGCGGGGAGGAAGCGCTCGATCAGCGCCTCGATGGAGATGCCGCTGTTCTCCTGCCAGCCAGCCACTGCGATGTGGCGGTTGCCCTGTTCATCGATGTTGACATCCAGGGCCAGCACGATGCGCTCGGGGCCATATTTCTCCATCCAGCTGGCCACCAGATCCGGGGATTTGACGGCGGTGGAGCCGATCACCACCCGGCTGGCGCCGGCCGCCAGCAAGTCGGCCACATCCTGTTCGCTGCGCACGCCGCCGCCGACCTGCACCGGTGCCTCGGTGGCGGATAGCAACTGGGCGATGAGGGCCAACTGGCGGGCCTTGGCATCCTTGGCGCCGTCCAGATCCACCAGGTGCAGCTGCGCCGCCCCCTGGCTGACATAGTCATCGAAGCGGGCCTGCGGGTTGTCGCTGTAGGCGGTTTTCTGGCCGTAGTCGCCCTGGTAGAGGCGCACGACCTGACCGTTGATAAGGTCGATTGCGGGAATAATCATGCCTGTCATAGCTCCAGAAAGTTTTGCAGTAGGCGGGCACCGGCCGGGCCGGATCGCTCCGGGTGGAATTGGGCGCCAAAGAAGTTGTCCCGCCCGACGATGGCGGTAAAGGGCAGGCCGTAGTCGCAGGTCGCCAGGGTCGCGTCGGTCACCTCCAGCGCATAGGAGTGGACAAAGTAGAAGTAGCTGCCGCTGGGGATGCCTTTGAGTAGCGGGTGGGTCTCGTCGTGTTCAATCTGGTTCCAGCCCATGTGGGGCAGGCGCAGGTTGCCCACCTCCATCAGGTGGATCCTGCCAGGCACGATGCCGAGGCAGTCGATGAGCGCTCCTTCGCTGCCATCGGCGCTCATGTTCTCTTCCGAGGCCTGTGCCAGCATCTGCATGCCGAGGCAGAAACCGAGCAGCGGCTGCTTGGCGGCGCGAATGAGGGGCACCAGTTCCCGCTCATTGAGGTTCTTCATGGCGGCGATGGCAGTGCCGACGCCGGGCAGGATCAGCTTGTCCGCCTGCTCGATGTCGGCGGCCTTGCAGCTCACCCTGGGCTGCACGCCGAGGCGCTCGAACGCCATGCGCACCGAGGCGAGGTTGGCGCAGCCGGTGTCGATGATGACCAGGTTCTGCTTCACCATCACAGCACCCCCTTGCTGGAGGGAAGCTCGCTCCCTTCCACGCGAATGGCCTGGCGCAGGGCGCGACCAAAGCCTTTGAACAGCGCCTCCACCTGATGGTGGGTGTTGCCGCTGCCCACCTTCATCTGCAAGGTGATGGCCATGGCGTCAGAGAGGGAGCGGAAGAAGTGAGGCACCATCTCGGTGGCCATCTCTCCCACGCTGTCGCGACCAAAGCCGCTCGGGCAGTCGAACACGAAGTAGGGACGGCCGCTCAGATCCAGCGCCGTGGCCACGTCCAGCTCGGTCAGCGAGGTGTTGTCAGCCTCCTGGCGGGGACGCCCGTCGATCACCGCTTGCACCTCGTCCATCGCCAGCACGAAGCCGAAGCGGCCGATGCCGCGCTTGTTGCCAAGGGCCTGGCGCAGGGCTTGACCCAGCGCCAATCCCACATCTTCCACCGTGTGGTGATCGTCGATGTGCAGATCGCCGCTCACTTTGAGCTTGAGGCGAAAGCCCGCGTGGGTCGCTATCTGATCCAGCATGTGATCGAAGAAGCCGATGCCGGTGGCGATCTGGTTGCCACCGCTCTTGTCGAGATCCACCGCCACCTGGATGCGGGTCTCCTTGGTGTAGCGCTCCACCTCGGCCACGCGCCCCTTGGAGAGCAACTGATCACGAATGGCATTCCAGCCGTGATCTTGCGGGTGGTAGCGTATGCCGCGGATGCCCATGTTCTCGGCAAGCTGGATGTCGGTCTGTCTGTCGCCAATCACGAAGGAGTTGGCAAAGTCGATGCGGCCCGAGGCGAGATACTCCTTCACCAGCCCAAGGTGAGGCTTGCGGCAGCTGCAACCGTCGGTGGGGAAGTGGGGACAGATCAGCACTTGCTCCCAGGTGACGCCCTGGGATTCGAAGAGGTGCATCATCAGGTCGTGAGGCGGCTGGAAGTTTTCAAGGGGCAGGCTGTCGGTGCCGAGCCCATCCTGGTTGGTCACCATCACCAGCACGTAGCCGGCGGCCTGGAGCTCACGCAGCACAGGTATCACCATGGGCTCGAAGCGCAGCTTCGCAAGGCTGTCCACCTGCTTGTCGGTGACCGGCTCCTCGATCAGGGTGCCGTCACGGTCGATAAACAAAAACGGGGTTTTCATCGCTACATCCTTGCTTGTCTTACAGAGAGGGTGGGGGCAGGTCACGCAGCACGGCCAGCACGGCGTCCATTTCGCCCTGATAGCCGATGGTGATGCGGATGCTGTTGTCAAGGCCAGGCTTGCTGGAGAAATCACGCAAGATGATGCCGGCGGCCTTCATGGCGGCGAACACGGCGGCGCCATCTTTGAAGCGCACCAGCACGAAGTTGCCCTTGTCCTCGAACACTTCCTTGACGCAGGACAGACGAAGCAGCTCCGCCTTGATGAGCGCCTTTTGCTTGTTGAGCTCCTGCACCCGCTCCTGCATCAGTTCCAGCCCCATGGGAGAGAGCGCCTGGGCGGCAATCTGGGCGATGGGGTCGGGAATGGGGTAGGGCGCGATCACCTTGGCCAGCATGGTAATCACCTCGGGATCCCCCAGGGTAAAGCCGCAGCGGATCCCTGCCAGGGCGAAGGCCTTGGAGAGGGTGCGGGTCACCACCAGGTTCGGGTATTGGGCGAGCAGGTCCACCACGGAGGCCTCCGGGCAGAACTCGATGTAGGCCTCGTCCACGACGATGATGGCGCGGTCCCGGGCCTTCTCCAGCAGGGCGACGAGTCCCTTGCGGCCCACCAGATCCCCGGTGGGATTGTTGGGGGAGCAGAGGAACACCAGCTTCACGTCAGAGAGGCGATCGGCGATGGCGGGCCAGTCCGGCTGACGGCTGGCGGTCAATGGCTGCTCGACAATCCCCACGCCACAGGTCTCGGCGCTGATGGCGTACATGCCGTAGGTGGGGGGACAGATGAGGATCTGATCTTCCCCTGCCTCGCAGAAGGTGCGGATCAGCAGCTCGATGGCCTCGTCGGCACCGCGGCTTACCAGCACCTGATCCGGATTGATCCCGGCGTAGGCGGCATAGCCGTTCACCACCTCGGCCGGCTGGCACTCGGGATAGCGGTTGAGACGGCTCCCCTCGACGGTGAAGGGGTAGGCCAGCGGTGCCTCGTTGGCATTGAGCCAGACGTGGCCCTGGCCGCCGATGCGGCGCGCGGACTGGTAGGGAGTGAGAGCCCGCACGACGCGACGGGCCAGATTGACGATGCTCATGACAAATCCTTCTGCTGTGCTGTTTGTTGGGGCTCGGCGGCCAGGGCGTTCAACCTGAGGGTGACGGCATGCTTGTGGGCATCGAGTCCCTCGGCCTGGGCGATGCGCTGGACAATGGGGCCAAGGCCGCGAATGCCGTCTGCAGTGAGCTCCTGTACCGTGTAGCGGCGCTGATAGTCGGCAAGCCCCAGGCTCGAGCAGGTGCGGGCATAGCCGTAGGTGGGCAGGGTGTGGTTGGTGCCGCTGGCGTAATCACCGACCGATTCCGGAGTCCATGCCCCAAGGAAGATGGAGCCCGCGTTCTCGAGCTTGTCCAGCAGATCCCGGGGGGCCCGGGTCTGCACGATGAGGTGTTCCGGGGCATAGGCGTTGGAGATGGTGCAGGCCTCCTCCAGGCTGTCGCAGAGGATCACCAGGCTTGCCTTCAGGGCTTGCTCGGCGATGTCGCGGCGGCTGAGGTCGGCGAGTTGCGCCTGGATCTCGCTGCCGATGGCATCGGCCAGGGGAGCAGAGGTGGTGACCAGCACCACCTGGCTGTCGGGGCCGTGCTCGGCCTGGGAGAGCAGGTCCGATGCCACGAAGGCCGGGTTGGCGCTCTCGTCTGCGATCACCAGCACCTCGGAGGGGCCGGCTGGCATGTCGATGGCGGCGCCCCGCCAGTCACGGGAAACCTGGCCCTTGGCTTCGGTCACATAGGCGTTGCCCGGGCCGAAGATCTTGTCCACCTTGGGGATGGTCTGCGTGCCATAGGCCATGGCCGCGATGGCCTGGGCGCCGCCGATGGCGAACACCTGACGAACGCCACAGGCGCGGGCGGCAAACAGGATCTCGTCGCTCGCCGGAGACGGGGTGCAGAGCACCACCTCGCGGCAACCGGCCAGACTTGCCGGAATGGCCAGCATCATCACGGTGGAGGGGAGCGGCGCGCTGCCTCCCGGGACATAGAGGCCGACCCGGCTGATGGGTTGGGTGCGCAGCTCGCACAGTACCCCGGGTTGGGTTTCGACTCGGACGACGGGCTGCACCTGGGCGGCGTGGAAGGTACGGATATTGGCGATGGCGGCCTCGATGGCGCCCTTGATGTCATCACCGAGTCGAGCGCAGGCGGCATCCACTTCCGCGTCGCTCACCCGAAGCTGTTCGCGGGGCGCGCGTTCGAAACGCTGGCTCAGCTCGCGCAGGGCCTCATCGCCCCGGCTGCGTACCGCAGCAATGATGTCTCGCACCACGGTACCGATGTCGGCTTCGTCGCCAAGGGCGGGCCGGGTCAGGACCTCGGCTTGCCGGGCGGGGGAGAGGGTCTTCCAGATCAGGGTCTGCATGATGTGTCTTCCTTATTCCATCTCTCTCGGCTTATTCCATCATCTTTTCAATGGGCAGCACCAGGATGGAGCTGGCACCCAGGGCCTTGAGCTGTTCCATGGTCTCCCAGAAGAGGGTTTCGCTGGAGACGACGTGCAGGGCCACCTGGTTGGTGTCACCGGCGAGCTGCATGATGGTGGGACGTTCCGCCCCCGGCAGCAGATCGGTGATGGCATCGAGCTTGTCTTTGGGGGCGTGCAGCATGATGTATTTGCTTTCGCGCGCCTGTTGCATCCCCTGGATGCGAGGCAGCAGCTTGTCGATGAGTTTCTGCTTGGCATCGTTCAGGGGGTTGGGGGCCTGCACCAGGACGGCCTTGGAGCGGTAGATCACCTCGACCTCTTTCAGGCCGTTGGCTTCCAGGGTTGCGCCGGTGGAGACCAGATCGCAGATGGCATCGGCCAGACCCGCGCGGGGGGCCACTTCCACCGAGCCGCCCAGCATCACGCTCTTGAAGCCCAGGCCCTTCTCGTCGAAGAAGCGCTTGAGCAGACCGGGGTAGGAGGTGGCGATGCGCTTGCCGGCCAGGCTCTGTGGCCCTGTGTAGTTGACATCGTCCGGCACCGCCAGAGAGAGGCGGCAGCCGCCGAAGTCGAGCTGCTTGAGGGTCTTCACCGCAAAGGGCTGCCCCTGGGCTGCGCGGATGAGCTGCACCTCTTCGAGAACGTTCTCGCCGATGATGCCAAGATCGACCACCCCTTCCATCACCAGACCCGGGATGTCGTCATCACGCACTCGCAGAATGTCGATGGGCATGTTCTCGACATGGGCGATGAGGCGCTGTTCCCGCAGGTTGATCTTGAGGCCGCAGCTCTTGAAGAGGGCCTGGGAATCCTGGCTCAGACGACCGGACTTTTGCATGGCGATGCGCAGACGTTGTGTTTCCATTGCTCGATTTCCTTTTAGTCAAAAACGAAAAAACCCTCGGAAGTATGTGCTTCCGAGGGTTCATGAATCTTGCGGTCCTTTTGGAAGTCACCAGTTAAGTGTCTTCCAGCAGTCAACCTCCTGAAAGACTATTCGGGATGATGATGGTGATGATGAGTCTTCAGGGTGGTGAACTTCATGATGTAATCAATCCTTTACAAATCAGATGCCGTTGTTGACGCCCGGTTTAAACTACCTGCCTTGACAGAAAAAGCAACCGAAAAATGTGATCCGGACGATTAAAGTTGAGAAAACGGTTTTCTGGTCGATAACTAGACAATGAGATGCCAAAGGAGGCGACATCATGCCCAGCCAGGACCTGTTATTTCCCATCCTGCCCCGCGCACCCTCGACACCGAGCCCGGATGACATCAAGCGGGAGGTGACCCAGATCAGCCAGAAACATCAGCTGCGCAAGATAGGCACCGACAATGGCGGAGGTGGCCAGTATCACCAGCAGAGAGAGCAGCCGCCAAAGCCTGATCAACCAGCGGTGCAGGATGATGATCACAAACCGGATCCGGACCACCGGATTGATCTCTTCGTCTGAACGCATTATCAGTCCCGCTTTTTCCGCGCTTTTGGCATAATGCCCGCTTTTGCAGCGGGACATGCCTTTGACCATCATCCAGACCCTGTTCAAGCCAGACGGCCCCCTGGCCCGCCATATCGACGGCTTCAAGGCCCGTGCCCCGCAACTGGAGATGGCCGAGGCGGTGTCTCGCGCCATCAAGCAAGGTGGCCGCTTGCTGGTGGAGGCTGGAACGGGCACTGGCAAAACCTATGCCTATCTGGTGCCTGCATTGGAATCCGGCAAGCGAGTGGTGATCAGCACCGGGTCCAAGAACCTGCAAGAGCAGCTCTTCTATCGGGATCTGCCCACCATCACGGGGGCGCTTCACTACACCCCGCCGGTGGCATTGCTCAAGGGGCGCAGCAATTACCTCTGCATCGAGCGGATGAACCGGCTGTTGAGTGAATCCCATCTGCAAAAGCCCGAGATCCTGAGCGATCTCGTGAAGGTCAAATCCTGGTCGACCGCCACCGACAACGGCGATGTGGGGGATATCCCGGGGCTACAGGAGAACGCCGAGATCCTTGCCCACGTCACCAGCACCAACGACAACTGCCTGGGTCGCGACTGCCCCTATTACGATGATTGTCACCTGGTCATCGCCCGGCGCCGTGCCATGGACGCCCAGGTAGTGGTGATCAACCACCACCTTTTTTTCGCCGACATGGCGGTCAAAGACACCGGCTTTGGCGAGCTGGTGCCCGAGGCGCAGGTCTATGTATTCGACGAGGCGCACCAGCTGCCCGAGATCGCCAGCCACTACTTCGGCAAGTCCGTGGGCAGCCGCACCATCCAGGATTTGGCGCAGGATATCCAGCTCGCCTACCGGGCAGAGGCTCATGACATGGCCCAGCTTGGCAAGGCGGCGGACAGGCTCGCCATTGCCAGTCAGGATCTGCGCCTTGCCTTCGGCGTGGAGGGGGGGCGCGGCAACACCCGGGATCTGCTGAGACAATCCCTCTGGGCCCAGGCGCTGGCCCGCCTCAACGATGCCATCGGGCTCTGTTATGAAGTGCTGAAACTGGCGCTCGGGCGAGGGGAGCAGCTGGATCACTGTTTCGAGCGCATCAGCGAGCTGCGTACTCGCCTTGGGGAGGTGCTGGCGGTCAACCAGACCGGTTTCTCCTACTGGTATGACTGTTCGCGTCTGCACTTTACCCTCAATCTGACGCCACTGTCGGTCGCCGAGCGCTTCGGTGCCGAGGTGCAGCGCCCCGAGGTGGCCTGGGTCTTCACCTCGGCCACCTTGACGGTGGACAATCGCTTCGCCCACTTCGTCGCCGAGATGGGGCTGGCCGGCAGCGCCGAACTCATTCTCGACAGTCCGTTCGATTACGCCGAGCAAGCGCGCCTGTGCGTACCCCGTTTCTTGCCAGAGCCCAATGCCTTCGGGCGCGGGGAGCAGCTGGCGACCCTGATGATCCCCCTCATCAACAAGACGCCGGGGGGGTGCTTCTTCCTCTGCACCAGCCATCAGGTGATGCGCCAGGTGGCCGAGGTGCTACGCCGGGAAATCGGCCGCACCGTCCTGCTGCAAGGGGAAGACAACAAGCAGCGGCTGCTCAAGACCTTCGTGGAAAACGGTCGGGCCGTGCTGGTGGCCACCAGCAGTTTCTGGGAGGGGATAGACGTGCGGGGGGCGGCATTGTCCTGTGTTATCATCGACAAGCTGCCCTTTGCGAGCCCGGACGATCCCCAGCTCAAGGCACGGGTGGAGGATTGCAAGCTCAAGGGGGGGGATCCCTTTGCCGAGCTGCAGTTGCCCAAGGCGGTGATTGCCCTCAAGCAGGGGGTGGGGCGGCTCATACGTGATCGCAGTGATCACGGCGTACTGGTTATTTGTGATCCCCGGGTGGTCAACAAGCCCTATGGCGCCACCTTCATCAAGAGCCTGCCTGCCATTCCACGGACCCGGGAGCTGGCGACCCTGGGAGAATTTTTCGGACCACGGGAGTGAGTCCGCCGCGCCGGGGCTGATTGCACCCGGCCATGCATGACGGCAGGCCTTGGCCATGCTGACGATTTAACTGACTGATGTGAAGAGAATAAAAAGAATGGATGAGTTGAAGATCCTGGCCGTGGATACCGCCACCGAAGCCTGCTCCGCAGCCCTCTTGGTGGGCGATACCCTCTTTTCCCGCTGGGAAGAGGCGCCCCGTGACCATACCCGCAAGATCCTGCCCATGGTTCAGGCTCTGTTGGATGAAGCCGGTCTATCGTTGGATGAGCTCGACGCCATCGCCTTCGGTCGTGGGCCTGGCTCCTTCACCGGGGTACGGATCGGGATCAGCGTGGCCCAGGGGCTCGCCTTTGGTGCCGGCGTGCCGATGATCGGTGTCTCCACCCTGGCGGCCATGGCCCAGGGGGCCCATAAGCTGGAAGGGGCCGAGCAGGTGCTTGCCGCCATCGATGCGCGCATGGACGAGGTCTATTTCGGCCACTACGCCCTGGTGGACGGAGTGATGACGCTGGTGGGCGAGGAGGTGGTGAGCGAGCCAGCCGCACTGGTGCAGGCCCGTGACAAGCTGACTGGCGCGGTGAGCTGCGTTGGCACCGGTTTTGAAACCTATGGCGAGACTCTAGGCGGCCTGGCAGATGTGCTGATGCCAAGCCAGGTGCGTTTCCCGGCGGCCGCCGACATGCTGCCTCTGGCACGCCAGGCCTGGTTTGCGGGTGAGGCGGTGCCGGTTGAGCAAGCCACCCCTGTCTATCTGCGTGACAAGGTGACCTGGAAGAAACTGCCGGGTCGCGAATAGGCGGCAACAGCTGCCCCGGGCTGCTTTGTCGGACGATGAAGGAGAGACGAATGAGAAAATCCGTGATCATGCTGGGATTGGTGGGGCTGCTGCTGGGCGGTTGCAGCACGGTGCCCAAAGAGCTTGCCTATGAGCCTGCGGATCAGCTGGTGGCCTATCAACCCGCTCTGCAGGGCATGGAAGGCAAGCCGGCCCGCTGGAGCGGTGTCATCTCGGCGGTCCACAACAAGGCGGATCAGAGTGTCATCGAGGTGGTCTATCTGCCCCTCAAGTCCAACGGGGTGCCGGAGCAGACCGAGCAGAGCCCCGGTCGTTTTCTCGCCATCATGCAGGGGTTTGTCGACCCGACCCTCTATGCCAAGGGTCGCAGCCTGACGGTGCTCGGCACCCTCGACAAGCCTGTGGACAGCCAGATTGGCGAGCACAAGTATCGCTTCTCGGTACTCAAGGTGACGGGGAGCAAGCTGTGGCCACCGGTGAAGGAGGTGGAGATCCGCTACATGGATCCCTACTTTTACGATCCTTTCTATGATCCCTTCTGGCCCAGACGGCCCCTGCGCCGCTGAGGAGCCCGGATGACGGCGACATTGCAGGAGCGCAGGCTGCGCCTGGCGGACGGGCGGCACATCGCCCTGCTGGACAATGGTCAGGAGGACAGACCGCTGCTGGTGGCCCTCCATGGCTGGCTCGACAACGGCGCCAGCTTTTTGCCTCTGGCCCCCTGGCTGGGGGCGTTTCATCTGGTCTGCGTCGATCTGCCGGGCCATGGTCACTCCGATCACAAGTCGACTCCCTATGTCTTCGTGGACTGGCTGGATGATCTCTACCAGATCACCCAGGCCGCGGGCTGGCAGCGTTTCATCCTGCTTGGTCACTCCCTGGGGGCGCTGATTGCCTCTGCCTATGCCGGCGTTTTTCCCGAGCAAATCGAGCGGCTCATTCTGCTGGAGGGGCTCGGCCCCTTGAGCCAGCCTGACGAGGAGGTACCGGGGCAGCTGCGTCGCGCCATCCTCAACCGCACTCGTACCCGTGAGCGTGCAACCAGTGGATTTGCCACCCTCGAAGAGGCGGTGGCTGCCCGCTGCAAGGTGGCGGACATCCCCCCGAGTGCGGCACGCCTTATCTGCGAGCGGCAGTTGGAGGCGCGGGAAGGGCGCTGGTATTGGCGCAGTGATCCCCGTCTTCGCGATCTCTCGCCCCTGCGCATGAGCGAGGGGCAGGCCCAGGCCCTGATCCGGGCCATCGCCTGTCCGGTGCTCTTTATCCGGGGAGAGCAGGGCTTCCCCGGGCTCCTGGCACAGTGGCAGTTGCGGGAGGCGGCCTTTGGCCACATTGAACGGGTGACAGTGGCAGGAGGCCATCATTTTCATATGGAAAATTCATCAGAAACCGCCGTTTATATCGAAAACTTCGCTCAAATCCGGTAGGATCGGCGGCTTTGAATCATGTCAGGTTTGCTTTCTCCCTCACATTTCCCGTTGTTAATTCACTGTTAATTGATGTTGCCTTATGTAAATATGTGCGGCATTAGAGCATTAACTTAAAACAACTGATTGAAATGGATGTGGCAGGGACGGAGGCAACACAGTGAGCGCACAGGTGCGAGTTATGCAGGAGAAGTTCGTGGAAAGAGTCTGGCTGAAGCGTTATCCAGAAGGGGTGCCCGCCGAGATCAATCCAGACCAATACGGCTCTCTGGTCGAGATGTTTGAAGAGTCGGTGAACCAGTTCGCCGATCAACCCGCCTTCGTCAACATGGGGCAGACCATTACCTACCGCCGGCTGGAGGAGCAGTCCCGAGCCTTCGCCGCCTACCTGCAAAACGAGCTGAAGCTCGGCAAGGGGGACAGGGTGGCTGTGATGATGCCGAACCTGCTGCAATACCCCATCGCGGTATTCGGCATCCTGCGGGCCGGCATGACGGTGGTGAACGTCAACCCCCTCTATACCCCGCGCGAGCTGGAGCATCAGTTGAGAGACTCCGGCGCCAAGGCCATCGTCATCGTCTCCAACTTTGCCCATACCCTGGAAAAAGTGGTGTATGACACCCCGGTCAAGCACGTGATCCTGACCCGGATGGGGGACAACCTGGGGCTGGCCAAGGGGACCTTGGTCAACTTCGTGGTCAAATACGTCAAGAAGCTGGTGCCCAAGTACAACCTGCCCCATGCCAGCACCATGCGCCAGGCCCTCGCCAAGGGGCGCTACCTGCAGTACATCAAACCCGAGATCAGCAACCAGGACATCGCCTTCCTGCAATACACCGGCGGGACCACCGGCCTCTCCAAGGGGGCCATGCTGACTCATCGCAACATGATCGCCAACGTCGAGCAGTGCCTCGGTGTCTATGGCCCCGTGCTGGAGCGCGGCAAGGAGTTCGTGGTCACGGCGCTGCCGCTCTATCACGTCTTCGCCCTGACGGTGAACTGCCTGCTGTTCATGCGTCTGGGGGGCTACAACCTGCTCATCAGCAACCCCCGCGACATCCCGGGCTTTGTCAAAGAGATCAAGAAGTATCCTTTCACCTGCATCACCGGGGTCAATACCCTGTTCAACGCTCTGGTCAACAACGACGAGTTCAAGGGCATGGATTTTGCCAAGCTCAAGCTCACCATCGGTGGCGGCATGGCGGTGCAACGGGCGGTGGCCGAGCAGTGGAAGGGGCTGACCGGCACCCCGCTGCTGGAGGGCTATGGCCTGACCGAGTGCTCGCCCCTGGTGAGCGTCTGCCCCTATGATCTGGTGGATTACAACGGCTCCATCGGTCTGCCGGTCTGCTCCACTGAGATCCGTCTGGTGGATGACGAGGGGAACCAGGTCACCGAACGGGGCGCCCCCGGCGAGATGCAGGTGCGCGGTCCTCAGGTGATGACCGGCTACTGGCAGCGCCCGGAGGCGACCGCCGAGGTGATGCAGGATGGCTGGCTCTGCACCGGCGACATCGCGGTATGCGACGAGCAGGGTTTCTTCAAGATCGTCGATCGCAAGAAGGACATGATCCTGGTCTCCGGCTTCAACGTCTACCCGAACGAGATAGAAGACGTGGTGGCCCTGCATCCCAAGGTGCTGGAGGTGGCCGCCGTCGGCGTACCCAACCCGGTGTCCGGCGAGCAGGTGAAGATCTTCGTGGTCAAGAAAGATGCAAAGCTGGCGGAAGAGGAGATAATTGCCCACTGCCGCAAACATCTGACTGCCTATAAGGTGCCGAAACTGGTAGAATTTCGCGACGAACTTCCCAAGACCAACGTGGGCAAGATCCTGCGCCGCGTGCTGCGCGACGAGGAGATTGCCAAGCAGTAACCGGCATGCACTGCTTTGCAGTCCAGCGCTGTCGTTATGCAAAACCGTGGGACATCCACGGTTTTTTCTTTCTGGATCCGACCAACGTGCAGGCAACGATGCAATATCAACTCATTTCACAGCAAGCCGAACTGGATCAGTATCTCGCTTCTCTGGCCGACGTTCCCCTGGCCATCGATACCGAATTCGTTCGCACCCGTACCTACTATCCCCAGCTCGGTCTGTTCCAGATCTACGATGGCAAGCAGCTTGCCCTGCTCGATCCCCTGACCCTGGATCTCTCCGGTTTGTGGCAGCGCCTCGGTCGGGCCGGACAGATTGCCATCCTGCACGCCTCCGGTGAGGATCTGGAACTCATCCAGCATCAGGCGGGTCACCTGCCCAACCAGATGCACGATACCCAGCTGGCGGCAGCCTTCCTGGGTCATGGCGTGTCGGTGGGGTTTGGCGCCTTGGTCAACGAATTCCTCGGGGTCGAGCTTGAGAAGGATCAGGCCCGTACCGACTGGCTGGCGCGCCCCCTTACCCCTCGTCAGCTGGAATATGCCGCGGCGGATGTCTTCTACCTCATGCCCCTCTACGAGAAGGTGATGGCCAGACTGCGCGAGAGCGGCAAGTTCCCCTGGTTCGAGCAGGAGTGCCAGAACCACTCCGCCCGCAAGACTCAGGGCAGCGATCCCCGTCAGGCCTACCTCGAGATAGTCAACGCCTGGCAACTGGGTCGCCGCGAGCTGACCATCCTGCGCGAGCTGGCCGCCTGGCGCCAGCAGGAAGCGGTACGCCGGGATTTTGCCCTCAACTTCGTGGTCAAAGAGCTGCACCTGTTCAAGGTGGCGGAGCGTCGTCCCGCTTCGCTTCGGGATCTTAACGAGCTGGGCCTCTCGCCCATCGAGATCAAGATCCACGGCAAGCGGATGCTGGACATCGTCGCCGCCGCCCAGCAGAGCGACCCTGCGAGCTGGCCCGATCCCATCCGCCGTCTGGTGGACTTCCCCCAGTACAAGGCCGAGCTCAAGCGCATCAAGGCCATGGTGGAGGAGAAGGCCAAGGCCAGCAACATTCCACCGGAGCTGGTGGCGAGCAAGAAGATCATCCACCAGTACTTCACCTGGAGCTGGCGCATGAGTGCCGAGGAGCGGGCCAGGGCGGACAAGCCCATGCTGCTGCAAGGGTGGCGTCATGAGCTGGTAGGCCACCTGCTGGCCCAGTGACGAGTACGCAGTACGAGAAGGGGAGTCCATGACTCCCCTTTTTCATGCCTGTGCGGCTGCCCCCGGGGTTGCCGGGATCGTCGCGCCAGGGGGTTGGTCATGATGGGAAGCGAGTAGGGGGGAGGAGGAAAATGGCGGGCACAAAGGGTGCCCCCATCAGAGTTCGTGAGCGTGGAATCCCTTGCGGTAGCGGGCCTCGCAGCGCGGGCAGCGTTGCAGGGTCGGATCCTGTTCCAGCTGTTCAGGGAGCAGCGGCTCCTCACAATCGGAGCAGAAGCCATAGAGCCCCAGATCCATCTGGCAGAGCGCCGCGTCGAGCCGTTTGAGGCGTGCCACGCTGTGTTCCACCCCGGGCAGATCGAGACGGCTGGTCAGATCAACCAGTTGATCCCGCTCGCAGCGCTCCACCTTCTGTGCCCAGTCATCTTGTCGACAGGCCTTGAGCTGACGGATCAGCTCCTCCCTTGTTTGCGCCCAGTCGGTCAGAAGGCGCTGATGCCATTCGGCCAACCGGGCTTGCGTCACTTCACACACAGCAGCCCCCAAAAACGAGTGATAAAACTCGGCCAGTATAGGGAAACCCGCGGTTTATCAAGATGACATGAGTCAAGTTAACCGTGCTTTGGCAGGTTTTTCCGGCAGGTGCTGCGGCTTGCCGGTGATGACGTAGAGCACCCCCGCCACCAGACAGACGACACCCACCAGGGTACTCATGGGGGGCATGATCCCGCGCAGCATAAAGGCGTACAAGAGCCCCGCCAGAGTCTCGAACACGATGAGCGGCCCGACCAACACGGTCGGCAGGCGCTGGCTCGCTTCGTTCCAGCACAGGGTGCCGAGCCAGGAGCAGAAGAGCCCCACCGCCCCCATCAGCAGCACGAAGCGCAGGGGCGTCGGCCCGAAGGGCAGGGGAAAGTCCGGTGCGCTCAGGGCAAGATGGCCGAGGCTGCCGAGATAGGCAATGAGCGCTACCGGTAGGGTCACCAGCCCCTGGGCGGTGGCCCAGACGGCCGGACTGCGGCCCGGGTGCTCGCGCAGCCAACGGGCGTTGCGCAGGGGATACCAGGTCCAGCACAGCACGGCGCCCACCGCCAGGGCGAGCCCAAGCAGTTGTTCGGTGCGCGCCTCGGTGTGCCAGATCAGCTCGGCGCTGTTGACCAGATAGAGGCCGGCCCCCATCAGCACCAGGGACGGGTAGAGCCGGGTGCGGGAGAGGCGACCGTCCCGTGCGCCATAGAGGCGGTTGGCGGCCAGGGCCGTCACCACCGGCAGGGTGCCGATAAACATGGCCGCCAGGGGCGAGCCGATGCGCAAGATGGCCCCCGACAGGCAGAAGTAGTAGAGGAGGTTCCCCACCAGAGTAAGGGCGAGGGCCTCTCGCCAGTCGCTGGCCGAGAGGGCCGCCAGGTGTTTGCGGGCCTGCCAGGCGAGCGGCAGCACGATGAGGCCGAAGGCGAGGTAGCGGCCGCTCGCGAGCAGGGCGGGGGGGTAGCCGTCCACCAAGAGGGGGGCGACGAAGATGAGCCCCCACATCAGGCCGGCCAGCAGGGCAAACAGGACTCCGATCAACATGTTTCATATCCGGTAAAGAAGAAGGAGGCCAGCCTAGCAGGGGGGAAGGGGGGCGTATTGAACCAGATTGCGCTTTAGCGGCCAGCCTGCACCTGTTTCTGGTAGCGGACCGGGGTGGTGCCATAGCGGCGCAGGAAGGCACGGTTGAGGTGGGACTGATCGGCCAGACCACAAGCGGCGGCCACCTCGGCCGCGGGCAGGCCGGCAGCCAGCCACCCCTTGGCGCGCTGCAGGCGGATGGCCATCAACATCTGCTGGGGGGTGACGTGAAAGCGGGCCTTGAAGCTGCGCTGGAAGTGGTAGGGGCTGAGGTTCACCGAACCGGCCAGCTCGGCCAGGGTAATGGGGCGGGCGAAACAGGCCTGCATATAGTCGATGGCGCGGCCCAGAGGGTGGGCCGCTTCGAGCGGGGCCGCCAGGGCCCGGGCATGGGGGCGCAGGGTCTCGCACACCCTTAGCAGCAGGCCGTCGGCGGCGAGCTCGCTGTCACAGTGCCAGAAGGCATCCAGGGCTGCCTGCAGGACGGGGGCAGTGCGCGGATCGCTTCGCACGGCATCGGTGAAATACCAGTCTCGCTCGCCGCTGATGGCCTCGAGCCGGTCGGCGGGCAGGTAGAGCATGCGATAGCGCCACCCCTGCTCGCAGGCTGACTCGCCCGTGTGCAGCTCATCGGGGTTCATCAGCACCAGGCTGCCGGGACCGGCCAGGAGCTGGCTGCCGCGATAGCGAAAGCGCTCGGCACCGCACTCGATGACACCGAGGCCAAACCCCTCGTGACTATGGGGATCGAAGATGTGGTGCTGGATGTGGGCGCGATAGAGCTCGGTCGCAGGCTGCCCCGGCAGGGCGCGAAAATCGGCCCTGTCGTGCTGATGGGTAAAGTTGACCGGCACTCCTTGCATCCTGACCTCCTGTCAATGAGCCTTCATCATAGGGCGCCGCGGGGCGGCGGCCAAGTCTAGGCCTGTGAGGCGCACTCGCGCTCGAGGGCGGTGCGGATCTCCTCTGCGGTCTTGATGGTGCGGATGCGACGAAACAGCTCGTCGGCCTGGGGGTATTCCCGCACTATGTAGGAGAACCACTGCTTGATGCGACTGGGGTAGTAGTCGGCCTTGTCGCTCGCCAGATCCTGCTCGGTGTAGGTCACCATCAGTTGCAGTACCTCGGCCCAGCTCATGTGGGCACACCCCGTCTTCATCACGTTGGCCAGGTTGGGCAGGGAGATGGCGCCCCGGCCCACCATGAGGGCATCGCAACCGGACACCCGGGCACAGGTCAGGGCATCGGCATGGTTCCAGATCTCGCCGTTGGCGGTGACGGGGATGGGCAGGGCGCGGCGGATGGCGTCCACGTACTCCCAGTGGGCCGGCGCCTTGTAGCCTTCGCGCTTGGTGCGGGCATGCACCGCCAGCTCGTTGGCCCCCCCCTGATAGACGGCCTGGGCGTTGTCCAGATAGAGATCCTTGTCATCGTATCCCAGGCGGATCTTGGCGCTCACCGGCAGGTGGGCAGGCACGGCCTCCCGCACCGCCTTGACGATGCGATAGACGGTCTCGGGCTCCTTGAGCAGCACGGCGCCCCCCTTGCTCTTGTTGACCGTGGGGGCAGGGCAGCCGAAGTTGAGATCGACCCCGGGAGAGCCGAGCTCGATGGCCCGGATGGCATTTTCTGCCAGCCACTCCGGATGCTGTCCCAGCAGTTGCACCCGTACCGGGGTCCCTGCACGGGTCTTGCCATCCTGTTTCAGCTCGGGGCAGAGGCGATGGAAGACCTTGGCGGGCAGCAGTTGATCGACCACCCGGATGAATTCACTGACGCAGAGGTCGTAATCATTGACGGAGGTGAGGACCTCCCGCATCAGGTGATCCAGCACCCCCTGCATGGGGGCCAAAATAACGCGCATAGCTGCTTCCGAAGACAAGGGGAGAAAAAAGAGCGCAGATTGTAGTGGCAATGGCCGGGATTGTCAGCCGTCTGCCCACTCGATGGCCCCCATCGACGGCCGCAGACTGGGCCAGGCTGTCAGCTTCCGGGCCAACTCTGTTAGGCTAAAGGCAGAGAAACACTAGAGGAGTACCCATGAAACGCTGGTGTCTGATGGCCCTGGGCTGGCTTGCCTTCGCCACCGGGATAGTCGGGATAGTCCTGCCCCTGCTGCCGACAACCCCCTTCATGTTGCTGGCGGCGGCGCTGTTTGCGCGCTCCTCCCCCCGCTTTCATGGCTGGTTGCTGGCGCATCCCTGGTTTGGCCCCCCCATCCTCGACTGGCAGCAGTATCGCGGCATTCGCCGCCACGCCAGACGCCGCGCCATCATCTTCATCCTGATCTCGTTCTCGGTATCGCTGCTGGTGGTGCCGTTGCCCTGGGTGAGGTGGCTGCTGGTTGTCATAATGGTGATCCTGCTCACCTGGTTGATGCGTCTGCCGGTGCTGGAGCCGGTTGCAATGAAGAAGTGAAATCCCTAAGCTATCGCGGCAATAATGCTATGGAGTCGGCTCGTCATTTTTGCGTGACGGGCCTTTTTATTGCCCCCAGGCGGAGACCCCGTGCGCCGCCATGGCAGGGCTCAAAAAATAAGCGGTCAAATAATGAATCCGGAAACCCTGAAGTTTATCGAAGCGAGCATCAAGACCATTCCCGACTATCCGAAGCCGGGCATTCTGTTTCGCGACATCACCAGCCTGATCGAGAATGCCGAGGCCTTCAAGGCCACCATCGATCTGCTGGCCGATCATTACCGTGATCAAGGCATCACCAAGATTGTCGGCACCGAGGCCCGTGGCTTCATCTTCGGCGCCCCGGTTGCCTACGCCATGGGGCTGGGGTTCGTGCCGGTGCGCAAGCCGGGCAAGCTGCCCCGCGCCGTCATCGAGGAGTCCTACGCCCTGGAGTACGGCACCGACACTCTGCAACTGCACACCGATGCCATCGTGCCCGGTGACAAGGTGCTGGTGGTGGACGATCTGCTGGCCACCGGCGGCACCGTCGATGCCACCGTCAAGCTCATCCGCCGCGCCGGCGGTGAGGTAACGGATGCCGCCTTCATCATCTCCCTGCCGTCCCTGGGCGGTGATGCCCGCCTGACCGCCGCCGGCGTCAAGGTGGTCTCTCTGGTGGAACTCGCGGGGGCGTAAATCGCCCCTTCGCGCGGCAGGCCTCGTCACCCTGCTTTCTGCCGTAAACCGGTGCCTGAACGGGCACCGGTTTGAAATTCAAGCGATCCCTCCCAAGGCGGCGCATCCCCCATACAGCCTGCCCTCCATTTGTGTTAGCATCCAGCCTCAATGCCTCGTTTCCCAGCATCGAGATCTATGAGCTATCAGGTTTTGGCGCGCAAATGGCGCCCCCATACGTTTGAACAAGTGGTCGGCCAGCAACATGTGCTGACTGCCCTGACCAATGCCCTGGATCAGGGGCGGCTTCACCATGCCTACCTGCTGAGCGGGACCCGCGGCGTGGGCAAGACCACCATCGCCCGCATTCTGGCCAAGAGCCTCAACTGCGAGCAGGGGATCAGCAGCCATCCGTGCGGTGTGTGCGATACCTGCCGCGAGATCGATCAGGGTAATTTCGTCGATCTGCTGGAAATCGATGCGGCGTCCCGCACCAAGGTGGAAGACACCCGAGAGCTGCTCGACAACGTGCAGTACCGTCCGGCCCGTGGTCGTTTCAAGGTGTACCTCATCGATGAAGTGCACATGCTGTCGCGCCACAGCTTCAATGCGCTGCTCAAAACCCTGGAAGAGCCGCCCCCCTATGTGAAATTCCTGCTGGCCACCACGGATCCGCAGAAGCTCCCCATCACCATACTGTCGCGCTGCCTGCAGTTTCATCTCAAGAGCCTGGATCAGACCCAGATCGCCAGGCAGCTCGAATGGGTACTGGACCAGGAGGGTCAACCCTTCGAGCCTCGCGCCCTGCTGGCCCTGGCCAAGGCGGCCGACGGCAGCATGCGCGATGCCCTGAGCCTCACCGATCAGGCGTTGGCCCACGGCAACGGCAGCGTGCGCCTGGAGAGCGTGCTCGCCATGCTGGGGACCCTCGATCATCACCACCTGCACCAGTTGCTGGAGGCAGTGCTGCGCCAGGATGCCCCGGCCACCATGGCCAAGATCACCGAGATTGCTACCCTGGGGCCGGATTTCGACCAGCTTCACGCCGAGCTGGAAGCCTTGCTCCATCGGGTGGCCATGGCGCAACTGCTGCCTGCGAGCGTGCAGGAGCAGGGGGCGGATGCCGATGCCTTGCTGCAGCTCGCCGGAGCCATGAGCCCGGAAGAGGTGCAGCTCTGCTATCAAATCGTGCTGGGGGGGCGCAAGGATCTGCCCTGGGCCCCTGACGGGCGCACCGCACTGGAGATGACCTGTCTGCGGATGCTGGCCTTCTCTCCCCGGCGCGAGGTGGTCCATCCCGCCAACCTGGCGGCCCAACCTCTCATGACAGGGCACTCCGGCGTGATGGCGGCAGCGAGGGAAAGCGCGTCGCTCCTGCCGGGAAAGCCCCAGGGGGCTGAGCCGGCCCCGGCTGCCAGCGCAGCACCACAGGCTCCCGCCGCGCCAGCATCGGTCCTTGAGGCCGAGCACGTCGCCCCCGCACCCAAGGCGGAGGAGGGCGCAGTGCTGGATCCGCTCTTTGCCGAGCAGGATGAGCTGCTGCGTGAGGCCGAACGGATGGGTTACGAGGCCGCGGTGCCCGCCAGTCCGCCTGCAGAGCCTGCCTCTGCGCCGTTGGCGGCGGATGACGCCGCGCAGACGCAGCAGGTTGAGGTCCAAGGGGAAGACGTCGCCATCTCTTCGTCCTCCAGCATGCAGAGCCTGCTTGGCAAGCGCAATCTGCTGCGAAGCCGCCTGCGTGGCGAGCAGAGTACCAACGCCGCGCCCCCCCGGGTCACCCCCGTCAAACCGGTGGCCGCGACCAAACCGGCCCCTGCGATGCCTGCCGTCGCGACTTCGCCCCAGGCCGAGGTGCAACCAGCGGCGCGGCCCGAGATGCCGGGGCAGGGACCTGCTTTGCAAACGGGGTATGACGACCTGCCCCCTCTGGATGCCTATGAAGAGGGGGGCAGTGACTACGAAGAGTATCTGAATCAGGGGTTTGACGAGGGGTTTGCCAGTGCCCCGTTGCCCACGCGGGCAGTGACTTCCGCCCAGGCAGCTCCCGCCACCATGGCTCCTCCTTCGCAGGAGGATCTGCCGCCCTGGGATCTGGGTGCTGACGTCGGCAGCGCGGATGCGGCGGCACCTGCGGTTGTCGCTATGGTGTCTGCCACGCCTCCAGTGGCCGCCAGCGAGCCTCAGCCCGCCATTGCGTTGATGGAGACTATCGACTGGGATGCGCTGGAGAGCGACACCCAGCCCGAAGAGGAGGGGGAGGTCGCCCGTCTGATCCCCTCGTCCTTGCTGGTCAATTGCGGGGACACCTGGGCCGAGCTCATCGCCCGCACCGGGGTGGGTGGTCGGCTGCGTCAACTGGCCATCAACGCGGTGATGACCCGGGAAGGCAATCGGGTCTCCCTGCTGCTCAAACCCGAGCAGCGCCATCTGGTGAGCGACAAGGCCCGCGCCGATCTGGCCGAGATCATCGGTCCCGAGCTGGGCGGCCCGGTTCACATCGATGTGACCCTGGGCTCGGATCCCGCGCGGGAGACGCCGCTCGAGATAGAGCACCGTCTCTATCTCGGGGTGCGTGAACAGGTGAGCCGGGATCTGGCGGCGGATCCCAACGTACAATTCTTGCAGCAGCGTTTCGGCGCCGTGCTCCATCCCGAGAGCATCGAACCCCTGAGTCGCTGAGTTGCGGTGAAAAAACCGTGCCGGGGTTTGTCCCCGGTTGAAAAGACCTTTGGCTGCCCCCACTTAGGGCAGATGAACCCACAGCCCGGCGCTGGATGCCGGATTTCAAGACGAGAGACGATCTATGTTTGGTAAAGGTGGAATGGGTAACCTGATGAAACAGGCCCAACAGATGCAAGAGCGCATGCAGAAGATGCAAGAGCAGCTGGCCCAGATGGAAGTGGTTGGCGAGGCGGGCGCAGGCATGGTCAAGGTGACCATGGCCGGCAGCCACAGCGTGCGTCGTATCGAGATCGATCCCAGCCTGATGGAAGATGACAAGGAGATGCTGGAAGATCTGGTCGCCGCCGCCGTCAATGACGCCGTGCGCCGCGTGGAAGAGCAGAACAAGGCCAAGATGGGCGAGCTGACCGGCGGCATGCAACTGCCCCCGGGCTTCAAGATGCCCTTCTGAGGATACTGCCCGTATCCGTTTCCCCTCCTCTGAGAAGGGGAAAAATGAAAAGGCCAGAGCCAAGCTCTGGCCTTTTGCATGTCGGCACCCCCGGGAACGGCCATGCACAGATCATGGCGGGGGCGGCGCAGTTGCCTGCCCCAGGGGGGAGAAGCCCTCGACCAGATGATCGATGAGGGCGCGGATGGCAGGCAGCAGACCGCGGCGTGAGGGGAAGACCGCGTGGATCACCTCCTGGCGCGGGGCCCAGTCGGGGAGCAAACGCACCAGCCGGCCATCGGCCAGGGGCTCATTCATCATCATGGTGGGCAGTTGCACGACCCCGAGCCCGTCGATCGCCCCCTGACGCAATGTCTGCATGTCGGTGGTGGCAAAGCGGGGGCTGTGGTGTTGTTTGACTCGGGCCCCATCGGGGCCCAGCAGGGTCCAGTGATGGCCTTCCAGGCTGGTGCCATGACCGAGGCTCGGCCATGACAGCAGATCTGCGGGGGCCCGGGGCATGCCGAGTGACGCGACAAGGGCCGGGCTTGCCACCAGACACTGGGTCGCATAACCCAGCACCCGCATGGCGAGATCGCTGCCCTCCAGGGGCAATGGCCGCACCCTGAGCGCCATGTCCAACCCCTCCGCGACCAGATCCACCGCCCGGTTGACCCCGACGAGCTGCACCTTGACGCTGGGATGGGCCAGGGCGAAGGAGACCAGCATCCTCCCTACGTGGGCGTGCAGCAGATCGATGGGGCAGGCGATGCGAACCAGACCGCAAGGCTCGCTCTGGGTCGCGGCGATGAGATCCTGCGCCGCATCGGCTTCCACCAGCATGGCCCGGCAACGGGTGTAATAAGCCTGCCCGAGTTCGGTGACGGTGAAGCTGCGGGTGGAACGCTGGATAAGGCGCACTCCGAGTCGCTCTTCCAGCATGGCGATGCGGCGGCTGAGCCTGGATTTGGGCATGCCGAGGGCCCTGCCGGCCTGGGCAAAGCCCCCGTGATCCACCACCTGGACATAGAAATAGAGGTCGTTGAGATCCTGTTGCATGGGGTTATCGTTCACAAAATAGGACGCTGATGGCAAATTTTACGTCTACCGGACGCAGCGTTCCAGACTCACAATGCGAGCCACGACACATCCCGTGACGATCACCCAGGAGAGCATCATGAAAAGAGTCATCGGTATTTACAGCGCCCCTCGACAACACTGGGTCGGCGACGGATTCCCGGTTCGCTCGCTGTTCTCGTATCAGACCCATGGCCGCGCCTTGAGCCCCTTCCTGCTGCTGGACAGGGCTGGCCCGGCACATTTCGAGCCCGCCGATCATGCCAGGGGCGTGGGGGAACACCCGCACCGTGGTTTTGAGACGGTCACCATCGTCTATGAGGGGGAGGTCGCCCATCGCGACTCGACCGGCCAGGGGGGGATCATCGGTCCGGGAGACGTGCAGTGGATGACGGCCGCCGCCGGCATCATGCACGACGAATTCCACTCCCAGGGGTTTACCCGTCGTGGTGGCACCCTCGACATGGTGCAGCTGTGGGTCAATCTGCCCGCCAAACACAAGATGTCGACGCCCGGTTATCAGGGCATCACCAGCGACACCATCCCGCAACTGAGACTCAAGGAGGGCGATGTGCGGGTGCGCATCATCGCCGGGAACGATGCCGGGTTGCAACAAGGCGAGGTAGAGGGGCCTGCCCGCACCTTCTCGCCCATGAACATCTGGGATCTGCGGCTCAAGGGCGGGGCCAGCGTGGTGCTGCCGGCGGTAGCGGGATGGAACAGCGCCTTGGTGGTGCTCAAGGGCTCTCTCATTATCAACGGTCAGGAGCGCGCGGGCGAAGCACAACTGGTGCTGCTCGATCCCAACGGTGAGGAGTTCATGTTGGAGGCGGAAGGCGAGGCCAGCTTGTTGCTGCTGAGTGGCGAGCCCATCGATGAACCCATCGTGGGTTATGGCCCCTTTGTCATGAACAGCGAGGCAGAGATCCATCAGGCGATAGATGATTTCAACAGCGGCCGGTTCGCCGTCATCGCCCCCTGAGACAATCCCGATAAAAACAAAGCGCCTGATGGCGCTTTGTTTTTTTATGGGCCCTGGTCAACCGAGCCAGCCGAGGGCCAGCGCCAGCCTGCCGCACAAGGCGGCCAGCAGGATGCCAAGCAGGGTGCGCAGCAGCCAGATCACCACCAGCTGTCCCACGCTCACCGGGATCCGGGTGGCCAGGATGCAGGGGATGGAGGCAGAGAAGAAGAGCACCGAGCTGACCGAAACCACGGCCGCGACATAGCGCACCAGCAGGTCGGCATCCTTGAGCAGGATGGCGGGCAGGAACATCTCGGCCAGACCGGCCGAGAGGGCCTTGGCGGTGGCGAGCGGTTCGCCGAGATCCAGCAGCCAGGTCAGTGGCCAGAGCAGCCAGCCCAGCAGATCGAACAGGGGAGTGTGCTTTGCCAGCAGCAGGCCCAGCAGACCGACGGACAGTATGGTGGGCACCACGGCAGCGGCCATGTGAAGACCGTCCCTGAGGTTGTCCTTCAATTGCCGCAGCAGGGGATTTGCCTGGTGGGACTGGGTCAGGCCGCAGGTGAGGGCCGCCTGCCAGCGGCTCATGCCAGCCGGTAGCGGCTCGTCGGTCTCCCCATAGTGAGCCAGGCGACTGATGGGAGGAACACGCGCCAGGATGGCGGTGATGACGAAAGTGATCACCAGGGTGGACCAGAAGTAGAAGTTCCAGTGTCCCATCAGGTTGAGGGTCTTGGCCACGATGATCATGAAGGCGGCCGAGACGGTGGAGAAGCCGGTGGCGATGATGACGGCTTCTCGCACCGTGTACTTGCCCGCGAGGAAGACCCGGTTGGTGATGAGCAGGCCCACCGAGTAGCTGCCGACGAAAGAGGCGACGGCATCGATGGCGGAGTGACCCGGCGTGCGCCACAGGGGGCGCATCACGGGTTGCATCAGCACCCCGATGAATTCCAGCAGGCCGAAACCGAGCAGGAAGGTCAGGGCCATGGCGCCGATAGGCACGATGAGACCCACTGACATGGCCAGTTTGTCGAACAGGAAGGGGAGGCGATCCGGGGTCATCAACCAGGCAGGGCCCCAGTCTGTGACATACAAAATGGCCAGGGCCAGCCCGAGCAGCTTGAACAGGCTCAACACCCTGTCGATGGGACGGGCGCGCCAGCGGCCATCCAGCAAGGGGGTGATGGCGCCATAGGCGATGAGCAAGAGAATGAGGGTCAGGGCAAGAGGGCGCTGGGCAATCAGAAAGCCGGCCAGGTGATCCACCACTATGGTGCTGCGCCCGCCAAGCTCGAAGGGCACGAAAAAGATGGCGATGCCAAGCAGGCTGGCCAACAGCAGCTTGATGCCTGCCCCTGATCCTGCCGGTGCAGTGAGCGTGTGTTCAGGTTCCATTTTCTCTCCTTGTAATCCGCATGGTTCAATTCCGTTGAGGGGATGATTTGTATATACAATATCGTTCATCGCTCAAAATGGAAACACCAAAGTCACCAAAATGCAACATGTGAATCGGTGTGGATGCAGATGACCCCAATGTTGAAAAGCGTGATCTTGGGGGGAATAGGGGCCGGGATGGCGAGTGGGTGGTGAGACATCAAGAGGTAAAACAGGGAGGTAAGCGACCAGCGCCAGGAAAAACATGAGCGGCTATTTACCCTTTTTGGCCATATTCATTCATGAGCCTATATTCATGACTATTTATGAATAAATCATAAACCCTTTGTTCATTTGACTACTTTTCGACTATCCCATTGCAGAGTAAGATGCCTCTTCAATAAAAATAAGAATTAGGAGTTCGGGTGTGAAGGCATTAGAGAAAGAAAGGATATCGCCCTATATCAGCCAGTTATACGAGTGCGGTATTAATGATTCTGACATTAAGCTCGTCGTGGACCAATTTCGCGCCGACGTTTCCTGTAGTTCATCCCTGTTTTTATTGCGGGATGATGACAAGAGCGACGGAATAAAGCTTTTTTCCAGCGGTCTGACCGAGGCCCAGCAGCAGTTTTACCTGCAACATCATCGCCAGGATGTGTGGTTCAACCATTACCTGGATAAAGGGTGCAAGGGGATTGTCAGCGCCAACAGCATTTCAAGCTCGGTGGGCCTGCTGGCAAGTTTCGGCGCCCAATTCGCCGCCGGCGGCGTCTGCCAGGTGAAAGGGAGGGGGCTGAGCAGCCTGTGCAGTTACCGTGGTGCAACGCAAGATGATTTCAGCAGTCGCGACCTCACCTCGCTCTCGGAAATCTATTCCGGACTGGCGGCCTGGAGCCACCATTATTGGAACTTGCTGGCCCTGGAAACCCAGAACTATCAGTTGCAACAGCTGGTGAAAAACCATAATAAGCCCAGCGCCATCATAGACGACAAGGGGCATATTCATTATTCCAATGTGGCCTTCAACCGTATCGCCGATGAAAATGTGGAATTGCGGGCCATCAATGGCATTTTCTCTTTGCAGAATAAGGAGCAGCAACGCCAGCTCAAGGAGATCCTCAATGGCTTTGCCTATTTGCTGCCCGGCGCCAGCGCCTATATGTCCATTCCCCGTCAGCCTAACCTGCGTCCGCTGCTGGTCCAATGCACCCTGATGAGCGGACTCAGCCGCTTTGAACGCTATGTGGAAGTGGTGCTGCGTGACCCCGAGCACGCCTTCAACCCCGACATCGAAGCGCTGGCCAGCCTCTATCCCCTCACCATTGGCGAGAAGGAGCTGCTGGTGCTGATGAGCAAGGGTTACAGCAGCAACGACATCGCGGAGCTGCGCGGTGTCAAGGTGGAAACCGTGCGCTCCACCCTGAAAGGGGTGTTCAAGAAGACCGACTGCCACAGCCAGAACGAGCTCTTGCTCTTGCTGCAATCCATCTCCTGATCCATGCGGACTATGCTTGGAGTGAGCCGGACATAGTGCCCGGCTCTTGCCTCCCCTCGGGAGGCTCGTTGGGGGAAAGCGTCATGGAATCACTCAAAGCAAAGGACTACATGCAGACCAAGCCCATCACCTTCAGCGCAGAGATGATGGTACAGGCGGCGGTGGAAAAATTTCTCAACAGTCATCAGTTGGGCGGCCCCGTAGTGGACAGCCAGGGACATCTGATTGGCTGGGTCTCCGAGCAGGATTGCATCGCCGTCATGCTCAAGGAGGCCTACCACTGTGAACAGGTGGCCCAGGTCAGGGATGTGATGCGCAAGGAGGTGCTGGCAGTCGGCCCCGACACCAGCATCCTGGATCTGGCGGAGATGATGATGGGTCAAAAGCCCAAGATCTATCCTGTGGTGGAGGAGGGGCGCCTGCTCGGGGTCATCAACCGCCACAATGTGATGCAGGCCATCCACGCCCAGCTTGGCACCTGTTTCGTGCATCAGGCCAGAGTCTGAGCGGTGTTGTCTGGTTGTTTTCAAAGAGCAGGCTCCGGCCTGCTCTTTTCATCCGTGGCGGTCATGACGCCACCGGCTTGATGTGCTGGCGCGGCGCTTTAAGGCTTGCACCGCCCAGCCTCGCTCTTTAGGATCTCCCCCAGCTATCGATATGGCCCTTGATGGGCACTCTTTTAAGGAATTCGTACCTTGTCTCTCTCTATCGAGGCGCTGCGCCGCCGTCTTACCGCCTGCATGAATCTCGACGCCCGCCGTCTCTCCAGTCGACTGCATGGGGTCAAGAAGCTGCCGGAAGCCAAGCAGGCTGCCGTGCTCGAGACCATCGCCGCCGATCTGGATGTGGCACAGGCGCGCTACCAATCCCGTCTTGCGGGCGTACCCAAGGTCACCTATCCGGACAACCTGCCGGTCAGCCAGAAGCAGGCGGAGATCGCCAAGGCGATTCAAGAGCACCAAGTGGTGATCATCGCCGGGGAAACCGGCTCGGGCAAAACCACCCAGATCCCCAAGATTTGTCTGGCGCTCGGGCGTGGGGTGAAGGGCTTCATCGGCCACACCCAGCCACGCCGTCTGGCGGCCCGCACTGTGGCTGCCCGTATTGCAGAAGAGATGGAGTCCGAACTCGGCCACTACGTGGGTTACAAGGTGCGCTTTACCGATCAGGTGAGCGAGCAGACCCACATCAAGCTGATGACCGACGGTATCCTGCTGGCGGAGATCCAGAACGACCGGATGCTCACCCAGTACGACACCATCATCATCGATGAGGCCCACGAGCGCAGCCTCAACATCGACTTCATTCTGGGCTATCTCAAACAGCTGCTGCCAAAGCGCCCCGATCTCAAGGTGATCATCACCTCGGCCACCATAGACCCCCAGCGTTTCTCCCGTCATTTCAACAAGGCGCCGGTGATCGAGGTCTCCGGTCGCACCTATCCGGTGGAGGTGCGTTACCGCCCACTGTTTGTTGATAAAAAAAGCAGTGACAAGAGCGAAGGGCTGGAGGAGCGCGATGAACTGCAGGGGATTTTCGATGCGGTGGAAGAGCTGGCCCGCGAAGGGCTGGGGGACATCCTCATCTTCATGAACGGCGAGCGGGAGATCCGCGATACCGCCGATGCCCTGCGCAAGCTCAATCTGCGCGACACCGAGGTGCTGCCGCTCTACGCCCGCCTCTCCAACGCCGAGCAGAACAAGGTATTCCAGCCACACGCCGGACGGCGCATCGTACTGGCCACCAACGTGGCGGAGACCTCGCTGACGGTGCCGGGCATTCGTTACGTCATTGACCCGGGCACTGCCCGCATCAGCCGCTACTCCTGGCGTACCAAGGTGCAGCGCCTGCCCATCGAGCCGGTCTCCCAGGCCAGCGCCAACCAGCGTAAAGGGCGTTGCGGTCGGGTGGCAGACGGCATCTGTATCCGTCTCTACTCGGAGGAGGATTTCAACGGCCGCCCAGCCTTCACCGACCCCGAGATCCTGCGCACCAACCTGGCCTCCGTCATCCTGCAGATGCTGGCGCTCGGCCTTGGCAATATGGAAGCTTTCCCCTTTGTCGAGCCGCCAGAGTCGCGCCATATCAAGGATGGCCTGACCCTATTGAAAGAGCTGGAAGCGGTGAGGGAATTGCCCGCCTCCGGCGATCGCGAAGCCAAACTGCAGCTGACCGAGACCGGTCGCCAGCTCTCGCGCATCCCCCTTGATCCGCGTTTGGCGAAGATGGTGATCAGCGCGGCGCAGACTGGCTGCCTGAGCGAGGTGATGGTGATCACCGCTGCTCTCAGCATTCAGGATCCCCGCGAGCGGCCCATGGAGAAGAAGCAGGCCGCCGATGAGCAGCACAGACGCTTTGAAGACAAGGATTCCGACTTCCTCGCCTTCGTCAATCTGTGGAATTACCTGAAAGAGCAGCAGGATGCCCTTGGCAGCAACCCGTTTCGCCGCATGTGCCAGAAGGAGTTTCTTTCCTACCTGCGGGTGCGTGAATGGCAGGACATTCACTTCCAGCTGCGTCAGACGGTGAAAGAGCTTGGTTTTAAAGCCAACCATGAACCGGCGGATTTCAAGACGGTGCACTGCGCGCTGCTGACCGGCCTCTTGAGCCATATCGGCAACAAGGATCTGGAAAAGCCCGAGTTCCTTGGCGCCCGCAACGGCCGTTTCCACCTGTTCCCGGCTTCGGGTCTGTTCAAGAAGCCGCCCAAGTGGGTGATGGCCGCCGAGCTGGTAGAGACCTCGCGCCTCTACGCCCGCATCAACGCCAAAATTGAACCCGAGTGGGTGGAGCCATTGGCAGGGCACCTCATCAAGCTGCACCACAGCGACCCCCACTGGTCGAAGAAAAATGGCGCCGTGATGGCCAAGGAGAAGGTGACGCTTTATGGCCTGACTCTGGTCAACGAGCGCACCATCAACTTCAGCCGTGTCGATCCGGCGCTGTGCCGCGAGCTGTTTATCCGCCGCGCCCTGGTGGAGGGGGATTTCGAGACCCGCCACCGTTTCTTCAGCGATAACCGCAAGCTCCTGGCCGAGGTGGAGGCGCTGGAGCACAAGTCCCGTCGGCGCGACATTCTGGTGGATGATGAGGACCTGTTCCGCTTCTACGATGCCCGTTTGCCGGAGGATGTGATTTCCGCCCGTCACTTCGACAAGTGGTGGAAAGAGGCGCAAAAGCAGGACGCCGAGCTGCTCAACTTCGAAAAAGAGATGTTGATGAAGGGGGATGCGGCCCACATCAGCGATCTCGACTACCCCAACTTCTGGCAGCAGGGGCGCCTCAAGCTCAAGCTGACCTATCAGTTCGAGCCGGGGGAGGCCGCCGATGGCGTGACCCTGCATATTCCGCTGCCGCTCTTGAATCAGGTGGAGGTGAAGGGGTTCGAGTGGCTGATCCCGGGTCTGCGTCATGAGCTGTTGGTGGCCCTCATCAAGTCGATGCCAAAGCCGATGCGCAAGAACTTCGTGCCAGCGCCGAACTATACCGATGCGCTGCTCGCCAGCATCAACCCCGAGCAGGGGCCGCTGCTGGACGAGATGGAGCGTCAGCTGCGCCGCATGACCGGCGTGACCGTGCCCCGCGAATCCTGGGACTGGTCAGCGGTACCCGATCACCTCAAACTCACCTTCCGGGTGGTGGACGACAAACACAAGAAGGTGGCGGAAGGTAAAGATCTGGAGGCCTTGAAAGAGTCGCTGCGCGGCAAGGTGCAGGAGACCCTGTCACAAGTGGCGGACGATGATATCGAGCAGTCCGGTCTCACCCTGTGGAGCTTTGGTGAGCTGCCGCAAGAGTACAGCCAGAAGCGGGGCGGGTTCGAGGTGAAGGCCTATCCGGCCCTGGTGGATCAGAAGGATTCGGTCGCCATCCAGCTGGTGGAGAGCCCGGTGGTACAGCAGCAGCTGATGTGGGCTGGCCAGCGCCGGCTGGTACTGCTCAACGTACCATCGCCCATTAAATCTCTGCAGGAGAAGCTGCCCAACAAGGCCAAGCTCGGGCTCTATTTCAACCCGTTTGGCAAGGTGGCCGAGCTTATCGATGACTGCATCGCCTGCGGCTGCGACAAGCTGATTGAGCAGCACGGCGGGCTGGCTTGGGACGAGGCGGGTTTCGAGGCGCTCAAGGAGTATGTCCGCGCCGAGCTCAACGATGCGGTGGTGGAGGTGGCCAAACAGGTGGAAGCCGTGCTGACCCTCTCCCATGAGATCAAGAAACGGCTCAAGGGCAAGATGCAGCTCGACACCGCCTTTGCCATGTCGGACATCCAGCAGCAGTTGGGTAACCTCATTCACAAGGGCTTTGTCACCGAGACCGGCTGGCAGCGGCTGCCTGACTTGCTGCGCTACCTGCGGGCCATCGAGCGGCGGCTCGAGAAGCTCGCCATCGATCCCAACCGGGATCGGGTCTACATGCTGAAGGTGCACAGCGTGGAGTCGGAGTACAAGGCACTGCTCGCCAAGATCCCCAAATCCCAGCTGATCCCGGCCGAGGTGGCCAATATCCGCTGGATGATCGAGGAGCTGCGAGTTTCCTTCTTCGCCCAGCAACTGGGGACGCCATACCCTATCTCGGATAAACGGGTGCAGAGCGCCATTGCCCAGTGCTAAGCTGCTATCTATCTGTTTTCTGAGCCATAGTGTGAAAGCAACGAGACGCCAAAGGGAAGGGAGGCCGTCATATGCTGGGGATCTGGTTGGGGGTGGCACTGGTCAACATCAGCGGGTATCAACCCATTGCGGAACAAACCTGGGTGCAGCTCAACCCGGAGTTCTATCCGGTGCTGCGCCCCGTGCCGCCCATTTTTGCGGCCTGGCGGGGCAATCAGTTTCCCCCACTTGAACAGAGAAAGAAGAATGGCCGCTGGCAGATCCTCTTTCCTGCCCGGCTGGTGCCCCCCTTCGATCTGTTCGAAGGGGAGGCCCAGCTCTCCAAGGCTTACCTGGCCAGGCTAAAGCGCATCGATGAGATGGCCTATGGCATGGCGCCCCACCAATCAGTACAGCAAGCCGCCTCCTCGGCCCCCTCGTTCGAAGTCCCGGGTGCTGTCGCCTTTGTCGCCGAGTTCTCCCTGCCCCGGGAGAGGAAGATGCGGATGCCTCTGGGGGAGCCCTTGCTCGCACGGCTGGGGGGGCAGGGAGTCCCCATACAGGCCTTGGCAAGACAGGAAAATGCACAGCCCATGGCCACCGCAGATTCTGCCCCTGAGCAGGCGACCCTGACTCTTTCCGCCACGGAGGCAGGGGAGGCATCGCGGGTTTGTCATCAGGTGGCGGCGGGAGAAACCCTGTGGCGCATTGCAAGCCAGCTTCAGTCAAAGGAGGCCGGCGGCTCGGATACTTACAGTTATCTGCTGGCGCTGGTGCAGGAAAATCGTGACAGGATGGTCAAAGGGATCCAGGTACAGGCCGGGCAGCGCCTCTATTGCCCGAAAGCGCAGACTCTGGCGCAATTCGATGCCCTGAGCCCGGCCCAGCGACAGCAGCAGTTTGCCCGTCTGGAGCAGGGGCGTTAGGGGATGGCGAGAGGCGTGGTGGAGTGCCTTTTTGCCTAGAGAGGAGTGCCGCGGGTTCTTTCCTTGTATCCCCTTCGGGCCCGTGCTAGTATTCGCGCTCGTTTTGCGAGGTGCTGACCGGTCGCAGTCAACACCATACATTCATCTTAAAAGAGATAATCACTATGTCTTTCGTATTCCAAGCTGAAGTCCGTTCTGACCTGGGGAAAGGTGCGAGCCGCCGCCTGCGTCATGCTGACCTGGTTCCTGCCATCGTTTACGGTGCAGGCAAAGAAGCCGTGTCCGTTACCCTGGACCACAAAAAGCTGATCCTGGCCCAAGAGAAGCCGGAGTTCTACTCCTCCGAGCTGACCCTGGTCATCAACGGTGAAGAAGTCAAAGTGAACGTGAAGGCTATCCAGCGTCACCCGGTTCGCTACAAGCTGGTTCACTTGGATTTCGTTCGCGTCTAATCGACAACGAACTTTCCTGTGAAGAGGCCACCCAATCGGGTGGCCTCTTTGTTTTTACAGCATTTTTTCCGGGAAAATAAAATACTCAAACAGCACTATTGGTCTTTACTTGTAGGCATGATTGACAGCAGGACACGTGTTGTGGTGCTCTGATGTTCAAAAAGTACTCGGGTAAGTCCATTTTTCGGGGCGATGTTGACCGTTATGAAAGGAATCGTACGGACATATATCCTGCTGTTTTCACCTATTCTGCTGCTGGTCCTGGCGGGTGGCTATCTGCTGGGCAATGCACTGATCGAGCGCGAGCTCTATCGCGTTCGCAGCGATGAAAGCACCTTCCTGGCGCTTGCCAGCGGCCGCCTTGACGGCGAGCTGGCGGTGCCGCTGCGCCATGTGCGCAGCATGTCGGAAGAACCCATCCTGCTCGAAGCGGCGGCTCGCAATGACCGTGACACCCTGGCCGTCCAGTTCACCATCCTGCTGAACCGCAATCCCGACTATGCCCAGGTGCGTTGGCTTGCCCCGGATGGCATGGAGCGGGTGCGCATCGATCGCCAGGGCCAGCGTCTGTGGCGTGTGACGGACGACCAGTTGCAGAACAAGGGGGAGCGTTACTACTTTCGCGATGCCATGGCGCTGCCCTGGGAGCGGGTCTACGTCTCGCCGCTCGATCTCAACGTTGAACACGGGGTGATCGATCGCCCCTTCAACCCCATGATCCGCATTGCCAAGCGTCTGCGCCTTGGGGGACGTGATCTTGGTCTGCTGCTAATCAACGTCCAGGCTGCCCGTATGCTCAAGGAGTTTGCCGACAACCGCGGCAAGGCAGCCGATCACATTATGTTGTTCAACCAGGACGGATACTGGCTGCGCAGCCCGGACCCATCCCGGGAGTGGGGCTTCATGCTCGAGCGCCCGGATCTGACTCTGAAGCAGACTTCTCCCCAGGCCTGGCAGGCGTTCTGGGACGCATCAAACGGCCAGATGGAGTCTGCCGACGGACTCTGGAGCTGGACCACCCTGTACCCGGCACAGAATCATGATCAGCTGATCTGGAAAGCCGCGTCCCTGGTGCCGCACAGCGAGCTGCAGGCCATTCGCACTCATATCTGGGGGATCATCTTGGCCGCCAGCGCCGTGCTGCTGCTGTTGTTTGGTGCCGGTGTGGCTGCACTGGTGCGCAGCAGGCACAAGGAGCAACTGGCCCAGCAGGAAGCGGCCAGGTTGGCACAGGTCAAAGGTGATTTCATCGCCAACATGAGCCACGAGATCCGCACCCCCATGAACGCCATCATGGGGCTGACCTACCTGCTCGAACAGGGGGGGCTCGACGATGGTCAGCATGCCCTGGTGCGCAAAATCCACCAGGCCGGGCAGGCGCTGCTCGGGATCATCAACGACATCCTTGATTTCTCCAAGATTGAGTCGGGTCGGCTCGAGCTTGAGCGGGTGCCATTCAGTCTCGAAGAGGTGCTCGATCACGTGGCGGCCATCATGTCCACCTGCGTTGGCCAGAAGCACCTCGAACTGGTGGTGAGCAGTGCCCCCGAGCCGGTTTCCCATCTGATTGGGGACGCCCTGCGCCTCGAGCAGGTGCTGCTCAACCTGACTGGCAATGCCATCAAGTTTACCGAACGCGGCGAAGTGGAGGTCAAGGTTGTGCTGGAATCAGAGCAAGACGGCATGGCCACCTTGCTGTTTCGGGTGCGCGACACCGGGATCGGCATTCCCCCCGAGCAGCAGGCCAACATTTTCAATGCATTCTCCCAGGCAGACTCCTCCACCAGTCGCCGCTTCGGGGGCACCGGGCTTGGTCTGACCATCAGTCGCCGCCTGGTGAATCTGATGGGGGGGACATCGGCGTCACCAGCGAGCTTGGCAAGGGGAGCGAATTCTGGTTCCGCGTCCGGCTGGAGCAGGTGGAGCGGCCCGAGGCCTTGAACGAGCGCCTGCAGCACATCTCGCTGCTCATCGCCGACGACAATCAGGTGACCCGCGACGCCCTGTCGATGACGGTGGGTTCCCTCGGATGGCAGTCGCGGGTGGTGGAGTCCGGTGAGCAGGCGCTGCACCATCTGCTGCGCCAGGGGGAGCGTTTCGACGTGATCTTGCTCGACTGGATCATGCCGGGCATGGACGGGCTCGAGACCTGCCTGGCCATTCGCCGCGCCTTCGAGCAGCAGGAGCGTTCACCCATCATCATCATGGCGACCGCCTATTCCCAGGATGAACTGATGCACCGCCCCGGCTCGGATCAGGTGGATCTGGTGCTGCACAAACCGGTCACCGGCTCCAGTCTCTACAACGCGGTGGCACGTCTCATCCACGAGAAGCGCGAGCATGTGGAGCCCCTTGAGAGTGGCCAGCGCCGTCTGCGCCTGCCGGGCGTGCACATACTGCTGGTGGATGACAGCGACATCAACCTGGAGGTGGCGACCCGCTTGTTGCAACGGGAGGGGGCCGAGGTGATCACCGCCATCGATGGGGAGCGAGCCCTGGCCTGCCTGGCAGATCCGGCACGGCGCATCGATCTGGTGCTCATGGATGTGCAGATGCCAGTGATGGATGGCTACGAGGCGACCCGTCGCCTGCGTCTGCTGCCGGGGCGGGAGGAGACTCCCGTGCTGGCACTCACCGCAGGGGTATTCAAGGATCAGCGGGAGGCGGCGCTGGCCTCTGGCATGAACGACTTCATCGCCAAGCCGCTCGATGTGGAGCAGCTTATCGCGACCTTGCTGCGTTATCTGCCGGACTGTGTCCTGCCGCTCACCGTGAGCGACGAGCCACTCCCCCATGAGCCGGTGGCCGGCATCGATATCGATACCGGACTGCGCAACTGGGGTGAAGCCTCGGTCTATCTTAAATACCTGCGGCGTTTTCGCGATGACTACATGACGGTTGGTACCGTGTTGCCGGACTATATCGCCCAGCACGAGACCGATGCGGCCGCGAGCCTGACCCACAAGCTCAAGGGGGTGGCGGGCAGCCTGTCACTCACCGATGTGGCGCGTATCAGTGCCGAGTTGAACGAGGCCATCGAGCAGGGTGGCGACACCAGCCAGCTTATCGCACCCTTCCTCGAGGCCCTGGAGCGTGCACAACACTCCATCGATACCTATGCCGGGCGCGAGCCGGGCGCGGTCAGTTCCCCGCTGGCCCAGGGGGAAGCGCGGGAGGTCTGCCTGCACGCCCTGCATCAGGCCCTGGTGAGCGAGGATCTGGATCTGATTGAGCCGGCGCTGAGCCAGGCAAGGAGTCACCTTCCTTGTGAACTAGTGAGCGAGATAAGCGCAGCCCTGGAGCTGTTCGATATCCCGTTCGCCACCCGCAAGCTGGAGGATTATCTGGAGGATTATCTGGAGGATTATCTGGAGGATCGGGAGGAACCTGCGCCATGAGTCGACCGCGCGTGTTGATCATCGACGACGAGCCGAGCAACCTCGGGTTGCTGCGGCAAATCCTCAAAGAGGAGTACAACCTCTTCTTTGCCAAAGGGGGAGAGGAGGGGTTGGCCGCCGTGGGGCGTCACGAGCCGGCACTTATCCTGCTGGACGTGCGCATGCCCGACATGGATGGTTACGAAGTGTGCCGCCGGCTCAAGGCTGATCCGGCTCACGCCGGGATCCCGGTGCTCTTTATCACCGCGAGCGACAACGCAGACAGCGAGAGCCAGGGGTTTGAGGCGGGCGGAGTGGATTATATCTACAAGCCGGTCTGTCCGAGCACGGTGCGTGCCCGGGTGCGCAATCATCTCTCCCTGGTGCGCCTCGATCAGCTCGAGTGCAGCTATCGCACTGCCATCGTCATGCTGAGCGAGGCGGGCCACTACAACGACACCGATACCGGGGTGCATATCTGGCGCATGGCCGCTTACGCCCGGGCCCTGGCTGATGCGGCGGGCTGGAGCCCGGAGCAGTCGGATCTGCTGGAGCTGGCGGCCCCCATGCACGACATGGGCAAGATTGGTATCCCCGATCACATCCTCAAGAAGCCCGGCCCCCTCACCGAGGAGGAGTGGGTCATCATGCGAAGTCACCCGCGCATCGGTTACGAGATTTTGAGGCGATCCGATGCCCCCATTTTTCGCATGGCGGCGGAGATTGCCCTGCACCACCACGAGAAATGGGACGGCTCCGGCTACCCCGCTGGCGAGACCGGCGAGGGGATCCCCGAGGCGTCGCGGATCGTGGCCATCGCCGACGTCTTTGACGCCCTGAGCGTGCGTCGTCCCTACAAGGAGCCCTGGCCCCTGGACCGGGTGCTGGCCACCATGCGCGATGGCTCCGGCCAGCACTTCGATCCCCGGCTGCTCTCCCGTTTTCTCGAGATCATGCCGGAGATCTTGCGCCTCAAGGCTCAATGGGATGCCCGCGAGGAGCGGGGGGATTACCAGATGGGCTGTGTCAGATAGGGATTGCTGGCCCGTTCGTGACCAAAGGTGGAGCTCGGGCCATGGCCCGGAATAAAGACGATCTCATCGCCAAGGGGCAGAAGGGTCTCAGTGATCGACTTGATCAGCGTCCCGTGATCCCCGCGCGGGAAATCGGTGCGGCCTATGCTGCCGGCAAAGAGCACATCCCCCACCCATGCGAGGTGTTCTGCCTGGCAGAGCAGCACGATGTGGCCCGGAGTGTGGCCCGGGCAGAAATAGACATCCAGCTTGCACCGGCCCAGCTGCACCTTGTCACCCTGTGCAAGCCAGTGATCGGGGGTGAAGGCCGGTGTGTGGGAGAAGCCGAACATCTGACTCTGCTGGGGCAGGATATCGAGCCAGAAGGCATCCTCCTTGTGGGGGCCGGTAATGGCGACACCGGTTCTCTCGCGCAGCTCGGCGGCGGCGCCCACGTGATCCAGATGGCCGTGGGTCAGCAGGATATGGGTGAGGGTCAGCCCCCGTTTGGCTATGGCAGCCAGCAGCTTGTCCGCCTCGCCGCCGGGATCGACGAGGGCAGCCTGGCGGGTCTCGTCACACCAGATAAGGGAACAATTCTGGGCGAACTGGGTGACCGGGATCACCTCGAACTTCAACATGTGGGACTCTCCTGAGGGGTCTGAAGGGGGGAGCGTTTGGCGAAGAAGGCGAGGCAGGCCTCCTTGTCACCACGAAACAGGATCCGCTCGCGCTTGTTGTCCAGCTGATAGCGGTACATGGGGTCATAGTAGCGAGTCAGCAGCAGCCTGATCCAGACCAGATGGGCGCGGGTGTCCCCGCTCTGGGCCTGTTCCCTGAGGGCGGCCTGCAACAGCCCATCGAGTTCGCGATAATCCTTGTCCCCGAGTCGGCGCTTGAGCCTGGCCATGGCGTCGGTGAGGTAGCCGGCAAACAGCGGCCAGCCTGCATCTGGCCCATGGAACTCCAGATAGCGCAGCCAGAGATCCTGCACGTAATCGGTGCGGATCTGCTCGGCCCGTGCCTCCTGCGGCACCTCCACCACCACCAGGGGAGCCCGGCACATGGCCTCATAAAGGTTGAGTGGCAGGGCGCAGCGACCGATGAGACGGCTCTCGTCTTCCAGTACAAACTGTGACTCTCCCCGGTTGCGACGCTGAAGCAGCTCGATGGCAAGCCGATTTTCGAAGTCGATGTTGCCGGGTTGCCCACCCGGCAGTTGGCCAAACGACGACCCCCTGTGACGGGCGTGCCCTTCCAGATCCACCGCCTGGGTGATGTGCGCCAGCATGTGGGTCTTGCCGGAGCCGGTCATGCCGGTCAGCACGGTCCAGTCGCACTCTGCACTGGCCTTCGCCTGGGTGTCGATGAGAAAGTGGCGCAGCGCCTTGTAGCCGCCCGCGACCCGGGGGCGGGTGATGCCGGCCTCGGCCAGCCACTGCTGCACTGTCTGGGAGCGCAGGCCGCCGCGAAAACAGTAGAGCAGGGCGTCGGGTTGCTGGCGCAACCTTGCCAGCCAGCCTTCCATGCGCGCGGCGCGCACCGCGCCTCCCACCAGTTGATGGCCCAGGGCGATGGCTGCGGCCTGACCCCCCTGCTTGTAACAGGTACCGACCCGGGCACGCTCCTCGTCCGTCATCAGCGGCAGGCTGACGGCGGTGGGAAAGGCCCCTTCCTTGAACTCGACAGGGGCGCGCAGATCGATGAGTGGAACCTCATCCAGAAAGATCCGGGCGTAATCCGTGGCCAGTGGCAGGGTACTCATTGGACAACCTCGATGAACTGGTTGCCGGTGCGGGCCTGCAACTGGCCGATGGGAGAGAGGGTCAGCCCTGCCTGTGCGGCAATGGCAAGGAGCTCGGCTTCACTTTCTTTACCGACGGCTACCAGCAGGCCGCCGCTGGTCTGCGGGTCGCACAGGATGTTGCGGGTGCGATCATCCATGGCGCCCAGCTTGTCACCATAGGAGTCGAAGTTGCGCAGGGTACCGCCTGGTACGCAGCCCTCACTCAGGTAGTAATCCACCTCGTCCAGCAGCGGCAGCGCCTTGAAGTCCAGACGGGCACTGACGCCGGAACCTTCGCACATCTCCAGCAGGTGGCCTGCCAGCCCAAAACCGGTCACGTCGGTCATGGCGTGCACGCCGGGTAAGGCGGCGAAGCGCTGGCCAATCTTGTTGAGGGTGCACATGGCATCCGGGGCCAGTTGCTCATGCTCGGGCTTGAGCTTGCCCTTCTTCTGGGCTGTGGTGAGGATACCGATGCCAAGGGGCTTGGTCAGATAGAGGGTGTCACCCACCTGGGCGGTGTCGTTCTGCTTGATGGCGTCGAGTGGCACGATACCGGTCACCGCGAGGCCGAAGATGGGCTCGGGGGCATCGATGCTGTGGCCGCCGGCCAGAGAAATACCCGCTTCGTGGCACACCTGGCGGCCGCCGTCGATCACCTGCTGGGCCACTTCAGGTGCGAGTATGTTGATGGGCCAGCCAAGGATGGCGATGGCTACGATGGGTTTGCCACCCATGGCGTAGATATCGCTGATGGCGTTGGTGGCGGCGATGCGGCCGAAGGTGAAGGGATCATCGACGATGGGCATGAAGAAGTCGGTGGTGGAGACGATACCCTGACCGTTGCCGATATCGACCACGGCCGCGTCATCCTTGCTGCTGTTGCCGACCACCAGCGTCGGGTCGTCAAAGCCCGGGATCTGGCTCTTCAAGATGGTGTCGAGCACCTTGGGGGAGATTTTGCAACCGCAGCCAGCGCCGTGGCTGTATTGGGTCAGACGAATGGAAGACATGCTTTCCCCTTGTGTGGGCAGACTTGCGTGTGCAAATAACTGCTGTGGCACCGTCAAATGTGCGCGCAAAAATAGGGTGGCCCTGGCGGCCTGTGAACACAGTGATGTCAGGCTGCCTGGCAGGACGGGAGGAGGGCAAGGATGCGCCGGCGAAGCCCCGCCGAGGACCACAGGACGGGCCATTATGCCACAGACGGCCCTCTTGATTCGAACTGGAATTCACACAAAGCGCAGGGGATTGTCGGGTTCAAAAAGAGCCGTACTCTTCGCCTTGCTCTGGCTAGTCCCACTTTGAGCCGCCCCGACGGCGTGCCTGTCTTGCATCGGGGCTGCATGTGGTGACGGAAACTAGCCAGCTTGCTCCATCACTGGTTGGGGAGCCTTGCCTAGCCGGCGCAGGCGCCGTTGCAGCGGCCGCTCCAGCAGGGTGTAGCTCAGCGCCGAGAGCCCGATCAGCACGGCGAGCATCAGCAGGGTGGCCAGCACCCCCAGCAAGGGGTTGGTCTGGGCGTACCACCACGCGGTGAGCCCCGGCGCCAGAGAGTGGACAAGCTCGCAGCCGGTGAGCAACACCAGGGCGTGGAGCAGGTAGATGGAGTAGGAGAGATCCCCCAGCCAGTTGGCGAAGCGGTTGTCCAGGAGGCGCAGCAGCGGGCTCTGGCGATCACCCTGGGCAGCGGCAATCCAGATCAGCAACACGTAGGCGCTGATCAGCAGCAGGGTCAACAACGGTGTCATGGTGAACTGCATCAGTGCGAAGGGGAGCACAAAGGCGAGCAGCAGCGGCAGATCTTGCTGCATCATGGACCACTGGCGGGCAGCCTTCACCTTCGGCAGCAGCCAGAGGCCGAGCACGAATTCACTCACCCCGCGCCCGATGGCCAGCGCCCCGCTGGTGACATCCAGGGTACCGCGACTGTGCACGATAAAGGCCAGCACCGTCAGGGCCAGCAAGGGGGCGAGGTTGCTCCAGGGGCTGCGGGTGACGGCGAGGGGAATGAGCAGCGGAAACAGCAGATAGCTAATCCACTCCACGCTGAGCGACCAGGCAGCGAAGTTCCAGGTCAGCCCCTGATCCGTCACCACCTGCAGCAGCAACAGGCTGCTTGGCAGCGCCTCGGCCGGGGTAAAGGGTGAGCCGAACGGAGGCATTCCTTCCCACTCCCACATCTTGAACAGGGGGCCGGCGTAGAAGCCAATCCCGTGGTGGGCCTTGTAGAGCTCCCAGCCCACCAGCAGCAGCAGGGTCACCAGGTAGAGGGGATAAACCCGGGTCAGCCGCAGCCAGAGGAAGCGGCCATAACTTATGGTGCGGGGCGTGCGGGCGAAAGCCTCCCCGTAGACATGGGCCAGCACCAGCCCGCTCAAGATAAAGAAGAGATCGACCCAGAGGTAGCCGTTCTCGATGAGTTGGGTGTGGCCGGCGATCGACTCCATCCACTGGGGGAAGAGCAGCAAGCGGGCGTGGAACAGCACCACCATCAGGGCAGCGATGCCCCGCAGCGGCGTCAACAGCGGCAATGATTGATTCATGACGGGATCCTTGATGATGTTCAGCTTGGCCTGACATCGATTTTTGTTGTGGTGCCGCTCATCAACCCTGATGAGTCGGCTGCCCCGGCTTGGCGGCCACAGGCGGGATCACCCTACCTAAAAGAGAGTCATACGAGTGTGATTGCCGTCATGAATGGGCGTTTATCATCCCAAAACCAGCATGGGATAGGGACGCATCGAAAATAGAGAGGGGATCTAGACTAGGGAAGTCATCCCTCTGAGCGTCAGGAATATCCTCATGAAACTCTATGCCCACCCCTTTTCGTCCTACAGCCAGAAAGTGCTGATCGCTCTCTACGAGAATGCCACCCTGTTCGAATACCGGAACCTCGAAGAGCCGGCGGCCAGCGCCGAACTTGCCGCCCTTTGGCCACTCAAGCGCTTCCCGGTGTTGCTGGATGATGGTCGCTGCATCCTCGAGAGCAGCACCATCGTCGCCCACCTGCAGGCGCACCATCCGGGCCCCGTCAGCCTGATCCCGCCCGGCGATGCGGGTCTGGAGGTGCATATGCTGGATCGCGTCTTCGACAACTATGTGATGACGCCGATGCAAAAAGTGGTGCTGGATGCGCTGCGCCCGGTCGCGGATCGCGACCGCTATGGCGCAGTGGAGGCCCGCGAGCTGCTCAATCAGATCTACCCCTGGCTCGATCAGCGGCTGGAAGGACGCCACTGGATTGCCGGCGCAGACTTCACGCTGGCCGATTGCGCCGCCGCACCCTCGCTCTTCTACGCCGACTGGGCTCACGAGATCCCGGCTGGCTATGGCCGTCTGCGTGCCTATCGCGCCCGTCTGCTCAATCATCCCTCCATCGTGCGGGTGGTGGAGGAGGCGAGGCCATTTCGACACTACTTCCCGCTGGGCGCGCCAGCGCGTGATTGAGCGGGATGACTTGTGGTGGGCGAGTATTGTCGCCCCAGGCAATGTGCGAGGCGGACAGGGGCATGGCGTGATCCATTGCAGGGGAAAACAGCAATATTCATTAAAGTGAATGGGTATGCGCTTATAGCTGATATTTCCCCGATGATTTTTGAGTGTTTGTGCGTAATATTTCATGCTTTTGCATAAAGCAAATGCCGGGCATGTCTCTGCTGGCGGGTTGTGTAGTGAAAGAGAGATGAGAATCGGGTTAACGATGCGGCAACCTTTGATTGAAGATGGCAGTCGTCAGTCGAAGAGGAGGGATGGGGGCAGCAATCGCTGTTGGTGGCAAAGTCGGGGGGAGGTTGTCTCTTTGGCGGCCGCATAAAAAAAGCCCGCTTTGATCGCGGGCTTTTTGATGACTAGCAGAACCCAGCCTGGCCCGGATCTGGCACCGGGAACAAGGGGGCTGCGCTGGTCTGCTCGGTTTAGCGGGCGCGCACCACCAGTCCCTTGAGGTAGAAGCCTTCCGGATAGGCGGTGCCGATGGGGTGATCGGATGCCTGGGAGAGGAGCTCCAGGATCTGGGCATCGCGACCGGCATCGAGGGCCGCATCGGCCACTATCTTCTGGAACAGGCTCTGCTCCATCAGGCCGGAGCAGGAGTAGGTCAAGAGCACGCCACCCGGCGCCAGCAGTTGGAACGCCAGCATGTTGATGTCCTTGTAGCCGCGGCAGGCGCCCAGCAGCTGGGCCTTGCTCTCGGCAAACTTGGGCGGATCCAGCACGATGACATCGAACTTCTCGCCCTTCTCGCGATATTCGCGCAAGAGCTTGAAGACGTCGTGACGCACGAACTGGGTGTTGCTGGTATCGAGACCGTTCAGTTCGGCGTTCTGGCGGGCGATGTCCAGCGCATTCTGGGAGAGATCGACGTTGACTACCTCCTTGGCACCGCCCTGGAGGGCATAGACCCCGAAACCGCCGGTGTAGCAGAAGCAGTTGAGCACCCGCTTGCCTTCAGTGTATTTCGCTGCGGCAAGGCGGTTATCCCGCTGATCCAGATAGAAACCCGTCTTGTGACCGTTACGAATATCTACCAGGATCTTGACGCCGCCGTTCTCCTCGATGACCACGGGGTCGGTCGGGGTCTCGCCATGGATGACGCCGGTGCGCTCCTTCAGCCCTTCTTTCTTGCGCACGGCCACGTCGGAGCGCTCATAGATGCTGCACTCGGGGTAGAGGGTACGCAGGGCTTGCGTGATCAGCTCGCGCTGGAACTCGGCACCGGCGGAGAGGATCTGGCACACCAGGAAGTCGGCGTAGCGGTCGATGGTCAGGCCCGGCAGACCGTCGGATTCGGCGGCGCAGAGGCGATAACCGGTGAGGCCCTGACGCTTGATGAGCCCGTCGCGGGACTCTTGGGCGTATTTGAGGCGACGGATGAAGAAGTCGAGATCGACGCTCTCATCCTTGTCGAAGGTCCAGACCCGGGCACGGATCTGGGAGCTGCCGGACCAGGCGCCACGGGCGAGCCATTTGCCGTCATGGGTGAAGATCTCGACGGTATCGCCGTCAACGGGGTTGCCTTGCACCCGCTCAATGCCCTTGGAGAAGATCCAGGGGTGACGACGCAGCAGGGATTTTTCGCGGCCTTTGACGAGATAGATGGAAGCGCTCATGGGTAGTTGCCGATGGTAGAAAAGAAGGGGGCATATAGTAGGGGCTGTGAGGGTAGGCACGCAAGCCGCGTCTACCGGGATCCGTGCATCCTCACGCGGTCAGGGTCGGACGGGCTGTTTCGCGCGTCCCCAGCGCCTGGCCCAGACATGGCAGGCCATCTGGACGATGGCCTGCCGGAGGGGGTCAGATCCGCAGGCCGGTGAGCGCCTGACCGAGTTCATTGGCGGTTCCCTTGAGGCCGGTGGTGCCGGCGACCGCCGCGCTGGCGGACTCCTCCACCCGGCTCGCCTCGTGGCGCACCTTGTCGAGGTTGCGGGTGATCTCCTCGGCCACCGAACTCTGCTCTTCGCTGGAGGTGGCGATCTGGGTGCTCATCTCCAGCACCGCATCGCTGTGGTTGCTGAGCCGCTCGATGTCCATGCCCACCTCGGTGATGAGCTGCTGGCTGTCGGCCGCGCGCCCCACCGTCTTCTCCATGATGTCGTTCAGCGCCCCGGTACCGGCCTGGAGCTCCTCGATCATCTGCTGGATCTCCACCGTGGCCTGCTGAGTGCGACTGGCGAGGGTGCGCACCTCGTCGGCCACCACCGCAAAGCCGCGTCCCTGTTCACCAGCCCGGGCGGCCTCGATGGCGGCATTGAGGGCCAGCAGGTTGGTTTGCTGGGAGATGGCGTTGATGACGTTGACCACTTCGTTGATGCGATTGGCGTTGTGAGTCAGCCGCTCGACCGCGCCCGATGCATTGCCAATCTCGTCTGCCAGGGTGCGGATGGCGGTGATGGTGCGTGCCACCCGTTGTGCCCCGTGAGTCGCCTCGTCGCTGGACTGGCGGGTTTGCAGCAGGGTGTCGTTGGCGTTGCGGGCCACTTCCCGGATGGCGGCGGACATCTGCTCCATGGCGGCGGCCAGGGAGTCCATGTGCTGTCGCTGGGCGCGGGCAAGCTGCTCGCCGTCGCTGGCATGCTCGCGAAATTCGTCTGCGGCCAGGGTAAGGGCATCGGCGGACTCTTCCACCAGTTGCACTATCTTGTGCTGGCGGTCGGTGAAGGTGTCGATGCTGCCCGCCAGAATGGAGAACTCGTCGCGCACCGGGAAGAAATTGAGCCGGAAGGTGAGATCGCCGTTCGCTACCGTCTGCAATGCCTTGTTGGTGGAGTAGAGGGCCCCCGAGACGAAGGTCATCAGATAGTGAGTGATGAGGGCCAGCAGGGCGGCCAGCACCGCGATGATGGTGAGCGTGGTGCCCTGACCATCCCAGAGGGCGTAGTGACTCGTATCCAGGGTGCCGGAGACGACGCCCGCCTGACCTGCGCTGGCGCCATAGCGATAGATGTCCCCCTGCTGGCTAAGGCCGGTGGCGGCGCCAGGCGTGAGTACGAGATCCGCGGGCAGGGTAAGGGTCGGCTGCTGGCTCACCAGCTGGGCCGTGGTCTCGACCCGCCCTTTTAGCTGATCCACTCTGAGCTGCATCGCCTGATCATGGCCATCGGCCAGCAGATACCAGGTGAGGAAGGCGATGAACACCAGGGGGCACCAGAAGGTGATGAGAAATTTCTCGCTGATCGTGAGGTGAATGAGATAACGGTCAACCCACCGAAACTTTACTTCTTTCATAATGGTATTGCGTCCTGCAAGGGGAAGAGAGTGTCGCGCTCATTATCGCCCCGGGGAAAAATTACTTAAGGGAAAGGTGTGATAAATGGGAGAGCAATCGTTTGTCGTGCGGGTGTGGGGTCAGGTTCAGGGGGTGGGGTTTCGCTACTTCACCCGGGAGCGGGCGCTGCAACTGGGGCTGCGGGGGCATGCCTACAACCTGGAAGATGGCTCGGTGGAAATCCTGATTGCCGGTCCCGAACAGAAGGTACAGATGATGCTGGGCTGGCTTGAGCACGGGCCCCGAACCGCCACCGTCACCCGAATGGAGTGCACCCAGGCGTTGCCACCCACCGGAACCGGTTTTCATACCAACTAGCCGGGAGGGTTCATGGGGGAGAGCGGGATTGCGCAGGCCAACCGGCTCGTTGGGCAATATCGGGGGGCGACCCTGGCACTGCGCCAGCACAAGGGGATGGAAGAGGTGCATGCCTACCGGATAGCGGCCCGCCGCCTGCTGGCGCTGCTCGCCCTGTGGCGACCCCTCATTCATGAGCCCGAGCTGGAGCGGCGATTGACCCGTGCTGTCGGCACGCTCTCCGCCCTGCGCGATGCCCAGGTCTATGCGCAGCATCATGGTGGCTCGCTTCGGCAGAACCGCTTGCCACGGGTCCCCCTGTTGACCGGCCCGCTGGCCCGTTGGCTGGCCCGACTGGAAGAGGTACCCGTCGGTGTCGATCTCTTGCCGCTGTTTCGGCTGCATCTGGCGCTGTCACTGTCGGATGCACTGGCGAAGACCACCTCCCTTCCTGTGGGCACCAGGGCGAAACTTCGGCGCTGGCACCGGCTGCGTCTGGTGCTGAAACAGGCGCGCTACGGGATGGAGCTGCTGACGGCACAGGGGGGAGGGGATCCGGCCTGGTTGTCCATGCTGGTGAGCTGGCAGGAGCGGCTTGGGCAATTGCAGGACAGGCGCCAATGGCTCAGACGCCTTGGGGGCGAAACGGGGCGGGGCCAGCAACGGCGAGCCCTGAAAACAGAGATCCGCTGCCAACTACTGCAACTGGATTGCCATCAGGCGGAGCTGGTCGGCCTTCGCATGGCATTGCTGCAGAGCGGGCAGTAAGCACCCCACAAGATAAAAAAAGAGAGGCCATTGGCCTCTCTTTTCATTGGGACTGTCTGGGAAGGGGCGTATTACTTCACGCGCATGCCCGGCTGAGCACCTTCCTGGGGCTCGAGGATCCAGAGATCCTTGCCGCCCGGACCTGCCGCCAGCACCATGCCTTCGGACATGCCAAAGCGCATCTTGCGCGGGGCCAGGTTGGCCACCATCACGGTCAGCTTGCCTTCCAGATCTTCCGGGTTGTAGGCGGACTTGATACCGGCAAAGACCTGACGGGTTTCGCCGCCGATATCCAGCTGCAACTTCAGCAGCTTCTCGGCTTCCGGCACCGCTTCGGCTTTCTTGATCAGCGCCACCCGCAGGTCAATCTTGGCAAAGTCGTCGTAGGTGATGGTCTCGCTGATGGGATCGTCCACCAGGGGGCCTGCCGGCTTCTTGCTCTGCTCCTTGGCGAGATCTTCCTTGGACGCTTCCACCATGGCATCCACCTTGGCGGACTCGATGCGGGAGAAGAGCGCCTTGAAGGGGGCGACGCTGTGGTCGACCAGAGGGGCGGCGATGCCCTCCCAGGTCAGGGTCTCTCCAAGGAAGGCTTCGGCGCGCTCGGCCAGTTGCGGCATGACGGGCTTCAAGTAGGCCATCAGCACGCGGAACAGGTTGATGCCGACGGAGCAGACGGCTTGCAGCTCGGCATCCGCCCCTTCCTGCTTGGCGATGACCCAGGGAGCCTTGTCGTCCACATAGCGGTTGGCCTTGTCGGCCAGGGCCATGATCTCGCGGATGGCGCGACTGAATTCGCGCGCTTCATAGGCTTCGGCGATGCTGGCGCTGGCGTTGGCAAACTCGGCGTAGAGTGCGGGCTCGGCGCAGGTGGCGGCCAGCTTGCCGTCAAAACGCTTGGCGATAAAGCCGGCGTTGCGAGAGGCCAGGTTGACCAGCTTGTTGACCACGTCGGCGTTGACGCGGGAGACGAAGTCTTCGAGGTTCAAGTCCAGATCGTCGATGCGGCTGTTGAGCTTGGCGGCGTAGTAGTAACGCAGGCACTCCGGATCCAGGTGCTTGAGATAGGTGGACGCCTTGATGAAGGTGCCCTTGGACTTGGACATCTTGGCGCCGTTGACGGTCACATAGCCGTGTACGTTGACCTTGGTCGGCTTGCGGAAGCTCGCGCCTTCCAGCATGGCCGGCCAGAACAGGCAGTGGAAGTAGGCGATGTCCTTGCCGATGAAGTGATAGAGCTCGGCGTCGGAGTCCGCTTTCCAGTAGCTGTCGAAGTCGATGTCGCCACGCTTGTTGCACAGGTTCTTGAACGACGCCATGTAGCCGATGGGGGCGTCCAGCCAGACATAGAAGTACTTGCCGGGGGCACCGGGAATTTCGAAGCCGAAGTAGGGGGCGTCACGGGTGATGTCCCACTGCTGCAGGCCGCTTTCGAACCACTCTTGCATCTTGTTGGCCATCTCTTCCTGGATGGCGCCGGAGCCGCGTACCCAGTCGGCGAGCCAGGCTTCGAACTGGGGCAGGTCGAAGAAGTAGTGCTCGGAGTCCTTCATCACCGGGGTCGCACCGGAGACGGCGGATTTCGGATCAATCAGCTCGGTCGGGCTGTAGGTCGCGCCGCAACTGTCGCAGTTGTCACCGTACTGATCGGGGGACTTGCACTTGGGGCAGGTGCCCTTGACGAAGCGATCCGGCAGGAACATGGATTTTTCCGGATCGAACAGTTGGGAGATGGTGCGGATCTTGATTTTGCCGGACTCTTTGAGACGGCCATAGATCACGCCCGCCAGCTCGCGGTTCTCGTCGCTGTGGGTGGAGTGGTAGTTGTCGAAGCTGATGTTGAAACCGGCAAAATCCCCCTGGTGCTCCTGGGAGACGGCGGCAATCATCTCTTCCGGCGAGATCCCCATCTGCTGAGCCTTGAGCATGATGGGCGTACCGTGGGCATCGTCGGCACAGACGAAATGCACCTGATGGCCACGCATTCGCTGATAACGAACCCAGATATCGGCCTGGATGTGTTCCAGCATGTGGCCGAGATGGATGGAGCCGTTGGCATAGGGGAGGGCGCAGGTTACCAGCATTCTACGAGGATCAGTTGCCATAATACGTTCTTTATGTGCCTGTTGGGATGATACAGTGCCGTGCATGTTACCCGAATTGGGGGCGGCCTGCCTAGGGTTGTGGCCCCCGGTGCCCTGACTGGCGGCATCACGATGACGTCGGCAAGCCACTGATTTATGTGCGGTAACCGTTCACCTCAGCATAACGACAACATAATGGGGAGTTAATGGTGATTGATTCAGTAAAACAGATCCTGGCCGAATTTAAGCCGGCAGGATGGGGCAAGGATCTGGTCGCGGCCGGTTTTGTGCGTTCCGTCGAGCGGCACGAACAGACCCTGGCCATCACGCTGGTGCTGCCCTTTGCCGGCCAGTCCCTGTTTGAACAGATCAAAGAGGAGTTCGATGCCCGGCTGCGCAGCGCAACCGGCGCGACCCGCATCGACTGGACGGGGGAGATAGACGTGGCCAGCATGCCCCGCGCGCAGCAACTGGCGGCGGTGCAGGGGATCCGCAATATCCTGGTGGTTGCCTCCGGCAAGGGAGGGGTGGGCAAGTCCACTACCGCGGTCAACCTGGCGCTGGCGCTGCAAAAAGAGGGGGCGCGGGTGGCCCTGCTGGATGCGGACATCTATGGCCCCTCCATCCCGACCATGACGGGGACCCTCAAGGAGCGCCCTGTCAGCTTTGATGGCAAGTTGATGGAGCCGGTGATGGCCTGCGGCATCAAGAGCAACAGCATCGGTTATCTGGTGGCCGAGCAGGATGCCACCATCTGGCGCGGTCCCATGGCGAGCAAGGCACTCGGGCAGATCCTTCACGAGACCCGCTGGGGCGAGGTGGACTACCTGGTGGTGGACATGCCCCCGGGCACCGGCGATATCCAGCTGACGCTGGCCCAGCAGGTGCCCACCACGGCGGCGGTGATCGTCACGACGCCCCAGGATGTGGCGCTGGCAGATGCCCGCAAAGGGATTGCCATGTTCAACAAGGTCAATGTGCCTGTGCTTGGCATCGTCGAGAACATGAGTTACCACGTCTGCAGTGCCTGCGGGCATCACGAGCCGTTGTTCGGTACCGGCGGTGGCCAGAAGATGGCGGAGCAGTATCACGTTGCGCTGCTTGGTCAGTTGCCGCTGCATATCGACATTCGCCAGCACATGGATGATGGCTGCCCCACCGTGTTCGGTGCGCCGGATGGCGAGCTGTCACAGACTTACCTGAAACTGGCTCGCCGGGTAGGGGCCGAGCTCTATTTCAGCGCAAAACCGATTGCGACCCCGCTCTACACGGTGGCGCTGGACGAATAATCGGCGTTCGGCCAAGGGGGACGGATTTGGGGTGGGCATGGCCACCCCTTTTTCATATAATGGATTGGTTTAAACAATCCCCAGTGCTCTTCTCTTTAGGTATTTTCAATGTCTGATACTCAACATTCCTGCGTGATCATCGGTATTGCTGGTGCATCCGCGTCCGGCAAGAGTCTTATCGCCCAAACCATCTATGAAGAGCTGGTGGCCGAGCTGGGAGCGGGTCAGATTGGTGTGATCACCGAGGATTGCTACTACCGTGATCAGACCCACCTGACCATGGAAGAGCGGGTCAAGACCAACTATGACCACCCCAATGCCCTGGATCACGATCTGCTGGTGCAGCATCTGACCCAGCTGACGCAAGGGGAGGCGGTCAACATCCCCCAGTATTCCTATACCGAGCACACGCGCATGACCGAGGTCACCACCTTTGCACCGCGCCGTGTCATCATCCTCGAAGGGATACTGCTGTTGACCGACAGCCGCCTGCGCGAACTGATGGACGCCTCCATCTTCATGGATACCCCGCTCGACATCTGTTTGCTGCGTCGTCTGGTGCGCGATGTGCAGGAGCGCGGTCGTACCATGGACTCCGTGCTCAAGCAGTATCAGAAGACTGTGCGTCCCATGTTCATGCAGTTCATCGACCCGTCCAAGCAGTATGCTGACGTGATCGTGCCCCGTGGCGGCAAGAACCGCATCGCCATCGACATGCTCAAGGCGCGTATCCGCCATATGTTGATTGGTTGAGAGAAAACAAGCCGGGTGATGCCCGGCTTTTTTTAATGAATCTTTTGTCAGGAGAGTCGCAGAATGCGTCTTTGTGATACCGATATCGAACGGCACCTGGATGAAGGCAAGATCGTCATCGAGCCGAGGCCCGGTGTTGAGCGGATCAGCGGCGTCAGCGTCGATGTGCTGCTGGGCAACGAGTTTCGGGTGTTTCGCGATCATACCGCGCCTTATATCGACCTTGGCGGTACCAGTATCGAGATGGCCGATGCCATCGAGCGGGTGATGAGCGAGGAGATCCACGTGCCGGACGGTGAAGCCTTCTATCTGCACCCGGGTCAGCTGGCGCTGGCGGTGACCTATGAATCGGTTACCTTGCCCGCCGATATCGTCGGCTGGCTGGATGGTCGCTCCTCCCTGGCTCGCCTTGGCCTTATGGTGCACGTCACCGCCCACCGCATCGATCCGGGCTGGTCCGGTCGCATCGTGCTGGAGTTTTACAACGGCGGCAAGTTGCCTCTGGCCCTGCGTCCCAAGATGAAGATCGGTGCCCTGAACTTCGAGATGCTGTCAGGTACCGCGGCTCGCCCGTACAACAAACGGGAAAATGCCAAATACAAGAGTCAGCAAGGGGCTGTGGCCAGCCGGATCAACCAGGATTGATTCCCGCACCGTGCGGCTTGTCTATCGAGGAGGGTGCCAAGGCACCCTCTTTTTTTATCTGACAAAAGGAAACGGGCGTGCCGAGCGGGTTGAAAAGCGGCCTTTTTCGGGACATTGAGCCATGCTCAGGCTTTGATTGGCGCCTATCCACAGCAATGGAATGGACTTAAATTAATCCTCGACAAGCCCCGTTCCTACAGGCCCTAAGACATTTTCTGACGGAATGCCCTTTTTTTTTTTTGCTGAAATATTTCAACAACGGGTATGGCGCATCGAGCCTTCTGGCATAATCCGCCGCAACTCATAAACAGGTTCGTTTTTATGTTTGAAATGTTTAGTGGTTTGGGTTTGTGGTGGTCAATCGGTTTGGTATTGGCCGTTTTTTTTGTGCTGGCCTATGAATTCATCAACGGCTTTCACGATACCGCCAACGCGGTAGCAACGGTTATCTATACCAAGGCGATGCCGGCTCATATGGCGGTGGTGGCTTCCGGTCTGTTCAATTTCGCCGGTGTCATGCTGGGTGGATTGGGGGTGGCCTACGCCATCGTTCATCTGCTGCCCATCGATCTGCTGCTTGGCATGGACTCCACCCAGGGTCTGATCATGGTGTTCTCCCTGCTGTTCTCGGCCATCGTCTGGAACCTGGGAACCTGGTACTTCGGCATTCCGGCATCCAGCTCCCACACCCTGATCGGTTCCATCCTGGGGGTAGGCGGCGCCTATGCCCTGATCAGCCATCAACCCCTGAAAGAGGGTATCAACGTCGGCAAAGCCATCGACATCATGCTCTCTCTCATCATTTCTCCCACCGTGGGCTTCATCATTGCCGCCTTGCTGCTGTTCGCCATGAAGCGCGTATGGCTTGGCAGCAAGATCCACAAGACCCCGGAAGAGCGCCTGCTGGTGGACGGCAAGAAGCATCCACCGTTCTGGGCCCGTGTCACTCTGATTTGCTCCGCCATGGGGGTGAGCTTCGTACACGGTTCCAACGATGGCCAGAAAGGCATCGGTCTGGTGATGCTGGTGCTGATCTGCATGGCGCCTGCCTATTTTGCGCTGGACATGAACAGCCGCTCCTATGATCTGGACAGAACCCAGGATGCCAACCAGCGCATCATGGAGATCTACCAGCGTAACCAGGATCAGGTCTCCCATCTGGTGAACTTCAGTGTCCCTGCCAAAGCCCAGGAAGAGCTGATGAGCCACTGTGCGGCAGGGGAGGCCCTGCAGGCCATGGCGACCCTCGACAAGCGTCTGGGCCAGGTGCGCACCTACGAGGAGATGAACCTGGTGGATCGCCGCGAGGTGCGTCGTCTGCTGCTGTGCATCGACGACACTGCCCGCAAGGTCTCCAAATTGCCGCTGCCGGCCAAGGAGCTGACCGATCTCGCCAAATGGCGCAAGGATCTGACCGCCACGGCCGAATATGCGCCGACCTGGGTCATCGTGTCCATCGCCCTGGCGCTCGGTTGCGGCACCATGGTGGGCTGGCGTCGTATCGTCTACACGGTAGGGGAGAAGATCGGTTCCACCGGCATGACCTACAGCCAGGGCATTGCAGCCCAGATCACGGCCGCCGCGTCCATCGGGATTGCGAGTCTGACCGGGATGCCGGTGTCCACCACCCACATTCTCTCCTCCGCGGTGGCGGGGACCATGGTGGCCAACAAGTCCGGCCTGCAGAGCCAGACCATCAAGACCATTCTGCTGGCCTGGGTGCTGACGTTGCCGCTCACCATGCTGCTCTCCGGCGGTCTGTTCCTGCTGAACAACCATCTCTTTGGCGGATAATCACGACAGTCATTGGAAATAAAACAAGGGCCTTCGGGCCCTTTTTTGTTGCCTGGTGAATATCACGTCATACGGCAATAGTTCAATGAGTGATAGTTGTATGCCATCAGACAAGAAGTTAAACAGCAATATCTATCGCCTCGTTTGTTTCTCTACATCCCTGAATCACCCTGTTGTACACAGTGAGGGCAGCATCCTTGTTACGAGCTGACGCTTGCACGTGAAGCTGAAGGGAGGGCGTCCAACTGGTCTATGATCCTCACCAGAAATGATGAGAGTGAAGAGTGCCACAGGTTGCCCTATGTCTGGCATTCGCGTTCAACCTGGGCTGTCTCAGCCACCACTGAACACACCGACAGTGAACCAAAGGGGGAACGCTGCCAGACTGTTTGCCAATGGCATCATATGCTGTCAATGCACGGACCTTATCGACAAACCTGAGCATGTCGTGATGCTTTGACAGAGATGAATCCTCTGTCTGGTGTGTTATTCACGTCTTGCTTGGACTGGGTGTGTGTGGCCGCTGAACATCGGGAAAGCGGCGGATATCGAACGGGCAGGGAGGGAGAGCAAGGCGATGTCAGCCCCAATAAAGAGACAAAAAAAGAGCCACACGATGTGTGGCTCTTTATTCAGACTAACGAGTCTGCTCAGGGGCGACCGGCCGGGCTGGTTGCCACGTTGCTGGCAGCGGTGCTGCCACCGTGGCGACCGGAGGTCACGACTTCACTGCGTACCAGGGGAGCGTACTCCACGGGTTCACGGGGTGTCGGGGCAGGAGCTGCAGCCGGCGTTGCCATGGGGGCATAAGCCTTGCGGGCACGGGCCAATACACCGGCACCCTTGCTGACCTTCACTTCGGGGCTGGTTGCTGGCTCGGTTTGCACCACGGCAGCCGGCATCTCGACGACCTCCGCCTCGGCGGTGGCAGTCTCCTCAGCGATCACGACAGGTGCCGCTTCAGCAACCGGTGCAACCTCTTCTGGGATGGCCTCCACTTGCTGGGTCTGCTCGACAGCGTCGATCACGGCGACAGGTTCGTCATGAGAGGCGGTGTCGACGATAGGTTCGACCATCTCGGGTTCGACAACTGCCACTTCGGCGACGGGTTCAGCGTCTGCTTGCGCAGCCTGTTCAACTTCGTCAGTGGAGGGCGCGTCCACTGCCTGGGCTGCCAGTGCTTGCTCTGCCGCTTCCTCAGCAACGGCTTCAGCCACCACGTGTTCGGTCAGTGCGGCGGAGGCCTGCAGGGCGGCAGCAACCGCTTCTGCGCTCGGAATGGTGATGACAGGCACAGCCGGTTCTTCCACCTTCACCTGAGCCGCATCGGCCTGGGCCGCGGTAGTCAGCTGCACTTCGCCTTGTGCTTCGTCTTCACGCTGGCCACGAGCCTCTTCGTTGATACGCTTGCGACGTTGCCCTTCGATACGCTGATTGCGCGGGGTACGGCGGGAACGACGCTGACCTTCGCCTTGCTCTTCTTGCTGCTCAGCAGCGGCTTGCACGTCGGCGACATCGGTGACGACGTGTTCGTCAGTCGGCAGGGCAGGGGTGTCGGTTGCGGCGACATCGACACGGATCTGCTTGCGCAGTTGGCGACGTTCGCGGCGCTCAGCCACTTTCTGCTCTTTCTCCTGACGCGGTTCAGCGCTGGCGACCGCAGTATCAACGGTATCAACCGCCTCGACGATCACCTCGGCACGGGGTTCGCGGGGGGCGCGAGGTTCACGAGCCGGACGCGGGGCACGAGGTTCGCGCTCCTGGCGGGGTTCGCGAGGCTCACGCTCCATGCGCTGTTCGGTGCGCACTTCGCCACGGGGTTCCCGTTCCTGGCGCGGTTCCCGCTCTTGACGAGGCTCACGCTCTTTGCGCGGGCGACGACTGCGATCACTGCTCTCGCGGCTGGCTGCGCCTTCACGCTTCTCGCCGGCCTCGGCATTGCGACTGCCGCGGTTGTCATCGCGACGGCCACGTTGACCACGGCTGCGGGATTCATCGCGCTGGTGACGGTGCCCGTCATCCTTGCGAGCTTCGCGCTGGGCGGCCGGTTTGTCGGCAGGCGCCTTCACTTCGGCCGGAGTCGCATCGGAGGAGGTACCGAACAGGCCGGAGAAGGCCTTGGCCAGCTTGCCAAAGAAGCCGACTTGTTCTGCAACCGGAGCGGGAGTCGCAACAGGAGCCGGGGCGGCGGGCGCAACCGGCTGGGGAGCCGGGGCAAACCCTTGCAGCAGCGGCTGTTCGCGCTCGACTACCTGAGCCTGGCGCGGCTGATAGACCGGCTTGGCAATCTCGGTTTTGAGCTCGTAGCTGGCCGCTTCCGGGATCTCGTTCTGACGGATGCGGGTCACTTCGTAGTGCGGGGTTTCCAGATGCTGGTTCGGAATGATGTAGACACGCACATCATTGCGCTGTTCCAGATTGGCGATGGAGGTACGCTTCTCGTTGAGCAGATAGGCGGCCACATCGACCGGCACCTGGGCATGAACCTGCTCGGTGTTGTCCTTCATGGCCTCTTCTTCGATGAGACGAAGGATGGACAGGGCGAGGGATTCGTTGTCACGGATGACCCCCTGACCCTGGCAACGGGGGCAGATATGGCTGCTGGACTCGTTGAGGGAGGGACGCAGACGCTGGCGAGACATCTCCAGCAGACCGAAACGGGAGATACGGCCCAGCTGGATACGGGCACGATCCTGATGCACCGCTTCACGCAGACGGTTTTCCACTTCGCGCTGATGGCGAACCGGGGTCATGTCGATGAAGTCGATGACAATCAGGCCACCCAGGTCACGCAGACGCAATTGACGGGCAATCTCGTCTGCTGCTTCCAGGTTGGTCTGCAGGGCGGTCTCTTCGATATCGCCGCCCTTGGTGGCGCGGGAGGAGTTGATATCGATGGAGGTCAGTGCTTCGGTCGGATCGATGACGATGCTGCCGCCGGAGGGCAGGCGCACTTCGCGCTGGAAGGCCGATTCGATCTGGCTCTCGATCTGGAAGTGGTTGAACAGGGCGACATCGCCCTTGTACAGCTTCACGCGATTGAGAAAATCGGGACGGACCAGCTCGATATGCGACTTGGCGCGCTCGAAGATGACCGGGTTGTCGATCAGGATCTCGCCCACATCGCGACGCAGATAATCACGGATGGCGCGCACGATGACGTTGCTCTCCTGGTGAATGAGCACCGGAGCGGAACGTTGTTGTGACGCCTTGTGGATGGAGTCCCAGTGATTGAGCAGAACGTTCAGATCCCACTCCAGCTCTTCCGGGGACTTGCCCACACCGGCGGTGCGCACGATGAGGCCCATGCCGTCCGGCACGGTCAGTCCGCTCAGGGCTTCCTTCAGCTCGGTCCGCTCGTCACCCTCGATGCGACGGGAGATGCCGCCGGCACGAGGGTTGTTCGGCATCAGCACCAGGTAGCTGCCAGCCAGACTGATGAAGGTGGTGAGGGCTGCACCCTTGGTACCACGCTCTTCCTTGTCGATCTGGACAATGACTTCCTGGCCTTCGCGGACCACTTCTTTGATGTTGGGACGACCCTGATAGGAGTAACCGGAGGGGAAGTAATTGCGGGCGATTTCCTTTAACGGCAGGAAACCGTGGCGTTCGGCGCCATAGTCAACAAAAGCAGCTTCGAGACTGGGTTCTACTCGGGTGATTTTGCCCTTGTAAATGTTCGCTTTTTTCTGCTCGTGTCCCGGACTTTCAATATCCAAATCGTAGAGCTGTTGTCCGTCAACCAGCGCTACGCGCAACTCCTCTTCCTGAGTCGCGTTGATTAGCATTCTTTTCATTGAGTTCTCATTATTTTGTCATTTTGATTCCTCCACTGGGTCCTGCCGGCGCCGGCCTCGGGTCTTCAGCATGCTGGGGCAACCTCCCGGTTGGGGTATGCATGAGGCGCAAACTAAGGGCACTCTGGTTCAGCCTTCTCGAGAGGGCGTGAATTAAGGATACCGATGTGGAGACAATTTACGTCGGCTCTGTTTGTGTTCTCCATGCGTTGTACCTCGCACCCGGGAACCGTCATGTTCTTGTATACACGGTGTTTCGGGATTGGGTGGCATACATTTTGGCCACTTAGTACAAGGCTTGAACACAATGACAAAACCTTGTTTATTATCCCATTTAAACCACTTTTATAGCAAGACGCCATTTTTTAACAAAGCATGGAGCCAAGGGCTGTCAGCGGTGTTAAAATCCGCGCCATGACACAGATACATCAACAAGTGCAGCTGCTCACCATCGAAGCTGAGCATGACGGGCAGCGCATCGACAATTTTCTCAAGACTCAGTTAAAGGGCGTCCCCAAGAGCCTGATTTATCGCATCCTTCGAAAAGGGGAGGTGCGGGTCAACAAGAAGCGCATCAAACCGGAATACAAGCTTTGTGCCGGTGACGAGGTGCGGGTGCCCCCCGTGCGTGTGGCCGAGAAGAATGAGTTGCCTTCTGCCAACCTCGGCAGCATCCAGCGTCTGGAGAGCCAGATCCTGTTTGAAGACGATGCCATGATAGTGCTCAACAAGCCGTCCGGCATGGCAGTGCACGGCGGCAGCGGCCTCAGCTTTGGCGTCATCGAAGGGCTGCGTGCCCTGCGCCCCGAAGCCCGTTTCCTCGAACTGGTGCACCGGCTGGATCGCGACACCTCCGGCGTGCTGCTGGTTGCCAAGAAGCGCAGTGCCCTGCGCAGCCTGCACGAGCAGTTGCGGGTCAAGACCATGCGCAAGCAGTATCTGGCGCTGGTACGTGGCCAGTGGCAACCCCACGTCAAGGTGGTCAATGCGCCACTTCGCAAAAATGATCTGCAATCCGGCGAGCGGGTGGTGCGGGTCAGCAGCGATGGCAAGCCCTCCGAGACCCGGTTCCGGATTGCCCGTCAGTTTGCCGAAGCCACCCTGGTCGAGTGCAGCCCCATCACGGGCCGCACTCACCAGATCCGTGTCCACACCCAGCACGCCGGCCATCCCATCGCCTGCGATGACAAATATGGTGAGACCGGGTTTGATGAAAAAATGCGGGGGCAGGGGCTAAAGCGTCTGTTCCTGCACGCCTGGAAGCTCACCTTTACTCATCCGGTGGATGATCGAGAGATGCAGGTGGAAGCGCCATTGTCACCGGAGCTTGAGGCGTTCCTCGCCAAGCTGCCACGCTGACAACCATGAAAAACGGGAGCCAAGGCTCCCGTTTTTCATGGCAGAGTTCTTGTTATGGCAGAGCCAGGCCGTGGCGACCCAGGAGATCAACCAAGCCTATCAGGGGAAGACCGACAAGGGTGTTGGGATCGCGCCCCTCCAGCGCCTTGAACAAGACGATGCCCATTCCCTCGCACTTGAAGCTGCCGGCACAATCCAGAGGACGTTCGGCCTCCACATAGCGACGGATGGCGGCTTCATCGAGCGAACGAAAATGCACGGTGAAAGGCTCGACGAGCTGCTCGGCATGGCCATTCGCAGCATTGATCACACAGAGCCCGGTGTAAAAGATGACGCGCTTGCCTTGTGCCCGCAGCAACTGCTCGACCGCCTTCTCCACCGTGCCGGGCTTGCCGAGGATCTGCCCGTCACAGACGCACACCTGATCTGAACCGATGATCAATCCTTGATCACGGTCAGCAGCAACGGCATTCGCCTTGGCAAATGCCAATCTGCTGACCAGGGCTTCTGCGGTCTCCCCGTGTCGCGCTGTCTCATCGACTTGAGGCGCAGCACAGTGAAATGGCTGACCGAGTTTTTCCAGCAAGGTTTTGCGGTAGGACGAGGTGGACGCGAGGATCAAGGAAGGCTGCATGTTTTGATGATATCCATTTATAAATCAATTGGTTGATTCTATCTGTGCAGATGGGGCCACGCAAACAGGAGATGTCTACAGCGGGACTCGCCTAATTAGCGGGAAGCATGCATGCTGATGGAACCACAGCACAAACACAAGAGATCGGAATTGAGCGTGATGACACGATATGCGGCCTTGGTCATGGCACTGATCTCCTTCGCCAGCTGGGCAGGGACATGGCAACTTCGTCAGGGGGATGAGGGGGTGATGCTTTGGACCCAGCCACATCCTCCGACATCTTTTCAGGCCTTACGTCTGGAGATGCGCGTGAATGCCGATCCTGGCGCGCTGATCACGGTGCTGCGCAACACGGCGCGCCATGAAGAGTGGTTGCCCCAGAGCCGTGAAGTCAGGGTGCTGGCCAGATCTGGTCCCGACGATGATCTGGTCTATACCCGCCTGGCGTCTCCCTGGCCGGTGCAAGACAGGGAGCTCATCACCCGCTCCCATTTGAGTCGACGCATCGATTGCGGCCTGACTCTCGAGGTGTGGGCAGAGCCGAATGCCCTGCCATTGCATGCAGGGCTGTTCCGGATCCAGGAAAGCGCTGGACGGTGGGAGGCGCTACCCCAACGGGATGGCAGCACACTCGTTCGGCTCGAAACCTATACCAACCCGGGCAACAACTTGCCGGGCTGGCTGGTCAATCCCATTGCCATCAAGGCTGCCGTGGGCAGTTTCAAATCCATACGCCGACTGATGGAAGCCGAGCCCAGAGTGGCTGCGACACCAGGCCTGCTGGGGAGCGACCCGCGCTGTTCTGCCACCTGATGAGACACCAAGGAGCACATCCGGTGGACAGACAGGGGAGGGGAACAGGATCCTGTGCCAGATCCTGCACGATATGGCATAATCGGCCACCGATGAGCACAAGTTCCTCTTGCAGGGGCCTGTGAAGGTAAAATCATCGGCGGTAAGGACTTTTTCCTTTGACTATCCCTTGTTGGACCTATAATATTCGCGCCCTATGCAAAAGGTGAAGTTGCCCGTTAAGGTTGATCCAGTCCGTAATGCCTTGAAGCTACTCGATTATGTCGGGATAGTGGAAAAGTCGCAGATGCCCAGGCTGGAGGAATCAACCGAAGGCTTGCGAAGTGATGTGGATGTCACACTGCACTTTGGCAAAGATGTCCAGAAGTTGACCGTTATGAAAGGCACTGCCCATGCCAAGGTCGACCTGGTTTGCCAGCGTTGTGGTGAGACGTTTGAACACCTTTGTGAAGCTAGTTTTATTTACACTCCGCTGTTCGAAAGAACAAACGAGGAAGAACTGCCGGAAGCTTATGAGCCCATTGAGTTGGACGAAAACGGCGAGATAGATCTTCATCAAATCCTGGAGGATGAACTCATCCTCTCGTTGCCTCAAGTAGCCATGCATCCGGTGGATGTGTGTCCCAGAGGAAACATGGAGATGACCTGGGGTGAAATCGAACCTGCTGATGAGCGGCCGAATCCCTTTGCAGTTCTTGAAGCGCTCAAACGTAAGTGAATTTTAGGAGTTAGCCTACCATGGCCGTACAGCAGAACCGTAAAACCCGCGCCAAACGTGGCATGCGTCGTTCCCACGATGCGCTGACCACCGCTGCCCTGACTGTTGATCAGACCAGTGGCGAAATTCATCGTCGTCACCACGTGACTGCCGATGGTTTCTACCGCGGTAAAAAGGTAATCGCTTAAGGATTGCCTTTGTCTACGCAAACTGTCGCGCTAGACATAATGGGGGGAGATATCGGCCCCTCGGAAACAGTGCCTGCCGCCGTGCAGGCACTGTCTCTTCTACCCCAGCTAAAACTTGTTCTGGTCGGTGATCAACACCAGACCGCCCCTCTTCTGCAGCAACATGGCTTGCTCAACCACCCTCGCGTTCGTCTCGTGCATGCCTCCCAGGTCGTGGGCATGGGCGAAAAGCCTATCGTGGCGCTGCGTACCCTGAAAGACTCCTCCATGCGCGTGACCCTGGATCTGGTCAAGAGCGGCGCTGCCGATGCCTGTGTCAGTGCAGGCAACACCGGTGCCTTGATGGCCATGGCCAAGTGCGTGCTCAAATCCTTGCCCGGTGTTGACCGGCCAGCCCTCATCAAGGCGCTGCCCACATTGGGTGGAAAACGGACCGTGATGCTGGATCTGGGTGCGAACGTGAGCTGCGATGCCGACACCCTGCTGCAATTTGCCGTGATGGGCGCCGTGGTCGCAGAGAAGGTCGAGGGGATACCTTCACCCAGAGTGGCACTGCTCAACGTGGGGGAGGAGGAGATCAAGGGCAACGACCTGGTGCGCCACAGCGCCGAGTTGCTGCGCCAATGCTCTGCCCTGAATTTTGTCGGTTTCATTGAGGGGGACAGGATCTTCAGCGGCGAGTGTGACGTGATCGTCTGCGACGGTTTCGTGGGCAACGTGGCGCTCAAGACCGCGGAGGGGGTGGTGCGGATGATGGCCGAACTGGCCGGATATCCGCGCAAAAAACGCAGTTTTCTTGGTCGACTCGCCGGATTTATGTTCAAACGGCGTTTCTCTTACCTGAACCCCGACCAGTATAATGGCGCGAGTCTGTTAGGATTGCGCGGCATTGTGGTAAAAAGCCATGGGCGGGCCGAGCGCCGCGCTCTGTGTCATGCGATTCTGCTGGCCGCACAAGAAGCCAGACATCAACTTCCATTGCAAATTGCAGATCGCCTTGAATCTGTCTTTTCCGACAGGGATTTATAAAACTCTATGCATAGCAAAATTCTGGGTACTGGCAGTTATCTGCCGAGTTCGGTTCGTACCAACGCCGATCTTGAACAGATGGTTGAAACCAGTGACGAATGGATCGTGGAACGCACCGGGATCCGTGAACGCCGTATCGCCGGAGCCGACGAAACCGTCGCGACCCTTTCTCATCAGGCGGCCTTGCGTGCGCTTGATGCGGCAGGTCTGACTGCCGCCGATCTGGACATGATAGTGCTGGCCACCACCAGCGCAGAGAATGCCTTCCCAGCTGCTGCCTGTGAACTGCAGGGGCTGCTTGACGTACCGGGGATCCCGGCGTTTGACGTAGCCGCCGCCTGTGCCGGCTTTACATATGCTCTCGCCATCGCCGATCAGTTCGTCAAATCCGGCGCTGCTCGCCACGTGCTGGTTGTCGGTGCGGACGTGCTGTCACGCATGTGCGATCCCGAGGATCGCGGCACCATCATCCTGTTCGGGGATGGGGCAGGGGCCGTGGTCATCGGTGCCAGCGACACTCCTGGCATCCTCTCCACCCATCTGCATGCCGATGGCCGTTATGGCGAGCTGCTCAAACTGCCGCAGCCCCGTCGCGGCATGCCGGGTGCCGAGCTCGAAGCCTACATGTACATGAAGGGCAACGATGTCTTCAAGGTGGCGGTGACACGCCTTAGCGAGATCGTGACCGAAACCCTGGCTGCGGCCAACGTCGAGCCGAGCGAGCTGGACTGGCTGGTGCCCCATCAAGCCAACTTCCGCATCATCAATGCCACCGCGAAGAAACTCGGCATGGGGCTCGACAAGGTGATCCTGACCCTGGATCGTCATGGCAATACCTCCGCGGCCTCCGTGCCCATCGCCTTTGATGAAGGGGTGCGTGATGGTCGCATCAAACCCGGCCAGCTGGTCCTGCTGGAAGCCTTCGGCGGCGGTTTTGCCTGGGGCTCTGCGCTGGTTCGCCTCTGATACCGAGCGGTGCCCGGTCCTCGGGCGCCCGCTTACCGAATTCGTCTTACCTTAAAGGAATCAATGATGACCCGATTTGCCATTGCCTTCCCGGGACAAGGCTCCCAGAGCGTCGGCATGCTGGCCGAGCTGGCCGAGCAACACGCTGTGATTAAAGAGACCTTCGCCGAGGCGAGCCAGGTGCTGGGTTATGACCTGTTTGCCCTGGTGATGGCAGGCCCGGCTGAGGATCTCAACAAGACCTGGCGTACCCAGCCTGCACTGTTGACCGCCTCCGTCGCGCTGTGGCGCCTGTGGCAGCAACAGGGGGGGGCAACCCCCGCCGTGATGGCCGGCCACAGCCTGGGGGAATACTCCGCCCTGGTGTGCAGCGGCGCGCTGGCGTTTGCCGATGCCGTCAAACTGGTCGAGCTGCGTGGTCTTGCCATGCAGGAAGCCGTACCGGAAGGCACTGGCGCCATGGCTGCCATCATCGGTCTGGACAACGAAAGCATCGCTGCCAACTGTGAGAAAGCGGCCCAGGGGCAGGTGGTCTCTCCGGTCAACTTCAACTCTCCGGGCCAGGTGGTCATCGCCGGCCACAAAGAGGCGGTCGAGCGTGCCAACGTGCTGATGAAAGAGTCAGGTGCCAAGCGTGCTCTGCCGCTGCCGGTCTCCGTGCCCTCCCACTGCGCCCTGATGAAACCGGCCGCAGAAAAGCTGGCCGCCGCCCTGGATGGGATCGAGATCAAGGTTCCTGCCATCGCCGTCATCAATAATGTCGACGTCTCTTGTGAGCAGGATCCTGCCGCCATCAAGCAAGCCCTGGTGCGTCAGCTGTTCAGCCCGGTTCGCTGGACTGAAACGGTAGAGCGCATGGCAAACGATGGTGTTACCCTCGAAATCGAGATGGGCCCGGGCAAGGTGTTGACCGGCCTGGCCAAGCGTATCGATGCGCGAGTGGAAGGTATTCACGCCAACGACGCCGCCTCGTTCGAGCAGGCGCTGGCCCAGATCAAGTAAACAGGAGCAAGTCATGAGTTTTACCGATAAGGTTGTGTTGGTCACTGGCGCCAGCCGTGGCATTGGTCGTGCGATTGCGGAGACGTTTGCTGCTCGTGGCGCCAAAGTCGTGGGTACCGCGACCAGCGAGAGCGGTGCCGAAGCGATCAGTGCTTACCTGGGTGAGCAAGGCTGCGGCATGGCACTGAACGTGACCAGTCAGGAATCCATCGAAACCGTCTTCGCCGCCATCAAGGCGCGTTTTGGCGACATCGACATCCTGATCAACAACGCCGGCATCACCCGCGACAACCTGCTGATGCGGATGAAGGATGACGAGTGGAACGAGATCATCGACACCAATCTCACCTCCCTGTACCGTCTGAGCAAGCCGGTATTGCGTGCCATGATGAAGAAGCGCAACGGTCGCATCATCAGCATCGGTTCCGTGGTCGGCACCATGGGCAACGCCGGTCAGGTCAACTATGCTGCTGCCAAGGCGGGTCTGGTTGGCTTTACCAAGTCGCTGGCCCGTGAAGTGGCATCCCGTGGCATCACGGTGAATGCGGTTGCTCCCGGTTTCATCGAGACCGACATGACCAAGGCGCTCAATGAAGAGCAGCGCGCCGGCATCATGAATCAGGTGCCTGCCGCCCGTTTGGGCGATCCGAAAGAAATTGCTGCCGCTGTGGTATTCTTGGCATCGGATGATGCCGCCTATATTACCGGCGAAACCCTGCATGTTAATGGCGGGATGTACATGGTGTAATCAATTTGTCGTGAGTTCTGTTCAAATTTGCGATAATACGCCGAAGTTTGGCGAATTTCGTGGTTTGACCAGCGGCAAGTCACTTGCAAACTCACGTCAATTGAATACACTACCCCAACCAGACGCAATAGCGTATTTTTAAAGGAAAATTCAGGTCATGAGCAACATCGAAGAACGCGTAAAGAAAATCATCATCGAACAACTGGGTGTTAAAGAAGAAGACGTGAAGAACGCTGCCTCCTTCGTCGACGACCTGGGCGCTGACTCTTTGGATACCGTTGAACTGGTAATGGCGCTGGAAGAAGAATTCGATACCGAAATTCCTGATGAAGAAGCCGAGAAGATCACCACTGTTCAAGCGGCTATCGACTACATCACCGCTAATCAGGAATAAGTTCCTGTTCTGAAAGAAGCGGCCCAAGGGCCGCTTCTTTTATGTTTACCCCTTTCAAAACACCTCTCGGAGACTACCTCAGTGTCAAAACGCAGAGTCGTGGTGACCGGCTTGGGGATGCTTTCCCCGGTAGGCAACACTGCCGAATCCAGCTGGCAAGCCCTGCTCAACGGGCAGAGCGGCATTTCCCTCATCGACCACTTTGATGCAAGCGAGTTCGCAACCCGTTTCGCAGGCCTGGTCAAGGATTTCGACCCCGAAGAGTTCGGCATCAACCGCAAAGAAGCCCGCAAGATGGATCTCTTCATCCAGTATGGCGTGGCGGCGGGTGTTCAGGCCCTGGAAGATTCCGGCCTGATCATCAACGAAGAGAACGCGGAGCGGGTAGGCGTTGCCATCGGCTCCGGTATCGGTGGTCTGGGTCTGATTGAGCAGAACCACAGCAGCCTCATCAATGGCGGCCCCCGCAAGCTGAGCCCTTTCTTCGTTCCGTCCACCATCATCAATATGGTGTCCGGTCATCTTTCCATCATGAAAGGCATGCAGGGCCCGAACATCGCCGTGACTACCGCCTGTACCACGGGTACCCATGCCATCGGCATGGCTGGCCGGATGATCGCCTATGGCGATGCGGACGTGATGGTCGCCGGTGGTGCCGAGAAAGCCTCCACCCCCATGGGCATGGGTGGCTTTGCCGCTGCCAAGGCGCTCTCCACCCGCAATGACGAACCGCAGAAGGCGAGCCGCCCCTGGGACAAGGATCGCGACGGTTTCGTGCTGGGCGACGGTGCCGGCGTACTGGTGCTGGAAGAGTATGAACATGCCAAGGCCCGTGGCGCCAAGATCTATGCCGAGCTGGTCGGCTTTGGCATGAGCGGGGATGCCTATCATATGACGGCCCCTCCCTCGGACGGCGATGGTGGCGCACGCGCCATGAAGAACGCCATCAAGGATGCTGGCATCGCACCCGAGCAGATCGGTTACATCAATGCCCACGGTACCTCCACCCCCCTTGGGGATGTGGCAGAACTGCGCGGCATGAAGAAGGTGTTTGGTGAACATGCCAGCGCCCTGATGGTCAGCTCCACCAAGTCCATGACAGGCCACCTGTTGGGTGCGGCTGGCGCCATCGAGGCGATCATCACCGTGCTCTCTCTGCGTGACCAGATGGTGCCTCCCACCATCAACCTGGACAACCCGGATGATGAGTGCGACCTGGATCTGGTGCCGCACGTTGCCAAGGCCGGCAGCTTCGAATATGCCCTCTCCAATTCCTTCGGTTTTGGCGGCACCAATGGCTCCCTGATCTTCAAACGCGTATAATTCGCTCTGGGCGAATGATAAGGCCCGATACGGCAGTATCGGGCCTTTTTTATCGGAGGGATCCCCTTGCTGATTAATGGAATACCCACAGAAACACTGTCAGCCAGGGATCGTGGACTGGCATACGGTGATGGTCATTTCACCACCATGCTGGTGAGGGAAGGGAAGGTACTCTGGTGGCAGGACCATCTGGCCCGGCTGCAACATGCCAACGCCCGGCTTGGTTTTGGCGAGCACTCCTGGGACCTGCTTGCCGACGAGGCGGCGCAGTTGGCTTCTGGACAGGCACAGGCTGTCGTCAAGATAATGCTGACCCGGGGCGCAGGTGGGCGGGGATATGACGGCGCAGGCTGTGACACGCCCACTCGCATCGTCTCTTTGGCACCTTATCCTGAGCATTATCATGATTGGCAGCAAACCGGCATCAATGCCCTGGTATGCCAGCAGCAGCTTGGGGACAGTCCCATGCTCGCTGGTCTCAAGACGCTGGGGCGCCTCGAACAAGTGATGCTGAAGCGCGAACTTGCTGCGCGCGGCGGGGTCGAAGGTATAGTCTTGAACAGCCGGGGATTTCTGGTAGAAGGGGTCAGCGCCAATCTGTTTTGGCGTCGCGGCAGGACGGTGTTCACACCGGATCTCACCCGCGCCGGGATCGATGGCATCATGCGCAAGCGCGTGATGACGATGCTTAAACAGATGGGCATTGAACTGCGTGTCGTCGAGGCTCCATTGGAGTCACTCTGGCAGGCGGAAGAGGTCTGGCTGACCAATACCCTGATGGGCATAGTCCCGGTCACCAGCATCGGGGATATGCACTATCCCAGTCCGGTATTGATCCGCCGTTTACAGGAGCGCTTGGTCATTGAAGTTTAATCGGCTTTACACCCTGCTCGCGGGGGCGGCACTCTCTGTCGCCGTTGCCGGAGGGTACGTGTATCACAAGTGGCAACAGGTGGAGACGCTCACCAACAAGGGGCCAACACGCCTCTTTACCGTCGAAAAAGGCGCCCATGCGGCGCGCCTGATTGCCGAACTGGGGGAGGGGGAAACCAGCCCCTGGGCGGTGCGCCTCTGGTTGCGCGGTCATCCCGAACTGGTGGCCATCAAGTCCGGCACCTATGAAATCAAGGAAGGGGCGCCGCTCAAGGAGACCCTCTCTCTCTTTGCTTCCGGCAAGGAGTTTCACTTCAGCCTGACCTTTGTCGAAGGGTCTCGATTTGAGGATTGGCTGAAGCAACTTTCCAGCGCCCCCTATCTGGAGCGCCTGACTCTGGAGCAGAGCGAAACCGAGCTGGCTCAGGAACTCGGCATCGAAAATGGCAAGCTGGAGGGGTGGTTCCTGCCGGAAACCTACGCCTATACCACTCATGCCAGCGATCTTTCCATCCTGCGCCGCGCCTATCAGGACATGAAAACGTTCCTGGAGGCTTCCTGGGAGAAGCGTCAGGCCAATCTGCCCTACAAGACACCCTATGAGGCGCTCATCATGGCCTCCATCATCGAAAAAGAGACGGGCCAACCGGATGAACGAGCCCAGATTGCCTCTGTGTTCGTCAACCGTCTACGCCTTGGCATGAAGTTGCAAACCGACCCTACCGTCATCTACGGGGTGAAGGAGAGGTACGATGGCAACATTCGCCGCAGTGATTTGACCGACGTGAACCCCTACAACACCTATGTGATCGATGGTCTGCCTCCGACGCCCATCGCCATGCCGGGCAAGGCCTCCATCGAGGCGGCGCTCAACCCCAAATCGACCGACTATCTCTACTTCGTTGCCAAGGGGGGCGGTGCCCACTACTTCTCCAAGACCCTCGATGAACACAATCGGGCGGTGCGTGAATACATATTGAAGAAACCCTAATGTCTAAATTTATCGTGATTGAAGGATTGGAAGGGGCAGGGAAGAGCTCTGCGGTGCGCTATGTGACCGACTATCTGCAAGCCCACGGAGTGGCGCGGATCGAGTGCACCCGGGAGCCGGGCGGCACGCCGCTGGCGGAGCGCATGCGGGCCATCGTCAAGGAAGTGCACGACGAGCGCCTGACCGTCGAGGCCGAGCTGCTGTTGATGTACGCCTCCCGGGTGCAACTGGTGGAGACTAGGATCAAGCCGGCCCTGGCAGACGGCATCTGGGTAGTGGGCGATCGCCACGATCTCTCCTCCCAGGCCTATCAGGGGGGTGGCCGCGGCATCGATGCGAACCTCATCGGCGCCATCAAACGGGCGGTCCTCGGGGATTTCAAGCCGGATCTGACGCTCTATCTCGACATTGATCCTGCCATCGGCCTGCAGCGGGCCCGCCATCGCGGCGAGCTGGACAGGATTGAGCTGGAGCAGATCGGCTTCTTTGAACGTACCCGCCAGCGTTACCTCGAGTTGGCGGCCGCCGATGATTCCATCCAGGTCATTGATGCCGGGTTGCCCCCGGAGCAAGTCAAAGCCGCCATCGAGGCAGCCCTTGAGCATTATCTGGCAAGCGAGGGGCTATGTATCCCTGGCTGATCCCGGATTGGCATGCCCTGAGCGAGACGGCCCGGGCCGGACGGCTCGGGCACGCCTGGTTGCTGCTAGGCGATCCCGGTCTTGGCAAGGAGCAGCTTGCAGAGCGACTGGCGCGACTGCACTTGTGTCAGCATCCACAACGAGGTGAGCCCTGCGGTCAGTGCCACTCCTGCCAACTGTTTGAGAAGGGGCATCACCCGGATCTTGGCACCCTGGGGCCCGAGGGCAAGACCATAGGTGTCGAAGCCATCCGGGAGATTTGCAGCCGCCTCCAGAGCACGTCCCAGCTCGGTCGCGGCAAGGTGGTGATCATTCAGGAGGCGGAGCGCATGACGGAGTCTGCCGCCAATGCTTTGCTGAAGACGCTGGAAGAGCCGGCTGGCGACAGTCTGTTGCTGCTCATCGCATCCCGGGTATCTCGCCTGCTCCCCACCATCTTGAGCCGTTGTCACAAGCATGTCTGCCAGCTCCCCTCTGAGGGGGAGACCCTTGCCTGGCTCGCCGAGCAGGGCCATCAGGCCACCCAGGCCCAGGTGCGGATCTGCCAGGGTGCGCCGCTGCGGGTGCTGAGCTACATCGAAGCACAGCAAGATGATGCCAGACGGGCATTGCTCGACGGATTTGTCTCGCTGGCATCGGCCCCCACCCGTACGGCGAATGTCTGTGCCCAGTTGGCCGAGGATACTCAGGCCCGGCTGCACTGGTTGCAGCTCTTCCTGTGCGATGCCCTCAAGCTTCAGGCTGGCTGCGGCCATCATCAACTGGCAATGCCGGATCTTGCATCACTCAGCCAGCAACTGGCAGAGAGACACTCCAGCGAACGGCTCCTGGAAGCTGAACAGCAGCTGGTTGTGCTGAAAGAGGCTTGTCAGCCAGGACAGCTTTCCAATCCCACCATCCATTTGATGAACTGGCTCAATCGCTGGTTATAAACAAGGTTGTCTATGTTACTCGTTGATTCCCATTGCCATCTCGATCGCTTGAGTTATGGCTCCAAGCAGACCGACATGGCCGATGTACTGGCCAAGGCGGCGCAGCAGAGCGTGGGATATTTTCTCTGCGTGAGTGTGACCCAGGCCCAGTTCCCGACCATGATGGAGGCCATCGCCCCCCATCCCCAGGTGTTTGCCTCCTGCGGTGTTCACCCGCTCAATCAGGATCCCGGGGTGGATGCTCCCTTGCTGCTGACTCAGGCGGCCGATGAGAGAGTGGTGGCCATCGGCGAAACCGGGCTCGACTACTTCTATTCACCGGAAAACAAGGATGTACAGCAAGCCTCTTTCCGCGAACATATTCGTGTAGCCCGGGCACTGAACAAACCGCTCATCATTCATACCCGGGATGCCCAGGAAGACACGCTGCGGATCATGCGAGAGGAGGGGGCCGAACAGGTGGGCGGAGTGCTGCACTGCTTCACCGAGTCCCTCGAAATGGCCGAGGCCGCGATGGCAATGGGGTTCTATATTTCCATCTCGGGGATAGCCACTTTCAAGAACGCCTCAGCCCTGCAGGCAGTGGTTAAGGCGTTGCCCCTGGAGCGACTGCTGGTTGAAACCGACTCTCCCTATCTGGCACCGGTTCCCCACCGGGGGAGGGAGAATGAGCCGGCCTTTGTTCGCGACGTTGCCCAATTTATCGCTGATCTTCGCCAGATATCGCTCGCCGAATTGGCGGAGGCCACCAGCCACAATTTCTTCGAATTGTTCAAGTTGGCAAAGCGATAACAGACAACGCCCCGCATAGCGGGGCGTTTTACTATGACAATTTTCACTATCAGGATCCATCCAAAAACAATCATGCCGAATTGTTATCTCTCACTTTGTGTGGTGGGTGCTGACGAGATCAAATCGCCAGCACCTGATAAAACGGAGCAGGGATGACAGGGTACTTGAGAAATAAATGAGGGAGCTGAAATGGGTTAAAAGCACTCTTCCTAAGTATCGATAATATTCATTATCGATACTTGATAGATCTGAATGATCCTGTAAGATCCACCGAAACTCCGCTTTAAATCATAGAGTTAAGTGAACTACCCACGCCTTCAAAACCCAGTTCAGCAATCCTTGCAAAGCGTCTTCGATCCTCAGCTGAACAGCCGGGCAAGACGCTTCCTGCGCAGCGCTAAAGCCGACTCCACCCTCAATGCCTATCAGGCAGATACCCGTATCTTTGTCTCCTGGTGCCAGCTCCACGGGCTGGAGCCCTTGCAGACGACACACCACGACATCATGAATTTTCTGGCGGATCAGGCCGACGGCATCCTGGCCAACTGGGTCTGGCTCGACAAGGAGGAAGGAAAGGGGGAGCTTCGCAACGGGGAACCTCGCAAACCGGCCACCCTGGTAAGACGGCTTGCCGGCATTCGCTATGCCTTCAAGCAGAAGGGGATCCACCCCATGCCGACCGAGCATGCGGAGATCAAGGAGATGATGCGGGGCATAGTACGGCTCGGTGATAACCGCAAACGCAAAACGGGGGCGCTGACCCTGAAACCATTGGCCTGCGTACTGGACGAGATAGATACCAGCAACCTGGCGGGACTTCGGGATTACACCCTGTTGCTCCTGATGTTCAGTGGCGCCTTGCGCCGATCGGAAGCGGCCAGGATCGAGGTGGATGACGTGCAGTTTGTGGGGCAGGGGATACGCCTTCGTCTCAAACCAAGCAAACATCAGCTCCATGAATCGGAGATAGCACTCATTCCGGGTACCCGGTATTGCCCAGTGTCTGCACTGCAACAATGGCTGAAAAAAAGCCGGATTGCTGAGGGCCCCCTGTTTCGCCGGATGAATCGCTGGGGACAGCTGATGGCAGACCCCCTGGGGCCGCAAGGTATCAACCTGATGATCAAGCGGCGAACCGGCCAGGCCATCGACGATCTCCACGTCAGTGGCCACAGTTTGCGGCGGGGGTTCATCACCTCGGCGGTGACGGCGGGCAAACCGATGAACAAGATCATCGAGGTGACCCGACACAAGGACATGCGCACCTTGCAGGAATATTTCGACGATGCACACAAGTTCTCGGAACACGCCCTGGATGGGTTGTTATAGAAAACCGCGCCTCTCCATTTTTTATGTTAAATGATATCCTGTTGATCTGGTGATATATTCATGTCGTCCTCCACAGACATCATGACGGTGGGGGAGTCGTAATCCGATTTACTTTCGTAGAAGATGCCAACGAAAAATGAGAGATAACATTCACGATATAGACATGTCGGAAGGTCACGATAGCCAGGAATTGAAGAAAAGCGCTGCGCAAGAGAATGCCGAACGGCAGCGCCAGCACGTGAAGCGCAAGCAGGAAACCCACAGCCGGTTGCAATGCTGGATAAGCAATCGTCATGCAGAGAGGTTGGCCATGCTGGGGCAACAACTGGAAGACAGTCAGGCCTCCATCATCGAGCAGGCAATCGATCTGCTCTATCAGCACGAACTGCAACAAACGACCAACGCGCAGCAGAGCGATGTCCCCGAGTCGGCAGACATGCTCGAATAGACGATGGCGTCGTGTCGGCATGGTTGAAAAAGGGGGAACCGCAGAATTCGGAAAAAATCGTACGCTAAGCTAACGGTGTTCTCGTGACAGCTCTTTGACTAGGCTTTCTAAGGCCATTCTGATAGCCCTGACTTCCTGAAAAGCCATGGCTAAAATTTGTGCGGCTAAAAGGGATAACCGATGGTAAAGTAAGTTATCCCTGTCGAGATACTGAAAAGCGTTATCCTCGTTTTTCCCAAAACTGTTTTGCCAGTTCGCTCAGAGCGCTAGTTAACTGAGCGACAGATTTCGCACTTTGCAAATTATTCTGCCCGGTCTGTACATTGGTATCAGCAGCATCGCGTATATTGATAATACTGCGGTTTATGTCTTCACTTACTGCTCCCTGCTGCTCGACCGCAGTCGCTATTTGCGCGTTCATGTCGGTAATTTCGTTAACGCGTTGGCCAATTCCATCAAGAGCTGTAGCTGCTTCCTCTGCGTGAGCTACACTCGTGTGCGCTTGCCGACTACTTTGCTCCATGACTGTAACAGCGGATTGCGCTCGCTCTTGTAGAGCGCTGATCATGCTTTGAATATCCGTTGTCGATTGCTGTGTGCGAGGGAAGGTGCGAATAAGCGGGGAAATTCTTCTCGGCTGACTCAGTCATTTCATTTCTTCATGTTTGAGCCGATTTTTTCTCCCGTAAATGCCTTGAATCAGCCTATTTAGACCGTTTCTTCGCCATTTAAGGCGTTATCCCCAGTTTTTAGTGAGATCTCTCCCACTGACGTATCATTTGGTCCGCCCGAAACAGGTTGGCCAGCGTGAATAACATCGCCAGTTGGTTATCGTTTTTCAGCAACCCCTTGTATCTGGCTTTTACGAAGCCGAACTGTCGCTTGATGATGCGAAATGGGTGCTCCACCTTGGCCCGGATGCTGGCTTTCATGTATTCGATGTTGATGGCCGTTTTGTTCTTGCGTGGATGCTGTTTCAAGGTTCTTACCTTGCCGGGGCGCTCGGCGATCAGCCAGTCCACATCCACCTCGGCCAGCTCCTCGCGCTGTGGCGCCCCTTGGTAGCCGGCATCGGCTGAGACAAATTGCTCCTCTCCATGCAGCAGATTACCCAGCTGATTGAGGTCATGCTCGTTGGCCGCGGTGGTGACTAGGCTGTGGGTCAGGCCACTCTTGGCATCGACACCAATGTGGGCCTTCATGCCAAAGTGCCACTGATTGCCTTTCTTGGTCTGATGCATCTGCGGATCGCGTTGCTGCTCTTTGTTCTTGGTCGAGCTGGGAGCCTCAATGATGGTGGCATCGACCAAGGTGCCTTGAGTCATCATGACGCCTGCTTCGGCCAGCCAGCGATTGATGGTCTTGAACAATTGGCGGGCCAGTTGATGCTGCTCCAGCAGGTGGCGGAAATTCATGATGGTGGTGCGGTCCGGCAAGGCGCTATCCAGGGATAACCGGGCAAACAGACGCATGGAGGCGATTTCGTACAGAGCATCTTCCATCGCGCCATCGCTCAGGTTGTACCAATGCTGCATGCAGTGAATGCGTAACATGGTTTCCAGCGGATAAGGTCGCCGGCCATTACCAGCCTTGGGGTAAAACGGCTCGATGACTTCCACCATGTTTTGCCATGGCAGAATCTGCTCCATGCGGGACAAGAAAATCTCTTTTCTGGTCTGACGGCGCTTACTGCTGAATTCACTGTCGGCGAAGGTAAGTTGATGACTCATGATGAACCCTGTTCCATGGCTCCAGATGACAAACATGATCTCATATCAGGGACTTGTTCGCACCTTCCCTAAGTTTCGACCCGTCACTGGTAAATTCTGGCGCATAAGAACCTCAAGGGTTGGCTGTTTTATTTTATTGTTTTCGGCATTAAGCCCAATTTCTTGAGCGTTACGATAAAGCTAGCATGGAAACGATAGGTGCAAGCAAGTTAAGGGTTGCATCGCGCATGTCAATCTAGGCTATACCCTAACTTGATGTCAGGCAGGGCCGCGCCGCTTCGTCAGTGTCATTTTCAGAAGACGACTGCACCAGTTGATTGGGCGTAATGGCTGTTGTGCAGCCAGCTCCTGACAGTTCAATATCAGAAGTGATCTGCACCAATCTCGACTATGCTCAATACTCGTGTGCACCAAAGCGAGGTGAGCATGGCGACGGACACCCCACGGATTCCAGAACAAGGCGTGGCCACTCTGCCTGATGAGGCTTGGGAGCGTGCGCGCCGTCGTGCGGAGATCATCAGTCCGTTGGCGCAGTCGGAGACGGTCGGGCACGAAGCGGCCGATATGGCGGCTCAGGCGCTGGGCTTGTCTCGGCGCCAGGTATACGTTCTGATCCGGCGTGCCCGGCAAGGCAGCGGCCTCGTGACGGATCTGGTGCCCGGCCAGTCCGGTGGAGGTAAAGGTAAGGGGCGCTTGCCGGAACCGGTCGAGCGCGTCATCCACGAGCTACTGCAAAAGCGGTTCCTGACCAAGCAGAAGCGCAGCCTAGCGGCCTTTCACCGCGAAGTCACTCAGGTGTGCAAGGCTCAAAAACTGCGAGTGCCGGCGCGCAATACCGTGGCCTTACGGATCGCTAGCCTTGACCCGCGCAAGGTCATCCGCCGGCGGGAAGGCCAGGATGCCGCTCGTGACCTACAAGGTGTGGGCGGCGAGCCTCCTGCCGTGACCGCGCCGCTGGAGCAGGTGCAGATAGACCATACGGTCATCGACCTGATCGTGGTCGATGACCGCGACCGGCAACCTATTGGCCGCCCGTACCTGACCCTCGCCATCGACGTGTTCACCCGCTGCGTGCTCGGCATGGTCGTCACGCTGGAAGCGCCGTCTGCCGTTTCGGTTGGCCTGTGCCTCGTGCATGTCGCCTGCGACAAGCGCCCTTGGCTGGAAGGACTGAACGTGGAAATGGATTGGCAGATGAGCGGCAAGCCCTTGCTGCTCTACCTAGACAACGCGGCCGAGTTCAAGAGCGAGGCCCTGCGCCGGGGTTGCGAGCAGCATGGCATCCGGCTGGACTATCGCCCGCTGGGACAGCCGCACTATGGCGGCATCGTGGAACGGATCATCGGCACGGCGATGCAGATGATTCACGACGAACTGCCGGGAACGACCTTCTCCAACCCTGACCAGCGCGGCGACTACGATTCCGAAAACAAGGCCGCCCTGACGCTGCGCGAGCTAGAGCGCTGGCTCACATTGGCGGTCGGCACCTACCACGGTTCGGTGCACAACGGCCTGCTCCAACCGCCGGCCGCGCGCTGGGCCGAGGCCGTGGCGCGTGTCGGCGTACCGGCCGTCGTCACACGCGCTACTTCGTTCCTGGTCGATTTTCTGCCGATCCTCCGGCGCACGCTGACCCGCACCGGCTTTGTCATCGACCACATCCACTACTACGCCGATGGGCACTGTTGCAAATAGTCGGTGGTGATAAACTTATCATCCCCTTTTGCTGATGGAGCTGCACATGAACCCATTCAAAGGCCGGCATTTTCAGCGTGACATCATTCTGTGGGCCGTACGCTGGTACTGCAAATACGGCATCAGTTACCGTGAGCTGCAGGAGATGCTGGCTGAACGCGGAGTGAATGTCGATCACTCCACGATTTACCGCTGGGTTCAGCGTTATGCGCCTGAAATGGAAAAACGGCTGCGCTGGTACTGGCGTAACCCTTCCGATCTTTGCCCGTGGCACATGGATGAAACCTACGTGAAGGTCAATGGCCGCTGGGCGTATCTGTACCGGGCCGTCGACAGCCGGGGCCGCACTGTCGATTTTTATCTCTCCTCCCGTCGTAACAGCAAAGCTGCATACCGGTTTCTGGGTAAAATCCTCAACAACGTGAAGAAGTGGCAGATCCCGCGATTCATCAACACGGATAAAGCGCCCGCCTATGGTCGCGCGCTTGCTCTGCTCAAACGCGAAGGCCGGTGCCCGTCTGACGTTGAACACCGACAGATTAAGTACCGGAACAACGTGATTGAATGCGATCATGGCAAACTGAAACGGATAATCGGCGCCACGCTGGGATTTAAATCCATGAAGACGGCTTACGCCACCATCAAAGGTATTGAGGTGATGCGTGCACTACGCAAAGGCCAGGCCTCAGCATTTTATTATGGTGATCCCCTGGGCGAAATGCGCCTGGTAAGCAGAGTTTTTGAAATGTAAGGCCTTTGAATAAGACAAAAGGCTGCCTCATCGCTAACTTTGCAACAGTGCCAATTTATGAGTAAAGGATTATGTCCACGATAAGCACCTGGGTCGATTCCTGGGAGGCGGCCATGAGGGTAGGGAAGCGCCGTCCCGTCAAGTCAGCGTAATGCTCTGCCAGTGTTACAACCAATTAACCAATTCTGATTAGAAAAACTCATCGAGCATCAAATGAAACTGCAATTTATTCATATCAGGATTATCAATACCATATTTTTGAAAAAGCCGTTTCTGTAATGAAGGAGAAAACTCACCGAGGCAGTTCCATAGGATGGCAAGATCCTGGTATCGGTCTGCGATTCCGACTCGTCCAACATCAATACAACCTATTAATTTCCCCTCGTCAAAAATAAGGTTATCAAGTGAGAAATCACCATGAGTGACGACTGAATCCGGTGAGAATGGCAAAAGCTTATGCATTTCTTTCCAGACTTGTTCAACAGGCCAGCCATTACGCTCGTCATCAAAATCACTCGCATCAACCAAACCGTTATTCATTCGTGATTGCGCCTGAGCGAGACGAAATACGCGATCGCTGTTAAAAGGACAATTACAAACAGGAATCGAATGCAACCGGCGCAGGAACACTGCCAGCGCATCAACAATATTTTCACCTGAATCAGGATATTCTTCTAATACCTGGAATGCTGTTTTCCCGGGGATCGCAGTGGTGAGTAACCATGCATCATCAGGAGTACGGATAAAATGCTTGATGGTCGGAAGAGGCATAAATTCCGTCAGCCAGTTTAGTCTGACCATCTCATCTGTAACATCATTGGCAACGCTACCTTTGCCATGTTTCAGAAACAACTCTGGCGCATCGGGCTTCCCATACAATCGATAGATTGTCGCACCTGATTGCCCGACATTATCGCGAGCCCATTTATACCCATATAAATCAGCATCCATGTTGGAATTTAATCGCGGCCTCGAGCAAGACGTTTCCCGTTGAATATGGCTCATAACACCCCTTGTATTACTGTTTATGTAAGCAGACAGTTTTATTGTTCATGATGATATATTTTTATCTTGTGCAATGTAACATCAGAGGGCACTGTTGCAAATAGTCGGTGGTGATAAACTTATCATCCCCTTTTGCTGATGGAGCTGCACATGAACCCATTCAAAGGCCGGCATTTTCAGCGTGACATCATTCTGTGGGCCGTACGCTGGTACTGCAAATACGGCATCAGTTACCGTGAGCTGCAGGAGATGCTGGCTGAACGCGGAGTGAATGTCGATCACTCCACGATTTACCGCTGGGTTCAGCGTTATGCGCCTGAAATGGAAAAACGGCTGCGCTGGTACTGGCGTAACCCTTCCGATCTTTGCCCGTGGCACATGGATGAAACCTACGTGAAGGTCAATGGCCGCTGGGCGTATCTGTACCGGGCCGTCGACAGCCGGGGCCGCACTGTCGATTTTTATCTCTCCTCCCGTCGTAACAGCAAAGCTGCATACCGGTTTCTGGGTAAAATCCTCAACAACGTGAAGAAGTGGCAGATCCCGCGATTCATCAACACGGATAAAGCGCCCGCCTATGGTCGCGCGCTTGCTCTGCTCAAACGCGAAGGCCGGTGCCCGTCTGACGTTGAACACCGACAGATTAAGTACCGGAACAACGTGATTGAATGCGATCATGGCAAACTGAAACGGATAATCGGCGCCACGCTGGGATTTAAATCCATGAAGACGGCTTACGCCACCATCAAAGGTATTGAGGTGATGCGTGCACTACGCAAAGGCCAGGCCTCAGCATTTTATTATGGTGATCCCCTGGGCGAAATGCGCCTGGTAAGCAGAGTTTTTGAAATGTAAGGCCTTTGAATAAGACAAAAGGCTGCCTCATCGCTAACTTTGCAACAGTGCCGGATTGAATATAACCGACGTGACTGTTACATTTAGGTGGCTAAACCCGTCAAGCCCTCAGGAGTGAATCATGACCGTAGTCACGACCGCCGATACCTCCCAACTGTACGCACTTGCAGCCCGACATGGGCTCAAGCTCCATGGCCCGCTGACTGTCAATGAGCTTGGGCTCGACTATAGGATCGTGATCGCCACCGTCGACGATGGACGTCGGTGGGTGCTGCGCATCCCGCGCCGAGCCGAGGTAAGCGCGAAGGTCGAACCAGAGGCGCGGGTGCTGGCAATGCTCAAGAATCGCCTGCCGTTCGCGGTGCCGGACTGGCGCGTGGCCAACGCCGAGCTCGTTGCCTATCCCATGCTCGAAGACTCGACTGCGATGGTCATCCAGCCTGGTTCGTCCACGCCCGACTGGGTCGTGCCGCAGGACTCGGAGGTCTTCGCGGAGAGCTTCGCGACCGCGCTCGCCGCCCTGCATGCCGTCCCCATTTCCGCCGCCGTGGATGCGGGGATGCTCATCCGTACACCGACGCAGGCCCGTCAGAAGGTGGCCGACGACGTTGACCGCGTCCGACGCGAGTTCGTGGTGAACGACAAGCGCCTCCACCGGTGGCAGCGCTGGCTCGACGACGATTCGTCGTGGCCAGATTTCTCCGTGGTGGTGCATGGCGATCTCTACGTGGGCCATGTGCTCATCGACAACACGGAGCGCGTCAGCGGGATGATCGACTGGAGCGAGGCCCGCGTTGATGACCCTGCCATCGACATGGCCGCGCACCTTATGGTCTTTGGTGAAGAGGGGCTCGCGAAGCTCCTCCTCACGTATGAAGCGGCCGGTGGCCGGGTGTGGCCGCGGCTCGCCCACCACATCGCGGAGCGCCTTGCGTTCGGGGCGGTCACCTACGCACTCTTCGCCCTCGACTCGGGTAACGAAGAGTACCTCGCTGCGGCGAAGGCGCAGCTCGCCGCAGCGGAATGAGCGAACGTCGATATAGCCCGCTCGCGACGCTGTTCGCGGCGACCTTTCTCTTCCGGATCGGCAACGCGGTGGCGGCCCTCGCGCTTCCATGGTTCGTCCTGTCTCATACAAAGAGCGCGGCCTGGGCGGGCGCCACGGCCGCTAGCAGCGTCATCGCGACCATCATCGGCGCGTGGGTTGGTGGTGGCCTCGTCGATCGGTTCGGGCGCGCGCCCGTCGCATTGATCTCGGGTGTGGTGGGCGGCGTGGCCATGGCGAGCATCCCACTGCTCGATGCCGTTGGCGCCCTCTCGAACACTGGGCTGATCGCTTGCGTGGTGCTCGGTGCCGCGTTCGACGCACCCGGTATGGCCGCGCAGGACAGTGAGCTGCCCAAACTCGGCCACGTCGCCGGGCTCTCCGTTGAGCGCGTCTCGTCACTGAAAGCGGTGATCGGGAACGTCGCGATTCTAGGTGGCCCGGCCCTTGGGGGGGCCGCAATCGGCCTGCTTGGCGCTGCGCCAACGCTCGGGCTGACGGCGTTCTGCTCCGTCCTTGCAGGTCTGCTCGGCGCGTGGGTGCTTCCCGCGCGTGCCGCTCGGACGATGACCACGACGGCGACTCTCTCCATGCGCGCCGGCGTCGCTTTTCTCTGGAGCGAACCCCTGCTGCGCCCTCTCTTTGGTATAGTGATGATCTTCGTGGGCATCGTTGGCGCCAACGGCAGCGTCATCATGCCTGCGCTGTTTGTAGATGCAGGACGCCAAGTAGCAGAGCTCGGGCTGTTCTCCTCAATGATGGGGGCTGGTGGTCTCCTTGGCATTGCCATTCATGCGTCGGTCGGCGCCCGGATATCAGCGCAGAACTGGCTGGCGGTGGCATTTTGTGGCTCTGCGGTGGGCTCGCTTCTGCTTTCACAGTTGCCAGGCGTGCCGGTGCTGATGTTGTTGGGCGCGCTCGTGGGACTGCTGACCGGCTCAGTCTCTCCCATTCTCAACGCTGCCATCTACAACCGCACGCCGCCAGAACTTCTCGGCCGGGTACTCGGCACGGTCTCGGCGGTGATGCTGTCAGCCTCGCCCATGGTTATGCTTGCGGCCGGCGCGTTTGTCGACCTTGCTGGTCCGCTCCCTGGCCTCGTTGTATCGGCCGTGTTTGCGGGGCTCGTGGCTCTACTCTCGCTCCGTCTTCAATTTGCTACAATGGCGGCGGCAGCCACAGCCTCCGCCCCAACCCATACAGAAGGTGAACACTGATGCCCCGCCCCAAGCTCAAGTCCGATGACGAGGTACTCGAGGCCGCCACCGTAGTGCTGAAGCGTTGCGGTCCCATAGAGTTCACGCTCAGCGGAGTAGCAAAGGAGGTGGGGCTCTCCCGCGCAGCGTTAATCCAGCGCTTCACCAACCGCGATACGCTGCTGGTGAGGATGATGGAGCGCGGCGTCGAGCAGGTGCGGCATTACCTGAATGCGATACCGATAGGCGCAGGGCCGCAAGGGCTCTGGGAATTTTTGCAGGTGCTCGTTCGGAGCATGAACACTCGCAACGACTTCTCGGTGAACTATCTCATCTCCTGGTACGAGCTCCAGGTGCCGGAGCTACGCACGCTTGCGATCCAGCGGAACCGCGCGGTGGTGGAGGGGATCCGCAAGCGACTGCCCCCAGGTGCTCCTGCGGCAGCTGAGTTGCTCCTGCACTCGGTCATCGCTGGCGCGACGATGCAGTGGGCCGTCGATCCGGATGGTGAGCTAGCTGATCATGTGCTGGCTCAGATCGCTGCCATCCTGTGTTTAATGTTTCCCGAACACGACGATTTCCAACTCCTCCAGGCACATGCGTAAACGGAGGTGTGCAGAGTCCCTGCGGCAGGCGACGAACACGACCGTCGTCGATTAGTACCGGTACGGTCGGTGGTATCGAAGTCTTGATCACCACTCAGGTCTACGGCTTACAAATGGTGACCATCCCGATACTTGCGTCAGAGCACCGGGCCGATTCTTTGACAGTGAATCACTCCCGTAAGGTTGTGCCGGTGTGGGTGTCCCGGGTCGAGACGATACTCCGCCAATGCGCCCAGCAAACAACCTGGCCATCGCAGGTGGTGGGGAGCGGTGTGGCGGATGAGTTGGACAAGTTGGTGTAGCAGCACGAGCACGGCGAGATAACATCGCAGGAGTTCGACATGCTCAAGAGACAGCTGATTGCGAATCGCGATGCAGATTCATAACCCGATTGCGGGTTGGCTTCACTCCACCATCACCGAGCAGACTAGCACGGCGGGCTCTGTTGCAAAGATTGGCGGCAGTCAGAGGTAGGCTGTCGCTCTGCGCCGATCAGGCGGCTGCTGCGAAATGGTGGTTGAGCATGCCCATGGCCTCCGTCAGCGCCGAGGGCCCAATGCCAAAAGCTCTCTCCACAAGGCGCACCTCGCCCCTGATGCCGGGCTGCAGGCACCAGGGGCGAGCCTGTCCTTTGCGCAGGGCTCGCATGACTTCGAATCCCTTGATCGTGGCATAGGCCGTGGGGATCGATTTGAAACCGCGCACCGGCTTGATCAGTATCTTGAGCTTTCCGTGATCGGCCTCGATCACGTTATTGAGATACTTCACCTGCCGGTGGGCCGTCTCCCGGTCCAGCTTTCCTTCGCGCTTCAATTCGGTGATCGCTGCACCATAGCTCGGCGCTTTGTCGGTATTGAGCGTGGCAGGCTTTTCCCAGTGCTTCAGGCCTCGCAGGGCCTTGCCCAGGAACCGCTTCGCTGCCTTGGCGCTGCGGGTCGGCGACAGGTAGAAATCGATCGTGTCGCCCCGCTTGTCGACTGCCCGGTACAGGTAGGTCCACTTGCCCCGCACCTTGACGTAGGTTTCATCCAGGCGCCAGCTCGGATCAAAGCCACGCCGCCAGAACCAGCGCAGCCGCTTCTCCATCTCCGGGGCGTAGCACTGGACCCAGCGATAGATCGTCGTATGGTCGACCGAAATGCCGCGTTCCGCCAGCATTTCCTCAAGGTCGCGATAGCTGATCGGATAGCGACAATACCAGCGCACCGCCCACAGGATCACATCACCCTGGAAATGGCGCCACTTGAAATCCGTCATCGTTCCGTCCGTCCAATCTCCGCCAAGCATGCTCAAGCTTCACGATTTTTGCAACAGAGCCCACACGAGTATTGAGCATAGTCGAGATTGGTGCAGATCACTTCTGATATTGAACTGTCAGGAGCTGGCTGCACAACAGCCATTACGCCCAATCAACTGGTGCAGTCGTCTTCTGAAAATGACAATCCAGTTAGGGTATAGCTCAACCTGACATAGAAGCAAAAACTCAACCACCTTCTACCAACTCTCCGAACAGCTCCTTGACCTTTGTTTTCGCATCAGCAAGTGCAGTTCTGCCTTGTTCAGTGATGTCATAAACACGCCGTTCACGTCGCCCGGTGCGTTCGTGGCGTGAGGTCAGATAGCCTTTTTTTTCCAGGCCGTGCAGCATCGGGTACACGGTGCCAGCGCTCATCTCGTAGCCGTGTCGGCGTAGCTCTTCGATGATCCCCAGCCCAAAGACAGGTTCCTCGGCTGCATGGTGAAGGATGTGCAGGCGGATCAAACCGCCGTAGAGGTCTTTGTCAGTCATTTTTTGTGCCTCACAGAGCGACGCTCAACAGCCACCCAGCTGCACCGCTACCGAGGACAACCAGCCACGGCGGGAGCTTCCAGAACATAAGTGCGACAAGGGCAACTAATGCCAAGCCGAAGTCTTGCGGCTGAAAGATGGCGCTAGTCCATACAGGCTGATACAGCGCGGCCAGCAGCAAGCCGACTACAGCGGCATTGATCCCGGCCAGCGCAGCTTGGATGCCTGTATTGCGGCGCAAACGCTCCCAAAATGGCATTGATCCGACGACCAGCAAGAACGAGGGCGCGAAGATAGCCAGCAGACACACAATGCCGCCGATCCAGCCCGACGGGGCGGTGTTCATCGAGGCACCAAGAAACGCGGCGAACGTGAACAAAGGGCCGGGCACCGCTTGAGCTGCCCCGTACCCCGCGAGAAAGGATTCATTGTTGACCCAGCCGGAGGGCACCACTTCGGCTTGCAGTAATGGCAGCACAACGTGACCACCGCCGAACACCAGTGATCCGACACGATAGAAGGAATCCACCATTGCCATGGTTTGACTTGGCATCAGTTCGGCCAACACCGGCAGGCCAATCAGCAAGACAAAGAACAGCGAGAGCCAAAGCACGCCGGCCCGGTGACTGACCGTGATAGGTAGGGGGTCATGCTCAACAACTTTCGCTGGCTTGAACAATAACCGGCCTGCGATGCCTGCGATAGCAATCACGCCAACCTGTCCCCACGCGGACGGCACAAGTAAAACGACGCAGGTAGCAATTGCCATGATGGTGACTCGCAGCCCATCCGTGCATAGGTTACGCGCCATGCCCCATACTGCTTGAGCGACCACGGCCACAGCCACCACTTTTAAGCCATGCAACGCGCCCTGCGAGACGTAATCGCCATAGCTGGAGATGCCGAGCGCAAAAAGGATCAAGGCTATGGCAGACGGCAGCGTGAAGCCAGCCCAAGCAGCCAGCGCCCCGCTGTATCCAGCCCGAGACAGTCCTACCGCTATGCCGACCTGGCTGCTTGCAGGCCCTGGCAAGAACTGACAAAGCGCGACCAAGTCAGCATAGCTCCGTTCGGAGAGCCAGCGCCGCCGTGTGACAAATTCGGCGCGGAAGTAGCCCAAGTGCGCAATGGGGCCGCCAAAAGATGTCAATCCAAGCCGCAGAAAAATAAGAAAGACCGACCATGGTCTGCTGTCATCGGTAGGGTTATTCGTCATACTTTCGCCTTCATGATCTGCAACGAGTTGATCAATAATAAGCGAAATTCGATAACGAAATTCGATATAAATCTAGAAAAAAATACCTCTATGTGTACTACGCAGTTTTAGCTGTGGCTTTCACAGGAGCACGCTTACTTACGGCTTAGCGTGCTTTATTTTCCGTTTTCTGAGGCGATCCCTAGGAGCTCGGATCTCAGGACGAAGGTCTCCGCGAATGTCCGGTCGATCCGCGCGACGTCCCAGGCGGGCGTTCCCTTGGCGGACATCCACGCCGCAGCGTCGTGCATCAGCCGCACAACCTCGTCGATATCACCCGAGCAGGCGACCCGAACGTTCGGAGGCTCCTCGCTGTCCATTCGCTCCCCTGGCGCGGTATGAACCGCCGCCTCATAGTGCAGTTTGATCCTGACGAGCCCAGCATGTCTGCGCCCACCTTCGCGGAACCTGACCAGGGTCCGCTAGCGGGCGGCCGGAAGGTGAATGCTAGGCATGATCTAACCCTCGGTCTCTGGCGTCGCGACTGCGAAATTTCGCGAGGGTTTCCGAGAAGGTGATTGCGCTTCGCAGATCTCCAGGCGCGTGGGTGCGGACGTAGTCAGCGCCATTGCCGATCGCGTGAAGTTCCGCCGCAAGGCTCGCTGGACCCAGATCCTTTACAGGAAGGCCAACGGTGGCGCCCAAGAAGGATTTCCGCGACACCGAGACCAATAGCGGAAGCCCCAACGCCGACTTCAGCTTTTGAAGGTTCGACAGCACGTGCAGCGATGTTTCCGGTGCGGGGCTCAAGAAAAATCCCATCCCCGGATCGAGGATGAGCCGGTCGGCAGCGACCCCGCTCCGTCGCAAGGCGGAAACCCGCGCCTCGAAGAACCGCACAATCTCGTCGAGCGCGTCTTCGGGTCGAAGGTGACCGGTGCGGGTGGCGATGCCATCCCGCTGCGCTGAGTGCATAACCACCAGCCTGCAGTCCGCCTCAGCAATATCGGGATAGAGCGCAGGGTCAGGAAATCCTTGGATATCGTTCAGGTAGCCCACGCCGCGCTTGAGCGCATAGCGCTGGGTTTCCGGTTGGAAGCTGTCGATTGAAACACGGTGCATCTGATCGGACAGGGCGTCTAAGAGCGGCGCAATACGTCTGATCTCATCGGCCGGCGATACAGGCCTCGCGTCCGGATGGCTGGCGGCCGGTCCGACATCCACGACGTCTGATCCGACTCGCAGCATTTCGATCGCCGCGGTGACAGCGCCGGCGGGGTCTAGCCGCCGGCTCTCATCGAAGAAGGAGTCCTCGGTGAGATTCAGAATGCCGAACACCGTCACCATGGCGTCGGCCTCCGCAGCGACTTCCACGATGGGGATCGGGCGAGCAAAAAGGCAGCAATTATGAGCCCCATACCTACAAAGCCCCACGCATCAAGCTTTTGCCCATGAAGCAACCAGGCAATGGCTGTAATTATGACGACGCCGAGTCCCGACCAGACTGCATAAGCAACACCGACAGGGATGGATTTCAGAACCAGAGAAAGAAAATAAAATGCGATGCCATAACCGATTATGACAACGGCGGAAGGGGCAAGCTTAGTAAAGCCCTCGCTAGATTTTAATGCGGATGTTGCGATTACTTCGCCAACTATTGCGATAACAAGAAAAAGCCAGCCTTTCATGATATATCTCCCAATTTGTGTAGGGCTTATTATGCACGCTTAAAAATAATAAAAGCAGACTTGACCTGATAGTTTGGCTGTGAGCAATTATGTGCTTAGTGCATCTAACGCCGGAGTTAAGCCGCCGCGCGTAGCGCGGTCGGCTTGAACGAATTGTTAGACATCATTTACCAACTGACTTGATGATCTCGCCTTTCACAAAGCGAATAAATTCTTCCAAGTGATCTGCGCGTGAGGCCAAGTGATCTTCTTTTTGTCCCAGATAAGCTTGCTTAGCTTCAAGTAAGACGGGCTGATACTGGGCAGGTAGGCGTTTTATTGCCCAGTCGGCAGCGACATCCTTCGGCGCGATTTTGCCGGTTATTGCGCTGTACCAAATGCGGGACAACGTAAGCACTACATTTCGCTCATCGCCGGCCCAGTCGGGCTGCGAGTTCCATAGCTTCAAGGTTTCCCTCAGCGCCTCGAATAGATCCTGTTCAGGAACCGGGTCAAAGAATTCCTCCGCTGCCGGACCTACCAAGGCAACGCTATGTTCTCTTGCTTTTGTAAGCAGGATAGCTAGATCAATGTCGATCATGGCTGGCTCGAAGATACCCGCAAGAATGTCATTGCGCTGCCATTCTCCAAATTGCAGCTCGCGCTTAGCCGGATAACGCCACGGGATGATGTCGTCATGCACGACAAGGGTGACTTCTATAGCGCGGAGCGTCTCGCTCTCGCCAGGGAAAGCCGAAGCCTCCATAAGATCATTGAGCAATGCTCGCCGCGTCGTTTCATCAAGCTTTACGGCCACAGTAACCAACAAATCAATATCGCTGTATGGCTTCAGGCCGCCATCCACTGCGGAGCCGTACAAATGCACGGCCAGCAACGTTGATTCCAGATGGCGCTCAATGACGCTTAGCACCTCTGATAGTTGGTTCGAAATTTCGATGGTCACCGCTTCCCTCATGATGTCTAACGGGCGAGGTAAGCCGACCGCAGAATGCGGGTCGGCTTGACCGAAATGTTAGAACCAGAAGCCAAAACGGATAACTTGAATTTGGCGACGGGCGCTAACCGTGAAAAAACGCTGCGCCACCGAGGCGGCACAGCACTGCAAAAACGATAGCTGCTTGCGCTTGCTACGCAAGGGCTAGAGGCCAAAAAGACTGAAAACCTGCGCAGCCCATGCAGGCGAAGCCCGGAAAAAAGGCAAAACAGGCACTGAATAACGCCTGAAAAGCTAAATGCCGTTTGAATAAACATGAGCTAAATAAAGCTGGGTTTCAGTGGTGCTAACGTTGGACGTAACGAGAGCCGGAGCGCAGCGGAGGGAACCAAAATGCGCAGCATTTTGGCGTCCCGTTGACGGAATGGTTAGCCGTTTCGACGCGCATAAACGGAGTGGGTGTACGGAATTACAGCTTGAATGGTTTCGGTTGAGACAAGCTCGAATTCTGTTTCGTTGAGCATTGGGAAGAAGGCGTCACCCTCGAAGGTTTGATGTACCTCAGATAGAAACACGCCGTGGGCGTGAGGTAGTGCCAGAGTGTATATCTCAGCTCCGCCCGCGACGTAGAGTTCATTGCCGAGTTCGGATGCCAAAGCGATAGCGTGCGACAGCGTTGAAACAACTACGCAGCCAGTGGCGCGGTAGTTAGCTTGGCGTGAGATTACCAATGTGTGACGGTTCGGTAGAGGCTTGCCGATAGACTCAAAGGTCTTTCGCCCCATGACAACGACTTTTCCCTCAGTGAGTCTGCGAAAAATCTTCTGCTCACCCGGAATTTTCCAGGGGATATTAGGACCATTGCCAATAACCCGATTGGCTCCCATCGCAGCAACGAGATAAATGCGTACTGATTCCGAGTTCATATGGCTAACTTTGTTTTAGGGCGACTGCCCTGCTGCGTAACATCGTTGCTGCTCCATAACATCAAACATCGACCCACGGCGTAACGCGCTTGCTGCTTGGATGCCCGAGGCATAGACTGTACAAAAAAACAGTCATAACAAGCCATGAAAACCGCCACTGCGCCGTTACCACCGCTGCGTTCGGTCAAGGTTCTGGACCAGTTGCGTGAGCGCATACGCTACTTGCATTACAGTTTACGAACCGAACAGGCTTATGTCAACTGGGTTCGTGCCTTCATCCGTTTCCACGGTGTGCGTCACCCGGCAACCTTGGGCAGCAGCGAAGTCGAGGCATTTCTGTCCTGGCTGGCGAACGAGCGCAAGGTTTCGGTCTCCACGCATCGTCAGGCATTGGCGGCCTTGCTGTTCTTCTACGGCAAGGTGCTGTGCACGGATCTGCCCTGGCTTCAGGAGATCGGAAGACCTCGGCCGTCGCGGCGCTTGCCGGTGGTGCTGACCCCGGATGAAGTGGTTCGCATCCTCGGTTTTCTGGAAGGCGAGCATCGTTTGTTCGCCCAGCTTCTGTATGGAACGGGCATGCGGATCAGTGAGGGTTTGCAACTGCGGGTCAAGGATCTGGATTTCGATCACGGCACGATCATCGTGCGGGAGGGCAAGGGCTCCAAGGATCGGGCCTTGATGTTACCCGAGAGCTTGGCACCCAGCCTGCGCGAGCAGCTGTCGCGTGCACGGGCATGGTGGCTGAAGGACCAGGCCGAGGGCCGCAGCGGCGTTGCGCTTCCCGACGCCCTTGAGCGGAAGTATCCGCGCGCCGGGCATTCCTGGCCGTGGTTCTGGGTTTTTGCGCAGCACACGCATTCGACCGATCCACGGAGCGGTGTCGTGCGTCGCCATCACATGTATGACCAGACCTTTCAGCGCGCCTTCAAACGTGCCGTAGAACAAGCAGGCATCACGAAGCCCGCCACACCGCACACCCTCCGCCACTCGTTCGCGACGGCCTTGCTCCGCAGCGGTTACGACATTCGAACCGTGCAGGATCTGCTCGGCCATTCCGACGTCTCTACGACGATGATTTACACGCATGTGCTGAAAGTTGGCGGTGCCGGAGTGCGCTCACCGCTTGATGCGCTGCCGCCCCTCACTAGTGAGAGGTAGGGCAGCGCAAGTCAATCCTGGCGGATTCACTACCCCTGCGCGAAGGCCATCGGTGCCGCATCGAACGGCCGGTTGCGGAAAGTCCTCCCTGCGTCCGCTGATGGCCGGCAGCAGCCCGTCGTTGCCTGATGGATCCAACCCCTCCGCTGCTATAGTGCAGTCGGCTTCTGACGTTCAGTGCAGCCGTCTTCTGAAAACGACAGTCAGAATAGAGTCTGCTTTCCCATTTTTTGACACATGCCCGCGAAGGTTATAGATTTCAGCCTGACAGAAATGGGCTTTGAGGCACAACGGAACAGAAAGTGCACTTAAGCCGCCTTCAACCAAGGAGACATCGTGCAGGGGCACCGCATCGGCTACGTCCGGGTCAGCAGCTTTGACCAGAACCCGGAACGCCAGCTGGAACAAACCCAGGTGAGCAAGGTGTTCACCGACAAGGCATCGGGCAAGGACACCCAGCGCCCCCAGCTCGAAGCGCTGCTGAGCTTCGTCCGCGAAGGCGATACAGTGGTGGTGCACAGCATGGATCGGCTGGCCCGCAACCTCGATGACCTGCGTCGCTTGGTACAGAAGCTGACTCAGCGCGGCGTGCGCATCGAGTTCCTGAAGGAGGGCCTGGTGTTCACTGGCGAGGACTCGCCGATGGCCAACCTGATGCTGTCGGTGATGGGGGCCTTCGCTGAGTTCGAGCGCGCCCTGATCCGCGAGCGGCAGCGTGAGGGCATCGCCTTGGCCAAGCAGCGTGGCGCGTACCGGGGCCGCAAGAAAGCCCTGTCCGATGAGCAGGCTGCTACCCTGCGGCAGCGAGCGACGGCCGGCGAGCCCAAGGCGCAGCTTGCCCGCGAGTTCAACATCAGCCGGGAAACCCTCTACCAGTACCTCCGCACGGACGACTGACACATGCCGCGTCGCTTGATCCTCTCGGCCACGGAGCGGGACACCCTGCTTGCGCTGCCGGAAAGCCAGGATGACCTGATCCGCTACTACACCTTCAACGACTCCGACCTGTCGCTGATCCGCCAGCGACGCGGCGACGCCAACCGCCTCGGCTTCGCCGTGCAGCTCTGCCTGCTGCGCTACCCCGGTTACGCGCTGGGAACCGACAGCGAGCTGCCCGAGCCGGTCATCCTGTGGGTGGCGAAGCAAGTCCAGGCCGAGCCGGCGAGCTGGGCAAAGTACGGCGAGCGCGACGTGACCCGTCGCGAGCATGCCCAGGAACTGCGCACCTACCTGCAACTGGCCCCGTTCGGCCTGTCCGACTTCCGCGCCCTGGTGCGCGAGCTAACCGAGCTGGCCCAGCAGACCGACAAAGGCTTGCTGCTGGCCGGTCAGGCCCTGGAGAGCCTACGGCAGAAACGACGCATCCTGCCGGCGCTGAGCGTGATTGACCGGGCCTGCTCGGAAGCCATTGCGCGAGCCAATCGGCGGGTCTACCGCGCCCTGGTCGAACCACTCACGGACTCGCATCGGGCCAAGCTGGACGAGCTGTTGAAGCTCAAGGCCGGCAGCAGCATCACCTGGTTGACCTGGCTGCGCCAGGCACCGCTGAAACCCAACTCTCGGCACATGCTGGAACACATCGAGCGGCTGAAGACATTTCAGTTGGTGGACTTGCCCGAAGGCCTGGGCCGGCACATCCACCAGAACCGCCTGCTCAAGCTGGCCCGCGAGGGTGGGCAGATGACGCCCAAAGACCTCGGTAAGTTCGAGCCGCAGCGCCGCTACGCGACCCTGGCCGCCGTGGTGCTGGAGAGCACCGCGACCGTGATCGATGAGCTGGTCGATCTGCATGACCGCATCCTGGTCAAGCTGTTCAGCGGCGCGAAGCACAAGCATCAGCAGCAGTTCCAGAAGCAGGGCAAGGCGATCAACGACAAGGTGCGCCTGTACTCCAGGATCGGCCAGGCGCTGCTGGAAGCGAAGGAAAGCGGCAGCGACCCCTATGCCGCCATCGAGGCGGTGATTCCCTGGGACGAGTTCACCGAGAGCGTCAGCGAGGCCGAGCTGCTGGCCCGGCCGGAAGGCTTCGACCACCTGCACCTGGTCGGCGAGAACTTCGCCACCCTGCGCCGTTACACGCCGGCCTTGCTGGAGGTGCTGGAACTGCGCGCCGCGCCGGCCGCGCAAGGCGTGCTGGCAGCCGTGCAGACCCTGCGTGAGATGAACGCCGACAACCTGCGCAAGGTGCCGGCCGATGCACCCACGGCCTTCATCAAGCCGCGCTGGAAGCCGCTGGTGATCACCCCGGAAGGCCTCGACCGGAAATTCTACGAAATCTGCGCCCTGTCCGAGCTGAAGAACGCCCTGCGCTCCGGCGACATCTGGGTCAAGGGCTCGCGGCAGTTCCGCGACTTCGACGACTACCTGCTGCCGGCCGAGAAGTTCGCCGCACTCAAGCGCGAGCAGGCCCTGCCCCTGGCGATCAACCCGAACAGCGACCAGTACCTGGAAGAGCGTTTGCAGCTGCTGGACGAGCAGTTGGCCACCGTCACCCGCCTGGCCAAGGACAACGAGCTGCCCGATGCCATCCTCACCGAGTCAGGGCTGAAAATCACCCCGCTGGATGCGGCGGTGCCGGATCGGGCGCAGGCGCTGATCGACCAAACCAGCCAGTTACTGCCGCGCATCAAGATCACCGAACTGCTGATGGACGTGGACGACTGGACGGGCTTCAGCCGCCACTTCACCCACTTGAAGGACGGGGCCGAGGCCAAAGACAGGACGTTGCTGCTGTCCGCAATCCTCGGTGATGCGATCAACCTCGGGCTGACCAAGATGGCCGAGTCGAGCCCCGGCCTGACCTACGCCAAGCTGTCCTGGCTGCAAGCCTGGCACATCCGCGACGAAACCTATTCGGCGGCCTTGGCCGAGCTGGTCAACCACCAGTATCGCCACGCCTTTGCCGCCCACTGGGGCGACGGCACGACCTCATCCTCCGATGGCCAGCGCTTCCGCGCGGGTGGCCGGGGCGAGAGCACCGGGCACGTCAACCCGAAGTACGGTAGCGAGCCGGGACGGCTGTTCTATACCCATATCTCCGACCAGTACGCGCCGTTCAGCACCCGCGTGGTGAATGTCGGCGTCCGCGATTCCACCTATGTGCTCGACGGCCTGCTGTACCACGAGTCCGACCTGCGGATCGAGGAGCACTACACCGACACGGCCGGCTTCACCGATCACGTCTTTGCCCTGATGCACCTGCTAGGCTTCCGCTTCGCGCCGCGCATCCGCGACCTCGGCGAAACCAAGCTGTACGTGCCGCAGGGCGTGCAAGCCTACCCGACGTTGCGCCCGCTGATCGGCGGCACCCTGAACATCAAGCACGTGCGTGCCCACTGGGACGACATCCTGCGCCTGGCCAGCTCGATCAAGCAGGGCACCGTCACCGCCTCGCTGATGCTGCGCAAGCTCGGCAGCTACCCGCGCCAGAACGGACTGGCCGTGGCCCTGCGCGAGCTGGGCCGGATCGAGCGCACGCTGTTCATCCTGGACTGGCTGCAAAGTGTTGAACTGCGCCGCCGCGTGCATGCCGGCCTGAACAAAGGTGAGGCGCGCAACTCGCTGGCCAGGGCGGTGTTCTTCAACCGCCTTGGGGAAATCAGGGATCGGAGCTTCGAGCAGCAGCGCTACCGGGCCAGCGGCCTCAACCTGGTGACGGCGGCTATCGTGCTGTGGAACACGGTGTACCTGGAACGCGCCACCCAGGGGTTGGTCGAGGCCGGCAAGCCGGTGGACGGCGAGCTGCTGCAATTCCTGTCGCCGCTGGGCTGGGAGCACATCAACCTAACCGGCGATTACGTCTGGCGGCAGAGCCGCAGACTGGAAGACGGGAAGTTTCGGCCCTTACGGATGCCCGGAAAACCTTAGCGTACGATTTTTTCCGAATTCTGCGGGCTCCCCTATCTCATCTGCGCAAGGCAGAACGTGAAGACGGCCGCCCTGGACCTCGCCCGCGAGCGCCAGGCGCACGAGGCCGGCGCGCGGACCCGCGCCACGGCCCACGAGCGGACGCCGCAGCAGGAGCGCCAGAAGGCCGCCAGAGAGGCCGAGCGCGGCCGTGAGGCTTGGACGCTAGGGCAGGGCATGAAAAAGCCCGTAGCGGGCTGCTACGGGCGTCTGACGCGGTGGAAAGGGGGAGGGGATGTTGTCTACATGGCTCTGCTGTAGTGAGTGGGTTGCGCTCCGGCAGCGGTCCTGATCAATCGTCACCCTTTCTCGGTCCTTCAACGTTCCTGACAACGAGCCTCCTTTTCGCCAATCCATCGACAATCACCGCGAGTCCCTGCTCGAACGCTGCGTCCGGACCGGCTTCGTCGAAGGCGTCTATCGCGGCCCGCAACAGCGGCGAGAGCGGAGCCTGTTCAACGGTGCCGCCGCGCTCGCCGGCATCGCTGTCGCCGGCCTGCTCCTCAAGCACGGCCCCAACAGTGAAGTAGCTGATTGTCATCAGCGCATTGACGGCGTCCCCGGCCGAAAAACCCGCCTCGCAGAGGAAGCGAAGCTGCGCGTCGGCCGTTTCCATCTGCGGTGCGCCCGGTCGCGTGCCGGCATGGATGCGCGCGCCATCGCGGTAGGCGAGCAGCGCCTGCCTGAAGCTGCGGGCATTCCCGATCAGAAATGAGCGCCAGTCGTCGTCGGCTCTCGGCACCGAATGCGTATGATTCTCCGCCAGCATGGCTTCGGCCAGTGCGTCGAGCAGCGCCCGCTTGTTCCTGAAGTGCCAGTAAAGCGCCGGCTGCTGAACCCCCAACCGTTCCGCCAGTTTGCGTGTCGTCAGACCGTCTACGCCGACCTCGTTCAACAGGTCCAGGGCGGCACGGATCACTGTATTCGGCTGCAACTTTGTCATGCTTGACACTTTATCACTGATAAACATAATATGTCCACCAACTTATCAGTGATAAAGAATCCGCGCGTTCAATCGGACCAGCGGAGGCTGGTCCGGAGGCCAGACGTGAAACCCAACAGACCCCTGATCGTAATTCTGAGCACTGTCGCGCTCGACGCTGTCGGCATCGGCCTGATTATGCCGGTGCTGCCGGGCCTCCTGCGCGATCTGGTTCACTCGAACGACGTCACCGCCCACTATGGCATTCTGCTGGCGCTGTATGCGTTGATGCAATTTGCCTGCGCACCTGTGCTGGGCGCGCTGTCGGATCGTTTCGGGCGGCGGCCGGTCTTGCTCGTCTCGCTGGCCGGCGCTGCTGTCGACTACGCCATCATGGCGACGGCGCCTTTCCTTTGGGTTCTCTATATCGGGCGGATCGTGGCCGGCATCACCGGGGCGACTGGGGCGGTAGCCGGCGCTTATATTGCCGATATCACTGATGGCGATGAGCGCGCGCGGCACTTCGGCTTCATGAGCGCCTGTTTCGGGTTCGGGATGGTCGCGGGACCTGTGCTCGGTGGGCTGATGGGCGGTTTCTCCCCCCACGCTCCGTTCTTCGCCGCGGCAGCCTTGAACGGCCTCAATTTCCTGACGGGCTGTTTCCTTTTGCCGGAGTCGCACAAAGGCGAACGCCGGCCGTTACGCCGGGAGGCTCTCAACCCGCTCGCTTCGTTCCGGTGGGCCCGGGGCATGACCGTCGTCGCCGCCCTGATGGCGGTCTTCTTCATCATGCAACTTGTCGGACAGGTGCCGGCCGCGCTTTGGGTCATTTTCGGCGAGGATCGCTTTCACTGGGACGCGACCACGATCGGCATTTCGCTTGCCGCATTTGGCATTCTGCATTCACTCGCCCAGGCAATGATCACCGGCCCTGTAGCCGCCCGGCTCGGCGAAAGGCGGGCACTCATGCTCGGAATGATTGCCGACGGCACAGGCTACATCCTGCTTGCCTTCGCGACACGGGGATGGATGGCGTTCCCGATCATGGTCCTGCTTGCTTCGGGTGGCATCGGAATGCCGGCGCTGCAAGCAATGTTGTCCAGGCAGGTGGATGAGGAACGTCAGGGGCAGCTGCAAGGCTCACTGGCGGCGCTCACCAGCCTGACCTCGATCGTCGGACCCCTCCTCTTCACGGCGATCTATGCGGCTTCTATAACAACGTGGAACGGGTGGGCATGGATTGCAGGCGCTGCCCTCTACTTGCTCTGCCTGCCGGCGCTGCGTCGCGGGCTTTGGAGCGGCGCAGGGCAACGAGCCGATCGCTGATCGTGGAAACGATAGGCCTATGCCATGCGGGTCAAGGCGACTTCCGGCAAGCTATACGCGCCCTAGGAGTGCGGTTGGAACGTTGGCCCAGCCAGATACTCCCGATCACGAGCAGGACGCCGATGATTTGAAGCGCACTCAGCGTCTGATCCAAGAACAACCATCCTAGCAACACGGCGGTCCCCGGGCTGAGAAAGCCCAGTAAGGAAACAACTGTAGGTTCGAGTCGCGAGATCCCCCGGAACCAAAGGAAGTAGGTTAAACCCGCTCCGATCAGGCCGAGCCACGCCAGGCCGAGAACATTGGTTCCTGTAGGCATCGGGATTGGCGGATCAAACACTAAAGCTACTGGAACGAGCAGAAGTCCTCCGGCCGCCAGTTGCCAGGCGGTAAAGGTGAGCAGAGGCACGGGAGGTTGCCACTTGCGGGTCAGCACGGTTCCGAACGCCATGGAAACCGCCCCCGCCAGGCCCGCTGCGACGCCGACAGGATCTAGCGCTGCGTTTGGTGTCAACACCAACAGCGCCACGCCCGCAGTTCCGCAAATAGCCCCCAGGACCGCCATCAATCGTATCGGGCTACCTAGCAGAGCGGCAGAGATGAACACGACCATCAGCGGCTGCACAGCGCCTACCGTCGCCGCGACCCCGCCCGGCAGGCGGTAGACCGAAATAAACAACAAGCTCCAGAATAGCGAAATATTAAGTGCGCCGAGGATGAAGATGCGCATCCACCAGATTCCCGTTGGAATCTGTCGGACGATCATCACGAGCAATAAACCCGCCGGCAACGCCCGCAGCATCGCGACCGTCATCGGTGAGAAGTTCGGCAGGTATTGGGTGGTGACAATGTAGGTGCTGCCCCAAATGGCAGGTGCTATCGCTGTGAACAATAAATCGGGCGTGCGTAATGACATGCGATTACAAGACCTCCGCTACGGCGATGGGTTTTTGAGAGTTGCAGGCGCCGCGATGACCGCACCCTGACTTGGACTGGCCCTGCCTCGCACCAATCCACCTGCGGCTATGGCCGCGATCATGCGAGGCCCGAAAATTACACGACCTGTACACGTCCGCCGAACCCGGAACGCAACAGAGCTTCGTGGGCATCCCGATCCGGGTCGTAGCAGCAGTCCTGGACCAAACGCACGTCGTAGTCCGCATCACTAGCCCAGGCGACGCTTGAAAGAACAACGCCGGTGGTGCTTATCCCGGCCATGACAAGCGTGCTTACGCCGCGCGTCCGAAGGTCGGCGTCGAGCGCCGTGCCATAAAAGACGCTGGCTCGCGGACATGCATAGAAAAGGTCGCCCCGTTCGATCGCAAGCCCTTCGACGGGCAGACCGGTGCGAAATCGTCCGCTCGGGAGATACGGTGAGATTTGGCGATTCGTCGCCGGCGGCGCATGTTCATACTCTTCGCCGAGCGAAAAGTTGGGGAACAGCACGGGCCGGCCGCGCAAGGCGTGCTGGCAGCCGTGCAGACCCTGCGTGAGATGAACGCCGACAACCTGCGCAAGGTGCCGGCCGATGCACCCACGGCCTTCATCAAGCCGCGCTGGAAGCCGCTGGTGATCACCCCGGAAGGCCTCGACCGGAAATTCTACGAAATCTGCGCCCTGTCCGAGCTGAAGAACGCCCTGCGCTCCGGCGACATCTGGGTCAAGGGCTCGCGGCAGTTCCGCGACTTCGACGACTACCTGCTGCCGGCCGAGAAGTTCGCCGCACTCAAGCGCGAGCAGGCCCTGCCCCTGGCGATCAACCCGAACAGCGACCAGTACCTGGAAGAGCGTTTGCAGCTGCTGGACGAGCAGTTGGCCACCGTCACCCGCCTGGCCAAGGACAACGAGCTGCCCGATGCCATCCTCACCGAGTCAGGGCTGAAAATCACCCCGCTGGATGCGGCGGTGCCGGATCGGGCGCAGGCGCTGATCGACCAAACCAGCCAGTTACTGCCGCGCATCAAGATCACCGAACTGCTGATGGACGTGGACGACTGGACGGGCTTCAGCCGCCACTTCACCCACTTGAAGGACGGGGCCGAGGCCAAAGACAGGACGTTGCTGCTGTCCGCAATCCTCGGTGATGCGATCAACCTCGGGCTGACCAAGATGGCCGAGTCGAGCCCCGGCCTGACCTACGCCAAGCTGTCCTGGCTGCAAGCCTGGCACATCCGCGACGAAACCTATTCGGCGGCCTTGGCCGAGCTGGTCAACCACCAGTATCGCCACGCCTTTGCCGCCCACTGGGGCGACGGCACGACCTCATCCTCCGATGGCCAGCGCTTCCGCGCGGGTGGCCGGGGCGAGAGCACCGGGCACGTCAACCCGAAGTACGGTAGCGAGCCGGGACGGCTGTTCTATACCCATATCTCCGACCAGTACGCGCCGTTCAGCACCCGCGTGGTGAATGTCGGCGTCCGCGATTCCACCTATGTGCTCGACGGCCTGCTGTACCACGAGTCCGACCTGCGGATCGAGGAGCACTACACCGACACGGCCGGCTTCACCGATCACGTCTTTGCCCTGATGCACCTGCTAGGCTTCCGCTTCGCGCCGCGCATCCGCGACCTCGGCGAAACCAAGCTGTACGTGCCGCAGGGCGTGCAAGCCTACCCGACGTTGCGCCCGCTGATCGGCGGCACCCTGAACATCAAGCACGTGCGTGCCCACTGGGACGACATCCTGCGCCTGGCCAGCTCGATCAAGCAGGGCACCGTCACCGCCTCGCTGATGCTGCGCAAGCTCGGCAGCTACCCGCGCCAGAACGGACTGGCCGTGGCCCTGCGCGAGCTGGGCCGGATCGAGCGCACGCTGTTCATCCTGGACTGGCTGCAAAGTGTTGAACTGCGCCGCCGCGTGCATGCCGGCCTGAACAAAGGTGAGGCGCGCAACTCGCTGGCCAGGGCGGTGTTCTTCAACCGCCTTGGGGAAATCAGGGATCGGAGCTTCGAGCAGCAGCGCTACCGGGCCAGCGGCCTCAACCTGGTGACGGCGGCTATCGTGCTGTGGAACACGGTGTACCTGGAACGCGCCACCCAGGGGTTGGTCGAGGCCGGCAAGCCGGTGGACGGCGAGCTGCTGCAATTCCTGTCGCCGCTGGGCTGGGAGCACATCAACCTAACCGGCGATTACGTCTGGCGGCAGAGCCGCAGACTGGAAGACGGGAAGTTTCGGCCCTTACGGATGCCCGGAAAACCTTAGCGTACGATTTTTTCCGAATTCTGCGGGCTCCCCAAAAAGGAAGACAAAAAAAGCCAGGTACGAATTCCTTGTACCTGGCATAGGGGAATTGGCTCCTTGCAGAGCCGTGCGCTAACTGGTATGCGGATAGCCTTAAGCTTAGACAAGGCTCTAGGCATTTCAAGAACCGGGTAAAAGTTCAACCAGAGTGGGGGTTTTTCAGACTCGAACAGGCGCTATTATTGCTCGAGCGACCCACTCTCACGCATTGAACAGGTTGTTGTCCCGTACCAGCTCCCGGGGCAGGGCATTTTTGATGCGACTCCCCACCCATTTCCCCATGCCGAGCGGGTGCCCCTGGTAACGAACGATCACTTCCCCACTCCCGGCATCCTGCTCTGGCCAGACATCTCGTCCCATCATGAATTCACGGGCATTGGCGGCATCCAGCTCGACGCATCCCTTACTCGCCTCATGGCCGTAAGCCAGAGCCCATTCATGGGTCAATCGATATCCCTTCTTGAAGGTCTCAGCCAGCTTGATGCCGATGCGATCGAAGCGCAGCTTCCCCTGTACCTGCTCGAAGGCGTGAGGGAAGAGCCAGATCTCGTCATTGCGGCCAAACAGTTGGCCATGGGGCACGATGCCAAAATTCCCTTCAATCTCCCGCAGCATGGGGCCAGCCTCTTTCTCTGACAGCGGCGAGAAGGGGAACTTGCCGAGCTTGCCCGGTTTGAACATGGTGTTGGGCACGGAGTGATGCTTGCGTAACCGGGCGACGAAAAAGCCTTCACTGTCGAAGATCTGGGGCCAAACGTGCAAGTATCCCTCCGCTGTACAGGCTTTCTCCGCTTCCGGAAAGAGATCGGCCAACGAGTCAAAGCTGAAGGCATCACCGAACTTCTCTTGCAGTGACTGACAGACGGCCTGATTCTCTTGCAGGCTCAGGGTGCAGGTGGAGTAGACCAGTACGCCGCCGGGTTTGAGGGCGTGAAAAGCGCTCTCCAGCAGGCCACGCTGCACCGCGGCAATCTCGTCGATGCTCTCGAGACTCCAGTTGCGCAGCGCGTCTTCATCTTTTCGCACCGTCCCCTCGCCGGAGCAGGGGGCGTCGAGCAGGATGGCGTCGAAGGTTTCAGGCAGCCATTGGCCAAAGACCTTGGCATCGAAATGGGTCATGCCGACGTTGGTCACACCGCAGCGCTGGATATTGGCGCTCAGCACTTTCAACCTGCTGCTGGAAAACTCGTTGGCGATCAGCATGCCGCGGTTTTCCATCAGCGCCGCGATCTGGGTAGTCTTGGAGCCAGGGGCGGCGGCCGCGTCCAGCAACATGCCATCCCCTCTGGTTTGCTCACTGGCAAAGAGCGCCGTCACCGGCAACATGGAGCTCGCTTCCTGGATATAGAAGAGGCCGCACAAATGCTCGGCCGTGTTGCCAAGGGGAACGCTCTCATCGCTGCGGGTGAGCCAGAAGCCGGCTGCACACCAGGGCACGGGATCCAGCTGCCAACCAAGCGGCGCCATACGGGCGACAAACTCGGATACCGTGATCTTGAGGGTGTTGACCCTGATGCTGCGCCGCAGCGGCTGCCGGCAACTCGCCACGAATGCCTCCATGGAGAGATGGGATGGCATGAACTCCGCAATGTGACGCAGGAAGTGATCGGGGAGGTAGGTGTTGTCGTGCACGGCGCAATCTCGCTGACCCAAAATGAGGGGCGACATCTTACCACAGTGCGCGGCCCTTCTTGATGGGGGAGTCCATGAGGCCATAAAAAAACCGGCACAAGGCCGGTTTTTGACGAACAGGGGAATAACTCAGGGCAAGATGCGGGGGCTCCACTCCAGCCACTCTTTCTCTGCCTTGGCATGAAGCGGATAACGATGGCCCGCCTTGACGGTCGCGCCCATTTCCCGCTCCGGCGTATTGAAGGCAATCCCGCCTGCCAGCAGGCTTTGCACCGTTTCGACCTCGATGGTGCCACCGGTCAGCCCGATATCGGCCTTGACCCCGGAGACATTCCAGAAGCGGCTATTGGCGCGTATCAGATGGGCGTACTGTCCATCCACATTCACATCGATCAGTACCTCACTGCCATCCCGGGCCAGGGTCACGCCGGTGACGCTGCCCACGACCATCTTGCGAAACAGCAGGGGGCTGCCCACGCTGATGCCATCGACGGAGGGGCTCTTGAGGGTCAGGGCAAGACCGGCGGGGCCACTCTGGCTCAAGGGGAAGGTCTCCTTGCCAGCCCCCCGGCCCGGTGTCGCCTCCACAAAGGCCCCCTTGATCAGGGTATCGAGGTGGGCAACCCCCCCCAGCCCGACCTTGGCCTGCACCAGGGCATAGCGTGCCCCGGATTGCAGGAAACGCGCGGCATATTGCTCATTCAGCTCGGCCTTGAAGCTTACCTGGCCCAGGGTCGGGTCCAGTTCCACCTGCTCTACTTTGCCGATGTCCACTCCGCGATAGCGGATGGGGCTGCCAACCCCGAGACCCGGGTTGTGATCCGCCGTGAGCGTGAGGGTACGCACCTGGGAGCTTGCCTGCTCCTTGCTGTCAAAGAGCTGATGACTGCTGCGACCTGTCCCCAGCTTGTCGAATTCGATGGCACCACGCAGCAGGGTGGCGAGGTTCCCCATCTTGACCTGCACGCCGTCGAGCCGGATCTTGCCGTCGATGGCGGCCTTCTTCCAGAACTGAGGTTGCTGCTTGAGCAAAGGAGCATAGATGGCATCGATCTCCAGGGTGATGGCCACACCGCGACCATCGGCATCCAGCGCCTTGACCTTGCCCGCTTCCAGTCCCAGGTAGAGGACGGGGGAGCCCACACCGATACCATCAGCCTGAGCGGCACGCAGCGTCCAGCTGACCGCTTTGGCATGGCGGCTCCCAAGCAGGGCCAGCTCCTGGCTGGGGTAGAGGCGGTCAATCCTGTCACCCTTCGCAGCCTGTACCAGCTTGATGCCCCCCGCCAACCAGGCACTGGCCGGGCTGGTCTCCACCTTGATACCGCTGAGATCCGCCTCCACCTGCAAGGGGGCGGCGCGATAGAAGCGAGCCCGTTGCAGCAGATGGCGATAACGCTCGTTCACCAGCAACTCGACACTGGCATTGCCGCCGGCATCCAGGGTCAGTGCCCCGAGCTGACCTATCTGCAACCCCTTGAACCAGAGCGGAGCCCCTTCGCTCAAACCGGCGAGATCCTCTGCCTGCAGGGTCAGCTTGATGCCGCCGCGCTGTGCCTGGCTCTCCAGGGTCATGGTGTTGACCCGTTTACCGGGTTCATAGTCCAGACGAATGGCGGGCCCGGCCAGCAGGCGATCCGCATGCTTGATCCCGGCAGGGGAGAGAGAGACCGTCTCCCACACCAGACGACTCTTGCCGGTCACCCGGAACGCCTGTTCGGGGTTGATGAGGGCCGTCACGCTCCGCCCCTGCTCGGTCAGACGAATGGGGTCTATGCGTCCAATCTCGATGCCCTCATAGAGGATGGGCATCCCTTCCTTGATGGGCAGAGTCCCCGCCTGGATGGTGATGCGCTCACCCCGGGCGGCCTCGGCCAGCCCCTTGTAGAGGATGAAGTTGACCCCCTTTTGCGCCACGGGAGAATCCTTGGGGGAGTCAAACGCAATGCCGCCGCTCAGGATGGAGGTGAGACTGCCCGCCTCCACGCTGACGCCAGCCAGGCTGAAGGAGCCCTTGATGCCGCTGATGTTCCAGAATCGGGTATCCGCCTTGACGAGGTGCTCGAAGCGCGGCTCGATCACCAGATCCAGGATCACGTTCTGGTTCTCTTCCCCAAGACGGGTGTTGATGACACTGCCCACCTCCAGCCCGCGGAAATAGATCTTGGCACCGATGCCCACCGACCCCAGAGAATCGGCTGTCAGGTGCAGGGTTCGCCCCTGGGCCTGATAACCGGGGGGAGGGCCATCCAGGGCATCGAACTCATCCTCCAGCGGGTTGTTCTCCCGTCCGGGTTGCAGGTTGATGTAGTTGCCGGACACCAGGGTGTCCAGGCCGGAGATCTCGGTCAGTGACGCCTTCGGACTCACCAGCCAGAAGTCGGAGCCCTTGCGTATGAGGGAGCGGGCACGGCTGTCCACCTTGGCCAGCACCGCAATCTTGCGACCATCCTGTGCCAGTTCCAGCTCCTGGACCACGCCGATGGCGACCCCCTGATAGCGCAGCTGGGTCTTGCCCGGCAAGATACCGTTGCCCTGGGCAAAGTTGATGCGAATGAGTTGACCACTGCTCGTCCACTGCTGGTAGAGAAAGCCTCCCGCCAGCAAGAGGGCGATGAAGGGCAGCAACCAGACCGGTGATAACCAGCGGTGCTTCTCAATGACGGGCTCAGCCCCGACCATACCGACTCCTTACATTGGCTGTGATGCACAGCGCGTTCGACACAAAAAACATTAACGGGCCGCCTTGTCCCACAACAGGCGGGTATCGAGCATCCTGGCCGACATCATGGTGAGCACCACCACGCCGGCGAACGCCGTCGCCCCGGGGCCGGCACGCACGTTGAGCAGCACGCCGCGATCCACCAGGGCCACCATCAGCGAGATGACGAACAGGTCCAGCATGGACCAGCGTCCGATGAAATCGATGATGCGGTACATGACGAGCTGGCGTTTGCGGCGCACCGGCTTGCTGCGCTGCAACTGCCAGCAGATCCAGCCAAGACCCAGGATCTTGCCGATGGGCACGATGATGCTCGCGGTCAGTACTATGGTGGCGATGCCGGACATCTTGCTGCGATAGAGCGCCATGATACCGCTGAAAATGGTATCGGACTGCAATAATCCCTTGTTGTAGAAGTGGGTGATGGGCAGCAGGTTCGCAGGCAACAACATGAAGGTGGCCAGCGCCAACAGGCCCCATGACCAGGCGAGGGAATGGGGGATGCGCATCTGCAAGGGGGTGTGACAACGAGGGCAGCTCATGCCGTGTTGATGGCGCACCAGCAACCCGCAGGTATGGCAGCGGCAAAGCCCCAGTTCACGGGCGCTGATCGGGGACATGGTCCGGCTCCCGGGAGGCATGTTGCAGCGGAATCCGCTCCCAGTAAGGGGCAGGATCAAAGAGGATCAGCAGCGTCATGTTGAGCAGCATCAGACAACCCAGGCTCAGCAGACCGCCTCCCAGGCGCACGTCGGCGATGTCGATAAGTTTGAACAGGGCGACCAGCAGGCTGACGATGTACACCTCCAGCATGGCCCAGTGGCGAAATACCTCGACCGCTTTGAGGGTCCACGCCAGCAGATGCCAGCGCTTGGCCAGGCCGGAGGCGAGGGCAAAGATCCCGAGCAGCAGCCCCGTCGGCGCCAGCACGGCGCACCAGAGCACCAGTGTTGCCACCCAGAGCTCGCTCTCGGCATACAGCATCATAATTCCCTTGATCAGGTTGGCGTCCGAGTTCACGCCCGCCAGACGAAGATAGATCAAAGGCTCAAAAAACGCGGAAGGCAGCAACAGGAATCCGGTGATGGTCAGCGCCATCAACTGGGAAGGGCGAAAGGCATAGCGCCCATAGAGATGCTGATGACAGCGGGGGCAATGGGCGTGACGGCGCAGCGGCAGCAACTTGCGTTCGATCAGCAAGTCACAGGCCGGACAGACAATCACCGAGTGCGGATCCGACATACGATTCAACCTGTTGAAGGAATTGATGAAATTTACCTTAAAACGCCTGCCCTGTCTTGCCGCGCTGCACACCCCCCTTTGAAAAGACGTGTTTTCCGCTGTGAACTGGCCGGCCAAGCAGGGGCTGGCGATGCATGCCGACATGCTGAGGGTATTTGCAATACTGTATATACGTACATATACTTGCAATCACTATCATCAGGAGGGCGCCGCGATGGCCGTTGAGATCAAGTATGTTGTGGTACGTGGGGGAGTGGAGAAGATGACCTTTGCCAGCAAGAAAGAGGCGGATGCCTATGACAAACTGCTGGACACCGCCGATGAGCTGATGACACTGCTGGCGGGTGCGCCGGTCGCGCTTGCACCGGAACAGCAGGAGAGTCTGGCCTTTTATCTGGCCGAGCAGCGGGATCAGTTGCAGCAGGTATTGCGCGGTGGAAAAGGGCAGGGGAATCCCCCCAAAGAAGACAAGCAGGATACTGAACTGCCAAAGGGGAAGCCCCTGAAGAGCGTGGCTTGAGACGAAAGGGCGGGGAAGGGGATGTGAGGCAGAACCCGCTATCTCATTCATGAAAAGTGCAACTTAAGTCATTGTCACGACTCTTTTCCCCGAGAATTTTCCAACCAGACCGCATATTCATTGAATATGCCGATTGCTCGTCATCATGGGGTATCACAGCAAGATGCCTCAGGTCGTTGCCCCCAAGGCGCACTGCAAGCCCTGATGCCGATAACCCCATTTATCGGCATCAGGGGGTTGCGGCCCCGTTCAAAACATTCAACCGACATCACACACCATCATGACTCATCCAGCACTTCCACCCGCCATGCCACTGTTCGATAGCGTGGACCACCTTGAGGCGGGCAATCCCCAGGTCAACCAGTACCTCGCCACCCTGAGTCTTGGCAAGGTCCCCGACGCGGGGATCGTGTATGAGCTGGCCGTCGACTGGCTGCTGGAGCAGCGCCACAGCGAAAACAACTACAAGACCTATCGCAGTGAGCTGACCACTTTTTTGCACTGGTGTTTTTGCGAGGTGGCCATCAGCCCCAGGGATCTCACCAGGCGCATCATGATGCGCTATCTCGACTATTGCCAGGCGCCACCGTCCGGACTGATTGCCTATCGCAACGTCGCCCAGTTCGTGCTCGACAAGGAGTGGGGGGAACGGTTGCCAAACCCCCTGTGGCGTCCGTTTCTTGGCAAGCGGGAACTGGGCCGGGAGCTGCCGTATCGACTGAGTGAGCAGGCGATGAAGACAAAACTCGCCATTTTGTCCGCCTTCTTCCAGTTTCTCATCCAGGAGGAGTACATGGATCGCAATCCGGCTCTCCTGCTGCAGCGGGTTAAACGTGCGGGCCCCCAGGAGGCTGGTGAAGACGCACAATCCTTCACCGAACTGCAATGGTCCTATGTGATGCAAGCCGCCGAACAGCTCGCTGCCGAATGCCCGGCACAACATGAGCGCAGCCGCTTTCTCATCTGTCTGATGTATGCCTGTTATCTGCGGATTTCCGAGGTGGCGGCCAGGCCGGGTTTCAGCCCCGTCATGGGCCAGTTTCGACGTGACGCCAAAACGGGCGTCTGGGGTTATGACATTCCCCGCAGCAAAGGCGGTAAACGTCGCACCGTGGCCGTTTCTCAGGCTCTGCTCGAAGCCCTGGCTCGCTATCGTACCTTTCTTGGACTTTCGCCACTGCCGGCCCCCGGAGAGCAAACCCCGCTGTTCGTACGCCACAAGGCGGCGGCCCATGGCCGCGAACAAGGCGAACTCAATGCCAATCTGGGTATCCGCCAGCTACGAGACCTGGTAATGGCGGTATTTGAACAGGCTGCAAGCCTTGCCGAACAAGACTGTTTTGATCAGGATGCCGCTGAAATGCGAACCCTGACGCCGCACTCCATTCGCCACACCGGTATCACCCATGACATCAATCTGCACGGCAGGCCTTTATCCCACGTACAAGCCGATGCGGGACATGACAGCATCGACACCACCTCCAAGTACCTGCACACCGGCAACCGGGAACGTCACGAGAGTGCCAGCCGCAAGCCGCTGGACCACTTGCTCGACCAGGACCGTACATATGATTGATAACCAGTGGTGAACAATAAAACTGCACTCATAGCCAAGACGCGGGACCTAAAGGCAATCCTTGATTGACCATGCCCTGGGACTCATAAATCCGACATCGCGCATAATGTCGCGTTTGGTTAAATGCCCATGTGAAGCCCGCCGATAAGCCAGCCCACGCAATTTTGCTGGTTTATCAGGTATTTACTTGGATGGAACGAGAGTTGACCAAAAACTTCATTTTTCGTTGGTTTGAATGCGGTTTATCGGAAGAGGAGACGGCAAATCTATGTTTCGTTTCTGTGAGGCAGGTCACAAATTGGGATAAGGGTAAAGAGATCCCACCTGTCTATAAACGGCTTATGCGTATGGCATCTGGGCGGGAGCTGCCCACGATTTTCAAGGAGTGGAAGGGATGGCGGATGAAGAATGACTGCCTGATCGCACCGAATGGCGTCATGTTCGACAGAAGGAGGATCGAGGCGCTGGCCATCATCCAGGCCGAGCTGTCAGAGAAGCAGAAGGAAGCCTTCCACTGGCGGAAGAAACTAGGTATCAAGTAGACAGGGGAGGGGGCGCAAGCCCCCTTTTTCCTGATCTGGACAGGCTTGCAAACGTTTTCAGTTGAATGCAAGATAATTCAACACACACATAAAAACATGGGGATAGGTTCGGATGGGGCCCGTTATTGCTCATGGCAAACATACCTCCAGCATTTCTGAACAAGTGATCCAAAGCCAACTGATAGGGGCGTTCAACTCGGAAGGTTGCAGGATTTGGGTTGACAGCGTGAAGTCTCTCATCGCCAGCCTTGACGGTCGTCCGTTCTGCTTCCTCGTCGATACAAGAAGCTACGAGGGCGGCACCGATGAGGCTCTCAGTACAGCTAATGACTTCAATGGTTGGCTCAACGGCCAGAAGATGGTCGCTAAAGCTCATGTCATCAGATCCCAGGTACTACACGACATCGCGATTGAGCGAGTACCCAACATAAAGCAGCAGAATGTCAGAACCTTCAAGAACCAGGAGGACGCCATGGCTTGGTTGATGGAAGAGCTGAGGCTATCCGCAGTCGGCCAAGCATGAATACCGCATCCACCTGGGGAACTGCCCAGGAAGGATGGCGGAAGAAGCTAGGCATCGAGTAGGCAGGGCGGGGGGCGCAAGCCCCCTTTTCGTTGTGGACGCTCTGGGAGCCATGCGGGTAGAATTCCCCCCGTATTACTACACGGGGGGGGCTTTAAGTGAATACAGCATTTAAATATATGAGTTATCTAGGGGTTGAATATTTTGAAAATCCGACATTCAGGATATCTTTAGTCGAAGAACTCAATGACCCTTTTGAAGGTAGTTTATCGGATGATATTGATAGAATTGTAGATGAAATGATGAAATCAATGATTTCTGAAGATGACATTGATGCTGATAAAGAGGAAGAATTAAAAAAAGTAGTAGAGAGAAACATAAAAGGGACACTAAATGGCGCTGGTGTCATTTCTTTTAGCGAAACACATAGAAATTTATTAATGTGGGCACATTATGCAGACAACCATGAAGGTATCTGCATTGAAGTTGAAACAGACTGGTCAAAATCAAAGCCTAGGCTATATGATACATTATCAAATGCATTGCACTCCTTTCAACGAGTAAAATACGATACAAGGAGAGCTGATTATAGCGACATAGTAGAAATAAACGTCCAAAATCAGAATAAAATAACAATTGATCTATGCATGAAACACCTAACCCTTAAAAGTGATGAATGGATGTACGAGAAAGAGCATAGAAATATAATGTCTTTTCTTGAGGCTGATTACGTCAAATTGAAACCAGGAAAAACAATACCCAAAGAACTTAGAAATAGAATAAACAAATCAAAAATAAAGTATCTTGATAATGGTTATACAACAACCGAATGCTCCGACCTTGAGTTCTTTGACAATGTATTTGAAAGCAATTTATTTATGTACTTAAGCAAAGTTCCTGCAAACAAAATAAAAAGAATCTACCTTGGAGCTAGGTTTAATGAAAAGGATAAGATTATAAATGCATTTAAGAATCCAAATCATCCATTGCATGTATCTATTCACCAGGACGGGGTTGACGGCATCAGTTCTGCCGGGATGGGATAATCTGTCTTCTCGATGCACGCCCTGACCACGGCCCTCAACCACTCCTGTGGGCAGCGGCCCAATCGCTTGCCGGTCTCCACCAACGACAGGATGCGCTGGCGAAACAGCTCGCCCCGGTGAGACCACACGCCGTAGCTACCCTTGCGCCAGAGCACATAGCCACGCAGCGCCCGCTCCGCCTCGTTGTTGGTCAGCGCTATTTCGTCGTCAGTCATAAACCGCCACAGCATCTCGTCATCCCGCAGCAGCAACTGGCATCGTCCACGGTAGCGTTTGCTGCACAACAGGGCGCCGCGCTCCAACTGGCTTCGCCAGCTTTGCCGGTAACGCGCGAGCCTGCGCAGGTATTTCTGCTTGCTCAACGCACCGCTTTCCCAACGGTGCCGGGTACGAAACACCGCATCCGCCAGCAAGACCAACCGGGCACCGATGGGCTGGTTGCACTGCTCGCTACTCTCGGCGATGGCCACGAGATTGCGGGCCACGTGGGCCCAGCACAGTTGCCGCTGGTCGGCGTCGATAAACCGGTAGCCGGCGTACTGGTCGGTCACCAGCACCCCGTCAAACTCGGCGCCCAGCAGCCGCTTGGCCGCCTCCTGACCACGGCCATAGGCCGTCATGAAGCAGACGGCTATCTTGCTCAGCGCCAGCCACATCCAGCGGCGCTCTCCACCCCGCTGATGCCGGGTCTCATCGGCATGAACGTGGGTGGCCGTCTGCACCTGCTGCTTGATGGCCTGGTAGGTCGGGGTGAGCATGGCACTCACCCGCCCCTGCGCCTCACTGATGGCGCCCCGGCTAAAACTCAGGCCGAAATGCTGTTTGAGCTGCTGCTGTATCTGGCTGACGCTCTGGTGAAACTGGCCGCTTTGCAGCGCGATGTAGCTGAGCAGATTGGCCCCCATCTGGCTGCTGCTGACGTTGTCTGGCAGTGCGGCCTGGGTCGTGCCGATACACCGTGAGCAGGTCGCACGATACAGTTGGTGTTCGGTGACGAGATAGCTCACCTCGGGCAGCTCGAACACCTGATGAACCTGATAGGGTTTGGCATGGGCCACCATGTCCCCGCCACAGCAAGCGCAATCGGCGGCAGGGTAATGCGGGACCAGGGTCAGGCGGGCATCAAGCGGATGCCGCTCGCGGCGATGTCCCTTGTGACCGGGCTGCGCCCCCCGTTGCTTGCCGGACGCCGGACGCTTGCGGGCCGGCGGCGGTGCACCGGGGCCGTCGCTGGAAGGCGGCTTGGAGGAGTTGCCGCTGTGCTGATTGAGGCGGTCCTCCAGCTCGGCGATGCGGTCGAGGAGCTTATAAATCAGCTCGTTGGCCTGCTCCAGAGTGGTGGGCATTCCCGCGGAATGCATGGTGTTTTTGCTCATGGGGGGAGCGTATCTAAGGAGCAGGATCAAGCAAGCAGGAAAGTGGGATCAAGAGACGATCGTCTCATTTTTCCTGTGTCAATACTGTTCCGGTGAATACTTACCATTGCATCATGTGGAGGTATTTAAGTGTGAGATTAATAACTCACGATTTGAAATAGATGCTATTAGAGTTTATTAAACTCTAATAGCGCCCCTCCATGATAACAGCAATACATAAAGAACACAGTTTAGCAGGGAAGGGGGTTATTTCAGCGGAGGCACTCAATGTCGTGAATCACCCCAGGGAGGCGGACACCTGGGGGGCATAGGTCCTCGGGACGCAAGCGCCCTCCGGCAGGGCGTTTATCATGGTTCGCGCAGCTCACCATATGCTAATGGTCAGCGGCCATTCTTAACGTGAGTGGCAGCAGAGCGAGCGCGGCGTTTTGCCCGGCAGTGGTGCTGCCACTTAACCTCCAGCTCGATAAGGTGACCCCCAAAGAGCCAGAGCAGGGGAGGCAACGAGAACAGCGCCACCAGGGCAACACAGGCCCAACGAGCCTCGGCGGAATAGCTAGGATTGCTCCCTATGGCTATCAGGATGGCAATATCAATGCAGACAGCAATGATGCCAACCACAGTAACCCCCGAGCTTTTTTTATGTCCGGTCATCGCTAGGCATCCCGTCATTCTTGGCACCAGCAAAGAGCGCCCCATTGACCCGCTTTCGCAGCGCATCCCCGTCAGGGTCGCAATAAACGTCCACTGGCTGCCCCTGGTACTGGATAACCGCATGACACGCCGTCATGGGCTTCAAATCGACGAAGAATTGCGGCCACTCTTCGGCATAGATGGCTTGCTCGTCGTCACCTTTGCGCAGGGCGAAGCAATATTCGACGTTGTAGACGTCTCGATCACTTTTGGTCAGCACATGGCAGTTGATGATCATCCGGTATCCGGCGAACGGACCTACAGCAAAGACGCCAGCAGCATCCGCAGCAGGAGCGCCACTAGGACGTACATTAGCAGCGGGCGCAGCACCCACTTGCCCAGGAACCGAAATAGCGGCATCAGCGGGCGCAGAAGCCACCACAGGGGCTTTAGCAGGCGAGTCAATATACTCAGGCTTGATGAAACCAAAGAACATACAGAGTCCCCAAACGACCAGAACAAAAAGTATTTTAGGGTCTCGGAGCATCGAGCTACCCGCGATTGTATCCGAGACTTTACCGGTCGCAGTTGAGTCATAAAGTTTGAAAACATACTTGGGCACCTTATTAAATGGCTTGGCTTGCAGGACATCAGAAAGAGACGTACCGGAGTTATCGGAAAGGTGAAGAACGGTCTTATAACGGCCACCAATGCCCAATATCGCCATATTGGTATGACGAATGGCCGTTTCAGCCGCAGCCCGAATTACCTGGTGCACCTTTTTGATGTTCGGGGTGGTTAATACAAAGTCCCAGTTATGGTGACGGTGCATATCAAAAGCGACGTCGATTGTTTCGGGTCGGCCATCCTCTTTCGCCTTATCCGGCCCACCAGGATAATCGAGTTTATCCAGGTCACTCTGGCGCCATGCTGGCGGGAATACCCGCTGCACCTCATCGACCAGGAAGAATGCCCCCTTGGGTGCCCAATGGTAGAACCGCGCCAGATGATCGCGGCCCTCCTGGGATTCAGTCTCGACATAGAGCACCTCAAAGCCGTCCGGCACCTCTTTACCCAACACTTCGCGGCAACGTTCCACCGAGAAGCCCCGCACGTTGGTAATGATGTAGCGACCCGCCTTGATGGCCGGGATCACATCGGTGTGAATAGCGCCGCTTGATTTATAAGACCCTGGCGCACCGTGATGGATTTTGATGGACATGGATCACCACCCGAAGATATTCAGTAGAAAGCGCGTCACAAATGCCTGGGTAATAACGGACAGACCCTTGTCAAATTGCAGATAGAGCAAAATATCCCGCACAGATGCTGGGAGACTATTAAAGGAGGACGATATCAAATCACTGAATTGCAAGTTTATGAGGATTTCCCTGGCAACATCCCATGAAAACACCAACAGGAATATTTTAAACTCAATCCACTGAATAGCCAGTTTTACCGAAATCCAGGCCGTTACCTGGACAGCAAGATCATATATATCCTGAAACAACCCACTGAATAAATCACCTAACCACTCCATCGCTATCACCTTCTAGTCAAAATAATGAATGCTGTAAAGTAGAAAATAAACATCATCAAAGCCGCCAGAAAATCCCAATAGCCATCGGAATCAGGGCAGACTTGATAATCCTTTCCAAATATGGAGAACATATCGAAGCATTTAGGAGCCGAGGCAGAGCCATAGAACTGATATTTAAACATATCGGTCATTTCATTTTTAATAGAAATATACTGGCTTTTTAAAGCCTCCTTATGCTCACCATATACTTTCGTTATCTGCTCCAGGTCAAAGGCGCAACTAGCATCACCCGAGCAAAGCGGTGATTCATATTCAGCCTTTGCCACATGCAATGGATTTGATGAAGAACCTGGCATCTGAGAATAATCAATATTAAAGTCGCCAGACCCATCTTGACCACTGCCAGAATTTCCCCAGCCTGAATTTAACGCCTGTTGAGTCATCCCCTTGATAGCCGCAAGGCTGTTTTGCATACCGCCTAATTGGGATGAGCTTGTGCTATTCATCGATCTAAGTGTGCCATCGATAGACCCCAAATGTCCCGACATATTGCGCAAGTTGGAATCCATGGAGCCAGTATTGCCAAGAATAGAGCCAATGATTGACATTGATGATTGTTGCATTGCTTTAAGCGAGGCCACATCACCTTTGATTGCAGATAAATCAACAGTAGAAACGGCACCACTTTTACCGCCAGAAGAGACCATGCTATCAGCGATTTTCTTTAACTGGAGATTTGCCAAATCAAAATCAGCCTCCATGCGAGACAAATAAAGATTAGTCCCCTCTATTCGACCAGGGGTTTCCCGTATATAAGTTAGCGCCTCATTAAGCTTGTCATTAACGCCAGACAATCCGAGCTGGGTCTTAAATGTATTATCAGCGATCTGATTGGAATAATCCTTCAAATCAGAAAGTCTAGAATTAACCCCCGTCAACTGCTTACCTAAATTAGTATTAATCTTTGAAAGGGTATGACCCACGGTCTGATAACCGTAATGATTAAAATATTGCCAACCAGCAATATTATCGGTATCACCAGGAAGACTACCATCCCCGCCAGGACTGCCCCCAGTATCGCCACCGTCGCCACCAGTACCAGTACCAGTGCCCACGGTACATTCCACACCGTTAGACTGTATGGGGCCCATGGTGCCCGTAGATGGCGTTTCAACACAGACTCCAGGGCAAACGACCTGACACCCGCCCAGAGTGGAGGACTCCCATTTAACGCAATAGGGCATTTCTGTACCTATAGGCACATTTTGCAGATTGAGCCCTGCCGGACAGCTCGCAAACGCCCCCAGCGGCACCAGGAAGAGCAGATAAAGCAATCTCACGCGACCCCCAATAAAAAAGGCGACCGAAGCCGCCTTATGTCATATCGAAAACGATGTTCTCCAGCCTTCGACAAAGAACAAAAACCATAGCGTCCCAATCAAGAGGGACACGGTTTAAGCCTTACGCATGAGCGCGATCAGGATACCGACCCCGACGACTGTAGCCACGACCATCATCACCTTGGGCGCGGTAGTAGTGACGTCAGACTGGGCAGCATCCAGGGCAGCACCCGCAGCGGCAGCGATACCACCATCAGCAGCATTGGCACCGACAGCAGCTACGGAGCCCACCAGGGCGATACAGCCATTACGGAAATAGTTACGCATACTCGTTTATCCTCTTTTTGCACCTACAATGACACGGGCAATAGCGCCCAGTTTTAAACCCAAAGCCCAAATAACAATCCCAGAGCTAAAGGCAATTCCCACAACCGATATATCGAATTGGAACCAATTAGAGATATCGGTGAGTTTGGTATGCTCCTGGACAGTCAAGAGCACGTAATTACAAGAATCCCCCTCTGAAAGGCGGGTATATCCTTCGGAGGTAATATCCAGGCAAATCATTATTGCGCCCTCGTCGTCGGTCGCTGCGCGCCCTCGCTCCTCCTCCTCGTTGGCGCTGGTTGTTTACAGAGGCTTTTTAGATGCTTGGTAGCCGACGACAACGTTACGGGTCGGATTCTGGGGATCCGCTTCCAGAATAAGATCAATCGCCACCAATTTGGGGCAATCAGCCATTTCCTTGATAGTCGGCGCATCATTGCGCAGGGACAACTGGCGAACCTCATAGCCCCAGGAGTTGATATTGCACTCCGGCTTGTTGACGTTGTTTGCAGGAGCCAGGTATTCGACCTGGGCAAAGTCGTAAGGCACCGGAGCGCCAGATTTGCGGGAAACACCGTAGCCATAGGTCACGCGAGTGACCAGAACACCAGACAGAATAGACATAGTTATTACCTCGTTGAAGAACCTTAGTTAGGTCGAAAATACAGGCAGCTCGTCCAAGTCAGGAGGGAGCGGCATTCTTAATCGCGCCGGAATATCACTTTCTTCCAGGTGCGCAGTTAATTGGTTAACAATCTTCTCAGGCGATAATCCCTCGATGTTCGCTAACCAATTAACAAGGCGACCCGCCATGCGGGACATATTAAAGACGGCATTGTCCCTGGACGTTTTGAACTTGTTTTTAAAGGTGGTCAGTCTGACGGGCTTTATTTCCGCTTCCTGGATAGCAGCCAGCCATTTATCAAATTGCGGATACATCCCCGCAAAATAGGGGTCTGGGTTTACCAGGACGTCCAGCGGGATAATGCGGTCCTTATTGTGCAGCTCGCCTTCGGCGCGTACCCAATTCGGATACTCAGCCGACTGCATCTGTTTGCCCTTTTCGTATACCCGGGCGCACTTACCGTTGATGCGGCTGCCCACGTAGAACGAGCAGCCCTTGGTCGGCACCATGCCAAAGCGCTTGGCGATGCCCTTGGCAACCTCGGTGATCACGAACTCACCCGATTCAATCTTCATCCAGGACGGAGCGCGGCCCCGCTGGGGATGGAACTCGCCGGCTTCCGCGCCGGCAATGGCACCCTGGTAGGTGATGTGCTCGCCGCTGTAGTCATCCAGGGCGAGATCCACCCGTGTGATGCGCACGCCTGGAATGTGAGAGATAACATCATGCAAAGCCTGGAAATCCAGGGCGGCACAACCCACACCGGAAAAACTCACCATGCAACCATGGTTTGCCGCACCCCAGCCAATCAGGCCGCAGGGGATGCCGTCACACAGCAGGTCAGCCGAATTGGCGTAACCGTGCAGGCCAGAGCGGCGAGGGCGCATCGTGAAGCGCGGTTCGGGGATGGGGACACCAATACGGGTATTCAGCTCCTCTAACCACAGCTCCAGCTCGTTGCAGCAGAGGGCATCCAGGAACTGGACGCCGTAGCAGTCGATCAAGTCGTTGTAGGCTTCCCAATACTTGGCACCCTCGACAACCTCGAACTCGGAGAACTTGAGCAGGGCAGTGCAGACCGCCTTCAACTCCTTACGAATGTCGGCACGGGCCTTGTAACCGGAATGCAAAGCACGCTCCATCATTTCGGTCATGGATAGCGTCACGACAGGGGCAGGGGACTTAGGCACCCCCTGGAGGCTTAACCGCTCAGTGGTCTTGTCATATTCAACCGTTGGGGCAGGGGAGACCCCCAGCCGTTCGGCCTTGCCGCACAGGCGTTCTGTCACCTTGTCAAAACGGGCGAGGGGAGCGAAGCCAACCGGACGCTTCCAGAGATAACGCAGCCCCTCGACAGGGGGTTCAGAAATGGCCGCTTGCAGGGCCTTCACCTTGGTATCGAAGCGCGGGATAGCCTTCAAGAGCGCCCCTTGCTTGGCAAGCTCCTTCATCTGGATCAACTCGGTCGGCGCCCAGGTGAAGGACAGATAATCGATCAGGGTTTTGTTGCCGATAACCCCATTTATCGGCATCACGGAGCTATGACCAGTCATCGAAAAACACTCCCTGGTCATAGAAGCCGCGCCACGTGTCCTCGGTGACTTCCACCAGTTCGAACACGGTATCGGGGTACGTCATCGACAGATAGACCCGCAGCTCATGCAGGTCGCGGAACATCTCGACCTGACCCGCGATGCAGGCGGAGTAATCGCCAGTCGGCTCTGCCTGCCAATAGACCTTGCGCTCAATGAGCGCGGGCAGATCCTGGTTTTGTGGGCTAGAGTGGGTCATAGATCAATCACTTGAGTTAGTAGGCAAGTGCATTTGATCAATTTCCCAAGTAAGTTTCAACGGGCCTTTTTGGCCGCAAAATGGTTATGATACGGCCATTGATAAACTGAGGAGTTAAGGCAAATGGACTCTAAAACGCTGATCCAGGCCTACATGAGAGCCAAAAAGTTCACCCAGTTTCAGGAAGTCGCTGTAGAGCTTGGCTTTACACAATCTCACGTCTCACGTTTGACCAAAGGCAAAGCGCAACTCACTGATGAGACTGCAAAAAAGATTGCCGAGGAAATCGGCCTAGACGTCAAAGAAGTGCTAATAAGCCTTGCGGCTGTCAGAGAGACCGATCCCGAGCTGAAACAGGCTTGGTACGATATCCTGGCGAAGTATTCGAAAGGAGCTGGCACGGCGGTAGCCCTTGCGGCGGCTGTGTTTCTGTCTCCACTGAGCGGGCCTGACCATACCGCGCATAATGTATATTATGTTAAATGAAATATCTTGGTATTCTGTCACCCTCAACCGAACTGTGTATAATGGTGGCAATTGATCCTATCCCCGACCGGATGTCTTAAGTGGCTGAATTAACATCAGAACAATTAAAACCCGCTTTCTCGATTGAGCAGTTCCCCACACTTGGCGAACTCGACCCCATTCCGTTTGCCGCCCTGCAACCCAGAGCGATTTCGGGTATCAAACGGCTGGCCAGTTTTGATGGTGACTGCCCGGTCATGATCCTCAACGGTTTCCCCGGTGCAGATTACGAGAATGTCTGCCAGACCCTGATCGCCTCTTCGAATGGCAAGGATGGCGACCTGTTCGATCTCTGTTATACCGAGAATCTCAACAACCCTTTCAAGCCCATCTGGCTGCGCCTGCAACCGGGCTCGGGTTTCGAGTTCTGCGAAATGGTCGGTGAGCTGCTCAAGCTGATGAGCCACCATCTCGACGCCGAGCGGCTGGTCACCCGGATCATCCGCAAACAGAACAACGACCCCAAGATCGTGGATTTCCTCTCCGATCTGGCCGCCCATGTCGCCCAGGGCCTCGAGTTCCAGCACCCGGTGCTCATCAACCTGCTGATCCATCATGAGGATCAGCAAGCCCCTGTCGTCTACGGCCGTGACCTGAACTGGGATACCTTGTTCGGTTCCATCAACTATCAGACGGAACAAGGCTCCGTTTACGCCAACCAGCACCTTTTGGAACCTGGTCTGCTGCGGGAAGCCAACGGTGGTTACCTGATACTGCAGCTTGATGAGCTGCTGGATCAGCCTCATCTCTGGTTCAAGCTCAAGAACGCCATGCAAAAAGGCGAGCTGGACTGGAATGCCTATCAGGAAGGCAAGACGCTGACGCCGTTCTTCACCCCGGAGGCGACCCCCATCCGGTTCAAGTTGATCCTGGTCGGTGACAGGCTGGACGTGGCGGAATTCCAGATGCTGGACAGGGACATGGCGGAGCGCATCTTCCTGCGTGCCGATCTGGTCTCCGAAGTGAACATCGAGGAAGATCTCCCCGCCTTCCTGCAATATCTCGCCTGGCTGCGAGCGCGCTGGGCGCTGCTGGATTTCACCCCAGGTGCCCTCCTCGCCCTCTGTCGCCATGCCAGCCGCCTGTGTGACCACCAGGAGTGGCTATCCCTCTCCGAGGTACAGCTCGGCGCCATCATGCGCATGGCCGACAGCCTGGCCCGCGAGCTGGAAGCGATCTGCGTCACTGACGAACATATCCTGCTCGCCCTGGAAGAACAGGATTACCGCCTCAACTATCTGGTGGAGCAATCGGATCAGGGTGTCATCGACGGCCAGATCCTGCTGCAGACCGACGGTGAAGAGGTTGGCCAGATCAACGGCCTTTCCGTCATCCAGGTGGCCGGCCATCCCTATGACTTCGGGGAGCCGGTACGCCTCACCGCGACCGTCCACCTCGGGGATGGCGATGTTGCTGACATCGAGCGCAAGGCGGAGCTCGCCGGGCACATTCACGCCAAAGCCATGATGATCATCCACGGCTACCTCTCCAACAAGTTCGGCGCAGAGAACCCCTCGCCGCTCTCGGCCAACCTTGTGTTCGAGCAGTCATACCACGAGATCGATGGTGACAGCGCCTCCCTGACCGGCCTGTGTGCCCTGCTCTCTGCCCTCGCCCGCCAGCCCATCTATCAGCACTTCGCCGTGACCGGTGCGGTCGACCAGTTCGGCAATGTGCAGGCCGTTGGCGGCGTGAACGAGAAGATTGAGGGCTTCTTCCGGGTGTGCAAGATCCACGGTCTCACCGGCAAGCAAGGCATTCTGCTGCCCGGCACCAACGCCCAGCAGCTCAACCTCTCTGATGAAGTGATCGCGGCAGTAGAGGCCGGCCAGTTCCACATCCACCCGGTGGATCACGTGGAAGAGGCTATCGAGCTGCTCACCGGCTGCGTTGCTGGCGAACCGGACATGCCGGATACCCTGTTTGGTCGCATCCAGGAGAGACTGGACGAACTCAATGGCACGGCAACCAAGAGTGGCGGCCTGCTGCGCAGCCTGCTGGATCGGCTGCTTGGCCGTTAAATGAAGTGATCGGAGTTGTTTAGCGAACATCTGTAAGCTAAATTGGCCCGGCTTTGACCCATATGAAGGATAAACAGCGTGACCCTAGATAACGACACCACTGATCCCCGCCTCTCCCTGTGCGAACAAGGCAAAGAGTCCTTTACCCGTGAAGAGCTGCTTGCCTGCAGCCGTGGCGAATTATTTGGTGAAGGTAACAGCCAGCTGCCCGCCCCCAACATGCTGATGATGGATCGCATCGTCAAGATTAACGACCATGGCGGCGAGCACGGCAAGGGTGAAATCCTGGCTGAACTCGATATCACGCCGGATCTCTGGTTCTTCGACTGCCACTTCCCCGGCGATCCCGTCATGCCTGGCTGCCTGGGCCTGGATGCCATGTGGCAACTGGTCGGCTTCTTCCTGGGCTGGAAAGGGGGTCCTGGCAAGGGACGTGCGCTGGGTGTCGGTGAAGTCAAGTTCACCGGCCAGATCCTGCCGACAGCCAAGAAGGTCACCTACAAGATCACCTTCAAGCGCGTCATCAACCGCAAACTGGTCATGGGCATTGCCGATGGCGTCGTGGAAGTGGATGGTCGCCCCATCTACAGCGCCACCGATCTGAAAGTGGGCCTGTTCAAAGACACCACCGCATTCTGATCCTGCTCCTGGGTGAGCAGAGACAACGTAAAGGGGCCACGATGGCCCCTTTCCTTTTGTAATGAGTGATGAAGTATCGGTTACTTCATGAAGAGGCCTGAGCCTCGCCCTTCCATGGCATCACGCCAACCACCAAGCCAATGGCCCCTGGCATCCAGGCACTGGTACGGACACGCTTCTTTCTGTTTGCCGACTACGCCAGCCTGATAACCACGAGCGCGAGCTCTCTCCAGACGGTCCCGTTTCTGTCTCTTCATCATCTACGACCCTCTTCGTGGAACAAAAAAAGCGACCAGTTTTTCACCGGTCGCCTTCATCTTTACCCCAGGGGGGAGGCAGGGTCAAACAAAAAATTCCATGCTATTCAGGGATTGTGACACAAGATACTGAACTGCATTAATTTTTGATGACACTTATTTATCGCTGATAGCGACGCAGCCAGGCAAAGGGCAGCGCCAGCAGAGTCAACCAGAACAGGCTGCCGCCACCGCCCTCGCCACCATCCTGACCGGTCTGGTTGTTGACCGGCGCATTGCTGACCACATAGCTGGCCGGGGCATTGCCCTGATAATCCGCCACGGCCGGCGTCAGTTTGACGGCGACCACGGTGGCGTTGGCGCGTTTGTTGAGGTCGCTCTCGCTGTCATAGCGATACGCCGTCGCGGCAATGGTGCCGTCGCTGCTGATGCCGCTCGCGTAAGCGATGTGATAGTACTTGCCGTTCTGGGCACACTGCTTGTTGCCGGCGTCATCCTTGCCACAGATGAGATCGTTCAGATACCAGCTGTTGGCCGGGGCGGCCGCGTTCAGCAGGAAGGCTTCCTGCATGCGGTTGGTGCCATTGACCACCGGTTGGGTCTGGTGACGGGAGTCGCGCCAGCCAACCACCATGTTGTGATCGTTGATGGCGGCCGCTTCCGAGCCTGCCCCCGAGACCGGCTTGTCCTGGAGAGGAAGGCTGGCCGCCGTACCCGGCTTGCTCAGGTTGAACAGGAACATCTCCACCGGGCGGTTCTGTCCCTTGTTGATGCGATAGCGCTGGTTGCCGATCACGTAGCCGTTGTCGTTGACGGCCACGGCCCAGCTGTGTTGCAGCTTGGCATCGTCCTTGCCAGGCTCGCCATCCGGCAGCGGGATGATCTTGGTGGTGCCCACGGTGCCGGCAGCCGTATCCAAGGTCCAGTAGCTGGCGAGGTTACGACCATCCAGATCACCAGTGCCCACCTCGCCGGTAGAGCTGTAGCCCACGCCGTAGAGGGTGCCGTTGTACTTGGCCACGCCCAGTGCAGAGGCGGTTTGCAGCACCTCGTCACGCTGATGGCCATAGGTGCCGGCCTGCATCAGCTTGTTGAACCCGCCCGAGCTGTTGAGCAGCCAGAAGCTCGCCTGGGTATCGACCCCGGGGCAGTAGCGGAAGTCACCGTACTGGCTGTCATTGCCCGTCTCGAAACACCACTTGTAGAAGTCACCGCCCACCTTGTGGCGATACTTGTCGCTGGCCGCGGTACCGGTCACCAGATACTGACCGTTGTCCAGCTTCTTGATGGAGGTGGGTACGCTCAGGCCGTGGGTGCTGGCCGCATCCTTGAGCTCGACCGGGTTGCCGTCATTGACCACGGCAAAGGCGGTGCGCAGCTTGCCATTCATCTTGTAACCGACCCGATCCTCCGGGACATCCCCGAGGGCCGTCACCAGGCCATCGACCTCGGAGCTGGTCACGTAGCCCAGGTTGCTGCGTTGATCCACCTTGTCCAGGAAGTCGCGACGCCACTGGTAGGCAAAGCCCGAGTTGTCGCTCCAGAAGGAGTTGCAGACCGAGTTGGAGAGCATGCAACCCTGCTCGAAACGGAAACGATCGACCAGGAAGTCGGCAAACCGCACGGTGGAGAAGTATTCCGCCATGTTGTTCTTGGTGTTGAGCCCGATGAGGCCGTTGGCATCGCCGCTGATCCCGCTGGCATAGCCTTTGACTTCGTCATCGACGATGGTGAAAAAGGAGCTTTGTGCCGCCTGCGCGTTGAGGCTGGCGCCGACCAGGATGGCCAGCATGGATAATTGCTTTTTCATCTACTTCCTTAGTCTTGATGTTTCAACGCTTCCAACTCCTCCCAACGGGAGAAGGCGTGTTCCAATGCGGCCTCTGCCGCATTCAATGCATCCAGTTTGGGCTGGGTCTGCTCTGCTGGCAGAGAGAAGAAACCGGGGTGGTTAATCTCGGCCTGCAGGGCATCGAGTTCCATTTCCAACTGTTCCAGCCGGGCTGGCAGATTATCCAGCTCCAGTTGCAACTTGTAAGAGAGTTTTCGTGTTTTTTTCGCAAGCTCCGCTGCCGACGCGACAGGCTCTGCCACCTTGACCGGGGCCGGCTTGGCCGTCTGTTGGGCTGCCTGCAGGGCTCGTGTGGCCATCATGTCGGCATAGCCCCCGACATAATCGCTGATCCGACCATCCCCTTCAAACAGCCAGCAGCCGGTCACGGTATTGTCGATGAAACGGCGATCGTGGCTGACCAGCAGCAGGGTGCCCGGGTAATCGGTGAGCAGCTCTTCCAGCAATTCCAGCGTTTCGACATCCAGGTCGTTGGTTGGTTCATCCAGAATCAACAAGTTACTGGGCTTGAGGAAGAGTTTGGCCAACAGTAGACGGTTTTTCTCGCCCCCTGACAAGGCCTTGACCGGGGTGCGCGCCCGCTTGGGCTCGAACAGGAAGTCCTGCAGGTAACCGAGAATGTGGCGGGAGCGGCCGCGAACCATCACCTCCTGCTTGCCCTCCCCCACGTTGTCCACCACCGTCTTCTCGGGGTCGAGCTGCTCACGGTATTGATCGAAGTAGGCCACTTCCAGGTTGGTCCCCTGGCGCACCGAGCCACGGCTCGCCTCGAGCTGGCCCATCAGCAGCTTGATCAGGGTCGACTTGCCGCAGCCGTTGGGGCCCACCAGAGCAATCTTGTCCCCGCGCAGCACCTGCAGATCCAGTCCCTGGAACAGGGTGCGATCACCAAAGTCCAGCCCCAGCCCCTCGGTCTCGAACACCAGCTTGCCGGAGCGGCCTGCCTCGTCCAGTTGCAGCTTGGCCTTGCCCTGCAGCTCCCGGCGCTGGGTGCGCTCCATGCGCATCGCCTTGAGGGCCCGCACCCGTCCCTCGTTGCGGGTACGACGCGCCTTGATCCCCTGGCGCACCCATACCTCTTCCTGGGCCAGCTTGCGGTCGAACTCGGCGTTTTTCAGCTCCTCGACCCGCAGCCACTCCTCCTTGCCTTGCAGATATTCGTCGTAGTTGCCGGGCCAGGAGGTGATCACGCCGCGATCGAGATCGATGATCCGTGTCGCCAGCTTGTGGATGAACTCCCGGTCGTGGGAGATGAAGACGATGGCGCCGCGAAAGTCCTTGAGGAACTCTTCCAGCCAGTTGATGGCATCGATGTCCAGGTGGTTGGTCGGCTCGTCCAGCAGCAACAGATCCGGGTCACACGCCAGGGCGCGGGCCAGAGCCACCTTGCGCAGCCAGCCGCCAGACAGACTGTCGAGCGTCACATCAGGGTCGAGATCAAGCAGGGTCAGCACCTGATTGATGCGGGTCTCGTACTGCCAGCCGTTCTGATAGTCGAGCTGCTCCTGCAACTGGCTCATGGTGCGAATGTTGGCATCGGAAGGGTCGTGCGCCAGGGCGTGGGAGACATGGTGGTACTGCTTGAGCAGCTCCCCTACCCCGGCCAACCCTTCTGCGGCGTAATCGAACACGGTGATCTCGCTCGAGGCGGGCGGATCCTGCTCGAGGCGGGTCACTTTCAAATCTTGTTGCAACACCAGACGGCCGTCGTCCAGCGGCAGTTCGCTGGCAATCACCTTCATCAGGGTAGACTTGCCCGCCCCGTTGCGACCCACCAGACAGAGGCGCTCGCCCCGCTCTATGGTGAGCTCGGCATGGTCGAGCAGCGGAAAATCACTGAACGACAGGGACGCGCCGTGCAATGTCAAAAGAGCCATGTTTGTTCCTTGTTGCTTATGAAAAAACGGGCGGCAGCGTGAGTCTGCCCCCGTTTTGTCGTCAAATCCTGCTCACCCCTGTGCCAGCCAGCCTTGCAGCTCTCCCAGGGTGAAAGGCCAGCCCAGCTCCCGGCCGGCACTGTCTTGCAGCACCGGGATGCGCACCCGGTAAGCCTCGAGCCAGGCCTCCTCCTCCAGGATGTCGCAGCGGCGGGTCTGCGCGGCCATCCCGGCCTGTTCCACCAGCGCCCACGCCTGTTCGCACAGGTGGCAGCCGTCGGTGTGAAACAGGGTCAGCATCAGCCTTGTGCCTCGGCGTGGGTGATGATCCAGCAGTTGTGGATATGCTGGTTGCGCTCGAAGTCCTTGGGCCGGGTCTTGTTCGTGATGTTCTGCGCCTTGAGACCGATGGCGTCAAGGCCGGCCAAGTCCATCTTGAAGTGGCGCTTGTTGTTGGAGAACACCAGGGTGCCGTCCGCCGCGAGCAGGCGCTTGAGGTGCTGCATCAACAGCAGGTGATCCCGCTGCACGTCGAAGCTCTCGTCCATCCGCTTGGAGTTGGAGAAGGTGGGCGGATCGATGAAGATGAGGTCGTACTGCTCGTCGGCTTCCGACAACCACTTCAGACAATCCGCCTGCACGAACTTGTGCTCGCGGCCCACCAGCGAGTTGAGGCGCATGTTGTCCTGGGCCCAGTTGAGGTAGGTGCGCGACATGTCCACCGTGGTGGTTTCGCGGGCGCCGCCGAGCCCCGCGTGCACGGTGGCACTGCCGGTGTAGGCAAAGAGGTTCAGGAAGCGCTTGCCCCGAGCCATCTGGCCCAACATGCGGCGGGTCTGGCGGTGGTCGAGGAAGAGGCCGGTGTCCAGATAGTCGTAGAGGTTGACCCAGAGGCGTGCACCGTACTCCTGCACCTCCATCCGGTGCTGCTCTTCGGAGAGCTTCTGGTACTGCTGTTTGCCTTCCTGGCGCTCGCGCACCTTCAGGATCACCTTCTCGCCGTCCATGCCGGTCACCTTGATGGCGGCCTGCACCATGTCCAGCAGACGCTGGCGGGTCTTCTGGGCGGGGATGTCCTTGGGCGCAGCGTACTCCTGCACCACCAGATAATCCTGATAGCGGTCGATGGCGGCGTTGTACTCCGGCAAGTCCGCGTCATAGAGGCGGTAGCAATCGAGGTTCTCCTTGCTCGCCCATTTCTCGAGGGTCTTCAGATTCTTGCGCAGACGGTTGGCAAAGTCCTGGGCCACCTCTTTCTGGGAAGCGACGGCATCGAGGGCGATCTGGTAGTTGCGCAGTTGACACTCGAGGGCGCCGTTGAACAGGCGATACTGCTTGTCGGCACGCAGGCGCAGGCAGCTCAGGAGTTCGGGAGAGGCGGAGAGAATGGTGACCTTCCATCCCTGGAAGCTGCGGCGCAGGGCATCGCCAAGGGCCTGATGCACTTCCAGCAGGGCCGGGAACTCCCCAAGACGCTCGCCATAGGGCGGGTTGGAGATGAGCATGCCGACCTGACGACTCTCCCCTTCCACAGCCGGCATCGGCAGCGGGTTTTCCAGCTTGGTGACATCGGCCTGCTTGAAGGTGATGAGATGGGCCACGCCGGCGGCCTTGGCGTTGTCACGAGCCTTCATCAGGACCCGGGTATCCGCATCGCAACCGAACAGCTTCACCTCGCAGCGCTGCATGCCGCGCTTGGCTCGCACCTGGGCTTCCATCATCAGGCTCTGCCACAGTTCACCATCGTGTTGCAGCCAGCGATCGAAACCGAAGCGCTCGCGGCGCAGCGCAGGCGCCATGTCGGCAGCGATGAAGGCCGCTTCAATCAGCAGGGTACCGGAGCCGCACATGGGGTCCATCATGGGCTCGCCGGCCCAGCCGCTGCGGGCAATCATGGCCGCAGCCAGGTTCTCTTTGAGGGGCGCCTCGCCGGTGCCCTGGCGATAGAAGCGCTGGTGCAGCGCCGGGCCTGACAAGTCCAGCGTGATATTGGCCTTGCCTTTGCCAAGGTGCGCCATGATGCGAATGTCCGGGGACTTCTTGTCCACATCCGGGCGCACGTGACCGCGCTTGGTGAAGCGATCGACGATGGCATCCTTGATCTTCAGGGCGCCGTACTGGGTATTGCGAATGGAGGCGTTGGTACCGGTAAAGTCCACCGCGATGGTGGCGGTACCGGAGAAGTGCTCCTCCCAGGGAATGGTATGGGCCCCGAGGTAGAGGTCCAGATCGTCGTTCATCTGGAACTCGGAGAGCACCAGCACGATACGGGAGGCAAAGCGGCTCCACAGACAGGCCTTGTAGCCGATGGCCAGTTCGCCCTTGAAGTGGACGCCGGCCACGGTCTCACGGACCTGCTCCGCACCCAGATTGGTCAGCTCGACGGCCAGCAGGTTTTCCAGCCCCTTGGGGCAGGTTGCAAAAAATTCTTTCATCACGCTCACGGGGATGCCATAAAAATAGTGCCGCATTATACCTTATCGGCCCGCGCTCGGCACTCGAACCTTGGACAAAGGCGCCATATAAACGGCAAGAGGCGCGGCAAACGCTCCCCTCTCCCTTGCGGGGGACAGGATCCCGCTCCTGGCTGGCAGCTGTCTACCATCACATTCGTAAAGAATTCGAAAATCTTGCCCGGACCGGGCAGAAAACGGTCGTGACGACCCGACGAAGTAAACAGACAAATAATGGAACAAGAGAGAGACTGAGCGCTTAAATATCAGACCAATATAGCAGGCCTATAACGGACTTATTCGTCGCCATATAACGGCCCCGTCGTCAGCCCACTTCCCGATATTGTGTCTGTGCCCGGACTCTGGCTTGCATCCGGTTATTCATCACCTTGATCACGGCAAAGCGCGGCAGCGTCTTGCTGTTGGTCAGCACCAGCTCGTCGGTCAGGTTCAGGCACACGCTCGCCTGATCGCCGGCTTCGATGACCATGAATTCCCCCCGACCGTGGGGCGTATCCATCCATACCAGGGATCCCATATCCGGAAAAACATGAGCCTGCTGTTCATGAAAGAACCAGCTTTGCGGCATCAGGGGTTTATAAAAACGGCTGACGGCGATGGCATTGAGGACCAGCTGGACCTGGTGGGGCGTACTCCAGTCGAGTTCAGCGGCCTTGTCCATCAACTGGTAATAGAGGGCGGCATCATCCACGCAAAAAGGCTGGGTGGTGAAAGAACAGGGAACAAGTTGCCGACCTTTATATTCGGTGGCAAATATCATGCGATCGGACAAATCCAGCATCAGGCGATCATCCTGAGCGTCATAATGCCACTGCCAATTGTCATTGGGTTGAATACACATGGTGGTGCCCTTATCTAAGCCGTCCCTCGACTTTATTCCATGTCGAGAATTTGAGCAACGTTAAATAAGGGCAACCGGTTATTTTTTAAATATGGGTAACGATATCTTTGACCAGACTCGGCCCTTTATAAATAAAGCCGCTGTAAATCTGGACAAGACTGGCACCCGCCGCCAGTTTTTCCCGAGCCGCCATGGCGCTGTCGATACCACCCACACCGATAATGGGCAGGGCGCCGTCGAGGGCCTTGGCCAGGTGGCGGATCACCTCGGTGCTCTTGTGCTGGAGCGGACGACCGCTAAGCCCGCCAGCCTCTGCGGCATGGGGCATGTCATATATCATCTCCCGCTCCAGAGTGGTATTGGTGGCGATGACACCATCAATACGGTTCTTGATCAAAGAGGCGGCTACCTGATCTATTTCATCGAGTGACAGATCCGGGGCAATTTTCACGGCCAGCGGCACATACTTTTTATATTTCTCGGCCAGCTCCTGTTGACGCTGTTTCAATGCGGCCAGCAGTTCATCCAGTGCATCGCCATATTGCAATTGACGCAGACCCGGGGTGTTTGGTGAGGAAATATTGACCGCAATATAACCGGCATGGTCATACACCTTGTCCATGCAGAGAAGGTAATCATCCTTGCCCTGCTCGATGGGGGTGTCCTTGTTCTTGCCGATATTGATGCCGATCACCCCCTGATATTTGGCCTCTTTCACCTTGGCCACCAGGTGATCGACTCCCTTGTTGTTGAATCCCATGCGATTGATGATCCCTTCGGCCGGGATCACCCGGAAGAGACGAGGCTTGTCATTGCCGCTCTGGGGTCTGGGGGTCACGGTACCGACCTCGATGAAACCGAACCCCATGGCGCCGAAGGCATCGATGCACTCCCCGTCTTTATCCAGACCGGCGGCCAACCCCACCGGATTGGCAAAATTAAGCCCCATGACGGTGACGGGGCGTTTGGGCAGAGAGTGGCGGAAGAAACAATCAAGCGGGGTACCGAGAAGGCGGGGCAAATATTTGATGGAGAGATCGTGAGCCTGCTCCGGATTGAGTTTGAACAGGAAATGCCTGGCGAGTGGGTACAGCATGCTTGCTCCTTAAAAAAAGCCCCGGCAACTGGCCGGGGCTTTTGGGGTTATGCCGAGGTTCGGCAATTCAACTGGAGCAGGTTCAACTCTCGCAAGGCCACCGAGAACTTGGCGAACTCGTGCGTGCTCGTGGTCTTGAAGTCGGCCAACATGTGGGTCCAACGGGACAAGAGTTGCTCATGCTCCGAAATCCAGTCGGCCAGTATGGTAGCGCATTCCCCCTGCTCTTTGCACCCTTCCAGTACCACGGAGGTGAGGCTGCGTTGCTGCCAGTCCAGATCTTCGCGGAAGGAGGCCCGCGCCATCGCCTGCCAGTGGTTGCCCACCGGCTGATGGTTGATCTGTTCGAGGAACCAATGCAGATCCAGCTTGGCACCCAGGCGGTAGTAGACGTTGGCAACCCGCAGGATGTCGGTCTTGTGCTCCGCGGCAATCTGCGCCAGATCCAGGCAGGAGAAGAGGCTGCTCATGTGGGCCACGCGACGGGCGATGGCCTCCGGCACCTGTTTCTCCACCAGGGCGGCGACCGCCTGGCTGTGTTCGGCCACTTCGCTTTCGTCCATTACCTCGTAAAGGTGCTGACTCAGGGTCTCGAAGGCCGGGCGGAAGAAGGCGATGTTCTCGCCGATGCTCCAGCTGCGGTTGCGGGCGCGCAGGAACCAGCGGGTGGCGCGGCGTACGATGCGGCGGCTGTAGAACATCAGCTCGAGCTGGGTCTGGGCATCCACCCCGTTGTCACACCCTTCGATGTCACGCCACAGGGCGCCGAGGCCGAACACTTCCCGGGCCATGGCGAAGCAGCAGGCCACTTCCGCCACCGAGGCACCGGTCTCGTCCTTCATCCGGCTGGCGAAGTTGAGCCCCATGTCGTTGACCAGCATGTTGGCCACCCGGGTCGCGATGATCTCGCCTCGCAGCGGGTGCTGGGCCAGGGCAGCGCCAAATTGCTGCTGCAACTGGGTCGGGAAGCTGGTGACCAGCATGTTGGCGAGGAAGGGCTCTTCGGTCACTTCCGGGCAGTTGAGCTGCTCTTTGAGCACCATCTTGCCGTAAGCCACCAGCACCGCCAGCTCGGGTCGGGTCAGCCCCTGCCCTGCCGCCATCCGCTCGGAGAGCTCCTCGTCGGAGGGGAGGAACTCGAGCGCCCGGTCCAGCTTGCCTTCCCGCTCCAGCCCCTGGATGAAGCGCTGCTGCTCTTTCAGCTGCTCAGCACCACGGAAGGCGGTCACCGAGATGGATTGTGACTGGCGGTAGGCGTTGGTGATGACCACCTGGGCCACCGCATCCGTCATCTCGTAGAGCATCTGGTTACGCTGCTTGAGAGTCAGATCCCCGGCGGCCACCAATTGGTTGAGCAGGATCTTGATGTTGACCTCGTTGTCGGAGCAATCCACCCCGCCCACGTTGTCGGTGAAGTCGGTGTTGATGCGACCACCCTGGCTCGCGTACTCCACCCGGCCAAGCTGGGTGAAGCCAAGATTGCCACCCTCGCCCACGATGCGGGCACGCAGGTCACGACCATTGACCCGCAGCACGTCGTTGCTGCGATCCCCGACATCGGCGTCGCTCTCGCGGGCGCTCTTCACATAGGTGCCGATGCCGCCGTTCCAGAGCAGGTCGACGTTCAGGCAGAGCAGCGCCTTGATCAGCTCGTTCGGGGCCATGCCGCTCTTGTCGGTGCCGAGCAGGGTCTGCATTTCCGGGCTCAGCTTGATGGACTTGGCAGAGCGCAGGAAGATGCCGCCCCCCTTGGAGATGAGCTCACGGTTGTAGTCATCCCAGCTGGAGCCGGGCAGCTCGAACAGGCGCTTGCGCTCGACGAAGCTCCCGGCCGCATCCGGGGTCGGGTCGACGAAGATGTGCATGTGGTTGAAGGCGCCCACCAGCTGGATGTGCTCGGAGAGCAGCATGCCGTTGCCGAACACGTCGCCGGCCATGTCACCTATCCCCACGCAGGTGAAGTCGGTGGTCTGGCAGTTGATGCCAATCTCACGGAAGTGGCGCTTGACCGATTCCCAGGCGCCGCGGGCGGTGATGCCCATCTTCTTGTGGTCATAGCCGACCGAGCCGCCGGAGGCGAACGCATCGCCGAGCCAGTGGCCGTATTCGAGGCTTATCTCGTTGGCGATGTCGGAGAAGGTGGCAGTGCCCTTGTCGGCCGCCACGACCAGGTAGTAGTCATCCTCGTCGTGACGCACCACGGATTTTGGCGGGATCACCTCGCCGCCAATGATGTTGTCGGTCACATCGAGCAGGCCGCGGATGAACAGACGGTAGCAGGCCTTGCCCTCCTCCTGGATGACGGCACGGGGGGCGCCTGCCGGCATCTGCTTGCAATAGAAGCCGCCCTTGGCGCCCACCGGCACGATGACGGTGTTCTTCACCTGCTGGGCTTTTACCAGACCCAGCACTTCGGTGCGGAAGTCCTCCTTGCGATCGGACCAGCGCAGGCCGCCACGGGCCACCTTGCCCCAACGCAGGTGTACCCCTTCCACTCGCGGGGAGTAGACGAAGATCTCGAACTTCGGCAGCGGCAGCGGCATGTCGGTGATGCTGGAGGGGGCCAGCTTGAAGGAGATGTAGGGCTTGATGTTGCCCGCCTTGTCCAGCTGGTAGTAGTTGGTGCGCAGGGTGGCGTCGATCATCTCCACATAGCGGCGAATGATGCGATCGTCATCCAGGTTGGCGACCTGATCCAGCTTGGCCGCAAGCTCCTCGTGCAGCTTGGCCTGCGCCTTGGCATCCTGCTTGATGGCCGGATCCAGGCGCTGTTCGAACAGAGTGAACAGCAGTTGGGCGATGTCCGGATAACGGGTCAGGGTCTCCTCGATGTAGGACTGGCTGAAGGAGACGCCGGTCTGGCGCATGTATTTGGCATAGGCCCGCAGCACGGATACCTGACGACCGGTGAGGCCGGCCCCCAGCACCAGACGGTTGAAGCCGTCATCTTCCAGGGTCTTGTTCCAGATGGCGGCGAAAGCCTGCTGGAAGCGCTGCTGGCTCTGCTCCAGATCGAACGGTTGCTCACCGCGCAGCAGCATGGAGAAATCGAGGATCCAGAACACCTCGCCAGTGGGGGTCCGTACCTGATACGGGGTCTCGCCGATGACACGCAGCCCCATGTTTTCGAGCATGGGCAGGACGTCTGAGAGGTGGATGGGTTCGCTTCGGTGGAACAGCTTGAGGCGTACCCGGCGATCGTTCTCCTCCTCCTGGGCGCGGTAGAACAGCATGCCAAGCGGCTCGGCCTCGCTCAATCCATCCAGGGCCATGATGTCCGCGACGGCAGAGCCCGGCAGCACATCTTCCTTGTAGGCGCGGGGGAAGGCGGTGCTGAAACGGCGGCGCAGCTCGTTGCCGCGGGCCTCGCCATAGTGGGAAAGCAGCACGGAATCCAGGCGGTCATCCCAGCTGCGGGCCGCTTCAATCAGGTTGTTCTGTACTTCGTTCACATCCACATCCACGTTGTTGTTGTTGACCCGCACTATGTAGTGGGTCCGTGCCAGCACGCCCTCGGTGAAGTAGACGTTGAACTCCACATCGATGCTGCTGCCAAAATATTTCTGCAAAATCTGCTGGGTCTTGACCCGCAGCGCCGTGTTGTAGCGCTCCTTGGTGACATAGACCATGCAGGAGAAGAAGCGGCCGTAGACATCGCGGCGCACGAACAGGCGCAGCATGTCCCGCTCCTGCATCTCCAGCACCCCGAGACCGGTGGCCAGCAGCTCCTCTTCACGGGCCTGGATCAGCTCGTCGCGCGGGTAGGTTTCCAGTACGTTCAGCAGCGCCTTGTAGGCATGGGAGCCCGATTCAAAGCCGGAGGCGGCCATGATGCGCTCGAGGCGGTGGCTGATGAGGGGGATCTGGGTCGCACTGGTGTTGTAGATGGAGGAGGCATACAGGCCGATGAAGCGATCCTCTCCCACCACCTTGCCGTGCTCGTCGAAACGCTTGATGCCGATGTAGTCCACATAGGCCGGACGATGCACCCGGGACTTGCTGTTGGACTTGGTGAGGATCAGCAAGTCGGAACTGAGGGCCGCGTGACGGGCGCTGGCGGGCATGGTGCCGAGGCGCTGGCCTTCGTCCTTGATGGAGTTCTTCATCAGCCCCAGGCTGGACTCGGGCTGCGGCAGGATCTCGTGATCCCCCTCCACCGCCTTGACGTCGTAGCGACGATAACCCATCAGGGTGAAGTTGTGGGCGGCCACCCATTTGAGGAAGGCGACGCAGGAGTCCACCTCGGCCTGGCTGACCGGGTTCTTGCGTTTGGGCAGCTCCTCGATGATCTCGTTCAGGCGCGCCAGCATGGGCTGCCAGTCTCCCACCGCCAGGGCCACTTCCCGCGCCACCGAGTTGAGCTCGGCAGTCAGGGCGTCCATCTCCTCTTCACCGGTCAGGTGATCGATTTCGATGAGGAAGGCGGTTTCCACCGAGGTCTGCTCTGCGGTGTTGTCCAGATCCAGGATGGCGCCAATCTTGCCGCCTTCGCCGCGGATCAGGTGCAGCGGCTGGTGCAGCATCATGTGTGCGGTGATATTGAGACGCTTGAGCGCCATGCGGATGGAGTCCACCAGGAAGGGGGAATCCTGCAGGATGATCTCGACGATGGTATGGGGAGACTGCCATCCGTGGCGGGTCAGCTCGGGGTTGTAGACCCGGATATAGGGCTCGATGCCGGTACGGTGGTTGAGGGCATTCCACAGACTGAGGGCGGCGCCATAGAGATCGCTGTCATTGCGGTCATGCAGATCAGTGCTGGCCATGTTGCCGTAGAACTTGGCAACGAAACATTCGACCAGGGAGGCACTGTTTTTCGGCAATTTCTGGTGGATCAGACTGAGAACGTTTTCGAGCAGAACGGAGGTAGGGGCGTCTTTCAATGCCATTGCTAGTTTCCTTATCGGACGACATCACAGACACGGCGACATCCACCCAGGATGCCCACCGGTACAGAGTTGCAGCGAAGTGTAATGGCTTGGATCAAGGAAGGCGAGCAAAGGTGATAACGGGATGTTAAAAACAAGGGGCAGATCACGGCTTGGGTTGTGATAAATTTTGCCAAGTTGGCAAAATTCAGAAAATCGCACTGGATGCCGCGCCATTTACCGGATAGATAGTGACTTAAAGCAGATATTTACCCGGATTGATGTTCAAGTTTTGTTAATTTATGCGTTCCAGGGAAATGAAGCGATGATCATCCTGGGTTTTCAGTCGAAAGTAGCCGTGAACGCCGCTCTCCGACACAAAACGCCGGATTTTCTCCAACCCCAGCTCCAGGGTCAGACCCTGCTCGGTACGTACCACCAGGCGGTTCACCTGCCCCTGGTACATCAACATGATCTCGTCGCGGCCAAGGGAGAGCCGAAAAGTGTATTGCCTCATGTCACCTCCTGGTCATCCATGAAAAACGGGCAGGAGAGCCAGACTCCCCTGCCCGCCGTCGTGACGCTTACTGTGCCAGCGCCTTGCTCACCTTCTCGAACAGATCCCGCGCCAGCCCGTCCAGGTTGGCCAGGCGGGTCAGCTCGGCGCGAACCAGCGCCTTGCGCCCCTCATCGAGCCGCTTGAACTGGATAAGCGGGGTGATGAGGCGGGACGCCACCTGGGGATTGACCTCGTTGAGCTCGATCAAGAGATCGGTCAGGAAGCGATAGCCGCTGCCATCGGCGGCGTGGAACTGCACCTGGTTGTTCATGGCGAAGCTGCCGATGAGCGCCCGCAGCCGGTTCGGGTTGCGGATGCTGAAGGTCGGGTGCGCCATCGCCTGCTTCACGTCATCGAGCACATCCTTGGCCGGCTTGGCGCCCACCAGCCGCAGCCAGTTGTCCAGTACCAGGCCATCATGGGCCCACTTGCCTTCGAAGTCGGCCAAGAGCGCAGCGCGGCACGGCAGCAGATGGCTGTTGGCCACCTGGAGTGCCGCCAGGGTGTCGGTCATGTTGTCGGCGGCCCCGTACTGCTCGCGCACCAGGGTATCGGCCTTCGCGGCATCCAGCGCCGCCAGATAACCCAGCACCACGCCCTTGAGGGCCCGCTTGGCCATGTCGGCATGGACCACCTGATAAGCCGGCAGGCGCAGGCTCTCGTAGCACGCCAGCAGGCGGTCGCCGAAGGCGTGGGCCAGTGCGGCCTGGATCCCGTTGCGCACCTGGTGGATGGCGTCGATGTCGGCCACCTCGAACAGCTCGGCCAGGGGCGCCTCTCCCGGCAGGGCCAGGATCTCTGCCTTGAGGGCGGGATCCAGCGCAGCCTCGTCCAGAATGGCGACAAAGGCCGCCAGCAGGGTGTGGGAGAGTTCAACCCCCTGCCCGTGCTGCACCCGCGCCACCCCGTCGATCACCGCCTTGTTGATCAGCATCTGCGCCGCATCCCAGCGGGCAAACTCGTTGCGGGCATGGCGCATCAGGAAGGCCAGGGCCTCGTCGCTGTAGTCATAGTGCAACTTGACCGGGGCGGAGAAGTCCCGCAGCAGGGAGGGTACCGGTCTGACCGGCACCCGATCGAATTCGAAAGTCTGCTGTGCTTCCAGCACGTCCAGCACATTGCCGATGGCCTTGCCCTGATATTGCAGCGGGATGACGGCACCCTGCGCATCGTAGAGCTCGATGTCGAGGGGGATATGCAGCGGCAGCTTTTGTGGCTGATCCTGGGTCGGCGGGGTGTGCTGGCTCACGTGCAGACGATAAACACCACTCGTGGCATCGTACTCGTCGGTCACGGTGAGCTCGGGGGTGCCGGACTGGCTGTACCAGCGGCGGAAGCGAGCGAGATCCACCCCGGAGGCATCCTCCATCGCCTGCACGAAGTCGTCGCAGGTGGCGGCAGAGCCGTCGTGACGCTCGAAGTAGAGGCGCATGCCCGCCTGGAAGGCGTCCTCCCCCAGCAGGGTGTGCATCATGCGGATCACTTCAGAGCCCTTCTCGTAGACGGTCAGGGTGTAGAAGTTGTTCATCTCGATCACCACATCCGGGCGGATGGGATGGGCCATGGGGCCGGCATCTTCGGCAAACTGCGGACCGCGCACGGTGCGCACGTTGTTGATGCGGTTGACGCCGCGCGACCCCAGATCGGAGGAGAACTCCTGATCCCGGAACACCGTCAGCCCCTCTTTGAGGCTTAACTGGAACCAGTCGCGGCAGGTGACGCGGTTGCCGGTCCAGTTGTGGAAGTATTCGTGACCGATCACCCGCTCGATGCCGTGGTAGTCCGCATCGGTGGCAGTGGCCGGGTTGGCCAGCACGAACTTGGAGTTGAAGATGTTGAGCCCCTTGTTCTCCATGGCCCCCATGTTGAAGAAGTCCACCGCCACGATCATGTAGATGTCGAGGTCATACTCGAGGCCGAAACGCTGCTCGTCCCAGCGCATGGAGTTGATGAGGCTCTCCATGGCGAAACCGGCGCGGTCCAGGTTGCCCTTGTCCACGAAGATCTCGAGCGCCACCTGGCGGCCGCTTTTGGTAATGAAGTGGTTGCGTTCCACATCGAAGTCACCGGCCACCAGGGCAAACAGGTAACTCGGTTTGGGGAAGGGATCCTGCCACTGCACGAAGTGGCGACCGTCGTCCAGATCGCCGCTCGCGACCTTGTTGCCATTGGAGAGCAGATAGGGGTACTTGGCCTTGTCGGCGGTGATGCGGGTACTGTAACGGGCCAGGATGTCCGGCCTGTCCATGTAATAGGTGATACGACGAAAGCCCTCGGCCTCGCACTGGGTGCAATAGGCATCGCCGGATTTGTAGAGCCCCTCCAGCGCCGTGTTGGCGGCGGGATCGATGTCGGTGACCACGGTCAGCACGCACTCGGCCGGCAGGTTGAACAGGGTCAGGCTGCTCTCTCCCTGCTCGTATTGCTGATAGGGCACGCCATCCACACTGACGCTGACAAGGTCAAGCCCCTCGCCGTCCAGCACCAGGGGTTCGTTGTGATCGCCGCTGCGACGCAAACGGGAGATGGCGGTGACCCGGGTCAGGGGCTCTTGCAGCTGAAAATCGAGATCCAGGCTGTCACACCAATAGAGGGGAGCCTGGTAATCCTGGCGATATTTGGCCGTCATGGCCTGAGGTTGTTCAGTCATTATTGTGTGCTTCCACGCTTTGTTATTGACGTGTCAGAGGCTGTCACAAGGCTCGGACAGGGTCAAATAGTTTGCATTCAGGCAAAAGAAAGGGCGACCCGAGTCGCCCTTGTCATTTCGTTGCCAGCATCAGCTCTTCTTGCTGAGGGTGGCCAGATCCGCCGTGATGTTGGCCGCCTCCACCTGGTATTCGTCAGGTGCCTCGAAATCGGTCGGCAGTTCATCCAGGCTCTTCACCGTCGGCTTGCCAAGACGGGTCAGCCGCTCGTTGGCTCGCGCCAGCGCCTTCTCGTCCTGTTTGGCCTGTTCAGCCAGCCGCTCGGCTTCGTTCAGGGAGACCGACTTCTTGTCCTTGTCCGCCTGATACTCCTTGATGTCCTGCAGCACATAGGCAAATTCCGGATCCTTGGTGATCCGTGCCTCGTGGGCCGCTTTCAGCTTGGGCAACAGGCTGGAGAAGTCCCCCAGACGCTCGTAGCTGGCCGAGGCGATCTTGTCCCAGGGCAAGGCGTTGAACTCGCGGCTCTCCCCCGTCTCCCCCGGCGCCACTGCGGTCGGGAAGGCGATGTCGGGTGCAACCCCTTTGTTCTGGGTGCTGCCGCCATCGATACGGTAGAACTTGGCGATGGTGTACTGCACGTGACCCAGCGGCTGCTCGTAGAAGTCATAGACCTTGGCGAGGCTGCGATGCTGCTGCACCGTCCCCTTGCCGAACGAGTTTTCGCCGAGGATCAGCGCACGACCATAGTCCTGCATGGCGGCGGCGAAGATCTCGGACGCCGAGGCGCTGTAGCGGTCGATCATCACCGACATGGGGCCACCGTAGTAGACATTGCCGTCGTCGTCGCCATTGACGGTGATGCGACCCATGTGATCACGGATCTGCACCACGGGGCCGCTGGCAAAGAATAGACCGCTCAGGGCGGAGGCTTCCGTCAGGGCACCGCCGCCGTTGCCGCGCAGATCGACGATGAGGCCGTCGATCTTCTGCTTGTTGAGGCTGGAGATCTCCTTGATCACGTCGTCGTGCAGGTTGACGTAGAAGCTCGGGATCTCGAGCACGCCGATCTTCTTGCCCTCGGCGGTGATCACCTTGGACTTGGCGGCTCTGTCTTCCAGACGCACCTTGTCACGCACCAGCTCCACCAGCTCGGTCTTGGCGGTCGCGCCCTTGCCGCGCTGGATCTCCAGCTTCACCTTGCTGCCCTTGGGCCCCTTGATGAGCTCGACCACGTCGTCAAGACGCCAGCCAATGACATCCACAATCTTGCCGTCGTCCTGCCCCACACCGGTGATCTTGTCATCGGGTTTCAGGTGATTGGACTTGGCCGCCGGGCCGCCTGGCACCAGGGAGCGGATGACGGTGAAGTCATCTTCCGCCTGCAGCACGGCCCCAATCCCTTCCAGCGAGAGGTTCATCTCGGTGTTGAACCGATCGGCGCTGCGCGGAGACAGATAGCTGGTGTGCGGTTCGATGGCGCGGGCGAAGGAGTTCATGAAGAGCTGGAACACGTCCTCGCTCTCGGTCTGGGACATCCGCTTGATGGCGTTGTTGTAACGCTTGCCAAGCAGCTCCTTGATCTCGGGCCACTCCTTGCCGCTGAGCTTGAGGCTCAGGGCATCGAACTTGACCCGCTGACGCCACAGCTCGTTGAGCTCGGCTTCATCCTTGGGCCAGGGAGCCCCTTCCCGATCGAAGACGTAATTGTCTTTCTGGGTAAAATCGAAGGGAGTGTCGAGCAGTTTGAGGGCGTATTCGAACCGCTCGTACCGCCGCTGCTGACTCAGGTTGAACATCTCGTAGGCCGGAGCCAGTCGCCCTCGCTCGAGGTCGGTGTCAAAACCGGTACGATATTTCTCAAAACGGCTGATGTCAGAGGCCAGAAACAGGTTGCGGCTGTAGTCCAGATTCTCCAGATACTTGTCAAAGATCACGGAGGAAAAGGCGTCGTCCAGCTTGAACTGTTTGTAGTGGGAGCGGGTAAACAGATTGGCAATTCGCTTGCTGGCCGTAGCATGTTGGCTCTCTTGAGCCAACACAGGCAAATCACTTTCCTTGAGCACCGGCTCGATGGCCTGTGCGAGCCCGGCAAGCGCCAGGCTACAGGCAACGAGTGAAAAACGAATCACGCCATGCTTCAACATTCGTCTCCTTAGAGAACCAGATGCTCGAACTTGACCCGCAACATCATGCCGGTCTGCAATTGAACCTGTACGTCATCCTTGCTCACTTCCTTGATGGTCGCAGGCACAGGGGACTTGCCCAGCACGACGCGCACGCCCTGCTCGACTTTCAGGGTAGCGGCATCCACTTTCACCAGCGGCGCATCGGCGACCGGTGCAGCCTTGGGAGCAGGGGCGGACTTGGGCTTGTCGGAGCGGGGAGCGTCAGCCTTGCGCGGCGCGTTGCGACGCGGCTGCTTGGGCTTGTCTTCCTTCTCCTTGGTGTTGGTGCGGCGGCTGGCAAAGACACGTTCCTTGCTCTCCTTGAGCGCCTGTTTGGCATGCTCGATGTGCTCTTCGGTGAGCAGCTCGCCCGGGTTGCCGTCCAGATCGACACGGGCCTGGCCAGCCTTGAGGCCATGCAGGTAACGCCAGCTGGAGGTGTATTGACGCAGAGCAGAGCGCAGCATGGTCTTGGAGACTCTCTCGTCATCAGCAAGACGCGCGGCCAGATCCTGGAAGATGCCAATCTTGAGTGGCTTGGCCTCTCCTTCAGCGATGAAGCAGGCCGGGAATTTCTCGACCAGGTAGGCGACGATCTCTTTACTGTTCTTCAGCTTTTCAGTGTTTTCCATGTATAACCTTGGCTTTCATATAGACGCACGGGCATGCCCGAACACAACAAAGGCCCCATTATAGAGAGCTTGGGACCTTTTGCGAACCATCTAGCAATGACTTAGAGCATGCTTTCCAAAATTTGCACCGTTTCTTCGAGGCCAATCCGGTCCTGCTCGTCAAAGCGGTTAAAGATTGGACTGTCGATGTCCAGCACCCCGATGATCTCCCCGCCACGGCGCAGCGGGATCACGATTTCCGAGTTGCTGGCACCATCGCACGCAATGTGCCCCGCGAACTGGTGCACGTCGTCCACCAGTTGGGTCTTGCCCTCGGCAACCGCAGTGCCACAGACGCCGCGCCCGACCGGGATGCGCACACAGGCTGGCTTGCCCTGGAACGGGCCGAGCACCAGGGTCTCGCCCTGCAGCAGGTAGAAACCAACCCAGTTGATGTCAGCCAGTTCCTGATTGAGCAGGGCAGACAGGTTTGCCAGGGTGGCGATCATGTCGGGTTCGCCCTCCAGCAATGCCTGGGCCTGCTGGTTGAGCGTGCGATAAAATGCTTGTTTTTCAATCATGATTAAATGAACTTCACTCCTTGATAATCAATGCAAGGTACCGTCCTGCCTGAAAATTTCAAATCAATTTTCAATTATCCCCCCTCCTGGGGCCCGATGAGAGTCCGTTCAACGTGCCGCGCCCAACGTCAGTTGATGGCGCTGGCCATTGCTCCACTCGATGGTCAGGAGCCAGTCCATCGCCTCGGTCGTACAACTTCCCACCTGGGTCACCCCTCGCCACCCCGTTTGGCTGGGTTCAAACAGCACGGGGATGAGCCCCATGAACATCTCCTTGCCCTCGAGCCAGGCCTTGACCGGCGTGATGGCCGGCACACCCCCTTGAAGGCGCAGGACAAAGTCATGTTCAGGGCGGATCGGCAAGCCATCGATGCTGACCGTCAGCGGGCGATCCCCGACGATGAGGCGGCAGGGGCTGTGGGACAGATCACAAATCTGAACATTGGTGCCCTCTGCATGGTCGCTTCCTGTGCCTGAAAACCAGGTTCGATAGGCCATCAGGGAGAGCAAAATGACCAGCACCATGGACAGGTGGACGATTTTGCGTGAAGTGAGTCTCTCTTTCATGAAAAAACAGCTCTGTAAGGTACTTTGAAAATGTAATTTTCGTGATCTGGCGCAAGGTAAAAACTGGCGGACATGAGACCCGCTGGAGCCAAATATATCACTGTTTGTACTGTTATTTTACCGGTCATTTCAGTATCATTCTCAATGGATTTTCATTTAACCACCTTTTGCTTTTCCTTTTATTAACAGATGTTAACGAGAGGATTTTGCAAAACCGGGGTGAAAATGGCCCAGGACATCGGGCAACACAAACAACAGCATCGGAAGCGGAATACAACGATGAGCCATACAACAAACCACCCTGAGTACAACTATACCGTTGTGCGCCAGTTCACCGTCATGACGATTGTCTGGGGTATCGTCGGCATGTCGGTGGGTGTATTGATTGCAGCCCAGCTGATCTGGCCTGCCCTCAACTTCGACACCCCCTGGCTGACGTACAGCCGTCTGCGTCCCCTGCATACCAATGCGGTCATCTTCGCATTTGGTTGCAGCGCCCTGATGGCCACTTCCTTCTACGTGGTGCAGCGCACCTGTCAGGTCCGACTGTTTGGTGGTCCCCTCGCCTCCTTCGTGTTCTGGGGCTGGCAGGCGATCATTCTGTCTGCAGCCATCTCGCTGCCGCTGGGGTACACCACCTCCAAAGAGTACGCCGAGCTGGAGTGGCCCATCGACATCGCCATCGCCGTGGTCTGGGTGAGCTATGCCATCGTCTTCTTCGGCACCCTGGCCAAGCGCACCACCTCCCACATCTACGTGGCGAACTGGTTCTTCGGTGCCTTCATCATCACGGTTGCCGTGCTGCACATCGTCAACAACATGGAAGTGCCGCTCTCCGGCATGAAGTCCTACTCCATGTACTCCGGTGCCATGGATGCCATGGTGCAGTGGTGGTATGGCCACAACGCGGTGGGCTTCCTGCTGACGGCGGGCTTCCTTGGCATGATGTACTATTTCGTGCCCAAGCAGGCGGGTCGCCCCGTCTACTCCTACCGCCTCTCCATCGTGCACTTCTGGGCGCTGATCTCCCTCTATATCTGGGCCGGTCCGCACCACCTGCACTATACCGCCCTGCCTGACTGGGCCCAGTCGCTAGGCATGGTGATGTCCCTTATCCTGTTCGTGCCCTCCTGGGGCGGCATGATCAACGGCATCATGACCCTCTCGGGTGCCTGGCACAAGCTGCGTTATGACCCCATTCTGCGCTTCCTGATCGTCTCCCTGTCGTTCTACGGCATGTCGACCTTCGAAGGCCCCATGATGGCGATCAAAACCGTCAACGCCCTCTCCCACTACACCGACTGGACTATCGGTCACGTTCACTCCGGTGCCCTGGGCTGGGTTGCCATGGTGTCCATCGGTGCCGTCTACCACCTGATCCCGAACCTGTTCGGGCAGGGGCGCATGTACAGCATCAAGCTCATCAACGTCCACTTCTGGCTGGCCACCGTGGGCACCGTGCTCTATATCGTCGCCATGTGGATTTCCGGTGTGATGCAGGGCCTGATGTGGCGTGCGGTCAACGATGACGGCACCCTGACCTACAGCTTCGTGGAGGCGCTGCAAGCTTCCTATCCCTTCTACTTCGTGCGCTTCCTGGGTGGCTGCTTCTTCGTCACCGGCATGCTGCTGATGGCCTACAACGCCTATCGCACCGTCACTGCGCCCAAGGGTTCTCTGGAACCCGTCGCACAGCCAGCCTGATTTGAAGGGGTTTAAAGCATGAGCAACAACAACCGTCACGAGATTTTTGAAAAAAGCGTCCCCATGCTGGTGATTGGCATCATCTTCGCCATCAGCCTGGGGGGCCTGGTGGAAATCACCCCCCTGTTCTTCCAGAAGCAGACCAACGAGCCGGTGGAGGGCCTCAAGCCCTACACCGCCCTGCAGATGGAAGGACGCGACATCTACATCCGCGAAGGCTGCACCGTCTGCCACAGCCAGATGATCCGCCCGTTCCGCGCCGAGACCGAACGCTACGGCCACTACTCGGTTGCCGGCGAGAGCGTCTGGGAGCACCCCTTCCTGTGGGGCTCCAAGCGTACCGGCCCGGATCTGGCCCGGGTCGGCGGCCGCTACTCCGATGACTGGCATCGCGCCCACCTCATCAACCCGCGTGACGTGGTGCCCGAGTCCAACATGCCGGCCTTCCCCTGGCTCGAGACCAATGTGCTGAGCGGCGAGTTGACTGGCAAGAAGCTGGCTCTGTTCCGGGATCACTTCGGCGTGCCCTATACCGATGCCGACATCGCTGGCGCCGGTGAGGCCGTCAAGGGCAAGACCGAGCTGGATGCGCTGATCGCCTATCTGCAATCACTGGGCCATGCCCTGAAATAAGGAGTCGGGATATGGATTACGGCACATTTCGCGGCCTGTACACCCTGCTGCTGATGGTCATCATGATTGGCATCATCGTCTGGGCCTACAGCAAGCGCCGCAAGGCTTCTTTCGACGAGGCCGCCAACCTGGTTTTTGCCGATGACGAGCAACCCAGTGCTGATAACAAGAACGCAGGAGCGAAGCAATAATGAGCACTCTGTTTAGCATTTTTGTGACCGTCATAAGCCTTGGCACCATTCTCGGCTGCTTCCTGCTGCTGGCCTGGTGCATGAAGGACAAGATGGGGGCCGAAGAGGGCAAACCCATGGGTCACACCTTCGACGGCATCGAGGAGATCAACAATCCCCTGCCGAAGTGGTGGTCCTATATGTTCCTCTTCTTCATCGTCACCGGGCTCATCTACCTGCTCGCCTTCCCGGGCCTTGGCAACTTCAAGGGTCTGCTGGGCTGGCAGAGCTCCAACCAGGATGTGCGTTCCCTGGCCGAGTCCAAGGCGGCGGCCGAGTCTGCCAAGGCCGAAGGACGCGCGGTGGAATACGACCGGGAACTCGCCAAGGCCGACGAGATCTACGGCGCCAAGTTCCGCGAGCTGACCTATCAGGCTGACGGCAAGAGCTACAAGGAGATCACCGAGATCGCCAAGGATCCGGAAGCCCTGAAGGTGGGTCAGCGCTTGTTCCTGCAAAACTGTTCCCAGTGTCATGGCTCCGATGCCCGCGGTGGTCGCGGTTTCCCGAACCTGACCGACAGCGAATGGCAGTGGGGCGGCGCCCCCGACCAGATCAAGACCACCATCATGGGCGGTCGTCAGGGGATCATGGCCGCCTGGGGCGAGATCCTGGGTCAGGACGGGGTGAAGGAGGTTGCCTCCTATGTGTTGAGCCTCTCCGGTCGCAAGGTTGATCTGGTGGAAGCCAAGAAAGGGGAGGCACGCTTTGCCATGTGCGCCGCCTGCCACGGTCCGGATGCCAAGGGCGGCATCGCCTTCGGCGCACCGGATCTCACCAACAACATCTGGCTCTATGGCGGCTCCCGTCAGGTGGTCGAACAGACCATCACCCACGGGCGCCACGGCGTGATGCCGGCCTGGAAGGACATTCTGGGGGAAGACAAGGTACATCTGCTCGCTTCCTACGTTTACAGCTTGTCCCACAACGATCGGCAAAATCAGCAGTAACATGTGATAAGCACGTGATTAATCAGCAAAAAGCCTCGACTCTTCGAGGCTTTTTGTTATCTTGTGTTGGCTGAATTACCGCCATTTCGTTAACCATTTGTTTCGGTAGCATCATGACTCAACCCTGGTATCGCCAATTCTGGCCCTGGTTCATCATCGCCCTCCCCTGCGCCGCCGTGGTAGGCAGCATCGCCACCGCCATCATTGCCAGCAAGGATGGGGTCAACCTGGTGGCGGAGGACTACTACAAGCAGGGCAAGGAGATTAACCAGGATCTCAGCAAGTTCGATCGCGCCGAGGCGCTCGGCATCCGTATCGCCCTCAATGTCAGCGACAAGGAGCTGACGTTAAATCCACTGTCCGGGGATTTCCCCCCCGGGCAGGCACTGCACCTCTCCCTGTTTCATCCCACGTTGGCGGGCCTGGACAGCGAACATCTGCTGACGGCCGATGGCAAGGGAGTCTATCGCCTGATGCTGGACAAGCCCCTCACCGGCAAGTGGCACGTGCGGGTCGATGCCTTCAACCATGAATGGCGCCTCCAGGAGACGGCACAACTGCCGACTCAGGCAGCGATTGAGCTCGATCCCAAGGGACGTTGAATCACGAAGGCAGGGTGATCGGCACGCCGGTCAGCCGCCCTTCTCCCCGACCCGGCCTGCAGGGCTGCATCAAAGAGGGATGATCACCATGACCGGCTGTTTTCACTGTGGTGAACCGGTTCCCACTGGCAGTAACTTTACTCTCGAGATCAAAGGCATCGTTCAGCCGATGTGTTGCCCTGGCTGTCAGGCCGTGGCACAGACCATTCTCGAATGCGGCCTCGCCAGTTATTACGAACACCGCACCGCTCCCGGCATCAAGGGGGAACTGGTGCCCGAAGAGCTCGCCGCCCTCACCCACTACGATCTGGCGGAGGTGCAGCAGGAGTTCGTCACCGACACCGGTACGGGTCGCGAAACGACGCGCGAGATCCAACTGACGGTGGAAGGTTTGACCTGCGCCGCCTGTGCCTGGCTCATCGAGCGGCACCTGATGACCCTGCGCGGTCTGCGTTACATCAACGTCAATACCACCACCCATCGCGCCCGCATCAAGTGGGATCCGGCCCAGCTCTCTTTGAGCGACATTCTCAAGGGCTTTGCCAGGGTCGGCTATCGCGCCTATCCCTTCCAGACTCATCAGCAGGAAGCGCTCTACGCCAAAGAGGTGCGCAGCTACATGTTCCGCATGGCGCTGGCCGGCCTTGGCTCCATGCAGGTGATGATGTGCGCCGTGGCACTCTACATGGACCTCTTCATCAGCGTGGAAGAGGAGTTCATGATCTACTTCAAGTGGATAAGCCTTCTGCTCTCCACCCCCATCATGATCTACTCGGCCCAGCCTTTTTACGTGGGGGCATGGCGCAGCCTGAAGCAGGGGCACCTCTCCATGGATGTGTCGGTGTCGCTGGCACTGATCGGCGCCTTCGTCGCCTCCATCTGGGCCACGGTCTTCAACACGGGTGAGGTCTATTACGACTCCATCACCATGTTCGTCTTCTTCCTGCTGTTGGGCCGTCTGCTGGAACTGCGAGCGAGGCGCAAGGCGTCGGAGTCGAGCTCCAACCTGGCGCGCCTGGTGCCCATCATGGCGACCCGCATCGATGATGACGGCGAACACGAGGTGGCCGCCAAGACGCTGCGAGTCGGAGACAGGGTGCGGGTACTTGCGGGGGCCACCCTGCCGGCAGACGGCATCGTCACCCTGGGCCAGGCCAGCCTCAACGAATCCATGCTGACTGGCGAACAGTTGCCTCTGCTCAAACAGGCCGGAGATCCCGTCTATGCAGGCACCATCAACACCGATGCCCCCCTGGAGATCCGGGTCAGCCATTCCATTGAAGAGTCGCGCCTGGCCCAGATCATGCGCCTGCAGGATCATGCTCTGGACGACAAGCCCGCCATCGCCCAGCTGGCGGACGTGCTGTCGCGCCACTTTATCCTGGTGCTCCTGATCATTGCGGCCGGGGTCTGGACCTTCTGGCATTTTCATGAGCCCGAGCGGGCCTTCTGGGTCACCCTGGCGGTGCTGGTGGCGACCTGCCCCTGCGCCCTCTCGCTGGCCACCCCGACCGCACTGACCTCGGCCACTGCCAACCTGACCCGCAGCGGCATCCTACTGCGCCGCGGCCACGTGCTGGACATTCTGACCCGGGCCAACCGCATCGTGATGGACAAGACGGGGACCCTGACCACGGGCAACATCAGCCTGGTGAGCACCCAGCCCCTCGGCGAGCTCGATGCAGCCCGCTGCCTCGCCCTCGCCCAGGCCCTGGAGACCTACTCCGAGCATCCCATCGCCCGTGCGTTTCGAAGCAAACCACTGGCGGACGGGGTGCCGTTCGCCGCCAGCGACGTCACCCCCGTCATCGGCCACGGCGTGCAGGGAGTGATTGAGGGCAAGCATTACCGCATCGGCAGTGCACGCTGGCTCGAACTGGCGCAAGAAGAGAATGCCGCTCAAGGGCTGACCATCTATCTGGCCGATGAACACGGACTGCTGGCCCGTTTCATCCTGGCCGACACGCTGCGCCCCGATGCCGGTGCACTGATCCAGGCCTTCAAGGAGGCAGGCCTGCAAACCACCATTCTCACCGGCGACGGTTCGGACCAGGCGGACATGCTGGCCCGCGAGCTGGGGGTCGATGAGCTGGTAAAAGGGGTCACCCCGGACGGCAAGCTGGCCTATCTCAAGGCCCGGGAAGCGGCCGGGGATATCAGCATCATGGTGGGAGATGGCATCAACGACGCCCCTGTGCTGGCTGGCGCCCACGCGTCCTTTGCCATGGCGGGGGGCACGGATCTGGCCAAGAACAGTGCCGACGCCATCCTGCTGGCCGACGATCTCTCCCGTCTGCTGGCCGCCCGGGCCCTGGCCCTGCGCACTCGCAAGATCATCAAGGAGAACTTTGCCTGGTCCATCGGCTACAACCTGCTTGTGCTGCCGCTGGCGGCAAGTGGCTGGCTCCCCCCTTATCTGGCGGCTGCTGGCATGTCCCTGAGCTCCCTCATCGTGGTCACCAACTCCATGCGGCTCAACCGGTGAGCAGCCATCTGGCATCCTCCCGGGTGGCGGCACCTCTTGCCTCGCCGGGTTATCATCCCCCTTTCACCACAGGGTCCGCGCCATGAACATCATCTTCGTCCTCATCCCCATCGCCATCCTGTTCGTTGTCATTGCAGGAGCCGTCTTCTTCTGGGCCATCCGCTCCGAGCAGTTCGAGGATCTCGACAGGCAGGGCTCCAACATCCTGTTTGACGAGGAGCAGCGTCCCTTGCCCCCCCTGAACAACAAGCAGAACAGGAAAGCAGGCCTCATGACCAGCAGCCTTGACCTCATGGGCGCCCTGCTGGTCGGGCTTGCCGGTGCCGGCCACTGCATCGGCATGTGCGGCGGCGTGTCCGCAGCGCTCTCCATGGCCATACCTGCCGAGAAGCAGCATTTTTGGGGCCGACTCGGTTATCTGCTCAACTACAACCTGGGGCGCATCCTGAGCTATGTGCTGGCGGGCGCGCTGGTGGGTGGTTTGCTCGCCACCACCACGGAGATAGGCGCTGGCAAACACGCCCTGGCATGGCTTCGCTTCATCGCCGCCCTGCTGATGATAGCGCTCGGCCTCTACTTGGCTGGCTGGTGGCATGGCGTCTTGCTGCTCGAGCGCATCGGTGCGAAGTTCTGGCCTCTCATCAAGCCGCTGGCAGGCAGGTTTCTCCCGTTTACATCAGCCTGGCAGGCCCTCCCCTTTGGCATGGTCTGGGGCTGGCTCCCTTGCGGCCTCGTCTACTCCATGCTGACCTGGAGCGCTGCCGCAGGCTCCGCAAGTGGCGGGGCACTCATCATGCTCTTTTTCGGCCTCGGCACCCTGCCGACCCTGTTTGCGCTGGGGGGGCTGGCAGACCGATTGCGCTACTGGCTCACCCTGCGCAGCCTGCGCCTTGGGGGCGCCTTGCTGCTTATTGCCTACGGGATCCACACCCTCTGGATCGGGATGGCGTCCTTTTGAAACCCTATCCAAAACGGATGAGATGGTGGTAAACTTGTTTGATATAAATCAATTATTCATTTGAGCCTATGATCCCGGACAAGAAACCTGGCAGACGTATTCAGAGCGGTGGCTGTGCAATTCATTGCCAGGATTGCAGCATCAGCCAGCTCTGCATCCCCTTCACCCTGAACGACAACGAGCTCGATCAGCTCGACAGCATCATCGAGCGCAAAAAGCCGATCCAGAAGGGTGAAGAGTTGTTCAAGGCCGGCGATGAGTTCAAGTCGCTCTATGCCATCCGTTCCGGGACCATCAAGTCATACACCATCACCGAACAGGGTGACGAACAGATCACCGCCTTCCACCTCGCCGGTGATCTGGTCGGTTTCGACGCCATCCACAAGCAGGCCCACCCCTCCTTCGCCCAGGCGCTGGAAACCGCCATGGTGTGCGAGATCCCGTTCGATGTGCTCGACGACCTCTCTGGCAAGATGCCCAAACTGCGCCAGCAGATCATGCGGCTGATGAGCAACGAGATCATGGGCGACCAGGAGATGATACTGCTGCTCTCCAAAAAGAACGCCGAAGAGCGCCTCGCTGCCTTCCTGCACAATCTCTCGGTTCGTTTCTCCGAGCGCGGCTTCTCCGCCAAGGAGTTCCGCCTCTCCATGACCCGTGGGGACATCGGCAACTACCTCGGTCTCACCGTCGAGACCATCAGCCGCCTGCTGGGTCGTTTCCAGAAATCCGGTCTCATCAGCGTCAAAGGCAAATACATTACTGTATTGGACAATGTTGCCTTGGGCGTCATGGCCGGAGCCACTCGTCCTCCCTGCGGTTAATCCCCGTTGACTCCCTTTTTTGCCGGATCGGATCACCCTGAAATTTGATCCGGCACACCTTCCCGTCTCCCCCCTTGGACTAAGCTGTAATAGCTAAAGAGTTGCCATCATTGGCCTTTTTGCCAAGGAGGAGAACATGGTCAAGTACCGAAACATTCTGGTGGTGATCAATCCCGAGGAGGAGCGCCAGATTGCGCTCGAGCGCGCGGTCAAGGTCGCCGAGCTGGATGAGGGCGCCCAGCTGACCCTGCTCCTGACGATTTACGACTTCTCTTACGAGATGACCGCCATGCTCTCGGCAGACGAGCGGGAAGAGATGCGCCATGGTGTCATCGCCCAACGTCGGGAGTGGCTCGACGAGATCCTCACTCCCTATCGGGCCAGAGGGCTGGAATGCGAAGTGAAAGTGCTCTGGCACAACCGTCCCTTCGAGTGCGTCATTCAGGAAGTGCTGGAGCAGCGTCACGATCTGGTCGTCAAGGCGACTCACAAGCACTCCTTCCTGCAAACCTTCATCTTCACCCCCACCGACTGGCACCTGCTGCGCAAATGCCCCTGTCCGGTTCTGCTGGTAAAAGAAGGGCACTGGCAACGGGGGGGCAACCTGATTGCCGCCATCAACTGCTCGAGCGATGACAAGGAGCAGAAGGTGCTCAACGAGCGGATCACCCGCGAGGGGATCGCCATCGCCGAGCTGCTTGGTGCCAGTCTCTATCTGGTCAACACCTACCCGGGCACTCCGGTCAATGTCGCCATCGAACTGCCAGAGTTCGATCCCAACGCCTACAACGATGCCATTCGCAAACACCATGAAGATCTGCTGCGGGAACATGCCGATCAGTTCGGCATCAACCACATGTGGACCAAGGTGGCGGAAGGCTTGCCGGAGGAGGTGCTGCCGGACATGGCGGACGAACTGAATGCCACCCTGATGATCATGGGATGCGTCGGCCGTACCGGCCTCTCTGCCGCCCTGCTTGGCAACACCGCCGAGCACGTGGTGGACAGGCTCAACTGCGACATTCTCATCCTCAAACCCGACGATTACAGCTGCCCTGTGGATGACAGGCGTCATCCTGCATAAGCGTTTCTTGCCCTCCCCCGGGACATGGCTATAATAAGCCGCTTATTTTTGTCCCGGGTTTGAGGCCATGCTAGAAGAGCTTAACGCCAAAGAGAAATACAGTTTCAACAAGCTGCAGAAACGCCTGCGGCGCAATGTGGGCCAGGCCATCGCCGACTTCAACATGATTGAAGAGGGTGACAAGATCATGGTCTGCCTGTCTGGCGGCAAGGACAGCTTTGCCATGCTCGACATCCTGATGAGCCTGAAGGCCAGCGCCCCCATCCATTTCGATCTGGTGGCCGTCAACCTGGATCAGAAGCAACCCGGCTTCCCCGAACACGTGCTGCCCGAATACCTGAGTACCCTCGGCATTGACTTCAAGATCGTGGAAGAAGATACCTATTCCATCGTCAAGGAGAAAGTACCGGAGGGCAAGACCACCTGCGCGCTCTGCTCCCGCCTGCGCCGCGGTATTCTGTATCGCACCGCCCAGGAGCTGGGCTGTACCAAGATCGCCCTTGGCCATCACCGTGACGACATCCTCGAGACTCTGTTCCTCAACATGTTCTACGGTGGCAAGCTCAAGTCCATGCCCCCCAAGCTGGTGAGCGACGATGGCAAGAACGTGGTGATCCGCCCCCTGGCCTACTGCAAGGAGAAAGACTTGGTGCGCTATGCCGAGGTCAAGGCCTTCCCCATCATCCCCTGCAACCTGTGCGGCTCCCAGGAGAACCTGCAGCGCCAGGCCATCAAACAGATGATGCAGGAGTGGGATCGCCGCTTCCCGGGTCGTCTCGAAACCATGTTCACCGCCATTCAGGATGTGATCCCGAGCCACCTGCTCGATCACCAGCTGTTTGACTTCAAGAGCATCAACCGCGACTCCGGTATCATCGACGGTGGCGACAAGGCATTTGATCCGCCAGAGCTGCCCAAGGCGCCGCTGCTGGACATCGACGAGATGGACATGCTGGACGTGATTGAGGTGCGCTAAGCCCCGTCACCCACAGAAAAGGAGCGCCAGTCGCTCCTTTTTCATTCTGGCAATCTGCGGACTCTGGTCGCTACCCCTTGTGCAGCCAGGGGGTCAGGCGCAGGATCTCCCCTTGCAGTTGCAGCTTGCCCAGGGCAAACCCCTTCAGCTGCGCATTGCTGAGCAGCAGTTGCCCCTGCTGCCAGGAGACGGCCTCCTGACGGGCTCCCTCCACAAGGTAGGCTGTGCCTGCGGGCGCCACCATGGAGATCCTCACCCCTTCCATCTTGGGCAGGAAATACTGGCCGACCATGCCGGCCATCTTGTCGAGCAATCGCTGCATCTGCTGCTGGCGCAAGACGAGCTCGGCCAGCGGCACCTCGGGTATGGCAGGGGCGTCAGCCATCACCTGTACCGACAGATCGCAGGCAGCGTGGGCCTCGGTGAGCCCCACCACCACGATCGCCTTGTCGAGGTTGAGGTCATCGTCATAGGGCAGACGCAGTTCGCCATCCACCGTGACCTCGGCGGGCACATCCCTGTCCGGGGTCGAGACCCGGGCCGAGGTGAGCCCGCAGCGCCGACCGTTCTGTTGACTGGCCAGATAAAAGCCCAGTCTGGCGTGGCCAAATTCCCCCTTGGCGAAGGTCTTCATCTGGCTGTAGAAGGTGCCGTAGTCGAGTTCAAGGGATGGCTCAGCCTGTCCCAGCATGGGTACCAGCAGGAGCGCCGCCATCCCGTATCGCTTGTTCATATGCCATCCTTTTGCATCATGCTCCGGGCGGGTCGACACCGGCTGACCCCTGGTATCCCGTTATGCGTTGAAATGATCCGGGCCCTGCCCGTCGTTGCCACTGGCAACCTCGGTCACTTCGACTGCCACCCCACACAGATCCCGGTAGAGAATGCCCTTGCAGTTGAAGTAGAGCGGCGCCACCCAGATAAGTCCCAGCCCCATGGGGATGAGTGCCAGGAAGAAGAGTGCCAGCATGACCCCGTGCAGCAGCACTATGCTGGGCCAGCCCCGGGCAAAGAGCTTGAGGGAGACCAGAATGGCCTGAGCCGGGGAAAGACCGCGCTCCAGCACCAGAGGTACGGTAAACACCAGCCCCATGCCCACCAGGGCGGAAGGGATGAAGGCCAGCATCACCGGCAGGCCCAGCAGCTCGAACAGGGGGCCAAACAGGCTGGTGATGAGGCTGCCGAGCAGACTCAGGCTGCCCAGGCGCAGGAAGTGACGGAAGAAGTCGAATACCTGGCTCGGCCGGGCGCGCACCCCCACCGACTGCTGCAACCCCAGCATGTCGAGGGAGGAGGTCATGGGTGACATGATCACCGTGACCAGCAGACTCAGGATCAGGGCCATATCCATATCCCCCCCTTCACGGGCGACATAGGGCGTCAGCAAGGTATTGCTCAGCAGGATCCAGATTGCCATGACCCCGGCGATGGCCAGCGCCAATCCGAAACCGGTACGACGAGTCTGTTGCCACCCCTCTTTCAACACCCCTTGCAGGTCCAGACGATATCCCTGGCTGAGGGACTGTTCGAGGGTTCCACCGATCCGCATTCTATTACTCAATTGACTGTCCAACATTCACTGACGACTGATCCAAGGTGGCACATTATAGCGGTTTGAACCGGCATGCGTAGCCGTTTTTCCTGTTATCTTCCGTTCAGAAAGCCATTGATACCAAAGGCCTTGCAGCCCTTCTTGATGAGGTTCCCCTCACCCTTGGCCCCTCTGTCCAACGGGAGTAGGATGATGGCGCGCGCTGGCGGACGAGATGTCCACTGGCTCTTCTCTCTCACACAAGGAAAACGGTCATGTCCGAACTGACGCTCTATCTTGCCCCCGGTACCTGTGCCATGGCGGTGCGCATCGCTCTGGTGGAGGCCGGTGCCCCTCACCTTGTCAAGCGCCTGGATCTGGCCGCTGGTGAACAGCGCAGCCCCGACTACCTCGCCATCAATCCCAAGGGGCGAGTCCCGGCACTGGTGACGGAGCATGGCGTGCTGACCGAAACACCGGCCCTGCTGCTCTACGTGGCCCAGCGTTTTCCTAACGCCGGGCTGGCCCCATTGGATGACCCCTTCCTCCTGGCCAGGATGCAGGAGGTACACAGTTTCCTCGTCTCCACCGTCCATGTCGCCCATGCCCATGGACGCCGTCCCGGCCGCTGGGCCGACGATGAACAGGCCATGGCTGCCATGCAGGCCAAGATGCCGCAGAACATGCGCGATGGCTTTGACCAGGTTGAGCGCCACTATCTGGCCGGCCCCTGGGTACTGGGGGAGCGCTTCAGCCTGGCCGACATCTACCTCTTCGTGATTGCAGGCTGGCTCGAGAGCGACGGGGTGGCCATCAGCGAGTTTCCCAAGGTGGCGGATCACTATCAGCGCATGCTGGCCCGCCCCGCAGTGCAGGCGGCGCTCGCCCTCTGATCTCCTCGCGCCGGGTACGCCTTTTTGTACGGGCAACATCCGGCGACGCCTCTCAGACGGGTGCTCTTCTGACACCCGTTTCTTCTGAAATTGCCCTGTCACTGAGATCGTTTTCACATTTTCGTCATCACTGCCTAGACCCGTTAACGGTTAACACCTATCTTTCGCCCTAATGACGCAACCGGTTGCGTAACCGATTGCCCAACTCAATATCCATATGCGGTCCCAGGCCGCCGAGGTGCTGTATGAAACGAGGCAAGCTGCTCAATGCTCCCTTAAGCGCGCTGGTCGCGCAGATGGGCCACACCGACGAGATCACCGTCTGCGACGCTGGCCTGCCCATTCCGACGGGGCCGGAGCGCATCGATCTGGCGCTGATGGCGGGCACCCCCAGCCTTGAAACCGTACTGACCGCCTTGCTCACCGACCTGGTGGTGGAGAAGGTGATCATGGCAAGCGAGATCAAGGCGATCAGCCCCGCCACCCATCAGGCGCTGGTGGATCAGCTGGAGGCGCACGCCGTGGCTCAAGGCAAGCCCATCACCATCGAGTACTGCCTGCACGAAGCGTTCAAGGCTCGCTCCCGCCAGAGCAAGGCGATCGTGCGCAGCGGTGAGGTGTCTCCCTACGCCAACCTGATCCTCTGCGCCGGTGTGGCGTTTTAAGCCTCTTCAAGGAAGCTGCAAATGAGCACAACCTCCCCCCTCTCACCCATTCTGGAGCTGACCGGGATCGTCAAGACCTTCCCCGGTGTGCGCGCCCTCGACGAAGCGGGTCTTCGGGTCTATCCGGGCCAGGTGATGGCCCTGCTCGGCGAAAATGGCGCTGGCAAGTCGACCCTGATGAAGGTGCTGACCGGCATCTACCAGGCCGATGCCGGCAGCATCAGCTATCGCGGCCAGCCGGTGCACTTCAAGGGCCCCCGCGACTCTCAGGATCAGGGGATCAGCATCATCCACCAGGAGCTGAACCTGCTGCCGGAATTGTCGATTGCCGCCAATATCTTCCTCGGCCGCGAACCGCGCACCCGTTTTGGCAGCATCGACCACAAGCAGTTGCGTGAGCGTGCCAGCGGTCTGCTGGCGCGACTTGGCGTCAAGCACGGCCCGGATACCCGACTCGGGGATCTCTCCATCGGTGAACAGCAGATGGTAGAGATCGCCAAGGCGCTGTCGTTCGATGCCAGCGTCATCATCATGGACGAGCCCACCGATGCGCTGACCGACACCGAGACCGAGCAGCTCTTCACCGTCATTCGTGAACTGCGCGAGCAGGGCTGCGGCATTGTCTACATCTCCCACCGCCTGAAAGAGATCTTCGAGATCTGCGATCGGGTCACCGTGCTGCGGGATGGCAAGTGGATCGGCGAGCAGGCGGTGAGCGATCTCGATGAAGACAGGATCATCGAGATGATGGTGGGCCGCCGGCTGGAAGAGCAGTACCCACGTCTTGAGCGCGAGCTTGGCCCGGTTAGCCTGCAGGTGAACGATCTGGCTGGTCCCGGCGTGCGCGGGGTGAGCTTCTCCCTGCGTCAGGGGGAAATTCTGGGCTTTAGCGGCCTGATGGGCTCCGGCCGCACCGAGCTGATGAAGCTCATCTACGGTGCCAGCCCCATCAGCGCTGGCCAGGTGACGGTGGATGGCCACGCCCTGGTACCCAGAAGCCCGGCCGATGGTCTGGCCGCTGGTATCGCCTATATCTCCGAGGATCGCAAGGGCGACGGCCTGGTGCTGGAGCTGTCGGTGCGCGAAAACATGAGCCTGTGCGCCCTCGGCGAGTTCATTCGTGGCGGCAAGATTGACGGCAAGGCCGAGCGCCAGGCGGTAGGGGACTATGTGCGTTTGTTCAACATCAAGACCCCGAGTCAGGATCAGCTGATCAAGCTCCTCTCCGGCGGCAACCAGCAGAAGGTGGCCATCGCCAAGGGGCTGCTGACCCGGCCCAAGGTGCTGATCCTGGATGAGCCGACCCGCGGCGTCGATGTCGGCGCCAAGAAGGAGATCTATCAGCTCATCAACCAGTTCAAGAAGGAGGGGATGAGCATCATCCTGGTCTCCTCCGAAATGCCGGAAGTGCTCGGCATGAGTGATCGCATTATGGTGATGCACGAAGGGCGCATCAGCGCAGAATTCAACACCCGCGATGCCAATCAGGAGAAGCTGATGGCAGCGGCAGTCGGTAAACAGTGGCAAGCAGAGCAAGAGGCAGCACAATGACAACCCAAACCCTTTCCCGCCGCGGCGTCATGAGCAAGGCCTGGTGGATCGAGAACAAGTCCCTGGTCGCGCTGCTGGTGCTGATCGGCGTGGTCTCCTTCCTGAGCCCCAACTTCTTCACCGCCGACAACCTGCTCAACATCCTGCGCCAGACATCGGTCAACGCCATCATGGCGGTCGGCATGACGCTGGTCATCCTCACCGCCGGCATCGATCTGTCGGTCGGCTCGGTACTGGCCCTGTGCGGCGCCCTGGCCGCCACCATGGTGGCCATGGAGCTGCCCATCGGCCTGGTGATCCCCCTCACCCTGGGGGCCGGCGCCCTGCTTGGCAGCATCAGCGGCCTCATCATCGCCAAGGGCAAGGTACAGGCGTTCATCGCCACCCTGGTCACCATGACCGCCCTGCGCGGCGTCACCATGGTCTACACCGAGGGGCGCCCCATCTCCACCGGCTTCAGTGACGGCGCCGATCACTTCGCCTGGCTCGGGACCGGCTACCTGCTGGGTCTGCCGGTGCCCATCTGGCTGATGGCCATCGTCTTCCTGCTGGCCTGGTACCTGCTCAATCACACTCGCCTGGGCCGCTACATCTATGCCCTCGGCGGCAACGAATCGGCCACCCGCCTCTCCGGTATCAATGTGGATCGGGTCAAGCTCGCGGTGTATGGTCTGTGCGGCATGCTGTCGGCACTGGCCGGGCTCATCGTCACATCCCGCCTCTCGTCCGCCCAGCCCACTGCTGGCATGGGGTACGAGCTGGATGCCATCGCCGCCGTGGTGCTGGGGGGCACCAGCCTGATGGGGGGCAAGGGCCGCATCATGGGAACCCTGATCGGTGCCCTCATCATCGGCTTCCTCAACAATGCCCTCAACCTGCTCGACGTCAGCTCCTATTACCAGATGATCGCCAAGGCCAGCGTGATTTTGCTTGCCGTGATGATCGATAACAAAAGCAACCGTTAACAAGCCACGCCACACACAAGGAATGAAATGATGAAAAAGCTCAATACCCTGCTCGCTGCCACCATCATGTCCGTGCTGGGCACCGCCCAGGCCGCGGATCACACCCTGGCGATGGTGGTCTCCACCCTCAACAACCCCTTCTTCGTCACCATGAAGGAGGGCGCCGAAGCCAAGGCCAAGGAGCTTGGCTACGAGCTGGTGGTGCTGGACTCCCAGAACGACCCGGCCAAGGAGCTCTCCAACGTGGAAGATCTCACCGTGCGCAAGGTCAACGCCATCCTGATCAACCCGACCGACTCCGAAGCAGTGGGCAACGCCATTCGCCTGGCCAACAAGGCGAACATCCCGGTGCTGACCCTGGACCGCGGCGCAGCCCAGGGTGACGTCAAGGCCCACATCGCCTCCGACAACGTGGCCGGTGGCAAGCTGGCTGGCGACTTCATCGCCGAGAAGCTGGGCAGCGGTGCCAAGGTGATCCAGCTGGAAGGGATCGCAGGTACCTCCGCCGCCCGTGATCGCGGCGAAGGCTTCGCCCTGGCGGTCACCGCCAACAAGCTGCAGGTGCTGGCCTCCCAGCCCGCCGACTTTGATCGCACCAAGGGTCTGAACGTCATGGAGAACCTGCTGGCCGCCCATCCGACCGTGCAGGCAGTGTTCGCCCAGAACGACGAGATGGCGCTGGGTGCCATCCGCGCCGTGCAGGCCGCCGGCAAAGAGGTGATGATCGTGGGCTTTGACGGCACCGACGATGGCAAAGCCGCCGTGGCCAAGGGTAAACTGGCCGCCACCGTGGCCCAGCAGCCCGCCCTCATCGGCGCCATCGGCGTGGAAACCGCCGACAAGGTGCTCAAGGGTCAACCGGTGGAAAAATCCATCCCGGTACCGCTGCAAATCGTCAACAAGTAAGTTGACGGGGGGAGGTTCGCCTCCCCTCTCTTTTTCCGCCAGTGCCGCCTGGTCTGGGCCCACCCAGACCAGGATGTACTCAACCAAGGGTGATAGGAATGAATCGTCTCGTAGTCCTCGGCAGCGTGAATGCGGATCATGTGCTGCGCGTCCCCCACTTTCCCCGCCCCGGTGAAACCCTGACCGGCCACAGCTATCAGGTCGTTCCCGGCGGCAAGGGCGCCAATCAGGCGGTGGCCGCCGCCCGCCTCGGCGCCCCTGTCTCCTTCATCGCCCGCATCGGCGATGATGCCATCGGCCACCAGATGAAAACCGGGTTTGCCAACGACGGCATCGATGTCAGCGCCGTCGAACTCGACCCCAGGCTCCCCACCGGCATCGCCATCATCTATGTGAGCGACGAGGGGGAGAACAGCATCGGCATCTCCGCCGAAGCCAACGGCGCCCTCACCCCGGCCGTGGTGCAAGGTCACGAGGCAATGATCGCCGCCGCCCACACCCTGCTGCTGCAACTGGAAGTGCCGCTCGAGAGCGTGCAGGAAGCGGCCCGTCTGGCCCGTGCCCACGGCACCCGGGTGGTGCTCAACCCCGCCCCCGCACGCCCGCTCTCAAGGGATCTGCTGGCGCTGGTGGACCTCATCACCCCCAACCAGACCGAGGCCGAGCTGCTGACCGGCGTCAAGGTCACCGACGAAGCGAGCGCCCGGGAGGCTGCCGCCCGCTTCCACCAGATGGGCATCGGTGAGGTGATGATCACCCTGGGGTCCCAAGGGGTCTATTGCAGCAAGGGGCAGCAACAGGCGCTCATACCGGGTTTTCGGGTCAAGGCGGTGGATACCACGGCGGCCGGGGATACCTTCAACGGCGCCTTCCTGGCGGCCGAGCTCGCGGGCGCCGACTTTGACGCTGCCGTACGCTTTGCCCACGGGGCGGCGGCACTCTCCGTCACCCGGTTTGGTGCCCAGAGCTCCATTCCGAGCAAGCAGGAGGTCGATGCCTTCCTCCTTGAACAGACTGCGCAGGGGCACTGATGGCCAATATCAAGGAGGTGGCCGCGCTGGCGGGGGTGTCGACCACCACCGTCTCCCACGTCATCAACGAGACCCGCTTCGTGGCCGAAGAGACCCGGGAGCGGGTCTTCGCGGCCATGCGCGATCTCAACTATGCCCCGAGCCTGGTGGCCCGCAGCCTCAAGGTAAAGGAGACCAACAGCATCGGCATGCTGGTCACCACCTCCAGCAACCCCTTCTTCGCCGAGGTGGTGCGCGGGGTGGAGCGCTACTGCTTCGAGCAGGGTTACAACCTGATGCTGGGCAACACCGAAGGACAGGCCGAGACGGCACTCTCCTACCTCAAGATGATGCTCAGGAAACGGGTCGACGGCCTGCTCATCATGTGCAGTGAAGGGCAGCAGGAGGTGTTCAACCAGCTCGACTGGCTCAAGAGCCTGCCGGTCGTGGTGATGGACTGGGGCATGGAGAACGGCGAGGTGGATCTCATCGCCGACAACTCCCATCGCGGCGGCTACCTGGCAACCCGCCATCTGCTGGGGCTGGGTCACACTGCCATCGGTTGCATCACGGGCCCCCACAGCCGCGCCCCGGCCAACCAGCGCCAGGCGGGTTTCGAGCAGGCGATGCAGGAGGCCGGGCTCACCGTCAATCCGGGCTGGATCCAGGAGGGAGACTTTGACTGCGCCAGCGGCGCCGCCGCCATGACCCGCCTGCTGGCACTGCCAGAGCGTCCCACCGCGCTGTTTGTCTGCAACGACATGATGGCCATGGGGGTCATCAGTGCCGCCCATCAGGCGGGGCTGGTGATCCCCCGCGATCTCTCCATCGTCGGTTATGACAACGTGGCGCTGGCCCAGTTCATGTCCCCCCCGCTCACCACGGTCAATCAACCGAAAGAGGAGCTGGGCCGCCTCGCCGTCACCCGGCTCTTGGCACGCATCAACGGCGAGCCCATCGCAAACCGCATGATCACCGTGGATCCGGACCTGGTAATCAGACACTCCTGCACTCCCTTTTCCTCACCGGACAGCAAACCAGTTTAAGTGCCAGCAAGCAACAGAAGGGCGGCCATGAGCCCAATGCTGATCAGTTAAGGATCCATTGACCGATCCTTCTGCTGTAGGACAATCCGGAACCAATCACTGGTTCCGGATTTTTTTATGTCTATTGCAAACGATCTGAACGATGTTGTTGAGGCATCTGGCGACATGCTGGCTCGGCTGGCCATTTTTGCCGACCATATTCCCGACGAATGGATTACTGCCGCTGCCGCCTTGTCTGAAAAGGCCACTATCCGCCGACGCCGCTTACCTTCTGATATGGTCTTGTGGCTCGTCGTGGGGATGGCCTTTTTCCGCAATGAGCCCATCTCCGAGGTCGCTCGGCGCCTCAACATCTGTGCAGAAGGGTTGGCCAATGATGCCTTGCTCGCGGACAGTGCCCTGTCTCAGGCCCGTCAGCGACTCGGCAAACAGCCGCTCGAGTGGCTGTTCAAACAGTGCGCCGATGTGTGGGGGCGGGAACGTTATCCTGAAGACCATTGGCACGGTTTACAGGTCTTTGCCATCGATGGGGCCCTGTTCCGAACCCAGGATATGCCTGAACTCAGAGCACATTTCGGCTCGGGTAACACCTCAACCAACCGGCAGACACCCTACCCGATGCTGCGGTTGGTCACGCTCATGAATGTCCGCTCGCATGTCATTGCCAACGCGGCCATCAGCCCGTACCGCAAAGGGGAAATCCCCCTGGCCAGCGAGTTCATTCACTCATTGCCGGACAAGTCAGTGACCCTGCTGGATAAAGGCTTCTTCGGTGCCGACCTGTTGCTGCGTATTCAGGCCGAAGACACCGACCGTCACTGGCTCATCCCGGAACGCAAGGGGCTGGTATACACGGAACTTGAGCGCTATGGCGACGGTGACCGTCTGTTGCAAATGACGGTCTCGCCTCAGGCTCGCAAGAAAAACCCGGCGTTGCCGACACACTGGCAAGTTCGCGCAGTGACCTATGAGGTGGCAGGCAAGGAGAAAACGGTCTTTACCTCCCTGCCCGTGGCGCGATTCAGTGCAGCTCAGGTGGCGACCCTGTACCACGAGCGCTGGGAAATCGAGCTGGGATACCGGGATATCAAAAGCGCGATGCAGCACAACGCCATCACGCTGAGAAGCAAGAAAGTGGACTTGGTCTATCAGGAGCTGTGGGGATTGCTGCTTGGATACAATCTGGTCAGGCGGGAGGCCAGCCAGGCCGCCGTAGCCCATCAGCGAGCGCCCAATGAGGTGAGCTTTAAGTTTGCCTGTCAGTTCATCGCGAACCAGATGGCAGTGATGGCGGGCGCGTTATCGCCAGCCCATACGCCACGGAGGTTGGCGGAGTTGCGGGGCTGCATAGGCGTCATGTTCATAGAAAAACGCCCCAGGCCATCGAGACCCAGGGCGGTGAAGATATCAAAGACCCGTTTTCCGGTAAATCGCAATGCGGCTCCGCTTAAGTGAACAGCATTGCGGCCATGAGCCGCCCTTCTGTGTATTGTCTCCTTGGCATCGGCCCCCAGACTGCACAAGCCACCACTCAACTCAGCTTGAGATCATCCTCTTGCTGCGCCTCTCCCCGGGGAGCCAGGCGCAGCAGCCCCAGCGCCGTTGCCAACGGCTGGAGCAGCGCCTCGTACCCAGAGGGTGCTGGCAGCCAGTAGCGAATTGGCCAGCCCGCCTGCAGCAGTTCGGGGGCGCTGCTGCCAAGCTCGCTCAGCGCCAGCATGCAGCCACACTCGCGCATCTTCTCAAGCAGGGTGGCATCCGGTATCAGCGCAGGCAATGCCAGGATCAGCCTCCCCTGTGGCAAGGGGGGCAGGCTCGCCAGCAGAGGGGCCAGTTGGGCAGGCTGATGAAGCCTTACCAGCAAGGTGCCACTGCATGGCTCTTCTGTCAGCCATCGCGCCATCACGGGCCCAAGGACACCACGCTCCTGCATCCAGCCCACATCACAGGGCTGCTGGCTCACCCGCCAGCACAGACTGACCGCCGTCACCGGCACGCCCTGCTCGTCTCTCATCGGCTCGCAGAGGGTCTCCAGGGGGGAAGGGGCGGCCCCCGCCAACCATTCCCGCAGTTGGTGCAGCTGCCGCTGGGCCATGTGGAGGTCAGCCTTCATCGCACTCTGATACCACACCAGGGTGGTCCCCTCACGCTTGGCCTCGTTCAATGCCAATATGGCCTGCTCCAATAGCTCATCGGCATCCTCGCCACCCTCGCACCTGGCCACTCCGAAGCGACACGCCAGATCAAAGCTGCTTTCCCGGGTCACGAACTCAAACTGCAACAGGCTCACCATGGCGGCCATGCGGGCATCGAGATCTTCCTCTTCGTCGTCCAGCACCACGGCGAACTCATCGCCCCCCAACCGGTACGCACGGCCGGGGCATGCCTGACGCAACCGGGCCGAGACCGCCTGCAGCAGGCGATCACCAACCTGGTATCCGAGCAGATCATTGACCTGCTTGAACCGCTTCAGATCCAGCACCGCCAGCGCCTGGACCCGATCTTGCAGCAGGGATTGCCTGAGCTGCCCCTGCAAGGCCCGACGGTTGCCAAGCCGGGTCATGGGATCGAGCAGGGAGAGGCGACGATTCTGCAGATTGGTCCGAATGAGGGCAAATACCAGCACACAGCCCATCACCAGCAGGATCAACTGCCAGATCTGGATCCAGAACAGGCTCTGGCGCAACTGGTTGAGGGAGGCTTCCCGCTCCTGGCCGGAGAGGATCTGATCCCCAATCTGCTCCACCTGATGGGTCAAGCCGGTCAGCCGGACGAGGGCAAGATCGAGGGCTTTCCCCCTCTTCAGCTCCCCGGACTGCATCTGGGGATCCAGCCCCTTGAGTTCGTCAAAGAGCCGTTCAAGCACCTCCCCCAACCCATGCCTCGCCCGCGCATCGGCGGTCTCGGTACTGATCAGGAACACATCCAGCCGGTTCCACAGCAGGTCGTAATCCAGGCTCAGGGCCGCCATGTCGAGCGCCCCGGCACGGTAGAGGCGCACATCATAGAGAAATCGCTGGGACTCCTGCATTACCTGGCTGATGTTCCAGTGGGTGTTGCGGTAGAACATGTCAACGAGCTGCTCGTGCCGACTCTGCAGCAGCAGCCCCCAGAGGGACGAGAAGAGAAACAGCAGGGAAATGGCTGCAAGCAGCAGGTTATCTCGCTGTCGTCGCGTCACGGGACAACCTCGATGCGGATCACCTGCCAGACCATGTTGTTGTGGATGGCGGACACATCCATGTCGGGATGGGCCGAGAGGGGGACCAGCAGCCAGAGCGGCCCTTTATTGCGACGGGTGAGCGGTTTGTCATCCTGGTAACGCACCAGGGTCAGCGGCACCTTGGCAAACAGGGAGAGATCGACCCGCTGCTGGTAGCCATTGAGTGCGGCGACATCGATGGCGCTGGCACTATCCACCTGCTGCGCCGCCAGCACGCTCTTCAGGGTCGGTCCACGATAGCGGTGGGTGCCGAGGGTCCAGGGCGTCGCCGTCTCGAACTCCACTTGTGGCAAGGCGGCCAACGCCGCCTCATCCAGGGTGATTTCCCGCTTGTCCGGCAGGATCAGTTGCAATAGCGAAGAGGAGGAAGCCTGGGTACCGAACGAGAAAAGCACCAGCAGGAGAGAGGCCATCCCGCGCGTTGGAAAGTTCATGACATGTTGTGCCAGCTGCATCTTGAAGTTAGGTGTCAGTGTGGCGATTTCAGTGGGTCAATGCAACTGTGTGAAAAATCAATAATTAGGGGCCGCGCATCTCCATCCAGTTATGTCCCTCGACGGTGAGAGGCTGATGCACACCGCAACTTTGCAGGAGTTCATCCACAAAAGCGGGCACCAGCAAGGAAGCCGGACCATAACGTTTTTCATCAAACTGGCTGCCCACTTCGCTCGGCTCCAGATTGAGCTCCACCGTATGGGCACCGTTCAGGCCGGCCTCATGGACGAATCCGGCGGCAGGGTAGACCGCCCCGGAGGTCCCGATGGAGATGAAGAGATCGCACTGGGCCAGGGCCGAGTAGATGCGGTCAAGCCCGAGGGGCATCTCCCCAAACCAGACCACATGGGGGCGCAGCGGGTGGGGAAACTGGCAGCAGGAACACAGCTCTTCCTGATGGAGATCCCCGCGCCACTCGATCACCTGACCCGAGCCCGGGCAGCGGGCCTTGAGCAACTCGCCGTGCATGTGGATGAGGTTCTTGCTGCCGGCACTCTCGTGCAGGTTGTCGATGTTCTGGGTGACCAGGGTGACGCGCCCCGGCAGCAGGCGCTCCAGACGGGCCAATGCATAGTGGGCCGGATTGGGGTGGATCTCGGCGCGCTGCAACTGATGGCGCCGCGCATTGTAGAAACGTTGTACCAGTTCGGGATCCCGCGCATAGCCTTCAGGGGTGGCCACGTCCTCCACCCTGTGCTCTTCCCACAGGCCATCACAGGCCCGGAAGGTCTTGATACCGGATTCGGCCGAGATGCCGGCACCGGTGAGGATCACGATATGTTTGGCTGACTGCACCATGGTTGTTCTCCTCCAACGGGTAACAGGCTGACCTTAGCACAGGAGCAAGAAGCGGCCCATTCGCCCTTGGTCTTAGGCCGATGGGAGCACAAAGCTCGCCATGGGCGCGAGATCCAGCCTGGCAAAGACCATCTCCCGTCCTGTCACCAGGGTAATCGGCAACCCGAGCCCCTTGAGCAGAGCCAGCATGGGGCGATTCTGGCCGAGCACTTCCGCCGTCCACTCCCGGATCCCCTCCCCGTATGCCAGTCGCGCAAGCGCCAGCAGGATGCGACGCCCGGCGCCGCGATGCTGAAAATGATCCGCGACGATGCAGGAGAACTCGGCCCTGTCCGGGTGCAGGCGCCGGCGCACGGACTGGGCCATGGCAAGCGGCGTCCCCTGCTCGTCGGTCAGCAGCAATCCTATCTGGGGTTCTCTGGGGTAGTCGAGAAAGAAGGCGAGCTGCTCGGCCGTCGCAGGCTGCTTGGCCCGCATGAAGCGCAAATAGACGCTCTGCTCGCTCAGGGCGTCATAAGCCGCGCTTATTCGCTTCGGGTCGCTGCCCGCCAGCTCCTGCAAGTGGCAAGTCAGCCCCCCCACCACCATCGTCATCGGCAGGGCGGCCCGTGAGGCGGGAGCAGTCCAACCCGTCATCCCCTGCCACAAGCGCGGCTCATCGAGCGGCCAGCAAAGATAGCGAGCCATTTACCAGCGACCTGCCACGCCGCGATCCTGCCACTGGGTGGCATCCTGCAGGTTGAAGGGGTCGTCGAGGTAGAGCGCGATGCCAAGCTCCCGGGAGCGCTGGATGAAGCGGGCCAGCAAGGAGTCGGCAGCCATCGCCTCCAGCTCGGGCAGCAGGTGTTGCCCGAGCAGCAGGGATTGCAACGGCAGACGCTCGATGAGATCAAACGGCAGGTGCTGGGCATGATCGAGCAGCAGCGCGAGTCTGGCCCCCGCGAGGCTCGCCTGCAGTACCAGGGCGAAACGGTCCGCCTGGCTCAGCAGGTGATCCCGTCGGTGGATGACCAGGGTCAGCTCGCTTGCTTCTCGTCCATGCTGCTCGAGCCAGAGCTTGAGCGGCTCCCAGTGAGGGGAAAGGCCGCTCAGGCTCAGCCAGATCGGCAGCGTGCAGGAGGCCGCATCTGCCAGCAGCCCAAGCTGTCCTCTCGCCTCTCCCTGCCAGCTACGCACTGTGCGCTTGAGCCCGCCCAGCCTGCGCTGACGCTGGGGGCCAAGATAGAGCATCTTGAGCAGACGCAGCAGATCGTCGCTTTGCAGCGGCTTGGCCAGAGCGGCCAGCACGTTGAAACCCGCATCGTGCAGGAGACGCCGGGCGCCGTCTATCAGGGTCTGATCATGAGCGGAGAGCAGGATGATGGGCAGACCGCTGTGGCGATACTGGGGATGGCTCATCAGCAGGCTGATGGCATCCTGCTCCGCCAGACTGAGATCACAGATAAGCAATCTCACGCCCCCCTCTTCCAGCGCCTTGAGGCACCCTTCGCCATCCTGAACCCAGTGGCAGGGCAACCCCAGTCCCTGGATCTCCTGCTGAATGCAGGCTCCCTGGAAGGGGTGATCTTCGAGCAGCAGGATCTGGCACTGGGCGAGCCAGGCACGCCACCCCTGCTCCCGTGCCTGCAACCCCTCGAGCCAGGGATCGCTGAGGCGATAGATCCCCGCCCCGGGAGCCAGCAGATGAGGCAGATAGTCGGCCCCCTGATGAGAGGCAGGATCAAACAGGGCGATGGCCCCGGCGGCAAACAGCCCTTCCCATTGCCAGCCGGCATCGGGTCGGGTGCGGTGCAGATTGGCATAGGCCGGCAGGCCCGCCCCCTTGACCGCCTGATGGGAGACAGCGTCCAGGGCATAGACGCTGACCGGGTAAAACGTTGGCTCCTGGCTGTCATCAGACTCCAGCAAGGCCATCAACTCTTCATCTGTGATGATCATGTCATGCTCTCTCGCCCAGTTGTCGGCAGACCTCTTCCACGCACTGCCTCAAGGCGGCTCCAAGGGGATGTCCGGGGGCCTCCTGCCAACGGTCGATCACCTCTACCAGGGGGGTAGCCCCCACCATTTTGGCGGCCCCCTTCATCTTGTGTAAAGCCGTATTGAGGGCCTTTTCGTCCCCTTGCGTGACACACCGCTCAATGTCGGCCAGATCCTGGTGAACCGATGCCAGATAGATGTCAACGAGGGCCGGGCTGAGGGACACGGGCAGGGAAAGGGCTGCCGTTGGCTGCGGTGCCTTCCCCCCTTCATGGGGGCCAAAGACGGTACGAAGCAATACGGCCAGATCCCTGAGCAAGACGGGTTTGTCCAGATGGCCCTGACAGCCGCATTCCGCCAGTCGCTGCGCCGCCTGCTCGCTGAGATCCGCGGTGATCACGTAGACGGGTAGATGCTGCCAGCGTTCATCGGCGTGCAATTGCCTGCAGAGCTCGGCGCCGTCCATCACCGGCATCTGCAGATCCGTCAGCACCAGATCCACCGACTCCGATTGCAGGATCTCCAGTGCCAGACGGCCATTGGCCGCGCTCAATACCCGGGCCCCCAGCTGACCCAGCTGCATGCTGATCAGCATTCTGTTCACCTCGTGATCTTCCACCAGCAACACCCGCCTGCCTGCCCCCGGCAGGTCCGTGATCTCCTCGGCGCCACGGACGAGTCTGGGCTGCAGCAGGCTGACCACGGAGCCCGGGATCCAGGGTTCCCCCTGCCAGTACCAGGCGCGCAAGCCCCCATCGTCCTGCATGGCCCCAAGGCAAGGTGCCGCCGGATCCTCGGCCACGCCAAACTCTGCGAGCCAGGCCCGCATATATTCGAGCTCCCCGGGCAACAGTTGCAGGGAGACCGTCTTGACGCGCGGTTGCCAGGGCGCCTTCTCCTGCGCATGCCTGAGGGGCAACGAGCAGAGGAAACGGCTACCCCCGCGAGCCAGAGGCTCGACCCGGATCTCGCCCCCCATCTGCTCCATCAACTGGCGGCAGATGGCTAGCCCAAGCCCGGTTCCCTGGGCTCTGGGCTGGCCAGGCTCCTCCCCTTGTTCGAAGGGCAGGAACAACCGGGGCAACAGCTCGGCACTGATCCCGGGCCCCTCGTCGTCCACCCCGCACACAATCCACTCCCCTTGTCGCCGGGCCCAGAGCACCACCTCTCCCCGCTCGCTGAACTTGATGGCGTTGGAGAGCAGGTTGTGCAGCACCTGTTGCACCCGGTGGGGATCGAGTTCCATCAAGGCGGGCAGCGCCGGGTCGAGCGCCAGGCGCAGTTGCAGATGGCGGGATCGCGCCTTGGACCAGTGCACCGCCGCCACGTGCTCGCACAGCTCCACCAGATCCGTGGGCTGTACAGAGAGGCGCAACTGACGCGTCTCGTTGCGGCTGAAGTCGAGCACGTCGTTGAGCAGCCCGAGCAGTTCATTGCCCGCCTGCCTGACATGGGCCAGAGCCGAGGCCTGCTCTGCATTGAGTCCGGTCTGCTCGAGCCACTCCAGCAAGCCGAGCATGGCGTTCATGGGGGTACGGATCTCGTGGCTCACGGCGGCCAGGAAGCGTCCCTTGGCAAGCACGGCCTGCTGGGCCTGCTCGTGGGAAAGCTGCAGGGAGTGCTCCTGCTCCACCCTGGCCGTCACATCCTGCACCACCCCGTAGATCCGCCACCCCTCCCCCTGACGGCGCCCCCTGCCGGAAAATTGCAGCCAGCGGGTTCCCTTGGCGGGGTGCTGATAGCGCAGCAGATGGGAGAAAGGTCGCCCGGCTTGCAGCATGGCCAGCATGGGGGCTCGCATCTCGCGCCTGTCCTGGTGGGAGATGCGAGTCAGGGTCTCGTTGGGATTGACCCGAATCTGCTGGCTCGCCAGCCCCAGCAGTTCGTGACTGCCCCGGCTCACAAACTCCACCCGGGTGATGGCTCCCCCCAGCAGGGTGAATTGCAGCACCACACCGGGCACCGTATTGGTGAGGGCGCGCAGGCGCCGCTCTGCCTGACGCAGCAGGCGGGTACGCTCGCGCAGGGCGCTGATGTCGGAGAGGGCGATAAGATCCCCTGCCGGTGCCTGGGGGCCCAGTCGCAAGGGGATCTGGGCATAGGAGTAGACCTGCTCGTGCAGCGCCAGCTCCCCTTCGGCGCCCTGCAACTGTGGCGCGGGCAGCACCAGATCGGCGGCGTAGCGCGCCTCCATGCGCTTGGCCCGCTTGTTGCGCTTGATCACCTCCCCCTTGTCATTGCGCAAGAACACGGGAACGGGGAGCGCCTGGAAGAGAGACTCCCTGAACTTGCTTTCCAGTGCCAGCGCCTGCTCTACCTTGTGACGCTCGCGGGCCTCCTGGGCCAGTTGCTGGCGGGAACGCCAGACTGACCAGATCACCGCCATGCTGATCAGCAGTGCCAGCAACACGGAGCCAAGCCAGAAACCGTAGCTGACCCCTTCTTGCTGGTTGACCACCAGGCGACGCCAGCGTTGCACCAGCTCGTCCACCTGCCGATCATTGAGGGTCATCAGGCTCTGATCCAGCACCCCTGCCAGGCTGGTCTGTTCCGGCCGGATGGCAAAACCGAGGCCGAAACGCTCCGGCAATTCGGTGATGGTCAGCTCGCTCAACTGGTTGTTTCGAATGGGATATTGGAGCTGGTACAACTCCGCCAGCATGGCCTGGGCATCCCCATGCCGCACCGCCGCCAATCCCTGCAGCAGGTTGTCGGTCACCTCCCACTCATGCTGGCCGAACCGGGCAAGCAGGCCGGGATCATAGAGCATTCTCGGGACCACCACCTTGCCACTGACGTCCGCGAGGGAGACAGGCCCCCTCTTGCTGCGACTGACCAGGGCATAGCGGCTGGTCGCCACCATCCTGGTGAAGTCGAACTCCTTGTTCAGGGCGGCGGACTCCATCAGCCCGACCATCATGGCGGCATCGCCACTGCGCAGCAATGCCAACGCCTCCTCCCGGCTGGCGGCGGGCACCAGCTCGAAGCGCAGCCCTGTCTGCCGACTCACTTCCCGCAAGACATCCGCACTCCAGCCAATGAGCTCTCCCTGCTGGTTGACACCGCTGTATGGCATGAAGCCGGGATCCGCCACCATCTTGATGGTGTGGGCCTTGCCGACCAGCCAGGCCTGCTCCTTGTCGGTAAAATGCAGAGGATTCACATCCTGCTCACCCTGAGGCAGATACTTGCCCAGATCCCGGTAGAGACTGCCCGGCGGCAAATAGCGGATGGCCGTATCCACCAGCTCCAGCAACTCGGGCTGGTTGCGCATCATCAGCCGGTAGCTGATGACCAGATCGTCGCTGCGAAGACGGCGAAGGCGCAGCCCTTCATCCGGGAATTCCCGCATCAGGTAGCGCAGTTGCAGATAATCGCCGAGATAGGCGCTGCCCTTGCCGGCCACCAGAGCACCATACCAGTTCTCGGCATCGGTCAGCAGTTGCTGGGATGAACCAGGATAGAGACGCTTCAGGGTCTCCTGGGCCTGCCAGATGGGTGACACCAGAAACTGCGCCTGATCGAGCTCACCCCGATAGAGGATGGCGGACTCCGCTTCCATCATGGCCCGGCTCAAGACGGTATCGCTCGAGTTCGACCGGGCAGGCCCGACGTGAGGAATGAGATCGCAGCGCCCGTTCAGCAGATCCTGCGTCATGGCTGCCCAGCTCGGCCGCTTCTCGACATGTACCGGTACCGGCAACAGCTCTGCCAGCCGCGTCAAGCGATCGATGAGCAGGCCCCCCTCCGCCTCCAGATAGGGAGGACGTTGCAGGGCCGGGTAACAGAAGGTCAGTCCGGTGAGCGAATCGGCATAAGCCTGGGCATCCGGTGACAGCGGGAGTATGGCGGCACGCAGTGGCAAGGCCAGCAGCGCGCCGGACAGCAGAAGGATTTTTATCATCGGAATGGAAAAGCCAGGCGATTGCCTGGCTTTTTGTCACTCGTTGGGTTCAACATTTTCTACCCTGGCCTTGAGCTTCTGGCCGGGCCGGAAGGTCACCACGCGACGGGCACTGATGGGAATATCCTCCCCCGTCTTGGGGTTGCGTCCGGGACGCTGGTTCTTCTCGCGAAGATCGAAGTTACCGAAGCCGGAAATCTTGACCTGTTCGCCACGCTCGAGCGCCTGTCTGATCTCCTCAAAGAAGGCTTCCACCATATCTTTGGCTTCACGCTTGCTCATCCCGAGCTGGGTGAACAGGTGCTCTGCAATGTCGGCTTTGGTAAGCGCCATAGATCAATCCCTCAAGGATGCATTCAACTCTTCACCGAGGGCCCGCACGACATTGTCCACGGTCTCGGCGATCTCTTTCTCCTCCAGGGTGCGCTGGGTGTCTTGCAACACCAGGCTGATGGCCAGGCTCTTCTTGTCCTCTGCCATACCAGCGCCCTGGTATACGTCGAACAAGTTTATTCCAACTAACTGATTTCCGCCAACTTTTTTAATTACTGCCAGAACGTCGCCTGCCAGGATCTGTCTGTCAACCACCACGGCGATGTCGCGACGGTTGGCCGGGAACTTGGATACTTCGGCAGCAACCGGCACCTTGGCCGGCGTCAGTTTGTCCAGCTCCAGCTCGAACATGACAGCGCGGCTCTTGAGCCCCAGCTTCTTCTCGAGGCTCGGGTGGATCACGCCGATGTGGCCGATCACGACGCCATTGCGCAGAATGGCTGCGCTCTGGCCCGGATGCAGGGCACTGTGCTCGGTGCGCTCGAAGGTGAAGGTAGCCCCTTCTGCAGTCAGATCCAGTACCGCTTCCAGGTCACCCTTCAAATCGAAGAAGTCGACGGGACGGGCCTTGACATCCCAGTGCTCGTCCCCCTGGTTGCCGGTGATGATGCCGGCCAGCATGGGCTCCTGACGGATGCCGTTCTCGGCATTCTCGTCCTTGATGAAACGCAGGCCCTGCTCGAACAGGCGCACGCGCGGCTGCTGACGGTTCTGGTTGTAGACCACCGCCTGCACCAGACCCGGGAACAGAGACACACGCATGGCGGACATCTCGACCGAGATCGGGTTCGGCAGCACGATGGCATCGCTCTGCGGGAACAGGGTTTGCTGGGTCTTGGGATCGACGAAGCTGTAGGTGATCGCTTCCTGGAAGCCGCGGTCAACCAGCAGGTCGCGCACACGCTTCAGGGTCACCTGCCCTTCTGCCTGCTCTACCATCGCCAGAGAGGCGGCCGGTTTCAGGTTCGGGATGTTGTTGTAGCCGTAGATGCGAGCCACTTCCTCGATGAGGTCTTCCTCGATGGCGATATCGAAACGCCAGGAGGGTGCCAGCGCAGTCCAACCGTCAGCATCCACAGTAACCTGCATGCCAAGGCGAGTCAGGATCTCGACCACCTGAGCGTCAGCCACGCTGATACCGATCACCTTGTCGAGCTTGCTGCGACGCAGCTTGATGGGTGCCGCTTTCGGCAGATGGGCATCGGATTTGACCTCGATGACCGGACCCGCTTCGCCGCCGCAGATGTCCAGCAGCAGTCGAGTTGCACGGTCCATCACCTTGGCTTGCAGCTCCGGATCAACCCCGCGCTCGAAGCGATGGGAGGAGTCGGTGTGCAGACCGTAAGCACGGGCACGGCCTGTGATGGAGAGCGGCGCGAAGAAGGCGCACTCCAGCAAGATGTCAGTAGTGGTCTCGGATACACCGGTGCGGTTGCCGCCGAAGATACCGGCCATGCAGGCAGGACCTTTGGCATCGGCAATCACCAAAGTGGTCTCTTTGAGCTTCACTGCATTGCCGTCGAGCAGTGTCATCGGCTCATCGGTGTGGGCGCGACGCACCACCAGTTCCCCTTCCAGGGTAGCCAGATCGAAGGCGTGCATCGGCTGACCGTATTCCAACAGCAGGTAGTTGGTGATGTCGACAATGGCGTCGATGGAGCGGATACCACCACGGCGCAGCTTCTCTTGCATCCAGAGCGGGCTCTGGGCCTGCAGGTTCAGCCCCTTGATGACGCGACCCAGATAACGGGGGCAATCAGCTGGTGCTTCAACCCGGATCGGGAAAGTTGCATCAATGGTGGCAACAGCCGGCGTCCAGGTCGGCTCGACCACGTCCACGCTGTTGAGCACGCCGATTTCGCGGGCCAGACCGGCGATACCGAGGCAATCGGCACGGTTCGGAGTCAGATCCACGTCGATGGAGACGTCGTTCAGATTGAGGTAGTCACGAATATCGGTCCCGATGGGGGCATCGGCCGGCAGCTCGATGATGCCATCGGCTTCAACGTCGATACCCAGCTCGCTGAAAGAGCAAAGCATGCCGTGAGACGGCTGGCCACGCAGCTTGGCTTTCTTGATGGTGAAATCACCCGGCAGGGTCGCCCCGACCTTGGCCACGCACACTTTGAGGCCGGCACGGCAGTTCGGCGCACCGCAGACGATGTCCAGCAGCTCGGCCTCGCCCACGTTGACCTTGGTCACCCGCAGCTTGTCCGCGTCCGGGTGCTGGGCGCACTCGACCACTTCACCCACGACCACATTGTTGAACTGGCCGGCCACCGCTTCCACGGCGTCCACTTCCAGACCGGCCATGGTGATCTGCTCGGCCAGTGCATTGTCACTCAACTCGGTGCGGACCCACTCCATCACCCAGGATTTACTGAATTTCATGTTCTCTCGCCCTTACTTGAACTGCTTGAGGAAGCGCAGGTCGTTTTCGAAGAAGGCACGCAGGTCGTTGACCCCGTAACGCAGCATGGTCAGGCGCTCAACGCCCATGCCGAAGGCAAAACCGGAGTATTTTTCCGGATCGATGCCGACCGAACGCAGCACGTTCGGGTGCACCATGCCGCAGCCCAGCACTTCCAGCCACTTGCCGTTCTTGCCCATCACGTCCACTTCGGCGCTCGGCTCGGTGAACGGGAAATAGGAAGGACGGAAGCGAATCGTCAAGTCTTCCTCGAAGTAGTTGCGCAGGAAGTCGTGCAGGATGCCTTTCAGCTCGGTGAAGCTGGCATGCTCGTCAACCAGCAGGCCTTCGACCTGGTGGAACATCGGGGTGTGGGTCATGTCGTAGTCGTTACGATAGACACGGCCCGGCGCGATGATGCGGATCGGCGGCTGCTGATGTTCCATGGTGCGGATCTGCACACCGGAGGTGTGGGTACGCAGCATCAGATCAGGATTGAAGTAGAAGGTGTCGTGATCGGTACGCGCCGGGTGGTGAGCCGGGATATTCAGCGCATCGAAGTTGTGGAAGCCATCTTCAATCTCGGGACCACGGGCAACCTTGAAGCCCATCTCGCCAAACAGGCGCTCGATGCGCTCGATGGTGCGGGTCACCGGGTGCAGACCGCCATTCTCGATGCGGCGGCCCGGCAGGCTGACGTCGATGGTCTCGGCGGCCAGCTTCTGGTTCAGCACGGCGACTTCGAGGGCTTCACGACGCGCGTTCAGGGCATCCTGAACCTGCTGTTTGGCCTGGTTGATCACGGCGCCCGCTGCGGGACGCTCTTCAGCGGACAGGGCGCCCAGTCCCTTCATCTGCTCGGTAAAAAAGCCCTTTTTACCCAGATATTTGACCCGGATTTCGTCGAGGGCGGCGATGTCGCTTACGCCCTCAATTTCGGCCTTGGCCTGGCCGACTACTTCTTCAAGCTGTTGCATGTCTTCCTCGTCACCACTCCCGGAACAGGAGCCTTTAGGCTAAATAAGGTCAAGAGGGGAATAATACAAAAAAAGCCCCTTGGCTGACCATAGTTATGACGGGCTTTTCTCCCTGCAAATCATTTTGTTATATGGAGAAAGCCACAAGCCAGATGCAACAGGATTGAGACAAGCGTTGTTTGTTCTAGTTTGTTGGCATATGGAAGGATAAAGCATTCATGAACGTGGCATGCTACCTGCCAACGCTCAAAAATGAGCAACAAAAAAGGAGGCCTGAGCCTCCTTTATTTTTATAACAGAGCTGGATTAGACCAGAGCTGCTTTAGCTTTTTCAACCAGGGCGGTGAAAGCCAGCTTGTCGTGAACGGCGATATCGGACAGGATCTTGCGATCGATCTCGATGGAAGCCTTCTTCAGACCGTCGATCAAACGGCTGTAGGACAGGCCGTTCTGACGGGCTGCAGCGTTGATACGCGCAATCCACAGTTGACGGAACTGACGCTTCTTCTGGCGACGGTCACGGTAGGCATACTGACCAGCTTTGGTTACCGCTTGTACCGCTACGCGGTAGACACGGGAACGGGCGCCGTAGTAACCCTTGGCGGCTTTCATTACTTTCTTGTGACGAGCGCGAGCGGTCACACCACGTTTAACTCTTGGCATTTTTCACATCCCCCCTTATGCGTACGGCAGACAAGCGACAACACGTTTGTGGTCGGCAGCGGAAACAAAGAACTTCGGTCCCAGCTGACGCTTACGCTTGCTGCTCTTCTTGGTCAGGATGTGACGCAGGTGGTTGTGCTTGCACTTGAAGCGACCTGAGCCAGTCTTCTTGAAGCGCTTTGCCGCGCCCCGGTTGGTTTTCATCTTCGGCATTTCATACTCCGCATTGTGAGTGACAACAAAATCGCAAGGCGAACCGACTCATGGGGCCAGCCCCATGAGTCAATTTCTTGTGGGCCTTAAGATTTCTTCTTGGGTGCGAGGACCATCACAGCTTGACGGCCTTCGACTTTCGGGAACGATTCGACTACGGCCAGCTCTTCCAGATCGTTCTTGACGCGCTCGAGAACCTTGATACCAAGATCCTGGTGGGCCATTTCACGACCACGGAAGCGCAGGGTGACCTTTGCCTTGTCCCCGTCTTCCAGAAAGCGAACCAGGTTGCGTAGTTTTACCTGATAGTCGCCTTCGTCTGTGCCAGGACGGAATTTGATTTCCTTGACCTGGACGACTTTCTGCTTTTTCTTCTGTTCTTTGGTGGTCTTGCTCTTTTCGTAGAGGAATTTGCCGTAATCCATGATCCGGCAAACGGGCGGCTCAGCGTTCGGACTGATCTCGACCAGATCCACTCCTGCCTCAAGGGCCAAGTTCAGCGCATCCTGAATGGAGATGATGCCAATGGCTTCACCATCCAGACCAGTCAGACGAACTTCTTTCAGACGGATCTCTTCATTGATCCGGTGAGCGCGGGCTTGCGGTTGCTTGCCCAGTTTTTTTCCGCCTTTTATAGCTTATTCCTCCACTTTCTTTTGTCCGCGGGTCTGAACTTCCTGGGTCAACAGAGCAATCAGCTCTTCAACAGGATAAGAGCCCAGGTCAGCCCCTTTACGAGTACGCACTGCAATCTTGCCGGCTTCTACTTCTTTGTCGCCGCAGACCAGCATGAAAGGTACCCGCTTCAAAGTATGCTCGCGGATTTTAAAGCCAATCTTCTCATTTCTCAAGTCCGCTTTTGCGCGAAGGCCCGCATCATTCAATGCCTTGGCAACTTTCACAGCATAATCGGCCTGGTTATCCGTGATATTCATGACCACGGCCTGGGTCGGCGCCAGCCAGGTCGGGAACAGACCGGCGTACTCTTCCGTCAGGATCCCGATGAAGCGCTCCAGCGAACCCAGAATGGCGCGGTGGATCATCACGGGGATGTGACGCTCGTTATCTTCGCCCACATAGGTGGCGCCAAGACGGCCCGGCAGGGCAAAGTCGAGCTGCACGGTACCACACTGCCAGGCACGATCAAGGCAATCGTGCAGGGTAAACTCGATCTTGGGACCGTAGAAAGCCCCCTCGCCCGGTTGCAGGTCGTACTTCAGGCCGTTGAGTTCCAGCGCCTCGGCCAGCGCGGCCTCGGCACGATCCCAGGCTTCATCAGAGCCGATACGCTGCTCCGGACGGGTCGAGAGCTTCACCACGATGTTTTCGAAACCGAAGGTGCCGTAGACGTCATAGACCATGCGGATGCACGCAGACACCTCTTCCATGATCTGCTCTTCGGTACAGAAGATGTGGGCGTCATCCTGAGTGAAGCCCCGTACCCGCATCAGGCCGTGCAGGGAGCCTGACGGCTCGTTGCGGTGGCAGGAGCCGAACTCGGCCATGCGCAGCGGCAGATCGCGGTAGGATTTCAGACCCTGGTTGAAAATCTGCACGTGACCCGGGCAGTTCATCGGCTTGATGGCGTACTCGCGGTTTTCGGACTGGGTGGTGAACATGGCCTGGGCGTATTTCTCCCAGTGACCTGAACGCTCCCACAGCACGCGATCCATCATGAAGGGGCCTTTCACTTCCTGATAGTCGTACTCTTTGAGCTTGCCGCGGATGAAGGTTTCCAGCTCGCGGAAAATGGTCCAGCCGTCGTTGTGCCAGAACACCATGCCCGGCGCTTCTTCCTGCATGTGGTACAGGTCGAGCTGCTTGCCGATCTTGCGGTGGTCGCGCTTGGCGGCCTCTTCCAGACGCTGCAAATAGGCCTTGAGCTGCTTCTTGTCAGCCCAGGCGGTGCCGTAGATTCGCTGCAGCATCTTGTTGTTGGAGTCGCCGCGCCAGTAGGCACCGGACATTTTCTGCAACTTGAAGTGGTGGCAATGACGCATGTTGGGCACGTGCGGGCCGCGACACATGTCGATGTACTCTTCGTGATGATAGAGACCGGGCTGGTCATCACGGGCAATGTTCTGATCCAGGATCTCGACCTTGTAGGTCTCGCCACGGGCTTCGAACACGTCGCGCGCTTCCTGCCAGGAGACCTTCTTCTTGATGACGTCGTAATCCTTGGCGGCCAGCGCCAGCATGCGCTCTTCCAGGGCAGCCAGATCTTCGTCGGTCAGGGTGCGGTCGAGATCGATGTCGTAATAGAAACCGTTGTCGATGACGGGACCGATGGCCATCTTGGTCTGGGGCCAGAGTTGCTTGATGGCATGACCCAGCAGGTGAGCACAGGAGTGGCGCAGAATGTCCAGACCTTCTTCGTCTTTGGCGGTGATGATGGCCAGGGAGGCATCGGCTTCGATCAGCTCGCAGGCATCCACCAGTTCACCGTTTACCCGACCGGCAATGCACGCCTTGGCGAGACCGGGACCGATGTCCGCGGCCACATCCATGACGGAAACGGCGTGGGCAAATTGACGTTGGCTGCCGTCAGGCAGAGTAATGATTGGCATTAGGTGTTTCCTTATACAGTGGTGACCCCTACCAAAGGCCACATGCAGGTTGGAGAAACCCTTTCATGTCCAGCTGTTCACTCCCGAGTTTCACCGTTCACAATACGGTTGGTACACGGCAGTGGCACACCATATGGCGTGTGCAAGGCCATCCATTGAGAGGTACAGCGGGGGATTGTATCAGACGCGACTGGATTTGACCCCATAGATCCAGACACTTTTTCCCGCTTAGGGTTGTGATACCCGACTGCGCAGAAATTCCCGAGGTGAACGGTATCCCAAGGCGCTGTGCGGGTGGTGTTCGTTATAATGCTCAAACGCGATGGCCAAATTGCCTACCGCTGTTCGGCTATCTGGTTTCGGCATCATCTCGATATAGTCTCGCTTCATCGTCTTCACGAAGCTCTCCGCTATACCGTTGCTCTGTGGGCTTCTCACCGCCGTCGTTCTGGGCTCCAACCCGATTTCTCGTGCAAACGCGCGGGTCTCATGGGCTCGATACGCCGAGCCATTATCAGTCAGCCACTCCACCGGTGATGCCGGCAACGCATCCCCGAAGCGTCGTTCGACAGATCTCAGCATGACATCTTGCACCGTGTCACTGTCGTAACCCCCGGTGCTGGCAGCCCAGTCCAACGCCTCCCTATCGCAGCAGTCCATGGCGAACGTGACTCGTAGTTTTTCACCGTTATCGCAGCGAAACTCGAAGCCATCCGAGCACCAACGTCGATTGCTATCTTTGACGGCAACACGCCCCTTATGTGCCTGCTGGGCCAATGGTGCAGCCGGTTTTCTTTCCAGCAGCAGGCCATGCTCTCTCATGACGCGATATACCCGTTTGGCGTTTACTACAGGCTGTCTTGTTGCCTCTGACTGACGCCGTAACAGCGCCCAGACCCGGCGATAGCCATAGGAGGGAAGTTCTGCCATCGCCTCCATGATACGGCCAAGTAAGGCTGCATCATCACGCTGGCGATGATGACGACCATCTTGCCAACCTGGTTTGCGATGAACACGAACGGATAGCTGCGCACGCGATACATTAAGGGCCTGGCTCACAGCACTTAATCGTCGTCCCCCGGCAACAAGGGCGCATGCGCAATCCATTTTTTTGCTCGACCATACTCCACGGCTTCTTTGAGGATCTCGTTCTCCATGGTCTTCTTCCCGAGCAGACGCTGGAGCTCTCGGATCTGCTTGATGGCAGCAGCCAACTCGGAGGCTGGAACAACATCCTCACCGGCGGTGATCGCCGTGAGAGAGCCTTCCTGGAATTGTTTACGCCATTTGAAAAGCTGGTTGGCGTTGACGTCGTGCAAGCGAGCGACATGAGATACGGTCATTCCGGGCTCAAAGGTCTGCTGCACGATGGAGATCTTTTCCTGCGGAGTCCGGCGTCGACGGCGCTCAGCCCCTGTTAACACTTCGACCATTTTCTCGTTGCGACTAGTACTGAACATAGTTCCAAGACTACCTCTTAAATTAAGAGGGGCGAAGTGTCTGGATCTTCAAGGGGCCAATCTAGCGACAACCCAGACAAGCTGTCTTGGCGATTTTGCATACCGCTTAAGCGCGGGTGTCAACCTGTCCTACTTGCGAGGGCGCCCTTCTGCTGCCATACCCTGTACCAGATTGAGGCGTCAGCCAAAGCAAGGAGAGCATGATGTACACCTACGACATTTCATTTCCGGAGCATGCAGAAAAGCTGGTTCATCCGGATCACCTTCTCACGACTCACTGTCCCGTCCATATCGGTGAGCTGGTGATCCTGGGTGATGGCAGCAAGCGGGAGGTATGCAGCATCGTCCACAGTGCCGAGCGCAGTACCCTCTATGTCACGGACGTGACGCCCGGCAAAGTCACCGCCAGCCGTTGATCCCTAACCGGCGTTCAGAAAAGAGTGGCCATTGAAATCGAAGGCGCTGCGTCCCTCCTCGGCCAGCGCCATCTCCTGCAACACCTGGAGTGCCATCTTGTTGCCCTTTTGCGAGGCCTGATAGAGCCACTGCTTCGCCTCGGCCAGTTCAACCCGCCCGTTGACCCCCATCAGTTGCAGGATGCCCACCTTCAGCATGGCGGGCACATCACCGTTCCTGGCTGCCAGCTCCATCCAGCGAAACGCCTCGTGCAGATCCCGCTTCACCCCGGCCCCGCGCAGATAGACCTCTCCCAGCCGATACTGGCCGAGAGCGTCCCCCGCCTGCGCAGCCTGACGATAGAGTCGGATGGCGCGATCCATATCCTGCTCGCTCCCCTGCCCCACTTCATGGCTCCAACCCATCAGCGCCTTTGCCCGTGGCTGGCCCTGCTCCGCCAGCGGCGTCCAGATCCGGGTCGCCTCATCAAAGTGCCCTGTCCGCCAGGCGCGGTTGGCCGCCGCCAGCTCCTGCTCAGTGGAGAGCGGGATCAGACGCCAGATGACCAGCGCAATGAGGGCGATGAAGAGCCAGCGGGCGATAGTAGGTTGCATGACATTTTCCGTGATCTGGTTCGCATTTCGTCTATGTAAACGAAATGTAGCAACAGTTCAAGCAGGAGATCACCTGGGTTCACCCTCTTTCATGGGGTCGCTCTTTGCGAACTTGCAGTTTGAGGGGCTACACAGCAAATAACTGTATATATAAACAGTGCATTGGTGATGTGATGGCAGGACGAGGCGCGAACCACAATGTCGAGCACCGCTTCAGCGGCCCGCAAATCGAACCAGTTGACGACGGCTGGAGTCAGAGCGACTGGGACGCGGCATTTGTCGCCAGCGCTCCCCGCACCGAGGTGACGGAGATCAGCGCCCGCAGCATCATCAGCTACAACGATTCGCCGGATCTTCCCTTCGGTCGCTCCATCAATCCCTATCAGGGGTGCGAGCATGGCTGCATCTACTGCTATGCCAGACCCAGCCACGCCTACCTTGAGCTCTCTCCCGGGCTGGATTTCGAGAGCAAGCTGTTTGCCAAAATCAATGCTGTCGAGTTGCTGCGACGGGAGTTTGCCAAGCCAGCCTATCAGCCACAAACCATCGTGCTGGGGGCCAATACCGATCCCTATCAACCCATCGAGCACCACTATCGCCTGACTCGCGAACTCCTGACGGTGATGCTGGCTCATCGCCATCCGGTAGGGCTCATCACCAAGAGCGCCATGATCCTGCGCGACCTCGATCTGCTGACCGAGCTGGCCCGGGAAGGGTTATGCCAGGTGATGGTGTCGGTCACCACCTTCAATGAGACGCTGAGGCGACAGCTGGAGCCCAGGGCCAGCACGGGGGTTGGGCGGATCAAGGTGATCGAACGACTGGCCAAGGCCGGTGTGCCGGTCGGCGTGCTGGCGGCCTCCATGATCCCCAGGCTCAACGAGCCTGAACTGGAACAGATCATCAAGGCCGCCGTCGACGCCGGGGCGGGCTGTGCGGATTACATCTTGCTGCGAATGCCCCACGAGCTCACCACCCTCTTTTGCGACTGGCTCGATACGCACTATCCCGGCCAGAAAGAGGCGATCCTCAACCAGCTGCGGGCAAGCCGGGGTGGCTCACTCAACAGCGCCACCTTTGGCAGCCGCATGCGAGGTGAAGGACTGTTTGCCGACCTGCTCGCCCAGCGCTTTCGCCTGATCAGCAGGCGGCTGCAACTGGGCAAGCGCCATATAGCACTCAATACGGCCGCCTTCATCCGCCCGGGCGAGCAGTTGCGTCTGTTCTGAGCGCCGTCAGCCCCGTGGTCTCGGCGGGCAGCTCCCCGCTGGGTGGCGCTGTGCAATCAGCTCCGCAGGCAGGCGGGATGGCTCGTGCGCCACCTCCTCCTCATCCACTCTAAGGCGCGCCTTCTCTTGCCCTCCCCACATTCGGCTCCACCAGATCTCCCACATTACCCAGCTCGTCATAACAATGCTCCTGGCAAGCGATGCCTGCCTCTGTGGTTGCCTCATTCAACGCAGGCAGCATGGCTGGCCGTCATGACAGGGCCATGACAGCCGAGTGAAGGAATCGTGTTGATGCGATGGGACCAACCCTGCATATCAGGAAGATGACGCCGTGGCAGGCAGGGCTGCATGCACGGCAGACGGAGCCTGGCAGCAGAAAAGAGGGCGCCAGGGCAAGCACAGGGACGGGGAGAGCCTGCGGTGAGGCGGACAAAAAAGAGCGACCATCAAGGTCGCTCTTTTGCACCGGACAAAGGGGGACGATTACTCGTCGCCCGCCTCCCCGGTATCGACGGCGCCAGCGTCTGCGGCGGTGTCGGTGCCTTCAGACACCTCCCCCTCGACGGTCAGAGCCTCGGTTTCCTCTTCGTCGCTCTCGGCAACGCGCTGCAGACCGACCACGGTCTCGTCTTCACCGGTACGGATCAGACGCACACCGCCGGTGTTGCGGCCGATGACGCTCACCTCGGACACCCGGGTACGAACCAGGGTACCGCCGTTGGTGATCAGCATGATCTGGTCGGTATCTTCGACCTGGATCGCATCGATAACCTTGCCGTTGCGCTCATCCACCTTGATGGAGATGACGCCCTGGGTACCACGGCTCTTGGTCGGGTACTCGTCCAGCGCGGTACGCTTGCCGTAACCGTTCTCGGTGGCGGTGAGGATGGCACCATCACCACGGGGCACGATGAGGGAGACCACCTTGTCACCGGCGCCCAGCTTGATGCCGCGCACACCGGCAGCTGTACGACCCATGGGACGTACGCCCTTGAAGGTGCCTTTGCTTTCGGTGCCTTCGCCGTTGTCGCTGCCGTCATCGTCGTTGCCGGTGTCGTCATCGGTATCGACTTCGTCAGTGGCATCGGCATCGGCGCGAGCGCTGCCTTCCGCGAAGCGAACCACCTTGCCCGCATCGGAGAAGAGCATGATCTCGTTGCTGCCGTCGGTGATGTCCACCCCGATCAGCTCATCACCCTCTTTGAGGTTGATGGCACGGATACCGGAGGAGAGCGGACGGCTGAAGTCGGACAGGCTGGTCTTCTTCACGGTGCCGTTGGCGGTGGCGAAGAAGACATACTTGTCGGCGTCATATTCTTTCACCGGCAGGATGGCGGTGATGCGCTCACCCTCATCCAGCGGCAGCAGGTTGATGATCGGACGACCGCGGGCGCCACGGGACGCTTCCGGCAGCTGATACACCTTGAGCCAGTAGACCTTGCCACGGGTGGAGAAGCACAGAATGGTGTCGTGGGTGTTGGCCACCAGCAGACGCTCCACAAAGTCCTCTTCCTTGATCCGAGTGGCCGACTTGCCACGACCACCGCGGCGTTGGGCCTCGTAGTCCGAGAGCGGCTGATACTTCACATAGCCCTGGTGAGACAAGGTAACGACCACGTCTTCCGGGGTGATCAGATCTTCGATGTTGATCTCGGCACTGGACATGCTGATCTCGGTGCGACGCTCGTCGCCGTACTGCTCGCGAACGGCCAGCAGCTCGTCACGGATCACTTCCATCAGGCGTTCCGGGCTTGCCAAGATGTGCAGCAGCTCGGCGATGAGATCCAGCAGAGATTGGTACTCTTCCAGGATCTTCTCGTGCTCGAGGCCGGTCAGCTTGTGCAGACGCAGGTCAAGGATGGCCTGGGCCTGGATCTCGGTCAGGAAGTACTGCCCTTCACGGATGCCGAACTCCGGCTCCAGCCACTCGGGGCGAGCCGCGTCGTCGCCCGCTTTTTCCAGCATGGCGGCCACGTTGCCGAGCTCCCAGCCCTTGGCTACCAGGGCGGCTTTCGCATCCGCCGGGGTCGCACTGTGGCGAATGAGCTCGATGATGGGGTCGATGTTGGCCAATGCCACCGCCAACCCTTCCAGGATGTGCGCCCGATCCCGCGCCTTGCGCAGCTCGAACACGGTCCGGCGGGTCACCACTTCACGGCGGTGCAGCAGGAACGCATCCAGGATCTCTTTGAGGTTCATAACCTTGGGCTGGTTGTTGTCCAGCGCCACCATGTTGATGCCGAACGTGGTCTGCATCTGGGTGTGCTTGTAGAGATTGTTCAGCACAATCTCGCCGGACTCGCCGCGCTTGATCTCGATGACGATGCGCATGCCGTCTTTGTCGGACTCATCGCGCAGGGCGCTGATGCCCTCGATTTTCTTCTCTTTGACCAGCTCGGCGATCTTCTCGATCAGGCGAGCCTTGTTCACCTGATAGGGGATCTCGTGGACGATGATGGTCTCGCGACTGGTCTTCTCGTCCACTTCCACCTCGGCCTTGGCCCGCACATAGACGGAGCCGCGACCGGTACGGTACGCCTGCACGATGCCGGAACGGCCGTTGATGATGCCGCCGGTGGGGAAATCCGGGCCGGTGACATGGGTCATCAGCTCGTCAATGGTGAGGTCGCCGTTTTCGATCAGCGCCAGGCAACCGTTGACAATCTCGGTGAGGTTGTGAGGCGGGATGTTGGTCGCCATGCCCACCGCGATACCGGAGGAGCCGTTGACCAGCAAGGTGGGGACCTTGGTGGGCATGACAGCCGGGATCATCTCGGTACCGTCGTAGTTCGGCACCCAGTCCACGGTCTCTTTGTCCAGATCGGCCAGCAGCTCGTGGGAGATGCGCGCCATCCGCACTTCGGTGTAACGCATGGCCGCGGCGTTGTCGCCGTCCACCGAACCGAAGTTGCCCTGACCGTCGACCAGCATGTAGCGCATGGAGAAATCCTGCGCCATGCGGACGATGGTGTCATACACGGCGATGTCGCCATGCGGGTGATATTTACCGATTACGTCACCGACCACACGGGCCGATTTTTTATAGGGCTTGTTCCAGTCGTTCCCCAGCTCGTTCATTGCATACAGAACGCGGCGGTGAACCGGTTTCAAGCCATCACGCACATCCGGCAGAGCTCGTCCTACGATCACGCTCATGGCGTAATCCAGATAGGAACTCTTGAGCTCTTCTTCGATGTTGACCGGCGTGATCTCTCTGGCCAGATCGCTCATAGAAAGCCTTAATCCCTAATTAGTTGTTCTTTGGCTTAAACAGCGCGACATGGTAACACACTGAGCCAAATACATTAAGCCACAAATCCGATGAGCACATCGGGCTGGTGCGACGAGGTCGGTCCGTTATAATGCGCGCCAGGACAATAGATTGCGCGCGCCCAGCCCGCTGCGCGCCTTGCCACAGGATCATCAAAACATGAATAGTGATGCCAATGTCGATCTGACAGAAATCGCCAAATTTGAAGCCATCGCCTCCCGCTGGTGGGACATGGAGGGCGAATTCAGGCCACTGCATCAAATCAACCCGGTGCGCCTTGACTGGATCACCGACAAGAGCGGCGGCCTGTTTGGCAAGCGCGTGCTCGACATCGGCTGCGGTGGCGGCATCCTCTCCGAGAGCATGGCCCGCCGGGGGGCCCGGGTCACCGGCATCGACATGGGCAAGGAGCCCCTCGGGGTCGCCCGCCTGCACGCGCTGGAACAAGGTGTGGAGCTCGAGTACCGCCAGATCACCGCCGAAGCCCACGCCGATGAAGTGCCGGGCCAGTATGACGTAGTCACCTGCATGGAGATGCTGGAGCACGTGCCGGACCCGGCCTCGGTGCTGCGCGCCATCGCCACCCTGGTACGGCCGGGGGGCAAGGTGTTCGTCTCCACCATCAACCGCAACCCGAAAGCCTATCTGATGATGATCCTCGGGGCCGAGTACCTAATGAAGATGGTCCCCAAGGGCACTCACGATCACAAGAAGTTCATCACCCCCGCCGAACTGTGTCGCATGGGGGAAGCGGCGGGCCTGCTGGTGCGGGACATGAGTGGCGTTCACTACGCCCCGCTCTCCAACAGCTTCAAGCTCGGCAAGAATGTCGACGTCAACTACATGGTGGCGTTCGAGCGCCCGGAGCAAGGCTGATGAGCACACCTCACCCGATGCCCCTTGGCTGCGTGCTGTTTGATCTGGACGGCACCCTGCTCGACACCGCCCCAGACCTTGGCGCCGCCGTCAATCACGTGCTGATAAGCGAAGGCTTTGCCCCGCTCTCTGACGACATCATCCGCCAGACCACCTCCCACGGGGCCCTCGGGCTGCTCAGGGCCGGTCTTGGTGACGAGCTGCTCGAGGAGCTGGGGGCCACCCGCCTTCGCACCGCCCTGCTCGACTACTACGCCGCCAACCTCTGCGTCGGCACCCGCCCCTATGAAGGCATGGTGGATCTCATCGAGTGGCTCGACGAGAAAAAGCTGCCCTGGGGCATTGTCACCAACAAGCCGGGTTTTCTCACCGAACCGCTCCTGGCAGCCCTTCCCGAACTCGCCAGTTGCGGCGTGACCGTGAGCGCCGACACCCTGCCGGTACGCAAGCCCGACCCCGCCCCCATGTTCTTTGCCTGCGAGCGGCTCGGCATCGCGGCCAGCCAGTGTCTCTATGTGGGGGATCACGTGCGCGACATCGAGGCCGGCCGCAACGCCGGCATGCGTACCGCGGTGGCTGGCTGGGGTTATCTCAATGATGACGAGGATCCGGCCCTCTGGGGCGCCGATCTTCACTTTGATACCGTGCAGGCCCTGCACCACTGGCTTCGCTACGAGCTGAGCTGACGTCCATGCCCATGACCGACAAGGCATCCGGATAGAGGTGGATCTGCGGAGCAACTTTGATGTTGTCCCGATGGCCATGTGGGCATCTGCCCCGGCGCGCAGATCCCCCCGCAGCGCACCAGAGGGATCCCGGACAATCCCTCTTTTTACAGGCTTGGCAACCCCCCGAACGGCGTAACAGGACACCTTTTGACCCTGACTGCACAAGGGATGAGCAGGCCGGATTTGCTAGTAAAAACACCCTGCTTTCGCAAGCAAAAAAAGTTATTTTAATTTTCCATCTTCGATCGCCGGACTTGCATTTGACGGATCGGACGGATGAAAACCCGTTCGCTGTGAGCGTCCACTAACTCCCGTCCCGACACCCACAATTTATCCACAGCTAATGCGTTATCCACAGATTGCATTACCGCATCGACCTCACTATCTTGTAGTTCGCATTAAAAATAACACTACATCTTGTGATTCATCGCACAATCCCTGCCCAGTTTCCCTCGACAGACGGAGCCGGGTTGCGCCATTGTGCGATGGCTTTTCGGGAATCAACCGATACCGGCAGGTATCAATGAAAGGGGTCATCAGCCAATGAACTTGTTTGTGACGAAGCGTAACGGACACAAAGAACCCATCGATCTGGATAAAATTCACCGTGTGCTCGACTGGGCTGCCGAGAAGCTCGACAACGTGTCGGTCTCCCAGGTGGAGCTCAAGTCCCACATCCAGTTCTATGACGGTATCCGTACCGCCGACATCCACGAGACCATCATCAAGGCTGCTGCTGACCTCATCTCCGAGCAAAGCCCGGACTACCAGTACATGGCTGCCCGTCTGGCCATCTTCCACCTGCGCAAGAAGGCCTACGGCCAGTTCGAGCCGCCCCACCTGTATCAGCATGTCGCCAGATTGGTGGACATGGGCAAGTACGACAAGCACCTGCTGGAAGACTACACCCAGGCGGAATTTGAGGAGCTGAACGGCTACCTCGATCACTGGCGCGACATGGACTTCTCCTACGCGGCGGTCAAGCAGCTCGAAGGCAAGTACCTGGTACAGAACCGCGTCACCGGCGAGATCTACGAGAGCCCGCAGTTCCTCTACATCCTGGTAGCGGCCTGCCTCTTCTCCAAGTATCCGAAAGATACCCGTCTGGACTACATCAAGCGCTTCTATGATGCGGTCTCGACCTTCAAGATCTCCCTGCCGACCCCGATCATGAGCGGCGTGCGCACCCCGACCCGCCAGTTCAGCTCCTGCGTGCTGATCGAGTGTGACGACAGCCTGGATTCCATCAATGCCACCGCCAGCGCCATCGTGCGCTACGTTTCCCAGCGCGCCGGCATCGGCATCAACGCTGGTCGCATCCGTGGTCTGGGCAGCCCCATCCGTGGCGGCGAAGCCTTCCACACCGGCTGCATCCCCTTCTACAAATACTTCCAGACTGCGGTGAAGTGCTGCTCCCAGGGCGGCGTGCGCGGCGGTGCGGCCACCCTGTTCTACCCGCTGTGGCACACCGAGGTGGAGAGCCTGCTGGTACTGAAGAACAACCGCGGCGTGGAAGAGAACCGGGTCCGTCACATGGACTACGGCGTGCAGATCAACAAGCTGATGTACCAGCGCCTCATCAAGGGCGGTGACATCACCCTGTTCTCCCCGTCCGATGCACCAGGTCTCTATGACGCCTTCTTCGCGGACCAGGACAAGTTTGAAGCGCTCTACGTCAAGTACGAGCAGGATCCGGCCATTCGCAAGAAGACCCTCAAGGCGGTGGATCTCTTCTCCCTGATGATGCAGGAGCGCGCCGGTACCGGTCGCATCTACATCCAGAACGTGGATCACTGCAACACCCACAGCCCGTTCGACCCGTCCGTGGCGCCGGTACGCCAGTCCAACCTCTGCCTCGAGATTGCGCTGCCCACCAAGCCGCTCAACAACGTGGATGACGAGGACGGCGAGATTGCCCTGTGCACCCTCTCCGCCTTCAACCTGGGCGCCATCGAGAAGCTGGAAGATCTGGAAGAGATGGCCGAACTGGCCGTGCGCGCTCTGGACGCTCTGCTCGACTATCAGGACTACCCGCTCAAGGCCGCCAAGAAGGGCAGCATGAACCGCCGCACCCTGGGGATCGGCGTCATCAACTACGCCTACTATCTGGCGAAAAACGGTGCCCGCTACTCCGACGGTTCCGGTCTGGCCCTGACCCACCGCACCTTCGAGGCGATCCAGTACTACCTGCTGAAGGCCTCCGTGCAACTGGCCCGCGAGTTCGGCCCCTGCCCGGCCTTCAACGAGACCACCTATGCCCAGGGTATCCTGCCCATCGATACCTATAAAAAGGATCTGGACACCCTGTGCAATGAACCCCTGCACCTGGACTGGGAAACCTTGCGCGAAGAGATCAAGACCGTGGGTCTGCGCAACTCCACCCTGACCGCCCTGATGCCGAGCGAGACCTCCAGCCAGATCTCCAACGCCACCAACGGCATCGAGCCGCCCCGCGGCCTGGTGTCGGTGAAAGCCTCCAAGGACGGCATCCTCAAGCAGGTGGTGCCGGAGTACCACCGCCTGAAGGATCAGTACGAACTGCTGTGGAAACAGCCGAGCGTCGACGGTTACCTGCAGCTGGTCGGCATCATGCAGAAGTTCGTGGATCAGGCGATCTCCGCCAACACCAACTACGACCCGGCCCGCTTCGAAGGCAACAAGGTGCCGATGAAGCAGTTGCTCAAAGACTTGCTGACCGCCTACAAATACGGTCTCAAGACCCTCTACTATCACAACACCCGTGATGGTGCCGACGACACCCAGACCGATCTGCAAGATGACGGCTGCGCTGGCGGGGCTTGCAAGATCTAACCGCGAAACGCACTGATAAACCGGGCGGGAGCATCAAGCTCCCGCCCTCCTGTTTTCCTTATTTCACGGCATTCGAACCATGGCTTACTCTACTTTTTGCCAGACCCAAAACGATCAGCTCAAGGAGCCGATGTTCTTCGGCCAGTCGGTCAACGTGGCCCGTTATGATCAGCAAAAGCACGACATCTTCGAGCGGCTTATCGAGAAACAGCTCTCCTTCTTCTGGCGCCCGGAAGAGGTGGACGTCTCCCACGACCGCATCGACTTCCAGGCTCTGCCGCCCCACGAGCAGCACATCTTCATCTCCAACCTGAAGTACCAGACCCTGCTGGATTCCATTCAGGGCCGCAGCCCCAACGTGGCCCTGCTGCCCCTGGTCTCCATCCCGGAGCTGGAGACCTGGATCGAGACCTGGGCCTTCTCCGAGACCATCCACTCTCGCTCCTACACCCACATCATCCGCAACATCGTCAACAACCCGGGCCAGGTGTTCGACGACATCGTGACCAACGAGCAAATCTTGAAGCGCGCCGGCTCCATCAGCCACTTCTATGACGATCTCATCGAGGCCACCTCCGTCTATCACCTGCACGGTGAGGGAACCCACCGGATCGGGGATTGCGAAGTCACCATCAGCCTGCGGGAGCTCAAGAAGAAGCTCTACCTGTGCCTGATGAGCGTCAACGCCCTCGAAGCAATCCGCTTCTATGTGAGCTTCGCCTGCTCCTTCGCCTTCGCCGAGCGTGAGCTGATGGAGGGCAATGCCAAGATCATCAAGATGATCGCCCGTGACGAAGCGCTGCACCTGACCGGCACCCAGCACATGCTGAACCTGATGCGCAGCGGCAACGACGACCCCGAGATGGCGGAGATCGCCGTCGAGTGCGAGCAGGCCTGCTTCGAGCTGTTCAAGGAAGCGGCCCTGCAAGAGAAGGAGTGGGCCGAGTACCTGTTCCAGGACGGCTCCATGATCGGCCTGAACAAGGACATCCTCTGCCAGTACGTGGAATACATCACCAACCTGCGCATGGCGGCCGTCGGCCTGCAACCGGCCTTTGCCGGCACCAAGCAGAACCCCATCCCCTGGATCAACACCTGGCTCTCCTCCGACAACGTGCAGGTGGCGCCCCAGGAAGTGGAAGTAAGCTCCTATCTGGTGGGTCAGATCGACAGTGAAGTGCACGCCGACGATCTGGGTGACTTCGAGCTGTGATGCAAGGCGACCTCTGCTGGCAGACCATGATGCGGGAGAGCGACGTCCGTGAGTGACGCCACCGCCACCCTGAACGCCCCCCTGCATACCGCCACCACGGCGCCGGAGGGGCAAGCCCCCCAGGTACAGACCCTGGACGGTGTGCTGCACCCCCATCCCGGCGAAAGCGTGCTGGAGACCCTGGAGCGCCACGGCCATCACGTGGAGTTCCAGTGCCGCAGCGGCTATTGCGGCGCCTGCCGCACCCCGCTGCTGGCGGGCAAGGTGCACTACGCCGCCGTCCCGCTCGCCTTTGTCTCCCAGGGGGAGTGTCTCCCCTGCTGCTGCCAGCCGGTGGGCGCCATCAAGCTCGATATCCGAAAGGGCTGACGGCCCTTGTCGCCAGATCTGCCCCGCAAACAAAAAGCCGCCGGATTGCTCCGGCGGCTTTTTTCATGGGAATGTCCCGTCTCTTGAGGGAAATGAGGGGCCATGGCCCCTCTTACATTACAACCCGGGGGCGTTACAACCAGGGGGCGGCGGTCGGCCCGTGGTGCAGACCCAGCTTCCAGACCCGGCCAAAGTGCTTATAGTGACCGGCCGCGACACCGGCTTTCTCACCCATACCGTGGTAGAGATCGAGGTGGCCCTTCTTCACCGCGCCCCCCACATCCAGCGCAATCAGCAGCCGCAGCTGGTGCTTGCCGGTCCAGTTGCCCTCTTTGTCCAGCAGCGGTACTTCCGCGAGGATCGGCGTGCCCATCGGCAGCAGGGTCTTGTCGGCGGCCACCGCCGCCATCGGCAACAGCGGAATGCCTGCGGCCCCCACCACGTCGTTGGTGGGACGGCGCTCGAAGAAGACATAGGAGGGGTTCTGCTCCACCAGCTCCTTCACGCTCTCTTCCGGCTGACGATTGGCCCACTCCTTGATGGCCTTCATGGACATCTGCTCCTTGGGCACTTCGCCACGGTCGATGAGCACCCGGCCAATGCTGACATAGCCGTGGCCGTTCTTGCCGCTGTAGCCGAGGTACTGCAACCGGTCGTCATCGCCGTAGTGAACGAAGCCGGAACCCTGCACGTCCATCAGGAAGTTGTCGATGAGGGATTTGCTGTAGCCCAGCTCCAGCCCCCGGTTGGCCAGCGCCCCCCGGTGGATCTCGGCCCGGCTCGGGCAGCGACCGCCGCAGTTGGGCATGGCATAGATGGGATACTTGTACTGGGCGTCCGGGCGATGGCGCACCTCCAGCACCGGCGAGTAGTAGCCGGTGAAGAGCACGTTGCCCATGCGGTCGGCACCGCCAAGCTGGGCCAGGCTGATGCCGTACTGGGTGATATGGGCGGGATTGCCCCCATTGGCGACCCAGCGTGAGAGCTGACGGTAGAGCTCCCCATAGCGGCTCGCCATGCGGCCGGAGCGTTCCATCACCATCCGGCTCTGGGGACCGAACTTGCTGTAATCGGCGCGGGCGCGGCTGTTGACCCGCTCCACCCGCACCAGATCCCCCGGCAGGGCACCATCCAGATACTGCTTGCCCAGATTCACAGGGATCTCGCAGTTCAGAAAACATCCGGATTCCGCCTTCTTCTGGGGCACCTTGACCGGTTCAGGGTTGCCCGCACAACCGGCCAGCCCCACCACGGCGGCGGCCAACCAGTACGCATGTCTATTCATATGTCCTCATATAACACCGAGTGTCTTGCACGGCGGGGAAGATGCCAAAATTGCCCGGGGAAAGCAAACGCCTTCACGCCCCCGACGACGGATTTCTCCTGCCGTGATCTTCTGGGTTATAACAAGGTGACAAGGTGTGAGAGGTCATGGATGGAACAGCTCGAAATCTTCCCGCTCCAGAGCCCCTGTGTCGGGGTCTGCGAACTGAACAACAAGGGGTATTGCAAGGGATGCCTGCGAAGCCGCGAGGAGCGTTTCAACTGGCTTGCCATGACCCCTGCCCAGCAGCAGGAGGTGATGCGCCTGTGCCGCAGCCGCAAGGCCAGGGTCGAGGCCGCTCGCCGCAAGGCGCAGGCCGCAGAGGCGGCCGATCCGCCGCCCCCGCCGGGCTGGGATTTTTAAATCCCACGTTGCCCCTCCCCCCAACAAAAAAGGCGGCCCCAGGGCCGCCTTGTCATGAAGGGTGTGTCACGCCGCGATCTCCTCAGGCGGTCGCCAGCTTGGCCTGCTCCTCGCCACGCTTGAGCATGGCGTAGGCCACCCCGGTCACCAGAGAACCGGCCGCGATCGCCAGGATGTACATCATCACATGGCTGATGGCGTTCGGGATGAAGAGCACGAACAGACCGCCGTGGGGTGCCACCAGCTCGCAGCCGAACAGCATGGAGAGCGCACCGGTCAGGGCGCCGCCCGCCATGCAGGCCGGGATGACGCGCATGGGGTCCTTGGCGGCAAACGGGATGGCCCCCTCGGAGATGAAGCACAGACCCAGCACGAAGGAGGCCTTGCCCGCTTCCTGCTCCGCCTTGATGAACTTTCTGCTGGCCAGGAAGGTCGCGATCCCCATCCCCAGTGCAGGCACCATGCCGGCGGCCATGACCGCTGCCATGGGGGCATAGGTCTTGGAGGCGAGCAGGCCGACACCGAAAGCATAAGCCGCCTTGTTGACCGGGCCACCCATGTCGAAGCACATCATGGCGCCGATGATGACACCCAGCAGCACCGCGTTGGCAGAGCCCATGTTGTTGAGGAACTCGGTCATGGCGTTCATGATGCCCGCCACCGGGCCACCCACCACGTAGATCATCACCAGACCGGTGAACAGGCTGGCAAAGAGCGGAATGATGAGGATGGGCTTGAGGGCTTCCAGGGTGACCGGCAGGCGCACCTTGTCGCTCAGGAACTTGGCGCTGTAACCGGCGAGGAAGCCGCCGACGATGCCGCCAAGGAAACCGGCGCCGAGCGAGCTTGCCAGCATACCGGCGATCATGCCGGGCGCCAGACCCGGACGGTCGGCGATGGAGTAGGCGATGTAGCCTGCCAGCACCGGGATCATCAGGGCGAAGGCGGAGCCGCCACCGATCTTCATCAGGGCCGCGGCCAGCGTCCCCTCTTCCTTGAACGCTTCAATGCCGAAGATGAAGGAGAGCGCGATGATAAGGCCCCCCGCCACCACCATGGGCAGCATGAAGGAGACACCGGTCAGCAGGTGCTTGTAGGGGCCCGCCTTTTCCTCTTTCTTGACCGCAGCCGCGCCGCTGTGGCGATAGACCTTCGCCTCGGTCCAGGCCTTGTCGAGCTCGGCCCGGGTTTTCTTCAGGGCAGCCCCCGTGCTGGTGCGATAGACCGGCTTGCCGTCAAAGCGCGCCATGTCCACCTCGATGTCAGTGGCGAGGAACACCAGATCGGCGGCGGCAATCTCGTCCGCCGTCAAGGCATTCTGGGCACCGACCGAGCCCTGGGTTTCGACGCGGATCTGGTGACCCAGCTGCTTGGCCATGGTCTCCAGGGCCTCGGCCGACATGAAGGTGTGGGCCACCCCGGTCGGGCAGGCCGTCACCGCCACGATGCGCTTGGCACCGCTGGCCGGTTTGGCAACCACAGGTGCCGCCTCATGGCGATAGACGCTGGCACCGCTTCGCGCGGCTTCCAGCAGGGCAGCGGGATCCTGGAGCGCCAGATCCATGTCGCCCCGATAGAGCGACTTGCCGTCATAGGCGGCCAGATCCACCGGTGCGCTGGCAACGACCAGCACCAGGTCGGCGGCGGCAATCTGCTCTTTCGAGGGAACCTGACGGGGCTGCACGCTGGACTCGACGTCGAGGGTGAGCTCCCAGCCAGCCAGTTTGGCCTGCTGTTCTATCCGTTTTGCAGCGAGAAAGCTGGTGGCAATGCCCGCCGGGCAAGCCGTAACCAGAATTGCTTTCATTGGGCATCTCCTGAGTTAGCCATCAAATGGGGTTGGGGTTGAGTCGGTGCCAGATCATCCAGACGCTGTACGCGCACCTGCTCGAGTAACGGTTTGAGCACATTGATATCGTTGAAGCCGACCGCGACCTGGCTCACCGCCAGTGCCGAGACGGCGGTGGCCAGACGCAGGGTCTGCTCCGGCGTCCAGTCCAGGCTCATGCCATGGACCAGGCCCGCCACCAGGGAGTCGCCGGCACCCACGGTGCTGACCACCTCCATGCGCGGCGGAATCGCCTGCCAGGTGGCATCCGGTGCAAACCAGATGAGGCCGTCGGCACCATTGGAGATCACCACGTTGGGGATCCCGCTTGCCTGCAGCGCGCGGGCGCACTCGGCCTGCTCGCTCAGGGTCTTCACGGGGCGACCGGCCCACTGGCTCAGCTCTTCCAGGTTGGGTTTGACCAGCGTCGGCGCCGCCTTGATCCCTTCGCTCAACGCCGCGCCGCTGCAATCGAAGATCACCTGCTTGCCCTTGGCTTTGAGCAGGCGAATGAGGCGCGCGCAGTAATCGGGGGCCACCCCTTTGGGCAGGCTGCCCGCCAGCACGAACCAGTCGGAGTGGGGAGCCAGTCGCTCCAGCGCCGCTTCCAGGGCGCTGACATCGCCTTCCTGCACGGCGAGTCCCGGCAGATTGAGATCGGTCACCCGGCCGGATTGTTCGGAGATCTTGACGTTGATCCGGGTGTCGCCCGCCACGCGCACGAAGTGATCGGCAAGGGCACGTTCCTCGAACAGGGAGACGAAGCTCTGCTGGTTGCCCTCACCGAGCCAGCCGGTCAGGCCTACGTCACGGCCGAGATCTTTCAAGACCATGGCAACGTTGATCCCCTTGCCCGCTGCGCGCAAGTTGGCCTCGCTCACCAGATTGACCTCGCCAGGGTGCATGACCTCCAGACGGGTGGTGAGATCGAGCGCGGGATTGAGGGTGATGGTGACGATGTCCATCAGTGCGCCCCCTCGCCCAAGCCGGCGGCAATGGCTTCGCCAATGCCCTTGAGGGCTGCTTCGGCATCCGCCCCTTCGGCGCGAAACGCCAGACGATGACCGCACTTGACCCCAAGCCCGATCACCTTCATCAGGCTCTTGGCAGAGACGGCTTCACCGCTGCCATCGAGGTTGGCGACGCGGATGTCGGATTCATACTCCTTGGCCACCTTGACCAGCATGGCGCCCGGACGGGCGTGCAGACCGTGGGGGTTGATGATGGTGAAGGTCTCGGACAGCCCGCTCGCCGGACCCGCCTGCAACATGGCAAGACCGTCGTTGCCAGAGAGGGTGGCCAGCTGGCCGGCTGCGGCCAGCTTGGCCAGATTCTCGAGTTGCGGCAAATGGCCGCTATCTGCGGCACATAGCAGCAGCAGGGCGCTGACCGGCAATTCACCGACGTTCAGCGGGGTGCTCGGGGTGGCCAGCACCCAACCGGTCTGGGCCGCTTGCGCACGGGCCAGCCAGATGCCCTCCCCCAGGTGAACAGGCTGACTGGCCAGGAGGGCGCTCACCATGGCGGCGTCTCCCCAGCCTGCGGATTTGGCGCGGGCCACAGCCCCCAGCAGCAACTGGTCCTGGTCGTCGGCCGGGAAGTCCGCCAGGGTCAGGTATTGCACCTCTTTGGCGCCAGTCGCGCCAGTCAGGATATTGATGATGGTCTCTTCGTCGGTCGCCCCCTTGAGCTGGGCTGCGGCCTGCTCGTCACCCAGCACGTGGGTGAGCTGGCGCAAGATCCCCAGGTGCTCGTCGGACTTGGCGGCGATACCGATGGCGACGTAGGCAATCTGCCCCTCGTCCCACTCGATGCCGTGGGGGAACTGGGCCACCATGACGCCGGTGCTCTTCACCAGATGACGGGTGTCCGTGGTGCCGTGGGGAATGGCGATACCGCTGCCAAGATAGGTGGCGTGTTGCGCTTCCCGCGCCAGCATGCCGTCCACGTAACCTGCTTCAACCAGACCGGCGTCGGTCAGTTTGCTTGCCAGCAGGGCGATGGCGTCCGCCTTGGTCGTCACCGATTGTCCCAGCAGGATTTGCTGTCGCGCCAACTTCAACATAGAGATTCTCCATCAGGTCCGGCTTCACCTCGCGGCGTACCGGCTCAACTCAACTCGATTTTTGGGTAACTTGCCTGCTGACAATAGACGGTGATCTCTCGCTTTGGTGAGCCGGAACCCATTTCCAAGTGCAGATAATCATCCGTTACTGACAAGCTGAATCGTTTCACTTACACTCAGACTGAATCGTTTCAGCGCATTGTTCAAGATCCCGCAGAAAGTACGTTTCAATGATATGATCCCGCGCACACTTTTCGGCGCCCCAACCAGGAACCGGCGCGGGCCTTGCAACTCAAACAGAGCCAACATGATGAAACTGGATGAAATCGCCGCGCTGGCCGGTGTCTCTCGCACCACCGCCAGCTATGTGATCAATGGCAAGGCCGATCAATACCGCATCAGCCAGGCAACCCGCGACAAGGTGATGGCCGTGGTCCATGCCCACAACTATCAGCCGGACAGCCGCGCCGCTTCCCTGCGCGGCGGCCAGACCCGCACCCTCGGCTTCATCCTGCCCGACCTCGAAAACGCCAGTTACGCCAAGCTCGCCAAGCGCCTGGAGCAAGGGGCCCGCACCCAGGGATATCAGTTGCTCATCGTCTGCTCGGAGGACGATCCGGACACCGAAAAGGAGCTGGCCCGGATGCTGGTGAGCCGCCATGTGGACGCGCTCCTGGTGGCAAGCTGCCTCCCCCCGGCGGATCCCTTCTACCTGGAGCAGCAGTCCAGGGGCGTGCAGATCCTCGCCATCGACCGTGCCATGGCCACCGAGCACTTCGTCACCGTGGCGAGTGAAAACCAGAAGGCGAGCCTGGACCTCACCGCCTCCCTGCTCACCCCGGCCATCGGTCATATCGCCTTGATTACTGCACTGCCGGAACTGACGATCAGTCAGGAGCGAAAAGCGGGCTTCGAACAGGCGATTGCCAGTCACAGTGCGACCCGCCACCTGTGTGAAGGGGCCCACTTCTCGCGCACCGAAGGGTATCGCCTGATCAAGACGCTCCATCAGCAGCTCGGCCAACTGCCCGAGGCGCTGATCACCACCTCCTACATCCTGATGGAGGGGGTGCTCGACTACCTGCTGGAGCAGGAGGCCGACATGAGCCAGCTCGCCATGGCTACCTTCGGGGATGACCGCCTGCTCGATTTCCTCCCCTTTGGCATCAACTCCCTGCCCCAGCAGCACGACGCCCTGGCAAGCCAGGCCCTGACGCTGGCCCTCAAGGCGGTCAATGGCGACTACCAGAGCGGCCTGCACTATGTGAGCCGTACCCTCAAACGCCGCCGCTGACCCGGCAACGACGCACCACCCCGGGGGCGGCCCGCAGTGCCAGCCCCTGAGCCTCCTCCCCCACACCTGCTTGTGTTCTCCCCTGTTGTCTCAGCTTTTGCCCTTCGCCTTCTGGCTTTGAGGTGATCTGCCGGGCGGCAACCCCGCGCCAGGGCACGTTTATCGGCGCCTCGGCTCGCTATAAGTGAAAATGATGGCTTTTGGGAGTATGACCCGATGTTTGCTTATATCGGGCCAGTCGCACCACCAGGGCCCCGTGTTACCCTCTGCAAGCCCTGTTGCCGCCAACGCGGGCGCTCTCGATGTCGACCCGCAACGCAGCCTGACGGGTAGCCTCCCCCTGAGGGGCGCGTTTTTTCGGCGCATGGCGCAATGTGTCACTTTTTATTGCCACCCTTCGGCTTGCTACAGCACAAAATCCGCTTTTAAGGGGTTGTTTCCGCCATTTCAATCCGCTAACTTGGCAACCAATTTTTACAACTGACAGGTTTCAGGTACAGATGTATCCACACCGATATTGCTAGCCTCCGGCTTTTCCCCGGAGGCGTCTCCCGACACAGCCAACTGGCTCTCTCTTGTTTGCAACAGCGCCCTCACTTTCGGATGGATGACATGAATACCAAGACCCTGGGTTGTACCCTGTTGATTGCCGGCACCACCATAGGCGCCGGCATGCTGGCCCTGCCGCTGGCCTCCTCGTCCCTGGGCGGCCCCGCCACCCTGATGCTGATGATCGGCCTCTGGGCCCTGATGGCCTTCACCGCCATGCTGCAGGTGGAAGCCAGCCTCAGCACCGGCAAGTGGTACCTGCACCAGCTGGCGGATCACCTGCTCGGCCCCTGGGGCAAGGGCATCGCCTCCTTCTGCATCCTGATGCTGTTCTACGCCCTGGCCTCCGCCTACATCAGCGGCGGCAGCAGCCTGCTGGCCCAGGCACTGGCCGATGCCGGCCTTCCCCTCGGCCAGGAGCAGGCGGCCTGGGTCTTTACCCTGCTGTTTGGCGGCATGGTGTGCGTCGGCACCAGGCAGGTGGATTACCTCAACCGCCTGATGTTCACCGTGAAGCTGGTGATCATGGTGGCGGTGCTGGCGCTGCTGCTGCCCCGCGCCCAGGGGCAGCACCTGCTCTCCATGCCCCTCGGGGAAGGCTTGCTGCTGGCGGGCCTGCCGGTCATCTTCACCTCCTTCGGCTTCCACGGCTCCATCCCGAGTGTCATGCTCTACCTCGGGGACAACCCCAGGCAGTTGCGCCGGGTCTTCGTGTGGGGCTCCGCCTTGCCGCTCGTGCTCTACGTACTGTGGCAGGTCGCCATACTGGGGCTGCTGGGCCAGCAATCCCTGATCCAGACCGGCGGCGCCCTGGATAGCCTGCTGGCCAACGTCGGCGGCCTGGTGAGCTGGCCCGCCTTCAACCAGGCGATGCATCTGTTCGCCGATCTCGCGCTCGCCACCTCCTTCCTCGGGGTGACCCTGGGACTGTTCGACTTCATGGCCAAGGTGACCCGTCGCAAGGACAACTGGCAGGGCCGCACCCAGACCGGCCTCATCACCTTCGTGCCGCCCCTGCTGTTCGCCCTCTACTTCCCGCAAGGCTTCATCATGGCGCTCGGTTACGCCGCCATTGCGCTGGCGGTGCTGGCGGTGCTGCTGCCGGTGGCCCTGGTGTGGCAGAGCCGCAAGCAGGCCGAAGCAGACCACTACCGCGTCCCGGGTGGCGTGCTGGCTCTGGGTCTGGCCGGTGCCATGGGGGTACTCATCGTCGGGGTACAGGTCAGCGTCAGCATGGGGCTGCTGCCCGCCCTCTGATCTCCCCGACCCGACAAACAGAAACGCCGCAAAGAGACACGCCCCGCCAACCCAGTTGACGGGGCGTTTCATTGGCACGGGCTCACTTGGCCGACCCGCGCCCCTCCTCGCGAAATCCATCCAATAATGAACATTTGAGTGCAACCATGTATAGATATGTACATGACTGCGCCCCTGCCCTACACTGCTTAGCAGACAACCCACGATCCCGTGCCCGTCTGGCACGCCAACCCGGGAGGCAACATGGTCGCCACCGCATCTCTTCCCCGGCAACAGCCCGCCGTCGATCCCAGCAAGGCCCTGCCCGTGGTGTTTCGCATCCTGGACAAATGGCAGTGCAGCACGGATGAACAGCTCAGGCTGCTTGGCATTACCTCCCGCTCCACCCTGAACAAGTACAAGGAGGCCAGCGGCGGCATTCGGCTGAGCGCCGATCTCCAGGAGCGGATGAGCTATCTACTCAACATCCACAAGAGCCTGCGGCTGCTGTTCAGCCTGGATGAGAGCATCTATGGCTGGGTGCGCAAACCCAACAGCCACCCCTTCTTCGCCGGGCGCAGCGCCATGGAGGTCATGCAGGGTGGGCGGGTGGCCGATCTCTACGAAGTGGCCACCCGGCTGCACGCCTGGCGCGGGGAGATGGCCTGATGTCCTCCCCGCCCTTGCGCGCCTTCCACAATACCTGCGCCTATCGCATCATTCCGAGCCGCTTTCCCCCCATCTGCCTCTATGAAGACGTCGCTACCGCCGACGAGCTGGAGGCGGTCTGGGCCGTCGAGGCCCTGACCAACGACAGGCTGAGGGAAGAGGCGGGCGAGCTGATGCGGGTGCCCAGGGAAGACTGGCTGGTGGGGCTGCCCGGCGGCAGCTATGTGATGGCCGCCTTCACCCACCTCAATCCCGAGGGTGCCCGTTTCACCACGGGGGACTTTGGCGGCTACTATTGTGCCCCCTCCCTCGACACCGGCATCAAGGAGACGGTCTACCACAGGGAGCGGATCTTCGGGTACACCCGGGAGCCGGCCCAGAAGGTGCAGATGCGGGTGATCCAGGCGCAGTTCAGCGCCAGCCTCATCGACATCACGGGCCCGGCGTTTCTGCCAGGCCCCCTCTATCACGCCACCGATTACGGCCCCGCCCAGGCCTTCGCCCGGGAGCAGAAGGTCGCCGGGGCGGACGGCATCCACTACCGCTCGGTGCGCCACCCCGGTCACGACTGTCACGTGCTCTATCGCCCCCGTCTGGTCAGCCGGGTGGACCACGCCCGTCATCTGGAGTACCACTGGAGCGGCGAGGCCATCACCCATGTGCTGGAAATCCGCCTCTACGGTGAATAGCGTCTACCAGGACAAAAAAAGCCCCGCCAGATTGGCGGGGCTTTTTGTATCAACCGAACAGTGGGGGAGCCTGGCTCCCTGACCGCTTACTGGTTGTGGCTGGCGCGACGGGGACGACGGGCCTGGGCCGGTTTGGCGGCGCCGCCTTCCGGACGCTGACCGCCCTGGGGCTTGGGCTTGCCACCGTTGCCGGAGCGATTACCGCCGCCATTGCCACCGTTGGCAGAACGACCGGCACCCTGACGCTGGCCCTGACCTTGCGGACGCGGCGCACGGCGCTGCTCGCTCGGATCCCGCGGCTCTTTGCGAAGCGGCGCGCCGATGCCACGGGCGATGTTGTCGAGGGTCTCGCGGGAGGCTTCAAAACCGGCCACCTGCTCGCACGGAATGTTCTGCTTGGTCAGACGCTCGATGGCCTTGATGAGCTTGCCTTCATCGGCCGCGACCAGGGAGATGGCGTGACCGGCGGCGCCGGCACGACCGGTACGGCCGATACGGTGCACGTAATCTTCCGCCACGTTCGGCAGCTCGAAGTTGACCACCTGCGGCAGTTTGTCGATGTCCAGACCACGGGCGGCGATGTCGGTCGCCACCAGCACCTTGACGCTGCCATCCTTGAAACCGGCCAGGGCACGGGTACGGGCACCCTGGCTCTTGTTGCCGTGGATGGCGGCAGCGCTGACGCCGTTCTTGTCGAGGGTCTCGGCGACGCGGTTGGCCATGTGCTTGGTACGGGTGAACACCAGCACCTGCTGCCAGTCGTTGCTGGTGACCAGGTGGCTCAGCAGGGCAATCTTGTTGGCCTTGTCACAGGGGTGTACCAACTGCTCGATACGCTCGGCGGTGCTGTTGCGCGGGGTCACTTCGATCACCGCCGGGTTGTCCAGGAGGCCAGTGGCCAGCTCACGAATTTCGTCGGCAAAGGTGGCGGAGAAGAGCAGGTTCTGGCGCTTCTTCGGCAGCAGGGCCAGAATGCGGCGGATGTCGCGGATAAAGCCCATGTCGAGCATGCGATCCGCTTCGTCCAGTACCAGGATCTCCACTTCGTCGAACTTGACGGCGTTCTGGTTGTAGAGATCCATCAGGCGGCCCGGGCAAGCCACCAGCACGTCCAGACCACGGCGGGTCGCCATCATCTGGGGGTTGATGCTCACGCCGCCGAATACCACGTGGCTGCGGATCGGCAGGTGTTTGCCGTAGTTGCGCACGCTCTCGCCCACCTGGGCGGCCAGCTCGCGGGTCGGGGTCAGCACCAGGGCGCGGATGCGGTTCGGGGAGACCTTGCTCTTGCTTTCAGTCAGACGCTGCAGCATCGGCAGGGTGAAACCTGCGGTCTTGCCGGTCCCGGTCTGGGCGGCGGCCATCAGATCACGGCCAGCCAGTACCGCCGGGATCGCTTGTTGCTGAATGGGAGACGGGGTGTCGTAGCCTTGCTCGGCAACGGCACGCAACAAGGGTTCGGCCAGACCGAGGGAAGTAAAACTCATAGTTACCTGCTAGGGATAGGGGCGCCAAAGATCGTGGTGGGGCTCCTCTGCTGAGCCGATGCCATCTCACAGGATCCGGGCCTATAGAGAAAACAACGATTTCCCCGGGGAGCAGAGCAAAGGGGAAAGAATAGAGGCGCAGTCTAACGGAGTTGGCGCACTTAGACGAGGAAAATGTGATGCATCTCCCAGCGCGGCTGGAAATAGCGACAAAGGCAGGACAAAATGGCCCGAATCGCCGTATGTATCAAAGCCCCTGCACAGCCTGCGGGGGACGGCGCGATACACGGAACAGGAGGTTTTGATTGAAACGGAAGTTCACCCCCACCGCCCGGCGCATGCTGGGCCTCGTCTTGCCCCTGCTCTTCGCCCCGCCCCTCGTCGCCAGGGAGACCCTGTCGGTGGCCTGGAGCCACTGGCCCCCCTTCAGCCAGATCGCTGCCGACGGCACCCTCGGCGGACTGGACGTGACCCTGACCCGCCAGATCCTGGGCAAGGCAGGCGTTGAGCCCGCCTTTCGCAACCTCCCCTGGGCCCGGGCCCTCTACCTCATGGAGCGCCAGCAGCTGGACGTGGCCATGGGCGCCCTGAAAACCCCCGAGCGGGAGCGGTTCGCCCGCTTCTCCGCCCCCTATCGGCGCGCCAGCTTCGTGCTGCTGAACCAGCGCCCGCAGGCCGGGGAGCCCGACAGCTGGCAAGGGTTCACCGAGCTGGCAACCCTGTGCCAGGCCAAGGGGCTTCGACTTGGCAAGCTGCGGGGTACCCGCTCCCTGCCGATGAACGAGGAGTGCCCTGCCCTCGGGCAGGCGAGTGAATACAACAGCGATGACAGGCTGCTCACCCTCTTGCTGGCGCGCCGCCTCGACGGCGTCATCATGGAGTGGCAATACGCCCGCTACCGGCTCGGCCAGCTCGGGGCGAGCGACGCCATCCAGTGTCAGGTGCTCTTGCACCAGCAGCCGGTGCGCCTGATGTTTGCCAAAGAGGCCGTGAACGATGAGGCGCTCGCCCGCATTGATGCCGCCATCGCCACCCTGCCCTCACCGGACCCCGCCTTTGCACCGCCCCGCTGCCGCCAGGACGCAACCCGGCACCCATCGCTCTCGACGCCATCGGCCCCCTGACGCCGACGCCGGCAAAAAAACCATGAAAAAGGCGACCCTGGGGTCGCCTTGTCGTTCCTGGTGATCACTCACCCTGCCCGCAGCATGATCAGCGCAGTTGCGGGGTCTGGGTGTGCACGCCCTGGTTCTGGGCGCGGTGGCGCAGCAGGTGATCCATCAGCACCAGGGCCAGCATGGCCTCGGCGATGGGCACGGCACGGATGCCGACGCAGGGGTCGTGACGACCCTTGGTGATCATCTCGGTGGCCTCACCACTGGTGGTGATGGTCTTGCCCGGCACCGTGATGCTGGAGGTGGGCTTGAGGGCCATGCTCACCACGATCTCCTGACCCGACGAGATGCCCCCCAGGATGCCCCCCGCATGATTGCTGGCAAAGCCGGTCGGAGTCATCTCGTCCCGGTGCTCCGAGCCTTTTTGCTCCACCACCGCGAAGCCGTCACCGATCTCCACCCCTTTCACCGCGTTGATGCCCATCATGGCGTGGGCGATGTCGGCGTCGAGGCGGTCGAACACCGGCTCCCCCAGGCCCACCGGCACGTTGCGCGCCACGACGCACACCTTGGCCCCCACGCTGTTGCCCTCTTTCTTGAGGGCACGCATGTATTCATCGAGCGCCTCCAGCTTGCCCGCATCGGGGAAGAAGAAGGGGTTCTGCTCGATCTGGCTCTCGTCGAACCCTTCCGCCTTGATGGGGCCGAGCTGGGAGAGAAAACCCACGATCTCGATGCCGTGCACCTGTTTCAGGTACTTCTTGGCGATGGCCCCCGCCGCGACCCGCATGGCGGTCTCGCGGGCCGAGGAGCGGCCGCCGCCACGGTAGTCACGCTGGCCGTACTTCTGGTGATAGGTGTAGTCGGCGTGGCCGGGTCGGAACAGATCCTTGATCTCGGAGTAGTCCTTGGAGCGCTGATCGGTGTTCTCGATGAGCAGCCCGATGGAGGTGCCGGTGGTCTTGCCCTCGAACACCCCGGAGAGGATCTTCACCTCGTCCGCCTCGCGGCGCTGGGTGGTGTAGCGGGACGTACCGGGCTTGCGCCTGTCCAGATCCCCCTGCAAATCGTCTTCGCTTATCTCCAGCCCCGGCGGGCAGCCGTCGACCACGGCGCCCAGCGCCAGACCGTGGCTCTCGCCGAAAGTGGTGACCCGAAAGAGTTGGCCGAAACTGTTCCCTGCCATGAATGCTCCTTGCTGCTTAGTTCTTGTAAATGGCGAAATGGGCCTGGTACTGCTCGAGCTCTGCGCGGGTCATCACAAAGACGCCGTGGCCGCCGTTTTCGAACTCGACCCAGGTGAAGGGCACCTCGGGGAACTGGGCTTCCAGGTGGATCATGCTGTTGCCCACCTCGACCACCAGCACCCCATCCTCTTTCAGGAAGTCGGCGGCATTGGCCAGCAGACGCTTGGTGAGCTTGAGGCCGTCGGAGCCCGACGCCAGGGCCAGCTCCGGCTCGTGGCGAAACTCCTCCGGCAGATCCGACATGTCCTCGGAGTCCACATAGGGCGGGTTGGAGACGATGAGATCGTACTTGTCACCGGCCGGCAGATCCCGGAACAGATCGGAGCGAATGGGGATGACCTGCTGCTCCAGCCCGTGATCGTTGATGTTGCGCTCGGCCACGTTGAGGGCATCGACGCTGATGTCGATGGCATCCACTTCCGCATGGGGGAACTCGTGGGCCATGATGATGGCGATGCAGCCGGAGCCGGTGCACAAGTCCATGATCCGGGTCGGTTCGTCTTTCAGGAAGGGGGCGAAGCGGTTGGCCACCATCTCGGCGATGGGGGAGCGCGGAATGAGCACCCGCTCGTCCACATAGAACTCCCAGCCCGCATACCAGGCCTTGTTGGTCAGATAGGGCGCCGGAATGCGCTCCTGCACGCGGCGGATGATGAGCTCGGCGATGCGGTGGCGCTCGCTGGTGGTCAGGCGGGAGTGGCGCATGCCCGGATCCACGTCCGGCGGCAGATGTAACGCGGGCAGCACCAGTTGCACGGCCTCATCCCAGGCGTTGTCGGTACCATGTCCGTAGAAGATCCCGGCGTCGTTGAAACGACTCATGGCCCAGCGCAACATGTCCTGGATGGTGTGCATTTCGGCAACCACCTCATCGATAAATATCTTGTCCAAATCCACCTCCAAGTCGAGTAATATCCGGCCCGAGAATTTTATACAGCGAGCAAGACGAGTACCTGATGAAAAAATCGCCCTCACCCACAGACGAGGAAAGCCTGCTGTTTCGTGATGCTGTCAAAGGTACCCGGAAAATTAAGCAAGATACCATAAGGGCCTCCTCAAGCCCGGTCAAGCAGAAACGCGAAGTGCGCGAGAGCCGCGAAAAGCTTGGGGTTGACCACTTTTTCAGCGACGAGTACCAGCCCCATCTCGAGGCGGACGGGCCGACCCGTTACGTGCGCGACGACGTGTCAAAATTCGAGCTGAAAAAGCTCAAGCGCGGCAGCTACCCGCCGGAGATTTATCTGGATCTGCACGGCATGAACCAGCACCAGGCCAAGCAGGAGCTGGCGGCCCTGCTCACCCTGTGCCGAAAAGAGAACATCCACGTCGCCTCGGTGATGCACGGCATCGGCAAGCACATCCTCAAGCAGCGCATCCCGAGCTGGCTGGCCCAGCACCCCGCTGTGCGCGCCTTTCACCAGGCGCCGCGGGAGTGGGGTGGCGAGAGCGCCATCCTGGTGCTGCTGGACATCGAGGAGTGACCCCCTTCCCCGCCCCGCCTTGCCCCGGGCGAACGCCATAAAAAAACCACCGCCAGCTTGCGGTGGTTTTTTCTTGGCGCCCCACAGGGGTCAGCCGGCGGCTTCCATATGGCGCTTGAAGTTATCCAGGATGCTCTGCCACCCCGCCCGCTGCTGTTCGCCGCTGTGCAGGGACTCGGCATCGAACCGCTCCTCCACCCGGGTGCCCCCTTGCTCTGCCACGAACCGCACGCTCACCTCGCGGCCATCGTCCATGACGTAGCCGAGCCCCGTCGGCGCGGTGACCTCGGTGAAGGTCCCCTCGAAATCAAACCCCGTGCTGCCATCCCGCGCCGCCATGTGGTGGCAAAAACGCCCACCCACCCGCAGATCCACCCGGCTTTGGGGGCAGTGCCACTGCGGGGAGGCGGCGTTCCACGCCATGATGCTGGCGGGGGTGTTCCAGCCCTGCCACACATCGGCAATCGGCCTGGCAACCCAGACGCTGACGCTTATCTTCATCTCTCTGCTCCTCTGGCTTTCCTGCACGTTTTGCACTGTGGCACTGTCATGCCACGCCGGGCGCATCGGGCTGCGCCAAAAAGTGGGCCACCAGGGCATTGGCATGGCCGTGACCCATGGCGTGTTCGTCCTTGAGCCAGGCCACCAGGGCCATGTGTTTGCGCTCCTCCCGCCCTGCCAGCAGGGTCAGCCAGTGGACGATGGGCTGGCCGTATTTCTGCTCGATGGCGGGAAAATAGGAGGCAGGCCCCTTCACCTTCGGTTGTTCATCCATGATGGCTTCTCCTCGGGGTGAGTACAGGCTCAGGGTTTGGGGGCGAACTGCTCGAACACCTGCTGTCCGGTCAGGGTCGGGGTGTCGTTCTTGAGGGCATAGAAGTCGGGCTTCTCGTCGATGAAGATCTGCCCGGTGAGCTCGAACCCCTGATCCTGAAACAGGCCGGCGGAGAGGATGTACTCGTCCGTCGGCAACAGATGGTAGAAAAGATGGGTGCCGCAGGTGGGGCAGAATCCGCGCTCCGCCCACTCCGACGAGCGGTAGGCCACCGGGGTCATCCCGGTGAACCGCACGCCCTTGCCCCCGTGCACCGCGAACATGGGCCCCCCTGACCAGCGCCGGCACATGGCGCAGTGACACAGGTTGACCTCCTTGTGATCGCCGCTCGACACGGTGATCCCGCCACACAGACAATGCCCTTCCATGATGCCTCCTGAGAGTTGGGACGACAGACCGGGCGAACGGGTGCTCGCCTCCTTGCCGCACCAGATGAAGTAGCACGGGATCCGGGGGGCGGCAACTGACCATTCCGGGGCCTCACCGCGGGTCTGAGACTCCCGGAGCGGGAAAATCCCCCTCTTTATTCACCTCATGAATGACTTAACACACCCCATGCACCGGATAAATAATGGTCAGGTTCCCTCCTGCAAGGCGATGCGATTCCCCTCGCAATCCCGACACTCCGCCACCCGGAGGCTCTCCCCGACCCGGGTGACGGGATAGAGACAGGCCCCGCCCGATGCCAGCGCCCGGGCCATGGCCCCCTCGATGTCAGGCACCCGCAGATAGATCCGGGTGCCATCCAGGCTCGGCACATAGCTCTCCCCCTTCGCCAGGGCGCCGGAGCAGCCCGCCGTGCCACCTTCCAGGGGAAAGAGCGCCATCTCGTTGCCATCGATCTGCACCCGCTCCAGCACCGTCTCGAAGACCCCCTCATAGAAGCGGATGGCTCTCTCCAGATCCTGTACCGGAATTTCAAAATGAATGGCGATGTTCATGGTCATCCTCCCTCGGTGTGAACCCGCAGGCTATCAGTGCCAAAAGAGGCGCAGCAAGCCAGCGCGGCGATCAACAAGGGAGGCGCGCGGCCTCCCCGGAGTGCTTGCTCTTGCGCCGACTCTCAGGTTACCGGTGCCCAAGGGTCCCCCTTGCCCGGCTCGTTGCCCTGGGTCCACCACTTGGCCTGATAGATGATCCCCTTGTGGCTCACCTTGTTGCCGGCGGTGTAGACCTTGCCCGCGTCCCAGGCGGGCACCCCGTCCACCGGCGGCGTGCCGGGGTCGACCGGGGCCGGATCCAGCGCGGCCACCACCCGTACCTTGGGCCAGCTGGCGTGGGAGCCGTAGAAGTTGGTCACGCACTTCTCGTAATCCCCCGGTACCAGTGCCGAATAGGCGGTCTGGTACCCCACCAGATCGCACTCGAAGGAGTAGCCGCCGGGTCTGTCCGGGTAGTATTTCCAGTTGCCGTCCCAGTTGGTGTAGAGCACGTCGGTGGCGCCGTTGAGGTTGAGGCTGCCATAGGGGGTCTGCTGCCAGCAGGTGTTCTTCTCGTCCGCCAGCAGCGGGATCCCGTAGTGGGCCGCGAGCCCCTCCCAGTAGCGGATGCGGTTGACCGGCTGGCCCTTGTTCTTGTTCTGCTCGCCGCACTCGATGCCACCGTTGATGATGTTGATGGTGGTGCCAAAGCCGTAGCCGATGCCCGCCGCCAGCTCACGCTGGGAGGGCACCCAGGTCCGGTCGATGACGTGCAGCATGGCGGGTTTGGGAGCCTGGGGCGTCAGGAAGAACCAGATGGCGGAAGCGAGGTTGAGCCAGGAGTCCGCCACTAGCCCGGGGTTGTTGAGGAGCACAGAGGCGTCGCCTTCGAACATGGCCTCGGAGAAGGCGCCGTAGTTGAAGTGATAGGAGAGCTGCTTGGCGCCGCGACCGAAATAGCCCTGACCGGTGCTGCAGGGCCAGCGCCGGTTCTGCCAGTCACTCTGGCCACACCCCGTGGTGTAGCCGGTCTGCCCCTCAGACCAACCCATCTCCCGCACGTGCACCAGGGCCTGTTGCCACTCCTCCAGCCCAAGGGGGTTGTCGGAGACATTCTCCTTGGCAATGTGGCCGCCGGTCTCCTGGGCAAAGTGGGCGAAGGCGGTGATGATGGACTTCTTGCAGATGGCGTCCGCATTGCGCCCGTCCGTGTAGTCGCCGCAGAAGGCGGGGAACTTGCCCACCGCCCGCAGGAAGCGCTCGTAGGTGTACTCCGGGGCGGCCATCTGGGTCAGGAACTCCCAGTCCGATTCGGTGAAGACCCGCTCGACCCGCTTGACGTTGTCCGGGTTGCCGGGGGCGCGTGCCACGATGGCCTCCACCACCGAATTGGGCCGGGTGGCCAGGGCGTGGGACCAGATCCCGTACATGGGGTTGGCGGTCTTGGCCTGGGCCGCACTGGCAAGATCCGCCGCCGCCATCACATAGCCGCCGCTGTTCTGGGGATCGGGCTGGATTGTCATGGCGCTCTGGCCGGGCAGTGCCCAGACGAGGGCAACCAGGCAGGCGGTACGCGTGAGCATGAACATGGGTAACCATCCTTGTCTTGAAAATGTCAGGGCGAGCATAGGCATCCTGACAACTAAATTCACGACAAGAATTAAGAATTTGGCGAAATTGTGAGCCATGCCTCCCTGCACTCAGATGGCGCTCGTTTGCAGGGGGATCCAGCCCCTGGTCTTGCGGCCGCAGCCATCCGACCTGTCCGGACTCTTGCTCAGATCCCCCCTGCGCGCACCGCCCGGATCAGCAGATTGCGCGGGGTCATGGGTTTGGGACAGAAGGTGCCCACCTCGACCCGGTAGCCCTGCTCCTCGAGGAAAAGGGCGCGATCGAGCAGCAGCCAGATTTCCAGGGGACGGCGAAACAGGTGGCGCACCAGCTCCATGCGGGCGACATCGCCAAAGCGCCGCTCCCCCTGTGCCAGCAAGGCGGCGTAGTCGAGCCCCGCGGGCAAGCTCATCCCCTTGCGCTCGGCGGCCCAGTGGCAGAAATCCTCGAAGCCCCCGGTCAGCAGGCTCTTTTGCAGGTTGGGCACCGGCAGGTACTCATCCACCCCGCGCACCTGGCGCTGCAGGCAGTCAAAGGCGAGGCGCCACACCACCTCCCGCTCCCGCAACCGGGCGATGCGGGCGCCGCCGGTCACCGTCTCCTGCAGCGGCAGCTTCAGGTCGCTCTTGCCAAGGCGCAGGGCACTGGCCCTGGCGGCCCGGGAGAGGGGCGCATAGTGCTCTCCCCTGATGAGGTGGTAGCAACACGGGGAGAGGGTCACCCCCTGGGCGCCCCCCTCGGCCACCCGCATCAGCAGATGGGTGTGCAGATCGCCGCAGGCATGGAGCGCCATGGCGTGATGGTGCGGGGCGATGAGGGCCCCGGACTCGGTGGCAAAGGCATCCGCCTCCACGAACCGCATGTTGGCGCCGTCGCGCGCGGCGAGCCGCCGCCCCTCCTCGCAGAGCGCCCCCTGCCACTCCAGGCTCAGGATCTCGGCGCCACGGTGCAGCGACACCAGGCGTCCCAGATGCCCCTTGCCGGCGCACCACTCCAGATAGGGACCTTGGTGGGGGGGCAGACAGCCGGTGAAGGCCTCTATCTGCCCCTGCTTGCGTCCCGGCATGTACATCGCCATGGCCCTGGCGCACTGGACGGGCTCGGGGGCGAAAGGGGCAAGCTCGCCGAGAGCCTGCAACTCGGCCCCCGCCGGGATCCAGGGGGCGAGTAGGGTGCAGAGCGCATCCATGTCCCCGTCGAGGTGCGCTATCTCGTCAAGGGTCAGGGCTGCCAGGCACTTCGCAAGGGCTGGCTCCTCGCCGGCAAAGGCGATCCCCAGGTGGTGATAGGGCTGGTATTGCCACCAGCGTCGCTCGGCGGTGAGCAAGCAGTCCAGTTGTCGAAAACGGTGGGCCAGCACGGTAAACCTGTCCTTTGGCGCAAAAAGGGAGGCTCATTCTAGCGATCTGCCGTCAAAAAGCACTCGCCTGTGCGCCTCTGGTAGCCTGACAAAAAGCAGGGATTTGTGCTATATTCCGGCCCCTCATTCGCGCAGCCCGCCACGGCGAGCCGCTTTACCCCTATAAACGGAACCCAATCATGACCATCAATGCCATCCTGCAAGCCCGTGCAAATGCCAAATGCGAGCTGTGTGGCGCAGAACATGCGCTGACTGCCTTCCCGGTGCCGCACTCCCCCGCCAGCGACGACGACCACAGCGTGGCCCTCTGCGCCACCTGCCGCGGCCAGCTGGAGCAGCCGGACACCACGGAGGTGAACCACTGGCGCTGCCTGGGTGACAGCATGTGGAGCCAGGTGCCGGCGGTGCAGGTGATGGCCTGGCGCCAGTTGAAGGCCCTCGTCGCCCGGGGCGAGCTCTGGGCCCAGGACATGCTGGACATGATGTACATGGAAGATGAGGTCAAGGCCTGGGCAGACGCCGGCGTGACCAGCGACGATGACGACAGCGTACCGACTGTCGACTCCAATGGCGCCGTGCTGGTGGAAGGGGACTCCGTCACCCTGATCAAGGATCTGGACGTCAAGGGCGCCGGCTTCACCGCCAAGCGCGGCACCCTGGTCAAGGGCATTCGCCTGACCAACAACCCGCTGCACATCGAGGGCAAGGTCAACGGCATGCAGATCGTGCTGGTGGCCGCCTACCTGAAGAAGGCCTGATTCCGACCCCTTCAAGCCAGAAGCGCCCCCAGGGGCGCTTTTTTGTTGCCTCTGTTTCCCACCGTTCGGGTGGCACCCGCGGGAAACTGGACTATCCTGCAAACCAGTTCCGCGGTATGCCCCTCCCCTGACTGTCAGTGCGCCAATGGAGAGGGCCTTCCCGGCACGCATGGAAAGACCCCGGGCACCCTGATCCCCATGGCGCCCACGAGACCAAGGAGCCGCCCCATGGCCAGCAAGAAAGAGATCAAGAAGAAGATCGCCGCCCGCCAGGCGAAAATCGCCAAGCACGAAGGCAAGATCAAGAAGCTGAAAAAAGCCCTGAAATAGGGGCTGACAACCATTAAAACCGCCTGATGGCGGTTTTTTCATTACTGCGTTGGCCGCAAGGCGCGTCGAGTGGCCATGACTGCCAATCTCCGGCTAGCACCAATACTTCCTGTTCCAACCACAATCCCTTTTCGATCAGATATATAAGGACCTCTTCCAGTTGCTTGCCATGCTCACTCACCACGGGGACCTCCTCCCATGGGATCTTGCCTCTGCTGATCGGTTGCCCCTCCAGACGGCGGATCAGAGTGCGGGCATAGTGATGAACATAGGCCATCAAGGTGTCGGGTAGCCAAAGAGCCAACGGACGACGAAGGGCATGGGCCAGCTCGTTAGCGATATCCAATCCGCGCTGATCCAGATCGCCAAAATGGGCCCAGGGTACGGCAGCCGGCAACAGCGGGAATACCTGACGTGCCAACTTGGTATTGCGGCCAGGCACATAGAGCAACAACTCCCCCACTTGCAGCGGGTAATCCACGAAAGCTCCCTTGTTCTCCACCGTGACCAGTTGCCGCCCCTGCCACTCAATGCCATGTAACTTACTCAAGCAGCGCTCCGGTAAGACCAGCTCTCCCAATAGTGCCAGTTGCGCCCTCATGTCGTGGCGCAGTCCGTCCTTGTCGATGAGTGACAACGGGCTCAGCGTGCGAAGTCGAATCACTTCATCCTGTGTCAGCGTGATGTCGATAGCATCATTATCTGGATCTATCCCGCTCTTGCTGTCCCCATGCCAGAGGGCATGAAAACTGGCCTGGTTTAGATGTGCGGGCAGGTCCACCCCGAGAGCCCGTATCGTGTCACGCCTGTCCGGCATCACTGGTGCAACCTGTGCCAGCTGTGCTGCGAGATAATTCCTTCCAGCATCGGTCAACACATGACGAGCCCCTCGTCCCACTGGCTTGACTCCACCCACAGCCTGCAGGAGATCTCTCAACTCACGGCCATGCTTGCTATCGAGTGAATATCCCTGGTTATTAGTGTCTGCCAGCAAGCGGGCACAGAGATCCTGCACACGACGCTCATCAAAAAGTGACATCCTCCCCCCCTCTTTCATTGCGGTTCCATATGGCCAAGTAGAGGGGATCTTTCTGTCCACAACCGTGACCTGTCTCGCACCAAAGGAAGATCGCTCTTTCAAACCGTCACCCGTCCACAAGCTCGTGGCAGGATGGTCAGCGGTTACGATTGGCAATCCATCGACATCGGTGAAATCAGTATGCTGCGACGCCATTAGTTGACCGGCGAGAAAAAAGACAGCTTATCTGCGATGTGAAGGCATCATCAAAAACTGCCTTCATGCGGTTTTTTTATACATATCCTTGCCTATTGCATTTCCAGCCGCAGACCATGCTGCACCTGATTGCTCTCGCCTGGATCCTCTTCGGGGCCGGGAGAGACGCCGCTGGACGACTCGTCAAAGAGGCTGGCATCATGCCAGCTTTGACGCCAAGGATGTGCTCATGAACCCGAATACCTGGATGCTGTTTGCGCTAGCCTATCTGCTGGCGACCCTGACTCCTGGCCCCAATGTGCTGCTGGTGGTCAAGAACGGTCTGCAACACGGCTGGCGCGCCGCCCTTGTCAGCATCCTCGGCAACCTGGGGTGCCAGGCCATCCTCATCGGTCTGGTCGCCATGGGGGTGGGGGCCCTGCTGCAAACCCTGCCTCCCCTCTTTGTCGCCCTCAAGCTGGCGGGGGGTGGCTACCTGGTGTATCTGGGCTACAAGGCGCTGCGCGCGGCCAATACCAATGCCCAAGGGCTCTCTCCCTCCACCGCTCGGGGACGCACCAGAACCACCCTCTCCTTGTTGCGAGAAGCCTTTCTGGTCTCCGCCAGCAACCCCAAGACCATCGTCTTCCTCTGCGCCCTGCTGCCCCAGTTCCTCGATCACCAGAGTCCGCTGACGCTGCAGTTCATCACCATGTACCTGACCATCTGCGCCATCGTCAGCCTGGTGCATCTGTGCTATGTCGCCCTGGCCAGGCGCGCCGGTCGCTATTTCAAGCCAGGTCGCAGCGAGCGCCTCGTTGGCCGCATCACCGGCGGGCTCTTCATCACCCTGGGCGGCGCCATCCTGCTCAGTGGTCGTCCCTGATCCCTGTGCCTCACCGCGGCTGACATTATCTGCACCATCGGCGCCGCTTGGGCGCCGCGGATCCCGGCCACCGGGGCTAGAGTTGTAGGCGTGTCTGTATATGAGCCTGCGGTGGAGCGCCATATGTATTCCTACACCCTCACCTTCCGGGAGGAGGCCGACAAGCTGACGGCCCCCGAACACGAGATCCGCTTGCAAAGCCCGGCACAGGCCGGTGATTTCATCATTCTCTCCGATGGCAGTCGCCATCAGGTGATGTTCGTCACCCACCGCGCCCACTACAGCAGCCTCTACCTCGACAAGGGGGTCCGCATCCCCCAGAGCTGACGCAGACATCGTCTTTCGCTCCCTCCTGCTATGGTGAGAGAGGGCTGCAGCTCGCCAACGCAAACCCCTTGCCGCCCAGGTTCACGCCATCAACCACAAATACGCCGAGCAGCTGGAACGCTCCGGCTGCACCCAGGTGACCGAAGCCCAGGGCTGCGATATTCACAAGAGCAAGGCGGAAAACGCCAAGGCAGGATTTGGCACCGCCGCCCCGGCCGACGAAGGCGGATTGAACATGAGCTATGAGCAGAAGCTGGAGCGCTCAGGCTGTACCCAGGTGAGCGAGCTTAGCGGCTGTGACATCAACAAGAGCAAGGCCGAGAACGCCGCCGCCGGATTTGGCGCCGCCCCCGCAGCGGCCAGCGCCAGCCCCTACACCGGCAACTGGGTCGCCACCTTCCCCGAGACGGGCGCCACTGTCGCGAACATCCGCATCGATGACAAGGATCAGGTGTGGGTCAACGACAAGCAGGTCAGTGCCAGGAAATCCGACGGCGCCCTGGTGTTCAAGGAGGGGATGGTCATCTACACCATCCAGGGGGATCGCCGCCTCAAGGGAGAAGATGGCTGGGTCGACAACGACGCGGGCACCAAGGGGCCCATCGCGGCCAAATGACCCCGTCACCATCCCGACAAGGGGAGCCGCGGCTCCCCTTGTCATTTCTGCCTGCTTGCCCCCCCTCTACCCTTTCTTCGGAAAGTCCAGCACGGCCACCACCGGCGAGCAGGACGGGAGCGCCGACCAGGAGGGGGCGTCGAAGATGAAGCGGGCGACGGCGCAGGTCGGCATGCGAGTGATACCGGAGGAAAAGCCATGAGCCAGGTCGGTGAAGGCAGGGTCATGGCCCACCAGCAGCACGCAGGCGAGAGCATCTGAAAGCGCCCCCACCACCCCGAGAAGGGTCCCGGCATCGCTCTCGTAGAGGCCCTCGTCGATGACGATGCGGTCCGGGGAATAACCCAGCTCCCCGGCAAGCAGCCGGGCGGTTGTCAGGGCCCGGCAGGCGGGGCTCGAGAGGATGAGATCGGGCTTCACCCCCAGGTGTGCCAGGCGAGCCCCCATCAGGGGCGCATCGCGCAGCCCGCGCGTCGCCAGCGGACGAGCGCGGTCAGACAAAGACGCGTCCTCCCAGCTCGACTTGCCATGGCGTACCAGGATCAGGGTTCTTCTCATGACGCACTCCCTGGTTGATCAGGGCCACAGGCGGCCCCTCAGACCCCCCCCACGTTTGCCAGCATGAAGGGGCAGAAGCACCATGACCACCATGGTCAGCAGCACACCCCCTCCTCCCCAGCCTACCTGCTCCCAGTGTACTGTCTCCCCGGTCAGCATGCCGGTGAGCAGCACAGTGGCGCAGATGAGGGTCCAGCCGGTCAGGTGGAGGAAGGACTCCCCCCCGGTAGCAGCGCTTGATCAGGATGGGGTTGAGGGCCATGGCCACGCAGCCGAGCAGGTAGATGCGATTGCCGGGAGCGAGGCTGAAGGAAAAAAGCCCGATGAGGGGATCATCGGGCTCTGCGGCAAGGATCAGGGGCTCACTTCTTCCATGAAGACAAGCCGAAGGGGTTCGGCCAGCAGCTCGTCCGCCTGGCGAGCGAAAGCCTGGAAATACGCGGTCTCACAGTGGGCATCCAGGGCGGCCTGACTCACGAAGGCTTCCCGCATGTAGAAGGTGCCGGGTTCATCCTTCAACTCGAACAGCACGTAATCGAGGTTGCCCGGCTCCTGGCGAGTGGGGCCAATCAAGGTAAGCAGGGCATCGCGAAGGCGCTCTCCCATGCCGTCACGGGCCTTGAGCACTGCGATCGATACCAGTTTGTCTGTCTCTTTTTTCATCCAGTTTTCTCCGTTGTACATCGTCAATACGCCAGAGAGTGCAACCTGGACAGCGATTTATACTGCCGGATGCGCCCCCATCAGACGTTGCCCAGTGTAGGCAGGACGGTGGGGACCATATAGGGGGGCAGAATGAACACTGTGTTCAACGGGGTGGATAACCACGCCGTGCACGGAGGAACAAACGAGCGGGAGGGATCATGGCGCAAAGGGTGGCAACGGGACCCGCCAGGAGGCGGCACGGCTTGCTGCCCCCTGGTCCAGGCTAAGGGCCTGCAGACCAGCGCTCAACGTCAAGGCAATAGGTGGTGAAAGGGTGTTCGCCCAGGCGCGTTTTCCTCACCCAGATGGCCCGTCTGGCGAGGGATCGATAAGGCGGGCGGGTATCCAGCAAGTGAAAGAGGATCGTCCGATGGCCAAGCTCCCTCGCCCAGCCCATCATCTCGTTGAAAATCGCCACGCCGCTTCCCCAGCCGCCCCTGGCGAGCACAATGGCAAGCTCCACTCCCTCGTCATCGGGCTGGATGCCGCACCACCCCGCCAGGGTGCCGTCGAGGAAGATGGCGCGCACGCGGCAACCTGGCCGGGCGTCGACTCCCAGCTTGTGCGCCATCCAGTCGCGCACCCCGGCCACATCGAAAAGCGGATGAGGGATCAGGTGCTTTCGCAGCGTCTCATCGTTGAGCAGCGGAAGAAAATCCTCTGCCCTGACAGCAGAAAAGGGGCTGAACACCATGGAGGTCTCTCTCATTGCGCGAAGAGGCGCCCCTAGTAGGGGGTGCCATCCTTGTGTCTGGCTGACCAGGCGCCATCGGCACCCTGTACCAAGGCCAGATCGTCGTCGGGATAGTCGACGGTGTCCCCTGGCAGCCTGTCCCCCACCTCAAGATAGACAGCGTCCACCTCACCGTGGTTGAGCAACTGGTGGGCCAGGCCGCTGCCCCCCTTGAAGCCGATGCACTCCCCCGGCGACATCCGGTACTCCTCCTCCCCGTGGCGCAGGGTGGGATTGCCCGAGAGCACATAGACGAACTCGTCCTGCAGGCCGTGATGGTGCTTGAGCGCCGAGATGGCTCCCGGTGCCAGGGTCGTCAGATTGACCCCGAAATTGGCGAGGCCGAAATGATCCCCCAGCCTGCGCCGGGTGCGGTGCTTGACCAGGGAGGCAAAGGGCTCCGGATAGAGGGACTTTGCCTTGTGCTCGGGGATGGCCGTTGCCTGAATGGCGCGTTTGTCAGTCATGTTCTGATCCTCCCTGTGAATGACGTCTCACTTTATAGCCTGCTCCTTAGCGGCGAAACATGGGCAGGGGTTGAAGGGGGTCTCACACACCATGTCATGCCCGGTTGCCGCCAGATGGCAAAGACACCCTGTTTTTCGTTTGGCTATCTTAATGGCACACCGGAAAATGGGAAGGCGCGTTGGCAACCTCACCAATGGAATGAAGAAGGTGGCCCGCGATCACTGGGAAGCATCCTCTTCCAGCGGCCCGGGTATGGAGGGGCTCGGGCACATGCAGAACCGGCGACTAGAGCACCTCAATCCTGACCTTGATAAGCCCGGATCGGGGATTGCCGATGGCGCTGAACGCCGCTTTGGAGAGATCGATGATGCGCCCGCGGGGGAAATTGCCCCTGTCGTTGACCCTGACCACCACGCTCTTGTCGTTGGCCAGGTTGGTGACCCTCACCAGGGCGCCGAAGGGCAACTCCATGTGGGCGGCGGTGTTGGCGTGGCGCTGGTAAGGCTCCCCGCTGGCGGTGCGCTTGTTGTGGTAGCGATCGGCGTAATAGGAGGCGAGCCCCGTCTCGCTATAGCCTCGCCAGTTGCCCGCACTGCCTGCATCAGGCTGGCTGCTGCAGGCGGCCAGCAGCAGGCACAGAGAGGCCAGCAGCCCTTTTTGTCGCGTCGTCATGCGTTGCTTCCTCGATGGGACAGAGCGACCAGCATCGCCAGTCGGGCTTCCGTTAACAGGGGCCTACTCTCTCATATTTCCCATGGAAAACGGGAGGCCCAGGCCTCCCGTTTTGCGTATCGCTCCGTCAGCCCCTGTCAGGGGAAGATGTCAGGCGATGAGCTTGTCGTCGGCGAAGCCAAAGCCGCGCAGCCCCACCACATGCACATGTTCGTGCTTGCCCTGCACCTTGCGGATGAGCTTGTAGGTGGTGCCCTTCTCGGGGCTGATGTTCTCCGGCGCCGCGATGAGGAGCTGCATATCCTGGCGCTCGCACAGCTCGAACAGGGTGGCGATGGATTTGCCATCAAGCCGCGCCGCTTCGTCCAGGAACAAGAGGCGGCAGGGAGCGATGTCCTTGCCGCGCAGACGGCGGGACTCCTCCTCCCAGCTGATGAGCACCATCAAGAGGATGGCCTGACCGGTGCCGATCGCCTCGCCGGTGGAGAGGGCGCCGCTCTCGGCACGCAGCCAGCCGTCGGCCCCGCGCTGCACCTCGATCTCCAGCTCCAGGTAGTTGCGATAGTCGAGCAGCACGTCCCCCATCACCTGATAGTTGCGCTCTCCCTGCTCCACCTGCGGGTTCAGGCGCTGGAAGAGCTTGGCCATGGCCTCGGAGAAGCTGAGCTCCTTGTCGGCGAAAAGATCGTTGTGCATGGCGCTCTGATCGGCGAGCGCGGTCAGGAGGCGAGTGTGGGCCTCGCGGATATTGACGTTGAGACGCACCCCGCGCACCAGACCGAAGGCAATGTTCTGCAGGCCCTGGTTCAATACCCGGATGCGGTTCTGCTCCCGGCGGATGATGTTGGTGATCTTGGCCGCCACCTCGTGGGAGGAGAGGGACAGATGGGTTTCCCGCTGCTTGAGCTCGTCGGCGAGGCGCGCCAGCTCGATCTCCATCTCCTCGATGGCTTCCACCGGATCGTCCGAGCGGATGATGTCGTTGCGGATGCGATCTTTCAGGTAACGGTAGACCTGCACATAGAAGGCGACCTTCTGCTCGGTGCTGCGGTTGCCTTCCGACAGACGCAGCGCATCGCGCAGGGCCTCGTCGTGGGCCACCGCCACCCGCAGGGCGCCGAGGGCCTTGTCCGACATGGAGCGCAGCTCGTCGCTGTCAAGATAAGCCAGCTCGCGCTTGTTCAGACGCTTCTCGACGTCGGTCTCCCGTGCCAGACGCACCACCCGCGACCAGCTCGCCTTGTGACCCACCAGGGATTTGCGGGCGCTGTAGTAATCCTTGCCTTCGAGCTTGAGACGACCGCCAAGGGATTCGATTTCGCGCTTGCACACCTGCAACTGGGCCTCGGCGCTGGTGCGGCGGGTCCGGGTGCGGATAAGCAGCTCTTCAATCTCTTTCTTGTGGGCACGGGCCTTCTCTTCCATGTCATCCGACAGGGTCAGCCCCATGGCCGCCAGCTCCTGCTCGAACTCCGCCAGGGTCTGCCCCTTGGCCGAGGCGCTGGAATCGAGCGCCGTGCGCAGTTGCAGCGCCTCGGTGTGGCGCTGGGTGATCTGCTTGTGCTGCTCACCGGCGGTGCGGGCGGCAAGCTCCGCCGCCTTGAGCTTCTCTTTGAGTCGCTCGCTCATCTCGGAGGCCTTGCCCAGCAGGTCTTGCGCATCCTGATAGGCAAAGTGCGGCAGACGGGCCACCAGCTGATCGAGGGCGTAGCAGCGGCGCTTCTGCTCGGCCAGCAGGTCGCTCACCTCGTCAAAGGCCGCCTGCAGGGCCGCCAGATCCTGGGGATCCTGGCGCAGCACCTGCACCATGGTTTCCAGTTTTTCCAGCGCCTTGCCGTGTTTGGCGATAAAGGCTTCGGCTGTTTTAAGCGCCTCCACGTCGGCGTGAGCCGCCTCGAGGCGGGCCGCCAGGTCTGCCTCGGCAAACAGGTGGGCAAAGGGCAGCATCCCCTGCACCAGCTGGATATGGCGGGTCAGCTGGGCGGCGGCTGCTTTGGCATCACTCAGCTGCTTGTCGCACTCGGCGATGGTTTCTTGCAGCTTGCGCTGCTCGGCCTGTTTGGCCTGCACCTCGGCTTCGGGGTCCGGGCGGAAGGCGATATCCAGATGCTGACCGATAAAGTCGCGGAAGTGACCGTAGAGGCGGTGGTACTTCTGCTGCTCGAAGGCGGCCTTGGCGTAGCCCTCGATGAGGTTTTCCCGCTCAAGATCGAGCTGCTCGATCCGTTTTTCCCGGGCGGCGCGGCCAAAGAGCGGCAGCTCGGGGTAGCGGGAGAAGCGCACCTGACGCTTGCTGGTGCGCACCAGCACGGCGTCCCCCAGCTCGTCCGCTTCCACCAGATCCTCGTCAAAGGAGTCGGGGTTGCCCTGAATGAGGTAGATATCTTCCGGGCAATCTTCCAGCTTTTTCAGCCGCTCGATGGCGCCTTCGAGGTCGAGCACCACCAGGGCGCTGCGAGCCGGGCCGTAGAGCGCGGAGTAGTAAGGGGCATCATCGATGGAGATGTCGTCATAGACGTCCGAGAGCAGCACGCCCCCCACCTGCTCGGCGATGCGGGCAAGACGGGGATCCGCCTCGCCGGCACCCAGCTGCAGGTTGCGAATTTGCATCTCCAGCGCCTGTTTCTGGCCCTGAATGCGGTTGCTCTCCTGCTCGAACTCCCGCTCCTTGTCGAGCACGCTCTGCATGCCGGAAGAGAGTTCTTCGGCGGTGGCCAAGGCCAAGCCACTCTGCTCGCGCAGTTGCTCGAGCTTTTCAAAGGATTTGAGCCAGCGCGGGGCCAGCTTGGTCAGTTCCGCGATATCGCGGCCCAGCTGAGTGCCCTGATGCTCGAGGCTGGCGCGGCGCTGATTGGCCTCTGCCTGCTGCTCGGAGAGCTCCTCCTGGCGGGTGCGCTGGGCTTCGAGGAAGATCTCCAGCTCGTCCTGGCTGGCAATGTGCTGACCAGACGCCTGGGCCAGCTCGTCTCGCAGCCGCAAGAGGGTCTTCTGGCTTTCGCTCTCTTTCTCGAGGCGAGCCAGGGCGGCGCGCAGACCCTGGCCCTGGGCAATGCGGGCCTTGTCCTCGATGTGGCGCTTGAGCAGCCCCTGCGCGGTGGGCCAGGCGGCCTCGCGCACTGTCTCGGGGGCGATGCTGAGCAGCAGCGCCAGCGCCGCTTCGTGTTCGGCCACCGCCGCCTTGGCCAGCGCCAACTGCTGCTCGGCCCCCAGCACCCGGCTGGTCAAGCTCTGCTCGGCTGCGCGGAACTGGTGCAGGGTGTCGCTCGCCTGCGCAGGCTCGAGCCCCGGCAGCTCGCACTGCTCGCGGGCAGCATCGAGGGCCTGCACCGCCTGACGGTACTGGATGGCGCGGGTCTGCTGGATATCGAGCGCCTGCTGGTAGTCGGCGAGCTGGGTCTTGAGGCTGTCCACCTCTGCCTGGGCCAGCTCCTTGCGCTCTTCCACTTCCAGCAACTGGCCGTGGATCTCTTCCACCACCGCCTGCTGCTGCTCCAGCTTGTCGTTGAGCTCCGCCAGATCGGCGCGATAGAGGGCAATCTTCTTTTGCAGCGCCACGGCCGCCATCACCTTGGCCAGGTGCTCGGCGGCAGACTCCAGCTCGTCGGTCAGGAGCTTCTCGCGGTTGGTGAGCTGATCCACCTCATCCGCCAGATAGATGGCGCGCTGCTTCTCCTCGGCCAGCAGGCGGCGTTTGCCGGCGAGCTCAGAGCGTGCCTTGAGGGCCAGCTCGGAGAGGCGGCTCTTCTCGGCGGCGCCCCGCACATACTCCGCGGCCACATAGTGGGTGGTCTCGGTGATGAGGTTCTTGAAGAGATCCCGCTGACCCTGGGTCTCCTTGATGGCTTCCAGGGTGCGGCGGTTCTCGTAGATGGCCGCCTCCATGTCCTGGAACGCCTTGCGCACCCCGGAGTTCTCCGGCAGCAGGTATTCCCGCAGGGAGCGGCTGATGGACGAGGAGATGCCGCCGTAGAGGGAGGCCTCGATCAGCCGATAGAACTTGCCGCGATCCTTCTGATCACGCAGCTTCTTCGGGGTGATGCCGAACTCGAACATGAAGTTGTGATAGTCGGTCACCGTATTGAACTTGGCGACCTTGATGGCGCCGAGCTCCGCTGCCGCCCCCTTCAGATCGGCGAAGGCACGTACCCGCCCCTTGCCGTCGTCGAGCTTCTCCAGCAGCAGATCCGTGGGCGCCAGGTGTTCGGGCACATCCACCAGGGCGAACGGAGTGATGTTGACCTTGTTGTCACGGTTGGCCACCTGTTCGAGGTGGACGCCGACCCAGATCCGCTGCTCACGGCTGTTCATCACTTCCAGCAGCGAATAACAGTGGCCGCGCTGCAGCTTGCCGTAGAGCCCCTTGTCGCGGGACGCGCTGGAGGAGCCCGCCTCCGTGGTGTTACGGAAGTGGAGCAGTGACTGGTCGGGAATGAGGGCCGCGATAAAGGCCGCCATGGTGGTGGACTTGCCCGCGCCGTTGCCGCCGGACAGGGTCGTGACCAGCTGGTCGAGATCGAAGGTGCGGGCGAAGAAGCCGTTCCAGTTGACCATGGTCAGGGATTTGAATTTGCCTCTCACGCCACACTCTCCATCAAACCGGCAGACACCATCAGTGCCGGCACATTAACGTTGCAGATCATCTTCCACCTCCAGCTCCAGCTGCTCTTCGTCCAGATCCTCTTCGATATCCTCGAACAGGGAATCGCTGCTCGGCATCTCGTCGTCGTGGAAAATGGCCTCCCCTTCCTGGATCATCCGCAGTTGCACCGCCCGAGGATCCTCGTCGGAGCGCACATCGGCGGCGAAGCGGAACACGGATTCGTTGACCCGGAATTTGTCGCTGTTGCCAAGGGGGGTGATCATCCCGAGGCGTTTGAGGCGACGCATGGAGGTGCGGATCTTCTCGAGGAGTTTCTTCTTGTCCAGATCCGTGCCGCCGGAGCGGCTGTTGACCATGCGCAGCAGTTGCTTCTCGTCCGCCAGACTCAGCACCTCTTCTTGCAGCTCGCCCATGGCGAACACCCCTTCAGAGGCGAGCCTGTCCGGGCTCAGGAACAGGTAGCAGAGCACCTTGCCCACCAGCATGTCGAGCTCAGATAACACTGTTGTTCCGATGTCGGCGCTCGGGCGCGGACGCAGGTAGAAGAAGCCTTCCGGCGCCTTGATGAGTTCCACCTGATAGCGGCCGTAGAAGATCTCCAGCTCCTGGTGGTACTCCACCAGGGCCGAGTGCTGCTCGAATTCGTCGGCACTGATGTGGCGACCGGAGCGCAGGGCGGTGTCGATGCGCGGAAACAAGGGGTTGGCGATGGCCTCTGCGAGCCGCAGGGGCAAGGGGAATTCAGTATTGATCGATGACATAGGCCTGAACCTTGGATCCAGCTTGGTTGATGGGTTTCCATGCGGGTTGGCGGTGGTGCTCGCGCTCACCGCTGGCATGGCCGAGACGCACGGCCTGATCGATCAGGAGGCGCGCCACGTCGAAGTGGGCATGGGCCGGGTAGTCCAGCAGGTATTCCCGCAGCACGTCGGCAAGATCCAGCCGATCTCCCTGCTCCGGGTAGCGGGCCAGGTAGCGCTCGATGCGCTCCGCCAGCTCCTGGTTGATGTCCACCATCTCCACGTACTCCATCTCGAGGGGCACCTCGCCGGTCACCTCCTCGTCGTGGATGGCGATGGTTTCATCCCGCAGCTCCAGCAAACGGGGCTCTTCGGCCACCCGCAACAACCAGCTGTGCTGCTCGAAGTTGCGGATGGATTCCCGCAGCCGCTGGCTGAAGGCGCGGTTCTTGTCCATGTCGATGGCGTTGCGGATGAACTTGTGGACGTGCCTGTCATAACGGGACCAGAGCTCGATGCACTGCTGGCCCCACGCGGTGATGACGTCCAGACGCCCTTGCAGGGCGTGGGTCAGCTCCTCGACGTGGAACAGATCCTCACGCCCCTGGGCCGCTTCCTGAATGTTGAGCAGCCCCGCCTGCAGGCGGTGGCCGGCGGCGTCCAGGGTGTCCTGCAACTCGCGCAGGGTCTGGCCGGTCTCGTGCAGGAGCTTCTCGCAGCTGTGGATGGCATCGACCCAGTTCTGGGTCAGCAGGGCCGCGATCTCGCTCTTGACCTGGTTTTGCTGCTCGTCCATGGCGCGCTGGGTGAGATCGATGCGCCCGAGCGTCTCTTCCAGGGAGAAGGAGAGGCGCGGCAGCACCTCGGCGTCCCACTGCTCCCGGGTGTTGGTCTCGAGTGCCGCCTTGCGGGCGGTGTCGAGCTCGGCCGCCAGGTGCTCGAGCAGGATGGAGAGCTTGATGGAGTCCACCTGGCGCTGATCCATGAAGAAATCGACGATGCTCATGCCAAGGCGCGACAGGCGGTAGAGGCTCTCCCCCGCCACCATGTCGGTGGTGAAACGCGACAGCAGTTGCTGGCGAATGAGATCGTTGATGGCGTTGTTGGCGCGACCGGTGAGGGTCTCGTCCATCTGGCCGAAGGCACTGCTGACATAGCCAAAGGCATCGTGCAGCGCGGCCTCCGAGAGATCAGACTCGTCCTCGGAGAGCGTCTTGATCGCTATCAGAAAGGCCAGCCTGTCGGTGGGGAGGTTCAGCGCCAACCCCTCCTGTCTGACCCATCCCACCGTCTCTGGCAGGGTACGGGATGTACTCATCATGACGTTATCATCTCGTTGTTATAGTCGGCAGGTCTTCGCCCGCCGTGGTGATATAGGCCGGGGTCGGTGGCGCCCCGGCGGCTGGGTCCCGCATCGTATTCACACCGGTGTGTCTCAACCGGCCGGTTTCTGGGCCATCACATGGATGTAGCGCCCCAGGGAAACAAAGGGCTCCTGGCGGCAATATTGCTGCTCCATGGCCAGCAGGTCCTCGAACTTCTCGACCTGATCCTGCTTGTGGCGCATGTAGTCGTGGATGACACGCACCCCGGTCTTGCCGATGATCCGCAATCCCCCCCGGCCTATCCAGTCATAGACCTGCTCCGGCAACTGGGGATTGGTGGGTGTCAGGGCTGTCTGGCGTTTCTTGCGAAGGCCCAGGCGCACATAGTCGAAATTGCCCACCACCAGGCTCTGGAACAGGAGGCCGTGACGATTGTAAAAAAGCAGCGACAGTATGCCCCCTGCCTTGACGAAAGGGAACAGACCCAGCAAGGTCTGGCGCGGCTCGGCGAGCCACTCCAGTACCGCGTGACAGAGCACCAGATCGAAGGTGCCGGTCACCTGGTGCTTGAGATCCTGAATGGGGCTATGGATGAGACGAATTCTGTCTTCCAACCCCTTCTGGGCGATCTGCTCCCGGGCCAGATCCAGCATTTCTGCCGACAAATCGCACAGCTCCACCTGATGGCCCATGGCCGCCAGTTTCTGGGCGAAGTAGCCAAAGCCGCCGCCGGCATCCAGGATGCGCAGCGGCCGGTTGCCCAGGCGCGCCAGGCAGGCTTCGATGTCACTCCAGACAATGGTGGTGCGAATGCGCCCCTTGGTGGAGTCGTAAATGTTGCGAGCGAACTTGTCCGCGCGCCCGTCAAAACTCTGATCTTGCTTCAAGACACACTCATCTTCGACCGCCCCGCCATGAGGGCCGCAGGAGGAACCACACAGGATTGGGCCACAGGAAAAAAGAGGGGTATTCTGTCACATCCCGAATTTGCTGAAAACTCAAGGACGTGTCTGTCGTGTTCGAGCCCAACTTCTTTGTCATCAAGAAATGGCTGGGCCATCTGCTGATGCCGCTCCCCTTCTCTCTCTCCTTGTTGGTGCTGGCGCTCGTGCTGCTCTGGTTCACCCGCTTTCAAAAAAGCGGCAGGCTGCTGGCGACCCTCTCCTTGGTGATCATCGCCCTGATGGGGACGCGGCCGGTGAGCTACGAGCTGGCCCGCAGCCTGGAGCAGACCTATCCCCCCTTCGAGGTGAGCCTGCATCCTGACATCCAGGCCATCGTCGTGCTGGGCAACGGTCATGTGAGCGATCCGGCCATCCCAGAGCGCGCCTGGCAAAACAACATCTCCCTGGCGCGCACCCTGGAAGGGGTTCGCCTGGCCCTGGCCTATCCAGAGGCCGAGCTGGTTTTCTCCGGCGCCGTGGCCGGGGATCCCCTGTCGAATGCCGAGGTCAACGCCCGCATGGCGGCCAGCCTTGGCATCCCGCGTGCGCGCATGACGTTGTTTGAAAACAACAAAGACACCCATGACGAGGCGGTCAGCATCGCCGCCCACCTCAACGGCAAGCGGGTGGCGCTGGTGAGTTCGGCCACCCACCTGCCCCGGGCCATGGCTCTCTATCGCAGTCAGGGACTCGATGCGGTGCCGGCTCCCACCGATTACACCGCCAAGCAGAGTCAGGAGCCACAACCCCTCTACAGCTACCTCCCCAAGGGGCGTTATCTGATGTATTCCGAGGCTGCCATTCACGAGTGGATTGGGGTATGGTGGGCCCGTTTGCGTGGGCAGGTCACCGAGTGAGCAATCGCGCCTTGCATTCCTGATTTGGATCAGGAAAGCGAAAAAAAATTACGTCATTTGCCGCCGGGTCAGCTATCTTGGGCTCGGTTCAATTCATATAATGTTGCGCAATCAAATGCCTAGGAGATATAGAAGATGAGACAGCACCTGGTAATGGGTAACTGGAAACTGAACGGCACCAAGGCTTCTGTAGAAGCCCTGATCAAAGGACTGACCCCGGCCGCTGCCGCTCATCCTTCCGTGCAAGTGGCCGTCTGCCCGCCGGTTATCTTTTTGGGTCTGGTTGAACAGCTGACCGCTGGCAGCAAGATCGCCTACGGTGCCCAGAACGCCGACGTTCACGAGTCCGGCGCCTTCACCGGCGAAAACGCCCCCTCCATGCTCAAAGCCTTCGGCTGCACCTACTCCTTGGTCGGTCACAGCGAGCGTCGTACCCTGCACGCAGAGACCGACGACGTGGTGGCTGCCAAGTACGAAGCCATCCAGAAGGGCGGCCTGATCCCCGTGCTGTGCATCGGTGAAACCCTGGCCCAGTTCGAAGCCGGTACCACCAACCAGGTGGTCGAGACCCAGCTCAAGGCCGTGATCGATCGCTGCGGCATCGCCTCCTTCGAGAACGCCGTCATCGCTTACGAGCCGGTATGGGCCATCGGCACCGGCAAGACCGCCACCCCGGAGATCGCACAATCCGTGCATGCTCACATCCGTCAATACCTGGCCGGTTTTGATGCAGCCGTGGCTGCCAAGGTACAGATCCTGTACGGCGGCTCCGTGACTGGCGCCACCGCTGCCGACCTGTTCGGCCAGCCGGACATCGACGGTGGCCTGGTGGGTGGCGCGTCCCTGAAAGTGGACGACTTCTCCCAGATCATCGCTGGCGCCGCCAAGTAAGCGCCAAGCAAAGAGGGGCCCCGCCCCTCTTTGCATATCGCTTTCCTATGGACCCTCTCGCCATAGGAAAGCCGATATAGTAAAAGCGGCCAGCCGTATTTTTCAGAATCTTGATTTTCGACAACTCAGATCCAGAGGCACTCATGACCAAACAAATCAAACGTATTGGTGTTTTGACCAGTGGTGGTGACGCACCGGGTATGAACGCAGCCATCCGCGCCGTGGTGCGCGCCGGTCTGCATCATGGCCTGGAAGTTTACGGCATCTATGATGGCTACCTCGGTCTGCACCAGGACCGTATCGTCAAGCTCGAGCGTCACAGCGTTTCCGACGTCGTGAACCGTGGCGGTACATTCCTCGGCTCCGCCCGTTTCCCCGCCTTCAAGGATCCGAAAGTCCGTGCCGAAGCGGTCGAAAACCTGAAGAAACACGGCATCGATGCCCTGGTGGTCATCGGCGGTGACGGCTCCTACATGGGTGCCAAGAAGCTGACCGAAGAGGGCTTCCCCTGCATCGGCCTGCCGGGCACCATCGACAACGACATCGCCGGTACCGACTTCACCATCGGCTTTGACACCGCCCTGAACGTGGTCGTGGACGCCATTGACCGCCTGCGCGACACCTGCAGCTCCCACCACCGCATCTCCGTGGTCGAGATCATGGGCCGCCACTGCGGCGATCTGGCCATGTCTGCCGCCGTTGCCGGTGGTGCCGAGTACGTGATCGTGCCGGAAGTGGCCTTCGACAAGGAGAAGCTGCTGCAACAGATCAAGGAAGGGGAAGCCAAGGGCAAGAAGCACGCCATCATCACCATCTGCGAGCACGTCACCGACGTGAACGCCCTGGCGAAAGACATCGAGGCCATGACCGGCCGCGAAACCCGCGCCACCATCCTGGGTCACATCCAGCGTGGCGGTTCTCCCACTGCCCGTGACCGTATCATGTCCAGCCGCATGGGTGCCTTCGCCGTCGAGCAACTGCTGGCGGGCCAGGGTGGCCGCTGCGTCGGCATTCAGGGCAACGAGATGGTGCACCACGACATCATCGACTGCATCGAGAACCTGAAGCGCCCGTTCAACCAGGAGCTGTACGATCTCTCCACCACCCTGTTCTAAGGGCTGTGGTCTGACAAAAAACCCTCCTCTGGAGGGTTTTTTTATGCGGGCTCCTCACCCCCTCCTCCCTCTGCGGGGGCCCGACTATCCACTGGCCACTGTCGCCATGTCTTACCCCTTGCCCGGCGGCCCTGAGCCTCTGATCCCACGACCTTCTCCTTTACTTCTTTCCCCCGCTTTTCTGCTTGCTCACCTTGTTCGCGACGGGTCTGGATAAAGGCCTCGGTGCCGCAGTGCCACGGCCCTGCGCCAGGCCTCCCCCGTCCTTCATCCCATCACACTGGCGCCATATAGCCACCCGGGTAGGCCGACGATCTCTCCCGCTTCCCCTGCGCGCGGGCCCAGTGGCTCGTCCCCCCAAGAAAACAGCGAAAAACGGGGCTTCCGGCCACCCAAGGCCCCATGAAGATCGCCCCCCCATTTTCCCGCCTTCCCCCTTCCCTTCCATGCTCCTTTGGCGGCCCTTTTGTCGTTTTTTCGTTCTCTTTTTGCTCCCATCCTGTTTGGGATGAGCAGAAAATTGAGCCTTCATCGGATAACCCTGGCTGGCAACAGCCTTGCAGACTGGGGTTAGGACACAAGTCGTGAGAAAACATGACATGGGATGACAAAACCTGGCTGACAGCCACCAACCTCCCTATGGCGACACCAATCGGCGCATCCCGCAGGCCATTTTGCTGACTAAAAATGGAGATCACCACAAAGAAGCCAATCGGAACCTCCAAGGAGAGAGTCACAAAATCAACATAACTCAATGTATTTAAAGACTTTATATGCATCCCCTTTCACTGGCATCACCATAAAACCCTTTCCAGGACAAAAAACGCCCTTAAACTTGGAAAAATACAGCCATATTTCACCGCCAAACCATTTTCGCCTCATAATTACACTTTTCGTTGTTTTATCGTTCTGTTGTGGTATCTTGGTTCCATCATGAGCCAACCAAGGGAGATAAAATCATGAAAGAGTTCGTAGTTACCGCCGTTTTCACCGTGTTTTTCACTCTGGTTGCCGTCTCCATGCCGTCGCTGGCACAGCTCTAAGTCGGTCAATCAGCCATCTGCCACCTCTGCACCAGAGGTTGGTTCAAAAAACAGACTGCAACATGGGTTTTTGACGCGCTCTGGCAAAGGATGATGCCAAGCCATCATTGAGTGCGATCTGCGCGCACAAAACGACCTCGTCGACATCCATGCCATCTTTCAAGGGGAGCCCGGGCTCCCCTTGTCGCATCTCCCCCTGCGGGATTTACTCTTGCCCCCCTGCCCGTCACAATGGCCGCTGGATTTGCCACGCAGGAACCACCATGACTCAGGATGCCTTGCGCCACTGGCGCCGCGACCTTCATCGTCACCCCGAAGCCGCCTGGTGTGAATTTCGCACCACCACTCTCATCGCCCAACACCTCACTGAACTCGGTTTCTCCATCATGCTGGGGGATCAACTGCTCGCCAGCACCCTCATCATGGGACGGGAAATAGACGTCGAGGCCCAGAAGGCCCGTGCCCTGTACCAGGGGGCGCATCCGGAGTGGCTGACGCGGATCGACGCACTCACCGGCGTGATGGGACTCTGGGAGAGCGGGCGCCCCGGCCCCACCCTGGCGTTTCGCTTCGATATCGATGCGGTGGAGGTCGAAGAGAGCCAGGAGGCGTCACACCTGCCCGGCCAGGGAGGCTGGCACTCCGCCAACCCGGGCTGGATGCACGCCTGTGCCCACGATGGTCACACCGCCATCGGGCTGGTGCTGGCCGAGCGGATCGCGGCCCTCGCCGATCGCCTCACTGGCCGCATCAAGCTCTTCTTCCAGCCGGCTGAAGAGGGCTGCCGAGGCGGCAAGGCGCTCGCGGCAGGGGGGCAGCTCGACGATGTGGACGCCCTGCTGGCACTGCACATCGGCATTCACGCGAGCAGTGGTGAGCTGGTGGTCAACCCCACCGAGTTTCTCTGTTCAACCAAATTCGACGTGGAGTTCATGGGGCAAGCCGCCCATGCAGGGCTCGAGCCCAACGCGGGCCACAATGCCCTGGCGGCGGCCTGCATGGCCACCACCGCCATGCTCGGCATTCCCCGCCATCGGGACGGCATGACCCGCATCAACGTGGGCCAGCTCAACGGCGGCAGTGGACGCAACGTCATCCCGGGCCATGCCCGCCTGATGGGGGAGACCCGTGGCGCGACGCCGGCCCTCAACGACTACATGTTCAATCAGGTACAGCAGATTGTGGAGGGGGCGGCCCTGATGCAGGGCGCGACCTACCACATCCGCAAACAGGGGGAAGCGATCGGCATCGAGAACAGCCCAGCCCTCATCGAGGAAATCGTGCCTCTCGCACAGGGGATCTCCCTTGATACCATCCACACCCGCCGCTTCGGGGCCAGCGAGGATGCCGGTTTCCTCATCGAGCGGGTACAGCAGCACGGCGGCGAAGCCGCCTATTTCATCCTGGGAGCCAACCTCGCGGCCCCCCACCATCATCCGGAGTTCGACTTCGACGAAGCCGTTCTGGCCCCCGGAGTGGCCTTGCTGGAGGCCTGGCTGCTCGCCCGCCTCGGCCGCTAGCAGAGGCCGGATGCAAACAAGGCAGCCCATGGGCTGCCTTGTTTTTTTACACCCTTGCGGGCATAGGGGACCTACTCTCCCAGCACGATCGCGCAGAGATGGGCGAAGTGGTGGATCTCGTGGGTCGCCTCGCACGGGCCAGTCTCCCGCCCCGGGTTGTACCAGCAGGTGGCAAGCCCCTGGGCGGCGGCACCGGCGATGTCGGTCTTGGGATTGTCCCCCACCATCAACACCCGCGCCGGGCTCGGCTGACCCATCTGCGCCAGGGCATGCTGGAAGATGGCCGCCGCCGGCTTGGTCACCTGCACCTCGTCAGAGATAACGAGAGGCTCAAACCAGCTGTTCCAGCCCAGTTTGTCGAGGCGCCCGCGCTGGGGCAGGCTGAAGCCGTTGGTGATGATCCCCATTCTGACCTTGCTCTTCAGGGCCTGCAGGGTCTCCTCCACCCCCTCCAGCGGCACGCTCAGGGCGATGATCTGCTGCAGGAAGGTCTCGTTCATCGCCATGGGCGCCACGTTGACCTGCTCGGCAAAGAGCGAAAAACGGGTCTGCTGCAGGTGGGTGGCGTCAATCTCCCCTGAGTTGTACTGCTGCCAGAGCCGCTGGTTGAGGGCATGGTACTCCGCCATCTTGGGGGGAGTCGGCGCCACGCCGTAGATCTGCAGGGTCCGCTCCAGCGCCCTGGCGACCGGAAAATCGAGCAGGGTTTCGTCCAGATCGAACAGCACCCAGTCATAGCTTGCTTGTTTCACGCTTGTCCTTATTGATTGTGCTTGGCCACGTTGTCATGCGTCGGGCGCACCCATCCCCAGAGGGCTGTCGAGCAGGGTCAGGGTCAACCTGACACCAAAGCCGGTTACCTCGCAGCCCACCACGCCATTGCCCCCCTTGTTGCGAAAACCACTCAGGTCGAGGTGCAACCAGGGAAGCTCGGCGGGCACGAAGCGCGTGAGAAAACGGGCGGCATCGATGTGATCCGGGGAGGCGCCCGGCGCGCACTGTAACAGATCGGCCCACTCGCTATCGAGGTTGTCATCGTAATCCTCGTCCAGGGGGAAGGGCCAGACTCGCTCCCCGCTCTGCTGGCCCAGCGCTATCAGAGTGGTTAGCCACTCGGGGCGGTTGGTGAAGGCGCCGCTGTAACGGCTGCCGAGCGCCCGTTTGCAGGCGCCGGTCAGGGTGGCGTAGTCGATCAGCAAGTCGGGCTTGTCCCCAGCCGCCAGGGTCAGGGCATCCGCCAGCACCATGCGCCCCTCGGCGTCGGTGTCCACCACTTCGATGGTGGTGCCGTTGAGGGCAGTCACCACCTCACCGGGCCGGAAGGCCTGCGGGCCGATGTGGTTCTCGGCGATGGCGAGCCAGCAGTGCACCTCAAAGGGGAGTTTCGCCCGGCTGATGGCCAGCAGCGTGCCAAGGGCCACCGCGCTGCCCCCCATGTCCAGGTGCATGCCATACATGCTGCCACCGACTTTCAGGTTGTAGCCACCGGAGTCGTGGCAGATCCCCTTGCCCACCAGCGCGACGCGGCGCACCGGGTTGGCCGGACAGTAACTGAGCCTGACGATGGCGGCCTGACCGTCCGCCGAACCACGGGCCACCGCCAGGAAGGCGCCAGCCCCCATCTGTGCCAGGGTCGTCTCATCAAACTCCTGCCACTGCCACCCCTCCTGCTGCGCCAGCTCCCGGGCATAGGCCCGGTAATGACGGGCATTGAGCTCGGACGCTGGCAGCACTGCCAGGTGGCGAGCCAGACCGTTGCCTTCGGCTTCTGCGCTCAGGCGGGTCATGTCCAGCTCGCAAGGGGGGGAAAGTTGCAACTGCTGATAACCCGGTCTTGTCGCCTCACTCCGTTTCTGGGTCGGCAGGGTCACATCGGCGGCGAGCAGGCAGGCGAGCACCACCCTTGCCAGTTGGGCGCGATGCTCATCGTCAAAGCCCTCCAGATGGAGCGCCAGGTGCGTCGCCTTGAGGCCCGCCAGCGAGCCCACCCAGCTGCGCACCTGCTTGTAGAGCCGATGATCCAGGACCGGGCGGGCATCCATGAAGATCACCCGTTGCAGCCCCTGACTGTCGTCGAGGGAATAGGGGGCCTTCTGACCCAGGGCTATCTGGGTTGCCACGGCGGCAAAGGGAGGCGTCGCCAGCAGGGTATCGCGCGCTGAGTCGGCAATGAGCAGGAGTTTGACGGCAGTCGGCCCTGCCATTACCTCGGCGAGGGAGGTGTTCTGCATCGTGATTTGGGGAGAAGAATAGCTAAAAGGGGTCATCACAGGGTGCGGCCTCATCCATGAACAGAAAGCAGGATGATACCGAACAAATGGCGAGAGGGATCGGAAAAACACACATTATTGTGTGCAAGCAACAGGTGCTGGAGGGAATCAGAGAGGTAATGCAGAAGAAAAGCAGTCAGAAGTTGGTTGCGGGGGCCGGATTTGAACCGACGACCTTCGGGTTATGAGCCCGACGAGCTACCGAGCTGCTCCACCCCGCGTCCGAATTGTATTGCCACCACAAGAGACTGAGCAGTTGTCCCTTGCTGTCTTCGTTTCCACCGCCAGGCGTTTGCCTTGCCATGGACACAAATAGTTGGTTGCGGGGGCCGGATTTGAACCGACGACCTTCGGGTTATGAGCCCGACGAGCTACCGAGCTGCTCCACCCCGCGTCCGAATTGCATTGCCACCACAAGAGACAGAGCAGTTGTCCCTTGCTGTCTTCGTCTCCACCGCCAGGCGTTTGCCTTGCCATGAATACAAATAGTTGGTTGCGGGGGCCGGATTTGAACCGACGACCTTCGGGTTATGAGCCCGACGAGCTACCGAGCTGCTCCACCCCGCGTCCGAATTGTATTGCCACCACAAGAGACTGAGCAGTTGTCCCTTGCTGTCTTCGTTTCCACCGCCAGGCGTTTGCCTTGCCATGGACACAAATAGTTGGTTGCGGGGGCCGGATTTGAACCGACGACCTTCGGGTTATGAGCCCGACGAGCTACCGAGCTGCTCCACCCCGCGTCCGAATTGCATTGCCACCACAAGAGACAGAGCAGTTGTCCCTTGCTGTCTTCGTCTCCACCGCCAGGCGTTTGCCTTGCCATGAATACAAATAGTTGGTTGCGGGGGCCGGATTTGAACCGACGACCTTCGGGTTATGAGCCCGACGAGCTACCGAGCTGCTCCACCCCGCGTCCGAATTGTACTGCCACCACAAGAGGCTGAGCAGATGCCCCTTGCTGTCTTCGTCTCCACCGCCAGGCGTTTGCCTTGCCATGAACACAAAGGTTGGTTGCGGGGGCCGGATTTGAACCGACGACCTTCGGGTTATGAGCCCGACGAGCTACCGAGCTGCTCCACCCCGCGTCCGAGGTCGCCCATAATAGGCGCCAACGTTGAGATTGCAAGTAATTATCCTAAAAAAAGTTTATTCGAGGATTAAACCGTCACATGCTGTTTTCTTTTGCAACAGATCGCAGTTTTTTCAGGCAGCCCACCATTTTCCGGGCCTCAGTACCCTCCCCTCCACGCTCCCTGTCTGGCGCCTCTTTGCCATAAAAAAAGCCCGCCCCCCGGGGTGCGGGCCGCGCGACGGCACCGGGCTCAAGCCAGTTGGTGCAGCACGCTGGTCGCCGCAATCTGGGCGATGATGAGGCCGCACAGGGTCACGGAGAGCACCACGGGGGCCGTCTCCTGCTGGCGGTAAAGGGGGCTGAACCAGAGCAGCAGGGCGGCCACAAGCAGGCCGGCCTGGGTCAGGACCCCGGGGATCAGGGCGTCGAGCCCCTCGCCGCTCCCCTGCCAGCCCACCAGCACCGCCAGCCAGATGAGGCTCAGCATGGCCGCCACCAGCCCAGCCAGGGGCAGCAGCAGGTTGAAGGCCTGCAGGCGATGGCGGGCCCGCAGCAGCATCAGGTGGGCAAAGGCCGATCCCAGCAGCACCATCTGCAGCAGGCCGCCGAGCCAGCCCTGGATCTGCAGCAGGCCCGCCCCATAGAGGGCGAGCGGCAGGGCGGGCAGCCACAGCAGGCTGGCGGGGATGGCACGCTTGCCCTCCAGGCGGGACTGAGCCAGGGAGAGCACGACGCCGAGGATCAGGGCGGCGCCTCCGCTCCAGATCAGCCAGCCCTCGATGCCGGCTTCGATCGCCAGCATCAGGGAGAGCCCGGTGATCACCCAGACCGAGAAGATCTGGGTGGTGATCCGCGAACGCTGGCCCGGGCAGAGATCGCCGCGCCACAGGACGAGGCCGACGGCGATCAGGGCCCCGAGGGCCATCAGACCGGTCAGGGGAAAGAGCCAAAAAGGAAGTTGGACGAACATAGGGTCTCCGGCAACAGTGTGAGTCCGGGCGCCGGCGCGCCCGTCACAGGACAAGGAATGACAAGAGGCGGGGAGTATAGCCAAACTCCTCCCCGTTCCCAACGCCGCGGGCTCAGCTTTGCCCGCGGGCCAGGGCGACCACCCGGGCGAACATCTGCCTGAGCACGGGGGGGATGTGCTCGCTGCCGAGGCGCTCCGCCTCCTCCACCACCGCCAGGGCCATGCCGGGCTTGCTGCGGTGGTGGATGGCCTTGGCGATGATGCGTCCGGCGTTCAGGGTGGAGCGGCCCCCCACCCCGGCCTCGCGCCGAAACACCCCCTCGAACCCGTTGTGATAGAGATAGTGCTCTATGTCCGCCGCCGGCAGCTGGGTCAGTCGGTCCCGTTCGCGCTCCCCCTTGAGCAGGGAGCGGGCGGAGCTCGCATACTTGGCACCGGCCTCGTCACCGTCGGTGAGCAGGTGCCACTCTATGCCAAAGTCCCGGGCCACCTTGATGAGGGGGGCCTGACCGCACTGGGCGAACTCGATGATCCGCACCCCTTCCGCCCGCAGGCTGTAGCCGCAGATCTGGGCGAGCTCGGAGAGCAGCCAGATCTCGGTCTCCCCCTCCACCAGCAGCCAGCAGCGGGCGAACATCGACATGGGCCTGTTGATGCGCACGTGGAAGGCAATCTTGCGCAGATCGTCGCTGCTGTAGCGCTCCCCTCCCAACTGGTGGCAGAGGATGTCCTGCTGGCGGCGCACCAGGCGGCGCACCTGATTGAGCGGCAGGGAGGAGAGCAGGTCCCCCGAATTGGTGGTGAGCAGCTTCTGGCCGGGCAACTGCTCCAGCAGCCCCCAGGCCAGGGCCAGCATGGTGGGATGCAGCCGGCTCTCGGGGTCTTCCAGCATCAGTATGGGCCTGGCCCCCTCCTCCAGCTCCCGGTTGCCCCGGGCGTGGAGCAGCATGGCCGCCATGCCCGCCATGGCCAGCTGCAGCGCCCGGTTGTCCGCATTGCGCAGCAGCACCTGCAGGTTGCCGGGATTGCGCAGGGTCATGGGACGGTTGACGATCTCCCGCTGGCTGCGGGGCTTGTGCTTGATGGGGGCCAGGGCGCTGAAGTAGTGCTCCATCAGCTGTTGCACCGCCTGCAGCGCCTCCTTGAGCTCGGGCTCGCCGATGCGCTGGGGCTCGTCGGTGAGCTTGCCGGCCAGCTCGTCCAGCCGCTGCTCGCACAGATCCCCCCAGGGCAGCCGCTCGATGCCGTCCCGGGCGGTACGGGCGTCCCGCAGCCGGAACACCGGGTTCATGGTGATGAGCAGGCGCACCAGCGCCTCGTTGTTGTCGATGGCCAGACTCTTGCCGATGCCGTCAAGAAAGTCGTGGGTGGTCAGCACTGTGCCATCGTCCTGCAGCTCGGCGCTGGCGCGGTAGTGCACCCGGTGGAACTTGTCCTTGTGGGGGATCCAGGCTGCCCCGAGGCGGGCCAGACGACGGGAGTGCTGGCACATCTGGGGGCGGTACTCGCTGAAGGTGAGCACCAGTTGCAAGTTGCGCGAGGGTTCGAGCTCGGGATCTTCGGGCCGATGGAAATCATCCAGGCCAAATTGATAGGGCTCGGCGTCCCCCAGCAGGCACCAGAGGGCGCGCAGCAGACTGGACTTGCCCCAGGCGTTTTCGCCGATGAGCACTGTGGTGTTGTCCAGCCCGAGCGAGAGGCGATTTATTCCGCGAAAACCTTTGACTTCAATGCGTTCCAGAAACATGCGGCCATATCCAGTCCATCCTGATGGCGCAATAGTGGCAAAGTTGCCGGAAAAATCCTACCGGGTTGCGGCGTTTTCAGCGGGAACTGTGAGGAACGAGAGGTTCGGGCGGTGTGGGCAGGCTGGCGCGATCCTGGGGGGCATTCCAGTGGCTGAACCAGAGATGGCGGGTGCGGGTCTGACGTTTGCGATGATTCAATGGGCATTCCTTTCAATGGACAAGAGACAGAGGGTACACCTCTTTTGCCCAGAGTCTCAGGGTTATCTGTGACAGGAGAATGACAGCTGGGCGCGCCACTGGCCCGGGCTCAGGCCGAAGGCCTCCCGGAAACGGTTGCCGAAGTGGGCCTGGGAGGAGAAGCCGCACTGGGCGGCGATGCTGGCCAGGGGCTCGCTTCCCGCCAGCAACTGCTTGGCCCGCTTGAGCCGCAGCCCCAGCAGATAGCGGTGGGGCGGGCAGCCCAGGCTCTGGCCGAACATCCGGGCGAAGTGGTATTCGCTCAGGCCCGCCTCCCGGGCGAGCTCCCCCAGGGTCACCGGCTCGGCCAGATGCGCCATCAGATACTCCTGCACCCGGCGCACCACGGCGGGCGCGAGACCACCCCGCACCTCGGGCAGGGTCGGGGCCTCCCTGGTGTGGTGGCGATAGGCGTGCAACATCAGCATCCAGGCGCCGTGGGAGAGCGCCATGCGATCGATGCCGTGTTGCCAGTCCAGCTGCATCAGCTGCCCCTGCACCAGGGCCGCCGCCTGGGGATCGTCGATGAAGGTCTTGTCTTCCAGTTGCAGATGACGCCCCTCCTTGTCGCACGCCTGTTCGGCGATACGGGTGAAGTGGGCGGGGGTGAAGTAGAGATGGAAGAAGCGAAACTCCTCGCGCACCAGCCACTCGGATCTGTGGTGATCCGGCATGATGCACACCTTGCCCGCACCGCCATGGCCACCGGGGCCGTCCAGCCGCTCGGTCTGCTCGCCCCCCTGCAGGTAGACGCTGATGGTGTGGTTGCCCGGCTTGTGGTAGCGGGTCTGATCGTAGCGGTTGCACCAGCTCGCCACCCCGAGCCCGGGCTCCAGCCAGCAGGAGTCCTCCAGCCTGGCACCGGTGCTCACCAGGGCATCAAAGACCCCCGCCTGTCTTGTCTGCTGCATGGCATGCTGCACGCTTGCCTCCCTCTTTGGCACTTGCCGCCCCTTTCCTGTCGCCATCTTATCGCGCCTCATGGTCAAAGGCTGCGCCTCCGTTGAAAAAACCGCAAGATGGTGCAAGCCGGCACCCCGCCTCACGGTTCATGCTGATCACATCATCTTCTCTTGATGGGATCACACCATGAATCTGATGCTCTATGTTTCCACCGTCCTCATCTGGGGCAGCACCTGGATTGCCATCGCCTGGCAGCTCGGCCCCATCCCCATCGAGGTCTCGGTGCTCTATCGTTTCGCCCTGGCAGCCCTGGCCCTGTTCGCCCTGCTCACGGTGAGCGGCAAGTTTCCGCGACTGCCCTGGGCGGGCCAGCGTTATGCTGCCCTGCTCGGTGCGTTGCTCTTTTCCACCAACTTCCTCTGTTTCTACCACGCCACCCTCTATATCCCGAGCGGCCTGTCGGCGGTGATTTTCGCCAGCGCCAGCATCTTCAACGGCCTCAATCTCTGGCTGTTCGAGGGTAAACGACCGGGCCTGCGCTGGCTGCAAGGATCGTTGCTGGGGCTGCTTGGCACCCTGCTGCTCTTCTGGCCGGTGCTGGCGGATGCGCAACTGGGTGCAAACGGCTGGAAGGGCTTGCTCTTTGCCTGCGCCGGCACTCTCTGCTTCTCCCTGGGCAACCTGGTCTCCGCCCGGGGACAGCGCCAGGGCTATCACGTACTGCAGATGGTACCCTGGGGCATGGTCTACGGCGTGGCGCTGCTGCTGGGCTGGGTCACGGTACTCGGTCAGTCACTCACCCTGCCCACCGACCCGCGCTACCTCGCCGCCATGGTCTATCTGGCCATCTTCGGCTCCGTCATCGCCTTCACCGCCTACCTCACCCTGGTGGGGCGCATCGGTGCCAGCAAGGCGGCCTACGCCACCGTGCTCTTCCCCTTGGTGGCCCTCACCCTCTCCACCTTCTATGAAGGCTTTGTCTGGCAGACGGTCTCCATCGTCGGCGTGGTAGTGAGCCTCATCGGCAACCTGGTGATCTTCGCGCCCCCCGTCAAGGCATGGCGCTGGCCGCTATCAAGGGCCGCAAACGGTACTTGCCCCTGATGCCACCAGCCCCTAAGGTAACCGCGTCCAACACACGAGGAGGGAGGATGCATGTTACTGGAAGGGCTGGAGACACTCTGCCTGCTGGCAAGCGAGGGCACCATGGCCAAGGTTGCAAGCCGCCTCTATATCAGTCAGTCGGCGGTCAGCAAGCGCATCGCCCAGCTGGAGCACCGCCTTGGCAAGAAGCTCATCGAGCCGGATGGCCGTCATATCCGCCTCACTCCCCAGGCCCGTGAGCTGCTCGCCCGGGTAGCCCCGAGCCTCGCCGAAATGAAGGGGGTGCTGGCGGACAGCCAGATCCTCACGGATCAGACCCCTCTGTCCATCGCCTGCTCCGAAACCCTGCTGGCGGGCTACCTCGCCCGCTTCATGCACGCCTACCTTGAACGGGATCCCCACATTGCCCTCTCCACCCACCACACCCCGGTCATTCTGGCCCGGGTGCGCGGCGGGGATGCCCTGCTCGGGATCTGCGCCGGCCGCCTGCCGCCTGGCCATGGGCTGTGTGCCGAACGGCTGCTGGAGGAGCCCTTCTATCTGGTGGGGGACGCTCTGGATGAGGCAGCGCAGCCGGATCACCAGGGCGCCTTGCAAGAAACTGTGACCAGCAAGCAACTGGCTGAAGGCGACGTGAGTCAGGGGATGCAGGGCAAGGTGCGCAAGATCCTGACCATGGATCTGGAGAACCCCTCCAACCGCTATCTGCGCGAGCCCCTGGCCGCCCTCGGGCTTATCCCCGCCATGGAGCTCGATTCCTACCTGGCGCTGATCGAACTGGCCAAGGCAGGCATTGGCCCCGTGCTCCTGCCCGCCGGCCTGCTGGCGCTGGTGGGTGAGCAGGGGACACAGGCACGCCCCCTGCCGGGACTGGGCCGCCCGCTCCACCTTGTCTATCGGCCAAACAGCCTCAAGCGCGATCGCATTGCCCGCCTGGTGCAGGCGCTGCAAGCCCATTTCCGGCAACTGACGGCACTGGGCTGAAACGCAAGAGGGCCCGATCTGCGATCGGGCCCTCGTCATGGGGGATATCGGCTCAGCCCAGCCAGGCAAAGAGCTCGGGGTACTGGCTCCACACCAGCTTGGCGGACATCACCAGGGAGACGGTCACCAGCAGCGGCTTGATGAGCTTCACCCCTTTCTTGAGTACCAGCTTGGAGCCCATGCGCGCCCCGATGAACTGCCCCAGCGCCATGCACAGCCCCACGCTCCACACCACCTTGCCCCCCAGGGTGAAGAAGAGCAGGGAGGCGATGTTGGAGGTGAAGTTGAGCAGCTTGGTGTGGGCGGTGGCCCGCGCCATGCCAAAGCCCGCCAGGGCCACGAAACCGATGGCAAAAAACGACCCCGTGCCCGGCCCGAAGAAGCCGTCATAAAAGCCCACGCCCCCGCCCACCAGCAGGGCAAACGCCATGGGGGTGAGGCGGCGCTGGCTCTCCGCATCGCTCACCCTGGGGGAGAAGTAGAAGTAGCAGGCAAACGCCATCAGCAGGAAGGGGAGCAGTCGCTCCAGGATCGCGGCATCGATGGTCTGCACCGCCAGAGTGCCGATGGCCGCCCCGATGAAGGTGCAGATGACCGCCGGCCAGATGATGGCCCACTCAAGGAGCCCCTTGCGGGCATAAAACCAGGTGGCGGAGAAGGAACCGAAACTGCTCTGCAACTTGTTGGTGCCAAGCACCAGAGCCGGCGGCATGCCGGTGGCCAGCAGGGCCGGCACCGTCAAGAGTCCCCCGCCCCCGGCGATGGCATCGATAAAGCCGGCGATGAGGGCCACCCCGAACAGGGCGACCAGGGTGAGCAGTTCCAGTTCCATCCATAGACCTCGTGTGATTGGCGGCGCCCGGCATGGCCTGGAGCCTGAAGGAGTCAACAGGTCGCTATCCTAGCGAGGGCAGGCTCATGAAGCCAACGAAACAATGGCAGCCAACTAATTCCTCATTTTCATCAATCAGCGTGCGAGAGGACCTGTGCTTTGATAACCGCCAGCCCCTCCAGCAGGGGCGCTTCATCAGCACCGGGTGCACGGCTTACCCGGCCAGCCATGTAGCGGCTGCTAAAGAGATTGAACCAGAGCTGCAGCGCCTGTCCCGCCCGCAGCTCCCCGGCCACTTCCAGCACGCAGGCGGCCACCTCGGCGGTGCACAGGTGCTCGTCGCTGTGGGCGACGCGCATGCCGTAGGTAGAGAGCGCGTCCGGCTTGATGGCGAGCACCGGGAAACCGTCCAGATAGGGACTCTTGTTGAACATCTTGCGCGCCTCGGGCCAGGTGCCGTCCAGCAGGATGAACAGCGGCTTCTTGCCGGGAGCCAGTACCACCTCGCCGGTCAGGCGGTCGGGCGCTTTTTCGCAGGCGGGAAAGACCACGTAGGGCTGCCAGGCGGGATCCGCCAGCAGGGCCAGCAGCTCGGGATGGGGTTCGGTACGCGACCAGAGAAAGGCCCAAGTGGAATCCGGCAGCACGTCGGCGATGAGGCGCCCGGTGTTGGAGGGCTTCATGGGCTCGCTGTCATACATCATGAGGCAGAAACCGGCCTCGGCCTTGAGCGCCGGGCGCCAGTCGCAGGCACACCAGTCGTGGCGCAGCTGGCAGGCATCGCAGCGTGGTACGCTGCCGCCACGGGCAAGAAAGGGTCGGGTCGAGACGCTCTTGCGCCAGATGCGCAGGCGGTTGACGGCGTGATCGGGGATGGGCTTCATGGAACGCGGCTCTGACGGTGCCTGTGGCGGGACAAAAGGGGGCTGATTGTAACGGCGCGCCCTCCTGGCGGCAAGGCTTGCCAGGCGGCGCCCTGCCCCCTTCCCTCCCCGCGTTCTGCCCGCCTCGCCCCCATGAAAAAAGGGGCCCTGAGGCCCCTACTCACCATCCGTTGCAACCGGGTCTGGCGACGTCAGACCGCCTTTCGCAGGATCTGCTCCAGATAGTGCGCGAAGCTGTGGCCGTGGTGCTCCAGCAGTTTCGGGAACATGGAGATGGAGGTCATGCCCGGGAAGGTGTTGATCTCGTTGAGCAAAATCTCCCCCTCTTCGGTCAGGAAGAAGTCGATGCGCGACAGGTGGGTCAGCTTGAGCTGACGGAACGCCTTGAGCGCGTACTCGTGAATGGCGTCAGCCTGCGCCTGAGTCAGTCCCTCGGCCTTGAGCGCGGTCTCGGTGTGACTGGCGCTGCTGTACTTCTCTTCATAGGTGTAGAACTTGTCCTGGGGTACGCAGATCTCCCCCGGATAGGTGGCCACCAGCTCGTCACCATACTGGTAGACCGCCACTTCCAGCTCGCGGGGCTTGACCGCTTTTTCGATCAATACCTGCTCGGAGTAACCGAAGGCATCGGCAATGCCCTTCACCAGGTCTGCCTCGTTGCTGGCGGAGTAGCAACCCACGGAAGAGCCCTGGGAGGCCGCCTTGATGAAGACCTTGCCCCACTTGGCCAGCGCCGCTTTCGCCTCGGTCAGGCTCGCCTCGCCTTGCTCGGTCAGGAACAGGTAGGGGGTATTGGGGATGCCGATGGCGGTGAGCCACAGCTTGGTGGTGATCTTGTTGAAGCACACCTTGCTCGCCTCGGCGTCACAACCCAGATAAGGCAGGCCGGCCAGCTCGAGGAAGGATTGCAGATCGCCGGTCTCACCGGGATAGCCGTGGATGCAGGGCACCACGTAGTCCACCGGACGGGCCACGCTGTCGAACGAGAGCAGCTTGTCCAGCCCCAGCTTGCACTCGCGACCGTCGGCGGAGAGCCAGCGGTCGGCAAACATCTCGACCCGGGTCACTTCGATACCGGGCAGGAGCCCGAGCTGTTTTTCGAGGAAATTGGCGCTGCGCAGCGAGACTTCGTGCTCGGAGCCGCCACCGCCGCACAGCAGCAAGACATGCATGTTCTTCATTAGATGTGATCCCTTGGGAGAAGCGGCTTCGTCATCACCATGTCAAACCCAACCGCATGAAAACCGGACGAAGCCAGAAACGAACATAAGTGCGGGCAGTGTAGCAAGGGAGGGGAAGCCTTGTCAGCCGATGGGGCGCACCTCCCCCTGCCCGGGCAGATAAAAGTCTCTTCCTGTGTCAGAAACAGGATGAAATGCGCTCAGCGGGGGGGATCGACCCGCCCGGCGCCATTGCCGTTGACCCGAAACCAGCCGGCAATGCTGTAGCGCTCCCGGCTTGCGGGCAGCACCTCGTGGGGAAACTCTTCAGACAGGAAGAGCACCAGCCGCCCGCCCCGGGGGGAGACATCCATCAGAAACTGCTCGCTGTCGTCATAGACCCGCAATATTCCCCCCGCCTCTGGCTGCCAGTCGTTGTTCAGGTAGAACACCGAGGTGAGCCGGCGGTTGGATCGCCCGGCGAAGGCGTCGCGATGGGTGGCGTAGAAGTCCCCCTGACGGTAGCGGGCAAAGTGGGCCTCGTAGTCGAACAGCCCCAGCATCAGGCTGCGATTGGCGGCCAGACGCAGGGACTCCATCCGGGCCAGATAGTCGGCCACCGGCGCGCCGAGGGAGGCGTCGAGCCAGTGGATCTGATCCCGACGGATATCGCGGTTGTCCTGATGCAGGGTCTCGCGCCCGATCCCCGCCGGTCGCCACTCGTCCGGCAGGCAAGCCTTGAGGGCATCCACCTCGGCGGCGGTTAAAAAATCATCCACTATCACCCAACCCCGGGTGTAGATGGCATCCATGACGGCTTGATAGTCCAAGATAGGCTCGCAGCGAGGGGAGAGAGTGCGCTTTGTAGCGACTTCGGACCATCGGCACAAACCGGATTGCTTCTCTTGAGAAGTCCCGCCATCAATAGGAGTCTGGGGGGGCACAGACGCCCTCCCCCTTGCTCCCCGGCCCTCGGCCCGTTAACGTGCAAGGATTGTCCCCCGGGCGCCTTGTCGCCCCTCTTGCATCAGGAGAAACCATGCCCCTGCCCCTCATCCCCCTGCAACGACTCGATGGCACGGCCTGGTCCACCGCCGATCTGCAGGGCCGTGTCGTGCTGGTGGTCAACGTGGCAAGCCGCTGCGGTTTTACCCCCCAATACACCGGGCTTGAGGCCCTCTATCGCCAGTTCGGCCCCCAAGGCTTCGAGATCCTGGGCTTTCCCTGCGATCAGTTTGGCCATCAGGAGCCGGGCGATGCCGAGGAGATCGCCCGCTTCTGCTCTCTCGACTACCCTGTCAGCTTCCCCCTGATGGCCAAATGCGAGGTCAACGGCGCCGGGGCCCACCCCCTCTATCGCTGGCTCAAGGAACAAAAGCCCGGACTCCTTGGCAGCGAGGCCATCAAGTGGAACTTCACCAAGTTCCTGATTGACCGTGAAGGCCGAGTGGTGGACCGCTTCGCCCCCCAGACCAGACCGGAGGATCTGGTGCAGGCCATCGAGGGACTGCTCTGACGGGCGTGCGCCGCTCGCGACACGGCTGCTGCGCGTACGCCTCGCATCTGCTATATTACGCGCCCACTGTTCTCTTGTACGGTCGCTTTGCCGGGCTCAGGCCCAGCCTCGATGGCGACCCACCCTATTTTCCATGTCGTGACGGACCAAGGCTGCCGTCACCCGTTGAGCCCAAGGCTCGGAGTGTCCCTCGAACATGTCATTCAATGAACTGGGTCTGTCACCGCACATCCTGCGGGCCGTCAAGGAGCTGGGTTACGAACAACCCACCCCCATCCAGCAGCAAGCCATTCCCGCCATCCTGGCCGGGCAGGACGTGCTGGGCGGCGCCCAGACAGGCACGGGCAAGACGGCCGGTTTCACCCTGCCCATGCTTCATCGACTGCTGGCCAACCACGGCCGTGGCGGTCGTCGCCAGGTGCGAGCCCTGGTGCTGACCCCGACCCGGGAGCTGGCCGCCCAGGTGGGCGAAAGCATCATCAAATATGCCCACCACCTGCCGTTTCGTACCCTGATCGCCTATGGCGGCGTCAGCATCAAGCCGAACCTGGACGCCATCAAGCTCGGGGTCGACATCCTGGTCGCCACCCCGGGCCGCCTGCTGGATCTGCTGACCCAGGGCGCCCTGACCCTGAGCGCCCTCGAGGTACTGGTGCTGGATGAAGCGGACAGAATGCTCGACATGGGGTTCATCACCGACATTCGCCGCATCATGAAGGCCCTGCCGGAGGAGCGTCAGACCCTGCTCTTCTCCGCCACCTTCTCCAATGACATCAAGGCACTGGCGGACGATCTGCTCAAGGATCCCACCCTCATCGAGGTGGATCCCAGCAACACCGCCGCCGAGCAGGTAAGCCAGCGCATCATCCAGGTCGATCGGGAGCGCCGCCGGGAGATGCTCTCCCACATGATTGGCCGTGGCAACTGGCAGCGGGTGCTGGTGTTCGTGCGCACCAAGCAGATTGCCGACAGGCTCGCCCAGCAAATGCAGAAAGATGGCCTGGATACGGTCGCCATCCACGGTGACAAGAGCCAGGGGGCCCGCAACCGGGCGCTGGCGGATTTTCGTGAAGGCAAGGTGCGGGTGCTGGTTGCCACCGACATCGCCGCTCGCGGCCTGGACATCGATCAGCTGCCCCACGTGATCAACTTCGAGCTGCCCCAGATGGCGGAGGATTACATCCACCGCATCGGCCGCACCGGCCGTGCCGGGCGCGGCGGCGAGGCCATCTCCCTGGTGAGCCAGGATGAGCTGGGTCAGCTCAAGGAGATCGAGGCGCTGATCGGCCAATCCCTGACCGTGGAGATCCTGGAAGGGTACGAGCCGAGCGGCAAGCCGAGCCGCCAGACCCTGCCGGGCAGCAAGCCGGTGCAAAACCCGCCCCGCGCCCGTGGCCATGCCAACGCCAACGCCAACGCCAAGGGCAAACCCGCCGCCGGGAAAGGCAAGGGTGATGGCGCCAAGAAGCCGGCCCAGCCTGCGCAAAACAAGTCCCGCAAGCGGGAAGTGGTGGGCGAGGACATCGGTTTCGCCCCTATGCGCCGTCTCCCCAAGGCCCAGCGGGGCGACTATCAGGACAACTCCAGCGAGGAGTGAGGGGGCGCGAGCCAAACCTCCTGAACAACAAAAAACCGCCCTCGGGCGGTTTTTTTATGCTCTAGCGCCCTTAACCGGCGGCCAAGGCCATGTGCAGCAGCGGATAGGGCTTGCCCTGGCCATCCAGGGGGGAGCGCCCCGTCACCTCGAAGCCCAGGTGCTGGTAGAAGCCGACAGCCTGGGCATTCTGTTCGTTGACGTCCACGCGAGTCGCCCCCAGACAACGGATGGCGTGGTCCACCAGCTGGCGGCCGACCCCGCCCCCTCTCGCCTCGGGGGCGATGAATAGCATCTCGATATTGCCCTCAGCCACCCCGATAAAACCGACGATCACGCCATCCTGCCTGGCGCAATAGAGGCGCACGGCATCGAAATAGTGTTCGAGGATGAGAGGCTTGAGGGTCGCGATATCCTCCTCTTGCAGGAAGTGATGGGTAGCGCGTACCGAGGCCTCCCAGAGAGCGATCAGGGCCGGGTAATCCCCGGTTTGTGCTGGTTCTATCTTCATGAATTGTTGGCTCAATTTATGGCAAAAGCGCCGATGCTAAGCCTCGGGGCCGAACCTCGTCAAGGTGCAGCCCTGGGCCTCTGCCTGCTTGATGACAAACCCCTTCTCGATGCCCGCCTTGAAGCCCAGCTTCTCATAGAGGCGATGGGCTTCATCGCGCCCTTCCCCCGAGAGCAGCATCACCTTGTAGCCATCCAGCCCCCAGGCCAGGGAGAGCGCCTGTTCAAGCACCTTCTGGCTCAGCCCCTGGCGTCGGAACGCAGAGGCCGTTACCACGTGCTCTATGATGCCACAGGGCCTGCCGCCGTTGCTCAGGGTCGGGATCACCCCGAGCTGGCAGGTGGCGGCGAGCTCACCGCCCACCTTCGCCACGATGATCCGCACCTCGGGCCTGGCCAGCAGGCTCGCGAGCGTCTCCCTCGCCATGGAAAGCGGCATCACGGGATCCCGTGGTCTGAGCTCGGCGTAAAGGCTGAGCAAGCCGCCAGATCCTGCTCCCTGCACTCTCTGATCACCACCATGGCAACCTACCTGATCTGCCACTCCTCTTTCGGCTGATCATGCATGACGCCAGCATGGAGTGTGCGCAGGCATAAAGAGAAAGAAGATGCCTCCCCAGGTTGGGAAGGCATCGCGATCAACGGGTCTTGACCGCCTGGAGCAGGACAGAGACGTCGGCGCCAACGCGGCGGGTCGCGATGGCTTCGCGAATGTCGCGCTCGCTGTAGCGACTGGCGGGGTAGACCACCACGCAGGCAGTGTCACCGGGAGCGAGGAAGTGGGTCTCGCCAAAGGGGGTGTAGCGGGTGGCGCCAATGCTGATGAGTGCATGGGCCGGGCGCCCCGCCTGGGCCAGCAGCCCCTGGATATGCTCGGCCGGGCCTTCGTCCTGCTGATGGTTGAACTTGTCGATGGCCCACGCCAGCAACTGACCGTGGAAGTAGCTGTAGTCCACCGCCGCGCTGTCGATCCCGTAGGGGTGCAGCTCGCCGCCGCGCTCCAGGTAGCAGGCGATGCGGTAGTCATCGAGCTCGCATCCTGCGGCAAAGTGGGTCAGGGGCAGCAGGTTCGCGGCCAGCCCCTTGCTCTCTTCACCCCAGTTCTTCTTCTCGCTGATCTTGTTGGCATTGGGGCGACGGATGGAGCAGTCGTTGTAGGCGCCAAACGCCTTGGGATGGATGGCCACCACCTGCTCCCCCGCGTACTCCAGCTCGCACCACAGTGCCACCTCGGGTTCAATCTGCACCTTCTCGTCCCCGCTCACCGCCGCCTCCGGCAGGAAGATGGCCTCGCCGCTCAGGGGAAAGACCCCGAGCTGGCCGGGATGGTTCGGCACATAGAAGGGGAACAGCGCCTTGGGGGCGACCTTGTCGTCAACCTTGACGGCGACGAAGTCCGCCGCCTCCCCTGCCTGTTCCAGGTGACCGGCGAAGTTGCCCGCCACGCCCAGTCCGATAAAGGGGGTCTGTGAGGTGATCTGCATCTGTGGCTCCACTGGCGCGGCCGGGGCCGCCGCCTCGTTGTCGTTGTTCAGGGCGGAAATACCGCCAAAGAGGGAGCTTATTAGAGCACAGCCCCCGTACGGCGCCCAGCCACCGGGCCACAAGCTGTGCACCAGGGCGGATTTTCCCTCACCATCTGGTCATAAAGTCGGCAGTCAATACGAAGCTGTGATCCCGATGCTTGGGAGAGCCCGGCACTTTTGCTAGGCTGACCTATTCATTTGCCGTTCGGGAGCCGTCGCAAGGCCATGACCACCCACTTTCAGGGGCGCTTCGAGGTGGAGTTCAAATACCGCCTGACGGACAGCGCCGCCTTTGTACATACCCTCACGGCCCTCGGCCCCGAGGTGATGGTGGCGGACAATCATGAGCAGGACTGCTACTTCGACACGGCAGATGGCGCCCTGGCCCGGGCAGAGAAGAGCCTGAGCATCCGCACCATGGCCCCCAGCGGCATCCGGCTCTGGATAGTCAAAGGACCCGGACCCGATCGCTGCGAGGCGGTCAACATCACCGATGCGGACAAGGCGGCCAGCATGGTGCGCACCCTGGGCTACCAGCCGGTGCTGACCATCGACAAGCGGCGCAGCATCTATTTTCTGGGGGCCTTCCACGTCACGGTGGATCACCTGGCAGGCGTCGGTGATTTTGCCGAGCTCGCCATCATGACTGACGACGAGACCGCCCTGCCCGCCTACCGCGCGCAGTTGCTGGCGCTGGCTAGCCGGCTGGGACTGGCGCCCGAGATGCGGGAAACCCGCTCCTATCGCACCCTGTGCGAGCAGCGAGTCCCCCTTTGACAAGCGGCAACAAGAGGAATCTGCCCATGATCGACAAACTCGCCTGGCTGACCTTCAAGAAGGGACAACTGCTGTGCGCCCGCTCCCACGGCAAGGACATCTACTACATTCCGGGGGGCAAGCGCGAGCCGGGCGAGAGCGACGAGGCGGCCCTCGTTCGTGAAATCGAGGAAGAGCTCGCGGTCACCCTGAAACCCGACACCCTGACGTTCGCCTGCGAGTTCAGCGCCCAGGCGGACGGCAAGCCGCAAGGGGTGAATGTCAATCTGCGTTGCTACACGGGGGACGCCGACGGCACGCCCGTCGCCTCGGCGGAGATCGCCGAGCTGCGCTGGCTGGACAGCCGCCACCTGGCCGAGGTCTCCCCCGTCTCCCGCCTGCTGTTCCAGTGGCTGGCAGCGCAGGGACTGATCCATTAAGAGACGGCGCACCTGACCGGATGACGATGGCACCGGCAGGAGAGTCCGCGCCCGAGACATTAATCCCCCACGTGGGCCAAGAGAGAAGATGAGGACATTCAATGGAGATCCTTGAGGTCGAGAGTACCAGAGGCATCAAACCGGCGCTGATCGCCCTGCTGCAAGATTGCGTGGCCAGCGGTGCCTCGGTGGGCTTTCTGCCTCCCCTGCAGGAAGAGCAGGGGCTGGCGTACTGGCAAGGCATCGAAGGGGAGCTGGCGGATGGAGTGCGCAAGCTCTGGGTGGCGTTTGATCAGCACCATCTGGTGGGCGCCCTGCAGCTCTCCCTGTGCACCAAGGCCAACGGGGGCCACAGGGCCGAAGTGGAAAAGCTGATGGTCCACAGCCAAGCCCGTGGCAAGGGGGTGGGCCGAGCCCTGATGAACGCCATGGAGCAAGGGGCCCGGGACGCCAGGCGTACCTTGCTGGTGCTGGATACCCGGGTCGGCGACGTGGCCTCCAGCCTCTATCGCCAGCTCGGCTATCAGGAGGCCGGCCAGATCCCGGACTTCGCCCGCAATGGGGACGGCACCCTGGCCGCCACCCAGTTCTTCTACAAGCAGCTCTGAGGCAGACGGCTTGGCAAGATCGGACAGCGTGCCGGTCTTGCCCCCTCCAAGGCTCGGCGCACATAGGTTTTTGGTTCAATCAGACTCATCGGCAAGGAGCCATCATGATATTGGAAGTCGCCCATCTGCAGATCATTCCCGGCAAGGCCACTGACTTCGAGCAGGCCTTCGCCCAGGCCCAGCACATCATCAGCGCCATGCCCGGCTACCTGGGCCACCAGTTGCAGCGTGCCCTGGACGATCCCCATCACTACCTGCTGCTGGTGCAGTGGGAACGGCTGGAAGATCACACCCGGGGGTTCAGGGGCTCCCCCCAGTACCAAGAGTGGAAGGCCCTGCTGCACCACTTCTACGACCCCTTCCCCAGGGTCGAACATTTTCAGGATGCAACACCGATCAGCGCCGCAAGCTGAACCTTGATCAGACAGTCCCGTCACGGGCTGATCAATGGCGTCAGGCCAGTCGCTCGGCCCTGTGGGCAATCTGCGGCTCGGCAAAGGCGCCCTGGGCCGCGATGAGCTGCAGCTCGTAGGCATTCGCCTCCCAGGTCTGTCGCAGCACCGCATCCACCGCGGCGTTGGTGCGCTCGAAGGCGCTCACCCCATCATATCCCGCCTGCAGGTTGGCCAGCATCAGGGCGCTGATGAGATCCCCCACGCCCACCGGTTGGCGCGCGAAATCGTAAAGGGGACGGGCGATCAGATAGTCTCCCTCGGGGGTGGCAAGCAGCATCTCGAAGCGGCCGGGGACGCTGGCGGCGCGACCCAGGTGCTTGACCAGCACCATCTTCACCCCCCTCTCCAGCAACTGGTGTGCGGCGACCCGGGTCTGGGCCAGGGTTGTCAGATGGACATCACACAGGGTCTCCAGCTCCAGCAGATTGGGGGCCATGATGTCCGCCACCGGCAGGGCCTGCTCGGTGAGAAAGCGGGTGACGCCCGGGGCGACGATGCACCCCTTCTCCGGATGCCCCATCACGGGATCGCAGAAATAGAGGGCCGCCGGATTGGCTCGCTTCACCGCCGCCACCACCGCCAGGATCTCGTCCCCCTGCTCCGCCGAGCCCAGATAGCCGCTCAGCACCGCATCGCAGCGCGCCAGCACCTCGATATTGCAAAGCCCCTGGCACAAGGCGGCAATGTGGCCCGCCGGCATCGCCATTCCCTGCCAACCCGCCTCGTACTGGGTGTGGTTGGAGAACTGTACCGTATTGATGGGCCACACCTCCATGCCGAGACGGCGCATGGGGAACACGGCGGCGCTGTTGCCGGCACAGCCAAACACCACGTGGGACTGGATAGAGAGAATGCGTTTCATCGACACCACCGCACAAGAAGCCTGAGGAAAAGAGGCAATATATCGGATGAAGAGACGGCTCTTCCAGCAATTAACGCCATGACTCCCTATTTATGCTTCTGCAGGCCTAACCTGCCGCATATTTGACCGCCGCTACCCTGTTCCTGCACAACCCTGGAGCCATCTCCCCCGCTGCTGCGGGGTGATAAATGTACCTGGACGCCTCTTGTCTGATGGCATACAAGGTGATTTTTTAACCAACCATAAACAGTCGGGATCAAGGATGAGGTCCGATGGAAAGGCGCCAGTCGGCAGTCGGCAGTCGGCAGTCGGCAGTCGGCAGTCGGCAGTCGGCAGTCGGCAGTCGGCAGTCGGCAGTCGCAAAATAAGGCAACAAGGGCAAGGGTCAAGGAGGCGTCGGAAGATCACAGGACAAAGGCGGCCTACCCTTGCCTGACACCGTGGCAACGGCAAGCCATACGCAGTGGCGACAGCAAGTCACGTCACCAGTGCCGTGGCTGCAGCGAGTCGCCAGCAGTCGTCAGGGGGAGCGCGGTGCCCTTGGGCGTCTCAATCCCGGGCGAAGTGGTAGACCCAGCCTTCGTCCGGTGCCATCTCGTCCGGCAGGTCCACCAGGGCAGGCAGCGAGGTGACGGCCCCTTCGGCCGCATATTGCAGGGCCATCAGGGCGCAGAGCGCGGCATCATAGGGATCCGTGCCAGGGATGAGGGACGCCGGCAGGTGGGGTTGCAGCTCGGGCCGCACCGCAGAGGCTTTGCCCCCCATTTTGGCCAGGGCGGGATAGACCTCCAGCACCGCGCGCCCGGCAGCCCTCGCCTGTTTTGGCACCAGTTGCAGATCCCCGAGACGCGGCAGCATGGAGAGGGCCAGGGTGGCGTTGTTGCCGAGCCTGTCGAAGGTGGCGGAGAGGGGCTTCTTGCCATAGTGCTGATGGAGCCAGCGCTCGCAATCCCGGTAGGCGTAAGGGTTGTCAATCTCCCGCTGGGGCACGGGAAAGCCGCTCCCCCGCCCCGCCAGCAGATCGGCGAGGGCGCGGGGAAAGGCCAGGGGCGCATCGATGCCGAGAGCAAGGCGCGGGCAGGCCAGCACCTGCATCAGCGCCACCTCGTCTTGCAGGGCCGGGCGCAGCAGGGCATCCAGATCCGGCGCGACCCGGGAGCTCAGGCGAAACAGGGGGGAGATCCCGAGCCAGTGCAGACGCGACTCCCGGGCCTGCCAACCCACCACCGCCACCGCCTGGGCATTGCCCTGCCAGCCCCTCACGTCCCAGCCGATGCCGATGGCGTCCATGTGTTCCGTTGTCATGCCCCTGTTACCTCTGTGCAGCCTTGATGGAGCACAGGGTAATGGCTGCCCCTCCTAAAGCAAGGGCAAGTTGGTCCCTAGAAGGATTTCTTGAAGTTGATCAGGGGCAGAATGGGGAAGATGCCGTTCTCGGCGTAGTTGGCCAGGCCAATCTGCAAGCCGTCCAGGTGCTTGGTGGCATTGACGAATCCCAGCTGGAACGTGGTGCGTTCGGCATAGTTGACGAAGCCGACGTTGGCCAGGGCATTGCCCTGGGCGATGTTGACCGCCCCCCAGTTGAGCCCCTTCACATTGTTGGTCAGGTTGACGAAGCCCAGATTGAGGCCGGTATCCTGCCCTTCGTGCCAGTTGACGGCGTTGATGGCGACCCCGCCAAACTGATGGCGCACCCGGCTCGCGCCAAAGAACACACCAAGCTGCAGGCCGGTGAACTGATCCACGTCGGAGAGGGCGAACACCGGCAGATCGATCCCCCTCACCTGGCCGGTGCGGCCGTAGAGGAAGGAAGCCCGTGCCCCTTCCACCTGATTGGACGAGGGCAGGTTGACACCGGGCAGGGAGATCTGGACCGGCGTGCTGGCCTGGGCGACACCGGCGAGGGTCAGGGCACCACAGCCGAGCAGCAGGGCGAACGGTTTCATCGGGGATTCCTTGTGAAGAGGGTGTGGCTCAAGGGTACCAGCGCAGGCCCCGGGGGACGAGGTCCCGGCCCTTTCCCTGCGTCACCTCTCGTCTGAATCCGGGGATGGCTCTCTCGGCGTGACGGGGGAAGCGGTGGTGAAACTCCCTTGAGCGCCAGTGGCCCCCAGAGACACAACCAGCCCGGTCGGGCTGGTTTTTTTGCCTGTGCTCGCCCCTTTTTCGGGGCAATTCGGCCCGGGCCCTTTCCCTGCCCCGCCTAACTGCCTAGAATGAGCCCCCGCTGTTTCAGCCATTCATCCAGCTAGAGGATTTCCCATGGAGACGTTTCTGCTCGAAGGTCACCCCTTCGTTGCCTTGTGTGACCTGATCAAGCATCAGGGTTGGGCCGATTGTGGCGGTGCCGCCAAGGCGCTGGTCGCCGAGGGCCTGGTGGAAGTGGACGGTCAGGTCGAGACCCGCAAACGCTGCAAGATAGTCGCCGAGCAGGTGGTCAACTTCAACGGCATGAAGGTCGTGGTGAAGGAAGGCGTCAGCCCCGAGATCCTCTGATCCTGACGCCCTGCCACGCCATCGCTACCCAGCACAGTGGCCGAGCAGGTGGTCAACTTCAACGGCATGAAGCATGAAGGCCGTGGTGAAGGAAGGGAGCAGTCCCGAGATCCCCTGATCCTGACGCCCTGCCACGCAAGCGCTACCCAGCACAGTGGCCGAGCGGGCGGTCAATTTCAACGGCATGAAGGTGGTCGTGAAGGAAGGGATCAGTCCCGAGATCCTCTGATCCCGGCTTGAACAAGGGCGCCAAGCGCCCTCTGGCCTTCAGCTGGCCTTGATGGAGAGGGTCAGCACGAAGCGGGCCATGGCCTCGTCGCCGTTGCGCGACGGGCAGGTGGCCACCACCTGGATGGGGCGGTTGATGCGCTGACCGCTCGCTAGGGACTCGTCGATCATGGCGTCGATAAGCTCCCCCGCCGCGCAATCAAACTGCACGTCCCCCTCCGGGCGCTTCAAAAACTCCCCCTGCACATCCTTGAAGGCAAAATGCACCTTCTTGCGCCGCGCCCGCCCCTTCTCCATGACCAGGAGCCCCCCCACCAGGTCGGCGCCGGTGGCGAGCGCCCCGAAATACATGCTGCCCAGGTGGTTGCGGGTGCGCCAGCCCAGCGGAATGCGGATGCGCAGCGCCCTGGCGTCCATCTGCTCGATGACGGGGGCACAGAAACCAATGACGGGAATGTAGCGCCAGGCGAACAGACGCAGGGCGAGGTTGGCTTTGAGGCGTTGCAGGTCCATTGCAAACTGATCCGATGAGTGAATGTGACGCAAATGTTGCCAGCCTGCTTCCCGATAGACAAGCCTCCCGTGCCATCCCTGTGAGCGGCCCCCCAAAGGGTATTTGCAAAATTAATGCAATGGCCAGGTTCTATTTTCCCGGCAAATGATAAAACCGGCCTTTCCTGACCCCGGGTCGCCCCTCTCTTTCCCCTTTTTCCGGATTTTTTCAAGGTCCCGCCCCGGATGACGGGACCATGACAGCCATATCCGAATGAAACACAACAAGAAATACTCCCCGTCAGGGGGCTAGCCCAGGATCCCGCCCCCGCCACTGGGATTATTCGCAGTAACCAAACCCCCACTCCCTCGCTAGGCTGTTGCTGGCCCGGAAGTAGCCACTCGGCACCGGGTCAACCCGTCTACCAATCTCACCATAAGGATAGAGAGATGAGTCACGTGCAACAGTTGTTCAACGGGGGCGAGAGCGCCGGTACTTTCCAGCTCAACTTCAACAACAACCGTGCCTACGAGCTGTTTGGCCGGGAGTACCTCAAGTGCTATGCCAACCTCAGCGCCAAGGGGAAGATGAGCAAGCCCCTGCCCACCGGGCCGCTGAGCTACACCGTCGACTTCGCCATGGATTGCGGCTGCAGTTCGGTGCTGTTTGACTTCAACCTCGCCTACAAGAAGACCTTCGGCAACCAGTTGCAGGCCCCCCTGTGGCGCGAGTCGGACTACGAGGCCGAGCTGGTGCTCTGCCAGCTGGTGCGCGAGGCACCGGCCAACCGCCTGAGCAACCATGATCAGTTCGCCGAGGCCGAGGCCTTCTTCAACGACGTCAATCTGCCCGACACCGTCCGGGCGGTGGGCAATGATCCCTATGCCGACAAGGACGGCCTGGTGGAGTTCATCGTGGCAAACGAGCTGCTGGACGATCCCGCCGTCATGGCCAAGCTGGCGGAACAGAAGGCCTACCTCATCGCCATCACCTCCGTGGTCACCGCCTACATCAACCGTTACGCCGAAGCCTATGGCGAGCAGTACAAGACGGACGCGGATCTCTGGGCCAGGGCCCTCTCCAAGATCCCTCTGATGGGGCCGAGCAAGATCGATCAGCAGAGCTACAGCCGCCACATCAAGGGGCTCAGCATCGCCACCGACTTCATCAACTTCATCATGGACGTGGTGGTGAGCCAGGGCACCACGGCGCTGGCCAGCTTCAACAAGTTCCTGCAAAAGCAGGGGGATGCCATCCGCTTCGGGGTGGAGAACAACAAGGACTTCTACAAGACCATCACGGTGGGGGTCACGGTGGAAGTGTTCAAGGTGGGCAACGAGCTGGTCTATGTGCCGAAGATCAAGCAGTACCGCGTCAACTTCGACCGCCAGAACAGCAAGTTCACCTCCGCCTGTGCCAGCGCCGAGTTCGTCGACATCTACTTCAACTACCTCTATGCCGCCAACGTGTTCGACTACGAGGCCCTCAAGGACCCCGAGATCAAGCGCGACTTCGACAACTTCATCCAGAAGCAGCGCAAGGCACAAATTGAAGAAGCGGATACCTTCTTCAACGATGACTTCCCGCCCCTGGAGCCCAAGCAGGTCAGCCGCAGCAAGGCCACGGTGTAACCCCGCCAGTCAAAAAAACAGCCGGCAGATGCCGGCTGTTTTTTTAGGTGGGCCTCAGGCCCGTTTCTCTTCAAGCCAGGCCCCCTGGCTCTGCATCTCGAACAGCTGGGCATAGTGTCCTCCCAGCGCCATCAACTCGCCGTGGGTGCCGCGCTCGCTCACCCACCCGCGGGAGAGCAGCAGGATTTCATCGGCATCCACAATGGTGGAGAGGCGGTGAGCGATGGCGATGGTGGTGCGGCCACGGCGCGCCGCCGAGAGCGCCTGGGAGAGGGCGAGCTCGGTCTGGGAGTCCACGCTCGCGGTCGCCTCGTCCAGGATGAGGATGCGCGGATCCCCCACCAGGGCGCGGGCAAAGGAGAGCAGCTGGCGCTGGCCGGCGGAGAGGTTCTTGCCCCCCTCCTCCATCAGGGTGGCCAGGCCATCGGGCAGGCGGCGCACGAAATCGGCCAGCTGCACCTCCTCCAGGGCCTGCCAGAGCCGCCCATCCTCGATGCCGTCACGCCCAAGGCGCAGGTTCTCGGCCAGGGTGCCGACGAAGATGAAAGGATCCTGCTGCACCAGGCCGATGCTGCGGCGCACCGCCGAGAGGGCCAGGCCGTTCATGGGGTGATCATCGAAGTGGATGCTCCCCCGATCCAGGGGGTAGAAACCCATCAGCAGGCTGATGATGGTGGACTTGCCGCTGCCGGTGTGGCCCACCAGCGCCAGCATCTGGCCCGGCCGGGTGGCAAAGCTCACATCTTGCAGCACCTGCTGCTCCCCGTCGTAGGAGAAGCCCACCCCGTCGAAGCGTACCCGTCCCTCCAGGGGGCGCACCGCCCCGTCGGTGCTCTCGCGGGTTTCATCGAGCAGGGCGAACACCCGCTCCCCCGCCACCATGGCCTGCTGCAACTGGTTGAGCTGGTTGGTCATCTCGATGAGGGGCTCGATCATCCGCCCCAGATAGCTGATGAAGGCGTAAAGCACCCCCACCTGGATGGCCCCCGCCGTGCTCAGCCCCTCGTGGGCAAACAGGGCCAGCAGGCCGATGAGCACCATCATGTAGAAGAGATCGATGAGGGGGCGCAGCAGGATGCCGTTGATCTTGAGGCTCTTGATCCGCGCCTGCCAGTGCTGCTGGTTCACCCCCGCAAAGGCGTTGGCGAAGTGGCGCTCCTGCACCATGGCCTGGATCACCGGCATCCCCTGCAACGACTCGTTGAGACGGCTGTTGATGTCGGAGAGCAAGGATCGGGTCGCCCGCACCACGGGCACGCTCAGTTTCTGATAGAGCCACATCACGGCTCCCACCGCCGGCAGCAGGGTGGCGCACACCAGCATCAGGCGCAAGTCCAGCAGCGCCATGGAGAGCAGGATGCCGCACAGGAGCACCACTTTTTGCACCAGGAGCCCTATCACCTGGACATAGAGGTTCATGATCGCCTCGGTGTCGTTGGTGATGCGGGAGATGAGGGAGCCCGAGCGGTGCTTGTCGAAATAGCGGGCAGGCAGGCGGATGGCGGTGGCGAACACCTGCTCGCGCAGACGCTGCACCACCGCCTGGGCGATGCGGTTGAAGCGCAGGGATTGCAGATAGAAGCCGGCCGCCGACAACACCTGCAACCCCAGATAACCGGCGGCAAGGGCGGCGATGATGCCCCACTCCAGCCGGCGCGGCGCCAGGTAGTCATCGATGAAGAGCTTGATGAGCAAGGGGCCCGCCACCTCGGCGCCGGTGGCGAGCAGCAGGCAGATGCCCGCCTGCACCAGCCAGCGGGGGTAGCTGGCGCAGTAGGCGAGCAGCCGTTTGATGGTTGGATTCACAGACTGGCCTCCAGCGCAACGTTCCACGGGAATTGACTCTCTTTGCTCCCCTCTCCGCTCGCCGGAGTCGGGAGAGGGGTGAGGGGTGCCTGGGGTCTTGTCATCCTGTTCACAGGCTCTCCTCCACGTCCTGCTCCAGGCGCTGGTAGCGGACCATGTCCGCGTACCAGCCATTCCTGGCCATCAGGGTCTCGTGACGGCCCCGCTCGCTGATCGCTCCCTGCTCCAGCACCAGGATCTCGTCCGCCTGCTCCACCGCCGTCATGCGGTGGCTCACCAGCACCAGGGTGCGCTTGTGGACCTTGAGGGCCAGCAGGATCTGCTGCTCGGTGTGGGCATCCACCGCCGAGAGGGCGTCATCCAGCACCAGGATAGGGGCATCCAGCAGCAGGGCGCGGGCGATGGCCAGACGCTGCTTCTGACCGCCGGAGAGGGTCACCCCCTTCTCCCCCACCTCGGTTTCATACCCTTTGGGGAAGCGGCTGATGTCGTCGTGAACACAGGCGATGCGCGCCACCCGCTCAATCTCCTCTCGGCTCGCCTCGGGGCGGCCCAGGGCGATGTTGGCCGCGATGGTGGTGGAGAACAGAAACGGCTCCTGGGGCACATAGGCAAACTGGCTGCGCAGCTCACCCAGCGACAGTTGCGAGATGGGCACCTCCCCCATGCGGATCTCCCCGGCCGTGGGGTTGGCCAGGCGCATCAGCAGCTTGAGCAGGGAGCTCTTGCCTGCCCCGGTGCGTCCCACTATCCCCAGCATGGCGCCAGCCTGCAGGGTGACATCCACCCCCTGCAACAGGGTGCGTTGCTCCAGCCGGTAGCCCAGCCCCTGCACCCCCAGGGGAAAGGCCGAGGCCAGCGCCACGGGATGGGCCGGCTCCTCGATGTCGCTGCGCTCCCCCAGCAGGCTTTCGATGCGCGAGTAGGCGGCGCTGCCCCGCTCGATGATGTTGAACAGCCAGGCGATGGCGAACATGGGCCAGATGAGCTGGCCGAGGTACATGGTGAAGCTGGTGAGCTCCCCCAGAGTCAGCTTGTCTTGCAGCACCAGGGCGCTGCCCCCTGCGACAGCCAGAAAATAGGAGCAGCCGATGCACAGGTAAATCACGGGGTCGAACTTGGCGTCGATGCGGGCCACCGCCATGTTACGCTCCCCCGCCTGACGGGTCAGCTCGGCAAAGCCCTCGTCCTCCAAGGATTCGACCGCGTAGGATTTGAGCACCCGCACCCCGGAGAGGGCCTCCTGGGTCTTGTTGTTGAGGCGGGAGAAGGCCCCCTGAGCCGCCTTGAACTCCTTGTAGATCTGGGTCCCGAAGCGGTTCATGAAGAAGGCCATCACCGGCAGGGGCAGCAGGGAGAGCAGGGTCAGCTGCCAGGAGTACTGGCTGCACATGATGGAGAGCACCAGGATGCCGACGATGAAGGAGTCCACCAGGGTCAGCACCCCTTCTCCTGCGGTCATTTCCACCGCCTGGATGTCGTTGGTGGCGTGGGCCATCAGATCACCGGTGCGGTGGCGCTGGTAGAAATCCGGGCTCATGCGGGTGAAGTGGCTGAACAGCCGGTTGCGCAGCACGTAGGCGAGCCGGTAGGAGGCACCGAACAGCATGACCCGCCACACGTAGCGCAGCAGGTAGATAAGCAGTCCCAGGCCAAAAAGCCCCGCCAGATAGCCGGTCAGGGTGCCACTGTCCAGGTCACCCTTGGCGATGCCATCCACCACCCAGCCCACCACCTTGGGGGGGATCACGGTCAACAGGGCCACCAGCATCAGCAGGGAGATGGCCACCAGATAACGCCGCCACTGATCCTTGAAAAACCAGCCAAGCCGCAAAAATACGCTCACAGAGAAGTCCTTGGTCGCGGCGCGCTGCCGCGTGATCGTGAAGAGAAGCTCAATACAATCGCCCCCTGGCGGGGGCGAACGAGTGGGTCATCATAGCCTGAAGCGGGTGACTTGAGAACGATTGCTATCTTGCCCTCCCTCAGAGCCGCTTGTCGGGGGGCGAGAACGGGAAGGCGACCGACTCCTGCTGCTCTCCGGTGAGCAGGAAGTGGGAGACCTCCTCCCGGGTCTGGGTAAAGACCTGCTGCAACTGGTTGAGCTCCCCTTCGCTCAGCTCCTCCTGCAGCCGCAGCCGCCACTCCAGCTCCCCGGCCAGCAGTTGCAGGCGGGAAGCGGAGATGTTGGCCGACACCCCCTTCAGGGTATGCAGCAAGCGGCACGCCACTTCGGGCTGCTGGCGGCGCAGGGCGGTGCGGATGTCCCACAGATCGTCCTTGTGCTCGGAGAGGAACAGCTTGAAGAGGATCTGCAGCGCCTCCCTGTCATGCTCCAGCCGGCGCAGGGCATCCTCCAGATCCAGCACGCCCATGAGGGCCGGCGGCTTGACCTCGATGGGCACCTTGGGCTCCCCGCCGCTGCTCTTCACCCATTGCAGCAGGTTGTTGTAGAGATCGAGCTTGCTCACCGGCTTGGTGACATAGCCGTTCATGCCGACGCCAAGGCAGCGCTCCCTGTCCCCCGGCATGGCGCTGGCGGTGAGGGCGATGATGGGCACATCGTGCTTGTCCACCATCTTGCGGATCTGGCGGGTGGCATCCAGCCCGTCCAGCACCGGCATCTGCAGATCCATCAGGATGACGTCGAACGGCTGCTCCGCCACCTGCTCCACCGCCTCGCGGCCGTTGTCCACCACGGTGACCTTGGCCTCCACCCGGCGCAGGTACTCCAGAATGAGCTGCTGGTTGACCCGGTTGTCCTCGGCCAGCAGCACCCGGGTACCGCGCAGCAGCTCCCGGAACTGCTGCTGATCCCCCTGGGCCTCCGCCTGGCGGACCTTGCTGTCATGGGAGCTGCCGTTGAGCAGTTCGTCCACCTTGGCCAGCAAGGCGTTTTCCGTCATGGGCTTCGCCAGGAAATGGGTCAGTCCCATGCTCTCCATCCGCCCGTGCAGCCCCTCCCTGGACCAGGCGCTGGTCATCAGGACAGGCAGGCGCCGCCACTGGCTGTGCTGGTACATCTCGAGGGCCAAGTCCAGGCCATCCTCCTGACCCATGCGCCAGTCGAGGATGGCGAGGCGGATGTGATGCCCCTCTTCCCGCAGCACCTGACGGGCGCGGGAGAGGCTGTTGACCGTGATGACGGACGCCCCCGCCCGCCCCAGGATGTCCTTGGCCAGTTCCAGCACCAGCTCATTGTCATCCATCATCAGGATCAGGGGCTGGTGATCGAAGAAGACCCGGCGCCCCGAGACCCCGTACACCGCCTGGGAGATGGGGATCTCGAACAGGAAGGTGGAGCCCACCCCGGGTTTGCTCTGCACGGTGATCTCCCCGCCCATCAGCCCCACCAGGCGCTGGGAGATGTTGAGGCCAAGCCCGGAGCCGCCATATTTGCGGGTATTGCCCGCCTCCAGCTGGGTAAAGGGCTGGAACAGCTGGGCCTGCTTCTCCGGGGCGATGCCGATACCGGTATCCCGCACGCTGAAACAGACCCGCATGGGATGCTGGCTGGTGAGGGTGATGGCCACCTCCACCTCGCCCCGCTCGGTGAACTTGATGGCATTGTTCACCAGGTTGACCAGTACCTGACCGAGGCGCAGCGGATCCCCGCGCAGAAAGTCGGGCACGGCGGGAGACTTGTTGATGATGACCTCGATGTGCTTGCGCTCCGCCAGATCCGCGAACATGGCGGCGAGGGAGTCGAGCTGCTCGCTGAGATCGAAGTCGATCTCCTCCAGGGTCAACTTGCCGGACTCCACCTTGGTGAGATCCAGAATGTCGTTGATGAGCAGCAGCAAGGTGTCCGACGAGGATTTGATCTTGTTGAGATAGTCCCGCTGCTGGGGATCCAGACTGGTTTGCAGTGCCAGGGCGCTGAAGCCGATGATGGCATTCATGGGGGTGCGGATCTCATGGCTCATGTTGGCCAGGAAGTCGCTCTTGGCCTGGGCCAGCAGCGCGGCATGGCGAGAGAGCTCGCTCAGCTTCTGGTTGCGACGCCACAGGGTCGCGGCCACCAGCGAGAAGCAGAGCAGCGCCCCCCCCAGCACCATCAGGTAGAAGCGGCTCTTGAGGGAGGAGGCCCGCTCCAGCTTGCTCTGCTTCCAGGCGGGCAGTGAGCTCAACCCCTTCATCTCCACCACCTGATTGCGCAGGCGATGGTACTCCATCACCTGCTGATTGAACTCCTGGCCCAGCCGGACGAGGGCCGCGACCCTCGGCTGCTCGCCATAGCGGTCAAGCAGGTGCTGCTGGAGTTGCAACAGTTGCCGCTGCTCGTTCTGATCCCAGCTGCGTCGGAGGTAGTGGTGCAGGCGCATGAGTTCGGTCAGGTCGCGGTACTGCGCCTCACCGACCGGCAGGGTGCCTTGCAACGCCTTGAGCTGGCCCTGGAAGCGGGGAGCCAGATACTCGATGGTCATCTCCATGGTGTAGAGCCTGGCGAGATCCAGCAGATAACCGTCGATGTCCCGCTGCAACGCCTGGGAGCCGGGGTCGTCCACCGACTCCGGATCCTCGTGCACCAGCCTGACGAATCTGTCCAGGTGACTGGAAAGCAGGCTCAGGCGTTGCTGTACGCTGCCATCGCTGGCCTTCTCGCGCCCCAGCAGATAGACGGTATCGGTATTGACCCGATTGAGCACCATCTCAGCCGCCACGCTCAAATCGAAGGCACGCTGCTGCTGGCTGAGCAACTGCCAGCAATAGGCAGAAAAGCCCACCAGCGATACGATGATAAGGCCAAAGACAACACGATTGCCCCGTGCAACACTCTTCATCCCGTCTCGATTCTCATGTCATGGTCGGCCATCCGGTGACATCAGGTCACGGCCGGAGGCCAACTGTGAAAAACCACTGAGTGCTATGTTACCGTTAGTCGGCGCTCTGATTGCAATAAAGATGTTGCCGGGCCATGAAATAAGGAAGCAATTATGTCACTTGTCACCACCTATTGTAGCCAATGCTTTACCCGCAACCGCCTGCCTGTCGAAAAAGCAGACTCAAACGCGAAGTGTGGCCGCTGCCGTCACGCCCTCTTCGAACAAACCCCGGTGGCGGGGCGTCAGGCCAGCTTCGATGCCCTGATCCAGTCCGACATCCCGGTGGTGGTGGACTTTTGGGCAAGCTGGTGTGGCCCCTGCCTGCAGTTTGCCCCCGTCTTTCAGGAGGTCGCCCGGGAGCTTGAGCCCCGCCTTCGCTTCGTGAAACTCGATACCGAGCAGGAGGCCGCCATCGCAGGTCGCTATGGCATTCGCAGCATTCCTACCCTGATGGTCTTCCAGCGGGGGGAGATCCTGGCACAGCGCAGCGGCTCCCTGCCCAAGAGCCTGTTCAAGGAGTGGCTGCTCTCCTTCACCTCCCCCGTCAAATGAAAATAAAATGTTTCATTTCTGTTTGATTGAAGATCCATTTTCACTTGACTCTGTGAGTCGCCACATGATTTGACCATATCCCCCTGTTTCAAACAGGGGGATATATGTAACCTCGGCATCACAACAACAACCATAAATTAACCGAGAGAACGTTATGCACACATCGGCTGTACCTCCGACTCCCCCCTCACGCTGGCTGGACATCAAGTCCGGGATCGTCATCCTGGATCTGCTCCTGCTCTGCGCCATGCTGGTATGGCTCCCGTTTGATCCCATGGTCAACAAGGGGCTGGCCATCCTGATCTTCATCGCCATCCTCTGGCTGACCGAGGCGGTGAACATCACCATCACTGCCATCTCCATCCCGGTGCTCGCCACCCTGCTCGGGGTGTTCGACATGAGCAAGTCGCTGACCGACTTTGCCAACCCCGTCCTGTTCCTCTTCTTTGGCGGCTTTGCCCTCGCGGCAGCCCTCTCCAAGCAGGGACTCGACACCCAGATCGCCGGCAAGGTGATGCAGCTCGCCAAGGGACACCTGGGCTGGGCTTCCATCGTGCTCTTCACCATCACGGCCGCCCTCTCCATGTGGATCAGCAACACCGCAACCGCGGCCATGATGATGCCGCTGGCCCTCGGCATGCTGAAGGGGCTGGACGTTCACAAGGAGCGCCGCACCCTGGTCTTCGTGCTGCTTGGCGTCGCCTATAGCGCCAGCATCGGTGGCATCGGCACACTGGTGGGCAGCCCCCCCAATGCCATCGCCGCCGCCCAGATGGGCTTGGGCTTCACCGACTGGCTGGAGTTCGGCATCCCCGTGGTGATCATCTTCATGCCGGTAGGTATCGGCCTGCTCTACTGGGTGACCCGTCCCAATCTCTCCCACCAGGTCAGCACCGAGCAGGTCACCATCGAGTGGACAGGTCAGCGCAAAGTGACCCTGACCATCTTCCTGACCACGGTGCTGCTGTGGATTGGATCCCAGCCTCTTGCCAAGGCGCTGGGCGGCATTCCCCAGTTCGATACCCTGATCGCCATGGGCGCCATCCTGGCCATCGCCGTCAGCCGGGTCGCCAGCTGGGATGACATCAACCAGAACACCGACTGGGGCGTGCTGCTGCTGTTCGGGGGTGGTCTCACCTTGAGCGCCATCCTCAAGCAGACCGGGGCCAACGCCTTCCTGGCGGAGCACCTCTCCAGCGGCCTCTCCTCCATGCCCATCTTCGTGATCCTGCTCTGCCTGGCCGCCTTCGTGGTGTTCCTGACCGAGCTGGTCTCCAACACCGCCACCGCCGCGCTGCTGGTGCCGCTGTTCGCCGGGGTGGCCGAGGCACTGGGAGTCTCCCCCATCGTGGTCTCCGTCCTGATCGCCGTCGGCGCCTCCTGTGCCTTCATGCTGCCGGTGGCCACGCCCCCCAACGCCATCGTCTTCGCCAGCGGCCATATCCAGCAGCGGGAGATGATGCGGGCCGGCCTGGTACTGAACCTGGTGTTCACCGTCATCCTGACCATGCTGGCCTATTTCATGGGGGATATCCTCCACTGAGGTTCGCCCCCTAATGCCCCTCCAAGCCCCGCATCGCCGGCAATGCTGTTCACTTAAGCGGAGCCGCATTGCGATTTACCGGAAAACGGGTCTTTGATATCTTCACCGCCCTGGGTCTCGATGGCCTGGGGCGTTTTTCTATGAACATGACGCCTATGCAGCCCCGCAACTCCGCCAACCTCCGTGGCGTATGGGCTGGCGATAACGCGCCCGCCATCACTGCCATCTGGTTCGCGATGAACTGACAGGCAAACTTAAAGCTCACCTCATTGGGCGCTCGCTGATGGGCTACGGCGGCCTGGCTGGCCTCCCGCCTGACCAGATTGTATCCAAGCAGCAATCCCCACAGCTCCTGATAGACCAAGTCCACTTTCTTGCTTCTCAGCGTGATGGCGTTGTGCTGCATCGCGCTTTTGATATCCCGGTATCCCAGCTCGATTTCCCAGCGCTCGTGGTACAGGGTCGCCACCTGAGCTGCACTGAATCGCGCCACGGGCAGGGAGGTAAAGACCGTTTTCTCCTTGCCTGCCACCTCATAGGTCACTGCGCGAACTTGCCAGTGTGTCGGCAACGCCGGGTTTTTCTTGCGAGCCTGAGGCGAGACCGTCATTTGCAACAGACGGTCACCGTCGCCATAGCGCTCAAGTTCCGTGTATACCAGCCCCTTGCGTTCCGGGATGAGCCAGTGACGGTCGGTGTCTTCGGCCTGAATACGCAGCAACAGGTCGGCACCGAAGAAGCCTTTATCCAGCAGGGTCACTGACTTGTCCGGCAATGAGTGAATGAACTCGCTGGCCAGGGGGATTTCCCCTTTGCGGTACGGGCTGATGGCCGCGTTGGCAATGACATGCGAGCGGACATTCATGAGCGTGACCAACCGCAGCATCGGGTAGGGTGTCTGCCGGTTGGTTGAGGTGTTACCCGAGCCGAAATGTGCTCTGAGTTCAGGCATATCCTGGGTTCGGAACAGGGCCCCATCGATGGCAAAGACCTGTAAACCGTGCCAATGGTCTTCAGGATAACGTTCCCGCCCCCACACATCGGCGCACTGTTTGAACAGCCACTCGAGCGGCTGTTTGCCGAGTCGCTGACGGGCCTGAGACAGGGCACTGTCCGCGAGCAAGGCATCATTGGCCAACCCTTCTGCACAGATGTTGAGGCGCCGAGCGACCTCGGAGATGGGCTCATTGCGGAAAAAGGCCATCCCCACGACGAGCCACAAGACCATATCAGAAGGTAAGCGGCGTCGGCGGATAGTGGCCTTTTCAGACAAGGCGGCAGCGGCAGTAATCCATTCGTCGGGAATATGGTCGGCAAAAATGGCCAGCCGAGCCAGCATGTCGCCAGATGCCTCAACAACATCGTTCAGATCGTTTGCAATAGACATAAAAAAATCCGGAACCAGTGATTGGTTCCGGATTGTCCTACAGCAGAAGGATCGGTCAATGGATCCTTAACTGATCAGCATTGCCGCATCGCCGGGGCTTTTTCTCGCCCCGACACCACCGCACTCCCTACCCGTGACATCACCGCGACATTAACTCGCACTTAAGAAATCGCCTCCATGATGCTGACAACGGCCATCACGCAGCCATGGCTGACGATGGCGATGATCATGGACATCACGACAAGGGGATCACCTCATGGGAAAGACGATGCAGAACAACCGTGAAATCAAGGTATGGGATCCGGTGGTCAGGGGATTTCACTGGGCCACTGTGCTGTTGTGCGTGCTGAATCTCTTCATCCTTGAAGAGGGGGCGCGCAACCACCGCTATGCGGGATATGCGCTGGCCGGACTGCTGGTACTGCGCATCGTATGGGGTTTCATCGGCTCCTATCATGCCCGCTTCGCCCAGTGGCTGCCGACACCGGCCGGCGTCATCACCTATCTCAAGGAGACGATCAAGGGGCGCCACCCCTACTACGCCGGTCACAATCCTTTGGGGTCCTTGATGATACTGCTGCTGTTGACCTGCCTTGTCGGCACCGCCGCCAGCGGGATCATGACCGAATACGGGCCGCTCTCCGGCACCCATCGCATGGAAGAGATCCACGAGTTCTTTGCCAAGGGGTTGCAGGTGGCCATCTTCGTCCATGTACTGGCCGTCATCGCCCTGGATCGTCTGGTACGGGGCGATCTCGTCAGGGCGATGATCACCGGCAAGAAACGGGTGCCGGCGGACACCCGGGTGGTCGACAGGCCCTGAGCCTCCCTCAGCCCGACAGATGAAAAAAAACCCCGCATCGCGGGGTTTTTCACAGGAGCAGACATCAACCGACGCTGCAGCTCGTCAGTTTCCAGATCCGGTCTACGTAATCCTGGATGGAGCGGTCGGAGTTGAACTTGCCCATGGTGGCCGAGTTGATGATGGCTTTCTTCGCCCACAGGGCCGGATCCCGGTACCAGGCGTCGATCAGCTTGTGCGCCTCGGAGTAGGACTCGAAATCGGCCAGAGTCAGGTAAGGGTCTCCCCCTTCCAGCAGGGAACGCTTGATGGAGGAGAGCTCCCCCGGGCGACCCGGCGTGAAGTAGTCGGTATCAAACCAGTCCAGCACGGCTTTCAGTTCGGAGTTGGCGTAGTAGAAGTCATACGGGTTGTAGCCGCGCGACTTCAGGGACTTCACCTCGTCCACGTTCAGACCGAAGATGGCGCAGTTCTCGGCACCCGCCTCTTCGGCGATCTCGATGTTGGCTCCATCCAGCGTCCCGATGGTGATGGCACCGTTCAGCGCCATCTTCATGTTGCCGGTACCGGATGCTTCGTAACCTGCGGTGGAGATCTGCTCGGAGACATCCGCCGCCGGGATCAGCTTCTCGGCAAGGCTCACGCGGTAGTTCGGCATGAACACCACTTTCAGCTTGCCCTGGATACGGGCGTCGTTGTTGACCCGCTCCGCCAGCTTGTTGATGGCGTAGATGATGTCCTTGGCCAGCTTGTAGCCGGGCGCCGCCTTGGAGCCGAAGATGAACACCCGCGGATGCATGTCATAGTCCGGGTTCGCCAGCAGGCGACGGTAGAGCGCCATGATGTGGATGAGGTTCAGTTGCTGGCGCTTGTACTCGTGCAGACGCTTGATCTGGACGTCGAAGATCGCCTCCGCGCTCACGTCGATGCCGGTTTCCGCCTTGATGACCTTGACCAGCTTCTCCTTGTTGTGACGCTTGATGGTCATGAACTGCTGCTGGAACGCCTTGTCATCGGCAAACTTCACCACGCTGCGCAGCTTGTCCAGTTGCAGCGGCCACTCCTTGCCCACCACCTCGTTGTAGAGTTCGGCCAGTTCCGGGTTGCAGGCCAGCAGCCAGCGACGGGGAGTCACGCCGTTGGTGACGTTGCACATCTTCTCGGGCCACAGCTCGGCATACTCGGGGAAGAGATCTTCCTTCACCAGCTTGGAGTGGATCTCGGCCACGCCGTTCACCTTGGAGGAGCCGATGACGCACAGGTTGCCCATACGCACCTTGCGCACGTCACCCTCTTCGATGATGGAGAGCTTGGCCTTGATGGCATCGTTGCCCGGCCACTTGGGCTCCACCAGCTCGTTCAGGAAGCGGGCGTTGATTTCATAAATGATCTCGAGGTGACGGGGCAGTACCTTCTCGAACAGGCTGACGGACCACTTCTCCAGCGCTTCCGGCAGCAGGGTGTGGTTGGTGTAGGAGAAGACCTGATAGCAGATGCCCCAGGCGGTATCCCAGTTCAGCCCCTCTTCGTCCACCAGCACGCGCATCAGCTCGGGGATGGCCACGGTGGGGTGGGTATCGTTGAGCTGGATGGCGATTTGCGCGGCAAAGTTGCTGAAGTCACTGCCATGCACCCGCTTGTAGCGACGCATGATGTCCTTGATGGAGCAGGCGCAGAAGAAGTACTGCTGGATCAGGCGCAGCTCCTTGCCGGCGTCGGTCTCATCGTTCGGGTAGAGCACCTTGGAGATGGTCTCGGCCTGGGCCTTCTCGGCCTGGGAGTCGATATAACCACCGGCGTTGAACACGTCCCAGTCGAAGAACTCGGAGGCGCGGGATTCCCACAGACGCAGGATGTTGACGGTGTGACCACCGAAGCCGACCACCGGAATGTCCCAGGGCACCCCTTTGATCTTGCGACCGGCGTGCCACACCTTCTTCAGGCCCCCCTTGTCACCAAAGACGGTCTCCACGTAGCCGTAGAGCGGGATCTCCTGCACCGATTCCGGGCGGCAGATCTCCCAGGGGTTGCCATATTCGCGCCAGGAGTCCGGACGCTCGATCTGACGGCCATCCTGAATTTCCTGACGGAACAGGCCGTGCTCGTAGTGGATGCCATAGCCCACCGCCGGGTAGTTCAGAGTGGCCAGGGAATCGATGAAGCAGGCAGCCAGACGACCCAGGCCGCCGTTGCCAAGGGCCATGTCAGGCTCTTGTTCACACAGATCGGTCAGTTCCAGACCGAGTTCACCCAGCGCCTCTTCACAGACTTTGTAGAGGGAGAGGTTGTGCAGGTTGTTGGAGGTCAAACGCCCCATCAAAAATTCAGCAGAGAGATAGTGAATCGCACGAGTATCTTTCTTGAAGTGAGTCTGCTGAGTACGGGTCAGGCGCTCGTACACCTGTTCATTGACGGCGGCAGCGGTCGCTTTCCACCAGGCATCCGGAGAGGCTTTCTGTTCGCTTGTACCCAAGGTAGAACGCAGGTGACGCACGATACTCGCCTTGAGCTGATCTTTATCCAGTTGGAGATCCTGGTCTGTCTTCTTCTTGGTAGCCATAAACCATTTTCCTTCGTTACAAATAAAAAATGTCATCCCATCGGGGGGACCGGCGCTGTTGTTATCTCAGAATATGCTCCGGCGGGGGCATACTAGCTAAAGCCAAGGGTTTAAAAGTTAACGTGAGTCACACTTTAACGCATAAAAATGACAGTTTCACCATGAAAACCCTTTCCTTGAGCCAGCCTGAATGAAATATAAATTTCGTTTTAAATCATAGCGATACAAGAAAACAAAAAAGATAGTTTCATGAATAGGTTTTCAATGATTGCCTGTGACTGAAAATACGTGAAAATAACCGTCAACACGGGAGAAATTGAAAGCGTTTTCAATTCACACCTCCTCGTCAGGTAATAAAAAGGATGCCCCAATCGGAGCACCCTTTGATTTCAATTAACCATGTGCCTTGAACTGATTGCTCATAGGGTCGTAGTGATACCCGATCTGTTGCAGACGGGTAGCCAGCTGATCTTCTGTCATGTCGTAGTAAGCCAGCAGCTCTTCAAGGCCATCACACTCCAGCCGCAGCTTCTCGTTGATGATCCCGAGCAGAATGTTCGCATCCAGTCGTTGCAAGGTACTGACGTCCATCTCGCTCCCTCCTCTCCCTATACAGGACTGTATAACCATGAGCGCCGACCCGAAGTTTGTCTACAGGTTAAAAAACATCCTGTATAAGGAAGATATAAATATCCTTTTTAATCATGCAGTTAAAGTCATCTCCTGTTAATCGGCTCACACTTTTAGCCACAAATGACTTGTCACTCCTTGCGAACAGAACTACTGTATGCGCATACAGCATGGTTATTCATACAGGAACGACATATGAGCCAGCCCCTGAATCTTTGCCCCCCCTCCTCCTCTGCCGGTCTGATCACCACCTGGCCCACTCGCCATCAGAGCAAGATGGGACAAGAGCAGCGGCGCGGCCCTCTCCATCAGGAAGCACCGCTGCTCGATGCCCTGGGGCAACTGAGTCAGTCCGACAGTGGCTGGATCCTGCTCGTCGCCCCGCCAGGTCTGCCCGCCGCCGCGCAATTGCAGGCCAGAGGGATCAATCCTGCCAGGGTGCTTGTCGTGCACGCCCCCAAGATCAAAAACTGGCAGCGCCTGCTGGAGCAGAGCCTGATGAATGGTCACTGCGCCGCCGTGCTGACCTGGCTGCCCGAACAGGTCGCCCTGGACCGGAGCACATTGAGCACCCTGGGCCAGCGTGCCGGTGTCCTGACCCGCTTCTTCGAGCCCGCAACCCCTCTGGGTGGGGCACTGAGCTACGGCGGCCAGGATATCTACCTGAACCACTGATCGCCCCTTCGGCGTGACAGCCAATGCGCCGGCATTGCCCACCGGGTTATCCAGGCTTCCGACCCGGGATGCCATGACGACAAAGACAAAGCAGCACAGCAGCACAGCAGCACAGCAGCACAGCAGCACAGCAGCACAGCAGCACAGCAGCACAGCAGCACAGCAGCACAGCAGCACAGCAGCACAGCAGCACAGCAGCACAGCAGCACAGCAGCACAGCAGCACAGCAGCACAGCAGCACAGCAGCACAGCAGCACAGCAGCACAGCAGCACAGCAGCACAGCAGCACAGCAGCAGTAAATTTGCTCAGGCCCAGACCGTCAAATGGGGCCCGTAAAAAAGGCGACCCGAGGGTCGCCTTTCAACATGCTGCTGTACGGGGCCAATCGCCCTCCGTTTGCATCGAAGCCCGATTGATCAAGCCAGCTTGGTCTCCAGCTCGGCAATCTTGGCGGACCAGTAGGCCGGGCCGGTCTCGTGGATGTTGTTGCCCTGGGAGTCGACCGCCACGGTGACCGGCATGTCTTCCACCTCGAACTCGTAGATGGCCTCCATCCCCAGATCGGCAAAGGCCACCACGCGCGCCTTCTTGATGGCTTTCGCCACCAGATAGGCGGCGCCGCCCACCGCCATCAGGTAGACAGCCTGGTGCTGCTTGATGCTCTCGACCGTCTTGGGGCCGCGCTCGGACTTGCCGATCATGCCGATGAGGCCGGTTTCTCCCAGCATCATGTCGGTGAATTTGTCCATCCGGGTGGACGTGGTGGGGCCAGCCGGGCCGACCACCTCGTCACGCACCGCATCGACCGGGCCCACGTAATAGATGAAGCGGTTGGTGAAATCGACCCCTTCGGGCAGTCCTTCACCCTTTTTCAGCATGTCGGCGATACGCTTGTGGGCGGCGTCGCGGCCGGTCAGGATCTTGCCGGAGAGCAGCACGGTATCGCCGCTCTTCCAGCTGGCAAGCTCTGCCTTGGTGATGCCATCCACGTTGACCCGGCGCACATTGCCACCGGACTCACGGGTGATCTCCGGCCAGTCTTCCAGCCTGGGGGGGCCAGCTCCGCCGGGCCGGAGCCATCGAGTTCGAAATGCACGTGACGGGTGGCGGCGCAGTTGGGGATCATCACCACGGGCTTGGAGGCGGCGTGAGTCGGTGCGGATTTCACCTTCACATCCAGCACCGTGGTCAGGCCGCCCAGCCCCTGGGCACCGATCCCGAGCTTGTTGACCTTGTCATAGAGCTCGACCCTCAGCTTCTCTTCGGTGGTCTCGGGACCACGGGCAATCAGCTCCTGGATGTCGATGTGCTCCATCAGGGCTTCCTTGGCGAGCACCGCCGCCTTCTCGGCGGTGCCGCCGATGCCGATGCCGAGCATGCCGGGCGGGCACCAGCCAGCCCCCATGGTCGGCACCGTCTTGAGCACCCACTCCACGATATCGTCGGAGGGGTTGAGCATCACCATCTTCGATTTGTTTTCGGAGCCGCCGCCCTTGGCCGCGATACTCACTTCCACCTTGTCGCCGGGGATCATGTCGATGTGCACGACTGCGGGGGCATTGTCTTTGGTGTTCTTGCGGCTGCCGGCCGGATCCGCCAGCACGGAGGCGCGCAGCGGGTTGTCCGGATTGGTGTAGGCGCGGCGGGTGCCCTCATCCACCATCTCCTGGACCGTCATGTCGCTGTCCCACTGTACCTGCATGCCGATCTTGACGAAGCAGGTGACGATACCGGTGTCCTGACAGAGCGGGCGATGACCTTCGGCAGACATGCGGGAGTTGATCAGGATCTGGGCCAGGGCATCCTTGGCGGCCGGGTTGATCTCGCGGTCATAGGCGGCCTTGGCGGCCTGCACGAAATCGAGGGGGTGGTAGAAGGAGATGTACTGCAGGGCGTCAGCAATGGAATCGATAAAGTCCTGTTTTCTAATGATGCTCATATCATCCTCACTGGTCCTTGTTATCGCTTGCGCGAGCAAGGGCTTCCATATGAGCCGGGCCTTCGGCAGGTGGCAAATGCACCTGGAGCCGGCAGACTGCGGCGTGTTTTTATAACGGTGTTTTTCTTAAAAATGCCGGCGGCCATGATACGCTTGACCACCCGAACCGGCTAGGGAGCCGGGCGCAAACTGTTGCCTATGTAACAAAAAATGAAACCAAGACTGCATATCCACCATTTCGACCCGCAGGCCTCGCTCCACACCTGGTTTGCCTGCCTGCAACACCAACCCTGGGCCATCCTGCTGGAATCCGCCGGCCCCCTGGGGGCTGACAACGGTTTTGACATCATCAGCGCCGATCCGCTTGCCACCCTGGAAACCCGGGGTACCAGCACCTGCCTCACCCAGGATAACCACCAGCACCATCATGACGGCGATCCCCTCGCCCTGCTCGCCAAGACCCAGCAAGCCCTGCTTGGGGAGCGCGTTGAGGATGACTCAGGATTGCCGTTCATCGGGGGAGCCCTGGGACTCTTTGGCTACGATCTGGGCCGACGATTCGAGCGTCTGCCCGCAGTGGCGCAACAGGACATCCAGGTGCCCGACATGGCGGTCGGGATCTACGACTGGGCGCTGCTGCGAAATGTCGCGACGGGACACTGGCAACTGGCCCACTGGGGTGATGAAGCCGGCCTCGCCCGCAGGCTCGACTGGCTGATGGCGCAGCGCGAACGAACCACCCTCCCCCTTCGCCTGACCGGCCCCTGGCAGAGCAACATGACGCGGGCCGAATACGGAGACAAGTTTGCCCGCATCCAGGCCTATCTGGCGGCGGGGGATTGTTACCAGATCAACCTGACCCAGCGCTTCAGCGCCCCTTATCAGGGGGATGAATGGTCCGCCTATCTCGCCCTGAGCGCCGCCAACAAGGCGCCGTTCTCCGCCTTTGTCCGCCTGCCGCAAAGCGCCATTCTGAGCCTCTCCCCGGAGCGTTTCCTGCTGCTCGACAAGCGCCATATCGAGACCAAGCCCATCAAGGGCACCCGGCCTCGCCACCCGGATCCCGCCCAGGATGCCAGGGTGGCCGAGTCACTCGCCAACGCCGACAAGGACAGATCGGAGAACCTGATGATCGTCGATCTGCTGCGCAACGACATCGGCCGGGTGAGCCGGCCGGGATCGGTCACGGTCCCGCATCTCTTTGCCGTGGAATCCTTCCCGGCGGTGCATCATCTGGTTTCCACCATTCACGGAGAACTGGATGCGCGCTGGCAAGAAGTGGATCTGCTGCGGGTCTGCTTCCCCGGCGGCTCCATCACAGGGGCTCCCAAGATCCGGGCGATGGAGATCATCGAGGAGCTGGAGCCGGTGCGGCGCAATGCCTACTGCGGCAGCATCGGTTATCTGAGTCAGCACGGAAGGATGGATACCAGCATCTGCATCCGTACCCTGATCGCCGAAGCCGGTCAGCTGCACTGCTGGGCGGGGGGCGGCATCATCGCCGACTCCGATCCCGACGCCGAATATCAGGAGACCTACGACAAGGTGGCCCGCATCCTGCCACTGCTCGATGCCCTTTGACCCCATCCGGCCCTGCGGGGCCGACACAAGGAGACCCATGGAGATGACGAGTGCCGAGCTGCTGACCCGCTTTTTGCTGCAGCGCCCCGCCCCCGCCCATCGCCTGGCACTGGCCGGGCTCAAACCTGCCGCCGTGTTGATCCCCCTGGTGGAGCGCCCCGAGGGCCTGTATCTGCTGCTGACGCGCCGCAGCACCGCCCTGCGCCACCACCCGGGACAGATCAGCTTTCCCGGCGGGCGCCAGGACCCGGAAGACCGGGACCTCATTCACACCGCGCTCAGGGAAACCGAGGAGGAGCTTGGCATTCCCCCCTCCCAGATCCGGATCATCGGCAGCCTCACCCCTCTCAATACCGTCTCGCGCTACGATGTGCTGCCAATTCTCGCCATGCTCGACCCAGGCTACGGGCTGACCCTGAGCCAGGACGAGGTGGCCCAGGCCTTCGAAGTCCCTCTCGCCCACGTGCTGGATCCGGGGCAGCACATAGCCCTGAGCCTGCCAAGGGCGGACGGTCGTCACACCATCTATTGGATCCCTTGGGAGCAATCTTTCATCTGGGGAGCCACTGCCAGCATGATCCGCCAGCTTGCCCAGCACATCTCGACATAACATTTCGATAACATGATGAGGTGGGAAATTATCCAGTTAACATTCAAATAACACTGCATTTGATAAATAAATTTTGATTTTTTATTCTTTTGATCACATTTCTACAAGAAAGTACGGGTTTCAGCCGCACAAAGGTGAATTTGATCAACATGTTTGATTAAAAAGAAAGTATTCTTGCGCCGACTAATTAAAACCACACATTCGGGGTGAGACACATGTCCAATACTGTCACTGGCGCACAGGATGTTGCAGCCGCACAGGAGCAAGGAATCAGCTCGGTCCAATCTCGCGGTTGGAATAAACAAGACACCACCTGGGTGATCAGCCTGTTCGGTACCGCCGTTGGTGCAGGCATCCTGTTCCTGCCCATCAACGCCGGCATGGGTGGCTTCTGGCCGCTGGTGGTGATGGCGCTGCTGGTCGGCCCCATGACCTACCTGGCCCACCGTGGTCTGGCGCGCTTCGTGCTCTCCTCCAAGCAGCCCAATGCCGACATCACCCAGGTGGTGGAAGAGCACTTCGGCGTGGGTGCCGGTAAATTGATCACCCTGCTCTACTTCTTTGCCATCTACCCCATCGTGCTGATCTACGGCGTGGGCATCACCAACACGGTGGAAAGCTTCCTGGTCAACCAGTTGCAGATGACGCCGCCCCCGCGCTGGATCCTCTCCATCGTGCTCATCATGGCCATGATGTCCGTGATGCTGGCTGGCGAGAAGCTGATGCTGAAAGTGACCGAGTTCCTGGTCTATCCGCTCATCGCCATTCTGGCGGGCATCTCCCTGTACCTGATCCCGGACTGGACCGGTGCGGCACTGAATCAAATGCCGAGCACCAAGGACTTCGCCACCACCCTGTGGCTGACCATCCCGGTGCTGGTCTTCTCCTTCAACCACAGCCCGGCCATCTCCAGCTTCGCCCTGGCCCAGCGCCGTGATCACGGTGAGCATGCCGTCGCCAAGTCCGACGCCATCCTCAAGCGCACCGCCATCATCCTGCTGGGCTTCGTGATGTTCTTCGTCTTCTCCTGCGTGATGAGCCTGACGCCGGCCCAACTGGCAGAAGCCAAGTCCCAGAACATCGCCGTGCTCTCCTACCTGGCCAACCAGCATGCGAGCCCCATCATCTCCTACTTCGGTCCGCTGGTTGCCTTCGTGGCCATCGTCTCCTCCTTCTTCGGCCACTATCTGGGTGCCCGTGAAGGTCTGAAAGGGATGATCGTCCAGAACATGCGCAACTCCGGCAAGGCACCGAACCACAAGAAGGTGGAGCTGTTCATCATCGCCTTCTTCATCCTGACCCTGTGGGGCGTGGCCGTGATCAACCCCTCCATCCTCGGGATGATCGAATCCCTGGGTGGCCCCATCATCGCCACCATCCTGTTCCTCATGCCCATGTACGCCATCAAGCGCGTTCCGGCAATGGCGAAATACCAGGGCCAGATCAGCAACGTCTTCGTGGCGACCATGGGCCTCATCGCCATCTCCGCCATCCTCTATCAACTGGTCGGTTAAGCCTTCCTGCGATACCGTCGGACCAGCATCTGGCCCGACGCCTCCCACAGCCCGGCAGATCTCCTCTGCCGGGCTGTGTTCGTTATGATCATCAGGTACTGGGCTCAGATGATCAGAGCCCCCAGCCCTCAAATCAGAGACAGCCCTTTCACCCACTCTCTTTCCCCTTGGTGACAGCTTGCCGCTCATATTCCTTTCCCCATGGCACACGACCAAGGCGTGCTGCGTTATCCCGTCATCTGCCGCACGCCATCGGCCTTGCCAGGCAGAACACCAGAGCCCTTGTCCTTGCCAGGAACGCCCGCTCTTCGGGGTTTAGCCCAGAGAGCCGACACCCCCACCCAATGGAGCCTTTCTTCAAGGCATTCAAGGAAAATACCGGCCACAGGGCGCAGGCAAACCGCCGAGAGGGCCTTGACCGGGATTCTCGTGCCGCGTCCGAAGCGCAGATGACCCCTTCGGTCACCAGAGGGGATGCCACAGGCCGCCATGCTGACAGCACAAACAGCCCGATATGCCCTGCCGAATGCAGTGCCGGGCACGCGGGTACAGGGAATGGCTTTTTGGCGGTGGCGAGAACACGTAAGGCGGCCAACGGGCCCCTCCCGGGAAATCACACAGGGGGATCCGAGCACTGTCAGTGCCATGACACGGCGAGAAGGTGCAGGGCGCCTGACGCGCGCGCAAATAAAAAGCGCCCTCCGAAGAGGGCGCCTGTGCAGAGCGGAAAGTCTGAGGGGATCAAGCTTCGCGGCTGGGGACCGGGGCGGCATCCAGCAGGCTCTCATCCTCGGCCATGCAGGCCGCCGCAGTGAACAGCACGTCGGTGGAGCTGTTGAGGGCCGTTTCGGCGGAATCCTGCAACACCCCGATGATGAAGCCAACGGCCACCACCTGCATGGCGATGTCGTTGCTGATACCGAACAGGCTGCACGCCAGCGGGATCAGCAGCAGGGAGCCGCCCGCCACACCGGAAGCGCCACAGGCACTGATGGTGGCGACGACGGAGAGCAGAATGGCGGTTGCCATGTCCACTTCCATCCCCAGGGTATGCACCGCCGCCATGGAGAGCACGGTAATGGTGATGGCGGCGCCGGCCATGTTGATGGTGGCCCCCAGCGGGATGGAGACCGCATAGGTGTCTTCCGGCAGGCGCAGCCTCTCGGCCAGGGCCATGTTGACCGGAATGTTGGCGGCGGAGCTGCGGGTGAAGAAGGCGGTCACACCGCTCTCTTTCAGGCAGGTCAGCACCAGGGGATAGGGGTTGCGCTTGATCTTCCAGAAGACGATGAGCGGATTGACCACGAAGGCGATGAACAGCATGCAGCCGATCAGTACCACCAGCAGCTGGGCATAGCCAAACAGCGCATCGAAGCCGGTTTCAGCCAGGGTGGAGGCAACCAGACCCAGGATGCCGAGCGGAGCGCAACGGATCACGGCCTTGACGATGGCGGAAACTCCGTGAGACACATCGGAAATCAGTGATTTGGTGCTCTCATTGGCGTGACGCATGGCGATACCAAGGCCGATGGCCCAGGCCAGGATGCCGATATAGTTGGCTTCCAGCAGTGCTTTCACCGGGTTGGTCACCACGTTGAACAGCAGGGTCTGCAGCACTTCCGTGATGCCCCCCGGCGGCGTGATCTCGGTAGCGCCTGCCACCAGATGCAGGTTGGAGGGGAAGAGGAAGCTCGCCACCACTGCCACGGCAGCCGCCAGGAAGGTACCCAGCACATAGAGCAGCAGGATCGGTTTCATGTTGGTCTTCTGGCCCTGCTTGTGGCCGATGATCGCCGACATCACCAGCACGAAGACCAGCAGCGGCGCCACGGCCTTCAGGGCGCCGACGAACAGGCTGCCGAGCAGACCCGCCGCCTTGGCCCACTCGGGCATGAACATCGCAAGAAGGATACCGAATACCAGACCGACCAGGATCTGGCTAACCAGACTGGTGCTGTTGACCAGTCGAATGAGGGGGTGTTGTTGTGTCATCAAGTAGTCCCTGTGCACTCATGGTGCGTGAATCATTAGTCCTGTTGGCAACCAGCCCCGCGCATTGGCACCGGTCCGTTAACGGTGACGCCGTGGGCAGCTCTTCTGGTGGATCTGTCCCGTTCGCGTGGGGTTGCGGACAGGAATATCCCATCTGCCATGGTTTTTTTCCACATAATCACTGAAAAATATCAGGGTTACCTCACAAAAAATCTACAACAATGTGATAACACAATATCAACCACGGTCAAAATGTCACCAAACCAGTCCGATCATCGGCCACCACTGGGCCAGAAGTGATATGATGACGCCCTTTTTCAGGGAGCCTTGCCATGATCACCTCTTTATTGACCCGACACTTCGGCTTTGATCGCTTGCGGCCCGGGCAGGAAGCAGTGATCAGTCGTCTGCTGGCCGGCAAGAGCGCCGCAGCCATCTTCCCGACTGGCGCGGGGAAATCCCTCTGTTATCAATTGCCCGCCCTCGCACTGCCCCACCTGACCCTGGTCATCTCTCCCCTGCTGGCCCTGATGCACGATCAGCTCGCCTTTTTGCGCAGCAAGGGGATCGCCGCCGCCACTCTGGATTCCAGCCAGACAGCGGAAGAGAGCCGGCGCGTGATGCAGCAGGCCAGCGATGGCCAGCTCAAGATCCTGATGATTTCGGTGGAGCGCCTCAAAAATGAGCGCTTTCGCCGCTTCATCGCCCACATCCCCCTGTCACTGCTGGTGGTGGACGAGGCGCACTGCATCTCGGAGTGGGGCCACAACTTTCGCCCCGACTACCTCAAGCTGCCGGATCATCGCCGTGAACTGGCCATTCCCCAGGTGCTGTTGCTGACCGCCACCGCCACCCCGGCCGTCATGGCGGACATGCAGGCAAAATTTGCCATCGACCGGGACGATCTGGTGGTCACCGGTTTCTACAGACCCAATCTGGATCTGGCCGTCCTCCCGCTGGCCGGCAGTGCCCGCGATACCTGGCTGCGCGAGGAGCTGCACCGGGATCCGGCCGCCCCCACCATCGTCTACGTGACTCTGCAACACAGCGCAGAACAGTGCGCCGCGCAGCTACAGGCCAGCGGCATCCGGGCATGCGCCTACCATGCGGGGCTCGCTCCCGCCCTGCGCAGCCAGATCCAGCACGACTTCATGGCTGGCAGACTCGACTGCATCGTGGCCACCATCGCCTTTGGCATGGGCATCGACAAGGCCGACATTCGCCGGGTCATTCACTACGACCTGCCCAAGTCCATCGAGAACTACAGTCAGGAGATAGGCCGCGCCGGACGTGACGGGCTTCCCTCCCGCTGCACCGTGCTGGCGAGCCGCGCCCAGTTGCCGGTACTGGAAAACTTCGTTTATGGGGATACACCGGACAGGGACGCCATCGCGTACTTGCTCGATATCGTGCGCCAGAGCGGCGCCGAGTGGGAATTCAGCCTGCTGCGCCTCTCCAACGAGACCAACATTCGCCAACTGCCCCTCAAGACCCTGCTGGTCTATCTGGAGATGGCGGGGGTCATTGCACCGGCCTACAGCTACTTTGCCGAGTACCGTTTCAGGTTCGTACTGGAAAAACAGGCGATCCTCGCTCGTTTCAATTCCGAACGCCGCCAGTTCCTGGAGCAGGTCTTTGCCTGCGCGCCACAGGCGCGCACCTGGTGCACCATGGACTTCGAAGCGCTGTGGCAGGGATACCAGGGGGAACGCCAGCGCGCCGCGGCGGCGCTGGACTACCTGCAGCAGCAGGGTTGGATCGAGCTTGAAAGCAAGCAGATGACCGAGGTCTATCGGGTGCTGAGCCAGCAAATCGATACCGCGACCCTGGCCGAAGAGCTGCATGGATTGTTTGAAAAGAAAGAGCAGAGCGAACTGGCCCGCCTTCAGGCGCTGCTGGCCTTTTTCACCTCGACCACCTGCCTCAGCCATGAGCTTGCCCGCTATTTTGCCGACGACGCGGCCCCCGAGCGGTGCGGGCACTGTTCCGTCTGCCGGGGAGAGATCGCCGTGTTGCCGCCGTTGCCATCACCGGGCTTGCCCAACGAGCACGGTTTGCGCGCCTGGTGCGATCCGCTGATCGCCCTCTGCCATCAGCGCCATCCCAGGATCCTGACCCGTTTCCTGTGTGGCATCGCCACCCCGCTGACCACCCGTCTCAAGGCCAGGGATCTGGCCGGCTTTGGCCAGTTGGCGGACCATCCCTTCGCCGAGGTGCTGGCGGCGGTGTCAGCCCTCTATCCCGCCGAATCCTGAGCTTGCAGGTTTGGCGCGCGTTCAGGCGCTGAAAAAATAAGACCCTCGCGGATGCGAGGGTCAAGCCAACGGAAACGTGCTTAAACAGAGCTTAGTATCTGCACAATCACCCACTCTCTTGCTAAAGCGATGACTGCTCGACACAGGGCCAATCTAGAGCAGCCAGAATGTAGCGTCAATGTAAAAATTAGAGCAAAAGCATCAAACAAATAACATTACGTTGACGTAAGCGACACGTCTTTTCACCCTCTATTCCCTACCGCCCTTGCCCTTGCTGGCACCGCCCCCTGACAAAACAGAGCGTCACCATTTTCTCCCTCTGGCACACAAAGATTTATTTTTTATGTCTTTGACATTTGCATCACTGTCGTGGCAAAAATAATTTAACAGTCAGTAACATAGGTATGTCACTTACTGTTTCTTCCCGTACGAGGATCGGGAAGCTCCCGCACAAACTTAAACCAATGATGGCGATGGATTACTGGGGGCTGTTGACTAGGCTTAAGAGGTAAACAGAACAAAAGTAGTGATCCACTCTTTTTCAGGGCAAGCGACTATAACGAGGGCTAAGTTATGGGCATCTTCGAGCACTATCAACAGCGGTATGAGAAGGCCAGAGAGGAGGAGTACAGCATCCAGGAGTTTCTGGATATGTGCAAACAGGACAAATCCTGCTACGCCTCTGCCGCCGAACGTCTGCTGACCGCCATCGGCGAGCCGGAAATGATCGACACCTCGACCAATCCACGTCTCAGCCGTCTCTTTTCCAACCGCGTCGTCGCGCGTTATCCCGCTTTCAAAGACTTCTATGGCATGGAAGAGGCCATCGAACAGATTGTCTCCTATCTCAAACATTCCGCTCAGGGTCTGGAAGAGAAGAAACAGATCCTCTATCTGCTCGGACCGGTTGGCGGCGGTAAATCCTCGCTGGCAGAGAAACTCAAATCCCTGATGCAAAAAGTGCCCATCTATCGCATCAAGGGCTCACCGGTGAACGATCACCCCTTCTGCCTGTTTGACATCGACGAAGATGGCGAAATCCTCGAGAAGGAGTACGGCATCCCTCGCCGTTATCTGCGCCCCATCATGTCTCCCTGGGTCGCCAAGCGCCTTCACGAGTTTGGCGGCGACATCACCAAGTTCAAGGTGGAGAAGGTAAACCCCTCCATCCTCGATCAGATCGCCATCGCCAAGACCGAACCGGGGGACGACAACAACCAGGACATCTCCTCCCTGGTCGGCAAGGTCGATATCCGCATGCTGGAACATTTCGCCCAGGATGATGCCGATGCCTACTCCTACTCCGGTGCGCTGTGCAAGGCAAACCAGGGGATGATGGAGTTCGTCGAGATGTTCAAGGCGCCCATCAAGGTGCTGCACCCGCTGCTGACAGCGACACAAGAGGGGAACTACAACGGTACCGAGGGGCTCTCCGCCCTCCCTTTCGACGGCATCCTGCTGGCCCACTCCAACGAATCCGAGTGGCAGCAGTTCCGCAACAACAAGAACAACGAAGCCTTCCTCGACCGGGTTTACATCGTCAAGGTGCCCTACTGCCTGCGGGTGTCGGAAGAGGTGAAGATCTACGAAAAACTGCTGTTCAACAGCGAGCTGACCGAGGCCAAATGCGCACCGGGTACTCTGGAGCTGCTGGGCCAGTTCTCGGTGCTGTCGCGACTCAAAGAGCCGGAAAACTCCAGCCTCTATTCCAAGATGCGGGTCTATGACGGCGAGAGTCTCAAGGACACGGATCCCAAGGCGAAGAGCTACCAGGAGTATCGCGACTATGCCGGTGTCGACGAGGGCATGAACGGCCTCTCCACCCGATTCGCGTTCAAGATCCTCTCCCGCGTCTTCAACTTCGACCACGCGGAAGTGGCAGCCAACCCGGTGCACCTCTTCTATGTGCTGGAGCAGCAGATAGAGCGCGAGCAGTTCCCGCAAGAGCTGCACGATCGCTATCTGGAGTTCATCAAGGGTTACCTGACTCCGCGCTACGTCGAGTTCATCGGCAAGGAGATCCAGACCGCCTACCTCGAGTCGTATTCAGAGTACGGTCAGAACATCTTCGATCGCTACGTCACCTACGCCGACTTCTGGATCCAGGATCAGGAGTATCGTGACCCCGAAACCGGCCAGCTGTTTGACAGAGCATCTCTCAACAGCGAGCTGGAGAAAATTGAAAAACCTGCCGGGATCAGCAACCCGAAAGATTTCCGTAACGAAATCGTCAACTTCGTGCTGCGTGCCCGGGCCAACAATGCAGGCCGTAACCCCAACTGGACCAGTTACGAGAAGCTGCGCACCGTGATCGAGAAGAAGATGTTCTCCAACACGGAAGAGCTGCTGCCGGTTATCTCCTTCAACAGCAAAACCTCGGCCGAGGAGCAGAAGAAGCACGATAACTTTGTCGAACGGATGATGGAGAAAGGCTACACCCGCAAACAGGTGCGACTGCTCTCCGAGTGGTATCTCAGGGTACGCAAGTCATCCTGACCCTGCCGTGTTCAAGGGGGAGTTATGGCGCATTTTATCGACCGCAGGCTCAACGGCAAAAACAAAAGCGCTGTCAATCGGCAGCGCTTCATCCGCCGCTACAAGAAGCAGATAAAACAAGCGGTCTCGGATGCTGTCTCCAAGCGCAGCATTCAGGACGTGGACAAGGGCGAGAGCATCAGCATCCCGACCAAGGACATCGGGGAACCCCATTTTCATCAGGGTCATGGCGGCAAACGGGAGATGGTGCATCCGGGCAACGACCAGTTTGTCTCCGGTGACAAGATTGACCGGCCCAAAGGGGGTGGCGGCGGCCAGGGGAGTGGCGAGGGCCAGGCCTCGGATCAAGGAGAGGGCGTCGATGATTTCGTCTTCCAGATCTCCAAAGACGAGTATCTGGACTTGTTGTTCGAGGATCTGGAACTGCCGCGGCTGCAAAAGACCCAGCTCAACCAGCTGATGGAGATGAAGACCTACCGGGCCGGCTACACCTCCAACGGGGTGCCTGCCAACATCAACGTGGTGCGCTCCCTGCAAAATTCGCTGGCGCGGCGCATGGCGCTGCAGGCAGGCAAGAAACGTCAGTTGCGTGAACTGGAGGAGCGCCTGGCCCAGCTGGCCTGCGAGCCCAACGACCATTTCGCCGAAATGGCGCAACTTGAAAAAGAGATCAGGGAGCTGAAACGGCGGATCGATGCGGTCCCCTTTATCGACACCTTCGACCTCAAATTCAACAACTTTGTCAAACGGCCCGTCCCCTCGAGCCAGGCGGTGATGTTCTGCCTGATGGACGTCTCCGGTTCCATGGATCAGGCTACCAAGGAGATGGCCAAGCGTTTCTATATCCTGCTTTATCTATTCCTGAGCCGGACTTACAAGAATGTCGAGGTGGTCTACATCCGCCACCACACCCAGGCCAAGGAGGTGGACGAGCACGAGTTCTTCTACTCCCAGGAGACCGGCGGCACCATCGTCTCCAGTGCGCTCAAGATGATGAACGACATCATCAACGAACGTTATCCTGCCAACCAGTGGAACATCTATGCGGCGCAGGCCTCTGATGGTGACAACTGGGCCGATGACTCACCCCAGTGCAGGGAGATCCTGATGCGCGACATCATGCCAAGGGTGCGCTACTACTCCTACATCGAGATCACTACCCGCGCCCACCAGACCCTGTGGCACGAATATGAGGCGGTGGCAGAGCAATACGCCCACTTCGCCATGGAGCACATTCGCAAGGTCGAGGACATTTATCCGGTGTTCCGGGAATTGTTCAAGAAGCAAGCGGCTTGAGGGATCACATATGGTAGAAACCGCAAGAAAGATAGCGCCGCTGGACGATGGTCCTGACTGGAACTTCGATCTGCTGGAGCTTTATCACCAGGAGATAGCCCGGGTCGCCAAATTCTATCGGCTCGACACCTATCCCAACCAGATCGAGGTGATCACTGCAGAGCAGATGATGGATGCCTACTCCAGCGTGGGCATGCCCATCGGTTATCAACACTGGTCATTCGGCAAGCGCTTTATCCACACCGAACGCAACTACAAGCGCGGCCAGATGGGACTCGCCTACGAGATCGTCATCAACTCGGACCCCTGCATCGCCTATCTGATGGAAGAGAACACCATGCCGATGCAGGCGCTGGTCATGGCCCACGCCTGCTATGGTCACAACTCCTTCTTCAAGAACAACTATCTGTTCAAGGCCTGGACCGATGCCTCCTCCATCATCGACTACCTGTTGTTTGCCAAGAACTACATCACCGAGTGCGAGGAAAAACACGGCATCGATGCGGTGGAGAAACTGCTCGACTCCTGCCATGCCCTGATGAACTTCGGGGTGGATCGTTACAAGCGGCCTCAGAAGATTTCTCTGGCCGAGGAGAAGCGACGCCAGAAGGCGCGGGAAGATTATCTGCAAACCCAGGTTAACGAGCTGTGGCGTACCCTGCCCAAGCAGCACAAGATTGCCGGGGTGGAAGACAGGCGCTATCCTGCCGAGCCTCAGGAGAACATCCTCTATTTCATCGAAAAGAATGCCCCCCTGCTCGAGCCCTGGCAGCGCGAGGTGGTACGTATCGTGCGCAAGATCAGTCAGTACTTCTACCCGCAGAAGCAGACGCAGGTGATGAACGAGGGCTGGGCCACCTTCTGGCACTACACCATTCTCAACCACCTCTATGACGAGGGAAAAATCAGCGATCGCTTCATGCTGGAGGTGCTGCACAGCCACACCAACGTCGTCTATCAGCCCCCCTACAACAGCCGGTATTACTCGGGGATCAACCCCTACGCCCTTGGCTTTGCCATGTTCACGGACCTGCGTCGCATCTGCGAGCACCCGACCGAGGAGGACAGATACTGGTTCCCCGATTACGCTGGCACCAACTGGGTCGAGACATTGCATTTCGCCATGCAGAACTTCAAGGACGAAAGCTTCATCAGCCAGTTCCTCAGTCCCAAGGTGATGCGCGACATGAAGCTCTTTGCCATCGATGACGACGATTTGAAGAACTACCTCAAAGTGTCCGCCATTCACAATGAAGAGGGCTACCGGCTGGTGCGTAGCACCCTGTCCGCTCAATACAACCTGAGCAACCTGGAGCCCAACATTCAGGTCTACAACGTGGCAGTGAAAGGCGATCGCTCCCTGACCCTGCGCTATGTTCCCCACAACCGCATCCCCCTTGGCGAGTCACGCCACGAGGTGCTCAAGCATCTGCATCAGCTGTGGGGCTTCGATGTGGTGCTGGAGCAGGACAATGGCGAGCTATCCGCAGATATCATCGGCCGTTGTCCGGACCGCAAGAGCATGACCTGACGTCAGTACCGGGCATAAAAAAACGCGCCATCAGGCGCGTTTTTCTTGGGTCAGGGCAATCAGTTGTCACACAGGTTGCTTGGCATGTCCTGACGCAGACGGGTCCAAAGCTTGCCAGACTCGATGCCGTACTGGCGTACAGTCATGAACACGGCTTCGTGATCCTTGGTTTCGGCCAGCTTGCGCAGCGTCTTGTAGTAGGCATCTGCGGTTTCGCGCGCCTGCTTGTCCGAGAAGTAGTAGCGGCCAACCCGGCTGTACAAGCCCTTGAAACCATTGAGGATCAAGGCATAGATGGGGTTGCCCGAGGCAAACGAAAGCTGATGATGCAAACGGTAGTCGAAGTCCGCATAGGCCTCGGCCGTGTTCTCCACATCATCGGCACCACGCAGTATCTCGGCGGCCTGTTCCGGGTTGTTACGAATGGCGCCACGGATGAAGATGGTGCAGATGTTGGTCCGGGCGGAGAGCAGCTGTGCCACCAGATCCGGCACCTTGTCCTGATCGAGACGCGCCAGGGTCTCCAGAATGTTGAGACCGGAGGTTTCCCAGAAATTGTTGACCTTGGTCGGTTTGCCATGCTGGATGGTGAGCCAGCCATCACGGGCAAGGCGCTGCAACACTTCACGCAAGGTAGTGCGAGTCACGCCGATCAATTCGGACAGCTCGCGCTCCGCCGGCAGAATGGATCCAGGAGGAAAGCGATTGTTCCAGATGGACTCGATGATGTATTCCTCGGCAAACCCGGCAGGGCTTTGCGCTTTAATGACCATGTAATGACTCTGTTGTAGTGCGTAAAAAGGCCCCCGAATAATAGCAAAGCCGGTCATGCTGGCAAGCAGAAGGTCGGTCCTCTGCTCACATTACCCCGATCTTTTTGTTAAAAATATGTATGCGGCGACAAGTGAGGAGTCAACCAACACCAAATGATGGGAATATAAGCGTTTGCTCGCTGGGCAAGTTCAGCGACCTTATTTATAGTTATCGCTCCCTTGATTAAAATCATGTGCAATCAATCTGATACAGGTGAATATCCGGATGTTCGGCTCGGGTCGGGCTCGACTGCATAGACGCAGATATCAACAACAGAACAGAGAACCATCATTATGCCAATCAGCCTAGGGCGCGCGTTTACAAAGAACTTTTTGGGCAATGCTCCGCGATGGTACAAAATTGCCATCGTTCTATTCCTGCTGATCAACCCGATCATTTTCTACGTTGATCCCTTCCTGGCCGGCTGGCTGCTGGTTGTCGAGTTTATTTTCACCCTGGCCATGGCCCTCAAGTGCTATCCGCTGCAACCGGGCGGACTCCTGGCCATCGAAGCCGTGCTCATCGGCATGACCTCCGCCAACCAGATAAAACATGAGCTGGTGGCCAATATCGAAGTGCTTCTGCTGCTGGTCTTCATGGTGGCCGGCATCTACTTCATGAAGCAGTTGCTGCTCTACGTCTTTACCAAGATGCTGGTGCGCATCCACTCCAAAACGTTGCTTTCTCTCGCCTTCTGCCTGGTGTCTGCATTCCTCTCCGCGTTCCTTGATGCCCTGACCGTGATCGCCGTGGTCATCAGCGTCGCAACCGGCTTCTACGCTATCTACCACAAGGTGGCCTCCCGGGATGAGTCCGGCAATCTGCATCATGATGACGAAGAGATTGACGAGCTCTCCCGCCAGCATCTGAACGAATTTCGTGCCTTCCTGCGCAGCCTGATGATGCACGCCGCCATCGGTACCGCCCTGGGGGGCGTCTGCACCCTGGTCGGCGAACCCCAGAACCTCATCATCGGTGAACAGGCGGGGTGGCACTTCGGTGAATTTGCCATTCGCATGGCGCCAGTCACCATTCCGGTCTTCATTTGCGGCCTGCTGACCTGCATCCTGGTCGAAAAATTCCGCTGGTTCGGTTATGGCGCCCGCTTGCCCGAGCCCGTGCGTCACATCATGGAATCCTACGAGCGCGACGAAGACGCACAACGTACCCCGCAGGACAAGGCCAAGCTGATCGTCCAGGCGCTGATTGCCACCTGGCTTATCACGGGTCTTGCCCTCCATCTGGCTGCAGTCGGGCTGATCGGCCTGACGGTCATCGTGCTCGCGACGGCGTTCACCGGCGTGACTGAAGAACACGCGCTTGGCAAGGCATTCCAGGAGGCTTTGCCGTTCACCGCCCTGCTCACCGTCTTTTTCAGCGTGGTGGCGGTCATCATCGATCAACAGCTGTTCAAGCCGGTGATCCAGTGGGTACTGGCGGCCAAGCCGGAGGATCAGCTTGCCCTCTTCTACCTGGCAAACGGTCTGCTCTCCATGGTCAGTGACAACGTCTTCGTCGGCACCGTCTACATCAACGAGGTGAAGACCGCCCTGATCAACGGCGCCATCAGCCGCGAGCATTTTGATCTACTGGCCGTGGCCATCAACACCGGCACCAACCTGCCGTCGGTCGCCACCCCCAATGGCCAGGCCGCATTCCTGTTCATGCTCACCTCGGCCCTCGCTCCCCTGCTACGCCTCTCTTATGGCCGCATGGTCTGGATGGCGCTGCCCTATACCCTGGTGCTGGGGCTTGTCGGCTTTTTCTCCGTGGAACTGCTCCTCGGTCCTGCAACCGAATGGTTCTATCAGGCAGGGTGGTTGCTGGATCATGGGGCACTACCACTGCCCACCCCGTCCACACACTGATCATGAAAGGGGCTGTTCGGCCCCTTTCTTTTCAGATGGGGCTCTGCTCTAATTCAGCCACTATTTTTCTCTGAGAGATCAATCAGATGATCGAGTATCTTCGCCGCATTGCCAGTCATCGTCTGGCCTGGGGATTGCTGGCAGCCTCCGCTTTCGCGCTGGAACTCTGTGCCCTCTTCTTCCAGCACGTGCTGGGTTTGCACCCTTGCGTGATGTGCATCTATGAACGTATCGCCCTCCTCGGCGTGCTCACCGCCGGCCTCCTCGGCATGGTCGCGCCAGAGCGCTGGTACCTGCGCTGGAGTGCCATGCTCCTGTGGGGTTACAGCGCCTTCTGGGGCCTGAAACTGGCGCTCAAGCACGTGGATTACCAGATGAACCCCTCCCCCTTCAACGTATGCGAAGGGTTTGCTGACTTCCCTGCCTGGGCACCACTGGATAAATGGGTTCCCTGGATGTTCTACCCGGACGGCGACTGCAGCGAGATCAGCTGGCAGTTCCTCGGTTTCTCCATGCCGCAGTGGCTCGTGGTCATCTTTGCCGCCTACCTGCTGGTGTTCGTCATCGTGGCTGCTGGCAACCTGATAAAAGGGCGCTGCTGCAACTAGTCGTTCAATCGACCATAAAAGGGAGCCCATGGCTCCCTTTTTATCTCCTCTTATCGCCTCACGACCCCATGCCCAGGGGGCCGGCTCCCCTTCTCCCTGTTCTGCCAATGAAGTGGCTGCCTGCGGGTGTGCATCATCGTAACAGGCCACAAGCGGGTCAAAGGGCGCAGCGGCGACCTGCCACTCAGCCAACCAACAAGAAGGGAGCCATAGGCTCCCTTCTTTCATGTCGTGCACGGCGATGTCACGCGCCTTCGGAGGTAGCCTTGCTGGCACTTCTCCTGGCCTTCACCATGCCGATCACCATGGGCAACAAGGAGACCGCGATGATGCCGAAGATGAGCAGGGTAAAGTTGTGGCGCACTACCGGCAGATTGCCAAAGAAGTGGCCGGCATAGACGAAGGAGAGCACCCACAAGAGCCCCCCCACCAGGTTGAACGCCAGGAAGCGGGGATAGGTCATGGCCCCCATGCCCGCCACGAAGGGGGCGAAGGTCCGCACTATGGGCAGGAAACGGGTGATGATGATGGTCTTGCCGCCATGCTTGGCATAGAAGGCATGGGTCTTGATCAGATAGTCCCGGCGAAAGATTTTGGAATCGGGGTTGCGAAACAGCTGCTCACCGAAGAAGTGGCCTATGGTGTAGTTCACCACGTTGCCGAGCACCGCGGCGATGATCAGCACGACGGCCAGGGTGTGCACGTCCAGCACGCTGCCCACGGTGAGGGCACCTGCAGCAAACAACAGGGAGTCCCCCGGCAGGAAGGGAGTCACCACCAGCCCGGTTTCACAGAAGATGATGAGAAACAGGATGGCGTATACCCAGACGCCATAGTTCTCGAACAGCTCTTTCAGATGCACGTCAACGTGCAGAATAAAGTCGATGGCAAAGAGGATCAGATCCATTTTTTGGTACCCATGAAGTGAACGGCGTGGAGTCTACGCCAATGAGACCTGGCTCACAATCTCCCCATGGTCCCCTTTTTCGAACCCCATTAAGGGAGTCATTCAATCCCCCCTTCTTTTCCCCTTTCCCTGAACGTAGGGTTCTGCTCACTCGGCCTTGTCCAGAGCGGCCAGCACCTCGTCGGGCAGACATTTCTCCCAGCCCCACAAGAGGAGCAGCAACAGGGTCGCGTCGTCGAGCCAGCCAAGGAGAGGCACCACATCGGGGACAACGTCCACCGGGCTGATGCCATAGAGCAGGATAAGGATCACCAGCCCCTTCGCCCACCAGGGTGTGCCTGGGTGGCGAAAGCCCTGATAGAGGCGGCGCAAACGCCGCCAGATGAGCCAGCGTCTGGCGCTCATGACGCGATCAGCTCGCCGCGCAGCCGCTGGATCTGATCCCGCAGCGCCGCCGCCTGTTCGAACTCCAGATCCCGCGCATGCTGGAACATCTGCTCTTCCATCCGCTTGATCTCCTTGCTGATCTCGCTGGCAGAGCGGGCATGGTACTCCCCTTGCGGTTCGGCAGCCTTGCGACTCCCCTTGCCGGCCTTGCCCGCCGTGCGGCTGCCCCCCATGTCCATCACATCGCCGATGGCCTTGTTGAGCCCCTTCGGCACGATGCCGTGTTCCAGGTTGTGGGCGTGTTGCAGGGCGCGGCGCCGCTCGGTCTCTTCAATCGCGACCTTCATGGAGTTGGTGATGGTATCGCCGTAAAGGATCACCTTGCCGTTGAGGTTACGTGCCGCCCGGCCGATGGTCTGAATGAGGGAGCGGGTGGATCGCAGGAAGCCCTCTTTATCCGCATCCAGAATGGCCACCAGGGAGACTTCCGGCATGTCGAGGCCTTCGCGCAGTAGGTTGATCCCCACCAGGACATCGAACTTGCCAAGGCGCAGGTCGCGGATGATCTCCACCCGCTCCACGGTATCAATGTCCGAGTGCAGATAGCGCACCCGTACCTCGTGATCCGCCAGGTATTCGGTCAAGTCCTCCGCCATCCGCTTGGTCAGTGTCGTGACCAGCACCCGCTCCTCCACGGCGACCCGCTTGCGGATCTCGGAGAGCAGATCGTCCACCTGGGTGGTGACCGGCCGCACTTCCACCTCGGGATCGAGCAGGCCGGTGGGACGCACCACCTGCTGCACCACGTCGCCGCCGGACTTCTCCAGCTCGTAGGGGCCCGGGGTCGCCGAGACGAACACCGTCTGGGGCATCAGCGCCTCGAACTCATCGAACTTGAGGGGCCGGTTGTCCAGCGCCGAGGGAAGGCGGAAACCGTACTCCACCAGGGTCTCCTTGCGGGATCTGTCCCCTTTGAACATGGCGCCGATCTGCGGCACCGTGACGTGGGATTCGTCGATGATGAGCAGGCCGTCCCCCGGCAGGTAGTCAAACAGGGTGGGTGGCGGCTCACCCGGCGCGCGACCGGAGAGGTAGCGGCTGTAGTTCTCGATACCGGAGCAATAACCCAGCTCCTGCATCATCTCCATGTCGAACTGGGTGCGCTGGCTGATGCGCTGCTCCTCCACCAGCTTGTTGAGGCTCATCAGCTGCTCGCGCCGCCCCTTGAGCTCCTCCTTGATGTGCTCGATGGCACCCAGGATGGTCTCCCGCGGGGTGGCGTAGTGGGTCTTGGGGTAGATGGTGTAACGCACCACCGTCTGCTCGATGGCGCCGGTCAAGGGATCGAACAGGGAGAGGCGTTCTACCTCTTCATCAAACAGCTCCACCCGCAGGGCCAGCTTGTCCGATTCGGCGGGGTAGATGTCGATCACCTCCCCCCGCACCCGGAAGGTGCCGCGCTGGAAGGCCATGTCGTTGCGGGTGTACTGCAGTTCGGCGAGGCGGCGCAGGATATCCCGCTGATTGATCACGTCCCCCACTTTGAGGTGCAGCATCATGCTGAGGTAGGCCTGGGGATCCCCCAGACCATAGATGGCCGACACTGAGGCGACGATCACCACGTCGCGCCGCTCCAGCAGCGCCTTGGTGGCTGACAGCCGCATCTGCTCGATGTGATCGTTGATGGAGGCATCCTTCTCGATGAAGGTGTCCGTGGTCGGCACATAGGCTTCGGGCTGGTAGTAGTCGTAATAAGAGACGAAATACTCCACCGCGTTGTCGGGGAAGAACTCCTTCATCTCCCCGTAAAGCTGAGCCGCCAGGGTCTTGTTGGGGGCCAGGATCATGGTGGGGCGATTGAGGGTCGCGATGACGTTGGCCATGGTAAAGGTCTTGCCCGAACCGGTCACCCCGAGCAGGGTCTGGTGGGCCAGTCCCGACTCGATGCCATCGAGCAGCTGGGCGATGGCCCTCGGCTGATCCCCGGCGGGTTGAAACTGGCTGGCCAACTGGAATAACTTGCTCATGACGACTCCCGGCAAAAAACGGCAAGGGAGCAGTGTACCCCGAGTTGAAGGAGCTGGGTATCCGCTCACCCTCCCTGATGGCTATTGACCCCGAAATACGACCTCTGTATGATGCACCTCCTTGCCTGATGTTCCCCCGTAGTTCAGTCGGTAGAACGGCGGACTGTTAATCCGTATGTCACTGGTTCAAGTCCAGTCGGGGGAGCCAATTCCTCACCATCTCGGTGCAAGTTATCCACTTTAGTGCTTTCCTCTTCCAATTTTAATGCACAAGCCCTTCCCTGCGGCCTGACTCCCTTTTGATCTCCCGATACTGACCAGCAGCGTTTTGTTCTGCTGCGCATAACTATTTGATTTTTATAGAAACAATTAATTGCAGGTATTTTTTGAACAGTCCTTGCAGCCCAGTATTGGCGCGGCTTTCAGCCTGATCGCCAAGTTTCATGAACAGGGTTATCCACAGTTTCTGTGGGTAACTTGACCAAAGCCACGGTTCATCTGGGCTGGCAGCCATTGTCCCCGGTTTGCGCTGGCTGCCCCCGCTCTTCCCCATTTTCTGCTGTTTTTCCCTTCCCCCCTAAATGGGATGAATCGACTCGCGGTGCTGCCTGTGGGTGATTTTTTTTCGCTATGCCGCATCCTGCGGGTCAGCCCTCGCCGGATGAGTCATAAGTCTCTTTTGTAACCCTTCAATTTCCTCAGTGGAAAATGCTGAAAAACGTGCCCGTTTGCTCCCCATGCAGCAGGTAATAAATTGTCCACAGGAGTGTCATCCCCTCGCGGCTCGACAGCATATTTCACTCATTGACAGCGGGCCTTGCAGCGTAAAATAGAGGTGTTTTCCCCAGCCCCCCCTCGCATCCCTATCTTCACCGAAGAGACCAGCACTTAACTGGCTGTTAATCCGCTTTGGCGCTTCTTTCTTGATACAGGATCCGGCACAATATCGGCCCCACTTTTTTCCTCGGTTTTTCCGGGCATGACCATAGATTTCGTGACATTGCTACATCAAAGCGACTCCCTGCTGCTGTTCGTGGTACTGGCCTTCGGGCTGCTGCTGGGCAAGGTACGCATCGGCAACTTCCAGATAGGCAACACCATAGGCGTGCTCTTCACCGCCCTGCTGTTTGGCCAGATGGGATTCCAGTTTTCCACCTCCACTGAAAACGTCGGCTTCATGCTGTTCATCTTCTGCGTGGGGATTGAAGCGGGGCCGCACTTTTTCAGCGTCTTCCTTCGCGACGGCATCCACTACATCACCCTGACCCTGGTGATCCTGCTGTCGGCCCTGCTGCTGACCGTGGGGCTCGCCAAGTTCTTCAATCTGGGGCCCGGCATGGCCGCCGGCATTCTGGCAGGTTCCCTCACCTCCACGCCGGCCCTGGTGGGGGCCCAGGACGCCCTGCGAAGCGGATTGCTCAACCTGCCCCACCAGACCGACATGCAGTCGGTGCTCGACAACATGGGGATAGGCTACGCCCTGACCTACCTGGTGGGCCTGGTGGGCCTGATGCTGGTGGTACGCTACCTTCCTTCCCTGGCCAGGCTGGATCTCAACACCGAGGCCCAGAAGATCGCCCGCGAGCGGGGGCTCTCCGACAGCGAGAGCCGCAAGACCTATCTGCCCATCATCCGCGCCTATCGGGTCGGCCCGGAGCTCGCAGCCTGGATCGGCGGTCGCACCCTGCGCGAAACCGGCATCTATCCCCACACCGGCTGCTATGTGGAGCGCATTCGCCGCAACGGCATTCTGGCCAGCCCCGATGGTGACGCCGTCATTCAGGAAGGGGACGAGATCGCCCTGGTGGGCTACCCCGAGAGCCACGAGAAGCTCGACGTCAACTACCGCAACGGCAAGGAGGTGTTCGATCGCAACCTCCTTGACCTGCAGATCGTCACCGAAGAGATCGTGGTGAAAAATGATGCCGTGGTGGGTCGCCATCTGGTGGAGCTCAACCTCACCGAGAAGGGATGCTTCCTCAACCGGGTGGTGCGCTCCCAGATAGAGATGCCGTTCGATCGCAACATCATGCTGCAAAAGGGCGACGTGCTGCAGATCAGCGGCGAGAAGCAGCGGGTCAAGCTGCTGGCCAACAAGATAGGCTTCATCAGCATCCACAGCCAGACCACGGATCTGGTGGCCTTCGCCACCTTCTTCGTGCTGGGCCTGCTCATCGGCTCCGTCTCCCTGGTGTTCGGCCAGATAGAGTTCGGCCTCGGCAATGCCGTCGGCCTGCTGCTGGCGGGGATCCTGATGGGCTACCTGCGTGCCAACCACCCCACGGTGGGCTATGTGCCACCAGGCGCCCTGCGCCTTGCCAAGGATCTCGGACTCGCCGTCTTCATGGTGAGTACCGGCCTCAAGGCCGGGGGCGGCATCCTTGATCACCTGAGCGAAGTGGGGATGGTGGTACTCTTCTCCGGCATGCTGGTGACCACCTTGCCAGTGCTGGTAGGCTACCTGTTCGGTGTCTGGGTGCTGAAAATGAACCCGGCCCTGCTGCTTGGTGCCATCACCGGGGCCCGTACCTGCGCCCCGGCCATGGACGTGGTGAACGAGGCGGCCAACAGCTCCATCCCGGCGCTCGGCTACGCCGGCACCTATGCGGTGGCCAACGTCATGCTGACCCTGGCGGGCTCCTTCATCATCGGCTTCTGGTTCTAGCCGCCGAGTACCTGCCCGCCCATGAAAAAAGGGAGCCTCGAGGCTCCTTTTTTCATGGGCGGGCACTCCTGGATGGAATAGTGAAAATCGTGCTATGGGGACGGGTCTATCAAACCCAATAAGCTAAATCCTCTACAAGGTGCCACTTACACTCAATAAAACGAGCGAGGTGTAAGTGATGAAACGCGCATGGATGATTGTGATCTGGTGGTTCTGCTCCCTGACGCCAGCCTGGGGGGCCGAATCCGGCAAGCAGGTGGCCCCCGAGGCAGAGACGGAGAAAAGCGCCCTGAGCTTTGCAAACGACGAGCTTGCCAAACCCAGGCTGGGAGATCTCGACGTCATGCTGGAGCAGCGCACCATCCGGGTGCTCACCACCTACAACAAGACAGGATTTTTCATCACCAAGGGCGTGCAACGGGGGGCCACCTACGATGCCTTCATGCAGGTGGAAAAGCGCCTCAACGAACAGTTGCGCAAGCAAAAGGCGATCAAACGCCACCTCAAGGTGCACTTCGTCTTCATTCCCGTGGCCCGGGAAGCCCTGCTGGCCTCCCTCATCGAAGGCAAAGGCGACATCGCCGCCGCCAACCTCACCATCACGGACAAACGCAGGCAACAGGGTATCGCCTTCACCGATCCCCTGCTTGAAAACGTGCGGGAGCTGCTCGTCTCCGGACCCCTCTCCCCCAAGGTGGAAAGCGCCGCCGATCTCGGGGGCCAGCGCGTCTTCGTACGCCCCTCCTCCAGCTACTACGAGAGCCTGCTCGCCTACAACCAGGCCCGCAAGTCGGCGGGAGAGCCCCTCATCGACCTCCAACCCGCCTCGGAGGTGCTCGAAGATGAAGATCTGGTGGAGATGGTGAACGCAAGCCTGCTCCCCTTCATCGTCATGGACGAGCACAAGGCCCGCTTCTGGAAAAAGATTTTCCCCGGGATCACCATTCACGACACCCCCGTGTTCCGGGAGGGGGGCGTCATCGCCTGGGCGGTGCGCAAGGAGAGCCCCCAATTGCTCGCCATGCTCAACGAGCAGATAAAGGCGCTGCGCGGCAAGGCGACGGGGGACGAGATCCTGGCCCGTTATCTCAAGCAGAACAAGTTCGTCAAAAGCGCCGCCGCCGAGGCGGAGCGCAAGAAATTCCTGCAGGTGGTCGAGCTGTTCCGTGAATATGGCGAACGCTATGACATGGACTGGCTGCTGATGGCGGCCCAGGGCTACCAAGAGTCCGCCCTCAACCACCAGGCCCGCAGCCATGTGGGCGCCATCGGCATCATGCAGATCATGCCCGCCACCGGCAAGGGGCTGAAGGTCGGCGACATCCGCAAGCTCGAGCCCAATATTCACGGCGGCGTCAAATACATGCGCTGGATGATCGATCACTACTATGCGGACGAGCCCATGACCGCCCTCGACAAGGCCCTCTTCTCGTTCGCCTCCTACAATGCCGGCCCCGCCCGGGTGGCGCGGCTCCGCGCCGAGGCCAGAAAACGGGGGCTGGATCCCAACGTCTGGTTCCACAATGTCGAGTACGTAGCGGCGGAGAAGATTGGCCCCGAGACGGTCACCTATGTGGGCAACATCTACAAGTACTACATCGCCTACAAGCTGGTGATGGAGCAGGTGGCCCTGCGCCAGCAGGCGAGCGATGCCCTGAAACAGGAGGCGAAGGAGGACGTCAGCACATCGGCGGCGAAACCGACCCAGTGAGCCTTGCCGGACGAGGCGCTCACGAGCGCCTCGTTTCTATGCGCGCGCCCCTCTTCGGCCCATGACCAGAATGAACACAATGGTCACAACAGCCTTAATAGCCATTACGGTCAGATTGTTTTCCAGCCAGACATGATTAATTAACCTTCTTGCAACAATCACAAGGAGAGCACCATGTTGCAAGGAACCCTCAAACGCACCCTGATCGGTAGCCTGCTCGCACTGAGCGTCGGCGCCCACGCCCAGATCAACGAAGTCCACTTCCTGATCCCGGGCGGCGCTGGCGGCGGCTGGGATACCACGGCCCGCGGCACCGGTGAAGTGCTGGCCAAGTCCGGTCTGGTCAAGACCGTCTCCTACCAGAACATGTCCGCCGGTGGCGGCGCCAAGGCCATCGCCCACCTCATCGAGACCTCGGCCCAGTCCGACAAGACCCTGATGGTCAACTCCACCCCCATCATCGTCAAATCCCTCTCCAAGGAGCTGCCCCAGTCCTTCCGTGACCTGACGCCAGTGGCCGCCATCATCGCCGACTACCAGGCACTGGCGGTGAAAGCGGACTCCCCCTATCAGAACTGGGCCCAGCTGCTGGCAGCCTACGAGGAGAACCCGGCCAAGGTGAAGATCGCCGGGGGCTCCGCCCGTGGCAGCCTGGATCACCTGGTCGCCGCCCTGACCTTCAAGAACGCCGGGGCTGACGCCAGCAAGCTGCGCTACGTCGCCTACGATGCCGGTGGCAGCGCCATGGCCGCCGTGCTGGCCGGAGAGACCCAGGCCATCTCCACCGGCTTTGGCGAGGCAATGGAAGCGGTCAAGTCGGGCCAGATGCGGATCCTCGGGGTCACTTCCGACAAACGCCTGCCGGGGGCGGAGCAGATCCCCACCTTCAGCGAGCAGAACAACCCCACCGTCTTCGCCAACTGGCGCGGTTACTTCGCCTCCCCCACCATCAGCCCGGAGAAATCCGCCGAGTTTGCCGCCCTGCTCAAGCAGATGTACGACAAGCCGGAGTGGGAAGTGGTCCGCAGCCGCAACAGCTGGACCAACCTCTACCAGTCAGGTCCCGAGTTCACCGCCTTCCTTAACGGCCAGGAGCAGCAGATCGGCGGCCTGATGCGCGAGCTCGGCTTCATCAAATAACCCTCGCTGTCCCATCGCAGGCGGGCGCAGGCCCGCCGCTCATGTTGGAGTCAAAAGATGAACATTACCAAGGAGCGACTGGGGGGCCTGCTGTTTCTGCTGCTCTCCCTCGCCTATGGCTACTACGCCACCGAGATACCGGGCTACCCCGGCGACGAATATGAACCCTTCACCGCCAGCACCCTGCCCTATGCCCTGGCCGGGATCGGGGCGCTGCTCTCCCTGCTGCTGGTGCTCTTCCCCGGGGGCGAGCCCCTGCGCCGGGAAGAGGGAGACTGGCGCCGGGTCTTCATCCTGCTCGGGCTCATGGTCATCTACGGACTGGGGCTCACCTGGTTTGGCTTCGTGCTCTCGACCATCGCCTTCCTGAGCGTGGGCATCCGGGTACTCGGTGAGCCCAGCCTGCGCTACGGCCTGATGATCAGCGTCCCCTTCTCCATCGGCTTCTGGGCCCTGCTCACCAAGGGGCTCAACGTCTATCTGGAGCCGGGTCGCCTGTTCACCCTGCTCGGTTTCTAAGGAGTCACCATGTTAGACGGAATCTTGCAAGGACTCGGCACCGCACTGCTGCCGGTCAACCTGATGATGGTGGTGCTTGGCTGCTTCATCGGCACCTTTATCGGCATGTTGCCGGGCCTTGGCCCGGTCACCGCCATCGCCCTGATGATCCCCATCACCTATGGCCTGGATCCGGCCTCCGGCATCATCTTGATGGCGGGGGTCTATTACGGCGCCATCTTCGGGGGCTCCACCTCCTCCATCCTGATCAACGCCCCCGGCTGCTCCGCCACCGTGGTCACCGCCTTCGACGGCTATCCCCTGGCCTGCAAGGGACAGGCGGGCAAGGCGCTGGCCATCGCCGCCTACGCCTCCTTCACCGGCGGCACCCTCTCCGCCATCATGCTGATGGTGGCGGCGCCCCTGCTCGCCAAGGTCTCCCTCTCCTTCCAGTCGGCGGACTACTTCGCCCTCATGGTGCTGGGCCTCTCCGCCGTGGCGGCCTTTGCCGGCAAGGGGCAGGTGCTCAAGGCGCTGATCATGGCGCTGTTCGGCATCATGATCTCCACCATCGGCATCGACCGCAGCGTCGGGGTGGACAGGTTCACCTTCGGGTTGCCGGATCTGCGTGACGGCTTCTCCTTCCTGCTGCTGGCCATGGCCACCTTTGCCCTCGCAGAGATCCTGATGGCGGTGCTGCGCCCCGGCAAGGACAACAGCGAGGAAGAGGCCAGGCAGATGCAGCAGCTCGGCAGCCTCAAGCTCAGCAAGGAAGAGGTCAGGGAGATCGCGCCTCCCATCGCCCGATCTTCGGTGCTGGGCTTTCTCATCGGCGTGCTGCCGGGAGCCGGTGCCACCATCGCCGCCTTCATGGCCTATGGGGCCGAGCGCAACATCGCCGGCAAGCAGCGCCAGGAGCAGTTCGGCAAGGGCAGCCTGCGCGGCCTGGCCGCCCCGGAAGCGGCCAACAACGCCGCCTCCACCGGCTCCTTCGTGCCCCTGCTGACCCTGGGGATCCCGGGCTCCGGCACCACGGCCCTCATCCTGGGCGCCCTGGTGGCCTACGGCATCCAGCCGGGCCCGCGTCTGTTCATGGAGCATCCGGACGTCTTCTGGTCGGTGATCATCTCCATGTATCTGGGCAACGTGGTGCTGTTGATCCTGAACCTCCCCCTCATCCCCTACCTGGCCCGGGTACTGGCGGTGCCGCGCCCCGTGCTCATCCCCATGGTGCTGCTGTTCTCCCTGACCGGGGTCTATCTGGTCTCCTTCAACACCATGGACATCCATGTGATGGCCATCGTTGCACTGATCGCCATCGGCCTGCGCCTGCTCACCTTCCCCATGGCCCCCATGCTGCTCGGCTTCATCCTGGGAGGCATGCTGGAGGACAACCTGCGCCGGGCCCTGGTGATCAACGACGGCAGCCTGAGCTTCCTGTGGGAGCGCCCCATCACCCTCGCCTTCACGGTGATCACCCTGACCATGTTGCTGCTGCCCGTCTGGCAGTGGTGGCAGGCTCGCCGGGCCCCCAAGGGGGAGCCTGCCACCAGCCACTGAATCGATGATCCTCTGCCACCTCTGAACCCTGCCCATAACGCGCAGAGACCTTGATGCCCACGGGAAGCAAACCCTGATAAAAAGAGCGCCGAAAGGCGCTCTTTTCTTGTCTGGACAGCAGGTTCCGGGCGACCGGATCACGGCTTGCGGTAACGCCGCTCCGGCCGCCCGACGGTGCCATATTCGAGCTCTGGGCTCGCCAGTTGCTGCCCCACCAGAAATTCCAGATAGCGGCGCGCCGTGGTCCGGCTCACCCCTATCCGGCTGCCTATCTCCTCGGCACTGGCGGCCTCCGGAGTCAGGGCCGTCAGCACCCGCTGCAGGGTGAGAGCATCGATGCCCTTGGGCAGTCCCTCTGCCGCCACCTGCTGCAACGGCGTACCGAACAGGGTGTCCACCGCCTGCTGGTCGATGTCGGCCAACGCCGCCAGGGCGGCGATGCTCTGACGGTATTTCTCCAGGGTGTCGCGCAGCCGCTCGAACACCACGGGCTTCAAGATGAAATCCACCACCCCGAGGCGCATCGCCTCCTGCAGGGCAGCGGCTTCCCGCGCCGCGGTGAGCAGGATCACATCCAGACTCGCCCCCGCCTGGCGCAGCTCTCTCAATAGCGAGAACCCCTCTCCATCGGGCAACCAGACATCCAGCAGCACCAGATCGGGCCGGAGGATCCCTATCTGCTCCCTGGCATCGAACAGGGTCAACGCCACCCCCAGCACCTCAAAACCGGCGAGGCGCTGCACGAAGCGGCGGTGGATCTCGGCAATGGCGGGATCATCCTCGACGATCAGGATCTTGATCACTCACACCTCCTTGGGAATGTAACAGACGACGCAACTTCCCTGCGTCGTGGCTTCGATGGTGATCTCCCCCTGCAGGGCATCCAGGGTCTTGCGCACCAGGGAGAGCCCGATACCGTGTCCTGGCTCGGGCTTGCTGCTGACCCCCTGTTCGAACAACCTGTCCGCCAACTGCGGGTCGATGCCGCCAGCCCCATCCTCCACCTCCAGCACCAGATCCTGCCCCAGATCGCTCAGGGAAACCCGGATGGGCTGATAGGGCGCACCGTGGCGGCGGGTCGCCTCGAAGGCGTTGTCGATGAGGTTGCCCAGCACCGTTACCAGCTGGGAACCGCTGACACGGGCAGGAATATCGTGCAGACGGGCATCGGGATCGATCACGAGCTCAAGACCGAGCTCGTGGGCCCTGTGGTATTTGCCGAGCAGCAACCCCGCCACCTTGGGTTTGGCGATGGCCCCCATCAGGAAGCCGAGCAGGGTCTGCTCGGTGGCCGCCTCCCGCCCGATGAAGGCGAGCGCCTCCCGGGTGGCACCGAGCTCAATGAGGCCGGCGATGGTCCCGAGCTGGTTGTTGTGCTCGTGGGTCTGCACCCGCAGCAGATCGCTGTAGGCCTGCACCTGGGAGAGCTGGGCGCTGAGTTCCGCCAGCTCGTCCTTGCGGCGAAAACTCGACACGGCGCCGATCAGCTTGCCCTCGCGCACCAGCGGCAAGCGGTTGACGATGAGGGACTGGCCGTTGAGCACTATCTCCTCGTCAAACTGGGGGGTCTGCTCTTGCAGGATGGAGAGCATGCGACTGCCCGGCAGCAGGTGACCGATGGGCTGGCCGATGGCGCTCCTGGCGGTGGTGTCGTCCAGGCGCAGCAGCTTGATGCCGTTGGGGTTCAGGGAGGTGAGGCGCCCTTGCTCGTCGATGGTGAGGATCCCCTCGCGCACCGTGCGCAGGGTACAGTCGAGCTCCGCATAGAGACGCCCCATCTGCTCGGGTTCAAAGCCGAAAATCGCCTTCTTGTAGCGTCGGGCCAGCCAGGCGGCGGCGACACTGTTGAGTACCACAATGAGCAATGTCATGGCCAGGCCAAAGCGCAAATAGCCCTGCAGATCCGCATCGATGTCCCGCACCAGATAGCCGACCGACACCACCCCGATGATCTTGCCCATCTCGTCCCGGATGGGCCCCTTGCCGCGCACCGAGATCCCAAGGGACCCTTGGGCCCTGGAGATATAGGCTTCTCCCTGCAGGGCACGCTCGGGATCATCCCCCACCATGGCTTTGCCAATCCGGTCCGCATTGGGGTGCACCAGGCGGCGTGCCTGCCTGTCCCCGATGACGATGTAGCTGGCCCCGACCTCGGCGCGGATCCGCTCCACCAGGGCATTGAGGCGGACCGTATCCGCCCGCTTCACCCCGGCGATGACGCCGGACTCCCGCGCCACCAGCCGTGCCACATCCAGGGCCTGATCCCCCACCTCACGGTAGCGCTGCTCGGCGACATAGTAGTAGCTGGCCCCGCTCAGCAACACCAGTTGCAGCAGACTGACCAGACAGAGAATGAGCAGGAAGCGTCCTTGCAACCCGAGCCTCATGCCTCCTTGTCGCCTCGCAACAAGTCGAGCAGCAGACTGCCATCGCGCAGGGCCTTGTGCACCTGCACCGAGGTGGGTTTGGTGGGATCTTCGTAGAAGTGGGTGGATTCAATCTGCAGGCGCACCAGGTACTCGGCGGGCAACTGGCTTGCCAGGGACTGGTGCAACATGGGGAAGAGCAGTCGATCGGCCCGGGTGATCTCCCCCCCGAGCAGCAGCTTGCCCGGATTGAGCAGGCAGATGAGGTTCGCCAGTACCCGGGAGAGACGGCCCGCTGCCTGGTGCAGGATGTCCTGACACAGGCTGTTGCCCGCCAGCGCCAGCTCGCACAGCTCGCGGATGGTGACGCTTTCGGGCAGATCGAACTCCTGCATCCGTTCGCGCAGCTCCCGATATTGCGCCTCCAGCGCCTGATTGGTCACGAGGGTGCAGGCGCAGCCGAAGCCACCGCAGTAGCAGCGCTGGCCATAGGGTTCGAGCTGCAGGTGGCTGAGATCCCCGAGCAGAGCCGACTCGCTCTCGATGAGCTGGCCATTGACCACCATGCCGACCCCGATGTCGTTGTGCACGAACACCAGCACCGCATCCGAACAGTTCCTGGCGGCGCCCCACTCCCGCTCGGCCTGGATCCAGGTGCGCACGTCGCCGCTCACCAGCACGGGTACCGAGAAGGCCTCCTGCAGGGTGGGACCGAGGGGCCAGTTGCGCAGATCGTAATAGGGAAAATGCTTGACCATGCCGGAGTGGCGCTCCACCTGGCCGGGGAGGCAGAGGGCGATGCAGGCCAGACGCAGCGCCTTCTTGGGCAAAAAGCCCTCGATGGCCCGCACCAGGCTGGCCAGCAGCTCGGCACGCTCCGCCTCGTTGAAGACATGGCGATGGCGCGCCAGGGAGTGACCCGCGAGATCGAACAGGGCCATGTCCACATAGCCGCGCCCCAGGCGCATGGAGAGAAACTGGAAGCGGCGCTCGTTGATGCGCAGCAGGGTCTGGCGACGGCCACGCCCCACCGAGCTCTCGCCGCAGGTGACCACCAGGCCGCCGTCCAGCAGCTCGCGGGTGATCTTGGTGATGCTGGCAGGCGACAGGCCGGTCAGACGGGACAGATCGGTACGGGACAGCTCCTTGTGCTCCTCCAGGCTGGCATAGACCAGGCCGTAGTTGAGCTGACGGATCAAATCGATACTGCCTTTCACGATCTCATTCATAGGGTTGGGGCTAACGAAAGGAACGAATGGCGCGATTTTCACACATTCTGCGCCGATCCCCAAATTTGCCGTCTGGAAATCCTGTCCAGACGGCAAAAATGTGATTAGTAACGGAAGCGGGAGACGAGTTGGCGCAATTTGTCACCCGTGCCTGCCAGGGCGCGGGTGGTGGTGCTGGACTCCCCGGACGCCTCGGTCAGCTCGCTGACGATCTGCTGGATGGCCACCAGGTTCTTGTTGATCTCCTCGGAGACCGCGTGCTGCTCCTCGGCGGCCGTGGCGATCTGGATGTTCATGTCGTTGATGGTGCCGACCGCCGCCACCATGCTGTCCAGGGAGCTGGCGATGTGGCTCGCCTCCTGCACCGTCTCCTGGCTGCGTGCCTCGCTGGCCTGCATCACCTCCACCGCCTGTTTCACTCCGCCCTGCAGGCGCTGGAGCATCTCGTTGATCTCCTTGGTGCTCTGCTGGGTACGGCCCGCGAGGGATCGCACCTCGTCCGCCACCACCGCAAAGCCGCGCCCCTGCTCGCCCGCCCGGGCCGCCTCGATGGCGGCGTTGAGGGCCAGCAGGTTGGTCTGATCGGCGATGCCGCGAATGACCTCCACCACGGAGCCTATCTTGCCGGTCTCGTGGGCGAGCTGCTCGATGACCCCGGCCGCCACATGCACTTCGTCCACCAGCCGGTTGATGCTGCCGATGGCGCTGTTCACCACGCCGCGGGCCGCATCGGACTCGCGGGCCGCATCGCTGGTGGCGCTGGCGGCGTTGGAAGCGCTCGCCGCCACCTCCTGGGCGGTGGAGCTCATCTCGGTCACCGCGGTCACCACCTGATCCGTCTCCTTGCCGTGGCCCTGCATCTGCCTGTCCGCATGCTCGCTCAGGCTATGCAGCCGATCCACGGCCCCCAGCAACTGGTGACTGGTTTCCCCCACCTGGCTCACCACCGACTGGATCCGCTCGACGAAGCGGTTGAAGGCGGCGGCCAGCTGCCCCACCTCGTCCTTGCTCTGCACCTTGAGGCGCTGGGTCAGATCCCCGTCCCCGTCGGCGATGTCATTGAGTGCGGCAACCGCATCCGCCAGCGGGCGGGTGACCCGGTTGCCGATCACCACGGTGGCCGCCAGGGTCACCCCCAGGATCACCAGGATGAACAGCACCCCGGTTTTCAGGGAGCCATACATGGTCTCCTCCCGCTCGCTGCGCAGGGTGGCCAGCTCATTGTCGATGTCGTCGATGTAGAAGCCCGTGCCCATGACCCACTGATACTTGTCGAGCACCAGATTGAAGGAGAGCTTGGGGGCATCCCGCCCGATAGAGGGTTTGTTGGTCCAGTACTCCGAGAAGCCATCTCCTTCCCGCGCCGACTTGATGATCCCCTGAATGAGGAAGGCACCCTTGGTATCCTTGTCCTGCCAGCGGTTCTTCCCCTCCATCTCGGGCCGTGTCGGCAGCAGCACGGTATTGCCCTGATAGTCGTAGACGAAGAAGTAGCCGTCGCTGCCATAGCGCAGCGGCCGCAATATCTCCTTCACCTGCTGGCGCACTTCGGGGCTGTCAGGCTTGCCGTAGCTGCCCTCGATGGCCGTCTTGGCCAGCATCAGATAACTGCTGAGCAGCGCCTTGCGCTCCTTGATTGCCCTCTCCCGCGCCACCACCAGATCCGATTCCAGATCGCTCCTGGCCACCAGGTAGTTGCTGAGATTGACCACCAGGGCCATCAGCAGCACGGGGATGGCCCCCAGTAACAGGATCTTCTGCTTAAGTGTCATTGTGTCACCCTTTGTGCTGTGTTCATTGCTGCATGATGTCTGCCTAAACGGCATGGGAAGCTGGCCGAAAGGGAAGTGCGTTCGCTACAATCCCGCCACCTTTCATTATCGACCAGATGAGCTGACTCATGAACCTATGTCCTTGCGGTTCCTCTCTTTTTCTTGCCAAGTGCTGCGGTGTACTCCACGCAGGCCAGCCCGCCGCCACCCCGGAGCAGCTGATGCGATCCCGCTACAGCGCCTTCGTGCTGGGATTGGGAGAATATCTGGTACACAGCTGGCACCCGGACTATCTGAACGGGCTGACCGCGGCCGACCTCTCATCGACCGACACCCGCTGGGATGGCCTCGAGATCCTCGCCAGCCAGGGCGACCCCGATGACATCCTCGGCATGGTGGAATTCAAGGCCTGGTTCCTGGAGGGGGACGAACGTCACTGCCTCCATGAGCGCTCCCGCTTCGTGCGCCATCAGGGGCGCTGGGTCTACACCGACGGCGAGCAGGATCCGGCGCCGCTGCGGGTCGGGCGAAACGACCCCTGCCCCTGTGGCAGCGGCAAGAAGTTCAAGAAGTGCTGCGGCTGAGGTTTCCCCCACGCGCCCTCTGGCCAGCCCCCGGGCTGGCCTTCTCCCCTCCCGTCATGCTTTCCCCTGCCTGCCTCGACGGTGACGTGAGGTTCATCACATTTCGCTCATCGCCCCACATTTAATGAGCGTTTACGAACATTAATTTGGCCCATATCAAACATTTTACGTCGTGGAGGCGCCACACTGGCCTCATCTGGAAGAGATGAGACGGGCACGAATGAAAAGAATCACCACACAAGTCGTCATCATAGGGGGGGGCGCCACCGGCGCCGGCATCATGCGCGATTGCGCGCTGCGCGGCATCGACTGCATCCTGCTTGAGCGGGACGACATCGCCGCCGGCACCACGGGCCGCAACCATGGCCTACTCCACTCCGGCGCCCGCTACGCGGTGACGGATCAGGAGTCCGCCCGCGAATGCATTCAGGAGAACCGCATCCTCAAGCGGATCGCCAGCCACTGCGTCGAGGACACCGGCGGCCTCTTCATCACCCTGCCGGAAGATGACATCCATTTTCAAAATACCTTCATGGACGCCTGCGCCCTGGCGGGCATCGACGCCCGCCAGCTGGATCCCGCCGAGGCGCTGCGCCTTGAACCCAACGTCAACCCGGCGCTGATCGGTGCCATCCAGGTGCCGGACGGCACGGTCGATCCCTTCCGTCTGGCTGCCGCCAACGTGCTGGATGCCAAGGAGCACGGCGCCCACATCTTCACCCACAGCAAGGTGCTGGGGCTTTTGCGCACCCAGGATAGGGTGCACGGGGTCAAGGCCATCAACACCCGCACCGGCGAAGCGTTCGAGGTGGAGTGCCAGGAGGTGATCAACGCCGCCGGCATCTGGGGCCAGCAGATCTGCGAGTACGCCGATCTCGGCATCCGCATGTTCCCGGCCAAGGGCTCATTGCTCATCATGGATTACCGCATCAACCAGCTGGTGCTCAACCGCTGCCGCAAACCGGCGGATGCGGACATCCTGGTGCCGGGCGATACCATCTCCCTCATCGGCACCACCTCGAGCCGCATCGATTACCACAAGATTGACCAGCTCACCGTCGAGCCCGAAGAGGTGGAGGTGCTGCTGCGCGAGGGAATAAAACTGGCCCCCATCATGGCCCGCACCCGATTGCTGCGCGCCTACGCCGGCGTTCGCCCCCTGGTGGCAGTGGATGGCGACGAGTCCGGCCGCAACATCAGCCGTGGCATCGTGCTGCTGGATCACGCCGAGCGAGATGGCCTCCAGGGGTTCAACACCATCACAGGCGGCAAGCTGATGACCTACCGGCTGATGGCCGAATGGGCCACCGACTTGCTTGCCAAAAAGCTTGGCAACAGCAAGCCCTGCCGCACCGCCGAGCTGAGCCTGCCCGGCTCGCGGGATCCGGAGAAGGTCTCCGCCCCCGGTCTCTCGGTACCCGCCGAAGGCTCGGCCCAGTACCGCCACGGCGAGCGGGTCATCGCCTTTTTCCGCGACAATCCCAAGGCCAGCGCCCTCATCTGCGAGTGCGAGATGGTGACCGCGGGCGAGATTGAATACGCCCTGCGGGAGCTCGACGTGGACAACCTGGTGGACTTGCGCCGCCGCACCCGCCTGGGCATGGGCCCCTGTCAGGGGGAGCTGTGCGCCTATCGCGCCGCCGGCCTGATGCAGGAGTACGGCAAGGCGGACGGTCGTCAGGCCTGCGTCATGCTGCGCCAGTTCCTGGAGGAGCGCTACAAGGGCACCCGGCCGGTGCTGTGGGGCGATGCCCTGCGGGAAGCCGAATTTACCTACTGGATCTACGAAGGGCTGTTCGGCCTTGGCGAGTGGACGGCCCCCCACCTGGTGAGCGAGCCCCCCTTCCCGCTCGATGCCAGCACCGCCAATTCCACCAAGGAGCGCAGCCATGAAATTTGACAGCATCGTGATCGGCGGCGGCATGGCGGGCCTCTCGGCGGCCCTGCGCCTCGCCGAGGCCGGCCAGAAGACCCTGCTGATGGCCTCCGGCCAGAGCGCCCTGCACTTCTCCTCCGGCTCGGTGGATCTGCTGGAGAGCGACGGGGATCCCCGCGCCGCCCTGCCCGCCTTCATGGCGGCCCATCCGGATCACCCTTACAGCAAGGTGGGGATGCAGAATATCGAGGGGAGTCTGGCCGACCTGCAACGCCACTGCGCAGAAGAGGGGCTACCCTTGATGCGCCAGGAGCACAACCACCAGCGGCTGACCCCCATCGGCACCCTGAAATCCACCTGGCTCTCCCCAGACACTTGCGCCTGCATGACCGATGCCCCCGCCCCGGACGCCATCCTGCTCGCCACCCTGGAAGGGTTTCGCGATTTTCACCCGGCGCTCGCGGCGGCGAATCTCGCGACCCACGCCCGTTTTGCCCACAGCCGCATCCTGACCGGGGAAATTCGCTTGCCCCAGCTCGCCCAGTTCAGCCGCAATCCCCACGAGTTTCGCTCCGCCGACATCGCCCGCCTGTTCGACAAGCAGGGGCCTGGCCAGCAGGACCTGCTGGCGGATCTGGCCCGCGAGATCAGCCGCATGGTGCAGGGATGCGGCGTGCCCGGCTGTCGCCATATCGTGCTGCCCGCCTGCCTGTCGCTGGGGCTGGTCGGCCCGCGTCTGAGCGAGCTGGAACGGCGCACCGGCTGCACCATCAAGGAGGTGGCCACCATGCCGCCGTCCCTCATCGGCATGCGGATGCAGGAGGCACTCAAGCGCCGCTTCATGACCCTTGGCGGCACCTTCCTCACCAGCGAGCGGGTGCTGGGCGCCCGCTATGACGGCGACAAGGTGATCGGGGTGCACAGCCAGCACGGGGAGGATCAGCTGTTCGAGGCGGACCACTTCGTGCTCGCCTCCGGCAGCTTCTTCAGCCGCGGACTGGAGTCGCGCCTCGGGGGCATTCGTGAACCCATCTTCGATGCCGACGTACTGAGCCTTGCCGAGCGCGACGCCTGGGCCGGCCGCCGCCTGTTCGACCACCACCCCTTCATGGGCTTCGGGGTCAAGACCGACGAGCGGCTGCGGGTGCTGCGCGGCGGCAGACCCCTCGCCAACCTCTACGGCGCCGGCAGCGTGCTGGCGCACTACGATCCGATCAAGGAAGGGTCAGGCTCAGGTGTCGCGGTCGCCACCGGCTGGCAGGCCGCCGGTCACATTTTGAGTTCAGCCCAATGATGATTTCGCCCCATATCCCGTGCCTTCACACCCAACGGGAGGAGAACTGACATGCTACTGGATCATGCCAACCAGACTTTCGATCAGTGCATCAAATGCACCGTCTGTACCGCCTACTGCCCGGTGGCCAAGGCCAACCCGGCCTACCCCGGCCCCAAGCAGGCGGGCCCGGATGGGGAGCGGCTGCGCATCAAGAGCCCCGAGCTCTTTGACAGCGCCCTCAAGTACTGCACCAACTGCAAGCGCTGCGAAGTGGCCTGCCCGAGCGGGGTGCGCATCGGCGACATCATCGCCAAGGCCAAGCACCAGTACAGCGGCTTCAAACCGGGGATCCGCGAGTTCGTGCTCTCCCACACGGATCTGATGGGCAGCATGTCCACCCTGATGGCCCCGGTGGTCAACTTCACCACCGGCCTCAAGCCGATGAAGCAGGTGCTGGACAAGGCGCTGGGGGTCTCCTCCCACCGGGACCTGCCCAAATATTCACAAGGCACCTTCCGCGGCTGGTACAAGAAGCAGAAAACGACTCAGGCCCGCTTTGCGCGCCAGATCGCCTACTTCCACGGCTGCTATGTGAACTACAACCATCCGCAGCTTGGCAAGGAGCTGGTGCAGGTGCTCAATGCCATGAACATCGGTGTCCAGCTGCTTGCGCGGGAGAAGTGCTGCGGCGTGCCGCTGATTGCCAACGGCTTCATGGACAAGGCCAGGCAGCAGGCGGCCTTCAATATCCAGCAGCTGGAGAACACCCTGCTCGGCAACGAGATGCCGCTCTTGGCCACCTCTTCCACCTGCGGCTTCACCCTGCGGGACGAATATCCCCACCTGCTGGAGCAGGACAACCACAAGGTACGGGATCGCATCTCCCTGGTGACCCGCTTCCTGTGGAACGAGTTCGATCGGGGCAACAAACCGGCCATGAAGCCCCTCAATCTGCACATCGCCTACCACACCCCCTGCCACCTGGAGAAGATGGGGGGCGTCATCTACACCCTCGAACTGCTGCGGGCCATCCCCGGGGTCAAGGTGACGGTGCTGGACTCCCAGTGCTGCGGCATCGCCGGCACCTACGGCTTCAAGTCGGAGAACTACGACACCAGCCAGGCCATCGGTCAGGGGCTGTTTGATCAGATAAACCGGCTCAAACCCGATCTGGTCATCACCGACTGCGAGACCTGCAAGTGGCAGATCGAGATGAGCACGGCGTTTCGCTGCGAACACCCGGTGCACCTGCTGGCACGGGCGCTGGCCTGACCGCCATCCCCCCGGTCCGCCCATCATCACGGGCACCGGCTTGGAAGCGACACACCCCGGTCAATGCCTGCGCCCCCTCTGGCCGGCATTGACCGGGATCGGCGCGGCAAGGCCCTGACGCCGCCCGGGCAGCCCGATGGGAGGCCCGGGCGGCGAATTCCTTTGGTTGTTTGAACCACCCACACAGTGAAAAGCAGCAACAACACCCACTCTGTTAAAAACCATCTCCCATTACCACCACCAGGAAATATCAAGCCAGCATATTCAGCCAAAAAAAGAGCCGGCATTCGCCGGCTCTTTGCATCATCTCACCCCATCAGGGGTGCTGGATGATCAGGCTGTGCTGATCCAGCATGGATTGCAGGATGTCGTGAGAGGAGGAACCGCTCAGGTTCCAGCCACTCAGATCCACGTCCTTCAGGGTGATCTGCTGGGTGACATTGCCATCCCCCGCCGGGGAGACCGACAGGCTCACGTCACTCAGGCCATTGCCGGTGCTGGTCACCGATGCCTGGAGATGACCCAGCAGGCCATCCACGCTGTTGTCGGTCACCCCCTTGAGCAGGTCCGCCAGATCGATCCTGTCCCCCTCCTGGGGACGGAAGTCGGTGATGGTGTCTATCGCCGGAGAGGCCGTCGTCCCCTCGTCACCACTGCCCCACACGAAGAGATCGCTGCCGGCGCCACCGGTCAGGATGTCGTTGCCCTGACCGCCCCGCAGCACATCATCTCCCATGCCGCCCAGGAGGCGATCATTGCCGGAGGAGCCGAACAGCCAGTCCCCCTGATCCGAGCCCAGCAGATCGTGACCGCTCTGGCTGTGGATGGTGATGGTCTCCGTGGCCGAGCTCAGGGTGCTGCCACCCAGGCTGGATTCGGCACTCAGGGTGAGGGCATGATCCCCCGCCGGCAGATCCTTGAGGTAGATGGGCACGGACTGGTCCATCGGCAGCAACCAGTCGTTGCCATCCGCGTGGCCGACGCTCTGGCCGTGCTCGTCCACCACCTGGGCGCTGCCGAGGTTCTGGATCCGCACCGACAGCTCACCCGGGGCCGGATTGACCACGCTGGCGCTGAGGTTGAGCGGCACCCAGGCCCCTTGCAACGCAAGGATATCGTGGGTGCCGACCCCCAGTTGGGGATCGTCCGGCTCGGCCGTCACCTGGATGGCAATCTGGGCGCTGTCGGTCAGGACGCCACCGGCACCGGTATTGCCCTGATCCGAGGTGGTGATGCTCAGGTTGTCCAGACCCCAGAAGTCCCTGGCTGGCTCGTAGTGCAGGTTGCCTGCCAGCAGGCCGTTGAGATCATCGAGCGACCCGACCAGGGTCACCACGCTGGTCCCCGCCCCCTGCACCGAGACGGCGCCTGCCGCCCCCAGCAGGGTCAGCACACCGTGCTCCACCCGCAGCACCATGGAGATGGGGGCGCTGCCCGCATCCACGTCCTTCACGCTGATCCCGGTGAGCGACAGGGAGCCATCCTCTTTCACCTGCAATGAGCCCGGCACCTGAGTGACAGGGGCATCGTTGACCGGCTCGACCTCGATGGGCAGCACGTCGGTATCGCTCAGGGGACCACCGCTGCCGGTGTTGCCAAGATCATTGGTCACCATGGTCAGGGCATCCTGGCCATTGAAGTCCTGCTCGCCCTGATAGGTCACGCCCCCTGCGAGCAAGGCATTGATGGCATCCTGGGAACCGCTCAGCACCAGGGTGTTGCTGCCGCTGCCGCTCACCGTCACGCCACTGCCCGCCGCCAGTTCCAGGGTACCGTGCAGCACGGAGAGGGTGACAGAGAGGGGGCTGTTGCCCGCATCCACATCGCTCACCTGCAGCCCGTGAATGGTGAAGGGCTGATCTTCCTGCGCTACCTGAGGCGTCGTCGGCAGTTGGTTGACGGGGGCATCGTTGACCGGTTGTACCAGGATGGGCAGCACATCGGTGTCACTCAGGGCGCCACCGCTGCCGGTATTGCCCCGATCGTCCGTCACCATGGTCAAGGCGTCATTACCATGGAAGTCCGGGTCGCCCTGATAGGTGACGCCGCCCGAAAGCAGGGCATTGAGATCCGCCAGCGTGCCGGTCAGCACCACATCGCCGGTACCGTTGCCGGTCAGGGTCACGCCGCTCCCGGCCGGCAGGGTCAGGGTGCCGTGCTCCACCGAGAGGCGCACTTCCATGATGCCGTTGCCCGCATCCACGTCCTTGACCTGCAGACCCTGGATGACGAACGGCTCGTCCTCCTGGGCCACCTGGGGATCATCGGGCAGCACGTTGACGGGGGCGTCGTTGACCGGGCTCACATCGAGATGGATGGTGCCGTTCACTTCGGGGCCGAGGGCGCCGTTGTCCAGGCTCTGGGCCGTCACCTTGATCGCCATGGCGCCGTTGGCGTCGTTGGTCACGAGCTCCACCGCGTCGAGCTTGCCGCCGTCCGTGGTGACCTGCCAGCGGCCACCGCCGAGATCCACCACGGTGCCGCTCACCCCGCTCGGCAGGCGGATCTCTGCCCCGTCCGGCACCCCTTCCAGGATGACGCGCACCTGCTCGGGCCCGTTCTCGTGCACATTGCCGGCATTACCGCCGGTAGCCTGGGTATCCCGGGTCTCCACCCCCAGGTTCAGGGTGATCACATCCCCTTCGGTGCCGCTCGCCTGCTCCTGCATGTCGGTGATGACCGCATCCCCCACCGGATTGACGGTGACGGTGAAGCCCGCACTGGTTTCAAGGGGCAGGGTCAGCCCCTTGTCCAGGGTGAAGGCGCTCAGGGTCAGATCCAGGGTGCCGCTGAAGTCCGCAGGCGGGATCAGGGTCAGCTTGGAGAAGTCGGTGCCAACAGGCACCTGCCACACCCCGCCGCCGTTGTTGACCGCCGGGGCGGACAGGGTGAAGCCATCCGGCACCCCCTTGATCTGCAGCCCGACGATCTGCTCGGAGCCATCGTTGTCGATCAGGCTGGCCCCCAGCCCCCCCAGGCTCACGCTGCCATCTTCCTGGCCCGTGACGTTCTGGACCGTGAGGTTGGCCGGATCGTTGACCGGCAGCACCTCGAAGCTCACGTGGCCGCTCCAGCTCCCCCGATCCGTGCCCGTGGTGGCGGTATCAAGAATATCCACCGTCACCGCCAGCGGCACCTTGCCGCTGAAGTGCTCCTTGGGCACGAACACCAGATCCTTGAGATCCGCCGGGTCGTTCACCGTGAGGGTGGAGACCGGCTGGCCGTTCTTGTCGAGGAAGTGACCATATTGGGGATCCACGGTCACGACCACCCGCTCCACGGTCTCGAGACCGCCATCGGCCACCGAGGGGCTGATGTCAGCGAGCTTGACCGAAAGATCGAGATGAATGTCGGTGTCTTCCAGGTTGTCAGGCTGGCCGTCGCCGTTCACATCCTTCACGTTCAGTTGCAGCTCGGGCAGGCCGTCCGCCCCGCCGTTGATGTCCACCTCCGGGGTGATGGAGAGGGTGACGTCCTTCTCCACCATCTTGGTGTCACCGCTCACGGTGTCGGTGTTGACCAGGCGCACGTTGAAGTGCAGGCCGTCACCGGCATAGTCTTGCGGCAGGGTCAGGGTCAGCTTGTCGAGATCATCGAGGCCGCCCGGCAGCTTGATGAGGTACTCGCCGTTGACGAAGTCGAAGGTGAGCCCCTGCACGTTGACGCCCGGGGGCAGACCTGTGATGACGATGCTGAGCTCGTCGTCGCCGATGTCCGCCGTGCCCAGGGTCACCATGTCCTTGAACTGGCTGCCGAAGTTGACGCCCTGATCCTCCACCCCGGTGATGGGGGCGCTGTTGTCAAAATCGACATCGGCCGCCACCTGGCCCGAGTGGGTCGCAGCATGGAAGTCGGCGCTGGCGGTGATCTCCCGATAGGCCGGGGCGCTCACATCCCCCTCGTTGTTGTCGCCAAGGTCGATCACCCTGGCACTGACCTTGAAGGTGACGGTGCCGGTGAAGCCATCCGGCGAGCACAGGGCATAGTTGCCGAGGGCGTCGTGGGGCACCGTCCAGTTGCCCTTGCCATCGTTGATGCCGCCCACCACCACGAAGCCGGGAGGCAGATCGCTGATGACCAGGTAGTCGATGACCTCATCGCTGCTGGGATCCAGATCCTGGAACACGAAGACGCCGTCCAGCGGGATGGCGTGCCCGTCCGGGCTCTCCAGCTGGCCGGTCTGCACCAGGTTGCCATCGGGCTCGACCACCGCCTGGATATCCAGGTGCAGGGTGCCGTCGATCACCTTCTGGGCGGTTGCGCTGGAGTCCACATCCACTTGCGTCACCGTGACATGGCTCTGGAGGGTGGTGTCCCTGTCGCTGTCTTCGGGCCCTTTCACCAGCAGCTGGCCGCCGTTTAACAGGCTGTCGAGCTGGCTCGGGGTCAGATCCACGGCGCCGCCGGTGACCGTCAGCTGGGTATCCACGCCCCCGACCCGGATCCAGACTTCATACCCGGGTTCGATACCGGAGAGGCCGAGGTGGGTCACCTGCTCGGCGCCGTCGGTCAGATCCGGCTGCCAGTCCAGCACGGTGAACTGATCCTCCAGGCCATGGCTGGTCCTGGCATAGTCGGTGGCGTCGATGGCCGGCTCCACCTTGATGGTGAGGGGCACGTCGAAGCTCTTGTGGTCGCCGTCATTCTCGGTCACCACCACGTGGCCGACCAGGTGCAGATCGGCGGTGCTGTTGGGGGGCGGCTGGATCTGCAGGTTGCCGAGGCTGGAGACATCCACCTGATAGAGGGGATTGCCCTTGCCATCGAGTCCGGCGAAGGTGAGGGTCAGCTCCTTGCCATTGCCGTCGAACACCCTGGCCCCTTCCGGCAGCCCTTCCAGCACCAGGTTGAGGGTTTCCGAGTGATCGAGCGGGGTGTCGGTCCACTCCCCCGAGGTGAGCTTGAAGTCAAGGGGAGCCCGGCCATCCTCCTGGATGGTGATGCTGTAGCCGTTGCCATCCTGGGTCCAGTCGCTGGTATTGAGATCGAAATGGGGTTCGTCCACCACCCCCACCAGATCCACGTGCAGGCTCTGGCTGCCGGTCTCCTTCTCGTTCACCACTGTGTGGGTCTGGCCGTTGGCATCGGTCAGGATGGCGGTGTCCTTCACCACCCCCTTGATGGTGAGATCGAAGTCGACGTTGCTGTTTTTGGGCGGCTGCAGCTTGAGGTCATTGATGCGGTCATAGGGCACCTCGTAATAGCCGTTGGCATCCAGGGTGACCGCCACCCCACCCAGCAGCAGGGTGGCGCCGGCGGGCAGGCCGCTGATGCGCACGAACAGCTGCTCGGAGCCATCTGTGGTGTCTCCCAGATGGGCGAGCCCTATCTTGCTGCCCAGATCGATCAGGGTGTCTTCCTTGCCCTGGATCTCGCGCACGGTGAGCTTGGCGTCATCCGCCTGCGGGTTGACGTTGATCACCAGATCCAGGGGATCCCCGAGCGCCTTGTTCTGGCCGCTGACCACAGGGCTCTTCTCCGTGCTCACCGGGGTCACGATGAGCCTGATGTCACCGCTGTAGTCCTTGCCGGGCACCACGGTGATCTTGTTGATATCCCCTGCCGTCACCGCGTAGAGGCCGTTGCTACCCGGTTGGAGTACCTTGCCGTTCAGGGTCAGCGTGCCCTGGCCGGACGCCCATTTGATCTGGTAGCTCAGGGTCTCGGAGCCGTCCGTATCGGTGAGACCCGCCTTGACGTTGAGGGCGATGCCGCTGCTGTCCTCGTCCGTGGTGTAGTGCTGGTGCGTGCTGCCCGCATCCCACAGGGGTTTGTCGGCAATGCCCTGCACCGTGATGTCCAGATTGCCGGTCAGCACCGGGGGCTTGCTCCCCTCGGTGACCCCCACCTGCAACTGCACCGGGAAGTGCAGCGCAGCACCTCCGTTGTTGTAGCTCGAGTAGTCGTGGTTTGGCACAAAAGTGACACCGGTGAGCTGGAACTTGTCATCGGTGTTGGCCACCGCCACCATGGCCGCGGGCGGCACCTCATACCAGGTCTTGCCCCCCTGGGTGATGGTGGTCAGTGCGACGCCGTTGAAATAGAAGGTGCCCTGGGCGTTGGCTGGCGCCTGGATAAGCAACTGCTCCACATGCTCGCCCCGATCGAAATCCCCCACATCCAGGTTCATGGTGATGGGGATCCCCTGGCCCGGATCGCTCGCCCCCGCATCCTCCTGGCCGGTGACTGCGCTCACGGTGAGCTTGCCAGCCTCGTCCCGGATGGTCAGGGTCAGAAGACCGTCGTCGGTATCTCCGTCGCCATCCACCAGGTGGAAGCCTATCTGCTGTACCAGGGTGCTGTTGCTGTGATCGATGCCCGATTTGGCGGTGAAGCTGTAGTCACCCTCGGCATTGATCACCAGGGTGCCGATGATCTGCCCCGTGCCGTCTGTCACCGAGATGGTGGTGTTGCCCGTGGCGGTGATGGGGTGCTCGGTGCCATTGATGGTCACCGCTCTCACCACCGCATCATCCGCCCCCTCGCTGGCAGTGGCCAGCAGATCGCCGGTCACTTTCGCCCCTTCATTCAGGGTCTTGCTCGCGTCCACGGCCACGGGTACGTCATCCTGCACGCTCACATGGCCGATCACTTCGGCGCTCAGATCCCCGTCACTGTCCCGTGCCTGCAAGGGCAGCTGGATATCCAGCAGATCCTTGCCCTGGACGCTGTGATCCAGGTTGCCGGTCAGCTCGAAGGTGTAGCGGCCGGACACATCCAGGGTCAGCTTGAAGATGAGCTTGCCTGCGCTGTCCTTGCCAAGGTAGACACCCGGCTGGCTGTCTGCCCCTATGGTGACCGCCTTGCCCCCCGACGTCAGGGTATTGAGGGCGTTGAAGCGGGCTACATCCAGTTGCAGGGAAACCACCCGGTCACTCCCGGCGGCGATCGTCACCTGGCCGATGGCAACCTCTCCCGTGCCTGACGGGCTGGTGCCCCCATGCTGGCCACTGCCCCCGTTGAGGTCCGACTCCTTGACGGTCACCCCCTCGATGGCGGTGATCACGGGATCCGCCGCATCGGTGATCACCGCCGTGGTGCTGCCGGTGATCACACTGCCGTCGCTGTCGGTCACCTTGACCGGCAGGCTCAGGTTGAGCTTGTCATCCGCCCCGTGATCCAGGTTGGTGTGTACCGTCACCTGGTAATCGAGGGTTGCCTGGGTGTGGGCTTCGATGCGCCCCGGCACGCTCGGCAGGGTCACCGTCAGCACCAGGGTGCCGCTCGCAGTCACTGCCTGGAAGCTGTGGCCGTTGCTGCCCGCCACCTCTTGCCAGGTGATGGTCTCGCCATTGTGGGTGATGGCCTTGCCACTCCCATCCACGACTTGGCCCGAGAGGGTCAGCCGCACGTCCACCACGGGATCGGAGTCCGCCGTGATGGTCAGGGTGCCGCTGGCATGCTGATCATCGCCGGTCTGGTTGTTGGCGGCGCCATCGAAGCGCCCTTCACTCACCGTCACACCGGTCAGGCTGAGGGTCGGTTTGTCCCCTTCCGAAATGCGGATGTTGAGGGTGCCCGTGGTGCTGTCGTTGTTGCCGCTGCCCTTGTCGCTGTCGACGATGTTGAGCTTGAACGGCAGGTCGGTCGCAGTGCCACCGCTCTGGTGAACCCCCTGATAGAGGGTCACCTTGTAGTCAAAACCGTTGCTGGCGGCGTTGTCCAGCTTGCCCACCAGTTCGACCTGAAGCACCTCGACGCGCTGGCCATTGACTTCCACATAGCCTTTCAGCACCTGATTGCCCGGGATGCTGGCATCGCCGTCGACCAGCTCGTATTTGACGCTCTGGCCCAACGCGGTCAGGGCCGGCTGCTCGCTGATGTCGGCAAACGACACCTCGCTCACCCGATCCGAACCCGCATTGACCTGGAAGTGGCCAGTGCCGGTCAGGGTGTTGCTGCCGTCGAGCCCACGCTCATCCAGGCTCACCCCGCTGCCCGCCACGAAGTGCGGCGCATGGCCATCCTTGATGGTGAGCGGCAAGTCGGTGGAGACCCTGTCTCCGTCTTTGTCGGTCAGGGTGACGGTGAGCGGCAGGTCGAGGGATTCGCTGCCCTGGTGATCCAGCTCGGCCCCCAGGGTCACCTTGGCGGTGACGCTCCAGTTGCCGTTGCTCTCCACCAAATCCAGCTCGGCCCGCAGCACCTCGCGGCCGTCGGCGCTGGTGCCCACCAGTTCGCCGTTGGCGTCCAGGGTGAAGGTAACCAGGCTGCCGTGGCTGCTGTACTTGCCATCCAGGCTCTGCTGAATGGCGGCGATATCGAATTTGAGGCTGCTCGTATCGAGCGCATCAGCCCCGTGGCTCACGGTGAAGCTCATGTGGCTCACCACATCCTTCGCCCCCTGGTTCGCCTCCGTCATCTCGGTGCCGGTCACGGCGCTGATGACCGGATTGGCCCCGTCGCTGATGGCAACGCTCAGGGTGGAGGAGACTTTATCTCCGTCACTGTCGGTCAGGGTGAAGCCCACCTTGAGCAGACTGTCTGCACTCCCCTGATCCAGCGGCTGGTTCAGGGTGAAGACGTAGTGACCGTTCTGATCCAGCGTCAACGTGAAGACGTTCTGGCCGTTGACGGCGCCGCTGATGCTGTTGCCGCTGATGGTGATGACCACGGGCTGGCCGCCGCTGGTGAGCCCCTGCAGGCCGGGCTGGCTGGCATCGAATGCGATGTTGACCAGAGGGTCGGCCCCCGCAGTGATGGCCAGGTCCCCGGTGAGGGTCTGGGCCGCGCTCCAGTCGCTGTCCTCCACCAGGGTGAGGGAGACGGGGTCGACCTGGGGCAGCACGCCGTCGGTGATATGAATATTGAGGGTGCCAAGGTTGCTCTTGTCCCCGTCAAAGTCGGTGCCTTGCACCTGCAGCCCCAGGTTGACGCTGTTGGTGCTGACCGATTGATCCAGCACGCCGTCGAGCACCACCTGGTACTTGCCATCCAGCCCCAGGGTCACGGTCAGAATGGTCTTGCCGCCCGCATCCAGCAGGGTGATGACATTGCCGTTGACCTGATAGTGGGTCGGCTGGCCGCCGCTGGTGAGGCCATTCAGGCCGGGCTGGTTCGCCTCGAAGTTGAGCGACACCAGGCGATCGCTGCCCACGCTCACCGGCAACTGGCCATCCAGGGTCTGGCCAGAGGCCCCTTCCTGCAAGGTGACCCCGCTGTCGTTGCCAAGGTGAGGATCAGCGGCATCGGTGATCACCGCCGTGGTGCTGCCGATGATCACACTGCCGTCGCTGTCGGTCACCTTGACCGGCAGGCTCAGGTTGAGCTTGTCGTCAGCCCCGTGATCCAGGTTGGTGTGTACCGTCACCTGGTAATCGAGGGTTGCCTGGGTGTGGGCTTCGATGCGCCCCGGCACGCTCGGCAGGGTCACCGTCAGCACCAGGGTGCCGCTCGCAGTCACTGCCTGGAAGCCGTGGCCGTTGCTGCCCGCCACCTCTTGCCAGGTGAGGGTCTCGCCGTTGTGGGTGATGGCCTTGCCACTCCCATCCACGACTTGGCCCGAGAGGGTCAGCCGCACGTCCACCACGGGATCGGAGTCCGCCGTGATGGTCAGGGTGCCGGTGGCATGCTGATCATCGCTGGTCTGGTTGTTGGCGGCACCGTCGAAGCGCCCTTCACTCACCGTCACGCCGGTCAGGGTGAGGGTCGGTTTGGCCCCTTCCGAAATGCGGATGTTGAGGGTACCCGTGGTGCTGTCGTTGTTGCCGCTGCCCTTGTCGCTGTCGACGATGTTGAGCTTGAACGGCAGGTCGGTGGCGTTGCCACCGCTCTGGTGAACTCCCTCGAACAGGGTCACCTTGTAGTCAAAACCGTTGCTGGCGGCGTTGTCCAGCTTGCCCACCAGTTCGACCTGAAGCACCTCGACGCGCTGGCCATTGACTTCCACATAGCCCTTCAGGACCTGGTTGCCCGGGATGCTGGCATCGCCGTCGACCAGCTCGTATTTGACGCTCTGCCCCAACGCGGTCAGGGCCGGCTGCTCGCTGATGTCGGCAAACGACACCTCGCTCACCCGATCCGAGCCCGCATTGACCAGGAAGTGGCCAGTGCCGGTCAGAGTATTGCTGCCGTCGAGCCCACGCTCATCGAGGCTCACTCCGCTGCCCGCCACGAAGTGCGGTGCATGGCCATCCTTGATGGTGAGCGGCAAGTCGGTGGAGACCCTGTCTCCGTCCTTGTCGGTCAGGGTGACGGTGAGCGGCAGGTCGAGGGATTCGCTTCCCTGGTGATCCAGCTCGGCCCCCAGGGTCACCTTGGCGGTGACGCTCCAGTTGCCGTTGTTCTCAACGAGGCTCAGCTCGGCCCGCAGCACTTCGCGGCCGTCCGCGCTGGTCCCCACCAGCTCGCCGTTGGCGTCCAGGGTGAAGGTAACCGGGCTGCCGTGGCTGCTGTACTTGCCATCCAGGCTCTGCTGAATGGCCGCAATATCGAACTTCAGACTGCTCGCATCGAGCGCGTCCGAGCCGTGGCTGACGGTAAAGCTCATATGGCCCACCACGGCGGCATCGCCCTGATTGGCCTCGGTCAGGCTGGTGCCGGTCACGGCGTTGATCACCGGGTTGGCGCCGTCGCCGATGGCAACGCTCAGGGTGGAGGGAACGGTGTCGCCGTCGCTGTCGGTCAAGGTGAAGCCCGCCTTGAGCAGACTGTCTGCACTCCCCTGATCCAGCGGCTGGTTCAGGGTGAAGACGTAGTGACCAGCTTGATCCAGGGTCAGGGTAAAGACGTTCTGGCCGTTGACCGCGCCGCTGATGCTGTTGCCGCTGACACTGATGACCACGGGTTGACCGCCGCTGGTGAGGCCCTGCAGGCCGGGCTGGCTGGCATCGAAGCCGATGTTGGCCACAGGATCCGTGCCGGCGGTGATATTGAGATCCCCACTGAGGGTCTGGGCGGCGCTCCAGTCGCTGTCTTCCACCAGAGTGAGGGAGACGGGATCGACCTGGGGCAGCACGCCGTCGGTGATATGAATATTGAGGGTGCCAAGGTTGCTCTTGTCCCCGTCAAAATCGGTGCCTTGCACCTGCAACCCCAGGTTGACGCTGTTGGTGCTGACCGGTTGATCCAGCACGCCGTCGAGCACCACCTGGTACTTGCCATCCAGCCCCAGGGTCACGGTCAGAATGGTCTTGCCGCCCGCATCCAGCAGGGTGATGACGTTGCCGTTGACCTGATAGTGGGTCGGCTGGCCGCCGCTGGTGAGGCCATTCAGGCCAGGCTGGTTGGCCTCGAAGTTCAGCGACACCAGGCGATCGCTGCCCACATTGACCGGCAGTTGACCGTCCAGGCTCTGGCTGGCCCCGCCCTCCTGCAGGCTGATGCCGGCGTCGTTGCCAAGATGAGGATCGGCGGCATCGGTGATCACCACAGTGGTGCTGCCGGTGATCACCGAGCCGTCGCTGTCGGTCACCTTGACCGGCAAATTCAGGCTCAGGTTATCACTCACCCCATGATCCAGGTTGGTGTGTACCGTCACCTGGTAATCGAGGGTCGCCTGGGTGTGAGCTTCGATGCGGCCCGGTACGTTCGGCAGGGTTATTGTAAGCACCAGGGTGCCGCTCGCGGTCAGAGCCTGGAAGCCGTGGCCGTTGCTGCCCGGCACCTCCTGCCAGGTGAGCGCCTCGCCGTTGTGAGTGATGGCCTTGCCGCTCGTATCCAGCACCTGACCACTCAGGGTCAGCCGCACGTCCACCACGGGATCGGAATCCGCGGTGATGGTGAGGGTACCGCCGGCCTGCTGGTCGTCCGCCGTCTGGTTGTTGGCGGCGCCATCGAAGCGCCCTTCACTCACCGTCACACCGGTCAGGGTGAGGGTCGGGGTGGCCCCTTCCGAAATGCGGATGTTGAGGGTGCCCGTGGTGCTGTCGTTGTTGCCGCTGCCCTTGTCGCTGTCGACGATGTTGAGCTTGAACGGCAGGTCGGTGGCGTTACCGCCGCTCTGGTGAACCCCCTGATAGAGGGTCACCTTGTAGTCAAAGCCGTTGCTGGCAGCGTTGTCCAGCTTGCCCACCAGTTCGACCTGAAGCACCTCGACGCGCTGGCCATTGATTTCTACGTAGCCCTTCAGCACCTGGTTGCCCGGGATGCTGGCATCGCCGTCCACCAGTTCGTATTTCACGCTCTGGCCCAGGGCGGTCAGCGCTGGTTGCTCGCTGATGTCGGCAAACGACACCTCGCTCACCCGATCCGAACCCGCATTGACCTGGAAGTGGCCGGTGCCGGTCAGAGTATTGCTGCCGTCGAGCCCACGCTCATCCAGGCTCACCCCGCTGCCCGCCACGAAACCTGGCGCATGGCCGTCCTTGATGGTGAGCGGCAAGTCGGTGGAGACCCTGTCACCATCCTTGTCGGTCAGGGTGACGGTGAGCGGCAGGTCGAGGGATTCGCTGCCCTGGTGATCCAGCTCGGCCCCCAGGGTCACCTTGGCGGTGACGCTCCAGTTGCCGTTGTTCTCAACGAGGCTCAGCTCGGCCCGCAGTACCTCGCGGCCGTCCGCGCTGGTCCCCACCAGCTCGCCGCTGGCATCCAGGGTGAAGGTGACCGGGCTGCCATGGCTGCTGTACTTGCCATCCAGGCTCTGCTGAATGGCGGCGATATCGAATTTGAGGCTGCTCGTATCGAGCGCATCAGCCCCGTGGCTCACGGTGAAGCTCATGTGGCTCACCACATCCTTCGCCCCCTGGTTCGCCTCCGTCATCTCGGTGCCGGTCACGGCGCTGATGACCGGATTGGCCCCGTCGCCGATGGCCACGCTCAGGGTGGAGGAGACTTTATCTCCGTCACTGTCGGTCAGGGTAAAGCCCGCCTTGAGCAGACTGTCTGCACTCCCCTGATCCAGCGGCTGGTTCAGGGTGAAGACGTAGTGACCGTTCTGATCCAGCGTCAACGTGAAGACGTTCTGGCCGTTGACGGTGCCGCTGATGCTGTTGCCGCTGACACTGATGACCACGGGCTGGCCGCCGCTGGTGAGCCCCTGCAGGCCGGGCTGGCTGGCATCGAATGCGATGTTGACCAGAGGGTCGGCCCCGGCGGTGATGGCCAGATCCCCGGTGAGGGTCTGGGCCGTGCTCCAGTCGCTGTCCTCCACCAGGGTGAGGGAGACGGGGTCGACCTGGGGCAGCACGCCGTCGGTGATATGAATATTGAGGGTGCCAAGGTTGCTCTTGTCCCCGTCAAAATCGGTGCCTTGCACCTGCAACCCCAGGTTGACGCTGTTGGTGCTGACCGGTTGATCCAGCACGCCGTCGAGCACCACCTGGTACTTGCCATCCAGCCCCAGGGTCACGGTCAGAATGGTCTTGCCGCCCGCATCCAGCAGGGTGATGACGTTGCCGTTGACCTGATAGTGGGTCGGCTGGCCGCCGCTGGTGAGGCCATTCAGGCCGGGCTGGTTCGCCTCGAAGTTGAGCGACACCAGGCGATCGCTGCCCACGCTCACCGGCAACTGGCCATCCAGGGTCTGGCCTGAGGCCCCTTCCTGCAAGGTGACCCCGCTGTCGATGCCAAGGTGAGGGTCGGCGGCATCGATGATCACCGCCGTGGTGCTGCCGGTGATCACACTGCCGTCGCTGTCGGTCACCTTCACCGGCAGGCTCAGGTTGAGCTTGTCATCCGCCCCGTGATCCAGGTTGGTGTGTACCGTCACCTGGTAATCGAGGGTTGCCTGGGTGTGGGCTTCGATGCGCCCCGGCACGCTCGGCAGGGTCACCGTCAGCACCAGGGTGCCGCTCGCAGTCACTGCCTGGAAACCGTGGCCATTGCTGCCCGCCACCTCTTGCCAGGTGAGGGTCTCACCGTTGTGGGTGATGGCCTTGCCACTCCCATCCACGACTTGGCCCGAGAGGGTCAGCCGCACGTCCACCACGGGATCGGAGTCCGCCGTGATGGTCAGGGTGCCGGTGGCATGCTGATCATCGCCGGTCTGGTTGTTGGCGGCGCCATCGAAGCGCCCTTCACTCACCGTCACACCGGTCAGGCTGAGGGTCGGTTTGTCCCCTTCCGAAATGCGGATGTTGAGGGTGCCCGTGGTGCTGTCGTTGTTGCCGCTGCCCTTGTCGCTGTCGACGATGCTGAGCTTGAACGGCAGGTCGGTCGCAGTGCCACCGCTCTGGTGAACCCCCTGATAGAGGGTCACCTTGTAGTCAAAACCGTTGCTGGCGGCGTTGTCCAGCTTGCCCACCAGTTCGACCTGAAGCACCTCGACGCGCTGGCCATTGACTTCCACATAGCCTTTCAGCACCTGATTGCCCGGGATGCTGGCATCGCCGTCGACCAGCTCGTATTTGACGCTCTGGCCCAGGGCGGTCAGGGCCGGCTGCTCGCTGATGTCGGCAAACGACACCTCGCTCACCCGATCCGAACCCGCATTGACCTGGAAGTGGCCGGTGCCGGTCAGAGTATTGCTGCCGTCGAGCCCACGCTCATCCAGGCTCACCCCGCTGCCCGCCACGAAACCTGGCGCATGGCCGTCCTTGATGGTGAGCGGCAAGTCGGTGGAGACCCTGTCACCATCCTTGTCGGTCAGGGTGACGGTGAGCGGCAGGTCGAGGGATTCGCTGCCCTGGTGATCCAGCTCGGCCCCCAGGGTCACCTTGGCGGTGACGCTCCAGTTGCCGTTGTTCTCAACGAGGCTCAGCTCGGCCCGCAGTACCTCGCGGCCGTCCGCGCTGGTCCCCACCAGCTCGCCGCTGGCATCCAGGGTGAAGGTGACCGGGCTGCCATGGCTGCTGTACTTGCCATCCAGGCTCTGCTGAATGGCGGCGATATCGAATTTGAGGCTGCTCGTATCGAGCGCATCAGCCCCGTGGCTCACGGTGAAGCTCATGTGGCTCACCACATCCTTCGCCCCCTGGTTCGCCTCCGTCATCTCGGTGCCGGTCACGGCGCTGATGACCGGATTGGCCCCGTCGCCGATGGCCACGCTCAGGGTGGAGGAGACTTTATCTCCGTCACTGTCGGTCAGGGTAAAGCCCGCCTTGAGCAGACTGTCTGCACTCCCCTGATCCAGCGGCTGGTTCAGGGTGAAGACGTAGTGACCGTTCTGATCCAGCGTCAACGTGAAGACGTTCTGGCCGTTGACGGTGCCGCTGATGCTGTTGCCGCTGACACTGATGACCACGGGCTGGCCGCCGCTGGTGAGCCCCTGCAGGCCGGGCTGGCTGGCATCGAATGCGATGTTGACCAGAGGGTCGGCCCCGGCGGTGATGGCCAGATCCCCGGTGAGGGTCTGGGCCGTGCTCCAGTCGCTGTCCTCCACCAGGGTGAGGGAGACGGGGTCGACCTGGGGCAGCACGCCGTCGGTGATATGAATATTGAGGGTGCCAAGGTTGCTCTTGTCCCCGTCAAAATCGGTGCCTTGCACCTGCAACCCCAGGTTGACGCTGTTGGTGCTGACCGGTTGATCCAGCACGCCGTCGAGCACCACCTGGTACTTGCCATCCAGCCCCAGGGTCACGGTCAGAATGGTCTTGCCGCCCGCATCCAGCAGGGTGATGACGTTGCCGTTGACCTGATAGTGGGTCGGCTGGCCGCCGCTGGTGAGGCCATTCAGGCCGGGCTGGTTCGCCTCGAAGTTGAGCGACACCAGGCGATCGCTGCCCAAGCTCACCGGCAACTGGCCATCCAGGGTCTGGCCTGAGGCCCCTTCCTGCAAGGTGACCCCGCTGTCGATGCCAAGGCGGGGATCCACACCGTCACTGATGGAGACAACCAGGTCGGCGCGGGTCTCGTCGCCATCTATCTCCTTGGCGGAAACGGTGAGCCCGAGGGAGAGCTGGTCGCTGCCCTGATGGTCCAGAGGCCCATTGAGGGAGACGGTGACATTGCCGTCGATATCACTGCCATGTTGGCTGGCGGTCAGCTCGGCCTTCAGCACCTCGACCCGCTTGCCATTGCCATCCAGGTAATAACCCGTCAGCAGGCGATCACCGGTGAATTCGAAGGTCAAGGCGTGGCCGTCGCTGCTGATGCCGCTGCCGTTGAGACGGGCCAGGGTTGCACTCTGATCCGCGAAGACGGCACTTGTTGCCACCAAGGGATCGGACTGATGGCCCACCACGAACTGGCTCTGTCCCACCACCGCCGCCGGATTGGTGAAATCATCCTCCGTGAGGCTGATGGGGGCGATGGTGAAGTCCGGCGGTGTGCTGTCCACCAGGTTGACGGTGAGATTGGCGCTCACAAGATCCCCGTCGCTGTCGCGGTACTCCAGGGCAAAGGGCAGGCTCAGGCTATCCTGGCCGTGATCCAGGCTCTGGTTCCAGACGATGCGATAGCTGCCGTCGTTGGCCAGGGTCAGGGTGAAGACGGTCACGCCCCCTGCGCTGGCGGTGAGAGTCTGGCCGCTGACCTGGTAGGCGAGCGCCGTCCCGTGGCTGGTCAAGCCAAGCTGATTGAGGGCACCTTGATCGGCGGCAAAACTCACCTGCAGGTTGCCATCAAGCCCGGCTCCGGTGTGCAGGGATCCGGCGGCACTCACCGGCCCCTTGGCGAGATCCGCCTCGGAGAGGGTCAGGGTATCGCTCTGACCGATGAGAGGAGCCCCGTCGATCACCCGGTTGCCCGCCAGATCCGTCACCTCGGCGCGTACCTCGTAGGGGCCCTGGATGCTGGAGAGATCCAGGCCTCCCAGTTGCCAGCGGCCGTCACTGCCCACCAGGGCACTGCCGCTGAAGAGGGTCTGGCCATTCTGGCCAACCAGGGTGATGGTCACCCGCTGCCCCGCCTCCACGTCCGTGGTACTGCCGCTCAGGGTGACCTTGTCATGGCCGAGAATGCTGTCGGTATCGAGATCGTCGATGTCGATGGCGGCACGGGTATCCACCGTCACCGTCAGGGTGTCACTGGCCCGGTTGCCCGCGATGTCCACCGCATCGACGCGAAAATCATGGGGGCCATCGGCCAGGGTATCGGGGATCTGATATTGCCAGTTGCCGTTGCCATCCACGGTGAGCACGGCCATCACCTTGCCTTCCAGGGTCAGGGTAACGGTAGCGCCAGGCTCCCCCTTCCCTTGCAGAAGTGGTGTGGTGTCGCGGGTCAGATCATCGGTCTGGCTGGTGCCGGTGTCGCTCTCGTCCGCCAAATCCAGGGTAATGGTGGTGATGGTGTCGAGCAGGGTCTGGCCGGTGTCGCTGGCCCGGTTGCCGGCTGCATCTTGGGTATCGGCCTGGATGGTCAGGGGGCCGTCCACCAGCTTGCCGGTGACGTCGCCGAAGTTTGCCTCCCAGACGAAGCCGGGCAGCACCACTGTGGTGGTGGTCAGGCGATTGCCATCCTGGTCTATCAGGGTGACGGTGACGGTCTGGCCGACTTCCACGTCCTCGACAAAGCCGCGAATGATGACGCCGGTCGCCTCGTCGGCATTGATGATGTTGTCGTCGGTCTGGGGTTCTGTGATGGTGATGGCTGCCAGCAGATCCTGATCTTCGGCATAGAGCAACTCGTCGCCCGGCTGGCGCGCCTCATGGCCGGTGTCAAATCCCGCCTCGGCCAGGGTCGCATCATTGATACGATCCACCACCACGAAACCGCCGGCGCTGGAGCCGGCCACACCGCCAACCGTAGCGGCCGCCGCGTTACCGGCCGCCGTCTCTTCAAACAATTTGGTCGGGTCTGCCCCCTGGAGGATCGCCTCCTGGAGGCTCGCCAGCTCGGCATCGGCACCGGCGGGCAGTGCCGCCTCGGGCTGGGTGGGCTCGGGGCGTTCGCTGCCAGCCTCCGCCAGCTCCACCTGTCCGTCGGATTCGGTGAGCAGGCGCATCCCGGGCTCCAGTTGCATGCCAGGGGTGGCACGGCGCAAAGAGCCGTCCGCATCCATCACAAACACGGCGCCCTCCACCTTGGCAATAAGAGTCGGTTTATCGATTCGCAGCTCGGCCATATATCCTCCAACGGGTAAACACAGACTTCCCAGCACATGAAGCGTAAAGGGAAAGTCTCCGTGACAGGCGGCTATTTTACCGTCAATCACCCCCTATAACCCTTCGTCATTTTCGAAAATATCGAAAGTAAATGCCGCCAACCGTCCTATTAAATTCAATAAGACGCTATCAGGCCGCGAATATGCTGGAATAAAGCCCTTATTTTCCCTTTCATAAAAACAGATGGCTCTCTTGGCACCCATTTCTACGACAGCTTCTGTCACAAAGTCCCTTGACAGGGACCATGGTGATGGAAAACCGAAGCCTCCCCTTCACCCCTTCGCAAGCTTAATATTGAATTTAAATTCAACATCAGCAGTTTATTCTCTCTCTGCATGCGGTGTATCTCTCCGCCGCCTCTCGCCCAGCCCTCCTCGCCAGCATGATGAACATCGATTTTACCTATTTTCATCAAAAGAGAACGGGTGGAAATAACCCTCGGATGAGGTTCAATAATTCCACCTGGATCGCACTTTTGGCATCCCTCCCCCCCCTCAATTGATCTAGCGCAACTCCCACGGGGATAAATAATTATCCATTTTACCCATTTGGTATTATCCCCCCGAGCAATTGCATAAACACCGATTTATATGCAGCCATAACAATGGATCGGCCTGCCATGCCCGTCGATGATGAGCACAGATGTCCACACCAAGATGGAACGGTCAGGCCCGACATGGACTTTTATCTGGGAGTGATGACCGTGGGTTCATATGACAAGCTATTTCGACCAGGGCTGGCAGCCCTGCTGCTGACCGCCCTGCTGGGTGCAGGCAGTCTGGCACAGGCGGCCGATGAGGCACAAAGCAAGGGCAAGATCGAGGCGCGCAGCGAGCTGTTCGCCAAGGATCACGCCGATCAGTTCACCAGCTGGAAAGGCACCAGCGAGAGCAAGGAACGCACCGACGCCCTGGCGGAAGATCCGCAGATGGTGGTGCTCTGGGCCGGCTACCCCTTCTCCAAGGATTACAACAAGCCACGCGGCCACTTCTATGCGCTGACCGACGTGCGGGAAACCCTGCGTACCGGCGCCCCCAAGACCGCCGAAGACGGTCCGCTGCCCATGGCCTGCTGGAGTTGCAAAGGCCCGGACGTGGCCCGCGTCATCGACGAGAAGGGTGAGGATGGCTACTTCAAGGGCATGTGGGCAAAAGGCGGCCCCGAGATCGTCAACACCATCGGCTGCGCCGACTGCCACGACACCGCCTCGAAAGAGTTCAAGGAGGGCAAACCCGCCCTGCACCTCTCCCGTCCCTATGCTGACCGGGCCATGACCGCCATCGGCAAGCCGTTCAAGGAGCAGGGGCGCTTCGATCAGCAGTCTCAGGTGTGCGGCCAGTGCCACGTGGAGTACTACTTCAGCGGCCCGACCAAGGCGGTGAAATTCCCCTGGGACAAGGGCACCACAGTGGAGCAGATGGAGCAGTATTACGATGAAATAGGCTTTGCCGACTGGACCCATGCCCTCTCCAAGACCCCCATGCTCAAAGCCCAGCACCCCGAGTACGAGACTTGGCGCGCCGGCATTCACGGCCAGAACAACGTCGCCTGCGTCGACTGCCACATGCCCAAGGTGCAGAACGAACAGGGCAAGGTCTACACCGATCACAAGGTAGGCAACCCCTTCGATCGCTTCGAGCAGACCTGCCGCAACTGCCACACCCAGAGCAAAGAGATGCTGCAAGGGGTGGTCAAGCAGCGCAAGGATGCCATTCACGATCTCAAGCTCAAAGTCGAGAAGCAGCTGGTGCACGCCCACTTTGAAGCCAAGGCCGCCTGGGATGCCGGCACCACCGAGGCCGAGATGAAGGACATTCTGCAGGACATCCGTCACGCCCAATGGCGCTGGGACTTCTCCATCGCCTCCCACGGGGTGCAGATGCACGCCCCGGAAGTGGCGCTGCGCATGCTGGGAACCGCCCTGGACAAGGCCGCCGACGCCCGCACCAAGCTGGCACGCCTGCTGGCCGCCAAGGGGATCAGCCACGAGATCGCCATTCCTGACATCTCCAGCAAGGAGAAGGCCCAGGCCGCTCTTGGCATGGACATGCAGCAGATGAACAGCGACAAGGCCCAGTTCCTCAAGACCACTGTCCCCGCCTGGGATGCCGAGGCCAAAGCGGCCGGACGGCTCGCACAATGACGAGGCATGCGGGCCTGCAGTGTCGGGCCCGCAGCCGGATGGAGGCTTCCTATGGGTGATTTAACAATGGATTTCTTACGACTGATGCTGATGGCAGCCATGCTGCTGACCAGCCTGCAGGGCCAGGCCGCCGATGCGGCCGGCGCGCCTGCGGCCCTCCCTGCCACACCTGTCTCTGCCACACACGAGGTGGAGTTTTTGCGCAATCCCGATGCCGCCTGTACCGACTGCCACAAGGAGCAGGCATACGGCATGCACGGCAAGCACGGTCAGGCGACCAACCCCAACAACCTGGCGCCGGTCACCTGCACCAACTGCCATGGTCAGCCCTCCCCCAAACACCGGGAAGGGGTCAAGGATGTGATGCGCTTTAGCGACAGCTTCAAGGACAAACAGAGTACCGAGAGCTACCCCATCGCCGAGCAGAACGGGGTCTGCATGAGCTGTCACGAACCCAAACCGCTGCGCGAGGCGCTCTGGGCCCACGACGTGCACGCCACCAAGCTCACCTGCACCAGCTGCCACCAGCTGCACCCGGCCAAGGAGCCCATGGTGGCGATTCCGGAGAAGTCCCGCATCAAGCTCTGCGTCGACTGCCACAGCAAGCAGCATGAGGTCGTCAAGGCGGCCAAGGCGAACACCACCTCGGGCAAGGAGGTACCATGAGCTGCTCTCGCCGTCACTTCATGGCGGGGATGAGTGCGGGGGCCCTCATCATGATGACAGGGCCGACTCGCACCCTTGCCACCCCCCTCGCCCACAGCCAGACCATCGACGGGGTGCGCTTTGGCATGCTCCACGACGAGACGGCCTGTATCGGCTGTACCGCCTGCATGGATGCCTGCCGGGAGGTGAATCAGGTGCCAGAGGGGGTCTCGCGCCTCGAGATCATCCGCTCCGGCCCCATTGGTACCTTCCCCGATGCCGAGTACCACTTCTTTCGCAAATCCTGCCAGCACTGCGACAACGCTCCCTGCGTGCACGTCTGCCCGACCGGTGCCTCACATATCCGCAAGGAGGATGGCATCGTCGACGTCAACCCGGATCTCTGCGTCGGCTGCATGTACTGTCTGGCCGCCTGCCCCTATCAGGTGCGCTTTATCAACCCTGTGACCAAGGTTGCCGACAAGTGCGACTTTTGCCGCAAGACCAACCTGGCGGCGGGCAAGGAGCCGGCGTGCGTGGAGTCCTGCCCCACCAAGGCGCTGGTGTTCGGCAATCTGGATGACCCGGACAGCCCCATCGCCAAACGGCTGGTGAAGGAGACCACCTATCGCTACAAGCAGGCACTCGGCACTTCGCCCAAGATGTACCGCGTGCCCAAAGGGGAGATAAAGTCATGACGATGCAAGAGGCGTTTCACTTCCCCTCCCTTGTCTGGGGATTTGTCCGATCGCCATCTACCGCAGTAACAGAAGGAGGAATGGATCATGTTGCATGACGCATTTCACTTCCCTTCACTGGTCTGGGACTGGCCAATCGCCATCTATCTCTTTCTGCTCGGCATCTCCGCCGGGGCCACCAGCCTCTCGGTGCTGCTGCGCCGCAAGGGAGCCGGCAGCGAGAGCGGCATCATCAAGGCGACCGCCATTCTGGCGCCGGTGAGCGTGGTGCTGGGGTTACTGATCCTCATCTTCCACCTGGCCCGCCCCTGGACCTTCTGGAAGCTGATGTTCCACTACCAGTTCGACTCCGTGATGTCGATGGGGGTCATGCTGTTTCAGGTCTACATGGCGGTGCTGTTTGCCTGGCTGGCGGTGGTATTTCGGGCCGAGATCGAGACCTTGCGCAGTCACCTGCTGCAAGAGAAGTTCGCCTTTGTGGATGGTCTCATCGCTTGGCTCGCCCGCATCGAGCGGCTGCTGGCGCCGCTCTTGCTGCTGCTCGCCGTGCTCTTGGGGGCCTACACCGGCTTTCTGCTGTCGGCGCTCAAGACCTATCCGCTGTTGAACAACCCGGTGCTGCCGGTGCTGTTCCTCATCTCCGGCGTCAGCTCCGGCATCGCTTCCACCATCTTGCTGGCGGTCACCCTGTTCAAGGAGAACCATCACAGCCAGGGGGTGAGCTTTGTCCACCGCTTCGAGCGGCCGGTGCTGGCGGTGGAGGTGTTGCTGCTGGTCTGCTTCTTTACCGGCCTCTACTTCGGTGGCGGCCAGAAGGAGGCAGCCATGTGGGCCGCCATCGGCAGCGGCTTCTGGGCTCAGGTGTTCTGGCTCGGGGTGGTGGGCATCGGCATGCTGCTGCCCCAGTTGCTGGCCCTGCTGGCCCCCGCGCCGCTGCGGGCCAAAAACGGCTATCTGGTACTGGTCTGCAGCCTGACCCTGGTGGGGATCCTGCTGCTGCGCTACTTCGTGCTTTATGCCGGCCAGATGACGGTAGTTTAAAAACCGGTTCACGCTCCTGTTGCGAGGCCGTGATCAAGGCTCATGTGCTGCTCGGAATCCTCATGTATTAACATACACTCCGGTTCCTGCGCTGCTCTTTACCTTGCTGACGACCTCTCACGACGGATCGTGAATCGGTTATTGAAAGCTGGGGATAAGCGCCAGCCGCCCTTCGGGTGACTGGCGCTTATTTGTTGCGATGAGTTGTTGCGATGGATTGTTGCCAGAAATGTGGATGTTATCCCCCAGCGCCGGTACGGTGCAGACGCTGCGGCATAACATAGACGAATGATTGACTGGAGGTTGTGTGCTGGCGGAGCTCGGCTATCTCTCACTGTTGCTGGCGACCGGGCTCGCCCTGCTGCAAGGGCTGCTGCCCTGGCTGGGATTGCGGCTCGCCTCACGCCCGCTGCTGGGCTGCGCAGCACCGCTGGCCCTCCTGGTCGCGCTCCTGTTGGTGGCAGCCCTGCTGCTGCTCGCCAGCTGTTTTGGCCAGGATGACTTTACCCTGGTCTATGTGGCCCAGCACGCCAACAGCGCCCTGCCCATGGGTTTCAAGCTGGCGGCCGTGTGGGGCGGCCACGAGGGCTCCATGCTGTTCTTCGTCTTTGCGCTGGGGCTGTGGGGCGCCCTGGTGGCCCTTTGCTCCAGGCGGGTCGATCCGCTGATCACAACCCGGGTATTGGCCATCATGGGGCTGATCGTCGGGCTGTTTGGCCTCTATACCCTGATCTTCTCCAGCCCGTTTGACCGCCAGTTCCCAGGGCCGCTGGAGGGGCGCGATCTCAACCCCATGCTGCAGGATATCGGCCTTATCATCCACCCCCCCTGCTCTATCTCGGTTACGTCGGCTTTGCGGTCAACTTCGCCTTCGCCATGGCGGCGCTGCACTCGGGTCGGCTCGATGGCGCCGTGGCCCACTGGAGCCGCCCCTGGGCGCTCGGCTCCTGGGTGTTTCTCACCGCCGGCATCGTGCTGGGCTCCTGGTGGGCCTATTACGAGCTCGGCTGGGGCGGCTGGTGGTTCTGGGATCCGGTGGAAAATGCCTCTCTCTTACCCTGGCTGCTCGGTACCGCCCTGCTGCACGCCCTGGTGGTGTGCGAGAAGCGCGGCGCTTACGGCCACGCCGTGCTGCTGCTCTCCATCTTCACCTTTTCGCTGAGCCTGCTCGGCACCTTCGTGGTGCGCTCCGGGGTGCTCACCTCGGTGCACGCCTTTGCGGTGGACCCCAGCCGCGGCCTCACCCTCTTGTTGCTGCTCGGTTTGCTATTGACCTGCGCCCTCACCCTGTTTGCCCTGCGGGCGGACATTCGCGCCCCCTATGCCCGCTTTGGCCTGCTGTCAAAAGAGGGGCTGCTCGGCGCCGCCATCCTGCTGCTCAGCGTGGCCTGCGCCAGCGTGCTGCTCGGCACCTTCTACCCCATGGTGTTCCAGTCGCTCCATCTGGGCTCGCTCTCGGTGGGCGCCCCCTATTTCAATACCATCTTCGTGCCGCTGGCCCTCTGCCTGATGGCGCTGATGACCCAGCTGCCGCGCCTGCGCTGGCAGCATCTGGCAGCCCAGCGCCGCATCAAGGTGCTGCTCCCATGCCTGTTCGGCCTGCTGGGGGGCGCCTTGCTGAGCCTCGCCTATCCCGAGCCGCTGCGGGGCGGTTGGCTCGGGCTCGCGGCCAACGTGCTGAGCCTCTGGCTGATGGCCAGCCTGCTGCTCCCGCTCTTGCAGCCGACGTCGCGGCACGAGCTCACCCTCAATCGGTTCGGCAGCCTGCTGGCCCACCTCGGGGTGGCGGTGTGCGCCCTCGGCATTGCGCAGGTGAATCACCACAGTCAGGAGGGGGGCGCCGTGCTCGCCGCAGGCCAGCCCTATCGGCTCGGCGCCTTCGAGTTTCGCTATGAGGGGAGCGAGCCGATCATCGGCCCCAACTACACCGCCGAGCGCATCACGCTTAGCGTGCATAAGGACGGTAAAGAGGTGGCGCGGCTGACGCCGGAGCGGCGTCACTACAGCGTGCGCACCATGAACATGAACGAACCCGGGATCAAATGGGGAATGCTCGGCGATCTCTACGTGGTGCTTGGCGAAAAGATGGGGCCAGGCGCCTATGCCATGCGGCTGCACCATAAGCCGCTGGTGCGCTGGATCTGGCTCGGCGGCCTGCTGATGATGGCGGGCGGCGCCCTGCGCCTGCTTGCCCGCCGGCCGCTGCTGGCTAGCCATCCTGCGCCAGCTGCCGCCCCCTGCCCTCGGCTTGAACAGGAGACCTTATGAACGCCCGTCTGCGCCTGTTCGTGCCACTCGTGCTCACCCTGGGGCTCGGTGCCCTGCTCTGGCTCGGCCTTGGCAACAACCCCTACAGCCAGGATGAGGCCGTCGCAGGGCGCACCCTGCCCGCGTGGCAGAGTGACGATCTGTTTGGCGGCGCCCCCATCCACACCGCGGCGCTCAAGGGGGAGCCCTTCGTGCTCAACGTCTGGGCCAGCTGGTGCCCCAACTGCCGCGCCGAGCATCCGCTGCTGGGTGAGCTGGCCAGCGCCGTGCCCCTCTATGGCCTCAACTACCGGGACAAGGGCGATGCCGCCCGCGCCTGGCTCACCGAGGCGGGCAACCCCTATCGCGCCGTGCTGACCGACCCCGACGGCCGACTCGCGCTGGAGCTCGGCGTCTACGGCACGCCGGAGACCTATCTCTTCGCCGGCGACGGCACCCTGCTGACCCGCCACACGGGTGAGCTCACCCGGGACATCTGGCAACGCCAGTTTGCCCCCCTGCTTGCAAAGGCACGCAGCAACACCGCTAGCCAGCCCGAAGTGGAAAGAGAAGTAGAGAGAGAAGTGCAGGAGAGCAAGCCATGAGCCGTCTCGGCCACGCCCTGATAGCGCAGCTCTTGCTGGCCTTGAGCCTCGGGGCCCTTGCCAGCGGGGTCGACACCTATGAGTTTCGCCACCCCGAGCGGCAGACCCGTGCTCAGGAGCTGGCCCGCTCCCTGCGCTGCCCCCAGTGCCAGAACCAGAATCTGGTGGAGTCCAACTCCCCCATTGCCCGGGATCTGCGGCTCGAGGTCTACCGCTGGGTGGACGAGGGACAGTCTGATGAGCAGGTGATCGCCCGCATGACGGAACGATTCGGCGATTTCGTGCGCTACGATCCCCCCTTCAAGGCCAGCACGGCGCTGCTGTGGGGGGGGCCCGCCCTCTTGCTGTTGCTGGCGCTCAATCGCCTGCGCAGGAGCCTGCATCGCCGGCAACCGGCGCGGGTGCCGCTTGTCGGCGACAGAGCAGAGGGGATGCTCGCCCACGACCCCAGAGCCGAGCTGAACCGGCTGATCATGGCCGAGCAGCAGGCGGGGCTTGCCCCCCACAGCCGCCTCTACCGGGAGCTGGAGCTGGCTCGCCTCGCCAACGCCACCCCACCTGCCGAACAGGCCCTGCGCGAGCGGCTGGCCAAGGACCGCACCGCCCGTCCGCTGCTCTGGCTGCGCTCCTGGATACTGCTTGGAACCCTGCTGCTGGCGCTGATGGCCGGTATTTATGCCAGCACCGGCCGCTATCAGGCGTGGCAGGCTTATCAGTCGCGCCCCGATCCGCTGGCGGGATTGAGCCCGCGGGATCTGCAAGACAAGGCGCTGGGCGCCCTGCACCAGCGCCTGCAAGCCAACCCCGCCGATCTCGACGGCTGGGCGGCGCTCGGCCAGCTCTATCTCTATCGGGACGAGTACGCCAACGCCCTGCTTGCCTACCAGCGTCTCGCCCTGCAAGAAGGGGGCGCCAGCGCGGCGACCCAGGCCGCCCAGGCTACCGTGCTCTACTACCAGGCAGGCCAGCAGCTCACCCCGGAGGCGCTGCGTCTGCTTGATAGCGCGCTCAAGCAGGACAAGGGCGAGGTGAGCGCCCTGATGCTGCTCGCCTCCGATCACTTCCTGCACGGCCGCTACTCCCAGGCCATCGCCCTCTGGCAGCAGTTGCTGGACGAGGAGCGTCCCCGCATCAACCGGGCCGCACTGATCGAGGCCATTCAGACCGCGCGGATGATGGGAGGATGAAGCGGGGCAAAACGGCGATAATGCAGCGGGCCATCTTCCCTGCCGGGCGCCGTTTTTATCGCCATGGTCGCCATGAACAACCTTTTCATCATCCCAAGGCGCCGAAAGGTGCAAAAAGAGTCGTCATCCCGCCCCTCGCCAGCATATAGTGCGCCCCCGTAGTGGCGTGTCTGGCATGGCCTGACAGGCCTCTATGACTCCCTTTTTCGGGCCCAATAGCCCCGATGCGGGGGATTTCAAGGTGCGCTGGCCCATAAAATGGAAATATCCGGCCACCAGACGTTGTGAAGCGTCAATTACCGTCATATAACTTAGCCAAATGTCCCTGTGAGTCGTAGTAGAGTCAAACCATGAACCTTCGTCCTTTTCTTCCCTTGCTGCTCGGCGCCTTCCTTCTTCCCGCCAGCATGGAAAGCGCCCATGCCAACCCGTTTTCTGCGACCTCTTCTTCCACCAACAGCCTGCTCGAACCCCGCAGCAACCTGCCGCTGAGATCCGATGCCTACGTGGTCGTCAACCCGAAAACCGGCGAGACACTGGCAGAGCGCAACGCCAACCGGGTGATGTCCATCGCCTCCATCACCAAGCTGATGACAGCGCTGGTGGTACTGGATGGCAATCAGCGCCTCAACGAGACCCTCACCGTCACCATGGATGACGTGGACAGACTCAAGGGCACCGGGTCGCGCCTCGCGGTGGGCTCGCGTCTGAGTCGCGCCGACATGCTGCACATCGCCCTGATGTCGTCTGAAAACCGCGCCGCCTCCGCCTTGGGACGGCACTACCCGGGTGGTCGCAAAGCCTTTATCGAAGCAATGAATGCCAAGGCCCGCATGCTCGGCATGTGGAGCACTCATTTCGCCGACAGCACCGGGCTCAACCCCCGCAACGTCTCCACCGCACACGATCTCGCCAAACTGGCTGCTGCCGCATCCACCTACCCGCTGATCCGCCAGTACACCGCCTCCGAGCAGCGTCTGGTACGCAACGGCAAGCGCCAGCTGCACTACCTCAACTCCAACCGCCTGGTACGGGAAGGAAGCTGGCCCATTCTGGTCTCCAAGACCGGTTATATCCGCGAGGCGGGGCGCTGCCTGGTGATGGGAACCCGGGTCAACAACGAGCCCGTGGTCATGGTGCTGCTTCACGCCAACACCACGGATGAACGGGTCGCCGATGCCAGAAAGATCAAGAGCTGGCTGGAAACCTCGGGCCGCATGACCCTGACGGCGCAGTCCACTCCCCAGCCCAGGCTCTTCAGCAGCCAGTAACGGCTACGAGAACAAGGGCCCCCGAACCGGCAGGTGCGGGGGCCTTTTTCATGAGTGGCAATCACCCCCTATTGCCTCTTTCTGCTCCCCCAGTGATCCCGACCGTATGGTGCTTCGTTAAGGAGGCAGAGAGAAACCAAGGGCATCAACAGGGCCGCCACATGCACCTCAAACCCCATCTACCCGAGAAGATCTGTCCCGTCTGCCTGCGTCCTTTTGCCTGGCGGCGCAAGTGGGCCCGCTGCTGGCAGGAAGTGCGCTATTGCAGCGAACGCTGCCGTCGTCGGAAGGAGCACCCCTGATGGAGCTGCGCCTCATTCTCGGGGATCAACTGAACGCAGGTCACAGCTGGTTTCGCACGCCGGATCCCGCGGTCTGCTACCTGATGGCGGAGCTGCGCCAGGAGACGGACTACTGCCGCCACCATCGCCAGAAGGTGCTCGCCTTCTTTGCCGCCATGCGCGCCTTCGCCGCCGCTCTCACCAAGGCGGGCCACCGGGTCTGCTACCTGACTCTCGATGAGAGCGCCCCCTGGCCCGATTTGCCGAGCTTGCTGGCAGCCCAGCTCGAAACGCATCAGGCAGAGCGCTTCGCCTGGCAGAGCCCGGACGAGTGGCGCCTTGCAAGCCAGCTGACCCAGTGGGCCTCAGGCCTTGCCATCCCGACCGCTGAGGTGGACAGCGAACATTTTCTCACCCCCCGCGATGGCTGGCGACGCTACCCTCACAGCCGGATGGAGTTCTTCTACCGCGCCCTGCGAAAGCAGTACCGGGTGTTGCTCGATGAGCGCGGCCAGCCCCTTGGGGGGCGCTGGAACTTCGATGCCGAGAATCGCGCCAAATTGCCGGCGAGCCAACCCATCCCGGCGCCCCTCACCTTTGCCAACGAGGTGAGCGACATCGATGCCATGCTGACCCACCACGGCGTCGCCACCCTTGGCAGTGCCGATGCCGACGCCCTGCCCTGGCCCGTCACCCGGCGCCAGAGCCGCGCACTGCTTGAACACTTCCTTGCACACTGCCTGCCCCACTTCGGTCGCTATCAGGACGCCCTGAGCGAACGGGGCTGGAGCCTGTTCCACAGCCGCTTGTCGTTTTCCATGAACAGCAAGATGCTCCATCCCCTCGAGGTGATCCGCGCTGCGCAAGCTCACTGGCAGGCCAATCAGGCCACCATTTCCCTGGCGCAGGTGGAGGGGTTCATCCGCCAGATCCTCGGCTGGCGCGAGTTTGTCCGCGCCCTCTACTGGGAAAAGATGCCCGAGTATCGGCGCACCAACTTTCTCGGGGCCGAGCGACCACTGCCCGGTTTTTTCTGGAATGGAGAAACCAGCATGGCCTGCGTGCGTCACGCCATTCGACAGTCTCTGGAGCACGCCTATGCCCACCATATCCAGCGGCTGATGGTGACCGGCAACTTCGCCCTGCTGGCGGGGATCCACCCTGACAAGGTGGATGCCTGGTATCTGGGTATCTATGTGGATGCCATCGAGTGGGTGGAACTGCCCAACACCCGCGGCATGAGCCAGTTTGCCGATGGCGGCCTGATGGGCAGCAAGCCCTACGCCAGCAGCGGCGCCTATCTCGAGCGGATGGGCCACTACTGCAAGGGGTGTCACTATCAGGTGAAGGCCCGCAGCGGGCCGGACAGCTGCCCCTTCAACAGCCTCTATTGGCACTTTCTCTGGCGCAACCGGGACAAACTTGGCAACAACCCTCGCCTCGCCCTGCCCTATGCCAACTGGGATGGCCAAACCACAGAACAGCAGCGAGCCATCCTGACGACGGCAGAGCATCATCTGCTCCACCTGGAGCGGCTCTGAATCGACCGGATTTCATGCCAGAAAGTGAGCAAATGACAACATTGAGAGCCAGTTAACAAAATGTGAATAGCGATAACCACCAATGACATCGACACCAGTTGAATATCCTGTGGCGGCTGATTAAGGTGGAGGCCCCAGTCAAGGAGAGACAAGATGGACATAGTGGTACTCGGTGGTGGCGTGGTCGGTGTGACCAGCGCCTGGTATCTGGCCAAGGCCGGTCACAAAGTGACCCTGCTGGAGCGGCGTGACGGGGTGGCCCTTGAAACCAGCCATGCCAACGCGGGTCAGATCTCCCCGGGTTATGCTTCCCCCTGGGCTGCCCCCGGCATTCCCCTCAAGGCCGCCAAATGGCTGCTGCAAAAGCACGCCCCCTTCACGGTGCGGCCCACCTCGGACCCCTTCCAGCTGCGCTGGATGCTGAAGATGTTCGCCAACTGCACGCCGGCGGCCTATGCGGTCAACAAGGGGCGCATGGTACGGCTGGCCGAATACAGCCGCGACTGCATGAAGCAGTTGCGGGGCGAGCTGGCGCTCGACTACGAAGGGCGCCAGCTCGGCACCCTGCAACTGTTTCGCAGTCAGGCCCAGCTCGATGCCAGCCAGCGCGATATCGCCGTGCTCGAGGAGTACGGCGTCCCCTATCAGTCTCTGAATGCCGACGGCTGCGAGGAGGTCGAGCCCGCCCTGGCAAGGGTGCGTGGCAAGGTGGTGGGGGGTCTGCGCCTGCCGGGAGATGAAACCGGTGACTGTTTCCGCTTCACCCAGGCCCTGGCGGACGAGGCCCGCAAGCTCGGGGTGAGCTTCGTCTTCAACTGCGCCATCGACGAGGTCGAGATCGCGAAGGGACGCGCCGTGGCGGTCCGTGCCGGCGAGCAGCGCTTCCAGGCCGACGCCATCGTCTGTGCCCTCGGCAGTTATGGCACCGGCTTCCTGCGCCCCCTCGGTATTGAGCTCCCCGTCTACCCGGTCAAGGGCTACTCCCTCACCCTGCCGATGACGAATGCCGAGGGTGCCCCGCGCAGCACTGTGCTGGACGAGACCTACAAGGTCGCCATCACCCGCTTCGACGAACGGATCCGGGTGGGCGGCATGGCCGAACTCTCGGGCTTCAACCTGGCGCTCAACCCCAGACGCCACGATACCCTGGCCATGGTGGTGCGGGATCTCTTCCCCCAGGGGGGAAATCTGGAGCAGGCCACCTTCTGGACCGGGCTGCGCCCCATGACGCCGGACGGCACGCCCCTGGTGGGCCCAAGCCCCATTCCCGGGCTCTGGCTCAATACCGGCCACGGTACCCTGGGCTGGACCATGGCGGCCGGATCGGGCCAGTTGCTCAGCGATCTCATCTCGGGCAATACCCCGGATATCAGCGACGAGGGGCTCACCCTGGCCCGCTACGGCTAGCCCGCTGGGCGCAATGCCAGATGCAAGAGAGGGAGTGCCCGGCACTCCCTCTCTTTATTCGTCCCTCTTCGCCGGAACTGGGCCAGCCGGTGCCAGCCCCGGCATCGACTGCCAGACCCGGGCGGGGTCAGGCTCCTCAATGGCCGCCATCATCAGCTGCTCGCTCCAGCGTCTATGGAGTTGCCACAGCGCGCTGCCCGCCTCCCCCTGCCCCTTGGTACACTGCTTGGCCACGTCCGCGGTCCGGTAGAAGTAGCGCACCAGGGTGGTGAGCTCGGGCTCGGGCCAGCGGCAGCCAAAGTGGCGCAGCCGCTCGGACCAGAACGCAATCTGGCGTCCCTCGTGCTCCTGCTCGACCCCGTGCAGGGCGGGGATGAGATCCATCGCCTGCCACAGCGCCCCATACCCGACGAAGCGTTCATCCAGTGCCTCCAGCGCCTCGTCCAGCAGCAGCAGGGTCTGGGGCCAGCTGTCGGCCTGCTCGCGGATGCGCTCCTGCGCCTCGCACACCGCCGCCAGCCAGTCCATGGCCAGCCGGCAGATAATGGCCTCCTTGTTGGGGTAGAGATGGTAGAGCGACTTGATGCCCACCCCGGCGCGGGCGGCGATGGCATTGGTGTTGAGGGCCGCAAACCCCTGCTCCTGCAACAGGGCCAGGGTGGCCTGCTCGATGCGGCTCGCCACCTCCTGGCTGCGCAGTTGCCTGGGTTGGCGCCGCATGCAAAGTTCGGCCGGCAGCACGTGTTGTGACATTCTCTTCCCCCGATGCGGTGTCCGCCCCCAAGGGGCAACTGGTGTTCATAACTACATGATGAGACAAGGTAAACACAAGTCAAAAAAAGTGCAGTAATCGCTGGCATTTTTCAGAGTAGCTGCAATAACCATAGGTGCTCATATCTGCAGTAAGAACTGCAATTAACCCAAGGAGAGCGCGCAATGGATAGCAAACACCCCAATCTCAGGCTGGGCACCATCGCCCTGCTGCTAGGTGGCCTGCTCGGCTGCCAGCAAGACAACAGTGAGCCACCGCCCGGCAACACCCTCTATCTCAACGGCAAGATCCACACCCAGGATGGGCAACGCAGCCAGGCCGAGGCCATGGTGGTGCAAGGGGGCAAGTTCACTTACGTGGGCACTCGCGAAGGGGCCGAGGCCTTGAAAAACAGTGCGACCCAGGTGGTGGATCTGCAAGGCAAAATGGTGCTGCCGGGCCTGCACGACAACCACATCCACCTGCTCGGCACCGTGGCGCTGGACATGTGCGATCTGGACGGCCAGAGCGTCAACCTGGATCAGCTGGCGGCCAAGATCGGCGAGTGCCTGCCCCGCTACGCCCCGGCTCCCGGGGAGTGGCTGGTGGTCAACCAGTGGTCGCCCTATGACGGCAACACCCCCACCGCCACCCATGCCACCCTGCTGGCGGCCCTGGATGCGGCGGCGCCGAACAACCCCGTGATGCTGGCCGGGGTCGACGGCCATGCCGGCGGCTACAACTCCCAGGCGCTGGCGCAGGCACAGGACGAAGAGGGCAATGTGGTCGGCTTCAATGCCACCACCCTGGCTCCAGGCGGCGTGTTCGAGGCCTTCATCCCCTATGTGGATCTCGCAACCGGCGTGGTCCGGGACGCGGCCCGCAGCGCCATTGCGGTCCCCGACACCGGGGTGCTGAGCGCGGAGGGTGAACAGGCAGCGGCCCAGTATGACAAGATACTCCCCGCCATCTCGACGCTGATGGCGTCGCGCGGCATCACGGGGGTGCAGGATGCCTGCGCCAACGACTTCATCCGGGGTCGGCTGCGCAAGATGCAGGACCAGGATCTGCTGCACATGCGCGTCACCGCCGCCACCTGCTTCAACCAGGATGACTACAGCGGCAAGCTGGACATCGACGGGCACCTGGCCAAGGCGAACCAGGTGCGCGACGCCTTCGCAGGCAATCCCCTGATCAAGGCCGATGCGGTCAAGATCTTCCTCGACGGCGTGCTGGAGGGGGATCCCTTCACCAGCCCTCCCTTCCTGCCCAATGCCGGCATGCTGGAGAACTACCACAGTCCCCATCTGGCCCTGGATCCCGACAGCGGCGAGGTGAGCATCACTGCGGACAGCGAGGATGGGGGCAGCAACGGCATCGTCAACTACAAGGAGGCGGATCTGGCGCGCTACGTCACGGCGCTGGATGGGGCCGGGTTTGGCATCCACATGCACAGCATCGGCGATCGCAGTACCCGGGTGGCCCTCGATGCCCTGGAGGCGGCCCGCGCCAGCAACGGCAACAGCGGCATTCCCCACACCCTGGCCCACCTGCAGGTAGTGCACCCGGACGATCAGCAGCGCCTCGGCGAGCTGGGTCTCTACCTCACCTTCACCTATGCCTGGACCACGCCCCAGCTTGCCTATGACATGCTGGTCAGCCCCTTCATCCAGCCAACCAAGGCAGGGCAGTCCCTGAGCGAGGCCATCTACGATCCCATGGGCTATCTTCATGACGCCCTCTACCCGGTCGAGCGTTCGCGCCAGGCCGGCGCCGTGCTGGTGGCGGGCAGCGACGCCCCGGTGGACAGCCGGGATCCGCGTCCGTTCGCGAACATGGCCGCCGGCATCGTGCAGGCGGCCGGCAGCGGCGACGACTTTAGGGCCAGTCAGCGCACTTCGCTGGCCGAAATGCTGGCCGCCTACACCATCAACGGCGCCAGGGCGGTGCGTCAGGGCGACATCACCGGCTCCATCGAGGCGGGCAAGTCGGCGGACTTCATCGTGCTGGACAGGGACCTGTTCGCCCTGGTCAAGGCCGGCACCCCGGAACTGATCGCCGATACCCAAGTCGAGCAGACGGTCTTCATGGGGGAGACCGTCTATCCCAGACCCTGAATGACACGGGCCCCGCAAGGGGCCCGTTTCTTATGGCTCATTCTTATTGCTCACAGGCATGCGCCTCCTCCACCTGACCCGGTTGCAGGGCCAGGGTGAACAGGGCCGCCACCATGTCGGACTGGGTGATGATGCCCACCAGCTGCTCCCCTTCCACCACCGGCATATGGTGCAGGCCCCCGTCGGAGAAGGCCTCCACCAGATCATAGAGAGGCTGGTAGCGCCGCGCCGTCTGCACCTCCCGGGTCATCAGATCCGCCACCTGCAGGTGCTCAAGGGTCTCCTTCGCCCTCGGCTGGTGACCCGCCCGGTCGATCATCAGGTCGTGCAGGGTGATGATGCCGACCAGCCTCTCCCCCTCATCCACCACCGGCAGCGCCTTGATCTGGTGGTGGGAGAGCAGATGCCACGCCTCCATGGCGAGCGCCTGTGGCGTCGTCACGACGAGATCCCGCGACATCACATCCTGGCAACGCACCGTCCCCACTCGCCCCCGCAGGGCGTGAAGCTGGGCCTCCTGCAGCAGCTCCTGCAGATCCTGGCGGCTGATGTCCAGCAGTTCCCCGTGTTTTTGCAGGGCAAAGTCGATGTCCTGGGTGGCGAGTCGGGCACTCGGCTGGGGATCCGCCGTCTGGTGGCGATTGGGCGCCGCCTTGCCGCCATGGGGATAACGACGCCCCAGAGCGCGGTTGTAGAGCAAGCCCAGACTCAGCAGCAACAGGGAGTTGAGCAGCACCGGCAGCAGCACGTAGCCGACCCCGAGAGCCCGGATCCCCTCGCCGCCGATGACGGCGGTCAGGGCCACGGCGCCGCCGGGCGGGTGCAGGCTGCGGGTGAGGAACATGGCGGCGATGGCCAGCATCACCGCCAGGGCCGAGGCGATAGCCATGTCCGGCACCAGGCTCGCACTCAATACCCCCATCAGGGCCGACACCCCGTTGCCCACAAGGATGGACCAGGGCTGGGCCAGGGGGCTGGCCGGGGCGGCAAACAGCAGCACGGCGGAGGCCCCCATGGGGGCGATGAGCCAGTGCACCTCGAGCCCCAACCCCCAACGGCACAGCAAGGCGGTGCCGAGCAAGCCGATGAGGGCGCCAAGGGCGCCGTAACAACTCTCTTTGACGCTGGTATTGGTCGATACCGGCAAAAAATCCCTGAACTGCATGGTGCTCCCGCGGACGATAACATTTATTTCAAATGCGCAATTCTAGCCACTTTCCCCCGTCCCGCACCAGCACCCCGCTCCGCCATGGCCATCATCCGCACGCTTTTTCCCTTCTTAACATTGTCTTAAGAGTCCGCTGGCACCCTTTACACCATCCCAACACTGGAGCCCAACGGTATGACTCACCTCAACGATGCCCTGCGCCGCTTCGACGGCCAACGCCGGGTCTGGACGGCGGGACTGGAGCGAACCCTGCTCGGCTGGCTTGCCAGTCGCAGCGCATTGCCGCCCTCTTCGCAGGCACCCCGCCGGATCCTGGTCATTCGCAGCACCAACCGCATCGGCAACAACCTCTTCCTGCTGCCCTTCCTGCACCAGCTTCATCGCGCCCATCCCCACGCCGAGCTGGAGCTGGTGTGCAGCCCCACCGCCCTGCTCCCCTTCCTGGCCGATCTGCCCCTGCGGCACATTCATCAGATCCGGTTGCAGGGCAGACACCTGCCGGGCGCCCTCTCGGCACTCTCGCGTCTGCGCCGCCAACACTACGACAGGGTCTACGTCCCCTTCGCCTCCAGTACGGATCACTTCATCGCCGCCTGGGTACAGGCCCGTGAGAAATGCGGCTTCGACGATGGCCACGGGGATCTCATCTTCCAGCGTCCGCAGGCTCCGGACAGTGAGTGCCACTACGCCCACCAGCCCCTGCAACTGCTCGGCATACCGGGCAATCCGGCCGACCCCATCCCCCTTGGCAGCCTGTTGCAGGGGCCAAGCCCGGCCTTGAGTGCGCTGCGACGAGCCCATCCTGGCCGTCCCCTGATCGGCTTTTTCACCGGCGCCCGCAAGGGCAAGGGGCTCTCCCAGCCCCAGTGGCAGCGGTTGCTTGGGGATCTGCGCCGTCACAGCCCGGATGCCCTGCTGGTCCAGCTCGCGGATCCCGCCGCCCCCGAGCACCTGCTCGGGGACGTGCACGTTTCCCTTGGCAACATGGGGGAGCTGGCCCGCTTCACGGGCGGCCTCTCCCTCTTCGTCAGCGCCGACACCGGTCCCCTGCACCTGGCTGCCGCCAGCGGTGTGCCCTGTCTTGGCCTCTTTACCCAGACCGACCCAGCCCGCTACGGGTGCCTGGGCGCCCAGCACCTCAATCTGGTGATCGAGGATCGCAATGCCATCCCCCTCGACCAACAGTGGCTGACCGAGGCGCTCGCAAGCGCCCCTCACCCGGTGACGATGTCGGTTTCCCCCACCCGCTACCTGCCCGTCCCCCGTCCCGCCCTGATCCCCCTCTAGGGAGCGGCCATGCAAAAAAAGAGGGAAGGCTGTCGCCTTCCCTCTCTCGTCTTGGTGACACTCACCGGGCGCTCGTCCGGGTGAATGGAAGCCCTCAGGCCAACTCGGCGCGCAGCGCCCGGGTTGCATCGACCATCACCTTCAGGGCAGCGGTGGTCTCTTCCCAACCGCGGGTCTTGAGGCCGCAGTCCGGGTTCACCCAGAGCCGGTCCGCCGGGATTTGTTGCGCAGCCTTGCGGATGAGGTCTTCAATCCAGCCCTGGCTCGGTACGTTCGGCGAGTGGATGTCGTAGACGCCCGGGCCGATCTCGTTGGGGTAGTTGAAGCGCTCGAACGCTTCGAGCAACTGCATCTGGCTGCGGCTCGTCTCGATGGTGATCACATCCGCGTCCAGCGCCGCCACCGCCTCGATGATGAGGTTGAAGTCGCTGTAACACATGTGGGTGTGGATCTGGGTGCTGTCCACCACCGGGCTTGCGCTCAGGCGGAAGGCGCGCACCGCCCAGTCGAGATAGGCCTGGTGATCCTGCTTGCGCAGGGGCAGCCCTTCGCGGATCGCCGGCTCGTCGATCTGGATGATCTTGATGCCGGCGGCTTCCAAGTCAGCCACCTCGTCGCGAATGGCGAGGCCAATCTGCAGGGCGGACTGCTCGCGGCTCACGTCTTCGCGCGGGAAGGACCAGCAGAGAATGGTCACGGGGCCGGTCAGCATGCCCTTCACCGGCTTGTCGGTCAGGCTCTGGGCAAACTTCGTCCACTCAAGGGTCATGGGGGTGGGGCGGTCGATGTCACGGGTGATCACCGGCGGCTTGACGCAGCGGGAGCCATAGCTCTGTACCCAGCCAAAGCGGGTGATGGCAAAGCCGTCCAGCAGCTCCCCGAAATACTCCACCATGTCGTTGCGCTCCGCTTCACCGTGCACCAGCACGTCCAGCCCGATGGCCTCCTGGCGCTCAATCGCATCCTTGATCTGGGCCTGGATGCCCGCCTCGTAGGCCTGGTCATCGATGCGCCCAGCACGCCAATCCTGACGCAGCACCCGGATTTCAGAGGTCTGCGGGAAGGAGCCGATGGTGGTGGTGGGCAGGAGCGGCAGCTTCAGATCCGAGCGCTGCGCGTCGGCACGCACCGGGTAGGCGCTCTGGCGATCGAAGTCACTGTTGGTCAGGCTGGCGAGTCGTGACTGCACCGCCTTCTTGTGAACCCGGCTGTCGGACTCCCGATCCACGATGGGCTGGCTGTAAGCCTCGATTTTGTCCAGGGCGCCACCGTCCAGGTAGTCGGACAGCAGCCCCAGCTCATAGCACTTTTGCAGGGCGAAGGCGAACCAGCTGCGAGTCTGGGGATCCAGCTCGTGCTCCAGGGTCAAATCCACCGGGCTGTGCAGCAAGGAACAGGAGGAGGCCACCCAGAGGCGCTCGCCAAGCTTTTCTTTCAAGGCCTTGAGGGTCGGCGCCAGCTTGGCCAGGTTGGCACGCCAGACGTTGCGGCCGTTGATGACACCCGCCGAGAGTACCCACTGGGCCGGCAGGTGCGGGACCAGGGTCTCGAGCTGCTCGGGGGCAGCCACCAGATCCAGGTGCAGGCCGTCCACCTTCAGACTGGTGATGATGTCGCGCTGATGGGCCACGGACCCGAAGTAGGTGGTGAGCAGCAGCTTGCAGGGGCCGCTCAGGCGCTCATATGCCTTGAGGTAGGCCAGGCGCCACTCATCCGGCAGGTCCAGCGCCAGAGCCGGCTCGTCGATTTGCACCCACTCCACCCCCTGGGCCGCCAGTTTGGCCAGGATCTCCTGGTAGACGATCAGCAGGCGATCCAGCAGTTCGAGGCGGGAGAAGCCGCTCTCTTTCTCCTTGCCAAGCCAAAGGTAGGAGACAGGGCCCAGCAACACCGCCTTGACCGGCAGCCCAAGGGCCTTGGCCTCTTCCACCTCGTCAAAGAGCTGGCTCCAGCCCAGCTTGAAGCGCTGGTCACGGTAAAATTCCGGCACCAGGTAGTGGTAGTTGGTGTTGAACCACTTGGTCATCTCGGCAGCGGCCGCCGCCGGGCCGGTCGGCGCACGGCCACGGGCCACCCGGAACAGGGTGTCGAGGTCGGTGTCGCCGTGGCGGTGACGGGCAGGCACGGCGTCCACCAGCAGGCTGGTACCCAGCACCTGATCGTACCAGGCAAAATCCCCCACCGGCAGCAGGTTGACCCCGGCGGTACGCTGGGCCTGCCAGTGGCGCTCACGCAGGCTCTTGCCCACGGCGACCAGCTCGGCCTGGGTGGTTTCGCCACGCCAGTAGGATTCGAGGGCAAATTTCAGTTCGCGCTTGGCGCCGATACGGGGAAAGCCCAGGGTGTGTGCGAAGGTCATAGGTTCCATTCCTTATGCTCGTTTATCTGATGAGGATCTGGATTGTTTGGCCATCCAGATGTTTACACATCCAAAATGACAAGATAAGGTGACCTTGGCTATTGAATCCTCTTCAACTGGCTCTCAAGAATTTCTCAACTGACGCACAAAGGAGCAGTGCCATGGTCGCGCCCACCCCATCCAGCCCCCCTCAGAGCAGCAATCTGGGCATCGATCTCAAACACCTGAAGACCATCAGCGCCCTGGCCGAGCAAGGGTCCCTGGCCGGGGCCGCGCTCACCCTCAACCTCACCCAGTCCGCCCTCTCCCACCAGCTCAAGGAGCTGGAGACCCGCCTCAATCTGGAGCTGTTTCTTCGAAAAAGCCGCCCGCTGGTGCTGACGGCGGCAGGCCAGCATCTGCTGGCCCTGGCCCGTCAGGTGCTGCCCGCCCTGGCCCAGACCGAGCGCCAGCTGGTCGCCCTGCACAGCGGCGAGGCGGGCAGGCTGCATCTGGCCCTCGATTGCCACAGCTGCATCCAGTGGCTGCTGCCGCTGTTGCCGGACTTTCGCCGCCAGTGGCCCGGCGTGGATCTGGAGGTGGAGTCGGTGCCGGGTTTCGATGCCATCAGTGCCCTGCTTGGCGGCCAGCTCGACCTGCTGCTCACCTCGGATGTGCAGGCCCGCGGAGATCTTCATTTCGAGCCGCTGTTCGCCTTCGATCTCACCCTGGTGATGGCGCCGGATCACCCCCTCTGCCAGCAGCGGCGCATCGCACCGGACGATCTGCGACCGGAGGTGCTGCTGGTCTACCCGGTGGAGCGGGCGCGCATGGACGTGTTCAGCCGTTTCCTGCAACCGGCCGGGGTGGAGCCTGCCCGTTGCAAACCGGTGGACAACACCTCGGTCATGCTGCAGATGGCCGCCGCCGGGCTCGGGCTCGCCGCCTTGCCCCGCTGGGCCAGCGAGGAGTTCGTGCGCCAGGGCCTGCTTGAGGCGCGCCCTCTCGGGGAGGGCATTCGCCGCCATATGTATGGCGCCGTGCGCGCCGCCGACAAAGATCAGGCCTGCCTGCAGAGCCTGTTCGAGCGCATTCGCACCCGGATGGCGGCCCAGTAAGCCGGACACAAAAAAGCCGCCAGGATCAGGCGGCTTTCATCACGGGTTGCCCGCGCAGACGAAGAGTCGGGTATCAGCATTCATCACCCCTCGCCCCACCCAGCCTTCGCGGGCAGTTGCCACAAAGCTCCCCATCCCGGCGCTTGTAGTGCAGGCAGCAGCGCTGGCGCACATAGCCCGGGAAGGCCTCGTCCCGGGGCAGGCCCGCTTCGCGCCAGCCCGTCAGATGTGCCGACGGCAGGCCACAGGATTCAAGCCAGAGGGGGGCATGGGCCCTCACCTCCTCCCGACTCACCTCCCCGAAGAAATCGGGCACCCGCACCAGGGCCGCCAGCAGATCGTCCGCCAGGAGCGGGCGCACGAAACCGGGGCGCAGCCGCTGCGCCGTCCCAAGGAAGGTGAACAGCCCCTGCCAGTGCGCCTGGAGTCGCTCCCCGGCCGTCTTGATCAACACGCCGACCTCCCCTCTGATCATGGGCTCGGCCGGCAGGGTAAAGCCCGACACCACGCCGGCCTCATGCCCCTGTCCCAGCCTGTCGAGGGCAGGCACGGCCTGATGGCGATAGACGGCCACCATGGCGAGATAGATGGATTGCCAGCAGAGCATGCCCCAGCTGCGGGTGAGCCAGTAGGCGGGCCCCGCCTCCGGGTGTGCCTGCTGCCAGTGCGCATGGAGGGCTGCGGCCACCTCGGCCGACGTCGCCCCGGTGGCATCCGTCAGTGGCGGGCGCACGTCACCGGCCGCCACCAGGTTCCCCTTGAGGGACGGGATCAGGCTGGCCGCCGCCGCGAACAGGGCCTGGTGATCCGAGACGAGGGCACGTTCCGCGTCCGCTTTCTCCCGGCCAAGGCCGTGCTCCCGGCTAAGGCTGCGCGGCACACCGCGTGCCCTCTCCTCGCCCATTCGTTGAAAGGGCCCCGGGCGCGTGCCGGGGCGCAAGGTCAGAATGCGTATTTGAGTCGCGCCTCCACGCTTCGCTCGGCCCCGAACCAGCAGTTGTTCTGGTCGTAGCAGGAGTAGTAGGTCTTGTTGAACAGGTTGCTGGCGCCAAGCGATACCCCCATCCCCTTCAGGCTTGCGCTGAGGGCGGCGAGATCGTAGGAGGCGGACATATCCATCAGGAGGTAGTCCGGTACCTTGTCGGTGTTGGCGGCATCCATCTCGGCCTCCCCCACGTAGCGCAGGCCGGCGCCCACTCGCATCCCCTCGAGGTTGCCGCCGGGGTAGTAGTTGCTCCACAGCGACGCCATCTGTCTGGGGACCCAGACCGGCGTCTTGCCCTGCAGCGTGGTGGTGTCACGCGTGATCTCCATGTCCATCAGGGTGTAGTTGAGGGCCAGATCCAGCTGGCTGGTGAGATCGGCTCTCCCCTCAAGCTCGATGCCCCTGGAGACCGTCTCCCCGATCTGCAGCTTGGGCCCGTAGACATTGTCCGGGTCCGTCACCAGGGCATTCTTCTTGGTGATGTGGAACGCCGACAGGGTCGCCGTCTTGCCCATGTCGTCGGAGAGGAACTTGACGCCCCCTTCCCACTGATGACCGGTCGCCGGTTTGAACGCCTGACCCTGCTTGTCCGCCCCCGGCACCGGCTCGAAACTCTCGGCATAGCTCGCATAGGGGGAGAAGCCGCCATCCAGCTCATAGATAGCGCCGACACGGAAGGAGAGGTTGTCCTGATCGATGTGGGCCAGGGACTGGCTGTCCGCCCCCTGATAAAGGGTCCGGCTGTCGGTGTCCATCCGGTAGCGGTCGTAGCGGGCGCCGCCGATGGCCACCAGCCGATCGAGGCGCACCTGATCCTGCAGATAGACGCCGGTCTGGGACTGACGAATCACCTTTTTATCCTGGTAGTTGAAAGTGAGTGCCTCTGGGACTATCTGGCTATGGTTCGGGTTGAAAATGTCGATGCTGGGCGCCGAGTAGTCGAGGGTATCCCGGTAGAGGATATGGGCATCCAGGTACTGGTAATCGACCCCGAGCAGCAGGTTGTGCTGGGCAGAGCCCGTCTGCACCTTGCCCGCCAGCTGGTTGTCGATGACAACGCCGCGAGAGTCTTCATCGGTGAGATAGGCGTTGCGGGCCAGGGTGCGGTTGTCCGCCGCCAGGGCCGCGTTGTAGGTGTTGCGCTGATAGGCAGACGCATCCATATAGCGGGCATTTTGCAGCACCTGCCAGCGCTCGTTGAAGTCGTGGCTCAGCTTGTAGCCCAGCAGGGTCACATCCCGGTTGTACTCGTTCCAGTTCTCGTCACCAAGGAAGGTGTCGCTGCCAAGCTGCCCCAGGGGGTTGGACTTGGCCGAGCCGCTGGCGGGCACAGTGGTGTAGATGCCGGCCTCGGGATCCTTCTGGTAGTAAAGGTTGAGGTTCAGCAGGGTGCGCTCGCCGAGCTGCCAGTCCAGGGACGGCGCAAAGACGTAGCGCTCCTCCTTCGAGGTCACCGCCTGGCCATCCTTCTCCCGGGCCAGTCCCACCAGCCGATAGGCGAGCTGCTCGTTGATGGCACCGGTGCTGTCGAGGGTCATCTCCTTCAGGGTGCCCGTGCCAGTCGCCACGCTCACGTTGTGCTTGCTCTCCCGCTGGGGGCGCTTGGCGATGAGGTTGACCATGCCGCCGGGGGGCATGCTGCCATAGAGCACCGATGTCGGCCCCTTGAACACCTCCAGCTGCTCGATGGCCACCGGATCTATCTGGGGTTGCAGGTTCCAGTCGTTGTACTGGAGCAACAGGCCGTCATAGAAGTTCTGGTAGTTGTCAAAGCCACGGATGTTGAACAGATCCAGCCGGTTGACCGCCCCGCCCCGCAGCTCGGTGTTGACACCGGGCACGTAGCGCAGCGCCTCGCTCACCGAACTGACACCGCGCAGCGACAGGGTCTCCCCATCCACCACCGAGATGGCCTGGGGCGTCTCGATGGGGTCGAGCCGGGTCTTGGTCGCGGTGTTGCGATAGGTCTGGCCGAGCACGGTCAGGGTCTCGTCGGCGGTGGCCGTATCCTGGCTTTCGGGCGCGGCAGCCTGTACAGAGCCTGCAAGCAGGGTGGAGATGGTCACGGCGACCAGGGTCAAAGGGGGGTGAACAAGCTGCATCTGATCCTCGATTACTTACTGCATGTGAATAGTAACAAATATCATTTGCATTTTATTGTTCTATTTTGCCCCGATATTAACAATTTGGGGCATGTTGGCGCGGAAGCGGGGAAAGCGAGGGTGGCAGGCACGCCATCTGCTATCGGAGGCAACATGGCGACGCCGTCGAGGCTCTCAGGGAGGGCTCATCATGGCCGCCTGATGAAGGACACCTCCTTCACTTGCACAGCCAATTAGAAAGTAACCATCACATATTCAGAACATGGCGGCATTTTCACCCCCATATTCACACTCATCAGACAAGTATGGTCGCGTTCTCCCTCCCCTTGTTGATCCTGGTCAATCGCTATTGATAAAGGAGGCGATAGCATGCCCACCCTTTTATCAGCCCTGATTGAGACAATACCAAGCCATCAGCACACGCCTATGAATGAGACCGCCCACCAAAATCTGCACTGCGATACCCAACTCAACGTCACCTTCGGAGTCATCATCCTGACCCTGCTTATCGCCCTGATGGCCGTCAGTGTCAGCATCCGGACCTCTGCCGAGCGCAAGTACCACAAGGTGGCGGCCATGTTCGTGCACAACATGGCGACCCAGTCCATCGCGCCACAGTTCAAGTCACTGGAGCATGTCCTCAACGAAACGGGCAGTGTCATCGATGAATCAGGCCTGGATGCCTTCCTCAATGAGGATCATACGCCCCTTGGCCTCTCCCTGATGCAAACGTTGGCGCTCACCCCCTATGTGAAGAGCATCCTGCTCGCCGATCCGCAGGGGCGGTTCAACGCCATCCCCCATCTGCCGGTCGGGGAGCACGTTGATGCCAGGGAGCGCCCCTGGTTTCTCGCGGCCGCCGTGCGAACCCTCTTCGTGCACTACACCGACCACTACACCAGCCAATTCGACGACAAGAGCCGCAGCGTCTCCGTCTCCCGCCCCCTGCTCGACAGGGAGGGATTCTTCCTCGGCACCCTGGCCATGAACGTGGATCTCGAGCAGATGAGCTATCCCCTGCGTCAGCTCATGAGCCCTCTCAAGGGGGAGTTCTACCTGGTCGATCGGGCGGGCGACATCCTGCTGCATTCGGATGTGGGGAACCTGTTTCGCCATCGCGTGGACCGCCGGCTCATCGAGCAGATGACCAACGGCGCCGACCACCTCTTCGATGCAAAGCGCCAGACCCACCTCTACTACTACTCCTTCTCCAACCCGGACTGGTTCGTCATCTATGCCGTCAGCGATGCCAGGTTCAAGGAGGTAAGCAGCAGCGAGTCCCACCAGCTCCAGATCACCCTGGTGGGCTGCATGCTGATCTGCCTGCTCTGCTGGTGGTCCTTGCGTCATGTGCTCAGCAAGATGATTTTCGAGATCATCGCCCTGATGCGCGCCGGACGCATCCACCAAGGCAAACCGGGGGATCAGTTGCGCCAGGAGATCCAGAGCGGCCATCGCCAGATGCTGGAAGCCGTGGAGGCGTCCAACACGGATGCCCTGACAGGTCTGTTCAATCGCCGCTGCTTTGACAAGGCACTCGACGACCAGCTGATCGCCGGCCGCCCTTTCTGCCTGGGGTTGATCGATCTGGACAACTTCAAATCCATCAATGACACCCACGGCCACCCGGTCGGTGACGAGGTCCTGCGGGCGGTGGCCCGGGAAGGGCGGCAGATTGCAGGCCAGGAGGCCACCCTCTACCGCTACGGCGGCGAGGAGCTGGCCATCATCATTCCCGGGGATGACAGCACCAGAGCACTGACGCTGCTCGAGCAGTGGCGCACCCAGGTGGCACAGCGGCCATGGCGCGAACCGGACCTGGTGGTGACCTTCTCTGCCGGGTTGGGACTGTGGCGACAGGAGTCCGCCGAGCAACTGCTGGCGCGGGTCGATCAGGCGCTCTATCAGGCCAAGGATGCCGGCAAGAATCGGGTGCACCATGCCGACTGATCCCCTGGCACCGCGTCTGCGTCTGGCCATCGTGCTCGGGCTCCTCTTGCTGGTCGGCCTCACCGCCCTCAACCTTCTGCAGGCGGCCAGCGGCCTTCGCAAGGACAACGCGCGCAGCCTGAACCATGCCCGGGCCATGATAGAGAGCGCCATCAACGACAGTCAGTCCCTGGTCAAGGCCGCCCACCCCCTCGCCATGGGTCGCTGCCAGGATGAGCAACTGGCCCTGCGCGACCTCATCACCGCCTCCCCCTATGCGCGGGCACTCTATGTGCTGGAGGGGCAGCAACTGCGCTGTACCACCCTGCACAGGCCCATCCTCACCCGGGATATTCCCCGTGGCCCGGCGGGCAACCAGACGCTGATCCTCGCCAGACACAGCCCCATCACCGGGCAGACCGCCATCCTCTACCGTCAGCCATCCGGCGATCGCACCCTGCTGGTGGAGCTGGACGGCTTCCACATCTTCGGCGCCTTGCAGGCCGTGATGGGGGAGGACAACCTCTTCTTCCTCCTCGGGGACCAGGCCCTCGATGGCCACGGCAGGACCCTGCCCGCAGCCCGCCTGCTGGAAGGGGGACAACGTCTGCAACAGAGCGATCCCACCGCTCATCCCTATCGCCTGGTGGCGCTCAACGGTTACAAGGAAGTGCTGGCGTTTGCCTGGGCGTACAACCAGGAGAACCTGCTTGCCGCCCCTGTGCTGGCGCTGTTGCTGGGGCTGCTCACCTTCTATCTGAGGGGGCGCAGCGGCTCCCCTCGCAGCGAGCTTGCCAGAGCCATGGCGGCCCGGGAGTTCATCCCCCACCTGCAACCCGTGATGGACAGGCAGGGACGCCTGCGCGGTTGTGAAGTGCTGATGCGCTGGCGTCATCCCACACAAGGGATGATTGCCCCCAACCACTTCATTCCCCTCGCGGAGGAGTGCGGCTACATAGTGCCGATGACTCGCCAGTTGATGGCCCAGACCCGGGATTATCTGGTCGGGGTGGCCGACAGGCTGCCCCCCGGCTTTCACGTCGCCGTCAATGTCTGCGCCCAGCACTTCAAAAACCGGGACATCGTCGCCGAGTGCCGCGACTTTCTTCGCGCCTTCCCGGGCCAGGATCTGCGCCTGGTGCTCGAGGTGACGGAGCGGGAGATGGTGGATGCGGACGAGCAGACCCGCGCCATCTTCGATGCCCTGGACGAGCTGGGCGTGCTCATCGCCATCGATGACTTTGGCACCGGCCACTCCAGCCTCTGCTATCTGCAGATGTTCCATGTGGACATCATCAAAATCGATCGCAGCTTTATCAAGGGAATGAAAGAGGAAGGCCCCTCCCGCCATATCGTCGAAAACATCCTGGATCTCGCCCATCGCATGGGGCTGGCTCTGGTCGCCGAGGGGGTGGAGACCCAGGAGCAGGTCGAGATGGCACGCCACTATGGCATCGACTACCTGCAGGGCTTCTACTTCGCCAAGCCGCTGCCACCGGCCCAGTTCACTGATCTCCTGGCCAGCGCCACACGCCCGGAGCCATCCCGGCGCCATGCCGGGGTGAGCCTCCTTCCCTAACGGGGGGCGACGGGCAGCCAGTACTCCATGGTGGCGTCGGGCTGCTGGCCGTCAAAGCCGGGGGCATAGCGCTCCAGTTCGAAACCGTCCAGCCCACTGTATGCCGACTCCGGCAGCCAGTGCAGGATGAACCAGTGCAGGCTCTCCCCCAGCTGGGCAATGGGTCCTTTGTGGGTGAGCACGGCATACTCCTGGGCCGGCACGTTGAGACTCGACAGGCCGGGGGGCGTAGGCGCCGTCGTGGCCACTCCGGCCCAGTAAGGCAGCCGCTCCCCTGCCCCCGACACATCCACCACCCCCAGCCACTCCCTCGACAGGTCCAGCGCCCCCGTCTCGCGCAGCGCTCGCCAGATGGCGGGCACCGTCTGCTGAAAATCCGGTGAGGCATCGAACAACCCCCGGATCGTGCCCCTGACCCCCTGCAAGGTGAACGCCGGCAGGCTCTCTATGCGCACCTGCACCAGGTTGGGAGAGGCAGAGCGGGGGACCGCCGCCCGCACCAGGGGCGTGCGCAGCCCCAGCCGCACGGCCCGCTTGCGATACGCCAGCGGCGAGCAGCCAAATTGCTGCTTGAAGGCGCGGCTGAAACTCACTTCCGAGCCAAACCCGTGATCCAGCGCCACATCCAGCACCCGCAGCCGGGTGGAGAGCAGCGCCTCCGCCGCCATGCTCAGCTTCAGCTCGCGCACATAGTGAGCCACCGTCTGGCCCGTCTCATGCAGGAATACCCGTTGCAACTGCCAGCGGGACCAGCAGCTCTGCCGGGCCAGCGCCTCCAGGGAGAGCGGCTGATCCAGATTGGCATGGATGTAGTCGAGCACTCGCTCGATGCGGGTGAGATGGGTGCGCGCCTCGGGTGCCGGCTCACGGAGTGGGTGGGGAGAAGTCGGTGTCATGATGTGCTTGAGACCACGCCAGCAGAGGGCGCTCTGGCCCGGGAGGGCCACATTAAACAGGGGTGTCGCGCCGACCGCAAGGCCGGCGCACCGCCTGGCTATTCATCCCGCCTCGCTCAAGGTAGACGGCTCTGGCCATGCTCGGCAAAGTGGCTGCGAAGGGCGCTGATCACCCGCCGCACCTTCTCCGGGATCTCCCGCTGGGGGGTGATGGCATGGATCTCCATGGGAGGGGCCAAAAAGCCCGGCAGCAGCACGAGTAATCGACCGGTTGCGATATCTTCTTCTATTTCACCTTCCGGTTGCAGCGAAATCCCCTGCCCTGCCAGGGTAAACTGGCGCAGGGGCAAGACGTTGTTGCACAGCACCCTGGGCTTGGGCTTGATCTTGTGGGCCTCCCCCTTCTCGTCCAACAGCAGTATCCCGCCCCCCAGCATGTCCGAGGCCAGCCAGTCGTGGGCCAGCAGATCTGCCGGGCTGCGCGGCGTGCCCTTGCGTGCCAGATAGGCGGGCGAGGCACACAGCAGCATCCGGGTCTGACCCAGCCTGCGCGCCACCAGGGTGGAATCTTCAAGCGTGCCGACCCGCAACGCCACGTCGATGCGATCCTTGATGAGATCCCGCTTCTCGTCGTCGGCAATGATCTGGATGCCCAGGCCCGGGTGCGCCTGCAGCAGCGGCGAGAGCGCCCGCGCCAGGGGCTGGCCGGCCATCCCCACCGGCGCGGTGATCCGCACTTCTCCGAGCAGGCTGTCGCGCACCTCCGAGAGGCGCAGCTCGGTGTCGTTCAGGGTCTGCTGCAACGACTGGCAACCCTGCCACACCACCTCCCCCGCCTCGGTCAGGCTGAGGCGGCGGGTGGAGCGGTGCAGCAGGGGCAGGCCGAGCTGGCTCTCCAGCTGGCTGATATGCTGGCTGACGGCGGACGGGGTCATGCCGAGGGCCTTGGCGGCGCCGGTCATGCTGCCCGCCTCCACCACGGCGGCGAAGATGGCGTAGCGTCTGAGCTGATCCATTATGAAGCCCTGCTTACAAGTGAATGCAATTTTAAGTGGATTATTAAATCACACTCGGGGGCGTAGGATAGCCCCATTCCCACAGTGAAGGAGAATTCCCATGAAGATTGCCCTCATCGGTGCCAGCGGTTTTGTCGGTTCAGCCATCCTCCAGGAGGCCGTCAGCCGCGGTCATCAGGTCACCGCCATCGTGCGTGACGTGAGCAAGGTCGCCGCTCACCCGCAAGTCACCGCCGTGGCGGTGGACGCCCAGGACAGCCAGGCACTGGCCAAGGTGCTCAAGGGGCACGATCGGGTGATCAGTGCCTACAACCCGGGCTGGAGTGCCCCGGACATCTACGATCAGTACCTCAAGGGGGCCAGCGCCATCGTGGCCGCCGCCAACGACGCCGGGAGCTGGCTGCTGGTGGTCGGCGGTGCCGGCAGTCTGGAAATCGCCCCGGGCGTGCAGCTGGTGGACACCCCGGAGTTCCCGGCAGAGTGGAAGCAAGGGGCCCTCGCGGCCCGGGATGGTTTCACCGCCCTTCGCCGGGAAACCACCCTCGACTGGCGTTTCGTCTCCCCACCGGTGTTCCTCGAACCCGGCGAGAAGCGCGGCGGTTACCGCCTTGGCACGGATCAGGTGATGTTCAGCGGCGAGCAGCCCGCCGGGATCACGGTCGGCGATCTGGCGGACGGGGTGCTGAACGAGGTGCAAGCACCGGCTCACCTGCGCCAGCGTTTCACCCTGGGTTATTGAGGAAAGGCGCGCCAGCAACCCTTCCCATGACAGTCACACGGAGGGAGGCGGATGCCTCCCTCCGCCTTTTCTCTCCCGCGTCTATCCCGTCACGCCAATGTCGCTCTCACCCGGTACGGCCGATCGCCGCCTGAGCCGCCCGTTGCTCGTTCCATTCGCTCAAGTCCGAATTCCATTTCGAATTTTGTATATAACTAAGAATATTTTGTTGCTTCCACCTTATAACCTCGAACAGTAGCATCACCCTCAACCCAAACGGCGCCACTCAAGAAGAGTGCGCCCCGGTTTCGCAACACCCCGCACGCCGGGGCATGCAGACCCCGTTCACGGAAAGTGAGGAGATGCCCATGACCACCCCATCATTGCCGATCATCGATCTCGCCGCCCTCAAGGGCACCCCGGCTGCACGCAGCCAGATGCTGGCGCAGCTTGGCCAGGCCGCCCGCGAAGTGGGCTTTTTCTATCTGGTGGGCCATGATCTGAGCGAATCGGCGCGCCAGGAGACCCTGGCGCTCGCCGCCCGCTTCTTCGCCCTGCCACTTGAAGAAAAACTGGCGGTGCAGATGGTCCACTCCCCCCACTTTCGCGGCTACAACCAGGTGGGGGCAGAGCTCACCCGGGCACGGCCGGATCTGCGGGAGCAGTTCGATATCATGAACGAGGCCCAGGCCCTGCCTGTGGCGCACATTCGTGAACCCTGGCAGCGCCTCATCGGCCCCAACCAGTGGCCCGCCGCCCTGCCCGAGATGAAGACACGGCTGCTGGCATGGCAGGATCGACTCAGCGACATCACCCTCACCCTGCTGGACGCCTTCGCAGAGGTGCTGGGGCAGCCCGCCGGAGTATTTGATGAGAGTATTCGCGGTACCCCCTACCAGCACATGAAGCTCATTCACTACCCCGGACAACCGGAAGGCAGCAGTGGTCAGGGGGTAGGTGCCCACAAGGATCCCGGCTACCTGACGCTGGTGATGCAGGACGATCACTCCGGGCTCGAGGTGGAGACGGCAGATGGCTGGATCCCCGCGCCCCCCCTGCCGGGCGCCCTGGTGGTCAACATCGGCGAGCTGCTGGAGCTCGCGTCCGACGGCTACCTCAAGGCCACCCTGCACCGGGTGGTGAGCCCGCCTCCCGGGGTATCGCGCCTCTCCTGCGCCTTCTTCATGGCGGCAAGGCTGGATGCGACTGTGCCACTGCTTAGCCTCTCCCCCGAGCTGGCGGCGCTGGCCGAAGGGCCCCAGAGCGATCCCGCCAACCCGCTCTTTTATCAGGTGGGGGAAAACGTGCTCAAGGGGAGGCTGCGCTCCCACCCGGATGTGGCGGCCCGCCACTATGCAGGCGAGCCGCAGCGCGAGCCAGCGCTAGCCTGACAACACCGCCACACCACATGAGAAAAGGGGCGCGACGGCGCCCCGGATAACACAAGCAGTCGGGCAACAGCCTGGCAATGACGGAGTACAAAAATGAAATTCAAGACCATGAGCGTGCACAGCGGCCAGCGGATCGATCCCCAGACCGGCGCCCTCACCACCCCGCTCTACCAGAGCAGCACCTTCAGCTACTTCAACGCCCAGGCGGGCCAGGAGCGCTTCGCAGGTCAAGCTCCCGGCTTCATCTACAGCCGCTTTGGCAACCCTACCACCGCCGAACTGGAGCAGAAGCTGGCAGCCCTCGAAGGTGCAGATGAGGCACTGGTGGTGGCCAGCGGCATGGCGGCGGTGAGTGCCATCATGTATGCCCTGGCCGACAGCGGTGATGAAGTGGCCTATATCGGCCCCCTCTACGGCGGCACCGATGCCTTCCTCAAGCAGACCTTCAGCCGCGCCGGCATCAAGATCACCGCCTACGAGAGCGATCAGGCGCTGTTGGCCAACATCCGCCCCGCCACCAAGGTGGTACTCTTTGAAACCCTGACCAACCCCACCCTCAAGGTGGTGGATCCGCGGGTGGTGGTGGAGGCGGCCCGCAAGGTGGGTGCCATCACGGTGTGTGACAACACCTTCCTCACCCCCTATCTGCTGCGCCCGCTCGAGCTTGGCATCGACATCGTCATGCACAGCGGCACCAAGTACCTGGGCGGTCACGGCGACATCATCGCCGGGGTGGTGGCGGGCTCTCACGCGCTGATGAAGTCGATTCGCACCGTGGCCCTCAAGCACATCGGCTCCCCCATCGGCCCGCAGGAGGCCTACCTGCTGCAACGGGGGGTCAAGACCCTTCCCCTGCGCATGGATGCCCACCTGCACAACGCCCAGAAGGTGGCCGAGTTCCTGGATGCCCACCCGGCGGTGAAGAAGGTGATCTACCCGGGCCTTGCCAGCCATCCGGGCCACGATGCCCTCGGCGCCTTCGCCAGCGGCTTTGGCGGCATGGTGAGCATCGAGCTGGAAGGCGGGTTTGAGCGCTGCGCCACCCTGCTCGACAACCTGCAACTCTTCGTGCAGGCGGTGAGCCTCGGCGATCTCGAGAGCCTGGCCTGCCATCCGGCCAGCACCACCCACGCCGCCATGGACGAGGCGAGCCGCCTCGCCGTCGGAGTCAATGACGATCTCATCCGCTTCAGCATCGGGGTGGAAGATGCCGACGATCTGATTGCCGATCTGGCCGCCGCCCTGGCCCTCCTCTGATATCCAGTAGCGATCCGGGCGAGTGACGCAATAAAAAAAGGGAAGGCAATGCCTTCCCTTTCTCTTTTCTGCCCGTCGCCCTCATCAGGCGTCGTGGTAATCCTGGCAGGCGCTCAGGGTGTTCTCCATCAGGCTGGCGACCGTCATGGGGCCTACTCCCCCCGGTACCGGCGTGATGAAGGCGGCGTGATTACGCGCGGTCTCATACTCCACATCTCCCACCAAGGAGCCGTCCGCAAGGCGGTTGATGCCCACGTCGATCACCAGGGCACCGGGTTTGACCCACTCCCCCGGAATGAAGTTGGGCTTGCCCACCGCCACGACCAGCAAGTCGGCCCGGCGCACCTGGGTCTCCAGATCCTGGGTGAAGCGGTGACAGGTGGTGGTGGTGCAACCGGCCAGCAGCAGCTCCAGCGTCATGGGACGCCCCACGATGTTGGAAGCCCCGACCACCACCGCATGCAGACCATGGGTCTTGACGCCTGTGGTCTCGATCAGAGTCATGATCCCCTTGGGGGTGCAGGGTCGCAGCGCCGGGATGCGCTGGGCCAGACGACCCACGTTGTAGGGATGGAAGCCATCAACGTCCTTGTCGGGACGAATGCGCTCCAGCACCTGGGTGGTATCGCAGTGAGCCGGCAAGGGCAACTGCACCAGGATGCCGTCCACTTCCGGATCCTCGTTGAGCTGGTCGATCAGGGACAGCAGCTCCGCTTGTGTCGCCGTGGCGCTGAGGTCATAGGAGCGGGAGACAAATCCCACCTCTTCACAAGCGCGACGTTTGCTGCCCACATAGACTTGGGAGGCCGGATCCAGCCCCACCAGGATCACCGCCAGACCCGGTGCCCGTTTCCCCTGCGCCAACCGCTGTTGGACTTGCGCGGCGACCTGATTGCGAATCGTTTGCGCAACCTGTTTTCCATCAATGATTTTGGCAGACATCGTTCTTCACTCACCATGTGTTCAACTGCGGCGCATTGTCGCATTTTTTTGGCGCGGGTGTTAGCGGCTCTCGCAGGGAGGGCAATAAGTAGGCACTTGAATTTACTGGCGGAAAAAGTCGTTGACGCTGACTTTGGCGCTTGGGTATGATGCCCGCCCGTTGCCCAGTGGTGCCGCCGAAGGTATGCTGGATGGCGAATTTTCGGTGATTAGCGCAGCCCGGTAGCGCATCTGGTTTGGGACCAGAGGGTCAAAGGTTCGAATCCTTTATCACCGACCAGGTTCATCGGGAAATCCCCGGATTTCTTGATACAACGCGCCCTTAGCTCAGTCGGATAGAGCAACGGCCTTCTAAGCCGTGGGTCGCAGGTTCGAATCCTGCAGGGCGCGCCATCGATACGGATGAGTTTGATTGCTGTATCGAAGGCAGATTTCAGTGGTGGCTGTAGCTCAGTTGGTAGAGTCCCGGATTGTGATTCCGGTTGTCGTGGGTTCGAGCCCCATCAGCCACCCCATTATTCCCCTCCAGGCTGGGATCAGCCTGATGAGACAGCAGCACGCTGTCTGTTTGGACCGGCCACTGGCCGGTCTTTTTGTTTCTGCGCCGTCCGCTTTTTGGCGCAACGCCCCCACCCCATCCTCTGGCGCTCGGCGCCCTGCTCAGGACGCAATCCGGACCGCCGTCACAAAAATGGGGTTTTCTGCCCCGCTCAAGACAAGCCCTCCTCATGCCATGACCCAGCGCAAGTCCAGGTCTGATCCCTCGTGTTATGGATAAAAAGATTGATAACACGGCTGCCAGGGCGCTCCTTCCTTCTCTTATCCCTTGTCCAGGAGCAGCCAAATTCGATGGCACCGATTCATCTTTTCGTAATACGGTCATCCCATCCTTAATCAATTAGCTGAAATATAAGGAGTTATTGATAACCCCCCGATGCCGGTCCAAGGCCCAACCTGTCACATGCCCCGCCGGTTGCAGGAAAAGTTCCCATACTGAGTTGTCTGCATTGCACATGACTGCCAAGGAGAGACAGAGATGAGTGAAGAAAGCAAATGCCCCTTCAACCACACCGCCGGCGTCGGCAGAACCAATCGAGATTGGTGGCCGAACCAGTTGCGGCTGGATCTGCTGCATCAGCATTCCCCCGGCGCCGATCCCATGGACAAGGATTTTGACTACGCCAAGGCCTTCGCCAGCCTGGATTACAAGGCACTCAAGAGAGATCTGGTCAAGCTGATGACGGATTCCCAGGAGTGGTGGCCGGCGGACTTCGGTCACTACGGCCCCCAGTTCATCCGCATGACCTGGCATGCTGCGGGCACCTATCGCACCACCGACGGTCGCGGTGGCGGCGGCCGTGGCCAACAGCGCTTCGCCCCCCTCAACAGCTGGCCGGACAACGTCAACATCGACAAGTCCCGTCGCCTGCTCTGGCCCATCAAGCAGAAATACGGCAACAAGATCTCCTGGGCCGATCTGCTGATCCTCGCCGGCAACGTCGCCCTGGAGACCATGGGTTTTCGCACCTTCGGCTTTGGCGGTGGGCGGCCCGACGTGTGGGAGCCGGATCAGGACGTCAACTGGGGGGATGAAATTGCCTGGCTCGGGGTCGATCCCGATCGGGTCAAGGGCGATCGCGAGCTTACGGCCCCCTTCGGTGCCACCCACATGGGCCTCATCTACGTCAACCCGGAAGGGCCCAACGCCAGCGGTGACTACATGGAGGCTGCCAAGGACATCCGTTCCACCTTCGGTCGCATGGCCATGAACGATGAAGAGACGGTCGCCCTTATCGCGGGCGGCCACACCTTCGGCAAGGCCCACGGCGCCGCGCCCGAATCCCACAAGGGGCCAGAGCCGGAAGCCGCGCCTCTGGAGGCCCAGGGCCTCGGCTGGATGAGCGACTTCGGCAGCGGCCATGGCAAGGACACCGTCTCGAGCGGGCTCGAAGTGACCTGGACCAAGACACCGGCCCTGTGGAGCAACAACTTCTTTGAAAACCTGTTCAACTACGAGTGGGAGCTGACCAAGTCGCCAGCCGGCGCCAAGCAGTGGGTGGCCAAGGATGCGCCGGAGATCATTCCCGATGCGCACATCCCCGGCAAGTTCCACAAGCCGACCATGCTCACTACCGACCTGACACTGCGCTTTGACACCGAGTTTGGCAAGATCTCCCGCCACTTCTACGAGGATCCGCAGGCCTTCGCCGATGCCTTCGCCCGCGCCTGGTTCAAGCTGACCCACCGCGACATGGGCCCCATCGTCCGCTACCTGGGGCCGGAGGTACCCAAAGAGGAGCTGATCTGGCAAGACCCCATCCCCGCCGTCAATCATCCCCTGATCGATGACAAGGACGTGGCCCTGCTCAAGGAGCAGATCCTGGCGGCCTCCCTGTCCGTGGCCGAGCTGGTGTCGACCGCCTGGGCTTCCGCGTCCACCTTCCGTGGCTCCGACAAGCGTGGCGGCGCCAACGGTGCCCGCATCCGTCTCGCTCCGCAAAAGGAGTGGGCCGTCAACCAGCCTGCCCAGCTTGCGAAGGTGCTTCAGGCCCTCGACGGGATACAGCAGGCCTTCAACGCCTCCGCCACCGGCGGCAAGCGGGTATCCCTCGCCGACCTCATCGTGCTGGCGGGCGGCGTGGGGGTCGAGCAGGCCGCGAAGAGAGCCGGTGTCGCCGTGACCGTGCCCTTCACTCCGGGCCGAATGGATGCCTCCCAGGCCCAGACCGATGTGGACTCCTTCGCGGTGCTCGAGCCCCTCGCCGATGGATTTCGCAACTACGCGGGCGAGTGCGCGGGCTTCGCGGAGACCATGCTGATCGACAAGGCACAGCTGCTCACCCTGAGTGCCCCCGAGATGACGGTACTGGTGGGCGGCATGCGGGTGCTCGGCACCAACGCGGGCAACTGCCACGGGGTCTTTACCGCCGCCCCGGGCACCCTCTCCAACGACTTCTTCGTCAACCTGCTCGACATGGGCACGGAGTGGAAGCCGGAGGCGGGCAGCCAGGGAGTCTATGAAGGCCGTGATCGCCAGAGCGGCAAGGTGAAGTGGACCGGAACCCGGGTCGATCTGGTGTTCGGTTCCAACTCCCAGCTGCGCGCCCTGGCGGAGGTCTACGCCAGTGTGGATGCCAAGGAGAAGTTCGTGAAGGACTTCGTGGCGGCCTGGACCAAGGTGATGAATCTGGATCGCTTCGACCTCGCCTGAGGCTAAAGCACTGCTCGACCACCAAGCCCGGTATCACTACCGGGCTTTTTTATCGATGCTAAAGGGGAGTCCCATCCCTCCCCTTTGAGTGCTGCCATCGACCAACCCGCAAGGGGAGATGGCCAATGCCCCCAGCCCCGGGAAACCAGGAAATACCCCAGCAGGGCCTGACGCGCTCATCTTCATGGGCACAACCCCATTCCAATGAGTGGACATGATCGCCGTCCCATGAAATGTTCACGTATGACACTCAGGCCCGAGTCTTCACAAGAATCCTTCTATAGTCATCGGGATAGAATTGAAGCGACCCACATCAGCAAGGATGTTTAAATGCCAATTACACGCAGAGAGTTTTACAAGCTAGCACTGGGATCCGCCGTCGGTCTGACGGCATTGAGACTTCCGACTCCGGCGTTTGCCGAAGGGTTGTCACTGAAGACACCACTGCGCCATGGCGCCGGCCAACCAGGTGAAACCGAGAGTGGCCTGCCGCCAGCGGGCTCCGTCAGCTCGGTCGAAGATTTTGAGTACCAGATCAAGTACCAGCGGGCCTTCGAGGCTGTCTTGTGGAACATGCCGGCGGTCGCCATCTACAGCTTCCGGCGCGCCGCCTTCGACAATCTGGGTCTCAAAGACAACGACATCATCGCCTATGCCAAGCCTGCCACCCCGCATCTCGAGGCCATCACGGCCAACAGCACCACCCCCTACATCACGGCCTTCACCGACTTGCAACACGGCCCCACCGTGCTGGAAGTGCCCGCTGCGGGCCCGGATGGCAGCCTGTATGGGCAGATTGTCGATGCCTGGCAATTCACCATCGCGGATGTGGGCCCGGCGGGGCTCGACCAAGGCAAGGGCGGCAAGTTTTTGCTGACGCCCCCCGGCTACAGCGAGCCGATCCCGGCCGGCTATCTGCATGTTCCTTCCCCGAATTATCGCGTGGCGTTTGCCTTTCGCTCTGTGCCAGCGCCCGGCAAGTCGACGAACGATGCCTATCACTACTCCAAGCGCCTGCGCATGTACTCTCTCTCCGAGGCGAGCAATCCGCCGACCCAGCGCTTCGTCGATCCGGGCAACAAGCGCTACCCGACCCTGCCCTACTACGACGAGCGTCACTTCGCGGATCTGCATGCAGTGGCCAGCGTCGAACCCGTGCGCGAGCAGGACAAGGTGATGATGGGGATGCTCACCTCCCTTGGCATAGGTCGCGGCACCTCATTCAACCCGGATGAGAAAACCCGCAAGGCGATGCGCCAGGCGGCCATCGATGCCTGGTTCTACATGCAGCATTGGTATGACAATTTCCCGAAGGAGAAACGCTACTGGCCTGACAGGCACTACGCCTCCCTCTTGCAGAGCGATGACAACAAGACCTTCACCTTCACCTATGAGGATCGCATCGACCTCATCAATCGCGCCGCCGAGTACTTCTGGTGTACCTATATGCCCAAGGTGCTGAGCGATGCCCCCGCCACCCAATACCTGATGTCGCTTGCTGATAGCGAGGGCAGGCTGCTGGAGGCAGGACAACTGTACAAGCTCACCATCCCGGCCAAGATGCCGGTCAAGCAGTTCTGGGCATTGACCGTCTACAACCGCGACACCATGTCCTTCATCTACAGCGACAGCGGCCGCACCACCCTCTCCTCCTACGATCTCGACAAGATGGCCAAGAATCCGGACGGCAGCATCACCCTCTACGTGGGCCCGACCGCCCCGCCAGGCAAGGAAAACAACTGGATCCCGACCAGTGGCAAACGCCCGCTGCCGGCCATGCGTTTCTATGGCCCGACCGACGAATTAAACCACAAGACCTTCAAGCTGGCGGATTTCGAGCGCGCATAAACCATGAACAGGAGTGGAGCACTTATGAGAAAGCTATCCCTTGCGGCAGTGTTATGTATCGCAGCCATGCCTGCCATGGCACAAATCACTGATAAAATGGCACAAGATGCCTATATCTACGGCTATTCCATGGATGAGGCCTACAAGTTCTTCTATGAAACGGCGGTCAAGACCGACACCCCGCTGAACCGCTTCCAGAACATTCGCCACCTGGCGGACGATACCTACACCGATCACCCGACCATCAACAACGATACCCTGCACCTGCAGGGCTGGTTGGATCTCAGTGCGGAGCCGGTGATCATCAGCGTGCCGGACATGGACAAGGGCCGTTACTGGATCCTGCACACCATGGACATGGGCCATTACACCACCTCGATGATCGGCTCCCGCACCCACGGCACCAAGGGGGGTCACTTCATGTTTGCCTCCCGTAGCTGGAAAGGCGAGACGCCGGCCAGCGTCACCGAGGTGATCCGCGTCGACTCCGACATCCTCAAAGTGATGGGCCGCATCATGGCCACCAGCAAGGACGACGAGAAGGTCGCCCTTGGCTACATGGATGACTGGAACGTGCGCACCCTGTCGGCCTATCTCGGCCAGCCTGGGCCCAAAGCCACCGAGCACCAGTGGCCGGATCCGGCGAGCACCAACTGGTTACAGCGGGTCAACTTCGTGCTGTGTCAGGGGGACATGGGCACCGCCGACAAGCACTGGCTGGCGCAGTACAAGGAGACGGGCCTCGCGCCCTGCAACACCAAGCTGAGCGCGGCGCAAATGGCCGCGGCGAAGCAAGGCGAGAAACAGGGCTTGGCCTATCTCAACGCGCTCCTGCCCAAGATGACCAGCTCGGAAGGGCTGCTCGGCACCCGGGCTGAGCTTCAAAACCAGAAGCGCGATCTGTTCGCCGAAGGCACCCTGATCGGACAATGGGGACTACCGCCGGAAGAGTCCGTCTATCTACAGGCACTCAAGGGATCCGATGGCCAGAGCATCAACGGCGCCAACGGCAAGCAATACCGCATGCATTTCAAGGCGCCCGAGGTCAGCCAGTTCTGGTCCTTCACCGTCTACGGCACGGATAACAAGCTGATGGCCCATAACACCATCAACCGCCACAGCCGTGGGGATCGCACCCTCAAGCCGGGCCCGGATGGTATGTACACCATAGAGCTCAGTGCCAAGGGGGATGCCAGCAACCCGAACTGGCTGCCCATTCCGGAGAAGGATGCCTACATCATCATGCGGCTGTATGGGCCGAACAAAGCCATTCGCGAAGGCAAGTACCCGATGCCGGTGCTGGAAGTAGTGAAATAGCGGTGAAATAAGGCACATGGGCTCACCGCGCTGGCTGGCAGACAAAATCCGAGGGGGGATGGCAAACTCAGGCAGCGTCTGAGCGGTACCAGGCAGAACAGCCAAAACAAAAAACCGACCATCAGGTCGGTTTTTCTTATTGCGGATAAGGGCGGGATCCACGGCTCGACAACTCAGTGTCGACATGTCACACCAGCCTTGTCACGGAAAGATATTACACTGCCTTGACATTAAAAAACCTGCATAGCCACATAGTTAAATGGCATTTTGCGGTATCAATAACAGGTTTTATTTAATCAAGGCAGCATGTTGAATCACCCAGTCATAGTGTCCCGCCGTTGCTGGCGATGACCTGGCGATACCAGTCGAAGCTGCGCTTCTTGCTGCGCGCAAAGCTGCCGCTGCCGTCGTCGTTCTTGTCCACGTGGATAAAGCCGTAGCGCTTGCTGTACTCCCCTGTGGTGAAGGAGACGCAGTCGAGACATCCCCAGGGGGTGTAACCCATCACCTCCACCCCGTCCTCGACGATGGCAAGCTTCATCTGCTCGATATGGGCCCGCAAGTAAGCGATGCGGTAGTCATCGTCTATCTCTCCCCGCTCGTCTTTCTGATCCCGCGCCCCGAAGCCGTTCTCGACGATAAACAGCGGCTTCTCGTAGCGGCCATGGAGCAGATTCAGGGTATAACGCAGCCCGACGGGGTCGATTTGCCAGCCCCACTCGGAGGCCTGCACATGGGGATTTGGCACACTGCCCTCGAAGCCCGACAAGGCGGTGCCCGTGCCGGCGCCGTGGGCCCGCACCGCGTTGCTCATGTAGTAGCTCAGCCCAATGTAATCGGCGCAGCCCGCCTGCAGCGTCTCCTCATCCCCCGCTTCCATGACAATCTCATAGCCCTTGCGTTGCCATTCCTTGCGGATATAGGCGGGGTAATGGCCGCGCATGTGAACGTCCCCGAACAGGAAGCGCTCGCGCATGGCGATTTCCGCATACATCACATCGTCCGGGTGGCAGGAGTAGGGGTAGAGGGGCACCATGGCCAGCATGCAGCCGATCTGCAAGCCCGGGTTGATCTCATGGCCCAGACTGACCACCTTGGCGCTCGCCACGAACTGATGGTGCAGCACCTGGTACATACACTCTTCCGGGTTCGGCTCCTGGTTGTAGATGACCCCGGAGCAGCAGTAGCCAAACAGCGGCACCTTCCAGTTGCGCTGGTTATTGATCTCGTTGAAGGTCATCCAGTATTTGACCTTGTGCTGGTAGCGGCGCAGCACCACCTCGCTAAAGCGCACGAAACAGTCCAGCACGGTGCGGCTCTTCCAGCCGCCGTATTGGGTCACCAGGTGGTTCGGCATCTCGAAGTGGGAGAGCGTGATGACGGGCTCGATGCCGTGGCGCAGCAGCTCGTCGAACATGTCGTCATAAAAACGCAGCCCCGCCTCGTTCGGCTCGGCCTCATCCCCCAGCGGGAAGATGCGCGACCAGGCGATGGAGGTGCGAAAACACTTGAAGCCCATCTCGGCAAACAGTGCGATGTCGTCTCTGTAGCGGTGGTAGAAATCCACCGCCTCGTGGTTGGCGTAGCGATGACCGGCCTCAATCTTGTCGGTGATGACGCGCTCCACCCCGTGGGCGCCGCTGGTGAGCACATCGACGATGCTGAGCCCCTTGCCGCCCTGATCCCAGCCCCCTTCTACCTGGTGGGCGGCGACCGCCCCCCCCACAGAAAGTCTTTCGGTAATGCGTTGTTCATGACTTGTCGCTCCTTATACGGCTTTGGATGTCAGCGGCTGGGGTTGGCTTATTTCGGCATCGGTCTGAAAGCCCGCCATCCAGGAGAAGATGACGCCCAGGGTAAAGGCCACGCCGATGGAGAGCAGGAAGCCCAGGAACTGCGCCATGTGGCCCTCTTTGAAGAACACCGGCAGCACGGCGATGCCGGGGATGCAGTAACTCCAGGAGACCGCGTTGAAGGCTCCCGCGACCGTACCACCGATGGCACCGGCCAGGCAGCCGCAGATGAGCGGGCGTTTGAAGCGCAGGGCCACCCCGTAGATGGCGGGTTCGGTGATGCCAAACAGGGCGGTCACGCCGGCCGAGAGGGTCACGCTTTTCAGCTCGGGATCCTTGGCCTTGAAGTAGACCCCGAACACGGCGCCGGCGATGCCGAACACGGCGGAGGCTTGCAGGCCGGTAAAGGTGTCATAGCCCAGAGTGGCGTAGTTGCCCACCGTCACCGGGGTGATGCCCCAGTGCACGCCGAGGGTCACCAGGGGTGTCCAGACAGCCCCCACCACGAAGCCGGCGATGGACGGACTCAGGTGATAGAGGGTGTTGTAGATGCCACCGATGGCGCCGCCGATGAGGTTGCCGATGGGGCCGAAGGCCAGCAGGGTCAGGGGCACCATGATGGCGAGGCAGAACATGGGAGTGAAGAGGTTGCGCACCACCACCGGCAGGATCCGCTCGAAGAAGCGCTGCACATAGGACATGGCCCACACCATCAGGATGATGGGGATCACCGAGGCCGTGTAGCTCAGGTACTGCACCGGCAGACCGAGGAAGCTGAGCGGCGCGCTGTTAAGGGGAACCCCCACCAGGTTGACGATGGCCTCGTTGATGGCCGGGTTCTCCATCGCCGACTGCATCTGCGCTTGCACCGCCGGATCCGCGGAGTTTGCCAGGATGATTTTGTTCGCGGTCAGCATGTTCATGTAATCGGGCGACACCAAGGCGCAGGCGGCGATCACGGCGGTGAAGGGGTTCACGTTGAACTTCTTGGCCGCGGTGAAGGCGACCATCACCGGCAGGAAGGTAAAGCCGGTCCAGGAGACGAAGTTGAGGATGCGGAAGGTGCCGCTGGCGGAGTCCATCCAGCCGATGGCGGCGAAGAAGGAGATGAGCCCCTGCAACACGCCGCAGGCGGCCAGTGGGTAGAGGAAGGGGGCGAAGATGCTGGAGATGATGTCCATCAGGTGGTTGACCATACCCACCTTGGGGGCGTCGACCACGGCGTTTTCGTCGATCTGCACCCGTTTTTGCACTTCCCGATAGGCATCCCCGACGTGGTTGCCGATCACCACCTGCAGCTGACCGCTGGACTCGATGACGGTGATGACCCCTTGCACCCGTTTCAACACCTCCTTGTCGACCCGTCCCATCTCTTTTAGGACAAACCGCAGCCGGGTGGCACAGTGGGTGACGCTGATGACGTTGCTGTCACCACCAATCAACTCGACGATCTGTTTCGCCGAGTCCGCATAGTTAATTGCCATAATGATCCTTCCCTGCCATTTATTAATTAATATCGAAACAATTCAAATGTTGTGAATCGATGGTAGGGAAAGCATTCATCCTTGTCACGATATAACAAAATACCCGCTTTGTTACTTGTTACATAAAAGACACACCCTGTGACACCTCGGCACTTATCTTGTTTGCCAACTGGCGACCGATGGATTCGATGATATAAATCACCGGCACCTGGGTGGTAATATCATATTCATTGTCGACCACCAGCCTGGCCGCATGATATGAAATATTGAAATCCGCCATCTGGGCCAGGGTGGATTTATTATTGCTGGTAATAGTGATGAGCTTGCAGTGATGAAACAGGAACTGCTTCGCCAACTTGATTATCTCGGTGGTCTCCCCGGAGACCGAGAGCACGATCGCCACCGCCTGTTTGTACATGTCGGTGTTGACCGGGTAGTAGGGATCATCGATGTGGTTACTGAACTTACCGATGTTGGAGAAGAAGCGCGCCCCGTAGCGCCCCAGCGTGCCCGAGCTGCCCGCCCCCACGAAGATCACCCGCTCGGCCCCCGCGATCTGCTCGGCGGCGCTCGCGATCAAGGCGTCGAATTCGTCATTGTTGATGCTCTTGAAAAAAGAGAGGAACTCGTTGGCACCGTGTGGCAGCGATATTTCGCCGCGCTTCTCGGCATTCATTTTTAGATAGGCTTTGAATTCCGCATAACCGCTGCAATTCATCTTCTTGCAAAATCGCAATATGGTGGCGGTCGACACATCACAGGCTTCGGCCAATTCCCTGACCGTCATATAGATAACCGTCTGATGGTTCTTTATTACATAGTTATATACCTTGAACTCGAAGGCATTTAATGTTGAGACCAACTGATTATTAAACATGGTAATTCACCGAGCGCAGCCGCGTCCTTATTCAGGATGATGTCACGCAGTGTAACAAAAGGAGTGACCCGGTCGAGGAAGGATAAATCCAAACGCTCGAACTGTGATTACTATCACAATCACGCCGGCAAGATTTTCGCGTATCTGCCCATGGCTTCGATGAGAGAAGGAATATTTAGGCTCTGCATGGAGCCTAAATTTTTAGCGAATGTCATTGTGTCTATTAGTGGAACGCAATATCAGGTTATCGGTGAGCAACCCCTCCATGGGATCAGCAAGTCCCGCGATGCCAGCAGAGGGTGAGCGTATTTGTACGCTTCGCCCCCAAGGCGCCTGAGCACATGGTGCCGCGATCACGGTGCAGCCGTACGCCTCGAAATGACTCATGAGGACGGCGTACTGTCGGTAGTCCAGCTCACTGTATTGCAGGAAGGGGTAGACGCCAGGGATTCCATCTTGTCGTCATTGCTGAACGCACCTTCCATCGCGACCCTGTTTGTGAAACCGCGCCGCGTGGCGATCCCTGCCGAGCAATTGGATGCCTATGAGATGGCAACGGATGAGCTGCCTGTCGACTAAGGGCTGCCCCGGGAGTACAAGTACAGAAATGTCCCCTATATCTCCAAGCTGAAGAGATAACGCCGTGACGGGAATAAGGGTGTGTACGGCTGGCTCAGAAAGCAAAAAACCGACCCTGAGGTCGGTTTTTCTAATTTGGTGCTGGGTCGGGATTGACTCGCACCATCCCTGGCGATCGCCCTGCGGGCAGCCTTCGGCTGTCCAAGCGGGCTAGTCCACCCGCCTGTCGATACCGGGTAGAGACCAGATTGCCGGCTACCGGAAAAACAAAAGGCCCCGTCTTGCGACAGGGCCTTTTGTTTTATTTGGCGGTGAGGGAGGGATTCGAACCCTCGATACGTTGCCGTATACACACTTTCCAGGCGTGCTCCTTCAGCCACTCGGACACCTCACCAAATTTTACTGCTTGAAGTGGCTTTCGGAGCACGCTGTGCGTGCATCTTGCCGACTTCGTCGGTGGGCAGCCTCTCGGATACCGCACCAAATTTTTGTCTGTGGTTTAACGTGTTCAGCCAACACGGTGTTCGCTGCGCCGTTGCGCTGGAACGGGGCGTAATTTAGGGGAAAGCCCCGCCGGCGTCAACGGCTTTTTGCATCAGGCGAACCGTTCGCACATTTAACGCACAAATCAGTGCACAGACTCCGGTGCAACCTGCATTTCCGGCAGATTCAGGAAGCCCAACCGCTCGCATTCGGAGACCACTTCATGGGTGGTGGCGATGGTGCTTTCAACGAACAGCAGGAACTGCTCGACGGTGAGACCCGCCTTGGTAAAGACGGTGTGACCCACAACGAGGCGTGGCAGGTTGTCATCGATGATGTCGAGGAACACCTTGAGGGACGGATATTGCATGTTGAGACGACCCAGTTCGGCCACCAGGGGCAGTAGCGATGAGGGGCGCACCTCCAGCTCGGATGAGAACAGCAGCCCTTCCTCTTCCACGAAGATCCGGCTCTCCTGGATGCCCTCGACGGACTGCAGGGAGACCATGTGGATGCCATGACACTGATCGCACACATAGTGCTCGATCCGGGCCTGTTGCAACCAACGCATTATCATTTCAGAGCTGGGGATATTCATCATTTTCACGACACGGTAGAGATCAAGGGGCGCAGTCTAAACCAATTTTCAGACAACCAAAAGCACACAGGCCGGATCCCCGTCGTCTCGCTTCTTTTTGACAGGCCCTGTGCCTATACTCAGCCATTCTCGTAGCGCACTCGCCTCCAAAGAGCCCGATGACCATCCAAGAAAAGTATCGCCTGCACCTCAAATCCCTCTCGGATGAACTGCTCGCCCTGCAAAAACCCATCCGCATCCTGGATGCCATCAAATGGCCCCGTCACCTGCAAAGCGACTTTCTGGCAAGTGGCGGCAAGGCACTGCCCGCCATCGACAGGCACTTCTATGAATCCCTCCCCCTGGGGTTCGATCCCCGCAACAAGTACCTTGAACTCAAGGAGCTGAGGGACAGGATCCGCCGGCGCCTCGGCTCCCAGGACGATCTCGGCCGGATCCTGCAAGAGACGGTGGATCAGTACATGGTGGTCATCGAGATGCTGCGCCAGCGCGGGCAGCCTGACTTTCAGCGCTACAGTCAGCGGCTTTACGGCTCGGCAAGCGATCACCTGCGCGGGGATCGCAAGACCCTGAAGGAGCTGGGGGCCAGATTGTGCGACATCTTCTCCCTGCCCGGCGCCCGCCACCTGGTGCGCCCCTACCCCAAGGAGTTCGAGGGGGAAGCCGCGGTGGCGAGGCTGCAGGGCAAGCTGTCGAGCTACTTCAGCGACGGCACAGTCCAGGTCAAGCTCAGCGATGGCATTGTCTCCGATGCCGCCGCCGGGGGGGATTACATCAAGCTCAACTCCCACGCCCGTTTCTCGGAGCTCGATCTGCAGGTGCTGGAGGTACACGAAGGCTGGGTTCACGTCGGCACCACCCTCAACGGCCGCCAGCAATCTTACGCCACCTGGCTCGGCGCCGGCTCGCCCCGCATCACCGCCTGTCAGGAGGGGTTGGCAGTACTCATCGAGACCCTCACGTTCAGCTCCTTCCCGGACAGGGCCAAGCGCATCTCGGATCGGGTCATGGCCATCGACATGGCGGAGCGTGGCGCCGATTTCATCGAGGTGTTCCGCCACTTCGTGGCCAAGGGGGCCAGCGAGCACGACGCCTACAAGATCACCCAGCGGGTGTTTCGCGGAGGCATGGTCGAGGGGGGCGCCTGCTTTACCAAGGATCTCTCCTATGTGAAGGGCTATGTGGAGACGGTGAACTTCATTCGCAGCGCCGTGCTGGAGGGGGTGCCGGAGATCCTGCCCATGCTGTTCGTCGGCAAGGTGACCCTGGACGACATCCCCGTGCTCTATCAGCACTATCTGGAGGGGCTCATCGACGCCCCCCGCTACCTCCCTCCCATGTTTCGCGACCTCACCGGGCTCTACGTCTGGTTCGGCTTCGCCTCCGGCATGTCCCTGGTGGACATAGGCCGGGTACAGCAGCATTTTCGCCAGCTCTTCCACCGCCTTCCGGCGGCAGACCCCATCATCGCCCCTGTCGACATCGAGATCGACTGACTCCCATAGACAAAGAGGGCGCCAGATGGGCGCCCTCTTTGGTGTCCAGGCTGCACGAGCCAGCCACGGGTTACTTGAAGGCCCGCCCTTCCAGATAGTGCTTGCGGCAGAGCGACACATAGCGATCGTTGCCGCCGATCTCCACCTGCTCACCGTCGCGCATCACCTGCCCCGCCTCGTTGACCCGCGAGTTCATGTGGGCCTTGTTGCCACACCAGCAAATGCTTTTTAGCTCTTCGAACTTGTCCGCCAGACAGAGCAGGTGGTAGGAGCCGGGAAACAGTTCGCCGCGAAAATCGGTCTTGAGACCATAGGCGATCACCGGAATGTCCTGCTCGTCGACGATGCGGGCGAGCTGGTAGACCTGCTCACGGGTCAGGAACTGCGCCTCGTCAACGATGAAGACATCGATGTGCCGCTTTGCGTGGCGCGCCTTGACCATCTCGAAGAGATCGCAGCTATCGCTGAACACCTCCACTTTCAGCTCAAGACCGACCCTGGCACTGATGACGCCGGCACCGAAGCGATCGTCGATGGCGGGCGTCATGGCCAGCGGATACATGCCACGCTCCAGATAGTTGAAGTGGGCCTGGATGAGCTGGGTCGATTTGCCTGAGTTCATGGTGGCAAATTTGTAGTGCAGTGAAGCCATGATGGGGTTCCGAAACGGGAGTGATGGGGCGCATGCTAACCAAAGCCCCTGCCAAAACCAAGGGGCCCGCAGGCCCCTTGTTCTCTTATGCGACTGCCACGGCGCTATACGCCCGGGCTTTGCGCAAATGGTAACCGGAGAAGATCAGGAACCAGAGCCCGCTCACGGTGAAACCGGCCAGCGCGGAGTGCATCAGCCCCATCACCAGGTAGCCGAGCGCAGCGCCAAAGGCGATGGCCAGGGCATAGGGCAGCTGGGTCATCACGTGATCGATGTGATGGCAACCGGCCCCGGTGGCAGACAGGATGCTGGTGCTGGAGATGGGGGAGCTGTGATCCCCGAACACGGACCCTGCCAGTACGGCGGCCAGCATGGGCAGCATCAGACTGATGTCGCTGGCGGCCGCCATGTCGCCGGCCAGCGGCAGCATGATGCCGAAGGTACCCCAGCTGGTGCCGGTGGCAAACGCCATGGCGCAGGAGAGCACGAAGACCACGGCGGGCAGCACTTCCACCGGCAGATTGCCATTGGCCAGAGAGGCCAGGTATTTACCGGTTTCCACATCGCGCACCACGGCGCCGATGGTCCAGGCGAACAGCAAGATGTTGATGGCGGGCAGCATGGCCATGATCCCCTGTGGAGCCGCCTTCATCCAGTTGCTTGCCCCGAGCTTGAGGCGCATGGCCAGACCGATGGAGACCACCAGGCTGCACAGGGCACCATAGACCAGGGAGGAGCCGACATTGGTGTTCTCGAAGGAGCCGAGCACACTGAACGGCAGCCCCTTGTCGGCCAGCACCGCAGCCCCGGAGTCAATCATGAAATAGACGGTGGCCAGGGTCAGGGTCAGGATGGGCAGCACCATGTCAATCATGCCGCCATTGCTCTCCTCCGGGCTCTCCATGTCGAGCCCGATGGGGCGCCCCTTGGACTCGTCCCACAGCTTGCCCTCCAATGCCCACTGCTCATGCTGACGCATGGGGCCGATGTCGAGCTGGAAGGCGATCACCACCAGCACCATGATCAGTGTGAACACCGCATAGAGGTTCATGGGGATCATTTCGACGAAGGCGGAGATGGGGCTCTGGTCGGTCAGACCATGAGCCGCCATGATGCCGCCGACGAGGGCGATGATGTAGGCCCCCCAGGAGGAGATCGGCATCAGCACGCAGACCGGCGCGGCGGTGGAGTCCAGCAGATAGGCCAGCTTGGCGCGGGAGATCTGGAAGCGATCGGTCACCGGACGGCAGATGGCCCCCACCGACAAGCTGTGGAAGAAGTCGTCGATGAAGAAGGCGAACACCATCAGACCGGTCAGGGACTTGGCACCCTTGCGGGTCTTGGCGCGGCGCTCCGCCCACTCGGCAAACGCCCGGGTCGCACCGGAGACGCTCATCAGACTGATGAGGCCGCCCAGCAGCAACATGAAGAGGATCATGTTGACGTTGTCACGATTGAGCGCACCGTCGACCCAGAAGATCCTGAGCACGGTGTCGAGCATGTAATGCAGGGACGCAAGGGGAGAGAACTGGTTGAGCAGCAGGCTGCCTGCGACTATGCCCACCCCCAGCGACACCAGGACGCGGCGAGTGATGATCGCCAGCGCAACGGCCAGCAGGGGGGGAACGACGGACCAACCGGAGTCGGCGTAATGAACGATGTCCATGATCTCTTTGCACCTAAAGACAACAGGTGGAGATCTACCGAGAGGATCAAAGAAACAAAACCCATGGGGAGGGTATACTCCTCAGCCCCTTCAGGTAGCGCTCCATAGTGGATGACTATGGCAGTCCTGCACCTATTAGATGCAGAACCAGCAACCCGGTATGATGGCCTGGTCACTTCGGCGCCGACTCCTTTCATCGAGCATCGCAGGCATCACCCTCCGCTCGGTTACTCATAGGCAGCGCGCCTCTACTTAAAGGTATTCGCGGCACATTTTATCGAGCCACCGGGTGATAGCAAGTTTTTTGATTAAATTTCAAGGTTTCTGTGGCCACCATATCTGTAAAGGTAGTCAAATGGTTCATCAAAGACTCCGCTGGCGATATTTTCATCTGACACGAGCCCATTCGAAGATGTTGGCCCGTCAAACGGATAAAAATATCCTTCATACCTATTTCAAGACTTAATTTATCAGCCTAATTAATTATTTTGGCAGGCTTGACTTGGTGTCAATCACCCCTATAAATTATCGAAAAACCAGTTCTTCCCTTAATATTTTGCTCGCGTGGTAGCCAATATGAACGAATTTCTGAAAGTGCTGTTGAATATCCGTAGCCTGCGTGCAGTTTGCCGCGATTTGACGCTGGAACAACTGGAAGAAGGCTTGGAAAAGCTCTCCGCCATCGTCGATGAACGTCGGCAAGATGAATCCGCCGAACGCCAGGCCCGTGAAGAGCATCAAAAGAAAATTGCCGAATATGCCGAAATGCTGAGGGCCGCAGGGATCGATCCCGCCGAATTGGTCAACACCGTGGTTCCCGAGAATACCAAGGTCAGCAAACGTGCGCCCCGCCCCGCTAAATATCGTTATCTGGACAATGGCGTGGAAAAAACCTGGACCGGTCAGGGCCGCATGCCCTCGGTCATTGCCAAGGCCGTTGCCGAAGGCAAATCCGTGGAAGCCTTTGCCATCTGACAGCAATATCAGGCCCCTTTCCACAGCAATAAAAAAACCTCGCAAGGCGAGGTTTTTTTATTGCTGCTTCGAGCGGTTGTCAGCCTCTGTCAGCCGCCTTGACCCAGAGGATCTCCGGGGTGCCTGACGATACCAGCAAGTATCGGGCGATGGTGAAAAACCAGTCGCTCAGCCGGTTGAGATAGGGCAAAACGGCCGGATTTACCCGCTCTACGCGGCTCAATCCAAGCAGCAGGCGCTCGCAGCGACGGGTCAGGGTACGCACCACATGTGCCTGGGCCGCCGCCCGCGAACCGCTCGGCAAAATAAAATTGCGCAGCACCGGCAACCCGGCACTGTAGGCATCGATCTGTTGCTCGAGCCTGTTCGTCCAAGCCTCGTTCACCTGCCACAGCGCATCCGTTTGCGATTCACTGGAAAATGCCAGCTCCCCGCCCAGATCAAACAGCTCCTGCTGCAACAATATGAGATCGGCCAGGAGAGTCGTCTCCCCGGCGGGTATTTCAGCCATCAACAAGCCTATTTGGGAATTCAGCTCGTCGATGGCGCCATAGGTCTCGACACGTTTATCGTCTTTGGCCAGGGAAGTCCCATCGGCCAGTCGCGTGAGCCCTTTGTCCCCTTGCCTTGTATATATTCTCATTCCGACATCCTGTTAATAATGGGAATAATCATGGACTCGAGTCCATTGAGCTTTATCTCGTAGGCCAGTGCCAGAGACTGGCCCAGGGTACCGGCCGGAAAACCGCTTCGCGCCATCCATACCAGATAGGGCTCGGGAATATCGATGATGCGCCGCCCCTTGTATTTCCCGTAAGGCATCTTGCTGGCCAGCGTCAGCAAGATGCGCTCATCGCTGAGTCCATCCATATCAATCGATATTCAGGTATTTATGGGTCTGGATGGAGAGTCGCCAGTTACGGGCGATGCAGGTCGCCATGGCCAGCTCCGTGGCCCTGGCTTTCTGGCTGATGGGTTGCAGCGCAATCATCACATCGGGGCGCAGCCGGGCGGTGGCCAGCAGGGCATCCAGCTCCTCGATATGGTGCTCGGTGGCCACCGGGTGCTTGATCTCGTTGGCCCGCTCCAGTGCAGAGACCAGCACCGGCAACCCACCCTTCATGCCGATCTTGGGGGAAACGGTCACCCAGGTCTGCTCATGGGTCAGCACCTCGCTGGTCCCGCTGGTTTCGATCTGCACCTGATAACCCGATGCCACCAGGGCCGAAGAGAGCTCGCGCAAGTCGTAGAGGCAGGGCTCACCACCGGTCAACACCACGTGACGGGCCCGGTAACCGAGCCGGGTAAAGCTGGCCAGGATATCTTCCGTGCTCATCTTGCTCCAGCCGTCGGACTCATTGGAACGATCGAGCACCTCGCCAGGGGCCACCTCACGCTCGGGGTCCACCACCCAGGTGTGGCGGGTATCGCACCAGGGGCAGCCCACCGGGCAGCCCTGAAGGCGAACGAAGATGGCGGGCAGGCCGGTAAATACCCCCTCCCCCTGGATGGTCTGGAAGATCTCGTTGATTGGGTAGTGCATCTTGGTCACGACTTGCTGCAAAAGGGGCGGATTATACCCCAAACCCGGGCTAGGCACAGGCTCAGGATCCGCTTTTCTCGCCCAGTCCGCTCTTCTCGTAAAGTCTGGCACGGATGCCGGTCTTGTCAGCCAGATAGTGATCCAGGCCACGGCGACGCAGCTCGCAGGCCGGACAGGCCCCGCAACCATCTCCCTGGATTCCGTTGTAGCAAGTGAGCGTCTGGTGACGCACGGTATCGAGGTGACCGTAATGATCCGCCAGCGCCCAGGTTTCGGCCTTGTCGAGCCACATCAGGGGGGTTTCGAAGCGGATGGGGCGATCCAGCCCCAGGGAGACCGCCTGATTGAGCGCCTTGACGAAGTCGTCGCGGCAATCGGGATAGCCGGAAAAGTCGGTCTCGCACACCCCGGTGATCACCGCTTCGGCGCCCACCTGATAGGCATAGATGGCCGCCAGGGTCAGGAACAGGATGTTGCGTCCCGGCACGAAGGTGTTGGGCAGGCCGTTCTCCTGAAGCTCGAAGCTCACCGGTATGTCGTCTCGGGTCAGCGCAGAGATGGCCAGCTCCCCGAGCATGGTCACATCCATTACCTTGTGGGCGGCGATCCCGAGCACCGTCGCCAGATGGCGGGCGGTGTCAATCTCCGCCCGGTGGCGCTGGCCGTAATCGAAGGTGATGGCATGCACTTCGTCATAGCGGGCCTGTGCCTGCACCAGACAGGTAGTGCTGTCCTGCCCGCCACTGAAGACCACGACGGCTTTTTTCATGTTTTTCACTCCTCTGGGCAACTCAACGGCGGCGGCCTTGTGCAAAGTCATGCCACTGCCGGTTCAAATGGGTAAACAGGGTCATCAGCGGGGCGAAGCGCTCAGGCTCTCCTTCCCACCGGGACAACAGATGGTAGCCCGCTTCCAGGGTGGACAATGCCTCCTCAAAGGGCTTCTTGCGAATGGAATATTGCCCGGCAATGGCGCCGAGGGTGATCCGCGGCAACCCGAGCAGTGCAGGCGAGCTGTGCAACATGCGATAGGCTTTGCGCCAGGTGCCATCAAGGAGGATGAAGTGGGCTCGCACGGTGCGCCCACGCCTCAGGAGATGCTCCCTTGCCTCTATCAGGGTCAGGGCCTCCTCATCGGGCCACAGCACATAGCACTGGACAGCGGGGTCGGCAAGCAAGGCATTGAGCCCTTCGTCGTCGGAAAAGTCCTCTCCCACATGGATGCGCACATCGGTCAGGGACGCCGCCAGCAACGCAGCCGTCCCCTTGGGGTGACCTACTTCGGCAGGGTGTTGCAGAATATGGAGCGCAGCCAGGTTCGGCACCCGCTGAATATAATCGCACAGGCACGCTTTGAGGGCCCGGGTACAGCGTGTACAGTATCGGCTCTCTTTGTCGTTGGGCTGCTTCATGTTGTCAGGAAAATCGGGTCTGCTCTGGGTCATCGCGCTTTCGCTCGTCACTGCCTTGCTCTTTTTCACCGTGCCAAATCATCAGCTCGCCTTCGATCGCGACCTGATCGCCCAGGGCGAAGGGTGGCGCATCATAACAGGCAATCTGGCACACACCAATGGATGGCACCTGCTGCTCAACCTGAGCGGTCTGGCCGTGCTCTACAGCCTGTTTCAGGAGTACCTGACGGGATGGCGCCTGCCCGTGCTGTTGCTGCTGCTGGGAACGGCGGTCGGACTCGGCATCTGGTGGGGCTGCCCGCAAACCCAGTGGTACATGGGACTCTCCGGCCTGCTGCACGGCTTGTTCGTATGGGGTGCCATGCAGGACATCCGCTTTCGCCGTCACTCCGGCTGGCTGATGCTGGCGGGCGTCGCCATCAAGCTCGGTGTGGACTTTTACAGTGCCGGCGAGAGCCCTGTCTCCGCCTTGATCGGTGCCAGGGTGCACATCGAGTCACACTTCATCGGCGCACTCGCCGGCCTGCTGCTCGGCCTCTTCCCCATTCGTCTGGACACCCAGGCCGTCCACTCCTGAACTCCCTATAGGCAGGGCCAGCCCACGGCCAAAATGCAGCAGGCCGGATCTGGGATCCGGCCTGCGCTCATTCGCCCATTACGCCGTTACCGGCAAAGCTCGGCATTGATCGCCCCAAGCACGGCGGCGGGATCCGAGGACTGGGTGATAGGACGGCCGATCACCAGATAATCCGCCCCCGCCTCCACCGCTGCCAGCGGCGTCATGACGCGGCGCTGATCACCGGCAGCCGATCCGCTCGGACGAATGCCCGGCGTCACCAGCTTGAATTCGGCTCCCAGCAGCCCCTTCAGCACACTCGCCTCTTCCGCGGAGCAGACCACACCATCCAGCCCGGCCGCCTTGGCAAGGGTGGCCAGGCGGATCACCTGTTCTGCCGGCGTCACATCCAGACCCAGGGGCGCCATGTCGGACTGCTCCATGCTGGTCAGCACGGTTACCCCGATGAGCAGGGGCGCCTTGTCCCCGTATGGCAGCAACGCCTCTCTGGCGGCACGCATCATGCGTTCGCCACCGCTGGCATGGACATTCACCATCCAGACGCCCAGCTCCGCACTGGCCGCCACCGCCTTGGCGACGGTGTTGGGAATGTCGTGAAATTTCAGATCCAGGAAGACGTCGAACCCCTTGGCCACCAGTTGACGAACGAACTGGGGACCAAACAGGGTAAACATCTCCTTGCCTACTTTGAGGCGGCACTGGGCCGGTGAGATCTGCTCAATGAAGGCAAAGGCGTCGGCTTCGTGCTGATAATCCAGCGCGACCAGTACTTTGGGGTCTTGCATGTCACTTCCTATGGATTGTTATGCCACAGCCAGGCGCAGCAGAGCCGGGGCCCGGTTGCACGCTGGCATCTGAAATTCTTGGGTATCCGTGCTCGCCCGGGCGTGTTGGCCTCGCTGGCGTTTACTCCCCATCCAGCCCTCGGATCGGCTTGATGGTGCCCCACTGCCGGCAGGAAGGGCATTGCCAGAACAGCGAATGGGTGGCAAAGCCGCACTGACGGCACTTGTGGGTCGACTTGATCTTGATCTGCTCACCGACCAACTGTTGCAGCAGCTCCAGGCTCTCCTTGGCAGGCCCCTCCTCGGCACTGGCCAACTGGAAACCGACCAGCTGATAAAACCCCTTCATGGAGGGGTGGCGACGCAGTTGGCGCAGCACCAGCGCACGGGCCTGACTCAACCCATCGCGGGCCTCCACCAGATTGGCCAGCGCCAGGGTCACGCTGACCCCCGCATGATCCTCTACCGCTTTTTCAAGCAGCGGGATCAGCTCCTGGCTGCGACCAAGCTGGCGATAGCATTCGAGCAGTTTCGGCATGGCTTCGGAGGCAAAGTCGATATCCTGCTCGAACACCCGCAGGAGCTCCTTGGCCGCATCCTCGAACCTGCCCTCCTCCATCGCCAGATCCGCCAGCCGCAAGCTGGCGCGGGCACAGGCCGGGTGGGCACCGAGCGCACGCTTGAGCTTGGCGATCCCCGCAGGCTTGTCGCCATCGCGCAAGGCACTCTCCGCCTGTTCGCAATAGAAGTGGGAAATGGGCTCGGCCAGCTTCTTGCCCTGGAATTTCTGCAGACGCACCGCCACGGCGATGGCATTGTCCCAGTCACGCAACTGCTGATGAATGATCAGGAGCTGTGCCAGAGCCGTCTCTTCGAAATCGCTGTCATCACACAGCTCTTTCCAGAGTGCTTCGGCCCGATCGAGCAAGCCGGCAGCCAGAAAGTCACGGGCCAGCTCCTGCAAGGCAAGCTGACGCTGCTCACGGGTCAGCTGACGGGCGACCAGGTTCTGGTGGATCTTGATGGCGCGATCGACCTCGCCCCGTTGACGGAACAGGTTGCCGAGGGAGAGGTGGGTTTCGATGGTTTCGCTGTCGACTTCCAGCAGCTGGATAAAGAGATCCACCGCCTTGTCCGACTCGTCAGAGAGCAAATAGTTGAGGCCCGCCACGTACTGACGGGAAAACTGGTTACTCTGTTGCTGGGTGTCCTGGCGAACACTCCTGCGGCCCATGTACCAGCCATAACCGGCGGCGATGGGCAACAGCAGGAAAAGCAGTTCAAGCATCGAGGGACATTATTCCTTGGTTGTCGACCGGGCAAGCTCCAACTCGCGAGATTGACGACGCATGGTTCGGTTCAGGGTGCGATTTTGCAGCTTGAGACGCAGGAACAGCAGACCAAATACCAGCCAGCCCAGCAGAAAACCGCCGGCGAAGAAGAACCCCAGCAACATGGAGAGCGAGAACTCCCCCTGGGCAATCAGGTAGTTGAACTGCACCAGCTGACCATTTTGAGAACCGATGGCAAGGGTCAGGACAAACACCAGCACCAGTGGAATGAGGGCCAAGATACGCTTCATGGGAGCTCCCTGTCTGTAGCGAATGAGTGACTGATTATCCTTAAAATCACAGGCAGACTCTAGCGCGAATGGGAAAAGAGTGTGAGAAACCCGACAACGGGCAGACTCCAGGCCATAAAAATGAAAAAGGCATACTCAGGTATGCCGTTTTCTGCATTATTCGATGATGTTGACGCGTTCGCGCAACTCTTTGCCAGGTTTGAAGTGCGGGACATATTTCCCGGTCAGTTCAACCTTGTCCCCGGTCTTGGGGTTGCGACCCACGCGGGGCGCACGATAGTGCAGCGAGAAACTGCCAAATCCTCGGATTTCAATCCGGTCGCCGTTTTGCAAGGTCGATGCCATCTGCTCAAGGATCTCCTTGATGGCGGCTTCGACATCCTTGGCCGGCATGTGCATGCGGCTGGCTGCCAGTTGTTCGATGAGATCTGATTTGGTCATAAGGTTAAATCTCCTTCCCCGATCACATGCAATAATAATTTTTGCCAAGATAAAAAAGGGCGGCGCAATGCCGCCCTTTTCTTGCATCAAGGATTACTCACCCTTGGCGGCTTTGAACGCTTCCATCATGGCATTGCTGAACACAACTTCTTCTTGTTGGTTCAGGCTGTCGATGGCAACACGCTCATCAGCCTCGTCCTTGGCACGGACAGACAGGCTCACGGTGCGGTTCTTGCGATCAACGCCCATGAATTTGGCTTCAACTTCGTCACCAACAGACAGCACCAGAGTGGCGTCTTCTACGCGGTCACGAGCAGCGTCGGAGGCACGCAGGTAGCCTTCTACGCCGTCAGCCAGTTCGATCACGGCACCCTTGGCATCAACCTCGGTAACCTTGCCCTTCACAATAGCACCTTTCTTGTTGTCAGACAGGTACTTATTGAACGGGTCTTCTTCGATCTGCTTGACGCCCAGGGAGATGCGCTCACGCTCCGGGTCCACTTGCAGAACAACGGCTTCGATCTCGTCGCCCTTCTTGAATTCACGCACGGCTTCTTCGCCCTGGTTGTTCCAGGAGATGTCAGACAGGTGAACCAGGCCGTCGATGCCGCCATCCAGACCGATGAAGATACCGAAGTCAGTGATGGACTTGATCTTGCCGGAAACACGGTCGCCCTTGGCGTGAGTTTCGGCAAACAGCTGCCACGGGTTGGATTTGCACTGCTTCAGACCCAGGGAGATACGACGACGCTCTTCGTCGATGTCCAGAACCATCACGTCAACCACGTCACCAACGTTAACAACCTTGGACGGGTGGATGTTCTTGTTGGTCCAATCCATCTCGGATACGTGTACCAGGCCTTCAACGCCTTCTTCGATTTCAACGAAGCAGCCGTAGTCGGTCAGGTTGGTCACGCGGCCAGACAGACGGGTGGTCTCCGGGTAACGCTTGGCGATAGCAACCCAGGGATCTTCGCCCAGCTGCTTCAGGCCCAGGGATACACGGGTACGCTCGCGGTCGAACTTCAGAACCTTGACAGCGATCTCGTCGCCAACGTTGACGATTTCGGAAGGATGCTTAACGCGCTTCCACGCCATGTCGGTGATGTGCAGCAGGCCGTCAACACCGCCCAGATCTACGAATGCACCGTAGTCGGTCAGGTTCTTGACGATACCCTTAACTTCTTGACCTTCTTGCAGGTTGGCCAGCAGGCTTTCACGCTCGGAGGTGTTCTCGGTCTCGATCACGGCACGACGGGAAACAACAACGTTGTTGCGCTTCTGGTCCAGCTTGATGACTTTGAACTCGAGTTCTTTGTTTTCCAGGTGAGCGGTGTCACGGATCGGACGCACGTCAACCAGAGAACCCGGCAGGAAGGCACGGATGCCGTTCAGTTCAACGGTGAAACCACCCTTGACCTTGCCGTTGATGATACCGATAACGGTAGCTTGCTCTTCGTAAGCTTTTTCAAGCTGCAGCCAGGCTTCGTGGCGCTTGGCTTTTTCGCGGGACAGCTTGGTTTCGCCGAAACCATCTTCGATAGAGTCCAGAGCCACGTCAACGGAGTCACCTACGTTGATTTCCAGCTCGCCCATGGCGTTCTTGAATTCTTCAGCCGGGATAGCAGACTCGGATTTCAGACCGGCATCAACCAGTACGAAACCGTTCTCGATAGCAACGACAGTGCCCTTGACGATGGAACCTTGACGGGTTTCAACGGCGTTCAGGGACTCTTCAAAGAGTTGAGCAAAAGATTCGATCATTGTTTATGTCACAAATGAAACATCCACTTGCAATCCGGCACAAGCGGGGTTGTTTTAAATTATCTGCGCCATCCTTGGTGCAGACGACTGACATCAGTTTGCGCTGACATCACCAAGTTGTTGCTCTGCATAGGCAAGCACCGTTGCCAGCACTTCATCTATGGTCATGGACGTTGAGTCTACAACAAGAGCATCTTCCGCGGGTTTCAGGGGAGCGACGGCGCGATTTCTGTCGCGATCGTCACGTTCCCGAATCTCGGTTAAAAGACGCTCAAAGTTAACATCAAAGCCCTTATCTTGCAACTGCTTATAGCGGCGCTGGGCCCGCTCCTCGGCGCTGGCGTCGAGGAAAATCTTCACATCCGCCTCGGGGAAAACCACTGTACCCATGTCGCGACCGTCGGCGATGAGACCGGGGGCTTGGCGGAATGCACGCTGACGGCGCAGCAGGGCTTCACGTACCCGGGGAAACGCCGCGATTTTGCTGGCCGCGTTGCCCACTTCTTCAGTACGAATGGTGCGGGAAACATCCTCCCCTTCGAGGATCACCTTGACCAGCTCCCCTTCTACCTGGAATTGCACATCCAGATTGGCGGCCAGGGGAACCAATGCGGCTTCGGAATCGAGCTCCACATCGTGATGCAGGGCTGCCAGGGAGAGCACCCGGTAGATGGCACCGGAATCGAGCAGGTGCCAGCCCAGTTTTTCAGCCAGCAACTGGCACAAGGTGCCTTTTCCTGCTCCACTTGGGCCATCAATAGTCATCACGGGGGCCATCTGAGCCATAACGTTTCTCCTGCGCACTCGGCATCTTGACTGGTTGCACACATCCCTGTCGGGATGGGTTAATGGGCGCCGATTATACCCGAATGCGCCGTCGCTGGCAGTTGTCAGGGCACACAATTGCGCAAAAGTCGTCGTGATTGCACCTATTCTGACCAATCGGGTTAACCCACTTCTCACGCAAGGTTTTGTTCTTATGGTTGTTCCGAACAATGCGCGCTAAACTGGCCGCCCTTTTTTAAGCAGCTGTAGTCAGGAGCAACCATATGAGCAGCGTTACCCTCGTGGCCAAATCCAAGTTGCCGACCCCCTGGGGCACTTTCACGCTGGTTGGTTTTCAGGAAACCGGCACGGGCAAGGATCATGCCGCGCTGGTGATGGGCGATATCGCAGACGGCGAACCCGTGCTGGGACGCATTCATTCCGAGTGTCTGACCGGGGATGCCCTGTTCAGTCTGCGTTGTGACTGCGGCTTCCAATTGCAGGCCGCGCTGGAAAACATCGCCAAGGCGGGTCGCGGCGTCCTGCTGTATGTCCGTCAAGAAGGGCGAGGCATCGGCTTGCTCAACAAGATCCGGGCCTATCATCTGCAGGATCAGGGGGCCGATACCGTGGAGGCCAACGTGGCGCTTGGCTTTGCCGCCGACATGCGCGACTACACCATCTGCGCCGACATGCTCAAGGCGCTCGAGGTCAAGTCCCTGCGCCTGATGACCAACAACCCGCGCAAGTTGAAGGCGATGGAATCCTTTGGCATCCCGGTGGCGGAGCGCGTGCCCCTTCAGGAAGGTCGCAATCCCCACAACGAGTTTTATCTCTCCACCAAGGCAAACAAGCTGGATCACCTGTTCAAGAAATAAGGTTGCATCCACCTTGTCAGCATACGCCTCCAGATTGGAGGCGTTTTTATTGGTGATACCACTCAATCATTCAGTATCTGTAGCGTAATGATTAGACACATCCCCTTGCGCCAGCAAAAAATCCCGCAACGCTCGGTTCGCCATGGAGAGCGGATCCCCCCGTCGCCAGGCTACGCAGAGATCCAGGAAGATGGGGGGTGAAAAAGGGATGCCGGTGAGGGCCGGCTCCTCTTCCAGCGCCATGCGCAGGAAGGTGGTCACGGCGAATCCCTGGCGCACCACCGCCTTGAGCAGCGGGATGAGATTGCTTTCGAACGCGATGTCAGGCTCTACCCCCAGCCCCTGCGCCAACACCTCCATGTGTTCCCTGTGGTAGAAGCCTCGCCGGAACATGGCGAGCTCCTGGCCGAAGAACTGTGGCAGCGAGACCGCCTCAGCGCCACGCAGGGGGTGCTCCTCCCCCACCACCATCAGCATCTCTTCCCGCAGCAGCTGCGCCCCCTCGAGGGCCGGTGGCAGATCGCTGGTGATGAGGATGGCGAGATCCAGACTGCCATCCACCATGCGGCTGAGCAGCTCCCGGGTGCCCGCCTCCTCCACCCGGATCTTCAAACCGGGGTAGCGATGCTTGAACGCCATCAGGATTGGCGGGAAGTAATAGGATCCCATCATGTAGGGGATGCCGATGCGCACCTCCCCCCGCTCCAGCCCCTTGAGCTCGGCCATCTCGGCCTCGGCCTGGTGCATCTGGCGCAGCAGCCGTTCGGCGTGGCGGCAAAGGACCTCTCCCTCCGGGGTGAGGCGCACGCTGCGATCCTGTCGGTCAAACAGCCGCAGATCGAGCTGCTGCTCCAGCTTGGCGATGGCCATGCTGACAGCAGGCTGGGCCACGTTCAGCCCCTGGGCCGCCCTGGTGAAGGAGCCGGCATCGCGCACCGCCAGCAGGTATCCGAGCTGTTTCAGATCCATATCAATTTCATTTATCAGGGTAATAACTTAAATATATTATATTTATACGTTTCGTCGCACTACCCTGCACAAAAGTCGTCGGGACAACTCCATATGATCGAAGTAGGCAGTCGCGAATGGATACGTGCCACCCTGGCTCTCAGCCTGGGCTCCTTCCTGGTATTCCTCAATCTCTACCAGACCCATCCCCTGCTGCCACTCCTGGCAGAGGTTTTCTCCGTCAGCGCCCTGTCCGCCAGCTGGACGCTGGCAGGCTGCACCGCAGGGCTTGCAGGCTCCCTGCTCGTCTGTGCCCGTCTGGCTGATCGGTTCGGACGGCGGCGGATCATGCTGTGGACCCTGGCGGCCGCCATCCTGCTCTCCCTGTGCATCCCCTGGGTCACCCACTTTGATGTGCTGGTGAGCCTGCGCATCCTGCAAGGCGTCCTGCTGGCAGGGCTGCCCGCCACCGCCATTGCCTACATGGGGGAAGAGTTCAGCAAACGTGCCCTCATCGTAGCCGTCGGCGTCTATATCGCGGCCAACTCCCTGGGGGGCATCGCGGGCCGGGTGGTCGGCGGTCTGCTGGCTGGCTGGTTTGGTGACTGGCAGCACACCTTCCTCGGTATCGGGATCATCAGCCTCGCCCTGCTGCCACTGGTCATCTGGCTGCTGCCCGCCCAGCGCTGCTTCGTGGCCGTGGAGGCAGCGCCTGGGCAACTGCGCCGCGCCATCCAGAGTCACCTTGGCAACCCCTTGCTGGTGGGGGCCTATCTCATCGGCGGCCTCAACTTCATGGTCTTCCTGAACCAGTACAGCTATCTCACCTTCCTGCTGGCCAAGGCCCCCTTCTCCCTGCCGACCCAGTGGCTCGGCATGCTGTTTCTGACCTACCTCACCGGCACCGTCGCCTCTTCACTGAGCGGCCGCGGGGCCCATCGCTGGGGAGCACAACGTCTGCTGCTGGCGGGAATAACCTTGATGGCACTCGGCAGCCTGGCCCTGTTGCAGGGGAGCCTTGTCGCCATCATCGGGGGATTGCTTGTCTCGAGCTTCGGCTTCTTCCTGGCCCACGCCTGTGCCAGCGCCTGGGTCGGCCAGCACGTGGAGCACAACCGGGCGCTCGCCTCGTCGCTCTATCTGGTGGGGTATTACCTGGGGGCCAGTCTGGGCGGGCTTTATCTGCATCCCTTCTGGGAGCAAGGGGGGCTATGGGGTCTGGTGCTCGGCATCGAGCTGGTGTTGATGATCACCGCCGGGTTGAGCCTCTGGCTCGGTCACTTGAAAGGACGTGTGGCGCCCGCTTGTGCGTTGACGCCACAGGATCAGGCTCCCGTCAACGGGCCCTTCCCTCACAGACCGTCATAATAGTCCGCCGGTACCGGCACCACGGCGCCGGTGCAGAGCTCTTCGTCGATCACCTCGTCAAGCGGGCGCAGATGAAACTTGATCTGCCCAGAGGGCAGCATCAATCCTATATCCGGATTGCGTCCGTCATCGATGTTGCCGGTCTTGAAGGGGACATCGGGATGCGTCGTCACCAAGGCCGTGAGCGAGGGCACCACCAGCTCGATATGTTCGAGCCCGGCCTGATGGCTTCGGCCCGCCTTGGGGGCGGCCAGTTCGATGCAGGGGACGGTCACCTGCTCCCAGCAGACGGGCTGGTGCAAGCGATAGGTGGCGATGGGACGACCGCCTATCATCCCCTCCACCAGCAAGACTCCGTGGGCGGCCAGCACCGCTTTCAACTCCAGATATTCCGGCAGGGTGGCGGCGCGGTAGCAGAGGTGATCCACCACGGGGGAGTCATTGCCCCCCATGACGGCACGCATTTCCGTGAGCAGTTGGCAAACAAATGGGGCCATGGGCCCCAGTGTGGAATCCAGTGGATGTGACATGATCACCATTTCTTCTTGGGTTGGAACAGGACGTCCAGTTCGTCCGTCTCTTTGTCCTTGATGTTTTGCAGCTCCTTCTCGCTGTGCTGCTGCAGGTGTTCTTCCAGCTGGCGCATCCCCTGACGCATGTAAGTATTCACCGGAACAGTATTGACACAGGAAAAATGAGACGATCGTCTCTTGATCCCACTTTCCTGCTTGCTTGATCCTGCTCCTTAGATACGCTCCCCCCATGAGCAAAAACACCATGCATTCCGCGGGAATGCCCACCACTCTGGAGCAGGCCAACGAGCTGATTTATAAGCTCCTCGACCGCATCGCCGAGCTGGAGGACCGCCTCAATCAGCACAGCGGCAACTCCTCCAAGCCGCCTTCCAGCGACGGCCCCGGTGCACCGCCGCCGGCCCGCAAGCGTCCGGCGTCCGGCAAGCAACGGGGGGCGCAGCCCGGTCACAAGGGACATCGCCGCGAGCGGCATCCGCTTGATGCCCGCCTGACCCTGGTCCCGCATTACCCTGCCGCCGATTGCGCTTGCTGTGGCGGGGACATGGTGGCCCATGCCAAACCCTATCAGGTTCATCAGGTGTTCGAGCTGCCCGAGGTGAGCTATCTCGTCACCGAACACCAACTGTATCGTGCGACCTGCTCACGGTGTATCGGCACGACCCAGGCCGCACTGCCAGACAACGTCAGCAGCAGCCAGATGGGGGCCAATCTGCTCAGCTACATCGCGCTGCAAAGCGGCCAGTTTCACCAGAGCGTCAGCCAGATACAGCAGCAGCTCAAACAGCATTTCGGCCTGAGTTTTAGCCGGGGCGCCATCAGTGAGGCGCAGGGGCGGGTGAGTGCCATGCTCACCCCGACCTACCAGGCCATCAAGCAGCAGGTGCAGACGGCCACCCACGTTCATGCCGATGAGACCCGGCATCAGCGGGGTGGAGAGCGCCGCTGGATGTGGCTGGCGCTGAGCAAGATAGCCGTCTGCTTCATGACGGCCTATGGCCGTGGTCAGGAGGCGGCCAAGCGGCTGCTGGGCGCCGAGTTTGACGGGGTGCTGGTGACCGACCAGTACGCCGGCTACCGGTTTATCGACGCCGACCAGCGGCAACTGTGCTGGGCCCACGTGGCCCGCAATCTCGTGGCCATCGCCGAGAGTAGCGAGCAGTGCAACCAGCCCATCGGTGCCCGGTTGGTCTTGCTGGCGGATGCGGTGTTTCGTACCCGGCACCGTTGGGAAAGCGGTGCGTTGAGCAAGCAGAAATACCTGCGCAGGCTCGCGCGTTACCGGCAAAGCTGGCGAAGCCAGTTGGAGCGCGGCGCCCTGTTGTGCAGCAAACGCTACCGTGGACGATGCCAGTTGCTGCTGCGGGATGACGAGATGCTGTGGCGGTTTATGACTGACGACGAAATAGCGCTGACCAACAACGAGGCGGAGCGGGCGCTGCGTGGCTATGTGCTCTGGCGCAAGGGTAGCTACGGCGTGTGGTCTCACCGGGGCGAGCTGTTTCGCCAGCGCATCCTGTCGTTGGTGGAGACCGGCAAGCGATTGGGCCGCTGCCCACAGGAGTGGTTGAGGGCCGTGGTCAGGGCGTGCATCGAGAAGACAGATTATCCCATCCCGGCAGAACTGATGCCGTCAACCCCGTCCTGGTGAATAGATACTGACGCATGTCCTCTTCCCGCGCCAGCAGGTAGGGATCCTTGTCGGTGACATTGGCCAGCGCCCCCAGTCCCTTGGTGTAGAGCTGGCGGCAGGTGCCGTACTGCCCCTGGATCTGGGCATCCATGGCCCGCTTGAGCAGGTTGGCGATGTTGATCTTGAGCTGCATCAGCTCGAGGCGGCGATCCTCCTGGGCAAAGCCCTGGGGATCTATCTTGCCCTTGTTGTGCTCGACCCGCAGTACGGCCCGCATCTTCTTTGCCAGTTGCAGCATCTGGATGGCCTGGCGGTCGGACTCCGGCGTCTTGAAATGCCCCTCGTCCTGACTGCTGTAGTTCTCCTGCACGTTCTTGATCTGAAGCTGGACATCGGCGATGCGCTGCTTGACCTGCGCATTGGGCATCACCAGCGCGATGGCGCGGTAGGCATCCAGGATCCGGTGTTGCAACAGCAGCACCATGTTTTTGGAAAAGGGCACCAGGTTGACGTTCAGCAACACCTCTTCGGTCTCGTCTGCCACCGCCTTGTGACGGGCAATGGCCTGGCGCTTGTCCGATTCGGCCTTCTGCTTGTATTGCTGCACCACGTTATAGGCGATGACCAGAAACAGGAGTGCGCCGATTGACAGCAATATCAGGGTTAAAATCATAGGGTGTTCACACTCCAGTCCCAATCCAATTGCGAGATCCTACAACAGCTTAGCCTCATAGGGTAGCGCCCAGATCCCGTATTGCCTAACAAGAACGCTCGCAGGCGGTGACCGCATCCGGTGCGTCATGCTCCATATCGCCCGCCGCCCCCATTACTTGAGGCAAAAACCCTTCGACTGCAGGAATCCCAGCATGAAGGGCCTCGCCTCCTTGCCCAGGATCCCCCTGATCTGCCCGCTCCAGGTCTGATCCTTGTTGTTGCTGCTGCGGGCCTGGTAGTAGTCGTGGATCTGCCCGTCGTACCGGGCCAGCAGGGCGCGGTCCAGGGTGGCAGGATAGCGGTTCTCGTGCACCACCAGCGCCCGGGGCAGCCGCGGTTTTTGCTCCGGCCGCTGGGCGGGATGACCCAGGCAGAGGCCAAACAGCGGGATCACCTGATGGGGCAGACCCAGCACCTCGCTCACCTCGGCCGGATTGTTGCGAATGCCGCCGATATAGACCCCGCCCAACCCAAGTGACTGGGCCGCCAGCAAGGCATTTTGCGCCATCAGGGCACCGTCGATGGCCCCGATCATGAGCTGCTCCACAAAGCCGGTGCGGGCCTCCGGCACTATCTGGCTGTGACGATGGTAGTCGGCGCAAAACACCAGAAACTCCGCCGCCTCGACCACATAGGCCTGATGACCGGCCAGCTCCGCCAGGGTGGCCCGCAGCCCCTTGTCAGTGACCCGGATGATGCTGTTGGCCTGGAGGAAGCTGGAGCTCGCGGCGCTCTGGGCGGCGCTCAGGATCTGATCCAGCTGCTCTGCGCTGACGGGCTCTGGGGTGAACTGGCGAATGGAGCGATGGGAAAGAATGAGATCGATGGTCGGGTTCATGGTACCTCCGGGATGAAGGTCACACTCTACCCAAAAAAAGCGGGGGGCCCAAGGCCCCCCGTCACCCTCAAGGGGCAGGATAGACATAGGGGGCCTGCAACCCAAGCGGGAACCCCAGCGCCCAGTAGAGCAGCAGGAAGCCCGTCCAGCTCACCAGGAAGGCCAGGGAGTAAGGCAGCATCATGGAGACCAGGGTGCCGATGCCTGTGCTCTTCACATACTGCTGGCAATAGACCACCACCAGGGGGAAGAAGACCATCAGCGGGGTGATGATGTTGGAGGCGGAATCCCCCACCCGATACGCGGCCTGAGTCAGCTCGGGCGAAATCCCCACCGCCATCAGCATGGGCACCAGAATGGGGCTGATGAGGGCCCACTTGGCGGAGGCCGAGCCCACCACCAGGTTGACGGTGGCCGTCAGCAGTATGATGCCGACGATGGTCACCTCTCCCGGCAGCGCCAGGGCGTGAAGCACCTCGGCACCGGAGAGCGCCAGCAGGGTACCGAGGTTGGAATCCCCGAACGCCTTGATGAAGAGGGCGCAGAAGAAGGCCATCACCATGTAGGAGCCCATCTTGTTCATGGTGGCCGACATGGCGTCGATCACATCCTTGCCGCTCTTGAAACTGCCAGCGACAAAGCCATAGACGATCCCGGGCAGGATGAAGAGCAGGAAAATGAGGGGCACGATGGACTTCATCACCGGTGCGGCGAAAGTGGTGAGGGAACCGTCCGGTGCCCGCATCGGCGAGTCGCCAGGGGCCAGCGCCAGCCCCAGCAGCACCACGGCCGCCAGCATGGCGAACCCGGCCCAGTTGAAGGCCCGGCTTTCCTGGGCGCTGTAACGACCCATCTCGTCGGCGCTCTCCAGATCCTCGTTGAGAGGCACCAGCTTGAGGCGCGGCTCGACAATCTTCTCGGTGACAAACCAGCCCACGCAGATGATCAGCAAGGAAGAAGCGCCGGTGAAGATGATATTGCACAGGGTGTTGACCATGTAGTCAGGGTCGAACAACTGGGCTGCAGACTGCGTGAAACCCTGAAGCAGCGCATCGCCGCCGGAGGGCAGGAAGTTGGCGGCAAACCCGCCGGAAACCCCGGCAAAGGCTGCGGCAATCCCCGCCAGCGGGTGGCGACCCGCTGCATGGAAGATGATGCCGCCAATGGGGATCACCAGCACATAGCCCGCATCGGCGGCGGTATGGCTGACGATGGCCACCAGGATCAGCATGGGGGTCAGAAAGCGCGCCGGCGTCACCTTGAGCAGCTTCTTGAGCCCGGTGTTGATGAAACCGGACTGTTCAGCCACCCCGACCCCCAGCATGGCCACCAGCACGATGCCAAGGGGAGCAAACCCGGTGAACGTGGTGACCATGCTGGCGAGAAAGTCCGCCAGCCCTGCCCCGGTCAACAGGTTGTTGATGACCACGGCCTCTCCGGTGCGGGGATTGACCAGATCGAAGGAGAACTGGGAGCCTATCCAAGAGCCGACCCAGACGATCAGCAAGGCATAGAGGAAGAGCATGGCGGGATCCGGCAGCTTGTTGCCCGCCTTCTCCACCCCGTTCAGAAAGCGGTTCAACCAGCCGTTGGGAGGGGCCGGACGCTCGTTCACTGCAGCTTGACTCATTATGGTGATACTCCATTACCAAGGAATGAGCGCGCATACTAGCGATAACGTCTAATGGATCCCATGATATGAGACAAAAATTCGATTAATTATGTTTAATTTGGCATCTCGCACTTCATAAATGGGAGATGCCGCACATTTATCGACAACTTGCTCAATGGTTTGCGAGGGGGTAGCGACCCAGTCGGCACTGTACAGCGAACCCCGCCGCCGCCACCTCTTCCGGGGTCATGGGACGGCTGAACAGGAACCCCTGGAAGACATGGCAACCCTGGGTCTGCAGGGCCGCGAGCTCGTGCTCCTCCTCCACCCCTTCCGCCAGGATCCCGAGCCCCAGACTGGTGGCCATGGCCACCGTCGCCCGGATCACCGGCAGGTTGAGTCCCACCACGAAGGAGCGGTCCAGCTTGATGGTGTCGATGGGCAACCGGTTGAGGTAGGCAAGCGACGAGTAGCCCGTCCCGAAGTCGTCGATGGCGATCTTGATCCCCTGCTCGCTCAGGGCGTCGAGGATCTCGATGCACCCCTTCATGTCGAGCATCAGCACCGTCTCGGTCAGCTCCAGGGTCAGCAGCGCCGCCTCCACCGAGAATGCCTCGAGCAGTTGGGCCACCAGCTCCGGCAAACTGGCAGAGAGCTGGAAGCCCGAGAGATTGACTGACACCGGCACCCTCACCCCGTCCTGTCGCTGCCACTCCCCCATCTGGGCCAATGCGGTGGAAAGCACCCAGCTTCCGATTTCCCGGATGAGCCCCATCTCTTCGGCCAGCGGAATGAACTCCGCCGGCGACACATGGCCAAGCACGGGATTGTACCAGCGTACCAGGGCCTCGAAACCGATGACCCGACCTTGCGCCACATCCACCTGGGGCTGATAGCGCAGGCTGAGCTCCCCCCGCCCGACGGCCTTGGCCAGGAACTGCTTCAGGGTCAGCTTGCGATGCAGGCTTTGCTGCATGCTGGGGGTGAAGCGCTGCCAGCGAAGCCGCCCCATCTGCTTGGCCTGGTACATGGCCATGTCGGCACGGGTGATGAGGTTGTCGCCGTCATCCGCGTCGTCCGGGTAGATGGCGATGCCGATGCTGCCGCCGATGGTGACCTCGGGGACACCACTCAGCTGCAGTGGCTTGCTCATCTGGGAGAGCATGAGATCCGCCACCTCCTGGGCCCGATCGCTCGCCTGGTTGAGGGGCACCAGGGCGGTGAACTCGTCCCCGCCAAGGCGCGCCAGCTCCACATCCCGCGGGCAGATCTGCTTTAGCCGTCCGGCGACCCGCTCCAGCAGGCGATCCCCTGCCTTGTGGCCGTAGTTGTCATTGACCAGTTTGAAGTTGTCCAGATCCATGAACACCAGGGCAAAGCGCCCCCCGAGGCCGCAATAGGCTTCCAGGGATTTCATCAGGCCGTAGCGGTTGAGCAGCCCGGTGAGGGAGTCGTGCCAGGCCAGGTGGCGATGCTCCAGCTCTTCGAGCTTGCGATCCGTGATGTCCCGCATGGTCAGCAGGATCCGTGCCCCCTGCTGGATATGGCGAAACTGGTACTGGAACCAGCGCATCCCCTTCTGGGTGCGACACTCCCCTTCGGCCACCACTTCGTCCAGACGGGAGAGGCGACGATAGAAGGCCTCGTCCGCACCGGAGAAGATCTGGGGCAGCGTCAGAATGCCGGTGCCAAAGCACATGTCGAAGTGATGGTTGCCGCTCTCGAGGCGCCCCTCGTTGTCAAAGAGACAGGCCAGGGTGTCGCCGGTGGCGAGGGAGGACTCCTGATAGAGGGTGTCGGCATCGATGACCGCTTCCGCCATCATCATCTGCCGTCCGGCAAGCTGGATCCCGGAAAGACGCAGATAGACCTGCTTCTTGACCCCCTTGGGCGAGAGGGTCCACCACTCGTTGTAACTGCGCTCCTGCTGGAAATCGCCGAGATAGCGCTGCAGCAACAGATCGATGGCGGCGGCCATGTCGGCGGAGAAATCCCGGGACTTCAGCTCGGCCAGGGAGCTCGCCTCCCAGAGCCCGAGGGCAGCATCGTTGGCCCAGTAAATATGATGACGCTGGATGTCATAGACCCAGACAGGCGTGTGGAGGACATCCATCACGGTGAGCAGGCGTTCGTCTAGCGTATTCATGTTGAGTGATGATTCATGCTGAAAGCTCATGGTCGAACCAGTCGCTTGCGCCCCCTGACAGAAGCATTCACGCTGGTACAAAATCCGTTCCGGCCCATAATCGGATAACAAACGGATGAAAAAAGGCCGAAATCATATGAAAACGCTACATGTGATCCCCATGGTACGAAGAAATGGACTCACACTGGTATTGTTGGGCATGGTGATAACCATTGCTATGATTTTTATACTTTTTTTTCTTCGTGAACAACTACTAATCCCCGCCATTTCCCTCCTCCTGGCGGGCCTGATGACAATTCTTGTCGGGGTTTGGAAACTGGGTGAGCCTCATTTTAGTCTCTCTTTGTGTCAGGACTGCCTGCAATACCATCACAAGTACGGCGGCTGGATCCTGAAATGGAGAAATATTCAGCGAATTGACCAACCACGTATCCATTTGGGGTGGGATCTGGTGGAGCTGCCCTACATCGGCTTGAAAATAAAGGATTACGACGCTTTTTTGACGCTGATCACACCCCGGCTCGCCGTCCGTCTGCTGACCGAGCAGCGCGCCGTGCTGATGCAGGCCATGCGAAGCGAGCGCTCCGACTGCCCGACCGGAGGGTGCGGCAGTGGGCTCCTGGGAGAGGGACTGCTGGAGGAGAGCCGCTTCTGCTCACCCTCCGGCCAGCGCTATGAGGGGGTGATCGCCATGCTCGGCAACCGCATGGCACGGCTGCGAGATCTGCTGGGGTACGATCTGCTGGTGCCCGACAACAGCCTGGACAGATCCCCGGAAGATTTCGTCCATCTGCTCCAGCAATACCAGCGCGAGTCGAATCTAATCCAGATCAATTAAACGCCGGATTGCGCTTGCCAAGCCCGGTGACTCTTCATAAGGTCACTGGCTTGTTTACAGCCAGAACACCCCCTAAAACCGCTTATGAAGTACATCGAAGAGTTCTATCTGTTCGTCAAGGTGGTGCAAGAGGGCGGTTTCTCCCACGCCGCCGCTGCGCTGGGCATGCCGACCGGCACCATCAGTCGACGTATCTCCCAACTGGAAGAGCAGCTCGGATGCAGCCTGCTGCACAGATCCACCCGCAAGCTGCGTCTCACCGACGAAGGGCTGCGCTATTACGAGCGCCTCTGTACCCCCCTTGCGGAAATAGAGCAGGCCACCGGCGAAATTCGGGGTGAGGAGACGGACATCAGCGGCCTCATCCGCCTCGCGGCCCCCATCGCCCTCTCCAACACCATCCTGGTCGACATGCTGGTGGACTTCGGCCTGCGCTATCCCGGGGTACAGTTCGACATCCGCCAGTCCAACGATCATGCCCTCCAGGCGGATCAGGACAGGGACCTGGTCTTTTTCAACGGCGAGCTTCCCCAGACCCTGCCCAACGCCCTCTGTCTGGGTCACATCCAGTACGGTCTGTTCGCCTCCCCCCTCTATCTGGAGAAGATGGGTGTGCCCTCCCACCCGACCCAGCTGGAAGAGCACGATCTCATCTACTGCTGGCCCCATCAGCACTGGCAACTGAGCGGGCGGGACGAACAGACGGTCTGCATCAAGCGCACACCTCGCCTTTGCATCGACCAGACCCAGGCCGCCGTACGAGCAGCCCAGCGCCACCTCGGCATCGTCAACGCCCCGCAGCACTATGTGCACCCCTTCCTGCAAGATGGTCAGCTCGTCCCCGTCCTGCCTGACTGGCAGTCGGGAAAACGTCCCTTCTACATGCTCCATTGTCAGCCCCGGTTCACCCCGTTGCGTGTTAAGATGTTCGCCGATTTCGTCGAGAAGCACTCTGAGCGCTATCGTACCCGCCAGCAGAACGATCAATTTTCACCGGCGCAGCCGCTGCCCGTTGCATCTGACGGCTGATGACCCACACTTAGCGCAATCCTCGTTGCATAGGTCGGCTAACACTATGAATGTATTGATATGTGATGACTCCGGGTTCGCGCGCAAACAGCTGGTGCGCGCCCTGCCCGCCGATTGGGATGTCACCTTGCACCAGGCCGCGGACGGACTGGAAGGGGTCGAGCAGATCCTGATGGGGCACGGGGACCTGATCTTTCTCGATCTCACCATGCCGGAGATGGACGGTTATGGCGTGCTCGAGACCCTCAAGCGAGAGGGGGTGCGCAGCAAGGTGATCGTGGTTTCCGGCGACATCCAGCCGGAAGCCCATGAGCGTGTCATGGCTCTTGGCGCCCTCGATTTCATCAAGAAGCCGGCTTCCCCGGACACTCTCCTTGCCTTGCTCAAGCGCCACGGTCTGTGGCAATCAGCCACCCAGGTGACGGCCATCCAGCCCCAGCCCGTCGCCAGCCACCAGGCTGCCCAGAGCAGCATCCAGTTCACCCCCGAGCTGCGGGATGTCTATCAGGAGCTGGCCAACGTCGCCATGGGCCAGGGGGCGGATCTGCTGGCCCGCCTGCTCGGCGCCTTCGTGCTGCTCCCCATCCCCAACGTCAACGTGCTGGAGGTCTCCGAGCTGCACATGGCGCTCTCGGCCGCCGCCGAGTCGGAGACGCTCTCCGCGGTCTGTCAGGGCTTCATCGGGGCCGGGATCGCCGGGGAGGCCCTGCTGCTGTTCCACGATGCCAGCTTCCAGGACCTGGCCCGCCTGATGAACCATCAGGGGGAGCTGGATCACGGCGCCGAGCTGGAACTGCTGATGGACACCGCCAATGTGCTGATCGGTGCCTTCTTGCGCGGCTACGCCAACCAGCTCGACACCCCTTTTAGCCAGGGTCACCCCGTGGTGCTGGGCCAGCACAGGCCCATTCAGGATCTCATTCGGACCAACCAGAGCCGCTGGCGCCGCACTCTGGCCATCGAGATCAACTATCGGGTACAGGGCTATGCGGTGCAGTGCGATCTCTTGCTGCTGTTTACCGAAGATTCCATCGCTACCATGAACAACAAGATCATGCACATGCTGTGACCGCCCCGCGGCAGCAACCACCAGGAGTGACCATGGACATTCGGGAATTTCATTGGCTGATGAACATCGTCCAGAATCTGGACGTGGGGCTGGTCGTGCTCGACAGGGAGTACCGGATCCAGGTGTGGAACGGCTTCATGGAGAGTCACAGCGGCCGGCTGGCAGGCGAGGTGCGCGATAAAGGGCTGTTCTCGCTCTTCCCCGATGTGGACAAGGCCTGGTTCGAGCGCAAGGCCAACATGGTGTTCAAGCTCAACAACCGTGCCTTCAGCACCTGGGAGCAGCGCCCCTACCTGTTGCGCTTCTCCAACTACCGCCCCATCACGGGATCGGCCCCCTACATGTACCAGAACCTGACCCTGGTGCCGCTGGCCGACTTCGCCGGAGAGGTCACCCACCTGGCCATCATGATCTATGACGCCACCGACGAGGCCATGCTGCTCACCGGCCAGCGCCAGGGATGACCGACCCTGCCATGACAACAAGGGCGCCAGATGGCGCCCTTGTTGTTGCGATAGGGAATGGCGTCAGCCACTCAGGTACTCGGTGAAGGCGTCGATCACCTCGTCGATGTCATCGTCGGTGATCTGCAGGTGGGTCACCAGCCTGAGCTCCCCGTAGCCGGAGAAGAGAATACCGCGCTCCTTCATGAAACCCAGCAAGGTGGCGGGATCCCTCTGGGTCAGGCGCAGGAATACCATGTTGGTCTGCACCTCCCCCATGTTGAGTGTGATGCCTGGCAACACGGCCAGCCCCTCTGCCAGACGCCTGGCGCGGCGATGATCATCCGCCAGCCGGGCAACGTGCTGATCCAGCGCGAACAGGGCGGCCTGGGCCAGGATCCCTCCCTGGCGCATGCCGCCCCCCAGCATCTTGCGCAGCCGTCTGGCGCGGGCGATGAACGCAGCCGATCCCACCAGCAGGGACCCCACTGGTGCCCCCAGTCCCTTGGAGAGGCAGACAGAGATGCTGTCAAAAGGCGCCGCGATGGCGGCCACCGGCTCCCCGCTTGCCACCACCGCATTGAAGAGGCGAGCCCCGTCCAGATGCAGCTTCAGCCCCTTCTCGTCGACGAATTCGCGCATGGCGCGCAGGTAGGTCAATGGCAGCACCTTGCCGTTATGGGTATTTTCCAGGCAGACGAGGCGCGTCTGGACGAAATGGGGATCATCGGGAGCGATGGCCCCCCGCACATCCTCGATGGCCAGGGTGCCGTCCGCCTGCATGGGGACCGATTGCAGGGCCACCGAGCCCAGCACGGCAGAGCCCTGGGCCTCGTAGCGATAGATGTGGGAGGCCGCCCCCAGCACGGCCCCGTCCCCACGCTGGCAGTGACTCATCATGGCCAGCAGGTTGGACATGGTGCCGGAGGGCACGAACAGGGCCGCCTCCTTGCCAAGCAGTTCGGCGCCGCGGCGCTCCAGCGCATTGATGCTGGGATCTTCCCCATAGACATCGTCTCCCACCTCGGCATGCAGCATGCTCTGGCGCATGGCTTCCGTGGGTTGGGTCACGGTATCACTTCGTAAATCGATATAGCGCATGTCATCCTCCTGATGCAGGACGATGACATTAATCAGCCGACACTCGGCTGGCAAGAAACGGCAAGCGGGAATGTGAGCCCGGCGGCTCACCAGGGCAGCGACTGACCGTGCAGGTCCACGAAACGGCCCGAGTGCGCCGGCGTCATTGTGGCCATCAGATCCAACAGGCAGACGGCGACCTCGGCGGGATCCTGCAGCAGGGCGGGATCCATCTCCTGAAGAAAAGGTTGCTGCATGGGGGTATTCATGAGGCCGGGATGCACGGTGATGACACCGGCGCCGGGAAAACGTCCGGCCCACTCACCCGCCAGGATCCGGGATCCCATGTTGAGGGCGGCCTTGCTCATGCGGTAGCTGTAGTGGCACATGGCCTCCTGGCCCCCCTCCTCCAGGCTTCCCGCCCGATCCGAGAGGGTGCAGAGCCAGAGCGTGCTCTGGGGCATCATGCGCCGGCTGAGGTTGGCACCAAGGGCCAGGTGGGGCCAGGCATTGGCCAGCAGACTCTCTTCGAGCCATTGGGGGGTCACCTCCTCCACCCGCCGCTCCGGCATGTGGGCAAGATCATGAAGCAGGCCTATGGTGTTGATCACCACCGTCGGCAGGGTGGTGCTGTCATAGAGGGTAAAGAGGGCCTCAAAGGAGAGCGGGTCCACCTCCTGCAGCGGAAAGTAGCAGGCGGGATCCAGCCCCCTGGGCAGTTGCCTGCCCGCCAGCAACCACTCTTCGCCCCGTCTGGCCAGCTCCCGTGCCAGCGCACTGCCCAACCCGCCACTGCCCAGGATCAGATAGCTCATCTGCGTGTCCTTGGATTTGATCACTGCTTAGAGGGTATCAGAAGAATGGCGGACTGCCGGGAGCCCCCGTCAGGCTCAGGCCTCGGCCAGATGGCGCCCAAACTCCCGCGCCCGGGCCAGATCCAGAAAACCGTCCGCCTGCTTGTGGCTGCGCAGGAACTGGTAATAGGCGAGCAGGGTCACCAGTTGCTCCTCGTCCGGCATGGGCTTTCCCGGACGGGTCTCCTGCACCAGCGCCCCCGCCGCCGCCAGCGCGTCCCTGTCCACCACCTCGGCCTGACGATAGAGATACCCGCAACCGGTGGCGAGCCACTCCAGCGAGCAGTTGGCCCCCATGGCAATCTGGTTCGCCTTGCCAAGGCCGGGTTCGGCCCCTTTCAGATACTTGCGGATCAGGGCTTCACTCAACCCCACCTTGCGGGCAAAAGCGCTCACACTCCCCTCCCCGATCAGGCTTTGCAGCCTGGCGGCAAATCCTTCCATCACCCCTTCTCCTCTCACTGACACCGGGATCTTGACCCGTCGGAGTCAGAACCATAGTTCGAATTCGCGAAGGGGGCATTATTGCCTTGTCCGCCGGAAGAGACCAAGATGCTGGCACATGATTTTGCCCCTTTCTTTTCGCATTTTTATCTCCAGAGGAGTCACCATGTCCGTATCCCGTCTGGCCCTGCATGAGCAAGGCCCTACCTTCTCCCGCCTCATCATGGGCTACTGGCGCCTGATGGAGTGGCAGCTCTCCCCCGCCGCCCTGCTGGACCTGATGAAATATCACCTTGATCTCGGGGTCACCACCATCGATCACGCCGACATCTACGGTGGCTACCAGTGCGAGGAGGCCTTCGGCCATGCCCTGCGCCTGGAGCCCTCCCTGCGCGATCGCATGGAGATCGTCAGCAAGTGCGGCATCGCCCTCACCGCCAATCCGGCCCACGCCCTGAATCACTACAACACCGGCAAGGGACACATCGTCGCCAGTGCCGAAGCCTCCTTGCAAAAGCTCGGCACCGATCATCTGGATCTGTTGCTGATCCATCGCCCCGACCCCCTGATGAACGCCGACGAGGTGGCCGACGCCTTCATCACCCTCAAGCAGGCAGGCAAGATCAAGCACGCCGGGGTCTCCAACTTCACGCCCCACCAGTTCGCCCTGCTGCAATCCCGCCTGCCCTTCCCCCTGGTCACCAACCAGCTGGAGATCTCCCCGCTCCATCAGGAGGGGACGCTGGATGGTGCCCTGGATCAATGCCAGCAACTGCGCATCAAGCCCATGGCCTGGTCCTGCCTTGGCGGCGGGCGGCTGTTCCATGCCCCCGACTATGCCCCGCTGCGGGCGGAACTCGAGCAGATCCGCCAGGAGGTGGGCGCCGACTGTCTGGAGCAGGTGGTCTACGCCTGGGTGATGATGCTGCCGAGTCAGCCGCTGCCCCTCATCGGATCCGGCAAACGGGAGCGGATCGCCGCCGCCGTGGCAGCCGAGTCCATTGAGCTCACTCGCCAGCAGTGGTTCCGCATCCGCAAGGCCGCTCTGGGTTATGACGTTCCCTGAGTCTGCACCAGACCCTGAAAACAAAAACGGCATGGAGGATTCCATGCCGTTTTCCGTTATCGAGACGATTCAACGATGGCGCTGGGGGCGACCACGGGGTACATCCGTCTTCGGTTTGGCCTGATTGACCGTGATGGTGCGGCCGCCGACCTCGGTGCCGTGCAACTCGGCGATGGCCTTCTCGGCCTCGCCATTGACCGGCATTTCAATGAAACCAAACCCCTTGGACTGACCGGTATCGCGGTCGATGATGATATCGACCTTGTCTACCTGCCCAAATTGGCTGAACACGGTTGTCAGTTCGTCGGCCGTCATCCGGTACGACAGATTACCTACGTAAATCTTCATGCCATCCACTCTCGATTCAAGGTGCCTTATCTATGCATCCACCGACCTGGGAGTAAGGGCACAACCCCCCTGCCGGACCAGCCACGGCATCATGCCATGGCACTTCCAGCTTCGTATCCCAAGTCCTTGATCTCTTGGGCTATCGGAGCAGGAAAGATCAAATCGAATCAGAGGCAGTATCTGAGCATTGGGATGAATTGTCGAGAAAATAGTCAGAGCGGGTGCAGCTCGGCCAGCAATGTGCCGAGGGCACGACGCCCATGCCAGGCACGTTTGAATCCGAATCGATAGACCCCGGGGGCCACTTCGTGAGTCCCTTCCCGGGACAACCCGAGCAGGCTGGTGGCCGTCGCCAGGGTCACCTCATCCAGCCCGAGATCCAGGCTGAAATCGAGCCACTGGCCATCGTGTCCCACCTTGCGATCTCGCTCCATGCCCACCAGCACGGCTCTGGGCAGCGCCAAGGCCCGGTCTTCGCCACCATTGAGCAGATAGAGATGGCGTTCATCCCAGGCAAGCTCCGCCAGACGCCAGCGCTGCCAGTTGCGCGGCAACACCATCATCACCAGCACGATACCGCCAAAGACCACCCCGACCCAGGGCAGCAGGCCCAAGTCGGGATATCCCAGCCAGAGGGCGGCCACCACAGTGGCGAGACTCGCCAGCAACAGGCAGATCATGACCCCGTAAAACCGCCGGGCCGGGGGCATCAGCCAGCGCACGTTCTCTTGCGCTGCCAGCTCACTGACTCTCATCTTCTCTTCTCCTTCTGTGATGCGAACGGCCTTGCCGTCGCTGCGTTGCCGCGCATTGTGCGCGAGCGACGCGCCGCGATGCAACCGCCACCGCGACACGGATGACGGCCAGCCGCCACTCTTGGTATGCTTGGGGCTGTCTGAGCCCGCACTGGGCGCCATCCCGGGAGTCCCATGTTCGCCACCGCCCTGCTCTTGTCCGCGAGCACACTCTATGCCGAGGCCATCGGCGGCTACTCCGCCGGCTGCCTGAAAAATGCCGTGGCCCTGCCCCTCGAAGGCCCTGGTTATCAGGTGATCCGCACCAAACGGCTGCGCTATTACGGTCACCCCGACCTCATCCATTACCTGCAGCATCTGGCCAACCAGACCAGACTGGCCGGCATGCCGGATCTCTATATCGCCGACCTCGCCATGATGCACGGGGGGCCCTTTACCTCAGGTCATCGCAGCCACCAGACCGGCCTGGATGCCGACATCTGGTTCAGGATGGCTGACAGACCCATCAGCCGCTGGGAGCAGGATGCCCCCAGGGAGTGGGCGCTGATCGACGAACCCAGCTACCGGATGCTACCCGGCCGATTCGGTCCCAGGCAGCTCAATCTGCTGCGCCTTGCGGCTGATCGCCCCGAGGTGGCGCGCATCTTCGTCAACCCCGTCATCAAGGCCGAGGTGTGCAAACAGGCACCCGGTGAAGCCTGGGTCGGCAAGCTGCGCCCCTGGGTCGGCCACTTCAGCCACTTTCACGTCCGCCTGCGCTGCCCGGCAAACAGTCCGGACTGCCAGTCCCAGGCTCCCATTCCCCCCGGCAATGGCTGTGGGGAGGAGCTGGCCTCCTGGCTCAAGGACAAACCCCAGTTGCCCAAGGTGTCGATGAGCTACCGCGCCCCCCTCTTACCCAGGCGTTGTGAGGGCTGACCACAAGCTGTTATGGTGAACCTATTTCCGAGAGAAATATCAATGGAGAACAACAAGATGGCCACTTCACTCTGGCAGCGTGGTACCCGTGCCCTGCTGACCCTGACCCTGCTGCTGGGTTTGACCGGCTGCGGCATGAACACCATTCCGACCCTGGATGAGCAGGTCAAGGCGAGCTGGGGACAGGTCGAGAACCAGTACCAGCGCAGGGCCGATCTCATTCCCAACCTGGTGGCCACCGTCAAGGGGTACGCCAGCCACGAGCAGGAGACCCTCAAGGCGGTCACCGATGCCCGTGCCCGAGTCGGCAGCGTGCAGGTGAGTGACCCCTCCCAGCTCAAGGCGTTCGAGGCGGCTCAGGAGCAGCTCTCCAGCGCCCTCTCCCGGCTGATGGTGGTGGTCGAGCGCTACCCGGATCTGAAGGCCGATCAGCAGTTCCTGACCCTGCAGGCCCAGCTGGAAGGCACCGAGAATCGCATCGCGGTGGCCAGACGGGATTACATCGAGGCAGTACGCCAGTTCAATACCGAGATCCGTACCTTCCCCGGGGTCATCTGGTCCAAGCTGCTCTACTCCGATCTGGAAGCCAAACCCACCTTCAGCGCCAAACCCGGTGCCGATGAGGCGCCCAAGGTCAGCTTCCAATGAACGTGATGAGACGCTGGCTGGCGCTCTGTCTGCTGCTCTGTGCCACGGCACTGCATGCCGCCCCCGATTTCCCGGCCCTGACCGGGCGGGTGGTGGACGAGGCCAATTTGATGTCCCGCAAGCAGGCCCACCAGCTCGCACAGCAACTGGCCGTCTTCGAGAAGCGCAGCGGCGTCCAGCTGGTGGTGGTCTCCATCGACACGCTGGCGGGGGATACCATCGAAGAGTACGGCTACCAGCTCGGTCGCCACTGGGGCATCGGCCAAAAAGGCAAGAACAACGGCGTTCTGCTGATCATCGCCCAGGACGAGCGCAAGGTGCGCATCGAGGTGGGCTATGGCCTGGAAGGTGCCCTGCCCGACGCCATCGCCGCCAATATCATCCAGACCCGGATCCTGCCCGCCTTCAAGCGCGGTGACATGGTGGCTGGCATCCTCGCCGGCAGCCAGGGCATCATGCAGGCCCTGGCCGGGGAGTATCAGCCCGTGGACAACACCAGCAAGGCCGACAAGCAGGGAGGTCCCTGGCTCTTCATCCTGGTGGTAATTGCGATGATCGTGCTGCACAACCTGCGCGGCGGCGGCGGTGGGCCGGGAGGACGTCGCCGGGCCGCCTACATGGCCGGTGGATTCGGTGCCGGCTCCTTTGGCGGCCGCACTGGCGGTGGTGGTGGCGGTTTCAGTGGTGGCGGCGGCAGCTTTGGCGGCGGCGGTGCATCTGGCGGTTGGTAATCAGGGAAAAAGAGACAACAAGATGATTTCGAAACAGTTTTTCCACACCTTGCAGGCCAGGGTTCGACAGGCCGAGCAGGCCACGGATGCCGAACTGGTCACCGTGCTGGCCCCGGCCAGCGATGGCTATCGCTATATCCCGACCCTATGGGCCGCCCTGCTCGCCATGCTCACCCCTCTGCTGGTCTTCCAGCTCGGCTTCTGGCTTGGCTGGTACGAGATCCTGCTGGTGCAGTGGTCGGTCTGGTTGCTGCTGAGCCTGCTGTTCCACTGGACGCCCATCAAGATGCGGCTCATTCCCAACAAGGTACGCCGTCACCGGGCCGCCCTGATGGCCCGCCTGCAGTTTGTCGAGCAGGGACTTCACCGCACCCGGGACCGACTCGGTGTGCTCATCTTCGTCTCGGTGGCGGAGCACTATGTGGAGATCCTGGTAGACGACGGGATCGCCCAGCACATCGACAACACCCAGTGGCAGCAGATCATCGACGACTTCGTGGTTCGGGTACGCAACAAGGAGGTCGAGCAGGGGTTTCTGGAGTGCGTGGAGCGCACCAGCGCCATTCTGACCGACGCCTTCCCCGCAACCCGGGATCAGAACGAGCTGCCTGACAGCCTGATCATTCTCGACAAGCCTTGAACGGGATTAAAAAATCGGCATTCTGTTCAAGGGATAGGCACTCGATAAAGATTATGAAAAATAAGGGGAAAAGTGGTTGACCCAGGCAGCCCTTTCCCCTAAATTACGCCCCGTTCCAGCGCAACGGCGCAGCGAACACCGTGTTGGCTGAACACGTTAAATCACAGACCAAAATTTGGTGAGGTATCCGAGAGGCTGCCCACCGACGAAGTCGGCAAGATGCACGCGCAGCGTGCTACGAAAGCCACTTCAAGCAGTAAAAATTTGGTGAGGTGTCCGAGTGGCTGAAGGAGCACGCCTGGAAAGTGTGTATACGGCAACGTATCGAGGGTTCGAATCCCTCCCTCACCGCCAAATTGTAAAAACCGACCTCAGGGTCGGTTTTTTGCATCTGGTGACATGGCAGCATCCGATGCCGATGGAGAGAAGGTGAGAAGCCTCGTCGGGTTCGAGCAGAGCAGCTTGCTGCGATGAACGGCCGCAGGTCGCACCGAAGGGGTGAATCATCCCTCCCTCACCGCCAGATAAAGTAAAAGGCCCCGTCGCAAGACGGGGCCTTTTACTTTATCCGATGATGGGCGGCTCGGTTCGAACCCTGTCGACAGGCGGGCAGGATAGCCCGACTGGACGGCCAGAGGCCGCCCGCAGGGCGAGCGCCAGGGATGGCGCGAGTCAACCCCGACCCAGCGTACAGATTGAAGAACCGACCTCAGGGTCGGTTTTTTCTTCAAGGTGTCTGCCAACCCCCTGGCAGGAGAAACCCGTCATCGGCGGGGCCAGAAAAAACGGCTTGCCGCGATACCTGGCCGAGTGCCGCCCAGCCAATCCCATCCCTTCCGCCTCGCTGCTCTCTGTTCTCTGTCGACAGGGGATATACCCCGAGGGCAGCCAGCCCTCTCTCGTTGATAGCGCATTACGCCAAGAAAAGATAAATTGACGATAATGATGACCAATAAGCCATCAAAAAACAGCGCAATATGTTGCGTTATCACCAGGATACCTGCCTCGTCCTGCCATGCAGGCACCGTCAACCTGCTCTACAGATCAAGCGACACAGGCCGATGCCACCGGACACTACCGGGTCTGCGCAACCTCTCGGATATTGCTCACCGATTGGATATCGTTTTGAAAAACTGATAGTTAAATGGCTACACTAGCCTCACACATCGCATAGGGATATGGACAAATGAGTCTTATTGGCTTGCTGCTGGCCCTGGCAGCCATTCTGGGTGGCAACATGATAGAAGGGGGGCACCCCAGCGCCCTGCTCGATCTGCCCGCCTTTCTCATCGTGATCGGCGGTACCGTCGGTGCCGCACTGACCCAGTTTCCCTTCTCCGTGGTTGGTAAAACCCTCAAACGCTTCAAGTGGCTCATTACTCCCCTGCGCCTCGACATGCTGGAACAGGCCCAGCTGCTTGAAACCCTGGCGGGCAATGCACGGCGCAGCGGCATGCTGGCACTGGAGGGCATGATCGACGACATCAAGGATCCCTTCCTGCAAAAAGGGGTACAGATGATGGTCGATGGCTACGAGAAGACCAAAATCCACGAGGTACTGGAAAACGAGATCGAGTTCGAGCAGGAAGATATCGAACAGACCGTCAAATTCTACGAGGCCATGGGGGGCTACTGCCCGACCATGGGGATCGTCGGGGCCGTATTTGGCCTCATTCACGCCATGGGCCTGCTGGATGCCCCCGACAAGCTGGGGGGCGCCATCGCGGTGGCCTTTATCGCCACCATCTACGGGGTGTCGGCCGCCAACCTCATCTTCCTGCCCTTCGGCAACCGCTACAAGTCGTTTGCCCACCAGATCCGCCACTACAAGGAGATGACCCTCACCGGCATCCTCTGCATCGTGGACGGCGAGTCACAGCAACGGCTGCAAGTGACCCTTGAGCCTTACCTCGGAGGCCACGGTGGCGAAAAAGAAAAAGGCTGAGGCGCCGGAGAACCACGAACGCTGGCTGGTCTCCTACGCCGACTTCATGACACTGCTGTTCGCCCTGTTCGTGGTGCTCTACTCCTTCGCCATGGCCAAGCAGTCGGAGACTCGCGTGCTCATTCAGGGCTTTATCGAATCTCTTGGCAAGATAGGGCTGGTCTCCCTTCCCGCCGGCTCCCCCGTGATGCAGGGGGGCACAGGCATACTGGAACCCGAGTCCAAGACCACCCCCAATACCTCCCAGAAAGAGCAGGTGCTGGATACCCAGACGCCCGCAGCGGCGGCCGACCCTTTCAACGAGACCATCGGCTCCTCGGAGAAACCTACGGCCACGGAGTCCTGGCCCCACAAGACCAAGGAGCAGGATTGGGTCACGGTCACCAAACAGAAGTTGGATCAGCAGCTCAAGAGCCAAATCGAGTCCAAAGAGATCGAGGTGGAGCAGCTTGGCAGCCAACTGGTCATCCGCATCGGCGAAAAGACCTTGTTCCCCGCCGACTCCGCCTTCTTGCAGCCCCAGTTCATTCCGCTGGTCAACAAGGTCTCGGACGTGCTGGCAGACATCCCCGGCATGGTGGTGGTCACCGGTCACACCGACAACTCCCAGGCGCCGGTGGAGCTCTATCGCAACAACTGGGAGCTGTCGGTGCTGCGGGCGGCCACCATCACCCACACCCTGCTGACCAACCCCAAGCTGGATTCACGACGGCTGATCGCCCAGGGGGTGGCGGATACCCAACCCCGTTATCCAAACGATACCCCGGCTCACCGCCAGGCCAACCGCCGGGTGGAGATCGTGCTCTCCCAGGGCAAGGCGGCAGAGCAGAGCCTCCCCGTTCTCCAACCCTGAAACAGACCCCGCCATGCGGGGTCTTTTGTTTCCTGCCATCCACCGGATTTTCAAACTATCCGGTTTTTTTCTGCTACATAAAAACGATTGAAAACAATTCTCAAACGAGAAAGTTGACCCCGCTAGCAAAACACAATTTTCATCCCGTTGATTAATAATTAATCCTTTGAAATGACATGTAAATCAGTACGAAAGTGGCATACTACGTAACATCATTGTTAAGTCGCATGATTAATTTGGTTAGGGAAAAACCTATATGTTTGCTGATATTGCCGTCCAGCACTGGGCTTTTGCTGTCTATGTCATTGGCGCCATCTGTATCTGCTTGACCATGATAGGCCTGGCGGCCTTGCTGGGGGGACGCGCCTATGGCCGTGCCAAGAACAAACCCTTCGAATCCGGGGTGGATTCCGTCGGCAACGCCCGCCTGCGCTTCTCCGCCAAGTTCTACCTGGTCGCCATGTTCTTCGTCATCTTCGATGTCGAAGCCCTCTATCTCTTTGCCTGGTCCGTCTCCGTTCGGGAGAGCGGCTGGGTCGGCTTCATCGAAGCCACCATCTTCATCACCCTGCTGCTGGTAGGCCTCCTCTACCTGTGGCGCATTGGTGCCCTCGACTGGGCCCCGAAAAAGCGTGTCCTGACTGACAAGAAACCAGACTGAACTACCGATTATCTCTTTGAGGTTGCACCATGAAGTACACCCTGACCCGGATTGACCCGGATGCGCCCGTTGAGCGCTACCCCCAGGAACAGCGCCAGACCGTCGATGATCCACTGGCGCAGCAAGCGACCCGCGGCATCATGATCGGGCGCCTCGAAGAGGTGCTGCAAGACACCGTCAACTGGGGCCGCAAGAACTCCCTCTGGCCCTACAACTTCGGCATCTCCTGCTGCTACGTGGAGATGTGTACCGCCTTCACCTCTCCCCACGACGTGGCTCGCTTCGGTGCTGAGGTCATACGAGCCTCCCCCCGTCAGGCCGACTTCATGGTGATTGCCGGCACCCCCTTCATCAAGATGGCCCCTGTCATCCAGCGGCTCTATGAGCAGTTGCTCGAGCCCAAGTGGGTCATCTCCATGGGGGCCTGCGCCAACTCCGGCGGTATGTATGACATCTACTCCGTGGTACAGGGGGTGGACAAGTTCCTGCCGGTCGATGTCTACATTCCGGGCTGCCCGCCCCGCCCCGAGGCCTTCCTGCAAGCCCTGATGCTGCTGCAGGAATCCATCGGCAAGGAACGCCGCCCCCTCTCCTGGGTGGTGGGGGATCAGGGGATCTACCGTCCCCAGATGCAATCCGAGAAGGAACGCAAGCGCGGCGAGCGGATCAACGTGACCAACCTGCGCACGCCGGATGAGATCTGATCATGAAACTGACTCGAGAATTCCCAAGCAATTACACCATGGCCCAGTGGCAAACCGCCGATCACGCCGATGCCCAGGTGGTCGGCGAGCTGTTCGCCCACTTCGGTGCCGAGCGCTTCACCGTGCAGAGCACCCGTACCGGCGTGCCGGTCATCTGGCTCTCCCGGGATCTGCTGCTGGACGTGATGGGCTTCTTGCAAAAGCTGCCCTCCCCCTTTGTGATGCTGTTCGATCTCAGCGCCACCGACGAACGGATGCGCAGCCATCGCCACGGCCTGCCCCAGAGCGACTTTACCGTCTTCTATCACCTCATCTCCATCGACCGTAACGCCGACGTGATGCTGAAAGTGGCGCTCAAGGAGAGTGATCTCCATCTGCCCACCGTCAGCCGCCACTTCCCCAACGCCAACTGGTACGAGCGGGAAGTGTGGGATCTGATGGGAATCACCTTCGATGGCCACCCCCATCTGACCCGCATCATGATGCCCAAGAGCTGGCAAGGGCACCCCCTGCGCAAGGACTACCCGGCGCGCGCCACCGAGTTTGATCCCTTCATGCTCGATGCGGTCAAGCAGGATCAGGAGCAGGACAACCTGCTGTTCAAGCCGGAAGAGTGGGGCATGGCCCGCGGCAACGAGAACGAGGACTACATGTTCCTGAACCTCGGGCCGAACCACCCCTCCGCCCACGGCGCCTTCCGCCTGGTGCTGCAACTCGACGGGGAAGAGATCCGCGACTGCGTGCCCGACATCGGCTATCACCACCGCGGCGCCGAGAAGATGGGCGAGCGCCAGTCCTGGCACAGTTACATCCCCTACACCGACCGGGTCGAATACCTGGGCGGCGTGATGAACAACCTGCCCTATGTGCTGGCGGTCGAGAAGCTGGCCGGCATCAAGGTGCCGGCGCGGGTCGACATGATCCGGGTGATGATGGCGGAGCTGTTCCGCATCCAGAGCCACCTGCTGTTCCTTGGCACCTACATTCAGGACGTGGGGGCCATGACCCCGGTCTTCTTCACCTTCACGGACCGCCAGAAGATCTACACCATCATCGAGGCCATCACCGGAGCCCGCATGCACCCGGCCTGGTTCCGCATCGGCGGCGTGGCCCACGATCTGCCTGCCGGCTGGACCCGCCTCATCCAGGACAACCTGTTGAGCTGGCTGCCCAAGCGGTTGATGGAGTATGAAAAGGCGGCCATGCGCAACAGCATACTGCGGGGCCGCACCATCGGCGTCGCCGCCTACAACACGGCCCAGGCCCTGGCCTGGGGCACCACGGGGGGCGGTCTGCGGGCCACGGGGCTCAACTTTGACGTGCGCAAATGGCGCCCCTATTCCGGTTACGATCAGTTCGAGTTCGAGGTGCCGGTGGGCAGCAACGGGGACGCCTACGACCGCGCCACCGTGCGCATTGAGGAGATCCGCCAGAGCCTGTCCATTATCGAGCAGTGCATGAAAAACATGCCTGAGGGCCCCTTCAAGGCGGATCACCCGCTTACCACGCCACCGCCCAAAGAGCGCACCCTGCAGGACATCGAAACCCTGATCACCCACTTCCTGCAAGTCTCCTGGGGGCCTGTCATGCCGGCCGCCGAGTCCTTCCAGATGATAGAGGCGACCAAGGGGGTCAACAGCTATTACCTGACCAGCGATGGCTCCACCATGAGCTACCGGACCCGGATCCGCACCCCGAGCTTCGCCCACCTGCAGCAGATCCCCTCGGTGATCCGCGGCCAGATGGTGTCGGATCTTATCGTCTACCTGGGCAGTATCGATTTCGTTATGTCAGATGTGGATCGTTGAGTCCTCTCGCCCCGGCAGCCGGGGCGAAGGGCAAGACGCGCAGTAAAGGGACAAGCCACAAAAGGTCAAGTCATGAGCCAATGTCAGTGTCACAATAACCAGACCCCACAAGGGCAAGGGGCATGCAGCAGCCAGCAGGGAGATTTCGTCCTGAGCCAGGCTGAGCGCGATGCCATCGAACACGAGAAACACCACTACGAAGATCCCCGTGCAGCCAGCATCGAAGCGCTCAAGATAGTGCAACAGGCCCGTGGCTGGGTGCCTGACGGCGCCATTCACGCCATCGGCGCCGAGCTCGGCATCCCCGCCAGCGACGTGGAAGGGGTCGCCACCTTCTACAGCCAGATCTTCCGCCAGCCGGTGGGTCGTCACATCATCCGCGTCTGCGACAGCATGGTCTGCTACATCAACGGCCACGAGCAGTTGCTTGCCGGTCTGAAAGAGGTCGTCAATCTGGCCCCCGGTCAGACCTCCCCGGATGGCCGCTTCACCCTGTTGCCCGTCTGCTGCCTCGGCAACTGCGACAAGGGGCCGGCCATCATGATCGATGACGATACCTATGGCGGACTCGATGCCGTCAGCCTGCTGAAAACCCTGGAGGCTTACCCATGAGCATTCAGCCAGGCAAGACGCTTGCCTCCCTCAGCACCGCCAACCGCATCCCCCGCACCGCCGAGACCCACCCTCTCACCTGGCGCCTGCGGGACGACGGCCAGCCGGTCTGGCTCGAGGAGTATCAGGCAAAACAGGGCTATGAGGCCGCCCGCAAGGCCCTTGGCCAGATGAGCCCGGATGACATCGTCAGCACCGTCAAGGATGCCGGCCTCAAGGGACGCGGCGGCGCCGGTTTCTCCACCGGCGTGAAGTGGGGCCTGATGCCCAAAGACGAGAGCATGAACATCCGTTACCTGCTCTGCAACGCCGACGAGATGGAACCCAATACCTACAAAGACCGCATGCTGATGGAGCAGCTGCCCCACCTGCTGATCGAGGGGATGATCATCAGTGCCCGGGCTCTCAAAGCCTATCGCGGCTACATCTTCCTGCGCGGCGAGTACGTGGATGCCGCCATCCACTTGCGCCGCGCCGTGGAAGAGGCCAAGGCCGCGGGGCTCCTTGGCAAGAACATCCTGGGCTCGGGCTTTGACTTCGAGCTGTTCGTCCACACCGGCGCAGGTCGCTACATCTGCGGCGAAGAGACGGCCCTCATCAACTCCCTGGAAGGACGGCGCGCCAACCCGCGGGCCAAACCCCCCTTCCCCGCCGTCTCCGGCGTCTGGGGCAAGCCGACCTGCGTCAACAACGTCGAAACCCTGTGCAACGTGCCCGCCATCATCGGCAACGGTGTGGCCTGGTATCAGGGGTTGGCACTGCCGGGTTCGGAAGATCACGGCACCAAGCTGATGGGCTTTTCCGGCAAGGTCAACAATCCCGGCCTGTGGGAGCTGCCCTTTGGCATCACCGCCCGCGAGCTGTTCGAAAACTACGCCGGCGGCATGAAGCCCGGCTATCGCCTGAAAACCTGGCAACCGGGCGGCGCCGGCACCGGCTTCCTGCTGCCCGAGCACCTGGATGCCCAGATGTACGCTGGCGGCATCGGCAAGGTGGGCACCCGCATGGGTACGGGCCTTGCCATGGCGGTGGATGACAGCATCAACATGGTCTCCCTGCTGCGCAACATGGAGGAGTTCTTTGCCCGCGAATCCTGCGGCTGGTGCACCCCCTGCCGCGACGGCCTGCCCTGGAGCGTCAAGATCCTGCGGGCGCTGGAGCGGGGCGAGGGCCAACCCGAGGATCTCGCGACCCTGGAACAGCTGGTCAGTTTCCTGGGCCCGGGCAAGACCTTCTGTGCCCATGCCCCCGGCGCCGTCGAGCCCCTTGGCAGTGCGATGAAGTATTTCCGGTCCGAGTTCGAGGCCGGGGTCAAGGCCCCCCATGACAATCACAAGCTGTTCAAGGGTATCCAGCCCAACCTGCTGGGCGAGCGCTGGTAAGCGCCAGGACGCATCGGGCAATAGCCGATTTCATAAAACAGGTTTCAGGGAAGTTGTATGGCAACCATTCATGTAGACGGTAAAGAGTACGAGGTAGACGGGGCAGACAACCTGCTGCAAGCCTGTCTGTCGCTGGGTCTGGACGTCCCCTATTTTTGCTGGCACCCGGCGCTCGGTAGCGTCGGTGCCTGCCGCCAGTGCGCGGTCAAACAGTATCAGAATGCCGACGACAAGCGCGGCCGCCTGGTCATGTCCTGCATGACCCCTTCCACCGATGGCACCTATATCTCCATCGAGGATGAAGAGGCGAAGGAGTTTCGCAAGACGGTGGTGGAGTGGCAGATGACCAACCATCCCCACGACTGCCCGGTGTGTGAAGAGGGTGGCGCCTGCCACCTGCAGGACATGACGGTGATGACGGGCCACAACAGCCGCCGCTACCGTTTCACCAAGCGCACCCACCAGAATCAGGATCTGGGCCCCTTCATCAACCACGAGATGAACCGCTGCATCGCCTGCTACCGCTGCGTGCGCTATTACAAGGATTACGCAGGTGGCGAGGATCTCGGGGTCTATGGCGCCCATGACAACGTCTACTTCGGTCGGGTCGAAGATGGCACCCTGGAGAGCGAATTCTCCGGCAACCTGGTGGAGGTCTGTCCCACCGGCGTCTTCACCGACAAGACCCACTCCGAGCGTTACAACCGCAAGTGGGACATGCAGTTCGCCCCCAGCATCTGCCAGGGGTGCTCGGTCGGCTGCAACATCAGCCCGGGTGAGCGCTACGGCGAGCTGCGCCGCATCGAGAACCGTTTCCACGGCGCCCTGAACCACTATTTCCTCTGCGATCGCGGCCGCTTCGGCTACGGTCACGTCAATCTGACCGACCGCCCGCGCCAACCCCTGCTGCAAGATGGCAGTGACAAGCTGGCCATCACGGTGGATGGTGCCCTGAACCGGGCCGCGGATGCGCTGCGCACCGCCAGCGGCGTCATCGGCATCGGCTCACCCCGCGCCTCCTTGGAGAGCAACTTCGCCCTGCGCGAACTGGTAGGGGCCGCCAACTTCTACTCCGGGGTCGAGCAGAGCGAATGGAAATGCCTGCAGAAGATGCTGGACATTCTGGAGCACGGCGGCGTGCGTACTCCCAGCCTGCGCGACATGGAAGAGGCCGACGCCGTGCTGGTGCTCGGGGAAGATGTCACCCAGACCGCCGCACGCATCGCCCTGGCCCTGCGCCAGGCGGTGAAAGGCAAGGGGCGCGAAATTGCCCGCAAGCTGAAGGTGGATCTCTGGCAGGTCGCCGCCGTGCAGACCCTGGCCCAGAACCAGCGCTACCCCTTGCTCATCACCAGTCTGGATGCCACCCGCCTGGATGACGTGGCGAGCAGCACCCTGCACGCCCCCCACGCGGATCAGGCGCGCCTCGGGTTTGCCATCGCCCACCTGCTGGATGCCAGTGCACCGGCACCAACGGATCTCTCCCCCGAACAGCAGGCCCTCGCCGCCCAATGGGCCGACCTGCTTGGCAACGCCAAAAAGCCCCTCATTATCGCAGGCAATGGTGCCCGCAACGAGGCGCTGATCGAAGCGGCCAGCAACATCGCCCGCGCCCTCAAGGGCCGTGGCCAGGCCGCGGAGCTTGCCCTGGTGGCTCAGGAAGCCAACAGCCTGGGACTGGCCATGCTGGCCCGGCATGCCGCCCCGCTGGAGGCAGCCCTCGAGCGCATGGAAGGGGAAGAGAGACTTGCCTTGGTCGTTCTTGAGAACGACCTCTACCGCCGAGCCCCCCGCAGCCGAGTGGACGCCGCCCTGGATCGCCTGCAACACCTGCTGGTCATCGACCATCAGGAGACGGCCACCGCGAAGAAGGCGGATCTGGTGCTGCCTGCCGCCAGTTTTGCAGAAGGCGATGGCACCCTGGTCAACATGGAAGGCCGCGCCCAGCGCTTCTTCCAGGTCTATGCTCCCGCCTTCTACAACGCCGATATCCAGGTGCGCGAAAGCTGGCGCTGGCTGGATGCCCTGCAAGGGAGCCAGCAACCGCGTTCGGTTCGCTGGAACACCTTCGACGATGTGAGTCGCGATTGCGCCGCCAGCGCCCCGCTGCTCACCACCATGGGGGAAGCTGCACCCAACGCCGGCCTGCGCATTCGCGGCATGAAGCTCGCCCGGGAGCCGCACCGCTACAGTGGTCGCACCTCCATGCTGGCGAACCAGAACGTGAGCGAGCCCAGAGTCGCCCAGGATCCCGATTCGCCGTTCGCCTTCTCCATGGAAGGCTACGCCGGTGCCCGCCAGCCCCTCTCCCAGGTACCGTTTGCCTGGGCGCCGGGCTGGAACTCCCCCTCCGCCTGGAACAAGTTCCAGGACGAGGTGGGTGGCAACCTGCGTGCCGGGGATCCCGGTCGCCGCCTGCTGGAGCCGGGCGAAGGCAATCTGGGCTGGTTTGGTGCCATCCCGGCCCCCTTCCAGCCCGCCGCATCCTTGCAGGTGGTGAGCTATGACCAGCTGTTCGGTGGCGAGGAGCTCTCCGCCAGAAGCCCGGTCATCCAGGCTCGCATGGGGGAACCCACCCTGGTACTGAACCCGGCGGATGCCGCGCGCCTGGCTCTGTCCCCTGACGCACTGGTGGCCTTCTCCTGGGGTGGCAACCACTGGCGCCTGCGTCTTCGCCTGAGCGATGCGCTGGCTCCGGGCCTGGCAGGGTTGCCACTCGGGGTGAACGGCCTGCCGACCGCCCTGCACCACGCCCTGATCGATAACCTGCAGGAGGTCATCGCATGAGCGACTCTCTGATGGATCTGCTGATCGAGGTCGGCAAGGCCCTGGTCGTGCTCGTGGGGATCGTGGGGGCTGGCGCCTTCATGAGCTTCATCGAGCGCCGCCTGCTAGCACTGTGGCAGGACCGTTACGGCCCCAACCGGGTTGGCCCCTTCGGCCTGCTGCAACTGGCGGCCGACATGGTCAAGATGTTCTTCAAGGAGGACTGGATCCCGCCCTTTGCGGATCGCCGGATCTTCGTGCTGGCCCCCATCATCGCCTTCACCGCCTTCATCCTGGCGTTTGCGGTGGTACCCATCACCCCCACCTGGGGCGTGGCGGATCTCAACGTGGGGCTGCTCTATATCCTGGCGATCGCCGGGCTGGCGGTCTATGCCGTGCTGTTCGCCGGCTGGTCGAGCAACAACAAGTACTCCCTGCTCGGCAGCCTGCGCGCCTCGGCCCAGACCCTCTCCTACGAGGTGTTCCTTGGCCTCTCGCTCATGGGCATCGTCATCCAGACCGGCAGCTTCAACCTGCGTGACATCGTCGAGGCCCAGGCCGGCATGTGGAACGTGATCCCCCAGATCCTGGGCTTCGTCACCTTCCTGTTTGCCGGGGTCGCCGTCACCCACCGCCACCCGTTTGACCAGCCGGAGGCCGAGCAGGAGCTCGCCGACGGCTATCACATCGAGTACGCGGGCATGAAGTGGGGTCTCTTCTTCGTGGGGGAGTACATCGGCATCGTGCTGATCTCTTCCCTCATCGTGACCCTCTTCTTCGGTGGCTGGCACGGCCCCTGGCTGCCGCCCTTCATCTGGTTCGCCCTGAAGACCGCCTGTTTCATGGTGTTCTTCATCCTGCTGCGGGCCTCCCTGCCCCGCCCGCGCTTCGACCAGGTGATGTCCTTTGGCTGGAAAGTGTGCCTGCCCCTGACCCTGCTCAACATGCTGGTCACCGCTGCCGTGGTGCTGATGAATGCGTGAGCAAAACGAGATGGACATGACGATGATTCGGCCGTCTGCGGCAAGGAAGCGCCCAGACGCCAGTGCTGATAAATGTGCAGTGAGGCACCTATGAAAATTACGAGCATTATCAAGGGTGTTGGCACCCAGTTGCGCAGTCTTGGGATGGTCTTCTCCCATGCCTGGCGCCCCCGTGAAACCCTGAGCTACCCGGAGCAGCCGGTCTACGCCGCCCCCCGTTTTCGCGGTCGCATCGTACTGACCCGGGATCCCGATGGGGACGAACGCTGCGTGGCGTGCAACCTGTGTGCTGTCGCCTGCCCGGTCGGTTGCATCTCCTTGCAGAAGTCGGAGCGGGAAGATGGCCGCTGGTACCCGGAGTTCTTTCGCATCAACTTCTCCCGCTGCATCTTCTGCGGCCTGTGCGAGGAGGCCTGCCCCACCACCGCCATCCAGCTGACGCCGGATTTCGAGATGGGGGAGTATCGTCGCCAGGATCTGGTGTACGAGAAGGAAGATCTGCTGATAAGCGGCCCCGGCAAATACCCGGACTACAACTTCTACCGCATGAGCGGGATGGCCATCGACGGCAAACCCAAAGGGGATGCCGAGAACGAAGCCAAGCCCATCGATGTCAAGAGCCTGCTGCCCTAGGAGTCAATCATGGAACTGGCATTCTATGCCGCGGCCCTGGTCGCCGTTTACAGCACGCTGCGGGTGATCAGCACCAGCAACCCCATGCATGCGCTGCTCAATCTCATCATCTCCCTCATCGCCGTGGCCATGATCTTCTTCTGCCTGGGCGCCGCCTTTGCGGGGGCCCTGCAGGTGATCGTCTACGCCGGCGCCATCATGGTGCTGTTCGTGTTCGTGGTGATGATGCTGAACCTGGGGAGCGCCCAGGATCAGGAGAAGAAGTGGCTCACCCCCATGACCTGGGGTGGCCCGGCCCTGCTCTCCCTCATTTTGCTGGGCTTTCTGGCCCACGGCATTCTCGGCGTGACCGGCGGTGAACTGGGTCTGACCGAGGTCAGCGCCAAGGAAGTCGGTATCGCCCTGTTCGGCCCCTATGTGCTGGCGGTGGAGCTCGCCTCCATCCTGCTGCTGGCGGGTCTGGTCACCGCCTATCACCTGGGCCGCGAGGACAAGAGCGGGGAAGTGCTCTCCGTGCCTCGCACCACACAGGAAGGAGGTCAGCAATGAGCGACATCCCCGTGGTGATGCATGGCTCGCTGCCGGCAGCCCGCCCCCTTTCCATCCAGCAAGCACAAGGAGCATGGCGATGAGTGGAATTCCCATGGAGCACGGCCTCCTGCTGGCGGCCATTTTGTTTGCCATCGGCCTGTGCGGCCTGCTGATACGCCGCAACCTGTTGTTTATCCTCATGAGTATCGAAATCATGATGAACGCGTCCGCCCTGGCATTCGTGGTGGCGGGTAGCCGCTGGGCCCAGGCCGACGGCCAGATCATGTACATACTGGTGATTTCTCTGGCGGCAGCGGAGGCCAGTATCGGCCTCGCCCTGTTACTGCTGCTCTATCGTCGTTACCACACCCTGAACGTGGACACTGTGAGCGAGATGCGCGGATGAGCCTCCTATATCTGACTTTCCTGTTCCCGCTGCTGGGATGGCTGCTGCTGGCCTTCTCCCTCGGCCGCCTCGGCGAGCGCACCTCGGCGCTCATCGGTGTCGGCAGCATCGGTCTCTCGGCCCTCACTACCCTGTGGGTCGGCATCGATTTTCTCAATACCATGCCGGAAGGCGGCGTCTATACCCAGACCCTGTGGCAGTGGATGACGGTGGGCGAGTTCCAGCCCGCCTTCCGTCTCTCCCTGGATGGGCTGTCGCTGACCATGCTGGGGGTCGTGACCGGGGTGGGCTTCTTCATCCACCTGTTCGCCTCCTGGTACATGCGCGGGGAAGAGGGGTATTCGCGCTTCTTCACCTACACCAACCTCTTCATCGCCAGCATGCTGTTCCTGGTGCTGGCCGATGACCTGCTGTTCGTCTATCTGGGTTGGGAAGGGGTGGGGCTGTGCAGCTACCTGCTGATCGGCTTCTACTACAAGGATCGCAACAACGGCGCCGCCGCCCTCAAGGCGTTCGTGGTGACCCGGGTCGGCGACGTCTTCCTCGCCATCGGGCTCTTCGTGCTCTATCGCGAGCTCGGCACCCTCAACATTCACGAGCTGCTGGTGCGCGCCCCCGCGATGTTCGCAGAAGGCTCCCCTGCCCTGTCGTTCGCCTGCCTGATGCTGCTCGGCGGCGCGGTCGGCAAATCCGCCCAGCTGCCGCTGCAGACCTGGCTGGCAGACGCCATGGCGGGCCCGACCCCGGTCTCGGCGCTGATCCACGCGGCCACCATGGTGACTGCTGGTGTCTATCTCATCGCCCGCACCCACGGCCTCTTCCTGCTGGCACCGGAGATCCTCCATCTGGTGGCGCTGGTTGGTGCCATTACCCTGGTACTGGCGGGCTTCGCCGCCCTGGTACAGACCGACATCAAGCGGATCCTGGCCTACTCCACCATGAGCCAGATTGGCTACATGTTCCTGGCCCTCGGCGTTGGTGCCTGGGAAGGGGCCATCTTCCACCTGATGACCCACGCCTTCTTCAAGGCGCTGCTGTTCCTCTCCGCCGGGGCCGTCATAATCGCGACCCACCACGAGCAGAACATCTTCAAGATGGGAGGCCTGCGCAAATCGCTGCCGCTGGTCTACGCCTGCTTCCTGGTGGGGGGCTCGGCCCTGGCCGCGCTGCCACTGGTGACCGCCGGTTTCTACAGTAAGGACGCCATCCTCTGGCAGGTGCAGGCCAGCGGCCAGAGCGCCCTGCTGTGGGCCGGTCTGGGTGGTGCCTTCCTCACCTCCCTCTACACCTTCCGCCTCATCTTCATCGCCTTCCACGGCAAGGAGCAGACCCAGACTCACGCCGGACAGGGCCTTGCCCACCATCTGCCACTGCTGGTGCTGCTGGTGCTCTCCACCGGAGTCGGCGCCCTCATCGTGCCGCCGCTGGCAGGAGTGCTGCCGGCCGGCCCGGGGGATCACATCGAAGAGGGACGCCATGGCCTCGAGATCCTCTCAGGCGTCATCGCCGTGGCAGGCATTGCGCTGGCCGCCTTCCTCTTCCTCGGCGAACGTCGCCTGGCGAAGGGGATCGCCGAGAGTGCACCGGGGCGGGCTCTGTCCACCCTCTGGTTCAATGCCTGGGGCTTTGACTGGCTTTATGACCTGATTTGGGTCAAGCCCTACCTGCTGGCGACTCGCCTGCTCGGCAAGGATCCGCTGGACAGGATGATGAACCTGCCCGCCGTACTGGCCCAGGGGGGGCATCAGCTGCTGGCCTGGACCGTCTCCGGCAAGTTGCGCTGGTACGCAGCCTCCATGGGGATGGGCGCCGCCCTGATCCTGGCCCTGCTGCTGCTCGGCTGATCCATGAGCCCAATATTGTGTGGCAGGCTCAGCGCCTGCCCGACTAGAACCTAGATGAGAGCTGATATCGTGACCTTACTCTGGATCTTGCTAATTCCCTTCATCGGCGGCTTGCTCTGCTGGCAGATGGAGCGGCTCGGCGGACAGTTTGTCCGCTGGGTGGCCCTCGCCTCCATGAGCGCCTGTCTGGTGCTCTCCAGCGCCATCTGGCTCGGTGGTGACTTCACCCTCGCCAGCCCCGGCCTCCCCGTCTGGGCAGCCGAGTGGCAACAACCCTGGATCCCCCGCTTCGGCATCTCCCTGCACCTTGCCGTGGACGGGCTGTCTCTCCTGATGGTGATCCTCACCAGCTTCATCGGCGTGCTGGCCATCCTCTGTTCCTGGAAGGAGATCGTCCAGCGCATCGGCTTCTTCCACCTCAACCTGCTGTGGATCCTGGGTGGCGTGCTCGGCGTCTTCATGGCGGTGGATCTGTTCCTCTTCTTCTTCTTCTGGGAGATGATGCTGGTGCCGATGTACTTCCTGATCGCGCTCTGGGGCCACTCGGTCACCGATGGCAAGTCGCGCATCAACGCCGCCACCAAGTTCTTCATCTACACCCAGGCGAGCGGCCTCATCATGCTGGTGGCCATCCTGGGCCTGGTACTGACCCACCACGCCGCCACCGGTGTCTTCACCTTCAACTATCAGGAACTGCTCAACACCCCCATGAGCAGCACGGTACAGTGGCTGCTGATGCTGGGCTTCTTCATCGCCTTCGCGGTCAAGATGCCCCTGGTGCCGCTCCATGGCTGGCTCCCTGATGCCCACAGCCAGGCGCCCACCGCAGGCTCCGTGGATCTCGCGGGCATCTTGCTCAAAACCGCGGCCTACGGCCTGCTGCGCTTCACTCTGCCGCTCTTCCCCGAGGCGTCCGCCGAGTTTGCCCCCTACGCCATGGTGCTCGGCCTCATCGGCATCGTCTATGGCGCCCTGCTGGCCTTTGCCCAGACCGACATCAAGCGGCTGGTTGCCTACACCAGCATCTCCCACATGGGCTTCGTGATGATCGCCATCTACTCGGGCAGCGAGCTCGCCCTGCAAGGGGCAGTGGTACAGATGATTGCCCACGGGCTCTCGGCCGCCGGCCTCTTCATTCTGTGCGGCCAGCTCTACGAGCGTCTGCACACCCGGGATCTGCGCCAGATGGGCGGTCTCTGGGGACGGTTGCGCTACCTGCCCGGCGTGATGCTGTTCTTCTCCGTCGCATCCCTCGGGATGCCGGGGACCGGCAACTTCGTCGGCGAGTTCCTGATCCTCATCGGCAGCTTCCAGGTGGCCCCCGTCATCACCGTCATCGCCACCTTCGGGCTGGTGCTGGCCTCGGTCTACTCCCTCATCATGCTGCAGCGGGCCTGCTTCGGGACGCCCCGGGAGGAGAGCATGCTCAAGGGGCTGGATACCCGGGAACTGACCATGATGCTGACCATCGCCGGCCTCTTGGTGCTGCTCGGTCTCTATCCCCAGCCGGTGCTCGACACCGCCAGCAGCAGCCTGCTGAGCGTGCTGCACTGGTACGCGCTGCCGGGCACGGGGGCGCTGCAATGATGCTTTCTCTTTCGCCTTCCTTGTCCATGTCGGGAGCACTGTCATGACGTTTACTGTTTCTCAACTGCTGGCCCTGCTGCCCCTGTTGCTGACCACGGGGGCCATGGTGGCCCTGATGCTGGCCATCGCCTGGAAGCGCTGTGACGACACCGCCTTCGTGGTCACCATCATCGGCCTCAACCTCGCGCTCTTCTCCCTGCCCATCGTGATGGCCCAAGGGGATCAGGGGGTCACTCCCCTGCTGCAAGTGGACGCTTACGCGGTCTTCTACATGGGGCTGGTGCTCATCGGGGCCCTGGCCACCTGCACCTTCGGTCGCACCTGGCTCAAGGGCTATCCGGACAACCGGGAAGAGTTCTACCTGCTGCTGCTCATCGCCACCGCCGGTGGTCTGGTGCTGGCGGCCTCCCGTCACCTCGCCTCGCTCTTCATCGGGATCGAGATGCTGACCCTGCCCATGTTCGGTCTGGTGGGGTATGCCTATCGCGAGCGGCGCTCGCTGGAAGCCAGCATCAAGTACATGGTGCTCTCCGCCAGTGCCACCGCCTTCCTGCTGTTCGGCATGGCACTGCTCTACGCCCAGGCCGGAAGCCTGAGCTTCAGCGATCTCGGTGTGACCCTGGCCCAGAGCCCGGCTCACCATCCGCTGCTGATGGGGGGCTTTGGCCTGATGCTGGTCGGCTTTGCGTTCAAGCTGTCCCTCGCCCCCTTCCACCTCTGGACCCCGGACGTCTATGAAGGGGCGCCGGCACCGGTGGCCACCTTCCTCGCCACCGTCAGCAAGATAGCCGTGTTCTGCGTGCTGCTGCGCTTCTACCTGGCAGTACCCGCCACCTCGGATCCCATGATCCACTGGCTGCTGGCGGCCATGGCGGTCGTCTCCATCGTGGTCGGCAACCTCCTGGCGCTGATCCAGACCAACATCAAGCGGATGATGGGTTACTCCTCCATCTCCCACTTCGGCTATCTGCTGGGGGTGGTGGTGGCAAGCCGCCTCGGCGAGATGCCGGTGGAAGCGGCGGGTGTCTACCTGCTGATGTACCTGTTCACCAGCCTGGGGGCCTTCGGCGTCATCAGCATGATGTCCAGCCCCTATCGCGGCAAGGATGCGGACTCCCTGCACAGCTATCGCGGTCTGTTCTGGAAGCGCCCCTATCTGACGGCGGTGATGACGGTGATGATGCTCTCCCTCGCGGGTATCCCCATGACACTGGGCTTCATCGGCAAGTTCTACCTCATCGGCGTCACCGTCGATGCCAAGCTGTGGTGGCTCAGTGGCGCCATCGTGCTCGGCAGTGCCCTGGGGCTCTACTACTACCTGCGGGTCATGGTCACCCTCTACCTGCGTGAACCCGGCATGCAACTGCGCGATGCCAGGGCCGACTGGGCCTTCTCCTCCGGGGGCCTGGTGGTGCTGCTCTCCGCCATTCTGGTGGTATTGCTCGGCATCTACCCCCAGCCCGTCATCAGTCTGGTACAGGGCTTCCAGCACGTGGTGCTGCGCTAGCCTCAAGTTCACAGTTCACACAGCGAAACCGGCCTCCGTGGCCGGTTTTTTATGTCCGCCAAGGCCCGGTCCGGCTTGCCCGTCTGGCAGGCGATACCAGATCGGTCCTCTCAATCCATGCCATATCCTCCAGCAAGCAGCTCGCCGAGCAGCGAGCTGAAGATGGCCTTGCCCCCATCGTGCTCGCCTCCTCCTGCCCTCCCCATTCTCAGACCCATGCCCATAAAAAAACCGGCCACTGGGGCCGGTTTTTGGTTTCTTGCTGGCGCTTAACCCAGGCGAACCCGAGCATTGCGGAACATGCGCATCCAGGCGCCATCCTCTCCCCAGTTGTCCGGGTGCCAGGAGTTGGCCACGGTGCGGAACACCCGCTCCGGGTGCGGCATCATGATGGTGGCGCGACCGTCCGCACTGGTCACCGCGGTGATACCGTCAGGGGAGCCGTTGGGGTTGGCCGGGTATTGCACGGTGACGTTGCCGCGGTTGTCCACGAAACGCAGCCCCACCAGACCGCTCTGTTGCAGCGCAGCCAGGTGAGCGGCATCGCGCACTTCCACGCGCCCTTCCCCGTGGGAGACGGCAATCGGCATCACGGAGCCAGCCATCCCGGCGAAGAAGGCGGACGGGGAGTCCTGCACTTCCACCAGGCTGAAGCGCGCCTCGAAGCGCTCGGAGCGGTTGCGCACGAAGCGCGGCCAGAGATCCGCCCCCGGGATGAGGTCGCGCAGGTTGGACATCATCTGGCAGCCGTTGCACACCCCCAGGGAGAGGGTATCGCCACGCTCGAAGAAGCGCTGGAACTGCTCACGGGCGTTGTCGTTGAACAGGATGGACTTGGCCCAGCCTTCGCCCGCCCCCAGCACGTCCCCGTAGGAGAAGCCGCCACAGGCCACCAGGGTCTGGAAATCTTCCAGCTTGATGCGCCCCTCGAGGATGTCGCTCATATGCACGTCCACCGCAGTAAAACCGGCGCGGTCAAAGGCGGCCGCCATCTCCACGTGGGAGTTGACCCCCTGCTCGCGCAGCACCGCCAGACGGGGAGAAACCCCGCGAGCGATATAGGGCGCGGCCACGTCGTCGGACGGGTTGTAGGTGAGCCTGGCCTGCAGACCCGGATCGGTGGCGTCCTGGCGGGTGGCATGCTCCTGATCGGCGCACTCCGGGTTGTCCCGCAGGCGCTGCATCTGCCAGCTGGTCTCGCCCCAGATGGTGCGAAGGGCGGTGCGGCTGGCGCGATACACCTCGCTGCCGGCACGCTGGAGCAGGATGAGGTCGTCTTCGCGCACCGTGCCCAGCACATGGGAGCAGGCTGCCAGACCGTGACCGGCCAGCAGGGTCAGCACCGCTTCCTTGTCTTCGCGACGAACCTGGATGACGGCCCCCAGCTCCTCATTGAACAGGGCCGGCAGCAGGTCGCCACCCACGCGATCGAGCTGGATGTCGAGGCCGCAGTGACCGGCAAACGCCATCTCGGTCAGGGTGACGAAGAGGCCGCCGTCGGAGCGGTCGTGGTAGGCAATCAGCTTGCGATCCGCCACCAGCGCCTGGATGGCGTTGAAGAAGCCCTTGAGCTGGACCGGGTTGTCCAGATCCGGAGCGCTTTGCCCAAGCTGGCGGTAAACCTGGGCCAGGGCCGAGGCGCCGAGGCGCTGCTTGCCGTTGCCAAGGTCGATGAGGATAAGGTCGGTCTCACCGAGATCGGTGCGCAGTTGCGGGGTCACGGTATTGCGCACGTCCTCGACCCGGGCAAAGGCGGAGATGAGCAGGGAGAGCGGCGAGGTGACGCTGCGCTCTTCCCCATCCTGCTGCCAGCGGGTCTTCATGGACATGGAGTCCTTGCCCACCGGGATGGTGATGCCAAGGGCCGGGCAGAGCTCTTCGCCCACCGCTTTCACGGCTTCGTAGAGACCCGCATCTTCCCCCGGGTGGCCGGCGGCAGACATCCAGTTGGCGGAGAGCTTGACCCGCTTGAGGGAGCCGATATTGGCTGGTGCCAGGTTGGTCAAGGCCTCGGCCACCGCCATGCGGGCGGAGGCGGCATGAGAGAGCAGCGCCACCGGGGTGCGCTCGCCCATGGACATGGCTTCACCGTGGTAGCTGTCGTAGGTCGCGGCGGTGACGGCGCAGTCAGCCACCGGGATCTGCCAGGGGCCGACCATCTGGTCGCGGTTGACGAGGCCCGTTACGGTGCGATCGCCGATGGTGATGAGGAAGGACTTCTCCGCCACGGTCGGCAGGCGCAGCACGCGCTCTGCGGCGTCGCTGAGGGTGATGCCGTCCAGTTGCAGCGCCTTGCCCTGGGCAGGCAGGCTCTGCACGTCGCGGTGCATCTTGGGCGCCTTGCCAAGCAGCACGTCCAGCGGCAGATCGATGGGCTGGTTGTCAAAGTGATCATCAGAGAGAGTGAGATGCTTCTCTTCGGTGGCGGTGCCGATGACGGCATAGGGGGCGCGTTCGCGCTCGCACAAGGCCTTGAACAGAGGCAGCTTGTCCTGGGCCACGGCCAGCACATAGCGCTCCTGGGATTCGTTGCACCAGACTTCCAGCGGGCTCATGCCCGGCTCGTCGTTCGGAATGGCACGCAGGTCGAAGCGACCACCGCGATCCCCGTCGCTCACCAGCTCCGGCATGGCGTTGGAGAGACCACCGGCGCCCACGTCGTGGATGAAGACAATCGGGTTGTCGTCCCCCAGTTGCCAGCAGCGGTCGATCACTTCCTGGCAACGACGCTCCATCTCGGGGTTGTCACGCTGCACGGAGGCGAAGTCGAGATCTTCGGCAGACTGACCGGAAGCCATGGAGGAGGCGGCGCCGCCACCCAGGCCGATGTTCATGGCCGGACCACCCAGCACGATGAGGGCCGCCCCCACCGGGATCTCCCCTTTCTGAACGTGCTCGCTGCGGATGTTGCCGATACCACCCGCCAGCATGATGGGCTTGTGGTAGCCGCGCACCTCGACGCCGTTGTGGCTCGGCACCTGCTCTTCGAAGGTACGGAAGTAACCCAGGATGGCAGGGCGACCGAATTCGTTGTTGAAGGCGGCGCCGCCAAGGGGCCCTTCCTGCATGATGTCAAAGGCGCTGACGATGCGGCTCGGCTTGCCGAAGTCCTGCTCCCAGGGCTGCTCGAAGCCGGGAATGCGCAGGTTGGAGACGGAGAAGCCCACCAGGCCCGCCTTGGGCTTGGCGCCACGGCCTGTCGCACCCTCGTCGCGGATTTCGCCGCCGGAGCCGGTCGCGGCACCCGGGAAGGGAGAGATGGCGGTCGGGTGGTTGTGGGTTTCCACCTTCATCAGGATGTCGACACGCTCCTGGTGATACTGGTACTCACCGTTGGCGGGGCTCGGGAAGAAGCGGCCACCCTGGCTGCCTTCCATCACCGCGGCGTTGTCTTTGTAGGCAGACAGGACATGATCCGGCGTCTGCTCGAAGGTGTTCTTGATCATCTTGAACAGCGACTTGGGCTGCTGCTCGCCGTCGATGGTCCAGTCAGCGTTGAAGATCTTGTGACGGCAGTGCTCGGAGTTCGCCTGGGCAAACATGTAGAGCTCGATGTCGTTGGGATTGCGACCCAACTTGGTGAAGTTCTCCACCAGATAGTCGATTTCATCGTCGGCAAGCGCCAGACCGAGCACCACGTTGGCCTCTTCCAGGGCGGCGCGACCACCACCCAGCACATCTACCTGGGTAAAGGGGCGCGGCTCGTGGTGAGCAAACAGGGCGGCGGCCTCGTTCATCTCGGCAAAGACCACTTCCATCATGCGATCGTGCAGCAGGGCCGCGATCTCGCTACGCTGGGCCACGCTCAGCTCACCCTTGGCCTGCACGTAATAGGCAATGCCGCGCTCCAGCCGCTTGACCTGTTTCAGGCCGCAGTTGTGGGCGATGTCGGTTGCTTTGGAAGACCAGGGGGAGATAGTGCCGGGGCGGGGGGTAACGAGGAACAGCTGACCGCTGGGGGTGTGTTCCGGGATGGTCGGGCCGTAGCGCAGAAGCTGGCCCAAGGTCGCTCGCTCGGGGGGCGACAGCGGGCTCGTCAGCTCGGCAAAATGCACGTATTCCGCATAGACGCTTGCTATCTCTACTCCTCTCTGTGCGCAGCTCTGCAGCAGCTTGTGGACACGAAACTCAGACAGTGCTGGGGCACCACGCAAGATTTCCATATACCTTTCTCACCAAGTTTTAGAGTGTGGGGGGATTTGAGACGCGCGTATTATAGGGATCAGGCCCATCCTGAACAAACGTTTTTCTCATCTCGCGCGGTGTGACTCCCTTCATACTCTCTGGTATAAAGGTGCCTCTTTTTTGACAAATGCCGTTTTTTTCAACAAGGGTACTCACCTACTTGCGCTGCATTTTTCGACTGTTCATCGGGATGATGTTGACGCTGGCCCTGGCCGGTTGCGACTTCTACCACCCCTCCAGCCAACTGGAGCAGATCCGCCAGCGAGGCGAGATCCGGGTTGGCACCCTCTATGGCCCCACTTCCTATTACCAGCGTGACGACACCGCACTGGGGTTCGACTACGAGCTGGCGCAGCTTTACGCCGACTGGCTGGGGGTCAAGCTGACCATAGTACCGGCCTACAGCACCGCCGAGCTGGTCGAGCAACTGCAAAAGGGCAAGCTGGATCTCGCCGCCGCCGCCATCGTCGTGACCCCGGAGCGGCGCAAGCTGTTCCGCTTCGGCCCCGGCTTCTACCAGGTCTCCCCCAAGCTGGTCTATCGCAACGGCTCCCCCAGGCCCAAGAACCTCGGTGACATCAAGGGCAGCATAGTGGTGCCGGCGGGCTCCACCGGCGAGGACCTGATGAAGGAGCTGGCCAAGCAGTACCCCAACCTGAAGTGGAGCACCAATCGGGATGCGGACGTGGAAGAGCTGCTCAAGCAGGTGGCCGACGGCAAGGTGGACTACACGGTGGTGCAGGACACCATACTGGCCCGTACCCAGCGCTACTACCCTGAACTCACCGAAGGCTTGACCCTCGCCAGCAAGCAGACCGTGGCCTGGGCCATGACCAAGCTGCCCGACGACAGCCTCTACGCCAGCATCATCGACTTCTTCGGTCAGCGCTTCATGGATGGCGCCATCGCCAAGCTCGACGAGAAGTACTTCGGCCACGTGCAGAACTTCGATTTCGTCGACACCCGTACCTTCCTGCAACGGGCCAAGAGCCTGCTGCCCAAGTACCAGGCGCTGTTCCAGACCCACGCCAAGGATATCGACTGGCGGCTGCTGGCCGCCATCAGCTATCAGGAATCCCACTGGGATCCCCAGGCACGCTCCTACACCGGGGTGCGCGGCATGATGATGCTCACCGGCCCGACCGCCAAGGCGATGGGGGTAAACGATCGCACCCACCCGGAAGAGAGCATCAAGGGGGGCGCCCGCTACCTGCAGGAGATGATGGCGAAGGTGCCCGACTCGGTCCCGGCGGACGAGAAAGTGTGGTTTGCCCTCACCGCCTACAACATCGGCTACGGCCACATGATGGATGCCCGCCGCCTGACCAAGGAGCTGGGCAAGAACCCGGACGCCTGGAGCGATGTGAAAGAGGTGCTGCCCCTGTTGCAGCAGTCACGCTGGCATCGCAAGGTGCGCTATGGCTATGCCCGTGGCGGCGAGGCGCGCAACTATGTCAACAACGTGCGCCAGTACTACCAGAGCCTGCTCTGGCTCGACAACGAACAGCAGAAGGCCCATCGTCGCGAGGAGCTGGACGAGGACGACAGCAGCGAACCGGACGTGCCGGCGCAGCGTCCGGCCATCATCGCCGAAGTGGTCAAACAGATCATCACCCCCTAGCCTCGCCGGGGGTGTGTTTTCCTGCCCTGTTCTCTGTTACCATCCTTGGGTATACGAGGGGCGCTGGAGCGAACTTATTGCAATGTATTCATTGCGTTGCAGTTCCTGCCAAGGGCCCTTTCGGCCCCACGCAAGACCAGGGAGGAGAACAGGATGCGAGCACGCAGAAGAGCCATGTTGGCCCGAAAAACCAAATGTGCCTGGAGCCCGAGACGCAAGCTCAAGCTGGCCGACATGAAACGCAAGATCTGGCACAGAAACCGCTCCTTCACGCTGCTGATAGCGGAGCACACAGTATAAACCCGGCATCAGCCGGGTTTTTTTATGCCTTGTCAGGCTGCGCCTCGAACAGAACGGTGCGTTTGGAGACCAGGGTGTTGCAGTGGTTGCAAAAATAATCCACTGCGCCGCAAGCCCGAAGCCGCTCCAGCTCCTGCCCGCAGGCAGGACACAGGGTCCGGATGCGATAACGGGCCTGACACTGGCCACACGTCGTCTCCTGGCTGCGGCTGTCCAGTTCGCCCTGACAGGTAGGGCAGGTCAGCGTGTTCATTCTCTTCTCGACTCCTCTTTACGTCACTGTGCACCGGCATTACCCGCAGCCCCTCCCCCGGTTTGTCTGCCCTGAGGAGGGCCACCAAGAAAAACGGCTGCCGGTAAGGGCAGCCGCAGGGCTTTATTTCTTCGCTTTGGCCTTGAGCAGGCGCTTGCGCTGGCGTTCCTGGCTCAGGGTCAGGGTGTTCTTCTTGCCCTCGAACGGGTTGACCGACTCCTGGAACTCCACCCGGATCGGCGTCCCCATGATCTTCAACGACTTGCGGAAGTAGTTGATGAGGTAGCGCTTGTAGGAGTCAGGCAGGTCGTTCAACTGGTTGCCGTGGATCACGATGCGCGGCGGGTTGTAGCCACCGGCGTGGGCATACTTCAGCTTGACCCGGCGACCATTCACCATGGGCGGCTGGTGATCTTCCTGGGCCATCTGCATGATGCGGGTCAGCATGGCGGTGCTGGTGCGGCGAGTCGCGGACTCGTAAGCCTCGTTGATGGATTCGAACAGGTGACCGACGCCACTGCCGTGCAGGGCGGAGATGAAGTGCACCCGGGCGAAGTCGATGAAGCCCAGACGTCTGTCCAGCTCGTTCTTGACGTCCTCTTTCACCTTCTGATCCAGGCCGTCCCACTTGTTGACCACCAGTACCACGGAGCGGCCGCTGTTGAGCACGAAGCCGAGGATGCTCAAGTCCTGATCCGTGATGGTCTCCCGGGCGTCAATGACCAGCAGGCAGACGTTGGCATCTTCAATCGCCTTGAGCGTCTTGATGACGGAGAACTTCTCCACCGTCTCGTGCACCTTGCCACGGCGACGCACGCCGGCGGTGTCTATGACCACGTATTTCTGATCGTCGCGCTCCATGGGGATGTAGACGGAGTCGCGGGTGGTACCCGGCATGTCGTAGACGATGACCCGATCTTCGCCCAGCATGCGGTTGGTCAGGGTCGACTTGCCGACGTTGGGACGACCGACGATAGCAAATTTGATGGGCAGGTCGGCGAACGGCGTCTCCTTGGTGTCTTCCCGGGTGTCGAGCTCACCGGCAGCCACCATGCGCAGCAGGGCCTCTTCGTCGAACTCCTCCAGCTCCTCTTCCTCTTGTGCCTGGGTGGCAGAGCCGACCAGGGTCTCGAGGTGAGGGGCCAGGGCCAGCTCCAGCAGGCTCAGTACGCCACGGCCGTGGGCGGCCGCCATCTGGTAGACCTCGCCCAGGGCCAGACCGTAGAACTCGGACACCGCGGAGTCACCGTCGATGCCGTCGGTCTTGTTGGCCACCAGAAACACCTTCTTGTGGGTCTTGCGCAGGTGCTCGGCGATGGCCTGATCCGCCGCGGTGAGACCGGCACGGGCATCCACCATGAAGAGCACCACATCGGCCTCTTCGATGGCCAGCAGGGACTGCTCGGCCATCTTCAGCTCGATCCCCTCCTCGGTGCCATCGATACCGCCGGTATCGACCACGATAAATTCCAGCTCGCCCAGCTTCGCCTGGCCATATTTGCGGTCCCGGGTCAGGCCGGGGAAGTCGGCAACCAGGGCATCCCGGGTACGGGTCAGGCGGTTAAACAGGGTGGATTTCCCCACGTTGGGGCGGCCCACCAGGGCAACTACAGGAGTCATAAAAGCCTCATTCTCAAGACGACAAAGGCTCCGGGTCCGAAGACCAGGAGCCGGATATTCACATTATCGGACGATCAAGGACGCTTGAGGGCGTACAACTTGCCGTCACGGCTCTGCACATACAGGGTGTCACCCTCCACCAGCGGAGCGGCATAGAGACCACTGCTGTCGAGCTGCTGCATGGCCTTGATGGTCCCGTCGGTACGGTCCAGCCAATACAGGTAACCTTCCACATCGCCGACCACCACATAGTCACCCAGGATGACGGGGGCGGTCACGGTGCGGTTTTCCAGCTGGGTGTTGGACCACAGCTCGAGACCGTTGCGACGATCGACCGCAAACAGATGGCTGCGGCTGTCGGTCAGCACGATGGCATTGCCGGTCACCGCCATATCGCGATAACCGGAATACTTGCGCTTCCACACTTCGTCGCCGCTCATCAGCTTGCGCGCCATCAACTGGCCGTTGTAGGCGATGGCGTAGAGCTCATCACCGGCAATCAGCGGGCTGGCATCGACGTCCACCATCCGATCCAGTTCGGTGGCGCCGCGCGGGTCAGCCACCTTGGATTGACGCACCGGCTGGCCGTTGCTCAGCAGAGCGATGCCCACCTTGCCATCGGCGCGGCCATAGATGACGGCACCGTTGGTGATGATGGGGGCGCCGGCACTGCGCAGGGTCAGGGGCGGCTGCTCTTCGGACAGGGTCCACTGCAGCTTGCCCTCGTCGGTATCGAGCGCCACCAGGCGACCGGAGGTGGTCAGCACCACCACGCGGCCATCCTCGACGGCGGGGCTCGCCACCACTTCCCCCGGCACCGTGGTCTGCCACAGCACTTCGCCGTTGGCCTCGTTCAGGGCGTAGACCACCCCGTTTTCGGACCCGAGGAACAGCTTGCCGTAGCGGGAGACCAGACCACCGGAGAGACGGGCACTGCGCTTGTCGGCGTTGATGGGCAGATCTGCCAGATCCACGCTCCACAGCTCCTTGCCGCTCTCGCGTTCGAAGGCGGTCACATCGCCATCGCGGGCCGCTGCATAGATGCGGTCCTCTTCCACCACCGGCTTGAGCTGGGAGTAGAAGTTGCCGATGCCATCCCCAACCGAGGAGGACCATGCCGTATCGGCAGTGAACGCGGACTCGACCTTGGGCAGGGGTGCCATGGGGTTGAGATCTTCTTCCGAACTGAACAGGGAGCAGCCCTGCAAGGCGAAGGAGACAGCCACCCCCAGCGCCATTCGCTTGTACAGATTACGCATCCGGAGCCTCGCCCGCAGTGACGGCTGGCAGCGCCAGATCATCCATCTTCAGCTTGAGTTCGGCGCTGCTCTGCAGGCCGCCGGCATCCGCCGCCGCCTGATAGGCATCGCGCGCTTCTTCGGCCTTGCCCTGCTTTTGCAGGATGTCGCCGCGCACTTCCGCCACCTGGGCCTTGAAAGCGTCGTTGTTGATCTTGCCAAGCTGGGCCAGGGCCTCGTCAGCCTTGCCCTGATCGCTCAGGACCCTTGCCAGACGCAGGGCGGCGATGGGCTTGATGCTGTCATCGCCACTGGCGGCCACCAGGGTCAGCTGCTCGGCAGCCAGATCCAGCTTGCCCGCCTTGACGGCGGCCGCGGCCAGTTGCAAGGCGGCCAGCTCGGCATAGGCGTCACCCTTGTGGGCGGTAATGAAGCTCTTTGCCTGCTCCAGGGCGGCGTCATCCCCCTTGGCGAGCTGGGCGGTCATCTCGTTGTAAGCCTGGGAGGCGGCTTCCTGGTTGTTCTGCTGCATCTCGTTGTAGTAGCGCCAGCCAAAGAGGCCGACCAGACCGATAACAGTTCCTGCGATCACCGAGGTGCCGTTCTCTTTCCACCAGCTCTTGATGACCTCAACCTGTTGTTCTTCAGTGGTATACACTTCCACAGCTTACTCTCCTTTCGCTGCCAGCAGGGCAATGGCGGCATCGACCGAGACGGTCTGTTGCTCGGCCTGGCCACGCAGATATTTGATGGTGATCTCCCCGCTTTGCACCTCGGTCTCCCCAAGGATCAGGGCAATGGCCGCGCCGCTCTTGTCGGCACGCTTGAGTTGTTTCTTGAAGTTGCCGCCGCCGCAGTGGCTCATGAGGCGCAAGTCCGGCAGGGCATCGCGCAGGCGCTCGGCCAGTGCAAAGCCAGCCTGCTCGGTCCCCTCACCCACCATGCAGAGATAGACATCCACCGCCGGGCGGATGTCAGCATTGAGCTCGAGGGTTTCGAGCATCAGTACCAGACGCTCCATGCCCATGGCAAAGCCCACCGCCGGGGTCGGCTGGCCACCGAGCTGCTCCACCAGGCCGTCGTAGCGACCACCGGCACAGACGGTGCCCTGGGCCCCCAGGCTGTTGGTCACCCACTCGAACACGGTCAGGTTGTAGTAGTCGAGGCCGCGCACCAGACGCTCGTTCACCTCGAACTGGATGCCGGCCGCCGTGAGCAGGCGCTTGAGCCCTTCGAAGTGAGCCAGGCTCTCTTCGCCCAGGTGGTCGAACAGACGGGGGGCTCCCGCCAGGATGGCCTGCACTTTTTCGTCCTTGGAATCGAGCACCCGCAGGGGGTTGCTGTACATACGGCGCTGGCTCTCTTCGTCCAGCTCGCTCTTGTACTGTTCCAGATAGGCGACCAGGGCATCGCGATAGGCGGCACGTTCGCTGCTCTGGCCGAGGGTATTGAGCTGCAGGGTCACGTGATCGCTGATGCCGAACAGACGCCACAGGCGGTGAGTCAGCATGATGAGCTCGGCATCGATGTCCGGCCCGTTGATGCCGAACAGCTCGACCCCGAACTGATGGAACTGGCGATAACGGCCTTTCTGGGGACGCTCGTGGCGGAACATGGGGCCCATGTACCACATCCGGCGTTCCTGGTTGTAAAGCAGACCGTGTTCGATGCCGGCACGCACGCAACTGGCGGTCCCTTCCGGACGCAGGCTCAGGCTGTCGCCGTTGCGGTCTTCAAAGGTGTACATCTCTTTTTCGACCACGTCGGTCACTTCACCGATGGCACGCTTGAACAGATGGGTCTGCTCGACGATGGGCATGCGCACTTCGCTGTAGCCATAGCTGGCCACGACCTGGCGCAGGATCTGTTCTACTTTCTGCCATACCGGGCTCTGCTCCGGCAGGCAATCATTCATACCGCGAATAGCTTGGATCTGTTTTGCCACGTTGATACTCGAGAAAAAGAGGTAAAATTTGGCCGCATTATAGGGATTTTCGACCCCGAGGTAAAATCGGGTGCCCGGATGCGGGATGTAAAATCAACAACCTAAAGCCGGGGCCACCCCAGGTGGCCCCGTCATCGTTCAACCTTTGTCCACCTGGATCTGGTTGGCCGGATCCAGCATGGCAGCCCGGGCACGGATGCGACGCTCCAGGGTCGGGATCAAATCCTTGTTGTCGAGCCGGTCGACCCGCTGGCCCCCCTCGTAGAAGGCACTCTTGTTGGCGGCGCCCGCAAGGCCGAGATCGGAAACCAGCGCCTCCCCCGGACCGTTCACCACACAGCCGATGATGGAGACATCCATCGGGGTGATGATGTCTTCGAGCCGCTCTTCCAGGGCGTTGACCGTGCCGATGACGTCGAACTCCTGACGGGAGCAGGAGGGACAGGCAATGAAGTTGATGCCGCGGGAACGGATGCGCAGGGATTTGAGGATGTCGAAGCCCACCTTCACCTCTTCCACCGGATCGGCGGCCAGGGAGATGCGCAGGGTGTCGCCAATCCCTTCGCTCAGCAACATGCCAAGGCCGATGGCGGACTTGACCGCGCCAGCGCGAAAACCGCCCGCTTCCGTGATGCCCAGATGCAGGGGTTGATCGATCTGCTTTGCCAGCAGGCGATAGGCACCGACCGCCAGGAAGACATCGGACGCCTTGACGCTCACCTTGAAGTTCTGGAAGTCGAGGCGATCCAGGTAATCCACGTGGCGCATGGCGGACTCCAGCAGCGCCTCCGGGGTCGGCTCGCCGTATTTCTCCTGGAGATCACGCTCAAGGGAACCGCCGTTGACGCCGATGCGGATGGGGATGTTGTAGTGACGGGCACAATCCACCACCGCACGCACCCGCTCTTCGTTGCCGATGTTGCCCGGGTTGATGCGCAGGCAGTCGGCCCCGTACTCGGCCACTTTGAGGGCGATGCGGTAGTCGAAGTGGATGTCGGCCACAATGGGGATGCGGGTCTGCTGCTTGATGAGCTTGAACGCTTCCGCCGCCTCCATGGTGGGGACGGAGACCCGGACGATGTCGGCGCCGACCCGCTCGATCCGCTGGATCTGCTCGACGGTAGCGGCCACGTCCGTGGTCTTGGTGTTGGTCATGGTCTGTACCGTGATGGGGGCATCGCCCCCAACCGGTACGTTGCCGACCATGATCTGTCTGGATTTGCGACGAACGATGGGTGATTCGTGTGCGGGCTTTTCGTGAACAGACATGGCGGACTGATTACTCCTGCGGCAGTGAGAAGCGGGCAGTCCGGCCGTTGTTGTAACGGCTCATGTCGAAGGACTTGCCCTGATATTCGAGATTGACCGCCATGGGCGCGCCAATGATGAATCTGAGTGGCTCGGGTCCTTCCAGTACCAGTTCGTCGTTCGCCTTCTTCAGACCGCTGAACAGGGTCTTGCCGTTGGCATCCTTGACGTCCAGCCAGCAATCGGCGGTGAAGCTCATCTTGAGCTGGGGCGCCTTGGCGGGCTCGGTGGTCGTGCTCTCGGCAGTCGAGACCGCACCGGAAACGTCCGTCGGGACGGCTGCGCTGGCATCCGTAGCGACCACAGGCAGGGTCGCGGTGGCACCGCTCACCACAACCTGGGTGGACACGGCATCGGACACTGCGGGCAGCACGGGCTCGGCGACCTCCACGGCGGGGGCAACATTCGCTTCCGGCGTATTGACGGTCGCGCTCATCTCGGTCGCCGCCAGGGCGTCGTCACCGGCGGAGCGGCGCGCCGTGCTCTGCCACCACCAGGCGACGGAGAGCCCGATCAGCACCAGGATCACAAGCCAGGTCACTACCTTGAGCCGGCTGTCATTGGCCTGCTGGCGGGAGCGACGGGAGAAGCTCTGCATGTCGATGTTGTCGGGGGGAGTCAGTCCCAGCTTTTCGTAGGCGGCGAGGATGGTCTCCTCGGGGATGCCCACGAGCTTGGCATAGGCCCGAAGATAGCCACGAATGAAGGTATGGGACGTGTGCTTGTCATAGGTATCCGCTTCGATGGCGGCGATCAGGGTCAGACGAAGGTGAATGCGGGACGCAACCTGTTCCCGGGTCCAGCCGAGCTGTTCACGGGCATTGCGCAGCAGCTGGCCTGGGCCCGCTGCCTGGGAGTCGTCTTGGAAATCGTGTGGCTGTTCAGTAGTCATTGGCTAAGTAACGCTTGGCTTGTTGCGAAGTGGGATATTGCCTTACCAGCTCAGTCCCGAATTGGTGAAGTAATGCCGGTTTGTCCATGGCCTGGGCCAGCCGCAGCCGGAGCCAGAGGCTCTCCTCGTTCTCCTCTGCCACGTCGGCAAAGCGCACGAGGTAAGACTGGACATCAGGAAGCTTGCCATCTTTCATGGAAAGCTCGGCCATGTCCAGCAATAACCTAGGATTGCGGGGATTATACCCCAAGGCCAGACGATAATACTCGCCAGCCTTGTCATTTCTGTGATTTTGCATCGAGCAGAGCGCCGCATTCTCGTAGGTATCGGCGATCTTCACGTAATCGGGCTGGCTGACGGCCTGCAAGAACGCCTTTTCCGCTTCGTCGAAGCGGCCACGGTTGCAGAGGAAGGCGCCATAGTTGTTCATCGCGTCAGCATTGGACGGATCCATGGCCAGCGCTTTCTTGTAGCTCGCCTCGGCGGCCTTGAAATCCGACACCTGCTGATAGAAATAGGCAAAACCGATGTAGACCTGAGGATTGTTGGGATCGTACTGAAGGGCGCGGTCGAGATTGAATTTGGCCTGCTCGGCATTGCCCTGGCGCAGATACTGGATACCCAGATCGAGACGAGTCTGGGCAGCGGCCTTGAGGTCGGGGCCCACTTCACGCTGGGTCGAATTCTGGCCAGCGTAAGTGGTCTCTGTGACACAGCCTGGCAGCGCACAGAGCGCTGCCACTACGATCAATGTACGGATATCCATTTCCTGTCTATACAATGGCTTAGGAGTTAAACCATTTTGACGGAAATCCCATCCTGTTGCATCCGATTTTTCATGGTGCGCTTGGTGCGGTCGATCACCTCCCCCACCAGCTGGCCGCAGGCGGCGTCGATGTCGTCACCACGGGTCTTGCGCACGATGACGGTCAGGCCGTATTCCATCAGCACCTTGGAGAAACGGTCGATACGGCTGTTGCTCGGCTTGCCAAACGGGTTGCCCGGGAAGGGGTTGAACGGGATCAGGTTGATCTTGCAAGGGGTTTCCTTGAGGACCTTGGCCAGCTCATGGGCATGCTGCATGTCGTCGTTGATGTGGTCGAGCAGCACATACTCCACGGTCACCCGGCCGCCGTTGGCGTTGGACTTGGCCAGATAGCGGCGTACACCGGCAAGGAAGGACTCGATGTTGTACTTGTCGTTGATCGGCATGATCTCGGAACGCAACTGGTCGTTCGGCGCATGCAGGGAGATGGCCAGTGCCACGTCGATCTGGTCCCCCAGCATGTCCAGCGCCGGCACCACGCCGGAGGTGGAGAGAGTGACACGGCGCTTGGAGATGCTGAAGCCGAAGTCATCCATCATCAGCTTCATGGCAGGTACCACGTTGGCGAGGTTGAGCAGCGGCTCACCCATGCCCATCATCACCACGTTGGTGATGGGGCGCTTGCCACCCACCACTTTGGCGGCACGCCACACCTGGCCGATGATCTCGGAGACTTTCAGGTTGCGGTTGAACCCTTGCTGGGCGGTGGAGCAGAAGGTGCACGCCAGGGCGCAGCCCACCTGAGAGGAGACGCACAGGGTCGCGCGGTCCGCTTCCGGAATGTAGACGGTCTCCACCTCCTGATCGCCCACCTGCAGCGCCCATTTGATGGTGCCATCGGCGGAGCGCTGTTCACGGCTGATCTCGGGGGCACGGATCTCGGCAATCGCCTTGAGCCGCTCGCGCAGCGCCTTGTTGACGTTGCTCATCTGATCGAAATCATCACAACCGAAGTGATAGATCCACTTCATTATCTGGTCTGCCCGGAACGGCTTCTCGCCCAACTCGACGAAGAAGGCACGCATGGCATCCCGGTCGAGATCCAGCAGGTTGGTTTTTGTTTCGCTCATCAGGGGCCTCAGCTCACACACTTCATAAATTATCGGCTGACCTACGTCAGGGGGCGGCATTGTACAAATAATGGGTCTGGCTTTCCACCTGGAGAATAAGTGGATATTGGCTGGATGACCAAAAAACAAAAGGGAGCCGAAGCTCCCTTGGTCACCAGCAGACAACATCAGCCGCGCGGGCAGATCTCGTCGTCGGAGAAGAAGTAGGCGATTTCACGGGCGGCAGAGGCCGGGGCATCGGAGCCGTGGACGGCGTTGCGATCGATGCTCTCGGCGTAGCAGGCGCGCAGGGTGCCGGCCAGCGCCTCTTTCGGGTTGGTGGCGCCCATGATTTCACGGTGACGGCGGATGGCGTCTTCACCTTCCAGCACCTGTACCATGACGGGGCCAGAGGTCATGAAGCCAACCAGACCATCATAAAACGGCTTGCCCTGGTGCTCGGCGTAGAAACCGGCTGCCTGTTCGCTGGTCAGGTGCAGCATCTTGGCGGCAACCACTTTCAGACCGGCGCTTTCGAAACGGCTGTAAATGGCACCAATCAGGTTCTTGCTGACCGCATCCGGCTTGACGATGGAGAAGGTACGTTCGATAGCCATTGAGTTCTTTCCTTAACTACAGAGTTTTATTGTAGGAATCCATGTTCGGCGGCGATTATACGTAAACAAAAAACGAAATAACACACAAAAAGTCAACTTTTTGTTAAACAAAAGAATCCTTGAAACAACATGGTGACTCATCTTGTGCCAGGGCAGAGAGAAAAAATGTGCGCTTGCGCACGATCGGCATGCTAATGCCTCAAAACCGTATCAATTGCTCAGCAAAGCAGCACTGGAAAGGGCACCCTGAGGTGCCCTTGTGATGCCGTTCACTGACTCAGCGCGTCTCCGCCAGCAGGGTATGGGCGATGGTGCGCATCCCCAGGGTATTGGCCCCGGGCGCCCACAGACTGTCGCCGTTCTCGCTGAAGCAGGCGGCGAGATCGACATGCAGCCAGCCTCTTCCCTCATCAGGGACAAAGCGGGAGAGGAAGCCTGCCGCATTGGAGGCCCCCCCCGGTCCGCCGCCCGGCACGGGGCGGCTGTTGGCGGTGTCGGCATAGTGGGACGGGCACTGCTGGCGATGCCAGGGCTCCAGCGGCAGCGGCCATGCTGGCTCCTGCTCCGCATCCGAATAGGCCATGGCGCGGCTCACCAGCCCCTTGTCCAGTCCAAACAGGGCGTTGTAACGCCCCCCCAGCGCCATCACGGCCGCCCCGGTGAGGGTGGCAGCGTCGATGATGAGCGGCGCACCAGACTCGCCGGCCAGTTGCAAGCCGTCGGCCAGGATCAGACGCCCTTCGGCGTCGGTATTGACCACCTCCACCGTGGTGCCGTTCTTGTAGGTGAGGATGTCACCCAGCTTGTAGGCATGGCCGGATACCAGGTTCTCGGCGCAGCAGAGGATGAGCTTCACCCGCTTGTCGAGGCCACGCAGAATGGCCAGCGCCAGCGCGCCGGTGACGATGGCTGCGCCGCCCATGTCGTGTTTCATGGTCAGCATGCCCTGGGAGGTCTTCATGGAGTAGCCGCCGGAATCGAAGGTGATCCCCTTGCCCACCAGGGCGGCCGCTACCGGCGCCTTGGGATCCTTGCCCGGATTGAAATCCAGCTCCAGCATCACGGGCTCGCGGTCACTGCCACGACCCACTTGATAGAGACCGACCCAGCCCGCCTGTTGCAGCGCCTCTCCCTTGAGGATGCGATGGCTGATCCGGTCCGGTGCCAGCTCGGTGAGGAAGGCAGCGGCTTCGACCGCCAGCTCCAGCGGCCCCAGCTGCTCCGGAGTGGCGTTGGTCATCTCCCGCACCCAGCGCCCGCACAGCCAGCGCGCCTCCAGCTCCTCCCTGTCCTCCTCGGACGAAGTGGCCCACTGCAACCCCACTTCCGCCTTGGGCGTCTGCAGCCCCTGGGCAAAGGCCCACTGCTGCTCCCGCTCCCAGTGGCCAGCCAGGACCACCTGCTGGATCCCCTGGCTGCACAGGCGCCGCGCCGCCTGCTGGATATCCAGCAAGGGAGTGGCGCTCACCAGATGGATCACCATACCGTCGGCACGGTGGGATAGCAGTGCCCCCTCCCCCCACTCGGCCGGTGCAAACTCTCGGCTCAACCAGACGTTCATGCGCACACCTCCTGCAACCAGCGGGCAATCGTGCGAAGACCATGGCCCTTGGCCCCGGTCGCCCAGAGCTCATTGCCCGACTTCTGATAGGAAGCGGCCAGGTCCAGGTGCACCCAGCCCTTGCCTTCGTCACGGACGAAGCGCGACAGGAACGCCGCTGCCGTGGTGGCGCCGGCAGTACCTTCGGCGGATGCCACATTGCCCAGCTCGGCAAAGGCCGAGGTGAGCTGGCCTGCGTGCCAGGGTTCGAGCGGCAGCGGCCAGGCCTTCTCGTTTTCGGCGTTGGCGGCAGCCAGCGCGCGCACCTGCTCCGCCTCATCGAGAGCAAACACGGCATTGTAGTCGCGGCCCAGCGCGGTCTTGGCGGCGCCAGTCAGGGTGGCAGCGTCGAGGATGTAGGCAGCCCCGCTTTCGCTCGCGGCCAGCAGGCCGTCTGCCAGCACCAGGCGACCTTCCGCATCGGTGTTCTGGATCTCGACCGAGATGCCGTTGCGATAAGTGAGGATGTCGCCGAGCTTGAAGGCGTGGCCGGAGACCAGGTTCTCGGCGCAGCAGAGGATGAGCTTGACCCGCTTGTTCAGGCCACGGCTGATGGCCAGTGCCAGGGCGCCGGTCACCATGGCGGCGCCGCCCATGTCGGACTTCATCGGCAGCATGTTGTCGGAGGACTTCATGGAGTAGCCGCCGGAATCGAAGGTGATCCCCTTGCCCACCAGCGCCGCGACCACGGGGGCGTTGGCATCCCCGGTCGGGTTGTAGTCGAGCTCCAGCAGCACCGGCTCGCGCTCGCTGCCACGGCCCACCGACCAGATCCCGATATGACCCGATTCACGCAAGGCTTCGCCAGCGGTGATCCGGGCGGTCACCTTGTCACCGCCGAGGCTGCGAATGAGCAGCAGAGCGGACTCCGCCAGGCTCAGGGGGTAGATGGCTTCCGGGCAGCCGTTGGTCACCTCGCGCACCCAGTGGGTCGCCTTGAGCAGGGCGGCGAGTTCGGCCGCTTCCTGCTCGCTCTGTTCACCAAAATCGAGCTCGCGAACCCCCTTGGCGGCATAGAAGCCCTGGGCAAAGGCGTAACGACGCTCCCCATTCCACCCCTCGCCCACCAGCTTGATGCGCTTGATGCCGCTCGACTCGAGGCGTCTGGCCCCCCGCTGGATGGCGCGCAGCGCCTCCTTCTCCTGGCCAGCGGCCAGATGGAGATGGGCCTCGTCCCCGTTGAAACTGAGCAGGGCACCCTCGCCCCACTGGGCGGCGGCAGCCTGGGACGACAACCTTACGTTCATCATGTCAGCCATGTTCTCTTGCTTCCTTTTTATTGGCACTTTCATCAACGAATAGGGAAATCACGGGCACAAAAAAGGCCGCTCCCTCAAGGGTCACGGCCTTCACCATATCATTACTGCACCACGAGATGCTGCACGCGCAATTCACTCATGTGTAATTAAGGGGTCATCAGTGGCGCTCAGACGCCAGATTCAGGGTGTATTTGGGCAGTTCCACCACCAGATCCTCGTCCGCCAATCTGGCCTGGCAGCTGAGACGGGATTCCGGCTCCAACCCCCACGCCTTGTCCAGCATGTCGTCTTCCAGCTCGTCGCTCGGCTCGAGGGAGTCGAACCCTTCCCGCACCACGCAGTGACAGGTAGTACAAGCACAGGACTTCTCGCAAGCGTGCTCGATCTCGATGCCATTGCGCAGCGCGATGTCCAGAATGGTTTCACCGGTCGCGCCTTCGAGGGCTGCGCCGTCCGGACAGAGCTCGGGATGGGGCAGAATAATCAGTTTTGGCATATCACACCTTGTTGACGTTTTGTCCGGTCAGCACCTTGCGGATGGAGGCATCCATCCGGCGGGCTGCAAATTCGCCACTGGCAGCATCCGCTGCCTCGATGGCCTCTTTGATCTGGTTGGTGGTGCCCGTGCTGCGCATGGTCAGCAGATGGGCGATGGCGGCATCCAGCTCGGCCCGCTCGGCGGGGCTCAATAAGGCCTCGCCATCGGCGGCCAGGGCCGCGTTGAGACTCTCGACCACCCGGTCGGCCTCGACCTGTTGCTCCGCCAGCATGCGGGCGTCCATGTCCTGCTGGGCATTGGCGATGGAGGCGCTCAGCATGTTGAGGATGTCATCTTCCCCCAGCCCGTAGGAGGGCTTGACCTGGATCTCGGCCTGCACGCCAGAGGATTTTTCCATGGCGCTGACCGACAGCAGACCGTCCGCATCCACCTGGAAGGTAACGCGAATGTGGGCCGCCCCCGCCGCCATGGGCGGAATGCCGGTCAGGGTGAAGCGGGCCAGGGAGCGGCAATCGGCCACCAGCTCGCGCTCTCCCTGCACCACGTGGATGGCCATTGCGGTCTGGCCATCCTTGAAGGTGGTGAACTCCTGGGCGCGGGCCACCGGAATGGTGGTATTGCGCGGGATCACCTTCTCGGCAAGACCGCCCATGGTCTCTAACCCTAAGGAAAGCGGGATGACGTCCAGCAGCAGCATCTCGGCGTCGGGCTTGTTGCCCACCAGGATGTCGGCTTGGATGGCGGCACCGATGGCCACCACCTTGTCGGGGTCGATGCTGGTCAAGGGCGTTCGGCCGAAGAACTCGCCCACCCGCTCGCGCACCAGCGGCACCCGGGTCGAGCCGCCGACCATCACCACTTCCAGCACCTCTTCCTGCTCGAGACCCGCATCGCGCAGGGCGCGCCGACAGGCCTGCAGGGTGCGCTTGACCAGGGGCTGGATCAGCTCGTCAAACTGGCTGCGGGTGACGGTACCCTGCCAGCCGGCAAAGGTGCAGGCAACGGCATCGGCATCGGTGAGGCCGTGCTTGATGCTGGCCGCCGCATCCAGCAACTCGCGCTGGGTACGGGCATCGAGCTGACCGGACAACCCGGCTTGCTCTTTGAGCCAGTCCGCCAGCAGATGGTCGAAATCGTCACCACCGAGTGCCGAGTCGCCACCGGTGGCCATCACCTCAAACACCCCGCGATGCAGACGCAGGATGGAGATATCGAAGGTTCCGCCACCCAGGTCATAGACGGCGATCACCCCTTCCTGGCCGGAGTCGAGGCCATAGGCGATGGCCGCCGCGGTGGGCTCGTTCAGCAGGCGCAGCACGTGCAGACCGGCCAGTCTGGCCGCGTCCTTGGTACCCTGACGCTGGGCATCGTCAAAATAGGCGGGCACCGTGATGACCACGCCGTCGAGGTCTCCCCCGAGGGACGCGGCACCGCGCTCGGCCAGTTTTTTCAGGATCTCGGCAGAGACCTGCACCGGGTTGACCAGCCCCTGGCGGGTCCGCAACTGAGGCATACCCGTCTCGGTAGCTACGAACTCGTAAGGCTGCTGGCGGGTATCGATGTCGGCCAGCGCCTTGCCCATCATCCGCTTGACCGAGACGATGGTGTTGTGGGGATCGAGGGCCGCCTCACGCTTGGCATCGAAGCCAACCCGGATGGTATCGGCCTGGTAATGGACCACGGAAGGCAGCAGATCACGCCCCTGCTCGTCACAGAGGGTGTCGGCCTGGCCGCTGCGCACGGCGGCGACCAGGGAGTTGGTGGTGCCAAGATCGATGCCGACGGCACGTTTATGCTGGTGAGGCGCGGCGCTCTGGCCTGGCTCGGCAATTTGCAGTAATGCCATGGGTAATCACAATTCCTGCGTTAGAGGGTCAAGACTCGAACAGCGAGTCTTCGAATCGTTCCAGCTCCTCGAGGAGCTTGTCGACAAATTTGAGCTTGCGAACGCAATCCGCCGCCTGCAGATCCTCACCCCTGGTGAGAGAGTCGGTCAGCCGTTGCATCAACGCCTGGTGATCATGCCTGATCTCCTGGCGAAAATCCTTGATGGCCCCCTCAGGGTCGGCGTCGCCCTTGAGATCAGCCAGCCGCTCTCGCCACTCCAGCTGTTGCATCAGAAAGGCAGGATCTTGCAGTGTCTGCTGCTCGCCGCGAATATCGGTGCCCCGCAAGGAGAGCAGATACTCGGCTCGGCGCAAGGGGGCCTTGAGGGTGGTAAACGCATCGTTGATCTGGGCAGCACGCTGCACGGCAGCAAGCTGCTCCCGCTCGGGGGCTGTCGCAAAACGATCGGGATGGAACTGGGTCTGCAGCTGACGATAGGTGTCAGCCAGTTGGCGAGTATCGAGCTCGAAGCCCTCAGCCAGCCCGAACAGCTCGAAATGATTCATCCTTCGTCCTCAGACAATAGCGCTGGGAGTGCAACCACACTCGTCTTGAACTTGAAAGCAGTGGCATGGACTGGCGTCCACACCACTGTGTTGATGAGCAAGGTGTTGATCACAAGAGACTCGCCGCAACAGGGCTCACCCTTGGGGCTACGAGGCGTTGCAAACATGGGCGATCTGTCAATCGAACCACTTACACGCTGAAGCTTTCGCCACAACCACATTCGCCCTTGGCATTCGGGTTGTTGAACTGGAAGCCCTCGTTGAGGCCTTCCTTCACGAAGTCCAGCTCGGTGCCATCCAGGTGGATCAGGCTCTTGGCATCCACGATGATCTTGACGCCTTTCTGCTCAAATACCTGATCCTCGGCAGCCAGCTCATCCACGAACTCGAGCACATAGGCAAGGCCAGAACAGCCGGTCGTCTTGACGCCGAGGCGCAGGCCGATGCCCTTGCCCCGGTTGATCATGAAGGAGGAAACCCGCGCCGCTGCGGCATCTGTCATGGTTATGGCCATACTGCTCTCCGGACCTTAAAGACCTTTCTTCTGCTTGTAATCGGCGATGGCGGCCTTGATGGCATCCTCCGCCAGAATGGAGCAGTGGATCTTCACCGGCGGCAGCGCCAGCTCTTCGGCGATGTCGGTGTTCTTGATACCGGCCGCTTCGTCCAGGGTCTTGCCCTTGACCCACTCGGTCACCAGGGAGCTGGAGGCGATAGCGGAACCACAGCCGTAGGTCTTGAACTTGGCATCTTCGATGATGCCATCGTCGCTGATCTTCAGTTGCAGCTTCATGACGTCACCACAGGCCGGTGCACCGACCATGCCGGTGGCGACGCTGGGATCGTTCTTGTCAAAACCACCGACGTTGCGGGGATTCTCGTAGTGGTCGATTACTTTTTCACTGTAAGCCATATCTAACTCCTGCTAATTCCGTTGTTCACCAGACCCTTGCCATGCTGGCAAGGATCAGTGATGTGCCCATTCGACCGTGTTCAGATCGACGCCATCCTTGAACATCTCCCACAGGGGGGACATCTCGCGCAGACGACCGATGGAGTCGCAGATGAGCTTGATTGCGTAGTCGATCTCTTCTTCGGTGGTGAAGCGACCGATGCTGAAACGGATGGAGCTGTGTGCCAGCTCGTCGTTCAGACCCAGGGCGCGCAGCACGTAGGAAGGTTCCAGGCTGGCCGAGGTACAGGCAGAACCGGAAGAGACCGCCAGATCCTTTAGTGCCATGATGAGGGATTCCCCTTCCACATAGGCGAAGCTGACGTTCAGGTTACCCGGTACACGCTGATCCAGATCCCCGTTGATATAGACTTCTTCGATGTTCTTGATGCCATCCCACAGACGCTGGCGCAGGGCCATGATGTGCTGGCTCTCGCTCGCCATCTCTTCCTTGGCGATGCGGAAGGCTTCCCCCATGCCGACGATCTGGTGGGTTGCCAGGGTACCGGAGCGCATGCCGCGCTCATGGCCACCGCCGTGCATCTGGGCTTCCAGACGAACACGGGGCTTGCGGCGCACATATAAGGCACCAATCCCTTTCGGGCCGTATACCTTGTGGGCGGACATGGAGAGCAGATCAACCTTGAGTGCTTCCACGTCGACCGGGATCTTGCCCACGCTCTGGACGGCGTCCACGTGCAGCAGGATCTTGCGGGAACGGCACAGCTCGCCGATGGCAGCGATGTCTTGCACCACTCCGATCTCGTTGTTGGCGTGCATGATGCTGACCAGGATGGTGTCATCACGCAGGGCGCCTTCGATCTGCTCAAGGGTGAACAGGCCGTTGGGCATGGGCTCGAGGTAGGTCACCTCATAGCCTTCCCGCTCAAGTTGGCGGCAGGTATCCAGCACGGCTTTGTGCTCGGTCTTGGAGGTGACGATGTGCTTGCCCTTGCCGGCGTAGAAATGGGCGACGCCCTTGATGGCCAGGTTGTTTGACTCGGTCGCACCGGAGGTAAAGACGATCTCGCGCGGATCCGCGCCGATCAGCTCTGCCACTTGATTACGGGCCAGATCCACCGCCTCTTCGGCCTGCCAGCCGAAACGGTGGGAACGGGAGGCTGGGTTGCCGAACAGGCCGTCCATGGTGAGGCACTGCATCATTTTTTCTGCGACACGCGGGTCCACCGGACAGGTTGCCGAATAATCAAGGTAAATAGGCAGTTTCATCTTTTTCTCCGTTACGACGGGGTCACACAGCGACTCGTCGTGGAAAGCACGTTTATAGTTGGACTTTCAAGCTCACATCACCGCGTTCGGCCCGATCAACCAGGGACAACACGGTCTTCATTTGTTCATCTTGCTTGCCGGCGATACGGCGCACATCGGCCTGACCAACCAGCTCGGCCAGGGTGATATCCCCCAGGAAACTGGAGATGCGTTCGCTCAGATCCCGCCACAAGGAGTGGGTCAGGCACTGGGTACCACCGTGGCAGCCCCCTTTGCCGAGGCACTTGGTCGCATCGACCGATTCATCGACCGCGGTGATCACCTGACCGACCGAAATCTCGCCAGGGGCCAGACCGAGGCGATAGCCGCCACCGGGGCCACGTACGCTGCTCACCAGACCATGCTTGCGCAGACGGGCAAACAGTTGTTCCAGATAGGACAAGGAGATGCCCTGGCGCTCTGAAATATCAGCCAGGGGCACGGGCCCCTGCTCTGCATGCAACGCCACGTCGAGCATGGCTGTCACCGCGTAACGTCCTTTTGAGGTCAGTCTCATATGCCTTACCGTCTTGCGAACCAATCAATATGTGGCATATGGTCACATACCCGACTAAATCAGTCAAGTATATGCTTGAGTAAATCAGTCGGGATTAATCCTGTGCCCTGGACTTCTGGACAGAGGTGAGAATGCCCCGCAGGATGTTCAACTCCACCGCTTCGGGTCTGGCCCGATTGAACAGACGACGCAGTTTGCTCATCACATGGCCTGGATGGTCATCGGCAATGAACCCCGTCTTTTGCAGCGTCTGCTCCAGATGCTGATAAAACCCTTCCAGTTGCTGGGCGCTGGGGTACTCGACCCGCTCATCCTCCGGGGCCGAATGCTCCTGGTTCTGTACTTCCAGCCAGCGCATCCGCACCTCGTAACAAAGGGTCTGCACTGCCATGGCCAGATTGAGGGAGCTGTATTCTGGATTGGCGGGAATGGCCACATGGAAGTGGCATTTTTGCAGTTCGTCATTGGTGAGGCCGGTACGTTCACGGCCAAACACCAACGCGACCGGGTGCTCCATGCCCTCGGCAACCAGCTTCTCGCCCGCTTCACGGGGATCCAGCATGGGCCAACTCAAGGTGCGGGAACGGGCACTGGTGCCGATGACCAGACCACAGTCGGCAATGGCTTCATCCAGGGTCGGCACGATTCGGGCGCGAGACAGGATATCGTTCGCCCCCGCCGCCAAGGCGACGGCCTCCTCATCCGGCTGGGCCTGGGGATCGACCAACACCAGTTGAGTCAGCCCCATGGTCTTCATGGCCCGCGCCGCGGATCCCATGTTGCCGGTGTGAGAGGTGTTTACCAACACGATACGAATCTGATCCAACATGCCCAGTCAATCTTCAGTCAAAAATGGCGCGCAATTGTAACATAACCAATCGCTATTTTGGCACCGCTTCCGACCAGGCATTTCTGCACAAACAGACAGATGATACATCCCCACCCTGCGTGGTCACGCTGACAGTGGGGTACTGCGGCTCAGGTTCACCTGTTCCGCAGCACTCGGGCAAGAAAACGGCTCAGCCCATTGTCGCGGCAGTGGGCACGTGCGTCTCGCGGGCCCGCTCGATAAAGGTCGCCAGATCCATCAGGGGGAATTTCATCAATCCCAGCCCGTCCAGATCCAGGCTGTCCATCAAATTTTTCACCTCCAGGCCCAGCTCGGTATCCCCCTCTATCTTCAGCCGACGCTGGAAGAAGAGGGAATCCGGGTCTTCACGGCGCCCGGCGATCAGAACAAGATCCTGGCTATTGCCGCTGAAACAGACATCGGCATGCTCACACTTCCTTGCCACCACCAATTTTCCCTCCTGCTCGCTGATAAACCAGCATAGCCCCAGATCGCTGACTTCCACTTTCAGCCACTTGCCCGCAAGAAACGCAAATTCCCCCTCTTCGATGGCCTCCCGGAATACCCTGCCCAGCAGGGCCTCCATCAGGTTTTGTTGCAAAGGGAAGGGCACCAGCTTGAGGGGGTGGCGCAAGAGACGGGGTGCCTGTTCGACCAGGCGACGTTGCAGATGTTGAAACACGATAAACTCCCAGTTTTTTGCGCATTCAAGCACAGCCCCTTCGGCAAGATCCTGTTGAAAATCAAACTTGTGCCCACTTACCTCAAGAAGGGTAAAGCCACCTAAAGCTGCCTCAGGTCAAAAAGCGGGAGGGCAAGCATGAATACAATCGGGCCACTTTTGCATTTTTGCCCTCTCGGAGCGTACCCGATGGAATTACTCTGCCCGGCAGGCAGCCTGCCGGCACTGAAGACAGCCGTGGATAACGGGGCCGATGCGGTCTACATCGGCTTCAAGGATGACACCAATGCCCGCCACTTCGCCGGGCTCAACTTCACCGACAGCAAGCTGGAAAGAGCGGTTGACTATGTCCACCAGCATGGCCGCAAGCTGCACATCGCCATCAATACCTTCGCCCACCCGGGCTCCGACGCCCGCTGGAAGCAGGCCGTGGACAAAGGGGTGGCGCTCGGTGCCGATGCCCTGATCATCGCCGATCTCGCCGTGCTCGATTATGCCAGCCGCCGCCATCCCGACATGGAGCTGCATGTCTCGGTCCAGGCCAGCGCCACCAACGCCGCCGCCATCCGCTTCTACCAGCAGCACTTCAACGTCGGCCGGGTGGTGCTGCCGAGGGTGCTCTCCATGCATCAGGTCAGGCAGCTTGCCCGCGAGACCGACGTCGGCCTCGAGGTGTTCGCCTTCGGCAGCCTCTGCATCATGGCGGAGGGGCGCTGCTACCTCTCCTCCTACATGACCGGCGAGAGCCCCAACACCGTCGGCGCCTGCTCACCGGCCAAGTTCGTGCGCTGGGAAGAGACCCCGAGCGGCCTCGAATCCCGACTCAACGAGGTGCTGATCGATCGTTACGGCCCGGGGGAAAACGCCGGCTACCCGACCCTGTGCAAGGGGCGCTTCGAGGTGGATGGCCAGACCTATCACGCGCTGGAGGAGCCCACCAGCCTCAACACCCTCGGCCTCCTGCCCGAGCTGTTCCAGACCGGCATCCAGTCAGTCAAGATTGAAGGACGCCAGCGCAGCCCCGCCTATGTGGAGCAGGTGACCCGGGTCTGGCGCGCCGCCATCGACGCCTATCAGGCCAACCCCGAGGCCTATCAGGTCAAGGCTGAGTGGGATGCCCAGCTCGCCCGCGTCTCCGAGGGGAGCCAGACCACCCTCGGTGCCTATCATCGCCAGTGGCAATAAGGAGCCCTGTTCATGAAATTCTCTCTCGGCCCCCTGCTCTTCTACTGGCCCAAGGCCGACACCCAGGCCTTCTATCAGGCGGTGGCCGCCAGCCAGGCCGACATCGTCTATCTGGGGGAAACCGTCTGCAGCAAGCGGCGCGAACTGAAAGTGGATGACTGGATTGCCCTCGCCCGTCAGGTGACCGCCTCGGGCAGGCAGGCGGTGCTCTCCACGCTGGCGCTGATCTCTGCCCCCTCCGAGCTCAAGGAGGTCAAGCGACTGATCGACAACGGCGAGCTGATGATCGAGGCCAACGATCTGGGGGCCGTCCAGCTCGCCAGTGAAGCCGGGCTGCCGTTCGTCTGCGGCCCCGCCATCAACGCCTACAACGCCGACGTGCTGCGCATGCTGCTTAAACAGGGGATGCAGCGCTGGGTGATGCCGGTGGAGCTCTCCCGCGACTGGCTGATGCAGCTCAATCAGGATCTGGGCAGGGAGCGCCAGCAGTTCGAGGTTGAGGTGTTCGCCTATGGTCATCTGCCGCTCGCCTACTCGGCACGCTGCTTCACCGCCCGCTCCCTCGACCGGCCCAAGGACAACTGCGAACTGGCCTGCATCGACTACCCCACCGGGCGACTTGCCAGCAGTCGCGAGGGGCAGAAGGTGTTCAACCTCAACGGCATCCAGACCCAGTCCGGTTACTGCTACAACCTGGGTAACGAGCTCAAGGGGATGGAGGGCCTGGTGGATGTGGTGCGCCTCTCTCCCGAAGGCATGGAGACCCTGACGATGCTGGAGCGCTTCAAGGCCAACGAACAGGGGATGGCCCCCCTGCCCCTGCTGCAGGAGCGGGACTGCAACGGTTACTGGCGCCAGATCCCCGGCATGAGCCTGGTGGAGTAGCGGCACACCCCGTGTCACCAGACAGCAAAAAGGCCTCGTCAAGAGGCCTTTTTCATGGGGATCAAACCCGTTTAGTCACGCTTTGCCGCTCTTGCCCTGGGCTCCGGGTGGCTGGGGCTTGCGCGCCATCAGTTCCAGCTCCAGCAAGGCATAGCGATGCTCGATGAAGTCATAGACGTTGTTGGCCAGCGCCAGCTTGAAGTAGCTGATGGCTTCCTTGCGGTTACCCTTGGCCAGCTCGAACTTGCCGAGGTAGAAGTAGGTCTCGCACAGGCGCTCGGCGAGCTCCCTGTTGTCCTTGACCCCTTTCACCACGTTGCTCATCAACTGGGTGGCATTGATGTCGCCCGTATAGAGGCGCACCAGATCCCAGTTCCAGGCGTCGTCGTCATACTTGTTGAGCCGCTCGCGCATCCGGCTCATGGCCGCCGGTCCGTTGAGCTTCTGCTCGGCCAGATAGAGCCAGATCACCCGATAAGGGTCTTCCGGTTGCGCCTCGTAGAAGCGCTTCATATCCGCCGCGGCAAGCTCGGGGCGATTGCCGTAATAGAGCGCGATTCCCCGGTTGAGATAGGCGTAGTCGTAATCCGGGGCGAGCTCCAGGGCGGAGTCGAACGCCTCATAGGCCTCGTCGTAGTTCTGCTGTTGAACCAGATAGACACCGATGAAGTTGTAGGCCTCGGCAAAATCCGGCTTCTCCCGCAGGGCGCGGTTGAAGTCGAGTCGCGCCAGGGAACGCAAGCCCACCCGGTCAAACACCACGGCACGCTCATAGAAGAGTTCTGCCCGCTGTTCGGTCGTCAATTCCATTTCACTGAGCATCTGCCCGAGTCGCGCCAACGCCAACTCGCTCTGGTAGGAGACCTGCAAGGGGGTCGCCAATACCAGTGAAGCGGGTTGCGGCTTGGGAACTTGAGGCGCTTTTACCTGACTGCTACTGCTGCAACCCCACAAGGGGAGCAACAACAGGATACCCGTGAGGTATCCAATCCCTATCCTGACGTTCAATGAACACTCCGACGCTTACGCTTGACCCCGCATATGGTAAAGATCACGGGGCCGTTTGTCATGTGGCGCAGCCCCTCTCCCTCAAATAAATCAGGATTCGACAGGGTATCCGGCATCGCTCCAGCCGCGAAAGCCTCCATCGACGCTGACGACCCGGGAATAACCCATCTTCTGCAGGTTATCCGCCACCAGGATGGAGCGAAATCCCCCACCACAATAGAGGTAGAGTTCGGTGTCGGGATCCGGATACCGGGTCTCGATGTCACGCTCGATCACCCCACGCCCGAGATAGGTGGCCCCCGGCAGATGGCCCCTGGCCCACTCGCTCTCTTCGCGCACGTCGATCAGATGAAATGCTCGGCCCTCATCCTGCCAGCGCTTGATCTGGTGCACATCGGTTTCCTGCACCTGCGGGCGGATGGCCTCTACCAGGGCCAGAAAACGGGGATTGTGTTGCATGGGCTTGCTCCTTGCTTTGGGTAATGGATGCTGGGTTGTGGGGAGCATCATGACTCACCCCGGCCACAAGAGAAAGGGCGCCTTGCGGCGCCCTTTTCTGTTACGGCAGGATCTCTTGCTGATCCGCGCCCTCTTTTTCCACCTGGGTCGGCAGCATGTGCTCCCGCTTGATCCCGAGGAACATGGCTGAGGCGCTCGCCACATAGATGGAGGAGTAGGTCCCGAAGGCCACCCCGATCACCATGGCGATGGAGAAACCGTGGATCAGAGGCCCGCCTTTGAGCAGCAGCGCCACCACCACCACGAAGGTCAACCCCGAGGTGATGATGGTCCGGCTCAGGGTCTCGGTCATGGAGAGATCCATGATCTCCGCGGTGTCCCCACGGCGTACCTTGCGGAAATTCTCCCGCACCCGGTCGAACACGACGATGGTGTCGTTCAGGGAGTACCCCACCAGCGTCATCAGCGCCGCCAGCACGGTCAGGTCGAACTCGAACTGGAAGTAGGCAAAGATGCCGAGGGTGATGATCACGTCGTGAGCCAGGGAGAGGATGCCCCCCGTGGCCAGACGCCACTCGAAGCGCACCGCCACGTAGATCAGGATACAGATGATGGAGGCCAGCATGGCCAGGGCACCGTCGGTGGCCAGCTCGTCACCCACGGAGGGACCGACGAACTCGACACGCTTGAGCACGGCGCTCTCGTCGACCAACTTGGCGGCCGCCAGGACCTCGTTGCCCTGCTGCTCGACCTTGACGCCCTCTTGCGGGGCCATGCGCACCAGCACATCACGGCTGGAGCCGAAGAACTGCAGGGTCGCCCCGTCAATCTTCTGCTGATCCAGCGCCTCGTGCATCTTGTCCAGGCTCACCGACTGCTGGAACCCCACCTCGATGGTGGTACCGCCGGTGAAGTCCAGCCCCCAGTTCAGGCCACGATCGTACAGAACGTAGAGGGCGAGCACCGTTACCAGAGCAGAGAGGACCATACCCAGCTTGGCGAAACGCATGAAGGGGATGGGCTTTTCAAAATGTAGAATTTGAAACATGTCTCTTCCTTAGATCGGCAGCTTGTCGATGCGCCGTCCACCCCAGGCCAGGTTGATGATGGCGCGGGATACCGTGATGGCAGTGAACATGGACGCCGTCAGGCCGATCCCGAGGGTCAGGGCGAAGCCCTTGATGGCACCGGTACCGATACCGAACAGGATCACGCAGGTGATGAGCGAGGTGATGTTGGAGTCGGCGATGGTGGAGAAGGCGCGGTCAAAGCCCAGGTGAATGGCTTGCTGCACCCCGCGACCATTGCGGATCTCTTCACGAATACGCTCGTAGATCAGTACGTTCGCATCCACCGCCATCCCCAGCGTCAACACGATACCGGCGATGCCCGGCAGGGTCATGGTGGCCCCCGGGATCATCGACATGATACCGACGATGAGCACCAGGTTCATGGTCAGCGCCAGATTGGCCACCCAGCCGAAGGCACGGTAGTAGATCCCCATGAAGAGCACGATCACCAGCATGGCCCAGCCGATGGCTTCCATCCCGCTGTCGATGTTCTGCTGACCCAGGCTCGGGCCTATGGTGCGCTCTTCGACGATCTGAATGGGGGCAATCAGGGCACCGGCACGCAGCAGCAGCGCCAGGTTGTGGGCTTCGTTGGCGTTGTCGATCCCGGTGATGCGGAACTGGCTACCCAGGCGAGACTGGATGGTGGCGACGTTGATCACCTCCTCCTGCTTGCGGAACTTGCGCTTGCCGTCCGGACCAGGCTGACCCACCGGCTTGTACTCGATGAAGACGGTCGCCATGCCCTTGCCAACGTTGTCCTTGGTAAAGTTGGCCATCTTGTTGCCACCCTGACCATCGAGCTTGATGTTGACCTGGGGACGGCTGTATTCATCGAAACCGGACTGGGCACCCACGATGTGGTCACCGGTCAGGATCACGCGCTTTTGCAGTACCACGGGACGACCGTTGCGATCGTTGTAGACCTTGGAGCTCGGCGGCACGCGGCCTGCGGCAGCGGCCTGGATATCGGCAGCCTCATCGACCATGTGGAACTCCAGGGTCGCGGTGGCACCCAGGATCTCCTTGGCACGGGCGGTGTCCTGGATCCCCGGCAACTCGACGATGATACGCTCACCGCCCTGCTGCTGGACCAGCGGCTCGGCCACACCCAGTTCGTTCACCCGGTTGCGGATGATGGTGATGTTCTGCTCGAGGGCATACTTCTTCACCTCTTTGACCTTGGCTTCGCTCAGAGTGGCCAGCAGGATGAAGTCATCCCCTTTCTGGTCGGTGGTGAAGACAAGATCCGCATTCTGGCGACGCAGGAAGGAGAGTGCCTTGGCCTGATCGGCCTCGTCACGGAAGACCACCTGCACCTGATCCCCGACCCGGCGTACACCGGAGTAGCGGATCTTCTGGGTGCGCAGCTCGGCGCGGAAATCCTGCACCATCTGTTCCTGCTGCTTGGCCAGCGCTTCGGCCATGTCCACTTCCATCAGGAAGTGCACACCGCCCCGCAGGTCAAGACCGAGCTTCAGGGGCGCCGCGCCGATGGCCTCAAGCCAGGCGGGGGTCGACGGTGCCAGGTTGAGGGCGGTGATGAAATTGTCGCCCAGCTTGTTGGCCACGATGTCGCGCGCCTTGAGCTGGTCTTCGGTGTTGTTGAAACGGATCAGGATGAAGCCGTGCTCGAACGCCGCATGCTTGACCGGGATCTTCGCCTCGTCGAGGGTTTCCTTCACCTGATCGAGGGTTTCTAGTTTGACTTCGGCACCACGGCTGGCAGAGACCTGCAAGGCCGGGTCTTCGCCGTAAAGATTGGGGGCTGCATATAGAAAACCGATGGCGATCACGACGATCACCATCAGGTATTTCCACAGCGGATAGCGATTTAACACGCTGTGCTCCTCGGGAGATTAGAGGGACTGGATAGAACCCTTGGGCAGAACGGCAGAGACGAAGTCACGCTTGATGGTGACCTGGGTCTGATCGTTCAGGGCCAGCACAATGTAGTCGCTGTCGGCGGAAACCTTGGCGATCTTGCCGACCAGGCCACCGGAAGTGAGCACTTCGTCGCCCTTGGAGAGGGAGCTCATCAGATTGCGATGCTCCTTGGCACGCTTGGCCTGGGGACGGTAGATCATGAAGTAGAAGATGAGACCGAACACGGCCAGCATGATGATCATTTCCATGCCACCACCCTGTGCTGCCGGAGCCGCGCCTTCTGCATACGCCTTGGAGATAATGCTCATTTAACAACCTCTTATTGATGTAGATTTGAATACTAACTTATATGTCGTTGTTATTTCACGTCATTTTCAGCCAGTGGAGGCACAGGCTTCCCTTGCCGACGGTAAAACTCAGTTACAAAGTCGTCTAATTTACCCTGCTCGATCGCGTCCCGCAAACCCTGCATCACGCGCTGGTAATAACGCAGGTTGTGGATGGTATTCAGACGGGCACCGAGGATCTCGTTGCACTTGTCCAGATGGTACAGATAGCTGCGGGTGTAGTTCTTGCAGGTGTAGCAATCGCAGTCCGCATCCAGGGTGCTGGTGTCTTCCCGGTACTTGGCGTTGCGGATCTTGACCACGCCATCGGTGGTAAAGAGATGACCGTTGCGGGCGTTGCGGGTCGGCATCACGCAGTCGAACATGTCGATACCGCGGCGCACCCCTTCCACCAGATCCTCCGGCTTGCCCACCCCCATCAGGTAGCGCGGCTTGTCGGCCGGAATTTTCGGGCAGACATGGTCAAGGATGCGATGCATGTCCTCTTTGGGCTCACCCACGGCAAGACCGCCGACCGCGTAACCGTCGAAGCCGATCTCAAGGAGACCGTCCAGCGACACATCCCGCAGCGGTTCGTAGACAGAACCCTGGATGATGCCGAACAGGGCGTTCTTGTTGCCGAGTGCATCGAACTTGTCACGGGAACGCTTGGCCCAGCGCAGGGACATCTCCATGGACTTGCGCGCTTCCTCGTAAGTGGCCGGGTACGGGGTGCACTCGTCGAAGATCATCACGATGTCGGAACCCAGATCGTACTGGATCTCCATGGACTTCTCGGGGTCGAGGAAGATCTTCTCGCCGTTGATGGGATGACGGAAGTGCACCCCCTCCTCGGTGATCTTGCGGATGTGCCCCAGACTGAACACCTGGAAACCACCGGAGTCGGTCAGGATGGGCCCCTGCCAGTTCATGAAGTCGTGCAGATCGCCGTGGGCGCGCATCACTTCCTGACCCGGGCGCAGCCAGAGGTGGAAGGTGTTGCCAAGCAGGATCTGGGCACCGGTCTCACGCACCTCTTCCGGTGTCATCCCCTTGACGGTGCCGTAGGTGCCGACCGGCATGAAGGCCGGGGTCTGGACCACACCACGCTCGAACACCAGTTGACCGCGACGGGCACGCCCATCGGTGGTTTTCAATTCAAATTTCATTGCTACCTCTATTCAGTCAGAGAAACAGTCTGACAACAAAGGGCCCGAGGGGCCCGGTAATATGAAGCCGGCCGGCATACTGACAAGCAGAGCCTGAACGACTTCTGAAGGGCAAGGCTTAACCCTGCACCCGGCGACGGGTGACGAACATGGCGTCCCCGTAGCTGAAGAAACGATACTGTCCCGCCACGGCGGCCTGATAGGCGGCCATCACGTTGTCATAGCCGGCAAAGGCGCTGACCAGCATGATCAGGGTGGATTCGGGCAGGTGGAAGTTGGTGATCATGGCATCGACCACCTGGAACTCGTAACCGGGGAAGATGAAGATGTCGGTGTCATTGAAGAAGGGCGCCAGCGGCTTGCCCTGGGCCAGGGTCGCCTTGGCTGCGCTCTCGAGGGATCGTACCGACGTGGTGCCCACCGCAACCACCCGACCGCCGCGGGCGCGGGTCGCCGCGATGGCATCCACCACCTCCTGGGGCACTTCGGCGTATTCCGAGTGCATGTGGTGATCTTCAATCTTGTCGACGCGCACCGGCTGGAAGGTGCCCGCCCCCACGTGCAGGGTCACGAAGGCCATCTCCACGCCCTTGGCACGGATCTGCTCGAGCAGCGGCTCGTCGAAGTGCAGACCGGCGGTCGGCGCCGCCACGGCACCCGGCTTCTGGTTGTAGACGGTCTGGTAGCGCTCCTTGTCGGCATCCTCGTCGGGACGGTCGATATAGGGAGGCAGCGGCATGTGGCCGATGGCATCCAGAATGGTCAGCACAGGGCGCGGGTCCAGGAAGTGGATCTCGAACAGAGCGTCGTGGCGGGCACGCATCTCGGCCTCGACGGGCACGCCGTCGGCACCGCCATCCAGAAGGAGGCGGGTACCTGGCTTGGGGGACTTGGACGAGCGGACGTGCGCCAGCACGCTGTGCTCGTCCAGAATGCGCTCCACCAACACCTCCAGCTTGCCGCCGCTGGCCTTCTGGCCAAACATGCGGGCCGGAATGACACGGGTATTGTTGAACACCAGCAGATCGCCGGGGTTGAGCTGGTCAAGCACATCGACAAAATGACCGTGGCGCAGGGCGCCGGTTTGACCATCGAGCTGCAGCAGGCGGCTGGCGGTACGCTCCGCCATGGGATAGCGGGCAATCAGCTCGTCTGGCAGATCAAAATGAAAATCGGATACTTGCATCTTTCACCTCGGGGGAATCGGCGGCTAGTCTAGTTATCCCCCTCTTCCAAGGCAACCCAAAAGACTAAAAACCCAAGGAAGACAAGGGATAGCGGGCCATTTTGTGAGGCTGGGCCCGTTAAAAAACCTTTAAGGTTTTGTATTGACCCCGATCATGTTCTGACGACGGGGGCTGGGCTAGGGTGGAAGCAGACACACAAGGAGGCCCACCATGATGACCCTCTCCGAGATCATGACTGAACACCCCTTTACTCTGGGTCCGGAAAACAGCGTCAAGCAGGCGATGGAGCTGATGCAGCAGGAGCGGATCCGTCACGTTCCCATCGTCGATGAACACCAGCATCTGCTTGGTCTGGTCACCCTCTCGGACATCCTGGCCACCCGTGAATCCAAGCTGCTGCTGATCAACCCCGAGCGGGAGGCGGAGTTCACCGACAGCGTCCAGCTCGACGAGATCATGACTCGTCAGGTGGCGAGCGTGGATCCCCACGCCGGCATCAAGGAGGCGGCCCTGTATCTGCAGCGCCACAAATATGGCTGTCTGCCGGTACTCAAGGGGCGCAAGCTGGTTGGCATCGTCACCGAGTCGGACTTCATCGCCGTGGCCATCAATCTGCTGGAGCTGATGGAGGAGCAGGAGCCCCCAACCGACTTTTGATCTTAAAATTCTGTAATAAAATTACAATAAAAGCGTTTTCAGCCTAATTTAACGGCTATTTAAGTGAAACACTTTCAATTTGACTGTAAAATTACACCACAAAACTTGTGTTGTGACATTCATCACACTATGATGCCCACCATGCAATGGTTGCCGAAGAGGAGATGAGGATTGTGCACCCGCCATCTTCTCTTCATATGTTTGCAAGTTTGCACACCCCGTAGTTAGTCTTTGCTGTAAAGCATATTTATCGCCATTCCTTGTTTGATGACCCGGCCCTGTCTGTGCGACGGCGCCGGGATTTTTTTATCCCTCTTTTTTCTACTGCGCCGCCTCGTCTGCCCCCTTCTCTGCTCACGCAATGAAAACAAATCCGGCCCAGCCCTTGAAAATGTGACATGCAGGACAGAAATTGAACTTCGACAATGAGTTATCTCCGAAGGCCTGAGATATTCATGTTAGGTACAGTTGTGATGGTCTATCTAATAAATAGATTTATGTGATTCAAAATTGTGGCTTTGACCGATTAGAAAAAGTCACTATGATGACTCCATCGAAAGTTAAGCGCCTCGTCTGGCACGATTCTTCAACACCAGACAGGCATATGTACATCACCAAGGAGCAAATACATGTCTACCTACATCAACACTGAAATCAAGCCGTTCAACGCCACCGCCTATCACAATGGCAAATTCGTTCAGGTGTCTGACGCTGACCTGAAAGGCAAGTGGTCCGTGGTGTTCTTCTACCCGGCTGATTTCACCTTCGTCTGCCCGACCGAGCTGGGCGACCTGGCCGACAACTACGCCGAATTCCAGAAGCTGGGCGTCGAGATCTACGCCGTCTCCACCGACACCCACTTCACCCACAAGGCCTGGCACGACACTTCTGACACCATCCAGAAGATCCAGTACCCGATGATCGGCGACCCCACCGGCACCATCACCCGCAACTTCGGCGTGATGATCGAAGAAGCTGGCCTGGCTGACCGCGGTACCTTCGTCATCGACCCGCAAGGCGTCATCCAGATCGTTGAAATCAACGCTGGCGGCATCGGCCGTGACGCACTGGAACTGCTGCGCAAGGTCAAGGCTGCCCAGTACGTTGCTTCCCACCCGGGTGAAGTGTGCCCGGCCAAGTGGAAAGAAGGCGACGCCACCCTGGCCCCGTCCCTGGATCTGGTAGGCAAAATCTAAGCCTCCCCGCTCTGAAGACCGGCCCGTTCAAGGGCCGGTCTTGTTTACGGCCCTCAGAAAATGCGCCGGTCTGCTGTGTGGACCTCTGTTTTCTGTATCCGGTCATCGTGCCGACCCGCATTCAGCAAGAAGGAATTCGACCATGTTAGATACCAACCTCAAACAACAACTCAACGGTTACTTGCAGTACATCGTCAATCCCATCGAGATCAGCGTGTCCGGCAATGACAGCGACAAATCCGCCGAACTCCTGGCATTGGCCAGCGAGATAGCCGAGATGTCCCCCAAGATTTCCCTGACCGATGGCACCAATGCCCGCAAGCCTTCCATGAGCATCGCGCCCCAGGGCCAGGCCCCGCGCGTGCACTTTGCCGGCATTCCCATGGGTCATGAATTCACCTCCCTGGTGCTCGCCCTGCTGCAAAGCGGCGGTCACCCCTCCAAGGCCGATCCGGCCGTGCTGGAGCAGGTGAAGAACCTCAAGGGCGAGTTCCACTTCGAGACCTATATTTCCCTCTCCTGCCACAACTGTCCGGACGTGGTACAGGCCCTGAACCTGATGTCCACCCTGAACCCCGGCATCACCCACACCATGATCGACGGTGCCCTGTTCCAGGATGAGGTGAACGAGCGTCAAATCATGGCGGTCCCGAACGTCTACCTGAACGGTCAGCCGTTCAGCCAGGGCCGCATCTCGCTGGAAGAGATCGTTGCCAAACTCGACACCGGCGCTGCCGAGCGCAAGGCGCAAGAGCTGAGCGAAAAAGCGCCTTATGACGTGCTGGTGGTGGGCGGTGGCCCGGCCGGTGCCGCCGCGGCCATCTATGCCGCCCGCAAAGGCATTCGCACCGCCATTGTCGCCGAGCGTTTCGGTGGCCAGGTGATGGACACCGTCGGCATCGAGAACTTCATCTCCGTGCCCTACACCGAGGGCCCCAAGCTGGCCGCCAGCCTGGAGCAGCACGTCAAGCAGTACGGCGTGGAAGTGATCACCGAGCAGCGTGCCGCCGCCATCAGCAAGGATGGTTACGTCAACGTGGACCTCGCCTCCGGTGCCACCTTGAAGAGCCGCGCCGTGATCCTGGCGACCGGTGCCCGCTGGCGCGACCTGAACGTGCCGGGTGAACTCGAGTACCGTACCAAGGGTGTGGCCTACTGCCCCCACTGTGACGGCCCCTTCTTCAAGGGCAAGCGGGTTGCGGTGATCGGGGGCGGCAACTCCGGCATCGAGGCGGCCATCGATCTGGCTGGCATCGTCGAGCACGTCACCGTGGTGGAGTTCGCCGATACTCTGCGTGCCGACGACGTGCTGCAGAAGAAGGCCCGCTCCATGGGCAACATTGACATCATCATGAGCGCCCGCACCACCGAAGTGATCGGTGATGGCAGCAAGGTGGTGGGCATGGATTACGAAGATCGCACTACCGGCGAGATCAAGCATCTGGCAGTGGCCGGCATCTTCGTCCAGATAGGCCTGGTGCCGAACACCGAGTTCCTCAAAGGAAGCGAGATTGCCCTGACCCGCTTTGGCGAAATCGAGATCGATACCAAGGGTGCCACCTCCCTGCCCGGCGTCTATGCCGCAGGGGATGCCACCACGGTACCGTTCAAGCAGATCATCATCTCCATGGGGGCAGGTGCCACCGCCGCCCTGGGTGCGTTTGATTACCTCATTCGCAACCCATCGCCGGAAGCACAAGCTACCCAGGCCGATGCCGTGACCGCCTGATAACCGCCCAACAAAAAACCGACTCCCTGGAGTCGGTTTTTTTATCCCTGTCGTTGGGTCGCCAGCCTTCAGCGCCCCTGCGGCGCGTCCCTCTCCTGCCCCTCTTCACTCACCGCTCTCTCTTCTGCATCAGGCGCAGCATAGCTCGCCGGCACTGCCTCCCCTTCCAGATCCGTTCTTGGCTCCAGCTCCGCCGTCATGGGGGTGTTGGGGGGCACAGGTATGAAAACCTGATGCTCCGTCAGCGGAATGGGGGCTCGCTTACGCCTGCGCCAGCCGAGATAGGCCGACAGCAGCAGACCGCACAGGGCAAAGTAGACGAACAGCCCCTGTGGTCCGAACGTTGCCATGGTAAAGGGGGCCAGCAGCGGACCCGTCATGGCCCCCAGGCTGTAGGCAAGCAGCAACCCCTGGTTTGCCCCCAGCACCTGATCCGGGCGCAGTTCATCGCAGGCATGGCTGAGGCTCAAGGGATAGATGGAGAACGCCATGCCCCCCAGCAGGAAGACAAGAGTCCCCTCGACTGGCTCACGCCAGGGCTCCGGCAGCAGCACCATCAACAACGCGATCAGGGTCAGCAGGGCGCAGAGCAGCAGGATCACCAACCGTCTGTCGTAACGATCAGATGCACGTCCGATAGGATATTGCAGACACATCCCCCCCAGGATCACCAGCGCCATCATGTCCGCCACCTGGGAGAGGGAGGCGCCGCTGTCGGTGAAATAGAGCGGCAACAGCCCATAGATGGCCCCGAGGATGAGGCCCGAGGTAAAGCTGCTGCCCATTCCCGCCGGAGTGAGGCGCACCAGCTCCAGTACTCCCACCGGCTGGGGAGCCACCATGGCCGGCGTCGCCACCCGGGAGAGAGCCAGAGGCACTACGGAGAGGGTCGCCGCCATGGCGCACAGGGCGAACGGCGTCAGCACCTTGGGGTCCACCTGCTTGAGCAGCAGCTGGCCCAGGGCGAGTGAGCCGTACAGCAGGATCATGTAGAGGGACATCAACCGCCCCCGGTTCGCAGGGGTGCTTGAGACCAGCATCCAGGACTCCAGCACCACGAACAGACCGCCGGTGGCAAACCCCCCGATCAGCCGCAGCGCCGCCCAGGTGACAGGCTCCACCACCATGCCGTGCAGCAGAAACAGAAAACAGAGCAGGGAGGCGTAAGCCACATAGGCCCGGATATGGCCCACCCGGATGATGAGGCGGGCATTGATGAAGGTCCCCAGCACCAGGCCGCCGAAATAGGCAGCCGACACCAGACCGATGGCCTGGGCGGACACCTGCTCGGCGGAGAGACGCACCGTCAGCAGGGTATTGAACAGACCGTGACCCAGAATGAAGATCACCAGACTGGTCAGGGGGGACAGCAACCTTGTCAGTGCCATGGAGCCTCCTCGCAACAAAAGGGTCATGGTAGCCCCTGCCTCCCGCCCCCTTCAACCCGAATGCCCTCCCCCTGCGGGGCTATGCTTGACGGGAACCCCACATGGAGATCCGAAAGATGAGACTCATGCTGTTGTTGGCCGCCCTGCTCTTTTGCGGCAGCGCCCTCGCCTTCCACTGCCCCATGGACATGAAGAAGATAGACGACGCCCTGGCCGCAGGCCCCGCCCTCAGTGCCGAGCAACTGGCCGAGGTGAAGCAGTTGAGGGCGGACGGAGAGACCCTGCACAACGCGGGCAAGCATCAGGAATCGGTCGATACACTGGCCAAGGCCATGGCCATTCTCAGCATCGATCAGGGCTGATACCGCCCCTTCGCCGCGCGACGGTCTCTTTCGCATCGCTCGGATACAGACCGCCAAAATGAAACAAGGCCCTGGCCATCACTGGCGGGGGCCTTTTCACTGCGGATGTCAGCGCTGAACGGGGCTACACCCGGCCACTGTAGACCAGGGTGCAATAGTTGAAGGCTATCTTGCCGTCAACGGCATGGCGAGCAAACTCGCGGCGAACGAGCGCCGTCATCTGATCGTGGGCCGGCGTGCCCGCCACAGGCGCATAGGAGGAGGAGTTGAGCCGTCCAAGCACCCCGTCAAGATCGAACAGCTGGCTGTTCTCGAAGCGATCGAGCCGGTACTCCCCGGTGAAGAAGGCGCGAAAATCCGCCTCGCCGAGGTTGCGATGATTGACCTCCTCGTAATCCCCCGAGTAGGCGTGCAGCCCCTCTTCATAGGCCTTGAGAAACGGGGTGTTCGTCAGCCTGTCATTCCAGATGAGGGCGACCTGGCCACCGGGCTTGAGCAGCCGCTGGCACTCCTGCCGAAAAGCCGCGCGATCGAACCAGTGAAACGCCTGGGCGACCGTGACCAGATCCATCGCCCCCGTGGGCAGGCCCGTGGCTTCCGCACTGCCGTGCAGCCAGCCGATGTTCCCCACCTGGGCAAGCAGCCGTTTGGCGGCAGCCCGCATATCGTCGTTGGGCTCCACCGCCCAGACCCGCGCGACCCGGGGGGCCAGCAGGGCGGTCAGGATGCCGGTGCCGGCGCCGATGTCCGCCACCTGGGCCTCTGGCCCCATGGCTAGCTCGTCAACCAGAAAATCCAGCATGGCGACGGGATAGCCGGGTCGATATTTCACATAGGCCTCGACCCGGGTCGAGAATCGCTGGGTACTGTCCATGGCAGACTCCTCTCTTGCTGCGGCCTTCATGCCGGCTCCCGGCCTGGTGACCAGGATCCCCATGCCACTACACTTGACCCCATCATGCAAGCCCCAAGCGGGTGGCAAACGGCGTACAGGCTGGCTTGCCACCCAGCAAAACAGCGGGCGCTGGGGCGGCAGGATACCCATCGGAGCGCCCGCTCACGGGCGTCGAAGGACAAACACCAGGATGGAGCTGCGACACAATGAGACCAGTCAAGAACAGGATTTGCCTCTGGTATGACGGGGATGCCGAGGAGGCGGCACGGTTTTACGCCAGTCTCTTCCCCGACTCCGCCGTCGGTGCCGTACACCGGGCCCCGGCCGACTATCCCGCCGGCAAGGAAGGGGATGTGCTGACGGTCGAGTTCAGCGTGATGGGGATCCCCTGCCTCGGCCTCAACGGCGGGCCCGGGGTCCGCCACAACTGGGCGTTCTCGTTTCAGGTGGCCACCCAGGACCAGGCCGAGACGGATCGCTACTGGCAGGGCATCATCGACCATGGCGGCCGGGCGAGTGAATGCGGCTGGTGTCAGGACAAGTGGGGTATCTCCTGGCAGATCACCCCTCAGGTCCTCATCGAGGCGATAAGCGATCCCGACCCCGAGGCCGCGAGACGCGCCTTCGAGGCCATGATGCAGATGGACAAGATTGACATTGCCACCATCGAGGCGGCGCGCCGGGGCGAGTAGCCCGTTCGCACGGGCGCCGCACACAACAAGGCCACCCCTGGGGGTGGCCTTGTGCATATTGGCTGTCAGCTCTTCACGGCGCCGCGATTACTTGGCGTAATCCTCGGTGGGTACGCAGGAGCAGAACAGATTGCGATCGCCATAGACGTCGTCGATACGGTTGACCGACGGCCACAGCTTGCTGGCGCGCACCGCGTCGGATGGGAAGACCGCCTCGGCGCGGCTGTAGCCACGGTTCCACTCTGCATCCATCACGTCGTCCTGGGTGTGCGGCGCATGGACCAGGGGGTTGTCGGCGAGGCTCCAGTGACCGTCCTGTACCCGGGCAATCTCTGCGCGGATGGCGGTCATGGCTTCCACGAAGCGATCCAGCTCGCGCTTGGATTCGGATTCGGTCGGCTCGACCATCAGGGTGCCCGCCACCGGGAAGCTCATGGTCGGCGCGTGGAAGCCGTAGTCCATCAGGCGCTTGGCCACGTCCATCTCGCTGATGCCACTGGCTTCTTTGAGCGGGCGGATGTCCAGGATGCACTCGTGGGCTACCCGGCCGTTGCGACCTGTATAGAGCACGGGGAAGGACTCGCCGAGCTTCTTGGCCAGGTAGTTGGCGTTGAGGATCGCGACCTGGGTGGATTTCTTGAGCCCCTCGTCCCCCAGCATGGCGATGTACATCCAGCTGATGGGCAGGATGCTGGCCGAGCCGAACGGGGCGGCAGACACGGCGCCGTTGTCACGGCTCTCCTTGTCGGTCTTGACCACGGCGTGACCGGCCACAAACGGTGCCAGGTGTTTCTTCACGCCGATGGGGCCCATGCCCGGACCGCCACCGCCATGAGGAATGGCGAAGGTCTTGTGCAGGTTGAGGTGAGAGACGTCCGCGCCGATAAAGCCTGGCGCCGTCAGCCCGACCTGCGCGTTCATGTTGGCGCCGTCCAGGTACACCTGACCACCATACTGGTGAACGATGTCGCACACCTCCTTGATGGTCTCCTCGTACACCCCGTGGGTGGAGGGGTAGGTCACCATCAGGCAGGAGAGCTGGTCTCCGACCTCGGCGGCCTTGGCCCGCAGGTCGTCCAGATCCACGTTGCCGGCCTTGTCACAGGCGGTGACGATGACCTTCAGGCCCGCCATCTGGGCGGAAGCCGGGTTGGTGCCGTGGGCAGAGGCCGGGATGAGGCAGACATCGCGATGCCCCTCGCCGCGAGACTCGTGGTACTTCTTGATGGCCAAGAGGCCCGCGTATTCGCCCTGAGCGCCGGAGTTGGGCTGCATGCAGACCGCATCGTAGCCGGTCACCTTCACCAGCCAGTCTTCCAGATCTGCCAGCAGCAGCTGGTAACCCTGGGTCTGCTTGAGCGGCGCGAAGGGGTGCAGCTTGCCGAATTCAGGCCAGGTCACCGGGATCATCTCGGCGGTGGCGTTGAGCTTCATGGTGCAGGAGCCCAAGGAGATCATGGCGTAGTTCAGGGCCAGATCTTTCGCTTCGAGACGGTGGATGTAGCGCAGCATCTCGGTCTCGGAGTGGTACTTGTTGAATACCTCGTGGGTCAGCACGGCGTCGGTGCGCAGCAGATCTTGCGGAATGGCGTGATGAGTCTGGGCGGCCTGATCGAGGGCCTCCACATCGAGGCCGTGACCCGCCCCAAGGAACAGGTCGAACAGCTCGGCCACGTCGCCTCGGGTGGTGGTTTCAGAGAGGGACACACCGACTGCACCATCGAGATCCGCACGCAGGTTGATGCCGAGCCCTTCGGCCTTGGCAATGAGTGCAGCCTTGTCCGACGTCAGCACTGTGAGGGTATCGAACCAGCTTCCGTGCTTGAGGGCCACGCCCTTGGCGGTGAGGCCGAGCGCCAGGATGGTGGTCAGACGGTGCACGCGGGAGGCGATGGTTTTCAGCCCCACCGGCCCGTGGTAGACGGCGTAGAAGCTCGCCATGTTGGCCAAGAGCACCTGGGCGGTACAGATGTTGGAGTTGGCCTTCTCGCGGCGGATGTGCTGCTCGCGGGTCTGCATGGCCATGCGCAGGGCGCTCTTGCCACGGGCATCCTTGGAGACGCCGATGATGCGACCCGGCATGGAGCGCTTGTAGGCGTCGCGGGTGGCGAAGAAGGCGGCGTGGGGGCCACCGTAACCCATGGGCACACCAAAGCGCTGGGCACTGCCGAACACCACGTCGGCACCCAGTTCACCTGGGGATTTGAGCAGCAGCAGGGAGAGCATGTCGGTCCCGACGCAGGCCAGCCCCTTCTGGGCCTGGACGGCGGCAATGAGGGAACGCAGATCGGCCACATTGCCGGTGGTCCCCGGGTACTGGAACATGGCACCGAATACCTCTTCGCTCACGGCCTCGCCCGCAGGGCCGACCACCACATCGAAACCGAAGTGGACCGCGCGCTCCTTGACCACGTCGATCACCTGGGGGTGAACGTCGTCGGCCACGAAGAAGAGGTTGGATTTGGATTTGGCCATGCGCTTGGCCAGCGCCATGGCTTCGGCGGCGGCGGTGGCTTCATCGAGCAGGGAGGCGCTCGCCAGATCCATGCCGGTGAGATCCAGGGTGAGCTGCTGGAAGTTGAGCAGGGCTTCGAGACGGCCCTGGGCCAGCTCGGGCTGATAGGGGGTGTAGGCGGTGTACCAGCCCGGGTTTTCCAGCACGTTGCGCAGGATGACGTGGGGCACGTGGGTGTCATGGTAGCCCATGCCGATGTAGCTCTTGGCGATCTGGTTCTTGGCCGCATAGCCCTTGAGCTTGGCCAGGGCCTCCACTTCGGTCATGGGGGCGCCGATACCAAGCGGTCCCGGACGACGGATGGCGGCGGGGACCGTCTGCTCAATCAGATCGTCCAGGCTCTCGGCACCTACGGTGGCGAGCAGGGCCCGCAGTTCTTCCTCACCCGGGCCGATGTGACGGCGGATGAAATCGGTTTTTTGCTCGAGTTCAAACAGTGACTGGGTCATTTCCCTATTTCCTGGTAATAGGTCCTGGCATGACATCCTGACAACCAAGACCTGATGTTCCTGTAGCCGGTCGATACCGGCTCCACTCATGTTCTGTGTCCGCCGCGGGCAGACGGGGAATGCGGCAAGGGCATCCCAAAGGCGCAAAGGCTGCGCCCATCCTGCAACCGCCATCGTCGCAGGATGGCAGTCATACAAGTGGGCCCTGCTGTGTTGGCAGGGCCCGGGGGCATTACTCTTCGTCCACCACGTTCTGGTAGCCTTCGGCATCCAGCAGGTTGGCGAGCTCGCCCGCGTCGTCCAGCTTGATGCGGAACAGCCAGCCGGCGCCGTAGGGGTCGGAGTTGACCAGCTCGGGGCTGCCTTCCAGCTCTTCGTTGACGGCCAGGATCTCGCCGCTCACCGGGCTGTAGATGTCGGAGGCGGCCTTGACGGACTCCGCCACGGCGCAATCTTCACCGGCACTCACCTGCTTGCCCACTTCCGGCAGATCGACGAACACCATGTCCCCCAGCAGATCCTGGGCGTGCTCGGTGATGCCGACCACGGCTTCGCCGTTGGCTTCAACACGGACCCACTCGTGGGAGGTGGCATATTTCAGTTCGCTCGGGATATGGCTCATTTGTGCTTCCTTTATGCTCTTGGATCGCTTCAACAAAAATGGGGTGGCGAAGGTCAACCCTCGCCGCAATCAATGATTACACCAACGGCTGGCCGTTGCGCACGAAGGCCGGCTTGGTGACTTTCACGGTGACCTGCTTCTTGCGGATCTCCACCTGGGCCTGTTCGCCGATATCGCGGGGCACCCGCGCCAGGGCAATGCTGTAACCCAGAGTGGGCGAGAAGGAGCCGGAGGTGATCACCCCTTCCCGTGTCTCGCCGCTCTCGCTGGTGAAGGTGACCGGCATGCCGGCACGCAGCACGCCCTTTTCTTCCATCACCAGACCCACCAGCTTGGGCTGGTTGCCGGCGGCCTTCTGGGCTTCCAGGGCGGCGCGGCCGATGAATTGGCGGGAGGCAGGCTCCCAGGCCAGGGTCCAGGCCATGTTGGCGGCAAGCGGAGAGATTGACTCGTCCATGTCCTGACCGTAAAGGTTCATGCCCGCTTCCAGGCGCAGGGTATCACGGGCACCCAGGCCGCAAGGGGCCACGCCGTTGTCCAGCAGGGCCTGCCACAGATCGCACGCCTTCTCTTGGGGGACCACGATCTCGTAGCCATCTTCGCCGGTGTAACCGGTGGTGGCGATGAAGAGATCCCCGGCCTGCACACCGAAGAAGGGCTTCATGCCTTCGACCGCCGCATTCTGCTCGGGGGTGAACACCTTGGCCGCCTTGGCCTTGGCGTGGGGGCCCTGCACCGCGATCATGGCAAGCTCGGGGCGCTCGGTCACGCTCACGGCAAAGTCGATGGCGTGATGGCGGATCCAGGCCAGATCCTTCTCGCGGGTGGCGGAGTTCACCACCAGGCGGTAGAAGGTATCGGTCAGGAAATAGGTGATGAGGTCATCGATGACGCCGCCTTCCGGATTGAGCATGCCGCTGTAGAGGGCCTTGCCGGGGACGGTGAGTTTGGCCACGTCGTTGGCCAGCAGGTGTTGCAGGAAGGCTTTGACCCGCTCGCCGGTCAAATCGACGATGGTCATGTGGGAGACATCGAACATGCCTGCATCGGTGCGCACCACATGGTGCTCTTCCAACTGGGAACCGTAGTTGATGGGCATCTCCCAACCGTGGAAGTCCACCATCTTGGCACCCGCTTCCAGGTGTTTCGGATGCAATACAGTAGTCTGGATCATCGCTGTGTTTCCTTAAGCGTTCGCGACAACACTCGCAATCCGCCCCGGCTCGTCGGGAACTACGGACCACAAGCTCTGTGCTCGTTCCCGCCCGGGCGGGCAGGAGTGATTCCTTGAACGGAGCGGATTATATGACAAGCGTGCCGGGGCACCGCTCAAAAAAAACTAATCCTCACCCGACTCACTGACACCAGACACTAAGGCAAAAACAGTGATAAAAACAGCCAAAACCGCGCCATTGCGGGATTTAATGTTGATTTTTACCGTGCCGTCACAATTTACAGAAAAACGTTTCGCTTCTCGCCAACATTAAAGGCTGACCCCCCAAAGGGTCATCTCGCCCTGTAAGATTAGTTTTTTTGTTAAAAACCCGGGGTAATATTAGATTTTTTCACCCTTGGCCAGGGTGGGCAGCTCCCCATCCAGCCCCATGGCGGCCCGGATCATGCCCTGCTTGAGGGGGCCAAGACCGTCGACGGCGCGAAGCCCCACCCCGCGCACCAGCTTCTTGAGGGGGTTGCTGCCCGCAAACAGTCGCTTGAGCCCCTCCATGGCCGCCAGCATGCGCGCCGCCTCGCTCTTGCGCCAGCGCTCGTAGCCCCGCAGGTTGGCGAGCAGGCCGATGTCCGCGCCCTTGCCGTGATGAATGAGGATCTGCTCCGCCAGGGCGGCGGCATCCAGCAAGCCCAGATTCACCCCCTGCCCCGCCAGCGGGTGGATGGTGTGGGCCGCATCCCCCACCAGCACCAGGCGCTCGCGGGCAAAGTCGCGGGCGTAGCGGGCGGTCAGCGGAATGGCGCTGCGAGCCCCCTCCACCTTGCACAGCCCGAGGCGCCCATCAAAGGCGGCGGTGAGCTGGCGGTTGAAGCCGTCATCATCCAGGGCGCAGAGCGCCTCGGCGCGGGCCGCGGGCACAGACCACACGATGGAGCAGAGGTCGGGCTGCCACAGGGGCAGGAAGGCGAGCGGCCCCTGGGGGGTGAAGATCTGGCGCGCCACCGCCTCATGGGGCTCGGCACAACGCACCGTCGCCACCAGGGCGTGATGACCGTAATCCCAGCTGGTGAGGGGAATGTCTGCCTGACGGCGCACCCAGGAGTGGGCACCGTCGGCGGCCACCACCAGCTTGGCCGAGAGGGCCCGGCCATCTTCCAGCAGCAGCAGGGCGCCCGCTGGCCCGCACTGCAGGCTGGTGGCCCGGGCCGGGGTCAGCATCTGGATATTGCTAGCCCCCGCGATGGCGTCCAGCAGCGCAAGCTGGATCACCCGGTTCTCGACGATGTGGCCAAGGGCCCCCTGACGCAGGCTGGCAGCATCGAAATCGATGTGGCCGAAACTGTCCTGCTCCCACACCTGCATCTTCTCGTAGGGCTGCAGGCGGCGCGCCACTATGCCGTCCCAGGCGCCGACCCCTTGCAGGATGTGCTGACTCGCGAGGCTCAGGGCACTGACCCTGTTGTCCGGCGTCTCACCGAGCGTTGCATCGGGCAGCCGGCCTTCCACGATGGCCACCTTGATCGCCCGGTTCTTGAGGGCGGCAGCGAGCCCCAGGCCCACCATGCCCCCCCCACGATCACCACATCCACATCTTGCATCTGCATTCTCTTGTGTCCTTTCCGGGCGAGTCGCCAGGATCTGCGAGGCGACGCCCACAGGCGTGCCTCTTGCTCGAAATCGTCTTTGCCGCCGGGGCGACAGCGCTTATTGGCCGCACACCTCGCCCACGAATCCCAGGGTGCGGGAGGCGAGCGGTGCCTTGAGCCAGGGCACTCTGCCCATCAGGGAGAGCGCCAGATTGCGGCCCACCACCAGGGGAGCGTGATGGTTTGAGAAGAGCTGGGCCAGGGAGGACGTGAGCCAGACGGTCTGGGCCTGATCGTCCCGCCGCTGCTGCCAGTAGCCGCTTAACACCTCAAAGCCGCCGATGTCTTCCCCCGCCGCGAGCGCACGGGCCAGGGTCCGGGTCAGCACGTCCAGATCCCGCATGCCGAGGTTGAACCCCTGACCGGCGATGGGGTGCAGCAGGTGGGCGGCGTTGCCCACCAGCACGGTGCGCTGGGCCAGCGGGTAGTCGGCCACCGTCAGCACCAGCGGATAGAGGTGGCGCACGCCTGTACGCTCGATGCGCCCGAGGCGCCAGCCAAAAGCCTGCTGCAGACGGGCGAGAAAGGCGGCGTCATCCAGTGCAAGCAGCCCCTGTGCCTCGTCCCGCGGCACGCTCCACACCAGGGAGGAGAGGCCGTCCTGCATGGGCAGCAGGGCCAGCGGCCCTCCATCGGTGAAGCGCTCGAAGGCCCGTCCGGCGGGATCCTCGGCGGTCTTGACGGTGGCGATGATGGCGCTCTGGCCATAATCGTGGCGACTGACCGGCATCTTGAAATGCTGGCGCACGAAGGAGTGGCCCCCGTCGGCCGCCACCAGCAGCCGGGTGCGGTAGCGCGCGCCGCCCTCCAGGGCGAGCGTCACTCCCGCCTCATCGGGGTCGATGGCCTCAAGCCTGGCCGGGCACAACATACGGATCTGCGGGCAGGCGGCAATCGCCTCTTGCAGCACGATGCCCGCCGCCGACAGCTCGATCACCTGACCGAGGGCGGGCAGGCCATACTCCGCCGCCGACAGCCGGGTCTGGCCACAGTGGCCCCGATCCGACACATGGATATGGGTGATGGGGGAGCAGTGGGGTACCAGGTGCGGCCAGAGGCCGTGACGGGCCAGCGCCTCGCAGGTACCGGCGGAAAGCGCGATGGCACGGGCATCGAAACCGGGATGAGCATTGAGCTCGGGCACACTCGCCTCCAGCAGCAGGATCTGCAGGGGGGCACCATCCTGTCCTTTCAGGGCGGCAAGGGAGAGGGCCAGCACGGCACCGCTCATACCACCGCCGACGATAGCCACGTCGACGTGAACCAGATCAGATTGAGACATGAGAAGAGGGCATAGGCGAAAAAACGTGGGCCAATCCTACCACAAAGGTGGCGGACGGGATGCGAAGCCACGGGCAAAAAACCGCTTTGGCACCATGGGTTAGCAGAGTGCCTCCCCTGCTCTCGCCCCTTGTAAAACAGAAAGAGCGCCGTGATGCGCTCTTTCATTGACCCGGTGGACGGGCAGATCAGTGCAGGGTCGGCGGCGTGCTCGGTGCGACCGGGCGCTTGCCAAACTCCTCGAACGCCATCATGACCCCGAGGCGCACGTGTTCGTAGAGCACCAGGAAGGAGGCTTCGTTCTCTTCATCTTCCTGATCGAACTCGGCAGAGACCTGGGTGATGCTGGCGATGTCCTGAATCATCTCCTGCAGCTCTTCGGATGCCTTGGAGAGCTCCTGTTGGACCACGCCAAAGCCGGCCAGGAAGGCCTGGGACCAGTCCACCAGCGAGTCGATGCGCTCATCGAGCGGCGCCTCGTCGCTTGGCAGCAGCAGCTCGACGCCCTTTTGTGCCATCAGGCTCTCGATCACCTCGTGATAGAGGTCGGTCATCACCTGGCGCACCGGTGCCGGCAGACCGAAACCGTCGTTGATCAGATCATTGAAATGGGGCTGCCAGCTTTTGTCGTCCAGGGCCACGCCACCGCACACCAGGCCGCAGATCACGCCATGGGCCTCGACGGCCGTCGCCATGAGGTCGTGCTGTGCCATCAGGTCCGCCACGGCGGCGTATTTCAGGGGGTTTGTTTTGCTCATCTAGGATCCGCTCAAAGTTCAGGCAAATATGCAGAATTTATGGCCGAGATCCTAGCATTCTCCCCCTGCCAGAGCCAGCAAGGCCTTGAAACTTCTGCATCTGCGCTATATAGTCCCGCCCAGTTGTCCACGTGGATAAAGGCGGAAATCAGCCCCGCCGTATTGAGGAAGGCATGAGCATAGAGGCCGTAGAAATCGTCATTCTGGGACGTCCCTACAAGGTGTCCTGTCCCCTGGGACAACAAGATGCCCTGCGCCAGGCCGCCGACCAGCTGACCGACAAGCTCATTGAGCTTCGTCAACGTTCCAAGGTCTCCAGCAACGAACAGCTGGCCGTCATGGCAGCGCTCAATTTCTGTCACGAGCTCTGCCTTGAAAAAGAGAAAAACCACCAATACTCTGAGACCATGGACAAGCGGATCAAGATGCTGCAACGCACCATCGAAGCCGCCTTGATCGAGCACGGACAATACGGTGAATCCAGCGAAGAGGCGCAACAGCCCTAATCGCACCGAGTTTTGAAATTCCCTGGAGTGTTTGTCAGCCGGTTCAAGTCCCCGAGCCGATATTCATACCAAACAGGGGGTCTGCCTTCTGGCTATTGAGCATGCTCGGCCCGACCGAGAAGCCTGCGGCCAGATTAGATCTCCGCCTTGAACCGACGGTTCAAGGGCCCAAACCGGCAACGGCATCTCCGGGGTACCTACCCAAAAAAGCCCGTCATCATGACGGGCTTTTTCTTTGCCTGCGCGGCAACCCCCTTCCACTCCCCTGCGGCGTCTCGCCACCCGGCAGGAGGCAGTAAAAAGCCCGCCAACGGGGCGGGCTCTTGGCCGTGTCAGACGGCCATCTGCTCGTGGGGCGCGCCGTGGTGGCGCAGCCACACAAAGCTCAAGGCCACGATCAGCACCATCACCGTCATGATGGCCCCCAGGGTCACCTGCCCCGTCATCGGGAAGCTGGCGGCCAGCAGGGTTACCACGCCAGCCCCCAGATTCTGCATGCCCCCGAGCACGGCTCCCGCGGTGCCCGCCTGACCCGGGAAGGGCTCGATGGCACAGGAGGTGGCGGTCGGATAGAGAATGCCGCTGCCAATGAAGTAGACCGCAGCCCCGCCCACGAGGGAGGCAGCGCTCACCATACCGAGCAGCCCGGGTACCAGGATGATGAGCGACCCCAGGGCCAGGAAGGCGATGCCAAGGCGCATCAGCTTGCCCTGGCTCAGGCGAAAACTCAGTCTGGCGGAGAGCCAGGCGCCGAACAGATAACCGGGCAGCGGCAGCACGAACAGCACGCTGACGGTGCGGGCACTCAGCTTGAGCACGTCCCCCAGCAACACCCCGGCCGCCGCCTCGAACACCGCGAGGCCGGCAAAGGTGGCCATCAGACAGAGCAGGTTGCCCTGAAAGCGCGGGTTGCCGAGCACATGACGATAGGCGGCGCCCACCCGCAGCGAATGCTGGCGGGCGGATGCTGGCAGCGTCTCCCCAAACCAGGCCAGCAGCGCCAGGGTGGTCAGGGCACCAAAACCGAACAGGAACCAGTAGCCGGCACGCCAGTTGAACAGCTCGGTGAGCCAGCCGCCCAGCACAGGTGCCAGCAGAGGGGAGAAGATGACCCCCATGCTCACCAGGCTGTTGGCACGGTTGAGCTCGGCGCCACTGTAACGGTCGCGCATCACGGTCCGGCTCATGGCGCCCCCTGCCCCGGTGCCCAGCCCCTGGATCAGGCTGCCCGCCAGCAAGGCGGTGAAGCTCGGGATCAGCTGGATGGTGAGGGTGCCGACCAGGAAGATCATCATGCCGATGATGAGCACAGGGCGACGACCGATGCGATCCGACAAGGGGCCATAAACGAACTGGGAGAGGCCGTAGGGAATGAGGTAGCAGGCCATCACTGCCTGCAGCTGGCCGGAGGCCACATGGAAGTCCCCCGCCATCATGGGAATGGAGGGCACATAGAGGGTCTGGGTCATCTGACCCACAGCGACCATCAGAATGGTCAGGAAAAACAGGGGATAGAAGCTGTGCCGATACATATCTCGTCCGAAAAAGATCAAAAAGCCGCCACCCTCCGGGCAGGGGTCTGCAGGAGGTGTCTGACAAAGGTCGTTGAAGAGGAACAAGGCGGAGGACCCGCACCCGCCAGCAGCAGGACGCTCTCTGGCTTGCGACAATCTTAGTGATTCATATCACAAAAAACGAACGAAACTTTATAATCTGCTTACCCAAGTTTTTCTAATGCGACGGGGCCCAAGGCCCCGTCACTGTCATCTCATCATGGGAGAAGGATTCATTCTGTCCCCTCTTTACCCCACTCTACTCACCTCGGCCGACGCGCCTTCGAACATGGGGTTACCCGCCTCCCCCAGTCTCAGACAACGAGGGGCAACCTTGCCGGCCAGCCCCTCGTCATGGGTCACCAGCAGCAGGGCGCAGCCTATCTCTTCCAGTTCCTCCAGCAGACAGGCGATGGTCTGTTGCTGGCTCAGGGGGTCGAGCCGGGACGTGGGCTCATCGGCGAACAGCAGCACGGGGCGCAGCAGCAGGGCCCGGATAAGCGACAGCCGCTGCAGCTCCCCTCCCGAGACCTGGTTTGGCAGGCGCGTCAGCAGCCGTTCATCCAGCCCCAACCGGGCCAGATAGTCGACAAGCCGATGGCGAGGCAGCCTGTGCAGACGCAGCACATCATCGAACTGGGTGGCGAGGCGCACCCGGCTGGCAAAGGCCTGCACCGGATCCTGATAGAGCTTCTGCCAGCGGCAGGGGGCTATCCCTTCCCGGCGCAGCACCTCCCCTTGCAGGGGGCGTTGCAGACCAAGCAGCACGTTGCCGAGGGTGCTCTTGCCCGCGCCGCTCGGCGCCATGATGGCCATTCGCTCCCCTTGCGCCAGGGCAAGGTCGAGCCCCGTGAACAGGGGTTGATCCCCATATCCCATGGCAAGCCCCTTCCCGCGGATGAGCCAGTCACCGGTGGGAGGGACGGCCGCCTCGGGCCAGGCGGAGGGCTCCGCCGCCAGCAGGGCCCGGGTATAGGCATGGGATGGCGTGTGCAGCACACGCTCGGCGGGCCCCTGCTCCACGATCTCTCCTCCCTTGACCACCAGCACCCAGCCCCCCAATGCGCGAGCCAGGGAGAGATCATGGGTGATGGTCAGCAGATGGCGTCCACGGGCCAGGTAGCCCAGCAACAAGGCACCCAGCCTGGCTGCGGCCCGGCTGTCGAGCCCCTTGGTGGGCTCGTCGGCCACCAGCAGACGGGCCTCCCCCAGGGTGGCGGCGGCAAAGGCCGCGCGCTGGGCCATGCCTCCCGAGAGCTGGTGTACAAAGGCGCCCTCCCGCCCGGCCAGTCCAAGCCGCTCGAGGGCGGCGCGGGCCCGCGATCGGGCCTCCTTGCCGCCTGGCAGCCACCCTTCCTCCACCTGGGCAAGCAACCCCATGGTGGGATCCAGCGCCAGCACCGGCTCCTGGGGCAGCATCGCCAGCTCCCGCCCCCAGAGAGTGCGCAGGCGAGGCGTGTCGGCCAGGTTGTGATGGCGGCCACCCGACACCATCTCGCCCCGGCCTGTCAGGGGGGCTGGCAACGTCCCCATCAGGGCATGAGCCAACAGGGATTTGCCCGAACCGCTCTCCCCGATCAGGGTCAGGGCGGTGCCGGGATGAATGGTGAAATCCAGCGCCTGCAGCAGGGTTTTCTGGCCATCATCGACCTGCAACCCCTTGATATGAATGGCCGTCATGAGGTGGCTCCTTGTGAAGATGGCATGTCAAGGCCGCGCGTCTGATGAAGCAGCACCAGGGCCAGCAACATCAGCCCCATGACAAGAATGGGGGCCAGTAGCAGACGGGGAGCCTCCTGATAGTGGGGCAGCGCCTCCGTCATCATCAGCCCCAGCTCCGGCGTTGGCGGCTGAATGCCCACTCCGACAAAGCCCAGGGTTGAGAGGGTTAGAATGGCACCCGCTAGGCCGAAGGCCATCATGGTGAGCAACTGGGGAGCGAGCTCGGGCCAGAGATGGCGCCGCACCACATGGGCATGGCCGAATCCCAGCAGACGGGACGCCTCCACCTGGGGCGAGGCGAGCAGCCCCCGGCTGCGGGCACGCACCACCCGGTAATACTCCACCCACTGGGCCATGGCCAACCCGAGATAGAGGATGGCAAAGCCACCCTGGGCCATGGCGGAGAAGAGCAGCACCAGCAACAGGCCTGGCAGGGCCAGCACGCCGTCGGCCAGGCTGCGCAGCAGACCGTCGACCCAGCCGCCGCGCCAGGCCGAGAGCCAGCCCAGCAATGACCCCAGCAGCGCCGCCGTGATGACGCACAGCAGTCCCAGCAGCAGGGAGAGCCGGGTCGCCGCCGCGAGGCGCGCCATCAGGCTGCGCCCCATCTGATCCCGCCCGAGGGGCTCCTGCCAGGAGGGATCAGCCAGAAACTGTGCCAGATCCTGAGCCGCCGGATCGGGCCAGAGCACGGGGCCCAGCAGGGCAAACAGCACCACCAGCAGGAGCAGGCCCAGCCCCGTTTTGACAGACAACGACATGATCAGGACTCCTTGGGACCACGGGGGTCAATGGCAAGACAAAGCAGGTCGGTGAGGGTATTGAGCAGCACGAAGAGCACCGCCAGCACCAGCACGGTCCCCTGAACCATGGAGATGTCGCGCCAGAAGATGGCGTGCACCAGCGCATGGCCGATCCCGGGCCAGGCAAACAGGCTCTCGACCACCACGACCCCCTCGATGAGCAGCACCAGTTGCACGCTGGTGTAGGCGATGATGCTGACCCCGGTGTTGCGCAGACCGTGACGCCAGAAAACCCGGGCCGGCGAAAGCCCCTTGGTGAGGGCAAATCGGTAATAACCGGACTGCACCACGGTGAGCACGCTTTCACGCACCACCCGGGAGAGCACGCCGGAGAGCCCCAATCCCAGGGTCAGGGCGGGCAGCAGCAGGTTGCTCCCCTCCCCGTGCCCTGCCGCACTGACCCAGCCCAGCTCCACCGAGAGCATCACCATGAGCACCAGGCCGAGCAAGAAGGGGGGCAACGCACGCATCAGCACGCTCCAGCCCAGGGTCAGGCGATCACACCATCCCCCCGGGCGCAGCGCACTCAGGCTGCCAAGCGGCAGCGCCACCACCAGCGCCAGCACCACGGAGGCGCTCGCGAGCGTCAGGGTGGCGCCCAGGTGATGACCCACGTCGGTGGCGACCGGTGCGCCCGTCACCAGGGAGCTGCCGAGATCCCCTTGCAGCAAGGCCCACAGCCAGTCGCCAAAACGGGCAAGGGCCGAGCCGGCCAGCCCCAGCTCGCTGCGCACCGCGTTGGCCGCCTCGGCGGTGACATAGTCATAGCCATAACGACCCGCCGCGATGCGAAAGGCGATGTCTCCGGGCAGGGACTGCACCATCAGAAAACAGAGTCCGGCCACCAGCAGGGCAACCACCAGCGCCTGCACCAGACGCTGACCCAGTATCCCCATGACGCGAGACAAGGGGGTCGCTGTCATCGTGCGCTCCATGTCAACTTGTCCAGGCCATAGCTGCGCTCCTGGGGATCGAGTTCAAACCCCTCCAGCCCCCGACTGACCGCCGCGCTCTGGCGGTACCAGGCGATGGGCAGGAGCGGCAACTCCTGTTGCAGTGTCGTGGCTATCTCCCGGCGAGCCGCGGCGGCGTCTGTGGGCGACAAGGCTTGCGTGGCAAGGCGGGTCAGTGTTTGCGTCATGGCCGGGGAGTGCCAGTTCATCACCCCCCAGTCCGCACCGGCAGGGGCCAAGTCCCCCAGCAAAGTGACCAGGGGATCCGGTACCAGGGCATAATTGCGGGCGTAGAGACCAAGCTGGAGCGAGCCGTCCTGATGGCCCGCCGGGATCTCGCTCGAGTTGCCCACCGCCACCTTGAGATCCACCCCCACCGCCTTCCACTGCGCCTGCAGTGCCGTGGCGAGGAGCGGCAGCTCCGGACGGTCAGGGAAGGTACGCAAGGTCAAGGCGAAGCGCTCTTCCCCCTTGCGCAGCACACCGTCCTCTCCCGGCTGCCAGCCTGCCGCCGCGAAGGCCGCCCGGGCCGCCTTGACGTCATAGGCAAGCGGCGTCAACCCGAGCTGGTGCCACTCCCCCAGAGTGGGGGGAAAGAGCTGGGTTGCCGCCATCTCGGGATCCCGCAGCAGGGCGGCTGCCATACCACGACGATCGATGGCGAGACTCAGGGCACGGCGCACCACCGGATCGCTCAGACGGGGATCGGCGCCATTGAGCTTGAGCTGGATGGTCCGTGGCAGGGTGACCGAGGCGATGGAGACCCGTGACGCCTGCTGCAAGCGGCGGATGCTGACCGGATCCAGCCCCCAGGCGATGTCGGCCTGACCGCTCTCGGCCATCAGGGTGCGGCTCTCTGCACGCCCCACCGTCAGGTAGCTGACCTCCTCGATTGCGGGCCTGGCCCCCTGCCAGCCGTCGAAACGCACAGTCTCTATCCGCTGGGGTTGTTGCAGGCGGGTGATGCGGTAGGGGCCAGAGCCTATCACCTGGGTTACCTCCCCCTTGGCATCGTAGGCGGCCTTCGCCAGGATCTGGGTGCTGGGGTGGGCCAGCACGGCCGGCAGGGAGGCGAAGGGTTCGCTCAGGGTGACCTTCAAGACGCCATCTCCAGCCTCGATGGACGCAATGGGAGCGCTGGTCATCACGCCGGGCTTGCGCCAGGCCTGTTGCAGGGCAAAAGCGGCCTGCTCGGCGCTCACCTCGCTGCCATCGTGAAAACGGGCCCCGGGGCGCAACGTGAATCGCCATTGCAGACCGTCATCGCTACGCGACCACTCACTGGCAAGCCCGGGTTGCAGATTGCCTTTCCCATCGACATCCACCAGGGTCTCCGCCACCTGCATGCGAGTAAAGAAGACCCCGTTGCTGGCGGGGTCGACACTGTGGATCTCCCAAGGCCCCACCATGGCAAGCGGTTTGCCGTCGGCTGCAGTCGTTCCTGCCATCAGAGCCAGGGCGAACCACCCGGCTGCGGTGCATTTTTTTGTCATCCTTTCCATCCAAGCTTCATGTTCATCAACCAAAGAGATAGCGTTATAACATAACAATTAATCAGGAAGAATGACTTTTGATTTTTGATAAATGGCTTATTTGAAAGACAAAAAGCGACTGCGATGCAGATCGTCAAACAACGGGGAGTCAAAGGGGAATAAAAAAGATGGCCCGTCAGGGCCATCATGATGGCGTCAGCGAGTCACCATCTGCTGCGCCCGCTTGACCTGATCCTCGGGGCTCTCATTGCGCGGTGGAATGGTGATGCCCTTCTGGCAGGCGGGCCTGGCTTCCATGCGTGCCATCCAGGCCTGCAAATGCACCAACCCATCGATGGAGATACCACTCCAGTCGTGGATGCGCACCCAGGGCCAGGTAGCGATATCGGCGATGCTGTACTCGTCTGCCAGATACTCATGGTGTGCCAGATGGCCGTCGAGCACCTCGAACAGGCGTCGCCCTTCCTTCTGGTAACGCTCGATGGCGGCCGGGATCTTCTCGGGGAAATAGCGATAGAAGACGTTGGCCTGCCCCATCATGGGACCGACGCCTCCCATCTGGAACATCAGCCACTGGATGGCCTGGGAGCGGCGCTTGGGATCCTGCGGCAGCAACTTGCCGGTTTTTTCCGCCAGATAGATAAGGATGGCGCCGGACTCGAACACCGCGAAGTCACCATTGTCCCGATCGATGATGGCCGGGATGCGGCCATTGGGGTTGATGGCCAGGAACTCGGGCTTCTTCTGCTCCATGGTCGCGAAATCAAGGGGAATGACCTTGTAGGGCAGCCCCAGCTCTTCGAGGGCGATCGACACCTTGAACCCGTTGGGCGTGGCGGCAGTGTACAACTCTATCATCTTGGACTCCTTGAACGTTCAGGGGAAAGGATCAGGCCTGGGCGCTGGACCGGGCACTCACCCGGTCATGCCAGTCCTGCAAATGGGGCTGTTCGGGGGTGATACGCAGGCCAACCACCTTGCCAAAATCAATGGTACAGAGGGCAAGAATGTCGGCGATGGTGAAGCGTTCCCCCGCAATATAGGGCACCTCGGCAAGACGGGCATCGAGCTTGTCAAACCAGAGCTGAGCCTGTTGCTTGCACTCCTCCCCCCATTCGGGGAAGACCCGCTCCCGGTCTTTGTAAAAACCGGTGATATGACGAAACGCCATACCGGTCGGCAACCAGAGGTTGAACTCGATGAAGCGACTCCACATCTCTATGGTGGCGCGCTCCAGCGCGGTGCTGCCAAACAGGTTCGGCTCGGGGTGGAGCTCTTCAAAATAGCGGCAGATGGCCAGGGTTTCACTCAGACAGGTTCCGTCATCGAGTTCCAGCACAGGAATGCGCCCGGCCGGGTTCTTGGTCAAAAAGGCGGGCGCCAGGTTTTCCCCCGCCCCCAGATCGACCTGTTGATATTCCATCTCGATCCCCTTCTCCGCCAGAAACATTCTGACCCGACGGGCATTGGGGGCTCGTCTCAGCTCATAAACCTTCATGTCACCTCCGTCGACGAACACACAGTGAGCCGCTGCGCAGGCCATAGCAAAGCGGCACAATGTCGGTCAGTTATGACAAATATTGTGCCGCTTGAACAGCCCGCATCGAGGGGGAGATGATTAGCTGCTCAGTACCCCTGGTTGGCGCTGGCGCAGCAAGATAAGACGGGAAAGCAGCGGGAAATAGGATTCAAACTTGCTTTGCAGCACCAGGCTGCAGGCAGGATCCGCCAGTTCGGCCTCATCCAGCAGAATACCGTTGGAAACGAAATAAAAATGCGGATCCCGGACATCCGGCCCCTGTGGAGCATGTTCATACTGTCGATGCACCAACAGGGGAAGCACCGGCAATCCCAGTGCACTGCCTCCTGCTGGCCAGAGCGGAACAGGCCAGGCAGCGCCCTCTTCTTCCAGCAGCAGGATCGCCGCTTCGTCCTTCGACGGTTGCCACTGCTGGGGCTGTGCCACCCGGACCTCGGTGACATAATCACTCTCTTCGCTGGCGGCACGCAGTGCGGCCAACACACCCAGAGTCGTCGGCGACGACGGTTTCTGACTGACTAATGACAGATTCATGGCTCATATCCCTATGCTCACCACAGCCTGTTATCCGGCTGTCGCGATAAGACTAGTTGATTACAGGTCTTTATTGGAGCCGTCAGATCTGTCAGTCACCACCCTGACCGAATGAGGGCATAGCAGTTGCTATTCCCGAATATCTTGGTAAGATGTCGCGTCCTTTTATCCCCCGTTCTTTAACATCCAGTGGTGAACCTATGCATCCGATGCTGAATATCGCCGTGCGCGCTGCGCGCAACGCCGGTCAAGTAGTAGTAAAAGCCTTTTCTCAACCCGAGAACATCGAGGTTATCCAGAAAGGCAGCAATGACTTCGTGACCAACGTTGACCGTGACGCCGAAGCGGCCATCATTCACACCATCAAAAAATCTTACCCGGAACACAGCATCATTGCTGAAGAGTCTGGCGAGATTGCCGGTACCAATCCGGACTACCAATGGATCATCGACCCACTGGATGGCACGACCAACCTGGTCAAAGGCATTCCGCACTTTGCCGTTTCCATCGCTCTGCGCGTCAAGGGCAAGACCGAACAAGCCGTTGTCTACGATCCCATCCGTGACGAGCTGTTCACTGCCACCCGCGGCAGCGGCGCCCAGCTGAACGGCTACCGTATTCGTGTCGGCAAGGCCAAAGAGCTCTCCGGCACCATCCTGGCCACCGGGTTCCCGTTCAAGCAGAAGCACCACATCGAACCCTACCTGAAGATGTTCCAGAGCATGTTCATCGAGTGTGCAGACATCCGTCGTGCTGGCTCCGCCGCGCTGGATCTCGCCTATGTGGCCGCTGGCCGCGTCGACGGTTTCTGGGAAATCGGCCTGAAACCCTGGGACACCGCCGCCGGTGAGCTGCTGGCCAAAGAAGCCGGCGCCATCGTCACCGACTTCGTCGGTGGTCACAACTACGAAAACTCCGGCAACATCGTGGTGGCCAACCCCCGCGTGCTGAAAGAGATGCTCGGCAAGATCCGCGAAAACCTGCCGGAATCCCTGGCCAAGTAATCCCGGATACCCGCGAAAAAAATGCCAGTCGGTTCGCCGACTGGCATTTTTTATTCCTGACTACAGCGAAAATCCCGCCCCTCTCGATGACTCAACGGGATCAGATAGTGCCGTTGCGTCCCATGTTGATCACCACCCGGCGGTTCTTGGCTCGGCCAGCTTCCGTTTCGTTGGAGGCCACGTGCTGTTTCTCACCGTGCCCTTCCACCGAGATCTTGCCCTCCTCGATGCCGAGATCTACAAACACCTGCTTGATGGCATCCGCCCGCTTCTCGGAGAGCTTCTGGTTTGGCCAGCGGCCGCCATAGCTGTCGCTGTAGGCGTCGATCACCACCACATCGATGCTCTTGTCTGCTTTCACATAGTCACCGATCATCGCCAGCCGCCGCTTGGAGGCCGGTGACAACTGATCGCTGTTCTTGTCATAGGAGAGCACGCTGAAGGCGATGTCGTTGAAGCTGTAGGGCAGCAAGCCACTCAGGCAGTCCATGAACGCCTGGTACTTGACCCTGAAATTGACCGACGAGAGCGATACCCGCACCGGCCTGTCCTGACGATACCAGTCGCGATACTGGAAAGTCGGCATACGCCCTCCTTCCAGCTCGTCCAGCATGGTCCAGGCGGTCTGCCCCGCCACCAGGCCGTCAAACTGCTGATAGAACTGCAACTGGCTGATCTGTCGCCCGGCCACCCCGGGACGCCAGCCGGGGGGCATGATCCCGAGGCTCACTGTCTGGGTACGCGCCTGGGGTCGCTGCCCCTTGAGCTCGAAATCCAGATTGATCTTGCGCCCGGCCCGGCTGACAAAGGCCCCGGTTCCCCAGCGGGGAATAGGATGCTCCAGCCTGCACTCCACCTGGGTATCAGAGGTCAGGCGCCAGACGGATTGATCCAGACCGGCGCCAAATTCGGTCACGCCCGCCTGCAACTGCATACTCACTGATATGCTGATCAACCCCAACACCCAAGCATTCAACGGCTTGTCCTCCACACTATCTCGAATTATCTATCGGCAGCGGCAGGACAAGCTTTAGGTCAAAACGCTCAGTGGGGGGAAGAAGGGGCCATCAGCTTGAAGCTGGCGATGCGTCCCGCCAGATCCCGGGCCAGGGCATCCAGTTCAGCACTGTGTTGTTGCAGGGTATGGGAGTGCTGGCGATGGGCCTCATACACGTCACGGATGGTCATCACGTTTTGCTGGATGTCGTCGGTCACATAACGCTGCTCCTCGGTGGCGGTGGCCACCTGGGCCGTCATGTCGCTCACCTTGCGCACCTCGTTGACGATGTCGGTCAGCTCGCTCCCCGCCCGCTTGGCCTCCGTCACGCTAAGGTCGGCCTGTTCGGTGCCCGTGTGCATGGCAGCCACCGCCTCGTTGGCCCCCTGGCGCAAGCGGCCCAGCATCCGCTCTATGTCATCCGCCGCCTGCTGGGTACGGGAGGCAAGCGCTCTCACCTCGTCGGCCACCACTGCAAAACCGCGCCCGGATTCACCAGCACGGGCCGCCTCGATGGCGGCATTGAGGGCCAGCAGGTTGGTTCTGTCCGAGATCTGCTTGATGAGGCTCAAGGCCTCCCCCACCGACTCGGTATCCCGATGCAGGCTGTCCACCAGGTGCCGGGTATCCACCAGCGTGCCCGCCACCTGCTGGATGGTGTGGATGGTCTGATCCACCTCCTTGTCACCCTGCTTCGCCCGGCCGATGGCCTGCTGAGTCGCCTGGGAGGTCTGGGTGGCGTTACGGGCAATCTCCGCGACAGTCGATGCCATCTCGGTGGCGGCAGTCGCCACCAGATCCACCTGCCCGCATCCCCTGACTACGCCGGCATTCACCTCGGCAATGACCTCGGCCGAGCTGGCGGCGCTGCGTATCAGCACGTCACAGGAGTGGCGCACAGCCAGCAGCAAACTCTCCAGGTGCCCGAGGAAATGGTTCAGATCCCGCGCCAGGGCCCCCAGCTCATCCCCGGATCGCCAGTCGACCCGCACGGTCAGGTCGTTCTCCTGCACCAGGCGCTTGAAGGTCTGGTGCAGGGCCATGAAGCCCAGATGCAGATCCCGCACTACCCGCCAGCAGACGAAGGTGGTCAGGACGATGCACAGCAACACGCCAGCCGCCCCCCACCAGAAGTCACTGGCACTCCCGACCCGCATCTGTTCAACCCGCTCGAAGAGCTGCTGATAGAGGCTGTCTTCTATCTCCTTGAGCAGGCCTATCTTGTCGGTACTCAAGGCAAACCAGGCCTCGGCATCCACCCCGAAGCCGCCGCTGGCCGCCTTGTCGAGCGCCAGCTTCTCCATGGCGGCTACCTTGCTCACCACTGGCGAGGCCAGGCTGTCGGCCAGCAACTGGCGCTGGGCGGGACTCGCTACCGCCTGGAAACGTTCGAGATAGGTGTTCTGGGCCGCCAGCAGGGAAATGAACTGCTGCAACAGCGCAGGCGTGAAGCTGTCACGGCCAAAGACGTTGCTGAGCGTCGCCCGCTCCAGTCCCGCACGCTCCTTGCTTTGCAGGAAGGCGGCGTAGGCATTGGTCTGCAGGGCGATGGTGGCATCCATGCTGTCGACGCTTATCTTGTCCACCACCGCCAGCAAGGCGGTCACGAGGCGGGTATAGAAGCCGACCTGTTCCGCCACCTCGACCCCCAGGGCGCTGACCCGCTCACGCATGGCGGTGAGCCCCGCCACTCCCTGCTGCACCTCGGTCAGCGCCAGCAAGGCAGGATCCTGATGAAAACGCTGCAACAGGCTGTCCACCACCTTGCGCTGGGCAGGCAGCGCATCGCGAAACTTGTTGCCGCCAGAGCCGAGGAAGCCGGCCGACATGCCGCGCTCCCGTTGCAGCTCATGGGCCAGCTGCGCCGCCTCCTTCACCACCGCCAGCGCGACCAGGGCGCCGCTCATCTCCTGTTCGACCCGATAACGTTCATAGACGTACCGGCCGGAGAAAAACAGCAGGGCCAACAGCGGCAGACAGACCACCAACATCATCTTGTGTGCCAATCCCAGCTTCTTCATCGTCCTCTCCCTCCATGGTTGACGTCGCCCATTATAAGCACAGGTGTTTCAAAATGGCCCTCTTGCCGTCCCATGGCGGCAGATAAGGGACAAGGGCACGCTTTTTTGCCATAATGCCGCCTCCTTTCACGCCGACCGAGATACCATGACCGACGCCGTTCACACCCTCAAGGGCCGTTTTCGCGGCTTTTACCCCGTCGTCATCGATGTTGAAACCGCCGGATTCAATGCCAAGACCGATGCCCTGCTGGAAATAGCCGCCCACACCCTCAAGATGGATGAGCAGGGTTGGCTCGTCCCTGACCAGATCTTCCATTTTCATGTCCAGCCTTTTGAGGGCGCCAATCTGGAGAAAGCGGCGCTGGAGTTCACCGGCATCGACCCCTTCAACCCGCTGCGGGGCGCGGTGGACGAGAAGGAAGCACTCACCGAGATCTTCAAGGGAGTGCGCAAGGGCATGAAGGAGCAGGATTGTGGTCGCGCCATCATAGTGGCCCACAACGCCACCTTCGACCACGGCTTCGTGATGGCCGCCGCCGAGCGGGCCGGCCTCAAGCGCAATCCGTTCCACCCCTTCGCCACCTTCGACACCGCCGCCCTCTCGGGTCTTGCCCTGGGGCAGACGGTGCTGGCCAAGGCCTGTCAGAGCGCCAATATCCCCTTTGACAACAAAGAGGCCCACTCGGCCCTCTACGACACCGAGCGCACCACAGAGCTCTTCTGCCACATCGTCAATCGCTGGAAGAGCCTGGGAGGCTGGCCTCTGGCCAACCCGGATGAAACGACGGACACCGAAGACGAGGGCTGAACACTCCCAGCCCCTGCCCAGACAGGCTGCCCATGGCAGCCTGTCTGCATGAGGGGACCTGTCTGGGCAACGAAGAAGGGCCATTTTCCCGGTTCCCGTTCACCGCCAGCAGAAGATGCGTCCCTTGGCCGGGATCCGCCGATTTTTTTCTCGACATTTAGCCTGTTTTTCGCAAACTAGCTGGCTTTCACACGACTGACAGCAACACAATCCATAAGGAAATCAAATGAATCCTGTTGTTATCGCGGTGGCGCTGATGCTGGTGCTCAGCCTGCTGCGGATCAATGTGGTGGTCTCCCTCGCCATCGGTGCCATCGTGGGTGGCCTGCTCGGCGGACTCTCCCTCGAGCAGACCCTCAGCACCTTCACCGGCGGCCTGGGCGGCGGTGCAGAAATCGCCCTCTCCTACGCTATGCTGGGGGCGTTCGCGGTGGCCATCTCCCGCTCCGGCATCACCGATCTGCTGGCCCGCAAGGTCATCAACCAGCTCGGCAAGGATGCCAGCAGCACCCGCATTCTCTGGGTCAAGAGCCTGCTGCTCACCTCGGTGCTCGCGGTCTCCATCTCCTCCCAGAACCTGATCCCGGTGCACATCGCCTTCATTCCCATCCTGATCCCGCCGCTGCTGCATGTCATGGCCCAGATGCAGATCGACCGCCGTCAGGTGGCCTGCGTCATCACCTTCGGCCTGACCGCTACCTACATGCTGCTGCCGGTGGGCTTTGGCGGCATCTTCCTGAACAACATCCTGGCCAAGAATCTCGTCGACAACGGCGTACCGGTGGAATTCAGCCAGTTGCCCCTGGCGATGGCCATCCCGGTATTTGGCATGTTCCTCGGCCTGCTCATCGCCGTCTTCTTCAGCTACCGCAAGCCGCGTCAGTATGATCTGGAGAAGATCCTGGCCGCCGAACCCGAGACGGTCGAGCTCAATCTCAACCACATCTGGGTCGCCCTGCTGGCCATCGCCGTGGCACTCGGTCTGCAACTGATGACCAACAGCATCGTGCTGGGGGCGCTCGCAGGCTTCATCATCTTCACCTGCGGCGGCGTCATCAAATTCCGCGAGAGCCAGGATGCCTTCACCCAGGGTGTGCGCATGATGTCCCTCATCGGCTTTATCATGATCTCGGCCGCAGGCTTCGCCGCCGTCATGAAGGAGACCCACGGGGTGGAGAGTCTGGTGCAGTCCGTCTCCAGCATGATGGCAGGTCACAAGGGATTGGCGGCCTTCCTGATGCTGCTGGTGGGCCTGCTCATCACCATGGGGATCGGCTCCTCCTTCTCCACCGTGCCCATCATCGCCACCATCTATGTGCCCCTGTGCATCCACCTCGGCTTCTCGCCCATGGCGACCATCGCCCTGGTGGGCACCGCGGGCGCGCTGGGGGACGCGGGCTCCCCCGCCTCCGACTCGACGCTCGGCCCCACATCGGGCCTCAATGCGGACGGTCAGCACGACCACATCTGGGACAGCGTGGTGCCAACCTTCATCCACTACAACATCCCCCTGGTGATCTTCGGCTGGATTGCCGCCATGGTGCTCTGAGACCATCCCAAGCAGACAGACAAAAGGCGACCCCGGAGTCGCCTTTCTTGTCTTGCACATGCCTCAGATGGCCGGTTGCAGCCCCCGCCTGCCGGCCAGGGCGCAGAGACAGGCCACCAGGGCCAACCCCATGCCGGCTGCTCCCACCCCGAGCCAGTGTCCCTGTTGCCAGACCAGCATCCCCAGGCTGGAGCCGAGGGTTCCCCCCAGGAACATGCCGGTCATGAAGAGGGTATTGATGCGCCCCCTGGCCTCAGGTCTCAGACCATAGATGCGCTGCTGATGGGCGATGAGTGCGCTCTGCACTCCGAGATCCAGCAAGATGACCCCGCACGCCAGCCCGGCCAGAGAGAGCCACAGCTCGAAGCAGATCCAGGCAAGCACCACCAGCACGGCACCGGCCAATACCACTGGTCTGGCCCCCAACCGATCCGCCATCCGGCCTGCCAAAGGGGCCGCCACCACCCCAGCCACCCCGATGACCCCGAACAGACCCGCCATGTCGGCCCCCAACCCATAGGCAGGTTCGGCCAGGTAGAACGCCAGCACGGTCCAGAAGGCGCTGAAGGAGGCAAACAGCAAGGCCTGGGTCAGGGTCGCGCGGCGCAGGGCGGGCTCCTCGCGCCACAGACCGACCAGAGAGTGAAGCAGACGGCCATAACCGAGGGGAGAGCGCGGCAATCCGGACGGTATCATCCTGGCCATCAGCAGAGCCCCCGACAGGGCCAGGGGAATGGCCAGCCAGAACATGGTGCGCCAACTGCCATAAGCGGTGACCAGGCCAGCGACGGTGCGGCTGAGCAGTATTCCGGCCAGCAGGCCGCTCATCACGCTGCCGACCACGGCACCCCGACGGGCGGGATCTGCCAGGGTCGCCGCCACCGGGACTATCTGCTGGGCCGCCGTGGCCCCGATGCCGAGCAGGACGGAGGCCAGCATCAAGGTGGCGGCACTCGCGGCCGTGGCCGCCAGCAGGGAAGCCAGCGCGATCAGTGCAAACTGCCCCGGAATGAGCCAGCGGCGCTCGACTACATCGCCAAGCGGCACCAGCAAAAGCAGACCCATGGCATAGCCGAGCTGGGTCAGCATGGCGATCAATGGCATGCCCGAGTGCCCGGGAAAGTCCTGCGCCATCACAGCCAACATGGGCTGGTTGTAGTAGATGTTGGCAACTGCCAGGCCGCATGACAGGGCCATGGCGAAGAGCAGGGAGGGGCCGGGGGTTGCGGCCCCTCCGGCAGAAGGCGATGTACTCATGATCTTCTCCTCGTGGTAGAAGGGCTCCCGCCAGGACACGGGCCCCATGCGCACAGCCTACCCGGGGAGCGTCGCCACCAGTAGAGCGGTGGGGACCATAACAGTTATTCCGCTGGTGCATGCCCCACGCCGGGCAGGCCGGTCACGAATGCCAGAAAGGCGCTCGCCTTGGCACCGGGCTGGCGACCTGCCGGGAGCAGGGTCCAGAGCTCCTGCATGGGCAGTTGCCACTCGGGCAGCACCGCCACCACCTCGCCGCGGGCAAGCTCGGGGGCAAACATCCACTCCGAGGCGATACCAAGCCCCAGTCCTGCCAGCACGGCGGCGCGCATGCCTTCGGCCGCCGAGACCGTCAGCCTGCCTTCTCCGGAAACCACCTTCTCTTCGACGCCGCGGCGAAATCGCCACTGCTGCCCCACTCCGGGCCGTGGACTGTAAAGCACCAGATCATGCTGTTGCAGGGCCTGAGGGGTCTCAGGCTCTCCTTTGGCGGCCAGATAGGCCGGCGTCGCCAGCACCCGCATGTCGCTTCGGGCGAGGCAGCGGGCGACCAGCGACGAGTCGGCCTGTTTGCCGATCCGCAGAGCCACCTCGATGCCCGCCGAAATGAGATCCACATTGCCGTCATCCAGCAGGATCTCCAGATCCAGTCCCGGGTGAGCCGCCAGAAAACCGGCAAGATGGGGAATGATATGCAAGCGGGCGAAAGTGACGGGAGCGCTCACCCGCAGGCGTCCGCTCAGGCCCGCCCGGCATTGCTGCACCATGGCATCGGCCTCGTTGACCTGGGCCAGGATCTCTCTCGCCCGCAGATAGTAGGCCTCTCCGGCCTCGGTGGGCGCCAGCCCCCGGGTCGAACGCAGCAACAGGCGGCTGCCAAGGTGCGCCTCAAGCTGGGCAATCAATCTGGAAACCGTGGGTTGCCCCATCCCCAGTCGGCGGGCCACCGCCGAAAACGAGCCGGTCTCCACCGCCAGCACGAACACCTCCATCACCCCCAAGCGATCCATCTATGGCTCCTCTGCCCTGTGGCACTGTTCGTGGCACAAGGTAGCACCGGGCCTGCCCTCTCGCACCCTCGTTCTGGCAGGAGGCACAAGAAAACCGCGTCAAGGGCGGTCCTGTCATGGGAGAAAGGTGTCGGGATGAAATATCAACCAGGAACAATCGAACAGAGGGACTCGAAGACAAGGCTACAGGGGCTCGATTGCCCCAAGGCTACCCCAGTGCCACTTCCTGAATGGCGGCGCTGTGGGCGAAATAGCGGTGACAGAACTGCATGAACTCCGGCAGCGGCAAGGGACGCGAGTAGAAATAACCCTGGATCTCATCCACCCCTATGGTGAGCACCGCCTTGAGCTCATCGCTGTTTCCACCCCTTCTGCCACGACACGCACCCCCAACTGATGAGAGAGGGTGGTGATGGTCTCGACGAAGAGCGCCTGCCGGGTGTCACTGTCGATGGCGGTGATAAAGGATCTGTCTATCTTGAGCTTGTCGAAATAGAGTTCACGCAGGTAAGAGAACGAGGACCAGCCGGTCCCGAAGTCATCGAGGGCGATGGTTTCGGTCAACTCCACTATCAACTGGTGCAGCCCCAACGGTCCATCTTCCGTCTTCTCTTCAATCTCCCTGGCCAACCCCATGTTGAACATGGAGTTGGAGAGGTTGATGGAGATCTCGAGCGGTGCTAGCACCTCCTCCGGGAAGCCGGACAGATCGAGCTGCATGCGCCGGATGATCCAGCCCCCGAGCGCCTCGCCCAACCCGTTCTCTTCTGCCAGCGAGATGATGTCGAGGGGGGCAATAAAGCCATATTCCGGATGATGCCAGCGGATCAGCGCCTCGGCCCCCAGCCTCACCACACTCTGGCCGCGCACGATGGGCTGATAGTAAAGGGCCAGTTGCGGGCATTGCGGGCAGTGGATAAGCTCCCGCAGCTCGGTCGACAGCCGGCGTTTGCGCTGATAGTGCTGATACATGCTGCTGGAGAAGAGCACATTGCGATTCAGCCGCTTGCGCTTGGCGCTGTCGAGGGTGATATCGGCAAACAGCAGCATCTCTTCCGGTGAATGATCCGGTTTCACGTACTGGCTGGTGCCCATGAAGACCCGCACCCGGTGCGCCGGATCGGCGGCAAACACCAGATCCGCCAGCTCGCTGCGCAGTTGCTCCAGAAACGGGAAGCGCAGATAGGTGGGCATGGTGCCAGTGATGATGAGGGTGAACTCGTCACTGCCGGTTCGGGCAACGAAGATCCCCTGGCCAGAGGCGGCGTGGATCCGCTCCGCAAGCCGTTTGAGCAAGGCGTCCCCCACTTCGTAACCCAGACTGTCATTGACCTCCCTGAAATGCCCCAGATCCATGAGGCAGACTGTGATGCTGCTGCGCCGACCGGGGTGGCTGGTCCACTGCTGGAGGTGCTTGATGAGCGCCGCCCGGTTGGGGAGACGGGTGAGGGGATCGTTCCACGCCAGAAAATGCTGGCGGCGCACTTCGCGAAACAGCACCATCAACATCACCATGGTCGCCAGCATCAGAAATCCCAGGATGAAGAAGTTCTGGGTTCTCGACTCGTTGAGCAGCTCACGCTGGGCGATGGCAGAGGGCCCGGTGAAGTTTTTCACCATCACGTCCCGCACCCCGCGCATCTCGTCATCGAGCGCGGCCGTGAACATCTTGAGTGCGGGGGAATCCGGCTCCCCTTGCACCACATCCTGCTCATAGCGTTCGAAGAGGGCGAGGATCTTGCCGACTGCCTTGTCCGCGCCGAATCGGGCCCTGACCGACTTTGCCTCCTCCCCGTGCAGGAAGACATCGAGCCGGTTCCAGGCAATGTCAAAGCGCTTGTTCATCTCCTCCCGGCTGGCGGCACCGGCACGATAGAGCTGCAAGCCCTCCTCGAAGGCGTGGATCTCCAGCTCGAGCTGGGCCAGTGCCCAAGCGGAGAGCTGGGTGTAGCGCGTCACCGCATTGAACGCGCGGTCATAGTTCCAGACCGACCAGAGGGTCACCCCCAAAAAGGTGGTCACCATCAGGATCAGGCTCAAGAACTTGCCGCACAGCATCTTATTTGCTCTCCAGCGCCGCCAGCTGCCACACCATCCGGCTGTGATAGAGCTCCTTGTTGAGTTCGGGATGGTCGGTGAGGGGATAAATGACCCAGAGCGGCCCCTTGTTGCGCAAAGTCAGCGCCTTGCCATCCTGCTTCTCGGCCACCAGCACCGGGTACTTCTCCCCGTCTTCCAGCGGCAGAGCGGCCCAGTATTCATTGACCGCGAGGGCCTTGACCTCCTGGCTCTTGAGACCGTAGATCCTGACCAGGTCCCGCAGCAACACCCCGCGATAGAGGTGCTCCCCCTCGGTCCAGGGCGTCCCCGTCTTAACTTACGTCTGCGGCAAGGCCTCAAACTCGGCACGGGTCAGCACCACCTCCCCCTTGCCATTGCAGCACCCCGCCCCCGCAATTCTGAAGAAGGGCTCCTCCGCCAACACCATACCCGACACGAGCCATCCAGATATCAGCAACACCTTGCCAAGCCACTTGCCCATCACGCACCTCCCTGTCATACGGTTTATTTATTCATCTCACTCTGCTGACTCATATGCAAACAACAGAATGCACCTTCAGACCAAAGTCGCAGTCGTTTGCAACCAGCAACTATCTCTGCGCCTTCCAAAAGTACCCAATCGCTTCCCAAAGAATGACACCAGGCGCCACCCCCAGGCAAATGGATTGCACCATTTTTCTTTCACTGGCTCCTCATCAAACCGGGTGCCCGCCACAGCCGGAAATAGGTGACAATCTTCACTACGCATCTGAAAAACAGACACAAAAAAGGCCGCTCCATGGAGCGGCCTTCTCATCAGTGCAGTCAGGGTTTAGCTGTCGCGGCGCTTGTTGCCACCGAATTTGCGACCCTTGTCGAAACCGCCTTCACGGCGATCCTTGTTGAAGGGACGGTCACCCTGGGGACGGCGATCCTTGTTGAAAGGACGGTCGCCACGGAACGAACGATCACCACGGGGCGGACGGGGAGCAGTGTTGCCACCGGCCGGCACTTCGGTGTAACGGGTGATCTGCAGCGGACGCTGGCAGACACGGGCCTTCTTGATCACTTCCAGCACCTCGGCGCTCATGCCCTTGGGCAGATCGACGGTGGAGAAGTCATCGGCGATGTCGATGTTGCCGATGAAGCGGCTCTCGATGTTCGCTTCGTTGGCGATGGCACCCACGATCTGGCCCGGCTTGACGCCGTGATGGGCGCCCACGTCGACGCGGTAGCGCTCCATCTCCACGTCCGGGTTGTCTTTCAGCGGACGCGGTTCGAGGGACGGCATGCGACGGGCCGGACGATCGCCACGGTCACCGAAGTCACGACCGCCACGGTCGTTGAACTCACGACGCTCGAAGCCACCGCGATCGTTGCCAGCGTTGAACACCGGATCCGGAATGGAGTCATCCAGCAGCAGCGGTTGATCGCCCTGTACCAGCTTGGCCAGTGCAGCAGCCAGCTCCAGCGGATCGGCAGAGTCTTCTTCGATCAGCTCGTTCACCAGGTTGTGGTAGATCTCGAGCTCTTCACCCATCATGGTTTCGCGGATGCGCTCCTTGAACTTGGCCAGACGGTGCTGGTTGATGTCCTCGGTGCTCGGCATCTTCATCGGCTCGATGGCTTGACGAGTTGCGTGCTCGATGGCACGCAGCATGCGACGCTCGCGCGGCGCCACGAACAGGATGGCTTCACCCTTGCGACCGGCACGGCCGGTACGGCCGATACGGTGAACGTAGGATTCGGTGTCGTAGGGAATGTCGTAGTTCACTACGTGGGTGATGCGCTCAACGTCCAGACCGCGGGCGACCACGTCGGTGGCGATCAGGATGTCCAGCTGGCCCTGACGCAGCTTGTCAACGGTACGCTCACGCAGCTTCTGCGGGATGTCACCGTGCAGCGCTTCACAGGCGTGACCACGGGCAGCCAGCTTGCCTGCCAGCTCTTCGGCGGCGTTCTTGGTACGCACGAACACCAGCAGGGCTTCGTAGGATTCCACTTCCAGCAGACGGGTCATGGCGTCCAGCTTGTGCAGACCGGTCACCTGCCAGTAACGCTGACGAATGGTGGTGGCGGTCGCGGTCTTGGAGGCGATCTTGATCTCTTTGGGCTGCTTCAGGTGCTTCTGGGCAACACGACGGATCTGCTCCGGCATGGTGGCAGAGAACAGGGCAACCTGACGACCGGCCGGGCACTGATCCATGATCCAGTCCACGTCGTCGATGAAGCCCATGCGCAGCATTTCGTCCGCTTCATCCAGCACCAGGGCTTTCAGACCGGAGAGGTCCAGGTTCTTGCGACGGATCAGGTCCATCACGCGGCCCGGGGTACCCACGACAACCTGGGCACCGCGGCGCAGGGCGCGGGTCTGGGTTTCGTAGGAAGCGCCGCCGTAGATGGGCAGCACGTGGAAATCGGGCATGTGGTGGGCATAGCGTTGGCACGCCTCTGCCACCTGCAGGGCCAGCTCGCGGGTCGGGGCCAGCACCAGGATCTGGGTGTTGCGGTTACCAGCTTCCAGACGAGACAACAGAGGCAAGGCAAAAGCAGCGGTCTTCCCTGTACCGGTTTGTGCCTGCCCCAGCAGATCGTGTCCCGCCATCAGGTGGGGAATTGCTGCGGCCTGGATGGGAGACGGGCGCTCATAGCCCACGTCCTGCAGCGCTTTCAATACAGGCGCGGCCAGTCCAAGCTCACTAAAAAGGGGCAGTTGTTCGGTATCAGACATAGATTCTTCCAGATTAAGGCAGGCGGCTAACACCGCGGAATAGCAAAAAGGCGGCGATTATAGCGCCACTTTGTTCTGCTGTCTTGAAAAATGTGATAGGTGTCTCAAGACGTTGGCAATTATAGAGGGATCTCGCGACTATGGCTTGCTTATTTTTCACTCATGATGCGTTATTGCCGATCACGCTTCGCCAGAGTCCTTGTCCCGCTTGTGCTTGAGCACCGCCATGGTCAATCGGCTGGTGCACAATAAACGACCACGTTCATCGCGAATCTCGATCTGCCACACCTGAGTCGTCGCCCCCAGATGCAGCGGCGCGCAGCGTCCCGTCACCACCCCTTCCCGCTTGGCCCTCAGGTGGTTGGCATTGACCTCCAGCCCCACGCAATAACTCTCCTCCCCCACCGCCATGTTGGCCGCAAGCGATCCCAGCGTTTCCGCCAGCACCACGGAGGCGCCGCCGTGCAGCATGCCGAGCGGTTGATGGGTGCGGTGATCCACCGGCATGGTGGCCTCCAGCCAGTCGGGGCCAAAGGCGGTGTAGACGATGTCGAGGTGGGCCATCAGGGTGTTGCGGGAGCTGGCATTGAGCCCCTCCAGGCTCATGGGTTTGCGCCAGATGGGGCTGCTTTCTTGACTCATGGTGAGCGGACTCCTTGCGTGATCAACGGGTTATCGCTGCGCTGTAGCGGCAAACCAGCAGTGTCGGCGAAAAAGGCGCAAAAAAAAAGATGCCCACGCCGAGGCATCTTGCATCGAGATTGACCCTCACCAGGGATAGGTCACCCCTGGCCACTCGGCCCAAGGGCCGTCCCGCCCCGGCAGACGCGGCTCGGACCAGCGCCATACCTTGCCGAGCCAGGCGCGCAGTTCGGCTTCGAGTTCGCTGTCAGTGAGCGGCGCCTCGGCCACCTTCCAGAAGAAGAGCTCCACCTGCACCTCCGGCAGCACCGACGGATAGAGGTAAACCCCGCCCCAGAAGCGGGGCTCCCTGTCCGGGCTCCAGAGGCCATAGGCAAAGGAGCGCTTGGCCAGAAACTCGGAGTGCTGCCACTCCAAATCGGCCTCGTGCTGACTCAGGCTGAAATGGGCGGAGGGCCACACATCGTCCGGGCGAAACAGCTGATGGAGCTGCTCCCGCTCGCGCAGGATGGCGACAAACTCCACCACGGCCTGGGACGGCGTGGTGGGGAGCAACAGAAAATGCGGGTGCCGATAGGCCTTTGGCACCCGGAACCCCTTGGGAAAGTGGAGCATCAGAGCAGTTCCAGCAGGGCCTGCAGCGGGTGCTTGAGCTTCTCCCCCTCCATCCGCTTGACCTGGCTGCGGCACGAATAGCCGGTGGCCAGGCAGCGAGCCTTGGGCAGGCGCGCGAGGGGCTCGGCCCAGCTCAGACCATAGATGCCTTTGGAGTTCTCCACCTGTTTGGCGTCGTGGCCATAGGTACCGGCCATGCCGCAGCAGCCCACCGAGACCGGCTGCAGCGTGGCACCGAAGCGGCCAAACAGGGTGCTCCAGTCACCGTGGGTGGTGGGCTTGGCGGTCTTCTCGGTGCAGTGGGCAAACAGATACCAGGGGTCGGAGCCAGCCTCTTCTCGCAGCGGCAGCGCCTCGGCAGGCAGGGAGAGCAGCCACTCCTGGGGCAGCAGCACCTGGAAATCGCCGCGGGCGGGGCCGAGCGCCTTCACGTACTCGTCCCGGTAGCAGAGCACCAGAGAGGGGTCGACCCCCACCATGGGGATGCCGAGAGCCGCCACCTTGTTGAGGAACTGGGCGCTGCTGGCAGCAGTGCGGGCGAAGGCGCGCAGGAATCCCTTCACGTGCTGAGGCTTGCCGTTGGGTTTGAACGGCAGCAGGTAGGGCTGATAACCCAGCTTGCTGGCCAGCTTCACCAGGTCACGCACCACGGGGGCGTCGTAGTAGCTGGTGAAGGGATCCTGCACGATGAGCACCACTTTTTGGCGCTGCTCGGGGCTCATGGCCTCGAGGCCTGGCAGATCGAAATAGCGGGCGCGGTGATCCCGCAGCTCCTCGGCCAGGGTCGGCACGGAGAGCAGCGGCACATCCACCATGCCGATGCTCTTCTCGGTCGCCTTCTGGGCCCACTCTTTTTCGAGGAAGAAGTTGACCAGCTTGGGGGCCTTGGCCAGCAGGGGCGCATAGCTTTCTACCGTGCCCACGAAGTAATCCTTGGGGCCGCGCAGATATCGGCTGTGATAGAGCTGCATGAAGCGGGCGCGGAAGGTGGGTACATCCACCTTGATGGGGCACTGGCTGGTGCATGCCTTGCACGCAAGGCACCCCTCCATCGCCTCCATCACCTCGTGGGAGAAGTCATACTCGCCCCGGGCGCGGGCCACCGTATTGCGGAACTTGTCGACGATCTGCTTGAAGCGTAGTCCCCCGCTTTGCAGCGCCACCTCTTCGGCAAGGGGATCGAAGCCCTGCTCCGACAACTGGCGCAGCCATTCACGCATCAGGCCAGCCCGCCCCTTGGGGGAGTGACGGCGGTCGCGGCTGATCTTGACCGAGGGGCACATGGGGGAGTCGGTCTCGAAGGTGAAGCAGAGACCATTGCCGTTGCAATCGAGGGCCCGGGTATAGCTCTCGCGCACGGCAATCGGGATCTGGCGGTCGAACTTGCCGCGCTTGGGCCCGTCCACCGAGACAAGCGAAGCGCCGCTGCCATAAGGCATGCAGATCTTGCCCGGGTTGATGCGGTTGGCCGGGTCAAATGCCCCCTTGACCCGTTGCAGCTCTTCCCACAGCTCGCCGAAGAAGGCGGGGCTGTATTCGGAGCGAAAACCCTTGCCGTGCTCCCCCCACATCAGGCCGCCGTATTTGGCGGTGAGCGCCACCACCTGATCCGAGATGCGCCGCAGCAGCACCTCCTGCTCCGGATCGCACAAGTCCAGCGCCGGGCGCACGTGCAGCACCCCGGCATCGACATGGCCGAACATACCGTAGTCAAGGCCGTGAGCGTCCAGCAGGGCGCGAAACTCCATGATGAAGTCCGCCAGGGATTCCGGCGGCACGGCGGTGTCTTCGGTAAAGGCCACCGGCTTCTTGCGCCCCTCGGCGTTGCCGAGCAGCCCCACCGACTTCTTGCGCATGCCATAGATGGTCTCGATGCTCGGCAGGTGGTCGCACACCTGATAGCCAATGATCCCCGCCTCCCCCCTGGCCAGCAGGGCGTCGATGCGCCGGCACAGCTCCGCCACCTTGGCCTTGTGCGCATCCTCGTCGGTGTCGGCAAACTCGACGATGTTGAGCCCCTGCAGATCCTTGCCCGGCACATCCTGGATGAGATCCTTTACCGAGTGCCAGATGATGTCGGCGCGGGCCAGTCCCAGCACCCGGGAGTCCACCGTCTCCACCGACAGGGCGTGGGCCTGTACCATAAAGGGGGCATTTCTGAGCGCGGAGGGGAAGCTGTCGTACTTGACGTTGACCAAGGTGCGGTAGCGCGGGATGGGGGTGATGTTGAGGCGGGCTTCGGTGATGAAGCCCAAAGAGCCTTCCGAGCCGCACAGCACCCGGCTCACATCCAGAGTGTCGGTATCGGGCTGATAGAGGTGCTTGAGATCGTAACCGGTCAGAAAGCGGTTGAGCTTGGGGAAGGTGGCTTCGATGTCGGCGCGCCGCTCGCGGCCAATGCGATAGAGGGTGCGATAGATCTCCCCTTCACGGGTCTCGAGGGCCAGCTTGTCCGCCAGACGCTGGCCGGTCACCGGCTCGGTCGCCATGAGATCGCCGTTTTCCAGCACGGCCTTGAGGCCAAGCACATGATCCGAGGTCTTGCCGTACACCAGCGACCCCTGCCCCGAGGCATCGGTGTTGACCATGCCCCCCAAAGTGGCCCGGTTGGAGGTGGAGAGATCCGGCGAGAAGAAGTAGCCGTGGGGCTTCAAATAGGCGTTGAGCTGGTCTTTGACCACCCCGGCCTGGGCCCGCACCCAGCCCTCTTCCAGATTAATTTCCATGATCTGGTTCATATGGCGCGAGAGATCGACGATAATGCCGCCGCCCAAGGATTGGCCATTGGTGCCGGTACCGCCGCCGCGAGGGAAGAAACTCAAGGTTGCGTACTCGGGCCCCTGGGCCAGCTTGAGCATCACCGCTATGTCATCCGCGCTGCGCGGATAGAGAACCGCCTGGGGTACGACCTGATAGACGCTGTTGTCCGTCGCCATCGCCAACCGGCTTGCATAAGACTTTTCGATATCACCACGAAATGCTGATCGCGCCAGCAACTCAAGAAACTGCAGGGTTGTAGGTGACAAACTGTCCTGGTAATCGAGTCTCGGGATCATGAATCCTTGTTCCCATCCTTTGCTTGATGCCGGCATTCCGGCGACAACGACCGTTCGGACCTGCCTCTTTGCGGGTGTCCGAACCAGTCCGCTCACATGTGAGCGGGCAGTATATCAGCTAGAAAACCGCTTGCGCGCGCAATCTTCACCATTTGAAAGGAGGACTTTTATGGCTCACTACAGCCATGTTATCAGTACGCTTATTCGCACCGAAAAACAGGCGCTGACCCTGTCGCTGTTTGGTTGCATCACCTTTGCCATTTTCGGGATCGGCTATGGTCTGTTCGTCGGTTCCAACGCCATCATGCTGGACGGCATCTTCACCCTGTTCAGCATGGGCATGACGGGCCTTGGGCTCATCACCGCCTACCTGGTTACCCGCCCCTCCGACGCCCGTTTCCAATACGGCTACGCCCATTTCGAACCCATCGCCAACGTCATCAACGGCGCCATCATTCTGCTGCTCTGCCTCGGTGCCCTCTATGGCGGCATCACCTCCCTGCTGGCGGGCGGACGGGAGATCGATCTCGGCCACGCCCTCATCTATGCCGTCGTCTCCACCTTCTTCTGCAGCATCCTCTATCTCATCGAGGCCGACGTGGCCGAGCGGGTCAACTCCGAGCTGGTGCGGGTGGACTCCAAGGAGTGGCTGGTGGATACCCTGCTCAGCGCCACCCTGCTCATCGGCTTTCTGGTCGCCATCGGGCTCGATACCCTGGGTTACGGCCACTACAACCGCTACATAGACCCCATGCTGGTCTCCCTGCTGGCCCTGTGCGCCACCCTCATTCCCATCAAGGTGCTCGGTCGCAACCTGCGGGAGGTGCTGAAGATCGCCCCCAAGGGAGAGGTCAAGCAGCGAGTCGAACACGAGATCGAGGCCCTGCGCCAGCGCCATGGCATCGAATGCTACAGCCACCTGGCGAAAAGCGGCCGCCGCTTCGATCTCGAGCTCAACATCCTGGTGGCCCCCGGCCAGGAGTGGCCCGTCGAGCGCCAGGATGCCCTGCGCCAGGAGCTCTGGTCCCGCCTCGGCGACACCCTGGGAGACGCCTGGCTGTCGGTCTGCTTCACCCGCGAGAAACGCTGGCTCTGATCCGGCGCTCGTCATTGCGCTGCAACGCGGGGCCCAGTCGCCCCGCGTCATGACTCCCGGCGCAACCGCCGCCAAGTTCCCTCCTCTGTCGAGGCCCCATCCTGCTTACCCCCTCACTCCTCGCGCCTTCCCCCTGTCCCGTTCAACCCGCCAGGAGAAAACGTTTGCCACCCCTTCCGGATCAATATTCACTTTCATCCCAGGGAAAAATAATAAAAATTCGTTGCTAAAATAAAGTACCGCCGCTATTTATTCCGATCAGGGATGAAGGCTATTTCCTGCCTGGCAATGGAATTGTTGTTAACCGGAAAAATAAAATAATAAATCTCGTATCATTAAACAGTTGAGGTAATGTCCATGAAGAAAGTACTGATCGCTGCCATAACCCTGGCCATGGCGGGTGCGGCGAGCGCCGCCATTCCACAGTTGAATTATCAGTGCCCGGGTCAAATCCAGATGCACAGCGATGAAGGTGGCCCCGTCTATATCAATGGCAAGGAGGCCAAACTCAAGAAGTACAGCGAGGAGTTCTACGAGGCCAAGGGCGCCGGCGTCACCCTCTCCATCAGCAACACCGGGGGCCAGTACGATGTCTCCTACACCAGCAAGAAAGGCTCGGGTACCTGCCAGCCAGGCTCCTCTGCGGCCCCTGCTGCAACCACTGCCCACAAGGCCAGTCCCGCAGAGAAAGCCTGTCTCAAGGCGGTCTCCGACAAGACAGACGTGGCACAACAGCAGCTCCAGGTGATCGATGTGATGGACTCGGAAGCCGGGGTAGGCGTCACCATCAAGGTGCCGGGCGCAGAGGCTCCCTGGTCATGCCTGAGCGACAAGAAAGGGCATGTTCAGGGCGCGGCCTATACCGGCAATTGACCTGACGACCAGGGTTAACGTCCCCTGAAACAACCCGTGTGAGCGCAAACGAGGAGGCCTGGGCCTCCTTGCTTTTATACGCTGAATATATGATTAATGTGAATTAGTTGGTGGCGAACAAGTTAAATTTAGAATAATAACTCCATATCAAACACCATAACCCCCTCTATTCCTTCTTTCTCCCATGACACAGCCGCAATATTTCCCCCTGAAACAAATTATTACAAAAATAATGGATATATATGAGCCTGATGAATCCGGTTGTTGGTATCAGATCGTTTATTTTCCTTGTTCAGCACCTATATTTGTGATCGTGTCAATGTGTCGCTCTTTTATCTCCAGTCAAACTTGGCTGCGCATCAATGCCCCTTTCCCTTGCCTCCCCCGTCGGCAATCCCCTCGTCGCGTCCCCCTGACAGCCCCCTTGCCAAATGGCGGCGAGTCGTTATCATCAGGGCTCACTTTTGACCCGAGGTTTTATTGCCCATCATGGACAATCCCCGAAGTAGCCCTTCGTCTTTTCCCATCAAAGCCTATCTGTACCTGCTCAACCAACGCCTCTGAAGCGATCGTCTCCGTCACCACGGCCACGCCGTGACCACGATTCACTGCATCTGTCTTCATTGAGGTCAATCACATGGAATTCTTGCTGGACCCGTCAATCTGGGTCGGTCTGCTTACCCTGATCATCCTGGAAATCGTTCTCGGGATAGACAACCTGGTCTTCATCGCCATCCTGGTGAAAAAACTGCCCCCCGCCCAGCGGGACAAGGCGCGCATCATCGGTCTCTCCCTGGCCCTGCTGATGCGCCTGGGACTGCTCACCATCATGTCATGGCTGGTCACCCTCACGGCTCCTCTGCTGCACATCTGGGATCACCCCTTCTCCGGTCGGGATCTCATCCTGATGGGAGGCGGACTCTTCCTGCTGTTCAAGGCCACCTCCGAGCTGCATGAGCGACTCGAGGCCAAGCCCGAGGAGCAAGGCGGCACCGGCGTCTATGCCGGGTTCGGGGTGGTGATCGCCCAGATCCTGGTGCTGGATGCGGTCTTCTCCCTGGACTCCATCATCACCGCCGTCGGCATGGTGGATCACCTCGGCGTCATGATGGCGGCCGTGACCATCGCCATGGTAGTGATGGTGCTCGCCTCCAAGCCCCTGACCCGCTTCGTCAACGCCCACCCCACTGTGGTGGTGCTCTGCCTGAGCTTCCTCTTGATGATCGGCTTCAGCCTGGTGGCGGAGGGCTTCGGCTTCCACATTCCGAAGGGCTACCTCTACGCGGCCATCGGCTTCTCGGTGCTCATCGAGTTCTTCAACCAGCTCGCCCAGCGCAGTGCCCTGCGCCATGAGGCGCGCCAGCCCCTGCGCGAGCGCACCACCGCCGCCATCTTCAAGCTGATGGGGGGGAACAAACGCTCAGCCCACCCGCAGGAGGACGAAGAAGAGGTGCAGGCTCAGCCCCTGCCCCCTGGTTTCGGTGAAGAGGAGCGTTACATGGTGAGCGGCGTGCTGTCGCTGGCCGAGCGTTCCATTCGCACCATCATGACCCCGCGCTCCGAGATGGAGTGGATCGACGTGAGCGACAGCGAGGACGAGATCCGCGCCCTGCTGCAACGGGCCCCCCACAGCCTGTTCCCGGTCTGTGACGGGGAGCTGGACGAGATCATCGGGGTGGTCAAGGCTCGGGATCTGCTGTTTGCCCTCAACGAGGGGCAATCCCTGGCAGCACTAGCCAGACAGAACGAGCCCGTCATCGTGCCCCAGACCATCAACGTGATCCGGCTGCTGGCGGAGCTGCGCCAGGCCAGGGGCAGCCTCATTCTGGTGGCGGACGAGTTTGGCGTCATCCAGGGGCTGGTCACCAACCACGATCTGCTGGAGGCCATCGTCGGCGAACTGCCGGACGAGGACGAGACCCCCGATGTGGTGCGCGAGGGCGAGCACTGGCTCATCCACGGCACCACCAACATCCATCAGGTGGAGCAGGCACTGAACTGCGACGGGCTGGTGAGCGAGAGCGACGAGTACGTGACCCTGGCGGGCATGCTGCTCTCCCACTTCGGCAGCCTGCCCGACGTCGGTCAGCAGTTGCACCTCGGCCAGTTCTGCTTCGAGGTCATGGCCGTGAGCGAGCGGCGCATCGAGCGAGTACGGGTCACCCCACTCTCCCCCTGATCATCGGTGGCAATGCAGCAAAAGAGGGCCTTTGGCCCTCTTTTTTCTGGCGCGAGCCCGGCCCCTCCTGCGCCATTGCTGCGATAACGGCAATTCTCTTCTGCAATACCCCCTCTTTTTCACAATAACAATCCCCTCTAAAGTCACCTCACTCCTAAAGATTGAGGAATCCATCATGCACCACGATCCCCTGTTCTGCCCCCTTCGCCTCGGCCAGCTGCACCTTGCCAACCGCATCGTCATGCCCCCCATGACCCGCTCCCGCGCCAGCCAGCCCGGGGACGTGGCCAACGCCATGATGGCGACCTACTACGCCCAGCGTGCCGGGGCCGGCCTCATCATCAGCGAAGGCACCCAGATAGATCCCCTGGGCAAGGGCTACGCCTGGACGCCGGGCATCCACAGCGCCGAGCAGGTGGCAGGCTGGAAGCAGGTAACAGACGCGGTCCACGCCGAGGGGGGCATCATGTTCGCCCAGCTCTGGCACGTGGGCCGGGTCACCCATCCTGACAACATCGGCGGCGCCCAGCCCCTCTCCTCCTCCGCCATCCAGGCCAAGGGAGTGAAGGTGTTCGTCGACAACGGCAGCGATGCCCCGGGGTTTGTGGAGACCGTCACCCCGCGCGCCATGACCCAGGCCGACATCGACGCCGTGGTGGGGCAGTTTCGCCGGGCCGCCCGCAACGCCATGGAGGCGGGCTTTGACGGCATCGAGTTGCACGCCGCCAACGGCTACCTCATCAACCAGTTCCTCGACTCCGAGTCCAATACCCGCACCGACGGCTATGGCGGTTCGCTCGAAAACCGGCTGCGCTTTCTGAAAGAGGTGACCGAGGCGGTCTGTGACGAGATCGGTCCCGACCGGGTCGGGGTACGCCTTGCGCCACTCACCACCCTCAACGGCACCGTGGATGCCAACCCCCAGGAGACCTATCTGGCCGCCGCGCGCCTGCTGGGCCAGCTCGGCGTGGTCTATCTGCACGTCGCCGAAGCGGACTGGGACGACGCCCCCCTGATGGCGGAGAGCTTCAAGCAGGGGCTGCGCGATGCCTTCCCCAACACCCTCATCTACGCCGGCAAGTACGATGGGGAACGTGCCCGCGCCGCCATCGAGGCGGGCTGGGCCGACATGATTGGCTTCGGTCGCCCCTTCGTGGCCAACCCCGACTTGCCGAACCGCCTGCGCCACGGCCATCCGTTCGCCCCCCATGATCCCGCGACCCTGTTTGGCGGCGGCGAGAAAGGGCTGACTGACTACCCCGTCTATGGGGCAGAGCGGACATAAGGCGGCTCGCGCCGAACGCCTTACCGGGCGGGCCCCACCAGCGTGGGGTCCGCCTTGTTGTCTCGCCAGTGCAACAGTAATTCAAGACATTGTTACGCCATATGACTCAATCTGCGCCCCCTCTCTTTCAAGGAGTCACCATGAACCATACCCAGGCCTGGTGCTGGCACGCCCCCAGCGAACCGGACCAGCTCACTCTCACCCGGCAAGCGCTCCCCACCCCCGGGCCCGACGAGGTCCTCGTCGCTAACCGGATCATCGCCTTCAATCCGGTGGACTGGAAACTCATCGAACAGGGTCATCCCCACTGGCAGCCAGGCCATGTGCCCGGCGTCGATGGCATGGGCACCCTGGTGGCGCTGGGGGCCAACGTCACCCACCTGCGCCCCGGCACCCGGGTCGCCTATCACACCGACTTGCGCCACGGCGGCAGCTTTGCCCGCCACACCCTGGTGCCGGCTCGCGCCCTGATGCCGGTGCCCGATGCCCTGAGCGACGAGGCGGCCGCCGCGCTCCCCTGCCCCGGCCTCACCGCCTGGCAGGCGCTGGCCAAGCTGCCGCACCTGCACGGGGAGGCCCTGCTCATCTCGGGGGCTGGCAGCAGTGTCGGCCGCTTCGCGGTGCAACTTGCCCTCCAGAAGGGTGCCCGCGTCTTTGCCAGCGCCAGCCCGCGCCACCACCAGTGGCTCAAACAGCTAGGCGTGCAGGGGGTGGCGGACTATCGGGATCCCGACTGGCTGGTCCAGTTGCAGGCCGCCAACGGCGGTGAACCCTTCGAGGGGATCATCGATCTGGTCTCCAGCCAGCAGGCAGAAGCCTTGCTGCCTGCCCTTGGCTATTACGGCCACATGGTGACGGTGCTCGGGCGCATCGCGCGCAACCCGCTGCCCGCCTTTAGCCATTGCCACTCGTTGCACGAGATTGCCCTCGGCGCCCAGCACGCCTTTGGCTCGGATAAACAGTGGAGCCGTCTGGTGGCGGCCGGTGTCGCCATGATGGCGCAGATGGCGAGCGGCGAGCTGACCCTGCCGCCGCTGGTGGTGGGCGACTTCGACGCCCTGCCCGCCCTGCTCACCCACGTCAAGCAGGAGGGACAAGGGGAAAAGTATCTGGTGAGGGTGGGTTGATACCCGCCCAACGATGGTACAAAGAGGCCCGCCATGGCGGGCCTCCTCCATTCAAGGTGTGCAAGGCGGCCTGCTCAGTGCAGGCTCACCCCGTGCAGGGCGGCATGGAGGCGAATGTCCCGGGTCAGACGCACCTTGTCCGCGAGGCTCAGCCAGCTCGCCTCCACGGCATTGAGACTGAGGCGGCACAGCTGCTCCTGGCTGGCGCCAAGCCCGTCGGCCAGGGCCTGGAAGTTGGCCCCCAGGTATCCCCCGAAATAGGCGGGATCGTCGGAGTTCACGGTGACGCAGAGCCCCTGCTCCAGCAGCCTCAGCACATTGTGGTGGGCCATCTGGTCAAACACCCTTAGCCGCACGTTGGAGAGGGGGCAGACGGTGAGGGGCAGCCGGGTGTCGGCAAGATAGCTCAGCAGCGCGGGATCCTCGACGCAGCGCACCCCGTGATCGATGCGTTGCACTCCGAGCTCCCGGATCGCCTGCCAGATGTAGTCCGCAGGTCCCTCCTCCCCCGCGTGGGCCACCACCGGCAGCCCCAGCTCGCGGCAGCGAGCGAAGACCCGGGCGAACTTGCTGGGCGGGTTGCCCTGCTCCCCCGAATCGAGGCCGACCCCGTGCAGGCGCGCCAGGTGCGGCGTGGCCTCTGCCAGGGTGGCGAATGCCGCCTCTTCACTCAGGTGGCGCAGGAAGCTCATGATGAGCCGCCAGCTGATGCCAAAGGCTGCTTCGCCAGCCTGTAGCGCCCGCTCGATGCCCCCCAGCACGGTGGCAAAGGGCACGCCGCGGGCGGTGTGGGTCTGGGGGTCGAAAAAGATCTCCACGTGCACCACGTGATCGGCAACGCAGCGCTCGAGATAGGCCCAGGTGAGGTCGAAGAAATCCTGTTCGTGGATGAGCACGCTGGCACCGAGGTAGTAGAGATCGAGGAAGGATTGCAGGCCGTCGAACTCATAGGCGGCGCGCAGGCTGCCAACATCGGGCCAGGGCAGCGCCACCCCATTGCGCTGACCGAGGGCGAACATCAGCTCGGGTTCGAGGGTCCCCTCGATATGCAGGTGCAGTTCCAGCTTGGGCAAGCCGGCAATAAAGTGCTCCATGATGACGGCTCCATCGTCAGACTCCGTGCGGACACCACCGGGGCGGCGCCCTCCCTTCGCCTTCATTGTGCACCCATCTGGCCCGCCGGAGGAGACTTGTCATCAAAGGGCCTTATAATGGCGGCACAAAAACCATAACCGATTGAAGAGACGAACAGAGGGATGCCCTGTCCCCGCTCTTGCGCCCTACAAGGAGAATTCATGAAGAAAAACGTCATCTGTGACATTGACGGCGTCATCCTGCACAACAACGATCTCATTCCCGGCGCCGACCGCTTCGTCCACCGCCTGCTGGAGCAGGGCAGCAAGCTCCTGTTCCTCACCAACTACCCGGCCCAGACCCAGAAAGATCTGCAAAACCGCTTCCGATCCGCCGGAATAGAGGTGCCCGAGGAGTGCTTCTACACCTCCGCCATGGGCACCGCCGACTTTCTCAAGCGCCAGGATGGCAAGAAGGCCTATGTGATTGGCGAAGGGGCCCTGACCCACGAGCTCTACAAGGCCGGCTTCACCATCACCGACATCGACCCCGACTTCGTGGTGGTGGGGGAGACCCGCAACTACAACTGGACCATGATGCAGCAGGGCGCCAAGTTCGTGGATCAGGGGGCCCGCTTCATCGCTACCAACCCGGATACCCACGGCCCCATGATGCACCCGGCCTGCGGCGCCCTGTGTGCCCCCATCGAGCGGATGACCGGCAAGAAGCCCTTCTATGTCGGCAAGCCGAGCGCCTGGATCATTCGCGCGGCCCTCAACCGGATGGAGGCCCACTCCGACGACACCATCATCATCGGCGACAACCTGCGCACCGACATCCTGGCGGGCTTCCAGGCCGGTCTCGAGACGGTGTTGGTGCTCTCCGGGGTGAGCAAGGTGGCGGACATCGACCGCATGCCGTTTCGACCGAACCACATCTTTGACTCCGTGGTGGACATCGACATCGTCTGATCCCGGGTGCCGCCCTTCCGGTGGCCTTCAGCCTGCACGGGCCCCCTTGGCAAAGGGGGCCCGTTTCGTCTAACGTAAGCGCAACATCGTTAAACAAACTAAACGGGAGCAGGATGCTCCTTCGCCACTCAAGGACGCACCATGAAGAGCCTGAACGACTGGATCCTGCTGGACAAGCACACTGTCTCCCCCACCCCGATGATGCCAGCCCCCGAGCGCATCAGGACTGGAACGCCGAGCCAGACGGCATGGAACCACTACTCCGACCCTAGCCAGCAGTTTCACGTGGGCTTCTGGGCTTGCGAGCCGGGCTGCTGGGCCGTTCACTATACCGAACACGAATACTGCCAGATGCTGGAAGGGGAGGCGGTGATCCACGACGAGCAGGGCGGCCGGCTGCACCTCAAACCGGGGGATCAGTTCGTCATTCCCGCCGGTTTTGTCGGGCAGTGGGAGACCCTCACCCCTTGTCGCAAGCTCTATGTGATCTTCGAACCCGCCGCGACTTGACGCGCACGTCAACCCTGACCCTCTCTCTTCAGGCGGCCGGACGGCCGCCATCCCCTGCGCAACTTGACGCTTACGGCATGATTTTCTGCGGTTTTCCCGCTTGCAAAAGGGTTTTCCGCTAGGCATTGTGATTGGCGAGGAATGTAAATGGAATTTCGAGCCCAAACGTGGGGGGCTCATATAAAAATCAAGAGGATTACCGCCAATGTGTTCTATTTTCGGCATTCTGGACATCAAGACCGACGCCACTGCCCTGCGCAAATCGGCCCTGGAGATGTCCAAGCGACTGCGTCACCGCGGGCCTGACTGGTCCGGCGTCTACAGCTCCGACAAGGCCATCCTGGTGCACGAGCGCCTGGCCATCGTCGATCCGGGCAACGGCGCACAGCCTCTCTACAACCCCGAGCGCACGCACGTATTGGCCGTCAACGGCGAGATCTACAACCACAAGGAGCTGGAGAAGAACCTCAAGGTCGACTTCCAGTTCCAGACCCACTCCGACTGTGAAGTGCTGCTGGCCCTCTACAAGGAGAAGGGCCCGGCGTTTTTGGACGATCTGAACGGCATCTTCGCCTTCATCCTCTATGACGCCGAGCAGGATGCCTACCTGATTGGTCGCGACCACATGGGGATCATCCCCCTCTATACCGGCCGCGACGAGCACGGCAACTTCTATGTCGCCTCCGAGATGAAGGCGCTGGTGCCCGTGTGCAAGAGCGTCGAGACCTTCCCGCCGGGACACTACCTGTGGAGCAAGGATGGCGAGCTTAAAACTTGGTACAAACGGGACTGGATGGAATACGCGCCGGTCGAGCACAACGTCAGCGACAAGGCCGAGCTCAAAGCGGCCCTGGAAGCGGCGGTCAAGCGCCAGCTGATGTGCGACGTGCCCTATGGCGTGCTGCTCTCCGGTGGTCTGGATTCGTCCGTCATCTCCGCCATCACCAAGCTCTATGCCGCCCGCCGGGTGGAAGACGATGGCAAGAGCGAAGCCTGGTGGCCGCAGCTGCACTCCTTCGCCGTCGGCCTGGAAGGGTCGCCGGATCTCGCCGCCGCCCGCAAGGTGGCCGATCACCTGGGCACCATCCACCACCAGATCCACTTCACCGTGCAGGAAGGGCTGGATGCCCTGCGGGACGTCATCTATCACCTCGAGACCTATGACGTCACCACCATCCGCGCCTCCACGCCCATGTATCTGATGGCCCGCTACATCAAGGCGATGGGGATCAAGATGGTGCTCTCTGGCGAAGGCTCCGACGAGCTGTTCGGCGGCTACCTCTACTTCCACAAGGCACCCAACGCCCGTGAGTTCCATGAGGAGAACGTGCGCAAGCTCGCTTCCCTGCACCTCTATGACTGCCTGCGGGCCAACAAGTCCATGGCCGCCTGGGGCGTGGAAGGCCGCGTGCCCTTCCTCGACAAGGAGTTCATGGACGTGGCGATGCGCCTCAATCCCGCCGACAAGATGTGCGGCAAGGGCAAGATCGAGAAACACATCCTGCGGGAAGCCTTCGAGGATCTGCTGCCCCACGAAGTGGCGTGGCGCCAGAAGGAGCAGTTCTCCGACGGCGTAGGCTACTCCTGGATTGACAGCCTGAAAGCCATGGTCGAGGAAGAGGTGACGGATCAGATGTTCGAGGCTGCGGCCTTCCGCTTCCCCGTCAACACCCCGCTCACCAAGGAGGCGTACTACTACCGCGCCATCTTCGACGAGCACTTCCCGCTGGAGTCCGCCGCCCGCACCGTGCCCTACGGCAAGTCGGTCGCCTGCTCCACCCCGACCGCGCTCGAATGGGATGCCAAGTTCAAGGAGATGGCCGACCCCTCCGGTCGCGCCGTGATGGACGTCCACCAGCAGGGTTACTGATCGCCCCTGACCTGAATACAAAGCCCCTCTCGAGGGGCTTTGTTGTTTTCTGCCATTCCATTGCCGCTTTTTGCCTTCCCCTTCCCTGTTTGCGGCTTGGCGCAGGAAACGCCTCGTGTCACATTGTCTGCGCCTGGAAGCAAAGATAACGACACAAGGAAGAGACCCATGAAACGACTGTTACTGCCCCTGATGCTGGGCTCCCTGCTGTTCAATGGCGCCGCCTGCGCGGGCGACCACCTCTGGAGTCAGAGCCTGCCCGCTTACAGCCAGGGTTATGACGAGACGCGGGATCCGGCCCGCGATCTCGCCGCCGCTACCGCCAAGGCCAGTGCCGAGGGCAAGAAAGTCCTGCTGCTGGTGGGGGGCGAATGGTGCAGCTGGTGCCAGGAGATGAACCGCTTTCTGGACAGTGAACCCGATCTCGCCGGCCAGCTCAACCGCACCTTCGTGGTGGTCAAGGTGAACGTCAGCGAGCAGAACAAGAATGAATCCTTCCTGAAAGCCTATCCCGAGTATCTGGGGGTCCCCCACTTCTACGTGCTGGATGCCAAGGGCAAGCTGCTCGAGTCCTTCAACACCGGGCTGCTGGAGAAGGGGAAGAGTTACGACGGGGAGAAACTCGGCAAATTTATCGCCTATTTCCAGCCCAGGACCACCCACGGCTGACTCGCCAGTCAATAAAACAGGGCCCCGCACGGTCAGTGACAGTGCAGGGCCTTGATGGCTACGCAAACAGGGAAGTGGCATGTCTGCGACACACCGACCATCCATCACCCCGGACAAGGACGAAAAAGATGTTGCGAATACTGGGCAAGGCGTCGTCAATCAATGTGCGCAAGGTACTGTGGACCTGTGCCGAGCTCACCCTCCCGTTCGAACTGGAGGAGTGGGGATCCGGCTTCAAACCCACGGATACCCCGGCGTTTCTGGCGCTCAACCCCAATGCCATGGTGCCCGTCATTCAGGATGAGGATTTTACGCTGTGGGAGTCGAACACCATCATCCGCTATCTGGCGACGCGCCATGGTGCCAATGCACTCTATCCCGCCGAGGCGAGAGCCAGGGCTCGGGTCGATCAATGGATTGACTGGCAGGCATCGGACTTGAACACCGCCTGGCGCTACGCCTTCCTGTCGCTGGTGAGGCGCTCCCCCCAGCATCAAGACCATCAGGCCCTTCACGCAGCTTGCCTGCAGTGGTCTCACTGCATGGAGATCCTGGAGAGACAGCTTCAAACAACCGGAGGATATGTGGCCGGTCCGCACTTCTCGCTGGCAGACATTCCCATCGGGCTGTCAGTCAACCGCTGGCTGGAGACGCCCTATGATCGCCCGTCGCTACCCGCCGTGGACGACTACTACCAGCGACTGAAAGAGCGGCCGGGGTTTCGACGCTATGGGGCCAATGGCACGCCCTGAGGCGAGCAAGATAACCCGGGCAAGAAAGAGACGGCAGACCGGGCCAACGCGCTGGCCCGGTCTGCACAGCTTCAGGGCTGGGCATCCGGCTGATTGGCGGGGGCGGCCTTGATAAAGGCCTGCAACTGCTCGCAGTTGGCGACGATGCGCGCAATGGTGGGGTAGTCATCCAGGGTCATGTCGAAGCGGAGGGCGTTGTAGACCTGGGGTACCAGCATGCAGTCCGCCAGGGTAACCTCATTGCCCACGCAATAGATGCCGGCGGTGGTCATGAGAAGCTGCTCCAGCGCGGTGAAGGTCTCGTCTATCCAGTGGCGATACCAGGCATCCCGCGCCATCTTGCTCTGCCCCAACTCCTGCTCCAGGTAGTGCAGCACGCGCAGGTTGTTGAGGGGGTGGGTGTCACAGGCGATCATGTTGACGATCTGGCGCACCCGGGCACGTTCGATGGGGGCGGAGGGCATCAGGGGGTAGGCGGGATAGGTCTCGTCGAGGTACTCCATGATGGCCACCGACTGACCCAGATGCACGTCATCGTCCACGAGAAACGGCACCAGTCCCTGTGGATTGACCCGGCGGTAGGCCTTCTCCTTCTGCTCACCCTGCCGCAAGTTGACCGGGTGCTGCTCATAATCGAGCCCCTTGAGTTGCAGTACCAAACGCACGCGAAAGCTGGCCGATGAGCGCCAATATCCAAACAACTGCAGCATAGTGTGTCCCTGTGGTGGCAGGTGTCTGCCACCTGCCGTGTCGCCCGCCCCTCCCGGGGTCGGGCTCTCCTAGCTCGTCCGCTCGGCCGTTGCTTGCGTGACCCGCTGCAAAATGGTGCCAAACAGACTCATCCCGTTGCGATCCTGCATCGCGATGGACACTGTATCACCAAAGCGCAGAAAGGGTGTAGTGGCTTGACCTGACTCGATAATTTCCAGCATCCGCCGCTCGGCAAGGCAGGAGGATCCCCGGCTTCTGTCGTAGTTGGAGACGGTGCCCGAGCCGATGATGCAGCCCGCCCCGAGCGGCCTTGTCTTGGCGGCATGGGCAATCAGCTCATCAAAGTTGAAGGTCATGTCCACCCCGGCGTCGGGCTGCCCGAACAGGGCGCCGTTGAGGTGGGTCACCAGGGGCAGGTGGACCTTGCCATCGCGCCAGTCATCCCCCAGCTCGTCCGGGGTGATGGCCACCGGCGAGAAGCTGCTGGAGGGCTTGGACTGGAAGAAGCCGAAGCCCTTGGCAAGCTCCCCGGGAATGAGGTTGCGCAGGCTCACGTCGTTGACCAGCATCAAGAGCTTGATGTGGCTCGCCGCCCTCTGCGAACGGGTGCCCATGGGCACGTCGTCGGTGATGACGGCAATTTCCGACTCAAAGTCGATGCCCCACTCCTCGGAGCCCATCACGATGGGGCCACGGGGCGGCAGGAAGCTGTCAGAGCCTCCCTGATACATCAGGGGATCGTGCCAGAAGCTTTCTGGCATGTCGGCGCCGCGGGCCTTGCGCACCAGCTCCACGTGATTGACGTAGGCACTGCCGTCAATCCACTGGTAGGCGCGGGGCAGCGGGGAGAGGCACGCCTCCTCATCGAAGGGGAAGGCGTCGGGGCAGGCGCCCTCGTTGAGTCGCTGATAGACGTTCGCCAATTGCGGCGCCACTTCGTCCCACTGATCGAGGGCCGACTGCAGGGTCGGAGCAATGGTCGTCACGTGGACGGCGCGCGCCAGATCGCGGCTCACCACCACCAGGGCGCCGTCGCGCTTGCCATTGTTCAGGGTTGCCAGTTTCATATCGAATTCCTTATTTGCCGAGCGTCTCTGGACGCTGCCAGCTGGTGACATAACCGGGGTGTTCGACCCCTTCGCAGATCGGGCCGACGGCCAGGGCATCCCGGGTGTCGAGCATCACCGCCACCTCGTCGGTGAAGGTCTTGGCATGAGCCAGTCCCGCCGCAAAGGCCTTGGGATGGGGACCATGGGTGAAGCCGGCAGGGTGGAAGGTGACCATGCCCCGCTTGATGTTGTCCCGGCTGAAGAAGTCCCCGGCGTGGTAGAAGAGCACTTCGTCGAAGTCGTCGTTGCTGTGGTAGAAGGGCACCCGCAGGGCGCCTGGGTCACTCTCGATGGGACGCGGCACGAAGGTGCAGACCACGAACCGGCTCGCCACGAAGGTGGAGTGAGCCGAGGGAGGCAGGTGGTAGCGGTGGCTCATCAGCGGGCGGATATCCCGCCAGTTGAGGCGCACCACGCACAAGTCCCCGTGCCACCCTTGTGCATCCAGCGGGTTGAACGGCCAGGTGACGACCGAGACCTGATCGTGGCGCTTGATCTGCAGCGACCAGGGGTTTTCATCCTGCTGGGCCAGGAAGCGCTCGTTGATGGCGGGCACGTCCAGGGCCGCCGGATCGAAGATGGCGTGATTGCCCACCAGTCCCTTGTCCGGCAGCTGATAACTGTCTTCCGTCGCCTCTATCATCAGGATGAAGAGGGGCGCGGTGGGCTCGATGCGCCACATGGTGCCACGGGGGATCACCACATAGTCGCCATCTCTCAAGATGAGGTGTCCGTAGTCGCAGTAGAACTCTCCGCTCCCCTCGTGAATGAACAGGAGCTCGTCGCCATCGGCGTTTCGCACCAGAAACGGCATGGGCTCATGCAGGCGCCAGATGCGGTAGCGGCAGTGGGGGTTGCTGAGCAGATCCGGCATCACCCAGGGGGAGAGGGAGCTCACCTCCTCCTGCAGATCGTTCAGATCAAACGCCCGTGGCCGAAGCGGCCCCTCCCAGTTGACCCAGTCGGTGGGAGCATGCTTGTGGTGCATGTGGGTGGCCGGACCGAAGAAGCCCGAGCGCCCCAGCTCGCGCTCATAGATGGCCTGCTCCGGCAGATCGGCATGGGCCTGGCGGGAGTGGGTTCCCTCCCGATGGGGGAAGCTTATCCAGTTACGCATCGCTCGGTTCTCCGTTTTTCTGGCCCTGCGCGGCACTGTTCACCTCCCCTTGCGTGGATCCGTCCAGCACGCCACGGCGGATCTGATCCAGTTCGATGGATTCGAACAGTGCCTGGAAGTTGCCCTCACCAAAGCCCTCGTTGCCCTTGCGCTGGATGATCTCGAAGAACACAGGCCCGATCACGGTATCGGTGAAGATCTGCAGCAGGATGCCGTCCTTCGTCGGCGAGCCGTCGATGAGGATGCGCAGCGCCTTCAGCGCCGCCAGATCCTCCTGATGACCCGCGACCCGGCTGTCCACCTTCTCGTAGTAGGTGTCCGGCGTCGGCATGAAGCCGGTTCCCCGCCCTCTGAGCGTGCGGATGGTGTGATAGATGTCGGCAGAGGCGAGCGCGATGTGCTGGATCCCCTCCCCCTTGTACTGGCGCAGGTACTCCTCTATCTGGGACTTGTCGTCCGCCGACTCGTTGATGGGAATGCGAATTTTACCGCAGGGGGCCGTCATGGCGCGCGAGTGCAATCCGGTTAGCTTGCCCTCGATGTCGAAGTAGCGGATTTCCCGGAAGTTGCCGATCCGCTCGTAGAAATTCGACCAGAGGTTCATGTTGCCGCGATGGACGTTGTGGGTCAGGTGGTCGATCTCATAGAGCCCCGCGTCCACCTCGGCCATGCGGGCCTGCCAGTCGGGGTAGAAGATAAAGTCCACGTCATAGATGGAGCCCCGCTCACCATAGCGATCGACAAAGGAGAGGGTACTCTCGCCGATGCCGTAGATGGCGGGGATGTTGAGCTCCATGGGGCCGATTTTGCCCACAAACGGCTTGGCCCCCTGGCCGATGGCGTACTGCTGGGCGCGGCCGGCATCGCTCACCCGAAACGCCATGCCGCACACGCTCGGACCATGGGCCCGGGCAAACTCCTCCGCCTGGGAGTGGGGCTCGGCATTGACCACGAAGTTGATGTCCCCCTGGCGATAGAGCCAGCACTGCTTGTGCCTGTGCTTGGCCACTTCGGCAAAGCCCAGTGAGACGAACAGCGCCTTGAGAGCCGCAATGCCCTTGAGATCCGGCGCCGTGTACTCGACGAACTCAAACCCGTCGGTGCCAAGGGGGTTGATGGTGTGAGTACGGGAAGAAGGGGTGGTCATGATGCGCTCCTTGCGATGAACTGATAACGAAACGGTTCACGCCGCAAGGGCTCGACAGGCAGCCCGCACGGCATTGTTAACAACTTGTTTCATTAGAGTGGCGAGCGCAGGGAATGAGAAGGGGCGGCGTTCAGATAGTTTGGCGGGGATCCGCGCCAAAAAATGTAAATGAAATGTGACATCACAGCCTCAACCTTGCACTGCGCTCGTTAGCGTCCCGCAAGGACGTCAGCTTTGCCTTACAGCGACCAATAACGGGGTTCGATATGGGGCAGCACCGCCCTCGCCTTTAGCAATCGAGTCCTTTGCGGGTTGATGAGCCAGGCCTGCTCCCCCAACGCCAGCAGGGGCAGATCGTGCAGGCTGTCACTCAGGGTGAGTGCGGCCTCCAGGGTCAGGAGCTCGGGCAGCAGCTTGTGCCTGCCATGGCAATAGAAGCGCGGCACCAGGCCGCCGAAACGGTAACCCATCCGCGAGCCGATGATGCGGTGAGGGAGCCTTGGCAGTTGACGATGGAGCTGGGCACGGACCAGGGCGCGGGGACTGGCGGAGATGACCCAGCAGCGGTGCCCCTCCCCCGTCAGGAGGGCTCGCGCCTCCCGATACAGACCGGGCCGGGTCAGGCTGTACTGCCGTACCAGGGCGCGCCAGGCCAGGGGGGATAGCCCGAGGGTGATGGCCCACCAGATGAGTGCAATGCCGCGACTGCGCTGACCTGGCAGCAGATAGATCACGGCACCGAACGGCACCGAACGCCATCAGTGGCCACAGCAGCAGCGGCCAGATACGGCGGCGCAAGATGAAACGCAGCAACCCCGCATGGCTGTCATCCGGCGCCAGGGTGTCATCGAAGTCGGCCAGGATCCAGCCACGGGCTGGGACTCTCGCGGTTGCAGCGCTCATTCGGTGATCTCTGCGATGGCGGCATGCAACTCGGGCAGGAGGAACAGCGCCCCCTCATCGGGCGGACAAACGAGATCGAAGCTCTCACCTGCCAGGGTGAAGGCGAGGCGCCAGGCGTGCAGATAACCGCGATCCGCCGCCGTGCCGCCGTAACGCTCATCTCCGAGGATGGGGGCTCCCACGCTCTTCAAGGCCACCCGGATCTGGTGGGTCTTGCCGGTCCGGGGCTTGATGCGATAAAGGCGCAGCCCCTCGCGCACCGAAACGGAGTCGAACCAGCTGATGGCCGGGTTATCCTGGGTGCGGCTCAGCATCCAGCTGCCGCCTCGCCCTTTCTCCATGTCACCCTTCACCCAGCCCTGCTTCTTCTTCGGCTTGCGATCGGAGAGTGCCAGATACTGCTTGCTCACTTCCCGCGCCGCGAAAGCCATGCTGAGGGCGCGATTCGCTTCGGCGGTGCGGGCCAGCAGCACCAGCCCAGAGGTCATCTTGTCCAGTCGATGGACCGGATAGAGGTCAAGACCGGTATCCATTCTGACCCGATTGACGAGACCCGGCTCGCCGGCATCATCGTGCATGCCAATGCCCGGACGCTTGTTGATCACCATGAAATCTTTGTGCTGCAATAGTATCCGGTACATGTATAACCCTTTAGAATGTTACTTGTTAACAACTTGAATGCAGGCCTGCAGGCCATCTTCATGGACCCTCAGCACAAGAATCGCACGAATGAAAAAATGCCTGTTTTGGCTGTTGTTGCTTGGCATCACTTGCTTCTCGCCCCTCCAGGCCAGTGAACGGACACGTGATCTGCCGGAGAAGGTGGTATTGCAGTTGCGCTGGCTGCATCAGCCCCAGTTTGTGGGCTATCACATGGCCAAGGCCAAGGGGTATTACGCCGACGCTGGTCTGGATGTCGAGATAAGGCCAGGTGGCAAGGGAATAAGTCCGGTTCAGGAGGTGCTGGCCGGACGCGCCGACTTTGGCGTCGGCAACACCGAGGTGCTGACCCACTACGCCCAGGGCAAGCCGCTGCTGGCGCTGGCCAGCGTCTACCAGCACTCTCCCTCCATCTTCCTGGCACGCCGCGACAGCGGCATTCTCACCGTTGCGGACATGCGTGGCAAACGGATCATGATGTTTCCGGGTCATCAGGATGCCGAACTGCTGGCCACCCTCTACTATCAGGGGCTTCACGAGCGCCAGCTCATCCCGGTACCCACCTCGGTCAACATCGACGATCTGATCGCTGGCCGGATAGACATCTTCAACGCCTATCTGAGCAATGAGCCCTTCTATCTGGAAGAGCGCGGCATCTCGGTGTCCGTCATCAACCCTCGCAACTACGGCATCGATTTCTACAGCGACATTCTCTTCACCACCCAGGCACAGGAGCGGCTCAATCCGGAGCGGGTGGCACGTTTTCGTGCAGCCAGCCTCAAGGGATGGCGCTATGCCCTCACCCACCCCGAGGAAGCCATCGCCCTGCTGCGCACGGAGTATGGCGTCAACCGCAGCCAGGCCCACATGGAATACGAGTTGCAGATGAGCAAGGAGATGATCCAGCCGCTCTATGTGGAGATCGGGTATATGAATCCGGATCGCTTCGCTCACATCATGCAGCAGCTGGTGGAGATAGGCCTCCTTGCCAAACCGGTCTCCCTGACCCGTTTTCTCTATCAGGTTCCCTCAGAACAGTGGATCTTCTGGCGTCCCTGGTTCCTGCTGAGCCTGGGTGTTGGTGGTCTCATCCTGCTGCTCTCCCTCTATCTTCTGATGAGCAACAAGCGGCTCAACCAGGAAGTGGCCCTGCGCAAGCAGCGAGAGCAGGAGATACTGCAACTGGCCCGCCTCGATCCCCTTACCGGGCTGCCCAATCGCCTGAGCCTGATGGAGCAGTTGAAACACCAGGTACAAAGCGACAATCCGGGCTGCCTGCTGTTTTGCGATCTCAATGACTTCAAGCGCATCAACGACAACTTCGGCCACAGCCAGGGGGATGCCATCCTCTGCCAGCTGGCCAGACGGATCCACGACGCCATCGGCCACCAGTGCTATTTTGCCCGCTTGGCGGGGGACGAGTTCATCCTGCTGCTGCCGGGCTACGATATCCGTCAGGCAGAGGAGGTCACCGCCGTGATCCGCCAGGCCATGCAGGCCCCCTTCGTGGTCAATGACCAGCCGATGCAGGTGGGCATCAGCATCGGCGTCAGCCACTACCAGCATGACTGGAGCCCGGAGCAGTGGCTCATCCAGGCCGACAGGGCCATGTATTGTGACAAGGGTGGCCGCGTCATCACGCTGGCGGAGCAGTCCGGCTGACTGGTTCATCTCCCGGCACACAGAGCCGATACCCCCATGAAACCGATAAACAGGAAGGCCACCCCAGGGGTGGCCTTCCTGCATTGCATGAGTCTGACCGCTCTTACCCGAAGGTCTGCCCCAGTGATTTGAGCTGGCGAGCCTTGGTGAGCAGGATGTCGCTCGAGGCGTCCATGTCCTGCATCTTGTTGCTGTTGGTGTGGGAGTGCTGGGAGATGGCGTTGACGTTGCGGCTGATGTCCTCCACCACCGCCTGCTGCTCCTCTGCCGCCGTCGAGATCTGGGCCGAGAGGTCCACCACCCGTTCTATTTCCGCCAGCACCTGATGCAGGCTCTCTGATCCCTGGCGAGTCAGGGTCACGCAGGATTGGGTCTGTTGCAGGTTCTGCTGCATCATTCCCTTCCAGCCGTTCAGGGTACGCTGGATCTGGCCTATGCTGCTCTGGATCTGCTCGGTCGCCTTGTGGGTGCGCGTGGAGAGGGTTCGCACCTCGTCCGCCACCACCGCAAAGCCTCGCCCCTGCTCCCCTGCCCGCGCCGCCTCGATGGCGGCGTTGAGCGCCAGCAGATTGGTCTGATCCGCAATGCCCTGGATCTCGCTCATCAGCACACCGATGCGGTCCGACTCCTCCGCCAGTGCCACGGCGGCCGTGAAGGCATGCTCTGCCTGGGTGGCCAGCTCCGTCACCCTGTGCTGGGTATCTTCCAGCTGCTGATCGGTGTGTTGACAGTGCGCCTTGGCCTGGGCTATCTGGTTGTCCGTCTCTAGGATATTGCGGGCAATCTCGTGGGCTGTCGCCGCCATCTCGGTGATGGCCGTCGCCACCTGCTGGGTCTGGACATCCTGTTCGGCGATGTCGGCGCTTGCCTCGCTGGAGGCTGTTTTCAGATGCACCGCGAGATCCTGCAGGGAGAGGGTCGCATCGTCCACTCGTCCAAGGACGGTGCGGATCCTGGCCTGCAACAGCTTGATGTGGAAGTCTGCAATGGCACTGGCATCCTCCCCCGAATAGATGAGCCGGGTCAGGCTGTCATATTCGTCCGCGAGCTGTCGCAGATAACGGGGGGTAGTGATGAGGGTGTCACGATAGATCAGGGCCAGCCACAAGAGGGGCAACAGGGTGAACAGCGGCCCCCAGGGCCCCATCAGATAGGCTCCCCCCGCCAGCATCAGCAAGAGACCGACGATGGCCAGCCCGTGGCGCATCGGGCGCAGGCTCAATCCGCCCTTTCGCTCCCCCCGCTCCACGCTCTTCAATCTGGCATAGGTGCGCCCGGCCACGGCTTTCATCTCCGGCGCGGCGCGACTGCGGACCGACTGGTAGCCATTGATCCGCCCCTGCTCGAAGATAGGGGTGACATAGGCATCCACCCAATAGTAACGCCCATCCTTGCAGCGGTTTTTCACCATGCCGCGCCAGGGTTTGCCCTGCTTGAGCTTGCCCCAGAGGTCAGCAAAGGCAGCCTTGGGCATGTCCGGGTGGCGAACCATGTTGTGGTGCTGGCCGATGAGCTCAGCCCAGCTGTACCCCGCTACCCGGCAGAAGTGATCATTGGCGTAGGTGATCACACCCTGCAGGTCCGTAGTGGAGACCAGCTGTTCATTGGCAGGAAAATCCACCTCTTCGTCGATGAGATGAACCTGGGTTTTCTTCATGGCGCACACTCCTTGTTTGATCACCCACTGAGCGTAGCCAAACGCCTACGGGCAAGCAACGCAGAGACCCAGTCGGGGAGGATGGCTGAGACACAATTTGCATCCTGTTTGACGCCGCACAAGATTTTGACCCCAAAAGCCCAGGTTTGGCCAAAAAACACTCGGCATTTTCCCAGGTTCACCTCTCTCCCACACGATGCATCACACCAAAAAATGGTTCCAACGAGTCTGTGGTACTGGCGTTGCCAGGAGGCCGTCAGGGGAGAGCACACTTGATACGACCTTGGACCTAAGCATAATTGACGTTAACGTAAACGTAGTGTGAGATGATACCGTTCACCCTACACATCCAGCAGACACGCACCCCATGAAAGGAGTCACCATGTCCAACCTCTCCCCCTCGGCCGGCAAGCGTTTTCGCACGGCCCTGGCCAACGAAAAGCCCCTTCAGATTGTCGGCACCATCAATGCCTACATGGCGCTGATGGCAGAGCGCAGCGGCTTCCAGGCCCTCTATCTCTCCGGCGCCGGGGTAGCGAACGCCTCCTATGGCCTGCCGGACCTCGGCATGACTTCCATGAATGACGTGCTCATCGATGCCGAACGCATCACGGCTGCCACCCAGGTGCCACTCTTGGTGGACATCGACACCGGCTGGGGGGGCGCCTTCAACATCGCCCGCACTATCCGCGCCTTCGAGCGCGGCGGTGTGGCCGCCGTCCACATGGAAGATCAGGTGGCCCAGAAGCGTTGCGGCCACAGGCCCAACAAGGCCGTGGTCAGCGTCACCGAGATGGTGGACAGGATCAAGGCGGCGGTGGATGCCCGCCAGGACGAGAGTTTCGTCATCATGGCCCGCACCGACGCCCTGGCGGTGGAAGGGCTGGGCTCGGCCCTGGAGCGCGCCGCCGCCTATGTGGAGGCGGGCGCCGACATGATCTTCGCCGAAGCGGTCACCGAGCTGGATCAGTACGATCGCTTCAGGCAGGCGGCCGGGGTGCCGATCCTCGCCAACATGACCGAGTTCGGCAAGACCGAGCTGTTTGACAAGGAGGCGCTCGCCGCCCACGGCGTGGACATGGTGCTCTACCCCCTGAGCGCCGCCCGCGCCGCCAACCAGGCCGCCCTCAACGTCTATCAGACGCTTCGCCGCGACGGCCACCAGCGCGCCGTGGTCGACACCATGCAGACCCGGGAGTCCCTCTACGATTTTCTCGGTTACCACCACTACGAGCAGACCCTGGACAGGCTGTTCACCCAGGATCTTTCGACCAAGGAATAAGACGGCGACCGGCCGCCTTATGCTGGCGGCTGGCGCATCAACGGACTGAATGAGGAAACATGTGATGAGCGCCCTGCCCGAAACCACCGGCTTCAAGCCGAAGAAATCCGTCGCCCTTTCCGGCACCGCCGCCGGCAATACCGCCCTGTGCACCGTGGGCCTCAGCGGCAACGATCTGCACTACCGTGGCTACGACATCCTGGACGTGGCCACCAGCTGCGAGTTTGAAGAGATAGCCCACCTGCTGGTGCACGGCCACCTGCCCAATGTGGCGGAGCTCGCCGCCTACAAGGCCAAGCTCAAGGCCCTGCGCGGCCTGCCCACCGGGGTCAGGACCGCCCTGGAGCAGTTGCCTCCCTCCGCCCACCCCATGGACGTGATGCGCACCGCCGTCTCCGTGCTGGGGTGCCTGTCGCCGGAGAAGGACGATCACAACCACCCGGGCGCCCGGGACATCGCCGACAAGCTGATGGCCTGTCTCGGCTCCGTGTTGCTCTACTGGTACCACTTCAGTCACAACGGTAAACGCATCCATGTGGAGACCGACGACGACTCCATCGGCGGCCACTTCCTGCACCTGCTGCACGGGCACAAGCCACGCGACTCCTGGGTTCGCGCCATGCACACCTCTCTGATCCTCTACGCCGAGCACGAGTTCAACGCCTCCACCTTCACCGGCCGCGTCATCGCCGGCACCGGCTCGGACATGTACTCCTGCATCACGGGAGCCATCGGTGCCCTGCGCGGGCCCAAGCACGGGGGCGCCAACGAGGTGGCTTTCGAGATCCAGAAGCGCTACGAGAACCCGGACGAGGCGGAGGCCGACATTCGCGCCCGCATCGAGAAGAAGGAGGTGGTCATCGGCTTCGGCCACCCGGTCTACACCGTCTCAGATCCCCGCAACAAGGTGATCAAGGAGGTGGCGCGCGAGCTCAGCCAGGAGCAGCACAACACCAAGATGTTCGACATCGCCGAGCGGCTGGAGTCCACCATGTGGGAGGCCAAGAAGATGTTCCCGAACCTCGACTGGTTCAGCGCCGTCAGCTACCACATGATGGGGGTGCCCACCGCCATGTTCACCCCGCTGTTCGTCATCGCCCGCACCTCAGGCTGGTCGGCCCACGTCATCGAGCAACGCATCGACGGCAAGATCATCCGCCCGAGCGCCAACTACGTCGGCCCGGAGGATCTCCAGTTCGTGCCGCTCAAGGAGCGCAAGTGATGATCAACACGCAATATCGCAAGCCCCTGCCCGGCACACAGCTTGACTACTTCGATGCCAGGGAGGCGGTCAACGCCATCGCCCCCGGCGCCTGGGACAGGCTCTCCTACACCGCCCGCGTCCACGCCGAGAACCTGGTTCGCAAATGCGATCCGACCATCCTCGGCGAGTGCCTCGGCCAGATAGTCCATGGCAAGCGCGATCGCGACTTTCCCTGGTTCCCGGCGCGGGTGGTGTGTCACGACATCCTGGGGCAGACCGCCCTGGTGGACCTCGCGGGCCTTCGCGACGCCATCGCCGAGCAGGGGGGCGATCCCGCCCAGGTGAACCCGGTCGTGCCGGTGCAGCTCATCGTCGACCATTCCCTGGCCGTTGAATGTGGCGGCTTTGACCCCCAGGCATTCGAGAAGAACCGCGCCATCGAGGATCGGCGCAACGAGGATCGCTTCCACTTCATCGACTGGACCAAGCAGGCGTTCAAGAACATCGAGGTGATCCCGCCAGGCAACGGCATCATGCACCAGATCAACCTGGAGAAGATGTCCCCTGTCATCCACGCCGATCGCGGCCTCGCCTACCCGGATACCTGCGTCGGCACCGACAGCCACACCCCCCACGTTGACGCTCTGGGCGTCATCGCGGTGGGGGTGGGTGGGTTAGAGGCCGAGAACGTCATGCTGGGGCGCGCCTCCTGGATGCGGCTGCCTTCGATCGTCGGCGTGGAGCTCTCCGGCAAGCCGCAACCCGGCATCACCGCCACCGATCTGGTGCTCTCCCTCACCGAATTCCTGCGCCAGCAGAAGGTGGTCGGCGCCTACCTGGAGTTTCGTGGCAAGGGGGCCGCCGCCCTCACCCTCGGCGATCGGGCCACCATCTCCAACATGGCGCCGGAGTATGGCGCTACCGCGGCCATGTTCTTCATCGACCAGCAGACCCTCGACTACCTCAAGCTCACCGGCCGTGACGACGAGCAGGTCAGACTGGTGGAAACCTATGCCAGGGAGGCCGGTCTCTGGGCCGATGCCCTGGCGGGCGCCCAGTACGAGCGGGTGCTGCACTTTGACTTGTCGAGCGTGGTGCGCACCCTGGCTGGCCCCTCCAACCCCCATCGCCGCCTGCCGGTATCGGCATTGGCCGAGCGCGGAATCGCGGTGGACCTGGACAAGGCTCGTGCCCAGGAGGCTGACGGCCTCTTGCCCGATGGCGCCGTCATCATCGCCGCCATCACCAGTTGCACCAACACCAGCAACCCGCGCAACGTGATTGCCGCAGGCCTGTTGGCCCGCAACGCCAACCGGCTCGGCCTGATGCGCAAGCCCTGGGTCAAATCCTCCCTCGCCCCCGGCTCCAAGACGGTCGCGCTTTACCTGAAAGAGGCGGGGCTGATGGATGAGCTGGCACAGCTCGGCTTCGGCGTCGTGGCGTTTGCCTGCACCACCTGCAACGGCATGTCCGGTGCCCTGGATCCCGCCATCCAGCAGGAGATCATCGAGCGGGACCTCTACGCCACGGCGGTGCTGTCCGGCAACCGCAACTTCGACGGCCGCATCCACCCCTATGCCAAGCAGGCGTTTCTCGCCTCGCCCCCCCTGGTGGTGGCCTACGCCATCGCGGGCACCATCCGCTTCGACATCGAGAAAGATGTGCTGGGGGTAGTGGACGGTCAGGAGATTCGCCTCAAGGATATCTGGCCGTCTGATGAAGAGATCGACGCCGTGGTTCGCACGGCGGTCAAACCGTCCCAGTTCCGCCAGGTCTATATCCCCATGTTCACCCAGGAAGAGGATCAGGGTCCCAAGGTGACGCCCCTGTACGACTGGCGTGCGCAGAGCACCTATATCCGTCGCCCGCCTTACTGGGAGGGGGCCCTGGCGGGCGAGCGCACCCTGCGCGGCATGCGGCCCCTGGCGCTGTTGCCGGACAACATCACCACAGACCACCTCTCCCCTTCCAACGCCATCCTGCCCGGCAGCGCGGCGGGGGAATACTTGGCGAAGATGGGCCTGCCGGAGGAGGACTTCAACTCCTACGCCACCCACCGCGGCGATCACCTGACCGCCCAGCGCGCCACCTTCGCCAACCCCCAGTTGGTCAACGAGATGGCGGTGGTGAACGGCGTGGTGCAGAAGGGGTCCCTCGCCCGCGTCGAGCCGGACGGCAAAGTGATGCGGATGTGGGAAGCCATCGAGACCTACATGGCACGCAAGCAGCCCCTCATCATCGTGGCCGGTGCCGACTACGGTCAGGGCTCGTCCCGTGACTGGGCGGCCAAGGGGGTGCGCCTTGCCGGGGTGGAGGTGATCGCGGCGGAAGGCTTCGAGCGCATTCACCGCACCAACCTCATCGGTATGGGGGTGCTGCCGCTCGAGTTCAAACCGGGCACCACCCGCCTCACGTTGGGCCTCGATGGCACCGAGACCTATGACGTGGTGGGAGCACGCCAGCCGCGCACCGATCTCACTCTGGTGATCCGCCGCCTGAGCGGCGAAGTGATCCAGGTGCCCATGACCTGCCGCCTCGACACCGCCGAGGAGGTCTCGGTCTATGAGGCGGGCGGCGTGCTGCAACGCTTCGCCCAGGACTTCCTGGCGTCGACCGCGCAAAAGGCCGCAAGCTAAATCGCAACCCCGCTCCGCCCCTTTGAAAAAGGGGAAGGCATAAGGCACCCTCTCCCTTTGGGAGAGGGTTGGGGTGAGGGGAAATCCCCCTCATCCGCCCTTCGGGCACCTTTTCTCCAGCAGAGAAGCTTCTTTCACCCTTTTTTGGACGATTTCTATGGCCCACCAACCACAAGTCAAAATCCCGGCCACCTACCTTCGCGGCGGCACCAGCAAGGGGGTCTTCTTTCGCTTATCTGACCTGCCCGAGCGCTGCCAGCAGCCGGGCCCGGCACGGGATGCCCTCTTCCTGCGGGTCATCGGCAGCCCCGATCCCTACGGCGCCCATATCGACGGCATGGGGGGGGCCACCTCCTCCACAGCCAAGTGCGTGATCCTCTCCAAAAGCCAGCAACCCGATCACGATGTGGACTACCTCTACGGCCAGGTCGCCATCGACAAGGCATTCGTGGACTGGAGCGGCAACTGCGGCAACCTCTCCACCGGCGCCGGGCTCTTCGCTATCCATGCCGGGTTGGTGGACCCGTCCCGCATCCCGGAGAACGGCACCTGTGAGGTGCGGATCTGGCAGGCCAATATCGGCAAGACCATCCTCGCCCACGTGCCGGTGACGAACGGCCAGGTGCAGGAGACAGGCGATTTCGAGCTGGACGGTGTGACCTTCCCCGCCGCCGAGATCGTGCTGGAGTTTCTCGACCCATCCGACGAGGGTGAAGACGGCGGCGCCCTCTTCCCCACCGGCAATCTGATAGACGAGCTGGAGGTGCCGGATTCTGTTGTAAAGAGCGGCACCTTGAAGGCCACCCTGATCAGCGCCGGCATCCCCACGCTGTTCGTCAACGCCGAGGACATCGGTTATGAGGGCACCGAGCTGCGCGAGCAGATAAACACGGACCCCGAGGCCTTGGCCCGCTTCGAGGCGATCCGGGTTGCCGGTGCCCTGCGCATGGGGCTCATCAAGCGCCCCGAAGAGGCGGCCACTCGCCAGCACACCCCGAAAATTGCCTTCGTCGCACCCGCCAAGGATTACCGCACCGCCAGCGGCAAGGAGATTATTGCTGGCGAGATCGATCTGCTGGTGCGGGCCCTCTCCATGGGCAAGCTGCACCACGCCATGATGGGCACCTGCGCCGTGGCCATCGGCACGGCGGCGGCCATTCCCGGCACCCTCGTCAATCTGGCCGCCGGGGGCGGCGAGCGCGAAGCGGTGCGCTTTGGTCACCCCTCCGGCACCCTGAGAGTCGGAGCCCAGGCAGAGCAGGTAGCGGGACAGTGGACGGTCACCAAAGCGGTGATGTCCCGCTCCGCCCGCATCCTGATGGAAGGCTGGGTGCGGGTCCCTGGAGATGCCTTCTAGCCCGCTGCGGCATCACACCGACCAGGCCAGCCAGACGAAAAGAGCCCCAAGGCGACTGCCTCAGGGCTCTTTTTTGGATGTTTCAGGCTGTGAAAATCACATCATCATTGCGGTCTTGCCACACACTCCACCTTTCTTGGCACATTGTGCTTCGCGTCCCCGCCGATGAGCCGCTTGACCTGCCCTGGTGGGCAGCGACCGTCATCCACATAGGCGGTCTCCCCAAGGGGCAGCCTGCCTGGGGGCGGATCCTGACTCAGATAGGTGACGGGAATGGGCGCAGGCGCAAACCCACTGCACCCCGACATCAAGAGTGCACTGCACCACAGGGCCAGCATGCCTCCCCTCTTTCCTGCAACCGCCATCGCTCACTCCCTGCCTCTGTCGGGGCACCGACCCGGCGCCCCTCGTTTCGGCAGTCTACCCAGGGATGGCGCCGGACCGACACCCGTCTCCGGCGCCGTTGTGACGATTCCAGACACAGGCAAAAATATCGGCTTTCACGGCTTCGACCCGTAGTAGTGGGCCAGCAGGGCATCGGCCTCGTCCACGGGGATCGCCATCTGCGGCCAGCGCGCGGCCTTCTCCCTGATGTCCCGCAGGCTCCCCAGCTCCGGGCGCAGTGCGCTGCCGAGGTGGCGGTTCAGGGCATCAAAGCGGGCGATCACCCCCTGTCGGCTGAAGTGCCCGGGCGCCAGATCCAGCCGGTAGCCCTGAAACAGCCACTGGAGTCCCTGATAGACGGCGGGGTGGTAGACGCTGTGATGATCCTCCTCCTCGAAGTAGCGGCTGGTGACGTGCAGGTTTGCGCCGGGTGCCCCCACTACCTGCCGCGCAAACTGCTGCAGGCGATCCCGGTGAAACGCCGAGCACCCGAATCCCGGGGTGAAGGGGTTGTTGGCCACCGCCATAAACAGCGAGGAGGCGTGCTTGAGCGGCCCGGTCAACTCCGACGCGATGCGCTCGTAATTGCGGGGGTAATCGAACCAGAGGCTGGCGTCGATGGCGATCACACCCTGGAACTGGCCGCCATCTTGCGCCTGTGCATCGAGCGCCAGCAGGCCGCCGAGGGAGTGGCCCACCAGCAGGGCCGGCGCCCGGGTCCGAAACCTCTCCTCGATGAGGGGGCGCAGCTCCTCACTCAGATAGCGCTGGAACCGGGGCCCGCCCCCCGTCACGGCATAGCCGGGCCCCGCCGGTGCCCCATTTGGCAAGGTCATGGTGTGGCTCGGGGTGTAATCCCGCATCCGGTCGGTGTTGTGGACCGCGACGATGATGAGGGGGGGGATAGCCGGATTGAGCCCGGCCCGCAGGGCCCGGGTGATGCCGACAACCTCCAGCAGGCTCTTCTCCCCGTCGAGCAGATAGAGCACGGGGAACCGAGCCCCGGGCTCGCGTTCATATTCCTGGGGCAGGGAGACGCTGTATTGCCGCGTCTCCCCCAGCAGGGCCGAATGGTGGGTGAAGCGCTGGGCGTAGTGGAGCATGTCTGCCTGGGCAGAAGAGAGTGTGATCATGGTGAGCAGCAGGGTGATGAGTCTTGTCATGGGATGAACCAGGATTGTGTCGCCAGCCTTGGGGATCCCCCGTAGGGCAGCGCACAGAGACGACAGCAGGGCCCGCAGGCCCTGCTGTCGTCGGTCGTTACAGCTTGTAGGTGAAGCCTGCCATCAGGTTCGCCGGCTCGCCGTACATGTTGAAGGTGCTGGTGGAGCCGACCCGGTAGAAGTACTCCCGGTCGAGCAGGTTGTAGAGGTTCAGGGTCGCCTGCATCTTGTCGTTGATCTCGTAACGCACCGCCGCATCGAACAGGGCATAGCCCCCCTGATGGGTCTCGACCCCCTTCTGGTTGAAGCCGTAGTCGCTCACCGCCGTCATGCCTGCCCCGAGGTGCAGCCCCTGCACCCAGTCGGCCAGGTGGTAGTCGGTCCAGAGTGAGAGGGCGTGACGAGGGATGGTGTCGAATTTCGGGTTGTGATCCCCGGCCTTCTCCTCGATGTCGGTGAAGGTATAGCCGGCCATCACCATCCAGTTCTGGCTGAGATAGCCGCTCGCCTCCAGCTCCACCCCTTGCGTCTCCACCTTGCCGGTGGCCCAGTAGGTGTTGGTGATGGCAATGCCCTGATCGTCGTAGGCCTGGGCCGCGATGTTGTCGTCCTTCATCAGGAAGAGGGTCGCCCGGGTGTTGAGCAGGCCGTCACGCAGCGAGGACTTGATGCCGGTTTCCCACTGGCTGCCCTCCCGGGGATTGAGCAGGTTGCCGCTCTCGTCCTGGCTGGTCTGGGGCTTGAACACCTTGGAGTAGCTGGCATACCAGGCGTGTGCGTCGCTCAGGTCATAGACGGCCCCCGCGTAGGGGGTGAGCTTGCCGTTGAACTCACTGGACTCGCCACTCTGGGCTCCGGAACTCAGGGTCGTGCTGACGGCATCCAGATCGTACCAGGAGACGCGGGCCCCGGTGATCACCGCCAGCGGCTCCATCAGCCGCCAGGTCACCTTGCCATACAGACCGAGCTCCGACTGCTCCTCATGGTCATTCTTGGTGTAGCTGTAGTCCGGCTTGGCGACCCGGGTCGGGTCGAAATCGAACACATTGATCTTGCCGAGGTTGCGGTTGGTGTAGGTCTGGATGTCCGACTCGTAGCGCTTGTAGTCGGAGCCCAGCACAAACTCGCTCTTGTGCCCCAACAGATCGAACATCTGGCTGTAGTTGGCATCGAAGGCCATGTTCTTCTGCTGGTTCCCCTGGCCGTTGAACATCAGCCCGGTGTTGCCCGCCGCGTCCACGGGGCCGTTGGTGAAGGTCTGCTCCAGCCGCATGTCGTGATCCATGTAGCGGGCCGAGACCTGACCCACCCCGCCGTTGGCAAAGGCGTATTGCAGCGAGGCCCCCACATCCGTGGTGTCGGCGTCGAAGAAGTCTTCAGCCGACCCCAGGTAGGTGCTGCGGCCGATGTCGAGCAGGGAACCGTCCTTGTACGCCGGCAGGCCGTTGGTGGGCAGGATGTCCTTGGTCTGGTGCAGGGCGTAGACGGAGAGGCGGGTGCGATCCGAGAGATCGAACTCCAGGGTGCCGTAGTAGGTACCGTTGTCGTTGTTGTTGTAGTCCACCTGGTTCTTGATGTCGGCGTTGGCCACCACGACACGGCCGCGCAGGGAACCCTCGTCGTTGAGTGCGCCCCCCATGTCCGCCTCCAGGTAATGCCTGTCCCAGCTGCCATAGCGCGCCGTGACCGAGCCCTTGAAGGCGTCGGTCGGACGCTTGAGCACCATGTTGATCACGCCCCCCAGCTCGCTGGTGCTGTTGAAGAGGCCGGAGGGGCCCCGCATGATCTCCACCCGATCCACCGCCGCCAGCGATGGCAGGGTGCCGTACTTGCTCTGCATGGGCGATGGCAGGCCGTTGAGGTTCACTTCGTCGTACTCATAGCCACGGGAGAAGATGGAGGAGCGACCGCTGTCGTTGACCAGGGTGCGCAGACCCGGCGTGAACTTGGCCAGATCGTCCACCGCCACGAAGTTACGCTCCTCGATGTAGTCGTTGGTCAACACGGTGATCGACTGGGGGATGTCTTTGAGGGCCGCCGGCGTCTTGGTGCCGACGGTGGCCGAGTCGACCCCATAGCCTCCCGTCTCCTCCGACGGCGACATCCCGTAGAGTGGATTGCCATAGACGACCAGGGTTTCGTCCGGCTTGATGTCCGGTGTGTGTGCCCCTGCCGGGGCGGCAAAGGTGACGGCCAGAGCGGCAGAGATGGCCAGAGCCAGCGGGCTTCGCGCTTTATCCTTCAAGACAACCATAGTAAGAGTGATCCCAAGATAGAGATGATAATCATTTTCATTTAATTTTCCGGGGGCTAATATATCACTCCATCTTCCGCCGCAGTTTTGCGGTGTGGTCATTTCACTCTTCGACATGGTCAAATTGCACATGACTGACACAGTGGCAAGGGACACCAGCGCACGCCAACGGGGGCGCTTCACCGGCAGGGTGGAGAACCTGGTGATCCAGGAGGGTCTTCGCTTTCACAACAAGGACATCGTTCACAAGGCAGACTTCGCCACCGAGCGGGAGTTGCCGCCGCAGTTGATCATCGCCATTCCCCTCGAGAGCCGGGCCCTGATGACCTATGGCGCCACTCACAGGCTCAAGGAGTGTCGCTTCCACGAGTCCGACCCCATAGTGGCAACCGCCATCCTCTATACCGAGCCCGACATCGTGCAGGGGGCGGCCAAAGCCCAGGTGCGCAGCCGCAGCATCGTCCTCTCCCTGGACCACACCTGGCTCGCCCACAACCTGGCACAGGCGCATCGCAAGGCTTTCGCACAGACCTTCAGCCGCCATCTGAGCCGCGTCGACTGGACCCTGCCCGCGGCGCTTGGACAGATTGCGGAAGCGCTCAATCTCACCAGCAGCCAGAACGCCTCCGAGATGCTGATGCGCAAGGCCTTTGCCCTCAGTGTCTGGGAGAGCCTGATGACCCACCTCCAGCAGGCCGCCTCCCCCTGTTGCCAGCGCCAGAACGAGCAACCGACGCGCCTCAAGATGCTGCTCAGGGATGAAAAAGTGGACGAGATGACCCTGACCGAGATCGCGGCCACCCTCGGCATGAGCGTCTCCACCTTGCAGCGGGCCGCAAAAAAAGAGCTGGGCATGAGCCTGCAGCGCTACCTTCGCCAGCGAAAGCTGCAAGAAGCGCGGGCCAGGCTGGAGGCGCGCAGCCTCTCTCTGCAAGGGGCCGCCGCCCACGCCGGCTATGACCATGTGGCCAATTTCATCACGGCGTTTAGAAAGCAGTTCGGCTTCTCGCCGACGCGGATCGCCAGACAGGGTAAAGAGCAGGAGCAGGCGCCCTCTGCAACGCCTTGAACCTCCTTGTTCATGCGCAATACATCTTTGCTCTGGGATAGTAGGCACCACGCAGGTGGGGTGGCGCTTGAAATCAGCGCTCGTCATCCACACATTCAGTGCATACAATGCGTTAACGAAGCACACTTGGTCGCTTCACCCCGGAAATCAAGAGGACATCAAGATGGATACCCGTTCTATCTACACTGGCACCCAGGGTGCCGTGCGCGACACCAACAAGGTGCTGCGCAACACCTACATGCTGCTCTCCCTCACTCTTGGCTTCTCAGCCGTGGTAGCCGGGGTAGCGACCGTCATGAACATGCCGCCCCTGCACTGGGCCGTGTTCCTCATCGGTGTCTACGGCCTGATGTTCCTGACCGAGAAGAACCGTGACAACGGCATGGGGCTGGTGTTTACCTTCGCCCTGACCGGCCTGCTGGGCTATAGCCTCGGCCCCATCATCAACATGTACATGAACAATGGCGGCGGCGAGATCGTGATGACGGCGCTGGGCGGTACTGCGCTCACCTTCTTCGGCCTGTCTGCCTATGCCCTGACCACCAAGCGGGACCTCTCCTTCCTCGGCGGCATGCTGTTCGTCGGGTTCTGGGTACTGCTGGTTGCCATGGTCGCCAACATCTTCCTGCAGATGAGCGCCCTGAGCCTGGCCCTGTCCGCCATGTTCATGCTCTTCTCCTCCGGCGCCATCCTGCTGACCACCCAACAGATCGTGCGCGGCGGCGAAACCAACTACATCTCTGCCACCGTCACCCTGTATGTCTCCATCTACAACATCTTCCTGAGCCTGCTGAGCCTGCTTGGCGGCAACCGCAACTGATGGATGCTTGATATGCACAAGACCCCGCTTCGGCGGGGTTTTTATTGGCGCCCATTTCTGTCAGGATAAGTTGCAAATCAAGGATATGAAGCGAAGTGGCCCTGATCCAAATCAGGGCCGTTTCGTTGCCGACGGGTTATGCTGTCGCTTTCGTTTCGCTCAAGGGTTGCCTTCATCCCATGCCCATGGACTTCTCAGGTTTATTGCGCCGTCTGCTGACCGACAGCCACATCGATTTCACCTCGTTCAAGGGTGGTGCCTAGCATGCCGATGGATTTTTCCGGCCTGCTGCGCCGGCTGCTGACCGACAGCCACATCTATTTCGCCCTCAAGGTCCTGCTCGCCATCGCGGGGCTGCTCGCCTTCGCGCTGGCTACCGGTGACATCCAGCTCACCGTGCTGCTCTCCCTCGGGGTGGTGGCCGGCGCCATCGCCGAGACCGACGACAGCCTCTGGGGCCGGGTCAAGAACCTCGCCATGACCCTGCTCTGCTTCCTGTTTGCCTCATTGTGCGTACAGTATCTCTTCCCCACCCCCTGGCTCTTTGCCATCGGGCTCGCGGGCTCCACCTTTATCTTCGTGATGGTGGGGGCCCTCGGCCAACGCTACGCCACCATCAGCTTCGGCTCCCTGCTGATTGCCATCTACACCATGCTGGGGGCTGCCAAGGCGCCGGATCTCTTCTATCAGCCGCTGGCCCTGTGCGCCGGGGCCCTCTGGTACGGCCTGGTGTCCCTGGTCTGGCTCTGGCTGCTGCCCTACAAGACCCTGCACGAGCAACTGGCCCAGAGCTACTTCGCCCTCGCCCGCTACTTGCAGGAGAAATCCCGCTTCTTCCCGGCCGACGAGCACGGCGCCCAGGCCATCCGCCACAATCTGGCCCAGCTCAACATCAACCTGGTCAATGCCCTGAACCAGGCCAAGACGGCGCTCAATGCCCGTCTTCATGCCCCAGGCCGCCACGGGGTTGCCCCCGAGCTCGCGGGCCTGCTGCGCCTATACCTGCTTGCCCTGGAGATCCAGGAGCGGGCCACCTCCAGCCACTACCCCTACAGCAAGCTGGAAGCGGAGCTCAAGCAGGGCATCGTCCTCGACGGCTTCCAGGAGGTGCTGTCACAGCTTGCCGACGCCTGTCAGCAGCTTGGCTACGCCATCCTGGTGCACAAGCCCTACACCCACCACAAACGCATTCACTGGACCCTGGAGGCCCTCGGCGATCAGCTGGAGTTCACCCACCTCAAGCAGCACTACCCCAAGACCCTGCTGACACCGATGAAGTTCCTGCGTCGCAACCTGGCCAGCATCAACCAGTTGCTGCAAAGCGCCGAAGAGCTGCAAAACCCCGCCGCGCCCCCCACCAGCCTGCCTCCCCTGGCACGGCCGGTCGCCCTGCCCCTGCTGGCATTGCTCAGGCAGCACCTGACCCCGAACTCCATGGTGTTTCGCCATGCCCTGCGGCTCTCCCTCGGGCTGGTCGTGGGCTATGGCATTCTGCAGGCGTTTCACCTGGACAAGGGGTACTGGATCCTGCTCACCGTATTGTTCGTCTGCCAGCCGAGCTACAGCGCAACCCGCCGTCGCCTGGTGCAGCGGATGCTCGGCACCTTCGCCGGTATCCTCATCGGCGTGCCCGTGCTCTGGTTCTTCCCCGAGCTGCACCTGCAACTGGGGATCATGGGGCTTGCCGCCTTCCTGTTTTTCACCCAGGTGCGCAGCAACTACAGCGCCGCCGTCTGCTTCATCACCCTCTACGTGCTGATGGCGTTCAACCTGCTGGATGGCATCGGCTTCGCCATCCTCGGACCCCGCCTGCTAGATACCCTGCTCGGCTGCCTGCTCTCCTACGCCCTGGTGGCCTGGCTCTGGCCCGACTGGCAATACAAGCGGTTGCCGACCCTTATCGCCAACTCCCTGTCCGCCAATGCGAAGTACCTCTCGGCGGTACTCGCCAGCCTGCATCGCCAACGGGATGAATCCCTGGACTACCGGGTGGCCCGCAAGTGTGCCCACCTCGCCGACAGCGAGCTGGCCATGGCCTGGCAGAGCATGCTGGTGGAGCCGAGCAAACGCCGCCGCTTCCTGGATCTCTGCTTCACTCTCACCTGGCGCAACCATGCCCTGCTCTCCTATATCTCGGCGCTTGGGGCCCATCGCGACAAACTCGAGCCCATTGAGGGGCTGGAGGAGATAAGCCGCCACATCAGCCAGACCCTGGAGCAGGCCGCCGGTCACCTGGCGGGGGAGATGCCGACGCCGCTCGCGGGAGCCTGTCCGGCCATCGCTCCGGAGAGCAGCGAGGAGCAGCTGATGCTGAGCCAGCAGCTCACCCTCATCAGCCAGTTGGCAGACGAGCTGCTGATGCTGGCCAACGACGGCCAGCTGCTGACAGGTCAGGGCGAACCTAGCCGGACATAGCCGCCGGGCCTGTCCCGCCCGAGGCAGGCGCCAAGCGCCGCCCCGGTTGCCGGACGGGACGCAAGGCGCTACCATGCCCGCCCCATTGAGATAGCCTTTTCGAGGAAGCGTCATGTCCGAGCCACATCATTTGCAGTTCAACGGCCAACTCATCGAGACCGATGCCCAGGGCTATCTGCGCCACAGCGAGCAATGGAGCGAGGCGCTGGCCCTGGTGCTGGCCGAGAAAGAGGGGATAGTGCTGGAGGATCCCCACTGGGAAGTGGTGCGTTTCGTGCGGGCCTTCTATCTGGAGTTCAACACCTCCCCCGCCATCCGCGCCCTGGTCAAGGCAATGGAAAAGCAGTACGGCCCGGAGAAGGGCAACAGCCGCTACCTCTACAAGTTGTTCCCGGAAGGCCCCGCCAAGCAGGCCACCAAGATCGCAGGCCTCCCCAAGCCGGTGAAGTGCATCTAGGCCTCCTCGGCAGCCCGATAGCCACACAGCCTCAACCGTGTTGGACACAAAAAAAGACCGCACCCATGTTGCCATGAGGCGCGGTCTTTTCATTTCATCGTCCTGTCAGGGGTTGTAGGCCACCACGGAGCCGCTCAAGCCCGTCATCTGGCTGATCCGGCTCTGCATGCCCTGCAACTTGGCCTTGGACACATCCGGTCCGATGAAGACCCGGTTGATCTGCCCCTGCACCGGGGTTCTCGGCGACGTCTGGGCCGAGTAGCCCGCCGCCCTCAGCTTGCTCACCAGAGCATTGACGCTGTCTGCATTCTTGAAGGCGCCGAGCTGCAGGATCCAGCTCCCCTGAGCCGGGGCTGCTGCTGCCGGTGCCGTAGTCGGCTGGGCCATCTTGCTCGCGATGAGATCATCCATGGTCTTGATCTGGCCCGCCTGTGGCTTGGCCTCCACCGGTTTTTGCACCTCTACCGGCTTGGTTGGCACCGGCTTGGGTTTGGGCTGCTCCACCGGTTTCTTGGCGATCACTTCCGGCTTGGGCTCGGGTTTGGGCTGGGGCTTGGGTTGCGCCACGGCCTGTACCGGCTGCTGCTGGGTGATGGGAGCCTGACTGGCTCCCGCTGGATTGGCTCCCCCCTGATTGGCCAGGGTCACGGTATCGCCAATCTCCTCTACCTGCCACTGGGTCGCGGCAGAGGCCTGCTGCTGACTCGCCAGATGCTCGGCCGACAGGGTGCTCGCCGCCGAGACCTGAAGCGCAGGTTTGGCGGGCTCGAGCTCCGGACGCAGGGGGATCTTGGCGAAGGCCTCGTCCTTCTGCTCCAGCTTGTTGCCGTCCATCAGGTCCGGCAGAAAGATGACCACCAGGGCGACCAGGATGACGGTCCCCACCAATCTGTTTTGAAACTTCGAAGCCAAGTTAATTTCCACCCATGTTACTTAGGATCCATTGCAATCTTGCACACTTCGCAAAGAACGCCTCCCCTCACGCCGGCTGGCGAAGCCGGGTCCCTCGCCACCCACTTGGCCTGAAAGGGGATTATCCAGTGCAAAACCCGGCCCGTCGTCACGATGACGGAGCCAGGGGAGCGAACGGCTCAGACCGAGCCCAGAGCCAGCACGTCGGCGACAGTGTAAAACGAGCCGAACACAATGACCATATCGTCAGGACTCGATGCGGCCAAGGCGGCGCCGTAGGCATCCCCCACGCTGGCAAAGGTGAGCGCCGCGCCCCGGCCGCTGCCAAGGGCCGTCGCCAACTGGTCGGCCGTGGCCGCGCGCGGGCCGTGGAGGCTTGCCAGGAACCACTCGTCAATCAGACCGTCAAGCTCGGCCAGCGACCCCGCCATGTCCTTGTCCTTGAGCATGCCAACCACGGCGCGGCGCTTGCCCTTGCCGGGGAGCTGGCGCAACTGGCTGGCGAGATAGGCGGCAGAGTGGGGATTGTGGGCCACGTCGACGATGACCAGCGGCGAGGTTTGCAACTGCTGCATCCGGCCAGCAAGGCGGGCATTGGCCAGGCCGTCGCGGATGGCGGACTCCGCCAATGGCAGACCGAGGGACTCCAGCGCCGCCAGCACGGTGACCGCATTCATCAGCGGCAGGGCCGGTTTGGGCAATCCCGACCAGTGGTGCAGGCCGTGATAATCCCAGTCACCTTCATGCTCGTCACCACGAAAATCGATGCCGACCTGACGCAGGCAGGCGCCGAGGCGCGCCGCTTCGCTTGCAATGGTCGACGGCGGATTGGGCTCCCCGCTGATGGCGGGTTTACCTTTGCGATAGACGCCAGCCTTCTCCACTGCCACCGCCTCCCGGGTATCCCCGAGCCAGTCGCAGTGATCCAGGGCAATGGAGGTGATCAGGGCGACGTCCGATTCCACCACATTGGTGGCGTCGAGCCGCCCCCCCAGCCCCACTTCCAGCAAGAGCACATCGGGCGCGGCGCGACGAAACAGCCACAGACCCGCCAGGGTGGCGAACTCGAAGAAGGTGAGGGCGATGTCGCCCCGGGCGGCTTCCACCTCGGCAAAGGCCGCGCAGTGATCGCCATCGGCCAGCTCCTGGCCATTGACGCGCACCCGTTCGGTAAAGCGCAGCAGATGGGGGGAGGAGTAGACACCGACCCGGTAGCCGGCGGCCATCAGGATGCTGGCCGCCATGGCGCAGGAGGAGCCCTTGCCGTTGGTGCCCGCCACCGTGATCACCTTGAACGGCAGTTCGGTGAGGCCCATGCGGCGGGCAACCGTGCCGACCCGCTCCAGCCCCATGTCGATGTTGGCCGGGTGGATCTGCTCCAAATAAGAAAGCCAGTCGACCAGCGACCGGCTTTGGGATTGTTGCATGTGTGAACTCATCTTCAGTCTTCGATGACCTGAGTGTTCATCAGCTTGGCCAGCAGACCGGCCAGACGGTTGCGCATTTCGCGCCTGTCGATGATGAGATCGATGGCACCCTTCTCCAGCAGGAACTCGGAGCGCTGGAAGCCTTCCGGCAGTTTCTCGCGCACGGTCTGCTCAATGACGCGGGGGCCGGCAAAGCCGATCAGCGCCTTGGGTTCGCCTACGTTGATGTCACCCAGCATGGCCAGACTCGCGGAGACGCCACCCATGGTGGGGTCGGTCAGCACGGAGATGAAGGGCAGGCCCGCCTTGGTGAGGCGATCTAGGGCCGCACTGGTCTTCGCCATCTGCATCAGGGAGAACAGGGCTTCCTGCATCCGCGCACCACCGGAGGTGGAGAAGCAGACCAGGCCGCGGCCTTCCTTGATGCTCTCCTCGACGGCGCGCACGAAGCGGGCACCGACCACGGAGGACATGGAGCCCCCGATGAAGGAGAACTCGAATGAACAGGCGACGACCGGTACCCCCTTGAGGGTCCCCTTCATCACCACCAGCGCATCCTTCTCGCCCGTCTCTTTCTGGGCGGCAGACAAACGATCCTTGTAGCGCTTGGAATCCTTGAATTTCAGGATGTCTTGCGGCTCCAGCTCGGCCGCGACTTCGCTGCGTCCCTCGGCGTCGAGGAAGCTCTCGAGACGGGCACGTGCGCTGATGCGCATATGATGGTCACACTTGGGGCACACTTCGAGATTGCGCTCCAGCTCTGCCCGGTAGAGCACCTGTTCGCAAGCAGTACACTTGGTCCACACCCCTTCCGGAATGTTGTGACGACGCGGTGTGGTGATCTTGCTCTTGGGAAGGATCTTCTCAAGCCAGCTCATGGAATTCCTTAATGCATTTGTGCCTGACAAAACACATCGAGCCTTGATTGTTCAATGACTTAACGGCTCGATGGCAATAAACGACGGATCATTAAACCACAAATTTTCGGGCCCAGTTACTAAAAACTGGTCGTACCCGGTGCCGAGTCCGGCAGCCACAGCGGGCCGAGGGGCGGCCGGGGCAACCCGAATTCGGCCGGGTAATCCACATCCACCAGATAGAGGCCGCCCGCCTTGGCGGTCGGGCCCGCCAGGTTGCGATCCTTCGCCGCCAGCACCTCGGCAATCCACTCCACCGGTTGAAGCCCCTGCCCCACCAGCAGCAGGGAGCCGGTGATGTTGCGCACCATGTGATGCAGGAAGGCGTTGGCCTTGATGTCGAGCACGATGTAGGGGCCGGAACGGCTGACACACAGGTGGGTCACATTGCGCCAGGGGGTGTTGGACTGACAGGCGACAGCCCGGAAGGTGCTGAAGTCATGCTCCCCCAGCAGGCTCTGGCCGGCCTTATGCATCAGCGTCGCATCGATGGCTTCGTGGTAGTGGCTGACGCCTTGGCCCAGGATCGCCGGGCGGTAGTTGTGGTTGTAGATGACGTAACGGTAGCGACGGGCGGTGGCGCTGAAGCGGGCATGGAAATGCTCGTCCACCTCCCTGACCCAGCGCACGGCGATGTCAGGGGGCAGGTTGGAGTTGAGCCCCAGGGTCCAGGCGCCTTCTGCGCGGTTCGACTCGGTATCGAAGTGGATCACCTGGCCGGTGGCATGCACCCCCGCATCGGTGCGACCGGCACACTGGATGGAGACGGGGTGGTTGGCGATGCGGCTGAGGGCTTTTTCCAGCTCCTCCTGAACGCTGATCACTTCGCGCTGGCGCTGCCAGCCGAAGTACCGGCTGCCGTCATATTCAATACCAAGGGCAATTCGCATGGGTAACGGTGTCTTCTGATGAAAGGATGCAGTGAAAGAAACGGGGCGGATTATACGCGCTCAGGCTCAAAAGTCCCAGACCGGGCGAGGCCGCGGTGCGGGGCCCCCAAAGAGAGAGGGCAGCCCGCGGGCTGCCCTCTCTGGTGCATGGATGACAAGGGCCTGCCTAGCCCAGGCGCTTGAGCAGCTTCTGCGCCTCGCTGCGCTGGTGCTCGCTGCCCTGGGCCACCGCCTCTTCCAGCAGCTCGCGGGCGCTCTCCTTGTCGTCGATCTCGAGGTAGGCCCGGGCCAGATCCAGCTTGGCCCCCACCCCGCCGTCATCGGCATCCACATCAAAGCCGTTGGACTCCGGCAGCACCTCGGGGAAACCGTCCAGCCCCACATCCAGGGAGAAGCCCTGATAGGGTTCCTGCTCCGTGCTGCTGGCATCGGCATCGGCCAGCAGCTTGTCGATTTCAACAAAGTCGCTGTCTTGCACCTGTTCGCGGGGTTTCACCTCCCCCTGATGGGACTCCACCTCGGCGAAGGCATCCTCGAAGTCCGCCAGGGCCAGCTCGCTGGGATCCCACTCGGACGCCGTCGGCTTGGTGGGCTCCAGCCCGAGCTCGGCCAGCATGTCGTCCACATCGTCCTTGCCAAACCCCGTCTCGTCGATGTGCGGCGCCTTGGCGGCAAGCTCATCGTCGGTCGGCTCGCCAAACCTGGTCTCTAGATCGCTCAGATCGAAGTTAGCCAGTGTCTCGTCACGCTGGCTGCGGCTCTCCTCCTGGGCCTGGGCCAGATCCGCTTCCAGATCCGCGTCCAGCTCGGCAAACAGGGCGGCCTGCAGCTCCTCCTCGGTCATGATCTCGTCATGACCACGAGCAGAGGAGCTGGGCTCGTCGGAGAGATCGAGTTCCGGCACCACGGGCAGATCGAAGTCCCCCTCGTGGGCCAGATCCAGCTCGGGCACCAGATCCGGATCCCGGTTCGCCGTCGTCACCGCAGGCTCCACATCAAAAGCGGAGAGCGCCGTCTCGTCATCCCGGAAGATGACATCGGCGGCGGCACTGGCGCCATCTTGCTTCCTGCTCACTTCCGGCTCGTTCAGATCCGGCATGCCATGGAGGGGCTCGTCATCCGCGATGCCCACCGTCATCAACTGATCAAACTCGCTGTTCTCGTCTCCCATGACCATGGAGGTCGACTCGGAGAGACTCTTCTCCTGCTCTTCCAGCTCGCGGCGGGCACGAGCACGCAGCCAGAGCGTGACCAGGGCAAGCACCAGGAGCACCGGCAGCAGGATGATCATGGCGAGATTGAGCGGCGAAGAGAGCAGCTCCATCAGCCAGCTCTGTTTGGGCACCGGCGCCACCACGGGAGGCGTCGGATTGGCCTTGAGTTCCGCCACCTCTTTTTGCAGGGCGGTCTGATCCTGCAACTGGGCCTTGAGGGTCTCCACCTCTTCGGTCAGGGCTTGCAGACGCAGCTTGAGCCTGTGGTTCATCTCGGTGACCTGGCCGAGCTGGGCGTTGGCATCTTCCAGGGCCAGCGCCATCTCGGTGGAAGGTTTGCCCACCGCAGTGGCGGGCAGGGGCGCCGGCGCCGTGCTGGCGGCGCTGCTCGCAGCACCGCTCACCACCACGGGGGTGGAGACAGCCGCCTTGGCGGTCTCCTTCACCTCGGGGGCAGGAGCCGTCGCCTTGGGTGCCGCCGGGATCGGCGCCGCCTTGGGCGGTGTATTCTTGGCCACCACAGCCGGCTTGGCCGGAGCAGGCTTGCTCGCCACCGGCTGGGCGACGTGGGATTGCTTGTTGGCCAGGTATTTGGGGCTCAGCCCCTTCCAGCTCGCGTTGTCGCTGTTGAAGCGACGGCGTGCTTCGGCATCCGTGATGCGCCCCGCCTCTGCGGCGGTGGGCAGCAGGATGTGGGAACCCACCAGAATATGGTTGATGTTGCCGTCTGCGAAGCTTCGGGGGTTCTTGTCATAGATGGCCACCATGGTCTGGTAGACGCTTACCCGGTTGGAAGGGCGATGCTTGCTCGCCAGACTCCAGAGGGTATCGGTGGGACGCACGGGACCATAACTGCCAGCCGACGCAGCAGGCACCTGACGCACGATGGGCTCGGCTCTGGGCAGGGTGACGGGCGCCACGGGCTGGGCCCGGGGCTCTGGTTGCACCGCGGGGGGCGGTGAGCCATCCGGTCCCTTGAGTTCGACAAAGAAGGGTTCTCGCGCCCCCTCTTCGGCCTGAACCGTGCCCAGAAGCCCCAATGCGAGTAGCGTTGCCAGCGTTATGCGGGAATGTCCCATATTCGTTCCTTCGTATGACGGCCCTATCACATTGAAAAATCTGGATAGTTACCCCAAAACAATCGGCTCAATATAAATCAGGCGCCGGTCTCAAGCCAGCGATCCGACATATTTCGCGCCCGGCGGCGACCAGAAAGCAGCCCCAGACGCGAACCAGAGTGTAGAAAAAAACCTAGTCCACTGATATCACACGGTATTCCAAAAACCGGAGAGTGGGTTCCCGGTCACATCCCGGGGCCAGGGCGCCCACATCAAGGCGGGGTTCCCTCCCCGCCCGGGGCCGACATCCGGCCTCAGAGGTAGTCGCGTACCAGCAGTTCGGCAATCTGCACGCTGTTGGTTGCCGCGCCCTTACGAACGTTATCGGCCACGATCCACATATTGATACCACTCGGATGAGAAATATCCTGGCGTACCCGCCCGACCATCACATCATCCTGACCGGTGGCATCGCGCACCGGGGTCGGGTAGTCCCCTTCATCATCAAACAGGGTGACGCCCGGGGCATTGCGCAACAGATCCTTGACCTGCTCGGCGTCCAGCGGCTGGTGCAGCTCCACATGGACCGCCTCGGCGTGACCATAGAAGACCGGTACCCGCACGCAGGTAGGGTTCACGGCGATGCTGGCATCCCCCAGAATTTTCTGGGTCTCCCACACCATCTTCATCTCTTCCCGGGTGTAGCCGTTGTCGGTGAAGGCATCGATCTGCGGGATCAGGTTGAAGGCGATCTGCTGCGGATAGAGGGTCGGCTCCACCGGACGGCCGTTGAGCAGGTGGGCGGTCTGGCCCGCCAGCTCGCTCACCCCTTCCTTGCCGGAGCCGGAAACGGATTGGTAGGTCGCCACGTTGATGCGACTGATGCCTACCTCGTCATGCAGGGGCTTGAGGGCCACCAGCATCTGGATGGTGGAGCAGTTGGGGTTGGCGATGATGTTGCGGTTGCGAAAATCGGCCAGCGCGTCCGGGTTCACTTCCGGAATGACCAGGGGAATGTCCTCTTCGTAGCGGAAGCAGGAGGTGTTGTCGATGACGATGCAGCCGTGCTCGGCGGCGATGGGCGCCCATTTGGCCGAGACCTCGGCACCGGCGGAGAAGAGTGCAATCTCCACCTGGCTCCAGTCAAAGGCCTCCACGTCAAGGATGTCGACGTTCTTGCCGCCAAAACGCACCGTGTCCCCAGCGCTGCGACTGGAGGCGAGCGGATAGAGGGTCGCTACCGGGAAGGCGCGCTCCTCCAGGATCTCGATCATGGCCTGACCCACGGCGCCGCTGGCACCCAATACCGCTACGTTGAATTGCTGACTCACTGATCTGTTCTCCTGTGATGCGGCCCGTCGGGGCCGGGCATGAGGGCCCCGGCTGGCACGCGTATCGGTTTGATGACAGGCCCGCCTGATGCCGGGCCGGGGGGAGGCGCCGCCTGGGCAAGCCCCTCCCCTTGTTGAAATCGGGTTTATTGCCCCGAGACGGCAAAGCCCAGTCGGGCCAGTCTGTCGTCGGCGAAGGGCCCTTTCAGTTGCAAGGCGCCAAGTTCGCGCCGCTCGGGGTAGCGCTTGCGCTGCTCATCGAAGCTGCCAGGCAGCCCGATCCGGTTGCGAAAACGGGCGTCGTCCCGGCGCACGTCATAAACAAGGTGGACAAGCTGCTTGATGAGCGCCTGATCCGCCGGCTGCCCCGGCGTCAGCTCGCGCACCTCTGGGGCAGGCAGCAGGGATTGCAGATCCTGGCGCGGGGTGCGCCCCAGTTGCCGGCACAGCGCCTCATAGAGCATCCAGGTGCCACGGGCCTTGCCTTCCAGGCTGTAACCGGCGATATGCGGGGTGGCCAGCTCGGTATGGGGCACCAGTTCATTGAGGGGCTCCGGCTCTCCTTCCCATACGTCCATCACCAGTCGCAGGGGATGGGGTCCCTGCTGGCGGACAAGCAGGGCACGGTTGTCCCACACCTCGCCGCGGGAGGCGTTGATGAGGATCTGCCCGGCCGGACGCTCGGCGATCTCCTCGGCTCCCAGCAGGTGGAAGGTGGCCTCATCCCCTTCACGAAGATAGGGGACATGGAAGCTGACGATGTCGGCATCCAGGGCAGTGCGGTAATCCACGAAGTCGCCAGCGGCGCCGCTACGGGCCAGGGGCGGGTCGCAGCGCAGCACCTTCATCCCGAGCGCCTCGGCCTTGCCGGCCACGCTCTCGCCGGTGTTGCCGGCACCGATGACGGCGAGGCTCATCTCGCTCAAGGTCAGCTCATGGCGTTCAGCCAGAACCAGCAGGGCGGAGAGCACGTAGTCCCCCACCGACACCTTGTTGCAGCCGGGGGCGCTGAAGAAGGGGATGCCCCGCGCCGCCAGCAGCCCCTGATCGATGTGATCCGTGCCGATGGTGGCCGTGCCGACAAACCCCAGCCTGGGGCAACTCGCCAGGAGCGCTTCGTTGACCCGGGTCACGGAGCGCACCAGCAGCACATCCGCCTCTTGCAGATCCGCGGCCCTTATTTCTCGTCCCGGCAGGGGAACCACTTCACCAAATTCCGCAAACAGCTCCACCGCATGGGGCATATTTTCATCAACGACGATCTTCATCGGCACGCATCTCGTCCACAAGGGCCACAGGCGCGCCATTCTAGCCCAAACGCGACGGATTTTCAGAGGCTTGTTGGCAGACCGCTCTGCGGCCATCTTTCCGCCTTCCGGCCTCAGGTGCGGGCACGATGCCCGGCAGCATCATATGTAACAGCCTGTTGCCCTCGCCCCCTTCGCCTTGACCAGAGCAACCTGACTGGCACAATGACGCCTCTTTCTAGCCGCTCGCGCCACCGAACCGGACCCCTTGATGCCGACTCACTCCTCTTCGTTGCCACGCCGCAAGGTGCTTCATTTCAATGCCCTCCTGCTCCTCCCCCTGCTGCTGCTCGTCTGCCTGCCCTGGCAGCCGTTCATGACCCAGGCCCTGCAATCGGGCTGGCTATGGTGGCCCTACGCCCTCACCCGCATGGTGGACTTGCCGGGGCTGGTCTTCACCATCGCCGCCCTGCTGCTGCTCACAAGACACAAGCTGACGCTGGACGGTCGCGCTCTGCTGGCGCTGGCTGGCGCCCTCTTTGCCGTGCTGGCGAGCGACTGGGTCATCAAGAGCCTCATCAAGCTGCTGACCGAGGAGCCCAGGCCCTACCTCATCTGGCTGGAGAGCCAGGAGCTGATCCCCGCCATCCGCCAGTTCTATGGAGGAAGCCAGGCCCTTCGCAGTGAACAGGTCCACGCCGCGACCCAGTTGCTTGCGCTGCCCGCCTGGCTCGGCCAGCACTGGCAGGCAGAGGTCAACTATGCCTTTCCCTCCGGTCACAGCATCGCCGCCATGAGCCTCGCCCAGTTCTTCGGCCTGATCTGGCTGGCCCGGGCACCCGCCGGGGCCTGGCTGCTGCCGCTCTGGGCCATCGGGATCGGCCTCTCGCGCACCCTTATCGGCATGCACTGGCCCCTGGATGTGCTGGCAAGCGCCCTGCTTGGCAGCCTCACCGCCCTCCTGGCCGCCCGCTGGTGGTTGCGCCACTACTGACCTCCAATAAAAAACGGGCACCTGGGTGCCCGTTTTTATCGCTTGTACGCCACTCACCCCTTCTGCTGCCAGCCCTCGGGATACTTGTAGCCGACGAAGCGCTTGGCGGCATAAGCCTTGAATTCAGGGGAGTTGTAGGCGGCCGCCACATCCTTGGCGAACGGCTTGCCCGCATCGGCGCTCTTGACCACCACCCAGTTGATGAAGTCATAGCTGCGCTCGAGGAAGAGGCCGGAGCTGAACGGGATCCCGCTTGAGGCGGCAAAGTTGCCGTTGATGACGGAGAAGTCCACATCCTCACGGGAGCGCGGCAGCTGCGCCGCTTCCAGCAGCACCAGCTTGAGGTTGTGGGGGTTCTTCACCACATCGAACTCGCTCGCCTTGAGGGGATTGATCCCCTCCTTGAGGCTCAGCCAGCCCAGATCCTGCAACATCAGCAGTGCTCGCGCCTGGTTGGTGGGATCGTTCGGAATGGCGACCGTGCTTCCCTCTTTCACCGCCTTCAGATCCCCCAGCTTGCCGGCGTAGAGCCCCATGGGACCGGTCGGTACCTGGGTGATGGGCGCCAGAGAGAGACCCCGGTCTTTGGCGAAGCTCTCCAGATAGGGCTTGTGCTGGAAGCAGTTGACGTCAAGCGACCCGTCCGCCAGGGCGATATTGGGGGTCACGTAATCGGTGAACTCCACCAGTTTGACCTTGTAGCCCTTGGCTTCGAGCTGCGGCTTGATGGCGTCGGTGACCATGTCGGCAAAGTCGCCAACCGTGGTGCCGATGACGATCTCTTTCTTCGCCTCATCGATGGCAAAGGCGGACAGCGGCAGGCTGCTGGCGAGCAGCGCCAGGGCGGAAAGGGTGAAGAAGGAACGACGTTGCATAAAAACTCCCTGTCAACATGATCATCAAAACGGTGAGCGGTCGGGGGCGCGAACATGCAGTCAGCGCACAGCCACCTAGCCATCCAAACGGCTAACTGAGCACACCATAACAGAGCTCGTAGCCTTCGCCAAGCAACAAAACCGGGCAAGCTTGGCCAGCACGAAGCAAAGCGCATCCCGCAACTGGATGAAAAATCTTTGACGGAGCACGCAGTTATGCGCCTTGCCCTCTCCCTGCCTGGCGTCAAACTGGCTTATTGTGGTCATTCGATACCCATTTACACAAGTTCCAATGAGGGCCTGATGGGCTGCTCTACACCCAGGCAACACAAGGAGTCACCGTGTCGATCATGTTGAAATCAAGGTGGTGCGTTTTGACTCCTGTCAGCACTTCTACGCCACCGTGCTGGCTCCTCTTTTGATAGAACTCAAATGGTCTGATGAGACGGCGGCCGGTTTTGGCCTGATGGGCCGCGATCACGTGGGCTTCCTGATTGAGCGGGGGCAGCAGGGCGCCTCCTGCCATCTCGCATTCAGGGCCGACGACGCGACACAGGTGGATGCGTTCCATCACGCGGGGATCAAGGCAGGCTTTGCCTGCAATGGGTTGCCGGGACTGCGTCCCCACTATGCCCCCAATTACTACGCCGCCTTCCTGCGCGATCCCGATGGCAGCAACATCGAGGCGATGACCTACATTGAGTCCTCACACGCCGCAAACACATCGCAGCACTGTGCCACCCAGCAAAAGGCCCTGCATTCGGTGAATCCAGGGCCTGAGAAGTACACGTAGTGAGTCGGGTTAGATTATTTGACCGCCTTGCTGGCGTTCTCCAAGGCCTGCTTCTCGGCGGCGTTCATGATGGACGCCTGGCGGTTTTGCTCGGCCTGGTAGCAGGCGTCCTTGCTGATCCCTTGCGCCTGGCATTCCGCCATGCGTTGTGCCGGGCTGGCGCAACCGGCCAAAAGGCCAGCCAGGGAGACGAACAGGATTATCTTCTTCATGGTACTTCTCATCGTTAATGGAAAATCGTCCAACTACGCAGTAGCGGGTTGATGCGTCGCCCCTTGTCATGCACACCACAACTGAGAAAACGGGCTCCATGACGCGCATCCTAGTGCCCGCCACGCCGTCGGTCAGCTCACAATTTGTATCAAGATGTACGCGAGAATGGCTCCCAGGATGGCGCTGTATCTCATCCGCAACGGAGAAAGGAGACAAAAAATGCACAAACACCATCACCCAGGCCTGCTGGTGGTCGATATTCAGGGCAAACTGGCCCGCCTGGTCGAGGAGAGCGACGCCCTGATTGCCAATACCGCCAGGCTGGTGCAAGGGGCCAGGGTGCTGGGGCTGCCGGTTGTCTGGCTGGAGCAGAACCCGGACAAGCTCGGTGCCACCGTGCCCGAATTGCAATCGCTGCAGGCAGGCGATCTTGTGCTGCCCAAATACAGCTTCGGCGCCCTGGGGGAGCCCACTGTGGCGACCGCGCTGGCCGAAAGCGGGGTAGAGCATTGGCTGGTATGTGGCATCGAGACCCATATCTGCGTCTACCAGAGCGTGTTGGGACTTCTGGCCAGGGGCGCCCGGGTCTCGCTGGTGGTGGATGCGGTGTCGTCTCGCTGCGCTGCCAACCGGGATCTCGCCATCGGCCAGCTTGCGGCCAGGGGAGCTGCGCTGACGTCGGTGGAGATGTGTCTCTTTGATCTGATGGGGGATTGCCGCCATCCGGCATTTCGCCAGATCCTCTCCCTGGTGAAATGACCGCCATGATGGACAACATGGCGCCCTTTCTGTTCGCCCTCATCGCCTTCGGGGCGGCACTCATGGTGACGGTGACGGGGATGGCCGCCACCCGTCACTATCTGGCCTGGCTCTGGCTGGGGATCATGCTCTTCTTCGGGCTGTGGTGGACGCTGCTGGGGATGCCGCCGCTCCTCGCCGAACCGGCCCCTCTCTGACCATGCCGCCCGGGCGGCTCAGCTCCCCAGACGCTCCTGCAGATAGTCGTATCCTCCCTCCTCCCTTGGCACGAAGCTCAGCCTGTGGGTCAGACCGGGGGGCGCATCATCGGCATGATGGGAAACGAACAACAGCTGGGTTCCCTCGCCCACGAGGCGCGCTACCATCTCCCGCACCAGGTGACGGTTGAGGGGATCCAGTCCCTGCAGGGGTTCGTCCAGGATGAGCAGCGGCGGATGCTTGACCAGGGCACGGGCGATCAGCACCAGTCGCTGCTGACCGAAAGAGAGAGAGTGGAAAGGCTGCGCCCCCTGATCGGCCAGCCCCAGCAGGGCCAGCCACTGGTTGGCCAGCGCCAGCTGACGATCTCCCGGCCGGGTATAAAGCCCGATGGAGTCGTAGAAACCGGAGAGGATCACTGTCTGCACCGGGCAGCTGACACGATAGTCCAGATGCAGCGCCGGACTCACGAGCCCGATGTGGCGCTTGATCTCCCAGATGCTCTCGCCGCTGCCCCGCCGCCGTCCGAACAGATGGAGCTCATTGTTGTAACCTTGCGGGTGATCTCCGGTGATGAGGGAGAGCAGGGTCGACTTGCCAGCGCCATTCGGTCCCACCAGTTGCCAGTGCTCCCCCTCGTCAATGGTCCAGTCGAGCCCATCGATGATCACCTGATCCCCGTAAGCGATACGCATGGCTTTCATGACGACCCGAGGGCCGGGAGGCAGGGGCTCGGGGGTCGTCAGCGGTGGCGGCAAACGGGGGGATACCGTTTCGGCGCGTGCCAGCTGGGCAACCTCCTGGCTGCCGAGCACCGCCTCGCGCTCCCCCGCCAGCAGCAGACGACACTCGCCGAGCAGGCCGAGGTGAGTGGCAAAGGGGGGGATCTCGTCAAAACGGTTGACGATCACCACCAGGCGCAGCCCCTCTGACACCAGGTCGGCCAGCAACATCATCAAAGAAGCCCTGGCCCCCTGATCCAGACCATCGAAGGGTTCGTCCAACACCAGCAGTTCGGGTCGCCCCAGCAGGGCCCGGGCCAGCAGCAGCTTGCGCCCCTCCCCGCTCGAGAGGTAGCGATAGGGGCGCTCCCACAGGGATTCAATGCCAAAACGGGCCAGCAGCGCGCGGGCCTCATGCTCCTCGCCCCCTGCCTCCAGCATCAGGGTCGATACCCGATACCCCGCCTCCTCCTCTTCCCCCAGCATGTCGGTATTGCGCCGCTGCCAGTCCAGCTCCCCCAGCTGTTGCTGCGACTCGAACGAGAGTCGCTCGGCCCGGACTCGACCCGATACCGCTCCGGCACGCACGACCAGCTCGCCGCACAGGGCCGACGCCAGCGCCGTCTTGCCGCTGCCGTTGCTGCCGACGAAGGCCCAGCAGGCCTGCGGGGTGAGACAGAGTTCGGGAATAACCAGGGTGTGGTGGCCACGCAGGGCCAGGGTGGCGGATTGCCACTGCAATGAGGTCATGGGATCGTCCTGTGATGGGTGCGGAGCGCCTTGCGCATTCCCCTTGTAACAGAAAAAGGGGGGCGCAGACAAAAACGGCGCCATTGCGGCGCCGTGTCATCAAAAAGCGGGGACGGGTTTAGCCAGCCTTGTGCTGCTCGGCCAGATAGAGCCAGGTGTCGACCACGGTATCGGGGTTGAGCGACACGGAATCGATCCCCTGCTCGACCAGCCAGGCGGCGAAGTCCGGGTGATCGGACGGCCCCTGGCCGCAGATCCCCACGTACTTGCCCGCCTTGCGGGCGGCGGCGATGGCCATGGCCAGCAGTGCCTTGACCGCCTCGTTTCGCTCGTCGAACAGGTGGGCGATGAGCCCGGAGTCCCGATCCAGCCCAAGGGTCAACTGGGTCATGTCATTGGAGCCGATGGAGAAGCCGTCGAAGTGCTCGAGGAATTTGTCCGCCAGCAGCGCATTGGAAGGCAGCTCACACATCATGATGACTTTCAGGCCGCGCTCGCCACGGCGCAAGCCGTTCTCAGCCAGTATCTCCACCACCTGCTCCGCCTCACCCAGGGTACGCACGAAGGGGATCATCACCTCGACGTTGGTCAGCCCCATGACATCCCGCACCCGTTTCATTGCCTCGCACTCGAGGGCGAAGCAGGGGCGGAAGCTGTCGGCGATGTAGCGCGACGCACCACGGAAACCGATCATGGGATTCTCTTCATGGGGTTCGTAACCACGGCCCCCCACCAGGTTGGCGTACTCATTGGACTTGAAGTCCGACATCCGCACGATGACCCGCTCAGGCCAGAAGGCGGCCGCCAGGGTAGCGATCCCTTCCGTCAGCTTGGCTACGTAGAACTCCCTGGGGCTCTCGTAGCCCGCGATCATCCTGGTGATGGTGGCCTGGAGTTCCGGGGTCTGCTGATCGAACTCCAGCAGCGCCTTGGGGTGCACCCCGATCATGCGGTTGATGATGAACTCGAGGCGGGCCAGGCCCACGCCGGCATTCGGCAACTGGGCAAAATCGAAGGCGCGGTCCGGATTGCCGACGTTCATCATGATCTTGATGGGCAGGCGCGGCATGTTGCCCACCTCGGTCACCGCCACGTCAAAGTCGAGCTCGCCGTCATAAATGAAGCCGGTATCCCCTTCCGCACAGGAGACGGTGATGAGCTGACCATCCTGGATGTGGTCGGTGGCGTTGCCGCAACCCACCACTGCCGGAATGCCGAGCTCCCGGGCGATGATGGCGGCGTGACAGGTGCGTCCACCCCGGTTGGTGACGATGGCGGAAGCGCGCTTCATGATGGGCTCCCAGTCCGGGTCGGTCATGTCGGTGACCAGCACATCGCCGGGCTGCACTTCATCCATCTGGCTGATGGAGGAGATGACACGGGCCGGACCCGCGCCAATCTTGTGGCCGATGGCACGCCCCTCGATCAGCACCTTGCCGGTTTGCTTGAGGGCAAAGCGCTCGAGGGTATTGGCTTCCTGGCGGCTACGCACGGTTTCCGGACGGGCCTGAACGATGTAGAGCTTGCCATCCTGACCATCCTTGGCCCACTCGATGTCCATCGGGCGGCCGTAGTGCTGCTCGATGATGAGAGCCTGCTTTGCCAGGGCCATCACTTCCTCGTCCGTGATGCAGAAGCGGTTGCGCTCGGCATCGGTGGTGTCGACCACCTTCACCTGACGGCCATGACCGGCATCCCCGGAGTAGGTCATCTTGATGAGCTTGGAGCCCAGCGTCTTGCGCACCACGGCAGGGCGCCCGGCCTTGAGGGTCGGCTTGTGCACATAGAACTCGTCCGGGTTGACGGCCCCCTGCACCACCATCTCGCCCAAACCCTGGGCGCCGGTGATGAAGACCACGTCGTTGAAGCCGGATTCGGTGTCCAGAGTAAACATGACGCCTGAGGCAGCGAGATCCGAGCGCACCATGCGCTGCACCCCGGCGGAGAGAGCGACCCCCTTGTGGTCATAGCCCTGATGGACCCGGTAGGAGATGGCGCGATCGTTGAACAGAGAGGCAAACACATGCTTGATGGCAGTCATGACGGCATCGATACCGCGCACGTTGAGGAAGGTCTCCTGCTGACCGGCAAACGACGCATCCGGCATGTCTTCCGCAGTGGCGGAGGAGCGCACGGCAAAGGATGCCTCGAGCCCCGCGCTCAGCTTGTCATAGGCCTCGCGCACCGCCTGCTCCAGAGCGGGCTGGAAGGGCGCTTCCACCACCCAGTCGCGGATCTGCTGACCGGCCCGGTTGAGGGCGGCGATGTCATCCACATCCAGACTGTCGAGCAGGTCATGGATCTTGCCGTTGAGGCCGCTTAACTCCAGAAACTCGTTAAACGCAAAGGCCGTGGTCGCAAACCCGCCCGGCACGGACACGCCGACCCCCGAGAGGTTGCTGATCATCTCGCCAAGGGATGCATTCTTGCCGCCGACGCGTTCAACGTCCTGCATACCGAGCTGTTCGTACCAGAGTACGTACTGTTGCATTTGCATGTCTCCAGGTTGGGGGGCCAGGGTGACAATTCACCTGCTGTGCCAAGTCGTGTGTTTTTGTTAGTGTCTGTTGCCAACGACCATGAAAACGTTTTCTATTTATTGTCAAAAAAATCCCCGAGCAAGAGTTGGGGATGGTCGTTTGACACAGGCATTCTACAATAGCGACACAAAAAGGTAACGACTCAGGTTTGCAAGCGAGTTCACAACTTGGGCATGGCAGATCTGTTGACAAAAACGATATGGTTTCGAGAGATACTTATTTCTCGCCGCCCCCTGGAGCGCACCACAGGAGTCCGCAGTGCACACCGTATTCTATGTATCCGACGGCACCGCCATCACCGCCGAAGTCTTCGGCCACGCCGTGTTGAGCCAGTTTCCCCTGGCCTTCGAACAGGTCACCATCCCCTTTGTCGAGACCCAGGAGAAAGCGCGCCAGGTACGGGCACGCATTGATGAGCAGTTTCGCCAGACCGGGGTGCGCCCCATCCTGTTTCACACCATCGTCGACCCCATGGTGCGTGAAGAGGTGCTCAAGGCCCAGGCCAGCAGCCACGATTTTCTCAACACCTTCGTGAGCCCTCTCGAACAGGAGCTCGGTATCAAGGCCGAACCCAGGTTGCACCGCACCCATGGCATGGAAAACCGCAAGCTGTACGACGATCGCATCGAAGCGGTCAACTTTGCGCTGGCCAACGACGATGGCATCACCACCAGGGAGTATGACGAGGCAGACATCATCCTCATCGGGGTCTCCCGTTGCGGCAAGACACCGACCAGCCTCTATCTGGCACTGCAATTTGGCATTCGCGCCGCCAACTATCCCTTTATCGAGCAGGACATGGGATCGCTGGAGCTGCCCGCCGCCCTCAAGGCCAATCGCCACAAATTGTTCGGCCTCACCATCATGCCGCAGCGGCTGCACGAGATCCGCAACCAGCGCCGCGCCAACAGCCGCTACTCCTCGCTTGATCAATGCAAACAGGAGCTGGCCAGCGTCGAGAGGCTGTTCCGCCAGGAGGCGATCCGCTTCCTCGATACCAGCTCCCACTCGGTCGAGGAGATCAGCGCCAAGATCCTGGAAGCAACCGGCCTTCGCCGCCAGCTCTGCTAACCTTCAAGGCTGTGACAGCACAACGCACCATTAAACAGGTGAGTGGCAAGATAACGAAACAGAAGAACAGGATGAAAAAATGATGCCAGCATCATCGCTGGCATCCCATCACTCGCGGGGCAAGCAGGCTCAGGGCTTGTTGAGTTCCTTGTTGTTCATCAACATGCCGTGAAAATTAATGAGTCCCCTCCCCTTGCGGACTCGCTCGCTCAGCCAGCAGGCTGGCACCAGCCCCATCCCGGCAGCAAGGATGAGCACCATGGCGATGTGGTTCACCAGGTAATCCGCTCCCAACCAGCCCCAGACAACAAGGCTGCTCATCGCCATCGTCAGCAACATGGGGGATAGCCAGATCCCGAGCCAGAGCACGACCATCACCAGGCCACCCACAATACGCTCCATCATATGAGTCCCTTTTTATCAAAGGGCAACAAGGCCATGAAAACCGGACTGAGTCAATAGATGGAAATCCATCAGAACACAAAACCAGCAACCACTCTCAAAACCCCTTTCCAGATCATGAAAAACCTGCATGTCGCACAAAATAGCAGCCGATGATGAGGAAAACAGGTGCATGAATGGTCGATTATCACTATTCTGCTCGGGTTGGTAGCCGCTACAAAAAACAGCCAGCGGCAAACCGTAACGATATAAATACGGATTTCGTCACGTTTTCGGCACAAGATGCCGCGCCAGGCAGAGGAAGTGCTGTGGCTGACGGGACGCGAGCCGAGTGATTTCAGCGACGTAAGGAAGGAAGCATGGATCTTCAACAACACGGCGACGAGCTCAAGCGCGGTCTGAAAAACCGCCATATCCAGCTTATCGCACTGGGCGGTGCCATCGGTACAGGCCTGTTCCTCGGCATTGCCGACACCATCAAGATGGCGGGCCCTGCGGTGCTGCTGGGCTATGCCATCGGCGGCTTCATCGCCTTCCTCATCATGCGCCAGCTGGGCGAGATGGTGGTGGAAGAGCCGGTTGCCGGCTCATTCAGCCATTTTGCCTACAAGTACTGGGGTGACTTCGCCGGCTTCGCCTCCGGCTGGAACTACTGGGTGCTCTATGTGCTGGTGAGCATGGCCGAGCTGACGGCAGTCGGTATCTATGTCCAGTACTGGTGGCCCGAGATCCCGACCTGGATGTCGGCGGCTTTCTTCTTCGTGCTGATCAACGCCATCAACCTCTCCAACGTCAAGGCGTTCGGCGAGATGGAGTTCTGGTTCGCCATCATCAAGGTGGTCGCCATTCTCGGCATGATCGGATTCGGCGGCTGGATGCTGTTCTCCGGCAGCGGCGGCCCCGAGGCCACGGTCAGCAACCTCTGGGCCCAGGGTGGCTTCTTCCCCAACGGCGTCGGCGGGCTGGTGATGGCAATGGCCTTCATCATGTTCTCCTTCGGCGGTCTGGAGCTGGTCGGCATCACGGCAGCGGAAGCGGACAATCCCGAGAAGAGCATCCCAAAGGCCACCAATCAGGTGATCTACCGCATCCTCATCTTCTACATCGGTGCCCTCACCGTACTGCTCTCCCTCTATCCCTGGGGCAAGGTAGTGGAAGGCGGCAGCCCGTTCGTGATGATCTTCCATGCGCTCGACAGCAACCTGGTAGCCAACGTACTTAACCTGGTGGTGCTGACCGCCGCGCTGTCGGTGTACAACAGCTGCGTCTACTGCAACAGCCGCATGCTGTTTGGCCTGGCCAAGCAGGGCAACGGCCCCAAGGCCCTGCTCAAGACCAACAAGAGCGGCGTGCCCCTGACCGCCATCACCATCTCGGCCGCGGCCACCCTGCTGTGCGTGCTCATCAACTATTTGATCCCGGGCAAGGCCTTTGGTCTGCTGATGTCTCTGGTGGTCTCCGCCCTGGTCATCAACTGGGCCATGATCAGCCTGGCGCACCTCAAGTTCCGCAAGGTGAAGTCTGCAGAAGGCGTCACCACCAAGTTCAAGGCACTGTGGAGCCCGTTTGGCAACTACCTCTGCCTCGCCTTCATGGCCGCCATCCTGGTGATCATGTACATGAACGACGGCACCCGCATCTCGGTCGAGCTGATCCCGGCCTGGGTCCTGGTACTCGGTATCGGCTATCTGCTCAAACAGAAGAGCCAACGCAAGCTGGCTACCAACCTGGGCTAGGCATCATCCCTCTCCAGCAAAAATGCCGGTCACTGACCGGCATTTTTTATTCCATTCCCGTTTCACCTGACCCAATTCGCGGCTCACTTGTCCTGCCAGCCCCTGCAATGACAAACCCGAGGGGTTGCCTCGGGTTTGAGTGATGGACAAAGGGGCTGTGTTATTCCAGCAGGAAGACGGCTTCTACATTGTCAGTGATGCTGATCTGCTGCTGTTGATAGCTGTTTTCCATCATGTCGGCGGCAGGGGCTGCCGCAGCCTTCATGGCACGGGTATAGACCGGCATGGGGGAACTGTTGCGGTATTCAACGCTATATACCTTGCCAAGCTTCATGCCGAAAGCCTTGGCCAGGGATTCCGCCTTGCTCGTGGCATCAGCAACAGCACCAAGCCGGGCCAGCTCCTTGATGACCTGTGGTGACTTCAGGCCGTACTCTATCTGGGTCACGGACTCCAGACCCGCCTTGAGGGCGGTGTCCATCAGCTGGCTCAACTTGTCGAGCTGGTAGAGTTTGACCGCCAGCTGACGCTGGGCACGGTAACCCACCATTTCGGGTTGCTTGTTCTGGGGGTACTGGTACTCGGGGGAGATCACCAGATTGCCAGCCTCCACGTCGCTGCGCTTGATGCCGAGGCTCTCCAGCTGGCCAAAGAAGGCTGCTACCTTGGTATCTACCTGCTGTTTGGCCTTGATGCCCTGCTTCTCCAGTGCCGTGACGGCGACATTGAGCGTCAGCATGTCTGGTTCAGCCTTCTGCTCCGCATAGCCACTGACGACCAGATGGGGGGCCTGAGGAACCTCGATGGCAAGCAACGGAGCACTGACAACCAGCGCGGACAGGGTAAGAAGGGGACGCCACATAAAAAAACCTCCATCATTTAGATGGAGGTCATTATGCATGTCGTCGATTGGGATTCATATATCGTGTGTCGGCGGGATCTGGTCCAGCACCTGATTGGTCATGTCGATATTGATGCTGATCTCCCCTCCTCCTGAATTGCCATAGCTTGTCATCACGGGAGCAGGCGCCTGGCTGCCAAACAGCGATTCATCCTCAAAGTGGAACGAATCCCACGACAGAACATGACCTTGTGATGGCAGATTCGGCTCGGACGTCGTCACGACGGCCAGCGCACCCCAGTCAAGCTCCTCGCCGTGGCTGAGCAGCCCCTGCAAGGAGGTATCGCTCAGGCTCTGCAACGAATACTCCTGCTGCCCCCACTCATGGCCGACCAGCACCATCATATGGGGCAGGGGCGCATCCTCTGCCGGCGTGAAGCTGATACGAGAAGCGGCAAAGTCCACATTCAGCAACCCCGCCACCTCACCATCTTCGCTCTCCAGCTCCAGACCGTTGAGCGTGTCACCCGTCATCGTGGCCTGATAGCCAAAGCGGCCGGTGCAGACGATATTGTCCTGCCCGTTCCAGCTATAGCGAATGCCGTCGATGTCGACCCAGTTGAATGACTGCATGGTGACCCTCTCCTGATACTGCAGCTATCTTATCTGCCCACTCCATCAAATAACAGGGGCCGGGCACACCCGGCCCCCATACCCTGCTTACGGATCGACCTTGAGGTTGCCCTGATCCAGCAGATCCTGAATGATCTGCAGATTGGATTTGCCAGCCGTCAGATCCACGTTGTCAAAGAGGATGGTATGAGTCGTGGTGCCACTTCCCGCTCCATCCAGATCAATGGTCAGTGTCGACTTGCCACTGCCCGGACCAGGAGCAAAGGTAAGATAGTGATCCAGTGTGCTCGCATCGGCATGCTCACCACTGAGCAGTTCACTCAGGTCCAGAACATCTCCATTGGCCCCCGTGGTGAAGTCTTTGATGGTATCCGTGCCTCCTGCATCACCAGCCATCCATTTGAAGGTATCCTTGCCAGCCCCACCAGTCAGGGTATCACTGCCGGTACCCCCAATCAGCAGGTCGTCGCCACCACCACCACTCAAGATGTCGTTACCTGCCAGTCCGCTCAGGACGTTGGCATTGCCATCGCCGGTCAGGCTGTCGTTGAACATGGAACCTACCAGGTTTTCCATGTTGCTCAGGCTGTCTGTCCCTGCCCCTCCGGTATTCTGATTGGCGCCATTGACTGTGACCGTGACCCCTGCAGAGCTGTCGAAGTAACTGGCCGTATCATTGCCGTTGCCGCCGTTCAGGGTATCGTTGCCAGCGCCACCGATCAGGAGATCATTGCCTTCACCGCCATTCAAGGTGTCGTTGCCGAGCCCCCCAAGCAGGATGTCGTTCCCGGCATTCCCGTTGAGCCTATCGTTTCCAGACCCCCCGATCAGGATCTCGTCGAGATAGCTCCCGGTGAGTGTCGAACCGCTCTGCACATCCACATACACCTTGGCCGTATCTGTGGTCGTGCTATTGGTGTAGTTGAACGAACCCTCGTAAGAGCTGGGGGTCGCATTGCCGGAAGTATTGTCAAATGTTACCGAGCCTGCATTGTCTGTGACGGCCCCTCCAACGGCTCCCGAGATGCCCGTGATCATCTGGGTCGCAGCCAGAGGCCCGGTGTCATTGGCAAGCAGGGCCCAATCCGGAATGGTCGCGGGGTCCTGGTTAGTGATGATAAAGTCATCACGAACCACGGTAGGACCGACCGCCGGGTTGATAACGATGGACAAGGTGCTGGACGCAGTATCCCCATCGTTGTCTATCACACTGTAACCCACGACCTGGTTTATCCCCCCGACCGGAATGGATGACGGCGGAGTATAGGTGTAGGCGCCGTTGTCCATGTCCACCTTGAGGATGCCGCCTGCAAGTGTAATGGTCCATTCGTTGGTCGCTGTATTGAAAGTCCCGACTGATGTTCCTCCCGAGACGCCGGCGAAGTCCGTCTTCTGGTTGTAGGTATAAGTCACCCCTCCCACGGTAATGGCATTGAGCCAGCCACCATCGGCCCCGGCACTCGCCGCTACCCCGTTGATCAGTTGTCCTGCCAGGGGCGGAGCTACCACGGTGCTCAAAAGGGTCGCGGTCAGTTGGCTGAAGTCAGTCACCACCACTGCGGTGGTATTTGCCGGGCTGGCACCACTGACCCCGTTGTAGGCAATGGGATCCAGTGCAGACTGGGTCGCTCCCGATCCCATCCCGAGCGCGTACGAATTGATGTTGTTCGCCGTCAGGAAATCGGCCCAGTCCTTGGTTTCACCGCTCAGTGTCGTGCCGTCACCATCGATCCCGTTTCCACCGCCAAGCGAGTTGTTGCCATCAGGAACTGTGGCGGGGGTACCGCTCAACGAGTTGGCATTTGGCAGACCATCCGACATGAAGTAAGAGACATTTTGCGCATTAGCGAGTTTACCTGTATCGCCAAAGGCTTTGATTGCCTCGTTCAGTGCATCATCGTAGTTGGTCGAGTTCGTGGGGGTAAGGCCAAGGATGATGGCCTTGGCTACATCGACCGAGACCCACACCCCGGTCGGATTGGCGGCTGAAGTGGAGAAGGTCACGATATTGACCATGACGCTGCCGTAGGCGCTGTATTTGTCCAGCAGCTCCAACGCGGACTTCTGCATCACCTGCATCCGAGTCATGCCTTGATAGCCCGATGGGTCACCCATACTGCCGGAGATATCGAGGATCAACATCAGATTCGTGTTCTGCACCTGAGTCGCCTGGCCTGCATTGGTAACAGCATTGGCAATGGGGGCATCATCGCTGATCACAACCTGCAGGTTACCCGTGCCACTGTCGCCACTGGCATCCGTAGCCGACACGACGAAACTCGGACCATTCGCTGTATCACTGTTGCCCTGAACGTTGTGAGTCAGCACATTGTCTTTGAGCGTGTAGGTATAGTTCACCGTGTAGACACCGGCTGTGGGGCCGCTGACACCGGTTACCGTCAGCATTCCTTCCGTATTGTTGATCAAGGTCTGACTGCCGCCACTGGTCAAATTGTAAGCCTGCCCACCGATGGTCAAGGTAGTCAGATTTTCCCCCTGGGTGTTGATGGTGAAGCTGCCATTGAATATCTCCGAATTACCACTGGCAGCGGTCCCCTCAGGCAGTCCCTCCTCATCAACCGTCGCATTGCCGATGGTCAATACAGGGACACGGGTATCCTGAGCAATATTGATGGTCAGTGTTGCCGGATCCGTATCACCATCGCCATCTTTGAGCGTGTAGGTAAATACCTCCGAGGCCCCCACGGGAACCGATGCCGCCGTGAGCGTATAACTGTATTCGCCATCCAGCCCCATGGTCAGCGTCCCATACAGCCCGGTCACGGTGAATCCACCGGCAGGATTACTGTCTGAATTGCCGTTCGAGCTCACGACCTGGCTGATTGCTGCACCATCAGCCCCCATGACGTCCACCCCAGCACCGGCTGTACCGCCGATGGTACCCGCCCCGGTAATCACATTCCCCGTCACCGGAGTGAACACACCTTCAGTAGCACTGTCAGCATCATCGTTGGCCGTCGGCACGTCGTCCACGATCTGCACGCTCAGGGTGTTCGAGGCCGAGTCCCCGTCGCTGTCCACCAGGCTCACCGCGAAGTCTTCGAACAGGCTGTTGTTGCCGTCCGCCGTCGGGTGCGCCCCGTTGTCGTTCAGGGTGTAGCTGTAGCTCACCAGCCCGGTCGCCGGGTTGTACCCGGTGATGGTCAGGGTGTTGCCCAGCGGCGTGGTCACCCCGCTCAGCGGGAAGCCCGCCACCACCCCGTTCACCACGATGTTGATGCCACCCACGCTCAGGGTCTTCACCCCGTCCGGCGCGCTGATGGTAAAGTCCCCCGTCACCGTGGTCGACTCCTTGCTGCTGTCCGACCCCGCCGATTCGTTCTCGCCGCGGGTCGCCAGCAGGTCGTCTTCGTACACCTTCGCATCCCCGCCCACGCCCTTGGGCGTCAGGTTGGTGATGGTCACTCCGTCATCGTCGTTCTTGATGGTCAGGGTCAGGGTCGCCGTGCTCACATCCCCGTCCGCATCCGTCAGGGTGTAGGTGAACACTTCGCTGCCCACCCCGCCCCCGGTCAGCGCCTTGAAGTCACTGTCGCTCGGGTTGAGGGTGTAGGTGTAGGTGCCGTTGGCATTGAGCACCAGGCTGCCGTAGGTCCCGCTCAGGGTGCCCGCGGTCACCGCCGCGCCATCCGCCCCCTGCACGTCGTTGGTGATGACGTTGCCATTGAGGACCAGGTTGTTCTCGCTCGCCACCGTCAGGTTGACGTCGCTCACCGCCGTCGGCACGTCGTCCAGCACCACGACATCCAGCCCTGCACTGGTCGTGTCGCCATCGAGGTCCGTCAACACAACGTTGAAGCTCTCCGTCAGAGCCCCATCATTTGCAGGTTTGTTATGTGTTTCGTTATCGTTCAGGGTGTAGCTGTAGGTCACGCTGCCAACCCCTGTCACCGGGTTGTAGCTGACGCCGGTCACCAGCAGTTGATTTCCCAAAGGACTGGGGATCCCCTGGGGGAAGGTGGTCAAGACCTGGCCATTGCTGATCAGCGTCACACCTCCCAGCGTCAGGCTTTGCACTCCATCTGCCGCATTGAATGTAAAGGTACTGCTCTTGGTCAGGGCTGCGCCATCGGGGGCTGAGCCATCCGGCAACGCGGCTTCATCAAGGACAAGCTCACCACCCTCGACCTGCAATCCATTCAGCGAGACAGGCTCATCTACAGGGGTGATGGTGATGGTCAGAGTGGAGTCGTTGGTATCATCCCCATCCGTTACGGTGTAATTGACCGCAGGTACAGGGCCTGTGTAGTTCAGCGCGGGGGTAAAGGTATAGGAGCCGTCGGCATTGATGATCAGCGTACCAATCCCATCCAGCGTGCTCTCAACGCCAGCAGCAATTCCCTGATTGTTGCCCCAGCTATAGGAAATGACAGACGAATCAAGGGGACCATCCGGATTGTTGCTGTTGTCGAGCACATTGCCACTGATGGCCTGATCTTCCTGGGTGACAACAGACTCATCCTGATCATCGAGCTGATTCTCGGGCAGAAGATCGTCTTCCTGCAGCACATTCTGATCGATCAACGTATCATAGCCGGTATCAAATCCGGCCTCGGCTATAGTCGCATCTCCGATGCGATCTATGACAACAAAACCACCATTGCCACTGGCCCCAGCGACCCCGCCGATACCGCCACCACCACCACCGGCGGCAGGTGCCCCACCGGCAGCAGAGGCTTCGAAGTTCTTGGTCGGGTCAACCCCTTGCAGGATGGATTGTTGCAACGCCGCAATTTCTGGCGACACTTCAGGCGAGCCTTGCTGATGATTGGCAACCGATGAGGAAGGTTGCCCCTCTGGAGGCATCTCTGCCCCTGCCGGGACACCATTGTCCACTGCAGGTTTGTCATCGTAGGGAGCCAGCATCAATTTGGCATCATCAGCGATATTGAGTCTGGCGCCAGGCTGCAGTATCTCGCCAGGCTGGAGAGGGCGACTGCTGCCATCGGCAAGCAGGATCTGAACATTGCCTTCTACGGAAGAGACGACCACGGTTTTGTCGATGATTTGGGTGCGCATATCCATTGCTCCAGGGTGACAGATCTTGATGCCTACACTCTAGATACGCCCCCGTCCTGCTTCCATTGCAAAAATGTACAGGGTTGAGTCTCTTTGACTTCATCCGATGCAGCGAATCGAACGAATATTTTTTACATATAAAAATCAATTAAGTAACAGCGCGAGTTTTAGTGATATTACCTATATGTCGCGTAAAAATGATGTACATATTCTAAACAGATATAAAAAAGAGCCCTTAATGGGCCCCTTTCTATCGAGTTGTACCGCTTATGCCAGTGGAAATGCAGGGTGAACGAACCCCTGATAACCATCGATATGCAAACTGGACAACAATTCAACCTGCCGTTTATCTTCCACCCGGGTGGCGATGGTCGTGACACCCGCGTTGTGGGCAGCCCGACAGACAGCCGCCAGGAAGGAGGTATCGGCGCCTGGTTCCATGACCTGGCTGGTATACCCGTGGTCCACCTTGACATAAGCGGGGGTCAGCTCTTCCAGATAGCCGAGGGACTGGAAGTGCCGGCCATAGTGATCGACCCCCCACAAGAAGCCGTGCTCTCGCAACAGCTCAACCAGATGAGTCACATACTCTTTGTGTTTCATGATGGCCGCTTCCGGGATCTCGAACAGCAGTCGCTCCTTCAGCTCCACGTTCAGCGACAGATAGCCTCTGAGCCATGTCAGGAACTCATCCGAACAGAGAGAACCCGCCGTGATATTGACTGCCAACACCAATTCCGGTTGCTGCTTGAACAAGGGGATGCAGGCTTCCAGCACCGCCTTGTCAAACTCGGCCCCCATCTTGAACTGCTCGATCGCAGGCAAGAACTGCCCTGCGAAGTAATCCGTTCCATCTCGCGAGATGGCCGCGAACAACTCGGCATGCAGGCGGGTACCATCATCGAAGCGACATGCAGGCTGTGCCTTGAAGCGCCAGAGATGTCTGGCAATGGCATCCTGCACCAGGTCTCGCCAGGCAAGGCGTCCCATCAGTCCCTGCTCATTGCCGCCTTCCATCACGACGGCACCGCGCCGCTCATTGCGCGCTTTGCCAAGGGCGTTATCCGCCTTCGTCAGCAGGGCCGAGAGATCGTCATTGCCATCACGGCCGGCGATGCCGACGACGGACAGCGCACCGCTTTCTCCCATGGGATTGACAACCAGATCGGCGATACGGCTGTTGATGAGCTCCGCCAGCTCCTTGAGCTGAGACAGATCATCGGTGGGGCAGAGCAAGGCATACTCGGTCGCCGAGATCCGGGCCAGCGCCGCGCCATCCCAGCCATCCAGCAGTTCCCTGAGCACCTGTGCAATGGACTTGACCATGTTGTCCCTTGCAGCAAAGCCCTCTTCCCGATAGAGATCGTCCAGCATGTCGACGGCCACCAGCATGACCCCGCCCTGCCCGGCCTCCGCAATCCAGGCATTGACCTGCCCGACGAAGTAAGAGCGGTTGCCAAGCCCGGAGACGGCATCCACATAGACGCGGGCTCGCAGATTCTCGGCCTCGTCGGCCTGCTCTTTGAACTGCACGGCAAGCTTGCTGGAAAGGGTATTGATGGCCTGTACCACTTGCCGCAGCTCGCGGGTCTTGGGCTCGGGAATGGCGTGGCCGAAATGGTGCAGCTCGATTTCAACCGCCTGATCGCAAATCAGCTTGAGCGGTTTGAGCAGATAATTGAGCGCCCGCATCAGCAAGAGAGTGGTGACGAGAAAACCGACCAGGAACCAGGTGGCCAGTTCGCTCATTCCTTTCCAAAGCTCGTAGTAGGCTTGTCCAGGGTGGCCGACGACCTTCAGCTTGCCCAGTTGCAGCCAACCCGACGTCAAAATCGATTCATTGGCCACTTCAGGGAACAGATCCAGCCCAATGAACCACTGTGGGACCCCTTCGATATGGCTGCTGTTCTCCAGCTCGATGACATCCTTGGAGGCCAGCAGATCGAGACGGACCAGCTTGTAGTAACCCCCGTCGAACACCGCCTTGATCACGGATTCGGCACTGACCTTGTCGCCGTTCTCCAGATAGGGGGTCAGCGCCAGACCCAGTGCGGTGGACGTATTGATGACGGTGGTCTCCTGCTGCTGCGCCAGGTAGTTGCGGGTCGAATTGAATTGCACCCAATAGGTGGCGGCAAACAGCAATCCGAACAGCAGCAGCATGGTTGCCAATAGTTGTCTGTAGAGCGTCATAGGTTAATCATCCAAATTGACCGCAGGCCGAGCCAATCGCCCCGATGTCATGCGATTGCGTAAGTCTGTCCATAATCCCAAGCGGGATGATTGCCCGGCCAGTTCCCCTTGACCACGCGCCTTCATCAGCCACAAGTGACTACCGTTAAAACTGTAAATTGGCAACAAATCCGCCCGTTGGGTCGCCGGGCGAATTGATCCGACAAGATTGTCCAGAATCAGGGGTACTGCCGCAGGCGTCTCATAGTAGGCAACGACCATATGAAACTGGTTATAATCCAATGCCTTGACATATACCATTCGCATTTTTTCATCAGGGATGCCAAGTTCCAGCAAGGTAAAATACTTGGAAATGCTGAAGTCTTCACAATCTCCCCCCGCTGCGCCCAGAAATTCCAGCGGTGTCGCCCAATAATCCTTCTTGTGCCACAACTTGATGTCATCGATGAAACGCATCTGGTTGAAGAACTGGTTCACCTTCTCCAGCTTCTGCCGATCCGTCAGCCCCGCCGCCTTGTTCTGCATTGCCAAAGTGCGCCAGTTGGTGACCCGTTTGCCGGCCCTGGGGCCATAGGTCTCCTCCGCGCGCTTGACCAGTTTCATATCCTCCGGTGATAGAGGCTGGCTGGCGCTGAGCAGCAGGGGGATCGCCAGCAGGGCCAGCCACAGCAGGCGAACCCGCCAGGGCGCACGTGCACCTGCGACAGCTCGATACCCATCACGTCGGCTCCAGCCTGTCGATGCCACTTCTTTCTGTGTCATGACGCCGCCATCATTCCCTGAGCGCCGGACGCATAAAAGAATGACTGCAGCACGCTGCAGCCATTCCCCTTGCCTGATATGACATCAGTGGCAGGGCCATCAGTTGTTGTTGGCCTGCCATTCAGCCGGTTGCTGCACATTCAGGGCATTGAGCAGACCACCGGTGGCATTGAGGATACGATAATCCGCCAACAGGGAGTCGTACTCGGCCGTGATGTAGCTGCGGCGAGCCTCGAACAGTTCGTTCTCCGTGTTCAGCACGTCCAGCAAGGTCCGTTGGCCCAGGCCGAATTGCTTCTTGTAGGCCTGTACGGTGTCATAGCTGGCGTCCACGTGCTCTTTGAGGAAGACTTTTTGCTTGGCCAGCGACTCTTTGGCGTTCCAGGCGAGGCGGGTCCCCTCTTCCACCTGACGGAAGGCATTCATGTGAATGTCTTTGGCCTGGGAATAGAGCGCTGAGGTTGCCTTGCTTTCTGCCAGATCGGACCCACCGCGGAACAGGTTGTAACGCATCCGGACCATGGCGGTGAGATCGTCGTTACGGCCTTTGACCGCATCGATGTCCTCGTTCCAGTTCTGATCCACTTCAAAGGCTACGTTCGGGTAGAACCCGGACTTGGAGCCTTCATGCTGATACTTCGCCTCTTCGATGTCCTGCAGGGATGACAGCAGGGTCGGGTGAACCTCTGTTGCCGTCTTCAGCGCATCTTCCAGCGTTGCGGGCAGGAGTTGGGTGTTCGGTACTGGCTGAACGAGATCCTTGGGCACTTCATTGACGACACGGATGAACTCGCTCTCGGCATCCCGATAGTTGTTCTCCGCCGCCGCCTGGTTGGAGTACGCCCGAGCCACACGACCGTCGATCTGGGTCTGGTCAGCGGTCGACCCTAGACCGGAGTCGGTCCGTTTCTGGATGTCACTGCGGATCTGCTCGTGGGTTTCAAGGTTCTGCTTGGACAGCTCCAGGATCTCCTGCTGACGCAGCATGTTGAGATAGACCTCGGCCACGCGCAGGGCCGTGTTCTCCGCCTCGGAGATCATCGCCAGGCGCTGGGCCTGGGCGGCGGCATCGGTCCGTGCCACGTTGCTGCTGACATCAAAGCCGTCAAACAGCATCTGGCGAAGGCTGATCCCGGCCTCCTTGCGCGTCATGGAGTCATCGATCGTCTGTGAATTCGGACCTGCGGCACGGGTCGAGGGACTGTCAGTCTTCTCGTAACCGACGCCACCACGCAGATCAATGGTGGGGTAATAGCCGCCCTTGGCTCCATCATGCTGATACAGTCGTGCCTGATAGAGATCAAAAGCTTCCTTGATTTTCGGATGGGTAGCCAGTGACTGCGCCACTGACTGTTCCAGCGTCTGTGCCTGGCTCAGGCCCGGGAACAGTATGGTGCCACTAACCAGCATGGCAACAATCGTCTTCTTCATGGTATCTCCAGTCATGTTGTTTTTAGATTGTTGGCTTATCGTTCTCTCAGTGCCGACTGCTTAGCCCTCAAGATGGGTTTCAGCAAGTAGTCTAGGACACTTTTTTTACCAGTAATAATATCTGCACTGGCTAACATACCGGGGATGATGGGAAGTGCGTTAAGCTCATCGCCCAGATAACTCTTCTCGGTTCGTACTCGCACCAGATAGAAGGAATTGCCCTCCTCATCCTGGATTGAGTCGGCACTTATCTGTTCAACCTTGCCATGTAAACCTCCATAAATAGTGAAATCATAGGCAGTTATCTTGACCACGGCCTCCAGTCCGGGTCTGAGGAACGCGATGTCCTTGGGCGACACCTTGGCTTCAACCAGCAGGGTATCTTCCAGCGGCACTATCTCCATCAGGTCCATGCCCGGCTGAACGACCCCACCCAGCGTATTAATCTTGAGCTTCTTGATGGTCCCTTTGAGAGGCGCGATCACACTGGTACGATCGACTCTGTCCCTGAGGCCGACCTGCCCCTCTGACAACTGGCTCAACTTGCCTTGACGTTCGTTCAGCTCGGTCTGGGAGTCCGCCCGGAATTTCAGGGCGATATCATTCCGCTTCGAGATGGTCTCCCGCAGTACCGAGTTGAGTTTGGGCACCAGCAGGCGGTTCGCCTCCAGCTCCCCTTGCATTTCGTTGACCTGCCGCTCTAGTTTAATTAGCTCCACTTGAGGAACTATACCCTCTTTTGCGAGAGGACGGCTGATGTTCAGCTCCTGACGAGCCAGATCAACGCTGCGGCCCACGGTCCGGATCTTGGCATTGAGCTCTATGGTCTCCTGCTCTTTCTGCTCGATCTGCTGTCCCAGAATGTAAAGCTGGTTCTTGAGGTTGTTTAACCGCGCCTCCTGCACCGATCTTTCACGGGCGGCATATTCGGCAAAGACATTCTCGTACCCTTCGGGGAACTCGATGGCCTGTTTGTCGATGGCTACCTGTTCACGCCACCCCAGATTGGGCTCGTTCTTGACCACCACGCTGCGAATTTCGGCGCGCAGGCGGGCGATATCCCCCTTGAGGGTGACCAGCTCCTGCTCCCGTTCGCGAAAATCCGACTTGAAGCGGGTATCGTCGATGCGCAGCAGTGGCTGTCCCTTCTCGACGATGTCCCCCTCCTTGACGAAGATCTCCTTGACGATCCCCCCTTCCAGGTTCTGGATCACCTGCAACTGGCGCGACGGTATCACCTTGCCCTGGCCGACTGTCACTTCATCCAGCTCTGCCCAGGCGGCCCAGACAATGGCGCTGACAAAAAACAGGAAGCAGGCCCACAGCAGGACTCTGGCACGGGTGGGCGTCGTCAGCAGCACGGCGGCGGCGCCGTCATCCACGTACTCGAGATGTTCGGGTGCCGGCAAGACCGTATCTGAGGGCGTTTTCTTGAACCAGTGGTTAGCCATTCGCCGTCTCCTGCACCCGCACCTTGCCTTCCTTCAATTGCTGCAACACCACCTCTTTGGGACCATCCGCCACTATCTTTCCCTGCTCCACGACGATGACCCGGGAAGCGACATCCAGCATGGAGGTCTTGTGGGTGATGAGGATAAGGGTGGTTTCGGGGCCGAGCCGCGCCAGCTCCTGCTTCACGTGCATCTCTGACTGGTTGTCCATGTTGGAGGTCGGCTCGTCCATCACCAGAATGGGAGGATCGTTGAGCAGGGCGCGCGCCAGCAGGATGGACTGACGCTGGCCACCGGAGAGCTGACGTCCCCCTTCGCCTATCTGTCTGTCGAGGCCGTTGGGATCCCGGTTGGTAAAGTTGGTGACCCCGGCCCGCTTGGCGGCGCGTAAGACACGGGCATCATCCACCAGGGGATTGCCCAGCATGATATTGTCCCGCACTGAACCAAAGAAGAGGGTCACATCTTGCGGCACGCAGCCGATGTTGCGGCGAATGATGGTCGGCGGCAGTTGGTCCAGCTCAAAGCCGTCCAGACGCACCAGACCGTCAGTCGGACGGTAGAGACCCATCAGCAATTTCTCCAGCGTGGTTTTACCCGCACCGATGCGTCCGATGATGGCCACCTTCTCACCCGGCTCGATGCGCAGGTTGATGTTGTGCAGGGTGCTGCTCTCCATGCCCGGATACTTGAAGGAGACATTTTCAAACTCGATGCGCCCCTGGATGACCGGATGGTGGATGTACTGCCTGCCCTCCTCCTGCTCCCCCGGCGTCATCATGATCTTCTCCAGGATTTCGAGCGCCGACTTGGCCTGGTTGTAGCGAGTGGAGAGTACCGAGAGCTGCACCATGGGGGCGATGGCCCGGCTCGACAGCATCACGGCCGCTATCATGCCCCCCATGGTCACCAACCCTTCCGAGATCTGGTAGACACCGACGATCACCAGTCCCACTGTCACCACCTGCTGGATGTAGCTCGCCAGAGAAGACATGGAGTTGGTGATGCGCCGGGTTTGCACGCCCCAGGTCGAGATGTGGGACACCGCCTGCTCCCAGCGGTGCTGGAACATGCTCTCGGCCCCGAAAATCTTCACGGTCTCAAGGCCCGAGATGCTTTCGATCAGATTGGCGTTCTTCTGAGAGGCGAGTCGGGAGCCCTCCTCGATGGATTGCTTCAGCGGTGCCTGAATGTAGAAGCTGTAGGCCACCAGGATCAGGATGGCGATGATGGGCACCACCACCATCACACCGGCGAAAATCCAGATGATGAAGAGGAAGAAGATGGCAAACGGCAGATCGATCAGGGTGGAGACGGTGGCCGACGTGAAAAACTCGCGCACCGATTCAAACTCCTGCAAGTGCTTGGCAAAGGCACCGGTCGACGCAGGCCTGGACTCCATCTTCATGCCCATCACCTTGGCAAAGATTTTGGCCGACAAGAGCACGTCGGATTTCTTGCCTGCAATATCGATGAAGTAGCTGCGCAGCTGGCGCATCACGAAGTCGAAGGTGAACACCACCATGGCTCCAACCGCCAGCACCCAGAGGGAGTCGAATGCCAGGTTGGGCACAATCTTGTCATAGACGTTCATGGTGAACAGGGGGCTGGCGATGGCAAACAGGTTGATGAGGATCGAGGCCACCAGCACATCCCGATAGATACCGCGGGACTCGAACAAGGTGCTCCAGAACCAGTGACCATCACGGGTCTCCAGCACTTTGGGCGAGCGCTCATCAAACTTGAACTGCCGCTTGACGTAGAACAGACGACCATTGTACTCGTCACCAAGCTGGGCAAGACTGACCCATTGGGCCGCGTCTCCGGCCTGGGGAAAGATGACCCTCGCCTGGGTCCGTTCTTCATTCCATTCAAGCAAGATGCAGGCGCCGCCATTGCGCGTCTGCAAGACGCAGGGCAGCAGCAGGGAAGAGATCTGTTCAAGGGGCTGGATCACTTCGCGGGCAGAGAGACCGCCCCGCTCGGCGGCACGACTGAAGAGCGCCGTGCTGAGACGCCCGGAGACCAGTGGCAAGCCGGTGGTGAGAGCATCCTGACTGTTGGGCACCCCGTAAAAGCGGGTCAAAAAGACCAGGCACTCCAACAGTTCATCTATATGGCTGGTTTCTGCTTGCATAGCATCCCATCAAACATGATTCAGAAGGTTGTCTCGGGGCCGAATATCCAAAGCCCGGCGGCGATCCGGAAAAACAGAACAGACCTCGCCACCCAGACCCACAACCCGATTAGCGCACAGAGCCGGGACACTGCATGTCTCGCCTCCCTCACAGATTTTCATGCCGGAAACGGAGGGGACATGCCGGGCACCTGATGTTGCCAAGAAATATGCCACCCGGTACGAAGAAAGCCCGCCCGGTATACAAACTGCAAAGAGTTATTGATAACTATATCTTTTTTCATGCCGACCATCTTATCAAGGTGACTTGAACGAAACTATACTCCAAAGACTGAATTTCATCTAATAACCCACTGTTTTTTTGACGAAATTAGAGTTGGCACTCGCCCGTGGAAGGGAGAGAAAAAGGGCGTCCCAGGCAGTGTCCCTGAGGGCCTGAGCGTGCCAGCGCCGCGGCAATGGCGGTCATGGCGCTCCAGCGATTCTCGCACCAGGCGGGAGCCAGCAGGGTCGGGCGGCGCGCCGACGCCGAGACCCTGTGATAGACCACCTCGGGAGGCGTGTACTGGATCATGGCGACCGCCGCCGCCACATACTGCTCCATCGTCAACACATCCAGCCGTCCCGCCTGCCACGCCTTGCCAAGAGTGCTCCCCTCCACCACATGCAGTGGGTGAAGCTTGATCCCCTCGACGCCGGTCTCCACGATACGGTGCAGGGTTTCCAGGCTGTCCATCGGCACCTCGCCGGGCAGGCCGACGATGAGATGGGCACACACCTTGATGCCTCGCAGATGGGCTCGGGCAACGGCATCGGCATAAGCGGCATAGCCGTGACCCCGATTGATGCGTTGCAACGTCTTGTCGTTGGCACTTTGCAGCCCGAGCTCCAGCCACACCTCGTAACCTCTGGCCTGATAACCTGCCAGCAGATCCAGCACCGCATCGGGTACACAATCAGGGCGAGTTCCGACGCAGAGCCCCACCATGTCGCTCACCGACAAGGCTTCTTCATACATGTGCTGAAGGTACTCCACTTCGGCATAAGTACTGGTATAGGCCTGAAAGTAGGCCAGATAGCGCCTGGCCCGGGTCACCTCGTCCCGGCGTGCCAGCAGTTGCTGCACCACGGAGAGTTGCTGGGCCGACTCGTCGGCAAAGGAGGAGACATTGCAGAAAGTGCAGCCACCCCGGCCCAGGGTGCCGTCCCGGTTTGGGCAGGTAAAGGCCCCGTGGATGGAGAGTTTGTGGATCTTCTGGCCGTGGCGCTGCTTGAGATCCTGGCCAAATGTATTGATGAGTTCGTGTAACTGCATGACACCTCCGAAATGAGGTGTCATTCTAGCGACGCAGCCAGGCGGGCAGGCTGCGCTGGATCAATCCCGCTCTCTACCCAAAAATCATATAAATATTCACGTTAGATGCGATAAATACCCAACAGTCGGCATTCACGGTCACTTTTGACAACCTGTCACTCCTGCAACCTGGAGAAAAGTGTCATAACCTCTCGCCCATAACCGGCTGTAACTACTGAAAAAATCCTGTTTAGTCTGCTTATGGACAAATGCAAGACGCAGGATCCTGAAATGTGATCCCCGCCAAGCACACCAGAGATGACTTTGTAAAATTACTACAGTTCCCCGCCACCATGCAGTCAACCACTAAACTGTCCATAACCAGAATATAAAGCCAACAAATAAACAAAATGCAGTCATAAATACATGAAAATGCTGACTGAGTCTCAAAAACCCACATTTTGTTATGGCGATGTAACATTGCAAACAAGCGGGATGTCCAATTGACCTTGCCCGAAAATCCCATTAGTTTGGAGATTCGCCACCTCAGGCGGACGGAACCACAAGAGCCAATCGCAATTTATGCAGTCTGTTGATGACAGTGCGATGGAAGGCCGAGCAAGGGAGAAATGCAATGTCACTATATGATCCAAAGCTGGAGAGGGATAACTGTGGCTTCGGCCTGTTGGCCCACATGGAAGGGGAAGCCAGCCACAAGCTTGTCCGTCTCGCGATGTCAGCCTTGGCTCGCATGCAGCACCGCGGCGGTATCTCCGCCGATGGCAAGACCGGCGACGGCTGCGGCCTGTTGCTGCAAAAACCCGACAGCTTCTTCAGAGCGGTCGCCGAAGAGAAGGGATGGCACCTGGGCCGCAACTACGCGGTCGGTATGCTGTTTCTCAACCCCGATCCCATCCTGGCCCAGGCCACTCGCGACATCATCGACGAGGAGCTGGAAAGAGAGACCCTGAGTCTGGTCGGCTGGCGCAAGGTGCCTATCGATACCAACGTACTCGGTTCCATCGCCAAGGCGTCCCTGCCCAGCATTGAACAGGTCTTTGTCAACGCGCCCCCGGGCTGGGTCGACAAGGATCTCGAGCGCCGCCTCTATATCGTGCGCCGCCGCATCGAGAAGCGCATCAGCGACGACTACTTCTATGTGGTCAGCCTCTCCAACCTGGTCACCGTCTACAAGGGACTGTGCATGCCGGTGGATTTGCCGCGCTTCTATCTGGATCTGGCCGACATCCGCATGCAGGCCGCCATCTGCGTGTTCCACCAGCGTTTCTCCACCAACACCAGCCCGCGCTGGCCGCTGGCGCAGCCGTTCCGCTACCTCGCCCACAACGGCGAGATCAACACCATTGCCGGCAACCGCCAGTGGGCCAAGGCGCGCAGCTACAAGTTCGCCACCCCGCTGATCCCGGATCTGCAAGAGGCCGCCCCCTTCGTCAACACCACGGGATCGGACTCCTCCAGCCTCGACAACATGCTGGATCTCTTCCTGGCCGGCGGCATGGACCTGTTCCGTGCCATGCGCCTGCTGATCCCGCCTGCGTGGCAGAAGCACCCGAACATGGATGACGACCTGCGCGCCTTCTACGACTTCAACTCCATGCACATGGAGCCATGGGACGGCCCGGCCGGCATCGTCATGACCGACGGTCGCTACGCCACCTGCGCACTCGACAGAAACGGTCTGCGTCCGGCACGTTACGTCATCACCAAGGACAAGTTCATCACGCTGGCCTCCGAAGTGGGCACCTGGGACTACACCCCGGACGAAGTGCTGGAGAAGGGCCGTGTCGGTCCGGGGGAGCTGTTCGTGGTCGATACCAGCAACGGCAAGATCTGGACCAGCTTCGAAATTGATGACGATCTCAAGAGCCGTCACACCTACAAGCAGTGGATGGACAAGCACTGCAAGCGCTTGGTGCCCTTCGAGCAGATGGACGATGCCAGCACGGGATCGCGGGAATTCCCGGATGACCGGCTCAAGACTTACCAGAAGCTGTTCGGCTACTCCTTTGAAGAGCTGGATCAGGTGATCCGCGTGCTCGGCGAGAATGGCCAGGAGGCGGTGGGCTCCATGGGGGATGACACCCCGATGGCGGTGCTCTCCTCCAGCCAGCGTACCCTGTACGACTACTTCCGCCAGATGTTCGCCCAGGTGACCAACCCGCCCATCGATCCCCTGCGGGAAAATCACGTCATGTCCCTGGCCACCTGTATCGGCCGCGAACAGAACGTGTTCAACGAGACCTTCGGCCACGCCCACCGGGTGCTGTTCCAGTCGCCGATCCTGCTCTACTCCGACTTCCATCAGTTGCTGGCCCTGGAAGGGGAGCACTACCGCCACGCGGTGCTGAGCCTCAACTACCTGCCCGAAGAGGGACTGCAAGCCGCCCTCGAGCGCCTCTGCCACGAGGCAGCTGAAGCGGCCCGCAGCGGCGCCGTACTGCTGGTACTGTCAGACCGGGACATCAGCCCGGATACCCTGCCCATCCCGGCCGCCATGGCGGTGGGGGCGGTGCAGCGTACCCTGGTGGACAACAACCTGCGCTGCGACGCCAATATCCTGGTGGAGACCGCGAGCGTGCGCGACCCGCACCACTTCGCCGTGCTGCTGGGCTTTGGCGCCACCGCCATCTACCCCTATCTCGCCTACGAGACCCTCGCCAAGCAGGTAGAAGAGGGCGTGCTCAAGATGAGCCTGCGCCAGGCCATGCTCAACTACCGCAACGGCATCAACAAGGGCCTCTACAAGGTGATGTCCAAGATGGGCATCAGCACGGTGGCAAGCTACCGCTGCTCCCAGCTGTTCGAAGCCGTCGGCCTCTCCAGGGCCGTGGTCGAACTCTGCTTCCGCGGCGTATCGAGCCGCATCCAGGGTGCCGACTTTGCCGACATCCAGCAGGATCAGATCAATCTGTCCCGTCTGGCCTGGCTCGGCCGCAAGCCGCTGACCCAGGGCGGCCTCTTGAAATTCGTCCACGGTGGCGAGTACCACACCTACAACCCGGACGTGGTGCAGACCCTGCAAGTGGCGGTGCGCTCCGGCAACTACGCCGATTACAAGGAGTATGCCCGTCTGGTGAACGAGCGCCCGGTGGCGACCCTGCGAGATCTGCTGTCGCTCAAACAGGGCACCACCCCGGTTGCGCTGGATCAGGTGGAGCCAGCCGCCAGGCTGTTCCCCCGCTTCGACTCCGCGGCCATGTCCATCGGCGCCCTCGGCCCTGAAGCCCACGAGGCCCTGGCCATCGCCATGAACCGCCTCGGCGGTCAGAGCAACTCCGGCGAAGGCGGTGAAGATCCCAAGCGTTTTGGTACCGAGAAGAACTCTCGCATCAAGCAGGTGGCTTCCGGTCGCTTTGGCGTCACCCCGCACTACCTGATGAACGCGGACGTGGTGCAGATAAAAGTCGCCCAGGGCGCCAAGCCCGGCGAAGGGGGCCAGCTGCCCGGTGACAAGGTCACCGCGCAAATCGCCCAGCTGCGCTACTCCGTGCCCGGCGTGACCCTGATCTCCCCGCCGCCGCACCACGACATCTACTCCATCGAGGATCTGGCCCAGCTCATCTTCGACATCAAGCAGATCAACCCGAACTGCCTGGTGTCGGTGAAACTGGTGTCCGAACCTGGCGTCGGCACCATCGCCTGTGGCGTGGCCAAGGCTTATGCGGACTTCATCACCGTCTCCGGCTACGACGGCGGCACCGGCGCAAGCCCGCTCACCTCGGTCAAATACGCCGGCTCTCCCTGGGAGCTGGGCCTGGCCGAAACCCAGCAGGCGCTGGTGGCCAACGGCCTGCGCCACAAGGTGCGTCTGCAGGTGGATGGCGGTCTCAAGACCGGTCTGGACATCATCAAGGCGGCCATCCTCGGCGCCGAGAGCTTCGGTTTCGGTACCGGCCCCATGGTGGCACTCGGTTGCAAATACCTGCGTATCTGCCACCTGAACAACTGCGCCACCGGCGTCGCCACCCAGGATGAGAAGCTTCGCCGCGAACACTTCACCGGCCTGCCGGAAATGGTGATGAACTACTTCAAGTTCATCGCCGAGGAGACGCGCGAGCTGATGGCCGAGCTTGGCGTCACCCAGCTCACCGACCTCATCGGTCGTACCGACCTGCTGGAAGCCCTGCCCGGCCTCACCGCCCGTCAAGCCAAGCTGGACTTGTCCGGCATCCTGGCTGCCCCGGTTGCACCGGCAGGCTCCAGTCTGTTCAGCCAGCAGCACAACCCCACCTTCGACAAGGGGCCCTTGAACCTCAAGATGGTGGAAGACCTGCTGGACGCGGTGGAAAACATGAGTGGCGGCGAGTTCCGCTACGACATCCGCAACACCGACCGCTCCGTGGGTGCGCGTCTGTCCGGCGAAATCGTCAAGCGCCACGGCAACCAGGGCATGGCGGCCGATCCGGTCAAGGTGCACTTCAACGGCACCGCCGGCCAGAGCTTCGGCGTCTGGAACGCCGGTGGCCTTGAGATGATCCTCACCGGGGATGCCAACGACTACGTGGGCAAGGGGATGACCGGCGGCAAGCTGGTGATCAAACCCCACGTCGGCGTGGCGTTCAAATCCCACGAGGCGGCCATCATCGGCAACACCTGCCTCTATGGCGCCACCGGCGGCAAGCTCTATGCCGCAGGGACCGCCGGCGAGCGGTTCGCGGTGCGCAACTCAGGGGCCTTGGCGGTGGTCGAGGGGATTGGCGACAACGGCTGTGAATACATGACAGGCGGCATCGTCACCGTGCTCGGCAAGACCGGTGTCAACTTCGCGGCGGGCATGACAGGCGGTTTCGCCTACGTGCTCGACGAGTGCGGCAACTTTGCCAAGCGCACCAACCCCGAGCTGGTCGAACTGCTGGAGGTGGCGGATCTCGCCATCCACCAGGAGCACCTGCGCGGTATCATCACGGCGCACCTCAACGAGACAGGCAGCTCGCGTGCCGAGGAGATCCTGGCCAACTTCGACTCCTATGTGCCCAAGTTCAGGCTGATCAAACCCAAGTCCAGTGACGTCAAATCGCTGCTTGGCCACACCAGCCGTTCCAGTGCAGAACTCAGAATCCAGGCGCAATAAGGAGGGAACCCTATGAGCCAGAACGTATTCCAGTTTATCGATGTCCAGCGGGTCGACCCGCCCAAGAAGCCGCTCAAGATCCGCAAGATCCAGTTCGTGGAGATCTACGAGCCCTTCAACCAGGCCCAGGTTGGCATGCAGGCAGATCGCTGCCTCGACTGCGGCAACCCCTATTGCGAGTGGAAGTGCCCGGTACACAACTACATCCCCAACTGGCTGAAGCTGGCCAACGAGGGACGCATTCTGGAGGCGGTGGAGCTCTCCCACCAGACCAACAGCCTGCCGGAGGTATGTGGCCGCGTTTGCCCGCAAGACAGACTGTGTGAGGGTGCCTGCACCCTCAACGACAGATTCGGCGCCGTGACCATCGGCAACATCGAAAAGTACATCACCGACAAGGCCTTCGAGATGGGCTGGCGCCCGGATCTCTCCAAGGTGGTCAAGACCGACAAGCGGGTCGCCGTCATTGGCGCGGGCCCAGCGGGCCTTGCCTGTGCCGACGTGCTGGCACGCAATGGCGTCACCCCTGTGGTGTTCGACAAGTACCCGGAGATAGGTGGTCTGCTCACCTTCGGTATCCCCTCCTTCAAGCTGGAGAAAGAGGTGATGCAGCGCCGCCGCGAGATCTTCGAGGGGATGGGAGTGGAGTTTCGTCTCGAGACCGAAGTGGGCCGCGATGTCACCTTCGCCGATCTGCTCGGCGAGTTCGATGCGGTCTTCCTCGGGGTCGGCACCTACAAGTACATGAAGGGCGGCTTTGCCAACGAAGAGGCGCCGGGGGTCTACGACGCCCTGCCCTACCTCATCTCCAACGCCAACCGGCTGCTGGGCTTTGAGAAGGCGCAAGCCGATTACATCGACTTCGCCGGCAAGCAGGTAGTGGTGCTGGGGGGCGGCGACACCGCCATGGACTGCGTGCGCACCGCCATCCGCCAGGGGGCCGATCGGGTGATCTGCGCCTACCGCCGGGATGCCGAGAACATGCCGGGCTCCAAGCGGGAGGTGAAAAACGCCCAGGAGGAAGGGGTGGAATTCATGTTCAACCTCCAGCCCATCGGCGTGGAGCTGGACGCCCACGGCCGCACCTGCGGCATCAAGGTGGTGAGCACAGAGCTCGGCGCCCCCGATGCCAATGGCCGCCGCAATCCGGTAGTCATTGAAGGCTCCGAGCAGGTGCTGGCTGCCGATGCGGTGGTGATGGCGTTCGGCTTCCAGCCCAACCCCCAGCCCTGGATGGCAGAGCACGGCGTCGAGCTCGACGGCCGGGATCGCATCAAGGCGCCCGAGAAGGCCGAGTACGCCTTCCAGACCAGCAACCCCAAGGTGTTCGCCGGTGGTGACGCGGTGCGCGGTTCGGATCTGGTGGTGACCGCCATCTATGAGGGTCGCAAGGCGGCCGAAGGGATCATGGACTACCTGGCCGTGTGATCTGCCGTCGCAACCACGCTGTCATGCAAACAGCCCCGCTCGTGCGGGGCTGTTTTTTTATCTCGCTCTCAATCCGCCAGAACCGGCTAGATACTCCAGCTCTCCGGCAGCCGTTCGGTGAGGGTGGAGATGTATTCGAAGGTACGCGCCCGCTTGGGGGTGGTGAACATCTGGCGCGCACTGCCCGCCTCCACCACCTCCCCGGCCTCCAGGAAGATCACCTGCTGCGCAATCTGGGCTGCAAGGCGCAAGTCATGGGTGGCGATCAGCATGGTGGTCCCCTCACTGGCCAGTTGGCGCAGCACGGCCACCACCTCCTGGGCAAGCTCGGGATCCAGCGCCGAGGTGGGCTCGTCACAGAGCAACACCTTGGGGGATGGCGCCAGCGCCCGGGCAATGGCGACCCGCTGCTGCTGACCGCCGGAGAGGGTGGCAGGCACCGCCTCGGCCTTGTGCCTGAGCCCCACCTTGTCGAGCAGTTGCAGGGCGCGCGCCACTGCCCTCTCCCTGGGCCACTTCAACACGGTCACCAACCCTTCCATCACGTTCTCCAGCACCGTCATGTGCGGGAACAGCTGGAAATTCTGGAACACCATGCCGGTCTGCTGGCGCAGGGCCAGCACGCTTTGCCGTGACAGATGCCGGGTAAAGTCGAGCTCGCAGCCCCCCAGCACCAACTGGCCTGCATCGGGTCGCTCCAGCAGGTTCACACAGCGCAGCAAGGTACTCTTGCCGCTGCCGGAGGGACCGATCAGGGCAGTGACGCTGCCCGCGGCCATCGCCAGCCCCACCCCTTTCAACACGCGCTGCCCCGCAAACTGTTTCTCGATGCCACTCAAGCGGATCATAGGGCGACCTCCCGGGTCTCTTTGTGAGCCAGTCGCTGCTCCAGCCTGTCTTGCAGGGTGGAGAGCACCGAGCTGAACATCAGGTAGATGAGGGCCGTCTCGATATAGAGGATGAGCGGCTCATAGGTGACGGAGGCGAGGCGCTGGGCCGCCTGGAACAGCTCGGGCACAGTCACCGCCGCCGCCAGCGAGGTGTCTTTGACCAGGGAGATGAAGGTGTTGGAGAGGGGCGGTACAGCGATGCGCGCCGCCTGCGGCAGGATCACCCGTCCCATGGCCTGGGGCCAGTTCATGCCGATGGCGTGGGCCGCCTCCCACTGCCCTTTCGGGATCGCCGCCAGGGTGGCGCGGATGGTCTCCGAGCTGTAGGCGCCGATGTTGAGGGTGAAGCCGATGACGGCGGCGGTGAAGGCATCCAGCACTATGCCGGCGCTCGGCAAGCCGTAGAAGATGAGAAAGAGCTGCACCAGCAGCGGCGTGCCCCGAACAAGCCACACATAGAAGCGAGCCAGGGCCACCAGGGGAGACGGGCCATAGAGCCTGGCCAGGGCCACCAGCAAGCCGAGCAATATTCCCAGCACGAAGGTGATAAGGGTGAGTGGCACGGTAAAAATAAGCCCCGCACTGAGCAGGGGCCAAAAAGAGTCGATCATTAACTGCAACCAGGGAGGCACGTTAATTCTCCTTTATTGTTATTATTCGGCCTGAATATTAATTCGAGACGTCGGTGCCGAAATACTTGACCGATATTTTCTGGTAACTGCCGTCTTGCTTGGCCGTGCGCAGCGCCTGATTGATGGCGGCCAGCAATTCCGGTTGCCCCTTGGCCAGCAGCACGGCGGATTGATCCCCCTTGGCCTCGGTGGCTGCCACCTTCAACTTGGCGTCCGGCTTCTGCTTCTTGAAATCCAGGAAGGAGAGGCTGTCGTTGATGGTGGCATCCACCCGTCCGGTCAGCACCAGCTCCAGGGACTGGTTGAAGCCCTCGGTGGCCACCACCTCGGCCCCCGACGCCTTCGCCAGCTGGGCGAAGTTGCTGGTCAGGGACTGGGAGGATTTCTTGCCCTTCAGATCCGCAAAGCTCTTGATGCTGTCATTGTCGCTGTGCACCACGACCACCGCCTTGGAGGTGATGTAGGGATCTGAAAAATCATACTTTTTCAGCCGTTCAGGGGTGATGGCCACCTCGTTGAGCACCAGATCGTAGCGTTTGGCGTCCACCCCGGCGATGAGGCCGTCCCACTTGCCCTCGACGAACTCGGGCTTCACCCCGAGGCCGCTTGCGATAAGTTCACCAATCTCCACGTCAAAGCCCACCAGCTTGCCGCTCTTGTCGTGGTAGGTAAAAGGGGGGTAGGCCCCTTCGGTGCCAATCTTGATCACCCCGGCGCTCTGGATGGCGGCGAGGCTGGATTGGGCCTGGGCCGAGTTCATCAGGGCCAGCGGCAATGCCGCCAGCAACAACAGCGAACGTACTTTCTTCATGAACCACCTCGTTATATTTATAAATACCCGGAACGCTTGCCAACCAGAATAGGTTGGCGCCATGCAATGGTTATTTTCCAATCCTGCTGCCGCAGCACAGCGATTAATATTTCCACGTCAGTGCCACACATTAATTCGGCTGGCTATCGGCATGGACAAAACATATCGCGAGACGTTTCCTCTCCCAACCATGAAATACGGGGATATTTAGCGAAATAGTGGATAACGCCAAGAAGAGGGCGACACTGCCAGCGCTGCCGATATGGCAGCAAGCCGACCGCGGGAGCAGAACGAGGGGGCGGAAGATGAGGAAAGAGAGCACGGCGGCTCCGGGAAAGCTAGTGGCTCTGGGGCTCCCATGAGGTGAGCGAGCACCACGGGATGGTGCTCGTCCCATGCGGCAAGAGCCATGGGCTCACAGGCGCGCCACCAGCCACTCCCCCTTGCCCACCGGCACCAGGGCGGTCATGAAGGCCGGATCCTGCACCACCTCCGCCATCCAGTCGCTCATCTCCTCCCGGTGAGAGATGGCGTTGTCCACCACCAGCAGGCCGCGAGGGGCGAGCAGGCGCCGGATCTCGGGCCACCAGCGCTGATATTGCTGGCGATCGGAGTCCAGGAAGACCAGCTGATAACCCGCCGTCGGCAGGGTAGGCAGCAAGCTGCCAGCCTCCCCCGCCAGCTGTTCAATCCAGGGGCCGAGCCCGGCACGCTGGAAGTTGGCGGCGGCCATGGCCAGCTTGCCCGCATCCCGCTCTATGGTGGTGACCCGGCCCCCCAGCCGTTTCACCGCCTCCGCCAGCCAGAGGGTGGAATAGCCGTTGGAGGTACCAATCTCCAGCACATCCGCCGCCCCTCGCGTCTGTACCAGCAGCGCCAGCAGTTCACCTGTGTCCCGGGTGATATTGAGCATCTTGCCGTCACGGGACGGCTGGGCCTCGTCGTGCTGCTCGCCAAAGCGCTCCAGCTCCCGTTTCAATGATTCCAGTACCATCTTGCCTCCTTGGCGGTATCAAGGGGCGGCCTGGCGCACGGCGTGGCCCGTCCCCATCTCTTCATCATGTCTTCACCCTGTCATCCTGCGGCGGCTCGTCCCCCCGCCTGGCGAAGCGCTATCTGGTGGTGGCCGCCCGCGCCGTCGGGCTGCTGGATGCGAAGAGCAAGCCACCGACCTCCTAGGGCGCCGCCACCCGGGTAAAGTCGATGGCGGGGCAGCTTGGCACCACGCCCCGGGTCAGCGCCAGGGGCTGGGCACGATAGCTGAGCCGGTAGCTGCCCGGCTGCGACAGATCGTAGGCCTGCGCCAGATCCGCATCGGCCTGGCTATGTTCCCCCGGTGCCAGCAGGAGGAAGTCGCCATCTCCGGGTTCACCACGCTTGGCCAGCGGTCCCCGGTAGGCCAGCGGCCGGCCATCGCGGGTGAGGTCGATGGCATCGGCAAACCACCCCTCGAAGGGGGTGAACCAGGTCAATACCTCAAGGGGGGTCTCCCCCCGGTTGGTCAGGGTAATCACCAGGGGCAGGGGCTCGTTCACCCCGCTCTCGGCGTTGACCGACAGTTCGCACTGCAGGGGGGCCAGCGCCAGGGTGGTGAGCAAGAGAGTCATCATGGGTGCTCCTTCAACAACGGGAAGGGGCCTCGCGGCCCCTTCACGGATTAATTTTCGCTCGGGGTATTCTCGGCAAAGTACTCGTGGTTGTCGGCGTTGTTCAGCGCCTTCTGGGGATCCGTGCTCGCCAGATTGCGGGCATTGGCCTGACCGTATCCCAGATCGTCGGTGCCCGCCACCACGTTGAAGTGGCTCAGCTCGTGGACTATGGTGCCGGCGCGGGAATCGGTCCCGGTGACGGGTGCCGTCCAGAAGCTCTTGCACAGATAGACCTTGTAGGGCTGGTCCGGATAGACGTAGGCGAAGTAGCTCTGCTTGCAACCACAGTCGAAGGTGAGCGGCTTGTTGTCGATGGCATCCTTGATCTTGCTGAAGTTCGTCTCGGCCTGGTTCCAGCGGGCGGCGTCATAGGCGCCGAACCAGCTGCGATAGCGCTGGCCATCGGGCTTGTCCACCGCCAGATAGCTGCTGGAGTTGTTGGTGATGCCGCTGGCGGCATCGAGCGCGGCCAGGATGTCGCTCTTCTGGGTGTTGGTGCAGCGGCCGCTGAAGCTGACCGAGGCGGTCACCGCCTGGGGCTCGGTCAGGGCCGCCTTGGCCAGCACCCTATCGTCGGCTACCCCTTCCACCCACAGGGTCACGGCATTGGATTCGCTCCCCCGGGCCTGCCTGGCCTTGGCGGTTTTCCCCTCCTGCGCCACGGTCGGCAGCAGGTAGCGGATGCTGTACTGCCCCTGGACGCTCATGTCGTAGAGACCGGAGACCTCCGCCTGCACCGTCAGGCTCTGGCCGGCCTTGAGCAACTGGAAGTCCTTGTCGGTCGGGGCCGCCCGCTTGATCAGGGCCCCCTCGTAGCCAACCGGCTGACCGTCACGCTCCACCTGGAACAGGGGGGCATCCTCGCTGCCAGGCAGCTGCCACTTGAGCAGACGCACCGGCTTGTCCCCCGTGTTGGTCAGGGTCAGGTTGACCCGCACGTCGTCGGTGCCGCCCTCCACCAGGGTGAGCCTGGCATCGAGCCCGGCGGCGCAGAGCGGAGAGATCAGGGAGCCTGCCAGCAGCAGGGCGATGGGAGTCGCTTTCATCGTGTTTCCTCATTCATTGAGTGGCGCCATCAGGCGGTTTGCTTCCATGTGGCCCTCTTTGGGGCTCACCCACCCTAGAGCAGAAGCTCGGCGCCCCCATCCCTCCATATGGGGGACGCCCCCCATCGGAGGGGGCCCTCGCCGGCTGCGACAAAGGCTGCCCCCTTGGCGCCGCATCAAGGCCCCCTCCCCTCCCCTCCCCTCCCCTCCCCTCCCGCCACCGGCAAGCATCCACAAAAAACCCGGCACGGGGCCGGGTGGGGGGATGAGCAGCTTGCGCCCGGATCAGGAGCCGATCAGCAGCGCCAGGGCCGGCTGTGCGTTGCCGGGCACCAGCCGGTAGGCCTTGTGGTGCTTGACCAGGGTCGTTTTCTTGTTGCCCTGGCTCAGCAGCAGGCCGTGGGAAAAAGCCGCCTGTGCCAATCTGGCCTCGTCCCCGCGCACATAGAGGGTAAGGGACCTGGTCAGCTCACCCGCCTCGATATGGCCCTGATATTCGCTGGCGCTGATGATGAGGCTCGGCTGGCCGCCCGATTGCAGGCGCAGCTTGGCGTTCACTTCGCTACTCGTCAGCACCAGCCAGCCCGCCGCCTCCAGCTCGGCCAACAGGGCGGCAAGCCGGCCGCCCAGCCCGGTCGGCTCTGCCATGGCGCGCTCGTACTGGCGGATGATCCGCTCAAGCAAGCCCTTGAGATCGGCGCCGGCCCCCAGGGTGCGGCCCAGTTGTACCCAGGCCTTGAGATCCTCCATCACTAGGCGGGAGAAGCGCTTCTCCTTGAGGGAGTCCGCCATCCAGGTGCAGAGGAAGTGGCTCTCCTGGGCCGGGGTGCGCTTGCCCGCCTTCTGCGCACCGGTGCGGGCCAGTTCGGCCAGGCTCTGGCTGGCCATCTCAAGGAGGGCCTGGTTGTAGGTGGGAGGGGTCATCGTGGATCCTCTGAAACGGGGCGGCCAAGGGGCCGCGTCATCGACAGCACAAAGGCGCCAGTGGCGCCTTTGGAGAGTAAACGCCCCTCCCCGACCGGGAGGGTGCGACGTAGCCTTATTTCGGCTGACGGGGCTTCTTGGCCGCCGCCAGGCGCTTGAGGCGCTGGCCCTGCAGCTTCGCCTCGGCCATGGCCTGGGCGGCGGCGTTGTCTTCCCGCTGCGGGCGCTTGCCGAAGCGGCGGCGCTCCTGCAACTGCTTGATGAGGTCGTCGCGACTGCTCACCTCGTAACCCGGCACCATGATGCGGCGGATCTTCTGGCCGATGAGCGCCTCGATCTCCAGCAGGGTGCGCTCCTCCTCGCGGCTGACGAAGGAGATGGCCATGCCGCTCTTGCCGGCGCGGCCGGTACGGCCGATGCGGTGCACATAGTCTTCCGCCAGGAACGGCAGATCGTAGTTGACCACGTATTCCAGGCTCGGGATGTCCAGGCCCCGGGCGGCTACCTCGGTGGCCACCAGCACCCGCAGCTTGCCTTCGGTGAATTCGCGCAGGGCACGGCGACGGCTGCCCTGTGCCTTGTCACCGTGCACCACGGCGGACTTGATGCCGTCGAGGTTCAGCTCCTCCACCAGCTCGTCGCAGCTCTCGCGGGTGCTGGCAAACACCAGCACCTGCTGCCAGTTCTACTTGCCGATGAGCTCGGAGAGCAGCTCGTGCTTGCGCTTCTGCTCCACCGGATAGACGGTGTGGCTGACGGTGTCGGCGGTGGAGTTCTGCTTGTTGACGCTCACCACCTGGGGCTTGTCCAGCATCAGGTTCGCGAGCTTTTTCACCGACTCGGAGAAGGTGGCGGAGAAGAGCAGGTTCTGGCGGGCCTTGTTGACCGCCTGCAGGATCTGCTGCACGTCGGCGCTGAAGCCCATGTCGAGGATGCGATCCGCTTCGTCCAGCACCAGGGTCTCGACCCCGGAGAGGCTGAGGTTGCAGGCGGTGAGGTGCTCCAGCAGCCGGCCCGGAGTCGCCACTATGATGTGAGCCCCCGCTTTCAGCTTCTTGGCCTGCACGTCCTGCTTGCCACCGCCATAGATGGTCAGGGTGGTGATGTCGAGATACCTGGCGAAGTCGTTGATGTTGCTCGCCACCTGGGCCGCCAGCTCGCGGGTCGGGGTCAGGATCAGCACCCGGGCGTTGGAAGGCTGCACCGGCGCCGGATTGTCCACCAGTCGCTGCAGGATCGGCAGGGCGAAGGCGGCGGTCTTGCCGGTACCGGTCTGGGCGCTGGCCAGCAGGTCGCGGCCACGGCGCACGGCCGGGATGGCCTGGCTCTGCACAGGGGTCATCTCCTGATAACCGCAATCTGAGATGGCGCGCAAAATCTCGGGGGCAAAATCGAACGATTCAAATCTCATGTTGGGTTCCTGTGTTCCAGCGGAGCTGTAGTTGGCGTGGGTGGCCTGGGCCGGCGTGTGGCCTGGCATCGGCGAGGCGTGGAGCCAAGGACGGCTGGGTCTGACATCAGATCAGAAGATGAGCCGGAAAATGGCGGGCGCGAAGTGTAACAGATAGGCGACCGGAATGCCGCCTCAAATGGCCTGTATTTTTCCGGGGGCTGCGCTCTCCAGACGCGGCAGCAGGCGCAGCCCGGGCAGTGAGATCAGCGCACCCGCTTGCTCGGACGCTTGAGCAGCCGCATGCCGATGGCCGCCACCGCGATGACGAACAGCCCGAAAGAGGTGACGAGCAGGCACTTGGTCAGCAGCTCCTGATGATGGGCAAAGACCGGGGTCGCCATCACCATCTTGCCCACCATGCTCAGTACCAGGGACCAGAGGAAGGCGCTGGCAAAACTCGCCACGGCCACCCGCAGCAGGTGCAGGCGGGAGACTCCCATCAACATGGGGGTCAACACTCTCACAAAGGGGATGAAACGGGACACGAACATGGCCCAGAAGCCGTAACGATCCAGCAGTCGGGAGGCCCTGGGCAGGCTCCCTTCCGGGATCATTCGCTCCACATGGCCCATGAAACGGGTGCCATGCAGTGCCTGCCCCTGCCAGTAGGCGAGCACGCTCCCTATCCCGGCCGCGAGCGGCAGATAGAGCAAGGTCACCTCGGGCCCCAGCACCCCCATGCCCACCAGACCGCCCGCCAGCAGCACCAGGCTGTCACCGGGCAGGGGCAGAAAGACGAAGCTCGATTCAAGGAAGAGGATCACCACCAGACAGGTGACGAGCAGACCGATTGCCTGCATGTGTATAAGCTGATCAAAATCCTGATGCCATATGGCAAGCAGCATGTCCTGCATCTGGTGTGACTCCCATCAACGTAATGCGCATTCGTCATGATGACCCGAAGGCCCCGTCTGGTAATCCATCCCTGCTACCACCCCAATGTTCGTATGGGAGGCCTCTTATACACCCGGGGAACTGAACAATAAATTAATGTCTGTGATTTCTGCCCAGCGGCTCACCCTTCTCGCGGCCCCCTGCCCCCGCCAAAGCAAGGGCAGCTTGGCCCATCAGGCCAATGCGCACGCCCCAAAACAGGACGGGTCGGCCCTTGCCAGGCTGCCAAGCCAGATGAAACCCGTTACAGTGTGAACATGCCCCGATGGACGGGGTACTCATGGAGCCAGGTATGGCAAGACAGCTCTCTTCTCACACACTTTCCTTGCTGGCGGTTATTGCCGGCGTCTCTGCCGGTCTTGTGACAAAGGCCCGTGCCAGCGACGAGAGCCTGGTTCAACAGCGCGCCAACGCCGTCGTCTCCCTGATGAGCTACGCCGTGGTGCCGGATATCACCGCCAGCAACCTGAATATCGGCAGCGGCACCAACGACACCTCTGCCCTCACCATCACCCAGCTCGGGGGTGGCGCCACCCTGAGCGAGGATGTTCCCCTCTATCTGGAGGGCACCCTGGGCTACAGCCGCTACGATCCCCAGTTCGTGTTCACCGATGGCAACGAGACCCGCACCATTCCCACCAAATGGAACAGCCTGAGCGCCACCGGCGGCATCGGCTGGGATGTCGGCGTCCACCGGGATCGCTTTGGTGGCAATCTGGTGCTGCGGCCCATCGCCAATGTCACCCTGGGCACGGTGGCCAGCGATCTTCGCATCGGGGCCGCCCTGCTCGAGCACAGGAGCGACAAGAATCTGGACTTCCTCGACGGCGGCACCCTCAATGTCTATGGCCTCGGCGGCTCATTGATGCTGGACTATGAACTCTTCTCCGCCGCCCAGGACATCGATGCCGAGCTGCGCTACTCCTACCAGCATCTGCAAAGCTTCACCGGCACCGCCGAGAGCGTCAGCGGTCAGGCCGATGCGGAAAACCTCGGGCTTTACCTGCGCCGCCGCGCCCCCCTGTGGCACTGGACCCTGCTGGACAGGCCCCTTCGCTACGTGCTGGAGGGCGCCAGAACCGAGTACCTGGGAGAGCAACGAGGGCTGCTCGGTTTCAACAGCCTCAACTCCCTGGGACTTGGCCTCGAACTCGACAGCAGCAAGTACGACATCTTCATCACCCGCACCCGGTTGGTGGCCCGCTATATGTTCAGCAACAGTACCAGCGGCTACTCCATCGGACTGGCGATGAGTTTCTAGCGCGGCAAGGCGACATGAACCGTCCCCATCACCAAATCTCTGACTGAACGCACATTTGACTCCATTGCCGCTATGAGGTCCCACCTGTATCTCCTAGCATGGGATACGGACGGTGGGTGAAGACGTGAAGCAGAACCACGCCGGGGATTGTGGTCAGGCTGACTGCCTACTGTTGAGCAGAGAACACATGACATTTCCAGGGACAGGGAGCTTGTTATGGCCAAATTTCTGAATACCAGCGCAACCAACTATTTCCTCGAAGAGCTGATAAAGGATGCCAAGGAGCGGTTAATCCTGATCAGCCCCTTTCTCAAACTCAATGACAGGATCAAGGAGCTCACCTATATCCGCACCAGCTTTTGCAAAAATCTCCATGCCAAGTGCTACCTCAATGAGGAGATGTGCATTGTCACCAGCCTGAACCTCTACGAATTCAGCCAGGTGAACAACAACGAGATGGGGGTGTTGATCCGGCGGGCGGATGACAGTGAGCTGTACCGCGATGCCTACGATGAAGCCCAGCGCATTATTCGGGTGAGCGAGGAGGTGCGCATCACGTTGGAGCGCGTCGCAAGCGACAGTGACCCGCAGGACAACGTGGCCACCCATGCAGGTACAGCACCGGTTTGTCCAAAATGCGGCACAACCATGGTACTGAGGACCAGCAAACGGGGAGATACCAAGGGCAACAGCTTCTGGGGCTGCCCCGAATACCCCAAGTGTCGCAGCATCATCCCCATCGAGACCCATCCCTGACCGGGATCTGTGAAGGCTAAATCACATGGATATCACTGCTGCCATAGCGCCGCTGCTGACTCAGCTCTGGTTTCTCCTGCCACTGCTGTTGATTGCCACCCTGCTCAAAACGGCCTGGTTCAAAGGGATGGTCGGGGAGTGGTTTATCAATCTCTGTATTCGGCTCTTTCTCGACAAGCGGGAATATCGCCTGCTCAAGGACGTGACCCTGCCCACCCCCCAGGGCAGCACCCAGATCGATCACGTGATCGTCTCCCGCTTCGGGCTATTCGTGATTGAGACCAAAAATATGAAGGGCTGGATATTCGGCAACCCGACCCATAAAAGCTGGACTCAGCAGATCTATCGCCGCAAGCACAGCTTCCAGAACCCGCTGCATCAGAACCACCTGCATATGAAGACCCTCAAATCCCTGCTGGGGCTCTCAGACAACCAGCTTCACTCCATCATCTTCTTTATCGGCGACTGCACCTTCAAGACCCCTATGCCGCAGAACGTTATGAACCGTGGGCTCATTCGCTACGTCAAGGGTATAACCACGCCGGTATTGGCCGAGAGCGAGGTCGCTCACGTTGTCGACACCATTCAACAAGGGCGACTTGCCGCCAACTGGCAGACTCACAGACAGCATGTGGCACAGCTCAAGGCCCGCCACGGGGAAGCCCCCACCAAGCCTGTGCCAGCCAGCGTGCCGAGCGCTCACCACCCTGCACCGCCAACGGCCATTTATCCGGCGAACCTCCAGAGCCCCATGTGCCCCAGGTGTGGCAACCCCATGGTGCTGCGCACTGCCGGTCGAGGTGACAACAAGGGAAAACCGTTCTGGGGATGCCGTGAATTCCCCACATGCAGGGGGACCAGAGCGCTGATGAAGTAGATGGGAAGGCTGAACGACGGAGGCATAAAACAAAGGCGGCCAATTGGCCGCCTTTGTTACTTCTGCAAATCAGCGGATCGTTGCCATCATCTGCACGCAGCGCTGCTCGCGCTCATCCACCCGCTTGGCAAACCAGGCGGTGGTGAGGTTGCGGGTGATCTTGGGGCTCTTTAGCTGGATACCGGGCAAGATGGCGCGGGGTTGCCGTGTCCCGGCCTGTTTGTCGGCCAGGGCGAAGACCCTGTGGTAGAGATCGCTTTTGGCAAAGTCGTTGCTGTCCCCCAGCTTCAGGCTCTGGTGAATGGCTTGCTTGCTCATGTTGACGCGGCTGGCGATGCTGTGGACCGCGAGTTCGGTCTTGCCGGGCAGATCCGAGTCGTAGCGGATGAGATCCCCGTCCAGGGCCAGGGGCTTGCCACTCACCCGGCTTACCGCCGCCTGGAAGGCCGCATTGCGGCTCGCGTACCAGCCCGCATTGAAGTCGGCGAAGCGATAGAGGGTATCCGGGTAGTCGGCGGGATAGCCGAAGATGTGTTTCGTGCCAAACCAGATGCCGCCCCGACGAGTGAACACCTCGTGGCGAATGGACTCCTTCACGGGATAGGGGTAGCCACGGGCGTTGGCTTCGGCAAAGGCGACGCTCACCTGCATGGGGCCGCCGGTGCGCACCGGGTTGAGGTTGCCAAAGAGCTGCTTGCCCATGGGGACGCTGCCTATCATGTCTTCGAAGATCTCGCTCATCTCCCGCTCGGTGCGAAGTTTGTCGATGCGCTCGGCATAGCTCTTGCCGGTGGGGGATTGGATGGAGAGGGCCGTGCGCACCATGAAGTCGGGGATCAGCAGCTTGCCGGCCCGAGCATTGATCTCCTTCCAGGCAATCTTGTTGAGGTTGGGCACCACGGGGTCCGCCTGATAGGTCGCCTCCTGCTCCGCCACCGCCAGCACGCTGCAGACGTTGTGATCGCTCACCGTCAGTCCCTGGGTGGTGAGCGCCGTCACCACGTCATTGGCCCAGCCTGGCTTGTCCACCACGTTGCGCGGCAGGAAACGCACGATGCGGCTCTTCATGTCGGCCGGTTTTTGCGGCTGCATCGCCTTAGGCGTGGGGCGCCCCGCCGGCGTCGCCGTGCTGGTCGGGGCGGGAGGCTCGCTGGCACAACCTGACAGCAGGGCAAGGGTAAGCAGTGACAGCCAGCGCCAATGGGCATCAAGCAAGGAGTGAGAAGGGATCATGAAGGCTTCCTGAAGAGCGGGACCTGCCCCTCATCGCGAATGAGAGGGCTCGAATGCATGGAGGCGGACATTGTAGGGAACAAGTCTGACAAGATGAAGGCGGATGAACCTGCTGGCCCGCTGGCTGCGGCATCCCCTGGCGTCATCACGCCAGCTCCACCCGGTTGCGTCCCCGATGCTTGGCCTGATAGAGGGCGAGATCGGTGCGCTGGAGCAGGGCATCCACCCCCTCCCCGCTCTGGCTAATGCCCAGGGCAAGGCTCACGGTGAATCTTACCCCGTCACCTGAGACCAGCTCTTCGGTCGCGCACCTTATCTGCTCCGCCAGCGCACGGGCCTTGTCGCCCGTCATGCCGGGCAGCCAGATGGCAAACTCCTCTCCCCCAAGGCGTGCCACCACCCCATCCAATGGGCAGAGCTGGCGCAGCAGGGTGCTAAATTCACGCAGCACATTGTCGCCGATGGCGTGGCCATAGCGATCGTTGATCAGCTTGAAGTGATCGAGATCCAGCAGCAGGAGCGGCGTCCCCTCCTCTCCGTGCGCCTCCAGCACGGCGCGAAACGCCCGGCGATTGGAGAGCCCGGTCAGCTCGTCTGACATGGCAAGGGAGGAGAGCCGCATCTGGGTGCCATACATCTGCTGCACCATCAGCAGCACACCCCAGGCCGAGGCCAGCATGCCGATCGTGCGCAGGCTGTCTTCCACCGTGGAGAGCCACCAGGGCTGGAAATAGGCCTCATCCATCAGATCGATGACGCCGGAGACGAGCCAGAGGGTCAGCCCGCCGGTGAGGGAGAGATAGGTTTTCAAGGTGATCTGGGCACACTGCACCACCCAGAACATGAACAGCAGGGTCAACACGTTGAGCGCTTCGGCCAGAGCCCCGACGGTATAGAGGTTGTGCTCCGCCAGGGGATCAAAACTGGCCCCGGCCAGGATCCCCGTCAGCAGCAACAGACAGGGCAGGCTCACCAGCGCGAGACGACGGCAGGGAGGAAGCGAGAAGAACCGGGCGGGGTGAACGGATAACCTGAGGGGAGTCTTCATCATGTTTTGGGCTCCAAGCGCGCATGTCTTCTATCCCGAATGGCAGCCGTTGGCTGCCATCGCCAGCGAACCCCGACGGCATTCCTGGTGGCAAATCACTGATATTGTGGGCCGATTTTTCCATAAAAAACAATCCCCTCACCATATGGGTCAGGGGATTGTTGCAACGGGGACGGCGCGATCTGCCGTGACATCGGGGCGGGCGGCCCTTCCCTGCTCGTCCTCACGGCAAGCGGGCAGTGCCGCCTCAGGCGCTCTGGCGCAGGGCCTGATGCTGGGCGGCGCCGTTGATCACCGCCTGCAGGGAGGCGTTGACCACGTCGCGACCGACGGCGACGCCACACATCCGGGTGCCCTCGACGCTCAGCAGCACATAGGCGGCGGCGCGGGATTCGGTACCGGCGGTGAGCGCATGCTCGGAGTAATCCAGCACATCGATGTGCATGCCGGTCTGACGCTGCCAGCCGTTGACCAGGGCGGTGATGGCTCCCTCCCCTTCACCGCACAATTGCAGGGTGCCGTGGGGGGTCTGCAACTCCAGGCGCAGGCTCTCCTGACTGTCATGACCGAGCTGGAAGCGCCCGATGCGATAGCCGTGAGCCGGCTCAAGATAATGCTGCTCGAACAGGGTGCGGATCTGCTCCGGGCTGATTTCGCTGCTGCTCGCCTCAGCCTCGGCCTGAACCCGGCGGCTGAAGTCGATTTGCAGCCAGCGCGGCAGTTGCAGACCGAGGTCACGCTCCAGCAGATAGGTCACCCCTCCCTTGCCGGACTGGCTGTTGATGCGGATCACCGCCTCGTAGCTGCGACCGAGATCGGTAGGATCGATGGGCAGGTAAGCCACGTCCCAGTAGTGATCCGGTTTTTCTGCCGCGAGAGACTTGCGGATGGCGTCCTGGTGGCTGCCGGAAAACGCCGTGTAGACCAGCTCGCCGGCATAGGGGTGGCGCGGGTGCAGGGCAATCTGGGTGCAGGCCCCCACGGTGGCGACGATGGCATCCATGTCGGACAGGTCCAGCTCGGGGTCAATCCCCTGGCTGTAGAGGTTCATGGCCATGGTGACGATGTCCATGTTGCCGGTACGCTCCCCGTTGCCAAGCAGGGTGCCCTCGATGCGATCCGCCCCCGCTAGCACCGCCAGCTCGGCGGCGGCCACCCCGCAGCCTCTGTCGTTGTGGGTGTGGATGGAGATGCTCACCTCGGGTCGCGCCTTGAGGTTTCGGCAGAACCACTCCACCTGATCGGCAAACACGTTGGGGGTGCTCACCTCCACCGTGGCGGGGAGGTTCAGGATCATGGGACGGGCAGCGGCACGCCACTCGTCGATGACGGCGTCACACACCTCGACGGCGAACTCCACCTCGGTGCTGCTGAAGCTCTCCGGAGAATACTGGAAACTCCACTCGGTGCCCGGATTGCGGGCCGCATACTCCCGCACCCAGCGCGCCCCCTGCACGGCGATGGCCTTGACACCGTCCTTGCCTGAGTTGAACACATAGTTGCGCTGGGTCGGGTTGACCGAGTTGTAGACGTGAACGATGGCCCGCTTCGCCCCCTTGAGGGCCTCGAAGGTGCGGGCGATCAGATCTTCGCGCGCCTGCACCAGCACCTGGATGGTGACGTCATCGGGGATGAGGTTGCGCTCGATGAGTTCGCGCACAAAATCGAAGTCTGGCTGGGAGGCCGCCGGGAAGCCCACCTCGATGTGCTTGAAACCGATGTGGGTCATCAGCGCCCACATTTGCAGCTTCTGGGCCACCGTCATGGGCTCGACCAGCGCCTGGTTGCCGTCGCGCAGGTCCACGGCGCACCAGAGCGGTGCCCGCTCCAGTACCCGGTTGGGCCACTGGCGATCCACCAGGTTGATCACGGGGGCACGGCGGTATTTGCAATGATCGAAGCTCATATTCAGATTCCCTTGACGGATGGGCGAGGCGCCGGACGACCGGGCCGACAGGCGGGTGGGGCAAGGAGGGGAAGCGGGTTGGTGCGGTAACACCGTCCCTGACGAGTCGCACGGCGGTAACCCCGCGACCGGTTTTCCTGCGGCCCCCGTCGGTCACCGGGGCCGGCCACGGCAGCCGGATCGGGCTGCGGGCGCTGATCCTCTCGCACGCCACCTTTCGGTGTGTCGGCGCAGACGACCTTGTTTGTATGAGCACCCAGTATAGGGAGGTCGTGGGGGCGAGAGATTGCGAAGATTGCACCCCACCAGGCCAACTGAGCAATATTGATGCAGTGAATCTCCAATAAAGGGGTGAGTATCACCACCCATGATGCATTATCCGCCATCTCACCCATCTTCCTTGCTGGCGCCCCCACCGGGAGTGGCTGGGCGCAGGCAATAAAAAACCCCGCCATTGCTGGCGGGGTTTGCGTGCATCGAGCGGGCAGCGTGCTGCCGGTGCTCTTAGCGGTTGTTCACCCTCTCGTGCAGCTCCTGCACCGAGTTGACGTTGGCGGTGGCATCCACGCTGATGGCCATGCAGGTGGCGAAGGCCGCGTGCAGCGTGGTGGTGTAGGCCACCTTGTGCTGCAGGGCGCCGCGGCGCAGCTGCTTGGAGTCCTGGATGGCCTGACGACCCTCGGCGGTGTTGACGATGTAGGTGTACTCGCCATTCTTGATGCGATCCAGAATATGCGGACGACCCTCGTGCACCTTGTTGACCAGACGCGGGTTGATGCTCGCCTCGCCCAAGGTCACGGCGGTGCCGTGGGTGGCGTCGAGGTCATAACCCAGCTCCAGCAGCTTGGCGGCCAGGTTCACCACCCGCTCCTTGTCGCCGTGGCGCACGGACAAGAGGGCGCGACCTTCGCTCGGTACCTGGTGACCGGCACCCAGCTGCGCCTTGGCATAGGCCTCGGCGAAGCTGCTGCCCACCCCCATGACTTCACCGGTGGAGCGCATTTCCGGCCCCAGCAGAGGGTCCACACCCGGGAACTTGGCGAACGGCAGTACCACTTCCTTCACCGAGTAGTAGGGCGGGATGATCTCGGTGGTGAAGCCCTGTTCTTTCAGGCTCTGACCGGCCATGACGCGGGCGGCGATCTTCGCCAGCGGTGCGCCGGTGGCCTTGGAGACGAAGGGCACGGTACGGGCGGCACGGGGGTTCACCTCGATGAGGTAGATCTCGTTGTCTTTCACCGCGAACTGCACGTTCATCAGACCGACTACGCCAAGTTCCAGCGCCAGTTTGCGCACCTGCTCGCGCATCTCGTCCTGAATCGCCTTGGACAGGGTGTAGGGCGGCAGGGAGCAGGCGGAGTCACCGGAGTGGATACCGGCCTGCTCGATGTGCTCCATGATGCCGCCGATCACCACGTCAACGCCGTCGCAGATGGCGTCCACGTCCACCTCGGTGGCGTCGTCCAGGAAGCGGTCCAGCAGCACAGGCGACTCGTTGGAGACGCTCACTGCCTCGGCGAAGTAGCGGCGCAGGTCCTGCTCGTCATAGACGATTTCCATGGCGCGGCCACCCAGCACGTAGGAGGGGCGAACCACCAGCGGGTAGGTGATGCGCGTGGCCAGTTGCACGGCCTGCTCCAGGGCGGTGACGGTGCCGTTTTCCGGCTGCTTGAGCCCCAGGCGCTCGACGGCGGACTGGAAGCGCTCGCGATCTTCCGCGCGGTCGATGGCATCCGGGCTGGTCCCGATGACCGGCACGCCGTTGGCTTCCAATGCCCGCGCCAGTTTCAGCGGAGTCTGGCCGCCGTACTGGACGATGACGCCCTTGGGCTGCTCGACCCGCACGATTTCCAGCACGTCTTCCAGGGTCACCGGCTCGAAGTAGAGACGATCCGAGGTGTCGTAGTCGGTGGAGACGGTTTCCGGGTTGCAGTTGACCATGATGGTCTCGTAACCGTCTTCACGCAGGGCCAGGGCCGCATGCACACAGCAGTAGTCGAACTCGATGCCCTGACCGATACGGTTCGGGCCGCCACCGATGACCATGATCTTGTCGCGGTTGGTGGGGTTGGCCTCGCACTCCTCGTCATAGCTGGAGTACATGTAGGCGGTATTGGTGGCAAACTCGGCCGCGCAGGTGTCGACCCGCTTGTAGACCGGGAAGATGTTGTGGCGGGCACGCAATTTACGCACTTCACCTTCGGCCACGCCGAGGATCTTGGCCAGACGCGCGTCGGCAAAGCCTTTGCGCTTGAGGGCACGCAGGAAGTCGGCATCGAGACCGGCCATGCCGCGCTCTTTCACCTGCTCTTCCAGTTTCACCAGCTCTTCAATCTGCACCAGGAACCAGGGGTCAATCTTGGTCAGCTTGAACACGCCGTCCATGGAGAGACCGGCGCGGAAGGCGTCGGCGATGTAGAAGATGCGCTCGGCACCGGCATCCTGCAGCTCGTGACGGATGCGGGTCAGGGAGTCGGGGGCGTTCAGGTCAACCATGGGGTCGAAGCCGGTCTTGCCGGTCTCGAGACCACGCAGGGCCTTGTGCAGGGACTCCTGGAAGTTGCGGCCGATGGCCATCACTTCACCCACGGACTTCATCTGGGTGGTCAGACGGTCGTTGGCACCGGCGAACTTCTCGAAGTTGAAGCGCGGCACCTTGGTCACCACGTAGTCGATGGCCGGCTCGAAGGAGGCCGGGGTACGACCGCCGGTGATGTCGTTCATCAGCTCGTCCAGGGTGTAACCGATGGCGAGCTTGGCGGCGATCTTGGCGATGGGGAAACCGGTCGCCTTGGAGGCCAGCGCAGAGGAGCGCGACACCCGCGGGTTCATCTCGATGATGACCATGCGGCCGTCTTTGGGGTTGATGCCGAACTGGACGTTGGAGCCGCCGGTCTCGACACCGATCTCGCGCAGCACCGCCATGGAGGCGTTGCGCATGATCTGGTACTCCTTGTCGGTCAGCGTCTGGGCTGGCGCGACCGTGATGGAGTCACCGGTGTGGATGCCCATGGGGTCGAAGTTCTCGATGGCGCAGACGATGATGCAGTTGTCGTTGCGATCCCGCACCACTTCCATCTCGTACTCTTTCCAGCCGATGAGCGACTCGTCGATGAGCAGCTCCTTGGTCGGGGAGAGATCCAGACCGCGCTCGCAGATCTCCACGAACTCTTCGGTGTTGTAGGCGATGCCGCCGCCCGAGCCACCCATGGTAAAGGAAGGACGGATGATGCAGGGGAAGCCGACCATCTGCTGCACGCCCCAGGCCTCTTCCATGTTGTGGGCGATGCCGGCGCGCGGGCACTCCAGGCCAATGCTGCGCATGGCCTTGTCAAAGCGGGAGCGATCCTCGGCCTTGTCGATGGCGTCGGCGGTGGCGCCGATCATCTCGACACCGAACTCCTTGAGCACGCCATGCTGCTCCAGCGCCAGGGCGCAGTTCAGCGCAGTCTGACCACCCATGGTGGGCAGGATGGCGTCCGGGCGCTCTTTCTTGATGATCTCGCGCACCACTTCCCAGGTGATGGGCTCGATGTAGGTGGCGTCGGCCATCTCCGGGTCGGTCATGATGGTGGCCGGGTTGGAGTTCACCAGGATGACGCGGTAGCCCTCTTCTTTCAGGGCCTTGCACGCCTGGGCGCCGGAGTAGTCGAATTCGCAGGCCTGACCGATGACGATGGGGCCGGCGCCGAGGATCAGGATGCTCTGTAGGTCGTTACGTTTTGGCATGGCTCTCTTTATCCTCTTAGGCGCGATACTGCTTAATCAATTCAATAAAGTGGTCGAACAGACCGGCACAATCGTGCGGGCCCGGGCTCGCTTCGGGGTGACCCTGGAAGCTGAAGGCCGGACGGTCGGTGCGATGGATGCCCTGGAGCGACCCATCGAACAGGGAGACGTGGGTGGCACGCAGGCACTCGGGCAGGGTCTGCTCGTCCACCGCAAAGCCGTGGTTCTGGGCGGTGATCATCACGGTGTTGTCGTCCAGACTCTTCACCGGGTGGTTGGCACCGTGGTGGCCGAACTTCATCTTGATGGTCTTGGCGCCGGAGGCCAGGCCCAGCAACTGGTGGCCCAGGCAGATACCGAACACCGGGGTGCTGGTATCAAGGAAAGCCTTGATAGCTTCGATGGCGTAGTCGCACGGCTCGGGGTCGCCGGGACCGTTGGAGAGGAAGATGCCATCCGGGTTCATCGCCAGTACCTCGGCGGCCGGGGTCTTGGCCGGCACCACGGTCAGGCGGCAGCCACGGTCCACCAGCATGCGCAGGATGTTGCGCTTCACGCCAAAGTCGTAGGCCACCACATGGTATTTCAGCTCATCGGCCGCCGGGGTGACGTGACCCTTGCCGAGCTGCCAGCTGCCTTCAGTCCAGCTGTAGGATTCGCTCACGGTCACTTCCTTGGCCAGGTCCATCCCCTTCAAACCGGGGAAGGCGCGGGCCTGTTCGAGGGCATGGGCTTCATCGAGCTGCTTGCCGGCCAGGATGCAACCGGCCTGTGCGCCTTTTTCACGCAGGATGCGGGTCAGCTTGCGGGTGTCGATGTCGGCGATGCCAACGATGTTGTGAGACTTGAGGTAATCGGAGAGGGATTGCTGATTGCGGAAGTTGGAGGCCAGTATCGGAAGGTCCCGGATGATGAGGCCCTGAGCATGGACCTGACTGGACTCTTCATCTTCGCTGTTGGTGCCGGTGTTGCCTATATGGGGGTAAGTGAGGGTAACGATCTGACGGGAATAGGAGGGATCTGTGAGGATTTCCTGATAACCCGTCATCGACGTGTTGAAAACCACTTCACCAACGGAACATCCCTCGGCACCTATCGACACGCCTTTGAACACAGTTCCATCTTCCAGCACTAGCAATGCAGTGTGATTCAAGACAACCTCCAGTTATTTAGCTTTAAATTCAGCAATTTACCTGGGTGTTGCGGGCTCGGTTCCGGTCTTTGACAGGACTCGAACCCGGCAGATTTCTGGCAAATTGGGCGCATTCTACTTAAAAACGATTTCATTTCAACGTCTTTTCTCGTTTGAAATGCATCTAAATTCAATAAACAAGCAACATTACCCATTATCTATGCACTCACTCGCTTTGCAACCCCCTCTTCAAAAAGAAAAGCCAAACACAGACCACAAAGCGGCGCCCGATGCCATGCAACGTACAAAAAACCAAATTTACCACTTAATAAACAGCAAGATAGAAAATTAAAAAATAAACAACACAACAGCAAAAACACCATTTGAAGCCAGAAAAGTGAACACCAAGAATAGAAAACGTTTTTCTTGGATTGCATTTTTAGTCTATTTCACATCAAGGCGAAATGCCCCCCGCAGGGGAATATTGAGACCCAAACCCGTTACCCCTTGATGACATTTTTGTCGCAAGAGGGTGGCAGGCTTGTAAGAATGGCAGGATTTAGCGAGGTTCACTCAAAAAGTGATGATTAAGGCTCATTTCTACAAAAAAGTGACAAAAAACCCCGGCGGACCGGGGTTTGGCAACCAGTACGGGAGTCTGCACTCCCCCTGAAGTCGGTTTATTTCAGACCGAGCACATCCTGCATATCATAGAGACCGGCCCCTTGCTGGCCGAGCCACTTGCCCGCCCGCACTGCACCGTTGGCGAAGGTCAGACGGCTGGAAGCCTTGTGGCTGATCTCGACCCGCTCGCCGATGTCGGCGAACATGACGGTGTGCTCCCCCACCAGATCGCCGGCGCGGATGGTGGCAAAGCCGATGGTGTTGCGATCCCGCTCACCGGTGATCCCCTCACGGCCATAGACGGCGCACTCTTTGAGATCCCGGCCCAGGGTTTTCGCCACCACCTCCCCCATGGAGAGCGCAGTGCCGGACGGAGCATCCACCTTGTGTCTGTGGTGCCCCTCGATGATCTCGATGTCGGTGTACTCCCCCATCACCCTGGCCGCCTGCTCCAGCAGCTTGAACACCAGGTTGACCCCGACCGAGTAGTTGGAGGCGAAGACGATGCCGATCTGCTTGCCCGCCTCGTGCAGGGCCGCCTTGCCCGCCTCGTCAAAGCCGGTGGTGCCGATCACCATCTGCTTGCCATGAGCCAGTGCAAAGGCGAGGTTCGCCAGGGTCACCTCGGGGCGGGTGAAGTCGATGATGAGATCGAATTCGTCCTTCACCTTCTCCAGACTGTCGCTGATGATGACGCCAAGGCGCCCCAGGCCGTTGAGTTCACCCGCATCCAGACCCATCACGGCAGAGCCCGGTCGTTCCAGCGCCGCTCCCACCACCACGCCCTCGGCGTTGGCGATAGCCTCCAGCAGCACCTTGCCCATACGACCATTACAGCCCATCACGGCCACACGGATCGGATTGTCCATCTCCACCCTCTCATCTCTTTATTATGGAAAGAGACCGTTTTACCAGCCCGCGTCCCCTTTGAAAAGCCCGATCTGGCCCGCCAAACCACCCCGACATTTAAACGATAAATTCAATAAAAACAGAATAAATAACGGAATAACCAGACAAGTCAGAATCACGAAGCAAAAAGCCCTATCCATCTGGACGGCTATCTTGACCCGGGCGGGCCGACTCACTACTGTTGCCCCCCCATGGTGGCAGGATGCCCGCCCTGTGCCCGCCCCGGAGGCGCCACAGGCAACGACAGGAGGTCATTGTTCAAGTTTCGAGGAACACATGATCCAGACCCAACCCCGTGCCAGAGCCCTGCTGCCCCTTCTGGTCTTTCTTGCCCTCTTCATCGGAACCGGTACCTGGCTGACCCTGCAGGGGGTCGAGTTTGCCTTCTACCAGCTCCCCGCCCCCGTTGCCGCCCTGCCTGCCGTCATGCTGGCCCTGCTGATGGGACGCGAGGGGTTCAACAAGAACCTCGAGACCTTCTTCAAGGGGGTGGGCGAGAGCAACATCATGGCTATGTGCCTCATCTATTTGCTGGCGGGCGCCTTCGCCACCGTGGCCAAGGCCACCGGTGGGGTGGATGCCACGGTCGCCCTCGGCCTCTCCCTCATTCCGGGCTGGTGCCTGCTGCCGGGGCTCTTCCTCATCTCTGCCTTCATTGCCACCGCCATGGGTACCTCCATGGGCACCATCGGCGCCGTGGCACCGGTGGCGCTGGGCGTCGCCCAGGCCGCCGGCATCGATCCGATGCTGATGGCGGGGACCATCCTCTCCGGCGCCATGTTCGGGGACAACCTCTCCATCATCTCAGACACCACCATCGCCGCCACCCGCAGCCAGGGCTGCGAGATGAAGGACAAGTTTCGCGAGAACATCAAGATTGCCGCCCCCGCCGCCGTGCTGGTGATCCTGCTCTATCTGGTGCTGGGCTCCACCGGTGAAGCGCCGGCCCCCACCGCCGAGGCGGACTTGCTCAAGGTCGCCCCCTATCTGCTGATCCTGGTGCTGGCCCTCTCTGGCATGAACGTCTTCATGGTACTGGGGCTCGGCATCCTGGCGGCCGGTGGCGTGGGGCTGCTTGGCAGCTACTCCCTCGGCCAGTTCAGCAAGGACATCTATCAGGGCTTCACCAGCATGCAGGAGATCTTCCTGCTCTCCATGCTCATCGGCGGTCTGGGTGCCCTGATGGAACGCCAGGGGGGGCTAGCCTGGATAAGTGAGCGCATCGCCGCCCTGATTGCCCGCTTCACCCGCCACCACGATGGCGAGCAGAACGAGAAGGCGGCCGAGCTCGGCATCGCCGGCGTGGTGAGCCTCACCAACCTGTGCACCGCCAACAACACTGTCGCCATCATAGTCGCGAGCAAGGTGGCCAGGGATCTGGCGGACCATCACGGGGTCACCCCGCGCCGCGCCGCCTCCATGCTGGACATCTTCTCCTGCGTGGTACAGGGGCTCATCCCCTGGGGCGCCCAGGCGCTGCTGCTGGGTTCCATCTTCGCCCTCTCGCCGATCCTGGTCGTGAGCATGAGCTTCTACCCCATGGCGCTGGCCCTGGCCGCCATCGTGGCCGTTTTCCTCAAGCACCAGATGGGTGCAGTGGCTCCCGCCCCCAACCGTTCCTGACGCCCGACCTCAGGGGCCGCCCGGCTGGCGGCCCCGCCATCGGCTTTTCATCCCGTCGGCCCCTTGCTAAGGTAGCGCCAGCCCACCTTTGCCCAGGAGTCCCCATGCCGGATACCCAACCCGAACGACAGAACCTGCGCCAGCTCATTCGCCAGCGCAGAAAAAGCCTGAGCCAGGCCGAGCAGCAGGCCGCGGCCCAGCAGCTGGTCGAGCGCTTCCAGGAACACCCCGGCATCCTCGCGGCCAGGCGCATCGCCCTCTATCTGGCCAACGACGGGGAGCTCGATCCCCTGCCCGCCATCCACTGGCTGTGGGCCCGGCAAAAGGAGGTCTACCTGCCGGTGCTGCACCCCTTCACCCCGGGTCACCTGCTCTTCTTGCGCTACACCGCCACCACCCCCATGACCCGCAACCGCTACGGCATCGCCGAGCCCGAGCTCGACGTGCAGCAGGTGCTGCCCCACAGCATGCTGGACATCATCTGCACCCCGCTGGTGGCCTTCGATGAGGCTGGCAACCGCCTCGGCATGGGGGGCGGCTACTACGATCGCACCCTCGCCTGCTGGCACGAGCACCAGCTCGGCCCAAGACCCCTGGGGCTCGCCCACGATTGCCAGCAGGTGGATGCCGTCCCCCGGGAGCAGTGGGACGTGCCGCTCCCCCAGATCATCACCCCCAGCCGCAGCTGGCACTTTGCCTGATCAGGCGGGGGCGCCCCCTTCGGTTCAATAAACAGGCAAACGATTTACATCTTGGGGATTTTTGCGCCGGAACGTGAGCACCATGGTCGCTCTGGGGGGGATGCTTGGATATAATGCGCCCGCTTTTTCCATAAGGATCCATCATGACTCAAGATGAAATGAAGAAGGCGGCCGGTTGGGCTGCGCTCAAATACGTGGTACCCGGCACCATCGTCGGGGTGGGCACCGGCTCTACCGTCAATCACTTCATCGACGCACTGGCGACCATGAAAGACCAGATCAAGGGCGCGGTGTCGAGCTCCATCGCCTCCACCGAACGCCTCAAGGGTCTCGGCATCCCGGTGTTTGACCTCAACGACATCGATGCCCTCTCCGTCTACGTGGATGGTGCCGACGAGATCAACGCCAGCCGCGACATGATCAAGGGGGGCGGTGCCGCCCTGACCCGCGAGAAGATCGTCGCCGCCGTGGCCGACCAGTTCATCTGCATCATCGACAACACCAAGACCGTCGACGTGCTGGGCACCTTCCCCCTGCCGGTGGAAGTGATCCCCATGGCCCGCGAATACGTGGCCCGCGAGATCCGCGCCCTTGGCGGCAACCCGGTGTGGCGTGAAGGGGTGGTGACCGACAACGGCAACATCATCCTGGACGTCAAGGGCATGGCCATCACCGATGCCAAGGCTCTGGAAACCCGCCTCAACAGCATCGTGGGCGTGGTCACCAACGGCCTGTTCGCCCACCGTGGCGCCGACGTTGTGCTGATCGGCACCCCCGAGGGTGTGATCACCAACTAAGGCCAGCTCCCCGGACCTCTCCCTCCGGGCAAGCCCCCGCCCGGGTCAGTCAATCTGACTGCCCCAAATGGACAACGGCGCCTCATGGCGCCGTTTCTGGTTATCCCTCAATGGGTTGTAGCAGCACATCTGCAACAATCGTTGATAACTTCAAAGAATTTGACTTTCGTCACAAATATTCCCTCTCCCAAACGTTTTTGCTACTTTACGGTTTTCTTCACACTGCAAGCCTGAACGCATTTTTCAAAACAATAGAGGGAACGTCATGACAGCCAAGTTTTCGCTGGACAAGGATAAGATCAAGGTACTGCTGCTGGAGGGAGTCCATCCCAATACGGTGGAGACCTTTCGGGCAGCCGGCTACACCAATGTGGAATATCTGAAGACGTCCCTGTCGGAAGAGGAGTTGATCGAGCGCATTCGTGACGTGCATTTCGTGGGCCTGCGTTCACGCACCCAGATCACCGAGAAGGTGCTGGATGCCGCCACCAAGCTGGTGGCCATCGGCTGCTTCTGCATCGGCACCAACCAGGTCTCCCTCGACGCCGCCCACGTGCGCGGCATCCCCGTCTTCAACGCCCCCTTCTCCAACACCCGCTCCGTGGCCGAACTGGTACTGGGGGAGATCCTGCTGCTGCTGCGCGGCATTCCCGAGAAGAACGCCAAGTGCCATCGCGGCGTCTGGGAGAAGCTGGCCAATCGCAGCGTCGAAGCCCGCGGCAAGAAGCTCGGCATCATCGGCTACGGCCACATCGGCACCCAGCTTGGCATCATCGCCGAGATGATCGGCATGAAGGTCTACTACTACGACATCGAGAACAAGCTCTCCCTTGGCAACGCCATCCAGGTGCCGAACCTGGTGGAGCTGCTCAACATGTCTGACGTCATCAGCCTGCACGTACCGGAAACCGCCTCCACCAAGGATCTCATCGGTGCAGAGCAACTGCGCATGATGAAACCGGGCGCCATCTTCATCAACGCCTCCCGCGGCACCGTGGTGGACATCGACGCCCTGGCCGACGTCATCAAGAGCGGCCACCTCTCCGGCGCCGCCATCGACGTCTTCCCGGTGGAGCCCAAATCCAACGACGAGGAGTTCCTCACCCCCCTGCGCGGCCTGGACAACGTGATCCTGACCCCCCACATCGGCGGCTCCACTCAGGAAGCCCAGGAGAACATCGGTCTGGAAGTGGCCAACAAGCTGGTCAAATACTCCGACAACGGCTCCACCCTCTCCGCGGTCAACTTCCCGGAAGTCTCCCTGCCCGGCCACAAGGGCTCCAGCCGCCTGCTGCACATTCACCGCAACCAGCCCGGCGTGATGAACCAGATCAACCAGATCTTCGCCGACGAGGGGATCAACATCGCCGGTCAGTACCTGCAGACCAGCAGCGAGATCGGTTACGTGGTCATCGACGTCGAAACCGAGCACAGCGAGAAGGCCCTGGCCCGTCTCAAAGAGATCAATGGCACCATCCGTGCCCGGATCTTGCACTGATAAGCCCTTATCTGCGCAGTAAAAAGCCCGTCGTGATGACGGGCTTTTTTATGTCAGGAGAAAGGTTGCTCTCGCAGCTTACCACCAGCCCAGCAGGTTGCGGCCCACCAGGGCGCCCCACACCAAGGCATTGAGGGCCAGAGCGATGAAGACGGCGGCGGAGCCCAGATCCTTGGCGCGGCCCGAGAGTTCGTGATGCTCGGAGCCGATGCGATCCACCACCGCCTCCACGGCGGAGTTGAGCACCTCGACGATCACCACCAGCCAGCTGATGCAGACGAGCAGCAGGATCTCGTTGAGGGAGTCACCGATCCAGAATGCCAGCGGCATCAGCAGCAGGATGAGCAGCAGCTCCTGACGGAAGGCGGCCTCGTTGATCCAGGCCGATTTGAGACCTTTCATGCTGTAACCGGTTGCGTTGATGATGCGGGTGATCCCGGTCGCGCCTGGCTTTGCCACGATAACTACCTCATTTGAAATGGCTTTTGGGTTCACATCCTATCAGAGCCGCCCAAGGTTTCCATCGGGTGACTTTTGCTTTATTTTATTCCCTTGCATTTTGGCATCCCGCCCACCTTATCCACTCGAGAATTGAGTCGTATGTCCATTCACACCGATGAATTGCGCACCCGTCGCCTGGAGGCCCTGATCACCCCAAGCGAGCTGGCGCACGCCTTCCCGTTAACCGACACCATCGCCCAGAACCTGCTGGATGCCCGCCGCCAAGTGGAAGCCATTCTGTCCGGTGAGGATCAGCGCCTGCTGGTCATCGTCGGCCCCTGCTCCATCCACGATCCCGCCGCCGCCCACGAATACGCTCTGCGTCTGAACACCCTGCGTGAAGAGTACAAAGAGAGCCTGTGCATCGTGATGCGCACCTACTTCGAGAAGCCGCGCACCATCGTCGGCTGGAAGGGGCTCATCAATGATCCGCGCCTGGACGGCAGTTTCGACGTCAATGAAGGGCTGAAACTGGCCCGCAAGCTGCTGGTGGACATCAACGAGACCGGCATGCCCACCGCCACCGAGTTCCTCGACATGGTGACCGGCCAGTACATCAGCGATCTCATCACCTGGGGCGCCATCGGGGCGCGCACCACCGAGTCCCAGGTTCACCGGGAGATGGCCTCCGCCCTCTCCTGCCCGGTGGGGTTCAAGAACGGCACCGACGGCAACACCCACATCGCCATCGATGCGGTGCGCGCCGCCCGTCACAGCCACATCTTCTACTCCCCGGACAAGGACGGCAAGATGACCATCTACCGCACCGCCGGCAACCCCTACGGCCACGTGATCCTGCGCGGCGGCCACAGGCCCAACTACGACACCGCCAGCATCGACGAGGCGTGCGAGGCTCTGGCCCAGGTGGGCCTGCCGGAGCGCCTGGTGGTGGACTTCAGCCACGGCAACAGCATGAAGGATCATCGCCGCCAACTGCTGGTGGCCCAGGATATCTGCGATCAGCTGCGCCGCGGCCGCACCGGCATCGCCGGCATCATGGCCGAGAGCTTCCTGGTGGAAGGGCGTCAGGACGTGGAGAACGGCTGTGCCGCCACCTTCGGCCAGAGCATCACCGATGCCTGTCTGTCGTGGAGTGACACCGAAACCCTGCTGGCCATGCTGGCAGAAGCCGCCCAGGTGCGGCTGGAGAAAACCCGCCAGGGTTAACGGCTGCGCCATCATCCTTCGGCCAGAGCATCACGGATGCCTGCCTGTCATGGGAAGACACCGAGACCCTGCTCGCCATGCTGGCCGAAGCGGCCAAGGTACGTCTGGACAAGCTGGGCTGAACAGCGAATATAAAGCAAAGGGGCCAGTATTCCTGATACTGGCCCCTTATTCTTGCAGGCGGCCGATTACGCTTCGCTAATCGACCCTACAAACGCTATCTCTCCTCTGCGCCCCGTTCTCAAAGACTCGGCATAAACCAGGTGCGGCCGGCCGCCTCGATACGATCGGTACGGATCTGGAACACCCGCTCCAGCAGCGCCTCGTCGATGATCCCGACGTCCCCTTCCCCCACCACGCGGCCCTGTTGCAGGCAGAGCACGCGATCCGCCCAGTCGATGGCCAGATTGATGTCGTGGATGGCCACCACCACCAGCAGTCCCTGCGCGGCCAGTTGCTTGAGCAGCCGCAGCAGCGCCATCTGGTGATGCAGATCCAGCCCCGCCAGGGGTTCGTCCAGCAACAGCACCCGCCCGGTCGGATTGAGGCTTGGCCACAGTTGTAGCAGGGTGCGGGCGATCAGCACCCGCTGCTGCTCCCCCCCGGACAATCGGCTGAAGTCCCGTGCCAGCAGAGGCGCCAGTTCCAGGGCGTCGCACACATCCGCTACCGCCTGCGCCTGGGCATCGGGGCCCCCCTCCTCCAGCCCCAGGCTCAGCACCTGGAACACCGGGATGTGGAACAGCTGGGGCTGGCGCTGGGGCAGCATGGCGCGCCGCGTTGCAAGCTCGGGCCAGCTCAGGGTCGTGATGACCTCTCCTCCCAGCAAGACGGCGCCATCGGCGGGCAGCAGGCCCGCCAGGGCCCCGAGCAGGGAGGACTTGCCGCTGCCGTTGGGGCCGAGCAGGGCCACCAGCTGACCGCCGGACCAGGCGAGATCCAGGGGGGCGAGGCGATGGGGGATGGCCAGGGCGCGGGCCTCCAGCCGCCAGGGGGCGGGATCAGCGGGACACATCGGCATCTTGCCTCAGCAGCAGATAGATAAAGAGCGGGGCGCCCACCGAGGCGGTGATGACCCCGATGGGCAGTTCACCGGCGTGCAGCGCCGAGCGGGCCACCAGATCGGCCCCGAGCAGCAGGGCGCCACCCCCCAGCGCCGAGGCGGGCAGCAGGAAGCGCTGATCGCTGCCACCGCACAGGCGCAGCAGGTGAGGCACTACCAGGCCGACGAAACCGATGACGCCGCACAGGGAGACCGCCACCCCGGTGAGCAGGCAGACCGCCAGCACCAGGCGTACCCGCATGCTGTCCACGTTCAACCCCATGAGGCGGGCCTGGGTCTCCCCCAGCAGCAGTTGTTGCAGTGCCCGCCCCTGCCAGCAGAGCCAGCCGAGGGTGAGGGGCAGCACCAGCCACCACCAGGCGAGCTGCTGGCTGCCGTAGGCGAGGCTGCCCATCATCCAGAACATGAATTCCCGCAAGGCGCCGTCGTCGGCGAAATACATCAGCCAGGTCATGGCCGCATTGGTGAGGATGCCGATGGCGACCCCGAACAGCAGCAGCCGCCCATGGCCGAGCCGTGCCCGGCGTGCGAGACGGATGAGCAGCATGGTCACCACCAGGGCGCCGCCAAAGGCCGCCAGCGACAGCCCCCAGCCCGGCAGATAGAGCCCGAGCCCCTTGGCCACCGCCATCGCCACCATGGCGGCCAGTCCAGCGCCGCTCGAGACGCCGAGCAGGCCGGGTTCCGCCACCGGGTTGTGCAGCATCACCTGGAGCACGGCACCACCGCAGGCAAGGGAGGCCCCCGCCAGCAGGGCCAGCAGGGCGCGCGGCAGGCGCAGCTCCAGCAGGATGCGCAGCTCCAGATCCCCCAGCGGCTGCCAGGGCAGCAGCACGAACTCCCCGAGGGCGAGGGAGAGCAGGAACAGGGCCAGAGTCAGCAGCGACAGCAGGAGCAGCCAGCGGCGCTGCCAGCGCTGCTGGCGACGGATGAGAGCGAGATACACGGGATCCCCAAGAAGCGAGGCCCGCCGGGGGGCAGGCAGGAAAGCTGCATGATAACAGCGCGTTACCACCCAAGGTCAAGGCTGGTAGGGCTTGGCCAGCGCCGCTATCTCGCCGCTCTCCACCATGGCTTGCAACGCCTGCGCCAGCTTGGGGCCCAGCTCGTGGTGGGGTGAGTGCTTGCTCATCCCGAGGTAGAGCACCACCGGGTTGGGGGGCTGGAAGGGCGCCTTGACGAGGCCGGCGTCGTTGTGCTGGCTCAGGGCGTAATCCACCTGGCAGTCGGTCCCTATCATCAGGGGCAGGTGGCCCCGCTCCACCATGCGCTGCAACTGGTCTTCGGTAGGAACCCCGTGCTTGTCTAGCTGGGTGTCGCCATCGAAGGGGGGGAAGTAGGCGGAGTTGAGCACATAGCCTATCTCGCGGCCTCGCAGATCCTCGTAGCGCCTGAGACCTGCCACGGCGGCGGGCTTGCCATAGAAGGCAGGCCGGCACTGGTAATAGGACGGCTGCAGGTAGTCGATGAAGGCGGCCCGCTCCTCGGTGTGAGCCAGCCCTATCATCAGATCCACCTGACCGGTCTGCATCTGTTTGAGTGCCCGTCCCCAGGGCACCCGTTTGAGGGTGAGCACAATGCCGCTGCGTGCCTGCAACTGGCGCAGAATGTCGATATCCAGCCCCTGGAAGTCGTCGTTCTCTGCCAGCATGCGAAACGGCGGCCAGACATCGGTGGCCACCGTCAGGGTCGGCGCACCTTGCGCCCAGCAGGCAAACAACAGACAAAGCGCACCCCAGCTTGTCTTGCCCATCCAGCTTTCGCCTTCTTTTGTTACATCCTTGTGAGCTAAAAATACCCTCAAGCACCACTTATGAAAACCCATGGAGTCGAGATAAAATGCATTGATTTAAAAGGAGAACCTAATGAACCCCATCATGACCAGTATCGGCCTGCTCATCTGCAGCAACGTCTTCATGACGTTTGCCTGGTACGCCCATCTCAAGAGCATGAATCACAAACCCTGGATCATCGCCGCCCTGGTGAGCTGGGGGATAGCCCTGTTCGAATACCTGTTGCAGGTGCCCGCCAACCGCATCGGCCACACCGTGCTCTCCGTCGGCCAGCTCAAGATCCTGCAGGAGGTGATCACCCTCACCGTGTTCGTTCCCTTCTCCATCTTCTATCTGAAAGAAGATCTGAAGTGGGACTACCTCTGGGCGGGTCTGTGCATCCTGGGCGCGGTCTTTTTTGTGTTCCGCGAAAAACTGACCGGCGCCTGAGGCTGTACACTCAAGCCATTCATCATCCCCCAGCCCTTTGAGCGACGAGGCCCCTCATGGAATTGAGAGACATGCTGCAGATCCTGGCCAAACAGGATGGTTCCGATCTCTATCTCTCCACCGGCGCCCCCCCCTGCGCCAAGTTCAACGGCGCCCTGCGCCCCCTCACCCAAGAGCCCCTGGGGCCGGGCGAGGTGGCCCGCATCGCCTACGACATCATGGATCTCGAGCAGAAACAGCAGTTCGAGAAAGAGCTGGAGATGAACCTCGCCATCTCCCTGCCCCAGATAGGCCGTTTTCGGGTCAACATCTTCAAGCAGCGCAATGAAGTCTCCCTGGTGGCGCGCAACATCAAGACCGAGATCCCCCGCTTCGAGGATCTCAAACTCCCTCCGGTGCTCCTCGACACCATCATGGAGAAGCGGGGTCTGGTGCTCTTCGTCGGCGGCACGGGGTCCGGCAAGTCCACGTCGCTCGCGGCCCTCATCGATCATCGCAACCGCAACAGCGGCGGCCACATCATCACCATCGAGGATCCGGTGGAGTTCGTCCATCGCCACCAGAAGAGCATCATCAACCAGCGGGAGGTGGGGGTGGATACCCGCAGCTTCCACGCGGCCCTGAAGAACACCCTGCGCCAGGCACCGGACGTCATCCTCATCGGCGAAATCCGCGATCGGGAGACCATGGAGCATGCCCTCGCCTTCTCGGAAACCGGGCATCTGGCCATCTCCACCCTGCACGCCAACAACGCCAACCAGGCGTTGGATCGCATCATCAACTTCTTCCCCGAAGAGCGCAGACCCCAACTGCTCAACGACCTTGGCAACAACCTCAAGGCCTTTGTCTCCCAGCGGCTGGTGAAGACCACGGACGGCGGGCGCCGGGCGGCGGTGGAGGTGATGCTCGGAACCCACACGGTGCGCGATCTCATCAAGCGCGGCGAGTTTGGCGGCCTCAAGGAGATCATGGAAAAATCCAGGGCCCTTGGCATGGTGACCTTCGACAGCACTCTGTTCGATCTGGTGGTCGAGGGGGTGATCGACGAGGAGGAGGCGGTGAAGAACGCGGACTCCCAGAACAACCTGCGCCTCAAGATCAAACTCTGGCGGGAGAAGGGCCAGATTGGCAACAGCGCGGCGGCGAGCGGCTGGAGCCTGGAGCCCACCAAGGACGAGGGCGACCTCTTCTGAGACGGGCCCGGCGGCCACGAAAAAGGGAACCCTCGGATTCCCTTTTGCATATGGGCAGGCATCACCCCTTCTGGATCAGCCCTATCTGGCCGGGCTCGCACCACTCGAACGTCACCTCTTCGTGCTTGCCGCAGCAGGAGCCGCCACACAGGCGGCTCTCCCGCTTGGCGACGCGCCCCTTGCGCATCCAGACCCCGAGCATGGCCTCTACCGCATCCTCGGAGGTGTGAAAGTGGCGGGCCAGCGCCCGCCGGCTCACCTTCTTGTGAAGGGCCAGATAGTCCCCCAGTTCACGCAGGATCACAGAATACCCTCCCTCTCGGCGCACTCGCCCCTGACCATGAGCCCCTTCACAGGGTCACCACCTTGCGGGCGACGATGTCGCCGTGACGACGCCCCAGCCACCAGAGCAGCACCAGGGAGAACAGATAGCTCAGGCTCCAGACCAGGCTCTGCGCCGGGTGGGCGGCGAAGGTCGCCAGTTGATAGAAGAGAGTGGCGCACAGGAAGGCGACGTAGTTGCACCAGGCGGCGGTGAACAGGGCCCACTGGCGACCGGTCTCTCGCACCAGAGCCCCCATGGCGGCGGCGCAGGGCATGTAGAGCAGCACGAACAGCAGGTAGGCAAAGGCTCCGGCCACGCCGTCGAAGTGGGTCTGCATGTTGCCGTAGGTGGAGGTGTCCACCTCCTGGGCCTCGGCTGCCGCCTGCTTGTCCTCCAGATCCCCCACCTTGAGCCCCATGGGATCGGCGGGGTCGATGTCCGCCAGGTTGGCGGGAATGGTGGCCAGCGCCGCTTTCAGGCTGCCCAGCAGGGAGTATTCACTCTCCTCCTCATCACCGGCGCCGCCGGCGTAGAGGCTGTTGAGGGTAGCGACCACCGCCTCCTTGGCAAAGATGCCGGTGAGGATGCCCACCGTGGCCTGCCAGTTGTCGTCCCGCACGCCTATGGGATGCAGCACCGGGGTCACGGACTGGCTCAGCTTGCTCAGCACCGAGTTCTCCTGATCTTGGTTGCCGAAGCTGCCGTCGGTGCCCAGCGAATTGAGCACGCTCAGCACCGCCACCATCAGGACAATGGTCTTGCCCGCGCCGAAGATGAAGCCCTTGAGTTTCTGCCAGGTGCGCAGCCCCACGTCCACCGGACGGGGCCACTCGTAATCGGGCATCTCCATCACCATGGAGTCGCTCTTGCCCGGCAGCAGAGTGCTGCGCAGGAAGAGGCCGGTGAGCACCGCCACCAGGATGCCGAACAGATAGAGGCCAAACACCAGGTTCTGCCCCGACTCGGGGAAGAAGGCCACCGCGAACAGGGCGTAGACCGGCAGACGGGCACCGCAGGACATGAAGGGCGCCATGGCCGAGGTCATCAGCCGCTCGCGCTCCGACCCCAGGGTGCGAGTCGCCATCACCGCGGGCACGGTGCAGCCAAAGCCCATCAGCATGGGGACGAAGGCCTTGCCGGGCAGGCCGAGGCGACGCATCAGGGCGTCCACCACGAAGGCGGCGCGGGCCAGATAGCCGGAGCTCTCCAGCACCGCGAGGAAGAGAAAGAGACAGCCCACCACGGGGATGAAGGTCGCCACCGTCTGCAAACCGGCACCCACGCCGTCCGCGAGCACGGCTCCCAGCCAGTCGGGGGCATTCATCAGCCCCAGCAGGTGGTGCACCCCGTCCACGAACAGGGCCCCTCCGAGGATGTCGAAGAAATCGATGAAGGCGCTACCCACCTTGATGGCGAACATGAACATCAGGTACATCACCAGCAGGAAGAAGGGGATGCCCACCCAGCGGTTGAGCAGCACCCTGTCCAGCCGTTCGCTCTGGGCGACCGTGAGCTTGTCCTGATGGCGGCACGCCTGCTGGCACCAGTGGTGGATATGGCCGTAGCGCAAATCAGCGAGTTGCAGGTCGATGTCCTGGGCGTGGTGGGCGCGACTCACCACGTTGTCGGCCGCCGCCTGCTGCCCCGCCGCCAGGGTCTCCTGCATGGCGATGTCTTCTTCCAGCAGGCGCAGGGCGCGGCCACGGCGATGCAGATGATGGGGGGCGAGCAGGGTCTCCAGCTCGGCGATGTCCCCCTCGAGGGGCTGACCGTAGTCGAGCACGAGGGCGGGCTGGGACTGGCCGATAAACTGGTGGATCCCCTCTTTGAAGGCCGCCACCTGCTGGCGATTGTGGGCCGAGAGCGACACCACGGGGCACCCCAGCGCCTTGGCGAGCAAGGCCTCGTCGATGGTGATGCGCCGCTTTTGCAGCAGATCCATCTTGTTGAGCACCACCACCATGGGCAGCCCCAGCTCCCGCAGTTGCAGGGTGAGGTAGAGGGAGCGCTCCAGGTTGGCGGCATCGATGACGTTGAGCAGCAGATCCGGTTGCTGGCGCTGGACGAAGCGACTGGCGATCTGCTCGTCCAGGCTCGCCTCCTGGTTGGCCAGGGCATAGATGCCGGGCAGGTCCACCAGAGTGTATTCCTGCCCGCGGGCAGCAAAGGCCCCCATCTTCTTGTCGACGGTGACCCCGCTCCAGTTCCCCACCTGCTGGCGGGAGCCGGTCAGGGCGTTGAACAGGGAGGTCTTGCCGCTATTGGGATTGCCCACTGTGACCAGGTTGTAGCTCATACCGGCTCCACCTCGATTTGCTGGGCCAGACTCCGCTGCATGGAGAGGCAGATGCCCTGGCACTGGATCTGGAGCGGGTCCCCCAGGGGGGCGGCCCGCAGATAGAGGATCTCGGTCTGGGGCAGCAGCCCCATCACCATCAGCTTGCGCCGCAAGGCGCGGCCAAGGTGGTTCATATGCGTGATGCGAGCGCTCTGTCCCGGCGACAGCTCTGTGAGTACCATGACGGGCTCCTGAAGTTAAACAAGAATAATTCGCTTTTAATGGGGGGATTATAAGCTGTGCCCTCAACATTTATTTGCGTAAAATCAAACTCCGCTTAGCTAACCGACAAAGTATTGCCATGAGTCACGACAACAACAGCCGCCTGGTCTACAGCACGGACGGCGGCATGATCAAGGAATCCGCCCCCGCCCAGCACGCCTCCCCCTTCCCCGCCGACGGGGTCGTGCGCATCCGCCGCGAGACCAAGGGACGCAAGGGCGCCGGGGTCATCAGCATCCACGGCGTTCCCGTCGACCAGCAGAAGGCCCTCGCCACCCTGCTCAAGAAGAAGTGCGGTACCGGCGGCGGTCTCAAGGAGGGGATCATCGAGATCCAGGGGGACAAACGGGACCTTATCAAGGCCGAACTGGAGAAGGCCGGCTTTCAGGTCAAGCTGGTGGGGGGATAATTCCCCATCCCGCGCCTTGCCTCACCGGGGGTTTTTCCCTAGAATGCCCGCTCCCATCGAGGGGGAGTAGTCTCGCCACGGACCCGTTTCGTGCGCGCTCCTGATCAACATACTTGGTGCCAACTCACCATGGTCAGGGTGATCCGGGCAATGCCGGATTTGACAAGACCTTTGACGGGCCAGTGCCAAAACCGGGGACGGATGGCGCAGGCTTGTCTTTGGTTTATAACAATTCCGTCCCCCGGTCATTATTATGGAAGCCTTGTTAACCTCCACCATCAGCGTTGCCATCGCCGAGATCGGCGACAAGACACAGCTGCTGGCCCTGTTGCTCATCTGTCGTTTTCGCAAACCCTGGCCCATCATCGCCGGCATGCTGGCTGCCACCCTGCTCAACCACGCGGGTGCCGCCTGGATAGGGGAATTCATCAGTCGCTGGATGGATCCCAAGGTGATGACCTGGCTTGTCGCTGGCGCCTTCATCGCCATGGCCGCCTGGATCCTGGTGCCGGACAAGATGGACGATGAAGAGAGTTCCCTGGACAAGTACGGCCCCTTCATGGCCACCTTCGTGCTCTTCTTCATCGCCGAGATCGGTGACAAGACCCAGATAGCCACCGTGCTGCTGGCAGCCAAGTACGACTCCCTGATCCAGGTGATCACCGGCACCACCCTCGGCATGATGCTGGCCAACGTGCCCGTGGTGCTGCTCGGCAAGCTCGGGGCCGACAAGCTCCCCCTCAAGGGGATCCGCATTGCCTGCGCCATCCTCTTTGCGGGGCTTGGCATCTCCACCCTGATCTTCGCCTGACCTCCATAGAAGCCGGCGGGGGATCAGCGTGAGCACTGATCGCCACCGCCGCCCCGGACGTCCTTCAGGCCCCCTCCTCACGGCGGGGGCCTTTTTAGTGCAAAGACATGGCCCCGTGCCGCGACCTGTGTCGCAGCGCCGACGGCGCCCCTGCCCCGAGACGCGGCGCCGTGCCATAATGCCTTATCTTTCAGGCATCACGGCTTCAGGAGCCCCCATGCACCTCACCTCAAGACAGACCCTGCTCGACTGGGTCAGGCGCGGCCGCCTGCCACGGGCCTCGCTGCCTGCCGCCCTGGCCCTGTGCGATCTGCCCCCCGGCCCTGCCCGCTGGCAGTGGCTGTTCGACAGGCTGCTGCTCTGGCTCGGCTGCCTCTGCCTTGGCGCCGGCCTCGTCTTCTTCGTCGCCTTCAACTGGCAGGCCCTGGGGCGCCTCTCACGTCTCGCCCTGCTGGAGCTGCCGTTGCTCGCCATGCTCCTGGTGCTCTGGCGCAAACCCATGAGTGACACCCCGCGCCAGGCCCTGCTGCTCGCCCTGGCCCTCAACCTCGGCGCCCTGCTCGCCCTGGTGGGCCAAACTTACCAGACCGGCGCCGACCCCTGGCAGCTCTTCGCCACCTGGGCCCTGATGCTGCTGCCGCTGGCGGCCCTTGGCAGAAGCCCGCTGCTCTGGACCCTGGCCTGGCTGCTCGGTCAGCTCGCCCTGGTGCTCTACTGGCGGCTCGGTCTTCTCGATCTCTTCTTCTCCTTCAACGAGGAGGCCCTCGGCTGGTGCCTGACCCTGCTCAACGCCGCCCTCTGGGGTCTGCTCATCCTGGTGCCCGCCCGCTACGCCCTGATGCCCTCCTGGCTCGCGGGGCTGGCCGCGGGGCTCGGCATCACCCTGCTCACCCTGCTGGCCCTGTTCGATGCCGCCTCTCCCTGGGTCTGGCCTGCCTGGCTCGCCTGGCTCGGCGCCGCCTACCTGCGCTGGCACCACAGGTTCATCGCCGGGCTCGCCATGGGGTGCCTGAGCCTCATCGCCGTGATCCTCGCGGCCCTTGGCAAGTGGATGGAGCCGGACATGAACGGCTTTTTGCTGCTGGCCCTCATCGCCATCGGCCTGTCGGTGATGGCCAGCCGCTGGCTGCAACAACAACGGAGGCAGCATGTCTGATCTCACCCCCTGGGAGCGCCTGCGTGCAGCCCAACTTGTGGAAGGGGATGCCCCCCGGGATGAACAGCCCCACTGGTCGGGCCGTTTTCTGCTCGGCATGGTGGGCTGGATAGCCGCCCTCTTCCTGCTCTTCTTCCTCTTCATGGCCTTCGAGCAGCTGACCCGCGACCCCAACAACGCCCTCACCATGGGGATGGTGCTGATGGCCGCCGCCCTCGGTCTCAACCGCATGGCGACCCGCAGCGATCTCTGGGATCAGTTCGTGCTGGCGCTGGCGCTGGCGGCAGATGCCTGGCTGCTCTACGGCCTGCTGGACAGGCTGGATCTGAACGTCGCGTGGCTCTGGTTCGGTCTGACCGCCTTCTCCCTCGGGGTGGCCGCCCTGTTCGAGCACTGGCTGATCAGGCTGTTCCACAGCTTCGCCGCCGCCATCCTGCTCACCCTCGCCCTCGCCTGCCTCGGCCTGCACCTGCTGGCCCTGCCGCTGGTGATGGGCGCCGTCGCCCTGTGCTGGCTGCAGGCGGAGCGCGATCCCGCCCGCCATCTGCTCTATGAATCCCTCACCCTGGGGCTGGCACTCTCCCTGCTGGTGCTGGGACGGCTGCACCACCCCCTGTGGGAGGGAGGCACCAGCGTGCTCAATGAGCTCGGCAGCTCCCGCCTGCCCCTCTGGCTCAATCCCCTGCTCTGCGCCGCCCTGCTGCTCGCGGTCATGGTTCGCCTCAGGCTGCCGCTGCGCTACGGGCTGCCGCTGGTGGTGATCAGCGCCATCATTCCCGGCATGGGGGCTGGCGCCCTGGTGCTGGTGCTCGGCTTCTACGCCGGCAGCCTGGCCCTGATGACCCTGGCAGGCCTCCTGCTGCTCGGCTTTGGCTCCCTCTATTACTACGATCTGGGGCTGACCCTGATGACCAAGTCCTGGCTGCTGCTCGCCTCGGGGGCCCTGCTGCTCGGTACCCGTCAGTGGCTCAAGCACCTTCACCACAGGAGCCCCTCATGAGACGCCTCGCCTTTTTGCTGACCGGTCTTGCCCTGCTCGCCGGCATCAACGCCACCGTCTGGCGCTTCGAGCACGCCATGAGCCAGGGGGAGGTGGTGCTGATCGAGCTGGCACCGGTCGACCCCCGCTCCCTGATGCAGGGGGACTACATGCGCCTGAACTACGCCCTCGCCCGCCAGCTGGCGGTGCGCCAGGCCGCCGCCAGCCCCCACACCCTGGTCGTTCGCCTGGATGAACATCAGGTGGTGCACTGGGTGGAAGGGGGCAAGCCCGAGGCCCCGGGCCCGGGGGAGCGCCTGCTCAAGGTGCGCCAGCGCGACGGCCAGTGGTTTATCGGGCCTGACGCCTTCTTCTTCGAAGAGGGCACGGGAGATCAGTATGAGTCGGCCCGCTACGGCGAGTTTCGTCTGCAAGAGGATGGCAGCACCCTGCTGGTAGGGCTGAGGGACGAAGCGTTCACCCTCCTGGGTCACACCCGCCCGGCCTGGTAAAAAGAGGGCGCCGACCCGGTTGTGAGTGGCGAGATGATGACGGCCCCGACGGATAACGTCTGCGCCGGGTGGCGAAACGCCGTGACTTGGCAACACTTGAAACTGGGCACTCGGCAGCAGGACGGTCAGGATGAACATAGACATTGCAGTCCCCCTTCGCAGACTGGTCGCCTGCGCCGCCCTCGCGGCCATGGTCTGGGGCACTCCCGCGACCCAGGCCAGCCCGGCGCTCGCCAGCCTGCACTACCTCACCGAAGAGTACAAACCCTACAACTTCACCGGGGAGGATGGCGCCCCGACCGGCTTTGCCATCGACCTGCTGCACCTGGTGTGGCAAAAGACCGGCACCCCTGTCCAGCCCGTCAGCATCCTGCCCTGGGCCAGGGGTTACTACCTGCTGACCCAGAAACCCAATGTGGTGCTCTTCTCCACCGCCCGCACCGAGGCGCGCAATCCCCTGTTCAAGTGGGCCTGCCCCATCGGCTATGCCGAGATAGTGCTGATGGGGCTCGCCAGTCGCCCCCTGACCTTGACCCGCCTGGAAGATGCCCAGCGCTACACCATAGGCGCCGTGCGATCCGACGTGGGGGAGCAACTGCTGCTCAACGCAGGCTTCGACGAGCAGAAGATCATGACCGCCAACCGCCTCTCCCAGGCCCTGCGCATGCTCACCTCGGGCCGGGTCGATCTGGTCTCCAGCAACAAGTCCACCCTGCTGGATCTCATCAAGACCCAGCAGCTGGATCCTGCCCAGTTCGAGGTGCGCTGGATGTTGAGCTCCGAGCAGTACTGTTTCGCCTTCAGCCACCCGGTGGACGATGCCCTGGTCAGGGAGTTCCAGCTCGGCCTGACCCAGGTGCTGGCCAGCAGCGACTTCCAGCAGCTCCAGCACAAATACTTCCCCTCCCCCTGACCCCTTCCCCCGCCGGGGCCGCCAAGGCCCCGGCCCGCCTTTGAGCCAGCGCACGAAACCCGTTTAATGTTCGCCACTTGCAACGACAAGGGGTGACGCAGACCGCCTCGGGTCCGTAATATAGGGCGCAGGAGCCTGTTGGCCCCTTTTTCACGGCAAGGGGCAGGGCGCACGGTGGCAGCGACAGTCAGGGGCGGCAGCGTGCCCGCTGGCCGCCTTCATCGGGCAGCGCCGCGCTCACGCCCTTCCCCGCCATCTCTCCGATCTCTTGGGAACACACATGCACAACACAGCGAAATGGTTGATGAGTCTCTCGGTCTGCGCCCTTCTGATGGCCTGCGGCGGTGACAAGACCACCGGCAAGGCCTGTCTCGGGTCAAACAACGACACCCTGGTGGAGGGGATGCAGGACAAATGCAAGGCGGGGGACATTGTCGCCACCAAGCACCCGGCCTATTTCTGCGATTTCAACTACGCGGTCACCTTCAACAGCTACAACTCCGCGATTTGCGTCTACTCCGGCGGTCTGAAACCGGAGAGAACCACGGAAAAATCATAACTGGCGACCCATTTGCCCCGTCTGACACGAAGAGGGCGGCAGGATATGTGGTCAATGCCCGGGCGGCGGTGCCGCCCAGGCCATCCGGGGGCGGCTTCGCCCCTATTTCACCCGCATCAGACGGTGATGCTGCCCGGCGCACTCGAGCTGGAGCACCTGGGATCGGGCCATGGCTTCCACCCTGGCCAGCATCTCGGCGCTGTAGCCCTTGCGGCGCATCCATTGCAAGGGCTCCTCAAAGCCCCCTTCGTTGACCACGAAGGTATCTGTGTAGGACTCCTTGACGATGCTGACCACCCAGATGCGCTGCTGAAACTCGCAGAGTCCGGCCACCAGGGTGGCCGCCCGCCCGGCCAGGGCGCGCACACGGCGGGCAAGAAGATGAACCATGGTATGGGCTCCGAACTGATAAAGGGAAAACAGACTGGCACCCGGGTGGACGCGCCCCCCTGTGCCCTCTCAACCCGCCCCGCTCCTATCGCGGGGCAGACACCTGACTGGAAGGGGGCGGGTTACCGCCCTCCCCTGCGGCCCGGCGCTCGCGCTTGACCGCATACATGCTCGCATCGGCCCGGTTCAGCGCCTCCTCGACGCTGACCTCGGCCGGCATCACGGCCACCGCCCCCACGCTGGCACCGGGATAATGGATCACCTTGTCCCCCACCGGCAGTGACAGCACGCTGTGCTCGAACAGGCGCTGGCGAAACGCCGCCACCGCTACGTCCAGCGTGTCGGCGTCCGGGAAAGGCCCCATGCCCACGGCCACGAACTCGTCCCCCCCAAAGCGGGCCAGCAGATCGCCGCCGCGCAGGGTCTCGCTCAGTTGCCGCGCCATGGCGGTGAGCAGCCTGTCCCCCGCCTCGTGGCCATGCTCGTCGTTGATGGCCTTGAAGCCATCGAGATCCACAAAGGCGATGAGCACCGGATGCCCCGCCCGCTCCGACAGGGAGAACAAGCGGGTGAGCTCCAGCATCAGGGCGCGGCGGTTGGGGAGCCCGGTGAGGGGGTCGGAGAGGGCCAGGCGCGAGAGCTCGTCGTTGGCCTGCTGCAATTGCCGCAGCAGTTGCTCCCGCTCCACCTGTTCGGCAATCAGGTGCGCGAAGAAGGCGATGAGCTGCTGCGCCCCCGCCACCGCGGGCTTTTGTTCGGTACTGGCGCCGCACAGGGTGCCATAGAGGGAGCCGGTCGAGGTGCGCACCGGGCTGCTCAGATAGGAGCGAATGCCGAGCTCGCTGGCCGCCTGGGAGTCCCCCCACTGGGCGGCGACGTCGTCGGTGTAGCCAATCTCATCGTCGATGGCACGGCGACACAGGGTATCGCTCCACTCCACCGTCATCCCCTCGGGGATCTGCAGCCCGGCCGCATTGCGGGCAAACAGAACATGCTGGCTGCTTTGCCCGAGGTCAATCTCGGTGAGATAGGTCGACTCCAGCCCGGTCACAGACTCCAGCATCTCCAGCAAAGGGCGGGTCAGGCTCTCCAGATCCCGCGCCTTGATCACTTGCTCCGAGAGCGCCAGCAATAACTTGTCCATGCCTACCTCCACAACTGCGTGCATGTAATTGGCGACCACCTTAGCCAACTCGGGGCGGGCCCGACAAGCAGGAGACCGCGATTGACCGGGGGAAAGATCGATTTGTTCACATTTTGGCATAACCGGCCCCCAAGCGGCGTCGCCATGCGGAACACAGGGACACAACCCTGCCCTCGCCCCTGGGTGCCGGCTCGATTCCCGCCGCGTATTCGCCCACGGTAATCATCCCCTCGCCCCTTGAGGGGAAAGGGTCAGAGGTCACTCACCGTCATTGGGCATGGCTACGCCGTAGGGTCGGTAGGGTCGGTAGGGTCGGTAGGGTCGATTAGCGAAGCGTAATCGTCCGCGGTAACCATCCCCTCTCCCCTTGCGGGAGAGGGTCAGGGTGAGGGGGTCGGTAACGTCATTGCCTGGCGAATGCCGCCCCACGCCTCAATGGCACGGCTTCGCCATTCAGGACGCGAGGATGCCATCCTCGACGGGGTTTCGCCCGCCAACCTCGGCGACTTCGGTTTGATCCCCTCTCCCCTTGCGGGAGAGGGTTAGGGTGAGGGGTCGGTAACGTCATTGCCTGGCGAATGCCGCCCCACGCCTCAATGGCACGGCTTCGCCGCGCAGGACGCGAGGACGCCGTCCTCGATGGGGTTTCGCCCGCCAACCTCGGAGACTTCGGCTTGATCCCCCTCTCCCCTTGGGGGAGAGGGCTAGGGTGAGGGGTCGGTAACATCATTGCATGGCGAATGCCGCCCCACGCCTCAATGGCACGGCTTCGCCGTGCAGGACACGAGGACGCCGTCCTCGACGGGATTTCGCCCGCCAGCCTCGGAGACTTCGGTTTGATCCCCTCTCCCTTTCGAGAGAGGGCTAGGGTGAGGGGTGGGTAACGTCATTGCCTGGCGAATGCCGCCCCACGCCTCAATGGCACGGCTTCGCCGCGCAGGACGCGAGGACTCCGTCCTCGATGGGGTTTCGCCCGCGAGCCTCGGCGACTTCGGTTTGATCCCCTCTTCCCTTGGGGGAGAGGGTTAGGGTGAGGGGTCGGTAACGTCATTGCCTGGCGAATGCCGCCCCACGCCTCAATGGCACGGCTTCGCCGTGCAGGACACGAGGGTGCGGCCCTCGACGGGGTTTCGCCGCCGCTGCGCGGCTTGGCGAGTGACTTTTCTTTGCGTGGCCAAAGAAAAGTCACCAAAAGAAAGGCCACCCCCACTTGTTCGCCCTCCTGCGTCGGGTTCCCTCGGTTCCCCCGTTTGTCCCACGGCACGCGCCGATGGGCCATCCATGGCCCAGCGGCGCTCGCTCGGCGTCCTGCCTCGCGGCCTGGATAAACGGGCTCACCTCGGCGAACAACAGGGGGAAGTACCCAACCCGCAACACCGAGGCCAGTTAATTGACCATGGCCTTGTGTTTGCGGGGTCAGGGTCGGGAGGGCTGTTCTCTCAGAGCCAACCCCTCGCCCACCCCATGGCGAGACCAGATTGTCGCACCTATGCAACAGACATCATCGACATGGTTGCATAGGTGAAAGAATCATGGCGGGTACAGCTGCAAGCGGCAGATATTCCTATCGGGAAACGGCTTTATATTGAAGACCCGATAGTGAGAACTCCACCGTTATAACACCTTATTTCTCGAAGGTCCGATTACGCTTCTCTAAGCGAACCAACGGCCATAAAGAATTTGCAAAGACTTTACACTCAAAACTAACTCACACTACCAATTCATTATTTAGAGAATAACCATATTTAATATGTTAGTCATATGGGCTCAGAAAAAGAGAGGTCAAGTAACATGTCAACACATATACTTTACCCTCTCGATTTTACTCTTAGACATGATGTATAATAGACAATATTTATACTCATATGGCATGCAATCAGAGGGATAAATGCAAAACTATCATTCTATTTTTGATTCCACCAATGAAAAAACTCTGCTTGATTTTTCACTATCAGATATCAATATCGGCAAAGAAAATTATAGCTGCGACCAGCTGTTAGAAATGCTAGCAAACAACGAAATAAATCTTGACACGATTTTTCAAAGAAAAAAAGGACTTTGGTCGCCATCTCAAAAAGGCCGTTTTATAGAGTCAATGATGCTTAGGTTTCCGATTCCGCCACTGTACTTTAATGTCTTATATAAAGATGAAAAAAAAGAATTCCCTTTTTGGGAGGTAATCGATGGCTTACAGCGTCTTTCCACAATAGATGAATTTGTACACAAAGGCCTTGTACTTAAAGGACTTGAATTCTATCCAGAATTAAATGGTAAGAAATTTGAAGAGCTTCCTCGCCATTTAATAAGAACTTTTAAATCATGCCAACTACAATTACATCTTGTCTTTCCCAACACTCCAACTCAGGTAATTAGACGGATTTTTGAAAGAATAAATACTACAAACCTCAAGTTAACCGATCAAGAGGTTCGCAATGCGATATATCAAGGATATATAACAAAATTATTGAAAGATGATGCAATTTATTTATCAAATTTTAAAATACCAACTAATGATAATCGATGCAGTACGCAAGAGTTAGTTCTTAGATTTTATTCATTTTATTGCTTTGGCATAGAGAAATATACAGACACTGATCGCCTAGATGAGTTTTTAGATAAATCAATACGTGCTCTCAACGAATTTGAACGGGCGTCATTAGATATGATCTCTGAAAAATTTAAAGATGCCATAGATAAATCATATTTATTACTTGGCGATAGTGCATTTAGAGGCATAAAAAATAGATTTAACCGTTCTCTTTTCGAAGTAATCACGGTTTCAATCGCAAACCTAAGTGATGATGAGTATTCACAGGCAATACAAAAATCGGAAAAAATATCAAATGATTATATTCAGTTAGCAAGTGGAAAAAGCGATTCAAGATTCACCAAATCAATATCTAACGCAACATCTCGAGAAGACAATGTCAAGTATAGATATAGCACAATCAAAAAACTCATTAAAGGATCACTGTAATGATCAATCACATTAAAATTAATAATTTCAAATCATTCTCTTCCGAAAGCATTAATTTTGGCAAGATAACACTATTGACCGGTCTGAATAGTTCCGGTAAATCAACTGTTATTACATCACTCTTACTTCCAATGCAGATGGATGATAACGTCCTTAATATGAACTCTGATTATTTCCAGCTAGGAACTTTTGGGGATATATTACATCAGTGGGCAAATACTGATGAACTTAAAATTGAATACTCTACATCAGAAGGCGACTCATTCTTGCTATTCAAGTATAATAGCGTACTTGAAAATGAATCCCAAATTACTTGTGACGCATCCAGCAACTTAAATTTAATCACCTACCCAAACATCGTTTATATCTCAGCTCAAAGAATAGTTCCAACATTATATTATGAACGAAGCAATATAACCTCTAAAAACAATACATCCGACATTCATGGTTCAAACTCAATTTCATTGCTTGCTGCAAAAAAAAATAATCAAATAGAAAATAAACTAATGCTTCATAATGAGGCAGATAAATATACATCAGGAAAATTAAGCTTGATATCCAATATTAATGCGTGGATGAATAAAATATCTCCTGGTGTAACATTGAATGCGGAAACTCTATTTAGAGCAGGAATCTCGACATTAGAGTTTGGCTACAAAAATGAAAGCATAATGAGACCAGTAAGTTGCGTTAACGTTGGTTTTGGATTGACGCATGTTCTTCCAATAATATTAAATGGTTTGCTAACAAAACCTGGCGATATATTTATAGTAGAAAATCCAGAAGCGCACTTACATCCCGCAGGGCAAACTCATATGGGTTTATTCCTTTCAAAACTAGCATCTTCTGGTGTTCAAGTCATCATAGAAACTCATAGTGACCATATATTTAATGGCATTAGACTATCAATAAAAGATAAAATATTATCCCATGATGACGCGAAATTCATATTCTTCGATAAGCGTTCAGAAGGTGAGGGCTCAACACTTAACATTCAATCTAAAATGCATGAAGTGCTAGTTTCAGATAGTGGCAAGTTAATAAGTGCGCCTGTAGGTTTTTTTGATGAATGGGAAGAGTCTCTCTATAAACTACTATGATTAAAATATTCATTAACACAGACTCTATCACCGAAGACGCTGGTGATTTAAATGTAGATGAGATCTTGATAGATTTTGCCAAAAGAATGCGAGGATTAAGACTTATAGTTGGCGATTTTAATTTGGCAGGCTTTGTCGAAAATGTACATAACATTACTTTGAAAAATCATGTTTTGAAAGAGCACATAAAATCATGCCCCGATTACGAGGCAAGGGGTTTATTATTATCAAAAATTTTTAGCTTTGAAAGAATAGATAATACAGAACATATTGAAAATATACTTAACACCCCAATTTCATTGTCATTCCAGACACATGAAAAATACAATGAGTGTGACATAACAATTGATGGAACAGCATTTAAAAACTATCCATGTTACTATACAGGCACTCTTTCATCTCGAGTGACACGAGGTGAGATTCTATATGACTCTATAATATCTGGACACACTGACCCTGTAACCAGCAATAAAGAAAATTATTATTTGCAGTCTTCATTTGCATATTTACTATACAATGAAAGCTATCATACCGCATTCACTGAAGTTACTCGAACATCAAATCCTGAAAAACGCTCGTTAATAGCATCCACGGCTGATTTTATTGCCAGAATAAATGGATTCTCTAAAGATCAGACACTAATAAATAAGAACAGAGGGTATACGATATACTCTAAAAAACATACTGATTATTATTTATCCGTTGATTTTCTACATGGTTGCTTTGAAGTTTTAGGTATGAATGGAAAGCATATTTGTGAAATTAATTTCAAAGATGAGTTAACTTCTGAAAGAGATGAATCAGGAAGCCATGACATTCATACATAGACCAAATCATCTTCCCTAAAATAAATTTAATCTTTGAGCTGAAATTTTTATTTCTATTCCCAAACACTTTTTCACTCAGGCTAAAAAACTATTTCCCCAACCCCTTGCACTGTTTGTACAGATCTAGTTATCACCTGACACCGGCCTCAAACCGGTGTCTTGTTTACGCTACTTTAGTGCGCACTTCCTTCGGTATCAATTTCAGACCCTTTTTGAACATGCTGTAGGGAGTCTGTCCTTCCATCATCCTGCCTTGATGTGGCCGCTGGGTGTTGTAGTGATCCAGATAGCTGTCCAGGTCTGTCTGCATCTGCTCTACCGACTCATACCAGGTTGTCCTCCCCTTGATACGGAAGTGTTCATCCAGCAGGGTGCGATGTAGCCGCTCGATAAAGCCGTTGCTCTGCGGCCTGCGTACCTTGGTGGTCCGGTGCTCAATCCCCTCCAGTTGCAGGAACAGCTCGTAGGGATGATGGTCAGGGCGGCCGCAGAACTCGCGCCCGTTGTCCGACAGGATGGTATAGACCCGCGCCTCATGGGCTTCGAAGAACGGCAATACCGTTTCATTGAGCACATGAACCGAGGTCACCGGCAGCTTGCTGGTGTAGAGCCGTCCCCAGGCGTGGCGGCTGTAGCAGTCCAGTACGGTTTGCAGATACACCTTGCCCACCCCCTTGAGTGCGCCGACGAAGAAGGTGTCGACCGCCACCAGTTCCCCGGTGTAGTGGACCTCAATCTGGCGTTCGCGAAACTCGGGGCTGAAGCGTTCTAACAGGCGAATCTGCTCGTCATTGAGCTCAATGGTCTGCTCCCGGTGGGTTTTCTCGAGGCGCAACAAGCGGTCGTGTTTGGAGAGCAAGTCGTGACGTTGCCACACGCCACGCACACCACCCGCACTGACATTGATGCCTTGCAGAGCCAGTTCTTGGGCGACCCGCAGCGGGCCATGAGTTGGTCTGGTGAGGGAGTAATCGAGGATGGCCTGTTCAATCTCAGGAGCGACCCGATTGGGATGAGCCCCTTTACACCCGGGCAATTTGTCGAGCAATCCCTCGGCGCCATAGGTCTGGTAGTTACGGCGAATTTCGTAGAACTGCTGACGGCTGTAGCCGATGAGCTTGCAGGCTTTGCTGACATTATTGAGCTCTTTGGCGAGCTCGGCGTTTTTCAAGATAGTTGTCGCGCAAAGCTGTTTTAAGCAGCCTCTTTCTGCTCCGGCTCGGGTTTCTCGGGCCGCTCCGGATTTAGCATCACGGCACCGATAGGTGTCCAGTCTCGCGTCTTGCCACTCCACCTCGCTGGGTGTTGTGCTCGGGCGGCCTGGTACACAGCATCCCGTTTCGCCAGCAGGGCTTTATCGTCACCCCGATGCCGCTCGTTGGGTGTGACGAAGCGGATACGGCTATGCCGGTGCTCTTCGTTATACCAGGCCATAAAGTCGCGCACCCACTCCCTGGCCGCTTCCAGACTGGCAAAGCCGTCTGATGGCCACTGCGGACAGTACTTCAGCGTCCTGAACAATGACTCCGAGTACGGATTATCGTTGCTGACCCGAGGCCGTCCCCGCGAGGGCGTGACACCCAGGTCATGCATCTTGGTCAGCAGCGTGACTGACTTCATTGGCGCGCCGTTGTCCGAGTGCAAGACCAGCGGCTGCTTCCAGCACTGCTCGCGGATGATGCTCCGTTGCAGCAACGCCGCCGCCCGTTCACCGCACTCTTGCTCATGCACTTCCCAGCCCACCCCTTTGCGGCTGTAGATGTCCTCTATCAGATAGAGGTAGTAATACTGGCCGCGCACGAGTGACGGCAAGTAGGTGATATCCCAGGACCACACTTGATTGGGCCCAGTCGCGGTATGGCTGGTTGGTACCGGCACATGACGCGGTGGCTGGCTCCGGCCACGCCTGTGCTGCTGGTCAGCCGCCAGCAAGATGCGATAGAAGCTCGACTCACTGGCCAAGTAGCGCCCCTGGTCGGCCAGCCGTGGCACAATTTGACTCGGCGGCAACGAGGCGAACTCCTGGCTATTGCAGACGTCCAGCACGGCCTGCCGCTCCTCTGGGCTCAATGCATGAGCAGGTATGGAACGAACCGCATCCGGTCGCCTATCGGCACTCAGCTCAGGCCCGGCCAACCAGCGCTGGAGCGTGCGCAGACTCAGCCCCAACACCTCGGCCGCAGGATGCTTGCGGGCGCCAGCTTCAAGCGCTTCGCGCCACCATGCAACGTATTGCTGCCGCTCTGGCAACGAGGTCAGTTGTCCTCGTCGACGTTGCTCCAGTAGGCATCGAGCTTTTTTTGCAATATCAGCAGAGCTGCCGCCTCGGCCAGGGCCTTGTCTTTGCGCCGCAGCTCTTGCTCCAGTTGCCGGATACGCTTCTTGTCCGCTTTGGCCTGTGCCTTCTCCGCCTGTTGTAAGGTACGAGCGGATTGCTGGCCCAGAATACAGGCTTGGCGCCATTGCTGGACTTGCTCGGGATAGAGACCCTTACGGCGGCAGTACTCACTGAGTTCAATCTCGGAAAGCGCAGCGGTTTCCAGCACGACGGCGAACTTGGCCTCGGCGGGCCATTCATCGGTCAGTTTGTTGTCCCCGGGCACAGGAGACCCTCCGTCTTTGGCGTGTTTGCGCCAATTATACAGAGTGACCTCGCTGATGTTTTCCTGCCGAGCCAACTCGGCCACCGACATATTGATGGGCGGCAGCAGCTTCTTGAGCAAAGCAGCCTTGCGCTCACTTGAATAACGAGCCATTCGACACTCTTTATCCGCCCCCGGTCTTCACATTTAGATTATTCAGATTAGGCGACAACTATTCTGACACCGGGGGAGCTCTAGCAGGCTGAGTTTGCGACGTGCTACTTTCTCGTTGGTGGTCATACGGTGACTCCGGATAACACGGTAGGGGTACCGTTTTGTTATCCGGTTTGAAGCCGTATGACCACTCCCTTTTGTGGGCAACTGTCAGGTGAATACCATCTCCATACACACTGTTCTCCTCCTGCGGCGGGATAGGCGGTGAGCATGTCGTAGAGAGCGGCGCGCAGGCTGCCGGATTGGCAGAAATCGCAGTTGCCGCCAGCGTCGATATCGGTGATGCGGGTGCCTTGCGGCCCCTCCTTCATCAGATAGGTGCTGACAAAACGGTAGGTGCCGCTGGGGGCGTCGAGCGGGGTGCCCGGCTCGCCAAAGGTGAAACGCACCTTGACCTCGCTGCGATCCCGGCTACCGTCGATGGCGTGCGACGAGAGGATCTCAGAGCCCAGCAGGTGATCCCAGGCATTGGGCAGGAAGGGGTTGCCCTCGACGAAGGGGGGCTTCTCGTCCGGAGCTTCGCGGGTGGCTATCTCGCGCGCCTTGGAGGCAGCATTAAGCAGGCAGAGCAGCTCGGGGGAGACGATGCCTGGCAGTGCGCCGCCGAGATCGCTCTGATAGAGGCCGCTCGGTTTGACTTGGCGCTCCCAGACCAGAAACTCGGCCACCTTGGCCCGTACTTGGGCCTGCATATCGGGGGCAGTGGCGGCCACAGACAGCCCGGACACCAGCAGAGGCAGGGCCAGAAACGGCCCCCAGTTCAACTTCATGACGTCATCTCCTTGTTATTCTTGAAAAACAGAGCCGCCATCGGGCCGGTTTATGCCGTATATTGGCCCTCTCCCGACCACAAAGGAACTGCCTCTTGAGACCCTATCCCGCCCTGCTGCTCTTGCTAGCAACCACTGCCGTTCAGGCCGAACAGGATTGTACTGCGCCGGTGACACAAACCGACATGAACATCTGTGCGTTTCAGGATTACCAGCGAGCCGATGCCAAGCTCAATGCCGCCTATAAAAAGCGGGTTGCCTCCCTGGAGAAGGCACAGCTGGAGAGGCTGAGAACTGCGCAACGGGCCTGGATCGCCTTTCGCGATGCCCAGTGCCGTTAGATTGGCCCCTTGAAGATCCAGACACTTCGCCCCTCTTAATTTAAGAGGTAGTCTTGGAACTATGTTCAGTACTAGTCGCAACGAGAAAATGGTCGAAGTGTTAACAGGGGCTGAGCGCCGTCGACGCCGGACTCCGCAGGAAAAGATCTCCATCGTGCAGCAGACCTTTGAGCCCGGAATGACCGTATCTCATGTCGCTCGCTTGCACGACGTCAACGCCAACCAGCTTTTCAAATGGCGTAAACAATTCCAGGAAGGCTCTCTCACGGCGATCACCGCCGGTGAGGATGTTGTTCCAGCCTCCGAGTTGGCTGCTGCCATCAAGCAGATCCGAGAGCTCCAGCGTCTGCTCGGGAAGAAGACCATGGAGAACGAGATCCTCAAAGAAGCCGTGGAGTATGGTCGAGCAAAAAAATGGATTGCGCATGCGCCCTTGTTGCCGGGGGACGACGATTAAGTGCTGTGAGCCAGGCCCTTAATGTATCGCGTGCGCAGCTATCCGTTCGTGTTCATCGCAAACCAGGTTGGCAAGATGGTCGTCATCATCGCCAGCGTGATGATGCAGCCTTACTTGGCCGTATCATGGAGGCGATGGCAGAACTTCCCTCCTATGGCTATCGCCGGGTCTGGGCGCTGTTACGGCGTCAGTCAGAGGCAACAAGACAGCCTGTAGTAAACGCCAAACGGGTATATCGCGTCATGAGAGAGCATGGCCTGCTGCTGGAAAGAAAACCGGCTGCACCATTGGCCCAGCAGGCACATAAGGGGCGTGTTGCCGTCAAAGATAGCAATCGACGTTGGTGCTCGGATGGCTTCGAGTTTCGCTGCGATAACGGTGAAAAACTACGAGTCACGTTCGCCATGGACTGCTGCGATAGGGAGGCGTTGGACTGGGCTGCCAGCACCGGGGGTTACGACAGTGACACGGTGCAAGATGTCATGCTGAGATCTGTCGAACGACGCTTCGGGGATGCGTTGCCGGCATCACCGGTGGAGTGGCTGACTGATAATGGCTCGGCGTATCGAGCCCATGAGACCCGCGCGTTTGCACGAGAAATCGGGTTGGAGCCCAGAACGACGGCGGTGAGAAGCCCACAGAGCAACGGTATAGCGGAGAGCTTCGTGAAGACGATGAAGCGAGACTATATCGAGATGATGCCGAAACCAGATAGCCGAACAGCGGTAGGCAATTTGGCCATCGCGTTTGAGCATTATAACGAACACCACCCGCACAGCGCCTTGGGATACCGTTCACCTCGGGAATTTCTGCGCAGTCGGGTATCACAACCCTAAGCGGGAAAAAGTGTCTGGATCTATGGGGTCAAATCCAGCCGTTACGAGGCCGGCGTCTATGAAGGGGGATCAATGGCGCCCATGGTCCACAGTAGTTGTCTCACCCAGTTGACCGAGACGCGCACCAAAGACCTGAACACACTGCCGGACCAGCCATGATCAGAGGCGCCAACCAGGTCAGGTAGGAACTGGGGGCAAGCAACAGACGGCTTGCAGGCACTCCGGTGAGTCATGATGCGAGCCCCCCTCACCCTGACCCTCTCCCCCAAGGGGCGAGGGGATCAGACCGAAGGATGCCGAGGCTTAAGAGGTGTCGAGGGAAAAGCCACAAACAAAAACCGCAGCCCAAGGGCTGCGGTTTTTTTATTAGGTAAACCTGTTGGCACTAGGCACCAACAGGGCCACCGCCCTTAGGCACGGCGCCAGCTGGTTTTGCCGGCGCTGTCTTCCAGCACGATACCCATCTCGGTGAGACGGTTACGGGCGGCATCCGCCGCGGCCCAGTTCTTGTCGGCGCGGGCCTGATTGCGCTCGGCGATCAGGCGCTCAATCTCGGCGACCTCTTCATCCGCTTCATCACCCTTCAAGAACGCATCCGGATCCTGTTGCAGGATGCCGAGCACGGCACCGAGCTCGCGCAGACGGGCACCGAGGCCGGCGGCGACAGCGATGTCTTCGGCCTTCTGGCGGTTGATCTCGCGCACCAGGTCGAACAGGGCGGAGTAGGCTTCCGGGGTGTTGAAGTCGTCGTCCATGGCATCAACGAAGCGAGCCACCTGCTCGTCGCCACCGGCAGCGGCCGTCGTCGGCAGATCGCGCAATGCGGTGTACATGCGCTCCAGGGCGGCGCGGGCTTGCTTCAAGTTATCTTCCGAGTAGTTGAGCTGGCTGCGGTAGTGACCGGACATCAGGAAGTAACGGACGGTTTCGGCGTCGTAGTGGGCCAGCACATCGCGGATGGTGAAGAAGTTGCCAAGGGATTTGGACATCTTCTCTTTATCCACCATCACCATGCCGCTGTGCATCCAGGTGTTGACGTAGTCGCCGCCGTGGGCGCAGCAGGACTGGGCTATTTCGTTCTCGTGGTGGGGGAACTGCAGATCGGAGCCGCCGCCGTGGATGTCGAAGTGGTTGCCAAGGTGCTTGGAGTTCATGGCGGAGCACTCGATGTGCCAGCCAGGACGGCCCGGGCCCCAAGGGCTTTCCCAGGTCGGTTCGCCTGGCTTGGACATCTTCCACAGCACGAAGTCGAGCGGGTTGCGCTTGGCATCCACCACGTCGACACGGGCGCCGGCCTGCAACTGCTCCAGATCCTGGCCCGAGAGCTTGCCGTAGTCGGCGTAGGACTCGACGATGAACATCACATCGCCGTTGTCCGCCACGTAGGCGTGCCCTTTTTCCAGCAGGGTTTCAACCAGGGCGATGATCTCGCCGATGTGCTGGGTGGCGCGGGGTTCGATGTCCGGACGCACCATGCCGAGGGCGTCGAAATCCTGGTGCATGTCGCCGATGAGGCGCTCGGTGAGATCGTCACAGGTCACGTGCGTTTCGGCGGCGCGCTTGATGATCTTGTCGTCCACGTCGGTGACGTTGCGCACATAGGTGAGGTCGTATCCTGCATAACGCAGGTAGCGAGCGACGACGTCGAAGGCGACGAAGGTACGGCCATGGCCGATATGACAGTGATCATAGATAGTGACGCCACACACATACATGCCCACCTTGCCCGGGTGGATAGGTTTGAATTCTTCTTTTTGACGAGTGAGTGTGTTGTATATCTTCAGCATCTTATAACCACTGCCTGTGAGTAAAATGGCCTGCCATTCTAACCGCATCCGGTATAGAAAACGAGGCAGAAAAAGCCCCCTCTCCCCCCTGCCATCTATGCCGCAGGGCCTTGATGGGCTAGAATTGCCACCACTTTATGCCATACACCTGCGGGCACCTTGCTGCCCGCGTCAAAATGAAAGGACAACTCATGGTTACTCTGCACACCAACCACGGCGACATCACCCTGACCCTGAACGCGGAAAAAGCCCCGGAAACCGTGGCCAACTTCCTGCAATACTGCCGTGACGGTCACTACGACAACACCATCTTCCACCGCGTCATCGACGGCTTCATGATCCAGGGCGGCGGCTATGCCCCGGGCTTCGAAGAGAAAGAGACCCGCGCTCCCATCAAGAACGAGGCGGCCAATGGTCTGTCCAACAAGGTCGGCACCATCGCCATGGCCCGCACCATGGAGCCGCACTCCGCCAGCGCCCAGTTCTTCATCAACGTGAACAACAACGACTTCCTGGACTTCAAGTCCGCCACCACCCAGGGCTTCGGCTACTGCGTGTTCGGTGAAGTGACCGCCGGCATGGACGTGGTCAACAAGATCAAGGGCGTGAAGACCGGCAACTACGGCCGCATGCACCAGGACGTTCCGACCGAAGACGTCGTCATCACCAAGGTGACCCTTGCCGAGTAATCCCTGCCGGCCAGGCTCTGATACCACTGCGGCCCCGGCCGCAGTTTTTCCATCTGCCGCCCCCAACTGGCGCCGCCTCGACTATCTGGCCCAGGGCAACGAGCGTCAGCGCTCGGCCCACGCCCTGCTGAGCGGCGGCCTGTGGGATGAGCTTGGCCCCCTGTGCAACGATCTGGCTCTGGTGAGCACGATCGCCATCGGGCTGGATAGGCCCGGCAGCGATCTCGACATCCTCTGCCAGCATCCGGCCCCGGCCTTCCTTGCCGCGACACTGGCAGCACAAGGCTGGCAGGTGCGAAGCAAGGGCGAGCAGGTCTGGATCGCCGAGCAGCGACGCCACGGGCCAGATGGCCAGTGCTGGCCAGTCGAGCTCTACCTCACCCCTGATCCCCTCGAGGCGTGTCATGGCTGGCGCCACCTCAGCCTGATGGCCGCCCTGCTTGAGCGCTTTGGCGCCCCCTTCCACCGGGAAGTGCTGCGCCTGCGTGTTGATGAAGGGCTCAAGGGGGAAGCGGCCATGTGCCGCCTGCTGGGTCTGTCCGGCGACCCTTACGAGGCGTTGCTGACCCTGGAGGGCGTCAACCTTGCGGGGCTCTGCTGCCCTTCCCTCCCCCACCCGCTCGACGAGCAAGGTCACAGGCCTTGTCCGCACCCAGGCGGGACTCTCTTACCATGATGCCCAGGAACTCATGAGCACCCTCTTTATCAGTGACATTCACCTCAGCCAAGGCAGGCCCGACATGACGGCGGCCCTGGTGCGCTTTCTGGCCGAAGACGCGCCCGGTGCCGACGCCCTCTATGTGCTGGGGGATCTGTTCGAATTCTGGATTGGGGACGACGACCCCAACCCGCTCCACCGCGAGGTGGCCGATGCCTTTCTCGCCCTGAGCCAGCAGGGGGTGCCCCTCTATTTCATTCACGGCAACCGCGACTTCCTCTTGGGGCGCCAGTTTGCCAAACGGGCCGGCATGACCCTGCTTGGCGACCCCTGTGTCATCGAGCTGTACGGCGAGCGGGTGCTGCTGAGCCACGGGGATCTGCTCTGCACCCGGGATGAGGGCTACCAGAAGTTTCGCCGCATCACCCAACAGAAGTGGCTGCGCTGGCTCTTCCTGCGCCTGCCGCTCTCGCGCCGCCAGGCCATCGCCCACAAGATGCGCGGCCAGAGCCAGATGGAGAATGCCCACAAGAGCCAGATCATCATGGACGTGACCCCGGAGGCGGTAGACGAGATGCTGCGCCAGCACGGCTGCCGCCTGATGATCCACGGCCACACCCACAGGCCCGCCATCCACGACTTCACCCTGGATGGGCGTGCGGCGCGGCGCATCGTGCTGGGGGACTGGTTCGAGCAGGGGTCGGTGCTGGTGTGCTCCCCCGCCGGGCAGCGCCTCGACACCCGCGCGCTCGGCTGAGGCCCTCTGCCTGCCATGGTCATGAGCGAGTCTCATATGACCGTTTCTGACTCACGCCGTGCTGTGGCGGGATACAAGCAGGATCCCTGCATATACTCTGGTTCTCTGCACATAACGAGGAGATGACCATGGGATTTCTTACTTGGGTGGTACTGGGGCTGATCGTCGGCATCCTGGCTAAATGGATCATGCCGGGCAAGGATGGCGGCGGTTTCTTCATGACAGTGATCCTGGGGGTGGTCGGTGCCATGGTGGGGGGCTATGTCAGCACCCTGCTTGGGATGGGAACGGTCACCGGCTTCAACCTGCCGAGCATCATCATCGCCACCGTTGGCGCCCTGATCGTGCTGTTTGTCTACAACAAGCTGCGCAGTTGAGACCCAGCCACCCATCGATGCGAGGGCGCCTGTGGCGCCCTCGCTGTTTTCTGCCCCGCTGGCTCCATCTTGCCGCGACCACCCGATCTCATCCCCCGAGCCTTAGCCCGGCGCCGGGCTTGCATCATTTCTAGTAGAGGCGTCTAATAACCCCCATGCCAACCAGCGACGCTCTGCCCCGCCGCCCTCGCGGCCGCCCTGCCCAGCACGGGCACACCTATGCCGACACCCGGGATCTGTTGATCCGCCGGGGCATGGAGCTGCTGACCGAACAGGGCATCGCCGCCACCTCCATCGAGCGGGTGTTGCAGTCGACCGGGATCCCCAAGGGCTCCTTCTATCACTACTTCGCCACCAAGCACGACTTCACCCTGGCGGTCATGGATGCCTATCACCACTACTTCTGCCGCAAGCTGACGCGCTATCTGGAGGATGAGAGCCTGCCCCCCCTGGCCCGCCTTGTCGCCTTCGTCGACAGCGCCTGCCGGGGCATGACCCGGTTTGCGTTCCAGCGGGGCTGTCTCGTGGGTAACCTGGGTCAGGAGGTGGTGCAACTGTCCCCCGAGCTGCGCTTGCGCCTCGAGCAGATCCTCCTCGACTGGGAGGCGCTGCTCGCCCGCTGCCTGAGGGATGCCGTGACGGCGGGGGAGCTGCCCCCTGAATGTGACTGCCCTGCCCTCGCCCATCAGTTCTGGATCGGCTGGGAAGGCGCCGTACTGCGCGCACGCCTGGTGGGCGATACCGAGCCCATGCTCTCTTTTCTCCGCTTTTTCATGACCTTGGCCAAATAGATTTTTTACGAAGATTAATAGTCAGCCAGTCCAATTAATGGGAGTAGACAAGATGTTCAACGGTATTCTGATCGAGAAAGACGAGGCGGGTTATCGCGCCAGCTACCAGAGCCTCTCCGAGGAGATATTGCCTGCCGGGGATGTGACCGTGGCGGTACAGTGGTCTTCCCTCAACTACAAGGATGGCCTGGCCCTCACCGGCGCCTCCCCCGTGGTACGCCGCTTCCCTCTGATCCCCGGCATCGACTTTGCCGGTACCGTGCTGGAGAGCCAGCATCCCGACTGGCACCCCGGCGACAAGGTGGTGCTCAACGGATGGGGCGTGGGCGAGACCCACAGTGGCGGGCTGGCAGAGCGGGCACGGGTCCGGGGCGACTGGCTGGTCGCCCTGCCTGAGCGCTTCCAGCCCCGGGACGCCATGGCCATCGGCACCGCAGGGTACACCGCCATGCTCTGCGTGATGGCGTTGGAGAAACACGGCATCACCCCCGGTGACGGTGACATTCTGGTGACGGGCGCCAACGGCGGTGTGGGCAGCGTGGCGATCACCCTCCTGGCCAAGCTGGGCTATCGGGTCGTGGCCGCCACCGGGCGGCTGCACGAGGCCGACTATCTGACGTCCCTCGGCGCCGCCGAGGTGATCGATCGCGCCGAACTGGCCACGCCGGGACGCCCGCTGGGCAAGGAAAGCTGGGCCGGCGTCATCGACACCGTCGGCAGCCACACCCTGGCCAATGCCTGCGCCACTACCCGCTACGGCGGCGCCGTGGCCGCCTGCGGTCTGGCGGGAGGGATGGACTTCCCCTCCACCGTCATGCCCTTCATCCTGCGCGGCGTCACCCTCTATGGCATCGACAGCGTGATGGCACCGCGCCCGCTGCGTCAGCAGGCCTGGGCCCGACTGGCCGAGGATCTCGACCTGACCCGCCTCCATCTCCTCACCCGGGAAGTGCCCCTCTCCCAGGTCGTGACCCTGGGGGATGCCTTCCTGGCAGGCCAGGTGCGCGGCCGGATCCTGGTCAATGTCCAGAGGTGATGACTGACGCGATATGAGCCGGCTCGCCTGACTAGGTCAGGCGAGCCTCTTTGTGTCCCCCTATTCAGGTCATGGAACTGAGCCGGGATGCAAACCCCATCAGCAGAACGCCTGCCCCGGGGCAGACGTTCGTGAAGGTCAAAACATCAGAAGGCCGCTTCATCAGTGCATAAGGCGCTCAGCTAACCGATCACCGAACAACATGATGACGAGCCCGGTCAGCATGACCAGCATTCCACCCAGCTTTATCAAAGATACCGGACGCTGGATGGTGCCAAGCAGACCAAAATGGTCGATGACCTGGGATGAGAGCAACTGTCCGACGATGGCCAACCCAAGCAGGGCTGAAAACCCGATTTTCGGTGCGAGCACGACATAGCTGAACAGCGCGCAAGCACCGATCAGGCCGCCAGCCAGACTCCACAGAGGCTGTGATGGAATGGCCGCAAGCGAGGTGAATAATCCGCCACGCAGCAGCGAGAAGACCCCGAGGCTGAATGCACCGGCCGCGAAGGAGAACAATGCGGCGGTGACCGAATCGCCCCCGAGTCCTCGTGCCAGCTGGCTATTCAGAGTTGTCTGCAGCGTGATCCCGAGACCTGCGGCAAAAGCAATGACGTAATACAGTGTGCTCATGGGTTGCATACCTGTCAGTGTGCCTGTGCCAGCGGCAGGAAGGCGTCAGCAAAAATGTCAGGCTCATACCCGGCGGCGGCAAACAGATGCTCACGGGACTCATCAATGGCGGCGCGAAGGCGCGTGCTGTCTACGCCAAGCACCTTGCCATGCTGCTTGACGATGCGCCCGCCAATAATGACGGTATCAATGTTGCTGCGCTCTGTCGCATGCACCACGGTGCCAAAGGCATTGCCGGACGGGTAGAGGTTGATGTCGCCAACATTGATCAGAATGAGATCCGCCTGTTTTCCTGGCGTCAGGCTCCCTACCTTGTCCAGCAGCCCTGCACAGGCAGCACCATCGACAGTCGCCGATTTGAGAAGTTGGGCAGCCGGCAGCGTGGTCAGCGAGTGGTCGGAGCCGCAGCAGTGCTGCTGATGCATGCCCATCACCCGTTGCAGGTAAAATGCCACGCGCATTTCCATAAACATATCAGTGCTGTAAGAGGTTTCATTGTCGACGCTGAGGCCAGGGTTGATGCCATGACGCTGCGCCGCCTGGATGGCAAACATACCGTCCTCGATGCCATAGTGCGCATCGGAGCGCGGGCAGACATTCACCCGGACACCGGCTTCTCGCAGGATCTTCCATCCCTCATCTGGCAGTGACGTACAGTGATTGAAAATATTGTCCGGGCCGAGCAGACCGCGCCGATGCAGTGACTCCAGCTCAGACGCCATAAAAGAACCAAAGAATTCCGTGACGATCGGCAGTTCCAGCCTGCGAGCCTCGGCCCACAATGCAGGCTCCAGCTGGGCCATGACAGCAAGGGAAACCAGGCTCTCTGGGTTGTCCTTGAAATATTTCTCTTGCAGGCGTTGCCAGTTACCCGGCCAATGAGCCTTGTCCCATTCCCCCGATACCGGTGCGCCGGAGGCGTGTATGGCACGGATCCCTGCATCCAGCAGGGCCTCGACGGCGGCGTCCGAATGGGCTGCGGTGCGGCTGTTATGAGAATTGTCAATGACGGTGGTGATGCCTGCATCAATGCAGCCCAGTGCCGTCAGCAGGTTGCCGATATACATATCGGCAGGGCGATAGTACTTGGCGAAAGAGAAGTGCGTGGCGTTGCTGTAGTCTTCCAGACAAGTGGCATTCGGATTGATGCGGCGCAGTTGTCCCTCCCAGGAGTGGCGATGAGAATCCACCATCCCAGGCATGGCGATCATGTTCGTAGCATTGATGATACGGGCACCATTCGCCTCCAGATCCTCGCCTATGGCCGTAATGGTTGATCCACTGATCAGAATGTCTCCACGTTCAATGTTACCCACGCTCTCATCCATGCTGAGGATCGTGGCCCCCTTGATCAAGATTGAATCTGGTATTACATCTTGATTATTAACAATATTTCTAACGTATCCGGTCATTTCAAGAGCCTCTTTTCTAGCCAATGGCAAAAAGATACGGCACTCTATTACCCTGAAAAAGATGACCAAACTGTTTTCATAATTCATGATTTTCGAATAATCATGGGAACTATCGGTAGAGTTATCGTCTCAAGGGAGAAGGGCTGTGGATCGTATTCAGGCTATGCAGATCTTTATGCGGGTTGCTGAGACCGGAAGCTTCGTGCAGGCAGCAGAGACCCTCTCACTGCCTTCCTCGACAGTCAGCAGTACGATTAAAAACCTCGAAAAATACCTGCAGGTGCGCCTGCTGAACAGAACAACGAGGCGGGTGAACCTCACCCCTGAAGGCCTGCAGTATCTTGGCCAGTGCAGGGAAATACTCTCATTGATTGAACATGCCGAGTCCAGCCTGACGGAGGCTATCAAGCGGCCACAGGGGCGTTTGCGGGTTGATATGCCGAGCGGGATAGCACATTCCATCGTCATGCCGGATCTCAGAGACTTTCACCAACGTTATCCAGATATCTACCTGATGATAGGTGTGAGTGACCGGCAGGTTGATCTTGTTCAGGAAGGTGTGGACTGCGTGATCAGAACAGGAGAGCTGAATAACTCCACCCTTGTTGCTCGTCCCCTTGGCCGGTTTCGGTGGGTAACCTGCGCCTCGCCTGAATACCTTCACGAAAACGGTGTTCCCCAGTCCCCTGAAGAACTGTCTGTGCACCAGGCGGTCCACTACTTTTCGGGCCTCGCCAGGCATGCAAACGAAATGCGCTTTGTCCGCGGTAAAGAGACTCTATCGGTTACTGTGAGCGGCACCGCAGCCGTCAATGACACGGGGCTTTATATCAAGATGTGCCTCGATGGCTTTGGCCTCATCCAGCTTGCCGAGAATGTTGTACTGGAGCACCTGCAGGCAGGAAGGCTCATCGAGGTGCTAGCAGATTGGCAACCGCCATCGGTGCCAGTCACATTGCTTTATCCCCATCAGCGTTTTCTGTCTCCTGCCGTGCGTGCATTTGCTGACTGGATTGCCGAACTTGTCCACAAGACCAGCCCGGGAAAATGAATACAACCATAGGATTCAAATCTGTTTGCTGGCCAACGAAACGCGCGGCCCAGGCGCCATAACAAGCCGCGCTAGCTTCAGTACCAAAGACCATCCCTAGACAACCTCGGCGCAGTGTCAAGGCACATCTGCTTGCCTATGTCGGAGCACTCAGCCAGCCGATTACAGCAAATCACAGGGAGCAACAAGTCACCTGGACAGGAAATGGCCAATTCAGCAAAAGTGGGAAAGAAATTCTGGGGGGGTAAAACAAAAACGACGCAATGAAGCGTCGTATCTGTTTAATCTGTAAGGCTTTTTCTTCAATTTTAATGGTGCCTGAGGCCGGAATCGAACCGGCACGACGCGAACGTCGAGGGATTTTAAATCAAAGGGCCTCGTTTGCATCTTATTGCATAAAATAGCAAGTAGATGGAGCGAGTGACACTGCTAATTCGCAACGAATGTAGTGGTCAACTAAATCCGGACACACAGTTAAGCCGATTTTCGGCCTCTGCTGGCGGTATCCCATCATTGTGTTGATGCGGGCGCCGCCAGTTGTAGTAATCCATCAGGTAGTAGCTGATATCCCGCTTGGCTTCCCGCAGGCTCATGTACCTCGTGGTCGGAAGCCATTCCGTCTTGAGGCTCCTGAACAGCCGCTCCATCGGCGCGTTATCCCAGCAGTTGCCACGCCGACTCATGCTCTGGGTCATGCGATAGCGCCACAGCCGTTGCCGAAATACCCGGCTGCCGTATTGGCTGCCCTGGTCGGAGTGAAACAGCACGCCAGACGGGCAGCCCCGTTGCTGATACGCCATGTCGAGCGCTTTCACGGCCAACTCAGCATCAGGCCTGCCGGACATCGCCCAGCCCACGACCCGTCGGGTGTGGAGATCGAGCACCGCGGCCAGGTAATGCCAGCGGCCACCTGCCCATACGTAAGTGATGTCGCCGCACCACACCTGATTGGGTTGCTGGACATCAAATTCACGCGCCAGAAGATTAGGAATATCCGGTCGTTCAGACCGCGCGACCTGATAACGATGAGCTCCCGGTTGTTTGGAGACCAGCCCGGCCTCCTTCATCAGGCGACGCACCTTGAACCGACCAATCTGATGCCCCAGTGCCCGCATCATTGACATCAAGGCCCGGCTGCCAGCTGAGCCTCTACTCTCTTTGAACAAACACCGTAACTCACTTCTCTGCTGCACCCGTTCACGGTTAATTGTGCGCCTGCGAGCCAGATAGTCGTAAAAACAGGCGGTTGGTATACCGAAAGCGCAACAGACCAGGGTGGTGGGGGCTTGCTCCCTTAATCGGTCTATCAGCGCGTACGTTCGAGTTCGTCCGCCATCAAGAGAGCAGTAGCCTTTTTTAGAATGGCCTTTTCGCGTTCAAGCCGGTTGATGCGGGCTTCCAACTCCTGAATTTTTTGCTGCTCAGGGGTCAGCGCCCGGTTAGCAGGTGTAGCGCCACTTCGTTCTGATTGAAGTTGCTGAACCCATCGACGCAGCACGGTTTCGCCGACATCCAGTGAACGGCTGGCTTCGGGGACTGAATAGCCTTGGTCGAGCACCAGGGATGCGGCTTCCAGCTTGAACTCGGCAGTAAATGAGCGACGTAATCTTGTCATTGAACACCTCAAATAATGGTGGCGACTGTACCACCTAAAACGGTGTCCGGGATGATTAGACCACTACAGTTTGTTTTTTTAATCATAAAGGCCGAAGTGATGACATTGAGCCGCAAGACCCCTTTAATCGTTTTTTGGGGATGGTGTATGTCACGCGATTTCTGGCGCCTCACGCCGTAATACGGCTTCGGCTATCTGGCCGAAGAACTGACGAGTTAACGAAAAAAATGGGCTGAGTTGCTGGTGCGCATTGGGCACCAAATCAAACCGTAATAACTGGTTAATATCCCAGCCGTTAGCAAGATGTTGCTCTTCGAGCTGCTCTAGCTCGTTCCACAAGTGTTGGCGCAAATTGACAAGGTAGGCGCTATTTAGGTTCAGCAAATCGATGCTGTACTGCGCACGATCCCGTTCCGGTTCGTTCAAGTGCACCGATGGCACCACTCGGCCATCCGACAGATAGGCAAAGTAACGGGCGCAATCTGCTTGATGGCAGTGAACAAACCGCGCCATATCCACACCCGCTTGCTTGCCTACGGCATGACCGCCAAAAACATCGGCCTTTTCCAGCATAGGGACCCGATTTGAGCTCAATACGCTAGCGGCAAGATTGCTTTCATCAAAGGTACGCTTGGGCACTTGGCTTTTGTTTTCTACATGCTCGATGTGATAATCAAGCCCCAGCAGATCGGCGCGCACCTCGCTGTAGCAACAAAGATGATATTGCTGCTTGAGTAAACGAGACTGCAGTTCATCTTTATGACCAAAAGAAGACCAGCGACTGGTCGCTTGTTCCTTGGTCTGTGGTGGTGTTTGATTGGCTATGGACAAAGCATGCACATAGAGCGTTGATTGCGTGACTACTTTCATTGCTGCTCACTCAACCCTGCCAGTCGTTGTTGACGGGCGATACTGCGCTGCAATCGTTGTAGTTGCGGGTGCTCGCTCCCTAAAGCCACCAGCAATTGCGCCATGAGAATTTTTGCTTCGTCTGTATCACCCAACCCTTGATCTACCCATTCCGTTAGCCGCAGCAAATCCGCTTTTTCATTAATGGGCGGCTGCGGATCCACCTGCATCACTGTGCGCAATACACTATTGCTCTGCTCGCCGTAGGTGTGGGCCAATGGCATTGCTGCAACCTGATTGCCATTGACATCCAGACCCAGAACCCGAATCGAAGCTGTATGCACTGTGCTAATCACCTGCGGGCTATGAGTCGTGACAATAAACTGGGTGTTTGGAAAAGTCCGGATGAGATCACCCAGCACTTGCTGCTGCCACTTCGGATGCAGATGCAGATCAATTTCATCGATAAGCACAATGGCAGGCAACTCTAATGGACTGGATATGCCAGGCTTTGTCTGTGTAGTTGGGTTTGCTTCAACCATTCGTCGGGCCAGATCCATCACCAACCCCAGCACTATTTTATAGCCATCACTTAGCTGACTAATGCGCAATGTTTGACGAGAGCCATCCTCATTTACTTTATCAATAACAAAGCGCAGCGGCCTGACCAAGGTTCTCGGCTCAACCAAACCGCCATTGAGCATCTGTTCAATGGCTTTTCTCACCCATTGCAGCTCAGGCATGCGATAATCAAAATCACGCTTGGTTTGCTGCTCTCGCCGTTCCAGATCCTCCATTGCATTAAACCATTCAAAGGCAGACCTGAAACTCGAATCAGGCTCAAGCGTACCCACCAAGGCGTCAAAGCGTGAAAATTTCTGTTTAAACCCTCTGCGCCTTTGTACCTCATCACGAATTGCTCTGTTAGTGCCGTAATAAGCTACCAATGGCAAGAAAGCTGATTCTCCTTCGGCTTCACGTTTCACGATATTCAACGCGAAAGCATCCAGGTCTTTAGCTCCCTTCTTGAGTAACTCTTGATACTCCTGTTCCAACATGCTTTGGATCTGAGCAACAGAGATAGAACTATCTCGCTTGCGTCCACTCGACCAATGGATGTCAATTCCCTCGGCCTCGACTTGCCAGCCCAACATCATAAATGGGGCTTGTTTTTCAAGCGAATTAACCCGAAGGTCGGTAGCTTTCATTGCTCTGCCTGCGACCCCCGGCAGCTTAGTCAGATAACGACCAAAACCAAGCGCGATAGCATCCAGAATCGCTGTTTTACCTGCCCCATTCTCTGCGACGATAACCGTTAGCTTATCCTCAAATTCTATTGATAACTCTTTGAAACAGCGAAAGTTATAAATGTGGATTTGTTTTAACTTCATAACGTTGCCTCGGCAGTTACTGCACGTGAGAGCAAATCAGCCAGATCATAATTGATGCTTGTAACGCACATTTCCGGCTCTTTGGTAAAAAACTGGCGAATGTAGTACGGGCCTTTTGTCTTGCCAGCAGGGCTTGCTCACCAATAGGCTCAACGGTCACCACTTGCCTTTCAACAATGTCTCGCACCTGTGCATTCTCTTGCGAGGAGTTCTCCTTGCAAGCCACTGTCACAGCTGTAACGAAAAGTCATTGAGTTGAGAACTATCTTCATTGGGGCCGTAAAAGTTTGCCGTCCCATTCGATGAGGGTGTACTTGATACCTTGTGTGGCCTGACGGAATACCTCCTCTGCCTCATCGAAAGAGGCTGCGACGATGCTCTGCAGGCTTGTCTCGCTAGCCAATTGCTTGAGGAGCGCATGCTGACTATCGACCGCCATTGAATGCTGACCTGGCTCGTCAAACATCAATAGTCCTGGGTGATTACCCAGCGATGTGAGCGTAGCCGATGTCTGATGCAGGGCAAGCAGATAGCTCCATATAAGCCTAACGAAGTCGCTAGCGCTAGAATCCGATTTGATATCGGTACGAATCTCCCGCAGCTCCATCTGTGCAAGGCATGGAACCAGCGTGTCCTTACCGATTTCAACCTCGCGAATCGGAGCACTTTCATATCCGAATGACCCCGCATTGGCCCTGAAGTTCAGCTGGAAGCGATTGATGCGCTCGATGTCTGCCGTACTGTAGGCCTCCTTCGGTATACCTCGTCTCGCAGCCTGGTTGGCGCTCATGCGTACCGCAATCTGACCAAGCCGTGTGAATAGCTCCGAAGCCTTTGCCTGGAGCTTCTCAAGTGCCTCCACCTCAACTTCAATCTGAACCTGCCGGCGCACGATTGCCTTCGACTCAGATGCGCCGGACGTCACGTCACTACGCATCGCTCTCAGCAGATCGCGCTTGTTAGCGATACGGGCTGCCAGCTCGTTGACCCGAACTTCAGACGCCTGCAAACCAGCCTTCAAGCCAGCAATCTGACGTATGAGCATGCGACGCTGACTCTCCAGATAGGCAATATTCGTTGCCAAATCCATTTGGGGACCAGACACGGCCCCAGCCAAGAGCGTGTCATCAACCGACTGATTGCACGTAGGGCACTTGCCAACTGCAGTGGCCACATCGTGCTTTGCACCGAGATCACGGAGTTTCGCTGCCGTCCTGTTCCGCTCTAGGTCTTCGTTAGCTTCTGCGAGTAGCCTCTCGTAGTCTTTCAGGGACACCCGCTGCTCAGCGTTGAGGGCAATTGCACGTTCATGCAACACACTAAGACTCTGCAGCTCTTCCATCGCAGCCGTGACGCTGTGAATTGCCTCTGCCCCTGATACCTTGTGGTACTGCTCGGCCTGCCTTTGCAAGTCCGCATACTCGCCCCGCAACTGGCTGATGTGCTCGGCCAAGGGCACAGACGAGCTTCCGGCCAGCTTTCTGATGCTTGCCTCACTCTCTTTGAAGAGCGCCGACGGTGTGGATGATGCCCCGTCGATTACAGCGCCAAGTGGATTAGTCTCTCGTCGCAGCTCTTCGATTACCTTGCGCCAGTCAGTGTCAATCTCAACCGATTCGGCGTTGAGCCGATTGCGGGCTGCATTCGTCTCAAATACATCTAGGCCAAGCAGGAACTCGACTACTTTGGTACGCGCGTCCCTAATGCCGTAGAACGGAATATTGGCAATGTAGTCCGTCCACCCGCGCTTCTGCTCGACTGCCAAAGCGGCAAAGACCGCCTGCAGGTAGAGCTTGGTCTCACCACCGTTTGTAGTCGGTACTCTTGGTAGGTTCAGTCCCAGGAAGGATTCAAGAAACCGATGGAACCCCTCGGGGCGTTTGGCCCCGCCGCCATCGTGCACATAGGTAGGACGGGCTTCCCCAAGCTCTTGGCGTTCGGTCACATGAGCGCCCGCGAACACCTCTATGAGCTTTGGATCCCTCACCGAGTCCCGAATTGCGCGACGAAGAGTAACGACTTCTCCCGAGCGACTTTCTATCTCAAGCAGCACCTCTGAAGCCGTGACCAATATGCGTCGCCCGTCGCACTCGATGTGCTCCTTGAGGGCGTATGGGAGGACCTTCTCGTTCTTACCCCCAACGAGTTCTTCCATGCCGAGACCATAGAGCAAACTGTTAAATAGCGTGCTCTTTCCGCTCGAGTTCTTGGCCCGAACAATAGTCAGGGTTCGCGCAAATTTGAAACTAAACCCATATTCCCCTTCATTGGTCGTTGCCCTAAGCCTTACACCGCGAATAATCACTTTGCCTCCCAGCCGCTGGCGGTTGCTTCGACCATTCCCTCTGTCAGCCCTTTTCCGACGGCAGACAGAATCGAACGCTCGCGCCCGAACAAATCGGCATCTTTCAGAATTTCTTTGACAAAGAACTCGCCAGCCGTCGAAATCTCGTAGCCGGTGGAGTTTTCAGCAATCAAGCCTTCCGCAATAGCAAGTCGTACCGCAATAGCCAATGCTGGGTCGAAGCCCCATGCGGGAACCTGTAAAATCTTTTCGCCAACAGCAAGAAGCAGCTGTTTCTGCCGCGTGGCCGACTTCATCGCCCAATTGAACAGTTGCAGGCGCGGTAGGCTCGACCTTCCTCCGCGCGACGCCAAGTGCAGGATGAGCAGAACCAGCCCAATCTTATACATAGGCCGGTGTTCAGCTAAGATTGGTGATGGCCGGCGCTCAAAGCGAAGTTGGTTCCCACCCTCTATCTCAGCCATAATCCAACTCGCAAACTGCCAACCATCGAGCGGTCATGTAACGAGCCACCTTCATGGCATTGGTCTTGTCAAACTCAGGAGCAAGTTCTTCGGAGACTAGCTTTGCCAGTCCATCTCGAACTTGGACTGTCAAATCTTCCGCTGTGCCAGACCAAGTAGCAGAAGTCTCGATGACATACTGTTCGTATTCATTGACGAGACGAATGAGTTTTACATACGTCATCGGCGAAGCCGATGCTATACGCCGAAAGAAACCATCGGCCTCAAGGAATTGCTCGATGGTGCGCTGGCTAAGCTGCTGAACCCGAGCCTGAAAGTCCGGTTTCTGCGCTTTTTCGGCGAGTCGATGCTCCGACTTACGATGGACATTCTGCTCGTACTGCTCTTGCTCGCCTGTAAGAGTAGCGAGGGCCGGAGCTGCCTCATCGAAAACCAACGCTTCCCCTGCTGCTGCGCGGACTTCATTGATTTCGATCAAATAGTGATCACCATCGTGGAGTAACACGGTGAAGTCCTCCGTCAGGATTGGTAGGTTCCACCCCCGCACCTCCGCCTCTTTGGACTTCGCATGTTTTAGAAGTGCGTTCCGGTCAACTTCGGGAGTGACGAAAACCCAGCGACAAATCTTCGTGCTTCCCAGTCGCGCCTGAAGATCAGTTACGTTATCCCTTAGCTTCCGGAGATCAACGGTAATCTTGTCGCGCTGATTCTCGTACAGTTCAGTACGCTCGTAGTGTTTCTCCGGGCAATAACACTGGAATGCCCAACCTGAGACCGAGGTATAGCCCTCGATGCCGAAGTCTCCGGGGGAAGCTGGCATCTGCTGATAGCACTCAGTCTGATACTTTCTCTTGAAGACCTGCTGACACAGGCCCTCCCAGGTAGAGCCGTTGAATGGCCCGAACTTGGTAGTGAACATTAGTGGCCTAGTCCTAGACTGAAGCGCTGCCGCAGCGCGAAAAAACAAGCTATTTGGCTTCGGAAAAAGGCTTGCCACGCAACCAAATCAACAGATGTGTTCTTCATAAACAACCTTATCATCTCAGTGGCTACGTCTTTCCCAAAAACACCCTTGGACCAAATATAGAGTTGGGACTTAAACTTCCGTGTATTCCATTTTTCATTATACGTTGTACGTTGTAAAGGAATTACACAGACTTATCAGATGGTTATATTAACTATTCCACTACAGTTTATTAGCTCGCGGGGCTTGAATCGTGGGGATCCTGTTTTCTCGACAATCGCAGCCACATTGCGCAGCATATAGGCCCAGCACAACTGACGCGGCTAACTGTTGATGAACCGGTAGCCGGCATACTGGTCGGACACCAGCGCCATCTCCAACTCAGTGCCGAGCAACCGCTTTGCCGCCTCCTGGCCACGGCCGTGGTCAATCATCCTCGGGATGGCGTTTGCGGCGCGGACCTCAGTACCAGAGACAGACCCCGGAAAGGCCCGGAGCGCAGGCTAACCACGTACCCTTGGCTATGTTGGGACGAAGCGCAGGTTGTTCGCAACGAGTCGCAGGAAGTAGTAAGTCGCTTAGACAAGAAATGGACAAGAAAGGAAAAGCGAGAGAGGGAAAACGCTGGGGAGCAAAAACAAAAACGACGCAATGAAGCGTCGTATCTGTTTAATCTGTAAGGCTTTTTTCTTCAATTTTAATGGTGCCTGAGGCCGGAATCGAACCGGCACGACGCGAACGTCGAGGGATTTTAAATCCCTTGTGTCTACCGATTTCACCACTCAGGCACCGCAATCGGTATCAAGTCCGCGGGCGGGCTTGTCAATATGGAGGCACGTTCCGGAGTCGAACCGGACTAAACGGATTTGCAATCCGCTGCATAACCGCTTTGCTAACGCGCCATGCAAAAGAGAGAGAAACTCTCTATTGTCTGAATTTGGAGCGGGAAACGAGACTCGAACTCGCGACCCCGACCTTGGCAAGGTCGTGCTCTACCAACTGAGCTATTCCCGCATCGGTCTGGCTGACTGCCTGACTGTGAGAACGCATTCTAGCGATGTTCCCAGCCCAGTCAACCAAAAACATTTAATACGCTGATCGTTCGAGTGTTTTTTACCCTTTTCCCACACTTTTGCAGCTCATGGCCGTTTCTCGGCGCCAGTGGCAGAGAAACGGCCATCTTCCCGTTTGGACTAGAACCGGGAGTGGTAGCTCAGATCGCCCCAGGCGGCCTTCATGTACTGGAACATGGACCAGAAGGTGAGCACGGTGGCCACGTAGAGCAGCACATAAGCGAGCCACACCATCCAGATGTCGTATTGCCAGATGAGGCCGGTGAGCGACACCATCTGGATCATGGTCTTCCATTTGCCAATCCAGCTGACCGCCACCGAGGAGCGCTTGCCAAGCTCGGCCATCCATTCACGCAGGGCGGAGATGATGATCTCCCGGCCAATCATGGTCATGGCGGGGATGGTGACCCAGACGGTGTTGTAGTGCTCGACGATGACCACCAGGGCCGCCGCCACCATGATCTTGTCGGCCACCGGATCGAGGAAGGCGCCAAAGGCGGTGGATTGGTTCAGCTTGCGGGCAAGATAGCCGTCAAACCAGTCGGTTGCGGCCGCCAGGATAAAGACGATGGCCGCCGCCATGTAGGACCACTGATAGGGAAGGTAGAACAGGATGACGAAGACGGGGATGAGCAAAATCCGAAAGAACGTCAGCAGGTTAGGAATATTTGTCATTATTTTCAGCCACTTCTTGTATGCCGCTACATGGTAGCCCCAAGCCGATCGCGGATGCAACCGAACTGGCGCCCGCCTTGGTCCATTAATCCATCAATAACCTCAGGATGCCGGTCATTATGGCATTTGGGAGCCCCCTGCGTCACGGCTCTTGTGCGCAGGCGGCACGCCCTGATGCCCCCTGGCGTGACCTCCTTCACACCAAAGGCAGCGCTAGAGCGAGTGCAATGCGTCGTGGATGGACTGGGCCAGCTCCTGGCTGATGCCGGGCACCTTGGCGAGCTCGTCCACCCCGGCCTTTTTCACCTCCTGCAAACCCCCCAGGTATTTGAGCAGCGCCTGTCGCCGTTTCGGCCCCACCCCGGGAATCTCTTCCAGGGTACTGGTGGTGCGGGCCTTTGCCCGCCTGGCCCGGTGGCCCGTGATGGCAAAGCGGTGGGATTCGTCGCGAATGTGCTGAATGAGGTGCAAGGCGGGCATATCTGCCGGCAGGTGCAGCTCTTCGTGGCTGTCCCCCAGGATCAGGGTTTCCAACCCCGCCTTGCGGGTCACCCCCTTGGCGATGCCCACCAGCAGCGGATATTTGCCACCGAGAAACTCCAGCTGGCGCGCCAGGATCTCCTCGGCGCGGCGCAACTGGCCGAGGCCGCCGTCGATGAACAGCACATCCGGCACCTTGTCCGGCTCCTGCTGCTTGCCAAAGCGACGCTCAAGCGCCTGCTCCATGGCGGCGTAGTCATCCCCGCCGGTGATGCCGTCGATGTTGAAGCGGCGGTATTCCGAGGAGAGCGGCCCCTCCCGGTTGAACACCACGCAGGAGGCCACGGTGCGCTCCCCCATGGTGTGGGAGATATCGAAACATTCCATGCGGGCGATGGGGGTCTCGAGCTCCAGCAGCTCCTCCAGCTGATCATAACGGGCGGTGATGGTGCTCTTGTGGGCGAGGCGCGAGCGCAGCGCGGTCTGGGCATTGATGGAGGCGAGCTTGATGAAGCGGGCCCGTTCGCTGCGCGTCCGGCTCACCACCCGCACCTTGTAGCCGGCGGTCTGGCTCAGGGTGTCGGCGATGACGCTCTCATCCTCCAGCGCCACGTCCAGCAGCACCTCGCTCGGGATCTGCCGTCCCCCCTGCCCCGACAGATAGAACTGCAGCAGGAAGGATTGCACCACCTCGTCAAGCGGGGTATCGGCCGGCACTTTCGGGAAGTAGCTGCGCGATCCCAGCACCTTGCCCTGGCGGATGAAGAGCACGTGGATGCAGGCGGTCCCCTGCTCGAAGGCCACCCCCACCACGTCGAGCTCGTCCAGCACGTTGCCGCTCACCGACTGCTGCTCGGTGACCCGGCGCAGGGCCTGGATCTGATCCCGGTAGCGGGCCGCCTCCTCGAAGCGCAGATCGCCGCTTGCGGACTCCATCTTGCCCACCAGTTCGCCGATCACCTGCTGGTTCTTGCCCGCGAGGAACAGCTTGGCCAGCGCCACCTGCTGGGCATACTCGGCCTCGCTCACCAGCCCCGCCACGCAGGGGCCGGCGCAGCGCTTGAGCTGGTAGAGCAGGCAGGGGCGGGTACGGTTGGCATAGACCGCATCCTCGCACTGACGCACCGGGAAGATCTTCTGCATCAGGTGCAGGCTCTCGCGTACCGCGCCGCCGGAGGGGTAAGGGCCGAAATACTCCCCCTTCACCTTGCGGGCGCCGCGATGGACGCCGATGCGCGGGTGCCGATGGTCGGTGATGATGATCCAGGGGTAGGACTTGTCATCCCGCAGCAGCACGTTGTAGCGGGGCTGGTACTGCTTGATGAGGTTGTGCTCGAGGATCAGCGCCTCGGTCTCGGTGTGGGTGACCGTTACCTGCACATCGGCAATCTGGCGCACCAGGGTGCGGGTCTTGATGCTGTCGACATTGGCCCGAAAGTAGGAGGCGAGCCGTTTCTTGAGATCCTTGGCCTTGCCCACGTAGATGACGGTGCCGCCGCTGTCGTACATGCGGTAGACACCGCTCTGGTGGGTGACGGCGCTCAGAAATGCCTTGCTGTCAAAATGGGGCTCGGGAGAGAGGGTCATCGGCAACTCGACTCAACGGATGAATGCAAAAAGACGGGGAGAGCATACTGCCCACAGCCTGCAAAAAGCAAAAGGCGGCCGGTGCCGCCTTTGGTGTCCACACGCCCCCGTTACAGGGTATCGGCATCCAGCATGCCATAACGAATGGCCAGATGGGTCAGCTCCACGTCACCGTTGATCCCCAGCTTGCTGAACAGGCGGTAGCGGTAGCTGTTGACCGTCTTCGGGCTCAGGTTGAGTTGCTCGGAGATGTCGGTCACCTTCTGCCCCTTGGTGATCATCATCATGATCTGCAGCTCCCGCTCTGAGAGGGACTTGAAGGGGTTCTCGTCGGCGGAGGCGAACTGGCTCAGGGCCATCTGCTGGGCGATCTCCGGGGAGATGTAGCGCTGACCGGAGTGAACCAGGCGAATGGCGTGGATCATCTCGTCCGGCGCGGCCCCCTTGGTGAGGTACCCGGCGGCGCCCGCCTGCATCACCTTGGTGGGGAACGGATTTTCTGAATGAATGGTCAGCACTATGATGCGTACATCGGGGCGGATCCGCAGGATCTTGCGGGTCGCTTCCAGACCGCCGATGCCCGGCATGTTCATGTCCATCAGGATCACATCGGGGTGATGTTGCCGACAGAAGGCCACCGCGGTTTCCCCGCTCTGCGCCTCGCCCACCACCTTGATCCCGCGGACGTCTTCCAAAATGCGTCTTATCCCTGTACGCACCAACTCATGATCATCGACCAGGAATACATTAATCACCCAAACACCCCGTTTTTTATCTCGTTATATGCCAGTTAGGGTTAACACGGCGTCTTGCATCATAACCAAACTCGATGATTTGGCAAACCATGGGCGGGAAAAGTTTGAAATTGCTCGTAAAATCCGTTTTAAATCAAATTATTATACAAAGAATCAATTAAAAAACGGCGCCCTGGGGCGCCGTGTTGCATCAAAGCCGTTCCGCCAGCCTCAACCGGCCAGCAGCGCTCGCACCTTGTCGAGATCGGCCTGGGTGTCCACCCCCACCGGCGGGGCTTGCAGCGCCTGGGCCACGTGGATCGTCTCCCCGTACCAGAGCACCCGCAGCTGCTCCAGGGCTTCGACCTGCTCGAGCACACTCGGTGCCCAGTCCACGTAACGCTGGATGAAGTCGGCGCGATAGGCGTAGATGCCGATGTGGCGTTGGTAGTGATCGCCAATCTGCTCGCGGCTCCCCGCAACGCGATCGCTGGCCGCAAAGCGGTCCCGATCCCAGGGGATGCTGGCGCGACTGAAATAGAGGGCGTAACCATCCTTGTCGGTCACCACCTTGACGGCATTGGGATTGAACGCCTCTTCGGCATCCCTGATCGGCACCGACAGCGTCGCCATGGGCGCGCTGGCCGCGGCCAGGTTGTCCGCCACCTGGCGGATGATGACGGGAGGAATGAGGGGCTCGTCCCCCTGCACATTGACGATGATGGTGTCGGCGGCAAAGCCGTAGTGACGGCACACCTCGGCCAGACGCTCGGTGCCGGACTGGTGATCCGGTGAGGTCATGCACACCTCGAACCCGGCAGCGGCGGCAAAGGGAGCCAGAGCCTGCTGCACCCGCTCGTCATCGGTGGCGACGATCACCCGATCGGCGCCCGATTGCAGGGCCTTCTCCACCACGTGCTGCACCATGGGCTTGCCGTGAATGTCGGCCAGCGGCTTGCCCGGCAGCCGGGTGGAGGCGTAACGGGCAGGAATGACGACGACGAAACTCATGGCTTCAGCTCTTCCAGCGCTAGGTGACGGGCCCGGTTCTCCAGCAGCACCGGGATCCCCTCCTCCAGGGGATAGGCCAGTCTGTCGAAACGGCAGATGAGCTCCTGAGGGCCCTCGGCGTGCGCTTGATAGTGCAGTTTCCCCTTGCAGACCGGGCAGGCGATGATGTCGAGCAGTTTAATATCCAGTGCCACAACGAAACTCCTTTAACGATTTCCCACAGGCGATCTTGCCTGGCATGTCAATGTGCAGGGCCAGCTCCCGAGTCCGGGCGCTGGCCGTCTGTTCCAATCCGGTGGCGCCCGTCAGGGCGCCTGGTGCTTGTCCCCCCCGGGCTGCGGGCCCAGGGTGCGCAGCAGCGCCTCCCCCAGGGCATCGGGCAGCTCGGCGCTGACCGGCAGATACCACCAGTTGTCCGGGGCGAAGGGGCGGCACTTGACCGCATCCTTCTCGGTCATCAGCAAGGGGCGCTGGCCGAAGCGGGCCAGCAGCTCGGCGGCGTCGAACGCCTGGTGATCCCCGTAGCCGACGCTCTGCACCAGCTCGTAACCAAGGGCGGTCAGGGTGGCGAAGAAACGGGGGGGATGGCCAATGCCCGCCAGGGCATCCACCGGCCCCGAGAGGGGGGCCGTGAGAGGCGCATCGTCGCACACCCGGCGCAGGGTATCCGGCACCAGGCGCATGGCGTACTCGCCACGGGCGGGTTCGCCGCCGTTGCAGATGATGGCGTCCACCCGCTTGAGGCGGGTCGTGGGCTCGCGCAGTGGCCCCATGGGCAGCAGACAGCCATTGCCAAAGCGGCGCGCACCGTCCACCACCACCAGTTCGATGTCACGGGCCAGGGCATAGTGCTGCAGGCCGTCGTCGGTCACGATGATGTCCACCTCACCGCTTTGCTCCAGCAACCGCACCGCATCGGCCCGTCTGGGGGCCACCGCCACGGGGCAGCCGCAGCGCCTTGCGATGAGCACGGGCTCATCCCCGGCCTCGGCCGGGGTGCTGCTCTCATCCAGTCGATAGGGGTAATGGGGCGCCTTGCCGCCATAGCCGCGGCTCACCACGCCGGGGCGCCAGCCCCGGGCCAGGAGTTGTTCCACCAGCCAGACCACCACCGGGGTCTTGCCGTTGCCCCCCACCGAGAGATTGCCCACCACCACCACCGGCAGGGTGGCCCGATAGGCGCTGAGCCAGCCCCGGCGATACCCCAGACGGCGGACGCCGCTGATCAGGGCAAACAGCAGGGCGAAGGGGGCCAGCCCCCAGCGCCAGAGGCTGTTCCCGTACCAGAGTCTGGCCAGCATCAGCCCTTGTTACCCGTGGCTGTATTACCAAACTGAATGGCCCGCAGCTGGGCATAAGTACCATGCATGTCCATCAGGGTTTGGTGGTTGCCGCGCTCGACGATGTGTCCCTCGTCGATCACCAGGATCTCGTCCGCCTTCTCGATGGTGGAGAGGCGGTGGGCGATCACGAGGGAAGTGCGCGCCTTGCACAGCTCGTCGATGGCCGCCTGGATGTGACGCTCGGACTCGGTGTCCAGGGCCGAGGTAGCTTCGTCCAGCAGCAGCACCGGAGAGTCCCGCAACAGGGCGCGGGCGATGGCGATGCGCTGGCGCTGGCCGCCGGAGAGGGAGGCGCCGTTCTCGCCGATGACGGTGTCATAGCCTTCCGGCATCTTGCTGACGAAGTCGTCCGCATGGGCGATGCGGGCCGCCTGCTTGATCTCGTCGCGGCTGTACTTCTCTTCCGCCGCGTAGGCGATGTTGTTGGCCACGGAGTCGTTGAAGAGGTGCACGTGCTGGGAGACCAGGGCGTATTGCTTGCGCAGCTCGCTCAGGCGGTATTCGCGGATGTTGACGCCATCCAGCAGAATTTCCCCCTCTTCGATGTCATAGAAGCGGGTCAGAAGGCTCGCGATGGTGCTCTTGCCGGAGCCGGAACGACCCACCAGGGCCACCGATTTGCCCGCCTCCACCTTGAAGCTGATGTTGCGCAGCGCCGGTGTCTCCTTGGTCGGGTAGGTGAAGGTGACGTTGCGAAACTCGATTTCACCTCGGGCACGTTCCAGAGTGCGCGTGCCGGTGTCCTGCTCCGGGGTGGAGTCCAGCAGACCGAACAGGCTCTGGCAGGCGGTGATGCCGCGCTGGAACTGGTTGTTCACGTCGGTCAGGCTTTTCAGCGGCTTGAGCAGCATCATCATGGAAGTGACCATGACGGTGAAGGTGCCCGCGGTCAGGGTCGCCTTGACGCTGTCGATGGTGGCGACATAGAGGAAGACCGCAAGGGCCACGGAGGCCACCATCTGGACGATGGGGCTGCCGATGGCGTCGGCGGCGACCATCTTCATGGTCTGCTGGCGCATCCGGTTGCTCACCTGGTAGAAGCGCTTGTCCTCCACCTCCTGACCCCCGAACATCAGCACCTCTTTGTGCCCCTTGAGCATCTGCTCGGTGGAGGTGGTGATGTCACCCACCGCCTGCTGGATGTGGCGGCTTATCTTGCGAAAACGTCGGCTGATGATGCTGATGAGGATCCCGACCAGGGGCCCCACCACCAGGAAGATCACCGACAACTGCCAGGAGTGCCAGAACATCAGGCCCAGCAGGCCGATGACGGTGGCCCCTTCCCGCACCAGGGAGACCAGGGTCGAGCTCGCGGCGGACGACACCTGACCGGCGTCATAGGTCACCTTGGAGAGCAGGTTGCCGGTGTTCTGGCGGTCGAAGAAGCTCATGGGCATGGCCATCAGGTGGCTGAACACCTGCTGCTGCAGGCGCATCACCACGTGGTTGCCGACCCAGGCCATGCAGTAGTTGGAGAGGAAGGCGGCGCAGCCGCGCAGAGCCACGATGCCGAGGACGAAGAAGGGCATCCACTTGAGCACGCTGCTGTCGTTGCCGTTGAGCCCCTGATCGATGAGCGGTTTGATGGAGTAGACGAAGGTGGTATCCACGGCCGCGTAACCCAGCATGCCAATGATGCCGCCCACCAGACCCAGCTTGCGATCCCGGACATAACCGAGCAGGCGCTTGAAGACGGTCCAGCTCTCTTGTGAGGTTTCTTGTTGCATGAATAGCCGTTAATAAGGGAAATGACGGGCTATTCTAGCCAAACCTTGGAGCTACACCAAGCGCCGCTGGCGCGATGGCTACAACCCGGGTCATAAATGAAGGCCGCCCCTTGCCGGGCAGGCTCACCGGATCCTCACTCCCTTCCCCATACCTGCGGCTGCCACCAGGGGCCGCCACGCCGGTACCAGGGCCCCTGCTCCCGCTCGGCCCGGATCCTGAGCCCCGCGTCCCCCGGCTCGATCAGGATGGCGCCATCCTGCCCCGTGACCAACTGCCGCACCCCCTGGTATCGCGCCACCACCTCGGGGCGGGGAAAGCCCCACTGGTTCATGAAGCCTGCACTGTGCACCACGAAGGCAGGTTTCACCGCCGCCACGAAGGGGGCCGTGGAGGAGGTGCGACTGCCATGATGCGGGCTCACCAGCAGGGTGCTGACCAGCCCCGCGCCCTCCACCTCCTCCAGCGCCAGTGCCAGCAGGCGGCGCTCCGCCTGCTGCTCGATGTCGCCGCTCAGCAGCAGCCGATGGCGCCCGTCGTCCAGCTGCACCACGCAACTGTCGTTGTTGCGCCCCGCCCCGGCTGCCAGGGGCCAGAGCACCCGCACATCCAGTCCCTGCCAATGCCACTGCTGACCTCGGCGGCAGGCCTGGGTAGCCGGTCCAAAGGGGAAGGAGGAGAGCTCCCGGCGCACCGCCATGCTCTGCAGCAGAGCCTGCCGGTTGCCCGCGTGATCCCTGTCTCTGTGGCTGATGATCAGGGTGTCGATCACCCGGATGCCGAGCCGGTTGAGCAGGGGCAGGATGGCCGCATCCGCCATGTTGTAGCCCCCGGGGTAGCGATCCCCGGTATCAAACAGGATGGCCCGCTCGCCCCGGGTGACGAGCACCGATAGCCCCTGCCCCACGTCCAGCACCCGCACCTGCCAGGAAGCGGGAGCAGGCCAGAGGGCGAGCAGCAGGGCCGCCGCCACCGGCCCCCCCAGGGCGCGCCCTCCCGGCAGGTGCCATCCCATCAACAGCAGGATCAGCAGGGCGCTGGCGGGCATCAGCCAGCCGGGCACCGGCCACCAGAGCTGCAGGCGATCCGCCAGCTGCGTGAGCCCCCACAGCACCCACTCCAGGCCGAAGGCGGAGACCCAGAGCAGGCCGTGGGCCAGCAACGTGGAGAGGGGCGCCACCAGTACGCCGACGAGCGCCAGGGGAATGATGACAAGGCAGAACAGCGGCAGTGCCAGCAGATTGAGCAGAAACGCCAGGGGCGCCATCCCCTCAAACAGCAGCAGTTGCAGGGGCAGCAATCCGAGCAGCAGCAGAAGTTGCAGCCGCACCAGGCCGGGGCGATCGTGCAGCAGGCTCGCCAGCAACAGCAGGGCCACCGCCAGAAAAGAGAGCCAGAACCCCGCAGAATAGAGGGCGAAAGGGTCCCACAATGTCAGCACCACGAAGGCCCACAGCCAGATCCGGTGGCTCGGCCAGTCCCGCTTTAGCCAGCGCAGAAGGCTCCACACCAGCACCATGATGAGGGCACGCTCGGTGGCCACCGCAAACCCCGCCAGCCAGCTGTAGGTGGCCGCGAACAGGAGTGACACGCAGATAGCCCCGCGCAGCCCGAACAGCCGCCCGAGCCACCAGCCGAGCACCGCCACCAGAGCGATATGCTGGCCCGAGATGGCGATGATGTGGGTCAGGCCGCTGCCGCGAAAGAGTTCCCACTGGGCATCCGTGATCCCCCCCTGTTCCCCGAAGGTGAGGGCTGCCAGCAGGGGGGCCTGCGCCATCCCCTCCCAGGCGCGACTCGCCGCCGCCAGCCAGCGATCGCGCACACCCGGGGGCACGGCATCCAGGGCGATGACCCGGCGCAGGTTGCCGGTGGCGGTGATCCCCTTGCCAAGGAGCAGGCGCCGCCCATCCATCCCCGCTTCGTTGGCCAGGCCATGGGCCGGCTTGAGAGAGGTCACCAGGGTGACGCGGCTGCCGGCAGGCAACGGCGGCAACACCTGATAGGCATTGACCCGCACCAGGGGTGGCACGATGAGGGGGCGATCGTCCAGGGTGTCGAGGCGCAGCAGCAGGCGCGCAAATTTATCCCCCTCTTTCTCTCCCGAAGACTCCGTACTTTGCACGTGTGCGGTTATGATGTGGCTCGTTTTTTTGCCAAGTTGATCCAGCCAGGCAAGCCGGTAGTGCAAATTCACCTGCATCCAGAGGATGCCGAGCAGCAGAAACAGCAGCCGCCAGCAACGACCACCGGCGAGAGGAAGCGCGAGCAGCAGCATCAGGCCACCCCATTCCCATGAAGGCAGCCATGGCCAAAGCAGTGAGGAGCTTGCCCCCAGGGCAAACGACAACAGACGCAGATCCATGGAGCAAGTATTTAGCAAGGTTCAGAACATGCCCAAACGAATCATACAGCGCTGGCTACCCGACCCGGCGACCCTCAAGGAACACAAGCACTTGCGACTCTTTGGCAAGCTGCTGCTGGATACCAATCTCTGGCATCTCAACCGGCGCTCCGCCGCCGGTGCCTGTGCGGTCGGCCTCTTCATGGCCTGGGTGCCCCTCCCCTGCCAGATGCTGCTGGCCGCTGGCGGCGCCATCGCCTGCCGGGTCAACCTGCCCCTCTCGGTGGCCCTGGTCTGGCTCTCCAACCCCCTGACCATGCCACCGCTGTTTTATGGCGCCTATCTGGTGGGCTGCCAGTTGCTGGGGCACCCCTCCCAGCACATCGAGATCACCTTCACCTGGGCCTGGCTGGTGTCGGTGTTCGAGACGGTGGCCCCGCCGCTCTTGCTGGGCTCCCTGGTGCTTGCCCTGCTGAGCGCCCTCGTCGGCTATGTCCTGGTTCGCGCGGGCTGGCGCCTGAGCACGGTGCGCCAGTGGCAAAAACGCAAGGTGGCGCGCCCATGCTGAATCGCTGGTTGGCCCGCTTCAAGATTGACCCCGATACCCTGCGTCAACAGAAGTGGTTCGCCCTCTTTGGCGAGCGACTGCTGACCCCCGCCCTCTGGCAAGGGGGAACACGGGCCCTCTGTGGCGCCGTGGCGGCCGGGCTGTTCGCCAGCTGGGTCCCCATGCCCATGCACTCCCTGGTGGCCGTCGCCCTGGTGCTGGCCTTCAGCTTCAACCTGCCGCTGGCCCTCTTGGCGGTCTGGTTCAACAACCCGCTGACACTCCCCTTCATGTACCTCTACGCCTATCGTACCGGTTGCCTGGTGCTGAACGAGACGCCAGCCCCCTTCCATCTCACCTGGTCCCTGCACTGGCTGGAGCAGGAAGCGGCTATCCTGGTGCCCCCCTTCCTGCTCGGCAGCCTGCTGCTGGCGGTGCTGAGCGCTGCCGCCGGCGCCTTGCTCACCCTGCTGCTGTTGCAACTGGGCAAGCTGACCCGCCCCCGCTAGGTTGCCAGCACGCCGTCCTTGTCTCGGGCGGCGTGCCTTGCCATCGTCTGCCTCTGCCACCACACTCCTTGTAACCCGTTGTTTTTCGACCCCCATTCGAAACAAGGAGCCCACCATGGCCAAACCGCTCACGCTGGCCCATGCCAATGGCAACCCCCTCTCCCTGCTCCCCGCCATGGCCAATCGCCACGACCTTATCACCGGGGCCACCGGCACCGGCAAGACAGTCACCCTGCAGGTGCTGGCGGAGGGGTTTTCCCGCCTCGGCGTGCCGGTCTTTCTGGCAGACGTGAAGGGGGATCTGAGCGGCCTGGGCGCCGCCGGCACCCCCTCTGCCAAGCTGGATGCCCGTCTGGCCCAGCTTGGCCTTCAGGCACCCGACTTTGCCGCCAGCCCCACCCTGTTCTGGGATCTCTTCGCCGAAGAGGGCCACCCGGTGCGGGCCACCGTCTCCGACATGGGGCCCCTGCTGCTTGCACGCCTGCTCAGCCTCAACGACACCCAGAGCGGGGTGCTGGAGCTGGTGTTCAAGGTGGCGGACGACGAGGGGTTGCTGCTGCTCGATCTCAAAGACCTGCGGGCCATGGTGCAGTTTGCGGGGGAGCACGCCAAGACCCTCACCACCCGCTACGGCAATGTGTCGACCGCCTCCATCGGCGCCATCCTGCGCAACCTCCTCACCCTGGAGAGCGCGGGCGGCGATCACTTCTTCGGCGAGCCCATGCTGGACATTCAGGATCTGATGCAGACCGACGAGGCGGGCCACGGCCATATCAATGTGCTGGCCGCCGGCAAGCTCACCCAGTCCAGCCGCCTCTATGCCTGCTTCCTGCTCTGGCTGCTCTCCGAGCTGTTTGAACAGTTGCCCGAGGTGGGGGATCCGGAAAAGCCCGTGCTGGTGTTCTTCTTCGACGAGGCCCACCTGCTGTTCAAGGATGCGCCCAGGGCACTGCTGGAGAAAATTGAGCTGGTGGTGCGCCTCATCCGCTCCAAAGGGGTGGGCGTCTATTTCGTGACCCAGAGCCCGGCCGACATCCCCGACAGCGTGCTGGGGCAGCTTGGCAACCGGGTGCAACACGCCCTGCGCGCCTTCACCCCGAGCGATCAGAAGGCGGTACGCATCGCCGCCAACACCCTGCGGGCTAACCCGGCCTTCGACGCCGCCGGAGCCATCACTGAACTGGGGGTCGGGGAGGCGCTCATCTCCCTGCTCGACGAGAAGGGGCGGCCCAGCGTGGTGGAGCGCGCCTTCATCGCGCCCCCGGCCAGCCGCATCGGCCCCCTGAGCGCGGCCGAGCGTCAGGCGCTTATTCAGGGCTCATTGCTCTACGGCAGATACGACACCCAGGAGGACAGGGAGTCCGCGTTCGAGCGGCTTCAGGAGGCATCGCCCGCCGCCGGTGACGAGACTGCTTCCCCACAAACCGACCAGGGCGGCGGTCTGCTGGATGCCTTGAATGGCATCCTGTTCGGTCGCACCGGCCCCCGTGGTGGCCAGCATGACGGGGTGGTGCAGACCGCCGCCAAGAGCGTGGCCCGCACCCTCGGCAACGAGGTGGGACGCCAGCTGATGCGCGGGGTGCTCGGCTCCCTGCTGGGGAGCAGCAAGCGGCGCCGCTGATGCCGGAAAATGAAAAAGCCCGCCGTGTCGGCGGGCTTTTTATGGCTGAAGCAAGGCGCTTGGCGCAGATGCTTCTCTCTTACAACACCTTGGCGATGGCGTCGCAGAGGGGATCAATGTTGGCGCGGGTGATGCCTGCCACGCTGATCCGGCCGGAGCCGACGATGTAGATGGCGAATTCGCTCTTGAGGCGCTCCACCTGATCCTTGGAGAGACCGGAGAAGGAGAACATGCCGTTCTGTTCGCGGATGAAACTGAAATCCTGGTTCACCCCCCGCTCGGCCAGCTTCTCCACCAGCAGCTCGCGCATCTCGCGAATGCGCACCCGCATGGCGGCCACTTCTTCCACCCACTCCGCATAGAGGGCCGGGTCGCTCACCACGGTGGTGACAACGGCGGCGCCGTGTGACGGCGGGTTGGAGTAGTTGGCACGAATGACGGTCTTCACCTGGGTGAAGGCGACGTCGGCCACCGCCTTGGTCGCGCAGACCAGGGTGAAGGCGCCGACCCGCTCGTTGTAGAGGCCGAAGTTCTTGGAGAAGGAGCTCGCCACCAGCAGCTCGTCGTGGCACTCGGCGAAGATGCGAAGGCCTTCGGCATCCTCTTCGATACCGCGGGCAAAGCCCTGATAGGCGAAGTCAAAGAGCGGCAGCCAGCCAGCGGCAGCACTCTGCCTGGCCAGGGCGCGCCACTGCTCGGTGGTGGGGTCGATACCGGTCGGGTTGTGGCAGCAGCCGTGCAGCAGCACCAGATCCCCCGCCTGCGCGTCAGACAGGGAGGCCTGCATGGCGGCGAAGTCGAGTCCCTTGGTGGCGGCGTCGTAGTACTTGTACCACTTGACGGTCAAACCGGCCGCCTGGAACACGCTGACGTGGTTCGCCCAGGTGGGATCGGAGATCCAGATGGTCTTGGCGAGATTGTTGCGTACCACGAACTCGGCGGCGATGCGCAGGGCACCGGTACCGCCCGGCGCCTGCGCCGTCTTGGCGCGGCCGCTGGTCACCAGGGCGGCATCACGGCCGAACAGCAGTTGCTGCACGATGCGGCCGTATTCGATATTGCCTTCGATACCGAGGTAGTTCTTGGTCTTCTCGTCGGTCAAGAGCTTCTGCTCGGCTTGCTTGACGCAGTGAAGGATAGGAGTGGCACCGGTCTCATCCTTGTAGATACCGACCCCCAGATTGATCTTGTGGCTGCGAGTGTCGGCACGGAAGGCTTCGGTCAGGCCCAGGATCGGATCCGCTGGGGCGGCAACAACCTTTTCAAACATGGTATTCCCTGTAGTCCGTTGAGTTCGTTGGCTGGCAAAGTAGGTTGGCAAACAAAAGCGCCCGTCCAGGGAGCGCTTCGTCAGCTCTTTATACCACTGCCTTCCATAGGGGAAAACCGCTTTCTCGGCGCCGCCTCAACCAATCCCGTGCCAATCCGGTGCCAGGGCACACACCTCGACCGACAGACCCCGATTCGACTCCACCAGATCATTGCACTGCGCCAGCAGCGCACGGGGGATACGGCTCGGCTCCCAGGGCCGGCCATCCCCCAGGGGAACCCCGTAAGCCGCCTTGATGGGCACCAGATCCCGGGGCAACCACCAGCTCGCCGGTCTCCCCAACCGCTGGGCCAATGCCAGTACTCTGTCGACCCCGGCCGGATCCAGGGCGGTGAGGTGGCTCCAGAGGGTCTGGGGCGGCAAGGCGGCGATCAGGGGCTCCAGCGTGCCGGGATCCTCGGCGGGATACCAGACCAGCAGGGCGTCGGCGGGCAGTGGCAACTCGGCGAAGGCGCCGACGGCATCGGTCGTGATCACCCGCTGTATCTCCCCCTCTCCCCAGAGGATCTTGCCAAGCTGCGCCAGGGTGCGGGCGGGCAGTGCCACCTCCCCCAGGGTCTGGAGCCAGGGGGCGGCATCCAGCAGGGTGCCGCCGCTGAGAAACAGGCTGAACGGCCGTGCGGCCCGCAGACGAAGGGGCAGATCACTGCAAAGCCGGATCCCCTTGTCTTCGAAGTCGATCTGCTCGATGGGGCTGAAATGACCCTCCCCCTTGCGATACAGGGCCGCCAGCACCCGCTCGTTGACCCTCTCCCCCAGTTGCCAGCCGTGGGATTGCAGCCACTCCTCGGGTTCCGGCGGGGCACTGGCCATCTTCGCCAGCATCAGCTCCCGGGTCAGATAGCGGTGCCCGGCAGGGGTGAGCGCATAGTGGTGATTGCCAAGGGCCAGCAGCAACTGGTTGTCCCGAAGCATGCCGATGAGCGGCTGCCATTGACGACCGCGAACAGCCTGGGGGCTGCCGCTCAGCAACTGCTGTGCCAGCGCGCGCCACTCGGGGTGGGTGAAATCGATCAAAGGCATCCTTCCCTGTCGGCCAATCTGCTTCAACAAATTGAATAATCTAGCGATTTACGACGAAGGAGCCAAGGGCGGAAAAGAGACAACGTGACCTGGCGCAGCACCGTACGTCGAAAGGAAGCGAAAGAGGTGAAAGGCAGATAAAACAAAACGGCCAAGCAAGCTTGGCCGTTTCATCAACTCTTTCACGATTCCCTATGAGAGGGAGCCTTGATTAGAAGTTGTATTGCATACCAACAGTCCACTCGTCATCTTGCTGACTCAGGCCTTGGATTTTGTATTCGGTGTAAGCTTTCAGCTTGGAGTTGAAGGCGTATTCAACACCCATGGAGGTGAAATCTACGGTGTCTTCGTAAGAAGTTACACCTTCCACTTTCGCTTCAGCGAAGTTGTAGCCAGCCAGGAAGGTCCAGGCGTCTACGTTGTAGGAAGCAGCCAGCTCGTAGCCACGCGCCTTGGCATCGTTGAAGCCGTCGAACTTGTAGGTGGATTCGTTATACAGGGCAGCGAAGTAGAAACCCTGATAGGTGTAGCTTGCGGCAACAGCCCAGTCATTCTTGTCGGTCAGATCAGCGCCACTGAAAGTACCGTTTTCGGAAGTGATGGTGAGGCTGGAGGCATCTTCGAAGCTCTTGGACTCGTAACCTGCGGCCAGACCCAGACCAAAGTCGAAGTCATAGGTTGCGCCCAGGGTGTAGCCGTGGTCCATTTTACCTTCAACACCAGACCAGCCAGCGTAGTTCGCATCATAGCTGCCGTTGTTGGTGATGTAGCCACCTTTCAGGCCAAAACCGTTCCACTGACCGTTATAGATAGCCTGACCTTCTTGACGACCATCATAGACGTTGGCCATGTCACCGTAGTCGTTGAAGATATCGGTCTTGGCGACGGTTGCATTGTAGAAAGCAGTTTCTGTCTGACCAAACAGGAACTGGCCATACTGGGAACCATCGAAGCCAGCATAGATGTGACGAGCCTTCAGCTCACGCTTCTCGCTGCCATAGGAGTTTTCGGAGGCCAGTTGCCACTCAGTTTTGGCAACGCCAGACCAGGTGTCATTCAGAGCCATTTTACCGGACCAGCCCAGACGGGCATAGGTGGTCAGCTCACCATCATTCTTGGAGTAAGAATCTGCGTCTGCATCGTAGGAGTCGTACTCGCCGAAGTACTGGGCATGTACACGACCGTAGATGTCGAAGGTGGTACCGTCTTTGTCATAGATGACGGCAGCGTTAGCTGCGGATGCAAACAGAGCCGGGATAGCAATAGCCAGAATTGTCTTTTTCATAGTTTCCAATGCTAAACACTAAGTTGTTGTTATTCCCTGTGTTAGCGATGTTCTTTGCATCACTATGGGGCCTGAGACTAGCACCGGGTTTTGCAATCCGCAATGAAAAAACTTGGAACTTTCCCGTGATTCCATAGTCATAGGGGAAAAAATGTGATCCAGGTCCCACCCCATTCCCTCGATGCGAGGACAACGTTTGTAGCGAAAAACGCTGCTTTTTTATGCCGGCTGAGGGGAGTCGTCCATCCCCAACCGCTGTGTTGGCATATTTGGCGGCGGCCATGCAAGGGGCTGTCATCCCTGCCTCGACCCGGGCGCCGGGTTGCGGGTATCCTGTCACTCCAATCCCAGCCATGACCCGCCAAGCCATGTTATCGACCCGTCTCAAAGCCAGTATTCGCGCTACCTATCGCCAGATAGCCGACGGCCTGCCCGGCTTTGTGCCCCGCAGGGAGCAGAACTTCCTGGTGGCCGAGATAGCCAAGACCCTCACCGGGGAGTACGACAGGTCTCGCCGTATCCTGGTGGCCGAGGCGGGCACCGGTATCGGCAAATCCCTCTCCTATGCCCAGGGCGCCATCCCGGTGGCACGCCTCACCCAGAAGAAGCTCATCATCTCCACCGCCACCGTGGCCCTGCAGGAGCAGCTCATCCACAAGGATCTCCCCTTTTATCACCGTCACAGCGAGCTGCCGTTTCGTTTCATGCTGGTCAAGGGGCGCCAGCGCTACTGCTGCGAGCACCTGCTGGAGCAGGCGGCAAACGGCAGCGAGATGGCCAATTTCGAACTCGACTTCGGCGCATTGAGCAGACACAAGCCATCGGATGCTGACAAAGCGTGCTACCAGGGGCTGTGGCAGGCCTACACCGAAGGCAAGTGGGACGGGGATCGGGACAACTGGCCCAAACCCATTCCAGACCCTTGCTGGGATCGCATCGCAGCCGACCGCCACACCTGCAACAAGGCCCTGAGCCACCATCAGCACTGCCCCTTCCATCGGGCCCGCAACGACATGGACGCAGCAGACGTGCTGGTGGTCAACCACGCCCTGCTGCTCTCCGACCTCACCATGGGGGGCGGCATCATATTGCCGCCACCGGACGAGTGCATCTATGTGCTGGACGAAGCCCATCACCTGCCCACCATCGCCCGGGATCACGGCGCCGCCAGCGCCAGCATCAAGGGATCCCGCCGCTGGCTGGAAAAGCTGGTGCAAAGCGCTGGCAAGCTGGCCAGGACGCTGAACAAGGAGAGCCTGCTCGACCCCCAGCTCAAACTGCAGGATGCCCTGGCCTCTCTCCAGCCGGATCTCAAGGCCCTCGAGCAGTGGCTCACCAGCAATGATCACCTCTTTGGCGGCGAACCCCACCACAGATTCGCCGATGGGGTGCTGCCGGATCCCCTGCCCATGCTGGCGGAAAACCTCAAGGAGGCGAGCAAGAAGGCACTGAGGGCGCTGGACAGAATGCAGGGGGCCATCGGCGAGGCGCTCAAGGATGGCGAAATTCGTCGCAAGGAGGCCGAGCCTCTGCTGGCGGAGAGTGATTTTCACCTGCAGCGGCTCGAGAGCTTCTGCGCCCTCTGGGAGATGCTGAGCCGCCATGTTCCCACCGGCAAGACACCCCTCGCCCGCTGGATGGCCAGAAGCGAGGACGGGGACATCTGGCTGCACGCCTCCCCCATCGAGGTGGGGTATTTGCTGGAGGAGTGGCTCTGGTCCCGCTGTCTTGGGGCCGTGCTGGTGTCGGCGACCCTCACTGCCCTCTCTTCCTTCAGTTATTTTCGCCACCAGGTAGGGCTCAAGGAGCATGACGGCACCCGCTATCTGCGGCTGCGCTCCCCCTTCGACTACCACAAGGCAGAACTCTATCTGCCCAAGATGGCCCATGAGCCCAGTGCCCCCGCCTTCACCCAGGAGTTGATCGATACCCTGCCCCGCCTGCTGGCAGGCAAGGAGGCCAGCCTGGTGCTCTTCTCCTCCTATCGCCAGATGAACGAGGTGGCGGTGGGGCTGCGGGCCAAGGGGATGTCGCTCCTGGTACAGGGGGAAGCGTCCCGCAGCGCCCTGCTCCTCTTGCACAAACAGAAGTGCGACGGCGGCCAGGCCAGCATCCTCTTTGGCACCGGCAGCTTCTCGGAAGGGCTGGATCTGCCCGGCCACTACCTCACCAACCTGGTGATCACCAAGCTCCCCTTCGCAGTGCCCAACTCCCCCGTGGAAGAGGCGACCGCCGAGTGGATAGAGCAGCGCGGTGGCAACCCCTTCCTACAACTGACGGTGCCGGAGGCGTCGCGCAAGCTCATCCAGGCCTGTGGCCGCCTCATCCGAAAAGAGGCGGATCGGGGCCGGGTGACCATACTCGACCGCCGCCTGTTGACCAAGCGCTACGGCAAGGGGCTGCTGGACGCCCTGCCCCCCTTCACCCGGCGAATCGAGTAGGGGTCGACGCCCCCATCGGCAGGAATGCGCCATAAACGGCTATTGCCGCTCCAGGGCAAACCTGTAAAAATGAGCCCCTATTTTTCAGTGGGCAATCGCCTGACTGTTCAAGGAGATGAAATGAAACTGACTGTTCTGGTGCCGGCCCTGGCTGGTCTGTTGTGGGCAGGTAGCGCCCTGGCTAATAGCCAACTGGAAATAACCAATCCCTACGTGGTGCAGCTCATCGATGGCGAGTCCATCAACCCCAAGCTGCTCGACAAGACCAGCACCTTCCCCATCAGCGCCGGCAAGCACCAGGTGGTGGTGGCCTTCGAGGGCAACTACTCCAACCGTAGCGAGATCAAGCTGGTCACCGCCGAGCCCCTGGTGATCAACTTCACCGCAGGTGACAACCAGACCCTGGTGCTGGACTACAAGAAGCCCCGCAACGAGGCGGAAGCCAAGCAATTCGTGAAAGAGCAGAAAGTGGTCCTCAAGGACAAGGTCAGCGGCCAGGCCGTCGAGAACGAGCAGTTCGTCATGCCGACCGTGGGCGGCTTCCAGCTGACCCGTGACTATCAGCAGGAGCTGCTGAAGATGGGCAAGGCCTTCAACCAGCCCAAGACGGTCGCCGTCTCCAGTGCCGCCGTCATGGCCGCCGCCAGCGCACCGGTCGAAGTGGCGCCGAGCAAGGCCCAAAGCAATCCGGAAGCCCTGACCCAACTGCAGAGCTGGTACAACAAGGCCGATGCGGATACCCGCAAAGCCTTCCAGATCTGGGTGATCCAGCAGCAGTAAGGCGCATCGCACGCCTGCATCAAGGGGAGCCTGGCTCCCCTTTTTCATACCCGTTCATGGCCGATGCTTCATGTCACTGCGCATCTTCTATCACCCCCACTACTCCGCCCTGACGCTGCCCGAGCGTCACCGCTTCCCCCTGGCCAAGTACCAGGCGCTGTTTGAACGCCTCATCGCCCTCGACTATCCGCTGGCACAGGCCGCCCCTGCCAGCCGTGAGCAGATAGAGAAGGTGCACGATGCGGCCTATGTACAGGCCGCCCTCGCCGGCACCCTCGATGAAGGGGCCATTCGCCGGCTCGGCTTTCCCTGGTCTCCCCTGCTGATTGAACGTACCCTGCACTCGGTCGGCGCCACCCTGGCCGCCAGCCGCCACGCCCTTGCGCAGGGCTGCGGACTGCAGATCTCCGGCGGCTACCACCACGCCCACCGGGGGTTTGGCAGCGGCTTCTGCCTCTTCAACGATCTGGTGATCGCGGCGCGAACCTGCCTGGACGAAGGACTCTGCGAGCGGGTACTGATCGTGGATCTCGATGTCCATCAGGGAGATGGCAGCGCCGCCCTGTGCACGGGCAGCCGTGACATCATCACCCTCTCCCTGCACGGGGAACACAACTTCCCCCACCACAAGCCGGCTTCCCATCTGGACTTTCCCCTGCCAAGCGGCATGGAGGACGACGCCTATCTCGAGACCCTGGACCAGGCCCTCGCCCTTGCTCATCGCCTCTACGCCCCCGACTTCATCCTCTATCAGGCCGGGGTGGATGTGCACCGGGACGACGAGCTAGGCTACCTCTCCCTGAGCGACTCAGGCGTGCGCCAGCGCGATGCCATGGTCTTTGACTCTGCGCTTCGCCACGGGCTGCCCATCACCGCCGTACCGGGAGGGGGTTACCGGCGAGACTGGCAGCAGTTGATCCCGCTGCACCTCTCGCTCTTCGAAGCAGCAAGGCACCGGTTTGGTTGAGCGGCACCGCCCGGCCCATGATGAAAAAAGGCGACCCTTGGGTCGCCTCTTCTATATCCAGTGCGCAGGGATGATGACGCCGTCTGCCCTCAGGCATGGGCCATCGGCGTCGGGTGCTCGCCCATCTTGCGCAGCAGCATCAGCAGATAGACCAGGGAGACCCCGGCAATCACCATGAACAGCAGATGATCCGAGTAGTGCTGCATCAAGAGCGCCGTCAGGGTCGGCCCGAGCAGGCTGCCGATGGTGTAGCTCAGCAGCAGCGCCTGGTTCATGGCCACCAGTTGATGCTGCTCCACCTTCTCGCAGGCCCAGGCCATGGCCACCGGATAGAGCGTGAAGCCCGCGGCCCCCAGAATGAACAGCGTCGGTCCCATGGCCGCGTTGCCGAGCATCGCCATGGCCCCCAGGATCACCACCAGCACCTGTACCCGCAGCACCGGCAGGCGCCCGAAACGATCTGCCAGACGCCCCACCGGCCATTGCCCCAGGATGCCGGCGCTCACCATCACCGCCATCCAGTAGCCGATGGCCCCGTCGCTCACCCCCTGGTGGTTCAGATAGAGCGGCATCAGACCATAAAGCACCCCCAGCACGATGCCGGAGAGGATGCAGCCGTTCACCCCCAGACGCGCCTGACGCAGGCGCAGCATCGGCCAGACCGGAGTCCTGGCCTGGTGGTTGCCTGACGGACTGGCGATGCGGGTGAACAAGAGCGGCAGCATGGCCGTCAACACCAGGGCGGTCACCCAGGGCAGCACCGCCATCAGCGACGTCGGCACCTTGCTCACCAGCAGTTGCCCAAGCACAGTGCCCACGTAATAGACCATCATGTAGGCGGCCAGCAGGCGACCCCGATTGCGGGCGTTGCCGCTGCACATCAGCGCGCTCTCCACCACCACCCAGATCATGGCGCAGCCGACACCGGCGATGAATCGCCAGGCGAGCCAGCTCCAGAACGCCACGGTAATGCCGAGCCCGACGCAGCCTGCGGCAAAGAGCGCACTGGCCAGGTAGTAACTGCGATTGAAGCCGCAGCGGGCGATGAGTCTGCCCGCCAGCAGGGTTCCCAGCAGGTTGCCGGTGAAATAGGAGGAGCCGACCATGCCGACCTGCCAGGTGGGCAGATGCTCATGGGCGAGCCAGAGCGGCACCAGGGTATTCAATACCGCGATGGCCAGGGTCAGCAACAGCAGGCCACAGAGCAGGAGCAGCACCGGGCGGGAGTATGTGGTCATGGATAGAACCGTGGGGAGAGGCAAAATGCGAGCGCATCATGCCACCGCCTGTGCCTTTGTCAATCGGCACTGAGGCCGGGTCGCAAGGTTTTTCTGCCCACCGTGATGGCAACGCGGCAAGGCCCTCCCCTGACGGGAGCCTCATCCCCTTGATTGGCCGGCACGTTGGTCATGATGAGGAGAAGCGGGCGGTTGAATATCGACCCTGTGCCTCCCTCACGCCAGAGCGCCATGACCAGAAGAGGCGACCCAGGGCCGCCTCTTCTTTCTATCAAGCACAACCTATCGTGCACAACGCCGGTCAGCGCTGGCGCTTCTTGGCGTACTTGCGACGAGCCCGGGCCTGGCGCTCCTCTTCCCGCTCCGCCTTCTCCCTGGCTTTCTGCTCAGCCTCGGCCTGGGCTTCCACTATCTCGACGCTCACCATCTCTGGCGTCTCCAGGGAGATCCGCCCCAGCATGCCGGACCGGAATTCATTGACCAGGATTTCCGAGGCCTTGTGCAGATCCGCAAGCCCCCCCTTGCGCATGAAGCCGCGCTGACGGGCAATGAGATCTAGCAGCTCGATCTCGGTCTCCGGCAGCTCGCTCAGCTGGTAGCGTGCCTTGATGCGCTCCGGATAGGCCTTGATGAAGTAGTCGGCGGCAAACATGGCGATGTCGGCGTAATCGAAGACGGTATCCTTGATGGCCGCCGTGATCGCCAGTCGATAACCGCAGGAGGGCGGGTTGAGCTTGGGCCACAGGAAGCCAGGGGTGTCCGTCAGGATGACGTGGTTGTCGAGCTTGATCCGCTGCTGGGACTTGGTCACCCCCGCCTCGTTGCCGGTCTTGGCGATGATGCGCCCCGCCAGGGTGTTGATCAGGGTGGACTTGCCCACGTTGGGGATGCCCATGATCATGGCGCGCACCCCGCGCAGCTCGAAGTTGCGCTCCGGCAGCATCTCGTGGCACAGGGTCAGCAGTTGCTTGATCTTCTCCGGCTCCTGCTGGGTCAGGGGCAGTGCCTTGATCCCCTTCTCCTGCTCCATGTGGGCCACCCACAGCGCGGTGATCTCGGGGTCGGCAAGGTCTGCCTTGTTGAGCACCTTGATCACCGGCGTCTCCCCGCGCAGCTCCGGCACCAGGGGGTTCTCGCTGGAGAAGGGGATGCGGGCGTCGAGCATCTCGATGATGACATCGACCTGGGGCATGACCTCTGCAATCTCTTTGCGGGCCTTGTGCATGTGGCCGGGGAACCAGTTGATGGACATATCCGTTACTCTCTCATTGGCATGCGGTCCCCTCTCGGGGCTGCGGGCGCTCGGGGTTGCGGGTGCGTGGTGATGCGCCAGACCGCTGGCACTCATCGCAAGGGGGCGCATTTTACCTGCTGCGGCCCCGATTTGACAGGCTATTCTGGCCGGGTGTTGTCACCCGGGTGGCCGGATGCCCGCCACGCCACCGGGAGGTGAGTGGCAGAACCCAATCAACATAACCCATTGATATAAGATAACATTTACAAGGCGCTTTCACCGCATTGTCATCTCTCTTCACTAAAAGTGTCATCTGCCCCCTCTAGGCTGCGCTCAGGTTTCACAAGGAGCGAACCCCAATGAGAAAGATGGCAGGACTTGCAGTGATGATAGGCGCCGCCCTGGCCGCCGGCTGCAACTCCAACAACGACAGCAACACCCCGGAACCCAGCGCCAAGAACGTGATCTTCTTCCTCGGCGACGGCATGGGTCTCAACACCCTCACCGCCTCCCGGATCTATGGCGTCCGCGAAGAGGGCAGCCTCACCATCGACACCCTGCCGGAAACGGCCTTCATCAAGACCTTCTCCCACGATGCTCAGGTGACCGACTCGGCCCCCTCCATGGCGGCCTACATGACCGGGGTCAAGAGCAACAACGGCGTCATCAGCATGGACAGCGACGCCACCCAGGAGAGCGATTGCAGCCAGAGCGGCGGCAAAGCGGTGACCACCCTGCTGGAGCTGGCCAAGGCCGATGGCCGTGGCACCGGCGTGGTCACCACCACCCGGGTCACCCACGCCACCCCGGCCGCCACCTATGCCCATATCTGCAACCGGGATCTGGAGGCTGATATCGCCGTCCAGATGGTGCCGGGGGGCAGCGGTTACAACACCGCCCTGAAGGAGGGGCTGGATGTGGTGCTCGGCGGCGGCAGCGGCTTCTTCCTGCCCAGCGCCGACAAGGGCAAGCGGACCGATGGTCGCAACCTCATCGACGAGATGAAGGCGAAGGGCTATCAGTTTGCCGCCACCCTGGACGAGCTGAACCAGGCCGATGCGAGCAAGCCGCTGCTGGGCCTGTTTGGCTCAAGCCACATGAAATATGACCTGGACCGGCCCGCCAGCGAGCCGTCACTGGCCCAGATGACCCTGGCTGCCATCAAGCAGCTCAAGGGCAAAGAGAAGGGCTACTTCCTGATGGTGGAAGGGGGGCGCATCGACCACGCCCTGCACGACACCAACGCCAAGCGCGCCCTGCAGGATACCCTCGCCTTCGACAACGCCATCCAGGCCGCCATCAATGAAGTGAAGAAAACCGATCCCGAGCTGAAAAACACCCTGATCGTGGTCACCGCCGACCATGACCACACGCTTGTGCTCAACGGGTACGCCAAGCGCACCGGCAAGACCACGGCAGGCAATGCGGGCGTGCTCGGGCTGGTGAAGAACTACGAGACCGGCGAGCCGAGCAAGGATAGCGATGGCATGCCCTACACCATCATCGGCTTTGGCAACGGCTACAACCGGGTGGACGGCCCGCGCAGCAGCGTGGCGGCCCTCGACGACGCCACCGCCTCCGCCGACGACTATCACCAGGAGGTGGTGGTCAAGGTGGGCGAGATAGGCAACGAGACCCACGGCGGTACCGATGTCTTCCTCGGCGCCATCGGCCAGGGAGCGGAGCGCTTCCACGGCTCTCTCGACAACACCGCCGTGTTCGGCAAGATCAAGGCTGCGGCCAAGCTGTAAGGGATTATCAGGATGAACATCACCATGAAAAAGACGCTGGTCTGCACCGCCCTGCTCGGCACGCTTGGCGGCCTCTCCCAGGCGCACGCCGCCGATGCCAAGAACGTCATCCTCTTTATCGGTGACGGCATGGGCCCCACCGTGCTCACCGCCACCCGCCTGTTCAAGGTGGGGGAAGAGGGGGATCTCGAGATGATGAAACTGCCCCAGAGCGCGCGCATCAAGACCTTCTCCCACGATGCCCAGACCACGGACTCCGCCCCCTCCATGGCGGCCTACACCACCGGCGTCAAGATGAACAACGAGGTGATCGCCATGAGCAGCGACACCAGGGCAGTGGCACCGTCCAAGGATGCCAACGGCAACAAGGGCATCAACAACTGCACCAGCGACAACGGGAGCCCGGTGCCCACCATTCTCGAGCTGGCCAAGGCGGCGGGCAAGTCGGTGGGGGCCGTCACGACCACTGAGCTCACCCATGCCACCCCGGCGGCGACCTATTCCCATATCTGCCACCGGGATGCGGCCTACGCCATCGCCGAGCAGGCGGTACCAGGCGGAGCCGGCTTCAACCAGGCACTGGGGGATGGGGTCGATGTGCTGATGGGGGGCGGCGCCAACCACTGGACGCCCTACAGCGCCAGCAACAAGGGCGGCCGGGCCGACGGCCGGGATCTCACCGCCGAGCTGACCGCCCGGGGCTACCGCTATGTCACCACCAAGGATGAGCTCTCTGCCGTCAACTCGGGCAAGGTGCTGGGGCTGTTCAGCACCAAGTCCCACCTCGACTACGAACTGGACCGCGTCGCCAAGGGGGCGGCCAGTACCCAGCCGTCCCTCTCCGAGATGACCGCCAAGGCGATCGATCTGCTCAGCCAGAACAGCCAGGGCTACTTCCTGATGGTGGAGGGGGGGCGTATCGACCACGCCCTGCATGCCACCAACGCCAAGCGATCCCTGACCGATGCGGTGGCGCTGGACGAGGCGGTCAAGACGGCCCTCGGCAAAGTGGATTTGAGCGATACCCTGATCGTGGTTACCGCCGACCACGACCACACCATGACCATCAACGGCTATTCCGCCAAGGGCAATAAGGTGCTGGATCTGGTCAAGAACGCCGATGGCTCGACCCAGAACGACGCGGACGGCAAGCCGTTCACTACTCTGGTGTTCGGCAACGGCCCCAACCGCCAGGACCAGCGCCCCACCCTCACCAGCGATGAAGTGATGGCGGATGACTACCTGCAGGAGACCGGAGTCAAGCTCGGCTCCGAGACTCACGGCGGCGGCGATGTGATGCTGTTCGCGGGCGGCGCAGGCAGCAGCCAGTTCAAGGGCACCCTCGACAACACCCGGGTGTTCGGCAAGCTCAGGGAGGCCCTCGGCCTGTGATAAAGGGGCCCGGCACCGCGCCGGGCACCTTTTCCGTCGAGCGAGAGACGATGATGAAATATCTGCTTTCTTTATGGCTGCTGGGCAGCGCCCTCTCCTTCCCCCTCCTGGCCGACGAGGTACCCGATCTGGCCGCCCGCATCCGCTACGTGGACAGGGCTACCGGCAGCGACGGCATCACCCGGGAGAGCCAGTGGCAGGAGAAGTGGCTGCGGGTCGGTGACCAGGTGTGGAGCCAGCGGCTCATTCCCGTTCCCCTGGCCCGTGCCTATCACGCCACCCACGATGCCCGCCCCGGCCACAAGCACTTCACCCACCAGATGGCGGCGCGCTGGGTCACCCGCAGCGAGGGAGACACACTCCAGTTGCGCTACGCCGATGCCTGGCACAACCAGCTGGTGGAGGTGCCGCAGGAGGAGTACGGCCAGGTGGCCTTCAAGCCGGAGTGGGCGCGGATCCGCCACCTCATCAACCATGCCCTGTTAGAGGGAATGACACCGCTGGATGAGGCCGCCCCCGACCAGGCGAACTGGTATGAGACCCGCGAAGGTCGCCAGCGTACCCGCATCCTCTGGTCGAGCCGCTGGCAGTTGCCCCTGGTGGTGGAGTCGGCAAGCCTCGACGGTTATCGCAGCTACCGGATGGAGGTGACGCTCAAGCCGCTGCCAAAGACCCTCCCCTGGCAGCAACTGGCAGGGTACCAGACCCTGGATCTGCGGGATTTCTTCGACTGATCCCCCCAGGCGGCAATCGCCTGGCTGACATGGCGTAACGGGATGTTACACTCTCTGTACTCATCCCGGACCCGAACATCCATGCGCCTTGTTACTCTGCTTCTGCTGCTCTCCCCTCTGATCGTCTGCGCCTTTTCGGCCCGTGCCGTGGTCGTCGTGGCCGCGGACATTCCCCCCTATGTGATCCGCGCCCAGCAGGGTGCGCCGAGCGGCATGGCCATCGAGGTGCTGGAGGAGGCTGCCCGCCGCCTCGGGGAACCGCTCGAGATCGAGTTGATGCCGCTGGCTCGCGCCCTCAGCCAGGCCAGCCACCGCCCGGATGTCCTGTTGTTGCCCCCGGCCCGAAATCCCCAGCGCGAACCACTGTTTCTCTGGATTGCCCCCCTGCTGGAGGAGGCCTTCGTGCTGGTCAGCCATCGCCGTCACCATCCAGCGCCGCTCTCCATGAAGACACTGCCAGGTCTCACCGTTGGCGTGATGCGTGGCTCCCATAGCCAGAGCCTGATCCAGCCGCTGACAGGGGTGACCCGGGAGCTGGTCACCGAGGAGGTCAGCAACGCCAGCAAGCTGGCGCGCGGCCGCATCCAGGCATGGGCGGTGGCCTGGAACACCGCCCGTTACAACCAGCAGCGGGCGGGTCTGCCGCTCCCGGATCTGGTGCGGGGCGAGACCTTGCAGCAGAGCACCCTCTACCTGGCCGCCAGTCCCCGCTTCTCCCGCAGCGAGGCGCTGCGCTGGCGCCGGGTCATTCAGGAAATGAGGGAGGATGGCAGCCTCGCGCGCATCCTGCACCAGTACGATTACCAGGCTCCCTGATGAGAAAGTCCGCCCAATTGCCAAACCACCCCAGAATGGTTATGGTATCTCCATGAAAGCAATCATGATTTTTTCCAGTACGCTCACACCCCGCTGAGCCCCCGCCCTCGCCCCGCTGCGCGAGTCGCTCGGGGGCATCGCTTTTGCTGTCTGCTTTTTACCCTTGCACCGTTTTTTGTCGACCAGTCTGCCCGTCATCCTGGTCCCTTCAGTCATTGATAAGGAAATACCCTATGAAACAGCCTCATCTCGTCATCTCCAGCCTGGATCTGGATCGCATCGAACAGCTGCTTGGCAACCACCCCCAGCACCTTGCCCTGCAAGAGGAGCTGGATCGCGCCGAGATCCGCGAACCCGCCGACATGCCGCCGGACGTGGTGACCATGAACAGCACGGTGCGCTTCAAGATGCAAAACAGCGGCAACGACTTCTGCCTGACGCTGGTCTATCCGAAGGATGTGCAGGGGGACGAGTCGAAGATCTCCGTGCTGGCGCCAGTGGGCAGCGCCCTGCTGGGGCTCAAGGTGGGTGACAGCATCGCCTGGCCGGGGCCGGCCGGTCGCACCATCCAGGTGGAGATCCTGGAAGTGGTCTATCAGCCGGAACGCGCGGGGGAGCTGCACCGCTGACAAGCTGACAGGCTGCCATACTGGTCTGATGCGACCAGGTGGCTGACTCGGTATGCCTTTGTCCGGTCGGAGCCGACGGCCACCGGCCGGGCATGGCCTGACGGGGGATCAGGCCCCCTGACAAATCCGGTTCTTGCCCTCCCGCTTGGCCTGATAGAGAGCGCGATCTGCCTGGCTGAACAGGGTGTCAAAGTGCCATTCGCGGGCGCTAGGCGCCCACCCCAGGCTGGCCGTCACCCGGACCCCCTTCAGCCCCAGCGTTTCTATCCCCTGGCGGATCTGCTCGCAGCGCGCCTGCTGGGCCAGGGGGTCCCGCTCGGGCAACAGCAGCACAAACTCTTCCCCGCCGAAGCGGCTGGCCACCAGATCCCGCTGGCCGGCAAGATAGCGACCCACCGCCTCCAGCACCCTGTCCCCGGTCTCGTGACCGTGGCGATCGTTGATCTGCTTGAAGTCGTCGAGATCCAGCACCACCAGCGCCCCCTGCCTTGCCATCGTCACGCAGTGATCCATGAAGCCGCGCCGGTTCAGGAGGCCGGTCAGGGGATCCTGGCTGGCCTGTCGACGCAGGGCCAGGGCCCGGTACTGGGTACAGAGCAGCAGCACCCCGAAGGTCGACAGATAGTTGCCCATCAGCATGGAGAGGAAGGGGAGCACATTGACCGCATGCTGATCCATCAGGACCCGCACCTCGCCGCCGAGCAGGGCCCCCATGCGCACCAGATTGAAACCGTAGAGCAGGATGTTGACCACGGTGAACACCAGCACAGCAGGCAGATAGTCAGGGTAGCCATGACGCCAGATGAGCCAGACAATCACCGCCCCCACCATCATGTAGCTCAGGCAGGCCAGCAGCACCCGGGGGGCCATCTTGTCGTTGAAGATGACGCTCCAGCAGAGGATAAGTAGGTAGACCAGCATGAAGAGGGTGAATGCTCGCCAGTTTGGCGGCTCCCCGAAGAAGCGCTGGATGGCGAGTGGCATCAGGGCGAGGCAGAAGGTGATGAGCAGGTTGGCCAGCCAGATCCCCGCGATATGGGGGGCAAATGCCTGCATGAAGAAGAGCGATTGCGCCGCCAGGGCACAGAGGCTGGACCACCACCAGAGCCCGAGACCGGGTATTTCCCTGTGGGTCGACCAGATGATGGAGAGGGTGATGAATCCCAGGCTGTAGCCCCCAAGGGCCATCAACATCAGGGTAAATACGTCCAGATTGAGCAGAATTGAGGCGTCCATTCCTGAACCTTCCAATGGGGATGGCTGAGTATATGGGAAGCCCATGACAAGACACAGAGGGAGCCTATGGGCCGGGCAAAAATATTGGTTCATCGCGGCTTTCCGGGGAAGGCCGCCTTGATTTTCAGAAAAAAGTATTCTGAGTCCCTAAATCCATATGCCATACGCTTTATCACTTTGATCTTGTTGTTCACCCCTTCCAGCACACTCGTGTGCATCGGGTAGTTTGCACTCGCCAGGATCCCCCGCATATATTTCGATAAATTTCGACCAAATCGTTGCAGCGGCGCTAGCCCGCTTTCCTTCACCTGCCGCATCCAGCTCCGCCATCGTCGCCATCCTTCCCACACGCTCGGCGCATACCAGATGCCCTTCAACCCCTCTTTCAGCACGTACACCATCGCCAGCGGTTGATTCGCCGCCAACAGCTCCTGCAACTTCACATCCTGTTTTTCACTCAACTTCGCCCGATTACGTAGCAGCAACCAACGCGCACTTTTGACCACTTTTCGCGCCGGTTTATCGCTTTTCAGTGCATTCGCCTGCTCCACTCGCACCCGGTCCACCACCTCTCGGCCATAGCGAGCCACCACGTGGAACAGGTCGTAGACCACCTCCGCCTGCGGGCAGTGTTGCTTCACCTCCAGGTCGAACGCCGTGTTCATGTCCATCGCCACCGCTTCAATCTGCTGGCATCGCTCGCCGAGCTGCTCGAAGAAGGGACGGATAGCGGCCCGGCTGTTGCCGTGCCCCACCCACAGGACGCGGGTTCGCTCGGCATCCATGATCACGGTGGCATAGCGGTGTCCCTTGTGCAGGGCAAACTCATCCATCACCAGCCGCCGCACCTCCCCAAGTTCGATGGTGCCCACACTGGTCTGCAAACGGCGCTTGTCGATCTCCTTGATGGTGTGCCAACCGACCCCGGTGAGCTGGCTGACATGGCGGATGGGGAGGTACTGAACGAGCGCTTCAATCCAGCACTGCATGCGCCGGGTGAGGCGGGAGCCAGAGGGGAGCCAGTCGATATGTTCACTGACGCGACCACAGCGCAGACAGTCGACGCGGCGAACAGGCAGTTGTAACCAGACTTGTCGGTCAAATAGGTCTCGCTCACGCACCCGGCGGATACGTTGGTCGTGGATCAATGGCGTGGGTTGCAGGCATCGGCGACAACGGGGCAACAGGTCGGCGCGAGGCTCAAGGGTAAACAGGGTGTGATGGTTGGCAGAAAGCGCTTGGGCGATGACGGTATAACCTGGCCAGAAGGAGGCAATATCAATATGATGCACGGCGACAGCAGGGTGATGGTGGTGGTGTGTTTGGAGACAGCCAGTTTACCAGCACCCTGTCTGTCAACTTCCACTTCCCCAAGATCCCGCGAAGAACCAAAATATTAGCCCGACTCGCACGCCCCATTCCTCGTGAAGCGGGCCGGACAACGCCCTGTCTGTGCCCGGATTTTCCACCGAGACGGCCGCCGGATATTTTGCACTTGAACCGGCGCCATTAGATAGATATGTTGTTTTCATGTGGTTTTATGAGTCACCACGAGGGATAAAAGTCTCCATAACTTATTGAGTCTTCTGGCACAAACAGGTTTTGGTACATTTTTCATCCAACGAACCATTCATAGAATCTCATATGGGGCTTTTGCCCCGACCAAGACAATAATCCTGTCTTGCCTGCTGCCGGATGCAGCAGTCTCTTGTGCCATGGAGTCGCACGGGAGCAGGTTCAAGGCCGACCACATTTACGACAGAGACGTCATTTATGATCAAAAAACTCATTCTTTCTACCCTGCTGCTGTGCGGGCTGGCCAACGCCGCGCCCACTTCCACCCTGGATGCCGTGCTGGAACGCGGTGTGCTGCGGGTCGGCTTCGATGCCGGCTATCAACCCTTCGAGATGACCAACAAGCAGGGCCAGTATATCGGCTTTGACGTGGATCTCGCCAAGATGGTCGCCAAGGAGATGGGCGTGAAGGTGGAGTTCGTCAACACCGCCTGGGACGGCATCATCCCCGCGCTCTTGACCGACAAGTTCGACGTCATCATGGGCGGCATGACCGTCACTCCCCAGCGCAACCTGCGCGTGAACTTTGCCGATCCCTACATCGTCGTCGGCCAGACCATCGTGCTTCGCAAAGACAAGGCGGGCGAAATCAAATCCTTCCAGGACCTCAACGATCCCAAATACAAGATCGCGGTCAAACTCGGCACCACCGGCGAGCAAGCGGTCAAGCGCATGATCCCCAAAGCCACCCTGCTGCAGTTTGAAACCCAGGATGACGCCAAGCTGGAAGTGATCAACGGCAAGGTGGATGCCTTCGTCTACGACCTGCCCTACAACGCCATCTTCGCGTCCCAGAACCAGGGCGCCGTGGTGCACCTCGACAAGCCGTTCACCTTCGAGCCGCTGGCCTGGGCCATCCGCAAGGGGGATCAGGACACCCTCAACTGGTTCAACAACTACCTGCGCCAGATCAAGGGCGACGGCAGCTACGACCGTCTCTACAAGAAGTGGTTTGAATCCACCGCCTGGCTGAACCAGCTCAAATAACCTCTCAAAGGGGCGGCATGCCGCCCCTTCACGCAGACTCCCCACACGATAACGACAAAAGAGGTTGTGACAGTGATCAACCCCAAACTCACAAGACAGATGGAAAAACAGCCCAATCAGCTGCTCTGGCACGGGATCTTCCTGCTGCTGGTGCTGGCCGCCATTTTCGGCATCTACAAGGCCGTGCAGGCAGTGGATTACACCTGGCGCTGGGAACGCATTCCCCAGTACATCGCCTATCAGGCAGAACAGAAACACTATGCCGAGTTTGACGGCACCGTGGTGGCGGACAAGGGACAGCTCTTCCTGCAAGACGATCTCGACCCCAGCCGCCGTCAGGCCATCGCTCCCAAGGGCTCCCAGCTGGCTGAAGGGGATACCGTCTTCCTCGGCGATACCCTGGATGTGCAACTGAGCTGGACCGCCGGCCCCATTGCCTGGGGCGTCTGGGTCACGGTCAAGCTATCCCTGGTGGCGGGCATCTTCGCCATCCTGCTTGGCACCCTGGCCGGGCTCGCCCGCCTCTCCCCCAATCCGGCCCTGCGCAACCTGGCCGTGACCTATGTGGAGCTCATCCGTGGCACCCCGTTGCTGGTGCAGATCTTCATCGTCTATTTCTTTATCGGCACCGTGCTGAACCTCGACCGATTCACCGCTGGTGTGGCGGCGCTCGCGGTCTTCACCGGCGCCTACGTGGCGGAGATCGTGCGCGCCGGCATCAGCTCCATTCACAAGGGGCAGATGGAAGCGGGCAGAAGCCTTGGCATGACCTCGGCCCAGACCATGCGCTACGTCATCCTGCCCCAGGCCTTCAAACGGGTGCTGCCACCGCTCGCGGGTCAGTTCATCAACCTCATCAAGGACTCCTCTCTGGTCTCCGTCATCTCCATCACGGATCTCACCAAGGCGGGGCGCGAAGTGGTCAGCTCCACCTTCAGCCCGTTCGAGGTGTGGTTCACCGTGGCCCTGCTCTATCTGGTGCTGACCGGCACTCTCTCCTTCCTCGTGCGTCGTCTGGAGGTGAAATATGCGCGCAGCAACTGATCCCGTTATCAAGGCGCCATCGGTGTCGAAACGTTCTGCCATCACCGGCACTCCCTGCCCCTTCCCGGTGCGTCGTCTGGAGGTGAACTATGCGCGCAGCAACTGATCCCATCATCAAGGCGACCGGTGTAGAGAAGTTCTACGGCACCGAGGTGCACGCCCTGAAAAACGTCAGCACCCAGGTGGCCGAAGGGGAAGTGGTGGTGATCGTGGGGCCGAGCGGCTCGGGCAAGTCCACCTTCCTGCGCACCCTCAACCAGCTGGAGACCATCAACGATGGCAATATCGTGGTCGACGGCATCAGCCTCACCGAACCCGGGGATGTCAACAAGCTGCGGGAAGAGGTGGGCATGGTGTTCCAGTCCTTCAATCTCTTCCCTCACCTGACGGTGCTGGACAACATCACCCTGGCCCCCCAGAAGGTGAGAGGACTCTCTCGCCAGGAGGCTGAGGAGCGGGCCAAGGCCCTGCTGCTCAAGGTCGGTCTCTCCAACAAGGCCCAGAGCTACCCCTCCCAGCTCTCCGGCGGCCAGCAGCAGCGGGTGGCCATCGCCCGGGCGCTCGCCATGCAGCCGCGCATCATGCTGTTTGACGAGCCCACCAGCGCCCTCGACCCCGAAATGGTGGGAGAGGTGCTGGACGTCATGAAGGGGTTGGCCCGCGAAGGGATGACCATGGTGGTGGTGACCCACGAGATGGGCTTTGCCCGGGAAGTGGCGGACAGGGTGCTCTTCATGGAGAGTGGCGAGCTGCTGGTGGACGAGAAACCCGCCGACTTCTTCGACAATCCACCCTCCCCGCGCCTGCGCCAGTTCCTGAGCCAGGTGCTATAACCCGCGATGCACCAGCACGAAGAGGGAGCCCATGGCTCCCTCTTCTATGCTTGCCTTCCCCCCAGATCATCTCCCTGGCGCATTGCTTGCCACAGCCTTTTGCCATCGGGTTGTCACCACGCCAACGAGCAAGGATGTTAATGAAATTTTAAATTCATCCGGTATGCTGACATCCAACTGGTCCAACCGGATGGCTCACATGGATGTGCAACTGCTCCTGCTCTACCTCTCGCCTCTCTTTCTGGTCTTCATCGGCTGGGAGATGCTCTACCTGCGAAAACACGGCACCGCCTATCCCACAGCGGGCTACCAGTGGAAGGATCTCTTCGCCAATGCCACCCTGGCACTGATGCATCAGGGGGGCGATGCCCTGGCTGCCATTGCCATCGCCTATCTCTATGACACCCTCTGGGGCTGGCGACTATTCGATATCGAACTGAACCTCTGGAGCCTTTTGCTGCTCTTTCTGTTGCAGGATCTCTGCTACTGGCTGTTCCACTTCGCGAGCCACCATGTGCGCTGGCTCTGGGCCTCCCACGTGGTGCACCACAGCTCGGAGCGGCTCAACCTCTCCACCGCCTTTCGCCAGAGCCTGATGTATCCGGTCTCCGGCATGTGGCTGTTCTGGATCCCCATGATCCTCATCGGCTTCCCCCCCGAGGCGGTGGTGGCCACCGTACTCTTGAGCCTGGGTTTTCAGTTCTTCGTCCACACCCAGGTGGTGGGCAAGCTGGGCAAACTTGAATGGATCTTCAACACCCCCTCCCACCACAGGGTGCACCACGCCAGCAACGCCAGATACATCGATCGCAACTTCGCCGGCGTGCTCATCATCTGGGACCGGCTGTTTGGCACCTTCGTGGAAGAAGACTTGGGCGAGCCGTGCCGTTTCGGCATCACCAAGCCAATCCACAGCTTCAACCCGCTCACCCTCACCTTCCACGAGTGGCGCGACATGCTGCAAGAGGCCCGGGGCCTCCCCTGGCGGCAAAAGCTCGCCGTGCTGTTTGGCAAACCGGCGGGCCCCACCAGCGGTTGACCCACCGACCAGGATAAAAAAGAGCGCCCAGGGGCGCTCTTTTTCATGACAGGGACACCCCCCGGGTCAGACGTGAACGAACGACCAGACGGCGGGGATCAGGCTCAGCAGCGTCACCCCGGCCAGCAGCCGTTCGCGCCCGCTGAGCCGCTGTTCGGCGCCGAGCTGGCGACGGCTGTAGAGAAACAGCAGCAGACCCGGCCCGTAGAGCAGAAGCGACAGCAGCAGGTACTCCACCCCGGCGGCGTAGAGCAGCCAGAAACCATAACCGCTCGACACCAGCGCCACCACCCGCATCAGGCCGCGGCCCTGCCCACCCTTGCCACTGAAGACCAGCTTGAGCAGGAAGAGGCCGATGAGCAGGTAGGGCACCAGGATCATGGAGGTGGAGATGAGCAGCAGGTTGGTGTACCCCTTGCCAAGCAGCCACACCAGCAGCAAGCAGCCCTGCACGGTCAGGCTGGTGAGCCAGAGCGAGGCGATGGGGGTGCCGTTGCGGTTCTCGCGCCGGAAGATGGCCGGGAAGGCCCCGTGACGCGCCGCGCTGAACGGCACCTCGGCCGAGAAGAGGGTCCAGCTCACGTAGGAGGCGAGCACCGACACGATGAGGCCGGCGCTGATGAGCAGCTTGCCCCAGGAACCCGTCATCTGGGCCATCAGTCCCGCCATGGAGGGGTTGGGCAGGGCCGCAAGCTCCGGGCGGCTCAATATTCCGAGCGCCAGCACCGAGATGAGCACATAGAGCAGCAGCGCCAGCACCACTCCGAGCACGGTGGCGGTGCCCACATCCCGCTTGTTTCTCGCCCGGGCCGAGAGCACCGCTGCCCCTTCGATGCCGGTGAAGACCCAGAGGGTGATGAGCATGGTGTTACGCACCTGCTCGGAGACCGGTACCGCCAGGGTGCTGCCCTCCTGATCCGCCGCAAAGGTGACCGGATCGAACCAGTAGCAGGCGAATAGGATGAACAGCAGCAGCGGCAGGCTCTTGGCCAGGGTCGCCACCAGATTGAACAGGGCCGCCTGCTGTACGCCTCGGGCCACCAGCAGGTGCACCGCCCAGAGGATGCAGGACTCGCCGATGAAGGCCGCCAAGGTGTTGCCCTCGCCAAACCAGACCCGCTCCGGCGTATCGACAAAGCTGCCCAGCGCCGCGAAGGCGATCACCAGATAACCCACCACGCCGATGGTGGCACAGAGCCAGTATCCCCAGGCGGAGAAGAACCCCACCAGCTCGCCAAAGCCGGCCCGGGCATAGCTGTAGATGCCGCCGTCGAGCTCGGGTTTGAGCCGCGACAGGTAAAGGAAGCTCATGGCCAGCGCCAGTATGCCGACCCCGGTGACGGCCCAGCCGATCAGCACGGCGCGGGCGCCCGCCACATCGGCCATGTTCTGGGGCAGGCTGAAGATGCCGGCCCCCACCATGGAGCTGAACACCAGCGCAGTGAGGGACCAGAGCCCGATCTTGCTCTCTTTCATGGGCGCTCCTTAACGCAGCCGGCTGGCCAGCGCCTCGATGTGTTCCGGGCCGATGCCGCAGCAGCCGCCGATGAGGTTTGCCCCGGCTCTGCGCCAGCGCTCGGCCCAGCCGAGGTAATCCAGCGGCCCCAGATCGCCGCGGATCTCGTCCAGACCGTCATTGGCAGTCGCCTCCTTGGGCTGGGGCGGGAAGGCGTTGGCATAGGCGCCGAGGCGAACGTCGGTGCGCCCCTGAACCTGCAACGCGGCGACGGCCACCTTGAGCGCCCCTTCAATCACCTCGGGCTGGCAGCAGTTGAACAGGATGGCATCCACCCCGGCCGACGCCAACGCGGTCACGGCATCCGCCACCCGCTCGCCGGAGCGCAGGGTGGGCTCGCTGCCCGGCGCCTCGTCTTCCAGAGTAAAGGAGACCCAGAACGGCTTGCCGTCCTCGGGCAGCAGGGCCTTGAGGGCCAGGGGCTCGGCGATGAGGCTCATGGTCTCCGCCAGCCAGAGATCCACATGGGGTGACAGGGCACGGATCAGCGGTGTCGCCAGCTCGCTCACCCGCTCGGCCTGATAGAGGTCCGCACGATAGGAGCCAAAGAGCGGCGGCAAGGAACCGGCCACCTTGACGGCTCCCCCCTGTTCGTCGGCCACGTCTCGGGCCAGTTGCCCGGCCAGAGCTGCAAGTGCCTCCCCTTGGGCGGCAAAGCGCGCCTCGCCGATATGGAAGGGCACCAGGGCATAGCTGTTGGTGGTGATCACCCGGGCACCGCTCGTCGCATAGGCCTGGTGTACCTCGCGCACCGTCTCGGGCGCTTCCATCAACGCCAGTGCCGACCACTCCGGTTGACGGAACGGCGCACCACGCCGCGCCAGTTCACGGCCCATACCGCCATCGAGTACCCACAAATCCTGCTTGTCCATCTCTGTCTCTCTGCGTCTCCCCGCCATGACGGGTGTTTATTGTGTGAAACCACATTAAGCCATCAAAACATCTAGACGGCTAGAAATCCCAAATATCATGACCCAAAGTAGAACAAGAGGCAATCGGGGGCTACGAACAAATCCGGGCAAGCTCAGGATGATGGCGACAAAGGGAGGTCTCCCCGGCACAGGCATCACCTGGCCAGGCACTGAAACGACAAGAGGCCACCCCGGGGGATGACCTCTTGTGAAACAGGGGATCAAGGCGGGCACAGCCGCCGATAACCAGAGGGACTCAGCGCCCGGCCAGCACCCGCTTGGTCTGCTTGACCCAGTCGGAGACCCGGCCCTGCTGGGGATAGCCCTGCCAGATCGGCTCCCACTGGGCGGGGCTGAGCGGGCGGCCCAGCCGACGCTGCACCCCGGCATAGAGGTAGTCGTGGGCCGTGGTGCGTGCCTGGGCCGAGGTGAGGAACTTGGCAACAGGGTCAGTGAGACGCACGTCCCGCATGCCGAGCAGCGGATAGTCGCTGTGCACCGCCGCCAGCATGGTCTCGCGCATGGCGGATTCGATGTAACCCCGGGCAAACAGGGCGGTGACCGATTCAAGCGACCCTTGATCCGGGCCGTGATACTCCTCGTCGAACACCGGGCTGGGCTCTGCCACGGCGCTTTGCACCACCGCATCGGGATCCTGCTGCGGGACCACTACGGCAGGCTGGGGAGCGACGGGTTTGGCAGGCGTCACCGGCTTGCGCGGTGCGCTCTGGCTGCAGGCACCCAGTGCCAGGGCGAGCGCCACACAGGCCAGCGCACGGGAATGAGTCTTCATCTTCATGATTGCTAACGAACTCCTTTAGGATTCCTGAGCGGGCTTCTCATTGCTCGCAGGTTCTACCCGGGTGACCAGCAACTGGTCAATCTTGTAACTGTCGATGTCCACCACTTCGAACTTGTAACCGGCATATTTGACCGAGTCGGTGCGCTTGGGGATCTTGCGCAGCATGTACATGATGAAACCGGCGATGGTCTCGTAGTTCTGGTTTTCCGGGAACTCCTCGATGTCGAAGGCGCGCATCACGTCGGAGATGGGGGTCACCCCGTCCACCAGCCAGGAGTTCTCGTCCCGCTGGACGATCTGCTCTTCCACCACGTGGGTGGCCCACTCCCCCATGACGGTACTCATCAGGTCATTCATGGTGACGATGCCCACCACCAGGGCGTATTCGTTCATCACCACCGCAAAATCGCCGCGATGGTTCTTGAAGTACTCCATTGCCTCGTAGAGGTTGAGGGTGTCGGGAATGATGATGACGTTCTGCACCAGGGAGCCGCTGTTGAGATCGATGCTCTGGCCGCTGATGACGCGGATCAGCAGCTCCTTGGCATCCACGAACCCCTTGATGCTGTCGAGGTTGTGGTCGCACACCAGGAACTTGTTGTGGGGGTGCTCGGCGATCTTCGCCTTGATGCTCTCCTCCCCCTCTTGCAGGGTGAAGTAGATGAGGCTCTCCCGCGCCGTCATGGCGGAAGTGACACCCAGAGACTGGAGCTCGAACACGTTCTCGATGAGCTGGTGCTCCTCGCGCTGGATGACACCGGCTTCGGCACCTGCATCCATCACCGCATAAATATCGTCGGAGGTGATCTCGTCGTTGCGCACCATGGAGATGCGCATCAGCCGGAACAGGCCGTTGGCCATGCCGTTGAACAGCCACACCAGCGGCATCAGCAAGGTGACGCACAGCATCATGGGACGCACCACCACAACAGCGATCCGCTCGGGCATGGTCATGGCAAGGCGCTTGGGCATCAGGTCCGCTATCAGGATGAACATGCCGGTGACGAAGACGAACGAGGCCGCAGAGCTAATCTGGCCGAGCCAGGGCCCCTGGTAGAAGCCGGCAATCAGCTCCCTGATGGCGGGATTGAGGGCGGATTCCCCCAGGATACCGCCGAGGATGGCGACGGTATTGAGGCCTATCTGCACCACGGTAAAGAAGTTGCCCGGCTGGGCCTGCAATGCCAGCACCTTCTCGGCGTGGCGGTTGCCCTCGTCGGCCATCACCTGCAACTTGATCTTGCGGGAGGCGGCAAGGGAGATCTCGGAGAGTGAGAAGAACACGCTGCCGGCGACCAGCAGCATCAGAAAGAACAAACTATCGGCAAAACTCATGATTAACCTATTGCTACAGCCGCCTTAGCACAAGACGGCAAACTGGGCCCGGGAAACCGGACCGTGACTCCATCCGGGACTCACACAGGGGCCATATTCTAGCAGAAAAGCGCCCGCTGGGTGGCGTTATCTTGAACTGCCGTGCCATGCAATGAAAAAGGCGCTCAAAGCGCCTTTTTATTCAATCAGAGTTGGATTCCCATCGTGCAGCCGCGACGGGAGCTCCACCAAAGGCGCCCCATCAGCCCTTGCCCAGCAGATCGCTCAGGTCATCGGCCTTGGTGTGACGCACATCCTTGCCCTTGACGTAGTAGACGATGTACTCGCAGATGTGCTGGCAGCGATCGCCGACCCGCTCGATGGCCCGTGCCGCCCACAAGACGTTCAGCACCTGCGGTATAGTGCGCGGATCTTCCATCATGTAGGTCATCAGCTCGCGGATGATGGACTCGTATTCGCGGTCCACCTTGTCATCTTCCTTGTAGACCGCCAGGGCGGCATCCAGATCCATGCGGGCGAAGGCGTCGAGCACGTCGTGGAGCATCTTGATGGTGCGACGCCCCATGTTCTCCAGCGACACCAGCGGTGGCTGGGGCTTGTTGGCGTTGTCGGTCAGCATGCGGGCAATCTTGTCCGCCACGTCGCCGATCCGCTCCAGATCCGTGATGGTCTTGATGATGGCCATCACCAGCCGCAGGTCGGACGCGGTGGGCTGACGCTTGGCGATGATGCGGGTGCACTCCTCGTCGATCGCCACTTCCATGGCGTTGACCTTGTGGTCGTTGGCCACGATCTTGCGCGCCGCATCCAGATCCTGGCCATGGATGGCGGCGATGGCGTCGGTGAGTTGCTTCTCCACCAGCCCCCCCATCACCAGTACCTGGTTGCGCACGCTCTCAAGCTCGGCATTGAACTGACCGGAGATGTGTTTGTTGAGGTTCATATTGTCCATACCAGTAATCCTTGTTGCTCCGATTATGCCTTAGCCGTTGAACTGACTGCCAATCTGTTTGTTGATGCCCATCTTGCTCATCTTGCTCATCTCAATCAGCGGCATCCCTTAGCCGTAACGACCGGTAATGTAGTCTTCGGTCTTCTTCTTGGCCGGGGTGGTGAAGATGGTGTTGGTATTCGAGTACTCGATGAGTTCCCCCATGTACATGAACGCGGTCTGATCCGAGACCCGCGCCGCCTGCTGCATGTTGTGGGTCACGATCACCACGGTGAACTGGCTCTTGAGCTCGTTGATGAGCTCCTCGATGGTGAGGGTGGAGATGGGGTCCAGCGCCGAGGTCGGTTCATCGAGCAACAGCACTTCCGGCTCGATGGCGATGGCACGGGCAATCACCAGACGCTGCTGCTGACCGCCGGAGAGACCAAAGGCATTGTCGTGCAGACGATCCTTCACCTCCTCCCACAGGGCGGCACCGCGCAGGGAACGCTCGGCGGCCTCGTCCAGGGTACGGCGGTCATTGATGCCCTGCAGGCGCAGGCCGTAGACCACGTTCTCGTAGATGGACTTGGGGAAGGGGTTGGGGCGCTGGAACACCATGCCCACCTGACGGCGAAGGGCGGAGACATCCACGCTCTTGTCATAGATGTTGTGGCCGTGCAGCTGGATCTCCCCCTCGATGCGGCAGATCTCCACCAGATCGTTCATCCGGTTGATGCAGCGCAGCAAAGTGGACTTGCCGCAACCGGACGGGCCGATAAAGGCGGTGACCTGCCCCTTGGGGATCTTCATGTTGACGTTGAACAGCGCCTGCTTGTTGCCGTAGTACAGGTTGAGATCCTTCACCTCCAGCGCAGTCTGCTCCGGGGTCAGGTTGAGCAGGTCGGTGGCGGTGTGCGGGGCCGAACTCGGTGTTACGTTGATCATCTGTTTACCTCAAATTCTCTTGGTGGCAGCGGGCAAACGTCTTGCCCGCTGCCGGAATATCTGGCTGGCAGGGAAGGCCCCTGCCCGTCTCTGTAATGGCTGGATTAATGTTCCAGCGACCGGAATTTCTCGCGCAGGTGGTTACGAATACCGATCGCCGTCAGGTTGAGGCCGACGATCACCGTCACCAGCAGGAAGGAGGTGGCGTAGACCAGAGGACGCGCCGCCTCGACGTTCGGGCTCTGGAAGCCCACGTCATAGATGTGGAAGCCCAGGTGCATGAACTTGCGCTCCACGTGCAGGTACGGGAAGTTGCCGTCCATCGGCAACGTGGGAGCAAGCTTCACCACCCCCACCAGCATCAGCGGCGCCACCTCGCCCGCCGCACGGGCGATGGCCAGGATAAGGCCGGTCATGATGGCCGGGCTGGCCATGGGCAGCACGATGCGCCACAGGGTCTCGGCCTGGGTGGCACCCAGCGCCAGCGAACCCTGGCGAATGGTGCTCGGGATCCGGGCCAGCCCCTCCTCGGTGGAGACGATCACCACCGGCAGGGTAAGGATGGCCAGGGTCAGGGCTGACCAGATGACACCGGGGGAGCCGAAGGTCGGGCTCGGCAGCGCTTCCGGGTAGAAGAGGCGGTCGATGCTGCCCCCCAGGGTGTAGACGAAGAAGCCCAGACCAAACACGCCGTAGACGATGGAGGGCACCCCCGCCAGGTTGATCACCGCGATGCGGATGATCTTGGTCAGGCTGTTCTTGCCCGCGTACTCGTGCAGGTAGACCGCCGCCACCACCCCGAGCGGGGTCACGATGATGGCCATCAGGATCACCATGAAGACGGTGCCGAAGATGGCCGGGAAGACGCCGCCCTCGGTGTTCGCCTCCCGGGGGTCATCGGAGACGAACTTGCCTATCTGGTGGAACCAGTGGCCCACCTTGGCCATCAGGCTCATGTCGTTGGGCCAGACCACATCCAGCACCCGGGACATGGGCATGGTCACCAGTTCGCCGCGCATGTCCTTGACGGTGATGCTGTCTCTGTCCGCCTGGGTACGCAGGGAGAAGAGCTCTTTTTCCAGCACCTGATAACGATCGTTCAGGGCCTGACGCTCGCTCGCCAGCTCGGCTTTAAGCTGATCGGTCAGCTTGTCATCCAGCTCGGCCTTGCGCTCTTTCAGGCGCAGGCGCTCCAGCTGGTAGTTGATGCTGCCGATGGCCCCTTTTTGCAGGTCGTTGGCTTGGCTTGAGAGGCCGTTGGCACGGGCCAGCACCCGCTGCAAGGCGGGATGCAGATCCGTGGTCAGCTCCTGGCCATCTTCCTTCACCGAGGTGATGTAACCATAGAAGTTGCCGTTGGTGGCGCGTTCCACCATGGCGAGCTCCGCCGGCTGGGTGCGCGATTTGATATCGGTCTCCAGCACCCAGCGAAAATCGAGGTCGACGAACTCCCGGTTGCCGGTCTTGACCAGATAACGGGTAATCTCTTCGCGCTCCTCCCCTTCCAGCGCCTGGCCTGCGGCGCGCAGGCGCTCCACCGGCACCAGCTCCCGGTCGTTGATCTCGCCAATCAGGACGCTCTTGTTGCCGCTTGCATCTTCAAGTTGCCACTCATAGATGGGATGGGGCCAGAAATAGACCAGACCACGCCAGCCAATCAGCAACAACAGACCCAGTACGGCCACCAGACTCAGGCTGACGGCGCCCCCCGTCATCCAGATCCAGGGGGCCCCCGATTTAAACCACTTACCCATTGTCGATTCCTTAGTCCTTACAGAGAGCTGTACTTTTCACGCAACCGCTGGCGGACGAATTCGGCCAGGGTATTGAACAAGAAGGTGAACACAAACAGCACGAAGGCGGCGAGGAAGAGCACCCGGTAGTGGGAGCTGCCCACTTCCGATTCCGGCATCTCCACCGCGATGTTCGCCGCCAGGGTCCGCAGCCCCTGGAACATGGAAAAGTCCATGATGGGGGTGTTGCCGGTGGCCATCAGCACGATCATGGTCTCGCCCACGGCGCGGCCAAGGCCCATCATCACCGCCGAGAAGATGCCCGGGCTCGCGGTGAGGATCACCACCCGGCTCAGGGTCTGCCACGGGGTCGCCCCCAGCGCAAGCGAGCCCTGGGTCAGGTGCTTGGGCACCGAGAAGACCGCGTCTTCGGCGATGGAGAAGATGGTGGGGATGACCGCAAAGCCCATGGCGATACCGACCACCAGGGAGTTGCGCTGGTCAAACTTGATGCCCATGTCGTGGGTCAGCCAGATGCGCGAATCACCGTGCATGAAGGCGTTCTCGATGATGGGGCTCAAGGCGAAGGCGCCCCATCCGATGAACAGCAGCACAGGGATGAGCAGGATGGCGTGCCAGCCTTCCGGCAGCCAGGTGCGGCCGCGCTCCGGCAGATAGTTCCACACCAGGGCGGTGAGCAGCATGCCCATGGGCAGCAGGATCAGCAGCAGGATCACCCCGGGCAGGGCCCCTTCGATGATGGGCGCGAGCCACAGACCCGCCAGGAAGCCGAGGATGACGGTCGGCAGCGCCGCCATGATCTCCACCGTCGGCTTGACGTATTTGCGCAGCCCCGCCGACATGAAGTAGGCGGTATAGATGGCACCGGCGACACCCAGGGGCACCGCGAACACCATGGCATAGAAGGAGGCTTTCAAGGTACCGAACACCAGGGGCACCAGGCTCAGCTTGGCTTCGAAGTCGTTGCTGGCGGAGGTGGACTGCCACACGTACTGGGGCTCGGGATAGCCTTCATACCACACCTGTTGCCAGAGGGCAGACCAGGTTACCTCGGGGTGATCGTTCTCGACGTCAAAGACCTTGAAGTCATCCCCCTGCTGGGTCAACAGCAGGTTGTGGCGAGGAAAGATGGCAACGGCAGCCAGGTTGCCCCCGTCAACCTTCTCGCCAAGCAGCTTGGCTTCGCCGGTGGCATGGAAGAAGTTGATGGTGCCGTCGCTGCCTGCGCTGATGAAGCCCTTGCGAAAGTGCTCGGGGGTCAGCAGGGCGACCGGCGCGTCACTCTTGAAGTCACGGATCTGGGTGAACTGGCGCTTGCCATCCTTTGCCACCTCGAACCACTGGGAGATGACGCCGTTGTCGTTGCCCACCAGCAGGGAGGACGCACCGGAGAGCAGGGCCACCTGGGTCACGCTGGCATTGGGGGCGTTGATCTCCATGACATTGCGCAGGGAAATGTCGCTCAGGTTGTGGATGTCATAGACCGACAGGCGGTTGCCCTCGCGCACGAACAACAGGCGCAGGTTCGGGGTCAGCAGCATCTGGTCAACATGGCGTGGCAGGGACGGAATGGTGTAGGTCTGGTTGCTCCACTCGATTTCGCCGGAGAGGAAATTCTCCTCGCCGCTCATCACCATCAGCACACCACGACCATCTTCGGTCACGGCCGCGGTCGCCATCTTGTCCTTGGTCGCCTCGAAGACCATGCGCGTCAGCGCCTTGCCCTGGGGATCGATCACCACGGGGGTCTCGCCGAAGGGATATTGCAGACTGGGCTCGATGACGCGCACGTCATTGGGATAGGAGATCTTGAAATAGGGTTGCACCACCTGGGCCTTGCCGTCGGCAAACCCATAGGCGATGAGTTTCTGGCCCGGCGCAGGCGGCGCGACCGCCGTGATCTCGCCGTTCACCTGCGCCTCGCCAATCACCTGTCCGGTCTTGATCTTGCCATCCGGTTGCACGGCAAAGAACTTGACCTTCCCCAGGTCACTGAAGCGGTAACCTATCTCGTTTTGCTCCTCGACCCCGAGCCAGGCGGTCTTGCCCTTGATGGGCAGGGTGAAGGAAGCGGTGCTCTCCATGCTGGCGCCATTGAAGATGGGCTTCACCACATAAAGCAGGTAGAAGAAGATAAGCAACAGCGCCACCAGCACCAGGGCTCCCCCTGTGGTGACGCCATATTTGGCCAATTTATCCTTGATCCGGCGTTTTCGACTGCCCGCCATGACCAGATTTAACGATTCCGATGACATGCAAGACCTCAATGTGAGCTAGGCTTGGCGGCATTATATGGCGGATGCATGACAGTTTTGTTACATCAACAGCGGCAAAGAGCGCGGGCTTCATCGCAGGGGTGGCAGTTGATATTCGGTGGGAAGCAGGCCGCCGGTCTGGCAGTGAAATAAAAGCAAACGGGGCCATCAGGCCCCGCTGTCATCTTGAGGAAGCGCCTCTTTCGCGGCGAGTCTGGCCGCCTTCTTCTCGGCGCGGCGCCGTTTGAAGAAATCCGACAGCTGGGCCGAGCAGGCGTCGGCGAGCACCTCCCCCGTCAGTACCACCTGGTGGTTGTGGCGGGGATCCAGCAGGATGTCGAACACAGACCCTGCCGCCCCCGTCTTCAAATCCCGGGCACCATAGACCACCCGCTTGACCCGGCTGTGGATGAGGGCGCCGGCACACATGCAGCAGGGCTCCAGCGTCACATAGAGGGTGGTGTCGAGCAGGCGATAGTTTTCAAGCTGCTTGCCCGCTTCCCGAAGCGCCATCACCTCGGCATGGGCGCAGGCGTCGTGCTCGCTGATGGAGCGATTCCACCCCTCTGCCACTATCTTGTCCCCCAGCACCAGCACGGCGCCCACCGGGATCTCGCCTATCCCCTCCGCCCTGGCGGCCAGGGCCATGGCATGGCGCATCCAGCGTTCGTCCTGCTCGCGCTGGCTGATCTGTGCTGCAACTTCAGATGGTTTCACACCCTGATCCTCTCGTCGATATGATGTCGGCTTGCCTGGCCCCTGCACGGCATCGGCCGCGCACTCCCGGATTGCTGCGTCCCGGCCCTGGGCACACCGGGCCCCTTCCCCCTCGCGCTAGCCGGTAGCCGGTAGCCCACGGCAGAAGATGCTGTCAATGAAAGAGAGGCCAAAGGCCCCGGCGACATCGGAACGCCCCGAGTTGGGTGTTCGCCACCCTGTGCCCGCCTAAGGGGGCGGCGATTATGCCAAAACTCCGGCCAGGGCCCAAGTTGCATCTTGGCTGAACAATAAAGAAGCAGTCGGCATCTCCCTGATAAAAAAGGAGTTGCGCCCGCCAAATCATCCGATTAGACTTCCTCCCCGTCAGCCGAGCTGACTCCGTCGGTGTGTAGCGCAGCCAGGTAGCGCATCTGCATGGGGTGTAGAGGGTCGGAGGTTCGAATCCTCTCACACCGACCAAATTCCCCGAAAATAGCCCAGTCAAACGACTGGGCTATTTTTTTGCCTGCACGCCCGACGCTTGCCTCTTTTTCTTCTCGCCTCCCCCGTTCATCGGGTCGCCGCTTTTTATTGGCATGAATTTTATACAGAACCACTTGAAGCTTTCATAAAGTGCCGCTAGGATACGCAACTTTTCCGCCGGCCATAAAAACAGGTTCATCGCGGCTTTCCGGGGAAGGCCGCCTTGATTTTCAGAAAAAAGTATTCTGAGTCCCTAAATCCATATGCCATACGCTTTATCACTTTGATCTTGTTGTTCACCCCTTCCAGCACACTCGTGTGCATCGGGTAGTTTGCACTCGCCAGGATCCCCCGCATATATTTCGATAAATTTCGACCAAATCGTTGCAGCGGCGCTAGCCCGCTTTCCTTCACCTGCCGCATCCAGCTCCGCCATCGTCGCCATCCTTCCCACACGCTCGGCGCATACCAGATGCCCTTCAACCCCTCTTTCAGCACGTACACCATCGCCAGCGGTTGATTCGCCGCCAACAGCTCCTGCAACTTCACATCCTGTTTTTCACTCAACTTCGCCCGATTACGTAGCAGCAACCAACGCGCACTTTTGACCACTTTTCGCGCCGGTTTATCGCTTTTCAGTGCATTCGCCTGCTCCACTCGCACCCGGTCCACCACCTCTCGGCCATAGCGAGCCACCACGTGGAACAGGTCGTAGACCACCTCCGCCTGCGGGCAGTGTTGCTTCACCTCCAGGTCGAACGCCGTGTTCATGTCCATCGCCACCGCTTCAATCTGCTGGCATCGCTCGCCGAGCTGCTCGAAGAAGGGACGGATAGCGGCCCGGCTGTTGCCGTGCCCCACCCACAGGACGCGGGTTCGCTCGGCATCCATGATCACGGTGGCATAGCGGTGTCCCTTGTGCAGGGCAAACTCATCCATCACCAGCCGCCGCACCTCCCCAAGTTCGATGGTGCCCACACTGGTCTGCAAACGGCGCTTGTCGATCTCCTTGATGGTGTGCCAACCGACCCCGGTGAGCTGGCTGACATGGCGGATGGGGAGGTACTGAACGAGCGCTTCAATCCAGCACTGCATGCGCCGGGTGAGGCGGGAGCCAGAGGGGAGCCAGTCGATATGTTCACTGACGCGACCACAGCGCAGACAGTCGACGCGGCGAACAGGCAGTTGTAACCAGACTTGTCGGTCAAATAGGTCTCGCTCACGCACCCGGCGGATACGTTGGTCGTGGATCAATGGCGTGGGTTGCAGGCATCGGCGACAACGGGGCAACAGGTCGGCGCGAGGCTCAAGGGTAAACAGGGTGTGATGGTTGGCAGAAAGCGCTTGGGCGATGACGGTATAACCTGGCCAGAAGGAGGCAATATCAATATGATGCACGGCGACAGCAGGGTGATGGTGGTGGTGTGTTTGGAGACAGCCAGTTTACCAGCACCCTGTCTGTCAACTTCCACTTCCCCAAGATCCCGCGAAGAACCTAAAAACAGGGAGGTGGACACTAGGGTGATGGAATCACCGACCGGCTTGCAATCAATGAGGCAAGCATCCATGACCCAAGCTGTTGACTCCCAGCCCGTTCAGCCCCTGATCTCCCCCACGCCCTCCGAGCTCGATTCCGCAGAGCACGGGTTTGGCAGTTCAGTGCACCTCGATGTGATCGATCTCGCCGCCCCGGATGAAGATTACTGAGACGAGCCCGTACCATAGTGCGGTTCAAGACGCCGGTTTTGCTGTCCGGCACCGCCCTTGACCCCGGCCAACAGACCGCCACCGCAAATAACGACAAAATGCTGGTTTTTCTTCAAAAATCAGTTTAATTGACCATCTTCTGCGCCCAACCTCCCTCTCCTTCATGGACACGCCGTGATACAAACCTACGTTATTGCTCGTCATTTCCCTCTCTCCTGTTCGCCTTCGCCATTTTGACCCAATTTGACATTTTAGTTTTAAACACCGGTTCACTACCCGGTCACTTCATAGCCCTCATGCAGGCTGGATTGAACGAAGGCATTTCATACAGCTGTTTTTGCAAAGCTTGGAGTAATGTCGGGATTTGTTTTTGCATTTGTAATTTTATTACGTAATTAGTTACATTTTTAACCCATCCCCTCTACCGAAATCCTCCCCCCTGCCGCCCCGGCAACCCAAGAGCATAACCATCTGCAAAGAGCTTTTGCACTAATCACATAAATCCATTTAAAACAGCATCTTAACCATCATCAAAAAACACCTGTTTTAAAAATCAAGTTGACGAATCCGCCATTCTTTTGCACCTTATGAATCGTGTTACCCCGCTGTTACGGGGAGTTTGAAAGAAAGGGATATAGACGTTAGTCGTAGTTAATAAATTCAAAATGTAACTTTTGGAGGAGTACCCACTATGTCGGCACCGGCCCAGACCATCAGCAGCACCCGCCTGCGCATTCAAGGCGAGATGCTTCCCGATTACGCGCAGATCCTGACGCCGGATGCGGTGGCCCTGGTGTCCGAACTGGTGGAACGTTTCGCTCCCCAACGCAATGAGCTGCTGAAGCAGCGAGTCGCACGCCAGGCCCGTATCGATGGCGGCGAGTTGCCGGACTTCCTGCCAGAGACCGCCCATATTCGCGATGGTGACTGGACGGTGCGCGGCATTCCCGCCGATCTGCAGGACCGCCGTGTGGAGATCACCGGCCCGGTCGAGCGCAAAATGGTGATCAATGCCCTCAACGCCAACGTCAAGGTCTTCATGGCCGACTTCGAGGACTCCCTGGCCCCGGCCTGGAACAAGGTGATCGAGGGCCAGATCAACCTGCGCGATGCGGTCAACGGCACCATTGCCTACCAGAGCCCGGAGGGGAAGGCTTATACCCTGAATCCCAACCCGGCCGTGCTCATCTGCCGGGTTCGCGGTCTGCATCTGCCGGAGAAGCACGTCACCTTTGATGGTGCCCCCATTCCCGGCGGCCTGTTCGACTTCGCCCTCTATTTCCTGCACAACCACAAGGCGTTGCTGGCCAAGGGCTCCGGTCCCTACTTCTACGTACCCAAGCTGCAGAGCCATCTGGAAGGGCGCTGGTGGAGCGAGGTGTTCGCCTGGACCGAGGACAAATTCGGTCTGCCCCGCGGTACCATCAAGGCCACCGTGCTCATCGAAACCCTGCCGGCGGTATTCGAGATGGACGAGCTGCTCTATCAGATGAAGGATCACATCGTCGCCCTCAACTGCGGTCGCTGGGACTACATCTTCAGCTATATCAAGACCTTGAAAAACCACCCGGATCGCGTCCTGCCGGATCGTCAGGTGGTGACCATGGACAAGCCATTCCTCTCTGCCTATTCGCGACTCCTTATCAAGACCTGCCACAAACGCGGCGCGCTGGCGATGGGGGGCATGGCTGCCTTTATTCCGGCCAAGGACGCGGCCGTCAACGAGCAGGTGTTTGCCAAGGTGCACGCGGACAAGCAGCGCGAGGCCGACAACGGCCACGATGGCACCTGGGTCGCCCACCCCGGTCTGGCCGATACCGCCATGGCGGTGTTCAACGCCACCATTCCGGCGGGTGCCCAGAACCAGATCGGCGTGCTGCGCGAGCAAGATGCCCCCATCACGGCCGCCGATCTGCTGGCCCCCTGTGAGGGTGATCGCACCGAGGCGGGCATGCGCACCAATATCCGCGTCGCCCTGCAATACCTGGAAGCCTGGATCAACGGCAATGGCTGCGTGCCCATCTACGGACTGATGGAAGATGCCGCCACCGCCGAGATCTCCCGCACCTCCATCTGGCAGTGGATCCGCCACGGCAAGAGCCTGTCGAACGGCCAGGTGGTGACCAAGGCGCTGTTCCGCCAGATGCTGGCCGAGGAGCAGGAGGTGGTCAGAGGCGAAGTGGGCGAGGCCCGCTGGCAATCGGGCCGTTTCGCCGAGGCAAGCGCCCTGATGGACGAGATCACCTGCGCCGACACACTCATCGATTTTCTGACGCTGCCCGGCTACGAGCGGCTGTGAGACCCGGGCCGGTAACGGCCCCCATAACAAGTCAATGGAAACGTGAAATCAATGAAAGAGGGAACTGATATGGCACTGACCCGTGAGCAACAGATCCAGGCTATCGAGAAAGACTGGGCAGAAAACCCCCGCTGGAAAGGGATCAAGCGCGGCTACAGCGCCGAGGACGTGGTGAACCTGCGTGGCAGCCTGCAGCCGACACACACTCTGGCCCAACGCGGCGCCGACAAACTGTGGGAGCTGATCCACGGCGGCGCCAAGAAAGGCTATGTAAACTGCCTCGGCGCTCTGACCGGCGGCCAGGCGGTGCAGCAGGCCAAGGCCGGCATCGAAGCCATCTATCTCTCCGGCTGGCAGGTGGCGGCGGACAACAACCTCTCCTCCACCATGTACCCGGATCAGTCCCTCTACCCGGCCAACTCCGTCCCCTCCGTGGTGGAGCGCATCAACAACTCCTTCGCCCGGGCCGACCAGATCCAGTGGGCCAACAAGGTTGGACCAGAGGACAAGGGCTTCATCGACTACTTTCTGCCCATCGTGGCGGATGCGGAAGCCGGTTTCGGCGGCGTGCTGAACGCCTTCGAGCTGATGAAGGGGATGATTGAAGCGGGCGCCGCCGGCGTGCACTTCGAAGATCAGCTCGCGTCCGTGAAAAAGTGCGGCCACATGGGCGGCAAGGTACTGGTCCCGAGCCAGGAAGCGGTGCAAAAGCTCATCGCAGCCCGTCTGGCAGCCGACGTCTGCGGCACCACCACCCTGGTGATCGCCCGCACCGACGCCAACGCGGCAGATCTGCTGACCACGGATGCCGACCCCTACGATGCCGGCTTCCTGACCGGTGAGCGCACCAGCGAGGGCTTCTACAAGGTGCAGGCCGGCATCGAGCAGGCCATCTCCCGCGGCCTGGCCTACGCCCCTTACGCCGACATGGTGTGGTGCGAGACCGCCAAGCCCGATCTGGACGAGGCGCGTAAATTTGCCGAGGCCATCAAGGCCCAGTACCCGGACAAGATCCTGGCCTACAACTGCTCCCCGAGCTTCAACTGGAAGAAGAACCTGGACGATGCCACCATCGCCCGCTTCCAGCAGGAGCTCTCCGACATGGGCTACAAGTACCAGTTCATCACCCTGGCGGGTATCCACAACATGTGGTTCCACATGTACGAGCTGGCCTACCAGTACGCCCGTGGCGAGGGGATGAAGCACTATGTCGAGATGGTGCAGCAGCCCGAGTTCGCCGCTGCCGAGCGGGGCTACACCTTCGTGGCACACCAGCAGGAAGTGGGTACGGGTTACTTCGACAAGGTGACCACCGTCATTCAGGGCGGCCAGTCCTCGGTGACCGCGCTGACCGGCTCGACCGAAGAAGATCAGTTCCACTGATAGCTGTGTAATGCTCGCAAACAAACCCCGGCCAAGTCCCGGGGTTTGTCGTTATGGGGCTTATAACCTATTAACCTATCCCAGTAGGCGTAATCGTTGAAGGCAGTTTGAACACGGACAGCGCGCAGAAACCGGAGCGTACTGTAGTACGTGAGGATTTCGAGCACTGCCCAGGTTCAAAATGGCGAATAAGTTAGCCTAATGGGATAGGTTTTCAGAGCTCGAGGATCTCTTTGACGAAAGGGATGGTGAGCTTGCGCTTGGCACGGAAGGAGGCGTTGTCGAGACGATTGAGGGTGGCAAGCAGGGTGCGCATGTCGCGGGAGAGGCGGTTGAGCAGGAAACGGCCCACGTCGATGGGCAGCTTGAAACCCCGCAGCTCGGCGCGCAGTTGCAGGGCGCTGAGTTTGCCCTCGTCGTCCAGCTCGTCGAGGTGGAAGCTCACTCCCCAGTCGAGACGGGACGCGAGATCCGGCAGTTGCAGCCCCAGCTTGCGTGGCGCGCTGCAGCCGGTAACGATGAGTGTCCCCTCCCCCTTCTCCTTCCAGCGATTGTAGAAGTCGAACAGGGCCCGCTCCCACAGGGCGTTGCCGGCGATCGCCTCCAGGCTGTCAAGACAGACCAGGGGCAGGCTCTCCAAAGCATCGAGCATGCTGGGGTCAAGCTGTTCGAACTGATCGAGGGAGAGATAGGCCGCCGCCGCGTCGCGGGCGTTGACCTCGGCACAGGTGGCATGGAGCAGATGGGAGCGGCCCGACCCCTTGGCTCCCCAGAAATAGAGGAAGGGCGAGCCCTGACCGATGGCCGCATTCTTGAGGGCGGTGATCAGATGGGCGTTGTTGCCGGGATAAAAACTGACGAAGGTTTCATCATCCGGTAGTTGTACGGCTAAAGACAGTTGGGCCGGTTGCTTCACTCGTTGGGCTTTGACTGTGATATTTGCGGGCAAGTGTATCACCAGCGGGGCAGATAGAGAACCGCCCGGACCATGCCGGGCGGTCAGGATCCTTCCCCGGGATCAGGGCTGCGACCATTGATAGCGCAGGCCGCTCTCGTTGTCTTCCACCTGATGCAGGCGGCTCTCCAGTTGCAACCCCCTCACCAGCTCGGCCTTGTCCCCCTGCAGCGAGAGGTTGAAGGTCACCTTGTCCCCTTCCAGCTTGCCGATGGCCACCTTGGTGACACTGGCCATCCCCTGCAGCAGCTTCTGGATCTGGATCATGCCATCGATATCGGACAGCCCCTCCACCACCAGGGTCTGGCTGGAGGCGACACCGGAGAGACGGGTACCGTACTGCTGCACCAACCAACCGGCCAGGGCATCGGCAAAGCCCTTTGCCACCTCGGCCTGGGTACCTGAACCCGAGCCCTTGGTCAGCTCGGTCAGCTCTCCTGCCTGCGCCCCCGGCTTGGTACCATAAAGACCCCAGTCGATGCTCCAGGCCTCCCCCTCCGGGCTCAGTTTGCCGAGCACCACCATTTCGGCGCCGTAACGCTGGCTCGCCTTGAGCACGGGATCGGCAAAGCGGCCCCAGACATCGGTGGCATTGACCGCCATGTTGTCATCCAAGTCCATCAGCGGGAGACTGACCGGCAGCCCCATGGCCTGGGTCTGGGCACGCAGCGCCTCGGACCAGCCATCGCCGGACTGATCCGGTAGAATGCGCCGCTCCCCTTCGTCGACCACCAGCCAGATGGCGACCTGCGGCCGCACCGGGCCAAGCAGGGCAAACTTGCTCTGGCCGACCAGGGCGTTCACCTTGGCCACATTGAAATCCGCCTTGAGAAACTTGACCGAGCCGATGTCCTGATAGCTGTATTGCTGCACGTAATCCGCCGGCGCCGCCAGGGCCTTCACCACATCCGGCTGGGTGAGGATATCGCGCTTGCCCGTCACCTTGACGAGCACATCCCCCAGCGCCTGGGACTGGGCGGCCGTCATGTCGCCACTGGTGGGAGCCTTGCCCTGATAGAGGTCGGTTACCTGGGCGGCCGACACCACGAGAGGCAAACAGCAGCAGAGGAGAGTCGCTAAGCGTTTCAGCATAAAGAAGATTCTCGAAATGGGGGATGGTGCTTATGGTAGCGGCAAGGCGCGCATGGCAGCAAGCAAAGGGGGGAGAAACAGCGGAGCCGGCAGGATGCCGGCTCCGTTTGCGCGCCTTGGGCGCGGCGATGGGGTGATGCTTACTTGGTGCCGAAGATCTTGTCGCCGGCATCACCCAAGCCCGGGACGATATAGCCCTTCTCGTTCAGCCCCTGGTCGATGGAGGCACAGAACAGCTCCACGTCCGGGTGAGCGGCTTCCAGCGCCTTGATGCCTTCCGGCGCGGCAACCAGCACCAGCACCTTGATGGACTGGCAACCTTTCTTCTTGAGCAGATCGATGGTGGCGATCATGGAGCCGCCGGTGGCCAGCATGGGGTCGATGACCAGGGCCAGACGCTCTTCGATGTTGCTGACGATCTTCTCGAAGTAGGGGACAGGCTGCAGGGTCTCTTCATCGCGATAGATACCGACCACGCTGACGCGGGCGCTCGGCATGTGCTCCAGCACGCCGTCCATCATGCCAAGACCGGCGCGCAGGATGGGCACGACGGTGACCTTCTTGCCCTTGATCTGGTCGACTTCCACAGGGCCGTTCCAGCCATCGATGGTCACTTTTTCGGTTTCGAAGTCAGAGGTCGCTTCGTAGGTCAACAAACTGCCCACTTCCTTGGCCAGTTCACGGAAACGCTTGGTGCTGATGTCGCCTTCGCGCATCAGGCCGATCTTGTGCTTGACCAGGGGGTGTTTGACTTCAACGACTTTCATTATTATCTCCTCTAACCGGCGCCAAAAAAATCGCGGAATCATACAACAAAAGCCACGGCTTGTAGAGCTTTTCGATTCAAAAACGCGCAAACGATTTTCTTTCTGGTTTTTCGTGCCCGCTGGTAGAATACGCCCCGAATTTTACCCTCCACTTCTTTATATGACGGGGAATACGCGTGACTGACAAAACCTCACTGAGCTACAAGGATGCTGGCGTAGATATCGATGCCGGCAATGCACTGGTTGAACGTATCAAGGGCGTGTCAAAACGCACTCGTCGTCCTGAAGTCCTTGGTGGTCTTGGCGGCTTTGGGGCCCTGTGTCAAATCCCTGCTGGCTACAAGGAACCGGTACTGGTCTCCGGTACCGACGGGGTGGGCACCAAGCTGCGTCTGGCCATCGACCTGAAGAAGCACGACACCGTGGGGATCGACTTGGTCGCCATGTGCGTCAATGACCTCATCGTGCAGGGCGCCGAGCCCCTCTTCTTCCTCGACTACTATGCCACCGGCAAACTGGACGTGGACACTGCCGCTGCCGTGGTCACCGGCATCGGCGCCGGCTGCGAACAGTCCGGCTGTGCCCTGGTCGGCGGTGAAACTGCCGAAATGCCTGGCATGTATGAAGGGGAAGATTACGACATCGCCGGTTTCTGTGTCGGCGTGGTGGAAAAGAGCGAGATCATCGACGGCAGCAAGGTTGGCGAAGGGGATGCCCTGATCGCCCTGGCCGCCAGCGGTCCCCACTCCAACGGCTTCTCCCTCATTCGCAAGATCCTGGAAGTCTCCAAGGCCGACGTGCAGCAGCCGCTGGGTGATACCACCCTGGCCAACGCCCTGCTGGAGCCGACCCGCATCTACGTGAAGCCCGTGCTCAAGCTCATCAAGGAGTGCGAGATCCACGCCCTGTCCCACATCACCGGCGGCGGCTTCTGGGAGAACATCCCGCGCGTGCTGCCCGCCAACACCCAGGCGGTCATCGACGAGCAGAGCTGGCAGTGGCCGGCGGTGTTCAGCTGGCTGCAACAGGCAGGCAACGTCACCCGCCACGAGATGTATCGCACCTTCAACTGCGGCGTCGGCATGATCATCGCCCTGCCGGCGGATCAGCTGGACAAGGCACTGGCCCTGCTCAAGGCCGAAGGCGAGAACGCCTGGCACATCGGCCACATCGCCAAGGCGGCCGATGGTGAGGAGCAGGTCATCATTCAATGAATGATCGGATCAACGGCCAGATGACCTCCCCTATGAAACGCATCCTCGTCCTCATCTCAGGCAGCGGCAGCAACCTGCAGGCCATCCTCGATGGCTGTGCCGGCGGCAAGATTGCCGGTCAGGTGGTCGGCGTCATCAGCAACAAGGCTGATGCCTATGGCCTGGTGCGTGCCAGGGAAGCCGGGGTGGCAACCGCCATCCTGGCCCAGCAGCAGTTCGCCAGCCGGGAGGAGTATGATGCCGCCCTGCTGGCCCTGATGGCGGATTATCAGCCGGATCTGGTGGTGCTGGCCGGCTTTATGCGGATCCTGAGCGCCGACCTCGTGCGCCACTTCGCGGGGAGGATGATCAACATCCACCCCTCGTTGCTGCCGAAATACCAGGGTCTGCACACCCACCAGCGCGCCATCGAGGCCGGTGATGACGAACACGGCGCCAGCGTCCACTTCGTCACCGAAGAGCTCGACGGCGGCCCGGTTATCCTCCAGGCACGGGTCCCCATCTTCGAAGGGGACAGTGCAGACGAGGTCGCCGCCCGGGTCCAGGTGCAGGAGCACAGCATCTACCCCCTGGTGGTGCAGTGGTTCTGCGAAGGGCGCTTGCAGATGCGAGAAGGGTCTGCCTGCCTCGATGGCAAGCAGCTTGGCCTGGCAGGCTATGCCAGCGAGTAACCGCGAGCAGCAGTAAGACACCACAAGGGAGGCTCAGGCCTCCCTTGTCATTTCTATCGACCAGCGCAATGGCTGTCATCACGTCCGATGACGCCGCTGCGCGGCTAATCGGCCCTACACCGGATTGTCGATATCGATAAAGGTGACCTCCAGCCCGTGCACGGTGGCGAGCCACTCTCCCAGCGCCTTGACGCCGTAGCGCTCGGTGGCGTGATGGCCTGCGGCGTAGAAGTGCATGCCCATCTCGCGGGCAGTGTGGATGGTCTGCTCGGAGGCTTCGCCGGAGATGAAGGCATCGATGCCCTGCTCCGCCGCCTGGCTGATGTAGCTCTGGCCACCGCCGGTGCACCAGGCCACGGAGCGGATGAGCTCGGGACCACTGTCACCACAATGAAGCGGCTCGCGACCGAGACGCTCGGCAATCAGCTTGGCAAAATCGCTGCCGCTCATGGGCTCCTCCAGCTTGCCCACCATGGCCACGCTCTTGCTGTTCCAGGGTTCGAGACCGCGACGCACCTTGATGCCGAGCAGCCTGGCAAGCTGGGCGTTGTTCCCCACCTCGGGGTGCACGTCCAGCGGCAGGTGGTAGGCAAACAGGTTGATGTCGTGGGTCAAGAGGGTCTTGAGACGACGCTGCTTCATGCCGGTGATCTGGGCCGGCTCACCGCTCCAGAAGTAGCCGTGATGAACCAGGATGGCGTCAGCATCGGCGGCCACGGCGGCATCGATGAGGGCCTGGCTGGCGGTGACGCCGGTCACCACCTTGCGAATGCGCTCGCGCCCCTCCACCTGCAGGCCGTTGGGGCAGTAATCTTTGATGGCATGGGGTTCGAGCAGGTGGTTGAGCAGGCTTTCCAGTTTACGATGAGAGATCATGGGGGTCTCCTAGCTGGGCTCCCCACGTACTGTGCGGGGAGCCGGATTCCGATCGTCAGGGCCCATGATAATCGAGCCGGACCGGCAAGGCCATGCGCCTGTCAGGCCTAGGCGGGCAGCTCGATGCCGGCGTCACGCATCTGGGCCAGCTTGTAGCGCAGGGTGCGCGGGCTGATGCCGAGCTTGTCGGCCACCGCTTTGCGACTGCCGTTGCACTCCTGCAGGGTGTCCAGAATGATCTGGTGCTCCTGCTGCTTGAGTTCGCCACCGAGCCCCTCCCCTGACAGCCGCTCGAGCGGGCGCACCAGGGTCTCGTCCGTCTCCTCCAGGATCAGGTGCTCACAGTCGATGAGGCCGTCTGGACAGAGGATCAGGGCGCGCTGCACCACGTTGTCGAGCTCGCGCACGTTGCCGGGCCAGGGGTGAGCCATCAGACGCTCTCGGGCGTCCTCTGCGAGCTGCGGCGTCGGCAGCCCCATCTGGCTGGCATGCAGCGCCAGCAGATGCTCCGCCAGGGGAAGAATGTCACCCGGGCGTTCCCAGAGCGCCGTCCAGCGCAGGGGGAAGACGTTGAGGCGGTAGTAGAGATCTTCGCGGAACAGCCCGTCCTGCACCGCTTTTTTCAGATCCCGGTTGCTGGTGGCAATGACCCGCACATCGAGGGGGATCATTTTGCGGCTGCCGAGCCGCTCCACCTCTTTCTCCTGCAAGACCCGCAGCAGCTTGGCCTGCAGCCCCAGATCCATCTCGGTGATCTCGTCGAGCAGCAGGGTTCCTCCCTGAGCCTGCTCGAACTTGCCAGGGCACCCCTGCACCGCACCGGTGAAGGCGCCCTTCTCGTAGCCAAACAGGGTCGCTTCCAGCATGTTCTCCGGAATGGCGGCGCAGTTGATGGCGACGAAGGCCTGCTCTGCCCGGCTGGAGTGGTCGTGAATGTAGCGAGCCAGCACTTCCTTGCCCGTCCCGCTCGGTCCGGTCACCATGACGGTGGCTTCGCTTCTGGCCACCCGGGTCGCCAGCTGGAACAGCTCCGCAGTCCTGGGGTCCCCGTACACTACGGCACGCTTCTCCACCTTCTGGGCCGGCACATAACGGCTGACCTGGTTGAGCAGCACCTCGGGGGAGAAGGGCTTGGCCAGATAGTCGATCGCCCCCTCGCGCATGGCGCGCACCGCCCCGTCGATGTTGGCGTAGGCAGTCATCAGGAGCACAGGCACCTGGGGATATTGCTGGCGGATGTTGGCGAGCAGGGTCAGACCATCCATGCCCCTCATCTGGATGTCGGAGATCACCATGTCAAAGCGCTGACGGGACAGAGCAAGCAGGGCCCGCTCGCCGCTGTCCACCTCGCGGCACTCATAGCCACCGAGCAGCAGGGTATCCACCAGCGCCTCGCGCAGGCCGTTGTCATCTTCCACCACCAGAATGCGAGCCTGGGTCATGCCACACCTCCTACAACCAACATGGCCTTGTCGAGAATCATCTTCACCGGCGCTCCGGCTTTTGCGCGCCTCATGCCACGCCCCCCAACTGAACCTGTTGCTGATGCAGGGGGAAGGACAGGGTAAAACAGGTGCCCTCGCCAGGGACCGAGGCCACGCTTACCTCCCCCTGATGGGCTCGTACCACCGACTGCACCACCGCAAGACCGAGGCCCGTGCCTTGGGATCGGGTGGTAAAGAAGGGTTCGAAGATCTGGTTGAGCAGGGAGGGGGCCATCCCCTTGCCGTTGTCGATGACCCGCATCTCCACCCGGTTGCCGCTGCGCACAGCGCTCACCAGGAGCGAATCGGCGCCGGCCTGCCGGGCATTGGCGATGAGGTTGTTGATGGCCCCCGCCAGGGCACTGCTGTTGGCAAGCAGACAGAGATCGGGCTCAGGGGCCTCCAGATGCAAGGCGCAGCCCTGCTGCTGGCAGAAGGCTTCGGCCCCCGCCTGCACTTCCGCCAGCAAGCCCTGCACCGAGAGGGGCGCCACCACCTGGTTGTCACCATTGCGGGCAAACAGCAGGATGTCGTTGATCTGCTTCTCGAGATCCTGCAGGCGCGCCATCAATTTTTGCTGGAACTGGCTGCGGGATTCAGGCTTGAGGGTGCGGTTGGCCAGGTTGGCCGCATAGAGCATGGCGGCGGAGAGCGGGGTGCGGATCTGGTGCGCCAGGGAAGCCGCCATGTTGCCAAGGGCGGAGAGGCGCTTCATGTGGTTGACCCTGTCCTGCAACTGGCGGGTCTCGGTCAAGTCGGTAATGAACACCAGTTGGCCGGGCTGATCCGGCAGCGGCTGGGTCGACAGCTGGACCCGGCGGCCGTCGCGCAAGGAGATCTCGTGACCGTCATCCTCACGGGGTTCGAAGCAGCGGGCGATGATCTGGCGCCAGGAAAGGCCTTCCAGTGGCTCTCCCAGCAGCGCCAGGGCGGCAGGGTTTGCGCGGGTGATCAGCCCCTCGCCATCGAGCAGCAGCACGCCGGTCGGCAGCGCCGTGAAGATGGCGTAAAGCTGACTCACTTCATGTGACTGGAGGGGGGCATCCTGCTGCAAGATTGTCATAAAGCTGACCTCAAACTGGCGATTGAGTCAGCTTATTCAATTTCCATGCCAGCAAAATAGACGTTATTTATCAATGTATTGGGTCAATGCGTCAAAGCATTGACCTCAATTGTCCTTGCTCATGCCGTACTTCTTCATCTTCTCCACCAGGGTGGTGCGGCGCATGCTGAGCAGGTCGGCGGCGCGGGCCACCACCCCGTCCTGGGACTCCAGGGCCTGGCGGATCAGCTCCACCTCGAGGTCGGCCAGCATCTCCTTGAGGTTGACCCCCTCTTGAGGCAACTGCATGGGCAGGGGCATGGCGATGCCGGGATCCAGCTCTGGTGGGGACTGGAACACGGCAGCCAGGGCGTCCCGCTCGTCCATCTCGGTGAGCCGTTCATCTCGTGGCTCGCAGGGCAGCAGGCGATAGCGGCCGGGCAGATCCGCCACATCGACGATCTGGTTCGGATAGAGGATGAGCAGGCGCTCGATGAGGTTGGACAGCTCGCGCACGTTGCCGGGCCAGGCGTACTGCATCAGGGACTCCATGGCGCGCTGGGTCAGACGGATGATCCCCTTGTGCTGTTCGGCATGGCGATTGAGTAGCTCCTGCAGCAGCAGCGGGATGTCGTCGGCCCGATCCCGCAGGGGGGGCGTCTCGATGGGGAACACATTGAGGCGGTAGTAGAGATCTTCGCGAAATGCCTGGGTGCGGATCATGGCTTCCAGATCCCGGTGGGTCGCCGCTATCACCCTCACATCTGCCTGGACGGCCTTGCCGCCCCCGACCCGGTCGAACTGGCGCTCCTGCAGCACCCGCAGCAACTTGACCTGCATCGGCAGCGGCATGTCGCCGATTTCGTCGAGGAAGAGGGTGCCCCCCTGGGCCAGTTCGAAGCGGCCGCGCCGGGCGGCAATGGCACCGGTGAAGGCCCCCTTCTCGTGACCGAACAGCTCGCTCTCGAGCAGCTCCGCCGGAATGGCGCCGCAGTTGATGGGCACGAAGGGGCCCGCGCTTCGGGCGGACAGCTCATGGATGGCGCGAGCCACCACCTCCTTGCCGGTCCCGGACTCACCGAGGATCAGTACGTTGGCGTCGGTCTCGGCCACCTGGCCGATGAGACGGCGCACCTCCTGAATGCCCCTCCCCTTGCCCACCAGCAGGCGCAGCAGGGTCTGACCCTTGTCGTGGGTCTGATGACGGGGATGCAGGGAGATGAAGGCCTGGCAGAAGTGCAGGTGACGGGTGAGGGACTCATAGGTAAAGGGCGCCTCGGCCACCCCGATGAAGTTGCTGCAACCATGGCTCGCCGGCATCAGGGAGAGGAAGGGCAGACGAGGATGGGCGGCAAGCAGCTCACTCAGGGCGCGCTCGCGCAGTTCCCCGGCCAGAATCCCCTGCAAGGGCCCGGCAGTCTCGATGGCCACATCGAGATCGCTCTCTACCACCTCCTGCCAGGGGATCCCCATGAAGGAGAGCACAGTCCCCAGTTGCTGGCGCCGCACATCATCGGCATCAACAAGCAGCACACCCATAGCCATCCTATCCATATTTTCACACCTGACGCCAAGTTATTGTTTTTTAAGTGCTTATTAAAACCAATTTCGCACTGTGTCATAAGGGGGACAAAGTGCCAAAATTCTGGCGGATTGTCAAAACTTGTCGCATCCTCCCGGACCCTGGCGGGACGGGGATCACGCTTCCAGTCAGATTGAGTATCGGATGAAAACCAGCGAAGGGGAAAGAATGACGCCGACAGGGCGCGGCGTCAGAGAAGGGATCAGTGTTTCACGCTCTCCTGGGGAGCGGCATAGCGGCACTCGGGAAACCGGCTGCAGGCGAGGAACAGGCGACCGGCGTGGGGACCCTTTCGTGCTTCCCGTGCCACTAGGGGCGCAGCACAGCGGGGGCAATGGGGGATCGTCTCCCGGGGCTCCTCCTCATCCGGATCGAGGAAGGGATTCTCCTCCATCAACACGGGCATTGCCTCTTCGGCCTGGGAGGGCGGCACCTGGGGCTCCCTGGCAACCCCCGGGTGTGACGTGCCCAGATCGACACCATCGAGCAGCAGCGGGCTGAAGGTCGGTTCGCGGCGCTCGCCGGGCAGCAGGTCATCCACCGGCGCCGTCGTTCTCGCCAGCAGGGGCAGCAGTTGCTCCCGCAACTCGTCGACCTGGTAGTGGCTGCTGGCCGGGATCTGCAACAGCGGCAGGCCGGCGCCATCGCAGGCCGCCTTCAGGAAGAGATCCCGCGCCTTGCGCTTCTGGTGGCGGTGCCCCTCGTCATCCAGCTCCACGGCACACAGGAAAGAGAGATCCGCCGGGTGGCAGAGCAGAAAATCGAAGTGCTTCTCCCCTATCTTACCGAGCGCCTGCTGGCGCTTGCCCTTGCCAAGGTGCGCCTCGGGCGTCAGCACATAGGAGGCTCGTACCTTGGCAAAGACACGGGCCTTGTCCCCCACCGCCTGGTCCAGCACCCCGAAGAAGGTGCGCTCGGCTGGGCTCATCAAGGTTTCCTGCAGATCATAGGGCTCGGCCTTGCCCCCTTTCTCCCTGCGCCAGACGATCACCAGCAGGAGCAACCCCAGCAACACGGCTCCCGATACGACAAGGCTATTCATACACGCACATCCCGTTTACAAGACAAATTCAGTTCACACCAGAGGAAGGGGCACACTCTACCACGGGGAAAGCGACTCAGGCAGCGCAGAAATCAAGCCCGTCCCGGCATTCGCGTTTTTTCACTGAATTTGCGCAAGGCGGGCTTCATATGGCCTGTCACAGCAGGCACAATGCTAGAGCCCATGGACGTTCTGGCGCGCACCCCGTCGCCGCCAGGTGTCAACGGACCCCACGCAGCCCCATTCAAGGAGAGCAGGATGCAAAAGCAATTGGTCGTCACCGTGATCGGCGCAGACAAACCCGGGATCGTCGAGAGCCTGGCCGATACCATCACCCGGCAGCAGGGCAACTGGCTGGCCAGCTCCATGAGCGAGCTGGCGGGGCAATTTGCCGGCATTTTGCACGTCGCCGTGCCTGACGAGCATTACCGCAGCCTGTGCGAGGCCCTGGTGATGCTGCCTGGCCTCACCGTGAGCTTCGCCGAAGGGCAGCTCAGCCCGCAACCGGCCCATCAGGTGATGCTGAGCGTCACCGGCAACGACAGACCGGGCATCGTCCACGAAGTGGCCAGCATCCTGCGACAGCTCAACATCAACGTCGCCGACCTCACCACAGGTTGCGAACCTGCGCCCCACTCAGGCGCCCCCCTCTTCTATGCCCACGCCCTGGTGGCCCTGCCGCCGCAGCTCGAACTGGACGATCTCGTCACGGCCCTGGAGTCCCTCTCCGACGACCTCGTCGTCGACATCGATCAGGATCTGAGCGAATAGTGTCGCCTGTCATAAATTTGTCATGGTTTGACGCCATAACTTCCGCGCAGACGCAACCAGAGCAAAGAGGCACCAGATGAGCACCGACAAGCAGTATGAAGAGAAAGAGCTTAGCTGGCTCTCATTCAATGAACGGGTGTTGCAAGAGGCGATGGACAAGACGGTACCCCTCATCGAGCGGGTCCGCTTCCTCGGGATTTTCTCCTCCAATCAGGACGAGTTCTTCAAGGTACGGGTGTCGGACGTCAAGCGCCGCATCCTCATCAACGAAGTCCACGGCGGCGACGACGAGGCCAAGGTGCTGCTGCGCGCCATCCAGCAGAAGGTGATGGCGCTCGGCGAGGCGTTCGACAACACCTACAAGGAGCTGCTGATCGCGCTGGCCCGCCACAACATCTTCCTGGTGAACGAAAGCCAGCTCTCCGAGTCCATCCAGCAGTGGCTGCGGATCTTCTTTCGGGAAAAGGTGCTGCGCCACATCATCCCCATCCTCCTCAACAAGGAGGTCAACCCGGTCAAGTTCCTGAAAGACGAGCACACCTATCTCGCCATCGAGATGAAGAAGAACGGCCAGGTGATCCAGTACGCCCTGGTGGAAGTGCCCACCGACGATCTGCCCCGCTTCTTCCAGCTACCGCCGGAGGGCACCCGTCGCAAGAAGCAGATCATCATCCTGGACAACGTCATCCGCTTCTGTCTGGACGAGATCTTCAAGGGCTTCTTCGACTACGACGAGATTGCCGCCTACGCGGTCAAGCTGACCCGGGATGCCGAATATGACCTCTCCGACCAGCTGGACTTGAGCCTGGTGGACAAGATGAGTGACGGCTTGAAACAGCGCCTCACCGCCATGCCGGTGCGCTTCGTCTACGAGCGGGAGATGCCGGCGGCCATGATAAGCTTCTTGAAGCTCAAGCTGCAGATCAGCTCCTACGACGCCATCATGCCCGGTGGGCGCTATCACAACTTCAAGGATTTCATCGGCTTCCCCAATGTGGGCCGGGATTATCTGGAAAACCCCAAGCTGCCGGCCCTCGATTGCCGCGACTTTGACGGCTTCGTCAACGCCTTCGACGCCATCGCCAAGCAGGACATCCTGCTCTACTACCCGTACCACAAGTTCCACCACTTCACCGAGCTGGTGCGCCAGGCGGCCTTCGACCCGGCGGTCAGCGCCATTCGCATCAACATCTACCGGGTGGCCAAGAAGTCGCGGATCATCCACTCCCTCATCGACGCCGCCAACAACGGCAAGAAGGTGACCGTGGTGGTGGAGTTGCGCGCCCGCTTCGACGAGGCGGCCAACATCGACTGGGCCAACATCCTGACCGACGCTGGCGTCAAGGTGGTGTTCGGGGTGCCCAGCCTCAAGATCCACTCCAAGCTCTGCCTCATCACCCGCCACGAGAACGGAGAGGCGGTGCGCTACGCCCATATCGGGACCGGCAACTTCAACGAGAAGACCGCCAAGATCTACACCGACTTCTCCCTGCTGACCCGCCATCCGGACATCACCGCCGAGGTGGAAAGCGTGTTCGAGTACATCGAGTACCCCTATCGGCGCTACAAGTTCAACCACCTGCTGGTCTCCCCCATCAACAGCCGCCGCCAGCTCTATCGCCTCATCGACAACGAGCTGGCCAACGCCAAGGCGGGGCAACCCAGCGGCATCACCCTCAAGATCAACAATCTGGTGGACAGAGACCTCATCAACCGGCTCTATGCCGCCGGCCAGGCCGGGGTGCCCATCCAGATGATCATCCGGGGCATGTGCGCCCTGCGCCCGGGGGTGCCGGGTCTGAGCGACAACATCCGGGTCATCAGCATCATCGACCGTTTCCTCGAACATCCGCGGGTGATGGTGTTCCACAACAAGGGCAATCCCCAGCTCTATATCTCCAGTGCCGACTGGATGAGCCGCAACATCGACGGTCGCATCGAGGTGGGCACCCCCATCTATGACGAGCGGCTCAAGCAGCGCATCCTCGACATTCTCGAGCTACAACTGAGTGATACCTGCAAGGCGCGGGTGATCGATGCCGACCAGAAGAACGAGTACGTGAAGCGGGGCAACCGCCGCAAGGTCCGTTCCCAGGTGGCGATTTACGACTACCTCAAACGCATAGAGTCAAACCATGGACAATAGTCTGTACGCCGCTGTCGATCTGGGCTCGAACAGCTTCCACATGGTCATTGCCCGCCTCACCGAGGGGCGGATGCAGATCATCGATCGCATCAAGGAGCGAGTGCGCCTCGCCGAAGGGATGGATGAGCAGCGCCGCATGTCCCAGGAGGCCATGGCGCGCGGGCTGGACTGCCTCGCCCTGTTCGCCGAGCGGCTCACCAACATCAAGCCGGATCAGATCCGCATCGCCGGCACCTACACATTGCGCCGCGCCAGCAACGCCCGCGACTTCGTGCGCGAGGCGGCCAAGGTGCTCAACCACCCCATCGAGATCATCAGCGGCCAGGAAGAGGCCCGCCTCATCTATCAGGGGGTCGCTCATACCCAGCACATCGAGGGCCAGGTGCTGGTGGTGGACATCGGCGGCGGCAGCACCGAACTCATCATTGGCGAAGGGTTTGAGCACAAGGCGCTCACCAGCCGCAAGATGGGCTGCGTGAGCTTCACCCAGAGCTTCTTTGGCAACGGCAAGCTCGGCGAGAAGGCCTTCAACGCCGCCGTGCTGGAAGCCCAGCATCAGCTCGCCCCCATCATCAACCAGTACCGCAAGCTGGGCTGGCAGAGCTGCCTCGGCAGCTCGGGCTCCATCCGCACCGTGCGCGACGTGTTGCAGGGGGAAGAGTGGACCGATGGTGCCATCACCCTGGCGGGACTGGAGCGGCTGAAGGAAGAGATGCTCAAGCACAAGCGGGTCGACCAGCTCAAGCTGGCGGGCCTCACCGAGGAGCGTCAGGGGGTGTTCGCCGCCGCGGTGGCCATCCTGCTCGGGCTCTTCACCTCCCTGCCCATCGAGCGGATGGAGTACTCCGACGGCGCCCTGCGTGAAGGGCTGCTCTACGAGTTCGAGGAGCGCCTGCAGCATCACGACATTCGCGAACGCACCGCGCTTGCGCTCAGCACCCACTATCGCATCGACAAGCGCCAGGCCACCCGGGTAGAGAGCAGCGTCCTCTCCCTGTTCGACGCCCTGAGCGGCCCCTGGGAGATGCCGGAAGAGCCCTATCGCGCCATCCTCGGCTGGGCGGCGCGGTTGCACGAAATCGGCCTTGCCATCAACTACAGCGGCATCCACAAACACTCCGCCTACATCTTGCAAAACACCGACCTGCCCGGCTTCAACCAGGACGATCAGGCCTTGCTGGCGGCCCTGGTGCGCTTTCATCGCAAGGGGCTCAAGCTCTCCGAGCTGCCGGCCCTGCCCAACCACGACGAGCAGACGGTGCTGCGCTGCATCCGCATCCTGCGCCTCGCGGTGGCGGCCCACCACAGGCGTCAGGACAACCTGCTGCCCGAGTGGAACGTGCAGGCCGCCGGGGATCAGCTGGTGGTCACCCTGCCCCTGGACTGGTGCGACGAGAACAAGTTGCTGATGCAGAACCTGGAAAAGGAGCACCGCTACTGCCACGAGCAGGGTTGGCCCCTGCTGTTCCAGCTCGGGTGATCCGCTCCTCTGTGCAAAAAGGCAGCCGATGGCTGCCTTTTTTGTCTCTTGTCCTTTCCTACTGCAGATCCGGCAGGATCAGCTTGGCTATCTCGAAGTAGATGATGAGGCCGGTACCGTCCACCAGGGTGGCGATGAAGGGGGCGGAGACCACCGCCGGGTCGATGCGAAAGCGACGCAGCACCATGGGTATCACCGAGGCGACAGTGGCACTCCAGAGCACGATGGCGACGATGGTCAGGGTCACCACCATGCCGATCTCGGGCCCCACCCCCAGGCTCCAGGCCCGCACCCAGGCCGCCAGCGCGATGGCGGCCGAGATGAGCAGACCGGTGGAGATCTCCTTTTTCAGCACGGTGCCGAGGTTTTTCAGGCTCACCTCCCCCACCGCCATGGCGCGCACTATGGTGGTGGTGATCTGGGTACCGCTGTTGCCACCGGTGCCGATGAGGAGCGGGATGAAGAAGGCCAGGGCGATGGCTGCCTCCAGCTGCTCTTCAAAGGCCCGCAGCACGGTGCCTGTGTAGGCTTCCGCCACGAACAGGATCAGCAGCCAGCCCACCCGCTTGCGCCACAGCTGCCAGGGGGTGGCCTGCAGATAGGGAGTGTCGAGTGGCGAGGAACCCCCTTGCAGCTCCGCATCCTCGGTGGACTCCAGCTCCAGGATGTCGGCGGCATCGTCCACGTGGAAGACCCCCACCAGACGCCCCTGATCTTCCACCGGCAGGAGCGAGAGGTCGCGGTCAATGAGCAGGCGGGCCGCCAGCTCCTGATCCACCCGGGCGTTGATGCGCACCGCCTCCCCCTCCATCAGGTCCCCTACCGGCAGCAGCGGATCGGCGATCAGCAGCGACTTGAGGGAGACGCTGCCAAGGAGGCGCTGCTCGCCGTCAACCACATAGAGATGACCAAACAGCCTGGCCTGATCCCAGGCGCCGTGGATCAGCTGCTTGGCGCTTTCCACCGTCGCATCGGCCTCCACTGCCAGGTATTCGTGGCGCATGTTGGCCCCCACCGACTCGTTCGGCCAGGCCAGCAGGGACTGGAAGGCTTTGCGGGCGGGCTCCGGCAGACGGGCAAGCAGGGTCTTGCGATCGTGCTCGTCGAGCCTGCGCAGGATGGCCAGCAGGTCCCGACGGGCCAGGGTGCCCTGCAGTATCCCCACGATGCTGCCATGCAGCCTGAGCAGCAGATGGCCGGCACACTCCGCCGGGAGGGAGGCGAGCAAGGACGCCCCTTCCGGCATGGAGAGGGTATCGAAGATGCAGTTGAGCTCTTCCGGGCGCAGGGTCAGAAGCTGATCGGCACGGGCCACCGGATCCAGGTTGTGCGCCAGCCAGTTGCGCAGGGCAACCGGGTCGAGCAGTTGATGACGATTGAGCAGGGTGTGTGTTTTCTTCATCACAGATGTCCTCATGTGATTTCAGGCGAACCTGAACGCCTCCGGCACCTGGCCGAATGCAACGGCAAGAAAACAGCAATTTGATTGACGAGTAACAGGCAGGAAATGACGCCGTCCGGCGTGTTTTCATCCCCACGTACCAGCTTTAGCACTGCATAACGTATCCGGCATGCCGGAAGCCACTTGGGTTGACACCTTAATCCGATGAAAACTGTCCTGATCTTGGGCGTCTCTGGACGTCGTGAGATCAGTGGCCTGTGTTTATGCAGGAGCCTCGCCTAACGAGATGCTGCGAACATTGATTGCACGGCGCTACCGTGCGGGCGGCATCATCTGCCCAGGCGCAGGTCGAGTCAAGGCAAACGGGCACCTGGCAACGGGTTGTTACAAATTGGCCGGACGACGGGCTCTTCATGAAACGAGGCTCCCCCGTACGTGGCACGGGGGAGCCTGCGGTCAACGGACGAACGTCAGCGGATATAGTCGAAGAGGGTCAGCTTGCTTATCTTGCTGAAGGCGAGCTGGGAGGCGCTCATGGCTGCATCCTCCTTGGAGAGGGCCGCGATCACCTCGTACATGTCCGCCTCGGACACCTTGGCCCGCGCCTGCTGGTTCAGGGTGCTGAGTCCGTCGTTGGAGCTCATCACCTGCTCCAGGCTGTTCATCCTTCCCCCCAGCTCCCCCAGTCCCCGGTCTATCTTGGTTCTGGCGTTGCTCATGTGGGGGGTGGCATCGGAGACCGCCAACTGGAAATCGCTCTCGGACAGGGTCGGATCGCGCATGGCGGAGATGAAATCGGACATGCCATTGAGGATGTTGTCGTTTTTCGGGGTATCCAGCACGAAGTTCTGGGTCGCCGACCCCGCAGGGAGGTCGAGGGTGAGCGCCAGGCCGTTGAAGGGGATCTTGTTGCCCGCCACATAGTCGCCGCTTTGCAGCAGGGTGCCACCGCTGTCACGGATCTCGTAGGTGTCCGGCGGCCCGGCCAGGGTGCTGACCGCATACTGGTTGCTCGGCAGGGAAGAGTCATAGTTGTTGCGATAGAAACTCTCGAAGTTCCCCTGATCCGCCACCGACACTTGGATGTTGCCACTGGCAGCGCTGGCGGTGCGCCGGGTCGCCACCATCTCGAACAGATCGAAACCGGAGTCGTTGGCCGGGATCTGCACCGTGGGAGAGACCTGGATGTTGCGCTGCCCCGTGTCCCCCTGGAACACATAGTTGCCGCTGGCATCCTTGACGAAGGGCTGGGTCTTGCTCTGATTGCCGCCGAAGATGTACTCCCCCTGGGAGTTCTTGCTGTTCATCAGGTCGAACATCTGCTTTTGCAGCCCCTCCAGTTCGCTCGCGATGGCGTTGCGCTCCTCGGAGCCCATGGCGGAGTTGTTCGCCTTCTGGATCAGGGTCTGGGCACTCAGCATGGCGTTGTTGAGGGAGGTGAGCACCGTCTCCTCGTGGCCCAGGCTGTTCTCCAGCAGGCTGCCGTTGACGCCGTACTGCTTGAAGAGATCGATCTCCTTGGTCAGCGCCATCTTCTGGCTCATGCCGGCCGGGTCCTCCCCGGAACGGGAGAATTTATCCCCCGTCATCAACTGGTTGTAGGCGGTGTTCTGGCGCTCGCTCACCTTGCTCATGGAGGCAAGGTTGCGGTCATAGATCATGTTGGTGGTGATGCGCATGACTTACCTCACGGAGGAGAGCAGGGTGTCGAAGATGGTCTTGGCGGTATTCACTATCTGGGCCGAGGCCGCATAGGACTGCTGGAAGCGGATGAGGTTGGCCGCCTCCTCCTCCAGATTGACGCCGGAGACACTCTCGAAGATGGCGGTACTCTGGGTCAGCTTCGCCTCGTTGGCCTGCAGCAGGGTCTTGGCCTGGCTGGTCTTGTTGCCAATGCCGCTCACCAGACCCGAGTAGGCATCGTTGAAGGTCATCTTGTCGTTGCTGGTGGCAGCGTTGTTGTTCTTGCGCACCAGCTCCTTGTTCTGCAGCTCCGCCAGCGCCAGGCCGTTGGCGTTGTCCGCGAAGCCGTCCTTGTTGTAGCTGAGCGTGAAGCTGTCGCTGGCCTCCACCTTGCCGGTGATGCTGAACTCATAGCCCGGGCTCTGGGTCGGATCGGCGTAGACCTTGGGCCCCCCCAGGGGGCTCTCGAGGGCGGCCATCAGGTTCTGTCCCTTGCTGGAGGCGGGGGCCACACCGAGCAGGTTGTTGTTCTTGTCATAGACCTCGTAGTTGCCGCTGCCGTCGATCTTGATGACCTGGGGGGCACTCGGATCCAGGGTGTTGGTGCCAAAACCCGAGCCCGTGCCGGTGTTGTAGACACCGCCCAGCGTTATCTCGCCCGAGCCCAGGTTCTGGGATCCCTTGTCCGACTTCAAGGGGGAAGCCAGCGCGATATCCTCGGGACGGGTGATCGCCTGATCCAGGTTGGCAGCCGCATTCCGGGTGGGTTGCAACAAGATCTTGTCACCCGCGACCGGAGTGCCGGAGAGATCGATTTCGATACCGTGCCCCGCCACCTCGAAGGTGGCTGGCGGCGTGGTCCCCGTGGCAAGCGAGGTACGCTGCCCACTGCCGTCGATGGCGAACACCTCGTAACCGGTGGCGCTGTTGAACCGCACCTCGTAGTCGAAGGTGGTGACCTCGCTCCCCTTGCCAGAGACGAAGTTGACACTGGCCGCCCCGTTACCCTGGTTGCTGGCGTAGGGCAGCCCCTGGCTTCCCTTGAGGGTGAAGAGATCCCCCCCAAGCTCGTTGTCGAGATCCATCCCCAGCCGGTTCTGCTGGTTCATGGCATCCCCCAGGGCGACGGCCAGCTGCCCCAGCTCCCGCTTGGCGGGCTCCAGATCCCGGCGCGCGGTGAAGAGGCCACCGATGGCACCGCCAATATCCTGGTCGTTGATGCTGGCCTGGTTCTTGCCCAGGGTCAGCTGCAGGGAAGGCTCACGGGAATCCGGGTCCCCCGGCACCACCTTGAACTGGGCCACGCCGCCATCGAGCACCAGAGAGTGCCCTGTGCTCATGTTGACCAGCATGCTGCCATTGGGCTGGGTCACTGTGCGGATCTCCATCTT